>NZ_LISX01000001.1:0-234377 GCF_001905465.1 Kitasatospora sp. CB01950
TACGAGACAGAGCCTAGTTCTTGGCGGCCTTCTTGATCAGGATCACCACTGCGGCCGCGATGCCGACCAGCACCAGGACGTTGACCGCGAAGCCGATCGCTCCCAGCACCGCGCCGACAATGGTCCAGAAGATCTTCCAGGCGATCACCAGCAGGACGATCGGGACGACGATGTTGCGCACCCACGAGGGCAGCGACTTCCAGAACTCAGCCATGTCCGTACCTTCTCCCCTCGGGCTCGGTGCCGGTGGTTCCGGCTGCGTTCCCGCTCCCTCGATCTCGACACTTCGATCGTAGGTCGCCCGGACGGGTGAATCGAGGTTTCCCGGCCCGGAGAGAACCCGGAGATCCATCCCTGAGCCCCGGCCCGGGAGAACCCTCAGGGTCAAGGTCAGACCGGCCAGGTCTCGCCCTGCCAGGCGGCGTCCCAGAACATCCACTCGTACCGCGAGGTGGTGGTGAAGTGCTCGATCACGCGCCGCCGTTCGCCCGCCGAGAGGTCCTCGCCGATGCGGTCGGTGAGTTCCAGGACGCGGCGCACCACGGCCTGGAACTCCTCGCCGCCGTACGCGGCGATCCACTTGGCGTACAGCGGGTCGGGGGAGGAGCGGCGCAGCAGTTCCTCGCCGACCCGGGCGTAGATCCAGTAGCAGGGCAGCACCGCGCCGAGCGCCTCCGCGAAGGAGCCGCCGTAGACGGTGGCCAGCAGGTAGCTGGTGTAGGCGCGGGTGGTGGGGAGCACGGGTTCGGCGGCCGCGGCCGCGCCGTCCTCGCCGAAGGCGTGCAGGAAGTCGGCGTGCATCTCCTGTTCGGCGGCGATCGCGCCGACCGCGTCGTTGCAGAAGGCCAGCACCTCGTCCTCGCCGGGGGCCTTGGCGGCGCACACCGCGAGCGCCCGGGCGTAGTCGCGCAGGTAGTGCGAGTCCTGGACGACGAAGTGGCGGAACGCGGTGCGCGGCAGGGTGCCGTCGGTCAGGCCGGCCAGGAACGGGTGGTCGAGGATGCGGCCGTAGATCGGCTCGACGGCCGCCCACAGTTCGTCGGTGAGTGTCACTGGCTGCTCCTCGTTCGAATGCTCAAGTGCGGTGCGCGGCACGGTCAGTCCTCCGGCGGGGAGAACACCACCAGTACCCGCAGTTCCTCGGTGATGTGGTGGAAGCGGTGCTCCGTCCCGGCGGGGACGAACACCACGCTGCCGCGCGCGACGGTCGCGGTCTCCCGGCCGACGGTCAGCTCGGCCCGGCCGCTGACCACCAGGTAGATCTCGTCCTGGGCGTGCGGGGTCTGCGGGTCGGTGTCGCCGGGGGAGAGCGCGTACAGGCCGGCGGACATCGTCGGCTGCTTCAGGAAGCGCAGGTACGCGCCGTCGCCGGCGGCGCGTTCGGCGTCGAGTTCGTCCAGCCGGAACAGCTTCATCGGGGCACGGCTCCTCTCCCGGTCCGGGCCCATTCAACAACACTCCGCATCACGGTTGTTCGGGGGAGCTTCCGCACGACGCGCGGGCCTGCCACCATCCGCAGCATGAAGAATTTCGTGATCAAAACGCTCATCAACGCGGTGGCGATCTGGATCGCCGCCTGGATCGTCAATGGGATCACGCTGGCGGGCGGCGACTGGCAGCACAAGACGGTCACCGTGCTCGCGGTGGCACTCGTCTTCGGTGTGGTGAACTTCTCCGTCAAGCCGCTGGTGAAGCTGTTCTCGCTGCCGCTGTTCATCCTCACGCTGGGCCTGGTCACCTTCGTGATCAACGCCCTGATGCTCTGGCTGACGTCCTGGGCGTCGGACCGGCTGAACCTGGACTTCCACGTGGAGGGCTTCTGGGCGGCCCTGCTCGGCTCGCTGATCATCAGCCTGGTCTCCTGGGGCCTGCACCTGGCCTTCGGCGACGACGACTGAGGCCAGGTGCAGGCGGCGACCGACCGGCCGTCGGACAGCTCCCTGCGGCTGTCGGACGGCCGGTCGCGCTACCGGCAGTGCGGTGTCAGCTCTCGCGACCGGTGGCGGACAGGATGCCGGCCAGCTCCTGGGCGAGGTCGCCGGCGGCGGTCTCCTGGCCCATCGGCACCACCAGGTCGGTACGGGCGAGGAAGGCGAGGAGTGGCGGGGCTGCGGCCCGCATCCGGGCGTCGCCGTCGGGGGAGCGCAGCACCAGGTCGACCTGGGAGAGGTCCTCGCCGACGGGGTGGATGTGCACGTCGCCCTCGCCGCTGGCCCGGCCGATCCCGTCGACCAGCAGTTCGCGCGCGAAGACCCAGGTGACCGGTTCGTCGCCGGGCAGATGGAACGTGAGCCGGACGGCGAACGGGTCGCCGCCGTCGTAGTCCAGGTCGACCGCGATTCGGAAGGAGAGCTCGCTCGACACCACGAGGTGCATCGCCATATGGGCTCGGACCGTGCTGTGCATGCGCCAGTACCTCTCGTTCTGCCCGCCCGGCACGCCGAGGGTCGAGCGGTGGGGTCGGGCATCTATCGGATGGCTGTCGGTTCTTTGTCCCCGGATTCCCTGTTCGACCTCATCGTCCTGGTTTGACGGCGATGTGGACAAGGTGTGCTTTTTCAAATGGTGAACGAACCGCCCCACCGGGGCGGCGCATGATGGTGACGAGGGGGGAGGTCGGCGGAACGGACTCCTCCGATCCGTTCCCGCGTGCGGGTTTCGTACCCACCGGCACGCGGGAGACTCTCCCGCACAACGCACGCGCCACCGGAGGTGGGAGCCATGTCGGGCCCGGTCCGTCCTGTCGTCAAGCGCACCGCCCGCGCGATCCTGCTGGAGTTCGATCCGGCCGCCCCGCACGCCCCCGCCTCGCTGGTGCTGATCCGCCGGGTCCGCCCCGGCTCCCCGCACCCGTACTGGATCACCCCCGGCGGCGGCGTCGAGTCCTCCGACGCCAGCGTGATCGACGCCCTGCACCGCGAGGTGGACGAGGAACTCGGCGCGAAGATCACCGACGTGGTGCCCGCCTTCGTCGACACCGTCGCGCACTCCCACCACGAGGACGGGACGCCCGCCCACCCGCACGGCGTGAAGGTGCAGCACTTCTTCGTCTGCCGGCTCACCGACTTCGACCCGTCCCGCCGCCACGGCCCCGAGGTGGAGCAGCCGAACGGCGAGTACGCGATCGTCCGGGTGCCGTTCACCCGCGAGGGCGTGACCTCGGTCAACGTGGTCCCGCCCAGCCTCCGCGCCTACCTCGCCGCCAACATCGAAGGCATCCGGGCCCTGCTCGCCGAAGACCTGAGCTAGTCCCCCGCCAGGTCGTGCCGGACGGCGTCGGCCGGCATCCCGCAGCGGCGCAGCGCGGCCGCTCCGGCGCGGACCATCGCCTCCGGGCCGCTCAGGTACGCCGCGTAGCCGTGCCACGGGGCGTACCGGGCGACCACGTCGGGGAGCTCGCCGGCCGGCGTCCCGTCCGCGCCGCCGCCCTCGGAGAGCACCGCCCGGACGGTCAACCAGGGGTGCCGGACGGCCAGTTCGCGCAGTTCGGGGAGCCGGTACAGCCCGGCGGCCCGGCGCGCGCCGTAGAACACCTCGACCCGGCGGCCGCCCGGCCCGTGCGCGGCGACCTCCTCGACCAGGGCGGCGATCGGCCCGATGCCGGTGCCGCCGCCCAGGCAGAGCAGGTTCTCCCCCGAGCTGTGGTTCACCGTCATGCCGCCCTCCGCCGGGCCCAGCCGCAGCACGTCGCCCGGCCGCGCCCGGTGCACCAGGGCGTTGCTCACCCAGCCCGCCGGAACGGCCTTGACGTGCAGCGTCAGCAGCCCGTCCGCACGCGGCGCCGACCCGAACGAGTAGGGCCGCCAGACCCGCGGCCACCAGGGCGTCTCCACCGCCGCGTACTGCCCGGCCCGGTACGGGTACGCCTGGTCGGGGCGGAGCGTCAGCACCGCGACGTCGTCGGCGGCCTGCCGGTGCCCGACCACCTCGGCCTGCCACCACGCGGGGGTGGCCCGCGTCTCCTCCAGGCCCTCGACCAGCAGCCGCGACACCAGCGCCAGCAGCCGCCGCCAGGCCGCCTCGGCCCGTTCGTCCCAGGCGTCGCCGCCGTACCGGGCCAGCGCCTGCACCAGGCACTCCTCGGCCGAGGCGTAGTACCCGGGCAGCGCGCCGTAGGTGTGGTGGCGGCGGCCCAGCGGCACCAGGTGGGCGCGCAGCGCGGCCGGGTCGTCGCCGTGCCGGACGCACTCCTGCAGGGCCCGGAACAGCAGTTGGCGCTGCTCGTCCATGGCGGCCGGGAACACCGCCCGCAGCTCCGGGTGGCGCAGGAACATCAGCGCGTGGAACTGCGCCATCGTCCGGTCCGCGACCGGCTGCACGGCCGCCAGCACCGCCCGGATCGACGCCAGCTCCGCCGCGTCCGGCGGCTCCACGGGCGCGACCGGCCGCACCGCGCCGACCGGCTGCACCGGGGCGGGCCCCGGGCCGGGCATTCCCCACGCCCGGGACCAACGGTCGCCCGGGCCGACCCAGTTGGGCGTCCGGGTCGGCCGGAACAGCGACTCGACCGCGGCGGGCGAGGGCGGCGCGGGGGCCGGCGGCGCGGGCACCGTCGGCGGCCGGGTGGGCTTCGCCGGGACGGCCGGCACGGGGGTGAGCGGCCTGGTGTCGAGTGCGAGCTGACGAGTAGCCAAGGGAATCGTTCTGCTTCCGGTCGACCGATCTGCTGACGCCGTCAGCACAGTGCCACCGGCCGCACAGCAGATCAGGCAATTCCGGCAAAATCCGGACAACCGGACCCTCGGACCGCTACCCTTCCCCGCCCGGGTGCGGCGCGCACCGGGCGCTCCGCACCCGAACCGGGCTCACAGCCCCCGCAGCAGCATCCCCGGGCGCTCCACGCAGTCCGCGACGAACCGCAGGAACCCGCCCGCGGTGCCTCCGTCGCAGACCCGGTGGTCGAAGGTGAACGACAGCTGGGTGACCTGACGGACCGCCAACTGCCCTTCGTGCACCCACGGTTTCGGGGTGATCCGGCCCACCCCGAGCATCGCCGCCTCCGGGTGGTTGAGGATCGGCGTGGAGCCGTCCACCCCGAACACGCCGTAGTTGTTCAGCGTGAACGTCCCGCCGGTCAGCTCGGCCGGGCCCAGCGACCCGGCCCGGGCCGCCTCGGTCAGCCGGGCCAGCTCCACCGACAGCCGTTCGGTGCCCAGCAGTTGGGCGTCCCGCACCACCGGCACCAGCAGCCCGCGCTGCCCCTGCGCCGCGAAGCCCAGGTGGACGGCGCGGTGCCGGCGGACGGCGTCGCCCTCGACGCTGGAGTTGAGCTCGGGGAAGCGCTCCAGGCCGGCCAGGCAGATCCGCGCCAGCAGCGCCAGCACGCTCACCTTCGGGCCCGGCACCTGGTTCAACTGGGCGCGCAGTGCCATCAGTTCGGTCGCATCGGCGTCCACCCAGCAGGTTGCCGCCGGGATCTCCCGGTGGCTGCGGGTGAGCTTCTCCGCGACGGTGCGGCGCAGTCCGCGCAGCGGGACCAGCTCGTCGTCGGTTCCACGCGGAACCTCCGCCGCCCCGACCGCTGCCGGCTCGACCGCTGCCGGCTCGACGGCCCCTGCCCGTTCGATCGCCCGCTCGACGTCCCGCCGGGTGATCAGCCCCTCGGGACCGCTGCCGGCCACCCGCGCCAGGTCGAGCCCGTGCTCGCGGGCGATCCGGCGCACCAGCGGCGAGATCACCGCCAGCACCGCCGGGGCGGACGACACCGCCGGGGCGGACGGCGCGGGCGGTGCCACCACGGGAGCGACCGGAAAGGCAGGCGCCGCGGCGCCGCCCGGCACGACCCGGCGGCGGCCGGCCCGGCGGGTCTCGGCCACGCCGTAGCCGACCAGCGGCCGTTCCACCTCGGGCTCGGGCGCGACGTCCTCGGACACCTGCCCGGGCGCGACGGCCACGGTGACCAGCGGCGCGCCGACCGGCACCTCCTGCCCGACCTCGCCGAACCGCGCGGTGACCACGCCGCCGTACGGGCAGGGCACCTCGACCACCGCCTTGGCGGTCTCCACCTCCACCACCGGCTGGTCCACGGCGATCACCTCGCCGACCTCGACCATCCAGCGCACCACCTCGGCCCCGGTGAGTCCCTCACCGAGGTCGGGCAGCGTGAACTCGCGGACCACCGGCATCGCCATCACTCCTCCCACTGCAGCCGGGCGACCGCGTCCAGGATCCGGTCCACCCCGGGCAGGTGGTGGTGCTCCAGCATCGGCGGCGGGTACGGGATGTCGAACCCGGTGACCCGCAGCACCGGCGCGGCCAGGTGGTGGAAGCACTTCTCGGTCAGCCGGGCGGCGATCTCCGCGCCGGCCCCGCCGAAGCCGGTGGCCTCGTGCACGACCACGGCCCGGCCGAGCGAGCGCACCACCTCGCAGGCGGTGGCCTCGTCGAACGGCACCAGCGAGCGCAGGTCCAGTACGGCCAGGTCCCAGCCCTCGGCCTTCGCGGCCTCGGCGGCCTCCAGGCAGACCGGCAGCGACGGCCCGTAGCTGATCAGCACCGCGGAGGTCCCGGGCCGGCGCAGCACCGCCTTCCCGATCGGTTCGACGCCCGCCGCCGGGTCCCACTCGGACTTGCCCCAGTACAGGCGCTTGGGCTCCAGGAACACCACCGGGTCGTCCGAGGCGATCGACTCCCGCAGCAGCCCGTACGCGTCGGCGACGGTGGCGGGGGTGACCACGTGCAGGCCGGGGGTGTGCGCGTAGTACGCCTCGGAGGCGTCGCTGTGGTGCTCGACGCCGCCGATGCCGCCGCCGTACGGGACGCGGACGGTGATCGGCAGCGGGAGCTTGCCGGCGGTGCGGTTGCGCATCTTGGCGACGTGCGAGAACAGCTGCTCCAGCGCCGGGTAGGCGAAGGCGTCGAACTGCATCTCGACGACGGGGCGCAGCCCGTACATGGCCATGCCGACGGCGGTGCCGAGGATTCCGGCCTCGGCGAGCGGGGTGTCCAGGCAGCGGTCGGCGCCGAATTCGGCGGTCAGGCCGTCGGTGATCCGGAAGACGCCGCCGAGGGCGCCGACGTCCTCGCCGAGCACGTGCACGGACGCGTCGGCGCGCATCGCGTCGCGCAGGGCGGTGTTCAGAGCCTGCGCCATGGTGCCGGTGCGCAGGCCGTGCTGTTCACGGGTGACGGTGGTCATCGAGTGTGCACCTCGGCCTCCGCGGCCAGCTCGGCGGCCAGCTGCGCGGCCTGTTCGCGCAGCTGCTGGGTGGGTTCGGCGTAGACGTGCGCGAACAGCGACATCGGGTCGAGGTCGGGGTCGGCGTGGAACTCGGCGCGCATCCGGGCGGCCAGTGCCTCCGCCTCCTCGGCGGCCTCGGCGACCAACTGGTCGTCCAGCAGGTCGCGTTCGCGCAGCGCGTCCGCCAGCAGCCGGATCGGGTCGTGGGCCTGCCAGGCGGCGACCTCGTCGGCCTGCCGGTAGCGGGTCGCGTCGTCGGCGTTGGTGTGCGCCTCGACGCGGTAGGTGAGCGCCTCGACCAGGGTGGGGCCGCCGCCGTTCCGGGCGCGTTCGACGGCCTCGGTGAGTACCTGGTGGACGGCCGCGGCGTCGTTGCCGTCGACCAGCCGGCCGGGCATGCCGTAGCCGACCGCCTTGTGAGCCAGGGTCGGCGCGGCGGACTGCCGGGTAAGCGGGACGGAGATCGCGTAGCCGTTGTTCTGCACCAGGAAGACCACGGGGGCGTGCAGCACGGCGGCGAAGTTCAGGCCTTCGTGGAAGTCGCCCTCGCTGGTGCCGCCGTCGCCGAGCAGGGCCAGCGCGACGGTGTCGTCCCCGGCCAGCCGGGCGGCGTGGGCGAGGCCGACGGCGTGCGGGACCTGGGTGGCCAGCGGGGTGCAGAGCGGGGCGGTGCGGGTGGCGCGCGGGTCGTAGCCGGTGTGGGCGTTGCCGCGCAGCAGGGTCAGCGCCTGCAGCGGGTCGACGCCGCGGGCGACCACGGCGAGGGTGTCGCGGTAGGAGGGGAACAGCCAGTCGTCCTCGCGCAGCGCCAGGGCGGCGGCTATCTGGCACGCCTCCTGGCCGGTGGACGCCGGATAGACGGCGAGCCGGCCCTGCTTGGTGAGGGTGGTGGCCTGCTGGTTGTAGCGGCGGCCGGCGACCAGCCGGCGGTACAGCTCGCGCAGCAGGCCGGGGTCGGCCTTGTCCGCGGCGGGGGTCCCCAGGACACGCAGCGGTTCGGCGTCCGGCAGCAGCGGGGCGGGGTCGGTGCGGGGCGCGGTGGCGCCGGGCAGCCAGCCGGGCACCAGGTCGGGGTCGGCCTGGTCCCTGTGGTCCAGAACGGTCATGTGGGGCACCTCCGGGGTGGTGGGGGCTCCCTACCGATTGTTCGGTCGTCTGTTCATCTTGACCATATCCACGCCAAGACGGTGGACAGTCGGCCGAAAGGGCGGTCTGCTGGGGCCAGCACGTCCAATCGCGAGGGGTGGGGGGCCATGTCGGCTGAACAGGTGTCCAGACTCGACCGTGTCGACCGGTCGATCCTGCGGCTGCTGCGGCAGGACGGTCGCGCCTCGATCCGCTCGGTCGCCGAGCGGGTGCACGTGTCCCGGGCGAACGCCTACGCCCGGATCTCCAGGATGGTCGAGGACGGGGTGATTCGCGGCTTCACCGCCCGGATCGACCACGAGCGGGCCGGGCAGACCGCCTCCGCGTACGTGACGCTGCGGATCGTCCAGAACTCCTGGCGCACCGTGCGCGAGCAGCTGCTGCAGCTGCCCGGGGTCGCGCACATCGCGCTGGTCGGCGGCGACTACGACGTGCTGATGCTGGTGCACACCGCCGACAACCGGGAGCTGCGCGAGCTGGTGCTCGGCAGCATCCAGTCGATCCCGCAGGTGCTCGGCACCCGCACCATGCTGGTCTTCGAGGAGACCGACCACATCCCCTCGGACGCCCCCTGAGCCCGGCCGACGGCGACCGGCTCGTCCCGGTGCGCAGCCCACGAGGTGAGCAGGTCGCGCAGCGCCCCGGGTTCCTCCGGATCGACTGCGCTCACCGGGCCCGCAGACCGCCGAAGGCCAGCCGGACCACGGCCTCGGGCAGGTCCTCCACGCCGCGCTGGCCGGGGCGGTACCACTCCACCACCGAGTTGATCATGCCGAACAGCAGCCGGGTCGCCAGCCGCGGTTCCACGTCCGCCCGCAACTCGCCCGCGTCGACGGCCTGTTGGACCAGTTCGGCGACCCGGTGGTCGAAGTCGCGGCGCCGCTCCAGCGCCCACTGCTCGGTCACGGTGTTCCCGCGGACCCTCAGCAGCAGTGTCACGTACGGCAGTTCGGCCAACAGCACCTCGGCGGTCCGCCGCACCACGTGCTCCAGCCGGTCCACCGGCCGGCCCCGGACGGCCGCCGGCTCCTCCAGGATCGCGAACAGCGCGTCCAGCGCCCGTCCGACCGCCAGCCGCAGCAGCTCCTCCTTGCCGCGCACGTGGTGGTAGATCGAGGACTTGGAGATCCCCGCGGCCCGGGACAGGTCCTCCATCGAGGTGCCGTCGTAACCGCGCTCGTTGAAGACCCGCACCGTGACGGCGAGCAGCGACTCGACCGTGTAGGAGGCGCGCGTGAGGTTTTCGGCCATGGCAACGAGTATCGCCCCGTCCGCTCCGCCCCGTCAGCCGGGGTACGGTTCCCGGCCCGCCGTCGAAACGCCCGGCCCGGGAGTTCCGGCCGCCCGAAATCGGCGCAAAAATCAGGAATAGCGAGTCACGTCCGGCCGCATTTGCCAATACGTGCCGGGTTCCGCCCGGGAATTCCCCGCATTGCTCCGGCAGTACCGCCGACCGGCCCGATCGCCGCTGGTACGGCCGCTACCAGGAGTGGTTCCACCGGTGGCCCGGGCGGCGCCGCGCGGAGGCCGACCCACCCGCCCCGCAAGGCCTTTGGCCAGCCCTGACGCAGCCTTACACTGTCCGCACCGCCGCCCCCGGCGGCCCGAAATGGCACAGGATGGAGGCGGCCCGTGGGTGTCGTCCGGCAAGGGATGGCGGGTCGTCCACCGACCTCCGCCGAGAGCGCGACCGAGAGCGCGACCACCACCGAGGCCGACCTCCCGGTCGAGGCGGACGAACCGGCGGAGGAACCGGCGGAGGAACCGGCGGAGGAAACCGCCGACGACCGCGAGCCCGGCTCCGCGACGGCTTCCGGATTCCGCGCCGCCGCGCACCGTTTCGGCCCCGCGCTCGCCCTGTACGGCGCGGTGAAACTCGCCGGATTCGCCGCTTTCATGTGGCTGCTGGAAACCAGCGGCCACTACCGGACCACCGACCCGCGTTTCGGCGGCGGCGTCCACCCCTGGGATGTGCTCGGCACCTGGGACGGCCTCTGGTACGAGAAGGTCGCGCAGCTCGGCTACGACCCGCAGCTCATTCCGGAGCAGGGTTTCTTCACCATCAAGCAGAATTCCGCCGCGTTCTTCCCGATGTATCCGGGGCTGATCCGCCTGGTGACGAACACCGGCCTCGGCCTGTACGGCGCGGGCATGCTGGTGTCGATCGTCGCCTCGTTCGTCGCCGCGGCCGGCATCTTCGCCGTGGTGTCCCGGCTGTACGGCCACCGGGCGGGCGTGATCGCGGCCGGCCTGTGGGCGGCGTTCCCGGGCTCCGGCGTGGAGTGGGCGGTCTACTCGGAGTCGGTGTTCGTCGCGCTGGCCGCCTGGGCCTGCTTCTTCGTCATCGACCGCAACTGGCTGAGCGCCGCCGTGGTGGCCTTCATGGCCGGCCTGGCCCGGCCGAGTTCGGTGCCGCTGATCGCCGGCGTGGCGCTGGCCGCCGCCGTCGCCCTGTGGAAACGCCGCGACGGAGTGGTCGGACCGCTCACCGCGATCGTGCTGCCCCCGATCGGCTGCCTGGGCTACCTGGCCTGGGTCGGCTACCGGATGGGGCACCTGGACGGCTACATCACCCTGCAGCGCGGCGGCTGGCTGCACTTCTTCGACTGGGGCCGCTACACCCTGCGGGCGGCCACCAACGTACTGCGCGGCGAGACCAACTACCTGTTCGCGTACCCGACCGAGGACCTGATCGCGGTCGTGGTGCTGTTCTCCCTGCCGATCCTGCTGGTGTCCCTGATGTCCAAGCGCCCACCGCTGGTGCTCGCCGTCTACACCCTGGGCACGCTGGTGATGGTGCTCGGCAGCCAGCAGATGTTCGGCACGCTGTCCCGCTTCGTCCTCCCGATCTTCCCGCTGCTGATCCCCCTCGCGGTCGCCCTCGCCCGCGTCCGCCTCCGCAACCTCGCCACCGTCCTCGGCGTCGCCGCCCTCTCCTCCGGCTGGTACGCGGGCTACGTCATCTTCCAGCTCGGCATCCCGTAAACCGCCGAACCGCCGCTCGCGCCCGGCCGGTTCGGCGTGAGCGGCACCGCCGGAAATCCGTCGAACAGGCAGGCGCAGCCCACCGGGATCGCCGACCGCCCGCACCCCGAGCGGCGCCCGCACAGAAGTCTCCGCAACCGACGAGGACCGGGGGTTTGAAGAACCCTTGCACCGACCGATCGTTCGGTTACCCTGAGCTGTGTCCCGCCCCGCCCCCGTGAGGAGCGCACCATGGCCGCCGCGACCCCCCAGCCGGTCGACGAACTGATCGCCCGCCACCAGGACACCCTCGACCACGCCGTCGCCGCGGCCGGGTCACGCGACTACTGGTCGCCGTACCCGGAGTTCCCCAAGGCGTACGGCGAGAGCGCCGCCGCCGACGGCAAGGCCGCCTTCGACGCCCTGCTGGGCCGCGAGTTCGAGCTGCCCGGCCACCCCGACGGCGGCGAGCCGGTGACCGGCGAGGCCTCCCCGTACGGCATCGAGCTGGGCATCGGCTACCCGCACGCCGAGCCGGACGCGCTGCTGGCCGCGCTGGAGGCCGCCCGCCCCGCGTGGGCGAAGGCCGGCCCGGCCGCCCGCGCCGCGGTCTGTCTGGAGATCCTGGCCCGGATCAACGCCCGCTCGCACGAGTTCGCGCAGGCCGTGATGCACACCACCGGCCAGGCCTACGGCATGGCCTTCCAGGCCGGCGGCCCGCACGCCCAGGACCGCGGCGTCGAGGCGGTGGCGTACGCGTACGCCGAGCAGACCCGGCTGCCGCGCTCCGCGCAGTGGACCAAGCCGCAGGGCAAGCGCGACCCGCTGGTGATGACCAAGGAGTTCACCGCCGTCCCGCGCGGCACCGCGCTGCTGATCGGCTGCAACACCTTCCCGACCTGGAACGGCTACCCGGGCCTGTTCGCCTCGCTGGCCACCGGCAACGGCGTGCTGGTCAAGCCGCACCCGCGGGCCGTGCTGCCGCTGGCGCTGACCGTGCGGATCGCCCGCGAGGTGCTCGCCGAGGCCGGCTTCGACCCGAACCTGGTCTGCCTGGCCGCCGAGCGCGAGGGCTCCGCGATCGCCCAGGTGCTGGCGGTGCGCCCCGAGGTGAAGCTGATCGACTACACCGGCTCCACCGGCTTCGGCGACTGGCTGGAGGACAACGCCCGCCAGGCGCAGGTGTACACCGAGAAGGCCGGCGTGAACACCGTCGTGGTCGACTCCACCGACGACTACCGCGGCATGCTGAACAACCTGGCGTTCTCGCTCAGCCTGTACAGCGGCCAGATGTGCACCACCCCGCAGAACCTGCTGATCCCGCGCACCGGCATCCGCACCGAGGACGGCGAGCGCTCCTACGAGCAGGTGGTGACCGACCTCGCCGCCGCCGTCGACGGCCTGCTCGGCGACGACGCCCGCGCCGCGACCATCCTCGGCGCCGTGGTCAACCCCGGCGTGCTGCAGCGCAGCGCCGCCGCGGCCGGCGGCGAGCTCGGCGAACTCGCCCTCGCCCCGCGGGTGGTGGCCTCGCCGGAGTTCCCCGGCGCGACCATCCGCACGCCCGCCCTGGTGAAGGCCGACGCGGGCAAGCCGGACGACCTCGCGCGCTTCCTCACCGAGTGCTTCGGCCCGATCGCCTTCGCGGTCGCCGTCGAGTCCACCGCCGCCGCCGTCGAGCTGCTGCACCGCACCACGGTCGAGCACGGCGCGATGACGGCCGGCGCGTACACCACCGACCCCGAGGTCGAGACCGCGCTGATCGACGCCTGCCTGGACGCCGGCGTCTCGCTGTCGCTCAACCTCACCGGCGGCGTGTACGTCAACCAGACCGCGGCCTTCTCCGACCTGCACGGCACCGGCGCCAACCCGGCCGCCAACTCGGCCTACTGCGACGCCGCGTTCGTCGCCAACCGGTTCCGCACCGTCGAGATCCGCAAGTAGTCGGGGTCCGCAGACAGCGGACGCGCACCGCGGGCCCGGACGAATCCGTCCGGGCCCGCGGCGTTCCCTGCCCCAGGGGGAGTTCGGCAGGGAGTCAACAGGGCCGCCCGCGGCGCGGGTTGAACACCCACGCCCGCAGCAGCACGAACCGCACCACGGTGGCCGCCGCGTTGGCCGCCACCAGCACGCCCAGCTCCAGCCCGCGCCCGGCCCGCGGCGAGGCCGCGTGCAGCGCCGCCACCGCCCCGCTGGTCAGCGCCAGGCCCACCAGGAACGCGATCCCGCCCTCCAGTTGGTGCTTGAGGGCGTCCCGACGGCCCGTCACGCCGAAGGTGAAGCGCCGGTTCGCCGCGGTGTTGAACACGGCGGTGACGCCCAGCGCCAGCGCGTTGGCGAGGAGCGCCGGCAGCGGCCGCCGCAGCACCAGGAACAGCAGCAGGTAGGCCAGCGTGCAGAGCACCCCGATCACGGCGAAGCTGACGGACTGCCAGCCCAATCCCGGCGGCACCTGGGCCTGTCGCACCCGGGCCGGCAGGTCGACGGCGCCCCGGCCGGCCAGGGTGTGCCGGGCCACCCGCAGCATGCCCTTCAGGTCGTCCAGCGCGGTGCGGACGATGTCCACCCGGCTGTCCGGGTCGTCCACCCAGTCCACCGGCACCTCGTGGATCCGCAGCCCGGACGCCTCGGCGAGCAGCAGCAGTTCGGTGTCGAAGAACCAGGCGTTGTCCTCGACCCGTTCCAGCAGCCGCTTCACCACCTCGGTGCGCCCGGCCTTGAACCCGCACTGCGCGTCGGAGAACTTCGCGGCCATGGTGGCCCGCAGCAGGAAGTTGTAGGTCCGCGAGATGAACTCCCGCTTCGGGCCCCGCACCACCGCCGAACCCCGGTGCAGCCGGCTGCCGATGGCCAGGTCGCTGTGCCCGGACAGCAGCGGCGCGACCAGCGGCAGGAACGCGTCCAGCCCGGTGGACAGGTCGACGTCCATGTAGGCCACCACGTCCGCCTCGCTCTGCCCCCACACCTGCCGCAGCGCCCGGCCGCGCCCCTTCAGGTCCAGGTGCACCGCCCGGACCTGCGGGAACCGCTCGGCGAGCGCCGTGGCGACCTCCCAGGTGCCGTCCACCGAGGCGTTGTCGGCCACCGTGATCAGCCAGTCGTACGGGAAGGTCTCCGCCAGGTACGCCTGCAGCCGCTCGACGCAACGCTCCAACGAGTGCTGCTCGTTGTACACCGGCACCACGATCTCCACGAGCCGGGTTCTGACCGCGGCCACGGCCGCGGACCGGCCGTCGACCGCCGGAACGGAGCGGAGCGGGTGACGCATCGCTGGCTGAGTCATGGGAAGGAGGTTCACAGCCCCGAATGGGGCCGCGATGATGGCAGTCTGAAAGCGCTCTGAGAACCCGAAAGCCGTGGGACTCCGGTCCGTTGACCACCGGCCGACGGGGGATGACGACGGGAGAGACGGATGTCCGAGACGGAGTTCACCGCAGACGTGGTGGTGGTCGGGGCCGGCCCGACCGGCCTGCTGCTGGCCGGCGATCTGGCGGCGGCCGGACTACGGGTGACCGTGGTCGACAAGCGTGCCGAGGAGTCCAACCTGACCAGGGCGTTCGCGGTGCACGCCCGCACGCTGGAACAGCTCGACGCCCGCGGCGTGGCCGACGAGCTGATCGCCACCGGCCTGACCATGCCGTCCCTGCAGGCCTTCGGCCGGCTCCGGGCGGACTTCTCCGCGCTGCCCACCCGGTTCCCGTTCGTGCTGGTCACCCCGCAGTCCCACACCGAACGGGTGCTGCGCGACCGGGCCGTCAAGGCGGGCGCCGAGCTGCGCCGCGGCTCCGAACTGTCCGGCCTGCGGCAGGACGCGGAGGGCGTCACGCTGACCGTCCGCACCGCCGACGGCGAGCAGCGGCTGCGTTCGCGCTACGCGGTCGGCGCCGACGGCGTGCACTCCGCGGTGCGCGACCTGCTGGGCATCCCGTTCCCCGGCGAGTCGGTGGTCCGCTCGGTGATGCTGGCCGACGTCCGGCTGGAGCACCAGCCGGAGGAGCCGCTGACGGCCGGCGCGACCGAGCGCGGCTTCGTCTTCCTCGCCTCCTACGGCGACGGCTGGCACCGGGCGATCGGCTGGGACCGCGACCACCAGGTGGCCGACTCCGAGCCGGTGGTGCTCGCCGAACTCGCCGACCTGATGCGCGAGGTGACGGGCCGCGACCTGGGCCTCGCCGAGGCCCGCTGGACGTCCCGTTTCCACAGCGACGAACGGCAGGCCCCGAGCTACCGCTCCGGCCGGGTGTTCCTGGCCGGCGACGCCGCGCACTGCCACTCCCCGGCCGGCGGCCAGGGCATGAACACCGGCCTGCAGGACGCCGCCAACCTGAGCTGGAAGCTGGTCGCCGCCGTCCGCGGCTGGGCCCCCGACGCGCTGCTGGACACCTACCAGACCGAGCGCCACCCGGTCGGCCGGACGGTGCTGCGCAGCTCCGGCGCCCTGGTGCGGCTCGCCCTCGGCCGGAACGCCACCACCCGGGTGCTGCGCACCGCGATCGGCGCCGTCGCCGAACACCTCGGCCCGCTGGCCGAGTTGGGCGCCAAGCAGATCTCCGGCATCGGCTACGCCTACCCCGCCGAGAAGGGCGCCCACCCGCTGGCCGGCCGCCGCGTCCCGGACCTGCGACTGGCCGTGGACGCGCCCGGCGGCCCGTCCCGGCTGTACGAGGCGCTGCGCGCCGGGAAGGCCGTGCTGATCAGCAACGACGAGCTGTCGGTGGCGGACTCCTGGGCGGAGCGGGTGGTCACCGCCGCCCCGGCCGACCCGCACGGCAAGCTGCGCGACACCGTGCTGCTGGTCCGCCCGGACGGCTACGCGGCGTGGGCCTGCGTCGACCCGACCCGGGGTGAGCTGCGGGCCGCGCTCAGCCAGTGGCTCGGCCGCCCCTGATCCTTATTCACTGAATTGATCTGTGGACATTCTGTTCATTCACCGAAGCCGTGCAGCGCTCCACAGTTGACTGTTCTTTAGTAAGCAATTGCCCAGGCATGGGCCAATTCCTGAAGGTTCTCTGAAAGATTCTGGCGAGCGTTTTCGAAAACCGGAACGCCCCCAGACTTCCGGAGGACCCCGTGCGACCCCGCTCGCTCGCCCTTGCCGCAGCCCTGGCTGTCCTGCCCCTGACCGCCGTCTCGCTCGGCGTCGGCACCGCCCAGGCGGCGCCGACGCCGAACGCCGGCTCCCGGGTGGCGCTCCCGCAGACCGTCACCCCGGCGGTGGCGCGCTCCCACAAGCAGGGAGACGTCCCGGCCGACCGGAAGATATCCGTGGCCGTCAGCCTGAAACTGCGCAACACCGCCGAGTTGGACCGATTCCTCGCGGCGGTCGGCACGCCCGGCACCCCGGAGTTCGGGCACTATCTGACGCCGGAGCAGTTCAACGAGCGTTTCGGCCCGACCCAGGCCGACGTCGACCAGGTCCGCGCGTTCCTCGCCGCCCAGGGCCTGAAGGTCGACTCGGTCAGCGCCAACCGCCAGGTGGTGAACGCCAGCGGCTCGGCCTCGAAGGTCGCCGCCGCGTTCGGCACCCACGAGTCGACCTACAGCGACCCGCAGCAGGGCAACCGGACCTTCTTCGCCAACGACGCCGCCGCCACGCTGCCGGCCTCGCTGGCCGGGGTGGTCGAGGGCGTCAGCGGCCTCAACGACCACACCGTGCGCACCACCCGGATCGCCAAGCCCGACGCGGCCACCCCGCACGCCACCCCGAGCGGCTTCGGCCCGGCCGGCTACGACGGCGCCTACCGCCTCGACCAGCTGGGCGCGGACGGCACCGGCAGCACCGTGGCGCTCTGGGAGTTCGACGGCTACAAGTCCTCCAACCTGACCACCTACGACAGCCAGTTCGGCCTGTCCGGCCCGGCGGTCAGCACCGTCTCGGTGGACGGTGCCAGCTACGACTCGAAGCCCGGCGACGGCCAGGGCGAGGTCGAGCTGGACTCGGAGATCGTCCGCGGCGTCGCCCCCAAGGCCACCCAGCTGGTCTACGAGGCCCCCAACAGCGACCAGGGCGAGATCGACATGGCCGCCAAGATCGTCTCGGACAACCGGGTCCAGGTCATCTCCATATCCTGGGGCTCCTGCGAGCCCGACACCACCGCCTCCTCGATGACGGCGGTGAACAACTCCTTCAAGCAGGCCGCCGCCCAGGGCATCTCGATCTTCTCGGCGTCCGGCGACGACGGCTCCCGGGACTGCACCCGCTCCACCTCGGGCTCCTCCGTGAAGGCCGTGGACTTTCCCGCCTCCAGCCCGTACAACACCGGCGTCGGCGGCACCAACCTGAAGGTCTCCGGTACCGCCTACAGCTCGGAGAGCGCCTGGAGCACCGCCGGCGGCGGCGTCTCCACCCAGTTCGCCAAGCCGACCTGGCAGACCGGCACCAACGTCACCGGCACCATGCGCACCGTGCCCGACATCGCGTCCAACGCCGACCCGAACAGCGGCTTCGCGATCTACACCCAGGGCACCAGCAGCGCCGGCTGGCAGGTCTACGGCGGCACCTCCGCGGCCGCCCCGCTGTGGTCCGGCTTCGCCGCGCTGTACAACCAGAAGGCCAAGGCCGCGTCCAAGCCCAACCTGGGCGAGGTCAACCCGAAGCTGTACACCGTCGCCAACAGCAGCTCGTACGGCACCGCGCTGCACGACGTGACCAGCGGCTCGAACCAGGACTTCGCCGCGAAGACCGGCTACGACCAGGTCACCGGCTGGGGCACCCCGATCGCCGACGGCCTCGCCAACGCCCTGCTCGGCACCGGCGGCACCACCCCGCCGCCCACCGGCGGCTGCACCGCCGCCCAGCTGCTCGGCAACCCCGGCTTCGAGACCGGCACCGCCGCCCCGTGGACCACCAGCACCGGCGTGGTCGACAACTCCGCCTCCGAGGCCGCCCACAGCGGCTCCTGGAAGGCCTGGATGGACGGCTACGGCTCCGCCCACACCGACTCCGTCTCCCAGTCGGTGGCGATCCCGGCCGGCTGCAAGGCGACGCTGTCCTTCTGGCTGCACGTCGACACCGCCGAGACCAGCACCACCACGGCGTACGACAAGCTCACCGTGTCGGTCAACGGCACCTCGGTGGCCACGTACTCCAACCTCGACAAGAACACCGGCTACACGCAGAAGAGCATCGACCTGTCCGCCTACGCCGGACAGACCGTCACCGTGAAGTTCAACGGTGTCGAGGACGCCTCGCTGCAGACCAGCTTCGTCATCGACGACACCGCGCTGAACGTCTCCTGACCCGCGTTCAACGCGGGTGCCGGGAGGGTCTCCACGGGCCCTCCCGGCACCTGTGTGTCAGGAGTGTTTCCAGTGCGATCCGTCTGCGAAATACTTGTCGTGACCACTGTCATATGTCCTGATTGATGACGTAGCCTCTCAACCCTGCATAGGGTTCCCCCACACTCGGCGGCGCACCTCCGACGCACCGCGGAGCCGGGGCGAACCCACCGAACCCGCCGGGTGGGGAAGGTGTCGCATGGGCTCACAGCAACCACAGCACGCCGGCCGGCTCCGCCTGGTCGGCCAGCGCGAACACGGCGGTGACCGGCCACCGGCCGGACCGGCCGCGCCGGCCGGCCCGCAGGCAGCCGTCCGCAACTCCGCCGCACCCGTATCCGCTCCCGCGGCACAGGCCGCCGTCACCGCACAGGCCGCCGTCGCCGCGACGGCCACCGCCGCCGTCGTTCCCGTCGTTCCCGCCATTCCTGTCGCGCCTGCCATTCCCGCCGTTCCCATCGCGCCCGCAGCACCCGCTTCCCCGCAGGGAGGCTTCGCCGAGGTCCTCAACGCCGCGATCGAGCACAGCGGGCTCAGCCTCGACCGGATCCGCGCCGCGCTCGCCAAACAGGGCGTCAGAGTCAGTGTCACCACGCTCAGTTACTGGCGTCGCGGCCGCAGCCAGCCCGAACGGGCCACCTCGCTGCGCGCCGTCCACCTGCTCGAAGAACTCCTCGGCCTGCGCCACGCCGCCCTCACCGCGCTGCTCGGCCCGCCCCGCCCGCGCGGCCGCTGGGTCACCCAGGGCCCGGCCCCCGACGGCCTGCGGGTCGAGCAGGTCTGGCCCGGCCAGACCGAACTCGGCGAGGTGTTCGCCGAACTCGACGCCCCGCCGGCCGGCCAGCTGGAGCGGCAGTCCATCCACGACGCCTACTACGTCGACGCCTCCCGCCGCGGCCACCTGCTGCGGATGCGCCAGGTGGTCCGCGCCACCGTGGACGGCGTCACCCGGCACGTCGTGGTCCACAAGTCCGACGAGGGCACCGACACCTGCCCCGAGATCACCAACGTCCGGCACGCCCGCCTCGGCCGGGTCCGCCGCCGCCCGGAGAGCGGGCTGTTGGTCGCCGAACTCCTCCTCGACCGGCCGCTCGCCCTCGGCGACTCCACCGTCCTCGAGTACGAGGTGCAGATCCCCGACGCCGGCCCGACCGCCGACTACGGCCGGTTCTTCGCCGCCCCCGTGCGGGAATACGTCCTGCAGGTCCACTTCGACCCCGCCGCCGTCCCCGTCCAGTGCGAGCGCTTCGACCGCACCCCGGGCACCGAGACCGACCGCCACCGCGAGCCCCTCTGGATCGGCGCCTCCGCCAGCGCCCACGTCCTCACCGCCGACCAGCAACCCGGCCAGGTGGGCATCCGCTGGCAGTGGGAATAACCACCGGCCCGGATCCTTCGCCTGACCGACCGTCAGTCCCACCGCCTTACCGCTCCCCCGGCCCGACGCCACGCCGCACGGTCTCCCCGCCGTTCACCCGTTCTGCCCAGTCCGACCGCCCATCAGGTGGTCCGCGCTGCTGCCTCCGTGAAATGTGAGACCCACTCACCGAGGAAAGGCAGGTCCCCTGTGCTGATGGAGTTCAGCGATGTCGAACCGGACGAGTCCTGTGCCTGCGGCGGCTGCACCGCCCGCCGCCGGGCCAGGCACCTCGCCGTCCGGTCGGGCCGAGGCGTCTCGGTGCAGGCCCGCGGCGCGCGGCGGGCGGCGGTGCTGCTGGCCGCCGTCGGCAGCGTGTTCGGCGGCGGGGCGGTGGCGTCGATAGCCGCGGCCGCGCCGCGCACCGACAGCCCGCAGACCGCCACCACGCCGCAGGGCGGGGTCGCGGGCCTGTTCGGCGCACCGCCGACGGCCCGCCGGTCACTGGCCCTGCCCGCCACCACCCGGACGGACATCATGCGGCGGGCGCAGTCCTGGGTGGACCAGAAGGTGCCGTACAGCATGTCGCAGTACTGGTCGGACGGTTACCGGCAGGACTGCTCCGGCTTCGTGTCGATGGCCTGGGGCCTGGGCAGCAGTCAGACCACCTGGACGCTGCCGGACTTCGCCGACCGGATCTCGAAGGACGACCTGCAGCCCGGCGACGTACTGATCTACAACAACGCCGACGACCCGCAGGGCGGCTCCCACGCGGTGCTGTTCGGCGGCTGGGCGGACGGCGCGCACACCAAGTACACGGCCCTGGAGCAGACCCGCCCGGGCACCACCGAACGCAGCACCCCGTACGCCTACTGGCACAACTCCAGCGGCTACCAGCCGTACCGCTACAAGGGGTTGACCCGGCCGTCACCGGCCCCGGACGGCTCGGACGCGTTCCCGGGGGCGGACACGTTCGGGCCCGGCAAGGTCAACGACTACGTGACGCGGCTGGGGAAGCTGCTGGTGGAGCGCGGCGGCGGCCGGTTCTACCGGGAGGGGCCCAGCCCGGACTGGGGCGAGGCCGACCGGAAGGCCACCGAGGCGTTCCAGCTGGCCCAGGGCTGGCGCGGCGCGGAGGCCGACGGCTACCCGGGCAAGGACACCTGGGACTTCCTGGTCCACCACAAGGGCAAGGACATCCCGCCCGCCACCGGCGCCCCGGCGCCGCCCCCGCCCACCACCCAGGCCCTGCCGCCGTTCCCGGGCGCGGACAAGTTCGGGCCGGGCAAGGTCAACGACTACGTCACCCAGCTCGGCCGGCAGCTGGTGAAGAAGGGCTTCGGCGGCTACTACCGCGAGGGCCCGAGCCCGGACTGGGGCGAGGCCGACCGGAAGGCCACCGAGGCCTTCCAACGCGCCCAGGGCTGGACCGGCGCGGAGGCCGACGGCTACCCGGGCCCGCACACCTGGAAGCTGCTGTTCTCCTGACGCACGACGACCGGCGACCGGCGACTGCTCAGCCCTGCGGGAGCGCGCCGACGGCGGCGTGCTCCCGCACCCACGCGTGCATGGCGATCGCCGCGGCCGCCCCGGCGTTGATCGAGCGGGTGGAGCCGAACTGGGCGATCGAGCAGACCGCCGTCGAGTGCGCCCACGCCTCGTCGGTCAGCCCCGGGCCTTCCTGACCGAACAGCAGCACGCAGCGCTCGGGCAGCGGGTAGGTCTCCAGCGGCACCGCGCCGGGCAGGTTGTCGATGCCGATGATCGGCAGTCCCCGTTCGGCGGCGTACGCGGCCAGCGAGGCCACCGAGTCGTGGTGGCGCACGTGCTGGTAGCGGTCGGTCACCATGGCCCCGCGCCGGTTCCAGCGGCGCCGCCCGACGATGTGCACCTCCCCGGCGAGGAAGGCGTTGGCGGTGCGCACCACGGAGCCGATGTTGAAGTCGTGCTGCCAGTTCTCCACGGCGACGTGGAAGCCGTGCCGCCGGGTGTCGAGGTCGGCGACGATCGCCTCGTGCCGCCAGTACCGGTACTGGTCGGTGACGTTGCGGCGGTCGCCGGCGGCGAGCAGCTCGGGGTCGAGCCGGGGGTCGTCGGGCCACGGCTCGGGGTGCGGGCCGACGCCGATCTCGCGGTCGTCGGCGAGGTGTCCGTCGTCGTACTGCTCGCCCTGCTGGGGCACCGAGGTGTCGCTCACGCAGTCGAGGGTACGGGCTCCTCCCGGGCCGGCTGCGGGCGCGTCCGGACGGCCTTCTCCAGCTCGGTGAGCGCCTGCATGACGAGTCGGGCCCCGGCCCGGGTGACGTCGATGCCCTCGTCGCGGGGGAGCGAGGCCAGCAGGTAGTCCCAGCTGCGGTGGGCCTCGCGCAGTTGGGAGAAGTCGACGTTCTGGCCGAGCAGGATCGCGGCGGCGGCGATCGCGGTGGCGTCCCGCAGCTCCTCGCCGAACGCGCCGGCGCCGGGCAGCGGCGGGGCGTCCTCGGCGGGCAGGTGGGCCTCCAGCAGGACGGTGGAGCGGTCCAGCATGCCGACCGCGGAACGGGCCCGGTCGAACTGCTTGCGGCTGAGTTCCGGCGTCCTCGCGAAGTGGTGCACGGGTTCCAGCTCGGCCCGGTCCAGCGCGGCCAGCATCTCGGCGCGGGTCTCCCGAACGTCCAGCAGCGCGGCCCGCACGTCGCCCTCGGCATGCCCGCCGGCCGGCTCGCCGTACGCGGTGAACACGGCGGCCGCGTACCGCCCGGCGGCGGCCAGCCACTCGGCGAGCCGCTCCGGCAGCCGGGCGGTCTGCCAGGTCGGGAACAGCGCGTACGCGCCGAGCGCGACCGCGCCGCCGAGCAGCGTCATCGCGACCCGGTCGAAGGCCAGCTGCACGGGCTCGCCGGGCTGCAGGCCGAGCAGGAACACCACGTAGGAGGAGATCGCGGCCGTCAGCAGCGCGTACCCGGTGCTCAGCATCATGTAGGACATGCCCATCGAGAACACGGCGAGCGAGGCCAGCACCCAGTCGTTGGGCTGGAACACCTGCACGATCGCGGTGGACACCAGCACGCCGGCGACGGTGCCGGCGATCCGGGCGACGCCGCGGCTGAAGGTCTGCGCGAAGTCGGGGCGCATCACCATGGCGGAGGCCATCGGCGCCCAGTAGCCGTGCTCGATGCCCAGCAGCCGGGCCGCCAGGTAGGCGGAGGTGACCACGGCGGACATCCGCATCGCGTGGTGGAAGATCGCCGAGTGCTGGTGCAGCTGCCGGCCGACGGTGGCCAGCGCGGCGGGCGCGACCTTGACCAGCGGGGGGCGGCGCAGTCCGGTGTCGGCGCGGGCCGGGAGGGCGGTCCGGTCCTGCCGGTCGAGCCGGTCGGCAGCCCGGCCGAGCAGCCCGGACAGCCGGCGCGCGGAGCGGCGGGCGCCGCCGCGCAGCAGGTCCTCGCCGGTGCCGGGGCGGGCCAGCGCCAGGCCGGGGGTGTCCTTGGGCAGGCGCACCGCCTCGCCGGTGCGGATCGCCCGGGCCAGCGCGTCCAGCACCTCGGCGGCGGCGGCCAGCACCTCGCGGGCCCGGTCGCGCTCGGGCCCCTCCTCGGCGGCGCCGACCCGCGGGTCGGCGAGCGCGGCCAGCGCGGGCCGGATCCGTTCCGCGACGGTGCGCAGGCCGCGCAGCTCGGGCGGGCGGCGGCGGGCCTGCCGGGCGGTCAGCCGGGCGGCCTGCCGGGCGACGATGAACGGCTCCGGGTCGACGTGCGCCACCGGGTCGTGCCGCAGGCTGCGGGCGTAGTCGCCGAGCCCCGCGTAGGTGTCGGCGAGGGCGTCGCGCTGCGCCCGCCAGCTGTCGATCGGCCACACGGTGACCACCAGCGCCTGCACGCCGCCGCCGATCGAGCAGAGCAGGGCGTGGCCGAGTGCGGCGGACACCGACACCGGCAGCTGCACCACCACCAGCATCACGGACAGCGTGTTGGCGGAGACCACCCCGGCGGTCGGGCTGATCGCCCAGGCCAGACCGGCGCCGAACGCCCACAGCGCGAGCAGCACCGGAAAGGCCCCGGGAATCCCGACGGCCAGGTAGCCGAGGAAGGTCGACACGCCCAGCCCGGCGCCCGCCACCAGGGCCAGCGAGGCACGCGGCCGGAACGAGCGCTGGAAGGTCGCGACCCCGGCGATGAACGCGCCCATCGCGGCGGACGCGGCGTGCGCGGGCCCGTAGATCGCCATCGTCGGGAAGATCACCAGCGCGGCGGCGACCGCGGCGCGCAGCGACCGGCGCGGGTTGGTGAGCGAGAAGTCCACGGTCAGCCCGGCCTTCGCGGTCTCGCGCAGGGCCGTGAACCAGGACATAACGGGAGCTTAGCGACTTTTCCGCCGCCGGCCCGTCAGCGCGCGCTCCACCGCCACCAGCGCCCCGGTGGGCCAGAACACCGCGTCCGCGGAGAGCATCGCCATCGAGAAGAACGGCAGCCCGAGCACCACCGCGATCGCCAGGTGCTCGGCCCCCATCAGCACCAGCAGCACGTTCTTCAGCCGCCTGCTCGCCAGTGCGAACGGGAAGCCCACCTGCGCGAGCACCGTCCCGTAGCTGAGCAGGAAGGTCACCAGCAGGCTGCCGCCGAGCAGCGCCGACAGGCCCGGCCAGGGCGTGAACGAGGCCAGGTGCAGCGGGTAGTGGACGGCGGTGCCGTCCTGCCAGCGGGCGCCCTGCACCTTGTACCAACCGGCCGTGGCGTACACCAGCACCACCTGCACGGCGATCACCAGCATCGCGCAGTTGTGCAGCATCGCCGCCAGCGCGTCGGCCAGCGCCCGCGGCTCGCTCCAGGCGTCCGGGTCGGGGGCGGGTCGGCGGGCGCGGCGGCGGGCGTCCAGCGACCAGACGGCGCCGCAGCGGGTGAACACCAGGTAGATCGCCAGCAGGTGGACCAGGTTGTCGCCGCCGTCGCCGACCAGCACGTTGCGGTTCTGTAGGGACAGCACGGTCAGCGCGAAGACGACGGCGCTCGCCCGGGTGCGCCAGCCGAGCGCGAGGGCCGCGGCCGAGACCAGCGCCAGCAGGTACACCGCCTCGAACCACCCGCGTCCGTCACTCCACGACAGCGCGGTGAAGGCGTGGGTCTCGGCGAGCAGCCGGTCGTTCAGCTCCGCCGACCAGGGCGAGCGGTCCCCGTACAGCAGTCGGCGGTTCGGCCACTCGCGCAGCAGGTAGGCGCCCCAGGTGCCGGCCACCCCGATCCGCACCGCCGCCGCCTGGTGCGGGGCGAGGGTGGTCAGCAGCCGCGGCAGGGCGGCCCGGAGCGCCTCGAACCTCACGACAGGCCCCGCCGGTCCTCGTCCTGCACCGGCCACCAGGGCAGCTCCCGGGCGTGCGGGGAGGTGTCGACCTGCTCGTCGCTCCAGGCGGGCGGGGCGACGGCCCGGGTGTCGGCCCGCAGCTGCACCTGGAGCACCCGCTCCCCGCCGAAGCCGATCCGCTGCAGGGCGATCCGTTTCAGGTACTCCTCGGCAAGTCGGCCGCGCGAGCCGCCGGCGGACGGGCCGTCCCCGTCGGGGTGGGTGGTGGCGTAGAAGTCCCAGGCGCGGCGCAGCAGGTTCTGGTCGAGGTGGCTGGGCGCCGGGTCGTGCCGGATCGCGGCGAGGTCGCCGGCGGTCAGCGAGCGCCAGTCGCGGGTGGTGATCCGGCCGTCGTCGGCGATGGTCTGCACCCGGGCGAACACCGTGACCTCACGCTGCAGCGGGTCCGGTGCGAAGAGCTGCCAGTTCTGCTCGAACTCCGGGTACACCACGGCGTTCAGCTCGACGCGGTACTCGCGGGACAGCGCGTTCTCCGGCGCCACGTGCAGGAACAGCGCGGCGAGGAACGCCAGGGTGCCGGCCCCCAGCCCCGCCCCGGCGAACGTCAGCACCGCCCGGGCGGGCTTCGACCAGACGCGCACGGCGGCCATCCTGCCGCACCGCGCACCCGTTCGAACAGGGGCGGGAGGGGCCGCTGTTACAGGACGAAGGCGTCTTGGCCGCCGCTGCCCACCATCGGGCGGCCGGCGGCCTCCCAGGCGTACATGCCGCCGTCCACGTTCACCGCGTCCCGGCCGTTCCCGACCAGGTACTGCACGACCTGCGCGGAGCGGCCGCCGACCCGGCACAGCACGTACAGCCGGGCGTCGGGCAGCTCGTCGAGGCGGGCCACCACCTGGCCGATCGGGATGTGCAGCGCACCGTCCACGTGGCCGGCGTCCCACTCGTCCTGCTCGCGGACGTCGAGCAGGGCGGCGTCGGCGGGCACCGAGGCGGCGTCGGTGGTGGGCAGCTGAGCGAACATCGGGGCGGTCTCCTGGGGTCGGGGCGAATCGTTCGGGCCATTGTCCGGCAGCAGCGCGGCCAGCCGGGACTGCCGGTCGGACGCGGTGGCCAGCAGCTGCTCGGCGAGGTCCTCCAGCAGGCGTTCCGGCTCGTCCGGGCGGAGCAGCAGCAGCTCGCCCATCGGGGTGCGCTCCAGCCGGACCTGCTCGGTGGCGAGCGCGGTGATCCGGCCGCTCAGCCACTCCAGGCGCTGGCGCAGCCAGGCCAGCCGGTCGGGGGAGTCGACGGCGGGCGCGGACTCCGGGTCGGTGGACCACTCCTCGGCGAGCCGTTCCAGCCCTTCGGTGTCGGCCAGCGCGTACGCCTCGTTGACCCGGGCGATGAACGCGGAGCGGCGCTGCTGCTCGGCCGGGTCGGTGGACAGGTCGGGGTGGGCGCGGCGGGCCAGTTCGCGGTAGACCCGCTGGGCGTCCCTGTCGGGCCGCACCCGGCGGGCCTCCGGCTCGCCCTCGCGCGGGCCGCGCTGCTCGGCGGGCTCGACCCGCTCCCGGGCCTCGGCCGCCCGCCGCAGGTCCTCGGGGTCGCCGCTGAGCGCCGCCACCGCCTCGGCGATCAGCGCGTCCAGCTCGTCCAGTTCGGCGTACAGCGGGCCGAGCAGCTGGTGGTGGGCGAGCGCGAAGTTGTCGATCTCCACCCGCAGGGTGGCCACGTCCACGTCCAGGGTCAGCCAGGCCAGCTCGGCCGCCGCGACCCGCTCCTCCAGCTCCTGCCGCTCCGGATCCGCCCACACCTCGACGCTCGGTACGCTCACCCGGGCAACCCTACCGGGGCCGCCGCGCCGCCCGACCGGGTGATGACGGAGCACACCGGGGGCGCGCCGTCAACGACACGCAACTGATACGGACGAATCTGCCCGATTAACTACCTCCCATTGGCATCTCCGTGCTTCATTGGAGGACGCACGCAAGGACGCGCGCACCGGCCAGGAGGAGCAGCAAGAACTCAAAGGGGCAGACCGATATCCATGGTGGACCAGCCCATTTCCGCACCCGACCGGGCGGACCTGCCGGGCGGCCTCCCCGCCGGGGTGGTGGCGCTGCTGCGGGTGGCCGCCGTGCTGGTCGATCCGGACGGCCGGATCGCGGTGTGGAACCGCACCGCGGAGGAACTCTTCGGCCATCGCGCGGCCGTCGCCGTCGGCCGCACCGCGCACGGTCTGCTGCCCGCCCTCTGCCCCCGCCACGACTCGGACGCCCCCGCGCACCGCTGCGACGCCTTCGACACCCTCGACGACCTCACCGCCGACGGCCCGTGGGCCGGCGGGATGACGGTGCACGACCGCGAGGAACGGCCGCGCGACATCCTCTGGTGGGCCTACCCGCTGGCCGAACCGGCCGGCCGCGCACTGCTGGTGCTGGCCGCCGACGCCGGCCCGCTGCGCGCCGCCGGCCCCCGGATCGCCCTCGGCGAGCGTCTCGTCCCGTACACCGCCGCGCCCGCCGCGGTCCGCCCGCAGCAGGTCGCGGCCGCCCTCGCGCCGCCCGTCGGGCAGGCCCCCGAGGCGCTGGCCGCGCTGCTGCCGCCGGGCTCCGCGGAGCTCCGCGCCCGCCTGCTGGCCGCCCTGTCCGCGGCCGGCCCGCCGGCCCTGCGGGTGGACGGCGCGACGCTGCTCGCGGTCGCCCCGTACCAGTCCTCGCCGGGCGGGCCGTCCGGCACCGCGCGGGTCGCCGCCGGCATCGGCCGCCGCTACCCGACACCGCAGCAGCGGGCCGCCCAGCAGCGCGAGCGCACCGTCCGGCGCCCCGCGGAGCCGCAGCGCGGCACGGGTGCCCGCGCCCCGCTCGGGGTACGGATACAGGCTGCCGGGTCCGCGGAGAACGCGCGGGTGCCCGGCAGCACCGTGCCCAGCCCACGCGAAGCCGCCGCCCACGGCCCGACCCCGGGAGGCCCCGCCATCGACCCCGCCGCCGCCCCACCCGAACCGGCCACCGCCCCGGCCGCCGTGCCCGGCCCCGCCAGGGCCGCCCGCGCCGGCGTCGAGGTGGTCCGCGGCCTGCCCGACGACGGCGACCTCGCGCTGCTGGCCTCGGTCGGCAGCCAGGTCGGCACCACCCTCGACCTGGACACCACCGCCCGCGAGCTGTGCGCGGTGCTGGTCCCCCGGGTCGCCGACTTCGCCTGCGTGGACGTCCTCGACGGGCTGCTCTCGGACGGCGAACTCCCCGCCGACCCGCCCGACGACCGCACCGTGCTGCGCCGCGTCGCCCGCACCTTCAACGCCGGCTCGCCGCGCTGGAACCACGTCCTGGACGAGGGCTCGCTGCTCACCATGCCGCGCGCCACCCCGCCCGGGCTGGCCCTGCAGGAGAACCAGCCGGTGCTGGTGCCGCTGATCTCCGCGGACGTCGCGGTCGACTACGCGGCCTCGCTGGGCGGCCCCGAACTGGAGCCGACCGTGGTCGGCCGCTCGATGCTGGTGCTGCCGCTGTCCGCCCGCGGCGCGGTGCTCGGCATCCTCAAGCTGCTGCGGCTGTCCGACCGGGCGCCGTTCACCCGCGCCGACGCCGACACCCTCAAGGAGATCGCCGCCCGCGCCGCCCTGTCGCTGGACAACGCCCGGCTGCACCGCGCCGAGTCCAAGGTCGCCACCACCCTGCAGCGCTCGATGATCCCCACCCGCCCGCCGAAGATCCCCGGCGTGCAGATCGCCCACCGCTACATGCCGGGCGACCGCAAGGCCGAGGTCGGCGGCGACTGGTTCGACGCCATCCAGCTGCCCGGCAGCCGGGTCGCCCTGGTGGTCGGCGACGTGATGGGCCACGGCCTGCACTCGGCCGCCGCGATGGGCCGCTTCCGCACCGCCATGCAGACCCTCGCCGCCCTCGACCTGCCACCCGGCCAGCTGCTGCGCCACCTCGACAACCTGGCCCTGAAGATCGGCGACGACCACCTGGCGACCTGCCTGTACGCCGTCTACGACCCGATCAACCGCACCTGCGAACTCGCCTCGGCCGGCCACGTCCCGCCTGTCCTGGTCCACCCCGACGGGCGCGGCGAACTGCTCGACCTGCCCTCGGGCGCGCCGATCGGCGTCGGCGGGGTGCCGTTCGTCGCCACCCGGATCGACGTCTCGGACGGCTCGATGCTGGTGCTGTGCACCGACGGCCTGGTCGAGGTCCGCGGCGGCGACATAGGAGAAGGTCTGGCCGCGCTGTGCGGCAACCTGATCGACCCCAAGCAGACCCCCGACGAGGCCTGCGACACCGTGCTGAACACCCTGCACTCGGACGACCGGCAGGACGACATCGCGCTGCTGGTGGCCCGCTTCGACGGCGTCCCGCCGACCGAGGTCGCCACCTGGCAGCTGGGCGTCACCGAGGCCGAGGTCGGCCGGGCCCGCCGCCTGGTGCGCGACCAGCTCGCCGCCTGGCAGCTGACGGCCATCGGCGAGACGGTCGAGCTGCTGGTGTCCGAACTGGTCACCAACGCCGTCCGGGTGGCCCGCTCCGAGGTGCAGCTGCAGCTGATCCGGGTCGACAAGCTGCTGGTAGAGGTCAGCGACGACAACCACAACCTGCCGTCGCTGGAGCCCGCCGACTCGCTGTCCGAGCACGGCCGCGGCCTGAACCTGGTCAGCAAGCTGGCCGAGAAGTGGGGCACCTCCCGCAAGGCGGTCGGCAAGGTCGTCTACTTCGAGATGCCGCTGCCCCGCGGCTGAGCACCCGTCGGGGTCAGGGCGTGACGGCCCTGGCCCCGCCCTGCGCCACCGAGGCGGCCGCGCCGACCCCGGACAGCACCCGCGGCCAGTAGTCGCCGAACACCTCGACCCAGACCGAGATCAGCACCGCCGTGCTGATCGCCACCAGGTGCTCCAGACCCGCCAGGTTCGGCAGCAGCGCCGCCTCCACCACCATCGCCAGCACCACGGCGCCGCCCGTCCACCAGGCCCGGCAGCGGAACGCCACCACCACGGCCAGCGCCACCACCGCCGCCGACGGCCCGGTGTCGCGCACGTGCGCCACCCAGCGCGGGAACCCCAGCAGGTGGTGCGGGCCGAGCGCCACCGCGACCCGGGCGAACAGCGTCCCCGCCAGGGTGCAGACGTACGCGACCACCAGGGTCAGCCGCCGCCCCAGCACGATCTCCGCCACCCCGAACACCAGGAACACCTGCGCCAGCGCCCCCCACACCGGCAGGTCCAGGGCCGGCACGTACAGCGACAGCGGCGTACGCAGCAGCGACACGTCCAGCGGCAGCGCCGCCTTCACCACCCCGATGTCCGCGACGAACCGGGCCCCGCCCGGCAGGTGCTGGACGATCGAGAACAGCAGCACCAGCGCGGTCGCCGCGGTCGCCAGCGGCACCGCCGCGAATTTCCGCCGCAGCACCCGTTCCTTCACGGCGCCGAACAGCGCCCCCCACTCGGCGACCGCGGCCCGGCGGAATACCGCCCCCGGCCCCGATCGCACGCCCCCCGCGTGGGTGTTCTGCTTCACGTCCCGATTCTCCCGTTTCCGACGTACGGCTTTTCCCGACGTCCGTCCTGTTTCGCGCCTCGTTCCACGCCTCTTCTTCGACACTACGCAGCGGACGTATCAAGGGCATCAGCTTCGAAGCCCGATCACGTCCTACCGGAGTCTGATCTCCCGGCCCGCTCCGCCCCCCGGCGGAGGGACCACCGTCCCGGACCCGTCGGGCCGGGAAGCCCGTGGCTCAGCCCTTGCGGGCGTGGCGTCGCCGGAACAGCGCCGGCATGGTCGGCACCGTGATGAAACCCTCCGCGCGGGCGGAGGCGATACCGATCCGCGGAATCTCGCTGCTCTTCTGGAAGAGCAGATACCGCGGCTCCCAGATCGGCCGGTATTTCGCGTTCGCCCGGTACAGCGACTCGATCTGCCACCAGCGGGAGAAGAATCCCAGCACCGCCCGCCACAGCCGCAGCACCGGTCCGGCGCCCAGCTTGGAGCCGCGCTCGAAAACCGACCGGAACATCGCGAAGTTCAGCGAGACCCGTTCCAGTTCGACCTCCTTCGCGCGCTGCAGGAGTTCGATGACCATGAACTCCATCAGGCCGTTCTCGCTGTCCCGGTCGCGCCGCATCAGGTCCAGCGACAGGCCGTGCACGCCCCACGGGACGAAGCTCAGCAGCGCCCGCAGCTCGCCGTCCCCGTCGAAGCACTCCAGCATCACGCAGCGTCCGTCGCACGCGTCGCCGAGCCGGCCGAGCGCCATCGAGAAGCCGCGCTCGGTCGCGCCGTCGCGCCAGTGGTCGGCCTTGGCGACCAGTTCGGCCATCTCCGTCTCCGGGATGTCCTCGTGGCGACGGATCCGCACCGTGTACCCGGCCCGCTTGACCCGGTTGTAGGCCTGCCGGACCACCCGCATCGCGCGGCCGTCCAGCGAGAACTCGTCCAGCTCGACGATCGCCTCGTCGCCCAGCTCCAGCGCGTCCAGGCCGTGCCGGGCGTAGATCACCCCGGCCTCCTCGGAGGCGCCCATCACGGCCGGCACCCAGGCGTGCTCGCGGGCCTCCGCCAGCCAGGCGTCGATCGCGCCCGGCCAGGCCTCCGGGTCGCCGATCGGGTCGCCGGACGCCAGCGTGACGCCGCCGACCACCCGGTAGGCGATCGCCGCCTTCCCGCTCGGCGAGAAGACCACGGCCTTGTCCCGACGCAGCGCGAAGTAGCCCAGCGAGTCCCGCTCGCCCTGCTTCTCCAGCAGCTCGCGCAGCTTCTGCTCGTCCTCGTCGGTCTGCAGCTCCTCGCCGCGCGGCGAGCGGAACGTCACGTACACCACGCCCAGGAACAGCAGCGCGCCCATCACGTTGATCGCCGCGTTCACCCAGGTCGGCACGGAGACCACGTCGATCACCTTCGCCGACGGCGTCACGGTGATCATCCGGTGCACGGAGTAGCTGAACCGGGTGCCGAAGCCCGCCCCGCTGATGTGGTTGGTCAGCTGCACCAGCACCGAGCCGATCAGGCCGCCGAGCAGCACGCCGCCGACGCCCGCCGCGACCGCGGTCTTCGGGTTGGAGCGGTCGCCCTTGGAGGTGAACTCCCGGCGCGAGACCAGCAGCGCCACCAGGAACAGACCGGTCAGCACCACCGAGAACCAGTTCAGGGGGTGCGAGGTGAAGTGCTCCCCCCAGACCATCAGCGCCAGGAAGGTGGCGAAGGTCAGCCCCGCCGCGACGGTGTTGAAGATCCACGCCGCCCGCTTGCGGCGCCGCATCGCCACCGCCAGGAACAGCGACAGCGCGACCGCGGTCAGCCCGGCGGTGACCAGGTAGGGGGTGAAGAACTCCCCCTCGTTGTGACGCTGCACCTGGTTCCGGAACGGCACCGACAGCACCGCCACCAGGTTGAGCAGCGCGACCAGTCGCAGGTACCAGACCGTCGACCCGGCGGCCCGGCGCCGCCAGCGCTCCAGCGGACCGGGGCCTTCGCCCCGGGTGGGGGACACGGCCGAGGCAGCCGTCTTCACTGTGGACACAGCAACCATTCCAGACGATCGAAACTCGGGGCGCATCCGCGCGCAGTCTGCGCACTCGGCCCCGATTTCCATGGTTGCCCAGCGGAGATGAGAATTGCGTGAATCCGGTAGCGGATTCCCACCCCCGCCGATCGGCGGGGGTCCCGGGCCGTTCCCGGGACCGAACCGAAACCCCCACGAGGGAGAGACATGCCGCCGACCCGGGTCCTGATCGTGGACGACGAGGTGCTGGTCCGCTCCGGGCTCGGCCTCATCGTCGGCTCCGCACCCGACCTGGAGGTCGTCGGCGGCTGCTCCGGCGGCCAGGCCGAACAGCAGACCCTGGCGCTCTCCCCGGAGGTGGTGCTGCTCGACGTCCGGATGCCCGACCTGGACGGCATCAGCGTGCTGCGCCGGCTGCGCGCACTGCCCGACCCGCCGGTCGTCGCGATGCTCACCACCTTCGACACCGAGGAGTACATCGGCACCGCGCTGCGCGCCGGGGCCGCCGGCTTCCTGCTCAAGGACACCGCGCCCGAACAGCTGGTGCACGCCGTCCGGGTGCTCGCGTCCGGCGGCAGCGTGCTCTCCCCGACCGTCGCCCGCACCGTGATCACCGGCTACGTCGACGGCGGCGGCCCCGACCTCACCGCCACCGCCCTCACCCACCGGCTCACCGGCCGCGAACTCGACGTACTGGCGCTGCTCGGCGAGGGCCTCTCCAACGCCGAGATAGCCGACCGCCTGTTCCTCGGCACCGGCACCGTCAAGGACCACATCAGCGCCATCCTGGCCAAGCTCGGCGCCGCCAACCGGGTCCAGGCCGCCGTCGTCGCGCACCGCGCCGGCCTGGTCCGCGAACGCCGGGACGGGGAGTGACCGACGCCACCGCCGAGGTCGGGGCCGCCGCCGTCCCGCGACGCCGGGCCTGGCTGCGCTCCCCCCGCACCACCCTGCTGGTCCCGGTCGCGGCCGCCGCGGTCGACTCCGCCCTGGTCGCCAAGGGCTCCGAGCCCTGGCAGATCGCCCTGTCCGCGCTGTCCGTCGTCGCCCTGCTCGCCCGCCGCCGCTACCCGCTGACGGTCGCCCTGCTCGCGCTGCCCGGCGCGTTCTTCAACGAGATCTGGCTGGCCCCGCTCACCGCCGTGTACGCGGTCTCCGCCGCCTACCCGAAGCCCCGGATCCCGGTCGCCTGCGCGGTCTCCTTCGCCCTGGTCGAGTTCTTCCACTGGCCTTTCGCCCCGGACCTGTTCGCACTCAGCCGGGACAACGCGCTGTACGCCATCCAGTGCGTGATGCTCGGCGCCGGACCGGCCGCGCTCGGCATGCTCACCCGCACCCGCCGCGAACTCGGCGAACGCGTCACCGAACTCACCCAGGGCCGCCGGCGCGAGAGCCGGCTGATCGCCGAACGGGTGCTGACCGCCGAACGCGCCCGGCTGGCCCGCGAGATGCACGACGTGGTCTCCCACCAGGTCAGCCTGATCTCCATCCAGGCCGGGGCGATCCAGGTCGCCAGCACCGACCCGGCCGCCCGGGACGGCGCCCGCACCATCCGCGAACTCTCCGTCCGCACCCTGGACGAACTCCGCCAGATGGTCGGCGTGCTGCGCGCCGACGGCGCCCGCAGCGGCACCCCGCTCACCCCGCAGCCCACCCTCGCCGACCTGCCCCGGCTGATCGGCGGCAGCGGCCTGCCCGTCGCCCACCGGCTCGACCCCGGCCGCCGCGACTGGCCCGAGGCCGTCGAACGGGCCGCGTACCGGACCGTCCAGGAGGGCCTCACCAACATCAGCAAGCACGCCCCCGGCGCCCAGGTCACCGTCCGGGTCGCCGCCCGCGGCGAGAAGCTCCACATCGAGGTCCGCAACGGCCCGCCGACCGGCCCCGCCCCCGCCGCCCCGCTGCCCGGCGGCGGACACGGCCTGGTCGGCCTGCGCGAGCGCGCCGCCCTGCTCGGCGGCACCTTCACCGCCGGCCCCACCCCCGACGGCGGCTTCGCCCTGCACGCCGTGCTGCCCGCCTGAGCCCGCGCTGCCTGCCTGAGCCCGCGCCGACGACGCGGCAGGGCGGCATTTCCGGGAACAACAAAAAAGCCCCGCAGATCCTGAGATCTGCGGGGCTTCGCTGTGCGCGAGGGGGGAGTTGAACCCCCACGCCCTTTCGGGCACTGGAACCTGAATCCAGCGCGTCTGCCTATTCCGCCACCCGCGCATGGGTGTTGTCTTCGGGAGCTTGTCGCTCTTTCGACTCTTCGAGAAGCTTAGCGCATCTCTCCGGGTCTTCCGTTCGGCTCCCTTGCGGGTGCCCCTTCCGACATGGAAAACATTAGCACGCCCCGAGCCCCACCTGCGAATCCATTCCGCCGGGCCCCCTGCACGCCTCCCACCGGGCCGCAACCGGGGGCCGGGCCGAACGGGTGAGCGGACCGCCCAGTGGGTACCCTCCGGGCGCGACCTGGCCGGGGAACCGTACGGAAGGGCCGGGCGTGGATACGATCAGTACGGAAGTACCGCTTTCCAGCCGAGAAGCCGGCCCGACCGACGCCCTGAAAGGGGGTGCACCGTGGGAGTCCTGAAGAAGTTCGAGCAGCGACTCGAAGGTCTCGTGAACGGCACCTTCGCCAAGGTGTTCAAGTCCGAGGTCCAACCGGTGGAGATCGCCGGCGCCCTGCAGCGCGAGTGCGACAACAACGCCAGCATCTGGAACCGGGACCGCACGGTCGTCCCGAACGACTTCATCGTCGAACTCAGCCCGCACGACCACGAGCGCCTCAGCCCCTACGCCGGGCAGCTCGGCAACGAGCTCGCCGGCATGGTCCGCGAGTACGCCGAGGCGCAGCGCTACACCTTCATGGGCCCGCTGCAGGTCGCCCTGGAGAAGGCCGACGACCTGGACACCGGCCTGTACCGGGTGCGCAGCCGCACGCTGACGTCCGAGGAGCCGCAGCAGCCGCCCGCGCCGCCCGCCGCCGCGCCCGGCTACGGCCGCCCGCCGACGCCGCCGGCCCCGGGCGCGCCCTGGCAGCAGGGCGGCGGCGCCCCGTACGGCGCTCCGCCGCCGCCCTCCGCCCCGCCCGCGATGCCGCCCGCCCCGCCGGCCCCCGGCAACAACGTCCGGCCGTTCCCCGGCGCGGGCCACGGCGGCGCCGGCACCCGGCGCTGGATCGAGGTGAACGGCGCCCGCCACCAGATCAGCCAGAACGCGGTCGTGCTGGGCCGCTCCACCGAGGCCGACATCCGGATCGACGACCCCGGGGTGTCCCGCAAGCACGCGGAGATCCGCCCCGGTACGCCCGCGATGGTCATGGACCTCGGCTCCACCAACGGCATCGTGGTGGACGGGCAGCACACCCAGCGCGCTACGCTCCGCGACGGCTCCCGGATCGTCCTGGGGTCGACCACCATCGTCTACCGACAGGTCGAAGGGTAGAAGCGGGCCGGTATGTCTGATCTGACCCTCACGGTCATGCGGCTGGGCTTCCTCGCCGTGCTGTGGCTGTTCGTCATCGTCGCGGTGCAGGTGATCCGCAGCGACCTGTTCACCACCAAGAGCGCCGCCCCGCGCTCCGGGCACCGGGCCGCGCCCACCGCCCCCACCGCGGCCGGCGCGGGCCGCCCGCCGCAGGGGCAGCCCGGCGGCGCCCAGCAGCAGCAGGCCCGGCAGCGCCGCGGCCAGCCCACCCACCTGGTGGTGACCCAGGGGTCGCTGGCGGGCACCACGGTCGCACTGCACGGCCAGACCGTGACGCTGGGCCGGGCACACGACTCCACGATCGTCCTGGACGACGACTACGCGTCCTCCCGTCACGCCAGGATCTACCCGGATCAGGCTGGGCAGTGGACCGTGGAGGATCTAGGCTCCACCAACGGCACCTATCTGGACCGACAGCGGCTGACCACGCCGACGCCGCTCCAGATCGGGGTGCCGATCCGAATCGGCAGGACCGTCATCGAACTGCGGAAGTAGTCAGCGCATGAGGACCAGCTCCACCCGAAGGAGGGCCCGGACAGCATGAGTCTCGTGCTGCGCTTCGCCGCCGGCTCGCACAAGGGCCTGATCCGCGAGGGGAACGAGGACTCCGGCTACGCCGGACCCCGGCTGCTCGCGGTGGCCGACGGCATGGGCGGGGCGGCGGCCGGTGAGGTCGCCTCCTCCGAGGTGCTGGGGTCGATCGTCCGCCTCGACGAGGAACAACCCGGCGCCGACCTGCTGTCCCTGCTGGGCGAGGCGGTGCAGACGGCCAACGACCGGCTGCGCCAGATGGTCGACCAGGACCCGCAGCTCGAAGGCATGGGCTGCACCCTCACCGCGCTGCTGTGGGACGGCCACCGGATGGGCCAGGTGCACATCGGCGACTCCCGCGCCTACCTGCTGCGGGACGGCCGGCTCGACCAGATCACCCAGGACCACACCTGGGTGCAGCGGCTGGTCGACGAGGGCCGGATCACCGCCGAGGAGGCCGAGACCCACCCGCAGCGCTCGCTGCTGATGCGCGCCCTGGACGGCCGCGGCCAGGTCGAGCCCGACCTGTCGATCCGCGAGGTCCGGGCCGGCGACCGCTACCTGATCTGCTCCGACGGCCTGTCCGGCCCGGTCAGCCACCAGACCCTGGAGGAGACGCTCGGCAGCTACTACGCGCCGCAGCAGACCGTCCAGGAGCTGATCCAGCTGGCGCTGCGCGGCGGCGGCCCGGACAACATCACCTGCATCGTCGCGGACGTGATCGACGTCGGCGCCACGGACACCCTCAGCGGCCAGGTCAAGCAGGCCCCCGAGGTGGTCGGCGCGGTCGCCGACACCCAGGCGAACCCGATGCACGACCCGCACCTGCTGGACACGCCCGCCGGTCGCGCGGCCGGCCTCGGCCGCGCCCCGCAGGCCCCGCAGGGCGCCTTCGGGCCCGCCGAGGGCTACCAGGGCGGCTACGACCAGCCCGGTGGCTACGGCGGCCCGGCCGGCGACTTCGGCCCCGCCGAGGGCTACCAGGACGGCTTCGACCAGTCGGGCGGCTACGGCGACCCGGCGGGCTTCCCGCCCGGCGACGGCGCCGAGTACGGCGACCCCGACCCCTACGAGGGCGAGGCCCCGCCGAGTCGGCGCAAGAAGAAGAGCGGCCTGAAGTTCACCCTGATCGGGGTGCTGGTGCTCGCGCTGCTCGGCGGCGGCGGTTTCTTCGCCTGGCAGTGGAACCAGAACCAGTACTACGTCGGCACCGACAACGGCCACCTCGCCGTGTTCCGCGGCACCGACCAGAACCTGGCCGGACTGAAGCTCAGCTCGGTCTACCAGCAGTTCACCGACGTGGAGCTGAAGTACCTGCCCGCGTTCCAGCGCGACCAGGTCGCCAAGAACATCCAGGCGAGCAGCCTGGACGACGCCCGGAAGCAGGTCGAGACGCTGCGCGCGCAGGCCGACGTCTGCAAGAAGGTCGCCGAGTCCAAGGCCGCCCCGGCCACCGGGGACGCCACGCCGTCCGCCCCGCCGTTGACCGAGCAGGAACAGCAACTCGCCGTTTCCTGCTCCGGGCAGTAGCCGCGGGCGATCCCGGGGGTTTTCCAGGCATGAGCACATTCGACGTGAGCAGCGGCCGCACGCCCACCACCGGGCGGCGCCGCGCCGTCGGCCGGTCCTCGGCGGGCGACGCCCCGAACCGGCGCAACACCGAACTCCTGATGCTGGGCTTCGCGCTGGTGATCCCGATGCTGGCGTACGCCAACGTCGGCCTGGCGATGGACGGCAGCCTGCCCGCCGGCATGCTGAAGGTCGGGCTGGGCATGAGCGCGCTGGCGGTGGGCGCGCACCTGGCGGTACGGCGGTTCGCGCCGTACGCGGACCCGCTGCTGCTGCCGCTGGCGACGCTGCTGAACGGGCTCGGCCTGGTGATGATCTGGCGGCTCGACAAGGCCGGCAAGCTGCTGATCAAGAACTTCGCGGCGGCGCCCAACCAGCTGATGTGGTCCGGGCTCGGCGTGGCGATGTTCATCGGCGTGGTGATCCTGCTGAAGGACCACCGCATCCTGCAGCGCTACACCTACATCTCGATGGTGGTGGCACTGGTGCTGCTGGCCGCGCCGGCCTTCTTCCCGTCCCGGGCCGAGGACTTCGGCGCGAAGATCTGGATCCGCTTCGGCTCGTTCTCGATCCAGCCCGGCGAGTTCGCCAAGATCATCCTGACGGTGTTCTTCGCCGGCTTCCTGATGGTCAAGAAGGACGCCCTGGCCCTGGCCAGCCGCAAGTTCATGGGCCTGTACCTGCCGCGCGGGCGCGACCTCGGCCCGATCGTGGTGGTCTGGCTGCTGTCGATCCTGATCCTGGTGTTCGAGACCGACCTGGGCAGCTCCTTCCTGTTCTTCGGCCTGTTCGTGGTGATGCTGTACGTCGCCACCGAGCGGACCAGCTGGATCGTCTTCGGTCTGACCATGTCGCTCGGCGGCGCGGCCGTGGTGGCCTCCGCCGAACCGCACGTGAAGACCCGTATCAACGCCTGGCTCGACCCGATGGCGGCGTTCGGGCCGAAGCCGCCCTCGCAGTCCTCGGAGCAGATCGGGCAGACCCTGATGTCGCTCGGCTCGGGCGGCACCGTCGGGACCGGGCTGGGGCAGGGCCGCAGCTGGCTGATCCAGTTCGCGGCGAAGAGCGACTTCATCCTCGGCTCGTTCGGCGAGGAGCTGGGCCTGACCGGCCTGATGGCGCTGTTCATGATCTACGGCCTGGTGGTGCAGCGCGGCCTGCGCACCGCACTGGCGGCCCGCGACCCGTTCGGCAAGCTGCTGGCGGTCGGCCTGAGCTCGGCGTTCGCGCTGCAGGTGTTCGTGGTCGCGGGCGGCGTCACCGGCCTGATCCCGCTGACCGGTATGACCATGCCGTTCCTCGCCCAGGGCGGATCCTCCCTGGTGGCGAACTGGGCCCTGATCGCCATCCTGATGAAGATCAGCGACACCGCCCGTCGGCCGGCCGTCGAACCGGCCGCCATCCCGGAACCGGCCGGGCCGGAACGGCTCGGGGCCGGCCCGGGCGCGCCGGACGAGAGCAGGGGAGCGACCTCGTGAACAAGCCGATCCGCCGGGTGTCGATCTTCTGCCTGGTCCTGATCCTGGCCCTGATGCTCCGGGTGAACTGGGTGCAGGGCGTTCAGGCGTCGACGTGGGCCAACAACCCGCACAACGACCGCACCAAGTACGACAAGTACGCCTACCCGCGCGGCAACATCATCGTCGGCGGCCAGGCCGTCACCAAGTCCGACTTCGTCAACGGGCTGCGCTACAAGTACAAGCGCTCCTGGGTGGACGGGCCGATGTACGCGCCGGTCACCGGCTACTCCTCGCAGACGTACGACGCCAGCCAGCTGGAGAAGCTGGAGGACGGCATCCTCTCCGGCACCGACTCGCGGCTGTTCTTCCGCAACACCCTGGACATGCTGACCGGCAAGCCCAAGCAGGGCGGCGACGTGGTCACCACCATCGACCCCAAGGTGCAGAAGGCCGGCTTCGAGGGGCTCGGCAACAAGAAGGGCGCCGCGGTCGCCATCGACCCGAAGACCGGGGCGATCCTCGGGCTGGTCTCCACCCCGTCCTACGACCCGGGCACCTTCGCGGGCGGCACCAAGGACGACGAGAAGGCCTGGACGGCACTCGACAGCGACCCGAACAAGCCGATGCTGAACCGGGCGCTGCGCGAGACCTACCCGCCCGGCTCGACCTTCAAGCTGGTCACCGCGGCGACCGCGTTCGAGACCGGCAAGTACCAGAGCCCGTCGGACGTCACCGACACCCCGGACCAGTACATCCTGCCCGGCACCAGCACCCCGCTGATCAACGCCAGCCCCACCGAGGACTGCGGGAACGCCACCGTGCAACACGCGATGGACCTGTCCTGCAACACGGTGTTCGGCAAGATGGGCGCCGAGCTGGGCGGCGACAAGCTGCGGGCGCAGGCCGAGAAGTTCGGCTTCAACAAGGAAGTGACCATCCCGATCCGGGCCGACGCCAGCCACTTCCCGTCCGGCTCCAAGCCCGACGGCACCGCGATGGACGCGATCGGCCAGCACGACACCCGGGCCACCCCGCTGCAGATGGCCATGGTGGCCGCCGCGATCGCCAACAACGGCTCGCTGATGGAGCCCTACCTGGTCGCCCAGGAGGGCTCGGCCGGGAACGTGATCTCCACCCACACCGAGCACCAGCTGTCGCAGGCGGTCTCGCCGGCCACCGCGCAGAAGCTCCAGCAGCTGATGGAGTCGGTGGTGCAGCACGGCACCGGCACGAACGCGAAGATCCCGGGCGTGACGGTCGGCGGCAAGACCGGCACCGCCCAGCACGGCCAGGACAACTCGGGTCTGCCGTTCGCCTGGTTCGTCTCCTACGCCAAGGGCCAGGACGGCAAGCAGGTCGCCGTCGCGGTGGTGGTCGAGGACGGCTCCAGCGAGGCGCAGCAGATCTCCGGCGGCTCGCTGGCCGCGCCGATCGCCAAGGCGATGATGCAGGCGGCGCTCGGGAAGTAGGTCGGTCGTATCCGTCACATTCCGGCCATCGATCCTCGATCGGTGGCCGGAATTGTCACAATGGGACGGTCCTGGTCGATACCGGTCTGGTCTCAGCTGGCTGCCTGCACGAGGGCGGTGAGGTTCGCCCGGTAGCGTATTCGCCAGCAGCGGGTGTACCCGCAGCCGGCCCGCGGCCACCCCGTGGGCTCGCCGACACCGTGAAACCACCGCGGCGGCGGCCGCGTCAAGACAGAGCGTGCGGGGACACTACGTCATATCCTCACCGGCCGGTGGGGGAGAGGGTCGGAGATATGGAAGAGCCTCGTCGTCTAGGCGGCAGGTACGAGCTCGGCGGCGTTCTCGGACGCGGTGGCATGGCCGAGGTGTACCTCGCCCACGACACCCGGCTCGGCCGCCAGGTCGCAGTGAAGACCCTCCGCACCGACATGGCCCGCGACCCCTCGTTCCAGGCCCGCTTCCGCCGTGAGGCGCAGTCCGCGGCCTCCCTCAACCACCCCGCCATCGTTGCCGTCTACGACACCGGCGAGGACTACATCGACGGGATCTCCATCCCGTACATCGTGATGGAGTACGTCGAGGGCTCCACCCTGCGCGAGCTGCTGCACACCGGGCGGCGACTGCTGCCCGAGCGCGCGCTGGAGATGACCATCGGCATCCTGCAGGCGCTCGAGTACTCGCACCGCGCCGGCATCGTGCACCGCGACATCAAGCCCGCCAACGTCATGCTGACCCGGCAGGGCAACGTCAAGGTGATGGACTTCGGCATCGCCCGTGCGATGGGCGACGCCGGCATGACGATGACGCAGACCTCCGCGGTCATCGGCACCGCCCAGTACCTCTCCCCCGAGCAGGCCAAGGGCGAGACCGTCGACGCCCGCTCCGACCTGTACTCCACCGGCTGCCTGCTGTACGAACTGCTCACGGTGCGTCCCCCGTTCGTGGGCGACTCCCCCGTCGCGGTGGCCTACCAGCACGTCCGCGAGGAGCCCTCGCCGCCGTCCGTGTACGACCCCGAGGTACGCCCGGAGATCGACGCGATCGTGCTGAAGGCGCTCGCCAAGGAGCGCGACTACCGCTACCAGTCCGCCGACGAGATGCGCGACGACATCGAGCGCTTCCTTGACGGCCTCCCGGTCGCCGCCGCCCAGCAGGCCGCCTACGGGGCCGGCCCGGGCGGTTACGGCTACGACCAGGGCGCGCAGTACGACCCGTACGGCCAGACCAACATGCTGCCCCAGCAGGGCGGCCCCACCACCATGCTGCCGCCGGTCGGCCACCAGCAGCCCGCCCCCTACGGCGGCTACCAGGACGACGGCTACGGCAACGGTGGCGGCGGCTACGACGACAACGGCTACGAGGGCCGGGCCGGCCGCCGGCGCGAGGAGCAGCCGAAGAAGAACAACACCTCCTGGATCGTGCTCGCCGTCGCGGCGGTGCTGGTCCTGGTCGGCGCGTTCTTCGTGGTGCAGGCGATGGTGAAGACCGGCTCCACCGCCAAGACCACCGTCCCGAACCTGATCGGCAAGACGCTCTCCGACGCGGAGGCCGCGGCCAAGTCGCAGAACGCCTCGCTCACCGTGGTCGCGGGCGACCCGATCGCCTGCCCCGACACCAAGATCCAGAAGGACCAGGTCTGCACCCAGGAGCAGGCCGCGGGCGCCGAGATCGCCACCACCGGCAAGATCACCGTGCACCTGTCCTCCGGCCCGGCCCAGATCGACGTCCCCGACGTCACCGGCCAGACCAAGGACGCCGCCACCGCGACCCTGACCGGCAAGGGCTTCCAGGTCACCGTCAACTACAGCAACGACGACAAGGTCGAGCCGGACAAGGTCATCTCGCAGTCGGTGAACGGCAAGGCCGCGGCCAACGCCAGCATCACCCTGGTGGTCTCCTCCGGCCAGCAGAAGGTCACCGTGCCGAACCTGGTCGGGCAGTCCCAGGACAACGCCTCCCAGACGCTTTCCGACCTCGGCCTGCAGGTGGCCGTGGTCACCAAGACCGTCAGCGCCACCGACCAGGCCAAGGTCGGCCAGGTCATCGCCCAGGACAAGACCGGCCCGGTCGCGAAGAACACCAAGGTCACCCTCACGATCGGCAAGCTGGCCGACAAGTTGACGGTGCCGCCGCTGCAGAACCTCAAGCTGTCCGACGCGATCAAGGCGCTGACCGCGAACGGGATCACGAAGTACCAGCTGATCGGCCCCCAGGACCCGCAGGCGATCGTCTACCTCTTCACCCCGAGCGCCGGGACGCAGATCACCGCGGACGACACCGTGGTGCTGACGCTCAGGCCCGCGGACAAGACGCCGGGCACGCCCTGACCGGCACCGCACTGTGAGAGGGGCCGCACCGTCCGACGACGGTGCGGCCCCTTCTCGTTGACCGGGCGTCAGCGGATCTCGGGCGGCGGGGTGCGGTGGGTGTCCATCGCGTCGATGCGGACGAGCTGCGCCCACACGGCCATCCGGTAGCGGGAGGTGTACACGGGCGTGCAGCTGGTCAGCGTCAGGTACTTGCCCGGGCCGGTGAACGGCGAGCCCTCGGGGACGGGCGCGACCACGCCCACGTTGTACTTGGAGGTCTGCTGCAGCGTCCCCGCGACCCGGTACACGTACCAGGCGTCCCGGGTCTCCACCACCACCGTGTCACCCTCGCCGAGCCGGTCCAGGTCGTGGAACTTCGCGCCGTGCCCGTCCCGGTGCGCCGCCAGCGCGAAGTTGCCCTCGGCGTCCCAGGGCATCGCCGAGCGGTACGGCTCCTCGTAGACCCCGGCCACGCCCTCGTTGAGCACCTCCGTGCTGGTGCCCATCCGGATCAGTATGGTCTGGTCGCTCTTCTCGAACGCCGGGACGTGCAGGAAGCCCACGCCGTCCCCCGCCTCGTACTCCGGGGCGGGGGCCTGGTCGCCGGGCGCGGCCGCCGGGGCGCTCCAGGTCTGCCGCAGCCGGTCGCCCTGCCGGCCCGCGGCCGCCTCGGCGACGACGTCCGTCCACCAGAGCGAGTACCCGACGAACAGGGCCAGCACCAGGCCGAGGGTGATCAGCAGCTCCCCCATCAGGCCCAGGGCCGTAGCCACCCGTCCGCGTCCTCGCCCGCCCCGAATGGCTTTGCCCATGGTGCCGTGCCTCGCTGCTCAGTGTTGCCCGGTCAGCGCCTCCGGCTGCCCCTGGCTCCTCGGCCGTTCGTCGACCATCTTGCCAAACACGATCAGCCTTCCCCGGGCACTGAACTCCGGCGTGCATGTCGTCATGGTCAGATAGCGGCCCGGCGCGGTGAACGGCGAGCCCTTGGGCACCGGTTGAATCACCGACACATTGCTCGGCGGGGTCTCCGGGATGCCGCCCGCCACCTCGTACGTGTAGTAGGCGGTCGCGGTCTCCACCACGATCTTGTCCCCCGGGACGAGCTTGCCGATCTCCCGGAACGGCTGGCCGTGCGTGGTGCGGTGCGCGGCGACCGAGAAGTTGCCGGCCTGGTCGGAGGGCATCGCGGTGCCGGTGTAGTGGCCGACCAGCCCCTTGTCGAGCACCTGCTGCTTGTTGGTGCCCTCCGCGATCGGGTAGGTCAGGTCCAGCTTCGGGATGTGGATGATCGCGAAGCCCTTGCCGGGCTCGAACGTGGTCGGCGGCGCGGGCGTGGTCCCGTCGGTCGACGGTGCGGCGGGCTGCGCCCACTGCTGTTCCAGCTTCTTGCCGGCGGCGTTGGCGGCGTTGTCGGCCACCACGTTGGTCCACCACAGCTGGTAGGAGACGAACAGCAGCATCACCACGCCGAGGGAGATGAACAGCTCCCCCATCACGCGGGCCAGCACCACCCGCTTGCGCTCCTTGGGCCGCGGCGGACGCGCCCCCTGGGCCCGCCCGGACGCCCGCCGTCGGCCGGTGCCCGCCCGCAGGCCCACCGGCCCCTGGGCGCGCCGCCGTCCGGCACCGTCGTCCGGCCCGGGTATCGCGGCCCGGTCCGGCTCGGTGGGCGGCAGCCGCAGCTGCAGGGTCTGTTCCGGGGCCGGCTCGTAGACGCTCCAGCCGTCCGGCTCGCCCATCTCCTCGGGGACGCCCCGCTCCGGGCGCACGGCGGTCATCCGGTCAGCTCCGGCCGATCACCGGGGCGAGGCCGGCCGAGCGGCCGACCGCCTCCGGGAACCCGCACTCGGCCAGCCAGTTGGCGAGCATCCGGTGCCCGCCCTCGGTGAGCACCGACTCCGGGTGGAACTGGACGCCCTCGACCAGCAGTTCACGGTGCCGCAGGCCCATGATCACGCCGCTGTCGGTGCGCGAGGTGACCACCAGCTCGGCGGGCACCGTGTCGGGCTCGACGGCCAGCGAGTGGTAGCGGGTCGCGGTCAGCGGCGAGGGCAGGCCCTCGAACACCCCGCCGTCCTCGTGCACCACCGAGGAGGTCTTGCCGTGCAGCAGCTCGGGGGCCCGGCCGACGACCGCGCCGTACGCCACCGCGATCGACTGCAGCCCCAGGCACACCCCGAACAGCGGCAGCCCGATCCGCGCGCAGTGGTGCACCATCTCCACGCACACGCCCGCCTCCTCCGGCGTCCCGGGCCCGGGGGACAGCAGCACGCCGTCGTAGCCCTCCGCGCCCTCCCTGGGCCGGGCGTGAGCCACCGTCAGCCGGTCGTTGCGGACCACCTCGCAGACCGCGCCCAGCTGGTACAGGTACTGGACGAGGTTGAAGACGAAGCTGTCGTAGTTGTCGACCACGAGGATCCGGGGCGGGTGGCCGGCGGAGGTCATCGCTAACTCCTGGGGTGTGCGTGCGTCGAAGGGCGGGCGGAACCGGAGCCGGTTCAGCCGCCGCCGCCCTGGTCCACCGTCACGTTCCCGAAGGGGAGCAGCGGCTCGGCCCACGGGAACACGAACTGGAACAGGACGTAGACCACTCCGAGGACGAGCGCCAGCGCGATCAGCGCACGAACCGGCGAAGGGCCCGGAAGATGCCGCCAGATCCAGCCGTACATGGTGCTCCTCGTCACTCGGGTCGCCCCAAGCGTAGACGCCCACCCGCCCGCCCCAGGCGGGTATCCGCGCAACGGACCCTGCGCGGCGGCCTACTGGGCGGAGGCGGCCCGCAGGTCGATCGATCCGGCGTACCCTGGCAGGCTCAGCTCGTTGCCCTCCTGGACCTTCCAGCCCAGTCCGTAGGCGGCCACGTAGCCCAGGTAGTTGCGGATCGTCGGGTCGGCGTCCACCGCGGCGCGCAGCGCGTCGCTCCGGCCGACCGCGCGGATCACGTACGGCGGGGAGTAGACCCGGCCCTGCAGCAGCAGGGTGTTGCCGACGCAGCGGACGGCGCTGGTGGAGATCAGCCGCTGGTCCATCACCTGGATGCCCTCGGCGCCGCCCCGCCAGAGCGCGTTCACCACGGCCTGGATGTCCTGCTGGTGGATCACCAGGTCGTTCACCCCGGGTTCGGGGACGCCGGGGATCCGGGCGGTGGCGTTCGGCGGGGCGTCGTCCAGCGTGACGGTCAGCCCGGGCCCGTGCAGCGGGTCCAGCCCGGCGGCCTGCTGCAGCGCGGCCAGCCGGGCGGCGTCGTCCGGGCTCTGCCCCTGCTCGCGGGCCAGGCCGTCGGCCCGGTCCTGGTCGGCGGCGACCTGCTCCTGGAGCTGCTGGTTCTGGGTGGACCGCTGCTGTATGACATCGCTGAGCTTGAGCAGCGAGTTGTCGGTGCGCAGGTCGGTGCCGTGGGCGGTCCGACCGCTCACGTAGAACAGCAGACCGGCGAGTGCAAAGACGGTGCAGGTCAGGGCACGTCCGACAATTCGACCCCGGCGCGGGCGCGCAGCCGGGATCGGCGAAGAAATCGTGGAATCAGGCACCGTACCCTTATCTCCCTCAGACCCGGCGAGCCACTACGCTAACGGACGCCGGTGGCATGTGCGGAGCTCCGACCGTACGGATCCGGTCCCGTGTGCCACCTCGCCCCCACTGACCACCTGCGCGGTCACAGCGCATCGACAGGAGAGCCCCTCGTGCCGAAGTCTCGACTCCGCAAGAAGGCCGACTACACGCCGCCGCCGACCGCCGCGACCCCCGTGAAGATCGGCTCCGGCAACCGGAGCTGGGTGGCACCGCTGATGCTGGTGCTGTTCCTGATCGGCCTGGCCTGGATCGTCAGCTACTACGTGACCAGCGGCACCTGGCCGGTCCGCAGCTGGGGCAACTGGAACATCCTGGCCGGCTTCGGTTTCATCGCGGCGGGATTCGGCGTCTCCACACAGTGGAAGTGAGGCCGCTGCCGCCCGCCGGGCGGCTGTCGGCCTGATCCGCCTCCGCACCGCCTCGACCTCCGGGCCGGGGCGGTGTTCGGCGCGCCCGGGCGTCGGTCGGTCACAGAGCGTCCGAACGTTTATCCACAGGGTTGTCCACACTGGGGAAAACTTCCGCCAGTCCTGTGGATAACTCGCAACGAAGCAGGATAACGCGCGTAGACCAGGGAAATCCAATCGCCCGCCGCGCACCTCTTGTGGACAGCGCGGGATGACGCCGGTCAGCCCGGCAGACGGGCCATCCCCAGCAGCACCAGCGCCAGGCCGACGGCCAGCACCGCGACCGTCGTCAACCCCTGCACCAGGTTCCGGTGCGCCCGTGGGGCGTACATCATGCCCGCGGCGATGACGGCGCCCGCCACCAGGCCGCCGATGTGCGCCCGCCAGTCGATCATGCTCTTCAGCGAGAACGTGATCACCAGGTTCACCACCAGCAGCGCGATCACCGGCTGCATCGGCACCCGGCGCACCCGGAACAGCACCGCGGTGGCGCCCAGCAGACCGAAGATCGCCCCGGACGCGCCGACCGTGAACAGCTGGTTGGGCCCCGCCGTCAGCATGAACGACAGCGCGTTGCCCACGATGCCCGACACCAGGTACAGCACGACGAACCGCACCCGGCCCAGCACCCGTTCCAGCTGGGGCCCGAGCACCCAGAGCGAGAACATGTTGGTCGCGATGTGCAGCAGGCCGCCGTGCACGAACATCGCGGTGACCAGCCGGTACCACTCCTGCGGGCCTTCGGCCATGCCGTACCGCAGGCCCGGCAGCGGCGCCCAGCTGACCAGGCCGAGCTTGACCTGCCAGTCCCTGGACACGTACTCGGTCAGCAGGAACACCAGCAGGTTCAGGCCGATCAGCACCTTGGTGACCAGCGCCCCGTCGCCGAGCGCCAGCACCCCGCCGAACGAGGTCCGCTGCCGGGGCGCCTGTTCGGCCGCGCCGCGCACGCAGTCCGGGCACTGGAAGCCCACCGAGGCGGACACCATGCACTCCGGGCAGACCGGCCGCCCGCACCGGGCACAGGACACGCCCGTCTCCCGCTCCGGGTGCCGGTGGCACCGGGGCAGCCCGGATCCCTGGCCGTCCACGGGCATCGGCCGCACGGGTTCCTCCGGAAGCATCGGCGCAGTCCCTCCTCGACGAAACGGTCCCGGCGCCGCCGCCGCGCGAAACGGGGCACCGCCGGGACCGTCCAGGCTACTGCGCGCCGGGGCGCGCGGGACCGCCCCGAAGGGCGGCAGGGTCGCGAATCAGCCGCGCGAAACGACGACCGACTCGATCACCACGTCCTGGACCGGGCGGTCGTAGGGCTTGGTGGTGGCGGTGGTGCCGATCGCGTCCACGACCTTCTGGCTGGCCGCGTCCACGACCTCGCCGAAGATGCTGTGCTTGCGGTTCAGCCAGGTGGTCGGGGCCACCGTGATGAAGAACTGCGAGCCGTTGGTGCCCGGGCCGGCGTTGGCCATGGCCAGCAGGTACGGGCGGTCGAACGACAGGTCCGGGTGGAACTCGTCGGCGAACTTGTAGCCCGGGCCGCCGGTGCCGTTGCCCAGCGGGTCGCCGCCCTGGATCATGAAGCCGTCGATCACACGGTGGAACACGGTGCCGTCGTACAGCGGCTTGGCGGCCACCTCGCCGGTCTCCGGGTTCTTCCACTCGCGAGTGCCCTCGGCCAGCTCGACGAAGTTCGCCACGGTCTTCGGGGCGTGGTTCGGGAAGAGCTTCACCACGATGTCGCCGCGGTTCGTCTTCAGGGTGGCGGTGAGTTCCTCGGCCACGGGAGTACCTTCCTGTCTTTTAGCTGACTATCCGGGGAATCATCCCATGATCGCCGCAGACGGCTCAGTCGAAGGTGCTCGGCAGATAAGCAGGATGCATGATCTCCTATCAGGTGGAAAGGTGCATACCGGACAACGCCGGACACCCGCCGAGAAGGAGAAGCCCGTGAGCCGTACGGACACTGCGCGCGAGACCGCCGCACGGGCGAAGGACGCCGTCGCGCCCTACGCCGCCTCCGCGAAGGAGACCGCCCTGCACTACGCCGAGGAGGCCAAGCAGGTGCTCGGCCCCAAGCTGGAGGCGCTCGGCCCGAAGGCCGCGGCCGCCGGCGCCCAGGCCCGCAGCGGAGCCGGCCAGGCCGCGCAGGCCGCCCGGGTGCAGTACGTCAAGCACCTCGCCCCGCACCTGGAGCAGGCCTTCTTCAGCCTCCCCCCGGACACCCAGAAGGCCGCCCTGAAGGCCGTCCACCGGGCCCAGGAAGCCGCGCTCGCCGCCAAGCTGTCGGCCGGTCAGGCCGCCTGCCAGGCCCGGACGAACGTCGCCCCCAAGGTCGTCGAGACCTTCCAGGCCGCCAAGGACAGCGTCGTCCCGCTCGCCCAGGAGGCCCAGTCCCGCGGCGCCGCCGCGATCACCGCGCTGCAGGGCAACGTCAGCGCCGCCGAGATCGGCGAACTGGCCGCCAAGAACGCCAAGAAGAAGCGGTGCAACGGCTGGGCGACCGGCCTCGCGGTGGCCGGCGCCGTCGCCATCGGCACCGGCGTGGTCGCCTGGCAGTGGCTCCGCAGGCAGAACAACCCCGAGTGGCTGGTCGAGCCCCCGGAGCCCGCCACCGCCCCGTCCGCCACCACCGCCGCCCGGCCCGGCACCGCCACCGGCGCGCCGGTCGGCGGGGCCACCCTGAACGGCTCCGTCCCGAACGACGATCCGGAGGCCGCGGGCGCCGCCGAGGCCTCGGAGTCGGCCGGCGCCTCGCCCGCGCCGAAGTCGGGCCCGTCGGTCGGCCATCCCGCCGAGGAGGACGACCGTCCGAAGCCGCACGACCCGCGCAAGCCGCACTGAGACGGCGCAGGCCCGGAGAGCAGAAAACGACTCCGCCCGACCGCAGCTGGTGCGGTCGGGCGGAGTCGTATCGAGTGGAGCCTAGGGGAGTCGAACCCCTGACATCTGCCATGCAAAGACAGCGCTCTACCAACTGAGCTAAGGCCCCGAGCAACGGGCACTAGCCTACCCGCTCCTGGGCAACGCCCCACGCGGGTTTCGGACCGGCCCCGGCAGGTGCTCCGCGGGCCGGTCCGAGGAAGACTCGTGCGTCAGCTCAGCGGCCGGCCGGGACCGGGTCGGTCGCCTCGGTCCACAGGTCCTGCTCGGCGCGGTCCGCCTGGACCTGACGGTAGACAAAGAAGCCGCCGAGGGCGACCAGGGCGACCAGGAGAAGCTTCTTCACCGCGGGACCTCGTCCTTCTTGCTTGCTTGGATGTAAGGGTACGAACCAGCGGTCAGGCTGAAGACCGCCCTGGGGCCGATGATACACACCGGTAACCGGTTCAGAAGCGGCCCCGCCACCGTCAACCGGCCGATCTGCAAGCGCCTTTGACGCTTCCGAACCAGTACGGTCATCGGACTGCGAGCCCACTCCCTCCCTCGAGTACCGACGAGTCGGGCCCGCCGTCGGTTCCGCACCGGCGACGGGCCTTTCGAACACCCGCCAACTATCCGCGACGACGCCTGCGCAGAAGGGCGACATCCCGCCGGATCGCCCGGACGTCCTCGCTCAGCGCGTCCAGCCGGCCGCCGTGGGCGTCCAGCCGCGACTCCTGCCGGGCGACCCGCGCACTGATCGCGGAGATCACCACGCCCTGCGCCTCCAACCGCCGGTCGACCGACCCGAGCGCGTCGACCAGCTCGGCGACATCCACCCACTCCTCCCCCACCGGCGGCGCGGCCGGCAGGCACTCCTCGAGCGGCTCCAGCCCGTCGATCCGCCGCCGCCACGCCGCCACGGCCGGATCCCGCCGCACCGCTTCCTCCTCGTCCCACCGCAACTCGCTCCACCGCTTCCACGGCCGCGCCCGGAACGGCCGTACCCCCGGCGGCTCCGCGGCCCGCTCGACCAGATCGAGCAGCCGGCTGCGGACCGCACGGGCGACCTCGCTGTCCCGCAGCAGCATCGCGACGTTCAGCACGGCCCGCGGCGAGTACAGCGCGACACCGTTCCCGCCGCCCTGGGGACGACGCCCGGCGGGGCCTTCCGGGTCGCTGACCTGCCAGACCTTCATCTTGAAGGTCTGGTCGGCCGAGTTATCCACAGGGCTCACGGACGGATCGCCCGCTTCCGCCTGCGGCAGGCCACCGACCTGCCAGAGTGACACCTTGTCACTCTGGTGGCCGGGGTTGTCCACAGGCTTGAGGACGGTGTACCCGTTGCTCTCCAACTCCTGGCGGTGGCGCCGGACCATTTGCCGCAGGACGTTCTCACCGACCCCGAAGTAGTCGGCGACCATCCGCGTGGTGACGTGCAGCCCGTCGGGCAGCAGGACGAGGGCCTTGACCTCGTCAAGGACTTCGGTGCGCTCGCACAGGCCGCTTCGGAGTGTCCTGGATTCGAGCAGGGCGGCTTCCATGGACATGGGAATGCCTCACAGGGTGAAAGAAGACGTGACGGGGGAACCGCCCGGGTGCCCGGGGCGGGCGGGGCCGGTCATCCGCCGGCCGGAGCAGAGGTCGCGCTGTGTCCCACGTCACCCAATGACCGGGTCTGTCGCCCGGCTATCCCCGACTTCACATCAGTTTCGAGTCAACTCACCCTGTGTTTCGCCTCTGCGCACCAGACTCAACGAGCCGTCGCGGCCGGAGGTTACGGGGAAAATGTCGAAGGCCCCGATCACCAGGTGATCGGGGCCTTCGCGCCGGTGGGCCTAACAGGACTTGAACCTGTGGCCTCTTCCTTATCAGGGAAGCGCTCTAACCGTCTGAGCTATAGGCCCTTGCCGCACTGAAAGATTAGCGGACCGATGGCCGATCTCCCAAATCCGTATCCGCGGTGTCCGTCGGACGGTGCTGCTCAGGGGGTTCGGCGAGCCACTGGGCGCGGGTTGCGGGGAGCCGGGAGGCGCCCGCGGGGGTGGGGCGGACGGCGAGGACCTGGTTGATGCCGATGCGGTTCTGCTCGAAGGCGAGGGCGCAGGCGGCCATGTAGAGCCGCCAGACCCGGGCCCGGCCGCGGCCGGCCAGCGAGACGGCGTCGGGCCAGTGGGCCTCCAGGTTGGCGACCCACTCGCGGAGAGTGAGGCCGTAGTGCTCGCGGAGGGCCTCGACGTCGCGCACCTCGAAGCCGGCCTCCTCCAGTCGGGTGACGGTGGTGCCGACGGGGGAGAGCTCGCCGTCGGGGAAGACGTAGCGGTCGATGAAGGGGGAGAGCCGGTACTTCTCGCCGGGCTCCAGCGGGCGGCGGGCGATCTGGTGGTTGAGCAGGCGGCCGCCGGGGGCGAGCAGGTCGTACAGGTGGCGGGCGTAGACCAGGTACTGGGCCGAGCCGACGTGCTCGGCCATGCCGACGCTGGAGACGGCGTCGAAGGGGCCGTCGGGGATCTCCCGGTAGTCCTGCAGCCGGATCTCGATCCGGTCGGTCAGACCGGCCTCGGCGACCCGCTCGCGGGCCAGCGCGACCTGCTCGGTGGAGATGGAGACGCCGACCGCCCGGACGCCGTAGTGGCGGGCCGCGTGCAGGACCAGGGAGCCCCAGCCGCAGCCGACGTCCAGCAGCCTCATGCCGGGGCGCAGGCCGAGCTTGCGGCAGATCAGGTCGAGCTTGGCCTCCTGGGCGTCCTCCAGGCTCTTCGCGGCGGGCGTCCAGTAGGCGCACGAGTAGACCATGGTGGGGCCGAGGACGAGGCCGTAGAAGTCGTTGCCGACGTCGTAGTGGTGGCTGATCGCGGCGCGGTCGCGGCGGCGGCTGTGCGCGCTGCCGCGGCGGTCCCGGACCTCCTCGGGCGGGGGCGTGGGCGCGGGGCCGAGGGCGCCCAGGCGCAGGGCGGTGCCGAGCAGCCGGCGGCCGTGGGCCCCGAGGAGTCGGCGCGGGCCGAGCTGGAGGCCGCGGACGTCCGGGTCCTCGGCGAAGGCGGCGACGGCGTCCAGCACCTCGTAGAGGTCGGTGCCGGGGTCGAGTTCGAGGTCGCCGGAGACGTAGGCGCGGGCCAGGCCGAGTTCGCCGGGGGACCAGACCAGTCGGCGCAGGGCCCGCCGGTTGCGCAGGACGACGGTGGGCGCGCCGGGCGGGCCGGCCTGGGAGCCGTCCCAGGTGCGGACCCGCAGGGGGAGCCGACGGCCGATCAGGCCTTCGAGCGCTCGGACCAGTTGCTGTGCGTTCTCCGCCATCACGGACCTCCCGACCGGCCGTACCCGTCCGGGCCGCCCGGTGTCCGCTGTCGCGGCCGGCCGGCCCCGTGCTCGTTCGCGTATTCCATTTGTCCATGCGGGAGCGGTGCCGCGGATCCCGGCGCGCCGCCCGGTCACCCGATTGCCGCCGGAGACGACGAACGGGCCCCGAAGGCTTCAACAGCCTTCGGGGCCCGGGGAATTCCGCCGAACTGACGCGGGATCAGTCCTCTTCGGCCAGCGTGAGTTCGATGCCGCCGGTGAAGCCGGCCGCGGTGTTGTAGATGAACGCGGCGAGGGTGGAGAGCGCCGTCATCAGGACCACGTCGACCACCGCGATCAGGGTGGTGAACATCATGACCTTGCCGAACCCGATGTAGTCCATCAGGTTGAACGCGCCGGAGCTGTCGGTGCCGGTGACGTCCTTGAGGGTGCTGGTCAGCGAGTCGAAGACGCCGAGGCCGTCCAGGGTCATCCAGAGCACCGCGGAGGCCACGATGACGATCACGCCGACGGCCAGCGAGAGCAGGAAGCTGACCTTCATGACCGACCAGGGGTCGGCCTTGATGATCCGCAGCCGGGCCCGGCGGACCCGGCCGGTGCCGCCGCCGGCGGCGTTCTGCGCGGGGCTGCCGGGGCGACGGGCCTGGCCGCCGCCCTGACCGCCGGGGGCACCGGGAGCGCCGCCCTGGGGCCCCGGGCCGCCGGTGAGGGTGCCGCGGGCCGGGGTGGGCTGGCCCTTGGCGTACGTGGTGGGCTGGGAGAAGCCGCCGGCGGGCGCGTTGCCGGGGGCGGGCGGGGTCTGGCCGCCGTAGCCCGGCTGGGCGGCGGCGCCCTGGCCGGCCTGGGGCATCACCGAGGTGGACGTGGCAGGGTTCTCGGGGCGCTGCGGCGCACCGTACGGTGTCCCGCCCGGTCCGCCCGACAGCCCGCCCGTGGCACCTCCAGCACCCGTGGCTCCGCTCACCGTGGTCCTCCCGAACCGTCCGCCAGGCCGATCGAACCGCCTGGTCCGTGTTGTGCTCGCTCCGCCTGCCCGGTTGGCCTGCGGTCAACCCGCGGTGCCCGCCCCGCCGGAAGCGGAACGGGCACCACGGTCGCGGTCGTGCGTCAGCCCTGGTCGGGCGTGCCGTCCGCCTCGTGCTCGGTGGCGGTCGCGGTCTCGGTCGCCTCGGCGTCGAGGTCCGCGCCCTCCTCCTCGTCGGCTTCCGCGTTGCGGGCCATGCCCACCACCGCGTCGCGCTTTCCGAGGTTGATCAGTTGGACGCCCATCGTGTCACGTCCGGTTTCACGAACCTCGGAAACCCTGGTCCGGATCACTCCTCCGGAGAGCGTGATGGCCATGATCTCGTCGGTCTCCTCGACCACCAGGGCGCCGACCAGCGAGCCCCGGCCCTCGACGATCTTCGCAGCCTTGATACCGAATCCGCCGCGTCCCTGGACACGGTACTCGTCGACCGACGTCCGCTTGGCGTAACCGCCGTCGGTGGCGGTGAAGACGTACGTCCCCGGCCGGACCACGTTCATCGACAGCAGTTCGTCGTCCTCGCGGAACGACATGCCCTTGACGCCGGAGGTGGCGCGGCTCATCGGACGGAGGGCCTCGTCGGTGGCCTTGAAGCGGATCGACTGGGCCTTCTTGGAGATCAGCAGCAGGTCGTCCTCGGCGGAGACCAGCTCGGCGCCGATCAGCTCGTCGTCCCGGCCCTCCTCGTCCTGGCGGAGGTTGATCGCGATCAGGCCGCCGGAGCGCGGGGAGTCGTAGTCCTTGAGCGGGGACTTCTTGACCAGGCCGCCGCGGGTGGCGAGCACCAGGTAGGGCTTGTCCTCGTAGGTGCGGACCGCCATCACCTGGGTGATGTGCTCCTCCGGCTGGAAGGCCAGCAGGTTGGCGACGTGCTGGCCGCGGGCGTCGCGCCCGGCGTCGGGCAGCTCGTAGCCCTTGGCGCGGTAGACCCTGCCCTTGTTGGTGAAGAACAGGATCCAGTTGTGCGTGGTGGTCACGAAGAAGTGGTCGACGATGTCGTCCTGCTTCAGCTGCGCGCCGCGCACGCCCTTGCCGCCGCGCTTCTGCGAGCGGTAGAGGTCGGAGCGGGTGCGCTTGACGTAGCCGCCGCGGGTGATGGTGACGACGATGTCCTCCTCGGCGATGAGGTCCTCGATGGAGAGGTCGCCGTCGGAGGGGATCAGGGTGGAGCGCCGCTCGTCGCCGTACTTCTCGACGATGGCGGTGAGCTCCTCGGAGACGATCTCGCGCTGCCGGGAGGGCGAGGCGAGGATCGCGTTGTACTCGTTGATCTTGGTCTGGAGCTCGTCGTGCTCGCTGAGGATGCGGGCGCTCTCCAGGGCGGCCAGGCGGCGCAGCTGCATCTCGAGGATGGCGTTGGCCTGGAGTTCGTCGATCTCCAGCAGCTGCATCAGGCCGGTGCGGGCGGCGTCGGCGCTCTCCGAGGCGCGGATCAGCGCGATCACCGCGTCGATCTGGTCGAGGGCCTTGAGCAGCGCGCGCAGGATGTGGGCGCGCTCCTCGGCCTTGCGCAGCCGGAAGGTGGTCCGGCGGACGATGACCTCGATCTGGTGGGCGACCCAGTGCCGGATGAAGGCGTCCAGCGAGAGGGTGCGCGGCACGCCGTCGACCAGGGCCAGCATGTTGGCGCCGAAGTTGGTCTGCAGGTCGGTGTGCTTGTACAGGTTGTTGAGCACGACCTTGGCGACCGCGTCGCGCTTGAGCACGATGACCAGGCGCTGGCCGGTGCGCGAGGAGGACTCGTCGCGGACGTCGGCGATGCCGGCGATCCGGCCGTCCTTGACCAGGTCGGCGATCTTCAGGGCGAGGTTGTCCGGGTTGACCTGGTAGGGCAGCTCGGTGATGACCAGGCACTGGCGGCCCTGGATCTCCTCGACCTCGACCACGGCGCGCATGGTGATCGAGCCGCGGCCGGTGCGGTAGGCGTCCTCGATGCCGCGGCGGCCGACGATCAGCGCGCCGGTCGGGAAGTCGGGGGCCTTGATCCGCTCGATCAGGGCTTCCAGCAGCTCCTCGTTGGAGGCCTCGGGGTGCTCCAGCGCCCAGAGCGCGCCGGAGGCGACCTCGCGCAGGTTGTGCGGCGGGATGTTGGTGGCCATGCCGACCGCGATGCCGGTGGCGCCGTTGATCAGCAGGTTGGGGATGCGCGCGGGCAGGACGGTGGGTTCCTGCTGCCGGCCGTCGTAGTTGGCGGCGAAGTCGACGGTGTCCTCGTCGATGTCGCGCATCATCTCCATGGCGAGCGGCATCATCTTGCACTCGGTGTAGCGCATCGCCGCGGCCGGGTCGTTGCCCGGGGAGCCGAAGTTGCCGTTGCCGTCGACCAGCGGCATCCGCATCGACCAGGTCTGGGCGAGGCGCACCAGGGTGTCGTAGATCGAGGTGTCGCCGTGCGGGTGGTAGTTACCCATCACGTCGCCGACCACGCGGGCGCACTTGTAGTAGCCCTTCTCGGGCCGGTAGCCGCCGTCGTACATCGCGTAGAGCACGCGTCGGTGCACCGGCTTGAGGCCGTCGCGGACCTCGGGCAGGGCGCGCGACACGATGACGCTCATCGCGTAGTCGAGGTAGGAGCGCTGCATCTCGGTCTCGAGCTCGATGAGCTCGACCCGGTTGCCGCTCTGGGTGGGGGTGGTGCTGTCCTCGGGCTGCTCGCCGCCGTCCGGACGGTTGTCGTCGACCACTGGTGGTCAGTTTCCTTTCAACGATCCTGGGCGGACGTCAGACGTCCAGGAAGCGGACGTCCTTCGCGTTGCGCTGGATGAAGGAGCGGCGGGCTTCGACGTCCTCGCCCATCAGCACGGAGAACAGGTCGTCGGCACGGGCGGCGTCCTCCAGGGTGACCTGGAGCAGCAGGCGGTGCGCGGCGTCCATGGTGGTGATGCGCAGTTCCTCGGCGTTCATCTCGCCGAGGCCCTTGAAGCGCTGGATGGCGTCGTCCTTGGGGAGTCGGCGGCCGGCCTCGACGCCGGCCGCGATCAGCGCGTCGCGCTCGCGGTCGGAGTAGGCGTACTCGAACTCGTCCCGGCCCCACTTGATCTTGTACAGCGGGGGCATCGCCAGGTAGACGTACCCGGCCTCGACCAGCGGGCGCATGAAGCGGAACAGCAGGGTCAGCAGCAGGGTGCGGATGTGCTGTCCGTCGACGTCGGCGTCGGCCATCAGCACGATCTTGTGATAGCGGAGCTTCTCGGCGTCGTAGTCCTCCTGGATGCCGCAGCCGAAGGCCGAGATCAGCGCCTGGACCTCGGTGTTCTGCAGCACCTTGTCGATCCGGGCCTTCTCGACGTTCAGGATCTTGCCGCGGATCGGGAGGATGGCCTGGGTGCGCGGGTCGCGGCCCTGCTTGGCGGAGCCGCCGGCGGAGTCACCCTCGACGATGAAGATCTCGCACTCGGCCGGGTCCTTGGACTGGCAGTCCGAGAGCTTGCCGGGCAGCGAGGCGGACTCCAGCAGGCCCTTGCGGCGGGTCAGGTCGCGGGCCTTGCGGGCGGCGACCCGGGCGCTGGCGGCCTGGATGGACTTGCGGACGATGTCCGCGGCCTCGTTGGGGTTGCGGTCCAGCCAGTCGGCCAGGTGCTCGTTGACCACCTTCTGCACGAAGGTCTTGGCCTCGGTGTTGCCGAGCTTGTCCTTGGTCTGGCCCTCGAACTGCGGCTCGCCGAGCTTGACCGAGATGATCGCGGTCAGGCCCTCGCGGATGTCCTCGCCGGAGAGGTTGTCGTCCTTGTCGCGGAGCAGCTTCTTGTCGCGCGCGTACCGGTTCATCAGACCGGTCAGCGCGGCCCGGAAGCCCTCCTCGTGGGTGCCGCCGCCGTGGGTGTGGATGGTGTTCGCGAACGAGTACACGCCCTCGGTGTAGGACGAGTTCCACTGCATCGCGATCTCGGCGGAGATCCGCCGGTCCTTGTCCTCCGCCTCGAAGTCGATCACCGAGGGGTGGATCACCTCGCCCTTGCGGGAGTTGAGGTGGGCGACGAAGTCGGCGATGCCGCCGTCGTACCTGTACGTGACGGAGAGCGGCTTGCCCTCCTCGTCCGCGTGCTCGGCGCGCTCGTCGGTCAGCGAGATGGTCAGGCCCTTGTTGAGGAAGGCCATCTCCTGGAAGCGCCGGGAGAGCGTCTCGAACGAGTAGACGGTGGTCTCGAAGATCTCCGGGTCGGCCCAGAAGGTGACGGTGGTGCCGGTCTCCTCGGTGGCCTCGTGCTTGGCCAGCGGGGCGGTCGGGGCACCGGCCTTGTACTCCTGGGTCCAGCGGGCGCCGTCGGTGAGGATGTCCACCGCGAGGCGGTTGGAGAGCGCGTTCACCACGGAGATGCCGACGCCGTGCAGACCGCCGGAGACCGCGTAGCCGCCGCCGCCGAACTTGCCGCCCGCGTGCAGCACGGTCAGGACGACCTCGACGGCCGGCCTGTCCTGGCCGGGCATGATGCCGACCGGGATGCCTCGGCCGTTGTCCACCACCCGCACGCCGCCGTCGGCCAGGATCGTCACGTCGATGGTGTCGGCGTGGCCGGCCAGCGCCTCGTCGACCGAGTTGTCGACGATCTCGTAGACCAGGTGGTGCAGGCCGCGCTCGCCGGTCGAGCCGATGTACATGCCGGGGCGCTTGCGGACGGCGTCGAGTCCCTCCAGCACCTGGATCGCGCTGGCGTCGTACGCCTTGTTGTCGGACGGGTCTGGGGTCTGGCTGGGGTTGCCGGAATCGGCCACGAAGCGCCCTCTCTGGCACAGCGGGGCCGCGCCCCTTCCCGCTTCCCGGGCAGGTGTGCGACCACGGCGTTTCGACTCTGTTGCTCTACGCAACGGTGTTTGCGGTTCAGTCTACCGGTACGAGCGACAGAGAGGGGCGTTTGGCAGCCCCTGAGGGCAGATGTGCCGCCCTGAATCCCCTCGGGACGAGTCCCGATACTTGGCAGGGGGGCTCAGAGCGCCTGGACGGGCCGTCAGCGATTCCGGAGGGCCCCGATCCGCTCCGCCGGGCTCAGCCCCAGGTGTCCCCGGGTCCCTTGCTGCCGGGCGCCCGCAACCGCCCGTAACCGCGCACCGGGGCGTCCGGGCCCAGCACCTTGATCACGCGGACCGTGCCGTGCCCCAGCTCGTGGTTCAGCCGGGCCACCAACTGGCGTGCCAGCAGCCGGAGTTGAGTGGCCCACGCGGTGGAGTCGCACTGCACGGTGAGCACCGCCTCGGCTTCCGCGTACGACTTGGGTTCACAGTGCGCAGCGATGTCCGGCCCGACGATCTGCGACCAGCGGCCCATCACACCGCCCACCGCGGCCGGGGCCTCCCAGCCGCGTTCGGTGATCAGCCGGTTCAGTGCGGCGCCCAGCGGCACCGGGTCGCGGCCGTCCGCGCGGGCGCCGCTGCGCAGGCCGGTGCGCTTGGCCTCCCGGCGCTCGCGCACCTGCTCCCCGCGCTGGCGGGCCTGCTCCTTGGCGGCGCGCAGCGCCACCCGGGCCAGGTCCACACCCGAAAGCTCCGAGCCCTCCGACATCACGCTCCATCCCCAGGCTGTGGACAACCGACTCGACGAGCGGTCCAGGGTACGGGCTCGGCGGGGTTCACGGCGTGAGCCGGGTCACGGCGCCGTCGGAGACCGCGTAGCGCGCGCCGGTGAGGGCCTTCGGGACGTCCTCGGCGACCGCGGCGGTGACCAGGACCTGTTCGCCGCCGGCCACCAGCTCGGCCAGCCGGTCGCGGCGGCGGGCGTCCAGTTCGGCGAAGACGTCGTCCAGGATCAGCACCGGTTCGCCGCCCTCGGAGCGCAGCAGTTCGTAGGAGGCGAGGCGCAGGGCCAGCGCGTACGACCAGGACTCGCCGTGGCTGGCGTAGCCCTTGGCGGGCAGCGGGCCGAGTCGCAGCAGCAGTTCGTCGCGGTGCGGGCCGACCAGGGTCAGGCCGCGCGCGACCTCCTGCGGCCGGGCCGCCTGCAGGGCGTCCAGCAGCTGCTGCTCGGCCTGTTCGCGGCTGCTCGGCAGCTCGCCCTCGAAGGAGTGGCGGTACTCCAGCACGGTCTCCCCGGCATCGGGGGCGAGCTGGCGGTAGGCCTCGGCGACCAGCGGCTGGAGGGCGGCCACCAGCTGGATCCGGAAGGCGGTCAGTTCGGCGCCGGTGCGGGCCAGGTGGCCGTCCCAGACCTCCAGGGTGGCCAGGTCGGCGGCCTTGCCGCCGCCGTGCCGCCGGGCCGTCGCGGCGGTCTTCAGCAGGGCGTTGCGCTGCTTCAGCACCCGCTCGTAGTCGGAGCGGACCCCGGCCAGCCGGGGCGCGCGGGCGGTCAGCAGCTCGTCCAGGAAGCGTCGGCGCTCGCCCGGGTCGCCCTTGACGAGCGTGAGGTCCTCGGGGGCGAACAGCACGGTGCGCAGCACGCCCAGCACGTCGCGCGGGCGGACGTTGTCGGAGCGGTTCAGCCGGGCCCGGTTGGCCTTGCCGGGGGTGATCTCCAGCTCCACCAGGGTGGTCCGGCCGCCCTGGCCGACCACACTGGCCCGGACCACCGCGCGTTCCGCGCCCAGGCGCACCAGCGGGGCGTCGGAGGCGACCCGGTGGCTGCCCAGCGTGGCGAGGTAGCCGATCGCCTCGACCAGGTTGGTCTTGCCCTGCCCGTTGGGCCCCACGAACGCGGTGACGCCCGGGTCGAGCGGAACCTCGACTCGGGCGTAGGAACGGAAGTCGGCGAGCGACAGGTGCGCGACGTGCATGACGGTGGACTGCGCTCGCCTTCTGGCCGTGGGTACTTACTTGGACTCGACCGCGTGGCCGCCGAACTGGTTGCGCAGCGCGGCGATCATCTTCATCTGCGGCGAGTCCTCCTGGCGGGAGGCGAAGCGGGCGAACAGCGAGGCGGTGATGGCGGGCAGCGGCACCGCGTGGTCGATCGCGGCCTCGACCGTCCAGCGGCCCTCGCCGGAGTCGGCGGCCCAGCCCTTGAGCTTGGCCAGGTGCTCGTCGTCGTCCAGTGCCCGGACCGCCAGGTCGAGCAGCCAGGAACGGATGACGGTGCCCTCCTGCCAGCTGCGGAAGACCTCGCGCACGTCGGTGACCTCGGGGGCCGCCTCCAGCAGCTCCCAGCCCTCGGCGAAGGCCTGCATCATCGCGTACTCGATGCCGTTGTGGACCATCTTCGCGAAGTGGCCGGCGCCGACCTTGCCGGCGTGCACCGAGCCGAACTCGCCCTCGGGCTTGAGCGCGTCGAAGATCGGCTGGACCTTCGCGACGTGCGCGGCGTCGCCGCCGTACATCAGCGCGTAGCCGTTCTCCAGGCCCCAGACGCCGCCGGAGACGCCGCAGTCGACGAAGCCGATGCCCTTGGCGGCCAGCAGCTCGGCGTGCTGGATGTCGTCGGTCCAGCGCGAGTTGCCGCCGTCCACCACCACGTCGCCGGGGGAGAGCAGCTCGGCCAGGTGCTCGACGGTCTCCTGGGTGGGGCCGCCGGCCGGGACCATCACCCACACCACGCGGGGGCCCTCGAGCTTGGCGATCAGCTGCTCCACGCTGTCGACGTCGGCGAGGTCGGGGTTGCGGTCGTAGCCGATGACGGTGTGGCCGGCGCGGCGGATGCGCTCGCGCATGTTGCCGCCCATCTTGCCGAGACCGATGAGGCCGAGCTGCATGACAAGTCCTTCACTGTGGTGTCGTGCCTGACGGCGGCGCCGTTGCCGCGCTCCCCGAGCCTACGCCGACGATCAGGCCGCTCCGGGCAGCCACAGGGGCGCGGAGGCCGGTGCCTCTCGCGCCCCTGTGGACGTGACTTCGGGTCAGCCGGACAGCCGAACCGGCATGATCAGGTACTGGTAGGCCTCGTCCGGCTCCGCGTCGACCGCGGCCTTGCCGGTGAGCAGGGCCGGCTTGGTCGGGGTGGTGAAGCTCAGCTGCGCGTACGCGGCGTCGATCGCCTTGAGCCCCTCCTCCAGGTAGCCGGGGTTGAACGCGATCGAGATGTCGTCGCCCTCGAGGTCCGCCTCGACCCGCTCGGAGGCCTGGGCGTCGTCGCCCGAGCCGGCCTCCAGGGTGAGCACGCCCTGCTCGAAGTTCAGCCGGACCGGGGTGTTGCGCTCGGCCACCAGCGAGACGCGCTTGAGCGCCTCCAGGAACGGCTGGGTCTGCACCGCGGCGACCGCCGAGAACTCGGTCGGGAAGATCGACCGGAACTTCGGGAACTCGCCCTCCAGCAGGCGGGTGGTGGTCCGCCGGCCGGCGCCCTCGAAGCCGATCAGGCCCTCGCCGGCACCGCCGGTGGACAGCGCGATCGACACGTGGTCGCCGCTGCCCAGGGACTTGGCGATGTCCTGCAGGGTCTTGGCCGGGACGAGCGCGACGGCGTTGATGTCGTCCTGCTCGGGCTTCCACAGCAGCTCGCGGACGGCGAACCGGTACCGGTCGGTGGCGGCCAGGGTGATCCCGCTGCCGTTGATCTCGACCCGGACGCCGGTCAGCACCGGCAGGGTGTCGTCGCGGCCGGCGGCGACCGCGGCCTGGCTGACCGCCGAGGCGAACACGTCGCCCGGGACGGTGCCGGTGGCGGTCGGCATCTGCGGCAGCGACGGGTACTCGTCGACCGGCAGGGTCGGCAGGGTGAACCGCGAGCTGCCGCAGACCACGCTGACCCGCATGCCGTCGGTGGAGATCTCCACCGGGCGGTTCGGCAGGTTGCGCGAGATGTCGTTGAGCAGGCGGCCGGAGACCAGGACGGTGCCGGCCTCCTCGACGTCCGCCTCCAGCTCGACCCGGGCCGACACCTCGTAGTCGAACCCGGAGAGCGCCAGCGTGCCTTCCTGTGCCGTCAGCAGCAGGCCGGCCAGCACCGGCACCGGCGGCCGCGCGGGGAGGCTGCGGGCGGCCCAGGCCACCGCCTCCGCGAGGACATCACGCTCCACCCGGAACTTCACCGGTAACCGCCTCCTGGCTGCTGTCGCCGCGCCGTCGACTCGTACGTCCGACCGGCGCTGTTGATCGTCTTCCGGCTCCCCGCCGACCGGATTCGCTCCGCTCGGCTTCCAGGTGCCGAAGGACAGTCTGACGTACTCGGCCGACAGTCGGGGCAGATGGGCGGAAGCAGGCCGAACAGATGTCGGGGCCCGGTTGTCCACAGATTCGGGCCACCCCCACTGTTGATCAAGTCACCTGGTCTCTATGTGTAGCAGTAGTAGTAGGGCCTGTGGATACCGTGGATAACCCTGTTTCCGCAGGTCAGAGCAGGTTTTTTGTCCACAGTGACTGTGGACGGCCGCTGTGGACAAGCAGGGCCTGCTGTGGACAGCGGAGCGTAATCCACAGGGCACCCTCGGTATCCACAGGTTGTCCCCAGGTTCATCCACAGAAATCGTCCGGGTTATCCACGGGCGTCGATCAACCTCACGTGACGCCTTTCACACTCAGGCCTGACAAGGGAGTTGATGTTGTCGAACTGTGGACGCCGTTGTGGAAAACCTGGGGACAACTGCCCGCGTCCTGTGGACGAGCTGTGGACAGTCCTGGGGTCATCCTGACGGGTGCTCAGTTCTCCACAGGCTGTGGATAACTGTTGTGCACAAGTCCACAGGGGTCTGACCTGCGCCGAAGAGCGTAGCTGCGATCCCCTTGTGGAGGAACCTCGGGATAACTTTCGGCCGGTGGAGCCTGTGGACGGGGAAAATCACCCGTTCCTGTGGACAACTCCCGTACGCACCCGAACGGTTCGAATTGCTGAGCAAATGTTCGGGCGGGCGGCGGATCGGCCGCCCCGGCTGTTCGGACGACTCCTGCCCCGCCGGCGGCCCTTCCACACACCCGCCGGCCGCCCGGATTCCTCGGACGGGCGCCGCGAAGCCCCTAGCGGGCCTTGGGCGAGCCTTGGGCGGGCACGCCGAAGGGGAGCCCGGCCCGCTTGGCCGGACTCCCCTTCCCGATGCGTCAACTGCCGCCCGGCGGCTAGCTCTTGATGCGGTTGGTGAGCTCGGTGACCTGGTTGTAGATGGACCGCCGCTCGGCCATCAGCGAGCGGATCTTCCGGTCCGCGTGCATCACCGTGGTGTGGTCCCGGCCGCCGAACTGCGCACCGATCTTCGGCAGCGACAGGTCGGTCAGCTCCCGGCACAGGTACATCGCGATCTGACGGGCCGTCACCAGCACCCGGCTGCGCGAGGATCCGCAGAGGTCCTCCACGCCCAGGCCGAAGTAGGCGGCCGTCTGCTGCATGATCACCTGCGCGGTGATCTCCGGCCCGGCGTCCTCGTCCCCGCCCGGGATCAGGTCCTTCAGGACGACCGCGGCCAGTTCCAGGTCGACCGGCGCCCGGTTCAGGTTGGCGAACGCGGTGACCCGGATCAGCGCGCCCTCCAACTCCCGGATGTTGCGGGTGATTCGGGACGCGATGAACTCCAACACGTCGGCGGGAGCGTTGAGTTGCTCCTGGATCGCCTTCTTGCGCAGGATCGCGATCCGGGTCTCCAGCTCCGGCGGGGTGACGTCGGTGATCAGGCCCCACTCGAACCGGTTGCGCAACCGGTCCTCCAACGTGATCAGCTGCTTGGGCGGCCGGTCCGAGGAGAGCACGATCTGCTTGTTGGCGTTGTGCAGGGTGTTGAAGGTGTGGAAGAACTCCTCCTGCGTCGACTCCTTGCTGGCCAGGAACTGGATGTCGTCGACCAGCAGGATGTCGATGTCCCGGTAGCGCTTGCGGAACGCGTCCGCCTTGCCGTCCCGGATCGAGTTGATGAACTCGTTGGTGAATTCCTCCGAGCTCACGTACCGCACCCGGGTGCCCGGGAACAGGCTGCGCGAGTAGTGCCCGATGGCGTGCAGCAGGTGGGTCTTGCCGAGGCCGGACTCGCCGTAGATGAACAGCGGGTTGTACGCCTTGGCCGGGGCCTCGGCGACGGCCACCGCCGCGGCGTGCGCGAAGCGGTTGCTGGCACCGATCACGAAGGTGTCGAACAGGTACTTGGGGTTCAGCCGGGCGTTCGGCTCGTCCTTGCGCGAGCCGCCGGCCGGGGGAGCGCCGGGCGGGGCGGGGACGCCGGGCGCGGGTCGCCGCTCGGGCGGGCCCGGTCGGTCGGCCGGACGGTGGGCGCCCCGCCGGGCGCCGCCGTGCCGCGGCCGGTCCTCGTCCGGGGAGCCCAGCGCGCCGCCGAACAGGTCGCCCTGGGCGGAGTCCGGGCCCGGACGGCTGGTCCGCCGCGGGGCCGGCTCCGGACGGCGCTCGGGCGCCGCCTGGGGCTCCCAGCTGCCGCCGTTCGCGTCCGGCTGCTCCCGGTACGGGTCCTGCGGCACCGAGCCGTAGGGCTCGGCCGGCGGGTAGCCCGACTGGTACGCGGGGCGCTGGTAGTCGTCGACGGGACGGCCCGGCCAGGCACCCGGCTGCGGCTGGTGGGCGGGGCCGGACTGGTAGCCCTGCTGCTCGGCGGGGTAGCCCTGTTCGGACGGATAGCCCTGCTCGGCGGGGTAACCCTGCTCGGACGGGTAGCCCTGCTCACCCCGCGGGTGCGGCCACTGCTCGGCGCCACCGGTTTCCGGCTCGGGCTCCGGCTCGGCGGGCGGGGCGGCGTTGGCGTCCACCATCACGGCGATCCGCACCTGGCGGCCGAACTCCTGCGAGATGGCCTCGGTCAGCTGCGGCAGCAGCCGGCCCTCCAGCACGTGCTTGGCGAACTCGTTGGGCGCCGCGAGCAGAGCCGTGTCGTGCATCATCCACATCGGCTGGGTGCGGCGGATCCACTGCTTGTCCTTCTCCACGACATCGCTGTCGCTGACCAGTCGCTCGACGACCCTCGACCACATCAGGACGAGATCGCTGTTGACATCAGCCACTGGTACACGCTTTCTCGTTCCCCGGGCAGGGGCAGTCAGTCAAGGGCGGGAGAGGTTGGGGCGCTGCGGCACGGAGGCGGCCGCCGGCACAGAACAAAAGAGACAAGTCCTGCAACGGTAGTCAGCGCGCAGAGCTGATTCAAGTCGTTGTCCACAGGCTGTGGGCAACGGGCCGACATCCACCGGGTTTGACCCTCGGACCTGATGCCACGTACCGTAACCAGGTCGAGTTGTCGATGGCCGCTGCCGCATGTCCGCGGGTCCGCCCGCTTCCATGACGCGCGCAGCACGGGCGCCGTGGTGGTCCCGGTCCAGCAGATCTGGGTCCCGGGACGGGATTTCCCAAGTGCAAGGGGAGATCGCGCGGACGCACGGTGACGGCCAAGCGACCCCCCGTCATCCTACGATTCACCCCAGGAGCCCCCGAGTGAGCAAGCGCACCTTCCAGCCGAACAACCGTCGTCGCGCCAAGACCCACGGCTTCCGGCTGCGCATGCGTACCCGTGCCGGTCGCGCCATTCTGGCGACGCGCCGCGCCAAGGGCCGCAGCGCCCTGTCCGCCTGATCCGCGAAAAGGGTCTGCAGTGCTGCCCACCGAGAATCGGCTGCGGCGGCGCCAGGACTTCGCGACCGCGGTGAAACGCGGTCGCCGCGCCGGTCGGCCCCTCCTGGTGGTCCACCTCCACAGAGAGACTGGACCCGACGAGGGCGCCGACCGGAACAGCGACTCCCGCCCGCACGTCGCCGAGGGGCTTCCTTCGGCGCGTGCGGGTTTCGTCGTGAGCAAGGCCGTGGGGCCTGCTGTGGTGCGCAACGTGGTGAAGCGTCGGCTGCGCCACCTGGTCCACGAGCGTCTGTCCCGGTTGCCCGCAGGTAGCCTGATAGTGGTACGGGCGCTGCCTGCTGCGGCGACGGCCTCGTACGCAGAACTCGGGCACGACCTGGACGCGGCGTTGCGCCGCCTGCTCAGGTCGGAACCGGCCGGCAGTGCCCCGACGGGAACAGGGCGATGAAGTACCTGCTGATGGGCCTGATCAGGCTCTACCAGTGGACGATCAGTCCGCTGCTCGGCCCGGTGTGCCGTTACTACCCCTCGTGCTCCCGCTACGGGTACGAGGCGGTGCGCGTCCATGGGGCGATCAAGGGAGGCGGGCTGACCGTCTGGCGCATCCTGCGCTGCAATCCCTGGTCTCCCGGTGGGGTCGACCATGTTCCTCCGCGAAAGCATCCGGTGTGGCATCGCCGGCTGCGCAATCTGCTGAGCCCCACGAGCGGGACCGCCGAGCCGGAGCCGGTGGCGAAGCCCGACGTCCAAGGAGTCTGACCGGTGACCTTCGGTTTTCTGAGTCCCCTCTACTACGCGGTGTCCTGGATCATCGTCCAGTTCCACTCGCTGTTCAGCCACGTCTTCGATCCTGACGGAGGCTGGGCCTGGGGCCTGTCCATCGTGATGATGGTGGTCGTCATCCGGATCTGCCTGATCCCGCTCTTCGTGAAGCAGATCAAGGCGACCCGGGCCATGCAGGCGATCCAGCCGAAGATGAAGGCCATCCAGGAGCGCTACAAGAACGACAAGCAGCGCCAGTCCGAAGAGATGATGAAGCTGTACAAGGACGCGGGTACCAACCCGTTCTCCTCGTGCCTTCCGATCATCGTTCAGGCGCCGTTCTTCACCGCTCTCTACGGTGTGCTGGCCTCGGTCGCCAACGACAAGCCGATCGGCGTCATCGACCAGAGCCTGCTGGAGAGCGCCAAGCAGGCGCACATCCTGGGCGCCCCGCTGTCGGCGAAGTTCGTCGGCGCGGACAGCTTGCAGGTGCAGATCGTCGTCGCGGTCATGATCGTGCTGATGTCGCTGTCGCAGTTCATCACGCAGCGCCAGCTGATGACCAAGAACGTGGACCTCACGGTCAAGACGCCGTTCATGCAGCAGCAGAAGATGATGATGTACGTCTTCCCCATCATCTTCGCGGGCATGGGCATCAACTTCCCGGTCGGTGTGCTGGTCTACTGGCTCACCACCAACGTCTGGTCGATGGGCCAGCAGCTGATCGTCATCCGCAACAACCCGACGCCCGGCAGCCAGGCCTGGAACGAGCGTCAGGTGCGGCTGAAGAAGCAGGGCCGGATCAACCCGGACGGCTCGATCAAGAAGGTCGGCGTGCTGGCCTCGCTGACCGGCTCCAAGAACAGCGCCGAGGCCGAGGCCAAGGCGGTGGCCGAGGAGAGCGTGCAGGTGCGCCGGCAGCAGCCGCGCAAGCAGAGCAAGGCCCAGCGGCAGGCCACGGCGGCGCACCAGGCGCACGGCGCGGACGAGCCGGGCCCGGCGGACGAGGCGGACGCCGAACCGGCCGGGGACGGGAAGTCCGATGCGAAGCCGGACGGGGCGAAGCCGGCGGACCGACAGGGCCAGGGCCAGGGCCAGCGCCAGCAGCCGCGGCGCGGCGGCCAGGGCCAGCGGCCGAAGAAGAAGTAGTCCCGACCCCTCGTTCTCGGCCCCCGATCCGAGGGCCCCATTTCTGAAGGAGTCCACCTGTGACGGATGGCACCACTTCCGCCGTCGACACCGCGCCGGCCGGTGAGAGCGCCCTTGCGCGTCTGGAGCGCGAGGGTGACATCGCCGCCGACTACCTGGAGGGTCTGCTGGACATCGCGGACCTGGACGGCGACATCGACATGGATGTCGAGGGGGACCGGGCACTGGTCTCCATCGTGGGCGAGGGCGACGACCGGACGCTGCAGCGGCTGGTGGGCCAGGACGGCGAGGTGCTGGAGGCGCTCCAGGAGCTGACCCGGCTGGCCGTGCACCGGGAGACCGGTGAGCGCAGCCGACTGATGCTGGACGTCGCGGGCTTCCGGGCCCGCAAGCGGGCCGAGCTCGCGGAGCTGGGCGCCGAGGCGTCCGAGCGGGTCAGGAGCACCGGCGAGCAGGTCAAGCTGCGGCCGATGACCCCGTTCGAGCGCAAGGTGGTGCACGACGCGGTGGCCGCCGCGGGTCTCCGCAGCGAGTCGGAGGGCGAGGAGCCCCAGCGCTGTGTGGTCGTACTGCCGGCCTGATGCCGGTGGTGCCGTCGGAACGGCGTCCGACCCCGCCCGCCTCTCGCGGGCGGGGTCGTTGCCTTTGCGGTGGACTGATGTTTCACGTGGAACAGTGTGGGACGGGTGGGTGGATTCGACGGTGAGCGGAGAGGCAGAGATGGACAGGGACGGCACGGTGCCCGAGGCGCCGCTGGAGGGGCCGGCCGAAGCCCCGGAGGCGGCGGGACGGGTCTTCGGTGATCGGCTGCCGCAGGCCGTGCGCTACACCGAGCTGCTGGCGACCGCCGGAGTGCAGCGCGGACTGATCGGTCCGCGTGAGGTGCCCCGGCTGTGGGACCGGCACGTGCTCAACTGCGCGGTGCTGGCCGAGCTGCTGCCCGCCGGGGTCTCGCTGTGCGACGTCGGCTCCGGTGCCGGTCTGCCCGGCATCCCGGTGGCGCTGGCCCGGCCGGACGTCTCGGTGACGCTGCTGGAGCCGCTGCTGCGGCGCACCACCTTCCTGGAGGAGGTGGTCCGCGAGCTCGGTCTGGACAACGTCACCGTGCTGCGGGGCCGGGCCGAGGAGACGGTCGGGAAGCTGGCCGTGGACGTGGTGACCGCCCGCGCGGTGGCGCCGCTGGACCGGCTGGCCGGCTGGGGCATGCCGCTGCTGCGGCCCTACGGCCAGATGTTGGCGCTGAAGGGCGACACCGCGGAGCAGGAGCTGACCGACTCGCGGGCGGCGCTGACCCGGCTGGGCGCGGTGAAGTGGTCGGTGATCGGCGTCGGCGAGGGCGTGCTGGAGACCCAGACCCGGGTGGTCCGGGTGGAGGCCGGCGAGAGCCCGGGCGGCGTCAGGGCGGCGACCCGGCGGGCCAAGGCGGCCCGGGCCGGTCGCGGCGGCAAGGGCGCCGAGGGCGGGGGCCGTCGTGGTGGCGGCGGCCGCGGGCGGCGCTGAGTTCTGAGGATGTGTCGGCGGGGCGGGTGGCGATCGGGTCACCCGCCCCGTTCGCTTGTCGGCGCCCCGGAGTGTCGGCCCGGTGGACCCGGACATTCCGGGCATCGTGTTTCACGTGAAACGTCGCTTCCTGTTGACCGGCATCCTTGATCAGGAGCTGCAGCGGACCCGTGAACGGGACCGGGCAGTGACTGTCGCGGCTCCGGTTTCACGTGAAACACTGACCCCCATGCAGGAGTCGGAGATCGTCGATCAGGTGGATGAAACCCCCGTCGCACGTGCCGCGCACGCCACCGTCCCGGTCACCGGGTACGCCGGGGAGGGGCTTCCCCGACCCGCCGTCACCCGGGTCATGGTGGTGGCCAATCAGAAGGGTGGGGTGGGCAAGACCACCACCACCGTCAACCTGGCCGCTTCGCTCGCCATGCACGGCCTGCGGGTGCTGGTCATCGACCTCGACCCGCAGGGCAACGCCTCGACCGCCCTGGGCATCGACCACCACGCCGAGGTGCCGTCGATCTACGACGTGCTGGTGGAGGGCAAGCCGCTGGCCGACGTGGTGCAGCCGGTGGTGGACGTCGAGGGGCTGTTCTGCTGCCCGGCGACCATCGACCTGGCCGGCGCGGAGATCGAACTGGTCTCGCTGGTGGCCCGGGAGAGCCGGCTGCAGCGGGCCATCGCCGCCTACGAGCAGCCGCTCGACTACGTGCTGATCGACTGTCCGCCCTCGCTCGGGCTGCTGACCGTCAACGCCATGGTGGCCGGTCAGGAGGTGCTGATCCCGATCCAGTGCGAGTACTACGCGCTGGAGGGCCTGGGCCAGCTGCTGAAGAACGTGGAGCTGGTGCGGGCGCACCTGAACCCGGCGCTGCACGTGTCGACCATCCTGCTGACCATGTACGACGCCCGGACCAGGCTGGCCGCGCAGGTCGCCGAGGAGGTGCGGACGCACTTCGCGCACGAGGTGCTGCCCACCGCCATCCCGCGATCGGTGCGCATCTCCGAGGCCCCGAGCTACGGGCAGACCGTGCTCACCTACGACCCCGGTTCCAGCGGTGCGCTCTCCTACCTGGAGGCCGGCCGCGAGCTGGCGCTGCGGGCGGTCGTCAAGGCCGAGGGCGGTCGTCACCGGGCAGGCGCGGCGGTCGTTCCGCCGCGCAGCGGCGCGGAGCCGTCCGCGTCGACGGCACAGCACAGTTCGATGGAGGGCAATCGGTGAGTGGTACGCGCAGGGGTCTGGGCAGGGGTCTGGGGGCGCTGATTCCGGCGGCCCAGCCGGCGGCCGGGGGAACGGCCGCACCGGCGGACCCGCCGGCCCCGGTGGTTCCCACCGATCGCGGCACGGTGGCCGCCAAGGCCGCCGCGGAGAGTCTGCGGGAGCTGGCCGGCGACAAGCGCCGCAGCGTGCTGGAGGCGGCGCTGTCCCCGGTGGAGGGCGCCCGGTTCGCCGAGCTGCCGCTGGACTCGATCAGCCCCAACCCGCGCCAGCCGCGCGAGGTGTTCGACGAGACCAAGCTCGCCGAACTGGTCAGCTCCATCAAGGAAGTCGGCCTGCTGCAGCCCGTGGTGGTCCGTCAGACCGGGCCGGAGCGCTACGAGCTGATCATGGGTGAGCGCCGCTGGCGGGCCTCCCGGGAGGCCGGTCTCGACGTGATCCCGGCGATCGTCCGGGCCACCGAGGACGACAAGCTGCTGCTGGACGCGCTGCTGGAGAACCTGCACCGGGCCGAGCTGAACGCGCTGGAGGAGGGCGCCGCGTACGACCAGCTGCTGCGCGACTTCGCCTGCACGCACGACCAGTTGGCCGCCCGGGTCGGCAAGTCCCGTTCGCACGTGTCCAACACGCTGCGGCTGATGAAGCTGCCGGTCTCGGTGCAGCTGAAGGTCGCGGCCGGGACGGTCAGCGCCGGCTGTGCGAAGGCGATCCTGATGGTGCCGGACGCGGCGGGTCAGGAGCTGCTGGCCGAGCGGGTGGTGGCCGAGCTGCTGACGGTGCGGGCCACCGAGGAGATCGCCGGGCTGATGGCCGGTGGCACGCCGAAGCCGAAGAAGGCCGCCCCGCGGGCGGGCCGGATGGACTCGCCGGCCTTCAGCGAGCTGTCGGACCGGCTCTCGGACCGCTTCGAGACCCGGGTCAAGGTCGAGGCCGCGCAGCGCGACGGGCGGATCGGCAAGGGCAAGGTGGTGCTGGAGTTCGCCTCGGCCGAGGATCTGAACCGGATCCTGGACAGCCTCGCGCCGGGCGAGCAGGGGCTGCGGCTGTCCTGACGTCGGTGACCCCGAACGGCGAACAACGGGTGCATGTTTCACGTGAAACGTGCACCCGTTTCGTTGGGCGGCGCAGACTGGACTTCTGGGCCGTTTCCGCGTGGAGGAGGAGGTACGGGCGTGGGGCGAAGGGTCGTTCCGCTGACGCTGGACAACCTCTCCGATCTGCCGAACACCTGCCGCTCCTGCGTGTTCTGGGAGCTCGACCCGGTCAGTGGGCGGGCCGCGCAGGACGCCGGCAAGGGCGAGTTGGAGAAGGAGGGCTGGATCTCCGCGGTGCTGCTGGACTGGGGGTCCTGCGGCAGAGTCGTCTACGTGGACGGCCGTCCGGCCGGTTTCGTGCTCTACGCGCCGCCCGCGTACGTGCCGCGCGGCCAGTCGTTCCCGACCAGCCCGATCTCCCCGGACGCGGTGCAGCTGATGGTCTCCCGGCTGCTGCCGGAGTTTCAGGGGCAGGGCCTGGGGCGGGTGTTGGTGCAGACGGTGGCCAAGGACCTGATCCGGCGCGGCTTCCGTGCGATCGAGGCGTTCGGTGCGCAGGGCAGCGAGGTCCCCAGCTGTCTGCTGCCCGCCGACCATCTGCTGGCGGTCGGTTTCAAGACCGTCCGGCCGCACCACCGGTACCCGCGGCTGCGGTTGGAGGCGCGTTCCACGCTGTCCTGGCGGGGTGACATGGAGGGTGCGTTGGAGCGGCTGCTCGGCGGGCGGCGCAAAGAACCGGCGCTGCGGCCGTTCTGAGGGAGGCTTTCTCCGCTCCGGGCCCTTCGGTGCGGAGCCGGCCGCCAGGGCTCCCGGGGCATCCTGACGAATCCTCAGGAGGCTGCGGAGACGAGGCTGCGGAAACACCGAGGCGGCCCGCCCGGGGGAGAGGACTCCCCGGGCGGGCCGCCTCGGTGACGGCATCCGGAACGGACTACAGGTACTCGGCCAGCTCGCGGAGCAGCGCGGCCTTCGGGCGGGCGCCGGTGATGGTCTTCACCAACTCACCGCCCTTGTAGACGTTCAGGGTCGGGATGGAGATCACGTTGTACGCCGCGGCGGTCTCCTGGTTGGCGTCCACGTCGAGCTTGACGACGGAGAGCTTGTCGCCGTGCTCGGCCGCGATGTCCTCCAGGACCGGGGCGACCTGGCGGCACGGGCCGCACCAGGTGGCCCAGAAGTCGACCAGGACGGGCTTGTCGCTCTTGAGAACCTCGGCGTCGAACGTCGCGTCGGTTACTTCCTTGGTGGCGCCGGCCACGGGAACTCCTTGGGGTCGGAGGTGAGGTGCGAGAGGTGTAACAACGGCGGGGGCGGTTCTGTTTCGGTGCCGGAACGGTGGCCGCCCCCGGCCGGGGGGCTGCTCGGCCCCCGGCAGGTCAGACCGCGACGGCGGCGGTCTCGGCCTCGGCGTCGGTCAGCGCGGCGAGGTAGCGCTCGGCGTCCAGCGCGGCGGAGCAGCCGGTGCCGGCGGCGGTGATCGCCTGGCGGTAGGTGTGGTCGACCACGTCGCCCGCGGCGAAGACGCCGGGGACGTTGGTGCGGGTGGAGGGGGCGTCGACCTTGAGGTAGCCCTCGGCGTCCAGGTCGAGCTGGCCCTTGAAGAGGTCGGTGCGCGGGTCGTGGCCGATGGCGATGAACAGGCCGGTGACCGGGAGCTCGCGCAGGTCGCCGGTGTTGGTGTCGCGCAGGGTGACGCCGCTGAGCTTCGGGTCGCCGTGGATCTCCTCGACGGCGCTGTCCCACTCGAAGCGGATCTTCGGGTCGGCGAAGGCGCGTTCCTGCATGGCCTTGGAGGCGCGCAGGGTGTTGCGGCGGTGGACGATCGTGACGCTGCGGGCGAAGCGGGAGAGGAAGGTGGCCTCCTCCAGCGCGGTGTCGCCGCCGCCGACGACCGCGATGTCCTGGTCGCGGAAGAAGAAGCCGTCGCAGGTCGCGCACCAGGAGACGCCGCGGCCGGAGAGCTTGTCCTCGTTCGGCAGGCCGAGCTTGCGGTGCTGGGAGCCGGTGGTGACGATCACGGCGCGGGCGCGGTGCACGGTGCCCTCGGAGTCGGTGACGGTCTTGATGTCGCCCGTGAGGTCGACGGAGACGATGTCGTCCGGGACCAGCTCGGCGCCGAAGCGCTCGGCCTGGGCGCGCATGTTGTCCATCAGCTCCGGGCCCATGATGCCGTCGCGGAAGCCGGGGAAGTTCTCCACCTCGGTGGTGTTCATCAGCGCGCCGCCGGCGGTGACTGCGCCCTCGAAGACCAGCGGCTTCAGGGAGGCGCGCGCGGTGTACAACGCAGCGGTGTACCCGGACGGGCCGGAACCGATGATGATCACGTTACGGACGTCGTCGCTCACTGCATCTCCTGGTTGGCATGGCGTCCCGCTTGCGCGGAGGAGGGCGGATGTTCCACCGCCCCGGACAACGGCTTACCAGTCTCCCGCATTCCCAGGCCCGACCGCACCAGCCACCCGCGGTCCGGGCGTGGGTGGCTGGGAACGGTGAGGAATCAGGGGGCCGGGACGGTGCTGTGCAGCAGGATCGTCGATCCGGGGCAGTCCGGGGTGGCGAGGTAGACGTCGAGCGGTCCGCTGCCGCCCGGGGGGCGGAACACCAGGGCCAGCACCGGGCGGCCCCGGTAGGTCCCCGGCCCGGTGGTCAGCGGCGGGTCGGCCGGGTGTCCGGCGGCGGCCAGCATGCAGGTCGGGGTGTCGCTGCCCGGGTCGGCGGGGGAGAGTCCGGCGGCGGGCTTGGCAGCCAGCAGTTCGCGGATCTGCGCCGGGAGTCGGTCGGCGGTGAACTCCGGCAGCTGCCCGCCGGCGGCGTTCGGGTGGGGGTGCGAGCTGCCGCCGGAGGCCGCGTCGACGGCGCTGTCGCCGGTGGCAGTCGGGAAGCTGCCGGTGGGCTGGTTCCGGGCGATCAGCAGCCCGCCCAGGGTGGCGGCGAGGGCCACGGCGGCGGTGCCGAGCAGCAGGCCCGCGGTGCGGCGGCGACGGCGGGGGCGGGCGGGGCGTCCCGGGCCGGTGGCGGCGCGCGGGGCGCCGGCCGGAGCGTCCGTGCGCAGCGGGGCGGTCGGGCCGGACGGGGCCGCGGCGGGCTTCGGCGGGTCCTCGGCGCGGGTCTGGGCGCGGGCGGCGGATTCGGCGGCCAGTGCGGCGGTCAGCCGGTCGGCGACCTCCTGCGGCATCGGCGGGGCGGGGACGTCCGCCAGCAGCTCCGGGAGGCCGCACAGCGCGGCGTAGTCCTCGGCGCAGGCCGGGCAGGCGGCCAGGTGGCGGTGGAGCGGCTCGGCCTGCTCGGACGGCAGCAGGTCCTCGGCGAGATCGGCCAGGGCGTCCAGCTCGGGGTGCTCGGAAGGCGGGTGCGGCGTCATCGCGGGGTCGCATCTCCTTCCAGCGCGGTGGCGGGATCCGTGGGTGGGACGGGGGAGGGCCGGTGCGGGTTCCCGGACCGGGGCGCGGGCGGTGTTCCACGTGGAACACCGGTGGCGGAATCCGGTGAGCCGGCCTCCCGCGGGCCGGATGTTCCACGTGGAACATCGCCCGGGCCGAGGTGGCGCAGCAGTGGGAGCAGGCGGGCCCGGCCGCGGGCGCAGCGGCTCTTCACGGTGCCGACCGGGACGCCGAGCACCTCGGCGGCCTCGGCGACCGGGTAGCCCTGCATGTCGACCAGCACCAGGGCGGCCCGCTGGTCGGCGGGCAGCGCGGCCAGGGCGTCGGCCACCTCGCGGCGGGTCTCGGCGCGCACCGCGTGGCTCTCCGCGCCCTCGCTGGTGCCGAGCGCGGTGTCGGTCGGGCCGCCGGGGTGCTGGTCGAGCGAGTCGGCCCGGCGGACGGCGCCGCGGCGGGCGCGGTCCAGGCAGGCGTTGACCACGATCCGGTGCAGCCAGGTGGTGACCGCCGAGCGGCCCTGGAAGCCGGCCGCGGCGCGGAACGCGGAGACCAGGGCGTCCTGGAGCGCGTCGGCGGCCTCTTCGCGGTCGCCGAGGGTGCGCACCGCGACCGCCCAGAGGCGGTCGCGGTGGCGGTGCACCAGCAGCCCGAAGGCGTCCGGGTCGCCCGCCGTGTGCCGGGCGAGCAGTTCGGCGTCGGTGGGCTCCTCGGCCATCCGCCCCCTCCTTGCGGTCCGGCCGTCGCTCCGGCGGCCGTGGGTCACCATCGTTGGGGATCCGCCGGGGCGGATCAAGAGCCGGGGCGGATCAGGAGGCGCGGCGGATCAGGAGGCGCGGCCTCTCCGTGGCTCAGCCGTTGACCTGGATCTCGGCGATCTTGCCGCGGTAGCCCTCGTCGGTGCTGGGCACGGCGGTGAGCCAGACCAGCAGGTACCGGGTGTTGACCGGTGCGGTGGGCTTCAGGGTGGCCTTGCTGCCGGAGCCGGTGGCGATCGTGGTGAGGGTCCGGTAGCCGCTCTCGTCGGTGGTGGGCGCGGTGGTGGCGCCGGCCGGGGCGGCCTTCAGCTCGACCTTGGTGTCGCCGATGAACTGGACGTCCACCGAGCTGACAGGGCGGGCCGAGCCGAGGTCGATCAGCAGGCCGGTGCCGGGCCGGTAGGTGCCGAACTGGTCGTTGTAGCGCTGGGTGGTCCAGGCGGTCGTCGGGTTGCCGTCGGTGGCGTAGGGGATCTCGCCGGGGTGCTCGTCCTTGGTCTCGCCGAACGCGTTGAACGGGGAGATCGAGGTGATGGCGAGCTTCTCGCCGGTGGTGACGGGGGCCTTGCCGGTCGGGTCGGGGGCGGGCGCGCTGTGGTTGGCGGGTGTCCCGCCCTGCTTGTTGTAGTGATCCACCGCTTGCCAGGAGCCGACGGTGACGGCGGACAGCGCCACCAGCGAGGCGGTCCACTTGAGCACCCGGCGCAGGCCGCGGCGGCGTCGGCGCGGGGCGGGCCGGGGGGCGGCCGGGGCGGGCGCGGGCTCGGCGACGGGGATCGTCTGGGTGGGCGCGGCGGCGGAGTAGCGCGGCGGCCGGGAGGTGGACAGGGCGCGCAGCGCGGGCGGAGCGGGCTGCTCCGGCGGGCGGATCTTCGGCAGTTCGGCGATCGCCGCGGCCAGTTCGGCGGGGGTGGTGATCGGCTCCTTGTGCTCGCACAGGATCCGGGCCGCGAGCTCCGCCAGGCCCTTGTGGACGCCGGCCCGGACCTGGTCCGGGGGGACGCAGCCGAGGTCCTTGGGGAGCCCCTGGAGGTCGTAGCGGTCCTCCGGGTACGGCCAGCGGTGGGTGAGCGAGGCGTACAGCAGGGCGCCGATCGCACGGACGTCGGTCAGTTCGGCGTCCTCGGTGGGCAGGCCGCGCAGGGCGGCGTCCACCGCGATGCCGTTGATCCGGTACTGGCCGCCGTCGGTGCGCAGCACGCACTTGGGGGTGAGCCGCAGGTGGGCCTGGCCGCGCTGGTGGGCGGCGGCGATGGCGTCGGTGACCTGGCGGACCATCTGGTAGGCGTCGTACGGCTCCAGCGGGCCGTCGGCCAGCAGTTCGGCGAGGTCGCGGGCGCCGGGCAGCCATTCGCGGACCACGTAGACCAGCTCGCCCTCCTGCACCGCGTCCAGCACCTGGACGAAGCGGGGGTCGCCGAGCAGGGCGGCACTGCGGGAGGCGGTGAGCACCGACTTGGCGCGGCGGTGGCCGGCCGAGAGCAGGTGGACGCCGACGGCGCGGCGGAGCTTCTCGTCGACGGCGCGCCAGCTGGTGAAGGTGTCCGACTCGGAGATGCACTCCTCCAGCCGGTAGCGGGCGCCGATCTTGTCGCCGCTGTGCCGCTGCGGGGCGGGCAGCACGGCGGGCAGTGTGGCGGTGTCGGCGTCCAGGGTCTCGGTGCTGGTGGCCGGGGCGGGCTCGGAGGGTTCGACCGGGGGCAGCGGGCGGCGCACGCCGCGGCTGCGGGAGGGGCGTTCGGGGCGGTTGCCCTGGGCGGACAGCTCGGCGTCGATCTCCTGCGCGGAGAGCGGGGCGGTGGCGTCGGCGGGCGGCCGCGGTTCCTCGCTCGCGGGCGTGGCGGCGGAGGGCCGCAGCGGGGTGGCCGGGGTGTCCTTCGCCCCGGTCTTCGAGGCGCCCTTGGGCGCGCTCTTCGGGGAGCCGTTCGCGGTGCTCTTCACCGCGCCGTCGGCGGCGCCCTTCGCGGCGGGGCCGCGGTCGGGTCCGGTGTCGCGCTGCGAGGTTCCGGGCGCGGCCTCGGTCGCCGCCCCGTCCGTCTCGGACGTGTCGACGATCGCCTTGGTGCCGTCAGCCACCGTGGTCCTGCCTCCCCTTGTGTCGTCCCGGTACGGGCCGGGACGGTCGACGAGCCGCTGCCGGAGTGGTCGGCTGTGCTGCAAGGTCAATTGTGCCCACTCCCGGCACCCTGGTACGACCGCTGAGAGTGCCGAGGGGTTGCCCCCTTACCCACTTCCGGGCGAACGGCAGACGAATGGGCCGGAATCGGGGGTTCGCCCCGACTCCGGCCCACCGTAGGGGGACTGAGTCACCGACGGATCGTCGGCACTCCGATTGACGCGTCGTCAACCCGTGACCGGCGCTCCGGTCAGCGGCCGAGCCGCCGCCGGACCATTCCGGTGAGCGCGTTGAGTTCCTCTATGCGCATCCGGCGGGCCAGCAGCAGGAACACCGCGAGCTGGACGACGGCCGCCGCCGCCAGCGTCAGGACGTTGCCGAGCCAGCCCCAGCCGTCCAGCGCCTGCAGCGCGAACACCTCGATCACCAGGCCGACCACGGCGGCCGGCAGCGAGGCGATCGCCAGCCGGACGTAGGTCTTGGTGATCCGGGCGGTGTCCAGGCCGCCGATCCGCGCCTTCAGCTTCGGCAGTGCGACCGCCACGCCCACCGCGTAGGAAAGGCCGTAGCCCAGCGCCATGCCGGTCACCGCCCACTGCGCGGGCAGCACCAGCCAGCACAGCACCGCGGTGCCGGCCTGGGTGAGGGCCACCCAGACGGTGTTGGAGAACGGCGTGCGGGTGTCCTCGTACGCGTAGAAGCCGCGCAGCAGCACGTACTGCACCGAGTACGGGATCAGGCCGAGGGCGAAGGCGGAGAGCATGAAACCGACCGCGGTGGTGCCGTGCGCGGCCGCGCCGCCGTTGCCCAGGCCGTAGATCGAGGAGCCGATCACCGGGCCCAGCGACAGGAACAGGAACGCCGCCGGGACGATCGCCACCGCCGAGGTGCGCAGGCCGTAGGAGAGGTCGTCGCGGACCGCCCCGGCGTCCTGGTCGGCGGCCGCCCGGGACAGCCGGGGGAGTACCGCGCTCATCACCGAGACGGTGATGACGGCCATCGGCAGCTGCCAGATCAGCAGGGCGTTGGAGTACGCGGCCAGGCCGACGCCGAGGTGGCCGTCGTGTTCGGCGGCCTTGCCGGAGGCGGTGGCCAGCTGGGTCACGACCAGGAAGCCCGCCTGGTTGGCCAGCACGAACAGGAAGGTCCACTTGGCGAGCCGGGCGGCCTTGCCCAGTCCGTGGCCGCGCCAGTCGAAGCGCGGCCGGAACGAGAAGCCCGCCGACCGCAGGTACGGGATCATCGACAGCGCCTGCACCGCCAGGCCCAGCATGGTGCCGATGCCGAGCAGCCGGACGCCCTCGGGGGAGATGCCCTGCGGGGTGACCCCGGTGTGCTGGAAGGTGCCGTACACGCCGATGTACATCGCGAAGGTGAAGATCACCACGAGGTTGTTCAGGACCGGCGTCCACATCATCGCGCCGAACCGGCCGCGGGCGTTGAGGATCTGGCCCATCACCACGTGCACGCCCATGAAGAAGATGGTCGGCAGGCAGTACCGGGCCAGGGCGACGGTGGTCTCGGCGCTCTGCTGGTCGCGCATCAGCGCGTGCGAGATCAGCTGCACCAGGACCGGCGCGGCCAGCACCGCGACGAACACCACGCCCGCCAGGCCGGTCACCACCAGGGTGAGCAGCCGGTTCGCGTAGGCGGTGCCGCCGTCCTCGTCGTTCTTCATGCTGCGGACCAGCTGCGGGACGAACACCGCGTTCAGCGCGCCGCCGCCGATCAGGATGTACAGCAGGGTGGGCAGCGTGTTGGCGGCGTTGTACGAGTCGCCCATCGAGGCCACGCCGATCGCGGCGGCGATCACCATGGTGCGCAGGAAGCCGGTGCCGCGGGAGACCAGGGTGCCGGCCGCCATGATGGCGCTGGAGTTGAGCAGCCCGGTGACCCGGCCGGCGCCGCCACCGCCGGTCGGCCCCTCCGGGGACGGGGACGGGGTCGGGGCCTGCGCGGGTTCGGCGGTCGGCGCGGCCGGGGCGATCGGTGCGGCGGCGGCGTTGGCCTCCAGTACGGCCGCGTCGGCCCGCATCACCGCCTCCTCCTCGGACAGCGGCGGGTCGAACTCGATCGGCGGCACGTACGGGTGGCGTTCGCCCGCGGCGGGGGCCGGCTCGGGGCCGAGGGCCTGGGCCGGCCCGGCGAGGCCCTCGGCGTCCTCCGGAGCGGCCTGTGGAGCCTCCGGGGCGGGCGTGGCGGCCGGCGCGGGGGGCACCGGCGGCGCGGCCGGCGGGGCCTGCTCCGGGGCCGCCAGCAGGGTCTCCACGCCGACGTACTCGGCGGCCTCGGCGTCCCGGCGCGACCCGGCCGGTTCGGCGGCCTCCGCGGCCACCTCGGCGGCGATCGACGCCCAGCGCGGGGCCGGCGCGGTCAGCTGCAGGGTGTCGTCGGCGTCGCGGCTGGACTGGCCGGGCACCGCCGCCGTGCCTTCCGGGGCGTCCTGGGCGCCCGCGGCGTCCGGGACGGCGTCCGGCAGGTCGACCTCGCCGTACGGGTCCGTGCTCCCGTACGCCTCGGCGGCGTACGGGTCACGGGCGTAGGTGTCGGCGACGTACCAGTCGGCGGCGGGGCCTGCGGCGGCGGCGCGGTCCTGGGGCCTACCTCCGCCCTGGTCCTGTGTTGCTCGCTCGCTCCGCTCGTTCATGCCACCAATCCACGTCAGAGGGGGGACGTGCGCCCGGGGGGTGAGGCGCTAGTGATCCACCTTCTCATCACCGGCGACCCGATCGCTGACATCGCGGTCGGACGGGGGGTCCGCGTCGGCCGGCTTCCCGTCGTCGCCGTCCTTGCCGTCGTCCTTGCCGTCGTCCTTGCCGCCGTCCTTGCCGTCGTTCCGGTCGTCGCCGTCCGGGCCGTCGCTGCCGTCGCTGCCGTCGGTGCCGCCGCCGTCCGACAGCGGACGGTCCGGGTCCTCGTCGATCTCGCCGGCCGCGCGGCGCTTCTTGCGCTGCAGGTAGAACCGGATGCCGGCGAGGATCATCAGCGCGGTGCCGCCGGCGATCACGTACGTCACGCCGCTGGCCACCGAGGTGACGTCGACGGTGAACTCCACCGGTTCGCCGTAGCGCTGCGGGTTCGGGCCGGTGGTCCACAGCTCCGCGGTCACCTGGACCTGGCCGTTGACCTGCGCCTCGGCGGGGAAGCGGAAGGTGCGGGCGGTGGTGGCGTCCAGCACCACGGGCTGGTTCTCGCCGACGTTGAGGCGGTTCGGCTGGATCGAGGTGACCCGCAGTTCCAGGTTGCCGACGGCCTGGGTGAGGTCGTTCTTCACGCTGATCAGCAGCGTCGCGTTGTCGCCGGGCAGCGTCACGGTGCTCTTCTTCGGCACCCGGACGGCCGACTTCAGGTTGTCCAGGTAGTGCTGCACCCCGGCCCGGTAGGCGACGCCGGCCTTCTGCTGGTCGCGCCAGCTGGTGGACATCGAGCGCACCATGGCCGCGCTGAACGGCCCGCGCACCCGCTCCGGCTGGGTGAGGATTATCATCAGCTGGTCCACGCCGTCCTGGAGGCCCATGGTGGCGCTGATCTCCGCGGCGGACAGCTCGGCGCCGGTGGCGTCGCCCGGGTAGTCGTTCGGGACGTTGGTGTTGGCGTTCGGGTCGGCGGGCAGGTCGGCGACCTTCTGCAGCGAGACCGGGGCGACCGGGCCGCCGTTGCCGGTGGCCGCCTGCATCGAGTCGTGCAGCGCCTGCGCGGTGCCGACGGTCAGCGACCGGGACGGCAGCACCAGCACGCCGCGCGGGTGCTCCGGCTCCTGGTGGGCGATCGCCAGGGTCTCGGCCAGGAACCGCTGCTGGGCCATGGTGCGGTCGTGCGGGCTGCTCAGGTCGCCCTGGAACAGCGAGGCGAGCACGGCGTCGGAGACCACCGCGGTCTGCCCGTTGCCGATCGGACGGGCCGCGTTCGGCGTGTACGTCAGCTTGTCGGACTCCGGCATCGACGTGCCGTTGACCAGCACCAGCCGGCCGCCCGCCGCGCCGGCCACCGAGGCGGTCCGCTGGTCCAGCAGACCGCGGTACGGCCAGGCGACGTCCGAGCGGGCGTCCACCGGCAGACGGGCCTCGGTGGTGACCTGCCCGGCCGTCATCGCCTTGCGCAGCGCGGCGTCCATACCGTTCAGGTGGGCGCCGTTGTGCGCGATCGAGGCGAGGTCCGGGTCGGCGTACGGCAGTGACACCACCTCGGAGTCCGGCTGCGCCGCGACCGCCTTCCGCAGGTTCGTCAGCCAGGCGGTCGCCGCGTCGCGGCCGGTGCCGGGCACGGTGTTGTCCTCGCGTGCGGACTCGCCGGAGGTGCCGGGCTTCTGCACCCGGTACGGCTTGGTCATCGCGAGCACGGTGTCCAGCAGGTCCGGGTCGATCGCCCAGGTCAGGCCCGGCATGGTGGCGCCGAGCTCGACCAGCTTGTTCAGCCGGCCGTCACCGGTCAGCTCGCCGACCAGGCTGTCGTCGCGCAGCACCGGCGTCTGGTCCTGGTCCGGCATGGTCTGCGCGACCAGCACCGGCGCGTGGGTCAGCGGCCAGACCACCGAGACCTTGGAGGGCTGGGCGTTGGTGCGGCCCTGGAACGGCAGGTAGGTGCGGGCGATGCCCAGCGGGTGCGCCGCCTCGTTGGAGGTGCTGCCCCAGAGGTCCACCGCGAGCTCGTAGCTGCCGGTCTCCTTGGCACCCAGTGCGGACACCGGCACCGGCAGGGTGAAGTCCTTGCTCTGCCCCGGGTCGAGGTCGCCGACCTCCTGGGTCGGGCTCTCCAGCGCGGTGCCGTCCTTGGTGCTCGGCGTGTTCCAGGAGCCCATCAGGTCGATGTCGCTGCGGGTGGCCAGTATCGGCTTTCCCGCGGACGGCACCCGCACCATGACCTTCGGCGACTTCAGCTTCTCCGAACCGGAGTTGGTGACCTTGCCGGTGATCGTCACGGTGTCGTTCTCGTGCGCGATTCTCGGCGCGCCGGTGCCGACCTGCACCGTGTCGATCTGCACCGCCGCCGGGTACTCGCCCGCCGCGGTCACCAGAGTGCCCGGCCCGGCCGCCGCAGGGGCGGCCGCGAAGGCCCCGACCAGCCCACCTGCCAGCAGGGCGGCGGTGCTCCTGGCCAGCAGGCCCGTCCACCGTCCGCGGTGCCCGGCCCCTGCCGCGCCCCGCCCGGTCCGCTCGTTCACGCGCGTCCTCGCCGTTCCTGGTCGTCTCGATCGCCCCACGCACCGACGCGGCCCCGCCCGACCCCGGCGGCCTCCGACACGGAGCATTCACCCGGCATGGTAACGACGCTGTGCGGCCCGCAGTGTTGCGGGCCGGAAGCTGAGGAGCGGTGGGGTGAACGGAACGGGAAGGCGGCGGGGCAGGGCGGGCACGTACCCTTGTGAGCCGTGTCCACTGCCAATGCGTCCAGCACCAATCATTCCAGCTCCGCCGACCGGGTCGCCCTGCCCGGACTGACCGAGGCGCAGACCCTCGGCCTGCAGGAGCTGCTGCGGGTCTCCCCGGTCGCCGACGAGATCGCCGGCCGCTTCCAGGACGCCGGCCACCGGCTCTCGCTGGTCGGCGGCTCGGTCCGGGACGCCCTGCTCGGCAGGCTCGGCAACGACCTCGACTTCACCACCGACGCCCGCCCGCAGCAGATCCTCAAGCTGGTCAAGGGCTGGGCCGACGCGGTCTGGGACGTCGGCATCGCCTTCGGCACCGTCGGCGCGCGCAAGGACACTCCCGAGGGCTCGTTCCTCATCGAGATCACCACCTACCGCAGCGAGGCCTACGACCGCAGCTCCCGCAAGCCCGAGGTCAGCTACGGCGACTCGATCGAGCAGGACCTCGTGCGCCGCGACTTCACCGTCAACGCGATGGCCGTCGACCTGCCCGGCCGTAGCTTCGTCGACCCGCACCGCGGCCTGGACGACCTGGAGGCCCGGGTGCTGCGCACCCCCGCCACCCCCGAGGAGTCCTTCTCCGACGACCCGCTGCGGATGATGCGGGCCGCTCGCTTCGCCGCCCAGCTGGATTTCGAGCCGGCGCCCGAGGTGGTCGCCGCGATGACCGCGATGGCCGAGCGGATCACCATCGTCTCCGCCGAACGCGTCCAGGCCGAGCTCAACAAGCTGCTGCTCGCCGAGCACCCGGTCAAGGGCCTGCGGCTGCTGGTCGAGACCGGCCTCGCCGACCACGTGCTGCCCGAACTCCCGGCGCTGCGCCTGGAGAGCGACGAGCACCACCGTCACAAGGACGTCTACGAGCACTCGCTGACCGTCCTGGAGCAGGCCATCGCGCTGGAGACCGAGGGCCCCGACCTGGTGCTGCGGCTCGCCGCGCTGCTGCACGACATCGGCAAGCCGCGCACCCGCCGCTTCGAGTCCGACGGCCGGGTCTCCTTCCACCACCACGAGATGGTGGGCGCCAAGATGACCCGCAAGCGGATGCGCGAGCTCAAGTACTCGAACGAGCTGGTCGCCGAGGTGTCCAAGCTGGTCGAGCTGCACCTGCGCTTCCACGGCTACGGCGGCGGCGAGTGGACCGACTCCGCGGTGCGCCGCTACGTCACCGACGCCGGCCCGCTGCTGACCCGCCTGCACAAGCTGACCCGCTCCGACTGCACCACCCGCAACAAGCGCAAGGCCGCCGCGCTGGCCCGCACCTACGACTCGCTGGAGGAGCGGATCGCCGTCCTCCAGACGCAGGAGGAACTGGACGCGATCCGGCCCGCGCTGGACGGCAACGAGATCATGCAGCTGCTGGGCCTGCGCCCCGGCCCGGCGGTCGGCCGGGCCTACAAGCACATGCTCGAACTGCGCCTGGAGCACGGCCCGATGGAGCACGAGGCGGCCGTCGCCGCGCTGCGCGAGTGGTGGGCGGCGCAGCCGCAGGACTGACGTCCGCTCAGTGCTTCGTGGGCGCGGGAGCGGGGACGCCGTTCAGCGGGCCGATGCACAGCCGGTACTTGACCGTCTTCTTCTTGGACCGGTACTGGCTGTCGTAGGCCGTCGTCCCCGGGTGCTCATTGGCGCAGTTGTACGTGCTGATGAGGCCGGTGTGGCGCCCGACGACCTTCCAGTGGGCGTCCGCCGCGCTGCAGGTCACCGTCTTGTGGTCGGCGGTCAGGCAGTCGCCGACGTTCGCGCCCTTGTCGCTCCCGCCGGTCAGCGCGCGGAAGCCCAGCAGGGCGCCGATGCCGACGGCGATCAGCCCCAGGCCGACGGTCACGCTGCGGATCTTGGAGCGCCGGCTGAGCGGCTTGGGGGGCGGCGGCTGCTGCCCCCAGGCGGGCAACTGGCCGTCCCCCGCAGGCGGTTGGCCGTACGCGGGCTGCTGGCCGTACGGGGGCTCCTGCCCGGGGGCGGGAGGCTGCTGGCCGTACGCGGGCGGCTGCTCGCCGTAGGCCGGGGGCTGGCCGTATGCCGGGGCGGGCTGGGCGTAGCCGGAGGGCTGGCCGTATGCCGGGGCGGGTTGGCCGTAGCCGGAGGGCTGTCCGTACGGCGCGGGAGGCTGCTGGCCGTACGGCGCGGGAGGCTGCTGGCCGTACGGGCCGGGCTGGCCGTAGGGGCCGGGCGGTGGCGGCGTGCTCATTGTGTTCCCCCCAATGGCGACGAAGACGGTGCCGTGCGCCCACGTACCCTAGCGGCCATTGCCCGGTCAGGTACGGCGTGCCGCGCGGAAGTACAGCAGCGCGCCGAGCGCGTACAGCGCCGACAGGGCCAGCACGACCGGCGCCGAACGGCCGTTCAGGGGCAGGACCAGCGCCGCTGCTCCGGCGGCACCGACGAAGGCGACGTTCACCAGGACGTCGTAGATCGCGAACACCCGGCCGCGGAACTCGTCCTCGACCGACTCCTGCACCAGCGTGTCGGCGCAGATCTTGGTGCCCTGGGTGACCACGCCCAGCAGCAGCGCGGCGATCATCGCGGGCCCTTCCCGGAACGGCAGTCCGAGCGCCGGGACGAACACCGCCGCGCCCGCCAGACACACCGTCATCCACCCGGCCAGGCCGAGCCGGCGGGTGCACCACGGGCTGATCACCGCGGCCAGCCCGAAGCCCGCCGCGGACATCGCGACCGCCAGGCCCAGGGTGGCCAGGCCGCCCGCGGTGTCCTCGGCGCTGTTGAAGGTGTAGCGGGAGAGCATCAGCACCATGACGGTCAACATGCCGTAGCAGAACCGCGCCAGGGTGACGGCGGCCAGCGCGTGGGCGGCCGGACGGCAGTCCCGCACCAGGTGCCGCAGGCCGGCCAACAGGTCGTGCCAGGCGGTGGCCAACGCCTCGCGCAGCGAGGGGAGTGCGGCCCGGTGCGCGGGGCCCAGTTCGTCCGGCCCGATCCACTGCGCGGCCAGCGCCGCGGACAGGTACAGCAGCGCGGACAGCAGCACCGTCAAGGCCTCCGCGCCCGAGCCGGACGGCACCGCCACGCCCACCAGGAAGCCGAGACCGGCGCCGCCGGCCGCCGCGACCGTGCCCAGCGTCGGCGAGACGGCGTTGGCCGTGACCAGGTCGGCCGGGGCCACGACCCGGGGCAGCGACGCGGACAGCCCCGACAGGATGAACCGGTTGAGCGCCATCATCAGCAGTGCAGCCGTGTAGAACGACCAGCGCGGCGCCCCGCCCAGGATCAGGGCGACGGCGGCCAGGCAGAGCCCGAACCGGGCCAGATTGCCCATCAGCAGCACCTGCCGGCGCCGCCAGCGGTCCAGCAGCACCCCGGAGAACGGGCCGACCACCGAGAACGGCAGGGTCACCACCGCCAGCGCCACCGCGATGTCCGCGGGGGAGGACTGGTGCTCCGGGGAGAAGATCGCGTAGTTGGCCAGTGAGGCCTGGAACACCCCGTCCGACAGCTGCGAGAGCAGGCGCACCGTCAGCAGGCGGCGGAAACCGGCGCCGTGCAGCAGACCGCGCAGGGTGGCCTCTCGCGGGGGCCGTTCGGTGATCACCCGCCAAGGGTGCCACGAGGCCGACGGCGTTTCACGTGAAACATTCGCCAACTTCGTGCGGCGCGCGCCCCCTGTGCACCCCCGCACTACCGGTGACGTCACCGAATCGATGTCGTTGGGCACTTGAGGGGGAAGAACCATCTCGGAACGACGGGAGGCTCCCATGCGAGACGAGTTCACTGCCCTGTTGCTCGGTCAAACCGGCTACCACGAGGGTCGGGACGGCGACGGCACCTGGAACAACCGCCAGCGTTACAGCGAGGAAACCCCCGGCCTCGAATGGTCCGACGGCCAGCCCTGGTGCGCCACCTTCGAGGCCTGGGGCGCACACCGCACCGGTATGGACGGCATCTGGCCGATGACGGCGTCCTGCCTCGATGCCGTCGCCTGGTGGCGTGGCCACAACCGCTGGACGCCGTACCCCGTCCTCGGCGGTCCCTTCTACCTCGGCCCCGGCGGCGGCGATCACACCGGCGTCGTCTACGCCTACGACGCCGACACCATCTACACGGTGGAGGGCAACACCAACGACTCCGGCTCCACCGAGGGCGACGGGGTCTACCGCAAGTCCCGGGCCCGGCGTGGCCCCGGCTCCCCGTACGGCTACGGCGTGCCCGCCTACCCGGAGGGCACGGTCTCGGCGGACCCGGCGCTCGGGGGGATCCCGGCGGCGCGGACGTCCGGGCAGTCGACCACCCCCGCGCCCGGAACGCCCACCTGGCCGGGCCGCTACCTGCGGGTGCAGTCGCCGATGCTGCACGGCGACGACGTCCTGATGTGGCAGCAGCGGCTGGCCTGGCGCGGCTGGGCGATCACCGCCGACGGCTGGTACGGCCCCGCCTCGGCGCAGATCTGCCGGGCCTTCCAGCAGCGCCACGGCCTGTCGGTGGACGGCGTGGTCGGGCCGGTCACCTGGAACGAGGCCTGGAACTGAGAGGCGCCGCAAACGCCTGAGGGCCGCCCCGCGTGTGCGGGACGGCCCTCAGGTCGAGACTGACGAACGTCAGTGCTCAGAGCTCACAAGCTCGGCGCTCAGTCACTGCAGCGAGCAGGCTTCGCTTGCGCTCAGCGCTCAGTCACTACAGCGAGCAGGCTTCGCCTGCGCTCAGCGCTCAGCCACTGCAGCGAGCAGGCTTCGCCTGCGCTCAGCGCTCGACCTCGCCGCGGATGAACTTCTCGACGTTCTCCCTGGCCTCGTCGTCGAAGTACTGAACCGGCGGGGACTTCATGAAGTACGAGGACGCGGAGAGGATCGGGCCGCCGATGCCGCGGTCCTTGGCGATCTTCGCGGCGCGCACGGCGTCGATGATGACACCGGCCGAGTTCGGGGAGTCCCAGACCTCGAGCTTGTACTCCAGGTTCAGCGGAACGTCGCCGAACGCACGGCCCTCAAGGCGGACGTACGCCCACTTGCGGTCGTCGAGCCACGCGACGTAGTCGGACGGGCCGATGTGGACGTTCTTGGCACCCAGCTCACGGTCGCGGATCTGCGAGGTGACGGCCTGGGTCTTGGAGATCTTCTTGGACTCCAGGCGCTCGCGCTCGAGCATGTTCTTGAAGTCCATGTTGCCGCCGACGTTCAGCTGCATGGTGCGCTCGAGGATGACACCGCGGTCCTCGAACAGTTTGGCCATCACGCGGTGCGTGATGGTCGCGCCGACCTGGGACTTGATGTCGTCGCCGACGATCGGGACACCGGCCTCGGTGAACTTGTCGGCCCACTCCTTGGTGCCGGCGATGAACACCGGGAGGGCGTTCACGAAGGCGACCTTGGCGTCGATGGCGCACTGGGCGTAGAACTTGGCGGCGTTCTCGGAGCCCACCGGCAGGTAGCAGACGAGAACGTCGACCTGGCGGTCCTTGAGGATCTGGACGACGTCGACCGGGGTCTCGTCGGACTCCTCGATGGTCTCCCGGTAGTACTTACCCAGGCCGTCGAGGGTGTGACCACGCTGGACGGTGACGCCGGTCGGCGGCACGTCGCAGATCTTGATGGTGTTGTTCTCGCTGTTGCCGATGGCGTCGGCCAGGTCGAAGCCGACCTTCTTGGCGTCCACGTCGAAGGCGGCGACGAAGTCGACGTCCTTCACGTGGTACTCGCCGAACTGGACGTGCATCAGGCCGGGGACCTTACCGGCCGGGTCGGCGTCCTTGTAGTACTCGACACCCTGCACCAGCGAGGCGGCGCAGTTGCCCACGCCGACGATGGCTACGCGAACCGAACCCATTCCGGTTGCTCCCTGAATCTCATGAGGGTCGCCGTGGTGTGGCGGCACTCGTTCCACATCTGTTCTGACTGTCTGACGGGCGCGCGGGGCGCCCACGCCTCGCCGCGAGCGGCGGCAAGGCCGGCGCGGTGCTGCTACAGCGCTCCGGTCAGGAGCGCCCCGGGCGGTCGTACGGTGGCCCGGGCGGGTCCGAGGACCCGGCGGCCGGACCACGGCCGTCCGAAGTTGGGGGGGACGCGGGGCCGCGTCCGTTTCTGGTGGCCCGCTCGGTCTCGATCAGCTCGTTGAGCCATCGGACCTCGCGTTCCACGGATTCCAGGCCGTGGCGCTGGAGTTCGAGGGTGTAGTCGTCGAACCGCTCGCGGGTGCGGGCGATGGAGCTGCGCATCCGCTCCAGCCGCTCCTCCAGCCGGCTGCGGCGGCCTTCCAGCACGCGCATCCGGACGGCCCGGTCGGTCTGGCCGAAGAAGGCGAAGCGCACACCGAAGTGCTCGTCCTCCCAGGCGTCCGGACCGGACTCGGCGAGCAGCTCCTCGAAGCGCTGCTTCCCCTCGGGGGAGAGCCGATAGACGATCTTCGACCGCTTGCCGTTGAGCGCGGTGGCCGGGACGTACTCGACGTCCGGGTTGTCCTCGACCAGGAAGCCCTGGGCGACCAGGTTCTTCAGGCACGGGTACAGCGTTCCGTAGGAGAAGGCCCGGAACGAGCCCAGCAGGACGTTGAGCCGCTTGCGCAGCTCGTACCCGTGCATGGGCGCGTCGTGGAGCAGGCCGAGGACGGCGAATTCGAGGACGCCGGAGCGTCGGCTCATGCCGCCTTCCTCCTTCCGTAGCGGGGTCCTGCTCTTCGGATGCGGGCCCGGCCCGCAGGGTATGCCGAGCCGATGTGTCGCGCCGATGTATCGGCTCGATATATCGGCAACAGTAACCCTGGGTCACGGAAGGAGCAAGAGGGGCACGCGTAACCGCGATCACAAGGCCTTTGGGCAACGGGCGTGTAATGAATCCCGGTCGGTTCGTCCGGGTTGGCCTCCGATGCCCGATTGGAGACCTTTCTGGGGGCCGTACTCTGTCGCCTGTGCACCCTGAGCGAGGAGCTTGCTGAGAGATGAGCGAACACCGGCGTAGGTCGGCCAACCCCGGGGGCGAAGAGCAGCCCCCCAGGCGGGCATCCGCCGGGCGCCCGTATGCCTACGGCAGTCCCGTCGAGGGTGCACCCGACTACGCGCGCGACCAGTTGGCCGGCCCCGGTGGTCCCGGTCGTCCCGGTCCGGGAGGGCCCGGCCCCGCCGGTGGCCGCCGTGCGCCGCGGGAGACGGCCCAGCAGCCCAGGTTGACCCGGGCGGAGATGCGCAAGCAGTCCCGCAAGGGCGGCGGGGGCGGCGGTTCCGACGGTCCGCCGAACGGTCGGAATGCCGGCCGCAACGGCAAGCCGGGCAAGAAGCGGCTGATCGACTACCCGCGCTTCGGCAAGTCCGGCTTCAAGCGGTGGATGCCGTCCTGGAAACAGGTGCTGAGCCTGTTCCTGATCTTCTTCGGCGGCAGTGTGGCCGCCATAGGCGCGGCGTTCGCCTTCATTCCAGTGCCGAACGCCAAGGACTCCATCAAGCTCCAGAACAACATCTACTACTGGGCCGACGGCTCCGAGATGGCACGCAAGGGCGACACCAACAAGCAGTGGGTGGAGCTCTCGGAGATCAGCCGCCCGGCCCAGGACGCGGTGATCGCGGCCGAGAACGAGACCTTCCGCACCGACAAGGGCATCGACCCCAAGGGCATCGCCCGCGCCGTCTACAACATGGCGAGCGGCGGCGAGACCCAGGGCGGCTCGACCATCACCCAGCAGTACGTGAAGAACGTCTACCTGTCGCAGGAGCAGACGCTCAGCCGCAAGGCCAAGGAATTCATCATCGCGCTGAAGATCGCGGACGATAAGGACACGATCCTCACCGGCTACCTCAACACCAGCTGGTACGGCCGCGGCGCCACCGGCATCCAGGCCGCCGCGCAGGCGTACTACGGGGTGGACGCCAACAAGGTGGACGTCTGTCAGGGCGCCATGCTGGCAGGCCTGTTGAAGGGTGCGGCGCTGTACGACCCGACCCTGAACCAGGGCAACCACGACCGGATGCAGGAGCGCTGGGAGTACGTCCTCAACCGGATGGAGGCCACCAAGGTCATCACGGCCGAGGAGCGCGCCAAGTGCGGGCAGAAGTTCCCCGAGCCGATCTCGGTGAAGGCCCCGGCCAGCATGCAGGGCGAGGTCTACTACCTGGTCGAGGCCGCCAACCAGTTCGTGATGGCCAATGACAAGTCCATCAACGAGGCCCAGCTGAACCGCGGCGGCTTCCAGATCCACACCACCTTCGAGAAGGACAAGGTGGATGCCCTGAAGACGGCCGTGGACCAGGTCAAGAATGAGTCGCTGGACACCAACAAGCGTGAGGCGGACAAGTTCGTCCAGGTCGGTGCTGCCTCGGTGAACCCCAGCAATGGTGCGATCGTGGCGATGTACGGCGGCGACGGCATCGAGAACGGCCACTACAGCAACAACGCGGACTCCAAGGTCCCGGTCGGCTCGACCTTCAAGCCGTTCGTGCTGGCTGCCGCGATGCAGTACGGCGTGCAGACCAAGAGCGGCGCGAACGGTCAGCCGACCCAGATCAACTCGGACTCGCTGTACCTCGCGGACAACATGTCGCCGATCTACTCCAAGGACGGCAAGCCGCTGACGGGCGACGACGGCAAGCCCTACAAGCAGCGCAACGACGGCCCGGGGAAGCCCGGTTACGTGTCGTTGAAGCGGGCCATGCAGAACTCGTACAACGTCCCGTTCGTGCAGCTCGGCCAGGACGTGGGCGGCAAGACCGTGGAGAAGATGGTCACCGAGCTGGGAATCCTGCCCGGCAGCCTGGAGCCGTCCTCGACCATCACCTTCCCGCTGGGCACCTCGCACCCGAGCTCGATCCGGATGGCCTCGGCCTACTCGGTGTTCGCGGCCCGCGGGCAGCAGATCGACCCGTACTCGGTGTCGAAGGTGGAGCGCGACGGCAAGGAGATGCCGAACCTCACCAGGAACCCGCAGCCGAAGAAGGTGTTGGAGCAGGCGGTCGCCGACAACGTCACCGACGTGCTGGAGAACGTGGCGAAGAACGGCACCGGCACCAAGACCAACTCGCTCGGACGGCCGGTGGCCGGCAAGACCGGTACCACCGATGCCGGTACCTCGGCCTGGTGGGTGGGGTACACCCCGGAGCTGTCCACCGCGGTCGGCATGTGGCGCGAGGAGCCCGGCAACCCCAAGTTGCTGTCGCTGAACGGCACCGCGGGCCACGAGTCCGTGCACGGTGGTGACTTCCCGACCGACATCTTCACCCGGTACATGAAGATCGTCATGAAGGACAAGCCGATCAAGGACTTCCCGAACCCCGCGCCGTGGGGCACCCAGGTCGACTCCTCGGGCGCCCCGATCAGCCCGTCGGCGCCCGCCTCGGCCTCGTCCTCGACGTCCGCGGAGTCGAGCGCGTCGACCGAGCCGTCCGGCTCCAAGTCGCCGGACGCCGGCGAGTCGCCGTCGCCGAGCGGCAGCTCGACCTGCCAGGGCAATGGCAACGGCAACGGCAACTGCGGTCCTTCCCGGTCGCCGAAGCCGAGCAAGAGCCCGAGCGAGAGCGCCAGCGGCAGCCCGAGCGCGCCGCCGGGCGGCGGGCCCGGCGGCCTGGTCGGACTCATGGGCCACTAGCGCACCAGCAGAATCCCGGCGCAACCGCCACAGAGGGGCACCGGATCGCGGACGGCGATCCGGTGCCCCTCTTCGGTGTATTGCGGGCAGGCCGGCGAACGACCCGTCAGGCGGAGTTCTCGTTGGAGACGTCCAGGCAGGTGTGAGCGTGTGCCGCCCGCGCCGGTGTTGCCCCAGGCGTTGAGGCAGTTTTGGGCGGCTGCGCGCGGCTGCATCTGGATGCCCTTGCGATGAGGTCACCGCGCCTGGACTACGTGGACTCGGAGATCTACGACGTGCTGCGCCGTTACCAGGGGCCTGGACAGGAGGTGTACGACGAGGCCAAGAAGCGGGTTGGGCTTTACTGCATCATGGCGAAGTACAACGCCATCTCCCGCAACCGCTAGTGGAGTTGAGAGCGCGATGCCCGCAGACCAGCCGTTTGTCAGGCACGAGGGGACCGTCGTCCTCCTGATGTTGCTGTTCGGCTTTCTCACCACTCCGGTGTTGATCCTCTACGGCGTCAGGGGACTGCTCCGTGCCAGGCAAGCCGTCTCCCGGGCGGCGATCTTGGTGGCAGGCTCCGTTCTGGCGTGGGCCATGACGATCGGTCTTTACACCTGGGGCCTGCTGCACCTGTTCATAGCCGACGACTACACCGAGGCAAGGGCGTGCGACGCGGCGTTGGGGAAGTCCCTTGTGGGGTACGACCCCTCGTTCGTCCCCTTGCGGTTCGACTGCATCGGCTCCGATGGCCACACGGCTTCCGTGGTCGTCCCTTCGTACATCAACCCGGTGCTGGCCGTGCTCGTGGTCTGTGCCGTGACGCTCACCGCATTCGCGATCGTTCGAACCAAGGAGAGAACCCCGTGACGGCGAACACTCCTCGGCGCAGCGTGCTGCGCCGTGCCAGTGGCGTTGCCGCAGGCGCCGTGATCGGATCACAGGTGTTCGCGGTGCCCGGTCATGCGGCGGTACCCACCCCCGGGCCCCGACGGTGACCGGTTGCGCAGGCTCCGCGAGTGGGCCTTCACCCCCGGACGGGGTGCGGGGAGCATGACCGATCCGCTCCAGCCCGAGCGTCTGGAGGCCGCGAAGCGCCTGGCCGGTAGGCAGGCCTGACCTCTTGGCCACAGTGGCGGGGCCAGGTCTGGTCGAATCCCGGCGCAACCGCCACAGAGGGGCACCGGATCGCGGACCGCGATCCTGTGCCCCTCTTCGGTTGCGGGCGAGGGTGCGGCAGTATGTGCGCCATGACGTCCAGCCTGCGTGACGAGACCTCAGCGCCCGGACCGGCTCCGGCCGCGGGGCCGCTGCCGAACACCGTGGTGGTGCCTGCGGACGAGGACCCGGTGGCGGAGGCCGGCAGCGAGCTGCTGGGCGGGCCGCCCGGGCGTCGGGCGCTGCTCGGGGTGTCCTGGTGGACGCCCGCGAAGTTCCTGGCGGTGGCGGTGATCGTCGTCTACGTGCTGGGGCTGTTCCAGAAGGCGTCGTGCTTCCACGAGGGCTGGTTCTTCGGCGCCACCAGCCAGTACACGCACGCCTGTTACAGCGACATCCCGCACCTGTTCTCGGCGCGCGGCTTCGCGGACGGCAGCCGGCCGTACCTGGACCCGATCCCGCAGGGTTCGCCGGACATGCAGTACCTGGAGTACCCGGTGCTGACCGGTCTGTTCATCCAGATCGCGGCCTGGCTGACCACCCACAGCGGCGACATGATGAGCCGCGAGCAGTGGTTCTGGCTGGTCAACGCCGGGATGCTGCTGATCTGCGCGGTGATCGCGGTGGTCGCGGTCTCCCGCACCAACCGCCGCCGCCCGTGGGACGCGCTGCTGTTCGCCCTGGCCCCGTGCCTGGCGCTGGACTCCACCATCAACTGGGACCTGCTCGCGGTGGCACTGGCCGCCGTGGCGATGGCGTACTGGTCGGGCTCCAGGCCGGTCCTGGCGGGTGTGTTCATCGGTCTGGCGACCGCCGCGAAGCTCTATCCGCTGCTGCTGCTCGGACCCCTGCTGGTGCTCTGTCTGAGAACCGGCAAATGGAGGGACTTCGGCCTGGTCTTCGGCGGCACGGCCGGTGCCTGGCTGATCGTCAACGTGCCGATCATGCTGGCGAATTGGAAGGGCTGGCTGACCTTCTACAGCTTCAGCCAGGTCCGCACCGAGGACTACGGCTCGTTCTGGCTGATCCTGATGCAGGCGGTACGCAACGGGCAGCACCTGGAGAGCCTGAACACCTGGATCGCGATCCTGCTGGTGGTCAGCTGCCTGGCGATCGGCTGGCTGGCAATCAGCGCCCCGCGCCGCCCGCGCTTCGCGCAGCTGGCTTTCCTGGTGGTCGCCGCGTTCGTGCTGACCAACAAGGTGTACTCGCCGCAGTACGTGCTCTGGCTGATCCCGCTGGCGGTGCTGGCCCGGCCGCGCTGGCGGGACATCCTGATCTGGCAGGCCTGCGAGGTGCTGTACTTCCTCGGCATCTGGTCGTACCTGGCCTACAACGGCGACACCAAGCACCACGGCATCGACCTGCAGTGGTACCACTTCTCGATCGCGCTGCACCTGGTCGGCACCCTGTACATCTGCTACCTGGTGGTCCGCGACATCCTCTACCCGGACCGCGATCCGGTGCGCTGGGACGGCAGCGACGACCCGTCGGGCGGTGTGCTGGACGGCGCCCCGGACCGGTTCGTGCTCGGCTCGGCGCGCGGCCTGCGCGAGGAGGAGAGCTACGCCGACTACGCCCCGCAGGGCGAGGCCGACTGGCTGGTCAAGATCGAACCCGAGCAGCAGCCCAAGTAGGCCGGAAGCAACCGAGCCCGCCTCCCGGAAGGGAGGCGGGCTCGGCCCGTTGAGCGGCCGGTCTCAGCGTTCGACCACCTGGTCGAAGTGTGTGGTGGTGTGACGGATCGTCAGCGACAGTTCGTCGCCCACGGCGGGCGCCTTCAGCTCGCCGGGCAGGAACAGGATCGACACCTGCATGTGCGGCGGCTCGGCGAACCACAGCTGCTTGCCCTGCCAGGTGTACGGGGAGAGCGTCCGGTTCATGGTGGCCAGGCCGGCCCGGGCCAGGCCCTTGGCGCGGGGCAGTATCCCGTTGACGTACTTGGGAGCCTCCAGGCCGACGCCGTGCGCGGTGCCGCCGGCCACCACCAGCAGGTGTCCGGCGGACGGGGCCTTGTGCTGCCGGTAGCCGTAGCGCTCGCCGCGCCCGATCGGGGTGACGTCCAGGACGGTGGCCCGGGAGGACAGCGCGCCCACGTCGCCGAGCCACAGCCGGGTGCCGATCCGGGAGCGGAACTCGGTGTCGGGGTGGCGTTCGGCCAGCCGCTGGACGTCCTTGGCGGCCAGGTGGCTGAGGTAGGCGGTGCCGGTGGGGAGCCCGGCGGCTTCGAGTGCCCGGACCCAGCCGGTCACTTCGTCCACCGGGTCCGAGCCGTCCGGCCGGTCCAGCGGCAGGTGCAGTGCGAAGCCTTCCACCTTCAGGTGGCCGACCGGCAGTTCGGCGAGGTCGCCGATCCGGATGCCGTGCCGGCGCATGCTGGTCATGCACTCCACCACCACGCGGGCGCCGGCGGGCAGTGCGGCCAGCGCCTCCGGGTGGGCGACCGTCCGCACCACCCGGTCGGCGGGCAGTTCCACCTCGGGCTCGCCGGCCCGGTAGGGGGTGAGCACCAGCAGGTCGCCGGGGAAGGCGTCGGCCATCGCCGCGGCCTCGTCCGCGGTGCCGACGGCCAGCAGGGGGCTGCCCAGCCGGGCCGCCTCCTCGGCGAGCCGCCGGTTCCCGAAGCCGTAGCCGTTGCCCTTGGCGACCGGGACGAGACCGGGGAACTCGGCCAGCAGCCCGCGCTGGTGCGCGCGCCAGCGGTCGCCGTCCACGTACATCGTCAAGGTCATCGCGTTCTCCCCGTGAAAGTTCTGACGTGAGCTAGCGGCGCGACATGTAGAGGTCGAGCGCCTTGTGCAGCAGCTTGTTGAGCGGGTAGTCCCACTCGCCGAGGTACTCCGCGGCCTGGCCGCCGGTGCCGACCTTGAACTGGATGAGTCCGAACAGGTGGTCGTTCTCGTCCAGGGTGTCGCTGATGCCGCGCAGGTCGTAGACGCTCGCGCCGAGCGCGTACGAGTCGCGGATCATCCGCCACTGGATGGCGTTGGACGGCTTGACCTCGCGCTTGTGGTTGGCGGAGGCGCCGTAGGAGTACCAGACGTGCTCGCCGACGGTGAGCATGGTGGTCGCGGCCAGCGCCTCGCCGTCGTGGTAGGCGAGGTAGAGCCGCATCCGGTTCGGGTCCTCGGCGGTGAGCGCCTTCCACATCCGCTGGAAGTAGGACAGCGGGCGCGGGGTGAAGTGGTCGCGTTCGGCGGTGACCACGTACAGCTGGTGGAAGACCGCGAGGTCCTCGTAGCTGCCCTGGACCACCTCGACGCCGCTCTTCTCGGCCTTCTTGATGTTGCGCCGCCACAGCTGGTTGAAGCCGCGCTGGACGTCGTCCAGCGAGCGGTTGGCGAGCGGCACCTGGAAGACGTAGCGGGGCTGGACGTCGCCGAAGCCGGCGCCGCCGTCCTCGCCCTGCAGCCAGCCGGAGCGGCGCAGGCGCTCGGCGGCCTCCAGGGCGCGCGGCTCGGACCAGTCCGGTTCGACGTCGCGCAGCCGCTTGGCCTCCTTGCCCGCGATCGCCTCCTTGATGGTGGAGGCCTCCCAGCGGCGGACCACCACCGGCGGGCCCATCTTCACCGTGAACGCGCCCTGCGCCTTCAGGTGCGCCAGCATCGGCTTCAGCCAGCGGTCGAGGTCCGGGTCGAACCAGTCGATGACCGGGCCTTCGGGCAGGTACGCCAGGTACCGCTTCACCTTGGGCAGCTGGCGGTAGAGCACCAGCCCGGCGCCGACCAGCTCGCCGGCCGCGTCGAACCAGCCGAGGCTCTCGGCGCGCCACTCCGCCTTGACGTCCGCCCAGGAGGGCACCTGCATGTGGCTCGCCGAAGGCCGGCTCTGCACAAAAGCCAGGTGTTCCTCACGCGTGATCGTCCGCAGACGCAGGCTCATGCTCCGTGCTCCTCCTCGTCGGGCTTGTCCAAGGTGACCCTATCGCCCGAATGGTCCGATTCGGCCGGGAAGCGGTCCGACATGGTTGTGCCCTCCCGCTCGCACCTGTGCTGGCACAGGTACTACGCCGGGAGGGCACAGGAGGTTGCGCGCTCTTCGCCGGGTTCACCCGGCTCCGCCGCGCGCGAAGGTCACCACACGCCCCCGAACAGTCCTCCGTGCGCCACGCCGAGGAACAGTCCGAATGCGGCGGCGCCCGTTCCGATCACCACCAGGAAGCGCTCGGCGGTGGTGACCGACACGAAGAGGCCGATCATTCCGGTGATGATCCCGGCCAGTCCGGTCCACGAACTGAGCAGGTGCAGGTGGTAGAAGAACGAGGTGACGAAGGCGACCGCGCCGAGGAGCAGTGTCACCCCGACGAGGGCGTTCTCCCGCGGGTGCGGATTGCCGTCGGTGTTGAGGGTGAACTGCGGCCGGTGGACGTTCTGCGCCATAGGACCCACCTCCCGTGGTGGAGGGAACGTTCGCTCCGTCCAGATTGCGACCGATATGCCCGAAATGACAACCCGGGGATCCCGCGTTTTGTCCGTCGGTCGGCTCACCCGGTAGGCTGGCCCCTCTGCACTGGTGTAGGAGCGTGCCCGCACGCCCCGATCCCGGTGTTGACGCGCACAACCCTCCTGCCACGGAGAGACCGTGGCCGCTGAGTCCAAAGGAGGTGGGTTCACATGCGTCACTACGAGCTGATGGTCATCCTCGACCCGTCGGTCGAGGAGCGCGCTGTCGCCCCCCTGATCGAAGGTTTCCTCAACGTCGTCCGCACCGGCGGCGGCAAGGTTGAGAAGATCGACACCTGGGGCCGTCGTCGCCTGGCGTACGAGATCAACAAGCAGTCCGAGGGCATCTACTCGGTCATCGACCTCAAGGCCACGCCCGAGGTCGTCAAGGAGCTCGACCGCCAGCTCAGCCTGAGCGAGTCGGTTCTGCGGACCAAGGTCCTGCGCCCGGACACCCACTGAGCCCACTTCCGGCACTGATGCCGGAGGGCTCGCGTCCGGTGTTCCACGTGGAACACCGCTGACGAGCACCGCAGAACTTCTTTCCGAGAGGTCATCACCACATGGCAGGCGAGACCGTCATCACCCTCGTCGGCAATCTCGTCGACGACCCCGAGCTGCGTTTCACTCCGTCGGGCGCCGCGGTGGCCAAGTTCCGCATCGCGTCGACCCCGCGCACCTTCGACCGTCAGACCAACGAGTGGAAGGACGGCGAAAGCCTCTTCCTCACGTGCAACGTCTGGCGTCAGCCGGCGGAGAACGTGGCCGAGTCGCTGCAGCGCGGCATGCGCGTCATCGTGCAGGGCCGACTGCGCCAGCGGTCTTACGAGACCAAGGAAGGCGAGAAGCGGACGGTCTTCGAGGTCGAGGTCGATGAGGTCGGCCCGAGCCTGCGCTCGGCGACCGCCAAGGTCACCCGTGCCAACCGCTCCGGCGGTCCCGGCGGCGGTGGCGGCTTCGGCGGCCAGCAGGGCGGCAGCGGTTACAGCGGCGGCCAGCAGGGCGGCGGCAACTGGGGTGGAAACTCCGGTGGCGGTCAGTCCGGCCCGTCCGACGACCCGTGGGCGTCCAGCGCCCCGTCCGGTGGCAACCAGGGCGGTAGCTGGGGCGCCCCGTCCGGTGGCGGCTACTCGGAAGAGCCCCCGTTCTAAAGCGGTGCATGTCGGTCCTCCCGTGGGACCGGCAACGCTGACAGATCTCGTACTCAACGGAGCACACAATGGCGAAGCCGCCTGCTCGCAAGCCGAAGAAGAAGGTTTGCGTCTTCTGCAAGGACAAGGCCACTTACGTGGACTACAAGGACACGAACCTGCTGCGGAAGTTCATTTCCGACCGCGGCAAGATCCGTGCCCGCCGGGTCACCGGCAACTGCACCCAGCACCAGCGTGACGTCGCCACGGCCGTGAAGAACAGCCGTGAGATGGCCCTGCTGCCCTACACCTCCACCACGCGCTAAGAGAGGGTGACCGAACAATGAAGATCATCCTCACTCACGAGGTCCCCGGCCTCGGCAGCGCCGGCGAGGTCGTCGAGGTCAAGGACGGCTACGCCCGTAACTTCCTGGTCCCGCGTGGCTTCGCCATCCGCTGGACCAAGGGCGGTCAGAAGGACGTCGACGCCATCCGTCGCGCCCGGAAGATCCACGCCATCCAGACCCTTGAGGCCGCCAACGAGGTCAAGGCCACCCTTGAGGGCCTGCAGGTCAAGCTGGCCGTTCGCTCCGGCGACGCCGGCCGCCTGTTCGGCTCGGTGACCCAGGCCGACGTCGTGGAGGCCATCAAGGCCGCCAACGGCCCGGCCGTGGACAAGCGCGCCGTCGCGATCGGCTCGCCGATCAAGACCGTGGGCACCCACAAGGTCTCGGTCAAGCTGCACTCGGACGTTCAGGCCAACCTCGACGTCGCCGTCGTCGCTGCCTGATCTCTGCCGCAGAGCTGACGAAGGGGCCGGACTCCACTCGGAGTCCGGCCCCTTCGCCGTGCGGTGGCGGGCTGCCGTGGCAGGCCTGCTCGGCCTGCCGGGTCTAGGCCCGGACTGCTCCGGTGACCATCCACCGGCCGGTGCGTATCCGGCCGGACAGGACTGCGGCCCGGGCCAGCATGAACAGGTTCATCGCCCACCACAGCCCGACCAGGCCCAGGCCCAGGGCGGGTACCGCGAGCGCGGCCGGCGCGAACAGCAGCAGGGCGGCGAGCATCCCCCAGGCGAGGAAGCCGCCGTCGCCGGCGCCCATCAGCACGCCGTCCAGCACGAACACCAGGCCGCCGAGCGGCTGGGTCAGCGCCGCCAGCAGCAGCACGGTGGACAGCTGGGCCCGTACCGACGGGTCGTCGGTGAACAGCGGGACGTACAGCGGCCGGGCCAGCACCATCAGCAGGCCCAGCAGCACGCCCGCGCCGACGCCCCACTCGATCATCCGCCGGGTCGCCGCCCGGGTGCCCGGCAGGTCTCCGGCACCCAGGTAGCGGCCGATGATGGCCTGCCCGGCGATCGCCACGGCGTCCAGCGCGAAGGCCGTGAACGACCAGATGGTCATGGTGATCTGGTGGGCGGCGATCTCGGTGTCGCCCAGGCGCGCGGCCACCGCGGTGGCGAGCAGCAGGGCGGCGCGCAGGCTCAGGGTGCGCACCATCAGCGGGCCGCCGGCCCGGGCGGAGGCCTTGATCCCGGCGAGGTCGGGCCGCAGGCCGGCGCCCTCCCGGCGGGCGCCGCGGACCACCACGGCCACGTACACCGCGGCCATCGCGTTCTGCGCGATCACGGTGCCCCAGGCGGAGCCGGCCACGCCGAGGCCGGCGCCGTAGACCAGGCCGAGGTTGAGCAGCAGGTTGGCGGTGAACCCGCCGATCGCGACCAGCAGCGGGGTGCGGGTGTCCTGGAACCCGCGCAGCACGCCGGTGGCGGCCAGCACCAGCAGCATCGCGGGCACGCCGAGGGCGCTGATCCGCAGGTAGGTGACGGCGTACGGGGCGGCGGTGGGGGAGGCCCCGAGCAGGTGGGCGGCCTGCGGGGCGAAGGCCAGCGTGAGCACGACCATGCCGGCGGAGAGGAGCAGGGCCAGCCAGATGCCGTCGATGCCCTGTTGGACGGCGGCCCGGCGGTCCCCGGCGCCGAGTCGGCGGGCGACCGCGCCGGTGGTGGCGTAGGCGAGGAAGACGAAGATCCCGGCGGCGGTGGTGAGGGCGGCGGAGGCGATGCCGAGGCCGGCCAGTTGGGCGGTGCCGAGGTGGCCGACGATCGCGGAGTCGGCCATCAGGAAGAGCGGTTCGGCGACCAGCGCGCCGAAGGCCGGGACCGCCAGGGCGAGGATCTCGCGGTCGTGGCGGCGGCGTTCGGGGGCGGGGGTGGGACGGACGGGCGTCGCGGGCATGGGGTTCACCCTACTCATCCACAGGTAATGATTGCTACTGGCTTGTGACTATTACCTTTCCTGTGGACGGACGGCGGATCGAACGGTCGATCGAACAGCTGGGCGGCTTCGCTCCCCGCTGTGTGAAGAATTTCTCATGCACAGGCCGTGGATGAGGTCCTCGCAGGTCAGCGAGTTGACACCAGGGCGATCGTGTGGTTATCCACAGCGGTGTCCACAGGGTTGTGCACAGCTTTCCGGGGGTTCTCCACAGCCTGCGGACAGTTGTCCACATGCCCTGTGGATAACCGTCTTGGAGGAACCGCCCGGCCACCCGTACCGTGGCTCAGGACCAGACCCCCGGTACCGCGCGACACCGCCCCGCACACGGCCGGAACTGTCGGCTCGGTGGCGTATGAAGGACAGAGCGCCGCACCGGACAGGCCCGCACCAACTCGCACCAACCGCTGATCGGGGAACACGCGTGACCGGCCCCCAGTACGACGACCACGACGCCCCTCCGCCCCCGGAGGACGACTGGCAGCCGTCCGACGACGCCTTCCCGCTGGACGCCTTCCCCGACGTGCCCGGCGACCGCCTTCCCGTCACCCGCCGCTCGAACAACGCCGTCAACGGCTCCGGCGCGCAGGGCGGCGGCAAGGGCGAGCGCTTCGGCAAGGGCGACCGGTTCCCCGGCAAGGGCGAGCGGCGCGACCGGGACGGCGAGCGCGAGGGCGGCTTCGGCGGCGAGGGCTTCGAGCGCGTCCCCCCGCAGGACCTGGCGGCCGAGCAGTCGGTGCTGGGCGGCATGCTGCTCTCCAAGGACGCCATCGCCGACGTCGTCGAGGTGCTCAAGCCCGCCGACTACTACCGGCCCGCGCACGAGCTGATCCACGGCGCGATCCTCGACCTGTACGCCCGCGGCGAGCCCGCCGACCCGATCACCGTGGCCGGCGAGCTCACCAAGCGCGGCGAGTTGGTCCGCGTCGGCGGCGCCTCCTACCTGCACACCCTGGTCAACTCGGTGCCCACCGCGGCCAACGCCGAGTACTACGCCGAGATCGTCCACGAGCGCGCCGTGCTGCGTCGCCTGGTCGAGGCCGGCACCCGGATCGCCGGAATGGGCTACGCCGCCGAGGGCGATGTCGACGACATCGTCAACGCCGCGCAGGCCGAGATCTACGCCGTCACCGAGCAGCGCACCAACGAGGACTACGCCCCGCTCGCGGACATCATGGAGGGCGCCCTCGACGAGATCGAGGCGATCGGCTCCCGCTCCGGCCAAATGTCGGGCGTGCCCACCGGCTTCGCCGACTTCGACCAGCTCACCAACGGCCTGCACCCCGGCCAGATGATCGTCATCGCAGCCCGTCCCGCCATGGGCAAGTCCACGCTGGCGCTGGACTTCGCGCGGGCCTGCTCGATCCACAACAACCTGCCGAGCGTGATCTTCTCGCTCGAAATGGGCCGCAACGAGATCGCCATGCGTCTGCTCTCGGCGGAGGCGCGGGTGGCGCTGCACCACATGCGCTCCGGCAACATGACGGACGACGACTGGACGCGGGTGGCCCGGCGGATGCCCGAGGTGAGCGCCGCGCCGCTGTACATCGACGACTCGCCGAACCTGTCGATGATGGAGATCCGCGCCAAGTGCCGTCGGCTGAAGCAGCGCAACGACCTGCGCCTGGTGGTCATCGACTACCTGCAGCTGATGCAGTCCGGCGGTTCGCGGCGGGCCGAGAACCGCCAGCAGGAGGTCTCGGACATGTCCCGAAACCTGAAGCTGCTGGCGAAGGAGCTGGAGCTCCCGGTGATCGCGCTCTCCCAGCTGAACCGTGGCCCCGAGCAGCGCACCGACAAGAAGCCGATGGTCTCCGACCTGCGTGAGTCCGGCTCGATCGAGCAGGACGCCGACATGGTCATCCTGCTGCACCGCGAGGACGCCTACGAGAAGGAGTCCCCGCGGGCCGGCGAGGCGGACCTGATCGTGGCCAAGCACCGTAACGGCCCGACCGCCACCATCACCGTCGCGTTCCAGGGCCACTACTCGCGCTTCGTGGACATGACCCGCGACGTGACCTGACGGCCGGTCCGCCGGCGGGCCGTCAGAACCAGTGCAGGCAGTGCGGTTCGCGGTCGGCGCGGAACATGGCGTCGGCGCGGGCGGCCGCGTCCGGGTGGTGGGCGCGGATGTGGCCGGCCCGGACCAGCGTGCCGGGGGTGGTGCCGCCGAGGTAGATCGAGCCGAGGTCGCTGACGTCCATCGACAGGTCGGGCTCGCGGTCGGTGGGGGTGCACTCGGCGCGGCCGTCGGTGACGGTCAGCAGGTGGCGGGTGTGCTCGCCGAGGAACGGGTCGTCGACGTCGAGGACGAGTTCGCCGTCCGCGGACCAGCTGCGGGCGGTGAGGGCGCGCGGGATGTCGAGCAGCCGGACCCAGAGCCAGTCGGTGTCGTTGGTGACCGCGCCGGCGTTGAAGTCGGTCAGCTGCCAGCGCAGCGGGTTGCCGGGCGGGAAGTGCCGGAAGGCGACCTCGGTGACCAGGTCGTGGCCGAGCAGGCAGCGGGCCAGCGCGGCGTACGCGGCGTCGTCGAGGGTGATGATCTCGTCGACCAGCATGGCGAGCGAGTCGTCGAGGGAGTAGCTGGCGTACCCGTTCGGGGTGCCGTCGGCGTCCCGGTGGAGGGCGATGTACCGCTGGGTGGGCGCGGTCGGCGGGTGGCCGGCCTGGCGGGACCACCACCGGGGCGGGCGGGAGATCGCGCCGGGCTGGGTGCGGCGGTAGCGGTCGTAGATCTGCTCCACCAGCTCGCGGCAGTCGCCGAGCCGGAGCAGTTCGACCGTGCCGGCGGGCTCCTGGCCGGCCCGCGGCGGGGTGAGCGCGGCCCGGTGCCGGGGGACGGTCAGCTTCCGGGTGTAGGTGGCCGGCCCGTAGCCGAACCGTCGGTAGATCACCGCCTCGGAGGCCAGCAGCACCGCCATCAGCTCCCCGCGTTCGCGCAGGTCGGCGAGTTGACGGCGCTTCATCGCGGTGAGCACGCCCTGCCGCCGGTGGGTGGGCAGCACGCCGACGCAGGAGATCCCGGGCACCGGGACGGTCGCCCCGCCGGGCAGCGTCAGCTCGAAGGAGTACGCGCACGTGGTGCCGATCGGCCGCCCCTCGTCGGTGACGGCGAGCAGCCCGCGGTCGAGTTCGAGCGCGGACCACCAGACGCCGGTGCCGTCCTCGTTCGGCGGCGTCGGGTGCTTCCCGAACGCCGCGAACACGGTGTCGACGAAGACGTCGTGGTCCTTCTCGGTGGTGGAACGGATCTCCATGGCTGTGCTGTCTCCCTGCAGTCGCCGTTTCGGGGCCTCAGTGCATGCGGCCTGCGCGCCCCGGGTCAAGCGAATTTGCGACTGGTAGCCTCGCCCGTCGTGACGGATCGGAACGATCTGCGGCTGCGCCCGCTGCCCGACGAAGTGACGCTGCTGCTGGCCGAGTTGGCGGCGCCGCCGCGCCTGGTGGCGCACCTGCGGCTGGTGCACGACGTGGCGGTGCGGCTGGCGGACGGGGTGGCGGCGTACTGCCCGGGCCTGGCGTTCGACCGGGCGGCGGTGCTGTTCGGCGCGGCCACCCACGACATCGGGAAGACCGTGCACCGTGCGGAGCTGTCCGCCCCCGGGTCGGCGCACGAGCCGGCCGGCCGGGGCCTGCTGCTGGCGGCGGGCGTCCCCCCGGAGCTGGCCCGCTTCGCGGCCGGCCACGCGCAGTGGGGTCCGGACTCCGCCGTGGAGGACCTGCTGGTGTCGCTGGCCGACAAGGCCTGGAAGAACAGGCGCGTCCCGGACCTGGAGGACCTGCTGGTCACCGCGCCGGCCCGGGCCGGCGGCGGCGAGCGGTGGGAGGTGTTCCTCGCGCTGGACGAGCTGCTCACCGCGATCGGCGACGGCGCGGAGGAGCGCCTGGCGTACCAGGCGCTCTTCCCGACTGCCTAGGCCAGCGTGACGGTGCTGCGGAAGACGGCGGCGCCCGGGCCGGTCAGGGTGGTCGCGGCCCCGTTCGCCGGGAGGAACGCCGACTCGCCCCGGTGGAGCGTCAACGTCTGTCCGCCGGAGGCGAGTTCGACGGTTCCGCCGGTGCAGAGCAGGATCTGCGGGGCGTCGCCGGGCAGTACGACGGGCTGCTCGGCGAGGTCGTAGCGGGAGAGCCGGAACTCGTCGATCGGCACCGGGTACAGCCGCTCGCCGTCCGCGCCGGGCTCGGGGCGCATGATCTCGGGGCTGCCGCCGTGGAAGCCCACCACCTTGAGCAGCTCGGGGACGTCCACGTGCTTCGGGGTGAACCCGCAGCGCAGCACGTTGTCGGAGTTGGCCATGATCTCCACGCCGGTGCCGCGCAGGTAAGCGTGCGGCAGGCCGGCGCCGAGGTACAGCGCCTCGCCGGGCTGCAGGCGCACGTAGTTCAGCAGCAGGGCGGCGACCAGGCCGGCGTCGCCGGGGTACTCGGCGGCGGCGAAGGCGTAGCCGGCCAGCGCGCCGCTCGGGTCGGACGGGGCGGCGGCGGTGACGGCGCGGGCCACCGCGTCCACGGTGGCGCGGCCCTGCTCGTCGGTCAGCGCGAGCGCCTCGGCGAGCGCGCCGGACAGCGCCTCGGACTCCGGCTTGTTGCGCAGCAGGTCGATCAGCGGGTCGAGGCCGGGCACGTCGAGGGAGGCCATCAGGTCGGCCGCGTCGGCGGGCGTCCGGAAACCGCACAGGCCCTCGAACTCGCTGAGCGCGCAGATCAGTTCGGGCTTGTGGTTGTCGTCGCGGTAGTTGCGGTGCGGGGCGTCGACCGGGATGCCGCGGCGCTCCTCGTCGGCGTGGCCGGCCCGGGCCTCGGCGCGGGTGGGGTGGGCCTGGATGGACAGCGGGACGGCGGCGGCCAGCACCTTCACCAGGAACGGCAGGGTCGGCCCGAACTGCTCGACGGCGGCGGCGCCGAGCTCGGCCGCCGGGTCGGCGGCGATCACCCGGTCGAGCGGCACCGGGCCGTCGCCGCGGTCGATCACCGAGGGCGCGCCGGGGTGGGCTCCCATCCACAGTTCGGCCTGCGGCTCCCCGGTGGCGGCCCGCCCGAGCAGCGCGGGGATGGCGGTGGCCGACCCCCAGGCGTAGTCGCGGACGGTGTTGTCGAGCCGGTCCATCAAGTACTCCAAGATGCGTGCGGACGTGCGTGCGCTGGGGTGGCCGGTGCGCGAGGACCACCGACAATAGCTGACGTATCCGGCGGCCCGATGGTGCCCGGTGATCACTCTCCTGGGCGCGCCGACCCGGCATCGGAGGGGTGTTCCGGAGAGGGTGGACGGTGACCGGGCTCGATCGGGCCCGCCACCGAACACCGACCAGGGGAGCAGCCGTGACCGCGTCGTCGCCCGACGAGAGCGCCGAGGGCCGTGGGGCGGGTGCCGTGCCGCCGTTCCGCCCGCTGGAGGTCGAGGTCTTCACCGGCCCGGAGAGCGCGTTCTTCGCCACGTCGAGTCTGATCATGGGCGAGCGGACGGCGATCCTGGTGGACGCCCAGCTGACCCGCAGCGCGGGCCGGGAGCTCGCCGAGTGGATCGCGGGCAAGAACCGGCAGCTGCTGGCGATCGTCATCACCCACCAGCACCCCGACCACTACTTCGGCGCGGAGGAGGTGCTGCGGCTGTTCCCGGCCGCGCCGCTGCTCGCCGCGCCCTCGGTGGTGGACGGCATCCGGCAGACCGCGGCGGCGAAGGTCGCGCAGTGGAAGCCGGTGTACGGCGACGACATCCCCGACCGGCCGCTGCTGCCCGCCCCGCTGCTGCCGCAGCCGTTGATGATCGACGGGCAGCTGATCCGGGTGCTGCCGCTCGGCCAGGCCGACAGCGCGGGCTCCACGGCGGTGTACCTGCCGAGCGTCCGCACCGTGGTGGCGGGCGACTTCGTCTACAACGGCACCCACGTGTGGACGGCCGACACCGACCCGGCGGCCCGCGGCCGGTGGTCGCACAACCTGAGCCGGATCGCCGACCTGGGCGTCGACCGGGTGATCGCCGGCCACCGCGCCCCCGGCATGGACGACGCGGCGCACCGGGTGCTGGGCTTCACCGCCGAGTACCTGCGCGACTTCGACGAGGCGCTGGCCGACCACCCGCAGGACGCGGAGGCGCTGGCCACGGCGGTGAACGAGCGCTACGGCGGCCTGACCCTGCCGGCCATCCTGGAACTCGGCGCGGCGGCGAACGTCGCCCGGGCGATCGTGCCGGAGGAGGACAACGGGATCGTGGACGCGGAGATCGTCGAGGAGTCGGACGAGGACCGCGATGACTCGGCCGGGGGCGGGGCCGGCGACGACCGGTGATACTGCCCGGATGACGCAGTACGACGCGGTGGTCGTGGCCGGTGGGGCGGGGCGGCGGCTCGGTGGCGCGGACAAGCCGGCCCTGACGGTCGGCGGCCGTCCGCTGCTGGACCGGGTGCTGACGGCCTGTGCGGGGGCCCGGCGCATCCTGGTGGTCGGCCCCCGGCGGCCCACGGCGTGCGGTGGGGTGCACTGGCTGCGCGAGGACCCGCCGGGCGGCGGCCCGCTGGCGGCGGTGGCCGCCGCACTGCCGGAGGTGGCGGCGCCGCTGGTGCTGCTGCTGGCCGCCGACCTGCCGTTCCTGGGCGCGGCGACGGTCTCCCGGCTGCTCGACGCGGTCGGCGACGCGGACGGGGCCCTGCTGGTGGACGCCGAGGGCCGCGACCAGCCGCTGACGGGTGCGTACCGCACGGCCGCCCTGCGCGAGGCGCTCGCCGCGCAGGCCGACCCGACCGGCCGTCCGCTGCGCGCCCTCACCCGCGGCCTGACCCTGGCCCGGGTGCCCGACGAGGCGGGGGCGTCCTTCGACTGCGACACCCCGGAGGAACTGGCGGCGGCCCGCCGCCGGGCAGCGGGAGAATGCTGAGTGGACCTCGGGCTGCAGGCTGCTGCGCCGCGGTGGGCGGGTGGGCAGACGGAGGCGAACTGGGGGCTTGGGCGGCGAACGAGCGCCGGGGCGGTTGGCGGTGTTGCAGGCCAACGGCTCCCGTGCGTTCGTGGCTCCGCCCGGCGGGTGCGGGCCTGCCGGCTCGGCGGCGTGGTCGGTGCGGGGGGAGCGCCGGAGCTGGTGGGTACTCGTGAATGGGCGCGTGGCGCTGGTGGTGGAGGGGGCCCGCGGCAGGCGCGATCGGGCAGCATGGGCGTCATGGAGCGCACATTGGACGAGTGGATGGCCGTGGCCGCCGCCGAATTGGGGCTGGACCTGGCGGTGGACGTCCGGGGGCTGTTGGACATGACGCGGGTGGTGGCGCACGGGGTGGAGCGTCCGGCGGCGCCGTTGACGGCGTTCCTGGTGGGGTACGCGGCGGCGCTGAACGGCGGTGGGCCGGCCGCCGTGGCCGAGGCGTCCGCGAAGGCGACGGTGCTGGCGGAGCGGTGGGCCGCCGAGGCGGACGGCCCGGCGGAGCGGTGAGCGGCGGGGCGGTCGGCGAGGTGCGGACGTCCGCGCGCCCGGAGACGTTGCGCGGCTGCCCGTGGCCGCTGGCCCGGCGTGCCGCCGCGCTGGCGGTGGCGGGTCCGCTGCCGGTGGAGCGGGTGCCGTCGGCGGACGCGGTCGGCCGGACGCTCGCCGAGCCGTTGGCCGCGCTCACCGATCTGCCCGCCTTCGACACCTCGGCGATGGACGGCTGGGCGGTGGCGGGTCCGGGTCCGTGGCGGCTGTCGGGGCGGGTGCTGGCGGGCCAGGACTGTGCCCCGCTGGCGGACGGTGCGGCGGTGGAGATCGCCACCGGTGCCCAGCTGCCGCCGGGGGCCACCGGGGTGCTCCGCCGTGAGTACGGCCGGCTGGTCGAACTCCCGGACGGCACCGGACAGTTGTGCGGTGAGGTCGGCCCGGGCCAGGACGTCAGGCCGCGCGGCCAGGAGTGCCGTCGGGGCGAGGAGTTGCTGCCCGCCGGGCTGCCGGTGACCCCGGCGGTGCTCGGGCTGGCGGCTGCCGCCGGGCACGACCGGCTGGCCGTTCGGCGCCGTCCGACCGTCGAACTGCTGCTGCTGGGCGACGAGTTGCTGACCTCGGGGCTGCCCGCGCCGGGCCGGGTGCGGGACGCGCTGGGACCGTTGCTGCCACCGTGGCTGGCCGCGGCCGGGGCGGAACTGCTCGGCAGCCGCTACGTCCGGGACGACTTCGGGCTGCTGCGGGACGCGATCCGGCACTCGCCCGCCGATCTGGTGCTGACCACCGGCGGTACCGCCGCCGGGCCGGTGGACTTCCTGCACGCCGCGCTGGAAGCGACCGGCGGCCACCTGCTGGTGGACGGGGTCGCGGTGCGGCCCGGGCACCCGATGCTGCTGGCGGCGCTGCCCGGCGGCCGGTGCCTGGTGGGGCTGCCGGGCAATCCGCTGGCGGCCGTCGCGGGCACCGTCACGCTCGCGCTGCCGCTGCTGGACGCCCTGTCCGGGCGCGGCGCCGCCGTCGCGGCCGGGCCCACCGGGACGCTGGCCGCCGCACTGCCCGGCCACCCGGCGGACACCCGTCTGCACCCCGTCCGCCGCACCCCGGCCGGCCTCGTCCCGCTGCCGCACGACGGCCCGGCCATGCTCCGCGGCCTGGCCCGGGCGGAGGCGCTGGCCGTGGTGCCGCCCGGCGGTCTGCCGGCGGGGGAGCACGTCGAGGTCCTGCCCCTGCCCTGACCTGCCCGGACGTGATTCCGCCGTTGCGCCCTGCCCGGGCGGGTTCGTCCCGCCGGTGCACGGTGGTCCGGCGATGTCGCTGCGGACTGGGGGGTGTTCCACGTGGAACACCTGCCCGGCCCGGGCCGCGCATCCTTGCCGAACCCGGGCCGGGTGGGGTGTTCCACGTGGAACCGGGGGTCACTGGGGGACGGGTGCGCCGGGCTTGATGACGATCAGGCGGTCGGTGAGTTGGAGCACGGCCGCCTCCGGTTCGGTGTAGTTGAGCACGCGGCGGCCGCGGACCACGGCGACCACGAGGTCGGGCAGTTCGCGCGGGCTGCGGCCGGCTTCGGCCTTGGTGACGGGGCGTTCGGCGACGTCCAGGCCGTTGCCGTAGGTGAGCAGGTCCTCCATCACGGCGCCGGCGTTCGGGCTGAGCATCGACATGCCGAGCAGGCGGCCGGCGGAGCTGGAGGAGGTGACGACCACGTCGGCGCCGCTCTGTCGCAGCAGCGGGGCGTTCTCGTCCTCGCGGACGGCGGCGACCACGGTGGCGCCCCGGTTGAGCTGGCGGGCGGTCAGGGTGATCAGGGCGGCGGTGTCGTCGCGTTCGGGGGCGACCACCACCTGGGCGGCGCGGGGGAGCTCGGCGCGCATCAGGGTGGCGGTGCGGGTGGCATCGCCGAGGACGCCGACCAGGCCGTCGTGGGTGGCCTGGTCGATGGCGCGGGCCTGCGGGTCGACGACGATGATGGAGTCCTTCGGGACGCCCTGTCCGAGCAGGGTGTCCACGGCGCTGCGGCCCTTGGTTCCGTAGCCGATGACGACGGTGTGGTCCCGCACGGTGTGCCTCCAGCGTTCGATCCGCCACTGCAGGCGGGTGCGTTCGGTGAGCACTTCGAGAGTCGTGCCGACCAGGATGATCAGGAAGACCACGCGCAGCGGCGTGATCACGAAGATGTTGACCAGGCGGGCACTGTCGCTCACCGGAGTGATGTCGCCGTAGCCGGTGGTGGAGAGGGTGACGGTGGCGTAGTACGCCGAGTCGAGGAAGCTGACCGAGGTGTCCGCGTTGTCGTTGTAGCCGCCGCGATCCAGGTACACGATCAGCGTGGTGGCGACCAGCACGCCCAGCGCGAGCAGCAGGCGGAAGGCGACCTGCCGCGTCGGTGGGCGGGTTCGGCGGGCGGGCAGCGCGATCCGGCGGGCGGGGTCGGTGTCTTCGGCGCCCTGGTCCCGGAAGCGACTGAGTGTCAGCCGGGACGGCCGGGCGCCCTGGTCGGCGGGCGGATTGGAGTTCGGCACAGGCACAAGGATGAGGGGTGGAGGCGTCACCGGCCGACCCCGGGGGCGGAGTGTCGCCACCCTGTCCGGTACCGGCGGCAGCCCTTGACGGACTGCCGGTTGACGGCGGGGGGAGGGGGTGTCCGGTGGGCGGGGGCGTAGCGTGGCGGCCATGCGAGCCATCACGATTCCCGAGCCCGGCGGCCCCGAGCGGCTGGTGTGGGCCGAGGTTCCCGATCCTGTTCCGGCGGCCGGCGAGGTGCTGGTCGAGGTCGTCGCGACCGCGGTCAACCGGGCCGATCTGCTGCAGCGTCAGGGCTTCTACGATCCGCCGCCGGGCAGTTCGCCCTATCCGGGCCTGGAGTGCGCGGGCCGGATCTCCGCGCTCGGCCCGGGTGTTGCGGGCTGGGCGGTGGGCGACGAGGTGTGCGCGCTGCTGGCGGGCGGCGGCTACGCCCAGCAGGTGGCGGTGCCGGTCGGTCAACTGCTGCCGGTGCCGAAGGGGCTGACGCCGGCGCAGGCCGCCGCGCTGCCCGAGGTGGCGTGCACGGTGTGGTCGAACGTCTTCCAGGTCGCGCACCTGCGCCCCGGCGAGACGGTGCTGCTGCACGGTGGCGCCAGTGGCATCGGCACCATGGCGATCCAGTTGGCCAAGGCGGTCGGGGCGAGGGTCGCGGTCACCGCGGGCAGCCCGGAGAAGCTCGCCCGGTGCGCGGAACTCGGCGCGGACGTGCTGATCGACTACCGGCGGCAGGACTTCGTCGCCGAGCTTGCCGCGCTCGGCGGGGCCGACGTGATCCTCGACATCATGGGCGCCAAGTACCTGGAGCGGAACGTGGACGCCCTCGCCGTCAACGGCCGGCTGGTGGTGATCGGCATGCAGGGCGGCGTCAAGGCCGAGCTCAACCTGGCGACCCTGCTCCGCAAGCGGGCCGCCGTGGTCGCCACCAACCTGCGCGGGCGGCCGCTCGCGGAGAAGGCGGCGATCGTCGCTGCCGTCCGCGAGCACGTCTGGCCGCTGGTCGAGTCGGGTGTGGTCCGGCCGGTGGTGGACCGGGTCCTGCCGATCGCCGAGGCCGCCGAGGCGCACCGCGTGGTGGAGGCCGGCAGCCAGGTCGGGAAGGTCGTCCTGGAGGTGTGAGACCGGGGCCCGGGGCGGCGGAAATGCCCGAAATGCCCGGGTGTGTGAGGCTGGTCGAAAGCTGTTCCGCCTCCGCCCGCACCTCGTTGCGGGCGGCCGTCGGGAGGACCTGCTTTCCATGCTCGCTCGCCGCCGCCCCGTGCCCCCGGCCCCGCGCCGCACCCCCACCGCCCGCCCCGGCGCGCTGCTCCGCAGGGCCGCGTTGACCGGCCTGGCGCTGCCGCTGCTGCTGGCCGCCCCCGTCTTCGCCGTCGATCCGGCGGCCGATGCCCGTCAGCAGACCCAGGCGCAGGTGGACGCCGCCCGGCAGCAGGCCGGAGAGCAGTTCGACGCCGCGCGCGGGCAGGCCGAGGAGCAGCTCGGGCAGGCCGCCGCGTCGGGGCAGTCCGGGCAGCAGGCCGCGCCGACCGACGGCGCGATATCCGGGGCGGTCCCGACCGTCCCCGTACCGGTTCCGGTGCCCGCCGCTCCCAGCGCGACCCGGACGGCAGGCTCCCCGAGCCCCGCTCCCGTCGCACCGTCCGTGCCGTCCGTGCCGTCCGTGCCGTCCGTACCGTCCGTGTCGTCCCGGACACCGATACCCGTCGCCGCGCCGTCCGCGGCCGGCCCCGCGCCGAGCGAGCCCACTGCGGCCGCGTCGAAGCCGGAGCCGACGTCGGAGCCGAGCCCGAGGCCGGAGCCCTCGGCACAGCCCTCTGCCGAGCCCCCGGTGCGAGTGCCGAGCGAGGAACCGGCGGGCGGCCCGCCGCCCGGCCGGCCCGGGCGCGGGCACCACCACCGGCCAGCCGTGCCACCGGCACCGGCACCGTCACCGGCGCAGGCCCCGGCCCGGGTGCAGGCGGAGCCGTCCGTGGGGACAGCCGGACCGGATCAGGGGGCGCAGCGTGAGGGGGCGGCGGGGAGCGACGAGGACGCGGTCGAGCCGGCGGCGGGGGCGGGCGGGGACGATGCGGTGGTCGCGGGCGGTGCGCCGATGGCCGGCCCGGTGGTGCCGGTCGGCCCGCTGCGCCTGGGCGACCCGTCCGCGAAACAGCTGCCGTTGGGCGTCGGACTGGGCATGATCGGTCTGGGTCTCGGCCTGGTCGGAATGCGGCTGCGTCGGCGGTGAGGTCGCGCGACGCGGGTACCCGCAGGGTGGGACGATCCGGGGGCCAGGTCCGTTGACCTCCGCAATGGACGAAGCATATGAAGGAGCTATGACCAACCCGATGAACGAGCGGTCGCAGCAGGAGCCTCGCCAGACGTCGAGCGGGAAGTCCGAGGACGGCCCGACGGTGCTGATCGTCGGACCGGACGGCATGGCGGTGGGCACCGCCCCGGCCGGCGGGCTCGGCCGGGGTGGCGAGGACGACGAGCCGCGCGAGCTGCCGGTGACCGAGATGGTCGAGCAGCCCGCGAAGGTGATGCGGATCGGCAGCATGATCAAGCAGCTGCTGGAGGAAGTGCGGGCGGCGCCTCTGGACGAGGCGAGCCGGGCCCGGCTGAAGGACATTCACGCCAGCTCGATCAAGGAGCTGGAGCTGGGCCTGGCGCCGGAGCTGGTCGAGGAGTTGGAGCGGCTGTCGCTGCCGTTCGCCGAGGACAAGATCCCCACCGAGGCCGAACTGCGGATCGCGCAGGCGCAGTTGGTGGGCTGGCTGGAGGGCCTGTTCCACGGCATCCAGACCGCGCTGTTCGCCCAGCAGATGGCGGCGCGGGCGCAGTTGGAGCAGATGCGGCGGGCGCTGCCGCCCGGACTGCACGGTGCGGAGGGCGACTTGGACGAGCCGGGCCCGGGCCGCGGCATGCGGTCCGGTCCGTACCTCTAGCGGCTCTCAGGGGCCGCGCTGCGGCGCGGCCCCGAACCGCTACCCTGGCCCCTGTTCGGAAGTACCGGGCGCCGAGGGGGAGCTGGGACATGACTGAGGGCACCACCGAGGGCCACTCGCTCGGCCACGGCCGGTACGTGCTGCAGCGGTTGCTCGGACAGGGCGGCATGGCGGCCGTCCACCTCGCGTACGACACGGTGCTGGACCGTCAGGTCGCGGTGAAGACGCTGCACACCGAACTGGGCCGGGAGGCCTCGTTCAAGGAGCGGTTCCGGCGTGAGGCGCAGGCGGTGGCCCGGCTCCAGCACACCAACATCGTCTCGGTGTTCGACTCCGGTGAGGACGTCGGGCCGGACGGGACGGCGACGCCGTACATCGTCATGGAGTTCGTCGAGGGCCGTTCGCTGAAGGACGTGCTGGACGAGCAGGTGACCACCCGCGGCGCGATGCCGACCGAGCAGGCGCTGAAGATCACCGCGGCGGTGCTGTCGGCGCTGGAGGCCTCGCACGACCAGGGGCTGGTGCACCGCGACATCAAGCCGGCGAACGTGATGGTGTCCACCAAGGGCGTCGTCAAGGTGATGGACTTCGGCATCGCGCGCGCCCTGCAGTCCGGGGTGACGTCGATGACGCAGACCGGCATGGTGGTCGGCACCCCGCAGTACCTGTCGCCGGAGCAGGCCCTCGGCAAGAGCGTGGACGCCCGGTCCGACCTGTACTCGGTGGGCTGCATGCTGTTCGAGCTGCTCAGCGGGCAGCTGCCGTTCGACGGCGACTCGGCGTTCTCGATCGCGTACAAGCACGTGCAGGAGACCCCGCCGGCCCCGTCCACGCTGAACGGGACGGTCACGCCCGCAGTGGACGCGCTGGTGGCGCAGGCGCTGCGCAAGGACCCGGCGCACCGGTTCCCGACGGCGGAGGCGATGCGCGAGGAGGTCGAGCGGGTCGCGGCGGGGGAGCAGGGCAACACGCCGCTGCAGGCGTCCACCCCGCTGGTGATCGGCGAGGGCCCGCGGTCGGTGCACGCCGCGCCGTCGCTGACCAACTTCCCGCCGGTGAGCGGCACCCTGGGCACCCCGCCGCCGCACATGCCGCCGCAGCCGTACCCGCCGGCGCCCGGGCCGCACACGCCGCCGCCGCACACCCCGCCGCCGTACGCGCAGACGCCGCAGCCGTTCCCGCAGGCTCCGCAGACGCCGCAGCCGTTCCCGCAGCCGCCGCCGCAGTTCCAGAAGGGCTTCCCGCAGGCCACGCCGCCGCCGTTCCCGCAGCAGCCGTTCCCGCCGCAGCCGATGCCGGGCCCGCCGATGCCGTACCCGCCGCCGCCGAACAACAGCAATGGCTGTTCGACCGCACTGATCGTGGTCGGTGTGATCGTCGGTGTGATCGTTCTTGCGATCATCATCGTGGCGATCGCGGTGGCCAGCGCCTCCTCGGGCAACTCGACCTTCTGAGTCCGCCGGCCCGAACTCGGCCCCGGAGCAGGCTCGCAGCGCCCGCTGTGAGCCCCGCACACGCCGTCCCGTGCCACGTCGACGGGCGCGAGGCGGTAGCGTTCTGAGGACGGAACCGACAGGGCGAACGCGTGCCGAGCGAATGCCCGGGGCGAGGAGCGATGGGTCAGAGCGAACGACCGGACGACGGCCGGGCGGACCACCGGGACGTCCCTGCGCAGTACGGGCGGGACGAGGGCGACGGCCGGGCCCGCGAGGTCACCGGCCCCACCGAGGTGCTCCCGGTCGGGTCGGCAACTCCCGGTCGGGGCAACGCGGTTCCCTTCTCCACCGTCGGGGACGGCCGCTACCGGCTGACCGGGCGGCTGGGCCGCGGTGGCATGGCCGAGGTGTTCGCCGCGCAGGATCTTCGACTGGGCCGCACGGTGGCCGTCAAGCTGCTGCGCTCCGAACTCGCCGAGGACGACACCGCCCGGCTGCGCTTCACCCGCGAGGCACACTCGGTCGCCGCGCTCAACCACCACGCGATCGTGGCGGTCTACGACACCGGCGAGGAGCAGCAGGCCGAGGAGTCGACCCCGTACATCGTGATGGAGCTGGTCGAGGGCCGCACCGTCCGCGAGCTGCTGGTGGCCGAGGAGGCGCCGCCGGTCGACCAGGCGCTGATCATCACCGCCGGGGTGCTGGAGGCGCTGGCCTACAGCCACCAGCACGGCATCGTGCACCGGGACATCAAGCCCGCCAACGTGATCATCACCAACGGCGGCGCGGTCAAGGTGATGGACTTCGGCATCGCCCGGGCGCTGACCGGCGCGGCCACCACCATGACGCAGACCGGCATGGTGATGGGCACCCCGCAGTACCTGTCGCCGGAGCAGGCCCTCGGCAAGGCCGTCGACCACCGCTCCGACCTGTACGCGGCCGGCTGCATGCTGTACGAACTGCTCACCCTGCGGCCGCCGTTCGTCGGCGAGACCCCGCTCGCGGTGGTGTACCAGCACGTCCAGGACGCGCCGGTGCCGCCGTCCCGGGTGAACGACCGGGTGCCGCCGCAGCTGGACGCGCTGGTGCTGCGGGCGCTGGAGAAGAACCCGGACGACCGCTTCCAGAGCGCCGACGAGTTCCGGGCGCACGTGCAGCACGCGCTGCGGCAGCTGCACGGCGCGGTCGCCGCGGGGTACGCGGCCGATGCGGCGGGCCTGGCGGCCAACGGCTGGGACAGCACCCCGCCGGCCGGCTCCGCCGCGCCGACCGAGGCGTTCGGTGCGGTCGGCTCCCCGACCGCCCGGACCGAGGCCCTGCCGTACCCGATGGCCTCGGGCTACCAGACGCCCGCGCACCCGTACCCGGGCGTGGGCGGCGGCAACGGCGGCAGCCACGACGGCGAAGGCGACGGCCCGGACGAGCGGCCGCGCCGCAACCCGTGGGGCTGGGTGCTGGGCGCGGTCGCCCTGGTGCTGGCCGCCACCATCGGGGTGGCGCTGGCGCTGACCGCCAACCACGGCGACCCGTCCAACGACCAGGATCCGAAGCTGCCGGCGACCTCCACCGGCAGCCCGTCCTCCGGCGAGCAGACCGAGCACCCCACCACCGTCCCACCGACGAAGGGCCAGGGCACCGGCCGCCAGACGGATGCGCCGAGCTGGTCTCCGTCCGCCAGCGCCTCCGCCTCGGCCAGCCCGTCGGCGTCCGCCTCGGCCAGCCCCTCGCACTCGACGAAGCCCTCGCCGTCGGCGAGCGCGTCCGGCGACAAGAGCTCGCCGCCGGCCAGCCCGAGCGAGGGCACCGGGGTGTCGCCCAAGCCGACCACCAGCCTGCCCGGCGGGGTGACCCAGCCGCTGACCGGCTGACCGGGGGCCGCGGGCAGGTCAGTTCGCGAACGCGTCCATGACCTGCTCGTAGTCCTGGCACCACCAGGTGAGCTGCCCGGCGGCGGCCGGGAACAGCGGGTCTGCCCGGTGGTCGCGGCGCTGGTAGCGCCACTGCAGCATCCACAGGTCGTTCAGCCGCTCCCACCACACCCGGTGGACCGCGGCGGCGACCTGTTCGGCGCTGGCGGCCCCGGTGGCCCGGTAGGCGCGCGCCCAGTGCCGGACCCGGACCAGGTCGAGGACGCCGGTGGCGCGGTCGTTGAACAGCAGCGTGGCGGCCCGCACGGCCTCCTCGGCGACCGGGTGCGGGGCGAGCTTGTCCCAGTCCAGGACGGCGCTGACGGTGTCGCCCCGGTAGAGCACGTTCAGGCCGTGGAAGTCGCCGTGGGTCCAGCCGGTGGGCGGCGCGTCGGTCGGTCCGGGGCGGCGGCGCCGGTGCGTGGCGAGCAGGTCCAGCCGTTCGGTCAGGCGGTCCTCGGCGAGCCGGTCGAACGGTCCGTAGGGGCGGTGCGTCCGGGCCAGCCCGCGCAGTTCGAGGACGATCCGCTCGGTCTCCTCGACCTCGGCGCTGAGCACCGCTTCGGGCTGGCGCAGCGGGGCGCAGATGTCGCGGAGTGCGCCGTGCAGTGCTCCCAGGAGGCCGCCGAGTTCGCCGCACCGGGCGGGGTCGAGTTCGGTGCCGTGGCGGTGGCTTCCGGGCACCCACGGGTAGAGCGCGAACAGCCGGCCGCCGTACGCGGTGACGGTCCGGTTGTCCGCGCTGGGGAGCGGCGGCGGTACCGGAAGGCCGAGGGCGGCGAGTGCGGCGGTGGCGCGGTGCTGGCGGAGGACGGTCGTCCGGTTGGCCGTGGCGCGGTCGACGTAGCACTTCAGGAAGTACGTCGCGCCGTCGGTGGCCGAGATCCGGTAGCCGCGGTTGAGCAGTCCTTCCGCCACCGGCGCCACCGTCTCGGGCGGTGCGGTGCGGTAGGCGCGCAGGACCCCGGACACCGCGGCGTGCGCGACCGGGGGGCTGAGGGTGCCGATGGGAGGAGCGGTGGCGTCCGGGCGGGCCGGCGCGAGGGAGAGGGTCTGACCGTACGTCACGGAGCAGAGCGTATTACTCGGCGTGATAGCGACTTGACAGAGAGTGTTCGGTGTGATCTCAGTGCTGCTGGTCCGTCCGGCGGCGCGCGACGTACGCGGCGACCTGGGTCCGGCGCTCCATGCCCATCTTCGCCAGCAGGCTGCTGACGTAGTTTTTTACGGTTTTCTCGGCCAGGTGCAGTTCATTGCCGATCTGCCGATTCGTCATCCCCTCGCCGATCAGATCCAGGATGCGGCGCTCCTGTTTCGTCAACTGCGCGATTCGTTCGTCCTCCTTCTCGCCACCGTCGCGGAGCCGGGCCAGCACCCTGCTGGTGGCGACCGGGTCGAGCAGGGATTTGCCGGCCGCGACATCGCGCACCGCGGAGAGCAGGTCGGTGCCGCGGATCGCTTTCAGGACATATCCCGAGGCGCCCGCCATGATCGAGTCGAACAGCGCCTCGTCGTCGGAGAACGAGGTGAGCATCAGGCATTTCACCGACGGGTGCTGCGAGCGGATCTCCCGGCACACCTCGACGCCGTTCCCGTCGGGGAGTCGGACGTCCAGCACCGCCACGTCGGGGTGGACCACCGGAATCCGGTTCAGCGCCTCGGCGGCCGTGCCGGCCTCGCCGACGACCTCGATGTCGCCGTCCATCGAGAGCAGGTCGTGCACGCCTCTTCGGACCACTTCGTGATCATCGAGGAGAAACACCCTGATATGTCCGTTATCTGTCATTTGCAAAGCGTCGCACAAATCGATGGGCGTTACCCCCTTTCGCAGCGGGCCGTGCCCGGATACCGTGCGCTGGTGTCCTGACCGGAAGGTAAGCCCCGTCACATCGGCGGTTTCCCCGACCGGAGAACAACTAGGACGTCCTAGCGCAAGAGCGCCAAGGGGTGCCGCTGGGTAACGTTCTCGTGAGGGACGCCGTCGGAAAGGGAACACCGCCTGCCCGTGCTGGCGCGCACACCCACGCGCGCGGGTCGGGAGGGCGACCGGACCGGCCACCGGCGACCCCGGGCGGCCGGACAGACCGAGGGAGTGAACGTGACCGTCAAAAGCACGACGAGGGCGCGCAAGAAGGCCGCCCCCGGCGTTCCTGACAAAGCCAGTGCAGGCTCTGCCGCGCCGGAACTCGTCCAGCTGCTGACCCCGGAGGGCGAGCGGGTCGAGCACCCGGACTATCCGCTCACCGTGACGCCGGAGGAGCTCCGCGCGCTCTACCGGGACCTGGTACTGGTGCGGCGCTTCGACGCCGAGGCCACCTCGCTCCAGCGGCAGGGCGAACTCGGCCTGTGGGCCTCGCTGTTGGGCCAGGAGGCGGCGCAGGTCGGCTCCGGCCGGGCGATGCGCCCCGGCGACTACGCCTTCCCCACCTACCGTGAGCACGGCGTGGCCTGGTGTCGCGACGTCGACCCGCTGAACCTGCTCGGCATGTTCCGCGGCGTGAACAACGGCGGCTGGGACCCGAACGAGAAGAACTTCCACCTCTACACCATCGTGATCGGCGCGCAGACCCTGCACGCCACCGGTTACGCGATGGGCATCACCAAGGACGGCACGGACGACGCGGTGATCGCCTACTTCGGCGACGGCGCCTCCAGCCAGGGCGACGTCAACGAGGCCTTCACCTTCGCCTCGGTCTACAACTCGCCGGTGGTGTTCTTCTGCCAGAACAACCAGTGGGCGATCTCCGAGCCCACCACCGTGCAGACCCGCATCCCGCTGTACCGCCGCGCCTCCGGCTTCGGCTTCCCCGGCGTCCGGGTCGACGGCAACGACGTGCTGGCCTGCCTCGCGGTCACCCGCTGGGCGCTGGACCGCGCCCGCACCGGCCAGGGCCCGGTGCTGGTCGAGGCGTTCACCTACCGGATGGGCGCGCACACCACCTCCGACGACCCGACCCGCTACCGGCAGTCCGAGGAGACCGAGGCCTGGAAGGCCAAGGACCCGATCCTGCGGCTGAAGGCGCACCTGGAGAAGGAGGGCCTCGGCGACGAGGCGTTCTTCGCCGAGGTCGAGGCCGAGAGCGAGAAGCTGGGCCTGCGCGTCCGTGAGGGCGTCCGTTCGATGCCGGACCCGGACCCGACCCTGATCTTCGACCACGTCTACACCGAGCAGCACCCGCTGGTGGACGAGGAACGCGCCGAGTACGAGGCGTACGCCGCCTCCTTCGAGGGGGAGCAGCACTGATGGCCGGCCAGCTCAGCATCGCCAAGGCGCTCAACGGAGCGCTCCGAAAGTCGCTGGAGAACGATCCGAAGACCGTCCTGATGGGCGAGGACATCGGCAAGCTCGGCGGCGTCTTCCGCATCACCGACGGCCTGCAGAAGGACTTCGGCGACGACCGGGTGATGGACACCCCGCTCGCCGAGTCCGGCATCATGGGCACCGCCATCGGCCTCGCGCTGCGCGGCTACCGCCCGGTGGTGGAGATCCAGTTCGACGGCTTCGTGTACCCGGCCTTCGACCAGATCGTCTCCCAGCTCGCCAAGATGCACGCCCGCGCGCTCGGCCACGTCAAGATGCCGGTCACCGTCCGCATCCCGTTCGGCGGCGGCATCGGCGCGGTGGAGCACCACAGCGAGTCGCACGAGGCGTACTTCGCGCACACCGCCGGTCTGCGGGTGGTCAGCCCGTCCAACGCGCACGACGCGCACTGGATGCTGCGCCAGGCCATCGAGTCGGACGACCCGGTGATCTTCCTGGAGCCCAAGCGCCGCTACTGGGACAAGGGCGAGGTCGGCGAGGACCCGATGCTGCCGCTGCACTCGGCGCGCATCGTCCGGCCCGGCACCGACGCCACGCTGATCGCCTACGGGCCGATGGTGAAGGTCTGCCAGGAGGCCGCGCAGGCCGCCGAGGAGGACGGCCGCCACCTGGAGGTGGTCGACCTGCGCTCGCTGTCGCCGATCGACTTCCCGACCCTGGAGGAGTCCCTCAAGCGCACCGGCCGCGGCATCGTGGTGCACGAGGCCCCGGTCTTCCTCGGCCTGGGCGCGGAACTCGCCGCCCGGCTCACCGAGCGCTGCTTCTACCACCTGGAGGCGCCGATCCTGCGGGTCGGCGGCTACCACGCCCCGTACCCGCCGTCGCGGGTCGAGGAGACCTACCTGCCCGACCTCGACCGTGTGCTCGACGCCGTCGACCGCGCGCTCGCGTACTGAGCGGGGAGCGAAGATGACCAACGGAACCACTGGGCTCCGCGAGTTCAAGATGCCCGACGTGGGCGAGGGCCTCACCGAGGCGGAGATCCTCACCTGGTACGTCAAGCCGGGCGACACCGTCACTGACGGGCAGGTGGTCTGCGAGGTGGAGACCGCCAAGGCCGCGGTCGAGCTGCCGATCCCGTTCACCGGCGTGGTCGAGGCGCTGCACTTCCCGGCGGGCACCACCGTCGACGTCGGCACCGCGATCATCGCGGTGGCCGTCGCCGGGGCCGCCCCGGCACCGGCCGCGCCCGCCGCGGCTCCGGTCGCCGCCCCGGCGGAGGCGGAGGCCGAGCCCGAGCCCGAGCGCCGCGAGGTGCTGGTCGGCTACGGCCCGCGCACCGGCTCGGCGCAGCGCCGGGCCCGCCGCACCAACGGTGCTCCGGCCACCGCCCCGGCGGCGCCGGCCGCTCCCGCAGCGCCGGTCGTGCCCGTCGCCCCGGCCGCTCCCGTCGCCCCGGCCGCTCCCGTCGCCCCGGCCGTTCCGGTGGCCGTGGTCGCGGAGGGCGAGCGCCCGCTGGCCAAGCCGCCGGTGCGCAAGCTCGCCAAGGACCTCGGCATCGACCTGCGCACCGTGCGGCCGACCGGCCCGAACGGCGTGGTCACCCGCGAGGACGTGCACGCCGCGGCCGCCACCGCGGCCGGGACGGTCGTCGAGCCGGCCGCCGCGCCGGTGGCCGAGCCGGTGTCCGCTCCGGTGGCGGAGCAGCCCGTGCTGCCGGTGCCGACCGCGGTCGGGGACGTCCGGGTGCCGGTCAAGGGCGTCCGCAAGGCCACCGCGCAGGCGATGGTGGCCTCGGCGTTCACCGCACCGCACGTCACCGAGTTCGTCCAGGTCGACGTGACCCGGACGATGAAGCTGGTGCGCAAGCTCAAGGAGAGCGGCGAACTGGGCGCCGGGGTGCGGGTCAGCCCGCTGCTGCTGGTCGCCAAGGCGCTGCTCACCGCGATCAAGCGGCACCCGGAGATCAACGCCAGCTGGGACGAGGCCGCCCAGGAGATCGTGATCAAGGGTGCGGTGAACCTCGGCATCGCCGCGGCCACCCCGCGCGGGCTGATCGTCCCGAACATCAAGGACGCTGGTTCCAAGACCCTCTCCCAGCTGGCCGTCTCGCTCGGCGAGCTGGTGGAGACCGCGCGGCAGGGCAAGACCTCCCCGGCGGACATGTCCGGCGGCAGCGTCACCATCACCAACGTCGGCGTGTTCGGCGTGGACACCGGCACCCCGATCCTCAACCCCGGCGAGGCCGCCATCCTGGCCTTCGGCGCGGTGCGGGAGCTGCCCTGGGTGCACAAGGGCAAGGTGGTGCCCCGCCAGGTCACCACGCTGGCGCTGTCCTTCGACCACCGCCTGGTGGACGGCGAGCTCGGCTCCAAGGTGCTGGCGGACTGCGCCGCGATCCTGGAGTACCCGAAGCGCCTGATCACCTGGGGCTGATCCGCCCCGGCCGTCGGGCCCCGCTCCGTTCGCGGAGCGGGGCCCGACGCGTTCCTCAGCCCCGGGCGGTGCGCCAGGCTGCGTGCGCCAGGGTGTGGAAGGCGTGGCTGCCGACCCGGTCCAGGCCGAGCGCGGCGGCCAGCAGCGTGGCGGTGGCCGGGCGCGGGCCGGCCGTGCCGCGTTCCAGGTCGGACAGGGTGCGGATGCCCAGGCCCGCCTTGACGGCCAGTTCCTGCTGGGTCAGCCGGGCCCCCTGCCGCAGGGCCCGCAGGGCCCGTCCGAATGCCCTGCGCGGGTCCGTTTCCGGCCCGTTCTCCATCTCCGCCGCCTTTCCCCCCGGATGATTCCGACCGGCAGAGTACCCCGCTCCGGGGCGGCCCGTTCGACCTTTACAACTCCGTTGCGGGCATTCGGAATTGCTTGCTCCGATCGTTTCCGTGCGGTGATTGCGGCAGGCCGTCGGGGCGGATCGTGCATTGCGCCGCCCGAGGGAGTTTCGCGGCGGGCCGTCCGGGCCCGGGGCCGGGACGGGTACGTCTGTGCGACCAGCCACCCGCGCAGTCGGGCCGGGTGTCGTCGAGCGAGGATGTCCCCGTATGCCGTCCGGTGCTCCCGGTCCCGTGATGCGTTCCGCGGCCGCCCTGCTGCTCGCCGCCGCCGCCGCGCTGCCCGTCGTGGTGGAACTGGCCTCGCCCTCGCCGTCCACGGCGATAGGCCCGCCGCTGCCGGGGCCGGACCGGGCCGCGCCGCCCGCCGCCCGTCCCGACCTGCGGGCCCCCGGCGCGCCCGCCGTGGACCTGCGGCTGTCCGGCGACCCGGCCAACCGGATCACCCTGGTGCTGCTGGGCGACGGCTACACGGCGGCCCAGCAGCAGCTGTTCCACGAGCAGGCGGACCGGGCCTGGCACGCGCTGCTGGACATCGAGCCGTTCCGCACCTACCAGGAGTTCTTCAACATACGGCGGGTGGACGTGGTCTCCCCGGCGGCCGGGATCGCCGAGAGCGAGAGCGCCGGGAAGTCCCCCGCGACCCCGCTGGGCATGCACTTCTGGTGCGAGGGCACCGCACGCCTGCTGTGCGCGGACGAGGCCGCCACCGCCCGCTGGGCCGGGCAGGGCGAGGGCCCGCAGTACCTGATCGCGCTGGCCAACTCGACCGAGTACGGCGGGGCCGGCGGCACCGGGGTGACCACGCTGGCCGGCGGCAGCCCGGACGCCGGGCGGATCATCCAGCACGAGATCGGCCACACCGTCGGCCTGCTGGGCGACGAGTACGACAGCGCCCCGAGCGACCCGGACTACCCGAACCTCTCGCCGGCGGACGCCGAGGAGATGGCGCACGAGAAGGTCAAGTGGTGGCGCTGGCTGGGCGCGGTCTCGCCGGACGGCGGCGGCCCGGTGGGCGCGTACCGCAGCGCCAACGGGCTGTTCCGGCCGACCGAGGACTCGGTGATGCGCAGCCTCGGCGGGGTGTACAACCTGCCGTCCCGGGAGGCGATCGTCGAGCAGCTGTACCGCCGGGTGAAGCCCGCCGACGCCCCCGAGCCCGCTCCCGGGCAGGTGGACGGGCGGCCCAAGCTGCACGTGCGGCCGCTGGCCCTGATCGGCCCGCGCCAGCTGCGGATCGGCTGGACGGTGGACGGTCGGCCGGTGGACGCCGGCACCGCGGACGGCACCTGGCTGGACACCGCCGCGCTGGGGCTGGCGCCCGGACACCGGCACACCGTCACCGCGACCGTCCAGGACACCACCGACTGGGTGCGCGACGAGGCGTTCCGCGCGCAGTACATGACCCGCACGGTGAGCTGGACACTCTCCGACTGAGCGGGGCGCGCGGCGATTTCGGGCCGACTTCGCACCCTGGCCGAAATGTCAGGTGATGGGATGACTAGCCTGATTGCACTATGAGCGTGGACCCCGTCCCCACTGCACCGTCCCTGTCCGTACCCGCTCCCCGTCGCGCCGACGACCTCCAAGCGGCCCCCCGCGCCGCCGGATTCCCCGCCGCCGTCCTGCACCCGCCCGGTGGGCGGGCCGCCTGGTTCGCCTGGTCGGTCGGCGTCAGCGTCTACGTCCTCGCCGTGGTGCACCGCACCAGCCTCGGCGTGGCCGGCCTGGACGCCGCCGCACGGTTCGGCATCGGCGCCTCCGCCCTGTCCACCTTCTCGATAGTGCAGGTCCTGGTGTACGCCGGGATGCAGATCCCGGTCGGCCTGCTGGTCGACCGGAGCGGCCCGCGCCGGGTGCTGCTGCTCGGGGTGGCCCTGATGAGCGCCGGCCAGCTGGCGTTCGCGTTCTCCACCGCGTTCGCGCCCGCGCTGGCGTCCCGCGCGGTGATCGGCTGCGGCGACGCGATGACCTTCATCAGCGTGCTGCGGATCGCCGCCCGCTGGTTCCCGGCCGCCCGCAACCCGTTCGTCGCCCAGCTCACCGGGCTGGTCGGGATGGGCGGCAACCTCGTCACCACCGTGGTGCTGGCGCAGGCCCTGCACACGGCCGGCTGGACCAGCACCTTCGGCGTGATCGCGCTCACCGGCGTGCCGATCTTCGTCGCCGTGCTGGCCCTGCTGCGGGACGCCCCGCCCGGCGCGGTCGCCCCCGTGCTGCCGCAGCAGAGCGGCGGCCGGGTGCCGGTCGGCGGGCTGATCCGGGCCGCCTGGGCCGAGCCCGGGACCAGGCTCGGCCTGTGGGTGCACTTCACCACGGCGTTCCCGGCGTCCGCGTTCGGTCTGCTGTGGGGGCTGCCCTACCTGGTCGAGGGCCAGGGCATGTCCCGGGCCGGCGCGAGCGGGCTGCTCAGCCTGCTGGTGCTCAGCGGGATGGCGTTCGGCCTGCTGTTCGGCCGGCTGCTCTCCCGCTCCGCCGGGCTGCGGCTGCCGGTCGCCTTCATCGTGCTGGGCGCCACCGCGCTCTGCTGGACCGTCACCCTGGCCTGGCCGCACGGCCGGCCGCCGCTGTGGCTGCTGGTGGTGCTGATCCTGGTGATGGGCAGCAACGGCCCGGCCTCGCTGATCGGCCTCGACTACGCCCGCGCCCACAACCCGCCGGAGCGGATGGGCACCGCGTCCGGCATCGCCAACATGGGCGGCTTCATCGGCTCGGTGATCACCCTGCTGGGCATCGGCGTGCTGCTGGACGCCCTCGCCGACCCGGGCAGCGACAGCTACGGCGCGCACGCCTACCAGCTGGCGTTCTGCTTCCAGCTGCTGCCGCTGCTGCTCGGGACGGCGATGATCCTGCGGCTGCGGCGCAAGCTGGCCGCAGCCGGGCGAGACTGACCGGAGGTCAGGGGGTGCTCGTCAGGTGGGCGAGCACCCGGTTGCCCAGTTCCTGGTCGCCGACCACGTTGACCAGCGCGGTCTCGGGGTTCACCCGGCCGCAGCACAGCCGCACGAAGGTCTGCCAGTCCATCGACAGCTGCACGTCCGGGGCCGCGTCCACCGACTCGTCCACGCTGCCCCGGCCGTGCGCGCCGACCCGGACGGTGCGCTGGAACGGCACCGCGCCGGCCACGTCGAACAGCACCGTGCTGCCGATCGGGACGCCCGCCTCCTTGGCCACCTGCTTCGGCAGCGAGTCGATCAGCAGGTCGCGGGTGACCAGGGCGGCCGGGGAGTCCAGGTTGCCCGGCTCGCGCAGCGCCCGGCGCAGGTCCTGCTCGTGCACCCAGACGTCGAAGGCGCGCAGCCGTAGCAGCGTCGCGTACGAGACCTCCCGGGACAGCGGGCCGGCCGGCCAGCGCACCATGTCCTCCGCCGAGTGGCGGGAGTTGCGGATCGCCCGCGAGCGGCGGATCACCGTGTACTCCAGCTCGCTGGTGATCTCCACGGAGGTCCAGCAGCGGCGCTTGTCGACCGGCAGCTCCACGTACCGGGTGAAATCGTTGCGGACGTGCGGCAGGTCTCGGGGCAGCGCGTGGATCGGGCGCGGGTCGCCGAGCAGCTCCGACTCGACGCCGATGATGTGCGACACCACGTCGCGAACCGACCAGCCCGGGCACTCGGTGGCGCGGTTCCAGGCGTCGGTCGGCAACGGGGCGAGCAGCTCGGATATGGACTCGATCGACTGCGTCCACGCATCGGTGTACGCCTGCACAGTCTGGTTGTCCGTCACTGGTATCTCCGGCCCCTCCGTCGGCTTGCGTCGTCCCACGTCGCCCGGGCTGCCGAGACCTTCGCACGGACGCGCATACGGCACGTTACGCTGCCGGGTGAGAGCAGGGCAGCGCTTTCGGGTGACGATCGTAGGACTCTTGTCGTGGACGGTGGTACTGTGCGCGCTTCATTGATCCAACTCGCGGTCTCGGACACCGAGCCGGCCGCCGAACGGCGGGCCAGGGCCGCGGCGCTGGTCCGTGCCCAGGACGGCGCCGACCTGGTGGTGCTGCCCGAGCTGTGGCCGGTCGGCGGCTTCGCGTACGACGCGTGGTCGGACGGCGCGGAACCGCTCGACGGGCCCACCGCCGAGACGATGTCGGCCGCCGCGCGGGCGGTCGGCTGCTGGCTGCACGCCGGTTCGATCGTCGAACGCGATCCCGACGGGCCGATCTACAACACCTCGCTGCTGTTCGCCCCCGACGGCGAACTGGTCCGCACCTACCGCAAGATCCATCGCTTCGGCTTCGACACCGGCGAGGCCGTGGTGATGGGCGCCGGCCAGGAGATCGTCACGGTGGACGCCGGCTTCGCCACCCTGGGCCTCGCCACCTGCTACGACCTGCGCTTCCCCGAACTCTTCCGGGCGCTGTTGGACGCCGACGCCGAGCTGCTGGTGGTCCCCGCCGCCTGGCCCGCCCGGCGCGCCGAGCACTGGAACCTGCTGGCCCGCGCCCGCGCCGTCGAGGAGCAGGCCTACGTGCTGGCCTGCAACACCGCGGGCACGCACGGCGGCGTCGAACAGGCCGGCCGCAGCCTGGTCGTCGACCCGTGGGGCCGGGTGCTCGCCGAGGCCGGGCCGGACGAGCAGGTGCTCACCGTCGAGTTCGACCCCGCCGAGGTCGCCGAGTGCCGCGCCGAATTCCCGGTCCACCGGGACAGGCTGCTCGGTATTCCGGCACCGGTACAACGCTGATATCTGGCCGCAAATCGCCGTACCTTGGTCCGGATTGACCATTCCGGGGTAATCTGTGCCCGTTTTGGGAGCTGGGTCCGGCCGCGGTCGGCACGACCCGGAGAGGGGGTGGGCCATGAACGCTGCGGGAGCCGGGAGCGGCCGCGCCCTGATCCGGCGCAACAGCCTCCGCGAGCAGATCTCCGACGCCCTGCGGGACGAGATGATGGCCGGCCGGCTGCCCGCCGGCCGCAACTTCACCGTCAAGGAGATCGCCGAGATCTACGGCGTCTCCGCCACCCCCGCCCGCGAGGCCCTGGTCGATCTCGCCGCCCAGGGCCTGCTGGTCAGCGAACCCCACCGCGGCTTCACCGTCCCCGAGTTCACCTGGGCCGACTACCTGGAGATCTTCGAGGCCCGGGCCCTGCTCACCGACAACGCGCTGCGCCACCTCGGCCGCCGGGAGCACCCCTACGACTGGTCGCGGACGGTCTCGCTGCGCCGCCGCGCCGTCGCCGCCACCCGCGCCGCCCGGGCCGGCCACCTCGACGTGCTGGTCGGCTGCGACCTGCGGTTCTGGCAGGAGGCCGCGGCGATCCTCTGCAACGAGCGGATCTCCGACTACCTCGGCTGGCTGCGCGTCCAGTCCTGGATGTTCGCCGCCCCGCACCTGCGGGCCGCCGACGACCTGGCCGGCGTCTGCTGGGACCGGCACGGCGAACTCGTCGACCGGATCGAGGCCCGCGACCACGACGGCGCCCGGCGGATGGTCGCCCACTACAACCTGTTCACCATCGAACTGCTCGCCGGGCTGCTCGGGCACTCCCTCGAAGGGTTCGCCGTCCTGCGGCTGCTGCGCGGGACGGACCCGCCCGACACCCCGTCAGCCGACCGGGTCGACGGCCCGGCCGCCGCCCAACCACCGCACGACGCCGTCGGGTTGGGGCGCGTCCCGCTGCCCAGATTCGTGCCGCCCGGACGCTTCACCCGGTCGTTCCGGCCGGGGCGCGGAGAGCCCGCCACGGGCCGGTAGGGTTGGGGACCGTTGCCCCGCCCGATCGAGAGGATGAGCCGGCCCATGGCCTGCGACCTCTGGCTCGTCCCGCTCGTGGACGTGCTCACCCACAGCCCCGAGAACCCGTTCCGGGACGACCTCAACCGCTACAACGGGGTACTCGCCCAGTACGGGCTGCCGCCCGTCCCGGTCAACCCCTACGTTCCCGGCTTCTCCGGCGACGTCGAGACGATAGCCGCGTTCGACTACGACTCGCTCCACTTCCTGCGCCGCGCCTACCTGTTGGGGCTCACCGGCTTCGAGGTGGCGCCGGTGGACGCGCTCGGCAGCGACTACGAACAGCTCCTGGAGATGTTCGAGGCCACCGCCGAACAGTCGCACCTGGTCTGGCACTTCGACCACGCCGGCGCGTACATTCCGGTGGACTTCGCCGTTCCGCTGGTCGCCGACGAACTCCTCGCCGCGGGCGGGCCGTTGGGGTCCTCGCAGGGGCTGCTCCGCGAACTCCTGGCGGTGGCACCGCTGTTGGGGATCGACCCGCTCAACCCCCCGGCCCCCACCCGGCCGCTCGGCCCCACCCAGCTGGAACAGCCCTTCGGGCCGCCGATCGACGACTTCCAGCACCCCTTCGCCCGTGAACGCCACGCCTGGGCCGGCCTCTACTCGGCCGCGACCCGCAGCGTCACCCAGGGCTCGATGATCGTCTTCGCCTGAGCGGGCGGGGAAGCAGGGAGAGCACCACCAGGGGCGCCGGGAGGTACCTCCACGCGTCCCTGTTTTCGCGCCCGCCCGCGCTTGCCCCCGGCATCCCTTCAGCGGAGGGGCCCCTCCGGGGGACGTTGGCGGGGCATGGTGGGGCGGGTGCCCGGTGGGGGGAGGACGCGGACCTGCGCGCCGGTTCCGACCTCGGTGCGGTTGCTCCACGGGCCCGGGGCCTGGGTGGGGAGCCGGCTCATGCCGGCGCGGAATTCGAGCATCCACTCCGAGGTCTCGCTGCGGACCAGGTCGGAGACGTCCTCGCAGAAGCGGCGCAGCACGCCGAGGCAGCGTTCGGCGGCCTCGCCGGCGGTGCCTTCGGTGGGGCCGAGGACTTCCCGCACGCACTCCGAGGCCCAGTCGAACTGGAAGGCTTCCAGGCGGCGTTGGAGGGCCTGCGAGGTGGAGACGTCGCGCATCCAGCCGGAGGTGAGGCCGAAGGCGCGGTCGGCGAGCAGGGCGGCGGCGGCGAGGGCGAGGCCGGCGTAGCCCCATTCGAGGGTGTGCGGGAGGACGCCGGTGAGGGAGACGATCGGGGCGGTGATGCCGCCGACGGTGAAGACGCCGGCGGCGAAGCGGAGCAGCCGGGCCCAGCGGCGCTTCCAGACGCGGTCGCGGCGGTACCACTCGATGGCCTCGACGGCCCGTTCCTCGGACCAGCGGTAGAGCTCTTCGAGGCGTTCGGCGGGCTCTCCCCAGTCGCCCAGCGGGAATTGACGGGCGCTCAGGTCGGAGCGGCGGCGGGTGTGGGTCCGTCCGCCGGAGCCCGGGACGGGCTGGTCGTCATCGGCGACCTCTTTGCCCCAAGGACTCTCCTCGGGCTGCATTTCCGGCTGGCTCACCTGTGGCGCTCCCTGTGGCGGGGTGACTGCGGAGGCCCGGCGGGTACCGGGACTGGCGGTGCGGTGCGGACAATCGATTCGGTACGGGCGTGGCGGAGCCGCCCATGGTGCCGTGCCCGGCATGCGGCCGGGTCCTTGTCCAACAGCACTTCTTACCGCCAAATGGCTGACCGTGGGGGCGCTTCCGGAGTGATCGTTATGTGATTTCACCTCCGGAAGCCGAGGTCGGAGGGTTGTGCTGCCCGGCCGGATTTCACCCGTCCGAGCGAGGTGAACCGGGGCCGTCGGTGTGACGGTGCAGCCGTTCGAGCGGTGACTGTGCTTTCGCGTGAACGGGGTGGGTCGGATTCGTCGGTCGTTGGAGCTTCGTACGGAGCCGCCGACGGTGCGGAACGGGCCACCGACTAGGCTGCGAGGCGTGAAGGTCCTCGTCATCGGCGGCGGCGCCCGCGAACACGCCCTGTGCCGCTCCCTGTCCCAAGATCCCGCTGTCACCGAGCTGCACTGCGCCCCGGGCAACGCCGGGATCGCGCGGGTGGCCGCCCTGCATCCGGTCGACCAGTCGGACGGCGCCGCGGTCACCGCGCTGGCCCGTGAGCTGGGTGCGGACCTGGTGGTGGTCGGCCCGGAGGCTCCGCTGGTGGCCGGTGTCGCCGACCCGCTGCGGGCGGCCGGCATCCCGGTGTTCGGCCCGAGCGCGGAGGCGGCCCAGCTGGAGGGCTCCAAGGCCTTCGCCAAGGACGTGATGGCCGGGGCCGGCGTCCCGACCGCGCGGTCGTACGTGTGCACCACCGAGCAGGAGGCCGCCGAGGCGCTGGACGCGTTCGGCGCCCCGTACGTGGTGAAGGACGACGGCCTGGCGGCCGGCAAGGGCGTCGTGGTCACCGAGGACCGCGCCGTCGCGCTGGAGCACGCCAAGGGCTGCGACCGTGTGGTGATCGAGGAGTACCTGGACGGTCCGGAGGTGTCGCTGTTCGCGATCACCGACGGCACCACGGTGCTGCCGCTGGTGCCCGCGCAGGACTTCAAGCGCGCACTGGACGGCGACCAGGGCCCCAACACCGGTGGCATGGGCGCCTACACGCCGCTGCCGTGGGCCCCCGAGGGCCTGGTCGAAGAGGTGCTGGCCACCGTTCTCCAGCCGACCGTCGACGAGCTGCGCCGCCGCGGCACCCCGTTCTCCGGCCTGCTGTACGCGGGCCTGGCGCTGACCTCGCGCGGCACCCGGGTGATCGAGTTCAACGCCCGCTTCGGCGACCCGGAGACCCAGGTGGTGCTGGCCCGGCTGCGCACCCCGCTGGCCGGCGTGCTGCTCGCCGCCGCCAACGGCACGCTGGCCGGGCTGGAGCCGCTGCGCTGGGACGAGGACGCCGCGGTCACCGTGGTGCTGGCCTCCGAGGGCTACCCGGCGAACCCGCGCACCGGCGACCCGATCGAGGGCCTGGACGAGGCGGAGGCCGACGGCACCGCGTTCGTGCTGCACGCCGGCACCACGTCGGGCGCTGCGGGCGAGGTGCTGACCGCGGGCGGCCGGGTGCTGTCCGTCACCGCCACCGGCGCGGACCTCGCCGAGGCCCGGGCCAAGGCGTACGCGGGCCTGGCGAAGATCTCCTTCAAGGGCGCCCAGCACCGCACCGACATCGCGGCGAAGGCCGCGCAGTAGTTAGGCAGGCCCTGGTGCCCTCGCGGGGCGCTGCGACCGGACCGACCCGTCCGGACGCAGCGCCCCGCGGCGTTTCCCGAGGTCGCGGCGGAGCGGGCCGCAGCTCGAAAAAGCAGTCCTTCGGGTGATCTGTTGGTCATCCTGCTGACGGGGTGCGAGCCCGCGCCGTAGGGTGCGCTGCATCGCGCAGGGGCGGGGTGACCGGCGCGGGCGCGGCTCGTCGGCGGGGTGCGCCCGGGGGATGCTGAGAGCGGTGGCGCGTCCCGCCGTGGTGTCACCAGGACGGGTGGTCTCCCCGGGGTTCCGGAACACCCGCCCGTACCGGGGCGTCGAGACTGGCAGGAAAGCGCCACGCGAGTCGCACCACCGGGTTCGGCACCCGCCGCTTCCCGTACCGGAATTGATCGAGTCGAGTCGGCTGCGAAGGGGGTGCCGCGGCGATGGCTGCATCGGACACCGCACGCGCACGAGCCCGGGCCGTCCTGCGTCTTCGCGGACGGGCCGTGGCCGCCGCCGCGCTGCCCACCGCCTGCGCGGTGGTGCTGCTGGTCGGGCGGTTCACCGGACGGATAGGCGCGGCCGGTTCGCCGGACGCCCCGCTGTGGGACGGCATCCGCTGGGCGGTCGGGGCGGTCGCCGCGCTGACGCTGCTGCTGGCTGCCCTGGTGGCCCGCGCGCACCGCCGGGCCGTCCCCCCGGTCACCCCTGCGGTGCCGCTGACCAGGGCGGAAGCGCCCGAGCTGTACCGCCTGATCGAGGAGCTCGCCGGGCGGTTGGACGTTCCGGCGCCCGCCGCGATCGCGCTCACCCCGGACTGCGACAGCTGGCTGGAGGAGCCGCACCCACCGGGCCGGCGGTCCGTGCCCGGTGCGCCGGTGCTGGTGATCGGCTCCCCGTTCCTGTGGTGGATGCGGGCCGGTGAGCTGCGCGCCCTGCTGGCCCCGGTGGTGGCGGGCACCGCGGCCGCCGCCGACCCGGACATCGCGGCGGCCCGCCGCTGGCTGCGCACCCTGGACGCCGCGCTCGGCGAGCGGCGCCGGGGCCCCGCCGCGCTGGCCGAGCGGGTCGACCGGCGGCTGCTCGGGGCCTGCCGCGAGCACTCCGCCGAGCTGGAGCACGCCGTCGCCGCGTGGGCGTCCGAGCAGGCCAAGGCCGTGGACTACGGGCTGCGGGTGGCCGCCCAGGAGCAGGTCGGCCTGGCGTACGCGGGTTGGGACCGGCTGCTCACCCGGGTCGCGCTGCCCGCCTGGCGGCTCGGCCGGCACCCCTCGCACCTGAACGCGGGCGTGGTCGCCGCGCTCACCGAGCTGTCCCGCCGCGACCGGCTGGCCGACAGCTACGGGGACCGGCTCGGCGACCGTCCCGCCTGCGACCTGCTGGAGGAGCCCGGCGCGGTGGACGCCCGGGTGTCCCTGCTGGCCGCCGAGCTGCTGCACGAGGAGCCGCCGGGCGGCTGGCAGCCGCTGGACTGGGAGGACTACCCGGAGCAGGTGGTGGACCACGGCTGGCGGGAGAGCGCCGCCGCGCTGCAGGCCGTCCTCGGCGACGACGACCGCCCGCACACCGGCCCGGCGCTGGACAAGCTGCTGGCCCGGCTGGCGGCCGGGGAGGCCGAGACCCTGGCGGCCGCACTGGCGGGCAGGGTGGCGCGCGCCGCCGAGGTCGCGCCCCCCTTGCCTCCCGTGCGCAGCGGACGCGATCTGCTGGTCGAGCACCTCACCGCCACGGTCTGCTGCGCGGCGGTGGACGCGGGCACCGCGAGCCCCGGCCTGGACTGGCTGGACGGCCCGGTGCTGCTGTCCCGCGCGGCTCCCCGGGCCACGCTGGCCCCGGTGGTGGCGGCCGCCGCGGAGGCCGGGCAGGACGGTCCGCTGCGGGCCTGGCTGGAGCAGGCCGGGGTGCGGCTGGAACGCCCGGTGCGGCTTTCCGGCTGAATTTCCGAAAGATCCCGGAAAACCCGGTTTCGCCGACACTAATTGCTACGGTGGAGTGACACTGCGCCAGCAGAAGTGGTGTGCTGGTTCGCACGCACATCCGCATGGCAATTGCCACCCTCGGCGGATGCGCAACGGGTGGGGAGGGCGTGTGGGGACGGAATCCAACCGCCGGTGGGAGTCCGGCACGCTGGCGCACGGGGTGTCCGATCCGTTCGGCCAGGGCCCGCTGCCGTGGCTGCGCAGCCCCGACCACTACCTGGCGGACGGCGAGGGCGCGGTGCCCTGGTACGTGAGCGTGGACGCGCCGGGGCAGCGGCCGCTCGAAGGGGCGGCCCGGCCGCCGCGGCCCGCGGTGAGCGGCCCGCGCAACGCGGACGACGTCCGGCAGCAGATCAAGGGGTTCGCCTCGTCGGGCGTGGCCCGGCCCGGCGGTTCGGTGGACTTCCGGGTGACGGTCAATCCGCCGCAGGAGTTCCAGGTCGACGTCTACCGGATCGGCCACGACGCCGGCGACGGCGCCCGGCAGGTCTCCTCCAGCCCGTTGATCTCCGGCCTCGCCCAGCCCGCGCCGATGGTCGCCGACCGTACCGTCTCCTGCCACCACTGGTGGCAGTCCTGGCGGCTGCAGGTCCCCACCGACTGGCGGCCGGGCGCGTACGTGGCGGTGCTGACCACCGCCGACGGCGGCCACCGCAGCCACATCCCGTTCACCGTCCGGGACTTCAACGCGGCGGACCTGCTGCTGGTGCTGCCGGACGTGACCTGGCAGGCGTACAACCTGTTCCCGGAGGACGGGCACCTCGGGGCGAGCCTTTACCACGCGTGGGACGGCGCGGGGCGGCTGGTGTACGAGGAGCAGGCGGCGGTCACCGTCTCCTTCGACCGGCCGCACGCCGGGGCGGGCCTGCCCCTGCACGTCGGGCACGCGTACGACTTCATCCGGTGGGCCGAGCGGTACGGCTACGACCTGGCCTACGCCACCGCCACCGACCTGCACGCGGGGCTGGTGGACGCCGACCGGTACAAGGCGCTGGTGTTCCCCGGGCACGACGAGTACTGGTCGGAGCCGATGCGGCGGGCCGTCGAGCGGGCCCGGGACGGCGGCACCTCGCTGGTCTTCCTGTCCGCCAACTCGCTGTACTGGCGGGTCGAGTTGACGGCCGGCGCGAACGGCGAGCCGTCCCGGCTGCTGAACTGCCGCAAACGGCAGAAGGTCGCCGCCGACCATCCGGCGGGCGGTGCGCCGGGCGCGGCGAGCGCGCTGTGGCGGGACGCGGGGGAGCCGGAGCAGCACCTGCTGGGCATCCAGTACGCGGGCAGTGTGCCCACGCCGGTGCCGCTGGTGGCCCGGAACACCGCGCACTGGCTGTGGCAGGGCACCGGCCTCGCCGAGGGCGAGGAACTGCCCGGCATGGTCGCGGGGGAGGCCGACCGCTACTACCCGAAGGTGTCGCTGCCGGTCTGCACCGAGCGCACCCTGCTGGCGCACTCCCCGTACCGGGACGCGGCGGGGCGGCTCACCCACCAGGAGACCTCGCTGTACCGGGCGCCCAGCGGGGCGTACGTGTTCGCGGCCGGGACGTTCGCCTGGTCGCCGGCGCTGGACCGGCCCGGGCACACCGACGAGCGGATCCAGCGGGCCACCGCCAACCTGCTCGACCAGCTCTGCAAGGAGGGGCGCACCGGGCTCTGACCGGCTGCTGAGGGCGGGGGCCGCACCCGCCCCCGATCGGGCGTGCATGAAAGACTCCCGGCAGCAGAGCCCCCCAGCTGTGAGGACGTTACGACCGTGAGCGGATTCGTCACCAAGCCCGAGCCGGTCCAGGTGCCCGGCCTGGTCCACCTGCACACCGGCAAGGTGCGCGACCTGTACCGGGACGGCAACGGCAACCTGGTGATGGTGGCCAGCGACCGTACCTCCGCCTACGACTGGGTGCTGCCGAACGAGATCCCGGACAAGGGCCGCATCCTCACCCAGCTGTCGCTGTGGTGGTTCGAGCGGATCGCCGACCTGGTGCCCAACCACGTCATCTCGACCGAGCTGCCCGAGGGCGCCCCGGCCGACTGGGCCGGCCGCACCCTGATCTGCCGCAGCCTGGAGATGGCGCCGGTGGAGTGCGTGGCCCGCGGCTACCTGGCGGGCTCCGGCCTGGAGGAGTACCGGGTCTCCCGCACGGTGTGCGGCATCGCGCTGCCCGAGGGCCTGGACAACGGCTCCGAGCTGCCCGCCCCGATCTACACCCCGGCGCTGAAGGCCGAGGTCGGCGAGCACGACGAGAACGTCTCCTACGAGGAGACCGCCCGCCGGATCGGCGCGGACCTCGCCGCGACCCTGCGGCAGACCACTCTCGCCGTGTACGCGCGGGCCCGCGCGATCGCCCGCGACCGCGGCCTGATCCTCGCCGACACCAAGTTCGAGTTCGGTCTGCTGGACGGCGAACTGGTCATCGGCGACGAGGTGCTGACCCCGGACTCGTCCCGCTACTGGCCGGCCGACGAGTGGGAGCCGGGCCGCGACCAGCCGTCCTTCGACAAGCAGATCATCCGCGACTGGCTGACCTCGCCGGCCTCCGGCTGGGACCGCAAGAGCGAGAACCCGCCGCCGCCGCTGCCCGCCGAGATCGTCGAGCACACCCGGCAGCGCTACATCGACGCGTACGAGAAGCTCACCGGTCTCGACTGGAAGTGACGCCGCCGCGCGGCCGGCTGTGACGGCTCGAAGGCCCGGTCAGAGCCAGCCGTGCTCGCGGGCGATCCGCACCGCCGCGTGCCGGTTCTCCGCGCCGAGCTTGCCGGCCGCCGAGGACAGGTAGTTGCGCACGGTGCCCTGCGACAGCGACGCCCGGTCGGCTATCTCGGCGATCGAGGAGCCGTCCGCGGCCAGTTCCAGCACGTCGGTCTCGCGCGGCGTCAGCGGGGAGTCGCCCGCGCTGATCGCCTCCGCGGCCAGCTCCGGGTCCACGTAGCGGCCGCCCGCCCGGACGGTGCGGATGATGCCGGCCAGGTCGGAGGCGGAGACGGTCTTCGGCAGGAAGCCGCGCACCCCGACCTCCAGGGCCCGCTTCAGGTAGCCCGGGCGGCCGTGCCCGGTCACGATCATCACCCGGCAGTCCGGCAGCCGGTGGCGCAGTTCGGCGGCCACCTCCAGGCCGTCCAGGCCCGGCATCTGCAGGTCCAGCACCGCCACGTCGGGGCGGTGCGCGGTGGCCATCGCCAGGGCCTCCGGGCCGGACGCGGCCTCGGCGACGACCGTCAGGTCGTCCTCCAGGGCGAGCAGCGCGGCCAGCGCTCCCCGGATCAGGTGTTCGTCGTCGGCGAGCAGTACCCGCACCCGGTCGGTCACGCCACGGACTCCCTTGCTGCCATCGGTAGTTCGGCGGTCACCAGGAACCGCCCGGGGCCGGGACCGGCCACCGTCAGGGTGCCGCCGTGGGCGGCCAGGCGTTCGCGCAGGCCGCGCAGGCCGCTGCCGGAACCCTCGGTGCGGGCCGGCGGTACGGCGGGCACGCCGTCGTTCTCCACCTCCAGCACCGCGAGGCCGCCGGAGACCCGCAGCCGGAACGTGCAGTTGGCGGCCTCGGAGTGCCGCAGCACGTTGGTCGCGGTCTCCCGCACCACCCAGCCGAGCACCGACTGGGCCTCGGTCGGCAGCGCGTCCGCGCCCGCGAGTTCGGTCCGGCAGTCGACGTCGGCGGCGCGCAGCACCGAGGCCGCGCCGATCAGTTCGGTGTGCAGTTCGACGGTGCGGTAGCCGCGCACCACCTCGCGGACCTCGCGCTGCGAGTCCTGGGCGATCCGCTGCACCTCGGTCATCTGGTCGACCGCCTCGGGTCGTTGACGGCGGGCCAGCTGCACGGCCAGTTCGCTCTTCAGCGCGATGGTGGCGAGGTTGCGGCCCAGCACGTCGTGCAGGTCGCGGGAGAACCGCAGCCGCTCCTCGGCGACCGCGAGCCGGGCCTGGGCCTCCCGGGCCCCGTCCAACTCCCAGACCACCTTGGCCATCCAGGCCGAGCAGCGGGCGGCGGCCGCGGCCGTCGTCGCGCCGAGCAGGCTGCCGAAGGCGACGCCGAACACGGTGCCCGGCCGGGCCCCGGCCAGGGCCGGCGGCACCGTCAGCACGGCGACCAGGGCGACCCCGCCCAGCAGCGTCCGGCGGGTCGGCAGGGCGACCGCCGCGGCGGTGGTCCAGCAGGTCGCCGCCATGGTGGCCATCACGCCGGGAGCGGCCGAGGCGGCCGAGGCGTCCGGCACTCCCGGGGAGCCCATCAGCAGGGCCGCCAGCGCCAGGCCGGCCGACACCGCCGCGGACAGCGCCGCCCAGCCGTACGGGTGCGGGCGGCGGCCGAGGTACGCGGCCAGTCCGGTGCGGAACAGGACGATGTTCAGCGCCCCCGCCGGCACCATGCCGAGCACCACCAGCCGGAAGCCGGCGGGCAGTTCGTCCACCCCCGCGGCGGCGGCCACCGAGCCGAGCGCCAGCAGCGGCTGCGCCACCGCCACGAGGTACAGCGACCACCGCACGTACAGCTCGATGCGCTGCGGCTTGGACATCGCCCGCCAGTGGCGGATCGGTCGTGGCCTGCTCAACCGCACGGCGTGATTCCTCGTTCCCGGATCTTCGACGACTCGGCCGAATCTATCGGCGCGGCTCCCAGCGGAACCAGCGGCGGGCCGCCCAGGCCGCCACGGCCGTCCACGCCACGGCCAGCAGCAGCGGGGTCGCGGCCTGGCCCCATGTCCCGGCGAAGTTCTCGGCGGGGCCGGAGCCGTCGGTGCCGAACCAGCCGATCCGCAGCAGTTGCAGGGCCGGGGTGGTCGGCAGCAGGCGGCAGACGTTCGCCACCGAGTCCGGCAGCGACTCCAGCGGGACCATCAGGCCGGAGCCGAGCTGCGCCACCAGCAGCAGCGGCAGCGTGGTGATGCCGGCGGTCTCCACGGTCTTGGTGACGGCGCTGGACACCGCGGCCAGCGCGGTCAGCAGGGCCGCCGTGAGCGCCAGCCCGGCCAGCAGCAGCAGCGGGTTCATCGGGGCGGGCAGGTCGAGCAGCAGGGCGCCGCCGACGCCCAGCAGCAGGCACTGGGTGAGCGCCAGCCCGATCGACGGGACGGCGGTGCCGAGCAGGATCTCGGTGTCGGTGGCCTCGCCGGTGCGCAGCCGCTTCAGCACCAGGTCGCTGCGCCGGGCGGTGTAGGCCGAGGTCAGGTTGCAGTAGACGACGATCAGCAGCACCACGCCCATCGCGCCGACCACCATGTTGGCGTTCACGTCCAGGCCGGGGGTGTGTTCGGCGGCGGCGTTCAGGACCGAGCGGAGCGTGCCGACCAGCACCAGCGGCAGCGCCAGGGCCATGAACATCGCGGTGCGGTTGCGGCGCAGCAGGGTGGCCTCGGCGCGGCCGAGGGCGAGCAGGCGTCCGGCGGGGGTGGTCGCGGCGGTCATGCGGCACGTCCGATCTGCGGCGTGGTGGCCGCGTCGGACGCGGCGATGGCGAGGAAGGCCTCTTCGAGCGAGGCGCTGCGGGCGTCCAGCCGTCCCAGCGGGACCCGGTGGCGGGCGGCCCAGCCGAGGAGTTCGGTCAGGGTGCCCTGGAGGTCGGTGGTGCGCAGCGTGATCCGGCGGCCGTCGATGGTCGGCTCGGCGCCGGGCAGGGACGGCAGATCGAGCGCGGCGTGCGGGCCGGAGCGCTCGGGCAGTTCGAAGCCGATCCGGGCGGGGTGGTCGGCCAGCACCTCGTCGACGGTGCCGCCGGCCACCACCCGGCCGCCGTGCATGATGGCCAGCCGGTCGGCGAGTTCCTCGGCCTCTTCCAGGTAGTGCGTGGTGAGCAGCACGGTGGTGCCGGCCGCGCGCAGCTCCCGGATCAGCCGCCACACGGAGGCGCGGGCCTCCGGGTCCAGGCCGGTGGAGGGCTCGTCCAGGAACAGCACCTCGGGGCGGCCGAGCAGGGCCATCGCCAGGTCGAGGCGGCGGCGTTCGCCGCCGGACAGCTGCTTGACGCGCACCGAGCGGCGGGGGAGCAGGCCGACCAGGTCGAGCGCCTCGTCCACGGTGCGGCTGTCGGTGGTCAGCCCGGACCAGCAGCGGCCGGTCTCGGCGACGGTCAGTTCGCCGGGGAAGCCGCCCTCCTGGAGCATGATGCCGATCCGGGGCCGGAGCGCGGCCCGGTCGCGGGCGGGGTCCAGACCGAGCACCCGGACCTCGCCGGCGGTCGGCGCGGCCAGGCCCTCCAGCACCTCCATGGTGGAGGTCTTGCCGGCGCCGTTGGTGCCGAGCAGCGCGAACAGCTCACCGGGGGCGACGGTGAGGTCCAGGCCGCGGACGGCCTCGAAGCCGGCGGCACCGGACGGTCCGTAGCGGCGGTGCAGGCCGCGGGCCTCGACGGCGGGGCGGGGACGGCTGGTGTCGGTCATGGCTCCAGCCTTCCGCCGGGCCGGGCCGTCCAGTAGTGCGGGCCGTCACCGGGTGCCGGTGGAGTTCCACGGGTCGGCGGTGACAAATGTCATCGGGTGCCGCGGAAGTGTGCCCGGGAACGCCGAAGGCCCCCTCGATCGAGGGGGCCTTCGAAACTGGAGCGGACGACGAGATTCGAACTCGCGACCCTCACCTTGGCAAGGTGATGCTCTACCAACTGAGCCACGTCCGCATGATATTGAGTTGTACAGCTTGTCGTGCTAACTGCGAGCGGACGACGAGATTCGAACTCGCGACCCTCACCTTGGCAAGGTGATGCTCTACCAACTGAGCCACGTCCGCACGGTGCCTGGGCACCGGCCGCCCCGCTCGGGTGTTCCCCCGTTTGCGGCGACGAGAAATACTCTACAACATCAATCGCCGTGCTCGCCCCACCCTTCCCCGGCGGCGTGGCCGGGGAAGGGCCGGCGGCCCTCAACGGGCCGTCGGACAGGGTCAGTTGTTCTCGGAGAACGCCTCGTAGACGTGCTTCGGGATGCGCCCGCGGGCGGGCAGCTCCATGCCGTTCGACTGCGCCCAGGCGCGTACGGCGGCCGGGTCCGGGGTGAGCGCGGTGCGGCGGAAGGACTTTCCGCTGCGGCTCTGCCGGCGGCCCGCGGCGACGAACGGGGCGAGGGCCTCCCGAAGCTTTTCCGCGTTGTCGGCGGACAGGTCGATCTCGTACGACTTCCCGTCCACGCCGAAGTGGACGGTTTCCGCGGCGGCGCCGCCGTCCAGGTCGTCGGAGAGCGTGACGACTACACGCTGAGCCATGGGTGTCAATCCTCTCGGGCAATTCGGCCGACGGTGGTCTCGGATGCCCCGCCGGTCCGTTGGGCCGGGATCACGGCATCCGTCGGCGGGCAGGGGAGCCCACGCCGAGATGCGGCGCGTTCGGCTGCCGGTCGCCCTATTCTGCACCCGGAAGCTGCTGAAATCGAAGAGTTCGGGATTCCTTTTTTCCGGATATTCACGGGGTTCCCTCGGATGCCGATACCGCCTCGTTACAGACGGGATTAAACCGACGAAATGGGATGCCGACCGGGGTTCGGAGAGGCTCGGAAGCCTTGCCTCGTAAGGGGCGTGGGTCTACGCGCGTTGCCGCTGGTGGGCCGCAAGATGGCCGCCCGGCACAGGTAGGCTGAAGGTCCCCCGCCTGAACGCAATCACCACCGGGAGTGCCAGTGGCACGCGTCGTAGTCGACGTCATGCTCAAGCCGGAGATCCTCGACCCGCAGGGACAGGCGGTGCAGCGTGCACTGCCCCGTCTGGGATTCGCCGGGATCGCCGATGTCCGCCAGGGCAAGCGTTTCGAACTGGAGCTGGAGGGGCCGGTCGACGACGCCGCGCTCGCCCGCATCCGTGAGGCTGCCGAAACCTTCCTCGCCAACACCGTGATCGAGGACTTCACCGTCCGCGTCGAGGAGGAGGGCAAGTGACCACCCGCATCGGCGTCGTCACTTTCCCCGGCTCGCTCGACGACCGTGACGCCCAGCGTGCGGTCCGCCTGGCCGGCGCCGAGCCGGTCGCCCTCTGGCACCGTGACAAGGATCTCCACCAGGTCGACGCCGTCGTCCTGCCCGGCGGATTCTCTTACGGCGACTATCTGCGCTGCGGCGCCATCTCCCGCTTCTCGCCGGTGATGGACACCATCATCGAGCAGGCGAAGCTCGGAATGCCGGTCCTCGGTATCTGCAACGGCTTCCAGGTGCTGTGCGAATCGCACCTGCTGCCCGGCGCGCTCACCCGGAACGACTCGCTGCACTTCATCTGCCGCGACCAGAAGCTCCGCATCGAGAACGCCGACACCGCCTGGACCCGGGATTACTCGGCCGGCCAGGAAATCGTCGTTCCGCTGAAGAACGGCGAAGGCCGGTTCGTCGCCGACGCGCACGTCCTCGACGAACTCGAGGCGGAGGGCCGCATCGTGGCCCGGTACCTCGATGTGAACCCGAACGGTTCGTACCGCGACATCGCCGGCATCACCAACGCCGCCGGCAATGTCGTCGGCCTGATGCCGCACCCGGAGCACGCCGTGGAGCCGCTCACCGGTCCGACCACCGAGGGCCTGGGCTTCTTCACTTCCGTCCTGAAGCAGCTGGTGAACGCCTGATGAGCCTCGACACCGTCAAGAACGCCGAGCAGACCCCGGACGACGCCCAGCCCTGGGCCGAGCTCGGCCTCAAGAAGGACGAGTACGCCCGGATCCGCGAGATCCTGGGCCGCCGTCCGACCGGCGCCGAGCTGGCCATGTACTCGGTGATGTGGTCGGAGCACTGCTCGTACAAGAGCTCCAAGGTCCACCTCAAGCAGTTCGGCGACAAGGCCCCGAAGAACGACGCGATGCTCGTCGGCATCGGCGAGAACGCCGGTGTGGTCGACGTCGGCCAGGGCTACGCGGTCACCTTCAAGGTCGAGTCGCACAACCACCCGTCGTACATCGAGCCCTACCAGGGCGCGGCCACCGGCATCGGCGGCATCGTGCGCGACATCCTGGCGATGGGCGCCCGCCCGGTCGCCGTGATGGACCCGCTGCGCTTCGGTGCGGCCGACCACCCGGACACCCGGCGCGTGCTGCCCGGGATCGTCGCGGGCATCGGCGGCTACGGCAACTGCCTGGGCCTGCCGAACATCGGCGGCGAGGTCGTCTTCGACTCCTGCTACCAGGGCAACCCGCTGGTCAACGCGCTGTGCGTCGGCGTGATGAAGCACGAGGACATCCACCTCGCGAAGGCCTCCGGCCCCGGCAACAAGGTCATCCTGTACGGAGCCCGCACCGGCGGCGACGGCATCGGCGGCGTCTCGGTGCTCGCCTCGGAGACCTTCGACGCGACCGGCCCGGCCAAGCGCCCCGCCGTCCAGGTCGGCGACCCGTTCCAGGAGAAGCTCCTCATCGAGTGCACCCTGGAGATCTTCAAGGAAGACCTCGTCGCGGGCATCCAGGACCTCGGCGGCGCCGGCCTGTCCTGCGCCACCTCGGAGCTGGCCTCGGCCGGCACCGGCGGCATGCGGATCGAGCTGGACACCGTGCCGCTGCGCGACCACACGCTCTCGCCCGAGGAAATCCTCATGAGCGAGTCGCAGGAGCGCATGTGCGCGATCGTCGAGCCCGGCAAGGTCGACCGCTTCCTGGAGATCTGCGAGAAGTGGGACGTCATCGCCACCGTCATCGGCGAGGTGACCGACGGCGAGCGCCTGGAGATCTTCTGGCACGGTGAGCTGGTCGTGGACGTGCCGCCGCGCACCGTCGCCCACGAGGGCCCGACGTACCAGCGCCCGTACGCCCGCCCGTCCTGGCAGGACGCCCTGCAGGCCGACGCCCCGACCGCCGAGCGGCTCGCCCGCCCGGCCGACGGCGCCGAGCTGAAGGACGCGCTGCTGAAGGTCGCCGGCTCGCCGAACCAGGCCTCCAAGGCGTGGATCACCGACCAGTACGACCGCTACGTGCTGGGCAACACGGTGCTCGCCACCCCCGAGGACTCCGGCATGATCCGGATCGACGAGGAGACCAACCTCGGCGTCTCGGTCGCCACCGACGGCAACGGCCGCTACGCCAAGCTGGACCCGTACACCGGCGCCCAGCTGGCCCTGGCCGAGGCCTACCGGAACGTCGCGGCCGGCGGCGCCAAGCCGCTCGCGGTCTCCGACTGCCTCAACTTCGGCTCCCCCGAGGACCCGGACGTGATGTGGCAGTTCGCCGAGGCCACCCGCGGCCTGGCCGATGCCTGCCAGGTGCTCGGCACTCCGGTCACCGGCGGCAACGTCTCGCTGTACAACCAGACCGGCGACGTCGCCATCCACCCGACCCCCGTGGTCGCGGTGCTCGGCGTCATCGACGACGTCACCCGGCGCACCCCGGTCGGCTTCGCCGAAGAGGGCCAGCTGCTCTACCTGCTCGGCGACACCGCCGACGAGCTGGGCGGCTCCGCCTGGTCGCAGGTCGTGCACAACCACCTCGGCGGCCTGCCGCCCAAGGTGGACCTGGAGCGCGAGCGCCTGCTGGGCGACATCCTGATCGCCGCCTCCCGCGACGGCATGATCGACGCCGCCCACGACCTCTCCGACGGCGGCCTCGCGCAGGCCCTGGTGGAGAGCTGCCTCAAGGGCGGCAACGGCGCCCGGGTCGTCGTGCCCGAGGGCATCGACCCGTTCGTGTTCCTGTTCTCCGAGTCCGCCGGGCGCGCCGTGGTGGCCGTCCCGCGCAGCGAGGAGCTCCGGTTCAACGACATGTGCGGCGCCCGCGGCCTGCCCGCGGCCCGGATCGGCGTGGTCGACGGCGACGCCCTGGAGGTCCAGGGTCAGTTCACCGTCACCCTGGCCGAGCTGCGTGACGCCCACACCGGCGTCATCGAGGCGCTGCTCGCCTGACGCGGCACCGTTTCGACGGGCGGCCGGTTCGGAATTCTCCGGACCGGCCGCCCGCCTTTTTGTACGCTGCGGGCATGCCGACTGTGAAGCCCCGAACCTACGACCCGGTGAAGGTGCGCGCCGCGCTCACCGGGCAGCTCGACGCGATCGCCGCCGCCGTCCGGGAGTTGGACGACGAGCAGCTCGCCCTGCCGACCCGACTGGAGGGCTGGCGGGTGCGTGAACTCGTCGCCCACCTCGGGATGGTGGCCAGCTGGGTGCCGCTGCACCTGCACGACCCGCTGCCGCCGCAGGCCCCGATCACGCCGCTGTACTGGGCGTCGCGGACCCGCACCGCGGCGGCCGCGATCAGCTCCACGGCGGTGGAGCTGGTGGCCGAGCAGTTCGCCGGGGACGCCGCCCAGGTGTCCGGTGAACTCGACCGGCAGTTCGGCGAGTTGTGGAAGGCCCTGGACAGCGAGGAGGGCCGCGAGCCCGGTCGGGTCATCCTGATGCGCTTCGGCCCGATCCTGCTGGCCGACTTCCTGGTGACCCGGCTGGTGGAGACGGTGGTGCACGCCGACGACCTGGCGGACGCGCTGGGCCTGGCGGCCTTCCCGCACGACCGCTTCGCGCTGGCCTCCGCGACCCGGCTGCTCGCCGACGCCTTCGCCGTCCAAGTGCCGGGCGGTTCGGTCGAGTTGCGCATCCCTCCGCACGCCGTGGTGCAGGCCGTCGAGGGCCCCCGGCACACCCGCGGCACCCCGCCGAACGTGGTCGAGACCGACCCGCTGAGCTGGATCCGGCTGGCCACCGGCCGCCTCGCCTGGGCCGACGCGCTGGACGCCACGCTCAGCGCGAGCGGCGAGCGCAGCGACCTGTCCGGCTACCTGCCGGTGCTGGGCTGAGCGCGGCGTCCGGCGCGTCGGGCAGTCCGACGGAGGTGCGGGGGCGTACGGGCGGCCGGGTCATCAGGGCACCGAAGGGCCCTTGAGATAGCTGCCGTTGGCGTCGTAGGGCCAGGCGTTGGCGGTGCAGCCGTTCAGGCCGTAGATCTGCTGCATCATCGCGGGGGCGGGTTTGCCCGGGCCGGGGCAGCCCTCGTGGCCGTGGCCGATCCGGTGGCCGACCTCGTGGTTGACGATCAGCGCCCGGTAGTCGTCCAGGCTGCCGTCGAACTGGGGCGAACCCGTCAGCCAGCGCTTGGAGTTGACCACCACCTGCTTGCCGACGTCGCAGTTCACCTCGCCCCTGGTGTCCAGTCCGCCCGCGCCGCAGAGCTTGTCGGTGGTGTCGGGCGAGGCGATGATGACGGTGAAGTCGTAGGTGCCGGAGGAGACCAGCTTGAAGCTGTTGCGCTTGTCGGAGATCCAACTGCGCTTGTCGCCCAGCACCTTGTGGATCTCGTCGGCGGCGGCCTTCGGATCGATGTTGATGCCGTCCTCGACCTGGACCTGGTAGCGGCGCACGGTGCCGCCGGTGCCCACCGTGCCGCCGGTGGCGGCGGCGGTGCTGAGACTGCCGCTGCCGTGCTGGACGATCTGCGTGTCGTTCTTGGGCGGGTCGCTCTTCGGGGCCTCGGTCTGCGGCGGGGCGCTGCTCTCCGCGGACTTGGCGGGCTCGGGGGAGTCGCTGACCGGGGGGACGGGCCGGGCCTGGGCGGTGGATCCGGTGTCCTGCGGCTGCCCGCCGGCCGGGCCGAACCGGGAGAATCCGGCCACGCCGAGCACGATCAGCGCCGCAGTGCCGCCCAGCGCCAGGGCCAGCCGGCGGCGGCGCGAACGGGCGCGGCGACGGGCGGACCTGCCGGGTGACCTGCGGGCTGCGGGCATCTGGTTTCCCTTGGAGCGACGACAGTTGCGGGTGTGCGGTCCGGTGGCCCGTTTCGCACGCTTGTGCTGCATCGTGAACATACGCAGTATGGCCGCGGTTGGTTCCCTCGAACGGGGTCTCAGCCGTGGATTCGGCCCTGGAGGTGCTCCAGCGCCTTGGCCATCGGCTCCCCGGTCAGGGCCGGGTCGGCCGGGCCCGCGTCGCCCTGGGAGAGCAGCAGCACCAGGTCGCCGTCGCCCTTGAGCGGCACCCGGGCGATCGCGGCGAGCCCGCCGCCGGGCAGCAGCACCGGCTTGCCGCCGGGCTTCGGCCGGCCGGTGACCACCGCGCCGAGCTGGTCGACGGTCAGCTGCCCGGTGCGCTGGAGGGTCGGCAGCAGCACGCTCACCCCGACGTCGCTCAGCGGTACGGCCTCCAGGTCGAGCCGGACGGTGGCGGTGCCGGCCGTCCAGGTGCAGGTCACCCAGGCGTGCGGCGGGAGGCCGGGCGCGGAGGCGGTGCTCGGCGACGGGCTGATGCCGGACGGCCACCGGTAGGGCGGGGTGCCGTCGCCGAGCTCGCCCTCGACCGCCTTCGCGTCCTCGGCGCCCGGGGTGACGGGCCGGTCGATCCCGGCGGCCTGGAGCGCGGTGGCCAGCCCGTCCAGGCCGAACGGGCAGGCGGTGGACGGCTGTTGGCGGATCTGCTCGGCGGTGGAGCGCACCTTGGCGTAGGAGAGGCCGGCGCCGGAACTGTCGTCCGAGCAGGCGGCCGCCCCGAGGGCGACGGCCGCAGCGGCAGGCAGGGCGAGCAGCCGACGGGCGCCCGGGCCGGATATGCGGTCAGCGGTCACCGGCCCAGGCTATGCCCTTGCCGCACACGGAAGTTGAGGCCGAGTCAGCCTCGTTCGGTGAGCGCCTCAGCGAGTTCGCGGATGCCGGCCTCGCGCTCGGCGGCGGTGTCGCCGTAGTCGTAGCTGTGGGTGAACGCCGCCTCCGGGAAGGTGTCGGCCATCCACACCGAGCAGTAGTGGCCGGGCAGGAAGCAGGCCTGAAGCTCGGTGTAGATCTCCACGACCTGTTCGGGCTGGACGCCGAGGGCCAGGGCGCGGTGCCAGAGCGCCTCCTCGGCGTGCAGGGCGAGCGAGCCGCCGGCCGTGATGATCTGCGGCTCGCCCTTGGCGTCCAGGTACTTGAAGGAGGCGTAGCTCGGCACGCCCCGGGTGTGCCGGACGTCCTCCAGGACCCGGGGCCACCACAGTTCGTCGTCCTCGAAGGCGCGCAGGTCGGTGGCGCGCAGCCGGCTCTCCACGGCGGTGAACTCGGCGAAGACCTGGTCGGGCTGCTCGGCGGCGGCCAGTGCGGCCAGGCTGCGGTCGAGTTCGGCGAGCGAGGAGAGGAACGCCTCCAGGCTGGTGTTCACCAGCACGGACGGCTCCTCGAAGTCGACGAAGACCGACCAGACCCGGCCCTGCGGGTCCAGGCAGAGTTCGGAGCCCCGGTCGGTGCCGAGCCGGGCCCACTGCTCCTCGCCGTTGCGCGGGCCGGGCCGGTCCTGGCCGGCCGTGAGGTCGCCGAGGGCGAGCGCGTCCCCGGCGGAGGTGCGGAAGTAGGGGCCGACCTGGACGGGCAGACCGGTGGCGGCCAGCAGCTCGGCGGCTGCGGCGGGAACGGTCACCCGGGCGAACTCGGCAGCGTCCGGGCGGCGGAGGCCGGCGGGGCCGAAGCGGTCGAGCAGGCGCTGGGCGAGTTCTGCGGTCATGGCAGCAGTCTATGCGCGGGGCGTTCGGTCGGCGCCGGACCGGTCGCGGCCGGCGGATGGGTGCGATGATACGGCGAGCACCCCGAGCGGGTGTGCCAACTGCGGTGGGCGGGACGGGGGTTGATGTGAACGACATCGCGCACGACTACGACAACGTGGAACGGGCCGCGGCCGAGTTCGACAAGCTGCACGCGAAGCTGAGCGCCAAGAAGCACAAGGTCAACAACGGCCATGCGAAGGCGAGTTCGACCGGTCGCGGGGACGGTCTGGGCGAGGTGGTGGCCAAGGCCGCCTCCACCGCCCTGCAGAGCATCGAGAAGGCCCTGGACTCCCTGGCGGACCACGCCGACAAGGCCTCCAAGGGCCTGCTGAAGATGAACAAGAACCACCGCGAGAACGAGGAGCGCCTCGGCCAGGAGTTCCAGCGGATCGTCGCCAAGCACGACACCACCCCGGTCTACCTGCTCGGCGCCGACGGCAGGATCCAGCGGCTGCACAGCGACGGGAGCGCCCCGAAGCCGATCACCGGCCACGAACCGGGCATCCGGGACCTGCTGTCGCCCGACCCGAACGGGCCGGGCAACCTGACCACCGTCGGCCCGCCCAACGACCGCACGAAGTTCCCGTTCACGCCCAAGCGGCGCCCCAAGGAGGGCCGCCCGCAGGTTCCGTCGACCAAGATCGACCCCGGCAGCTCCGAGTTGGCCCGCGCCACCCAGCGCGCCCGGCGGGCGACCAACCAGTACGGCGGCGGCGTCGAGGAGAACCCGAGCGCCAACTACGCGGCCTTCCACTACGACAACGGCACCGGGAACCCGGTCATCGTGGTGGCCCAGAGCATCCCCCGCAGCTCCCACTCCGAGATCGTGCTCGGCCTGCCCTTCCTGCGCAAAGGCCTGCAGGACAACGTCGACGCGGTCTACACCGAGCGCCAGCCCTGCCCGACCGGCAGCACCTGCGGGGCCTGGCTCAAGCAGTACTTCCCGAAGACCACCGACGTCACCCACAGCTTCGACTACAACGGCCAGGCCTCCTCGGACGGCAACGTCCAGCACAACCGCTATCTGATAAACCTGAAGCGCAGACACCAGCAGATCTACGGCTGAGCCGCGCCTGCCCGCACCACCGGGCCGGGCGGGGCCGTGGCGCACGGCGGGAGGCCCCGGGGTGGCAGTGACACGCGCGGAGATGGAGCGGGAGTTCGGGCCGGACGGGCTGGTCCGGCCCCCCGCGGAGCGGATCGCGGAGGCGGTGGCCGACCCCGGCGCGCGCGAGTTCCTGACCACCGTCGGGCTGCCGGCCGGCCGCACAGCGGTGTTCGAGGCGGAGGAGCACCTGGCCACCGGGCCGGTGCCGCTGCGCGAGCACGTCGGGGACTGGGCCTCGGCGGAGGACGAGTACCTGGACCTGTTCGGCCCCGGCGTCGGCTCCTGGCTGGTCCTCGGCGAACTCGCCACCGGCACGCTGGCGTTGAACGGCGCCACCGGCGGCGTCCACGCCGTCCCGCTGGACATCGCCGAGGACGGCCTGGACCGCCCGTACCACGCCGACCTGTCCTCGCTGGCCGCCTTCCTGCTGGCCTTCCAGCGCGAACTGCCGCACTACGACGAGGGCAGCGGGGCGGCGGAGCTGCGCGACTCGGTCGAACGGCTCACCGCCGAGCTGACCGCCCTGGAACCGCGCGCCATGGCCGAACCGGAGGGCGTCTGGCGGCTGCTGCTCGACGAGATCCGGTACGGCTCCTGACGGGACGTCCGGTGTTCCGGGTCAGCGTCCGCGCGGGTGCGGGGCGTTGCCGGACGGGGCCGCGCCGCCGTTGTTGACGGCGCCGGTGACCACGTTCTGGCCGAACTGCTCGGCGGAGCCCAGCGGGTCGGCGGCGTAGCCCTTCACCTGGTCGACGGACTGCTGCACACCGTCCTTGAAGCCCTGCTCGCCGGCCCGCGCCGTGCGGCCCAGGTCGATCCCGTGCTGGGCGCCGACCGCGTTCATCGTCAGCTGCACCACCAAGTCCTGCGCCATGCCCCCGAGGGCGGCGAACACCGGGCCCTCGACCAGCGACATCAGCTGCGACAGCAGCTGCTGCTCGGCCTCCTTGAGCAGGCGTTTGACGATGATCCGGGTGGCCTGGGTGGCGCCCACCGCGCCCGCCTCGGACAGCCCGAAGGTGAACGGCGCGGCTGCCTGCGCGGCGATCAACTCGGCGGCCATGATGACGAGTTGGGCGATCGCGGCGAGCTTCGCGCCGGTGATCACCAGCGCGGCGCCGTCCAGCCCGGTGGCGAACAGGTCCAGTGCCTTGCTCACCTGCGGCAGATGGGTGCCGACCACCTTGTCGAACTTCGCCTGGAACGCCTCCGCGGCCGGTCCCTGGTTCATCCCCATCAGGCTGCCGACCGCGCTGGACAGAACGTCCCGGTCCTCGGCGAGCGAGGAGGCGAGCTCACGGAGCTCGTCCGCCATCTCGCGGTACTCGTCCTCGTCCACGTTGGGCCAGTTCACGCCGATCAGGTCGAGCACCCAGGCGAGTTCACCCGGCAGTACGACACCCATGCGCTTCCCTTCCCCCGTCGTCCGGAACGACTATTCAGTCTGCACCGAGACCCGGTCAACTCCCTTGCCCCGGACGGATTCCCGATCGGTACGCTCCGACCGGGACAGTGCCGGGAACCGAAGTGACGAGAACCGAACGGAACGGGGCCAGGGAATGGACGAGCACCGGATACCACCGCTGCGCGCCGGCCGCAGAGCCGCCGGAGCGGCCCTGCTCGGCTGGCTGGGGGACCAGCGGGCGCCGCGCCTGTGCCGGATCTCCGGGTCGCCGGGCAGCGGCCGGACCCACCTGCTGGCCTGGCTGATCGCCGGCGGCACCGCCCCCGACACCCCGGTGGAACGGCGGATCAACGCCTTCCTGCCCGCCGACGGGTACGGCGTCCGGGCCGCGGTCTGGCAGCTCGGGCAGCAGCTGGACGTGCCGGCCCGCACCCCCGGGGAACTGCTCGACCGGCTGGCCGCCGACCCGCGGCGCACCGTGATCTGCGTCCCCGAGCTCGACCTGGCCCTCGACCCGGCCCGGCTGGTGGCCGAACTCCTCGACCCGCTCCTGGAGTTGCGGCACATCCGGCTGGCGGTCGAGGCCACCTCGGACCTCGTGTTCACCGCGGTCACCGGGCCCGCCGAACTCGACCTGGACGACCCCCGCTGGACCGACCGCGAACGCTGGGACGCCTGGTGCGAGCGCGAGGGCCTCGACCCGGCCGGGTACCCGAACCCCGGGCGGGCCCTGGGCGCCGAGCCGCCCCGGCCGCCCGCCTTCGCCGACCTGCTGGCCCGCGTCCCGCTCCGCCCTGACGGCGGGCCCGACCTCCCCGCCGCCGGGACGGAGCTGCTCACCGCCCTGTGGGCGGCGGCGGCCCGCACCGGCGACCTCGGCCCGCTGGCCGCCGACCCGCTGCTGTACGCGCTCGCCGAACCGGTCGCCGTCACCGTCGCCCTGGAGGGCGCGGCCCCGGGCACCGCCCCCGCCGCGCTGGACGCCGCCTGGCAGGCCGCCGGCCCCGCGCTGATCGACACCCCCCAGCCCGGCGTCCGGGCCCACCAACTCCGCGCCCGGCTGCTCGGCACCGACCCCACGGACCCGGCCGTGGCCGCCGCCGCGGCTTTCGCCGCCGACCGGCTCGGCACCGCCCCCGGCCGCTGGGCCGCCCGCTGGGTCCGCCGTCACCCCGGCGCGGCCGCCACCGCCCCCGGCGCCGGTCCGTACCGCGGCCAGTGGCTGCTCGCCGACGCGGGCGGCGCGGTGCACGCGCTCTCCCCGGCCGACGGCACGGTCGTCGGCCGGATCGCCGTCCCCGGCCCGAAACCGCTGCGCGACCTTGCCGCCACCCCCGGCGGCAGCCTGGTCCTGCTGGACGCCTGGGGCGGTCTCGACCTGGTCGCGCCCGGCCCGACCGCGCCCGGCCTCGACCCGACCGCGCCCGGCCTCGATCCGTACGCCCTGGACGAGGCGCTGGCCCGGTTGCGCGCCGCCGCCGACGGCGAACCGCTCGTGCTGGCCGCCGCCCCCGGCCTGCCGGACGCGGCCCCGGCCCTCGGCGACAGCGGCGGCGGCGTGCACTGGTACCGGGGCGGCGCAGTGCTGAGCGAGAAGCTGCACACCGGCCCGGTCACCGCGCTGGCCGCCGACGCGGCCGCTCCCGGCGTCCCGCTGCTGGCCAGCGGTGGCCTGGACGGTGCCGTCCGGCTCTGGGGGCCCGGCTCCGAGCCGATGCCCGAACCCGCCGACCGCCGCCGGTGCCCCGTCACCGCGCTCGCTCTCGGCAGCGGGCCGTCCGGGCTGCTGCTGGCCACCGCCTGGTCCGACGGGCTGATCCGGGTCCGGCGCCCGGAGCGGCCCGACAGCGTGCTCGACCTCCGCCTCGGCTCCCCGGCCGGCGGGCTGTCGCTGGTCGGCGACGTCCTGCTGGTGGGCCTCGACGAGGGCCCGCTCGCCCTCGACCTGCGGGACTGACGGGAACGGGCCGCCCCCACGATGGGGGCGGCCCGTCCGAGGTGCGGCGTTGCCGCTACTGCTTGAGTTCGGCGTACGCCTCGGCGCTGCTGTCCTTCAGGAACTGCCAGCAGCGGGCCTCCTCCTCGGTCTCGCCGATCGAGCCGGCGGCCCGGGCGAGCGCGGCCAGGCAGCGCAGGAAGCCGCGGTTGCCGCGGTGCTCCCACGGGACCGGGCCGTGTCCGTGCCAGCCGTTGCGGCGCAGCTGGTCCAGGCCGCGGTGGTAGCCGGTGCGGGCGTAGGCGTAGGACTCGACGGTCCGGCCGGACGCGAAGGAGTCGTCCGCGAGCATCGCCCAGGCCAGGCAGAACGTCGGGTACTCGGCCGCCACCTGGGTCGGGGAGGCGGACTCCTCGGCCAGCATCCGGTAAGGCTGCTCCTCCTCGGGCAGGAGGGTCGGCTCCGGTCCGTCGAGCAGGTTCTTGTGCATCTCCATGGTGTGCCAGTCTGCCACTCGGACGGCCGATGGTCGTCGCTTCCGGAAACGACGGTGCCCCGGACCCGGGCGGGTACGGGGCACCGTCGGTGCTGCGGTTACTTCATGCGCTTGCCGGCCGAGCGCAGCTGCTGCGCGGCCTCCAGCACGCGGGCGGCCATGCCGGCCTCGGCCAGCTTGCCCCAGGTGCGCGGGTCGTAGGTGTTCTTCTTGCCGACCTCGCCGTCGACCTTCAGCACGCCGTCGTAGTTGCGGAACATGTGGTCCACGACGGGGCGGGTGAAGGCGTACTGGGTGTCGGTGTCGAGGTTCATCTTGACCACGCCGTTCTCCAGCGCGATGCCGATCTCCTCCGCCGTGGAGCCGGAGCCGCCGTGGAAGACGAAGTCGAACGGGTCCTGCTTGCCGTACTGCTTGCCGATCTCGGCCTGCAGGTCGGCGAGCAGCTCCGGGCGGAGCACCACGTTGCCGGGCTTGTACACGCCGTGCACGTTGCCGAACGAGGCGGCCAGCAGGTAGCGGCCCTTCTCGCCCAGGCCGAGCGCCTCGGCGGTGCGGACCGCGTCGTTCACGGTGGTGTACAGCTCGTCGTTGATCTCGTGGGTGACGCCGTCCTCCTCGCCGCCGGTCGGGGTGATCTCGACCTCAAGGATGATCTTGGCGGCGGCGGCCTGGGCCAGCAGCTCCTGCGCGATGGCCAGGTTGTCGGCCAGGGTCTCGGCCGAGCCGTCCCACATGTGCGACTGGAACAGCGGGTTCTCGCCGCGGGCGACGCGCTCGGCGGAGACCGCCAGCAGCGGGCGGACGTAGCCGTCCAGCTTGTCCTTCGGGCAGTGGTCGGTGTGCAGGGCGACGGTGACGTCGTACTTGGCCGCGACGATGTGCGCGAACTCGGCCAGCGCGACGGCGCCGGTCACCATGTCCTTGCTGTGCTGGCCACCCAGGAACTCCGCACCACCGGTGGAGATCTGGATGATGCCGTCGCTCTCGGCCTCGGCGAAACCGCGCAGGGCGGCGTGCAGAGTCTGCGACGAGGTGACATTGATGGCCGGGTAGGCGAACTTGCCCGCCTTGGCCCGGTCGAGCATCTCGTTGTAGGCCTCGGGAGTTGCGATGGGCATGCGAATCCGCTCCTGTCGGTGTGGGGCGATCGGACGACGCTGTCCGAAGGCTCGGTACGCCTGTGGTTCACGACGGATGCGGTACGAGCTGAGGGTGGTTGCTCGACCGCGGGCCGGACACCTCGGTCATCTTCCCAGACTCGCCCCGCAGACACACCCAGCGGCCCGCCACTTGGGACGGCCGTCCGGGCGGGCCGTCCGGAGCGGGGTCCGCGGGCCGCCGAGTAAGGCATTCGCAAAGCAGTACGGGCTATCCTGCGCGCGTGGAACACATCCAGCTCGCCGTCAACGTCCTTGACGCCAAATCGCTCGTCGCCTCCGTCGGCGCCATCGGGATCCTGGCGATCATCTTCGCCGAGACCGGCCTGCTGGTCGGGTTCTTCTTCCCCGGTGACTCGATGCTCATCCTGGCCGGTGTCGCCGCCTCCAGTGCCGCCCCCGCGGTGCTCGGCGACGGCGCCCAGATGAACATCGGGGTGCTGCTGGTCGGCGCGCCGCTCTGCGCGATCGCCGGAGCCCAGCTCGGTCACCTGCTCGGCCGCAAGGTCGGCCCGAAGATGTTCGACAAGCCGAACTCGAAGATCTTCCGGCCCGAGTACGTGGAGAAGGCCGAGGAGTACTTCGAGAAGTTCGGCCCGGCCAAGGCCGTGATCCTGGCCCGCTTCATCCCGATCGTGCGGACCTTCCTCAACCCGGTGGCCGGCACCCTGCAGATGCCCGCCAAGACCTTCCTGGCCTGGAACGTGGTCGGCGGCGTGCTGTGGACCGAGTCCATGCTGCTGATCGGCTACTTCACCGGCGACCAGCTCGCCCCGGTGATCGACAAGTACCTGCTGCCCGCGATGGCGCTGATCATCCTGGTCTCGATCTCGCCGATCATCGTCGAGGTGGTGCGCGAGCGGAAGAAGAAGAAGGCCGGCGGCGCCACCGCCGAGGACCGGACCGCGGAGACCGTCGCCGGCGGCCGCCACCGCAAGCACTGAGCGCGCCCCGCGAGGGCTGAGCGCGCCCCGCGCGTGCCGACTCCGCCCCGCGCCCCGCGCCCCGCAGACAGTGCGAGAGGCCCCGACCACCCGAAGGTGGCCGGGGCCTCTCGCGTTGTTCCACGTGGAACCGGGGGTCACAGACCCAGGTCGTCCAGGGTGTACGCGGTGATGTACGGCAGGCCGGTCTCGGCGATCGCCGGGGCCGCGCCGCGCTCCACGATCACCGCGACGCCGACCACCTCGGCGCCCGCCTCGCGCAGCGCCTCCACCGCGGTCAGCACCGAGCCGCCGGTGGTCGAGGTGTCCTCCACCGCCAGCACCCGGCGGCCCTTCACGTCCGGGCCCTCGATGCGGCGCTGCAGGCCGTGCGCCTTGCCCGCCTTGCGGACCACGAAGGCGTCCAGCTTGCGGCCGCGGGCAGCCGCCGCGTGCAGCATCGCCGCGGCGACCGGGTCGGCGCCCAGGGTCAGGCCGCCCACCGCGTCGAATTCCAGGTCGGCGGCGGCGTCCAGCATCACCTTGCCGACCAGCGGGGCCGCCTCGGCGTCCAGGGTGATCCGGCGCAGGTCGACGTAGTAGTCGGCCTCGCGGCCGGAGGAGAGGGTGACCTTGCCGTGCACGACGGCCTTGTCCTTGATCTGCGCCAGCAGGGCGTCGCGGTCGTTGCTCATGGGCAGCAAGCTTAGTTGGGCCCCCCGGCTCAGCGCCGCCGCAGGGCCCTGACCAGCACCACCGCGCCGCCGAGCAGCGCCACCCCGCCGCCGATCACCCACGGCAGCGCGCTGCGCTCGCCGCCTCCGCCGGGCAGCAGGGCCGGCTCCACGCCGCCCCAGCGGGTGGCCGCGCGGGCCCGCGCGCTGTGCGCGGGCGGGGCGGGCGCGTACCGGCCGTGCGGCGGGGCGTGGTCCACCTCCTCGGCGGAGCGGCCGACGATGCTGCGCCGTACCGGGGCGCTCTCCTGCTCGAACGCCGCCTCCGGGCGCGGCACCGGCACCGGCTCGGGCAGGTCGTCCTCGCTGAAGGCGATCAGGTCGGAGAGGTCGTCGTCCAGGTCGGGGCCCTGCGCGCGCTCGTCCAGGAAGACCACGGTGGCGCCGTCCGCCGGGTCGTCCTCGGCGTCCTCGCCGGGGTCGGACAGCTCGGCGACCAGGGCCGCCGCCGCCCGGTCGATCAGTCGGCGGCCGGCCGTCTCCAGCGCCGGTGCATCGAAGCCCGCGAGCCGGCCGGAGGCGGTCAGCGCGGTCGTGAAGCACATCACGGTCTCGCCCGGCTGCTCCCGCAGGGTGATCCGCAGCTCGGCGGTGACGGGTGCCGCGCCGCGGATCTCCTCGCCGGTCAGCCGCAGGCGCAGCGCGCCGTCCTGCCAGTCGTCCACGGACATCCGGCCGGCGAAGGTGATGGTGGAGCCCGCGATCCGGACCCGGAGCCGGCTGTCCGCCGCCGAGGGGGCGGACGTGGACGCGACCGCGCTCAGCCCCGGTACGCAGCGGGCCACCAGTTCGCGGTCCAGCAGCGCTTCCCGGACCACCTCGGCGGGCACCGGGACGACAACCTCATGCTCCATACCGGCGAGCCTACCGACCGGCCGCCGTCGTGCCGAGCCCCGCACCCGAAGCGGGGCCGGGAGTGCCGCGAACGGGCGCACGGCGGACGGTCGTTCGCTGTGCGCCCGGTCGGTTCAGGGGCCGATCAGCGAGTGCGGCGGGGGCAGCGGCGACGGCCGGTGGGCGGACAGCCGGGCCGCCGTGCCGCGCAGCACGTCGACGGTGAACGAGCGCGGCGCGGGCGCGTCCGGGGCCAGTGCCAGCGCGGGCGCGGCGTGGCCGGCCAGCAGGAACGCCGGGGCGGGCCCGGCCTGCCCGCAGTCCTCGGCATCCGGGGCGACGCCCTGGTACGGGACGGCGTCCAGCCCGGCGGCGGCCAGCCCCGCCGCGGAGCTCCACAGCACGCCGTCCGGGGCGCCGCCGCGCACCGCCAGCCGGCCGTTCGGGCCGAGCCGCCGGGCGGCCAGGCCGTAGAACTCGCGCGAGCGGTACTTGCCGTGCGCGGCCTCGTCGTCCAGGTCGGAGACGATCACGTCGAACTGGTCGGGGGTGCTGCGCAGCCAGCCCATCGGCTCGGCGGTCACCAGCCGTACCCGGGGGTCGTCCCAGGCGTGCTCGGTCAGCGCGTCGTAGGCGCCGTCCCGGTGGGCCAGCGCGGAGAGCTCCGGGTCGCGCTCGACCACCAGGACGTTGCGTACCGCCGGGTGCCGCAGCACCTCGCGCAGCGCCAGGCCGTCGCCGCCGAGGACCAGGACCCGGGCGCTGGGGCCGCCGGCCAGCGCGGGACGGACCAGTGCCTCGTGCTCGCGGTACTCGTCGGGGCCGCAGACGGCGAGCCGGCCGTCCAGGAAGAGCTTCAGCGGGGTGCGGGACCCGGTGTCGGGCGGGCCGCCGGTGAGGACGATCTCCTGGTAGCGGCTCTGCGCGACCAGCCGGATCGGCCCGCCGTACAGGGCGTGCCGGGCTGCGCGCTCCAGGGCGCCGGTGCAGGCGGCGGCCAGCCCGAGGGCGGCGAGCACCAGGCCGCAGCCGGTCCACAGCAGCAGGCGGGCGCGCGGGGTGGGTTCGGCGCGGAACAGCCAGAGCACCACCACCGCCCCGGCGACGGCGTTCACGGCACCGGTGACCAGCGCGCCGGCGGCCTGCCCGAGTGCGGGCAGCAGGACGAACGGGAAGGCCAGGCCGCCGATCAGCGCGCCCACGTAGTCGGCGGCGAACAGGTCGGCGACGGCCCGGCCGGCGTGCTCCCGGCGGATCCGCTGGATCAGCGTCATCAGCAGCGGGATCTCGGCGCCGATCAGCAGTCCGATCAGCACGGTGGCGGCGATCAGCGCGATCAGCGTGGCGTGCGGTTGGCGCAGCCAGGCCCAGCCGCAGTACAGGGCGAGTGCGGACAGGCCGCCGGTCAGCGACAGCGCGAACTCGACCAGGGCGAAGGAGGTGGCGGGGCGGCGGGTGAGGCCCTTGGCGAGCAGCGAGCCGATGCCCATCGCGAAGACCATCACGGAGAGCACCACGGAGGTCTGGGTGACGGAGTCGCCGAGCAGGTAGCCGCCGAGCGCGACCAGTTCGAGTTCGTACACCAGGCCGCAGGCCGCGCAGACGAACGCGGCCAGCAGTACCAGGATCCGGGCCGGACGGGCGGGCAGGGCGAGCGGTATGGCGCCGCCGGCCCGGACCGCGCCGCCGAGGCCCGCGGTGCGGGGGGCGGTGGGCCGGAGTGCGGCCGTCGGCGGGAGAGCGGGGGCGTCCGGAGCGGGCTGCGCGGACCGTCCGACCGGATGGTTGATCATGAAATGAACGCTAGGCGAGAGCCCGGGTGAGTGGCTGCGCCCAATCGGGGGACTGCGGGCGGTCTCCGGTTGACGGTGGTCACCACCCGGACTGCGGTTCCGGGCCGCCGTCCCCGTGCCGGGCGGCCGGGCCGAGATGGGCGCTCCGGCCGCCCCGCCCGGGGCGGCCGCCGACGGCCTCCACGGTGCGGCGCAGCGAGAGCGAGGAGCGGGTGCAGACCAGGCGGCCCTCCTGCGGGTAGGCGTGCCAGGTGCGCCAGTGCACCCGGCGCTCCCCGCAGTGGGCGACCAGGGCGGTGAAGGCGCTCGGGTCGCCGGGGAAGATCCCGGCGAGCGCCCGCGGGTGCCCCTCGACCAGGGCCAGCAGCTCCTGGGCACGGGCCGCGAACACGTGCGGCGGCAGCTCCTCGATCCGGGCGGCGAACTCGTACTCCCAGCCGGCCACCTGCTCGGCGACCCGGGCGGGCAGCGGGGTGCGGCGACCGGGCAGACAGGCCACCGTCTCCAGACAGTCGCCCTGGGCGCCTCCCGCCAGGACGACCTGGTGGGAGGCGCCCAGCAGGCGCAGCTGCAGGGTGCCGCCGAGGGCATCGGTCCGGCCGGCGCCGTCGTCGAGTTTCAGGTCACGGACGGCCAGCGCGGGCAGGGGGTCGCCGCCCAGTTGCCAGGCCAGGTCGCCGGCGCGGGTGTCCGTGTAGGAGGTCTGCAAGGTGGTGAGCATGCTCGGCTCCGCGTTTCAGCTCCGTACGCGCCCCAACGGCCGGAGTCCATCCCTCAGTGCGTGAGGCTGTTCGAGACTGTCCGATCCGGGGCGCGGCCGACCGTGGAAGGAAGGATTCCGGCTGGAGATTCAGCAGCAGAGAAGCACGAATTCTCCGGGTCCGTCAGGGATTTACCCATGTTTGGCACTCATTCACCGTTCTGAGGCCTGTGCCCGACTGGGTGTGATCGGTCCCGGGTTGGACTCTGTCCGGTGAGCGCCCCTACGCCGGTCTTGCGCGCCGTGCACTCCTGGAGCGCACTCGAAGCCACCGGCGTCCTGACACGCCAGGACGCCCGGCGGCGTCCCTCCGGCCGCCGGGCGCCCCGTCCGCTGCGACGGTTACCGGCCGCGCAGCCGCTCGACGGCCTCCCGCAGCACGGACTCCCGCTTGCAGAAGGCGAAGCGGACCTGGCTGCGCCCGATGTCGGTGTTGTCGTAGAACACCGCGTTGGGAATCGCCACCACCCCGCAGCGGGCGGGGAGTTCGCGGCAGAACTCGATGCCGTCCTTCTCACCGAGCGGGGTGATGTCGGTGGTGATGAAGTACGTGCCCTGCGGTTCGAACACCCGGAAGCCGGCGTCGGCCAGTCCGGTGGCCAACAGGTCGCGCTTGCGGCGCAGTTCGGCGCGGAAGTCGTCGTAGTACGCGTCGGGCAGGCGCAGTGCCTCGGCGACCGCGTACTGGAACGGACCGGCCGAGACGTACGTCAGGTACTGCTTGGCGGTGCGGACGGCGGCGACCAGCTCGGGGGAGCCGGTGACCCAGCCGACCTTCCAGCCGGTGAACGAGAAGGTCTTGCCGGCCGAGGAGATCGCGACGGTGCGCTCGCGCATCCCGGGGAGGGCAGCGAGGGGGTGGTGGGCGCCGGTGAACACCAGGTGCTCGTAGACCTCGTCGGTGATCACCAACAGGTCGTGCTCGACGGCGAGTTCGGCGATTGCGGCGAGTTCCTCGGCGGTCAGCACGGTGCCGGTCGGGTTGTGCGGGGTGTTGATCAGCAGCAGCCGGGTGCGCGGGGTGATCAGCGAACGCAGCTCGTCCAGGTCGGGCCGGAACGCGGGCTGGCGGAGCGTCAGCGGGACGCGGACCGCGCCGGCCATCGCGATGCAGGCCGCGTAGGAGTCGTAGAACGGCTCGAAGGCGATCACCTCGTCGCCGGGCTCCAGCAGCGCGAGCAGCGCGGCGGCGATGGCCTCGGTGGCGCCCGCGGTGACGAGGACCTCGCGGTCCGGGTCGTAGCTCAGCCCGTAGAAGCGCTGCTGGTGCTCGGCGACGGCGGCCCGCAGCTCCGGAATGCCCGGCCCGGGCGGGTACTGGTTGCCGCGCCCGTCCCGCAGCGCCCGCACCGCCGCCTCCCGGACCTCCTCCGGCCCGTCGGTGTCCGGGAACCCCTGTCCGAGATTGATCGAGCCGGTGGCGGTGGCCAGGGCGGACATCTCCGCGAAGATCGTCGTCCCCATGCCCGCCAGTCGGCGGTTCAGCAGCGGCCTTGCACCCATTGCGGCTCCTCGCGAGTTGTGTTCGGCCAATCCTGCGACGGGCGCCGGTCGCGGACAAGCGATCCGATCCGGCCGCAGTGCGGTGGTCCCGATGGCGGAGCAGGTCGTGGGCCGGGTTGCGGGCGCGGGCCGCACTCGATTGTCTGACGATGCGTCATTCGGCTTGTCCGTCGTTGGGGGGCTACTTCAGGAGTCATCGTGCGTGTGCGCATCCTGTCCGTCGCGGCCGTGTCCGCCGCTCTCGTCCTGGTTCAGCCGGGCCTCGCCACCGGTGAGGACGATCCCTCGACCACCGTCACGTTCGTCGTCACCTCGGGCGCCCTGTCGCTGTCGGTGCCGGTGGCCGCCGATCTCGGCTCGGGGGCGCCCGGCACCACCGTCAGCGCGCCGATCGGGCCGTGCACCGTCGTCGACGACCGGGCGCTGCTGTCGGCGTCCTGGACGGTGACCGCGTCGGAGACGGACTTCGCGAACGGGGCGTCGACGATTCCCGCCACCGACGCGGACTACTCGGTCGGGTCGGTGACCACCACCGGCGTCATCACCGTCACCCCGACCAACGTGACGCTGTCCAACTCCCCGCAGACGGTGCTCACCGGGACGGAGGGGGTCGGCGACAGCACCGCGACCTGGGACCCGACCGTCACCGTGCACGTGCCGCCCAGTGCGGTCAGCGGGCTCTACACCGGAACGCTGACCCAGTCCGTTGCCTGACGCGATGAAGGGGAGGCGATGAAGGTGATGCGCCGCTACGTGGTGCCGCTGCTGGCGCTGGCCGCCGTCCAGGCGGTCGGGGTGCTGCCGGCGGCGGCGGACGGGATGCCCACGCCGGTGCCCGGTCCGGTGGAGCCGGTCGAGCCGGTGGAGCCGATGGAGCCGATGGAGCCCGCGCCCGCACCGTCCGCAGAGGCGAGCCCGGGGACGCGGACCGTCGGCATCAAGCTGCTCGACGCCCCGGAGGACCGCCGGGCCGACCCCCGGGCGCAGGCGTACATCGTCGACCACCTCGCGCCCGGCGCGACCATCGAGCGGCGGGTGGAGGTCAGCAACCGGTCGTCCGAGCCGATGCACGTCGACGTCTACGCGGCGGCGGCCGGGATCACGAAGGGGCAGTTCGCGTTCGCGCCGGACCGCACCCCGAACGAGCTGACCGGCTGGACCTCGCTCGACGCCTCGGGACTCGACCTGGCCGCCCACGAGTCGGCGCAGGTGCGCGCCGTGATCCGAGTGCCCGGGGACGCCGCGGCCGGCGAGCGGTACGGCGTGATCTGGGCGCAGACCGGTCCGTCCCCCGACCGTGCGCACAACCTGAAGCTCCTGGGCCGGGTGGGCGTGCGGATGTACGTCGACGTCGGCCCGGGCGGTGAGCCGGCGTCGAACTTCGAGATCGAGCAGGTCACCCCGGCGCGGGGCCGGGACGGGCGGGCGGAGCTGCACGCCCGGGTCCACAACACGGGCGGACGGGCCCTGGACGTCGGCGGGGCGCTCGCGCTCCTGGACGGGCCGGGCGGGCTGCGGGCCGGGCCGTTCTCGGCGAAGACCGGCACCACGCTGGCCCCGGGCGAGCGCGGGGAGGCGGTCGTCCCGCTGGACCCGCGGCTGCCGGACGGCCCGTGGACGGTGCGGCTCACGCTCCGCAGCGGCCTGGTGGAGCACGCCGCGGACGCCACCGTCACCTTCCCGGCGGCTCCCGGCGGCACCGGGCAGGCGGTCACCGCGTCGGCCGCCGAGCCGGAAAGCCTGCCCACGTCGGTGGTCGGCGGGCTGTCCGCGGTCGGTCTCGCCGCCGGGAGTCTGCTGTTCCTCAGGTACCGCCGCCGGAGCCGCCGTTGACGGTTCGGGGAGGCGAGGCGGAGCCGAGGGCCGTGGCCCTCGGCTTCGCTCCTTGTCCAAACGGATCGTCGGGTCGCGGCGGCTGACATAGTCTGCGGCCACAGGGGTGATCCTCGTTCGGGGATCCGCGGGCCGGGGGGAACCGGGCCCGTGTGGGGCTATCGGAAGTGAAGCAATGGCGTCCGGAACTGTCGTGTCGTCGTCTTCCGTCCGGCTGCGCGGGGGCGACGACGGCCCGCCGGCCGGGTGGCGCGGGGTCAACTGGCCGCGGCTGCTGCCGTGGGGCCTGGCCGCCGGGTTCTTCGTGTTCTACGCGCTGTTCTGCCTGCGCCGCCACGGCCTGCTGCTGACCACCGGGTACGACCTGGGGATATTCGAGCAGGCGGTGCGCGGCTACGCCCACGTCGGGATGCCCGTCACCCCGCTGAAGGGGGACGGCTTCAACCTGCTCGGCGACCACTTCTCGCCGATCCTGCTGGCGCTGGTGCCGTTCTACCTGGTGTGGCCGGCCGCCGAGACGCTGCTGCTGGCGCAGGCCGCCCTGCTGGCGCTGGCGGTGGTGCCGATCTCCCGTTGGGCGCAACGGGAGTTGGGCCCGGCGGCGGCCGTCGCGGTGGCGGTCGGGTACGGGTTCTCCTGGGGCGTCGGGTCGACGATCGGCTTCGACTTCCACGAGGTGGCGTTCGCGGCGCCGCTGCTGTCCTTCTCGGTGGTGGCGCTGGCGGAGCGGCGCTGGGTGGCGGCGGCGGCCTGGGCGGCGCCGCTCTGCCTGGTGAAGGAGGACCTCGGGATCACCGTCGCCGTGATCGGCGGCTGCATCGCCTGGCGCGGGGCACGGCGGATCGGGGCGGCGACGGCGCTGTTCGGCCTGCTGGCCACCGCGCTGGAGCTGCTGGTGCTGCTGCCGGCGATGAGCCCCAGCCACGCCTACAACTACTGGGACAACATGGAGAGCGCGCCGGGTGCCCAACCCGGCTTGCTGGAACGGCTGTTGTCGGTGCCGGGGCACCTGCTGACGGCCACCGTCGAGGGGCGGCTGCTGTTCTTCCTGCTGGTGCCGACGCTGCTGCTGGCGGTGCGCTCGCCGCTGCTCCTGGTGGCCGTTCCGACGCTGGCCTGGCGGCTGCTCAGCAAGAACCCGGCGTACTGGGGCACCAACTACCACTACAGCGTGGTGCTGATGCCGATCGTGTTCGCCGCCTTCGTCGACGTGCTGATCCGGCTGCGTGCCGCGAAGCCGCACTGGGGCCGGTGGGCGACGGCGCCGTTCCTGTGCGGCAGTGTGGCGGTGACGGCGGTGCTGTTCCCGCTCTTCCCGATGGCGTCGGCGACCGACGCCGGTTTCTGGCGCAGTTCGGCGCACGTGCGGACGGTGCAGTCGGTGCTGGCCGACATACCGTCCGGCGCGCGGGTGGCGGCCGGCAACCGGCTGGTGCCCCAACTGACCGGCCGCTGCACGGTGTTCGAGTTCGGCTGGCCGAACGACTGGCGCACCGCGGAGTGGGTGGTGGTGGACACCCGCAATCCGATGGGCTGGCCGCTGAACGGCGCGCAGGAGACCACGGAGATAGCCCGGCTGCGCGCGGACGGCTTCCGGACGGTCCGGGAGGACGAGGGCGTCCTGCTGCTGCGCGCGCCCTCGCCCGACAGGCCCTAGGCCATGCGGAAGGGCCCGCCCACCGATCCGGTGGGCGGGCCCTTCTGGTGTCCGTGCGGAGGATCAGGCCTCGTCGGCCGGGCCGTCCTCGCCGTCCTCGACCTGCTCCTGCAGGCCCAGGCGCTCGACCATCCACTGCTCGAAGCCGACCGCGGCCTGCGTCCAGTTGGCGGTGGTGCCGACGAAGTACTCCAGGCTGACGCCGTTGCCGACGATCATCTGGGACTCGCCGATCAGGCGGACCACGCCGTCCTCGTGGGTGTGGGTGTAGACCTTGGGCCACAGGGTCTCGCGGTTCCACTCGTCGATCAGGTCGAGGATCTCGCCCTTCTTCTCGAGCGGGAAGGAGCGGTCGTAGAAGGCGCGGACCGCGAACAGCTCCTTGTGCTCACCGCGGAACATGTAGTAGACGCGGAAGTTCTCCCAGGGGGCGGTGAGGTCGCCCTCCTCGTCCACGACGTGCTTGAGCTGCATCTGGTCGAGCAGCTGGGCGACCAGGTTCTGGTCCGGGACGATCACCGGCGGCGGCCCGGCCGGACCGCCACCGGGCTGCCCGCCCTGCGGCGGCTGCGGCAGGCCGAAGGACGGGATGGACGACGGGTCGATGCTCACGGGGATGTCCCTTTCACGGTGCACAAGGTCGGCTGCCGATGGGGGGCCGCCTTCTCATGCCCCCATCCTGCCTCATTCGGGGCCTGCGGCACAGAGTGACATCGGGGTGTTCCCGCCTGGTCCCGCAGGGTGTGCACACGCCGGCGGGCGGAGCCTCGGAGGGAGGCTCCGCCCGTCGGCGGACGTCACTTGACCAGCGAGGGCTTCGGGCCGACGCTGAGCCGGTCGTTCGCCTCGTCCCGGTCGACGAGCACGGTGTCGCCGTCGTGGACGCGGCCGGAGAGGATCTCCTTGGCGAGCTGGTCGCCGATCGCGGACTGCACCAGGCGGCGCAGCGGGCGGGCGCCGTACGCCGGGTCGTAGCCGGTCAGCGACAGCCAGTCCCGGGCGGCGGGGGTGACGTCCAGGGTGAGTCGGCGCTCGTGCAGGCGGCGGGCCAGGGCGTCGATCTGGAGGTCGACGATCCGGCTGAGCTCGGCGGTGCCCAGCGGGTCAAAGACCACGATGTCGTCGAGCCGGTTGAGGAACTCCGGCTTGAAGGCCTGCCGGACGGTCTCCAGCACCAGCTCCTTCTTGCGCTCCTCCGGGGTGGTCGGGTCGACCAGGAAGGCGGAGCCCAGGTTGGAGGTGAGGATCAGGATGGTGTTGCGGAAGTCGACCGTGCGGCCCTGGCCGTCGGTGAGGCGGCCGTCGTCCAGCACCTGGAGCAGCACGTCGAACACCTCGGGGTGGGCCTTCTCGACCTCGTCGAGCAGCACCACGCTGTACGGGCGGCGGCGGACCGCCTCGGTGAGCTGGCCGCCCTCCTCGTAGCCGACGTACCCGGGCGGGGCGCCGACCAGGCGGGAGACGGAGTGCTTCTCGCCGTACTCGCTCATGTCGATCCGGACCATCGCCCGCTCGTCGTCGAACAGGAAGTCGGCGAGGGCCTTGGCGAGTTCGGTCTTGCCGACGCCGGTCGGGCCGAGGAACAGGAACGAGCCGGTCGGGCGGTCCGGGTCGGCGATGCCGGAACGGGTGCGGCGCACCGCGTCGGACACCGCCTGGACGGCCTCTCGCTGGCCGATCAGGCGCCTGCCCAACTCGTCCTCCATGCGCAGGAGTTTGGCGCTCTCGCCCTCCAGCAGCCGGCCGGCCGGGATGCCCGTCCAGGAGGAGACCACGTCGGCGATGTCGTCCGGGCCGACCTGCTCCTTGACCATGGTGGTGTTCGGCTCGTCCGCCGCGCGGTCCTGGGCCTCCGTCAACTCGCGCTCTGCGGACGGGATTTCGGCGTACATCAGCTTGGAGGCGCGCTCGAAGTCGCCGTCGCGCTGGGCGCGGTCGAGGGCACCGCGCAGGTCGTCGAGGCGCTCCTTGAGTTCGCCGACCCGGTTCAGCGACTTCTTCTCCTGCTCCCAGCGGGCGTTGAGGGTGCTCAGCTGCTCCTGCTTGTCGGCGAGGTCTCGGCGCAGGCGGCCGAGGCGCTCGACCGAGGCCGGGTCGGACTCCTTGTCGAGCGCCAGCTCCTCCATCCGCAACCGGTCGACGGCGCGCTGGAGTTCGTCGATCTCGACCGGGGAGGAGTCGATCTCCATCCGCAGTCGGGACGCCGACTCGTCGACCAGGTCGATCGCCTTGTCGGGCAGGAAGCGGGAGGTGATGTACCGGTTGGACAGCGTGGCGGCGGCGACCAGCGCGGCGTCGGTGATCTCCACCTTGTGGTGCGCCTCGTAGCGGCCCTTGAGGCCGCGCAGGATCGCGATGGTGTCCTCGACGGTGGGCTCGCCGACCAGCACCTGCTGGAAGCGCCGCTCCAGGGCCGGGTCCTTCTCGATCCGCTCGCGGTACTCGTCCAGCGTGGTGGCGCCGACCATGCGCAGTTCGCCGCGGGCCAGCATCGGCTTGAGCATGTTGCCCGCGTCCATCGAGGAGTCGCCGCCGGCGCCCGCGCCGACCATGGTGTGCAGCTCGTCGATGAAGGTGATCACCTGGCCGTCGGAGTCCTTGATGTCGTTCAGGACGGCCTTCAGGCGCTCCTCGAACTCGCCGCGGAACTTCGCGCCGGCGACCATCGCCGCCAGGTCGAGCGCGACCAGGCGCTTGCCGCGCAGCGACTCCGGCACGTCTCCGGCGACGATGCGCTGGGCCAGGCCCTCGACCACGGCGGTCTTGCCGACGCCGGGCTCGCCGATCAGCACCGGGTTGTTCTTGGTGCGGCGGGAGAGCACCTGCACGACCCGGCGGATCTCCTGGTCGCGGCCGATCACCGGGTCGAGCTTGCCGTCCCGCGCGGCCTGGGTGAGGTCGGAGCCGTACTTCTCCAGGGCCTTGTAGCTGCCCTCCGGGTCCGGCGAGGTGACCCGGGCGCTGCCCCGGACGTCCTTGAACGCGGCGAGCAGGGCCTTCGGGGTGGCGCCGTGCCTGGTCAGCAGATCGGCCACCGGGCCGCCCTCGGCGGCCAGGCCGACCAGCAGGTGCTCGGTGGAGACGTACTGGTCGTCGAGGTCGGCGGCACGCTTGCCGGCCTCCTCCAGCACCGCGAGGGTGTCGCGGGCGAGCTGGGGGGCGGCGACCGTGGAGCCCTGGGCGGCGGGCAGCGCGGCGGCCTGCCGGCGGGCCTCGACGGCGATCGGCGCGGCGTCCGCCCCGACGGCCTTGAGCAGCGGGCGGGCCAGGCCCTCCGGCTGCTCCAGCAGCGCCAGCAGGATGTGCACCGGCTTGACGTCGGGGTTCCCCGCGGCGCCGGCCTGGCGGATGGCGGAGGACAGGGCCTCCTGCGTCTTGCTGGTGAACTTACTGGCGTCCACTGCGGGCAAACCCCTCTCGTCTTCGGGACAACTCGAACCTGCTGACTACAGCATGCACTAAGTTGAGTCTATTCCGCTCAACTTTTTTTGGACGGTCTCCCGGACGGCCTCCCGGACGGTCGTCCGAACGGTCGCCCGGACGTCGGCCCGCGGGTCAGCCCGAGCAGCAGCCGGGCCGGTCCGGCCGGGCGCTGGCCCGCCGGCCAGACCGCGCGCAGCGGGCGCTGGAGCTCCAGGCCGGTCAGCGGGACGGCGACCAGCCGCCGGGTGGCGAGTTCCTCGGTGACGGCCAGCTCGCTCAGGCAGACCGGGTCCGCGCCGGTCATCGCGGCGGCCTTCAGCGCCGTCGAGGAGGCCAGCTCCAACCGGGGCGCGGCCGCCCCGCCGTACGGGGCGAGCGCTTCTTCCAGCACCTCCCGGGTGCCGGAGCCGACCTCGCGCAGCACCAGCGGGGTGGCGGCCAGTTCGGCGCCGGTGACGGGGGTGCGGCGGCGGGCCCAGCGGTGGTCGGGGGAGACCACCACCACCAGCCGGTCCGCGGCCACCACCGCGCCGGACAGGCCGGGCGGGGTGGAGGTGCCCTCGACGAAGCCGAGGTCGGCCTCGCCGGCCAGCACCCGGGCGGCGACGTCCGCCGAGTTCGCGGTGCGCAGGGTGACGGCGGTGCCCGGGCTGGCCTCGTTCAGGGCGAGCAGCCAGCCGGGCATCAGGTACTCGGCGACGGTCAGGCTGGCCAGCACCCGCAGCCGGGCGTCGCGGCGTTCGCGCAGCGCGTCGATGCCGGCGTCCAGCGCCTGCGCGGCCTCGACCACCTGCCGGGCCCACTCGACCACCAGCCGCCCCGCCTCGGTGGGCCGGGAGCCGCGCGGCGAGCGCTCCAGCAGGGCGACGCCGATCTGCCGCTCCATGCCCTTGATCCGGGCGCTGGCGGCGGGCTGACTGACGCCCAGTTCGGCCGCGGCCCGGCCGACGCTGCCCAGCCGGGCCACCGCGAGCAGCAGCTCCAGGGCGCCGAGTTCCGGGACGTGCGGGGAGAGAGCCATAGGCCCAGGCTATGTCCTCATAGCGGACGCCTCGCTACCGCCGTCCCGGCCGCCCGACGAGGGTGGTCGGTATGGCAACACTCACCGCCGGGCGTACCCGCCTGAGCACCCTCGACCTGTCCCGGCTCGGGCCCAACTGGTACGCCGCCGTGATGGGCACCGCGATCACCGGCAACGGCGCCGCCGCGCTGCCGATCGACCTGCCGGGCCGGCTCGCCCTCGCCGAGGCGGTGTGGACGCTGTCGCTGCTGCTGCTGGTCGTGCTGCTGGCGGCCCGGGGCGTGCACCTGGTGCGCCACCGCGAGCAGGCCCGCCGCACCCTGCTGGAGGACCCGTCCGCCGCGGTGTTCTACGGCTGCCCGCCGATGGCGCTGCTGGCGGTCGGCTACGGCGCGCTCGCGGTCGGCGGGCCGGTGCTCGGGGCCCGGGCCGGGCTGGCGCTGGACGTGCTGCTGTGGAGCGCCGGGACGCTGTACGCGCTGGCGGTCGCCGCCGGGCTGCCCTACCTGATGATCACCAGGCACCGGTTGTCCGCGCTGGAGGCCAACCCGACCTGGCTGCTGCCGGTGGTCGCCCCGATGGTGGCCGCCGCACTCGGCCCCGCGCTGGTGCCCCACCTGCCGGAGGGTGCGGCCCGGCAGGCGCTGCTGTACGGCTGCGTGGCGATGTTCGGGGCGAGCCTGCTGGCCACCCTGGTGCTGCTGCCGGTGGTGTTCGGCGGTCTGGTGCACAGCAAGCTGCCCGCGGTGGTGCTCACCCCGTCGCTGTTCCTGGTGCTGGGCCCGCTCGGCCAGTCCACCACCGCCGTCCACCAGTTCGCGGACGCGCTGCCGCTGGCGCTGCCCGGCACCGGGCCGCAGGGGGTGGCGGTGGCCCGCGGCCTGGCCGAGGTGTACGGCGTCGCGGTGATCGGGTTCGCGCTGCTCTGGCTGGCGGTGGCGCTGGTCGCCAATCTGCGGGCGCTGCGCGCCGGGATGCCGTTCGCCATGACCTGGTGGGCGTTCACCTTCCCGGTCGGCACGCTCGTCACCGGCACGTCGGCGCTGGCCCGGCACACCGGGTTCGACGGGTTCACCGCGCTCGCCGTCGCGCTCTGGCTGCTGCTGTGCACGGCCTGGGCGGTGGCCTCGGCGCGCACGTTCGCCGGGTTGCGGGCCGGCCGGCTGCTGTGAGCCGGGGCGGTCGGGTGGGGAATCGGAGCGGGGGATTCGGCGTCGGCCATTCCGGATCGGTGGATTTGGCAAAGAGTTGTCGAATTCTCGGATCGACCAGTGACATTCCGGTGCCTCGCGACGCTACCGCCCGAGCGCCCCGCCGGAATCGGACGAATGCCTGGTCGGAGAGGGGGGCATTGCGGTGAAATCCAGGATTCCGGTCCTGTGGGCGGGCGGTTTGCTGCAGGTTCCTGCACTTGCGGAAACCTGCAGCCGGAGACCACTTGTTCGATGTTCCGTGCGCTGTGAGGGTGTAGTCACGTCAAGTCGTCCCGGGCCGCCGCAGCCCGAGTCGGCGACTTGCTCTTCGCGTGGGGGCGACAGGTGCGTTCGTATCTGCGCAACGGGGGGAAGAGCACCGGTCCGGACGCCATGTGTGGTGATGGCGGAAGGACCGCGATCGGTGAGGCGTTGCTGCTCCGCCTCGCCGAAAGCGCCTTGACGCTTGGCGTAACACGAGCGGGTCCTCCGGGATCCGGGTGCCCGGCACCCGCCCCGGAGGACACGCCCGTACGCGGGGACTCCCGCCGTCGAGCCGGACGGCCCTGCTGAGATCATCGTCCGCAACGGAGGAAGACGGCAGGAGAGCTCGACGTGGCTGCGGACCACCCGAAGTCCGACCCGGACGACACACTGCCGGAGGACGACGCCGCCAGGCTGTACCTGGCCATCCTGGCCGCCGGCGGCCGTATCCCGCTGGACGACCCGGCGCTGCCCGGCTCCGACTTCGCCCCGGAACGCCAACGGGCGCTGCTGGAACAGCTGGTGACGGTCGGACTGGTGATGCCCAACCGGATCGACGACTGCTACGTCGCGGTCAGCCCGCGCGCCGTCGCCGAACGCCTCGGCGCCGACCTGCGCGCCCAGGCCACCCGGCTGCTGCTCGACGCCGACCGGCTGCCCGCCGCCCTCGACCCGCTCGCCCGCGCCTACGACGCCGTCCCCCGGCCCGCCGACCGGGCCCGGCAGGCGGTCTACGTGGACGGCCAGGAGAGCATCCGGGTGCGGATCGCCCAGCTGGTCTCCGACTGCCGGCTCGAACTGCTCAGCGCCCAGCCCGGCCTGCGCCCGCCCGCCGTCCTCGAACTCGCCCACACCCAGGACCAGTTGATGCTCCGCCGGGGCGGCACCATGCGCACCCTCTACCAGCCGGTCGCGCTCACCGAGGACAGCGCCGTCCGGCATGCCACCGCGATGGCCGAGCAGGGCGCCCAACTGCGCGTCCTGGACGAGTCGTTCCTGCGGATGATCGTCATCGACCGGCGGATCGCGGTGATCCCCGCCGCCGACGACCACAGCCGCGCCGCCTTCGTCGAGGACCCCGCCGCCATCGCCTACCTGGTGGCCGGCTTCGAACGCGACTGGGCCCGCGCCGACCAGGTCCACTGGCACAGCCTCGACGGCCGCACCCTCACCCGCGCCGTCACCCACCGGGTCGGCCGGCTGCTCGCCCAGGGCCTCACCCAGCGTGCCGTCGCCACCCGCCTCGGCCTCTCCGAACGCACCGTGGCCGGCCACATCTCCCGGCTGCGGGACCTGCACAACGCCCAGACCCTGTTCCAGCTCGGCTGGCTGATGAGAGGCGGTGGACGTGGCTGACCCCGCCCCCCTGCCCGCCCCGGTCGACGACCGTGCCCGGTGCCTCTACCTGGAGATCCTCGAAGCCGGCGGCCGGATCGCCGTCGACCGGATCGCCGACCCGCAGCGGCCCGCGCTCGACGAACTGCTCCGCGCCGGCCTGCTGATCCCCGACGGCCTGGGGGGCAGCTACCTGGCCGTCGACCCGCGCCTGGTGGCCGAGACCCTCGGCACCGAGATGAACACCGAGGCCGCCCGCCTGCTCAACCGGGCCGAACGCCTGCCCGGCCGCCTCGACCCGCTGATCGCCGCCTACGAGAGCCACGCCCGGCCGATCGAACCCGCCAGCTGCGACGTCCAGGTGATCGGCCGCGAACAGATCCGCCGGCGGATCGCCCAACTCGTCGCCGACTGCCGGGAGGAGGCCCTCACCGCCCAGCCCGGGGAGCTCCTCCCCGGCGTCCTGGAGGCCTCGTTCCACCAGGAGCTCCCGGTGCTGCGGCGCGGCTGCCGGATCCGCACCCTGTACCGGCCCCGGCTGCTCGCCGACCCCTCCGCGATCCGCTACGCCGCCGCCTTCACCGAGGCCGGCGGCGAGATCCGGCTGCTCGACGAACCGTTCCAGCGCGCCATGGTCTTCGACCGGTGCACCGCCGTCGTCCCCGCCGTCGAGGACCACAGCCGGGCCGCGCTGATCCTCGACCCCGCCACCGTCGCGACGATCGTGGCCGGCTTCGAACGCGACTGGGCCCGCGCCGAACGCGTCCGCTGGGACCTGCTGCTCGGCACCGCTCCCACCCGCACCGCCGCCGACCAGATCGCCCGCCTCCTCGCCACCGGCCTCACCCAGCGCGCCGTCGCCACCCGCCTGGGCCTCTCCGAACGCACCGTCGCCGCCCACATCGCCCGCCTGCGCGAGCAGTACGAGGCCGAGACGCTGTTCCAGCTCGGCTGGCTGATGCGGGAAGGCGGCGGCCGTGACTGAGCCGGGCGCCGTTCCCCCGACCGAACGCGAGAAGGCGCTCTACCTGGCCGTGCCGGCGGCAGGCCGGGTCTCGATGCGTGAGGTGGTGGAGCAGGACGCGGCGGCGGCCACCCGGTTGCTGGAGCTCGGGCGGCCGGAGCACTACCAGGTGGGCGGCCGGGTGGGGGCCGTCGATCCACGCACGATCGGGCGGCGGCTCGGTGACACCCTGCGGGAGCACGCCACCGGCCTGCCGGCCCGGGCCGACCGGGTGACGACGGGCTTCGACGCGCTGGCCGAGTCCTACGACGGCGCGCAGCGGCGCGGCGAACCCGACGGCGGGATCCTCTACCTGACCAGCCGTGAGCAGATCCAGAACCGTCTGCCGGCGGTCGAGGCCGAGTACCGGGAAGAGGGCCTGGCCGCCCAACCCGGGGTTCGCCCGCCGGAGTTCCTGGACGACGACTCCCGGATGCGCAGGGCGCTGGCCCGCGGGGTCACCGCCGACGTCCTCTACCGGCCGGTCTCCCGGCGAACCCCGCACACCGTCGCCCACTGCGCCGCGGCCACCGGCCGGGGCGTGCGCGTGCGGGTCCTGGACGAGCCGTTCGCCCGGATGATGATCTTCGACCGCCGGGTCGCGGTCATCTCGGCGTCCGCCGACAACGGCGCCGCCGCCTTCATCGAGGACCCCGTCGTGATCGACCACCTGGTCGGCGTCCTCCAACGCGACTTCGCCCGCGCCGTCCGCGTCCCCTGGCGCGACCTGGCCGGCCGGAAGCTGCCCGAAACCCCTTGCCGTATCGCCGAGTTGCTCGCCACCGGCCTCACCCGGCGCGCCGTCGCCAGCCGCCTGGGCCGCTCCGAACGCACCGTCGCCGCCCACATCGCCCGGCTGCGCGAGCACTACGACGCCGAGACGCTCTTCCAGCTCGGCCGGCTGATGCGGGACGGCACCCGATGACGGACATGACCGCGCTTCCCACTGTCGTCGAGAAGGCCCTCTACCTGGACGTCCTCCGGGCCGGCCGGGTCTCGATGCGGGAACTGACCGAGCAGGACCCCGCTGCGACCGCCCGGCTCCTCGACCTCGGCCTGCTCGTCCAGTACGTCGACCAGGGCTGGGTCGCCGCCGTCGACCCGCGCGCGGTCTCGGCCCGGCTCAGTGCGGCCCAGCGTGCCGCCGCCGCCGACCTGCTGGCCCGCGCCGAACGGGCCGCGCTCGCCGTCGAGGACCTCGCCGACTCCTACGACACCGCCCAGCGCCGCTCCGGGCCGGACCCGCAGATCACTCACGTCCACGGCCTGGAGCAGATCCAGCATCGTCTGCTCGCCTTCGAGGCCGACTTCAGAGAGCAGGTGCTGGTTGCCCAGCCCGGCTTCCGGCCGCCCGAAGCGCTCGGCAACATCCGGATGCGCCAGGCCATGGAACGCGGCGTGCTGGCCGACATCCTCTACCAGCCGATCTCCCGTCGAACTCCCCACACCGTCGCCTACGCGGCCGTCGCCATCGGCTGGGGCGTGCGCCTGCGCGTCCTGGACGAGCCGTTCGCCCGAATGATGATCTTCGACCGCAAGGTCGCGATCATCTCCTCCTCCGCGGACAACCGCACCGCCGCCTTCATCGAGGACCGGGCCGTGGTCGCGCACCTGGCCGACGTCTTCCGGCGCGACTTCGAGCGTGCCGAACGCGTCCCCTGGCAGATGTTGGACGGCGCCGAACTCCCCGAGGTGCTGCGCCGGGTGGCCGAGCTGCTGTCGGAGGGGCTGACCCAGCGGGCGATCGCGTCCCGGCTCGGGGTCGGCGAGCGGACGGTGGCTGCCCACCTCGCGCGGCTGCGCGAGCGGTACGGCGCGCGGACGCTGTTCCAGCTGGGGCGGATGATGCGGGACGGTGCCCGTGGCTGACCGGCTCCCGGACGAGAGTGAGCGGGCGCTGTACCGCCATGTGCTGGAGCAGGGCGGGCGGGTGATGTTCCGTGAGGCGATGCAGCAGAATGCCGCCGCGACGCTGCGGCTGGTCGAGCTCGGGCTGCTGATCCACCATGTCGTCGACGAGTCGCTGAGCGCCGTCAACCCGCGGTCGGTGGCCGACCGGCTGAGTGTCGATCTGCGGGAGGCGGCGATCCGCAAGCTGGCGAGCTCGCAGCGGACCCCGGCCCAGTTGGAGGACCTGGCGCACGCCTACGACCAGGCCCCGCGCCGCCCCGACCGGGCGCACGCGGTGGAGCGGGTGAACGACCGTCAGCAGATCCGGCACCGGATCTTCCAGATCGAGTCCGAGATGCACGAGGAGACGCTCGCCGCCCAGCCCGGCGGCGCCCGCCCGATCGGGCAGATGCGGCAGGCCCTGGCCCGCTCGCTGGCCTTCCTGGACCGCGGCATCGGCATGCGCACCCTCTACCAGCCGGGCGCGCTCGCCGACCCGCCCACCGTCGACTACGCGGCCACGGTCGCGTCCGGCGGCGAGCGGATCCGGGTCCTGGACGAGCCGTTCCGGAAGATGCTGATCTTCGACCGGCGGATCGCGATCATCAGCGCCTCGCCGGACGACAACCAGGCCGCGTTCGTCGAGGACCCGGCCGTGCTGGCCACCCTGGTCGACCTGTTCGAACGGGACTGGGCGCGGGCCGCCCGGATCGACTGGCACGCCCTGGCCGGCCGTCCGCGCGGCACCGGCGTCCCCAAGGAGGTCGGCGCGCTGCTCGCCCAGGGCCTCACCCAGCGCGCCATCGCCTCCCGGCTCGGCCTGTCGGAGCGGACGGTGGCCGCCCACATCGCCCGGCTGCGAGACCTCTACGATGCGGAGACCCTGTTCCAGCTCGGCTGGCAGCTGCGCGGAGCGCCGGAATGACCGATCGGAACCGGCCGCCCGGGCGCCGTCCCGGCGCGGCCCGGAAGGAGTGGGACCTGTGAGTGAGTCGAACGGAGCCGCGCTGCCGACCGAGCCCGAACGGCGGCTGTACCAGCAGATCCTGGACCAGGGCGGACGCGTGGTCTTCCGCGAGGCTGTCGAACAGGACCCGACGGGGGTGCTGCGGCTGCTGGAACTCGGACTGCTGGTGCACGACGCGGGCGACCAGTCGCTGACGGCGGTCAACCCGCGCCTGGTCGGCGACCGGATCAGCGCCGAACTCCGCGCCGAGGGCACCCGGATGCTGCTGCGCGCCGAGGAGATGCCCGTCCTGCTGGAGGACCTCACCCACGCCTACGACGCCACCCCGCGCCGCGCCGACCGCTCCAGCGTCGTGCAGCACATCGACCGCATCGACCGGATCCTGGAGCGGGTGCGGCAGTTGGAGAACGAGGCGACCGAGGAGGTACTCGCCCTGCAGCCGGGCGGGGTGTCCGTCGGCGACCTCCAGCCCGACTCGTTGGAACGCGTCCGCTGCTTCCTCACCGGCGGCGCGGCGGTGCGCACGGTCCACGAGCCGGCCGCGCTGCTCGACGAGGCCACGGTGCGCTGGGCGGAGGCCGTCACCGGCTGGGGCGGCCGGTTCCGCACGCTGAGCGAGCCGTTCAGTCGGATGACGATCTTCGACCGCCGGATCGCCGTCGTTCCGGCCTCGACGGACAACTCCAGCGCCGCGGTGGTCGAGGATCCGGCGGTGGTCTCGTTCCTGGTCGCCGCCTTCGAACGGGACTGGGAGCGGGCCGAACGGGTCCGCTGGCGTTCGGCCGACCGCGAGGGCGAGAGCGTCGTCCCGGTGCACGAGCAGGTCGGCCGGCTGCTCGCCCAGGGCCTGACGCAGCGTTCCATCGCCTCGCGCCTCGGCCTGTCGGAACGGACCGTGGCAGGTCACATCTCCCGACTGCGCGAACTGCACGACGCGGAGACGCTGTTCCAACTGGGTTGGCAGATGCGGGCCGGCGACGAACCCGCCGGGCGGGCCTGACGTCAGCCGGTGGCGATCTCGGGGGACCAGAAGCCGTACGGGCCGGCGGGCTCGCGGCGCGGGCGCGGGAACTGCTCGCCCGGCGCGGTCCAGAAGCCGCTGCGCAGGGACAGCGCCATGCCGGCCCAGTCCAGCGCGGTCTCCACGGTGTGGTGCAGCGCCTCCGGCGACCAGGTGTCGTCGAAGACCAGCGGCAGTACGGGGGAGACCTGCTCGATGGTGGCGATCAGCGGGTTGTGGGTGATCGCCTCGTCCACCAGCATCACGATCGGCTTGCGCAGCGCCGACGCCCAGCCCAGTTCCAGGCTGACCCCGGCCGACAGCGGGGCGCCGACGTACGCGAACACCAGGTCGGCGTTCTGCATCGCCCGGAAGTCGGAGGGCACCCGCTGCTCCGGCGCCTTCCCGGCCACCGTCCACGCGTCGCTGTGGTGGGCGCTGTACACCGCGGCCCCGCTGCGCAGCAGCGTGCTCCGCAGCGTGGTCAGCCTGGTCCGGCTGGCCAGCGTCACCACGCTGTCCGCCGGCCCGGTCAGCCGCATCAGGGGAGCGGCGAGGAAGACCCGTGCACGCCGCCCCTCAGAAGCCTGGTACTGCAGGTGGGACTCACTCATGTCGACTCCGGGGGGACTGCCTGCCGAAGGGACGTGGTCGGCGGGCTGATCGGACAATGGCTGCTCAGCGGGATGTTTGATGCGTTGATCGGCATATTTGAATGAGCATCGGCAAGTGTGGTGAGCTTGCCCCGCCCAATCGAGAGCGAACTGATCGTCCATCGCGGAACAACCCTCCGTCCAGGTTCGAGAGGTGTCATTCGGACGCCTGGCAGAGAGATGACACCGCCAGCCCGCCGGCCGCTGTGATGCAGGGGTGACACGGTGCAACTGCCTGCGGTACCTTCGCACAGGAGTCTGATGACAACTGGCGGTTTTCCATCGAGACGGATTTGGGGTGAGCACAATGTCGCGCTTGCGTCGTATTGTCCTGAAGGTTGCACTTCCGGTGGCCTGTGGCACCGCAGCGCTGGTGTTCGCTGTGGCAGCGACGGATCACGGAACTGCGACGGAGCAGGCCGTAAAGGTGACCACTGTGACTGCACTGGACTTTGTTTGGGCCTGACGGAAGCTGCCCCGGCTGCGAGTGTTATGCCCGGACGAGGGACGTTTTCTCTGTGCGAGCGGGGAGAGCGCCGGGCTCACACGCTGTGCGCCGGGGGATCCGTCTCGTCGCGGGCCGAGCTGACCGAGCCGCTTCCCAGCGCGTATCCGAGCTGGAAGAGGGAGTCGACGTTGTAGTCCTCCCGCATCTCCGCCAGATGTCTTGCGAGGGTTCGCTCACTGATCCCCAGGCGGCGGGCGATGACGCGGTGATTTGTGCCCGCGAGAAGCAGTTCCACGATCGTCTGGCGAAGTCTTGACACGACCTGGTGCGGGACGGTCCGTTCACCGTCGAAATCCAGGGCTCGTGCCCAGTTCCGCTCGAACACTTCCTCCATGAGGAAATTCACCACTGATTGGTCGTGGATGAAAGTGGCGGAGTTGTTGATGTCTTCGCTCGACGGAAGAATTGCCACCTTGCGATCGATGATGATGAGTCGGGTATAGGGCTCGTCAAGGGTGCGGAACTGTTGGCCCTGTGCGGACAGTGCCGCCACGTAGTCGCGGGTCGGCTGATGGTAGCGGGTGCTGGCATGGTAGATCGTTCGCATGGCCGTGCCCTGGCGCAGCGACTTGAGGTCGGTCTCCATGGTGATTGCGAGATATTCCGAGGGGCGTGGACCCCCGGGCTGCATCGAAACTGCCTCGGTGATCCTGGCCGCAGTGAGCTGCTGGAGTCGCTGATTTATCAGGGCCTGTCCGCGGACGTACTCGATTGCCCCGCCGCTCTGCTTCGGAGAATGGAACGCATCGGCGAGTTCGGTCAATTCGGAGGGAATGGAAACGGCGCGTGACAGGAGATCGAGAGCCTGCTGTTGCCAGCGGATACTGAGGGTCGATGCAAGCTGCGAAGGATCGACGGCGACGAGGGTTCCGGTCTGGTCGGCGTCACGGACCAGCAACCCGAGAGAGAGCAGTTCATCGAGCGCAGCGGCGGAATGCTCGGATTCGACTTCGACCGTTCCGTCCAGGTCTTCGGTTATTCGAAGATAGAGCGCACGGGCAGCGGCCGAGAGGTTGCTCGAACGGTCAGCCGCTCCCGGGAGCTCACGCGCGTTCATCCTTACCCCTCGTCCGTCGGCCTGACGGCCGCTCATCGGGCCCGGGCCGCTCGGCTGAGTCTAGACCGGAGCCGGTCTCCGGAACCGGAATTATTCTCCAACCGACCCGTTATGCCAATCGCTTGTGCCGCCGCACTCTCTCATGAAAGGGAGAGCCGCCGACACCCCTTGCGAACAGGCGATGTCGGCGGCCGGAGACCGGAATGCCGGGTTCAGCGCTTGGGGCGCCAGACCACCAGTGCGCTGGACTGCTGGACCTGCTGGTACGGCACCAGGTCGCGGCGGTAGGAGGCGTGCACGGCGGCCTCCCGCTGCTGGAGGGTGGCGGCGGCGCCCTCCAGGGCGTCGACCAGTTCGGAGATCCGGGACTGCAGGGCGGCGACCTGGTTCTCCAGTTCGATGATCCGCTTGATGCCGGCCAGGTTGATGCCCTCGTCCTGGGACAGCCGCTGGACCTCGCGCAGCTGCTGGATGTCCCGCGCCGAGTAGCGGCGGCCGCGCCCGGCGGTGCGGTCGGGGCAGACCAGGCCGAGGCGGTCGTACTGGCGCAGGGTCTGCGGGTGCAGGCCGGAGAGTTCGGCGGCGACCGAGATCACGTAGACCGGGGTGTCCTCGGTGAGGACGTACGTCGGCGGTCCGGCGGAGCGGGGGCGGCCGGCGCCGGGCAGGCCCTCGCCGATGCCGGCGCCGATCCGGCCGTCGTTGCCGTGCGGGCTGTCGGGATGGGCACTCATCTGGGTCTCACGCTCCCTCCGCCGCCTTGAACAGGGCGGCTCGCGGGTCGTCCGAGGCGGTGGCCTCGCGATACTGCTCCAGTGCGCTCAGGGCGTCGCCGCTGACGACTTTGGGCACGGCGACCTCGACGGTGACCAGCAGGTCGCCACGGGTGCCGTCCTTGCGGGTGGCGCCCTTGCCGCGGGCCCGCATGGTCAGGCCGTTGGCGCTGCCCGGGGGCAGCTTGAGCTTCACGGCCGGGCCGTTCAGGGTCGGCACCTCGATGGTGCCGCCGAGCGCGGCCTCGGGGAAGCTGACCGGCACCGTCACGGTGAGATTGTCACCCTTGCGTCCGAACACCGGGTGCGTATCGACGTGCACGGTGACGTACAGGTCTCCGGGCTGGCCGCCGCGCTCGCCCTGGGCGCCCTCGCCCTTGAGCCGGATGCGCTGGCTGTCCTGCACGCCGGCCGGGATGCGGACCTGCATGGTGCGGGCCGAGGAGGCCCGGCCGCTGCCGTGGCAGACGGTGCACGGGTCGTCGACGATCATGCCGCGGCCCTTGCAGTCCCGGCACGGCTCGGAGAGCGCGAACGCGCCCTGGCCGCGGCTGACGGTGCCCGCGCCGACGCAGGTCGGGCAGACCCGGGGGGTGGTGCCGGCCTTGGCGCCGGTGCCGGCGCAGACCCGGCAGGCGGCCTGGGAGGTCATCCGCAGCGGCACCGTCGCGCCGTCCACGGCCTCCTCGAAGTTCAGGGTGACCTCGGTCTCGACGTCCGCGCCGCGGCGCGGCTGCGCGGTCTGCCGGCCGCCGCGGTTGAACAGGCCGCCGAACACGTCGCCGAGTCCGCCGCCGCTCGTCGCGCCGCCGCCGCTGAACAGGTCGCCGAAGTCGAAGCCCCCGGCGCCGCCCGCCCCACCGGGCCGGAAGCCGCCGCCGGCGAACAGCGAGCGTGCCTCGTCGTACTCCTTGCGGCGCTTCTCGTCCGAGAGGACGTCGTACGCCTCGGAGATGTCCTTGAACCGCTCCTCGGCCTTGGCGTCGCCCTTGTTGGCGTCCGGGTGGAACTCGCGTGCCAGCTTCCGGTACGTCTTCTTGATCTCGGCGGCGGTGGCGTCCTTGGGCACGCCGAGGACCTTGTAGTAGTCCTTCTCCACGTAGTCCTTAGCGCTCATGGCCTTTGACCGCCACCTCCCGTAGTACTGAAGTCTGTTGGTGAAGCGTGCTGTTGTGAAGAGCCCGGGATACGGCGCTGCGGAGCCGGCCGTCGTACTGGACGACGTACGACTCCGCAGCGCGCGGGGACTCTACTCAGCTGTCGGACGAGCCGTCAGCCGTGTCTCCGTCAGGTTCGCCGGTGGTCTGGGTGCCCGGCTGGGGCTCCGCGACCGCGACCATCGCCGGGCGGATGATCCGCTCGCCGATCCGGTATCCGGGCTGGAGGATCTGCACGCAGGTGTCCTCCGTGACGTCCGACGAGTAGCTGTGCATCAGCGCCTCGTGGATGGTCGGGTCGAAGGGCTCGCCCTCCTTGCCGAACTGCTGCAGCCCGAGCTTGGCGACGACCGTCTCCAGCGACTCGGCGACGGACTTGAAGCCGCCCGTCACCTCGCCGTGCTCACGGGCGCGGCCGATGTCGTCCAGCACCGGGATCAGCGACTCCACGATGTTGGAGACCGCGATCTCCCGGACGGTGGCCCGGTCGCGCTCGACGCGCTTGCGGTAGTTCTGGTACTCCGCCTGGAGGCGCTGCAGGTCGGCGGTGCGCTCGCCTGCCTCGCGCTTGGCGGCGGCCAGCTCGTCGGTGCCCGCGCCGGAGACCGCTTCTTCGGCGGCCTTCAGCACGGCTTCCTCGGCGGCGGAGTCGTCGCCGGGCTGGTCGCCCTGCGGCTTCTCCGTCATGCCGCACCACCCTTGGGCTTCTCGTCGTCGACGATCTCGGCGTCGACCACGTCGTCGTCCTTGGGGGCTTCGCCGGCACCGGCCGCACCGGTGGCCGCGCCCGCGCCGTCGGCCTGGGCGTACAGCGCCGCGCCGAGCTTCTGGGCGGTGGTGGAGACCTTCTCGGTGGCGGTGCGGATGGCCGCGATGTCGTCGCCCTTGAGGGTTTCCTTGAGCTCGCCGATGGCGGTCTCGACCTCGGTCTTGACGTCGGCCGGGAGCTTGTCCGCGTTGTCGGCGATGAACTTCTCGGTCGAGTAGACGAGCTGCTCGCCCTGGTTGCGGGTCTCGACGGCCTCGCGACGCTTGGTGTCCTCCTCCGCGTAGCGCTCCGCCTCCTCACGCATGCGGTTGACCTCGTCCTTCGGCAGCGAGGAGCCGCCGGTGACGGTCATCTTCTGCTCCTTGCCGGTGCCGAGGTCCTTCGCGGCCACGTGCATGATGCCGTTGGCGTCGATGTCGAAGGTGACCTCGATCTGCGGCAGGCCGCGGGGCGCCGGCGGCAGGCCGGTCAGCTCGAACATACCGAGCTTCTTGTTGTACGCCGCGATCTCGCGCTCGCCCTGGTAGACCTGGATCTGCACGGAGGGCTGGTTGTCCTCGGCGGTGGTGAAGATCTCGGAGCGCTTGGTCGGGATCGTGGTGTTGCGCTCGATCAGCTTCGTCATGATGCCGCCCTTGGTCTCAATGCCCAGGGACAGCGGGGTGACGTCGAGCAGCAGGACGTCCTTGACCTCGCCCTTCAGCACACCGGCCTGCAGGGACGCGCCGATGGCGACGACCTCGTCCGGGTTGACGCCCTTGTTGGCGTCCTTGCCGCCGGTCAGCTCCTTTACGAGCTCGGCGACGGCCGGCATACGGGTCGAGCCGCCGACCAGGACCACGTGGTCGATCTCGGACAGCTGGATGCCGGCGTCCTTGATGACGTTGTGGAACGGGACCTTGCAGCGGTCCAGCAGGTCAGAGGTGAGCTGCTGGAACTGGGAGCGGCTGAGCTTCTCGTCCAGGTGCAGCGGGCCCTCGGCGGAGGCCGTGATGTAGGGCAGGTTGATCGAGGTCTCCGAGGAGGAGGACAGCTCGATCTTGGCCTTCTCGGAGGCCTCGCGCAGACGCTGGACGGCCATCTTGTCCTTGGACAGGTCGACGCCGTGGCCGGCTTGGAAGACCTTCACCAGGTGGTCGACGACGCGCTGGTCCCAGTCGTCGCCGCCGAGGTGGTTGTCACCGTTGGTGGCCTTGACCTCGACCACGCCGTCGCCGATCTCCAGCAGGGAGACGTCGAAGGTACCGCCACCGAGGTCGAAGACCAGGATGGTCTGGTCGTCCTTGTCCAGGCCGTAGGCCAGGGCGGCGGCGGTCGGCTCGTTGACGATGCGCAGGACGTTCAGGCCCGCGATCTCGCCGGCCTCCTTGGTGGCCTGCCGCTCGGAGTCGTTGAAGTACGCCGGGACGGTGATGACGGCGTCGGTGACCGTCTCGCCCAGGTAGGACTCGGCGTCCCGCTTGAGCTTCTGCAGGACGAAGGCGGAGATCTGCTGCGGCGTGAAGTCCTTGCCGTCGATGCCGATCTTCCAGTCGGTGCCCATGTGGCGCTTCACCGAACGGATGGTCCGGTCGACGTTGGTGACCGCCTGGCGCTTGGCGACCTCGCCGACGAGCACCTCGCCGTTCTTGGCGAAAGCGACGACGGACGGCGTGGTCCGAGCGCCCTCGGCGTTGGTGATGACCGTGGGCTCACCGCCCTCAAGAACACTGACGACGGAGTTCGTCGTACCGAGGTCGATGCCGACCGCGCGTGCCATCGTGAATACCTCCGGGGAGAAGTTGAGCAGTACGGGCTCAAGGATGCATGAGGAATCGAGAAGCGTCAACAGCTTTGAGTCGCTGTCGCTCAACTTTACTGAGCGCTTATGTCGCGAACCCCTCCGAGCAGGGCTCGGGGCTGCTCCGGACGGGTGAGTACGGGCATAGTGACTGCCGCCATACCTTGAACATCTTCTGAGTGAGTGTTAACGACCGGTAATGTCCGGCGCGTCGACCCGGAAAGTTACCCACCAGTACACTCTGGGCAGGATTCGGACCACAGCCGCTGGAGACGGAGAGCCGATGCAGCTAGCAGCGATCGTCATCTCGCTGGTCACCTTTGTGATCGGCACCGCGCTCGCCGCCCGGGCGGCGTTGTACATCTACAAGGTGGTGCGCACCGGCTCTGCCGACAGCACCCGATTCGGGCAGCCCGCGCAGCGCGTGGCCACCGTGGCCAAGGAGTTCCTCGGCCACACCCGGATGAACCGCTGGGGCGTGGTCGGCGTCGCCCACTGGTTCGTCGCGGTGGGCTTCTTCTCGCTGATCCTCACCCTGGTCAACGCGTTCGGTCAGCTCTTCGACGCCGAGTTCGCGCTGCCGATCATCGGGCACTGGCTGGTCTGGAACGTCTTCGTCGAGCTGATCGGCACCCTGACCACCCTGGGCATCGCCGTGCTGATCGTGATCCGGCTGCTCAGCCTGCCCTCCCGGGCCGGCCGCAAGTCCCGGTTCGCCGGCTCGATCGCCTGGCAGGCGTTCTACGTCGAGTACACGATCCTCGGCATCGGCATCTGCATCATGATGCTGCGCGGCCTGGAGGGCGCCCTGGAGGGCGTCACCTCCTACGACCCGACGTACCTGATCTCGTACCCGATCGTCGCCGCGTTCGAGGGCACCGCCCACGGCACCCTGGTCAACCTGATCTACGTCTTCGCGATGCTGAAGATCTGCATCTCCTTCGCGTGGGCCATCACCATCGGCATCAACCCGTCGATGGGCGTCGCCTGGCACCGCTTCCTGGGCTTCTTCAACATCTACTTCAAGCGCGAGGAGGACGGCGGCACCGCGCTGGGCGCACTGCGCCCGATGACCAGCAGCGGTGCCCCGATCGACTTCGAGGACCCGGCCGACGACGCGGTGTTCGGCGTCTCGCAGGTCGAGCACTTCTCCTGGAAGGGCATCCTCGACTTCTCGACCTGCACCGAGTGCGGCCGCTGCCAGTCGCAGTGCCCCGCCTGGAACACCGGCAAGCCGCTGTCGCCCAAGCTGCTGATCATGAGCCTGCGCGAGCACGCCTACGCCAAGGCCCCGTACCTGCTCGCCGGTGGCGGCAAGGACATGGAAGGCGAGGAGCAGGCCACCAGCGAGCAGCTGAAGGACGTCCCCGCCGCGGCCCTGGCCGAGGCCGAGCGCCCGCTGATCGGCACCGCCGAAGAGGGCGGCATCATCGACCCGGACGTGCTGTGGTCCTGCACCACCTGCGGCGCCTGCGTCGAGCAGTGCCCGGTCGACATCGAGCACATCGACCACATCGTCGACATGCGCCGCTACCAGGTGATGATCGAGAGCAGCTTCCCGACCGAGGCCGGGACGATGCTCAAGAACCTGGAGAACAAGGGCAACCCGTGGGGCCTGGCCACCAAGGCGCGCCTGGACTGGGTCAAGGAGCTGAAGAAGGAGACCGGCATCGAGGTGCCGGTGATCGGCGAGGACATCGACCCCGCCGAGGTCGAGTACCTGTACTGGGTCGGCTGCGCCGGCGCCCTGGAGGACCGGGCGAAGAAGACCACCAAGGCCTTCGCCGAGCTGCTGCACACCGCGGGCGTCAAGTTCGCGATCCTCGGCAAGGAGGAGACCTGTACCGGTGACTCCCCGCGCCGCCTCGGCAACGAGTTCCTGTTCCAGATGCTCGGCGCGCAGAACGTCGAGACCCTGAACGCCGCACTGGAGGACGCGCCGACCAAGCGGATCGTCGCCACCTGCCCGCACTGCTTCAACACCATCGCCAACGAGTACCCGCAGCTCGGCGGGCACTTCGAGGTCATCCACCACACCCAGCTGCTGCAGCACCTGATCGACGAGGGCAAGCTGCTGCCGGTCAACCCGGTGGAAGGCCTGATCACCTACCACGACCCGTGCTACCTCGGTCGGCACAACAAGGTCTACACCCCGCCGCGCGAGATCATCGGCAAGGTGCCCGGCCTGCGCAACGAGGAGATGCACCGCCACAAGGAGCGCGGCTTCTGCTGCGGCGCCGGCGGCGCGCGGATGTGGATGGAGGAGCGGATCGGCAAGCGGATCAACACCGAGCGCGTGGACGAGGCGCTGTCCCTCAACCCGGACATCGTCTCCACCGCCTGCCCGTTCTGCCTGGTGATGCTCTCCGACTCGGTCAACGGCAAGAAGAACGAGGGCGCCGCCAAGGAGCACCTGAAGGTCGTGGACGTTGCCCAGCTGCTGCTGGAGTCGGTCAAGTCCCTGCCCACCGCGGAGGCGGAGCCGGTCGAGGCCTGACCTGCCCCGTCACCCGGACCCCGGACGCCCGTTGCGGCTCCGGGGTCCGGGCGTTTTCGGGTGATCACCGATGACCTAGCATCTGCCGCATGACTGCTGACGGGGGAATACCGGGGCCCGGCGGCTTCGGCGGCGGGCCGTACCAACTGCCTGCGGTGACCAGTGCGGCCCCCGACTGGGCGGCGCTCGCCGAGGCCAACGAGCGCGAGCACCGGCGTCGCCGGCTGCGGCTGCGGATCGGTGCCGGAGCGCTCGGGGTGGCCCTGATCGGCGGCGCCGTCGCCACCGCCGTCGCGCTGTCCGGCCCGTCGGATCCGTCCGGCACGACGGCCGTGCCCGTGCCCACCGCGCAGCCCGACGGCCCCGCCCCCGACGCGCCCACCGGGGAGCCGAGCCCGGGCCCGTCCGAGTCGGCCTCCGCGTCCGCCTCGGCCTCGGCCTCGGCGTCCGGCTCCGCGCAGCCCTCCGGCTCGGCGTCCGCCCGCAGCACCGCCAAGCCGAGCGCCGGCGGCAGGGCGAACGCCGCGACGCTGCCCGGGATGGACCTCGGCGGCGCCGCCGCGGTCGACACCACCGCCGGCCACAGCGGGCCCACCTTGACCCTGCACGGCAACAGCGACGGCTGGGCGGACAGCGGCAGCCCCGTGGTCGACACCTCGCGGTCCTTCACCGTCTCCGCGGTGGTCCGCAACAACGCCCCGACCGGCGGCCGGGCCGTCGTCACCCAGGGCAACGACAGCTACTACTCCTTCTACCTGGGCCGCGACGACTGGGGCACCCACAACCAGTGGGTGTTCAAGGTGCAGACCGCGGCCGGAGCCCAGGACAGCACCACCTACCAGGCCTTCTCCACCGCCGCGGGCGCCGCCACGACCGGCCGGTGGACGATGCTCACCGGCGTCTACGACGCGGACAGCAAGAAGATCACGCTGTACGTCAACGGCGTGCTCCAGCAGACCACCGCGGTCAAGGGCGTCTGGCAGACCACCGGAGGCCTCCAGCTCGGCCGGGTGCGCTACAAGAACACCTGGAGCGACTTCTGGGACGGCGCCATCTCCACCGTGCAGGTCTGGGACCAGGCCCTGCCCGCCACCGCCGTCGCCCGACTGAACGGATCCGGCGGCGCCGACGCCGGAACGGCCGCCAAACGCTCCTGGTTGTTGCCCTAGGGCCTGTCCGGGCAACAGCCCGCCCGCACACCTGCCCGACGGGGGCAGTGGGTTTGACACGCTGTTCGAGCAAATAGAGTATGCGGCGGGACCGGGAAATAGCCGGTTCCGTCGAAGGCCACCTGATGCTGGCCCGACACAGTCACCGAGCGAGCGCACCGGACCCTGTCGAGCCGGGCCGCCGGAATCTGACCAGGGGAGATAGGACATGACCGAGGCGATCATGTTGGTCGGCGGCAAGGGCACGCGGCTGCGCCCGTTGACCACGCACACGCCGAAGCCCATGCTGCCCGTGGCCGGTGTCCCGTTCATCGCCCACCAGCTGGCCCGCGCTGCCGCCGCCGGTGTCACCCGCGTGGTGCTCGCCACCTCCTACCTGGCCGACGTCTTCGTCGACCACTTCAAGGACGGCAGCCCGTACGGCCTCGAACTGGTCTACCTCACCGAGGACGAGCCGCTGGGCACCGGCGGCGCCATCCGCAACGCCGCGGCCGGCCTGACCTGCGGCCCCGACGAGCCGGTGCTGATCTTCAACGGCGACATCCTGTCCGGCCTGGACATCGCCGGCCTGCGCGACGCGCACACCGCCTCCGGCGCCGACGTCACCCTGCACCTCACCCGGGTGGCCGACCCGCGCGCCTTCGGTCTGGTCCCGACCGACGAGGACGGCCGGGTGCTCGCCTTCCTGGAGAAGCCCGAGACCCCCGAGCAGATCGTCACCGACCAGATCAACGCCGGCTGCTACGTCTTCACCCGTTCGGTGATCGACCGCATCCCGACCGGCCGCGAGGTCTCCGTCGAGCGCGAGACCTTCCCCGAGCTGCTCGCCACCGGCGCGCTGCTGCGCGGCGTCGTCGACACCTCGTACTGGCTGGACCTCGGCACCCCGGCCGCGTTCGTCCGCGGCTCCGCCGACCTGGTGCTCGGCAAGGTCGACTCCCCGGCCGTCCCCGGCCCGACCGGCGAGGCCCTGCTGCTGGCCGGCTCGCAGGTCGACCCGGCCGCCGTGCTGAGCTCCGGCACCGTGGTCTCCGCAGGCGCCGAGATCGCCGCCGGCGCCATCGTCGAGGGCAGCGTGGTGCTCCAGGGCGCCCGGATCAAGGCCGGCGCGTACGTCAAGGACTCCATCGTCGGCGCCTTCGCCGAGATCGGTGAGCGCTGCTCGCTGGACGGCGTGGTGATCGGCGACGGCGCCACCCTGGAGGCCGAGAACGAGCTCTCCAACGGCCTGCGGATCGCCTGCGGCACCCGCCTGCCGATCGGCGCCGTGCGCCTGTCCGCCGGCCCCGGCGGCTGCGAGGCCGGCCTGAGCAACGCCGCCGCGGTGCACGCGCCCGGCAGCCGCGTCGTCGGCTGACCCACCCTCTCCCGCGCGGCCGCGCAGGGCGTTCCGGACGCCTGCTGCGCGGCCGCGCTTGTGCTTTCGGCGGTGCCGGGCGGTCGCTCCGTGCTCTCCCTGCGGTGCCGGGCGGGCCGCGTCACAGGACGGCTGCAATCCGGCCCCGCCGTCATGATCACCCGACGGCGGGTCAGCCCTTGCGGGTACCGTCGTGCCGTGGCTGGCAATCGACACGACGACGGACGGGGCGCCGACCCCCGGCACGGCTGGACGGAACCCCAACCGGGCACCCCGCAGGGCGACCCGTACCGCGGCGCGCCCACCGGCGGCCCCGAGTACTTCACCGCCCCGACCCCCGGGTACCCCGGCGACGGCTACGGGGGCGACCAGCCCGGTCACACCAGGGCCTTCGCGGTCGGCGAGCAGCCGTACGACGGACCGTACGAGCCGTACGACGCGGGGTACGGCGAGCCGTACGGGCAGCAGCAGTACGACCAGGGCGGCTACCCGGTCGAGGACAACGTCGCCGTGTACCGGGCCGGCGGGCAGGCCGCGCCGCACCTCGGCGGGCCGCGACTGCCCTGGCGGGAGCTGCTCGCCGGGATCTACCGCCGTCCGAGCGCCACCTTCGACCGGATGCGCGACCACCAGGTGTGGCTGCCCGCGCTGACGGTGTCGCTGCTGTACGGCGCGCTCGCGGTGTTCGCCCTCGACAGCACCTACGACCAGGTGGTGCACTCCACCTTCGCGGTCGCGCTGTGGGCGATCGGCGGCGCCGCGGTCGGCTTCACCGTGGCCGGCGGCATCCTGAGCGCCGTCACCTACGCGCTGGCCCGGCAGGTCGGCGGCGACGGCCCGTGGCAGTCGACGGTCGGCCTGTCCGTGCTGGTCAGCTGGACCACCGACGCGCCGCGGCTGCTGCTGGCGCTGTTCCTGCCCGAGCGCAACATGGTGGTGCAGGCGGTCGGCTGGGCGACCTGGGTGGGCTGCGCGGCGCTGCTGACCATCCTGGTGCGGCGGATCCACGACCTGCCCTGGGGCAAGGCGGCCGGGGCGGCGGCGGTGCAGCTGATCGCGCTGCTGGTGCTGATCAAGCTGCCCACGCTGGGCTGAGGCCCGACCGGCCCGGGACCGCGGCCGTCCGGATGGTGGGATTTTTGTAGGGTGGGGTGTTCGGCCCACCCTCAGATCCCGTCCGGAGCCCGCGCATGAGCCTGCCCACCACCCACGTCAGCTTCCCGGCCGGGGCGGTGACCGGCGCCTCGCCGATCCTCGCCGTGCACACCCTGCCGGACGGGCGCACCGCCGTGGTCACCGAGGCCACCCCGTTCCACCCGGTCGACCACACCTGGCCCGACCAGCCCGCCGACCTCGGCACCCTCACCGTCGACGGCACCGCGCACCCCGTCGTCGACTGCCTCACCGGCGGCCACGGCCCGGCCGGCGAGTTCGCGGCCGGCGCCGACATCCCGGTCCGGCGCGGCGACGAGGAGTGGTCCTGGCTGGTGCTGCACGTGCTGCCGGCCGGCGCGCTCGGCCCGGAGGCCGTCGGCCGCACCGCCGAACTCGCCGTGGACGCCGAGCGCCGCGCGCTGCTGTCCGCCGCGCACACCGGCTGCCACCTGCTGGCGCTCGCCCTGAACGCCGCGCTCGCGCCGCGCTGGCGCAAGGACCCGGGCCGCTCCGACGCCTTCGGCCACCCGGACTTCGACAGCCTCGCCATGGACACCTCGGCGATGGACACCGAGGCCAGCACCGACACCTACCGGATCGGCAAGTCGCTGAAGAAGAAGGGCTTCACCGTCGACGCCACCGAGGAGCTCCCCGCCCTCGCCGACGCGCTGCCCGCCCTCACCGAGGACGTCAACGCCCGGCTGGCCGCCTGGGTCGCCGCCGACGCGGCCGTCCGGATCGACGTCCCCGGCCCCGAGCTCACCGCCCGCCGCCGCTGGCACGCCGACCTCCCGGACGGCGCCGCAGAGATCCCCTGCGGCGGCACCCACCTCCACCACCTCGGCGAACTCGCCGAGCTGCGAACGGAGTTGACGCTCTCCGCGGACGGCACCGAGCTGGTCGCCCGGACCAGCCCCAAGCGCGCCTGACCTGGTACGAGAAGGGCCGGCCCCGCGACTGCGGGGCCGGCCCTTCTCCTGGTCCGACTGCTCTGCCGACGAGGCTCAGACCTCGGTGCGGTGGAAGTTCTGGAACGAGCGGGACGGCGTCGGGCCGCGCTGGCCCTGGTACCGCGAGCCGTAGCGCGCCGAGCCGTACGGGTGCTCGGCCGGCGAGGAGAGCCGGAACAGGCACAGCTGGCCGATCTTCATCCCCGGGTACAGCTTGATCGGCAGCGTCGCCACGTTCGACAGCTCCAGCGTCACGTGGCCGCTGAAACCCGGGTCGATGAAGCCCGCGGTCGAGTGCGTCAGCAGGCCGAGCCGGCCCAGGCTGGACTTGCCCTCCAGGCGCGAGGCCACGTCGTTCGGCAGCGTGATCACCTCGTAGGTGGACGCCAGCACGAACTCGCCCGGGTGCAGGACGAACGCGTCATCGCCGTCCGGCTCGACCAGCCGGGTCAGGTCCGGCTGCTCCTCGGAGGGGTCGATGTGCGGGTAGCGGTGATTCTCGAAGACCCGGAAGAACCGGTCGAGGCGGACGTCGATGCTCGACGGCTGGACCATCGACGGGTCGAACGGGTCGATCGCGACCCGCCCCTTGTCGATCTCGCTACGGATGTCGTTGTCAGAGAGCAGCACGCCACCGAGGGTACGTGCCACGGGGCGGGCCGCCCAAAAGCATCCGCCCGGCGGACCTGCTCCGATCGCCGCCGGACCCCCTGCCGGACCGCCTACCGCCGCGCGGAGCGCCCCAGTTGGGACGCCGAGAGCTCCGACACGTCCGCCGGCACCGAATTCCGCAACCGCCCGCACCGCGGGCACCGCAACAGCCGCCCCGGCCCCAACCGCCCCGCCTGCAACTGCTGCATCGGAAACGCCGCCGTACCGAACAGATGCCCCTCCGCACAACGAACCAGGGTGCGCTGCTCCATCGGTCCCCTTCCCACAGTTCCGCCGACAGCGCCACATTAGGGGACCAACCGGACACCACCCACCAGGCTCGCCGCCACCCGAAACCCGGCACGACCACCCTGTCGCATGGGGTACAGTGGTGCTTGATCGATCCGTTCCTGACGGTTCGTCATATGCGGGCGTAGTTTAATGGTAGAACATGAGCTTCCCAAGCTTAGAGCGCGAGTTCGATTCTCGTCGCCCGCTCCACAAGGAAAGCCCCAGGTCAATGACCTGGGGCTTTCTGTCATTTCGCGGGATTTCCTCGGGCCGGGGCGGCGGTCGGGCGGCACTGGATCAGGGCGTGGCGGCCGTCGGTCCGCCAGGTGCGGCCTGAACTGTCCAGCCGGGTCAGGGTGGTGGCGCCGATGCCGACGAGGACGTCCGACTTCAGGGTGCGCAGGGTGGCGACGGGGGACGGGAAGTGGGTGACCGTTTCGGGGAAGGGGGTGGTGGGTGGGTGGAGGCGGTCGTCCACCAGGCGGCGGTAGTTGAGGTCGCCCTTGAGGATCGTCATGGTGGCGCCGGTGAGCTCGGTGCGGAGGTCGGTGGGCAGGTCGCGGAACGGGAGCGGGGCGCAGAAGAAGGGGTGGGTGCGGACGGCGAGGGTGTCGTCGGTCATGGCCTGCCAGAGTCGGCGGCCGATCGTCGCGGCGGCGTCCGTGGGGGCGGTGCGGAGGCGTTCGAGGGCGGCGAGGGTGTCGGCCGTCGTGGCGTCGGAGACGTAGTACGGCTGCGGTTTCACGTAGAGGACGACCTGGGACGCCAGGCCGGTGTGCAGGAGGTGGTCGATCAGCACCAGGTCGGGGAGCAGTTCCCGGGCGGCGTTGTCGGCGACCAGGCAGACCCGGCCGCCGGGGGTGTGTTCCAGGGCGGACCACAGGAGGGCGCTGTCGTCGGCGACCAGGTCGGACGGGGCGGTCGGGCGTCCGGCGGTGAGTTGGAAGCTCAGGTCGGCGCGGTTGCCCCACAGGGCGGAGGACAGCAGGGCGGCGGAGCGGCGGGGGCCCGGCAGGGCGTCGAGTGCGCTGAGGGCGGCCAGTTCCTCGTCCACGGCCGGCCCGGCCAGTTCGGCGTTCTTGAACGGGGCGAAGGGGTCGATGCCCTGCCAGGTGCCGGGGCGGAAGTAGCCGGTGGCTTCCAGGAGTCGGCGGTAGAAGTAGCTCTCCGCCCACAGGAACGGCGCCTCGCCCCAGGGCCGGCCCCACAGGCCTCGTCCCCACTCCAGCCACTGGGCGTGGTCGTGGGCGTGCTCCGGCAGCGGTTCGAGGACGCCGGTGGTGCTCTCGGCCAGCAGCCGTTCGATTCCGGCGCGCTCCGCGGGGCCGTACGGCAGGGCGTCGAGGAGTTGCCGGACGAGCTTCGGGTGGCGCTCGTGGAACACGGCCCAGGGGAACGAGCCGGGGACGTCACTGCGGATCACGGGCGCGTCGGTCATGGCTGCGGGGTCCGGGCGGCGACGAGGTCGAGCAGGTCGGGAAGGCCGAGCAGGGCGGGAAGGTGGAGCAGGCCGGGCGGTTCGGGGAGCGCCTTGACGACGGGGGTGGCCATGGTCGCGGCTCCTGGTGTTTCGACGCCCGTGCAGTACGAGGGCAGTGTGAGAGCTACCGTACTGCGCGTGAAGTTCTACCCGACTCGTCCTGATGGGATGTCGGTCGGCCGGGGAAGGGCCTGGCGCTGCACATCGCCGTGACCGCGCCGGACGATCTGTTCCAGCAGCCGCGGGAGGCGCCCGCCGGGAAGCCCGGGCGGTGGAGCCAGTTCCTCGCTCGGCTGACCGGCCGACCGGCTGACCGGCCCGCCCGCCCCCGCGTCGGGCTCCCTTGCCCGGCGCGGACGGCCCGGCCACACTGTGCCTCGGGTCGGAGGAGGGGGAAGCCGTGGCAGTGGCGACACCGGACGCCGGGACGCCGTTCGGCCCCCGCCTGCGGGCGCTGCGCCGTCGGGCCGGGCTCAGCCAGCTGGCCGTTGCCGAGCGGGCCGGGCTGAGTGCCCGGGCGCTGCGCGACCTCGAACAGGGCCGGGTGCGGCAGCCCCGGCCGGGCACCCTCCGGCAGCTGGCCGAGGCGCTCGCGCTGACCCCGCAGGAGTTGGCCGAACTCGCCGAGCCGGCGGGCGAGTCGGCGGATTCCGGGCCGCTCCTGCTGCTCCTCGGGCCGCTGGAGCTGCGGCGCGGCGGCGGGTCCGTCCCCGTCACCGGCCCGATGCTGCGGAGGCTGCTCGGCCTGCTGGCGCTCAAGCATCCCGAGCCCGCCACCCTGCGGGAGATCGTCGACACGCTGTGGCCGGACGGGCCGCCGGAGTCGCAGCAGAGTCTGGTCCACACGTACGTGAGCCAGGCCCGCCGCCTGCTCGGCGGCGACGCCGTCGTCCGTACCCCGGTCGGCTACCGGCTGGCGGCCGGGCCGCAGGACACCGACCTCGGGCGCTTCGACGCCCTGCTGGCCCGTACTGTCTGCACCCACCACGCGCCCGACCCGGGCGCCCTGCACGAGACGTTGGCCCGGGCGCTGCGCTGGTGGCGCGGCCCGGTGCTGGCCGACGGCGATCCGGCGCTGCGCCGCCACCCGGCCGCCGTCGCGGCGGGTGAGCGGCGGATCCGCGCCGCCCTGCTGTACGCCGACACCGCGCTGCTGCTGCACCGGCCCGCCGACGCCGTCCCGCAACTGTGGGAGCTGGCGCACGCCGAGCCGCTGCACGAAGGGCTGCACGCCCGGCTGATCCTGGCGCTGGCCGGCGACGGCGAACAGGCCGCTGCCCTCGACGTGTTCCACCGTCTGCGCGAACGCCTCGACGAGGAGCTCGGCATCGCCCCGGGCCCGGAGGTCGAGGACGCCCAGCTGCGCGTGCTGCGACGCCAACTCCCGCCTCCGGTAAGGACGGAGAGCCCCAAGCAGCTGCCCGCCGAGGCCGGCCCGCTGCTGGGCCGCCGCGCCGAACTCCGGGCCCTCGACACGCTGATCGCCCCCGGCCCACGGCCACGGCTGGTGACGGTGGTCGGCCCGCCGGGCGTCGGCAAGACCGCGCTCGCCGTGCACTGGGCGCACACCCGCCGCGAGCACTTCCCCGACGGGCAGCTGTACGTCGACCTGCGCGGCCACTCCGTGCGGCCCGCGCTGCGGCCCGCCGAGGTGCTCGCCCGGTTCCTGCGCGCCCTCGGCACCCCGCCCGACCGGCTGCCCGCCGACCCGGACGAGGCCGCCGCGCTCTACCGGACACTGCTCGCCGACCGGCGCGCGCTGATCGTGCTGGACAACGCCCGCGATCCGGAGCAGGTCCGGCCGCTGCTGCCGGGCGCGCGCGGCAGCGCCGTCGTGGTCACCGGCCGGGACCGGCTGACCGGGCTGGTCGCCGGGGACGGGGCCCGCCGCGTCACCCTGGACCCGCTCGGCCCGGAGGAGGCGTGCGAGCTGCTCGGCAGCGTCGTCGGCGGGTGCCGGACCGCCGCCGAACCGGACGCCGCCCGCCGCCTGGTCGAGCTGTGCGGCGGCCTGCCGCTGGCCGTCCGCGCCGTCGGGGCCGAGTTGGTCGCCCGCGACGGCACGCTCGCCGAGTACTGCGTCGGGTCGGCCGGCGACGCGCTGCCGCACATCGAGGGCGACGCCTGGGAGACCGTCCGGGCCGCGTTCGACCTCTCGTACCGGGCGCTGCCCGAGCCCGCGCGGCGGCTGTACCGGCTGCTCGGGCTGCTCCCCGGACCGGACACCACCGCGGACGGGGCCGCCGCGCTCGCCGACACCGACCCTGCCGGGGCCGCCGCGCTGCTGCGCACCCTCGCCGACGCGCACCTGCTGCGCGAGCACCCCGCCGGCCGGTACGCGCTCCCCGGCCTGCTGCGCGCCCACGCCCGGGAGTTGAATGAGCCTCAGGAGGCGGACGCCGCGCGGCAGCGGCTGTACGACTGGTACCTGGCGGAGGCCGAGCCGGACGGGGACGTGGCCGCCGTCGTCCGGCAGGCCTGCGCGACCGGGTTCCCCGCCGCCGCCCGCCGACTGGCCGAACGCCCGCGCGCCGTACCGCAGTTCACCCCGGCCGGGGTCGGGCATCCGGACGACCTGACCGTCCTGGGGCTGATCTGCGGGAAGCTCGGCCGGCTCCAGCAGGCCGCCGAGCACTTCACCCGGGCCGCCCGGCTGCACCGCGAGCGCGGTGCCGTCACCGAGGAGGCCGTCGCCCGCACCAACCTGGCCGCCGTCCGCCGGGCCCTGGGCCGCCCCGCCGACGCCGTCCGGCTGCTCGACGCGACGCTGCCCGTGCACCGCAGCACCGGCAACACGTTCAGCGAGGCGGTGGCGCTGACCGTCCTGTCCGGCGCGCGCACCGACCTCGGGGACCCCGCCGCCGGCCGGCTGCTCGCCCGGGCCGCACTCACCGCCGCCCGCGCCGTGCGGCACCCCGCCCTGGAGGCGAACGCCCGGCTCGCGCTGGCCGCCGCACAGGAGCGCGGACACCGGCGGGCCGACGCGGTCGCCGGGTACCGGGAGGCGCTGCGGCTGGCCGAGGCCGCCGACGACCGCCATCCGCAGGCCGTCGCGCTGATCGGCCTGGCCACCACCCGCGCCGACACCGACCCCGAGGCCGCCCTCCAGCACGTGGAAAGCGCTCTCCGACTCACCCGTTCGGCCGGTTTCCGCATGCTCGAAGGCAACGCGCTGACCGCTCTGACCTGCGTCCGGACCAGGCTGGACCAGCCGCGGGCGGCACTCGACAGCGGCCGCGAGGCACTCGCCGTGCACCGCGAGACCGGCCACCTGCCGGGCGAGGCGCGGGCCCTGCTGGCGCTCGGCCGCGCACAGTCCGCACTCGGCGCGCCGGGCCTCGCGGTCGGGCACTGGCGGGAGGCGCTGCGGCTGTCCCGGGCGATGGGGGTCACCCGGCTGCGCTGAGCGGCAGTTCCGGTCCTTCCGCCGTACTGCCGGTTCGGGCCGCCGAGAGGCCGTATCGGCAGGTCGGCGTGGGTGCGGGAGCCTCTGGCCCGGCTGCAGGGCGGCGTACAGTCCGCCTCCGTACGGTGGGCGCACCGACCGCGCCGACACCCCGAGGTGACACCGTGCCGCTGCTGCCTTCACGCCCGGACTCCGCCGCATGAGCCGCTACGACCTGCTGGCATCCACGCCGTCGGTGCGCCGCGTCCAGCAGGAGTTCGGCAGCGCCGCCGCGGCCGGCCGCCGAGTGCGGGAATCCGCCGCGGAGCCGGAGCCGCTCACCGACAGCGCCGCCGCGTTCATCCGCGGGCTCGACGGGTTCCTGGTCGGCACGGTCAACGAGAACGGCTGGCCCTACCTGCAGTACCGGGGCGGCCCGCCCGGCTTCGTGCACGTGCTGGACGGGCACACCCTCGGCTACCTGGACGTCCGCGGCAACCGGCAGTACCTGACCACCGGCAACCTGCGGGCCGACGACCGGGTGTCGCTGTTCTTCCTCGACCAGGCCCGGCAGGCCCGGCTCAAGCTGTTCGGCCGGGCCACCGCCGTCCCCGCCGACCGGCACCCGGAGCTGGTCGCGCGCCTCGCGTCGCCGCGCACCGACGGCCGGGTCGAACAGGTCGTCACCGTCCGGGTGGAGGCGTTCGCCTGGAACTGCCCCAACCACATCACCCCGCGCTTCACCGCGGCCGAACTCGACCACGCCCTCGCACCGGTCCAGGAGCGCCTCGCCCGGCTGGAGGCCGAGAACGCCGCCCTCCGTGCACAACTCGCCGCTGTCCCAACGGACTTGAAGGACTGAACCGCCCGTGTCCGACTGCCTCGCCGACACCGACACCGACACGCCCGCAACCGCCACCGACACGCCCGCAACCGCCACCGACACTCCCGCCCCCGCCCGGGCACCCGCCGCCCGGGCCGTCGCCGCCGCCGAGCCGGCGATCTGGTCCCGCAACTTCCGCTACTGGTTCACCGCCCGCAGCGCGGGCCTGCTCAGCTGGGCGATGCTGCCGGTCGCCGTCTCGGCCGGTCTGGTCGGCAGCGGCCGCGGCCTGGACACCGCCGGGTACGCGATGGCGTTCCTGGTCGGCCCGTTCGCCGGGCTGGTGCTGTTCGGCGGGGTGCTCGCCGACCGGTTCACGGCCCGCCGGATGATGATCGTCGCGGATCTGGCCAACCTCGCCGCGCACGTCCTGCTCGCCGTGCTCTTCCTGCACGGCATCGACCACCTGTGGCAGCTGTACGCGCTGCTGGTGGTGGCCGGCACCGCCAACGCCCTGTTCCAGCCCGGCGCTTCGTCGACCGTGCCGCTGATCGCCCGGGACGTGCAGGGCGCCAACGGGGTGCTGCGGATGTCCGAGGCGATCACCGGTCTGGGTGGGCCCGCGCTGGCCGGTGTGCTGGTCGGGTTCGGCTCGACGGGCTGGGTGATGGCGATCTCCGCGCTCGCCTACGCGACCAGCGCGAGCTGCCTGTTCGCGCTGCGCCTCGGCAAGGTGCCCGCGCCGCCGGCCGGGGACGGGCTGTGGCGCAACCTGGTGGTCGGCTGGCGGGAGTTCCGGGCCCGGAGCTGGCTGTGGGGCGTGATCCTGATCTGGATGTTCTACGCGGTCCTCGCCTGGGGCCCGCAACTCTCCCTGGCCGCCGGGCTGATCGTCCCGCGGTACGGCGCGACGGCGTTCGGCCTGGTCAACTGCGCGCTCGGGGCGGGGACGGTGGTGGGCGGCCTGATCGCGATCCGCTGGAAGCCGGCCCGTCCGCTGGCGGCGGGCGCCGTCGCGATGTTCGCCTACCCGCTCTATCCGCTGGCGCTGGCCCTCGACGCGCCGGTCTGGCTGCTCGCCGCCGCCCAGGTCTGCGTCGGTGCGGGCATCGGCGTCTGGGGCGTCATGTGGGCGACCAGCGTGCAGACCCAGGTGCCCGGCGAGGTCCTCAACCGGGTTCACGCCTACGAGGTGGCCGGGTCCGTGGGCCTCTATCCGATCGGCTCCGCGCTGGCCGGGCCCGCCACCCATGCCTTCGGCACCACGCCCGTGCTGCTGGCCGGCCTCGCCGTCTCCGTCCTCTGCGCCGCCGCGCTGCTGCTGGCCCGCCCGATCCGTAGGCTGACCCGCGTCCCCGACCGGGCGGTCCCCGATCGGGCGGTCCCCGACCCGATATAGGGCGCGTGTAGACGGCCGATAGCCCAATCGATCACGATCTGCCCGGCACGCTCGCGCACGACCCGGTCGGAACCGGATCCTCGACACCGCGCAGTCCGCACCGCGCAGCCCGCACCGCGCAGTCCGCGGCGTTCCGCCTGCCGTGGGTGCGCCGGCCGGACTCCACCGGCCGTGGGGTGCGCCGGCCGGACTCCACCGGCCTGGGCCTGGTGCTCGCGCTGGTCGCGGCGCTGCTCCCGGCCTCGGCGGGGCTGCGGATCCGCCCGCCGGACCTGGCGAGCAGCCGGTCGTAACGGCCCGAGGAGCGCCGGTACTGTGATCGACTGCGGGAAGAGGCGTGCAACTTCCTCCCGCGCGGGGCGCACGCATCGGGGAGGGACGTCCGGCGAACGGGGGGATCGGGTGGCCGCGCGGATCGAATTCGGCCTGCTGGGCCCGCTGTCCGTCGTCACGGACGGCCGGCGCACGGCCGTCGGAGGTCCGCGCCAACGCGCCATCCTGGCCCTGCTGTTGCTGTCCCCGGACACCGTGGTGTCGGTGGACGCGATGGTCGAGGCGGTCTGGCAGGGGGACCCGCCGGCCACCGCCCGCACCCAGGTGGCGATCTGCGTCGCGGGCCTGCGCAAGGTCTTCCGCGCGCAGGGCTGCGGCGACGCCCTGATCTCCACCGTCCACCCCGGGTACCAGCTCAACTCGGCCGGCCACCGGATCGACCTGCTGGTCTTCCAGGAACTGGTCCGGCAGGCCGAGCAGGCGGCCGCCGGCCGGCGCACCGCCGAGGCCGGCGTGCTGTACGCGCGTGCGCTCGGCCTGTGGCGCGGGTCGGTGGCGGAGGGCGTCGCCGGGCGGCAGGTCGAGGACGAGGCGGGCCGCCTGGAGGAGACGCGGGTGTCCTGCCTGGAGGCGCTCGCCGAGATCGACCTCGCCCTCGGACGGCAGTTGGAGGTGATCGGGGGACTGACGCCGGTGGTCCGCGAGCACCCGCTGCGCGAGCGTGCCCGGCACGTTCTGATGCGGGCCCAGTACCGGGCCGGGCGGCGGGCGGAGGCACTGGAGACCTTCCGCGAGGGCCGCCGGCGGTCCGTCGAGGAACTCGGTCTGGAGCCCGGCCCCGACCTGGGCCGTCTGCACGACGCGATCCTGCGCGACGACCCCGCGCTCGGCCGGCCCGACGACGGCGCGCAACCGGCACCCGCACCCGCACCCGCACCGGCCCCGCAACCGGCCCCGACTCCGCTCGCCGTCGCACAGCCGACGCCGTCCTTCCTGCCGCCGAACGTGCCGGCCTTCACTGGCCGGGCCGCCGAGACCGCGACGCTCGACCGGCTGGCCGAGGGCCGCTCGGAGGAGCAGCCGCCCGGCATCGGCCTGATCACCGGCGTCGCGGGCGTCGGCAAGACCGGCCTCGCCGTGCACTGGGCGCACCGGGTCGCCGCCCGCTTCCCGGACGGCCGGCTGTACGTCGACCTGTGCGGCCACGACGAGACCCGCGAGCCGACCACGGCCGCCGACGTGCTGAGCCGCTTCCTGCGCGCCCTCGGCGTACCGAGCGAGCAGATCCCCGCCGACACCGGCGAACGCACCGAGCTGTACCGCAGCCTGCTGGCCGGTCGCCGGGTCCTGGTGGTGCTGGACAACGCCCGTTCGGCGGCGCAGATCGGCCCGCTGCTGCCCGGCACCGGGCAGTGCTGCGTGGTCGTCACCGGCCGCGAGCCGATGGAACAGCTGATGCTCCGCTACGGCGCGGTGCGCGTCCAACTCGGCGTGCTGCCACCGGCGGAGGCGGTCGAGCTGCTGGGCCGGATCGTCCCCGAGGACCGGATCGCGGCCGACCCGGAGCAGGCCGAACGGCTGGCCGAGCTGTGCGACCGGCTGCCGCTGGCGCTGCGGATCGCCGCCGCCCGGCTGGCGTCGAAGCCGCACTGGAGCGTGCGTCACCTGGTGGCCCGGCTGGCCGACGAGCGCCGCCGACTGGACGAGCTGAGCCGGGGCGAGGCCCAGGTCCGGGCCGGATTCGCGGTCAGCTACCGGCAGTTGGCGCCGGACGCGGCCCGGCTGTACCGCCGCCTCGCGCTGCTCGAGGCGCCCGACGTGACGGTCTGGACGGCCGCCGCACTGCTCGACGTCCACCCGTTCGAGGCGGAACGGCTGCTGGAGCACCTGGTGGACGTCCAGCTGCTGGAGGTCACCGGCACCGACGGCACCGGCCAGCTGCGCTTCCGAATGCATAACCTGCTGGGCCTGTTCGCCCGCGAGCGGCTCCGGGCGGAGGAGAGCGAGGACGAGCGGGCGCGGAGCCTGGACCGGGCGCTGCGCGGCTGGCTGACCGTCGCCGAGCACGCCCACCGGGCGGAGTACGGCGGCGACTTCGCGCTGATCCACGGCTCCACCCCGCGGCTGGAGCTGGACGCGCAGCTGCTGGAGGAGTTGACGGCGGATCCGCTGGAGTGGTTCGAGGCGGAGCGGCTGTCGCTGATCGCGGCGATCGACCAGGCCGCCCGGCTGGGGCGGGACGAGCTGGCCTGGGACCTGCTGAGCTGCACCGTCGTGCTGTTCGAGACCAGGGAGTACCTGGACGACTGGCAGTTCTGCTGCGACCGCGCGCTGGCCGCGACCCGGGCGGCCGGGAATCTGCGTGGCGAGGCCGCGGTGCTGGAGTCGCTGGGCGAACGCTGGATCGGCATCCGGCACCTCTCGGCCGCCGAACCGCTGCTCCGGGCGCAGGCCCTGTTCGAGCAGATCGGGGAGGAGCACGGGCGGGCCCTGGCGGTGCGATCGCTGGCCGTGCTGGACCGCGTCCAGGGTGATCTGGTCTCGGCGCGGGCGCGGCTCACCGAGGCCGTCGGGCTGTTCCGGGCGGTGGGCGACCTGTCCTGCGAGGCGCACGTGCTCGGCTTCCTGGCGCAGGGTGAGCTGGACCTCGGGCGGCCCGGGGCGGCGCTGGGGTACGCCGAGCAGGCGGTGGCGGTCGCCCGGCGGATCGGGGAGACCGGGGTCACCGCGCAGGTCCACTTCCGGTACGCCCGGGCCCTGTTGGCGCTGGAACGGTTCGAGGAGGCGGAGCGCGCACTCCAGGTGGTGCTCCGGGTGGTGACGGCCAGGCGCGACCTGTTGGGCTCCGTCCATGCCCGGCTCGGCCTGGGCGAGACGATGCTGCGGCGCGGACGGGCGGGCGAGGCGCATGCCGAGCTGCTGGGCGCCCTGGAGCTGGCCGGCCGGACCGGGACCGTCGTGGTCGAGGGCCGGGTGGGTGCGGCGCTCGGGCGGGCCGCCGTCGCGCTGGGCCGGGTCGAGGAGGCCCGGGAGCGGCTGGAGTGGGCCGCCGGGTTGTTCCGGGCCAGTGGCGCGGATCGCGATCTCGGGCTGGTGGAACAGGAGTTGGCGGTGCTGTGAGGGCCGGTCGGCGCGGCGGTATCGGCGGTGTATAGACCGCCGGGGCAGGGTGGGGGCAGCTGCCCCGCTGCCCGAAGGAGCCGGCGATGACCAGTGGTGCCGAGCCGCACCCCGCCGACGCTCTCACGCCGTTCGCGGCCCGTACCGCGAGCACCCTGCGGGCGCTGGTGAACCACGACCCGGCCGCTGCCGGCGCGGGCCCGTTGGCGCTGCACGTGGTGGGCTGGGCGTGGAACCTGGACGCCGGTGAGCGGGCTCTGCGGGAGGCGCTGCGCGACGGCCCGGTCGGGGCGGCCGACGCGCACGCGCTGGGCCGGGCCGCGGCGCTGATCGGGGCCGCCGAGGCGGCCACCCGGCTGGCGGCCCGCAGTGCGCACGTGCTGCCCGCCGAGGCGGAGCTCACCCTGCCGGTGGTGTCGGCGCTGGTGCCGGCGCTGGTCGTCGAGGCGACGTCCGCGCTGGCCCGCCCGGCGGCCGTCCGGGCGGCCGGGGCGGAGCGGCTGCGCGGCACGGTGGTCGCCCAATTCCCGTGGCTGGTCCACGGGTTCGCGTCCGAGGCGGTGGACGGTCCGGGCCTGGCCGAGGCCCTTCGGCTGGGCGCCCCGCTGCCCGTCGCGAACGAGGACGAGGACGAGGACGAGGATGTGGACAAGGGCGGGGCCGGGTCCGGGTCCGGGTCGGAGGCGCGGCCCCGGGGCGGGTGCAGCCCCGTCCAGGCGCTGCCCGGGCTGGTCGGCGGTCCGGCGCTGGAGGCCGCCGGGGCGGAGGTGCAGAGCCTGGCGAAGTCCTTGCTGGCGGCGGGCGACGAGCTGCACCGGCGGATGGCCGAGCTGCCGACCGAGCCGGAGGGCAGTCCGACGGGCTGTGAACTGGCCGCCGCCTACGAGACGTTGTACGCCGCGGCGGCCTGCCTCGCGCTCTGGTCGGCCGGCGTGGCGGTCGGGCCGCTGTGGCTGCGCACGGCGCTGCGGGCGCTGCTGGTCCGCCTGCACCGGCTGCTGCTGGAGCCGCCGCCGGTCCTCGACCCTTATCCGGCCGAGGAGTTGCTCGCCGTGGCGTTCGGCGCGGGGGCCCGGCTGCTCACCTTCTGCACCGGCCCGGAGGTCAGTGCGCAGGCCGGTGTGGCATGACGGTCCGCACCTCGCCGTTCAGGATCTCCTGGTACGTCCGGGCCAGCAACTTCCCGGGTTCGACGCCGAGTTCGTCGACGAGCAGGCGTCGCCCGGCCAGGTAGAGCGACACTGCCTCGGCCTGCCGTTCGGAGCGGAACAGCGCCGTCATGAGCAGCGCCCGGAAGCGTTCGCGCATCGGGTGGCGGGCGACCAGGCCGGTCAGTTCGGAGATCAGCCGGCGGTGTCGGCCGGTGATCAGGTCGGCCTCGATGCGGGCCTCCAGGGCCGCGAGTCGGGTCTCCTCCAGGCGCGGGCGTTCGGTGGCGGCCAGGTGGTCCGTCACATCGGCCAGTGCCTCGCCGTTCCAGCACTCCAGGGCGGCCCGCAGGTGTTCGGCGGCGTCCTCGAAGCGCTGTGCGCGCAGCGCCCGGAAGCCGTGGTCGGAGAGGTCGCCGAAGGCGGTGAGGTCGCAGGGCACGTGCGGGGCGAGCAGTCGGTAGCCGGACCGGATCCGCACCAGCGGGACGTCGGGGCCGACCCGTCGCCGGATCCGCGAGGCGTAGGTGTGGATCTGCGCGGCGGCCGTGCCGGGCGGGCGGTCGTCCCAGAGCATCCGCCCGAGGTGCTCGTCCGACACCACCCGGCCCTCGGCCAGGACCAGTGCGGCGAACATCGTCCGCTGCTTGGTGCCGCTGAGTGTGTCCTCCCGGCCGTCGGCCAGCAGGTGGACCGGACCGAGAATCCGGAACTCCATGGCGTCGCCCTCCCCGTGCCCGGGGCGGCCCGCGCTCCGGGGCCGCCTGCCCGACCGACGATAGAAGGGCACGTCATCACCCCGATATCGGCCCGATATCGCTCAGTCGGCGGGGCGCAGCCCGGCCAGCAGGAAGGGCACCAGGCCGCGGTGCAGCAGGGCGGTGCGCCAGGCGGTGCGGGCGTCGGACAGCTCCTCGGTGCGGTGCGGGTCCTCGGGGGGCACGGCGCGCTGGCGGGCGGCGCTGAACAGCAGGCCGAGCAGGCCGATCACGGCGCTCGCGACGGCGGCGGCGACGGTGCTCCAGGCGACGGTGCGCAGCACGTCGGCGGAGGCGGCGTGCGGGCCGGACAGGCCGATGAGGGCGGCGAGCAGGAAGAACACGGCGGCGGCGCTGCCGGTGACGATCGGCACCACCAGCGCGAGCGCGCCGAACCAGCCGGAGAGCCGTTCGCCGGGCTCGGGGGCGGTGCCGGGTGCGTCGGGTGCGGCGTCGCGGAGCCGGCGGTACGTCAGGTACTCGGGTTCGGCGGTGGCCAGGATCTCGGCGGTGCGCTGCCGGGCGAGGGCCCGCAGCCGGGCGTCCTGGGCGCGGTCGCCGGCCAGTGCGGCGCGCACGGCGGGGTCGGCGAGGGCCCGGCCGAGGGCGTACTCGAAGTCGGCGCGGTCCTGCTGGGTGGGGCCGTGTCCGGAGAGCGGGTCCATCGCTGCTGTCCCCTGTGGTGGTCGGGTGCCGGTCGGCCGCGGTGTCAGCCGAAGGTGAGGTCGGAGCAGGCGTCGTCGTCGGCAGAGCGGGCCTGGCTGACGCTGGTGGGAAGCGGGCCGGTGGGCAGCGGCGGGGCGGCGGTGGTGCCGCCGCCGGCCGCGTAGTCCGATCCGAGGGTGACGGAGAGGCCGGCGTGGGTGCCGGGTTGCAGGGAGGCGCCGGGGAACAGCTCGGCGACCTTCTCGGCCTGGGCCTTCTCGCCGGGCCCGTACTCGACGAGGGTGGTGGTGTGGGTGCGGGAGGCGGCGTTGGCCCGGCCGGTGACGGTGAAGCCGGAGCCCTCCAGTGCCTCGGCGGCCTTGGTGCTGAGCCCGGTGGTGGAGGTGCCGTTGTAGACGGCGACCCGGATGCCGGCCCCGTCGACCTTGGTCGGCGCGGCGGTCGGGCTGGGGCTGGGGCTGTCGGCGGGCGAGGGGCCGGCGGAGGCGTCCTGCCCGTCGAGGGTGCGGTCGGCCTTGAGCGCCGCCCACAGCTGGTCGGCGTCGGGGTGCACCAGGGCGACCCGTTCGCCCTGGTAACGCCAGGGCACGGTGAGGAACTTGATGTCGTGCAGGTCGATGTCCTTGAGGGACATCGCGAAGTCGACGAGTTTCTGCGCCGAGCCGAGGCCCTCGTCGACGGTGAGCGACTTGGTGGCGGCGTCGGCCAGCGGCAGCAGTGCGACGGGGTTCATGCCCTCCGACTTGACCTGCTTGATCAGCGAGGAGAGGAAGGCCTGTTGGCGCTTGGTGCGGCCGATGTCGGAGCCGTCGCCGAGGCCGTGCCGGATCCGGACGTAGTCGAGGGCGGCCTGGCCGGAGATCTTCTGGTGGCCCTGGTTGAACAGGAGCTTGCCGCGGTGGCCGAGGTTCGGGTCGAGGTCGCCCTCGTAGACGGCCTTGGGCAGGCAGACGTCGACGCCGCCGACGGCGCTGGTCATGTCGGCGAAGCCCTGGAAGTTGATCACCATGGTGTGGTCGATGCGCAGCCCGGTGAGCTTCTCCACGGTGTTCTGGGTGCAGGCGGGGTTGCCCTGTTCGGTGTCGCCGACCGAGAAGGCGCTGTTGAACATGGCGCTGGTCTGCGCTTTGGTCCAGTTCTTGTTCGGCAGCAGGCAGGACGGGATGGCCACCAGGGAGTCGCGCGGGATGGAGACGCCGACCGCGTGCTTGTGGTCGGCGTAGACGTGCAGCAGGATCGCGGTGTCCGAGCGGGCGCCGCCCTCCTGGCCGCCGCCGAGGTCCTTGTTGCTGCCGGAGCGGGAGTCGGAGCCGATCAGCAGCAGGTTGATCGGGACGCGTCCCTGGGCGTCGGCGCTGGCGGCGTCGGGGCGGTCCTTGGCGATGCCGGCGCTGTCGAAGGTGCTCAGGTTGCCGTTGAGCCGGTAGTAGACCAGGCCGCCGGCGGTGACGGCGAGTGCGGCGACGCCCGCGGTGGTCCACAGCGCGATCCGGCGGACCTTGCGGCCGCGCCCGGATCCGGTGGAGCGGGCCTCCGCCCTGCGTGCAGACATGACGCACCCTTCGCCGTCGGGGTCGGCGGGATGCCGGTCCGAACTTCTACAGTGCTGTAGAGGTTCAGCGAAGCATACAAATGCGCCCGGGTGAAGTCACACCGGGCGCGGAGTTCGTGCCGGGGCGGTGCCCCGGGCGGGGGATCAGTGCGTGTGCAGCAGGGCGAGGTGGACGACGGTGGCCCGGGCGAGGTCCAGGGCGGCGCCGCGGCGGTGGCGGCGGGCGTCGACGGACTCGGCGCGTTCGATGGCGGTGCGCCGGGCGTCGTCCTCGGCGGGGGCGTCCACGATGAACAGCTGGCTGCCGGCGCGGAGTTCGTTGGCGTGCGGGATCTCGACGCACCAGCGGTGGCGGCTCCGGGCGATGTCCATGGGCCTTCCTCTCCCGGCGTGCGAGATGCTGCTCTCCTGGGCGACAGGGAGCTGTCTCCGACCATAGGTATAGGCCAATTCCTCCGTCAAGAGGACAAGTCCCCAATCAAATAATCCGTTCAACGGTGTATGTCCGGTCGCTGTCCGCTACCGTTCCGCGCATGACCGCCCCCGCCCACCCGGCACCCTCGGCCCGCCGCCTGCGCACCCGCGCCGCCCTGCTCGCCGTCCTCGGCGAACACGGCACCCTCAGCCGCGCCGAGATCAGCCGGCTCACCGGGCTCTCCCGGTCCGCCGTCAGCAGCGCCGTCACCGACCTGATCGGCGAGGGCCTGGCCGACGAGACCACCGCCGTCGCCACCTCGGGACGCGGCCGCCGCGCCGCCGCCGTCACCCTGCGCCGGGCCCACGCCCTGGTCCTCGCCCTCGACTTCGGGCACACCCACGTCACCGCCGCCGTCGCCGACACCACCGGCGCGGTGCTCGGCGAGGCCACCGCCGGCCTCGACGTGGACAACCACCCCCGCGAAGTCCTGGACGCCGCCCGCGCCCTCGCCGACCGGGCGCTCGCCGACGCCGGCCACACCCTGGACGCGATCACCGCCGTCGCCGCCGGCATCCCCGGCGCCCTCGACACCCGCACCAACGTGGTCCGCGCCCCCTCCACCCTCTCCCAGTGGATCGGCATGGACCCGGCCGCCGAACTCGGCCGGCTCTTCGGCCGCCCCGTCACCGTCGGCAACGACGCCGAGATGGGCGCCCGCGGCGAACGCGCCCACAGCGGCGGGCGCGTCGTCAACGACCTGATCTACGTCAAGGCCTCCACCGGCATCGGCGCGGGCCTGCTGCTCGACGGCCGGATCTACCGGGGCGCGAGCGGCATCTCCGGCGAGATCGGCCACATCCAGCTCCCCGACACCGGCACCTGGTGCCGCTGCGGCAACCGCGGCTGCCTGGAGTCCGTCGCGTCCATCGTCGAGGTCCGCCGCCGCCTCGCCCACGTCCTCGCCCCCGGCGCCCGCCCCGGCGAGGCCGTCGACCTGCCGCCGCTCGGCGAGCTCGCCGACACCCCCGCCGCCGCCCGCGTCATCGGCGAGGCCGGCCGTACCATCGGCCGCGTCCTCGCCGACCTGGTCAACTGCCTGAACCCCGCCGCCATCGTGATCGGCGGCGAACTCGGCCTGGCCGGACAGCCGTTGATCAACGGCATCCGCGAGTCCGTGGACCGCCACGCGCAGCCCGCGGTCGCCGAGGCCGTCGAGATCCGGGCCAGCCGGCTCGGCCTGCGCTCGGAGCTGTACGGAGCGATCGACGCCGCGATCGCCACCGCCGCTCAACCGGGCTGACGGGCGCGCTCGGCGAGGAAACGGCGCTCCGGCAGGCTCGGCGCCAGCGCGGACGCCCGGCGGAACGCCTCCGCCGCGGCCTCCGTCGCGCCGGTGCGGGCCAGCAGCTCGGCCCGTACCGCCAGGAAGCGGTGGTGGCGGCCCAACGCCCTTTCCAGCGCGTCGAGTTCCTTCAGTGCGAGCTCCGCGCCGTGCACCTCCGCGAGCGCCACCACCCGGCCCAGCTCCGGCATCGGACCGGGCGCCACCCGCACCAGCAGGTCGTACAGCGCCAGGATCTGCGGCCAGTCCGTGGCCGCCACGTCCGGCGCCTCGTCGTGCAGCGCCGCGATCGCCGCCTGCAACTGGTACGGCCCCACCCGGCCGTGCGGCAGCGCCCGCTCCACCAGCGCCACGCCCTCGGCGATCGCCGCCGCGTCCCAGCGCGTCCGGTCCTGCTCGGCCAGCGGCACCAGCTCGCCGCCCGGGCCGGTGCGGGACGGCCGCCGGGCGTCGGTGAGCAGCATCAGCGCCAGCAGGCCCATCACCTCGGTGTCCGCGGGCAGCAGCCGGTGCAGCAGCCGGGTCAGCCGGATCGCCTCGTCGGACAGCCGGGGGATCGTCAGGTCCTCGCCGGAGGTGGCCGTGTAGCCCTCGTTGAACACCAGGTACAGCACCTGCAGCACCTCGCGCAGCCGCTCCGCCGTCTCGCCCGGCTCCGGCAGGACGAACCGCAGCCCCGAGCCGCGGATGGTCTGCTTGGCCCGGCTGATCCGCTGCGCCATCGTCGCCTCCGGCACCAGGAACGCCGCCGCGATCTGCGCGGTGCTCAGGCCGCCGACCGCGCGCAGGGTCAACGCGATCCGGCTGGGCGCGGTCAGCGCCGGGTGGCAGCACAGGAACAGCAGCGCCAGCGAGTCGTCCCGGTCCGCGGCGGGGTCGGCGTCGGCGGCCCGGCCGAGCAGCTCCGACTGCGGCGTGGCCAGGAACATCCGCTCCTCGCGTTCGCGCCGGGCCCGGTCGGCGCGCACCAGGTCCACCAGCCGGCGGGCGGCCACCGTGACCAGCCAGCCGCGCGGGTTCTCCGGCCGGCCCTGCTGCGGCCACTGCGTGGCGGCCGCGAGCAGCGCCTCCTGCACCGCGTCCTCGCAGCTGTCGAACGCGCCGGGGTGGCGGCGCAGCAGCGCCGCCAGGACCCGCGGTGCGAGGGCGCGCAGCAGGTCCTGGTCGGTGGCCGTACGGTCGTCCACGCGGCTCAGCTGTCCATCGGCGTCTCGTGCAGGATCGGCCACAGCTCCACCGGCTCCCGGTCCGCCCACGGCATGTCGGCGGCGATCTCCAGCGCCCGCTGCTCGCTCTCGCAGTCCAGCAGGTAGAAGCTCGCCATGTACTCCTTGGTCTCCAGGTAGGGGCCGTCGCTGACCGCGGGCAGCCCCTCCTGGCGGCGCACCAGCCGGCTGGCGGCCGCGTCGCCGAGGCCGTACGCGCCGATCAGTTCGCCGGTCTCCCGGTAGCGGGCGTTGAACGCGTCCTGCTGGGCGATCGCCTCCGGCCACTCCTCGGCGGAGACGGACGCCCACTTCTCCTGGTTGCCGTACGTCATCAGCAGGTACTTCACGGGGACCACGTCCTTCGTGCTCGTCGGGTGCTGTCGTCCGGTGGTCGGAGCGGGGAGCGGCTCCTCTACACGCCTGCGGGGAAATCTTTCAGGACGCGGGCGGGGTCCACACGTAGGGCGTGGTGGTGGTGACGGCGTGCATGCCGAGGCGGCCCAGGATCGGGGTGCTGTCGGGCGAGGCGTCCACCTGGAGGTAGCGGATGCCGTGTTCCAGGGCCCAGCGGGCGCGGTGCGCGACCAGTGAGCGGTAGATGCCGCGCCCGCGCCAGGCGGCGAGGGTGGACCCGCCCCACAGGCCGGCGAACTCGGTGCCGGGGGCGCGGGTCAGCCAGGCGGCGGAGACCACCTCGGGGGCGGGGGCGTCGGTCTCGGCGACGACCACCAGGAAGCCGTCGGGATCGGCGGCGGCGTTCTCGGTCAGGTCGCCGACCAGGAAGGACCAGTCCTCGCCCCACACCTCGCTCTGCAGGGCGGCGATCCGCCGCATGTCGGTGCGGGCGGTGACCCGGCGCAGCGTGATGCCCTCGGGCGCGGGGGTCGGGGTGGCGAGTTCGGCGGCCAGGCCGATCAGGACGGTCTCCGGCGCCTCGGCGACGAACCCGGCCGCGGTCAGCCGCTGCGGCAGGTCGGCGGGCAGGTCGTGGCCGCGGGTCTTCCACTCGACGGCTTCGCCGCGGGCGGCGAAGAAGTCGCGCTGCCGGGCGATCAGTTCGTCGAGTTCCTGGCCGCGCAGGCCGAGGTCGGCGGTGGGCGAGGTGACGAAGCCGCGGAAGCCGCCGGACTTGCGCAGCAGCGGGCCGTCGGCCTGTTGGATCTCGCCGTCGCGGGCGGGGCCGAGGCCGCGCAGGTGCTCGTCGTAGGCCGCGAGCAGGGCCGTGGTCAGGTCGGTCATCAGGCGAGGGTAGAGGATCTTGGTAAGTGCTTTCCGGCCAATTCTTCCGACCGGCGGTGGCGTTGACGCCGAGGTGAAGGTCTAGCGTCGTGGCCATGCGGATCGGCGAGCTGGCAGAGCGGGCCGGCACCACCACGAGGGCGCTGCGGTACTACGAGTCGCGGGGGCTGCTGCCCGCGCGCCGCGGCGGCAACGGGTACCGGGCGTACGACGAGGACGACCTGCGGCTGCTGCGGCAGATCCGGGTGCTGCAGGACTTCGGCTTCGAGCTGGAGGAGACCCGCCCGTTCGTGGAGTGCCTGCGGGCCGGGCACCCGGCCGGCGACTCCTGCCCGGCCTCGCTGGAGGTGTACCGGGCGAAGCTGGCCGAACTGGACGCCATGGTGGCCCGGTTGAGCGAGGTCCGGGAGCAGGTGGCGGCCCAGCTGGTGCAGGCCGAGGCGGCCCGCGACGCGCTGGCCGCGGTGGACGAGGAACCGCGCTGCGAACTCGCGCGCGGGCAAGGGGAGGAGACCCGATGAGCAGTGTGCAGACCGTGACCGACCAGGACTTCGCGAGCGAGGTGCTGGCCGCCGAGGGCCCGGTGCTGGTGGAGTTCACCGCCGACTGGTGCCCGCCGTGCCGCCAGCTGGCCCCGGTGCTGGCCGAGGTGGCCGAGGAGCAGGCGGGCAGGCTGAAGATCGTCGCCCTGGACGTGGACCGGAACCCGGAGACCCAGGCCGCGTACGGCGTCCTGTCGATGCCGACGCTGATGGTCTTCCGTTCCGGCGAGCCGATCCGCTCGATGGTCGGCGCCCGCGCCAAGGCCCGCCTGCTGCGCGAGTTGGACGATCTGCTGTAGCCGCGCAGGTCGCCGTGCGGGTGAGGGCCTACCGTGGGTCGCAACACCGCACGACGAAGGAGCCACCGCCATGCCCGACCGCGACGCCGCGCTGGAGACCATTCAGCGCGAGCTCACCGCGTTCGCCCGCCGGGCCCGCCACAAGGCAGCCCAGCTGCACCCCGAGCTGTCGCTGGTCACGTACAGCATGCTCGACCTGGTCAAGGAACGCGGCTCCTGCCGGGCGGCGGACCTGGCAGCGCACTTCATGCTCGACAAGTCCACCGTCAGCCGCCAGGTCGGCTCGCTGGAGCGGCTCGGGCTGCTGGGCCGGCAGGCCGACCCGGACGACCAGCGCGGGCAGCTGCTGCACCTGACGGACGCCGGCGAGCACCTGCTGGCGGAGGCGTACGAGCAGCGGCGGCGGGCCTTCACCGACCGCTTCACCTCCTGGGGCGACGAGGACCTCGACCGGTTCGCCGGCTACCTGGTCCGCTACGGCGAGACCGAGTAGCGGATCGGCCTTGACCCTCACGCGGCGTGAGGCCGGAGGCTGGTGCGCAGCGGGAGGGAGGGACGCGATGAGCGGATACACGGTCGGGCAGCTCGCCCGGCTCGCCGGAGTGACGGTGCGCACCCTGCACCACTACGACGAGATCGGGCTGCTGTCGCCCGGCGGCCGCACCCCGGCCGGCTACCGGCGTTACGCCGAGGCCGAGTTGGACCGGCTGCAGCAGATCCTGTTCTATCGCGAACTCGGCTTCCCGCTGGAGGAGATCGCGGCGATCCTGGACGACCGCTCGGTCGGCCCGACCGAGCACCTGCGCCGGCAGCGCGAGCTGATCGGCGACCGGATCAGGAAGTTGGAGGACCTCGCCGCGGCGGTCGAACGAGCGATGGAGGCAAGGACGTTGGGAATTCAGCTGACCCCGGAGGAGAAGTTCGAGGTGTTCGGCAAGGACTACCAGGAGAACTGGGAGGACGAGGCCGAGCAGCGCTGGGGCGACACCGACGCCTGGAAGCAGTCCCAGCAGAAGACCTCGAAGTACACCAAGGCGGACTGGGAACGGATCAAGCAGGAGACGGACGCCGTCAACGAGGCGCTGGTGGCGGCGTTCACGGCCGGCGCGGCCCCCGACAGCCCGGCGGCGACGGACGCCGCCGAGCAGCACCGGGCGCACATCGGCCTGCACTTCTACGAGTGCGCTCCGCAGATGCACCGCTGCCTCGGCGACATGTACGTCGCCGACGAGCGGTTCACCGCCGCCTACGAGCAGCTCGCCCCGGGCCTCGCCGGGTGGCTGCGGGACGCGATCCACGCCAACGCGGACCGGCTGGAGCAGTCCTGACGGCAGCTCAGGCGGCCGGTCCGAAGGTGCGCCGGTAGGCGGTCGGGGAGGTGCGCATGGTGCGGCCGAAGTGGTGGCGGAAGGTCGCCGCCGACTCGAAGCCCACCGCCGCGGCGATCTCCTCGACGCTGCCTTCCGGCGACTCCAGCAGCGGCAGGCTGGCCGCGATCCGCTGGATCGCCACCCACCGCATCGGGCTGACCCCGTTGCGGGCGGTGAAGTGCCGCAGGTACGAGCGGTCGGACATGCCGGCGGCGCGGGCCAGCAGCGGCACGGTCAGCGGCCGGGCGAGCTGGTCGAGCGCCCAGCGCATCGACCGGGCCACCCCGTCCTCGGGCTCGTCCACCGGCCGTACCGTCGCCTCGACGTACTGCGCCTGCCCGCCGTCGCGGTGCGGCGGGGCGACGAAGCGGCGGGCGACGGTGTTGGCGACCTTGGCGCCGTGGTCCTGCCGGACCAGGTGCAGGCACAGGTCGATGCCGGCGGCGCTGCCGGCGCTGGTCAGCACCTGGCCGTTGTCCACGTACAGCACGTCCGGGTCGACCCGGACGTCCGGGTGGCGGCGGCGCAGTTCTTCGGCCCACCGCCAGTGCGTGGTGGCGGGCAGGCCGTCGAGCAGGCCGGCGGCGGCCAGCGCGAAGGCGCCGGAGCAGATCGACACCACCCGGGCGCCGCGGGCGTGCGCGGTGCGCAGCGCGGCGACCACGGCGGGCGGGACCTCGCCGTACGGGTCGGGCACCCCGACGACGACGGCGGTGTCCGCGGCGGCGAGTTCCTCCAGGCCGTGCCGGGGGGTGAGGGTGAAGCCGCCGACCGCCTCCAGCGGGTGGCCGGGCCGTTCCGCGCACACCCGGACGTCGTACCAGGGGGCGGCCAGCAGCCCGGCGAGTTCGGGGCGGGCGAGGGCGAACACCTCGACCACCACGCCGAGTTCGAACGGGGCCATGCCCGCGAAGGCGTACACGGCGACGGTGTGCACGGGCGCCGGGCGCTTTCCGATGGTGACGGGGACGGGCTCGGCCATGTGGTGCTCCAGGTGCGGCCGGTGGGGGGTTCGCGGCGAGTGTAGCGGCCCGTGCCGGAAAACCTTTGGAACTGAGCCGGGACTGCCCGCGAGGATGGGGGAGTCAACTCGCGGGGCGGCGGCGGCGCCTTCCGCGGACCTCACCACACCCCTTTTCCGGAGAGCGCCATGTTCACGTCCGGTTATGCCCGTTTCGAGAAGAATGTCGTCGTCGCGGCCTCCGGCTGGGGCCGACGGCACTGAGCGCACCGAAGCCCCCGCCGGCGGACCGGACGGGGGCTTCGGTGATGCTGCGTCAGCCGTTCAGCGAGGCCATCCAGGCCTCGACCTCGTCGGCCTGCCGGGGCAGGGCGGCCGAGAGGTTCTCGTTGCCGTCGGCGGTGACCAGGATGTCGTCCTCGATCCGGACGCCGATGCCGCGGTACTCCTCGGGGACGGTCAGGTCGTCGGCCTGGAAGTACAGGCCGGGCTCGACGGTCAGCACCACGCCGGGCTCCAGCACCGCGTCCACGTACTCCTCGCGGCGGGCGTGCGCGCAGTCGTGGACGTCCAGGCCGAGCATGTGGCCGGTGCCGTGCAGGGTCCAGCGGCGCTGCAGGTCGAGCTCCAGGACCTTCTCCACGTCGTAGACCGAGGAGTCGATCAGGCCCCACTCCAGCAGGCGCTCGGCGAGCACCCGCTGTGCGGCGTTGTGGAAGTCGCGGAACTTCCCGCCGGGCCTGACCGCGGCGATGCCCGCCTCCTGGGCGTCGTACACCGCGTCGTAGATCTTGCGCTGCAGCGGCGTGAAGGCGCCGTTGATCGGCAGGGTGCGGGTGACGTCGGCGGTGTAGAGGGTGTGGGTCTCCACGCCGGCGTCCAGCAGCAGCAGTTCGCCGGGGCGGACGTCGCCGTCGTTGCGCACCCAGTGCAGGGTGGTGGCGTGCGGGCCGGCGGCGGCGATGGTGCCGTAGCCGACGTCGTTGCCCTCGACCCGGGCGCGGCGCCAGAAGGTGCCCTCGATCCAGCGCTCGGAGGTGGCGACGGCCTGGCCGAGCTCGCGCACCACGTCGGTGAAGCCGTTGACGGTGGCGTTGCAGGCGGCGCGCATCTCGCCGATCTCCCACGCGTCCTTGACCAGGCGCTGCGTGGACAGGAACACCTTCAGCTCGTCGTCCTTGTCGGCGTCGAGCTGCGCGGCGAGGGCGGCCTCCAGGCCGGCGTCGTAGCCGCGCACCAGGCGGGTCGGGACGGTGACGGCGGCGAGCTCCTCGGCGGCCTTGCGGACGTCGCGGGTCGGCAGGCCGTACAGCCGGGAGGACTCGGTGAGGGAGTTGCGGCGGCCGACCCACAGCTCGCCCTGGCCGCTGAGCCAGAACTCGCCGTTCTCGCGGTCGGAGCGCGGCAGCAGGTAGAGCGCGAACTCGTGGCCGCCCTCGACGGGCTCGCCGACCAGGATCGCGTCCTCGGTCTGGTTGCCGGTCAGGTGCACGTACTCGCTGGCGGCGCGGAACGCGTACTCGGTGTCGTTGGAGCGGGTGCGCAGGTTGCCCGCGGGAACGATCAGCCGCTCGCCGGGGAAGGCGGCGGACAGCTTGGCGCGGCGCTCGGCCGCGTACGGGGCCTGGGCGACGGGCTGCAGGCCGTGCAGCTCGGTGTCGGCCCAGCCGGAGCGCATGGACGCGGCGAGCTCCTCGGAGATCTCGCCGTGCAGGCCGTTCTTGCGGCTCTTGATCGGCTCGTCCTCCTCGCCGTCGGCGGTCCCTTCGGGGTTCTCGGACACCGACGGGCTGCGGTCCTCGGTCACTACGTCGCCTCCTTGCGCGTGGTACCGCCCTGTACTCCCCGGGTCGCGGGGCGCGTGGGCGGACGTCGCACCCATGGTACGTAGGGCCGTTCGAGTGAAGAAAGCCCCTTCGAGCAGCGACGGGCCTTACTCGAAGCGGGCCTCACTCGAAGCGGGCGGCCAGCAGCACCAGGTCGTCCTCGCCCGGGCCTTCGCTGCCGGCCTCGGCCAGCAGGTGATCGCAGAGCCGCTCCGGGTCCAGCCGGACGTCCCGGGGGGCGTCGGCGGCGACCCGGCGCAGCGCGCTCTGCCCGGCGTGCAGATTGGCCCCGAAGCGGCGGGCCAGGCCCTCGGTGTACAGCACCAGCACGTCGCCGCGCTCCGCGGTGAGCTCCACGCCGGGGGCCTCCCAGCAGCTGAGCATGCCGAGCGGCGCGGACAGCGAGGTCTCCACGAAGTTCGCGCCGTACCGGGTGAGCAGCACCGGCGGGCAGTTCGCCGCGCCGGCCAGCGCGATCCGGCGTTCGGCCGGGTCGACGGTGGCGTACACGGCGGTGGCGGAGCGGGTCGGCTCGGTGGTCTTCAGCAGCAGTTCGAGGTCGCCGAGCACGGAGACCGGGTCCTCGCCCTCCAGCACGGCGTAGGCGCGCAGCGCGGCCCGCACCCGGCCCATCGCGGCGGCCGCGCAGGCGCCCGCGCCCGGTCCGGCGCCGGGGCCGCCGCCGAGCACGCTGCCCACGGTCAGCGCCAGGGTGTCGTCGGGCAGCGGGACGGCGTCGTACCAGTCGCTGCCCGCGGCGTGTTCGAGGGCGGCGGGCACGCAGCGGGCGGCGATCCGCAGGCCGGGCCGGACGGGCAGGTGGTCGGGCAGCAGCGAGCGGCGCAGGGCGGCGGTGGCGCGCACCGCCCGGTCGGCCTCCAGCTGGCGGGCCAGCAGCGGTGCGGCGAACTCGCAGTAGCGGTGCACCAGGTGCTCGCGGCGCTCGTCGGGGCGGCCCGGCTCGTCGTAGAACCAGACGGCGGCGCCGAGCGCGCCCTCGCGTTCGGTGGCCAGCGGCAGCGCGTAGCAGGCGCCGAGGCCGAGCTGGGCGGCGATCTCGCGGAACCGGGGGCCGACCGTCGGGTCGGTGGCCAGGTCGGAGATCAGCAGCCGGTCGGTGGCGCCGGGCATGCTGAGGAGGTCGGCGAACGGGCCGTGCTCGGCGGGGATGGTCTCCAGCGAGCCGAGCGTCGCCGGGTCCAGGCCGAGGCCGACCGGCCGGGCCAGGGTGCGGGCCGGGCCGGGCCGCAGGGTGACCACCAGGCCGCGGCGGGCGCCGAGCAGCGCCGCGCCGGAGTCCAGCAGCGCGTCGAGGGTGCCGGACAGGCCGTCGGCCCGGGCCAGCAGCTCCAGGTGCTCCTGGAGGCTGGTGAAATCGGACAGCCATCCGGCCAAACGGTCCTGCAGGTCCGCCGAGGGCACCTCGCCGAGATCCGGCAGCAGCACCGGGTCGGACCTCAGGGCCTCGGCCGCCAGCGGCTGGACGTCGGTCATGTCACAACTCCCCACAATCCGGAACGTGTCACGCAGGACCCCCGAGACCGACCGAAAACGATGTCTTTACTCACTACTCGGCACGATTCCCCCACTTGTACACAGGCCGATCGGGGCATGTCCAGGAGTGCGGCGGGCAGAACGTGCCAGGGATCGTACGGCGAGGCCCCGCAGGTGCCACCCGAGGCGCCGGGCACTCACTCGTACGGTGGAACCGGTGTCGGCCTGCCCGCGTCCATCCGGACGTATGGGGGATTCTCGTTCCAGTGGCACAGCGTGGGCCCGTTCGACGCGCACACGCACCGCCCGCACCCCCCGGCCCAGGCCGACCGACGCGGAGAGGAACGAGCCGCCATGCGCCGACACCGCCGAGAGCAGCTGACCGAGCGGGTGGGCCAGTGGTGGCCGGGCCGCCGCGGCCGGACATTGGCCCTGACCGCCGCGTTGCAGGCCGCCGTCGGCTGCGGCTGGCCGGTGGTGCCCGGGGCGCGGGCGCTGCGCGGATCGGCCTGCTCGTGCCCGGACCGGCTCTGCCCGACGCCCGGCGCGCACCCGTCCGATCCGCCGCTGGAGGCGGCCACCACCGATCCGCGGATGGTCCGCCACTGGTGGGAGCAGCGGGCCCCGGGCGCGCCGGTGGTGGCGGCGACCGGCCGGTCGCTGTGCGCGGTGAGCCTGCCCCGCCCGGCCGGCCCGTGGCTGCTGCGGCACCTGGAGGAGATCGGCGTCCCGTACGGCCCGGTGCTCGGCACGCCGGGCCGGTTCGTGCTGCTGACCGCGCCGTACACGCTGCCGGAGCTCGGCGCGCTGCTGTCCGAACGGCCTTGGGTGCCGGGCGTGTTGCGCTACCACGGGCCGGGCGGCTACCTGGTGCTGCCGCCCTCGCGGACGGGCGCCGGGCCGGTGCGCTGGGTGCGCGGCCCGGGGCCGGGCCGGCCCTGGCTGCCCGAGGTCGGCACCCTGCTGGGCGGGCTGATCACCGCCAGCGCGGTCTGCTGACTGATCGTCAAGATCTTTGTGCCGCAGACTCGGAGACAAAAAAGGCCCGACCGCTGGCGACGGGGGATGCACCAGCGGTCGGACTGTTCAAACAGTAACAAAGATCCGGCTCCGCGCCAATTTGTCCACGCCGAAAGGTCCTTGACACTTTCGGCGGCCGGACGGGAATGTGACGCCGGTCACCCTCTCCTAGTTGAGGGTGATCTGACGGTTCACCAGGTTGGCGCGGGAGCGGCGCTCCTCGGCGGTCAGCGGCGCGGGCGCGGCCAGCACCTCGGCCAGCTTCGCGGCGAACTCCACGGCGGGCTTCTCCACCTCGGCGGCGGTCATCTCCACCGGCAGGTCCCACACCGGCACGGTCAGGCCGTGCGCGCGGAACGAGCCCACCAGCTTGGTGCCCTCGCCGAGCGAGCTCTCGCCGGCGGCGGTCAGCCGGGCCAGCGCGTCGAGCAGCTGCTCCTCCGGGACGGTCATCACCCAGCGCAGGTGGTTCTTGTCCGGGGTGCCGCACCAGTACGCGGAGTCCACGCCGGTGAGCTTCTCGGTCGGGATGGCCGAGGCGTTGGCCCGCTCCAGCGAGGCCGCGACCTCGCCGGTCGCCGACTCGGCGTCCTCCAGCCAGAATTCGAAGCCGGTGTGCACGGCGGGCGTGAACTCGGCCGTGGTGTCCAGCAGTTCCTGCAGACGGCGGGCGCCCGGGTCGGTCCGGCGGGCCGGCACCGGGGTGCCCGGCTCGGTGGCCAGCGCCAGCTCCAGCGCGTCCGCCAGGTCACGGCTCAGGTCGCCCGAGGACGACTGGGTCTGCAGGCCCAGCAGGATCGAGCCGTCCGCCCGGCGCAGTGCCGGCCAGGCCAGCGGCAGCACCGTCGCCAGCGTCACCGACGGGACGTCGCCGACGGCCTCCTCGGCCACTCCGGCGGCCAGCGTCAGCGGCACGGTGGCGGCCGGCACCAGCTCGCGCAGCGCCACCCAGTCCGCCTCGCCCGGCAGGCCCTCGAACGGCCGGTGCACCAGCTCCTGGACCGCGTGCGCCGCGGTACGGCCGTGGCAGGCCTTGTACCGGCGGCCCGAGCCGCACGGGCACGCCTCGCGCGCTCCGACGACCGGGATCTCGCCCTCGACGACGGTGGACTGGCTGGGCTGCTTCTTCGCGGCCTTCTTGGCCATGGTGCGGCTCTCCCGGGGACGTCGGACTTTGCACCGGGCAGCCTACTTCGCCCGCGGCCCCCCGTTCAGGCGCTGCGCCGCTCGCCGCCGCCCACCGCCTGCTCGAACGCGGGCAGCTCCGCCCACACCGTCACCTGACCTGGCGCGTGCCGCACCCCCCAGTCCTTCGCCAGCTTGCCGACGATGCTCAGCCCCCGGCCGCCGTGCGCCGACACCGACGGGCTGGCCGGCACCGGCCGGGTGGTCGCCCCGCCGTCCGTCACCTCCAGGGTCAGCAGACCGTCCCCGCGCATCCGCCAACTCACCAGCACCGTACCGATCTCCGCGTCCTCATCGGGGCGCGGGCGGCGGCCGGCGGAACTGTCGGCCGCGGCCGGATCATCGGCCGGCAGCGGTCTGGCATGACGACAGGAATTGCTGAGCAGTTCGGAGAGGATCAACACCGCGTCGTCAATCACCGCATCCGGTATCGAGCGATCACCGAGATCGCTGCGCAGCCTCCGCCGCGCGGTCGAGACACTGGCCGGACCGTGCGGAACGGCCATGGCCGATGAGGTCGACCCGGCCTGAACTGGCACAGCGCGCGCCACCATCAACGCCACCCCCGGACCTCCTTCAGCTTCTGCCGAGGGATGGATGCCCGCCGTTAATGCCTCGGAAACGGGCGTTCGACGATCCGATCGCGGTATTAACGAGATCCGCACGGCAGCCGGGCAAAAGGTGAGGTGCGTCTCACCTTCTGTCGCGTCCGGCGGGTTGTCCGAAAGGCCAACGGGAAATACCCCGTTCGGTATTTCCCGTCATGTCAATGGCCGCACGTGCGGAGTCCCGGCGGCTGCGCCTCAGCGGCCCAACTGGGCCAGGACGTCGGCCGGTCGGTTGGTGATCAGCGCCTCCACGCCCAGTTCCAGGCAGAGTTCGACGTCCTCGGGGCGGTCCACCGTCCACACGTGCACCCGGTGGCCGGCCCGGCGCAGCGCCCGGATCCGGTCCGGGTCGCGGCGCACCAGCGAGATGCCCGGGCCGGCGATCGACGCGCCGCCCGGCAGCGCCTCGATCCGGCCCAGTATCGGCACCGGGCGCTCCCACAGGTACACCAGGGGCAGCGTCGGGGCGGCCTTGCGGACCCGGTGCAGGGCCAGCTCCGAGAAGCTCATCACCCGCACCGTCGACTCCTCCGGCGTGGCCGGCAGCAGGCCGAACCGGTCCAGCATCCGCAGCAGTTCGGACTCCACCCGGCCCGCGTACCGCACCGGGTGCTTGGTCTCGATGGCCAGCTCGACCCGGCGCCCGGAGTCCGCGACCAGCTCCAGCAGCCGCTCCAGGGTCAGCACCGAGCTGCGCTGCGGCCGCTCCGGGTGCTTCCAGGAGCCGAAGTCCAGCTCGGACAGCTGGGCCAGCGTCATCGTCGACACCACGCCCTGCCCGTTCGAGGTGCGGCGCACCGTGCGGTCGTGGACGCACACCAACTGCCCGTCGGCGGTGACCCGGACGTCGCACTCAAGCCCGTCCGCGCCCTCCTCCAGCGCCCGCCGGTACGCCTCCTCGGTGTGCTCCGGGAGGGCCGCGGAGGACCCGCGGTGGGCGATCACCTTGACTGCCGAGCGGTCGATCGGCCCGGGGAGCGGAGCCGAGCTGCTGTGCTGGATGTTCACGTCAACCACCCTACGCGGCACCGGACGGCGGGTTGCTTCCGGCACGGCAACGCTCCGGTGAACAGCTCCGGGTTGACGCCGGGTCAGGCCCGTGGCGCTCGGGTCGGGTCCGTGGCGCTCGGGTCGGGCCCGGCGGTGCTCCGCGGCGCGGGTCAGGCCCGGCGGCGTTCCACGGTCGCCACCGCGCCGGTCGCCAGCGCCGCCACCAGGAACGAGAACAGCGAGGCCGAGCTCCACGCCTGCGGGGTGAAGTGCACCGCTTCCTGGGCCTTCGCCCACAGGTCGGTCCACCAGCCGGCCACCGCGGTCGGCGCCAGGAACTGGTAGACCGCGAAGCCCAGCGCCCACGGCAGCAGCATCACCCAGCGGGCGGGGGCGTCCTGGGTCAGGTTCCAGCCGCGCCGGCCCGCGCCGAGGAAGTAGTCCACCGCGAGCACCGCGAACAGCGGCACGAACACCGACCCGATCAGGCCGAGGAACGCGTAGTACGACTCGGTGAACTCCTTGATCTGCAGCGCCAGCACCGTCACCAGCACGCCGATGCCGCCGGTCAGCACCCGCCGGTCCACCTTCGGCCACAGGTTGTGGATCGACATCGCGGTCGAGTACACGTTCGCGAACGACTGGTCGGACTCGCGCAGCACCAGCACCAGCAGGAACGCCCAGCCCGCGGCCACGCCGGTGAACGAGTCGAGGATCTTGTCCGGGTCGCCGCCGGACTGCAGCAGCGCCACCACGCCCAGCACGTAGCACCACACCTGGGCGACCGTGTAGCCGGAGAACGTCCCCCAGAACGCGCTCGCCGAGGTGCGCGCGTGCCGGGTGTAGTCGGCGGCCAGCGGGACGAACGAGATCGACACCGCGATCACCGCGTCCGTCGCCGACAGGAAACCGTCCCAGTTGCCCGCGCCCGGGTCCGGGAACCCCTGCCGGGCGAACTGCACCGTGAAGTAGACCATCGCCACGCCGACCGCGACGGCCACGTACTTGCGCAGCACCGCGATCGCGCCCAGCGGCCAGATCGTCAGCACCGTCGTCAGCACGCCCGCCAGCAGCACGAACAGCCAGCGCCAGCCCTCGGTGCCGGCCACCGTCTGGGCGCCCCAGGCGATCACCGTCAGCTCGTACACGCCCCAGCCGACGCACTGCAGGATGTTCAGCACCGTCGGGACGTACGACAGCCTGGTGCCGAACAGGCCGCGCAGCACCGCCATCGCCGGGGCGCCCGTGCGCGCGCCCACCAGCGCCGCCACCGCCAGCATCGCGGTGCCGATCGCGGTGCCCGCGACGATCGCCGTCACCGCCGCGGTGAAGCCGAGTTCGTGGCCCTGCTTGCCCAGCACCGTCGCGGCGCTGGTGAAGCCGATCAGGCTCACCCCGAGGTTCGCCCACAGCGCGAACAGCGCCCGGAAGTCCAGGGTGCGCGGCGGCGCCGTGTCGAGGGTCAGCGGGGCCTCGGCCCGCGCGGCCGTCTCAAGATCGGAAATTGGGGCAGACGGAACAGCCGTCATGGCCGATACTCCCTACGCCGGCATTACCCGGACAGGTTCCGGCGGTCTGCGCCCCCTCGACCCGGGCGGCGTCCCCGCCATGCCCTACGGTCGTTCCGGCGCACTCTCAGCCTGGCTGGTCCAAGCTCCCGCGACTCTCTTCGGTTTACAGGAGCGACAGGCTAGCCTCCGAGCTGGGGAACGCCAAGGCCGGGGGGAACGGCGTCCGCATCGCGGGACCACTGATGTCCATGTCAGCGAGGCCTAAGGCTTCTCATGATTTCTTCAGGGGCCCGCTTACGGTGTCCGAATCCGGCATAGGAAAAACTGTGCCCCGAGGCTGTGGCCGCGCCGACCGCGCGACGACCACCGCCCAAGGTTCTGTCAGCGATGGAGGTCGTCCGTGAGCACCGAGCACGCGAGTGGTACCACCCCGCCGGAGAAGGCCCCCGAAGGCCCCGGCACCGAGGCGGCTGCCGCCACCTCCGGGACGCCCGCGTCCGCTCCCGCCTACCTCGCCGCGCCGCCGCCGGTGCTGCCGGCGGCACCGGCCGCCCCGGCCCCGGCTCCTGCCGCCGCGGCTCCGGCTCTGGCGGCTCCGCCGGTGAGCGACGGGACCATGCAGCTGGGGAAGGTCCCGGCGCCGCCGGCCGCCGCCCCGGTTCCGGCGGACCAGCCGGCGTCGTTCCAGAACCCGTACGGCAGCGTCGCCGCTCCCGCCCCGGTTCCTGCGGACACCCCGCCGCCGTTCCAGAACCCGTACGGCAACGTCGCCGAGCAGGCCTCGCCCTACGCGCCGACCGCCACCGTCCCGACCGTGCCGACGCTCGCCCAGAACGGGCCGCCCGCGCCCGGCGTCCCCGGCGTCCCCGGCGACTCCTCGCAGCACCCGTTCGGGGCCGGTCACCCGGTCGGCGGCTGGGGCCACCCGTCCGGCGGACCGGGCGGTGTCGGCGGGCCGGGTGAACCGGGCTCGCCGTGGGGCGGCCCGCAGTCCGCCCCGGGCGGCGGCTCCGGCAAGGGCAAGCGCGGCGGCCTGGTCGCGCTGGTCGCGGCGGTCGCCCTGGTGGCCGGCCTGGCCGGCGGCGCGATCGGCGCGTCCGTCTCCGGCAAGGACTCCGGCCACAGCGCCGGCGCCAGCCGCAACAGCACCACCGTCACCGTCGGCAACACCCACCAGAACCTCGACCGGGCGCCCGAGTCGGTCGCCGGGATCGCCGCCAAGGCGCTGCCGTCCACCGTCACCATCAAGGCCTCGGGCTCCAGCGAGTCCGGCACCGGCACCGGATTCGTCTTCGACACCGAGGGCCACATCCTGACCAACAACCACGTGGTCGCGCCGGCCGCCAAGGGCGGCAAGCTCAGCGTCAAGTTCTCCGACGGCTCCTCCTACAGCGCCTCCGTGGTCGGCCACGCCGACGGCTACGACGTCGCGGTCATCCGCCTCGACAACCCGCCCAAGGACAAGCTCGTCCCGCTGCCGCTCGGCGACTCCGACAAGGTCGCCATCGGCGACGCCACCATCGCCATCGGCGCGCCCTACGGCCTCGAAGGCACCGTCACCACCGGCATCATCTCCGCCAAGGACCGCCCCGTCGCCTCCGGCGACGAGACCGGCGCCCAGGCCTCGTACATGAACGCCCTGCAGACCGACGCCTCCATCAACCCCGGCAACTCCGGCGGCCCGCTGCTCGACGGCTCCGGCTCGGTCATCGGCATCAACTCGGCGATCCAGTCCAACACCAGCGGCTCCGGCCGGGCCGGCTCCATCGGCCTCGGCTTCGCCATCCCGATCAACCAGGCCAAGTGGGTCGCCCAGACCCTGATCAAGGACGGCACCCCCGTCTACGCGATCCTCGGCGTCCTCCGCAACGACGACTACCGCGGCGACGGCGCCCAGATCGCCACCGCCCCCGTCCGCGACACCCCCGCCGTCACTCCCGGCGGCCCCGCCGACCAGGCCGGCCTCAAGGCCGGCGACGTCATCACCAAGCTCGGCGGCATCTCCATCGACAGCGGCCCCACCCTCGTCAGCGAGATCTGGACCCACAAGCCCGGCGAAAAGGTCGAGGTCGAATACACCCGCGACGGCAAGGCCGCCAAGACCACCGTCACCCTCGGCGAACGCAAGGGCGACAACTGACCCACCCCACCAACACGGTGTGCACCGACCCCGCCCCAACCCGTTAGGCTGGCCTCCGCCAAGGAGGGTTGCCCGAGCGGCCTAAGGGACCAGTCTTGAAAACTGTCGTGGCCTCGCGCCACCGTGGGTTCAAATCCCACACCCTCCGCACCTGAGAACGGCCCCCGACCCACACCCGGCCGGGGGCCGTTGCTCTGCCCGGTCTGCACCGGTCCTTCACCGCTCCCTTGAAACCTTTGTGCCCGTACGACACCATGGGCCACCTTCCACCGTTTCCAACTCACTGGAACAGCAGGTGAAGAGACGAACTGTCATGGATGAGAGCGACGGACACTGCGCATGATCGGTGAGGTCCCTGGCGTCGAGGTCGGTCAGGAGTTCAGAACACGCCGCGAGGCACATGAAGCGGGTGTACATCGTCCACCGCAGGCTGGCATCTGTGGGACCAAGCGGGACGGTGCCGAGTCGATCGTGGTCTCCGGTGGTTACAAGGACGATCAGGACCATGGCGATGTCATCGTCTACACCGGCCACGGCGGGCAGGACGGGGCGAAGAACCAGATCAGCGACCAGAGCCTGGACGATCCCGGCAACGCGGCACTGGTCACCAGCTATCTCGAAGGTCAACTCGTCCGGGTGATCCGCGGCGCCCACCGCAACTCGCAGTACGCGCCACGCAGTGGGTACCGCTACGACGGCCTCTACCGGGTGACGAGCTACGGCAGCACGGTGGGCGCGGACGGACACCGGATCTGGCAGTTCCGCCTGGAGGCCGATCAGCGGGGAGATATCCCCGAACATTCGGCGCAGGAAGCGCAGTTGCCGTTGCAGGGCCTGTTGGTTGAGGCGCCGATCGGAGTGGCCTCGCCCGCTCGGGTACGGCGGGAGATCCAGCGGACCGTCCGGAACAGCAGGGTGATTCGACAGGTCAAGTCCTGGCACGGGGGCGTCTGCCAGCTGTGCGGCCTGGCGGTGGTGCTTCCTGGTGGCGTGTACAGCGAAGGCGCTCACATTCAGGCGCTTGGAGACCCGTACAACGGGCCGGACACCACAGACAACGTGCTCTGTCTTTGCCCAACGTGCCATGTGATGTTCGACGGTGGCGCGATAGTCCTCACGGACGAGTTGGACATCGTCAGGCACGGTGCAAAGGTAGGGACCTTGCGGACCCACCCGCAGCACGTCATCGACCTTGCCCGGGTGCGTAGCCACCGCGAACGCTGGCGCGGCTGAATCGCTTCGTCCCTGGAAACCGGGCCGGTGCGCTGACGCACCGGCCCGGTGGGTTCAGAGGCCGATGCTCGGCGTGGTGTGGTAGCCCTTACCCTCCGGCCAGATCACGACGCAGTCCTGGCTGCCAGCCAGGTCGAGCAGATCGGCGCGGGGCTCGCTCGGGACCAGAATGGCCTTGGTGGGGTTCGGCAAGTACCGGGAATAGTCGGCGAGCTGACCGATGGCCATCCGGATGTGCTCCCGGGTGACGCTTCCCTTGGCCTCGACAAGCAGGTTCAGAGGCCCCACATACACATCCGTGTAGAGCGGGCGGGTCTCGCCGGCGGGCAGGATCTGGTGGCGCTCCGCGTGGAGGTTCCTGGCGCGCAGGTAGTCGGCCAGCGCAGCGACCAGCTTGGATTCCTTCCGTTCGGCTTCGTACGCTTCGCGGTTGGGCTCGACGAACATCTTCTCCGTCAGGTGCTGTTCCAGCGGAAGGCTCTGGACGGGGTTGGAGTTGTCGGTGGCTTCGAGCAACCGCCCGAGGCGTGTCGTCGGGTCCTGAGGCTGGGCGTCGACCGGGCGAAGCCGAAAGACGATGACCTTCCGAACCGGACCGCCGTTCGTCTCGGGAGCGTCCGCCTCGTAGTACGGCTGCTCGGCAGCTATTTCGAACTTGCCGATGTAGGTGACCAGCCCACGGGCACCCTGGAACACCCGTAGGGCCCGGCCTTCGGCCTTGTGGTGGAGGATGCTGGCGTTGCCGGAGATCATCCGCTGGTCGCCGTACTGGCCTTCACCGCTGTAGTGGAAGTACCCGTCGTGCATCCAGCCGTCGTAGTAGCCGTGCTTCTCGCCTGCGATCGGGTCGGTGAAGACCATGACGTTCGGGGTCTTCGCGGACGGCCCGATGCCTCCCTGCGTACGTCCGCCGAAGGTGGCGTGGAGCTGCTTGCGTTCGATGCTGTCGCCCGGCTTGAGGTGCCAGGGGGTGTGCTGAGGCTCGGTCATGTCTGCTCCAACATGAGGATAGCCAGCACCAGTTGCCGGCAGATCCGAGCATACAAACTGACCATCAGAATCGGATAGCGATTTTCGGCATCCAATCTGCCTGTTGGTGGCGCTGGTTGAGTCAGAACAGCGTCGGCGGCCCGTCCTGGGCGGGTAGGCCGGGGAGTGTGTCCTGCCACAGGGTGGCGTCGGTGAGGGGGAGTTGACGCATGCTGCCGTCGCAGAGGACGAGCGAGCGGCGGTCGCGTTTGTGGTCGTGGATGACGCCGTAGCCGGTGCGGCGGGTGGGCATCAGGGCGACCGGGCGGCCGCAGGCGGGGCACTGGACACGGGGTGCGCGCATGCGCACCAGAGTGCCCGAGCGGACCGACAACGCGACAGTGGGGGCGGAGGCCGCTTGCCCGGGCATGGGTGGGGGAGGAGAGTGCGGGCGGGACGAGTGGAGGTTGTCGTGGGTGAGTTGGTCGAGCGGTTGCGGGCGGGCCTGCCGGACGGCGCCGTCGCGGTGGATCCGGACGTCACGGGCTCGTACGCGCGGGACATGGCGGGGTTCTGCGAGGCGGGGGCGCCGGCGGTGCTGGTGTTCCCGGAGACGGTCGAGCAGGTGCAGTTCGTGATGCGGACGGCGACGGAGCTGCGGGCGCCGGTGGTGCCGCAGGGCGCGCGGACGGGGTTGTCCGGCGGTGCGAACGCCGTCGACGGCTGCATCCTGCTCTCGCTGACCCGGATGAACCGGATCCTGCTGGTGGACCCGGTCGACCGGATCGCGATCGTGCAGCCGGGCGTGGTGAACGCCGAGCTGTCCCGGGCGGCCGAGGCCCGGCAGCTGGCGTACCCGCCGGACCCGTCGAGCTGGGAGTCCTGCACGATCGGCGGCAACATCGGCACCGGCGCGGGCGGCCTGTGCTGCGTGAAGTACGGCGTGACCAGCGAGTACGTGCTCGGCCTGGACGTGGTGCTGGCCGACGGCCGACTGCTGCGGACGGGTCGGCGCACCGCCAAGGGCGTCGCGGGCTACGACCTGACGCGGCTGCTGGTCGGTTCCGAGGGCACCCTCGGCGTGGTGGTCGAGGCGGTGCTGGCGCTGCGGCCCGCGCCGGGCCCGCAGTTGGTGCTGGCGGCCGAGTTCGACTCGGTGGACGCCGCGGGGCGGGCGGTGTGCGACGTGATGGCCGCCGGGTTCACGCCGTCGTTGATGGAGCTGATGGACGCCACCACCGTCCGCGCGGTCAACGAGATGACGCAGATGGGGCTGCCGGAGTCGACCCGGGCGCTGTTGCTGGTGGCCTTCGACGGGCCGGACCAGCAGGAGCGGCTGGCCGCGGTCGGCGAGCTGTGCACGGCGGCCGGGGCCACCGGCGTGGTGCCGGCCGAGGACCGGGCGGAGTCCGAACTGCTGCTCCAGGCGCGGCGGTCGGCGCTGCCCGCGCTGGAGCGGATGGGCACCACGATGATCGACGATGTGGCGGTGCCGCGCAGTGCGCTGGCCGCGATGCTGAACGGTGTCGCCGAGATCGCCGAGCGGCACCGGCTGACCATCGGCGTGGTCGCGCACGCCGGTGACGGCAATACCCACCCGGTGGTGATCTTCGACGCCCGGGACCCGGAGCAGGCGGAGCGGGCCCGGGCCTCCTTCGACGAGATCATGGCGCTCGGCCTGGAGCTGGGCGGCACCGTGACGGGCGAGCACGGCATCGGACTGCTGAAGCGCGAGTGGCTGGCCCGGGAGCTCGGCCCGGTCGGGTTGGAGCTGCAGCGGCAGATCAAGGCGGTCTTCGATCCGCTGGGCCTGCTCAACCCGGGAAAGATGATCTGAGGATCATTCCGAATGGGGGTCGGATTTCCACCCCATAAGCCCCCGCTAAGCCTCCGCCCGAAAATCGACATTCGACGGTCACCGCACCGCGGCGGGGCGTGGACGCCTCGTTCACACGCCCGAAGGGTGGTGCGACGCGCCGGAAATCACGCGTCCGCAGGCCCGCCCGGACGGGGCTCGCGGCTGCCTGCAGTGGCAGAAAAGGCCAGCTCAGGGCCGCTCAGGGGGCCCGGCTCGGGCCCCACTCCGGTGGTCGCCCGGGGCCTTTTGCTCACGCGAACGGGGGAAAAGGTTCAGCGGTGCTGGTGTTTTGTCGATTTGTTGCGGAAATCTATTCCTCGGCGGCCACCAGCAGCACGCCAGCAGCATGTCGGCAGCACGGAGGAATCTATGACGCACTACTGACCTTCCGGCGGAACGTGCGGTCGGACCGGCGGGGGCGCCGGACCGGCCGGAGCATGGACCGCCGGAGCACCCGGGAGTGGAAAGGGTCACCCGCCTCGGGGCGCACGGTCGAGCAGAAAACCCCTCGGGGGCGCGGCAGCCGCACAGCGGCACCGCGCCCCCGAGGGGTGTCGGACGGCGGGTCTACCGCCGGGCGGTGAGCGTGGCCCCGACGCTGGCGGCGACCACGCAGAAGATGCCGAACAGCTGCGGCAGCCCCAGCACCTGGCCGAGCACCAGCAGGCCGACCAGCGCGCTGACCGCCGGGTCCAGGCTGACGATCACGCTGAACACCCGCTGGGACATCCGGCGCAGCGCGACCATCTCCAGCGCGTACGGCAGCACCGGGAAGAGCAGCGCGACACCCGCGATCGCGAGCAGCAGCAGGGCGGGGGAGGAGGAGCCGGCCAGGCCGTGCACCGCCTCGGCGGCGCCGAACGGGGCGAGCACCACCATGCCGACGGTGAACGAGACCGCCAGGCCCTCGAAGCCGCGGAAAGCGGCGCCGACCTTGTCGGTGAACAGGATGTAGCCGGCGTAGCAGGCGGCCGCCCCGAAGGCACAGGCCAGGCCGACCGGGTCCAGGTGGGCGCCGGACTCGCCGTGGCCGAACAGGGTGAGCAGCACCACGCCGCCGGCGGCGAGCATCGCCCACAGCACGTGTCCGGCGCGCCGGGCGAAGACCAGGGCGACGGCGAGCGGGCCGAGGAACTCGATGGTGGCGGCGGTGCCCATCGGCAGCCGGTCGACGGCTGCGGCGAACAGCAGAGTCATGCCGGCGGACGCGACGCCGAGCAGTCCGGCCATCGCCAGGTCGCGCGGGCTGCGGCCGCGCAGCCGGGGGCGGGTGAAGGCGAGCAGCACGACGGCGGCGAAGGAGATCCGCAGGAAGGTGGCGCCGGCCACTCCGAGCACCCCGAACAGCGGCTTGGACGCGGCCACGCCGAGCTGCACCGCCACCATCGAGACCACGCACAGCACCGGTGCCGGGATGCCGCCCAGCCGTCGTCGTATGCCACTTGCCCGGGCCTGACCGGAACCAGCCGTGACCTTGGAAACAGAGGCAATGGCCGGGAGCTCGGTGGTGCTTTCGACGGTGAGGGAGGTGCCTGACATGGGATCGAGTTTGACGTAAGGAGTGCTATTGGTCAAAGACGGTTACCGGCGGATGGCGGGCGGGTGGCCGCGGAGCCACGGCGGGGGCCGGGCGGGGGCCGGGCGGGGGCCGGGCGGGCGGTCCGGCGGCCCGGTCGGCGGGTAGGGGATCAGGTGAAATCCGGCGCGGAGGACGGCGGCCGACGGCTCGGTCTCATCTCGGTTGCGGCTACTGACATTGCGGGTGTGCCGAGTAAACAATCGAGGACATCGCCTACTACCTGCGGGTAATAAATCCGCCGGCCGGTCAAGGAGGACCCTGGTGTACAGCACGATGCAGGACGTTCCACTCACCGTCGCCCGGATCCTGCAGCACGGGTCCACCATCCACGGCCGCTCGACGGTCACCACCTGGACCGAGAACGGCCCGGTCGTGCGCACCTTCGCCGAGATCGGCGCCCGCGCCGCGCAGCTCGCGCACGCGCTCCGCGAGGAGTTCCGGGTCGTCGACGGCGAGGCCGTCGGGACGCTGATGTGGAACAACACGGAGCACCAGGAGGCGTACCTGGCGATACCGTCCATGGGCGCGGTGCTGCACACCCTGAACCTGCGGCTGCCCGCCCAGCAGCTGGCGTACATCGTCCGGCACGCCGCGGACCGGGTGGTGATCGTCAACGGCTCGGTGCTGCCGCTGCTCGCCGCCGTCCTGCCGCAGCTCGGCGACGTGGTCCGGCACGTGGTGGTGGCCGGCCCGTACGACCCGGCGCAGCTGGCGGGCTTCGAGGGGACGGTGCACGACTACGAGGCGCTGATCGCCGGCCGCCCGACCGACTACCCGTGGCAGACCGACATCGACGAGAAGCAGGCCGCCGCGCTCTGCTACACCTCGGGCACCACCGGCGACCCCAAGGGCGTGGTGTACAGCCACCGGTCGATCTACCTGCACTCGATGCAGATCATCGCCGCCGACAGCTTCGGCCTGACCGCCCGCGACACCGTGCTGCCGGTGGTGCCGATGTTCCACGTGAACGCCTGGGGCATCCCGCACGCGGCGTTCATGACCGGCGCGAGCCTGCTGATGCCGGACCGCTTCCTGCAGCCCAAGCCGCTGGCCGAGATGATCGACCAGGTGAAGCCGACCTTCGGCGCCGCCGTCCCGACCATCTGGACCGGCCTGCTGGACGAGCTGGACGCCGGCGACTACGACACCTCCACCCTGAAGACCGTGGTGATCGGCGGGTCGGCCTGTCCGCCCGCACTGATGAGGTCCTTCGAGGAGCGGCACGGGATCCGGGTCATCCACGCCTGGGGCATGACCGAGACCTCCCCGCTGGGCACCGTCGCCCACCCGCCGGCCGGCGTCACCGGCGAGGACGAGTGGGCCTACCGGGTCACCCAGGGCGTCTTCCCCGCCTCCGTGGAGGCCCGGCTGATCGGCCCCGGCGGCGAGCCGATGCCGCACGACGGCGTCGCCGAGGGCGAGCTGGAGGTGCGTGGCCCGTGGATCGCCGGGGCGTACTTCGGCGGCGTGGACGGCGAGGCGGTCCGGCCCGAGGACAAGTTCAGCCCGGACGGCTGGCTGCGCACCGGCGACGTCGGCACCATCACCGCCAACGGCTACCTGACCCTCACCGACCGGGCCAAGGACGTGATCAAGTCCGGTGGGGAGTGGATCAGTTCGCAGGCCCTGGAGAACCACCTGATGGCCCACCCGGAGGTGGCCGAGGCCGCCGTGGTGGCCGTCCCGGACGAGAAGTGGGGCGAGCGCCCGCTGGCCACCGTGGTGCTGCGGCCCGGCGCCACCGTCGGCCTGCCCGAGCTGCGGGCCTTCCTGGCCGAGCGGGTCGCCTCCTGGCAGCTGCCGGAGCGCTGGTCGCTGATCGAGGCGGTGCCGAAGACCTCGGTGGGCAAGTTCGACAAGAAGGTGATCCGCGCCGACTACGCCGCCGACCGGCTGGACGTGAAGGTGATCGGCAAGGGGTGACCCCGGACGGCCCCTCCCCGGGGCGCTCCGAGAAGCCTGGCACAATACCCCTGGGGGGTATATCGTTCAGGCCGACCGGAACGCACCGGACCAGGAGGGGCCGACCATGGAGCACACCGAGCATCCGGGCCACGAGGGGCACCAGGGCCACCAGCACCACGAGCACCGCTCCGGGCACCAGGACCAGCACGTACAGCACAGCGGCCACAGCGAGCACGCGCACGCCGGCCACCACGCCCACGGCGGCGGCAGCAGCTGGCGCACCGCCGCGCAGGCGACGCTGCACTGCCTCACCGGCTGCGCCATCGGCGAGATCCTCGGCCAGGTGATCGGCGTCGGCTTCGGCCTGCACAACGGCGCGACCGTGGCGCTGTCGATCGCCCTGGCGTTCGTCTTCGGCTACGCGCTGACCGCCCGCGGCGTGCTGAAGGCCGGCCTGAGCGTCCGTGAGGCGGCGAAGGTCGCACTGGCCGCCGACACCGTGTCGATCCTCGTCATGGAGCTGATCGACAACGGCGTGATGGTCGCCGTCCCGGGCGCGATGAACGCCGGACTGGGGCAGCTGCTGTTCTGGGTGTCACTGGCCGCCTCGCTGGTGCTGGCGTTCGTCGTCACCGTGCCGGTCAACCGCTGGCTGATCGGTCGTGGACTCGGCCACGCCGTCGTGCACGCCTACCACTGACCGCACGGAACAGG
>NZ_LISX01000001.1:234418-517946 GCF_001905465.1 Kitasatospora sp. CB01950
GGGCCCTGTTCCGTGCGGTCAGCGGCCGTTCACGGTGGTGTTGCCGGTGATCGACCCGTCGGTGCCGTCCACCGTCACCAGGTGGCGGACCCCGTCGGTGCCGAGCACCTCGACCGCCCACGAGCTGCCGCCGCCCTCCCGGCCGACCACCGACAGGGCGTCCGCCTTGCCGCCGGGCACCGCGCCGACCGCCTTGGTCAGCGCCTGGTCGGCGGGCACGGTCGGCAGCGCGGCCGGCGCGAGCTGCGCCGCCCGACCGCCCGGCTGGACGGCCCCGTCGCGGTGCGTCGCCTTCCCGCCGCCCTTCCGCTCGTCGTTCCGGCCGTCGTTCCGGCCGTCCTTGTGCGCCCCCGGAGCCCAGGGCGCCTCGGGCGCACCCGGCATCGGCTGGGCGAGCGTCCGGTCCCACATCGGCCGCGAGTGCTCCGGGTGGTGCAGGGCCACCCCGGCGGTTGCTGCGCCGACCCCGAGCAGCACCGCGACCGCCGCGCCCAGCGCCCACCGGCCACCCCGCCGCTCCGGCAGCCGGAACCGGCGCCGACGGGCCGCCTTCTCCATCCCGACCTCGGCCTCGGACTCGAACGGCTCCGACTGCGGCTCGGACATCTGCCCACCACTTCCCCTCGACGACCCGGGCCGGGACCAGTCCGCCGGCCGGGGCGCCCAGCATGCCGCCACCCGCCTGAAGCCAAGCTGAAGCCGCCCCCGCCGCCCGCCCGGACGCCTGCCACGCTGGTCCCCATGCGCGTACTGGTGGTCGAGGACGAACGGCGGCTCGCCGCCGCACTGCAACGCGGCCTGCGGGCCGAGGGGTTCGCCGTCGACATCGCCCACGACGGCGAGGACGGCCTCTGGCTGGCCACCGAGCACGACTACGACGTGATCGTGCTCGACATCATGCTGCCCCGCCTGAACGGTTACCGGATCTGCGCCCGGCTGCGTGCGGCCGGCGACGACACCCCGATCCTGATGCTCACCGCCAAGGACGGCGAACTCGACGAGGCCGAGGCGCTGGACACCGGCGCCGACGACTTCCTCTCCAAGCCGTTCTCCTACGTGGTGCTGGTGGCCCGGCTGCGCGCCCTGGTCCGGCGGACCGGCCGACGCCTGCCGCAGACCCTGGAGTTCGGCGATCTGGCGATCGACCCGGCCCGCCGCATCTGCACCCGCGCGGGCGGCGAAGTGCGGCTCACCACCCGGGAGTTCGCGGTCCTGGAGTGCCTGGCCCGGGCGGCCGGCGGGGTGGTCTCAAAGCGGGACATCCTGGAGAACGTCTGGGACTCGGCCTACGACGGCGACCCGAACATCGTCGAGGTCCACATCAGCGCCCTGCGCCGCAAGATCGACGCCCCGTTCGGCCGCAGCGCCGTCGGTACCGTCCGCGGCGCGGGCTACCGGCTGGCGGTGGACGGTGGTTGACCGCCCCCGCCGCCCACGACGCCTCCGCCACCGTCTGCACAGCCTCCGCCGGTTCCTGCCGCGCTCGGTCCGTGCCCGGGCCACCTTCGCCGCCACGGCCGTGGTGACGCTCGCGTTGGGCGCCAGCTCGTTCGCGCTGCTCGCCGTGCTGCACACCAACCTGGTCCGCGCCGCCCGGAACGCCGCGATCGAACAGGCCGGCAAGGTGGTCGAGTCGGCGTCCCGCGGACACCTGCCGTCGGTCCTCGCCCCGCGCGGCGGCGTCTCCGTCTGGGTGCTCGGCTCCGACGGCAACCCGGTCGCCGCCACCCCGGACCTGCTGGCCCGCCCGTACGCACCGCCGCCCGCCCCGAACGTCCCGACCCCGAACGTCCCGTTCAAGGCCGTCCCCGGCCCGGACGACGACCGGCACCCGCCCGGCGACCAGTTGCTGGTGGGCGTGATCTCGGACCGCCGCCTCCCGGTGATCTCGCTGTCCGTCACCGGCCCGGACGGGCCGCTCACCGTGCACGCGGCCGTCTCACTGCGCGACCTGGACGCCGCCCAGGACACCACGAGCACCGCGCTGGCCGTCGGCGTCCCGGCGCTGGTGCTGCTGGTCGCGGCCGTCACCTGGGGCGTCACCGGCCGGGCGCTGCGCCCGGTGGAGGCGATCCGGGCCGAGGTCGCCGAGATCACCGACCGCGACCTGCACCGCCGGGTGCCGGTCCCGCCGACCGGCGACGAGGTGGCCCGGCTGGCCGTCACCGTCAACGCCACGCTGGACCGGCTGGAGGACGCCGGCCTGCGCCAGCGCCGCTTCATCGCCGACGCCTCGCACGAACTGCGCAGCCCCATCGCGGTGCTGCGCACCCAGCTGGAGGTGGCGCTGGCCCACCCGGACCCGGAGCTGTGGCCCGAACTGCTCGCCGACGCCGTCGAGGACACCGTCCGGCTGCAGGACCTGGCCGCCGACCTGCTGCTGCTCGCCCGGTTGGACGCCGCCGACCCGGTCGCCGTCGAACTCCTCGACCTGGCCGACGTGTTCACCGGTGCCCTGGCCGCCCGCACCGCCGACCGGATCCCGGTCGCCGCCCGACTCGCCGACGACGCCTGGGTGCTGGGCAACCGCACCTGGCTGACCAGGCTGCTCACCAACCTGGTCGACAACGCGCAGCGCTACGCCGCGAGCCGGGTGGAGGTCCGACTCGCCGTGCAGCAGGGCCTGGTGGTGCTGGAGGTGGGCGACGACGGGCCGGGCATCCCGGCGGCCGACCGGGAGCGGGTGTTCGAGCGCTTCACCCGGCTCGACGACGCCCGCAGCCGTGAACTCGGCGGCGCCGGACTGGGGCTGGCCATCGCCCGGGACCTCGCCGGGCACCACGGCGGCACCCTGGCCGCCGAGCCCGCCCGCACCGGCGCCCGCCTGGTGGCCCGCCTGCCGCGGGCCGATCCGCCGGGGTGAGCGGGCGGGGTCGAGCGGGCGGGATCGAGCGGGCAGGGTGAGCGGGCCTCAGAACGAGGCGGCCGTCGCGACCTGTCCCAACGCGCCGACCCGGGCGAGCAGTTCGACGATCCGGCGCTGCACCTCGTCGGTGGTGGAGCGCTCGGCGAGGAACAGCACGTTCGCGCCGGTGCGGAGCCCTGCGCGGGCCTGCGGGTCGAGGTCGGCCGAGGTGTACACCACCAGCGGGGTGCGGTGCAGGCGGTCGTTGGCGCGCAGCCAGTCCAGCAGGCCGCGGTTGCGCTGTTCGATGCGGGCGAGGTCGAGCACCACCAGGTTGGGCTGGATGCTGCTGGCCCGGGCCACCGCCTCGTTCTCGTCGGTGGCGTGTTCGACCTGCATGCCGCGTCGTTCCAGGCTGGCGACGAGGGCGGCGGCGACCTCCGGGTCGGACTCGACCAGCAGGACCCGGGCGGCGTGGTTCTCGCTGTCGCGGGGGGCGAGGGCCCGCAGCAGCACGGCGGGGTCGGCCCCGTAGGCGGCGTCCCGGGTGGCCTGGCCGAGCCCGGCGGCCAGCAGCACGGGGATCCGACCGGCCAGTGCGGCGGTGCGCAGCGCCTGCAGGGCGGTGCGGGTGATCGGTCCGGTCAGCGGGTCGACGAAGAGCGCGGCGGGGGTCTGCGGGACCTGCGCGTCGACCTCTTCGCGGGAGGCGACGACGACCGGCCGGAAGCCCCGGTTCTGGAGCGCGCCGTGGGTGGACGGGTCGGGTTCGGGCCACACCAGCAGCGGGCGCGGGCCGTCGAACGCGGGCTCCTTGGCGGGGGCCAGTTCGGCGATCGGCCGGGGCGGCGTGCGCCCCTCGACGGCGCCGGGCCCGGCGGGCAGCGCCAGCGCCCCGCCGCCGTCGCCCGAACCGGCGGGCAGCGCCTGCCCGTTGACGGCCGCCGGGGCCGGGCCGGTCGGTTCGGCCTGCTGGGGCGTTCCGGGGGCCGGGAGCTGGCCGGGGAAGCCGCCCAGCGGCCGCGGCGGGACGAGTTCGCCCAGTCCGCTGCCGACGGGCTGCGGCTGCCCGCCCTCGGCCGGGGCCGGCGGTGTGGGCGGCATCGGGGGAACGGCCGGGGCGGCGGGCCGGGCGATCTCCAGCGCGGTGGACGGCTCGGGCTCGGCGGCGGGGACGGGCGGCAGGACCGTCGTCACCTCTTCCGCGCTCTCCGTGGTGTCGGCGGGCAGGGCCAGTCGGCGCCGCCGCCCGGTGGGCCGGGTCGGCGGGGCGACGGGTTCCGGCGGGCCGGCGGGCAGCGCGTTCTCCAGGCCGGGGTAGACGGCCGCGCCGGCGTCCGGGATGCCGGGCAGGTGCAGGGCCGGCGAGCTGTCGTCGGAGTCGATCGGCGTGGCCCGGCGGGCCCGCCGCCCGGTGGGGGCGGGCGGTTCGGCGGTGGCGGGCTGCTCGGCGGGCTCGTCGGCGGACGGGCCGGGCCCGAGCGCGATCGGCGCGCCGGGGGCGGCCTGTTCGGGCCGTGCGCCCCCCTCGCGGGCCGGGCGGGCCCGGCGTCGGCCGGAGCCCTGGGTGTCGTCGGCCCGGGCGGCCCGGGCGGCCGGGGCGTCCTCCTCGGCCGGTTCGGCCGGTTCGGGCTTTGACGGCCCGTCGTCGTCCGCGGGGGCCGCCTCGGGCGAGGCAGGCTGTCCGGGGAGGCCGGGCAGCATCGCGGTGTCGGAGTCCTTGGGGACGTGCTGCTGCTTGTCGGGCGTGCCGCCGTCGCCGCCGTCGGGGTCGAGCGGCAGTTCGACCACGTAGGTGGCTCCGGCGCCGCCGGGCAGGTCGTGCCGCTGCAGGACGCCGCCGTGCCGCTGGACGGCGGCGCGGGCGATCGGCAGGTGGACGGCGCTGGCGGTCTGCGCGGGGCCGCGCACCTCGATCCGGGCGACCTGTCCGCGCTGGGCGGCGGCCAGCACCACCATCGGCGGCTGCCCGGGGTCGGGCGCGGGGCCGGCGAAGGCCCCGCCGGTGGTGGCGGATTCGTCCTCGGCGCGGGTGGGTTCGGGCACGGGGGTGACGCCGCTGACGTCGGCGACCAGGTGGGCGAGCGCCTGGGCGAGGCGTTCGCGGTCGGCGAGCACCTTCACGGCGGCGGCGTGCACCGAGTAGCGGACCCGGCCGGGGCCGACCAGTTCGCCGGCCCGGTCGACGGCGAGCTGCACGACCTCGTCCAGGCCGACGCGTTCGCGGTCCAGCGAGGCCTTGCCGCGGTCGGCGGCGGCCTCGAAGCGCTGGTGCTCCAGCACGCCCTCGATCAGCCGGCCGAACCGGCGGCACTCGTCGGCGAGTCGGCGCAGCGTCCAGTTGGCCTCGGGCCAGAGCTGTCCCGCCGGGTCGGCGGCGAGCGAGTCGATCCGCCGGTGCAGGGCGCCGAGCGCGCCGCCGAGTTCGGACTCCAGCACGGCGGTGAGGTGCTCGTTGCGTGCGGTGAGAGCGAGTTCGTGGGTGCGGTCGGTGAACGTCATGACGGCGCCGACGAGTTGTTCGCCGTCCCGGACCGGTGCGGTGGTCAGGTCGACGGTGACGGGGCTGCCGTCCTTGCGCCACAGCACGGTGTTGCGGATCCGGTGCTTGCGGCCGGAGTGCAGGGTGTCGTTCAGCGCCGAGCTCTCGGCGGCCAGCGGGCTGCCGTCGGGCTGCGAGTGCTGGATCAGCGGGTGCAGTTCGCGCCCGCCGAGCTCGCTGGCCCGGAAGTCGAGGATGTGCGCGGCGGCCGGGTTGACCAGCACCACACGGCCCTCCAGGTCGACGCCGAGAACGCCCTCGGCGGCGGCGCGCAGGATCATCTCGGTCTGTTTGTGCTGCCGCCGGAGTTCCGACTCCACGCCGAGGCGGGTCGACAGGTCGCGGACCAGCAACAGCAGCAGGTCCTTGTCGGTGGTGGCGAATGACAGGAAGCCGTGCGCCTCCCCGCCGCCCTCGTCGGTGAAGTCGTTGCCGGACACCTCGACGGCGAAGGTGGTGCCGTCGGTGCGTCGGGCGGTCATCCGGACCGGTAGTTCAAGGCTCTGGGTCTCGCTCGCCGGGGGCCGCATCGAACCGGGGATTCGGCTGGGGTCGAACTCCGGCAGCAGGTCCAGCACTCCCCGTCCGACCAGCGAGGTGCCGGGTGCCTGCAGGCTCTCCACGGCTGCCTTGTTGGCGTCCACCACAGTGCCGTTGGAGTTCACCAACAGCAGTGGGTCGGGTAGTGCGTCGAGTATCGCGGCGAGGCGAGCAGCGCCTCGGGTCGGCCTGCTGCTCACGTCGACAGGTCTCCTCACGCCTTCGGGCCGCCGCTTCGACGGGCGGCTCTGGCTCTCCTCGGAGACTGGAGTATCTCATTCTTCTTTGCGCCGTGGACGACCCGGCCAGTATCGTTGTGGTGGTTGGTGCCGGAGCCTTCGGCTGTGGCATCATCGCAGTCGCACGGAGTGCGCCGGAGTCCCGGCCGCAGTCCGGGTGTTGGAGGCGTCGCCTAGTCCGGTCTATGGCGCCGCACTGCTAATGCGGTTTGGGCTTTACCGTCCATCGAGGGTTCAAATCCCTCCGCCTCCGCCTCACCGGGAGCCCCGTCGGTCACAGACCGACGGGGCTCCTTCGTTGTCGGCGACTGTTCGTCCGGTGGCCCCCGTGGCGGCCTTGACGGGGCCGACGGCAATCGATTTCGCCCCAGGTCGACGGTCATGTAATGTTGTCCCCGCACCGCCCAAGAGGCCAAGGCCGACGGGGCGAGCGCTCATAGCTCAACGGATAGAGCACTTGACTACGGATCAAGAGGTTGCAGGTTCGAATCCTGCTGAGCGCACCAATCTCCGCTCGCGGCTCCGCAAGGGGCCGTCCGAGCGCTCATAGCTCAACGGATAGAGCACTTGACTACGGATCAAGAGGTTGCAGGTTCGAATCCTGCTGAGCGCACCAGCCGAAGGCCCCGGGTTTCCACCCGGGGCCTTCGTCGTTCTGCCGGCGGCCCGAGCCCGGTCCGGTCGGTCCGGGGCGTCGCAGGCGGCGAGCTTGCGGAGATCCGAATCGTGCTCGAACAAATTGGCGGAGAACTGTGCGGCGGCATCGCTGCCGCAGGGCCGGACCGCGGCGAACCCGCTATTGGTGCGTGTGGAATCAATGAACGCACCGGTCGAATCTACTGATAAACACACCAATTCCGACACGCTGGCCTGACTGTCAGTCAAGTGCTCGACGTCGACGCCCGATTGATGCCTGCTTGGGCGAGTTGACGCCCTGCTCAGCGGGTATCCCCATGCTGCCGAACGAGTGGCCGCCGATCGGGTGGTGTCGGGCAAATTGACCAGGTGTCGCGGTATGACCGAAACCAGATCGTGATTCCCTTTTGTCTGATCGTCATGACCATTCGGGGCATGGCATCGGACCGCGAATTCGGCGGACGAAGATACCGAGAGGAGAGCCGGATGTGCCGACAGTTCCTCCACCGGGCCCCGGCCCCCGACGCCCGCCCGGCCGACCGTGACCGGCCCGGACCCCGGATCGGCCGGACCACCACCGCCCTGATCGCCACCGGGCTGCTCACCGGCCTCGGCACCCCGCCGGCGGTCGCCCAGCAGTCGCCCGACAGCTGGTCCGCCGAGCGGCGCGCCCAGCTGCCGTCCGGGCTGGCCGTCCAGTTCGACTGGGAGGCCGCCCCCGGGGTGGGCGTCGAGGCCGCGCCCGGCAAGCTCGCCGACCGGGTGGCCGGCGCCGCCTACAGCGACGGCATCCGCCCCGGCGACCCGGCCGAGACCTTCCGCGCCACGGAGGAACATCCGCACGCGGACGGTTCCTGGCACCCGCTCGGCACCCTGCGGCTCTCCTTCTCCCACCCGGTGCGCAACCCCCGCCTTCACGTCAGCGGCCTGACGGGGCTGGCCACCGGCAAGAACGGCACCACCGGCACCAGCACCCGGCTGACGGTCGCCGGCGGCAGCCCGGCCGCGCCCGCCCTGGCCGGCCGCACCGCCTGGGCCGGCTGGACGGTCGGCCCCGCCGAACTCGCCCCCGCCGAGGGCGGCGCCCGCGACGGCGACGCCGACGGCACCGGCACCCTCGAACTGACCGGCACCGTCAGCACCGTCGATCTGCGCGTCGACCGCCGCTCCACCGCTCGGGACGGCTCCACCACCCCGCCCGAGGCCCTCCGCCCGGCCTGGACGGTCACCCTGGACGAGGGCCTGGGCAGCGCCCCGCAGGACTACGGCAACGCCTCCCACCTGGTCTCCGACCTGTTCCTCGGTCAGGACGCCGCCCCGTCCGCCACCCGCACCCGGCCCGACCTGGCCCAGTCCGTCGAGCAGCCGCTGCTGCCCGGCCCGGCCGGGTCCGGGCCGCCCGCCGCCGACGCCGGCCCGCTCGTGCCGAGCGTGGAGACCGACGGCGGGGCGAGCCGCCGCAGTCCCTGGGCCAACCCGGCGCAGCCCCGGCCCCGGCCCGGCCGGGCGGACTACCGGGGGGCCGACCCGAGCCTCACGTTCCCGGCCGAGGCCACCGCCGGGAGCACCTACCGGGTGGAGGTGCCGGTCAGCGCGGGCGGCGGCCCCGCAGTCCTGGCCGGCTGGATCGACTTCGACCACAACGGGCGGTTCGACCCCGAGGAGCGGGTGCAGGCCGAGGTCCCGGCGGGGGCGCGCAGCGCCGCGCTGGAGTGGCAGGTCCCGTCCGACGCGGCGAGCGGCGACACCTGGGTCCGGCTGCGGCTGGCCCGCAGCGGCTCCCAACTCGCCACCGCCGACGGCTTCGCCGACTCCGGGCAGGTCGTCGACCAGCGCGTCGCGGTGACGGTCGTCCCCGCCGCCCCCGGGCCGGAGATCGCGCTGCCCATTCCGGGCACCGTCACGGGCGAGGTGCGTCCGGAGTTCCGCGGCGACGGCGCACTCGCCGGGGCGGGCATCGCCGTCCAGGAGAACGGCTCCGCGCTGTGCACTGCGCAGGTCGGCAACGACGGCGGCTGGAACTGCCGTCCCGAGGGCGCGCTCGGCGAGGGCGCCCACACCCTGGTACTGGCGGAGACCGGCCGCGGCGGCGTGCTGCACGGCGACCCGTTCCGGCTGACCGTGAAGACCGCCGCCCCGACCGCGCCCGTCCTCACCCTGCCCGCCTACAGCAACGACCCGGGGCTGCTGGTCACCGGCCTCGGCGAGCCGGGCTCCACCGTCACGGTCTCCACGGACGGCGGGGCGGAGGACATCGACCTGTGCTCCACCGGCGTCGCCGCCGACGGCAGTTGGTCCTGCCTGCCGGTGGAGAACCTGCCCGACGGCGACCACCGGCTCACCCCGCACGCCCGCGATGCGGCCGGCAACCGCTCCGACGGCAAGACCGTCGGGCTGACGGTGGACACCGCCGCGCCCGACAAGCCGCAGCTCGTCTCGCCGGTCGCGGGTGAACTCCTGCACACCGTCCGGCCGGTGATCAGCGGCCGCGCCGAGCCCGGTTCCACCGTCACCGTCACCGCCGGGCAGAGCCGCGGCGAACGCGCCACCGTGTGCAGCGCCGTCACGGCGGCCGACGGCAGCTGGTCCTGCACCGCCACCCACGACCTGACGGGCGGTGACGTCACGCTGATCGCCACCGCCACCGACCCGGCGGGCAACGGCACGGCGGGCGACCCGGTCGCGGTCCGGGTGCCCGGTGCACCGGCCGGCAGCGGCAGCACCGCCCCGACGACGCCAGCCCCGACGGCGTCGCCGAGCGCACCGGTCCCGTCCGCCACCTCCTCGCCGACCTCCACGGCCACCACGGTCCGGCCGAGCGCACCGGCCCCGACGGGCACACCGTCCGTGCCGTCCGTGCCGTCCGTGCCGTCCGTGCCGTCGGCCCAGAGCCCGGCCGCGACCGGTCCGTCCGCCTCCGCTGCCGTCTCCGCCCCGGTGTCGGCCCCGGCGAGTGCGGTGCCCTCGGTGCTGCCGGTCGTGGTGCCGACGGAGAGCCGGAGGCCGTCCGCTCCGGCCGCCCCCGCGGTGCAGGAGCCGGACGAGCTGGAGGTGCCGTTGCCGCCCTTCCTGGAAGAGGTGGTGACGACCGATCAGTCCGTCTTCGCGGCCCGCCCCGTGACGTCGGAGGGCGCCCCGGAGCGCCAGGTGCCCGCGGCGACGGGCACGCCGGCGGCGAGCCCCACGCCGTCCGGGGCGGCGCCGACGGCCGAGGTGTCGAGCCCGACCCCGGAGCCGGCCGCTGCCGATGCGACGGTCCTGCTCACGCCGTCGGACACCACGGACACCACGGCAGCCTCGGCCGCGTCGTCCGGTGCGGCGGCGGCCGACGAGGCCGTCCGGGAGCGGACGTTGGCCGCGCCGCCGCCGCCGGGCGGGGTGGCGGCGGTCGAGCGTCGGGCGGCGGCGACCGGGTGGCGCGGTCTGGCCTGTGGGGCGCTGCTGATCGCGGCGGGCTTCGGGCTGTTGGCGCGCCGGGTGCTCGGCGGTCGGAGGCGGCGCACCCGCCGTCACTGACGGTCGGCCCGACGGAGGTTCGACGGCTGCCCGGTCCGCCTTTTCCGCCGTGTGCGGGAGGGCGGGCCGGGTGTCGCCGGATTTTCCGACATAGCGACACACCGCAAGGCATTCATCGCATTTGATGATCAATCGGCCTAGCCTGTGGTCCGGCACTGCCCGTCAGCTCCGGGCCGCCCGTTGCGCGACACTCTGACCCTTAGGACACGTGCATGGACGTCACCCGCGACTCGTCGCCGCGATCCCGTTCCTGGCCCACCCCCACCGAGCCTCCCGCCGACCCTGTCGGCGCGACCCAACTGGTCAAGGCGGTGACCAACCCGCTGATCAAGGCACCCGCACCCGCACCCGCACCGGCTCCGGAGCAGTCCGACCGGAGCGAGCCGACCCAGCAGCTCCCGGCCGTCGATCCGGCCGCCCCGGCCGGGGGCGGCGCGGCCCACCCGACGGTCTCGGACGCCGCCACCCATCGACGGCCGCCGCGCGCCGACCAGTCGCTGCGCGAGCGTCCGGCCTTCGCGCTGCCGGGCTGGCTGCCGCTGCTGGCGCTGCTGCTCGGCACCGCCGGTGTGCTGCTGGTGCTGGCCAGGGCGGGGGCGATCCCGCACCTGGACGGCCTGCCGGACGTCCGCAACGCGGCCGCGAAGGCCGACGGCGGCCGGATGGACGACCGGACGATCGCCGCCGTCAGCGCGATCGGCCTGGCGATGCTGGTGTCGCTGGCCGGGCTGCTCTCCAACCCGGGCGGCGAGACCCGGGTGCTGACCCGCTGGGGCCGCTACCGGGGCACGGTGCGCCGCACCGGCCTGCTGTGGGTGAACCCGATGGTGCGCCGCCGCCGGGTGGACGTCCGGCTGCGGCACTGGCGCAGCGAGCCGGTGCACGTCACCGACCGGACGGGCACGCCGCTGCTGGTGCGGGTGTTGATCGTGTGGCGGGTCAAGGACACCGCGCGGGTCACCCTGGGCATCGCCGAACATGAAACGTATCTGCGCGAGCAGGTGCAGGCCGTTCTCACCCGAACCGCCTCCGCTCTGCCGTGCGACTCCAACTCCGCCCCGGGGCCCGCGCTGCGCGACGGCCAGTGGTTCGCCGACGAGTTGACCAGGGCGCTGGCGGCGGAGACCGCCCCGGCGGGCATCGAGGTGTACTCGGTGCAGCCGCTGGCCCTGGACTACGCGCCGGAGGTCGCCGAGTCGATGCGCCGCCGCAGGCTGGCCGACCTGGACGCCGGGCTGCGGACCGTCCTGGTGGACGACGCGGTGGAGGCCGCGGCGCTCGCGGTGCGCCGCCTGGAGCGCGCCACCGCCCATGAGTTGGACGACAGCGCGCGCAGCGCCCTGATGGAGCAGCTGCTGGTCGCGTTCGTCGCCCCGGCCGGGGTGACCGCCTCGGTGCCCGCTCCGGCCGTCCGGCGGCCGAGCCGCAAGGAAGGGAAGCCCGCGTGAAGCCGACGCTCGCCTCGATATCCACCGATCCCGCTGATCTCCCCGACTGGTCGGAGGGCCCGCTGCTGGGCTTCGCCGAATCCGACGGTGCGGCGCCCTGCCGCTGCCCGCAGTGCGCCCGGCCCGCCGCCGGCTCGAAGGCCGCCGGGTCGAGGGCCGCCGAGCGGGCGGGCCGAATACACCGCGCCGTGCGCTCGACCTGTCTGGCCACCACCGTGCTGGCCGGCGCGGGAGCCGTCGGTCTGGGCCTGGGCGCGAGCACCGCGCACGCCATGCCCGCACCGTCCGGCCCCGGCTGGGACGGTCACGTCTACTGGTTCAAGAACGCGTCCGGCGAGTGGCGCTACACCAAGTGGCAGAGCGTCTACCAGGAGCGCACCGGCGGCTCCAAGGGGCAGTCGCAGTCGCAGAGTTCCGGCTCCTCGGGGGGCATCCGGCAGGGCTGGGACGGCAAGGTCTACTGGTTCAAGAACGCGGCCGGCGAGTGGCGTTACACCAGCCACTACGACGTGTACGTCTCCCGCACCGGCGGGGGCGGCTCTTCCTCTTCCTCTTCCTCTTCCTCGTCCTCTTCCTCGTCGTCGAAGCCCGCGTCGAGCGGCACCGAGGCGGCGGTGGCGTACGCGCTGGCGCAGGTCGGCAAGCCCTATGTGTGGGGCGGCAACGGGCCGAACGGCTTCGACTGTTCGGGCCTGGTCCAGCAGGCGTTCCGCCGGGCCGGGGTGTCGACCCCGAGGGTGGCCGACGATCAGTACCGGGCCAGCACCCCGATCACCGCGAAGCAGCTGAAGCGCGGCGACCTGATCTTCTGGTCCAGCAACGGCCGGGTCTCCGGCATCCACCACGTGGCGATCTACCTCGGCGACGGGACGTACGTGGAGGCCCCCCGGCCCGGCAAGGACGTGCGGGTCTCCCATCTGAACAGCGGCTACTACCCGGACTTCTTCGGCCGTCCCTGACGGGCCGGCCGGCCGGGGTGCGGGATGTCACCCGGGGGCGTCAGTCGGCATCATGTTCGGGGGCAACCCGTTCGGGTCCTGCTCGGTTCCGCTGCGACCGGTTGTTCATGCGGGCGTCGTCCGAGGTGAGGGCTCCGTGCAGAGTGGGCGCGCAGTGGGGTCCGGGGTGTCGGCGGGGTGTCGGCGTTGGCTAGAGTCCCGTTCCATGGCTGACAACGACTACGACCCCGCCGGCTCCACCCAGATGTTCCGGGCGTTCGTCGACGAGGCCCCGGCCGCACAGGCCCCGGGCACCGTCACCACCTACGGCAGCAGCAGCTCCTCGTCGAGCCGCACCCCGATGATCGTCGTCGGGGCCATCGTGGCCCTGACGGTCGTGGTCGGTGTGATCTGGCTGGCCGTCAAGTAACGCACGGCATCCGCCCTGTCGGGGCCGGCCGGACACTCCGGGCGGTCCCGCGGGTCGGCGCGCCTACACTGGCGGCAACCGTCGCAGTCCGCCAGGAGGCCCCGTGTCCGCGCCGTCCGTCGAGACCGCCCGCAGCCTCGGCCTGGCGGCCGCCGTCAACGCCCGCGACCTGGGCGGCTACCGCACCGCCGACGGCCGCACCGTCCGTCCGGGTCTGATGCTGCGCACCGAGGCGCTGAGCCGCCTCGGCGAGCGCGACCGCGAGCTGCTCGGCGCGCTCGGCCTTCGGCACGTCGTCGACCTGCGCAGCCTGGACGAGGTGCGCCACCTGGGCGCCGACCTGGTCCCGGGCCTGCCGACGGCGGTGCTCCCGGTGGACGCCGCCGCGGCCCTCAGCGTGCCCTCGCCGGACGGGTTCGGCCCGGCCCTGCACCACCTGCCGGTCTTCTCCGCCGACTTCGACCTGTACGTCGACCTGCGGCGGGCGCTCGGCAGCGGCGAGCCGGACGCGATGCACGCCGTGCTCGGCGACGGCCGGGGCGCCGCGATGATGACGTCGATGTACCGCTGGTTCGTCACCGACGCCCTGGCCCGCTCCCGCTTCGCCACCGTGCTGCGCCTGATCGCCGAGGCCGACGGCGCGCCGGTCCTCTTCCACTGCACCGCCGGCAAGGACCGCACCGGCTGGACGGCCGCCCTGCTGCTCACCGCCCTCGGCGTGGACCGGGAAGCCGTCCTCGCCGACTACCTGCTCACCAACGAGCGCGCCGCGACGCGGATTTCCCGCGTCGACCCGTTGGTGCGGCCCCTGGCCCGCGCTGAAACGATGTACCTGGACGCGGCCTTCGAGGAACTCGCCCGCGGCTGGCCCACCTTCGAGGATTTCTGGCAGGACGGCCTGGGCCTGACGGGCGAGCACCTCTCGAATCTCCGGGCCGCGTGCACGCTCTAGGGAGCCCGACTACTCGGCCGTCAGGCCTGCGCGGAGGTGGGCGAGAGTCTTGGTGAGCAGGCGGGAGACGTGCATCTGGGAGATGCCGATCTCCTCGCCGATCTGGGACTGCGTCAGGTTGCCGAAGAAGCGCAGCATGATGATGCGCCGTTCGCGGGGCGGGAGTTTGGCCAGCAGGGGCTTCAGCGACTCGCGGTACTCGACGCCTTCGAGGGCGAGGTCCTCGTAGCCGAGGCGGTCGGCGAGCGGGCCGTCGCCGCCGTCGTCCTCGCTGGGGCTGGAGTCGAGGGAGCTGGCGGTGTACGCGTTGCCGACGGCGAGGCCCTCGACCACGTCGTCCTCGGAGACGCCGAGGTAGACGGCGAGTTCGGGGACGGTGGGGGAGCGGTCGAGCCGCTGGGAGAGTTCGTCGCCGGCCTTGGTGAGGGCGAGCCGGAGCTCCTGGAGGCGGCGCGGGACGCGCACCGACCAGCTGGTGTCGCGGAAGAAGCGCTTGATCTCGCCGACCACGGTGGGCATGGCGAAGGTGGGGAACTCGACGCCGCGGTCCGGGTCGAAGCGGTCGATGGCTTTGATCAGGCCGATGGTGCCGACCTGGACGATGTCCTCCATCGGCTCGTTGCGGCTGCGGAAACGCGCGGACGCGTACCGGACCAGCGGCAGGTTGAGCTCGATCAGGGTGTCGCGCACGTAGCCGTGCTCGGCGCTGCCGGGCTCCACCGCGGCCAGTCTGCGGAACAGCGATCGGGACAGCGTACGGGTGTCGAGTGCCCGGTCGGGGGCCTCGGCGGGTCCGGCCTGGGCCGGGATCGGTACGACGACGGACTCGATGACCGCACTGCCCTGTTCTGTCAACACGCGCCCACCCCCTAGTGACTGCCTGTCGAACGGGTGCCGCGGTACGGCGGTTCCCGACTGACGTGTCCTCCTGCTCAATACCGGATCACCGGGCCCGGCAAACCCGAACAGGCGGCTCACTCCTCCCAGGAGTTTCCGGTGCGCAGCCGGGTGAGGATCCGGGACAGCAGTCGGGAGACGTGCATCTGGGACATGCCGAGTTCGGTGGAGATCTGCGACTGGGTGAGGTTGGCGAAGAACCGCAGCATGATGATCCGCCGTTCCCGTTCGGGGAGTTGGACCAGCAGGTGGCGGACCATGTCGCGGTGTTCGACGTCGGTGAGGGCGGAGTCCTCGTAGCCGAGCCGGTCGAGCAGGGCGAGTCCGCCCTCGTGTTCCTGGGCGGCTTCGAGCGAGGCGGCGTTGTAGGCGCGGCCGGCGTCCAGGCAGGCCCGGACGTCCTCCTCGGGGATGCGCAGGTTGGCGGCGATCTCGGGGACTTTCGGGACCCGGCCGTGGGTGACCGTCAGTTCTTCCATGGCGCCGCTGACCTGGACCCACAGTTCCTGGAGCCGGCGCGGGACGTGCATGGTGCGGACGTTGTCGCGGAAGTAGCGCTTGATCTCGCCGAGGATGGTGGGCAGCGCGTAGGTGGGGAACTGGACGCCGCGGGTGGGGTCGAAGCGGTCGATGGCGTTGATCAGGCCGATGGTGCCGACCTGGACGATGTCCTCCATGGGTTCGCTGCGGCTGCGGAAGCGGGTGGCGGCGTAGCGGACCAGCGGGATGTTGATCTCGATCAGGGCGGCCCGGACCCGGGCGCGTTCGGGAGTGTCGGTCGGCAGTTCGGTGAGCCGTTCGAACAGCACCCGGGTGAGGGTCCGGACGTCGATCGTGCCGCGCGCGCCGGGGCGGCGGGCGGCCAGTTCGACCGGGTCCGTCAGCTCCTCGGCCCGGTCCTCCGGCGCACTGCTGCCCTGCGTCCGCACGGACACGTCACCCCTCCCTCGTGAATCACCTCGCCAAAATTTCCGGCAAAACCGGTCATAGCATCACAAGTCGCTCTGTGGCCGGGCAAGCACCCGACGGAGGCGTGTTGACGGACTGTCCAGCATTCGGCGGAGCGCACCGCGACCCCCGGCCTGCTGGGCGGGCCGGGGGTCGCGGTGGTCGTGCGTGTACGGCGGGGGTGTCGGGCGCTCAGACCTCGATGTCGGCGATCACCCAGGTGGCGAAGGCGCGCCACTGGCCGGCGGCGGCCTGGTGGGCCGGGTGGCCGAGGTAGGCGGCCAGCGCGTCGCGGTCCTCGACCAGGCTGTTGATCGCATAGTCGTACGCGATGTCCCGCTCGGTGGTGTTCCAGCCGCACTCCCACTCGCGCAGCTCGGGGACGATCGCGCCCAGCTCGTCGAACGCCTTCGCACCCGCCAGGGCCCGCGGGTCGTCCTTGGCGATGCCGTCGTTGAGCTTGAACAGGACCAGGTGCCGGATCACGATGCCGCTCCTCGCGGATCAGGAGGGCACGCCCCGGCGGGGGAGCGCCCCCGAAGGACGAACCCCGCAAACGCTACAGGGCGGGTCGGCCCGGCCTCAGCGCACCAGTCCGGTCATGAAGGAGCCGACCGCCTTGGCCGCGTCCGAGATCCCGACGAAGCCGGACTGCACCAGCTCGGCGGCGCGCACCGGCGAGGTGATGATCGTGTAGATGACGAAGATGACCAGAATCCACATGGCCACCTTCTTCGCCTGAGCCATCGAACGGGCCTGCCTCCCTGAGTCGGGCCGCCGTCCTCTCCCCGCACGGCCCTGCCACCCGCAGCTTATCCACCGGACGGCGCAACGGGTGAGGGCCTTGTTCACCTGGCAGGACGAAGGTCCTGCGCGGACAGGGCTTTCTCCGGGTGTGCCCCTCGCGGCGGCACGGCAGGATGGTTCATGTACCGAGGATCTGGCAGGAATCCCCGGTACGGCGATCCGGAGGTCCCCGCTGTGGGACCGGGCACCGCGGCTTCCCCCCGACGCGGACCCGGTTGTGGGACCTCCGCCCGGGGCGGCAGCTCGTCCCCCCGGAGCTGCCGCCCCCACCGCGGACCGAGAGGTTCGTTACGGCTCCGCACTCCCGAGGCTCGGTGGTCAACCGCTCGGGAGTGCGGAGCCGTCCGCTGTCCACGGCGTGACCGTGGAGCGCAGCGCCTCGCCGAGCCGGGCGGCCTCGACCGCCACCGACGGCAGCCGTTCGGCGCGCGCCCGGGCGGCCAGCAGCTCCAGCGTCTCCGGGCCGGGGAAGGCGAACGCCAGGGCCCGCAGCGCCGCGATCCGGGTCTCCTCGTCGCCGTCCGCGACCGCCCGCAGGCGCAGGAACTCCGTCACGTCCGGTTCGGCCGCCAGGGCCCGCAGCGCCACCCTGCGCGGCAGCGGGTCGGCGTCCGCGACGGCGCGTTCGCGCAGCAGCCCGGCCGGGCGGGCCGTGCGGTGGCGGGCCAGGGCGTGCAGGGCGATCGCCCGGATCGGCGCGGACGTGTCGGCGACCGCCCGTTCGCGCAGCAGCGCCCGTACCGCCGGGTCGTCCGGCCGGTGCGCCAGCAGCGCCCGCAGCACGGACAGCCGGACGGCCGCGTCCCGCAGGTGTGCGGCGCGGGCGAGCAGCAGCAGGCCGGCGCGGTCCTCGCCGTCGTAGCAGCGGACCACGGCGGCCAGCGCCAGGTCCCGGGTGCGCGGGTCGGGGTCGGACACCGCGCGTTCCAGGAACAGGGCGCGGGCCTGCGCGCTCGGCGCGCGGCGGTCCGCCAGGGCGGTCAGCACCGCGCCGCGCACCAGCGGGTCGGGGGAGTGCACGGCCTCGTGGCGGACGAAGGCGTCGAGTTCCGGGTCGTCGGCGAAGTGCGCGGCGAGTTCGCCGGTGGCCTGGGCACGGCCGTGCCCGTCGGCGGCCCGGGCGCGTTCGAACAGGAACTCCGCGACCTCCCGGTCGCCCGCCCAGCCCTGGCCGAGCAGGGTCAGCGCGAAGGCCCGCACCTCGGGCAGTCCGTCGCCGGCGACGAAGCCGCGCAGCTGGTCGGCGACCTGCCGGTCGCCCGCCCAGCGGTGGGCGAGTACGGCGAGCGTGCGGCGGCGCACGATCGGGTCCGGGTCCTCGGCGACGCGTTGGCGCAGGAACTCGGCGACCTCCGGGTCGCCCGCCCAGCCGCGGGCCAGCCCGGCCAGCGCCGCCATCCGTACCCGGGGGTCCTTGTCGGCCCCGGCGAGCAGCCGCAGGAACGAGGCGTTGCGCGGGTCCTCGGCCGGTTGCAGGCAGATCGCCTGCAGGGCCAGGCCGCGCACGCCCGGGTCCCGGTCGGTGCGGACCCGGTCGCGCAGGAACTCCGCGAGCGGGCCGCCGACCCGCTCGTTCACGGTCAGCGCGAACACCGCGAGGCCGCGCAGCTCCGGGTGCACGTCGGCCGCCGCGATCTCCCGCAGCAGCTGCTGCGCGGGGCCGTCGTTCGCCCAGCCCTTGCCGAGCGCCAGCATCTCGTTCAGCCGGTTCTCGCCCCGCGCGCCCGCCACCCGGGCGCGCAGGAACGCCCCGCCGGCGGCCTCGCCCGCCCAGCCGTCGGCGAGCGCCGCCACCGCCGCCTCCTGGGTGAGCGGGTCGGGGTCCTCCTCGATGCGGCGGCGCACGAACGCCCCCACCTGCCGGTCGCCCGCCCAGCCGTCGGCGAGCGCCGCGAACGCCGCCGCCCGCTGCGCCGGCGACCAGCCGTGCTCGGCCCAGGCCCGCAGCACCGCCGGGCCGCGCGGGTCGTTCAGCAGCAGCGCGCAGGCCAGCCGGGCCGTCACCGCGCCCACCGCCAGCAGCGGGGACTCGCGCTGCGCGTGGTGCCCGTACACCAGGTACCAGCGCAGGAACCGCTCCCGGCCGACCCAGTGCGGGCCGAGTCCGGTCAGCACCGGCCGCAGCCCGTCCAGCGCCTCGACGGTGTCGCCCGACAGCACCGTCGAGCCCTCCGCGGCGTACGCCTCGAACAGCGCCACCAGGGCGTCCACCACCGCCTCGCTCTGCGCCGTCACCAGGCCGAGCTTGCGGACCTCGCCCAGGCAGCGCACCGCCAGCACCAGCCACTCCGGCGCCGGGTCGCCCGCCGCGGGCAGGGCGGGCGCGGCCGCGAGGAGGCGGGTGACGGCCTCGCCGACGAAGCGTTCGTCGAGTTCGCCCGCGAGCAGGAGCAGCACCTCGCGCCAGGCCGGGTCCCGCCAGCGGGCCGCGAAGACGCCCTCCAGCAGCTGTTCCTCGGTCAGCGACCGTTCCCGGTTGAAGCGGTAGGCGATGTCGGACGCCGCCAGGTACTCCAGGAACGCGCGGTGGACGAAGCCGTACACCTCGCCGCCGAAGCGGCTCAGGATGAAGTTCCGCTCCCGGAACTGCTGGAGCATCGCCCGGGCGACCGGCGCCGCCCGGTCGGCGGGCAGTTCGTAGCGCTCCCGCAGGTAGCCCTCGAAGGACGCCAGCAGCACCCGCCCGGGGATGTGGTTGCCGGCGATGCCGTCGCCGCCCTCCTGCATGCGCCGGGCGACCAGCCGCAGCAGCTCCAGGCGGTCCTCGGACGCCAGGTACGGCATGCCGCCGTCCACCCGCCGGTCCTGCAGGTACTTGCTCGGGTCCCAGTGCTCGACCAGCACGGCCACCGCGTGCTCGTACACGGTGCGGCGGTCCCGGGGCAGTTCCCGGCGGCGGCCGATGATCGCCAGGATGGTCAGGATCAGCGGGTTTCCGGCCAGCTCCCGCACGGGCGCGGAGGACGCCACGGCGGCCGTCACCCGGCGGCGCAGCCGCTGCGCCTCCACGGGGTCGTTGGGGCAGGCGGTGGCGTACCAGAGGGTGGCGAAGGTGTCGATCTGCCGGTCGTCGAGGTCCTGCAGCATGTAGTGGCCGAACCCGGCGGCGTCCAGCGGTTCGCGCCGGTAGCCGATGACGCGGGACGTCACCAGCACCCGCACCTGCGGGTAGCGGGCGGCGAACGCGGCGATCCGCCGGCTCGCGGTCTCCCGGACCTGCGGGTCGAACAGTTCGTCGAGGCCGTCGAAGACCACCAGGGTGGCTGCGGGGTGCTCGGTCAGCTGGCGGTCGAGCAGGTCGGCGGGCAGGCCGAGGCCCTCGGTGCCGTGCAGGTGGGCGAGGAAGTCCTCGAAGGTCCGCTCCCGCCACTCCGGGTCGGCGTAGCGGCGCAGTTCGACGATCAGCGGCAGCCGGCCGGCGAGCGCGGCGACCTCCTCGGGGACGGCCGCGCCGGGGTGGACCAGCGGTTCGGTCAGCGTCAGGCCGAGGAACCGGGCCAGGGTGGACTTCCCGGAGCCGGGGTCGCCGAGCAGCACTGCGCGGTGGCCGTCCGGGCCGGCCAGCATCGGCAGCACCGGCACCGCCGGGCGGCGGCGGTAGGCCTCCCGCACCCGGCGGACGGTTTCGCGCTCCACGCCGGGCGGCAGCCGGCCCGGGTCGAGTTCGCCGGTCTCGGTCAGCCGTTTCAGCAGCTCGCGGGGGAGTTCCACCGGCGGCGGGTCGGCCCGGACCAGCTGCGGGACGAAGACCTCGCGCAGGTGCACCGCCGGGTGCTCGTCCTGCTCGGACAGCGGGGTCAGCACCTCCAGGTCGAGCCGGTGGTAGCGCTCGCGCAGCCGCACCGCGTGGCGTCGGCGGGCCGCGTCCAGGTCGCCCGGGGGCGGAGGTGGGGTGCCCACGGTGATCTGCACGCTCCGGGCGTGCTGGATCATCGTCAGGTCACGACCGGCGGTGGCGTGTTCGGCGGACTGGCCGCCGCTCGCGGCGCCCTCGGCGCCGAACAGCCGGCGCCAGAAGCCGCTCACGGCTGCTGCTCGCCGAACCGGACCGACCCCTCCACCCCGTCCACCAGGTTCACGTCGCCGCCCGCGCGGACGCCGCGCGCCGACTGGCCGTCATCCGCCGTGTCGGTGACGGGAGTTGTGGCGGCGTCGGGGACGGTCCCGGGGGCGGGCGAGCCGCCGATGACCACGTCGCCCTTCACGTTGCGCACCATCCGCACCGAGCCGCCGGCGGCCGCGCCGTCCGCGGACTGGCCGCCGCCGCGGCCGCGGATGCCGCCCGTCACCGACAGCACCAGGCCCGCCAGCCCGACGAACAGGCCCAGCACGCCCGCCCATTGATTCGCCCGGTCCAGGCCCTCTCCCCACAGGAAGAACGCCAGCCCCACCACCGAGATCCCGGCCCCGACCCACACCAACCAGCGCCACCTCGTACTCCCCATGCGGGCATCATCCCCTCAACTGCGCCCCGGGCAACCGGAAATGGGCGCCCAGTGCGGTGCCCGGGGGAAACCGGGCGGCCCGGGTTTCCACTCCGAAGGCCCCCCGGCGGCTGGACCGGGCGGGTACTTACCGGCGGTCGCTCGCGTGTCCGAGCATCGAGGCCACGTTCGGGCGGGTCGACTGCGAGGCGTCGACAGCAGACCGCGTGCGTCCGTGGCGGGGCAGTGGCCCGGCGGAGCGCCGCAGGAAGGCGGAACGAGAAGTGCTGACCACCCATCGGCCGGTCGGGGCCGGCCGCAGACTCCTGGCGGGGGCGGTCTGCGCCCTGGCCGTCCTCGCCCCGGCCGCGCTGCCGCCGGCCGCCGCCGCGCCGACCGTGCCCCGGGCCGGCTCCGGCACCCTGCTGGTGTCCGAGACGTTCACCGGCGCGACCGCCGACCCGGCGTTCGTCGCCACCCAGGGCGCCTGCCTGACCGGCGCCCCGACCGCCCCGCCCCCGGTCGGCAACCCGCACCCGCTGCCCGGCTGCCCCGACGCCGGGACCGGCCCCGTGCCGCCGAACAACGCCGCCCCGCACGGCTACCTGCGGATGACCGACGCCGGCCACGACCGCACCGCCGCCGTGCTGTACGAGCGGCCGCTGCCCGCCCACGAGGGCATCCAGGTCTCGTTCGAGCAGTGGCAGTACGGCGGCGACCCCGCCGAGCCGCGCCCCGCCGACGGCATCTCGTTCTTCCTGGTCGACGGCGCCGCCCCGCTGAGTCGGCCCGGCGCGTACGGCGGCAGCCTGGGGTACGCCCAGAAGCTGCCCGACGACAACCCCGCCAACCCGTTCCTGCCGGGCGTCGAGGGCGGGTACCTCGGCGTCGGGCTCGACGTGCTCGGCAACTACTTCGGCGACTGGGAGCGCCGCGGCAACGGCTGCCCGCCCGGCGAGCGCTCCCCGGCCGGCACCGGCTTCCACGCACCCGCGCCCGGGCCCAACATGATCACCCTGCGCGGGCCCGGCGAGGACACCACCGGGTACTGCTACCTCGCCGCGACCACCAGCAACACCACCACGACCGGACCGTGGCCCTCCACCCTGCCCGGCGAGCTGCAGGGCCCCACCACCGCCGCCGACCTGCCGCCCGGCATCACCCCGGCGCAGGCCGAGCTCGCGCTGGTGCCCAGTCGGCGCACCGTCACCGTCACCGTCACGCCCACCCCCGACCCGCAGATCGAGGTGGACGTCGACTTCGGTTCCGGACCGGTCCGGGTGCTCAGCACTCCCGCGCCCCAACCGGTGCCCGCCACCTACAAGTTCGGCTTCGCCTCGTCCACCGGCGACTTCACCGACGTGCACCTGCTGCGCAACGTCGTCGCCCGCAGCGTCAACCCGCTGCCCCAGCTGAACCTGGTCAAGCAGATCGACCGGACGACGCCGCTGCCCGACCCGGTCACCGCCGGCACCGTGCTGCCCTACCAGTTCGTGGTCACCAACGCGGGCGACATCGAGATCCGCGACCTGGTGGTCAGCGACCCGGTGGTCGGCGCCGTCAGCTGCCCGACCGGCACGCTGGCGGTCGGCGAGACGGTCACCTGCACCGGCACGTACACCGTCACCGCCGAGGACGTGCGGCGCGGCTACCTCACCAACGTCGCCGTCGCCGACGGCGACTCGGACAGCGGGCCGGTCGTCTCGCCGGAGGCCGAGCACACGCTGCCGCTGAACGACGCCTACGGCCTGCTGCTGGAGAAGCGCGTCGACGACGACCGGGTCTACCGGGTCGGCGAGACCGCGACCTACACCTACACCGTCACCAACACCACCGATCAGGAGGTCTCCGACCTCGCCGTGCTCGACGACCGGCTGACCGGGGTGCAGTGCGAGTCCACCACGCTGGCCCCGTTCGACACGCCCGGCGCGGCCACCACCTGCACCGGGTCGTACACCGTCACCGAGGCCGACGCCGACGCCGGAACGGTCCACAACACCGCGCACGCCACCGGCACCGCGCCAGAACGGACCGTCACCTCGCCGCCCGCCGAGGAGGAGATCGTCGTCCGGGGCGAGGGGCCGAGCCCCAGCCCGTCGCCGTCGCACTCCAAGCACCCCTCGGAGCCGCCGTCCGAGCACCCGTCCGAGCACCCGGGCCGCCCGGGCGAGCTGCCCAGGACCGGTGGTGACGGATCCCCGGTGCTGCCGCTGCTGCTCTCCGCCGGACTGGGCGTGGTCGGCCTGCTCACCCTCCGCTGGGCCCGCCGCCGCGGCTGACCCGCGCGGTACCCGGAAACGCCGCACCCGGAAACGGAGAAGGGCCCCGACCTGAGGTCGGGGCCCTTCAACAAGCGGTAGCGGTGGGATTCGAACCCACGGTGGAGTTGCCCCCACACACGCTTTCGAGGCGTGCTCCTTTGGCCGCTCGGACACGCTACCGAGGGGAACTCTACCGGATGGGCGGGGACGGACGAAATCCGTTTCGGGCGGGAGATCGGCGCGGTGGTCAGCGCTGGGTGTCGAAGAATGCCCGCAGTTGGGCGGTGCACTCCTCGGCGAGCACGCCCGGGATCACCTCGGGGCGGTGGTTGAGCCGGTTGTCGCGCAGGACGTCGAAGAGCGAGCCGGCCGCGCCGGCCTTCGGGTCGAGGGCGCCGTAGACCACCCGGTCCAGCCGGGACAGCACGATCGCGCCCGCGCACATGGTGCACGGCTCCAGCGTCACCACCAGGGTGCAGCCGCTCAGCCGCCACTCGCCGACGGCGTTCGCCGCCTGACGGATCGCCACCACCTCGGCGTGCCCGGTGGGGTCTCCGACGGCCTCGCGGACGTTGTGGCCGCGGCCCAGCACCGACCCGTCCGGCCCGAGGACGAACGCCCCGACCGGGACGTCATCGGTGGCGGTGGCCAGTGCCGCCTCGTCGATGGCGAGGCGCATCAGGTCGCGCCACCGGTCGCGGACCGGATCGGGGCGTTCGGGGGCGGGCAGCGGGGCGATCCGCGGCCGGTCGCCCAGGGTGCCGGCGGGGAGGGGAACGGACTGCATGGACCCAGTGTCGGACACCGGGACCACCGCTACCGAACGGCCTCCAGGATCTCGCCGCAGCCGAGGGCCTCGGCGATCTCGCCGAGCGCGTCGCCCGGCGCCGCGCCCTCGCCCGCGAGCTCCAGCAGCGCGGCCTGGCCGAGGCCGAACTCGCTCAGCAGTTCGGAGTCGCCGATCGGCCCGACCGGCGTCGCGCCCGGTCCGCCGGCCGGCTCGTCGTCCTCGTCCGCGTCGTCGGCCTCGTCGTTCGCGTCGGTGTTCTCGTCGAGTTCGGCCACCAAGCCGTCCAGGTCGTCGAAGTCGGCCTCCCCGTCCTGTTCGATCAGCTCGTCGGTGAGCACCGAGCCGTACGAACTGCGCGCCGCGGCGGCCGCGTCGGAGACGAAGATCCGCGGGTCGTCCTCACCGTCGATCCGCAGGACGGCGAACCAGGCGTCCTCCTGCTCGATGAAGACCAGCACCGTGTCGTCGTCCTCGGCCGTCTCGCGGGCCAGGTCGGTCAGGTCGGCCAGGGTCTCTACGTCGTCGAGTTCGGTCTCGCTCACATCCCACCCGGCACCGGTGCGAGCAAGCACTGCAGCGAAGTACGCCACCAGGGACACTCCCAAGATTGGTCTCGGCTGTCGGCGATCTCGGGCGGGTGCGGTCCGGCCGCCCCCGCGCCAGAGGGGCGGTCCGCTGTTCGGACCGTCCCACCGCATCGTGACAGAAAGCCCGCCGCTGCGGGGGGTGTTCGGCAGCGCGTCTTCGCAGGTCGTGTCGGAATGGCCGGTCTCCGGCCGCTCCAGGCGTGGATCATGCCCCTCGAACGCCCCCGGGCGGGGGGGCGGACGGCGGCGCGTGGGGCGCGACCGCGGTGCGGGGCGCGGCCCTCGGACGGCTCAGATCCGGAAGGTTCTCATCCGCAGGGCCTCGCGCATCCGGCGTTCCTTGGTGCGTCTGGGCTGCACCCGGGCGCGCAGTTCGCGGGCCTCGGCCAGCTCGCGGAGGAACACGGCCCGGCGCCTGCGCCGTTCCGCGGCGGTTTCTTCCTCGGTCTCCGCGTCGGTCTCTTCGACGTTCTCTGACTCCGGACGGGACTCGTCTGTCGAGCCGGACCCGCCCGCGCCGGCGGTCGATGCCCGCGTCGGGTTGCTCTTCATAGGTTCCGACTTTCCCAGATGTCACCCGCCGATACCACAGCGGTGCCCGGGAATCGGCGATTTCCACAGGTCTCCGGGCTGGTCACGGCGGGTCGTCGCGGAACGGGCGAAGTCGTACAGATGTGCCGACGGCCGTTATCGTCGTTGTCATGCGTCTCCACGTCGTCGACCACCCGCTGGTCGCCCACAAGCTGTCCACCCTGCGCGACGAGCGCACGGACTCGCCGACCTTCCGGCGGCTCACCGACGAGCTGGTGACCCTGCTCGCGTACGAGGCGACCAGGGACGTCCGGACCGAAACGGTCGAGATCACCACCCCGGTCGCCGTCACCCGGGGCACCCGGCTGTCCTACCCGCGCCCGCTGGTGGTGCCGATCCTGCGGGCCGGCCTCGGCATGCTCGACGGCATGACCCGGCTGCTGCCCACCGCCGAGGTCGGCTTCCTCGGCATGGTCCGCAACGAGGAGACCCTGGAGGCCTCCACGTACGCGACCCGGATGCCGGACGACCTCTCGGGCCGGCAGGTCTACGTCCTCGACCCGATGCTCGCCACCGGCGGCACGCTGGTCGCGGCGATCCGGATGCTGCTCGACCGCGGGGCGACCGACGTCACCGCCGTGGTGCTGCTCGTCTCGCCCGAGGGCATCGCCGTGATGGAGCGCGAGCTGGCCGGCCAGCCCGTCACCGTGGTGACCGCCGCCGTGGACGAGCGTCTCAACGAGAACGGCTACATCGTCCCGGGCCTGGGCGACGCCGGCGACCGCCTGTACGGCACCGCCGGCTGATTCCGCCCGCTCGACGGAGAGCGATCCGGCCGGAGACGGGCTTCTGTCTCCGGCCGGATCGCTCTGTTCTGCGTCTCAGGACAGGCCCTAGCAGTGGCCGGACTCGGGGTTCGGCGAGGGCTTGGTGAGTTCGGCCAGGGTGGCCGAGGCCTGGTTCGGGTCGGCGAGGGCGGTGAAGGCGTCGCCGATGACGAAGTCGACGGTGGCGTCGGAGCGGTCGTCCTGGGTGCTGGTGCCGGAGGCGACCTGGGAGACCAGCAGGGTGGCCGCGCCCAGTCCGCCGGGGCCGCTCAGCACCTGGGCGGTGCCGGTGACCTTCTTGTCCAGCGCGGACGGCGCGTTGCCGACCTTGCCGACCTGGAAGCCGCGCTTCTTCAGTTCGTCGGCGGTCCGGGCCGCGAGGCCGGACTTGTCGGTGGCGTTGTAGACGTTGACCGTGACGTTTCCGGGCTGCGGGACGGCGGTGTTGCTCGGGGCGGCCCCGGGGGCGGCCGATTCCGCGGCGGACGGGGAGCCCTCCGGGGCGGCCAGCGGCTTGCCGGACGGCGAGGCGCAGGCCTGCGCGGCGGCGTTCTTGTTCTTGCCGGTGAAGACGTCGTAGAGCTGGACGCCGCCGACCGAGACCAGGCCGAGGGCGAGGACGCCGCCGACGGCGATGACGACCTTGCGGCCGCGACGCGGGGGACGCCCGAGACGGGGGTAACTGTTGCCGGTGACCCGGTACTGCTTCCCCTTCAACCCCCGGGGAGTCAACATGCTCATGGTCTGTCTCCCCATAGGTGCCAGGGTGGGGTGCCGGTGACCGCGGTGCGGCCGTGGAAAAAGGCCGCGTGAACCGCGGTCGTCAGCAGCAGATTAATCCGACAACAGCGGTACAGGTACTGGATGATCATCATCCGGGGGACGACGGCACTCGAAAGGACGTACCGACACCGACCATCGGTTGCAGCCGACGGCGGGTGGCGGTGCGTCAGTCCATTTCGAGGACCCGGGCGTGCAGAACCTGCCGCTGCTGGAGCGCGGCCCGCACGGCACGGTGCAGCCCGTCCTCCAGGTAGAGGTCACCGCGCCACTTCACCACGTGGGCAAAGAGGTCCCCGTAGAAGGTGGAGTCCTCCGCGAGGAGGGTTTCCAGGTCCAACTGGCCCTTGGTGGTCACCAACTGGTCGAGCCGCACCGGACGCGGCGCGACGTCCGCCCACTGGCGGGTGCTGGTCCGGCCGTGATCCGGGTACGGCCGCCCGTTACCGATGCGCTTGAAGATCACACGGAAAGCCTACCGTTTGGGGCATGGCGGGCGCAGCAAGCGGGACCAACGCTGCGTGACTTTCCCCTTCGGGCGCTCAGCGCAGTGCGGCTCCGATCCGGTCGAGAGAGGCGAGCCGCATCAGGCCGTAGTTGTAGAACTCGACCTCGGGGACGCCGAGTTCGCGCAGGGTGGTGATCTTGGCGGCGAGGTTGGCGGCGCTGTCGCAGTCGGAGGACATCGGGCGGAGGATGACGGCCATGTCCTGGGGGCGGACGCCGTGCAGGGCGAAGGCGGCGACCTTTTCGCGGACGGCCTCGGGGGTTTTGGCGTAGCCGAGGGTCTCGATCCGGTGGGCGGCGCCGGCGAGGGCGGGGAGGTCGATGCCGGAGAGCCAGCCGGTGCCGGGGCCGCCGCCGTCCATGAAGGTGAGGCGCATGCCGTGGGTGGCGGCGGTGGCGGCGAGTTCGGCGGCGAGCGTGGTGACGGTGCGGGCGCTCGCGTCGACGTAGGCGGCGAGGGCGCCGTCGGCGAGTCCGTCGAGCCGGACGGGCGTGAGGGCGCGGGTCTCGTCGGCGAGGCGGGCGCGCAGTTCGGTGCGGACGGTGTCGCGGACGTGCTCGGCGGGGATGCCCGCGGCGGTGGCGGCGGCCAGGCAGTGCGGGCAGAAGCAGATCGACAGCAGGGCTTCGGTGACGGGGCCGAGCTGCTCGAAGTAGCGCTCGTGGTGGTAGCCGTGGGCCAGGCCGTGGAAGTGCAGCGACTCGGCGCGGATCGCGTCCACGCCGTAGCGGGCGAGTTCCTCCACCAGGGTGTGGCAGTACGCGCGGACCTCGGGGTTGGCGGGGCAGAGCTCGGTGAGGTGGCGGTCGCCGAAGGCGTTGGCGGGGGCGCAGTCGGGGTGGGCGAAGCCGAGCCGGTCGTTGTGGCAGAAGACCGTCCAGGCGTGCAGTTTGAGGCCGCGGCGGCGGGTCTCCTCGGCGGCCTCGGCGAACGGGTCGCGGTCGCCGATCGCGGTGGAGGGCAGCGGGGCGAGGCGGCGGCCGGCCCAGCGGGCGGGGTCGGGGCGGAAGTAGGCGGCGCCGGGTTCGAGGTAGCGGACCACACGGTGCGGGTTGTGCGGGAAGACGTCGCGGGCGGCGTGGTAGACGGAGGCCAGCGTGACTCCTCCGACGCCGGCCCGGTCGGTAAGGTTGCCGAAGAAGGTGTCGGCCCCTTCGTCGAGCAGGTCGGTGGCGAAGGCGAGGACGGACGTCTCCACGGGGCAACTCCGGAGAAGGAAGTACGGGGAGTGACCACGCTAACCGGGGCCTCCCGTATTGGTCTATACCTGGTTGGGTGAGGGGAGTGGCAGGGGTGGCGGTCTACCGGGGCTTCGACCAGCAGGAACTCGATCGGGAGTACTCGCCGAGCAGCCGGGTGGCGGACTTCGGCGCGGAACTCGCCGCGTACGCCCGGGAGAGCGGGCGGGCCCTGCGGGAGGTGCCCGGACACCGGGAGCTGCGGTACGGGGCGGCCGGGCCGGAGCTGATCGACTTCTTCCCCGCGCTGCCGGGCGCGCCGCTGCACGTCTTCGTGCACGGCGGCTACTGGCAGGAGCTCGGCAAGGAGGACTCGCTCTTCCCCGCGCTGGACTTCGTCGCCCGGGGCACCGCGTACGCCGCCGTCGGCTACGGGCTGGCGCCGGCCTGGACGGTGGAGCAGATCGCCGGGCAGGTCACCGAGGCGGTGGTGTGGCTGGTCGAGCACGCCGCCGAGCTGGGCGTGGACCCGGAGCGGATCGTGCTCAGCGGCAGTTCGGCCGGCGCGCACCTGGCGGCCACCGCGCTGCTGGACGGGCGGCTGCGCGGGCGGATCGCCGGGGCGGCGCTGCTCAGCGGGGTGTACGACCTGGAGCCGGTGGCGCTCAGCTACATCAACGAGCCGCTCGGCCTGGACGCCGAGCGGGCCCGCCGGCTCAGCCCGCTGTTCGCGGACCTGTCGGCGCTGCCGCCGCTGGTGGTGGCGCTCGGCGAGTACGAGACCGGCGAGTTCGCCCGCCAGCAGGCCGAGTTCGCGCACGCCGCCCGGGACGCCGGGGTGCCGGTGCGCGAGCTGCTGATCGGCGGCCGCAACCACTTCGACCTGGTCTTCGACCTCGGCCGGACCGACACGGTGCTCGGCGCGGCCGCCGAGGCGCCGGGTCGCGGCTGACGCTCCGTAGACTGCCCGCGGTACCCCGCACAGCTGAGAGAGGACGCCGATGACCGGCCGCATCCCGCTTCCGTACGACTTCCTGCCGCCGGTGCCGAGGTTCGAGCTGCACAGCGCGGACCTGGTGAACGGGGCGACCATGCCGGAGGCGCACGTGTACGCGGCGGGGAACCTCTCGCCGCAGCTGTCCTGGCAGGGCTTCCCGGCGGGCACCCGGTCGTTCGCGGTGACCTGCTACGACCCGGACGCGCCGACCGGGGCCGGCTGGTGGCACTGGCTGGCCGTCGACCTGCCGGCCGGCACCACCGAACTGCCGCGCGGCGCGGGCGCGGAGGACGGCACGCTGCCCGGCGGGGCGTTCCACGTCCGCACCGACTTCCCCGGCCACCGGTACGACGGCGCGGCGCCGCCGCCCGGGCCGGCGCACCGCTACGTGTTCGTGGTGCACGCCCTGGACGTGGAGCGCCTCGGCGTGGACCGCGACACCCCCGCGGCGCAGGTCGGCTTCGCGCTGACCGCGCACGCGCTGGGCCGGGCGCTGCTCACCGTGGAGTACAAGTCCGGGTCGTGACGGTCCCTCAGGCCAGGATCTGGCGGAGGAAGGCCTCCAGGTTGGCGACCGTCCGGGCGATCTGGTCCTCCGGCGGGAGGGATTCGTCCGGGCGGCTGACCGTCGCCGGGCGGCGGATGCCGCGGACGTACAGCGAGCAGGCCAGGTCGGCGCAGATGTAGGTGCCGACCGAGTTGCCCTCGCGGCCGCGGACGCCGGCCCGGGGCGCGGTCAGCAGCGAGACGCCGCTGCCCTGGTGGGCGGTGATGCAGAGCGAGCAGACGTTGGTGCGGGTGAGGCTGCGCCGGACGTTCGGGGAGCGGAGCGTGACGCCGACCAGGTCTCCGTCGAGTGCGGAGACCAGGTAGGCCCGGTCGGGCGCGCCGAGGTCGCGCCAGCCGAGGAAGTCCAGGTCGTCCCAGCGCTGTTCGGCCAGTTCGCGCGGGACGGGCAGGCGCTTGGCCTCGCCCTTCGAGCAGTTGACGAAGGACGCACGGATCTCGGGCTCGCTCAGGGCACGCATGGGCCAGACGCTAGTCGACGCCGCCCGGGCGTGTCGTCCGGTTTTTGGCCGGTATCAGCTCTTGGCGGCCTTCGCGGCGCGCTTGGCCTCCTGCTTGGTGGCGCGGACCTTCAGCAGCGACTCGGGGCCGGTGATGTCGGCGACTGAGCGGTGGCTGCCCTCCTCGCCGTACGCGCCGGCCGCCTCGCGCCAGCCGGGCGGGCGGACGCCGTACTGCTTGCCGAGCAGGGCGAGGAAGATCTGCGCCTTCTGGGCGCCGAAGCCGGGCAGGTCCTTCAGGCGGGCCAGCAGGTCCTTGCCGGTGGGGGCGTCGCGCCAGACCGCCTCGGCGTCGCCGTCGTAGTGCTCGACCAGGTGGGCGCAGAGCTGCTGGACGCGCTTGGCCATCGAGCCGGGGTAGCGGTGCACGGCGGGCTTCTCGGCGAACAGCGCGGCGAACGCCTCCGGGTCGGCGGCGGCGATGGCGTGCGCGTCCAGGTCGTCCGCGCCCAGCCGCTGGGCGATCACCCAGGGGCCGCTGAACGCCTTCTCCATGGGGACTTGCTGGTCCAGCAGCATGCCCGTGAGCGCGGCGAGCGGGCTGCGGCCGAGCAGGGCGTCGGCGTCGTCCTGCTGGGCGAGGTGCACGGTGACGGCCATGGCGGGCTCCAGGTGGTCGGGGCTCCCATCCTGGCAGCCGCGGTTCGGCGGCGCGTCCCACAACACACCGCCGGTGGGCGGGCCACACTGGGGGGATGACCCAACAGCGGCGGTTGATCGTGCTGCGGCACGCCAAGGCGGACTGGCCGGACGTCCCGGACGAGTTGCGCCCGCTGGCCGAGCGCGGCCGGGCCGACGCGGCGGCGGCCGGGCGCTGGCTGGCCGCGCACGCGCTGGTGCCGGACCGGGTGCTGTGCTCGACGGCGGTGCGGACGCGGCAGACCTGGGAGTTGGCGGAGCCGGCCCTCGGGGGTACGCCCGAACTCGTCCTGGAGCCGCGGGCGTACCGGGCGGGTGCGGACGAACTGCTCGGGCTGGTACGGGAGTTGCCGCCGATGGTGCGGACGGTGCTGCTGGTCGGGCACCGGCCGGAGGTGCAGGAGCTGGTGCTGGAGCTGGCCGGGGAGCGGGAGAGCGAGCCGTTGCGGCGGGTGCGGGAGAAGTTCTCCACGGCCGGCATCGCGGTTCTGGAGGTGCCCGGGGAGTGGAGTCAACTCGGTCCGGGAAGTGCCGAGTTGACCGAGTTTGCGGTGCCGCGTGGCTGACTTGTCGGGCGTGATAGGGATGGGGCATGCGCTTCGACTCCGTGCCCAAGCCGCCCGCCGTGGCCGTCCGCCCGCAGGACGGGCGCGGCTATCCGGTGCCCGCGATCACCCCGTGGGAGGGCGATGCCCCGCAGTTCGGGCTGACCGACTACGAGCGGTCCGCCGCCTGTGCGCGGGAGCGGCTGTGCTCGGTGTGCAACACGCTGATGCCGCGGGGCCCGGTGTGGCGGGTGGTCGGCGGGGAGGAGGCGGCCGCGATCGGCGAGGCGCTGGCGGCCGGGCTCCCGTACCGGAACATGGCGCCGACCATGGAGGCTCCCGGGCACCGGGCGTGCATGCTGTACGCCACGATGGTCTGTCCGTACCTGGGGCGGCCGAACGCCCGCCGCCACGTGACGGCCGACCGGGCGGAGGCCCCGGACGACCTGACCGCGCACGTGGTGCGCGGGGCCGCCCGGGGCGAGCTGGGCGCCGTGGTGGGCTTCGCGGACTACGAGTTCGCGATCACCCCGAGCCGGGTGCTGTTCCGTTTCATCGACCCGGTGGAGTGGCTCCCGTACGACGTCGCCGACGAGCAACTCCCGCATTTGCAGGAGGAGTTGAAGCGGGAAGATCAGCCGCGGTAGGCGGGCGCGGGAAGGTCAGCCGCGGTAGGCGGGCAGGCCGACCGTGTCGGTGACCTTCTCGGCCTTTCCGCCCTTGACGGACACGGTGTAGATGCCGTCCGGGCCGCGGAACGCCACGTTCTTGCCGTCGTGCGAGATCACCGGCTGGGTGTAGTCGGCGTTGGCGTCCGGGGTCAGGTCGACCTCCTTGGAGCCCTGCTCCTTCGCCATGGCGAAGATGTGGCTGTGGCCGTTCGACGAGCGGACGAACACCAGCTCGCCGTCGTCGGCGATCGCGGGCTGCGAACCCTTGGTGAGCACGCCGCCGTTGGTACGGCTCAGCACGTCGTGGTAGTACACCTGGTTGTCGTTCTTGTTGGCGTACACCGTCATGCCCGCCTGGCCGGCCGAGTTCGGCCACAGGTTCCCGGTGTCGGGGAGGGTCTTCTGGTCCTCGCTGTCGCCGACGCGCAGCGGCTCCGGCTTGGCGTTGGCCTTGGCCTCGACGGACAGCAGGCGCAGTGCCTTCTTGTCGTCGGCGGTGAACAGCAGGAAGGTGCCGGCGCCGTGCGGCTCGTCCGGGCCGTAGACCTGCCAGGTCGGGTGGGACCAGGTGGTGCCCGACGGGGCCTTGGCGACCACGGTCTTGTGGCCGCCGTCCGGGTCGGAGATCTCCAGGTTGCCGTTGCCGTCGACGAACGCGGCGTGCTTGCCGTCCGGGGACCAGGCCAGGTCGCGGACGACGGTGCCGAAGTCGACGGCCTTGCCGTCCATCAGCACGGTGTTGGTGCCGGTGCTGACGGTCAGCCTGGTGCCGGCGGTCTTGTTCAGCTTGCCCCCCGCGGTGGGCGCGGACGAACCCTCGGCGCCGGCGCTCGGGGCGTCCGCGGCCGGGCTGTCGGCGGCCTTGCTGGGCGCGGCGGTGGTCGCCGGGCTGTCGCCGCCCTCCGGGTCGCAGGCGGTCAGCAGCAGCGCCGACCCGGTGGTGACGGCGGCCACCAGCAGGGCGGCCGCGGACCGGCGCAGACGGATGCGTTCGCTCATCGAAGATTCCCCCATGGAACTGATCTGCGTGCGGCAGCGGCCCGATCGGTGACCGGGCCGCCGCCATGATGGCATGTGTCTCGTACACATCCTGTCAGTTCGCACCAACGGCCTTGACTGCGGCGGCCGTTCAGGATGCCGGCGGCTCGGCGGCGGCTTGTCGCAGCAGGTGCGAACCGGGACGGACCGGGGCGTCAGCCGCGGAACGCGGGCAGGCCCACCGTGTCGCTGACCTTCTGCGGGGTGCCGCCCTTGGCGGGCACGGTGTAGATGCCGTCCGGGCTGCGGAAGGCGACGGTCCTGCCGTCGTGCGAGAGGACCGGCTCGGTGTAGTCGGCCGAGGCGCGCGGGGTGAGGTCGCGCTCCTGGTGGGAGTCGACGGACCGCTCGAAGATGTGGCTGTGCCCGTCGACCGAGCGGACGAACACGATGTCGCCCTCGTCGTCGGCGGCCGGCTGGGACCCCTTGGTGACGGCGGCGCCGTCGAGCCGCGTGTACTCGTCGCGGATGTACACCTGGCCGTCGTCCTTGTTGGCGTACACGGCCGAGCCGTGCGAGCCGGTCGCGTTCGGCCACAGGTTGCCGGCCTGCGGCACGCCCGGGCCGCCGTCGATGTCGGACGTGATCAGGCGGAGCGCCGCGGGGGTGGCGCCGGCGTGGGCGGGGACGGTGAGCAGGCGCAGCGTGTCGTGGTCGTCGGCGGTGAGGAGCAGGTTGTTGCGGCCCGGGTCGATCGAGTCGGGGACGGTGACCTGCCAGGTCGGGTGGGACCAGGTCTGGCCCGAGGGGGCCTTGGCGATCAGCACCTTGTGGCTGCCGTCCGGGTCGGAGGTCTGCAGGTTGCCGTTGCCGTCGACGAACGCGGCGTGCTTGCCGTCCGGGGACCACGTCAGGTCGCGGACCACGGTGCCGAAGTCGACGGCCTTGCCGTCCATCACCACGTACCGGGTGCCGTTGCTGATGGTCAGCCCGGTGCCCTTGGTGAGGTTCAGCGCGGCCTTGGTCGGCGTGGTGGAGGGCGTGGCGGCCGGGGCGGACGCGGAGCCGGTGGGCGTGGTCGACGCGGCGGCGGACGGGGTGGCGGAGCCGCCGGCGGAGGACGAGGGCGAGGCCGAGCCGGCGGCGGACGGGGAGGTGGACCGGGTCGGCGCGGCGGTGCCGGACTTCGCGTCGGCCGCGTCGGCCGACGGGTCGCAGGCGGTGAGCAGCAGAGCGGAACCCGCAGTGATCGCGGAGACGAAGGCGACGGCGGCGGAACGGCGGAGGCGGGCGCGCGCGGACATGGAAGGTTTCCCCCGGAAGCAGTGAGTGATGGTGGCTTCGCCCGGTCCGTTCCGCGCTCTGCTGCGCTGTCGTTCGGGCGTTGACCAAAGATAGTCAGCCGGATGACCCGGGACCGTGTGTGCACTGTCACTGCCCTGTAACCGGCGTTCGAGAGCCCGTTTCCGAGTGGTCCCAGGGTTGGTGACGACCCGTCGGGTGGCGGTCGCGCGCGTCGCCGGGAAACCGGGGCGGTCGCTGGCTAGCGTGGCCAGCGCACGTGGTCGTGCCCGTGGCCGGTCCTTTGCCGGGCCGCGGATTCCCGATCCCCGACAGCGGAGCGAGAGGCACCATGGCTGCGCAACCCGAAGGCACCCCGGTCTGGGCGGACGCGATGTTCACCGACCTGGAGGGTGCGAAGAGCTTCTACGGCGAGGTGCTGGGCTGGACGTTCGGCGAGTCCTCGACCGAGCACGGCAACTACACGCAGGCGTTCCGGGACGGCAAGGCGGTGGCCGCGATCGTCCCGCCGCCGCCCGGGCACGGCGAGGCCCGGTCCACCTGGGTGCTCTACCTGGCCTCGCCGGACGTCCGGGCCACCGCGGAGCGGATCCGGGCGGCCGGCGGCACCCTGCTGCTGGAGCCGATGCAGGTCGGCGCCTTCGGGTCGATGGCGGTCGCCACGGACCCGGGCGGCGTGCTGTTCGGCGTCTGGCAGGGCGGGGAGCACACCGGCTTCGAACTGCGCGACGTGCCTGGCAGTTACGGCTGGGCGGAGGTGTTCACCCGGGACCCGGACGCCGCGAACACCTTCTTCCCGCAGGTCTTTTCGTACGGGGTGCGGAAGCTCGTCGACGAGAAGGTCGAGTACCGGCTCTTCACCGTCGGCGGCAGGGAGGTGCTCGGGTCGATGGCGATGACGCCCGAAGTGCCCGCGCAGGTACCGTCGTTCATCAGCATCTACTTCATCGTGGAGAACTGCGACGCCGCGGTCGAGCGGGTCGCCAAGGCCGGCGGGCAGCTGGTGTTCGGGCCGATGACCAGCCCGTTCGGGCGGTTCGCGTCGTTCGTGGACCCGCAGGGCGCGGCGTTCTCGCTGATCGACCCGGGGGCCGCGGAGGGCGAGCCGCCGTCCACGGTGGAGGTGTCCTGATGGTCACGCCGCGGCCCGAACCCACCGGCGAGCGGGCCGATCTGCTGGCCTCGCTCGACAAGCACCGGGGGTTCCTGCGCTACACCGTCCGCGGGCTGACGGACGACCAGGCCCAGCAGCGCACCACCGTCAGCGAACTCACCCTCGGCGGGTTGGTCAAGCATGTCGCGGGGGTCGAGGAACGCTGGATGCGGTTCGCCATCGGCGGCGCGGAGGCGATGCGTTCCGAGGGCGCGCCGACGGACGCCGGGGCCTGGGCGGAGCAGTTCCGGATGCTGCCCGGCGAGACCCTGGACGTCCTGCTGGAGCGCTACCGGGCCGTTGCCGAGCACACCGACGGCCTGGTCGCCACCCTCGACCTGGACGCCGTCCACCCCCTGCCGTCCGCCCCCTGGTTCGAACCGGGTGCGGCCTGGAGCGTCCGCCGGGTCCTGCTGCACATCGTCGCCGAGACCGCACAGCACGCGGGCCACGCCGACATCCTCCGCGAGGCGCTGGACGGGCAGCGCACCATGGGCTGAGTCGGTCCGCGACGTGCAGGACCAACTTGCCCTGGAGGCGGCCCTGTTCGGTGCGGTGGCGGGTGGGTCGGTGGTGGGCGGCTGCGGCTCTGGACGGGGCGGTGCGGGGGGTCAGTCGGCGTCGAGGACGGTCCGGTAGTAGTCGATTTTGTCGCGCAGGTGGGTGCGTTGGCGTGCCAGCAGGGTGATCTGGTCGTTGACGGCGGTGTCGTGCTTCTCCAGCAGGGCGATCCGGTCGCGGAGGCTGTCCGGGTGGTCGGTGCGGGCGAGTTCGGCGTAGCGGCGCATGTCGGCGATCGGCATGCCGGTGTCGCGCAGGCAGCGCAGGATGCCCAGCCAGGCCAGGTCGTCGGGGGTGAAGCGGCGGTGGCCGCTGGTGGCGCGGGTGATGGAGGTGAGCAGGCCGATGCGCTCGTAGTAGCGCAGGGTGTCCAGGCTGAAGCCCGAGCGTTCGGCGGCCTCGGCGGGGGTGAGCAGCTGCTGAGTCGTCACGGGGCCGATTCTGCCTGCTTGTTGGGCGCGGTGCAGCGGACGAAGCGTTCGCCCCAGGCGGCCATCAGGGCGGCGAGTTCGGGCGGGGAGACGATCTGGAAGTCGACGTCCAGGGAGCCGACGGCCATCGCGGGCCAGTCCAGCGACTCGGCGTTCATCAGGAGGCGGCAGCGGCCCTCGTCGACCTCCTCGATGTCGGACCAGTGGCCGATCCGCTGCCGGACGGTCGCCGCCGGGGCGTCGATCAGCACTTCGACGCGGTGCGGGCGGGACTGGGCGTTCAGGCCGGCCCGGACGAACTCGGCGGCGTCGGCGGCCGGCAGGGTGCGGGGGCGGAAGTGGGCGCCGGTCGGGGCGGGCGCGGTGAGCCGGTCGAGGCGGAAGGTGCGCCAGTCGTGCCGGACGAGGTCGTAGGCGACCAGGTACCAGCGCCGGCCCAGTCGGACCAGGTGGTGCGGCTCGGTGTGGCGCTCGCCGGTGCGGCCGTCCGCGGTGCCGTACTGGAAGCGCAGGCGTTCGGTGTCGCGGCAGGCGAGGGCGGTGGCGGTGAGGGTGTCGGGGTCGATGCGGTCGTCGGCGGTGTCCCGGCCGCGCCAGACGCCCGGCACGGTGACGGTGCGCAGCGCGTCGACGCGGCGGCGCAGGCGGGTCGGCATCACCTGCACCACCTTGGCCAGTGCCCGCACCGAGGCCTCCGCGATGCCCTCGACCGGGCCGTCGGCCGCTGCCTGGAGTCCGACGGCCAGCGCGACCGCCTCCTCGTCGTCGATCACCAGCGGCGGCAGGGCGGCGCCGGCGGCGAGCTGGTAGCCGCCGTCCACGCCGCGCCGGGCTTCGACCGGGTAGCCGAGCTCGCGCAGCCGGTCCACGTCGCGGCGCAGCGTGCGGGCCGAGACGCCGAGGCGGGTGGAGAGTTCCTCGCCGCTCCAGTAGCGGTGGGACTGGAGCAGGGTGAGCAGCCGCAGGGTGCGGGCACTGGTGTCGGCCATGACTCCGGATCCTCTCGCAATTGCGGCCGGAAACTGGCCGCAATGGCCCCTAGTGTGGAACACGAGCGAGCGGGACGGCGCCGAGAACGCGCCGAACTCCCTTGTGTTGAAACGCTGTTGATGTGCTTACGAGAGGCGAGACGATGACCGAGACCACCGAGACCCCCGTCGGCCAGTACCCCGTCGCCACCGCCACGGACGAGCGGCCGACCGGCGAGCAGGCCGAGCTGCTGGACGCGCTGCGGGCGGCCCGGCACTTCCTGCGGCTGACCGCCCGCGACCTGGACGACGAGCAGGCCGGGCGGCGCACCACCGTCAGCGAGCTGTGCATCGGCGGCCTGATCAAGCACGTCAGCTCGGTGGAGCGGACCTGGGCGGCGTTCATCGAGTTCGGGCCGTCCGTGATGCCGGACTTCATGAGCTTCACCGAGGCGGACTACGAGCAGCGCGCCGCGGAGTTCCGGATGCTGCCCGGCGAGACCCTGGCCGGGGTGCTGACCGCGTACGAGACCGTCGCCCGGGCCACCGACGAGCTGGTGTCGAACCTGTCCGACCTGGGCGTCTCGCACCCGCTGCCGCCCGCGCCGTGGTTCCAGGCCGACACGGCCTGGTCGGCCCGTCGCACGCTGATCCACATCGTCGCGGAGACCACCCAGCACGCCGGGCACGCCGACATCATCCGGGAGGCGATCGACGGGGCGAAGAGCATGGGCTGAGGTTCGGACGGGCTGCGGCCGCCGCGTCACGACCCCGGGGGCTGGGGTGGTGGCGCGGCACGGCGGCCTGGTGCGGACGGCGCGGACGGCGTGCTGGGCTGCCCGGGCGAGGCGACCCGGAGGCGGGCGGGCGGACTCTCGGCAGCGCGGGCCGGGCGCCTCCGGACCTTAGGCTGACGGGATGTCTGCTCCTCGTCTGCGCCGGGTCGCCGTGCTGGTCCTCGACGGTGCGAAGCCGCTCGACGTCGGGATCCCGGCGCAGGTGTTCTCCACCCGCGCGAGCATGCCGTACGAGGTGCGGGTGTGCGGCGCGGCGCCCGGGCTGGTGGCGGGCGGGGACGGACTGTCGTACCACGTGGCGCACGGGCTGGAGGCGCTGGAGTGGGCGGAGTCGGTGTTCGTGCCCGGCTACCGTCACCCCGACCGGGACGACCCGCCGGCCGCCGTGGTCGAGGCGCTGTGCGCGGCGCACCGGCGCGGGGCCCGGCTGGCGGCGATCTCCACCGGGGCGTTCGCGCTGGCCGCGACCGGGCTGCTGGACGGCCGCCGCGCCACCACGCACTGGCACTACACGCGGGCGCTGGCCGCCAAGTATCCGCAGGTGCGGGTGGACGAGAACGTGCTGTTCGTGGACGAGGGCAGCGTGCTCACGTCGGCGGGCGCGGCGTCCGGCATCGACCTGTGCCTGCACATGCTGCGCCGGGACCTCGGGGTGGCGGCGTCCAACCACACCGCGCGGCGGCTGGTGGCCGCGCCGTACCGCAGCGGCGGTCAGGCGCAGTACGTGCCGCGCAGCGTGCCCGAGCCGATCGGGGAGCGGTTCGCCGCCACCCGGGAGTGGGCGCTGCACCGGCTGGACGAGCCGCTGACGGTACGGACGCTGGCCCGGCACGCCGCGGTCTCGCCGCGCACCTTCTCCCGGCGGTTCGTCGAGGACACCGGGTACACGCCGATGCAGTGGGTGCTGCGAGCCCGCGTCGATCTCGCCCGTGAGCTGCTGGAACGTTCCGAGCGGAGCGTAGAGCGGATCGCCGCGGAGACCGGTCTCGGTACCGGGGCCAACCTGCGCACGCACTTCCAACAGATCCTCGGGACCACGCCGAGCGAGTACCGGCGGACGTTCGCCAAGGGGGAGTGAAAGCGCTTTCCGGAGGCGACGGGAAAGCGTTTTCCCGCTGCCGCGGGGGCCTGGCACGATCCTTGCGAACCGTGGCACTGACGCCACTGCCACGGGCCGGGCGGGCGGGCGAGAGTGGAGGAGTTCACTCAGCGCACAGGAGGGCACTTCCCATGACCCGCATCGCCATCAATGGATTCGGCCGCATCGGACGCAACGTGCTGCGCGCTCTGCTGGAGCGCGACAGCAAGCTGGAGGTCGTGGCCGTCAACGACCTGACCGAGCCCACCGCGCTCGGCCGGCTGCTGGCCTACGACACCACCTCGGGCCGGCTCGGCCGCCCGGTGACCGTCGAGGGCGACGTGCTGGTGGTGGACGGCCGTCGGATCAAGGTGCTCGCCGAGCGCAACCCCGCCGACCTGCCGTGGGCCGCGCTCGGCGTGGACCTCGTGCTGGAGGCCACCGGCCGGTTCACCTCCGCGGACGCCGCCCGCGCCCACCTGGCGGCCGGCGCGAAGAAGGTCCTGGTGTCCGCGCCGTCCGACGGCGCCGACGTCACCCTCGCCTACGGCGTCAACACCGAGGCGTACGACCCGGCCGCGCACACCATCGTCTCCAACGCGTCCTGCACCACCAACGCGCTGGCCCCGCTGGCCGCCGTCCTCGACGAACTGGCCGGCATCGAGCACGGGTTCATGACCACCGTGCACGCCTACACCCAGGAGCAGAACCTCCAGGACGGCCCGCACCGCGACCCGCGTCGGGCCCGCGCCGCCGCCGTCAACATCGTGCCGACCACCACCGGCGCCGCGAAGGCGATCGGCCTGGTGCTGCCGCAGCTGGACGGCAAGCTGTCCGGCGACTCGATCCGGGTGCCCGTCCCGGTCGGCTCGATCGTGGAGCTGAACACCACCGTCTCCCGCGACGTCACCCGCGAGGAGGTGCTCGCCGCCTACCGCGAGGCCGCCGCCGGCAAGCTGGCGGGCGTCCTGGAGTACTCGGACGACCCGCTGGTCTCCTCCGACATCACCGGCAACCCGGCGTCCTCGATCTTCGACTCGGAGCTCACCCGGGTCGAGGGCCGGCACGTCAAGGTGGTCGCCTGGTACGACAACGAGTGGGGTTTCTCGAACCGGGTGATCGACACCCTGGAGCTGCTCGCCGCGAACTGACGCGCGTGGCAGAGGGCCCGTACCGCGATGCGCGGTGCGGGCCCTCTCGCGTGCGTGCGGGTCAGTGCGTCGGCAGGTCGAACGCGGCGGCGGCGACCTGGTACTGGGCGGCGAAGGAAGCGCCCGCGCGGGAGGTCGGAGTGAAGGAGTAGACCAGGTCGCGGGAGCCGTCGCGGGTGGCGAAGACGGCGCTGGTGTACCCGGGGCGGCTGCCGGTCTTGCCCCAGAACTCGACGCCGGGGGCGGGGGAGAAGCGCATCAGGCCGGTGCTGAAGCAGGCCCGGCCGGTGGTGGGGCCGATGTCGCAGTGGTCGTTCTGGTTGTTCGGCACGTCCGGGACGGCGAACAGTTCGGCCTGCTGGGCGGGCGGCAGCAGCTTGCCGTGCAGCAGCGCGGACATGAAGCGCTCCAGGTCGGGCGCGGTGGAGATCATGCCGCCCTCGGCCCAGGGCCAGGGGCTCTGCTCGGTCACGTCCGCCAGGCCGGTGCTGCCGTCCGGGCGGGTGACGGTGAGGACGGCGTGCGCGGTCGGGTTCGGCAGCGCGGTGTCGTCGACGCCCGGCGCCCAGGTGTGGTGCAGGCCGAGCGGGCGCAGGATCCGGGCACCGACCTCGTGGCCGTAGCTGTGGCCGGTGACCTGCTCGATCAGCAGGCCCGCCAGGTAGTAGTTGACGCCGTTGTACTGCTGGGCCTTGCCCGCGTCGAACGCCTTCGGGTTGAGCATGATCCGCCGGACCACCTCCTGCGGGGTGAAGCTGTCGCTCGCGTGGGCGGCGAACCACTCCGGGGTGCCGTCGTCGGGGAACTGCCCCAGGCCGTTCGGCAGGCCGCTGGTGTGGTTGAGCAACTGCCGTACGGTGACCGCGGAGTAGGCCTCCGGCAGGGTGTTCGGCGGCAGGTACCGCACGGCGGGGCCGTCCAGGTCGACCCGGTGCTCGGCGGCGAGCTGGAGGACCACGGCGGCGGTGAAGACCTTGGTGATGCTGCCGATCCGGAACTCGCCGTCCGCCTTCACCGGCCGCCCGGTCGCCGGGTCGCCCACCCCGGAGGTGCCCGACCAGCGGCCGCCCTCGCCGCCCACCAGCACGACGGCGCTGGTGAGTTGGTCGCTGGGCAGGCCTGCGATGGACGCCTTCAGGGCGGCCGCGTTCGGCGGCGTCGCGGCGGTGAACGGGCCGGCGGCAGCGGACGGGCTCGCGGCGGTGGGCAGGCTCGCGGGGGCGGTCGGTGCGGCGGTGGCCACGCCGGCGGTGAGGCCCACCACCAGTGCGCCGATCGCGGCGGTGGCTGCCAGCTTGCGTCCCGTGGTCTTCATGCTCGTCCCCCATGTTCCTCAACAGCCGCTCCCGATGAGCGCGTTGACGTGGGAAAGTCTTCCGTCCGGCCGTTCCGTGGTCATCCGGGACGAACCCTGAGCGGCCCCGGAGGTCGGACCTCGGGGCCGGCTCAGGGGTGGCTCAGGGGCGGGTCGACCAGGTGGTGCTGCCAGGCCCAGGCGGCGATCTCGACGCGGTTGCGGGCGCCGAGCTTCTGCTGGACGGCGGTCAGGTGGCTCTTCACGGTGCTGAGGGTGATGAACAGGTCGGCGGCGATCTCCTGATTGGTGCGGCCCCGGGCGATGGCGCGGACCACCTCGGTCTCGCGGGCGGAGAGCGGGCGGCCGGGCGGGCGGCCCAGCACGGTGGGTGCCGGGGCGGGGGCGAGGCCGCGCAGCAGACGGAGGGTCAGGGACGGGGAGATCAGGGCGTCGCCGGCGTGCGCGGCCCGGACGGCCTCGATCAGCAGCGCGGGCGCCGCGCCCTTGAGGACGAACCCGACCGCGCCGGCGTGCAGCGCGCCGTGCACGTACTCGTCGAGGTCGAAGGTGGTGACGACGACCACCCGCAGCGGGTCGGCGACACCCGGACCGGCCAGCGCGCGGGTCACGTCGATGCCGTCCAGGCCGGGCATCCGGATGTCGACCAGGCAGACGTCGGGCCGCAGCCGGCGGGCGAGTTCGACCGCCTCGGCGCCGTCGGAGGCCTCGCCGACGACGGTCAGGTCGTCCTCGTCCTCCAGGATCAGGCGCAGGCCGCTGCGGATCATCGCCTGGTCGTCGGCGAGCAGGATGCGAATGGTCATCGGGGGGCGCTTTCGGGGACGGGCGGCGGGGTGGGGTCGGTCATCGGGAGGTGCTTTCGGGGGCGCTTTCGGGGACGGGGAGTTCGGCGTGGACGGTCCAGCCGCCGGTGGGGGCGGGGCCGGTGGTGAGGGTGCCGCCGAGGGCTTCGACGCGTTCGCGCATGCCGAGGAGGCCGTATCCGGCGGGGCGGCGGTGGCGGGTGTGGGCGGGGGCGGCGTCGTCGGCGACGGTGACGGTCAGGACGCCCGGGGTGTGGGCGACGGCGACCTCGGCGGTCCGGGCGTGGGCGGCGTGGCGGGCGACGTTGGTCAGCGACTCCTGGACGATCCGGTGCACGGTGGTGGCGACCTCGGGCGGCCAGGTCGGCGCGTCCCGGTCCGGAAGCTGCAGCCGAATGCTCGGGCCGTGGCCTTCGAACTTCCTTGCCAGATCGGCGAGTTCGGCCGGGCCGGGGGCGGCGGGCGCCGTCCCCGGAGTGTCGTCGGCGGCGCGCAGCAGGCCCACGACGCGGCGCATCGCGGACAGCGCGTCCGCGCCGGCCGTCTCGATCCCGGCAAGGGTGTCGTCCAGCTGCTCGGGACGTTTGCGGGCGACGATCCGGGCCGCCTGCGCCTGCACCACCACGCCGGTGATGTGGTGGGCGACCAGGTCGTGCAACTCCCGTGCCAGCGCGAGGCGTTCGTCGCGGCGCGCGGTCTCGGCGGCGGCCTGCCGGCGGTGGTCCAGCAGGCGCAGCCCGAGGCCGGCGGCGAGCGCCAGCGCCCACACCTCGATGCCGACCCGGAACGGGGTCGCCGGGGCCTGCGCCGCCAGCAGGCCCGCCGTCATCATCGCCAGCCCGGCGACGGCGAGCGCGGCGGCCGAACGCCACGGCAGCGTCCGCACCGCGGAGCCGCCCAGCACCAGCAGCCCCAGCACCGCCGCCGCGCCGGGCTCCCCGGGCAGCCCCGCCGCGCGGGCGGCGAGGGCCGCCGCACCGGCCACGGCCAGACCCAGCGCGGCCGCCCCGCCACGGTTCCGCTCCCGCCCCACGGCCAGCGCGCACACCACCGCACCGGTCGCCGCGTCCAGCAGCCACATCCGGCCCTGCGCCGCGTACTGCGCCGCCATCACCAGCACCACCAGCGCGAACCCCGCCCCGAGCACTGCGTTCCCCACCACCGACGTCCGTCTCACGCCGCCACGCTAGGGGAAGCCGCGGGTGCGGCGGACCGGCCGAAAGTACGACGGGCGGGTGGGGGGACCGTACCTTCGGCCGCTGTGGGGGGTCGGGGGTGGGCGGGAGTGTGGGGGCATGGATGGATTGACGAGCGGTGCCGTGCTGGTGGCGGTGGCCGAGAAGACCGAGCGGAGCCCGCTGTTGTACGCGTGGTGGGCGCTTCAGTTGGGCGTACTGGTTGCTCTGGGGTGGGGTGCGTACCGGTTGGTGCGGGCCTGGCGGGGGCGGCGGGCGGGGCGGGACGCCGAGGACGTGGAGCTGTGGTGACGCCGGTGTTGGAGGCCGTCGGGCTCGGCAAGCGGTACGGGCGTCGATCGGCGCTCGCGGACGTGGAGTTGAGTGTTCCGGCGGGCCGGGTGGTCGGTCTGGTCGGGCCGAACGGGGCCGGGAAGTCGACGCTGTTGCAGCTCGCGTGCGGGCTGATCGCCCCGACGGCGGGCCGGATCCGGGTGCACGGTGCGGAGCCGGGCGTCCGACCGGATCACCTGGCGCGGGTCGGGTACGTCGCCCAGGACACGCCCGTCTACCCGGACCTCACCGTCGCCGAGCACCTGCGTCTCGGCGCCCGCCTCAACCCGCGCTGGGATGCGGCGCTCGCCGAACGCCGGTTGGCCCGTTCCGAGTTGGACCCTCGGCAGAAGGCCGGTCGGCTGTCCGGCGGGCAGCGTGCCCAACTCGCCCTGACCGTGGCCGCCGCCAAGCGGCCGGACCTGCTGATCCTCGACGAGCCCGCCGCCGCGCTCGACCCGCTGGCCCGGCACGCGTTCCTGGACCACCTGATGGAGTCCGTCACCGAGCTGGGCGCGACGGCCGTGCTCTCCTCGCACGCCCTGCCCGATGTCGCCCGGGTCTGCGACCACCTGGTGGTGCTGGCTCGCGGACGGGTCCAACTGCACGGCGACATCGGCCCGTTGCTGGCCCGGCACGCCCGGGTGACCGGCCGTCCCGCCGACCTCGACGCGCTCCCGTCGGCCGTCACCGTGCTCACCCGCACCGAGCCGTCCGACGGCGGCCCGGCGACCGCCCTGGTCCGCACCGAGCACCCGCTGCCGGACGGACCGTGGGCCGTCACCGCGCCCGACCTGGAGGAACTCGTCCTCGCCCAGCTGGCCCGCGCCGAGAACGCGCGCCGTCCCGCCGCCCGACCGGAGGCCCGTCGATGATCTGGCTGACCTGGCGTCAGTTCCGCACCCAGGCGCTGATCGGCCTGGGCGCGCTGCTCCTGCTGGCCGGCTACCTGGTGGTGCTCGGCCTCGACGTCCACCACGCCCAGCAGGACACGCTCGCGCACTGCTCGGCCCGCGCCGACTGCACCGGGCCGCTCGCCGCCTTCGCGGACCGCTACGGGCTGCGCACCGACCTGCTCGGCTACCTGCTGCTGGTGGCGCCCGCCGTGTTCGGGGTGTTCTGCGGCGCGCCGCTGGTGGCCCGGGAGTTCGAGGCGGGCACGCACCGGCTGGTGTGGAACCAGAGCATCACCCGACGCCGCTGGCTGGCGGCCAAACTCGGTGTGGTGGGCGGCAGTTGCACCCTCGCCGCCGCTCTCGCCGCGCTACTGCTGGGCTGGGCCACCGGCCCCGTCACCGCCGTTCGCGGTGCGCGCTTCGAGCCGGTCGCGTTCGCCTCGCACGGCCTGGTGCCCGCCGCGTACGCCGCGTTCGCGTCCGTGCTCGGCGCCACCCTGGGCCTGTACCTGCGGCGCACCGTCCCCGCGATGGCGGCCACGCTCGCCGTGTTCGCCGTCGTCCAGCTGGTCGTCCCGGCCGTCGTCCGTCCGCACTACCGGGCGCCCGAGCGCACCGCGGTGCAGCTGACCGCGCCGATCGTCGCCAACCTCAGCAAGATCGGCACCTACGGCGACATCGGCGGACTGCGGGTGCCCGGCGGGCCGTGGGTGATCGACACGAGCGCGATCCTCGACGAGTCCGGCGCGCCCGTCGGGCACAGCGACTGGTTCCAGGACTGCATGGACCACAGTTCGCTCACCGACCTGCCCGGCTGCCTCGCCGACCACCGGATCCACGTCGAGATCACCCAACAGCCCGCCGATCGCTACTGGACCTTCCAGTTCGTGGAGAGTGCGCTGTTCGCCCTGCTCGCCGCCGCCCTGGCCGCTCTCGCGGTGCGCCGGCTGCGGACCCGCGCCGACTGAGCGGAGACGATCCGAAAAACTGCTGACAACCTTTCCGGCATGTTCGGGCGTGTGGTCGGTGTGAGTCGAGAAACCGAGGACGACGCCTACACGGCCTTCGTCGCGGCCGCCTGGCCGCGGCACCTGCGCACGGCCACCCTGATAGCGGGGGACCGGTACCGCGGCGAGGAGCTGTTGCAGGACTGCCTGGTCAAGCTGTACGTCCGCTGGCGACGGGTGGCCACCGACGATCCGCACGCCTACCTGCGGCGGATGCTGGTCAACGGGCACATCAGTTGGTGGCGTCGACGACGTCGGGAGACGCTCACCGCCGATCTGCCGGAGACGGCCGGCGCGGTCGGTGTCGAGTACGACGAGATGGACGAACTCCGGCGTGCGCTGCGGTCGTTGGCACCGCGGCAGCGTGCGGTAGTGGTGCTGCGGCACCTGGAGGACCTGTCCGAGAAGGACACCGCCACCGTCCTCGGCTGCTCGGTCGGCACCGTCAAGAGCCAACACTCCCGGGCGATGGCCCGGCTGCGCACCACCCTGTCGAACAACCGGTCGAGGAACGAGGAGGCTGTCAGCCCATGAGCACCACTGACCACGAGGACCTGTCGCACGCGCTGGAGGTGCTGGCGGACGGCCAGGCCCCGGCCGGGCCCGCGCCGGTGGCGGACCTGCTGCGTCGGGGCCGCCGCAGCAAGCGTCGGCGCGCCGCCACCATGACGGGTGCCGTCGCGGCGATCATCGCCGTCGCGGTGGCGGGCGGCGCCGTGCTGACCGCCGGCCCGACGAGCACTGTGGCCGGTCCGGCGGCCGCCCCGTCCGGCGGGGGCTCGTCGAAGCCGAGCGACGGTGCGTCGTCCAAGCCCGGCAGCCCGGGTTCCGTGCCGAATGTCGCGGAGCTGCTGGCGGCGCGGATCCCGGCCGGCTACCGGATCGAGAACACCTGGAACGACCCGGGCCCGCAGCCGCTGCCGAGCGGGATGCCGGGCCCGACGGACGGAGTCCGGCAGCAGGCGTTCCGGGTCGGGGCGCTGCACAGCATCACCAACGGCACGCGGTCGGGCAACATCCGGATCGAGGTCGGCCAGGTCATCGGTGTTCCGCGGCACTCGACGGGCTACAAGCCGCACGCGACCTGCGGCAATGTGCCCAAGTGCGCGGTCGAGAACCGCCCCGACGGCAGCCAGCTGTACACGTACCTCCCCGACGCGGCGGCGGGCCTGCAGGACTGGCGGGTGACCCTCTACCGCACCGACGGCAGCATGATCACCGCTTCCTCGAACACCATCGCCAACCAGGGGGACAAGCTGTATCCGTCGCCGCTGCTCGACGGCGACCAGCTCACGGCCCTCGCGCTGGACCCGGTGTGGCAGCATGTCGCCGACACCGCGCCGGACGCCAAGGTCTGACCCCGGCGCCGGTCAGGGGCGCAGCAGCCCCCAGTAGAGCGCCCACGGGACGAACGCCGCGCCCGAGAGCGTCAGCAGTCCGAGCCGTACCCGGGCGCCGCCCGCCGGGCGGTTCCGGAGCGCGGTGAACGCGGTCAGTGCGACCGCCACCACCGTTGCCACGGCGGCGAGTTGCAGCAGCCACCAGACGGCCGGCCGGCCCAGCAGGACCGGTCCGGGCAGGGAGGCTGCGGTGATCGCCATGAACAGCAGGTAGAGCGGGGTGCCGACGACCGTGAGGGTGCCGGTCAGGGCGGCCCAGCGGGCCGGGCGGGGCAGGCCTGCCGGGGCGGGGCGGCGGCGCAGTCGGCGGACTGTGCCGGTGGCGAGGTGCCCGACGAATCCGATCAGGCAGACGCCGGTCAACGCGGCCTGGAGCCACGGGGGTTCGTACCAGTGGAGCGGGGCGAGCGGCCGGCTGGCGTACTCCTGTGCGGGGGCGGTGTCGGCGGATGCCGCCGGCAGTCCGCTCGCCAGCCCGTTGATCCAGCGGGACTCGAAGTCGGCGTAGTCGTCCGGCAGTTGAGGGGATCGGTCGAAGCCGTCGGCGAAGCTGCGGCGGAGGTTGTGGCGGACGTCCGGGACGGTTCGGATCGTGTAGTGGCGGTTGCCCGCGCGGTCCAGGGCCTCCCGGACGATCCGCTCGCTCTCGGCGGGCACGGCCTCGCGGTCCAGCGTGCCCCACTCGGCCAGCACCGGCTGGTGGATCCGCTCCCAGGCGGGCACCGGGTCGTAGTCCGCCTCCGGGAAGAGCCCGGCAGCGGCCAGCTGTCGGATCAGCGTGCTCTGCATGGTCGGTACCAGCGAGCCGGTGATTCCGGCGTGTCGGAGGAACTCGCCGTACGCCCAGGCCTGTTGGCGGGCCGGGGTGAGGCCGACCGCGCCGGCCGTCAGCACGAAGGACACGTCCGAGGGGGTGCGTCCGGCGGCCAGGGTGGCCACCCATGCGCCCTCCGACAGGCCCCACAGGCCGACCCGGTTCGGGTCGATCTCGGGCCGGGAGCGCAGGAGTTGGGCTGCGGCGAGGGCGTCGTCGGCGAGCCGGTCGTAGTCGCGTCGGAGGGTGGAGTAACCGGCGGTCCGCTTGTCCCAGATCAGGGTCGGGATGCCGTGGGCGGCGAACGCCTCGGCGGCGGGCCGCAGTTCGTCCATGGTGACCGGGCCGGCCCCGCCGACCATCGCCAGCCCGGGGGCGCCGTTCGCGCCCTGCGGGGCGATCAGTTCGCCGTGCAGAGTGACGCCGTCGACGCTGGTGAACTCGACGGCCGTGTGCGCCAGTTGACCGTTCGGGCGGGCTGCTGCGGGGGCCGCGGTCGGCAGCAGGAGCAGGAGTGCGATCACTCCCAGCAGTTTTGTTCGATGTCTGTTCCCCATGGTGTGGTCTCCCCGTGGTCGAGCGCGGTCGGTCGATCCACCCTTTCCGATCGTCCGCCGTCGCACGATGCGGTTGCCACCCGGACCCGGGGTAGGGGCAACCCCCGGATACGCCAAATGAGCTGACGAGATGTCAGCTCTGTTTTGGCTGGGTGGCTACTTCGGCTCGCGGTCGAACTGCGAGCGGGACCAGCGGTAGCCGAGCACGGTGAGGGCGGCGCACCAGATCAGCGCGATCCACCAGTTGTTGCCGATGTGGGTGCCGAGCAGCAGGCCGCGCAGCGTCTCGATGGCGGGGGTGAACGGCTGGTACTGGGCGATCGGCTGGAACCAGCCGGGCATCGAGTGCAGCGGGACGAAGGCGGTGGAGATCAGCGGCAGCAGGATCAGCGGCAGTGCGGCGTTGCTGGCGGCCTCCGCGTTGGGGCTGCCCATGCCCATGCCGACGGCGAGCCAGGTGAGGGCGAGCGCGACCAGCACCAGCAGGCCGAACGCGGCGAGCCACTCCAGCGCGGTGGCGTCGTGCGAGCGGAATCCGATGGCGACGCCGACGGCGCCGACCAGCACCACGCTCAGCACCGACTGCAGGACGCTGCCGACGACCCGGCCGAACAGCACCGACCCGCGGTGGATCGCCATGGTGCGGAACCGGGCGACGATGCCCTCGTTCATGTCGGTCGCCATCGAGACGGCGGTGCCGACCACGGTGGAGCCGATGGTCATCAGCAGGATGCCGGGCAGCAGGTAGGCGACGTACGCGGCCCGGCCGGCCCCGCCGCTCATCGCGCCGCCGAAGACGTAGACGAACAGCAGGAGCAGCATCACGGGGGTGAGCAGCAGGTTCAGGGTGAGCGACGGGTAGCGCCGGGCGTGCAGCAGGTTGCGCCGCAGCATGGTCGACGAGTCGCGGAAGGCGAGGGCGAAGGCGCTCATCGTGCGTTCTCCTTGGGCTGGTCGGTGACGGCGGGCGCGCCGGTCAGCGCGAAGAACACGTCGTCGAGGTCGGGGGTGTGCACGGTCAGCGCGTCGGCCTCGGCGCCGGCGGAGTCCAGCCGGTCGAGTACGGAGCGCAGGGCGCGCTGGCTGCCGTCGCTGGGGACGAGCAGGGTCAGCGAGTCGTCGTCGCGGGCGCTCTCGGCGAGGGCGTCGGCGGCGGACCGGTACCCGGCCGGGTCGGTGAAGCGGAGTCGGACGTGGCCGCCGGGGACGAGGCGCTTGAGCTCGTCGGCGGTGCCTTCGGCGGCGATCACGCCGTTGTGCAGGACGGCGATGCGGTCGGCGAGTTCGTCGGCCTCCTCCAGGTACTGGGTGGTGAGGAAGACGGTGACGCCGCCGGTGACGAGTTCCCTGATGATCTGCCACATGCTGTGGCGGCTGCGGGGGTCGAGGCCGGTGGTGGGCTCGTCCAGGAAGATGATCCGAGGATTGCCGACCAGCGTCATCGCGATGTCGAGGCGGCGCTTCATGCCGCCGGAGTAGGTGGAGGCGGGCTTCTGTGCGGCCTCGGTGAGGTCGAACCGGGCCAGCAGGTCGGCGGCGACGCGGCGGCCCTCGGCCTTGGGCAGGTGGTGCAGGTCCGCCATCAGCAGCATGTTCTCCTCGCCGGTGATCAGGCCGTCGACGGCGGAGAACTGGCCGGTGACGCCGATCTCGGCGCGCACCGCCTGCGGGTCGGTGGCGAGGTCGTGGCCGCCGATCCGGATCGGGCCGCTGCCGGGGCCGGCCGAGATGAGGGTGGAGAGGATCTTCACGGCGGTGGTCTTGCCGGCCCCGTTCGGGCCGAGCAGGGCGAAGACGGTGCCTTGCGGGACGGACAGGTCGACGCCGTCGAGGACGGTCTTGTCCCCGTAGGACTTGCGCAGCCCCTGTGCCGCGATGGCCAGGCCGGTCATGGGAGAACTCCTTCTGCTGCTGGGCGGGTTGATGCCGTGCGGGTTGGTACTGGGCGGGTTGGTGCCGTGCGGGTCTATGCCGTGCAAGTTGGTGCCGTGCGGGGCCGCCGTGCGGTGCGGCGGCCCGGTGGCGGGGCTGCGGTCAGACCGTGCGGGCGGTGATGTCGCCGTTCATGGTGGTGGCGCGGATGGCGAGCCCGGGCACGTCGTCGGCGTTGCGCAGGGCGTTGTGGATGCGGCCGTGGCCGGTGCCGGCGTCCAGCGAGGCGGACACTCCGCGGGCGGCGCCGACGGTGATCGAACCGGACTGGGTGGTGAGCGCCAGCTCGCCGCTCACCGCCTCGGTGACGGTCAGGTCGCCGCTCTGGGTGTCGAGCTTCGCCGAGCCGGTGAGGCGGCCGACCTCGATGCTGCCGGCCTGGAGGACGAGCCAGCCGCCGGCCGCCTCGTCGAGCTTGATCGTGCCCCGGGCGCTCTCGAACGCGACCTCGCCGAGCCGTCCCACGCCGGTCAGTTCGGTGTCGGCGGACTTGGCCTCGATCCGGGAGCCGGCCGGCAGCTGGACGGTGACCTCCAGCGCGCCGGTCGGGCCGAGCAGGCGGTGCTGTCCGGAGGCGGTGACGATCCGCAGCACGCCGTCCGCGAAGACCACCTCGGTCTGCTCGGCGGCCCGCACGTCGCGGTCCTTCTTCGGGTTGGCGGGGAGCACCTCGACGACGGTGTCGGTGCGGTCGGTGGCGATCAGGCGGAGGTGGCCGGCGGGGATCTCGACGACGGCGGTGATCGCGGCGGGGGTGGCGAACTGCTGCATGGCTGACTCCATCTGCGCTTCGTTTCTGATGATGGAAACGCTACGTTGCGTTCATGAATTCGGCAATGGACTTGTTGCAATCGAAGCGCATCGCAGCAGGTCAATGGCTGTAAATCGTTGCAACGGCCCTCCAGCTAACGCAACGTTGAGGGCGGGTGCGGTGCAATGAAATGTGCGTGAACGCTATGCTGGGGCCGACCGGGAAGACCGACCGAGGAGACCGTGATGCCGGGAGGCAGGCTCACCCAGCAGGAACGCCAGCAGATCGCGCTGGGACTGGCCGAGGACCTTGCGTACGCCGAGATCGCCCGCCGACTCGACCGTCCGACCTCGACCGTCACCCGCGAGGTCATGCGCAACGGCGGCCCCAACGGCTACCGGGCCGACCTGGCCCACCGCGCCACCGAACGCCGCGCCCAGCGCCGACAGGCGCTGCCCCGCAGCCCGTACTCCGACCGGCCCGCCGACGGGCGCGACCCGGAGGCGGTGGCGGTCTATGCGGAGACCGTCACCACGGTGTTCATGCACTCCGGCATGAGCCGGATGCCCGCACGGGTGCTGGCCGCGCTGATGCTCACCGACGAAGGCCGCCTCACCGCGGTCGAGCTCGCCCAGCGGCTCCAGGTCAGTCCGGCGTCCATCTCCAAGGCGGTCGCTTTCCTGGACGACCAGGCGATGATCCGGCGTGAGCGCGACGAGCGCCGCCGTGAGAGCTATGTCCTGGACGAGGACATCTGGTACCAGGCCACCGTCGCCAGCGCCCGGGCCAACGCCGCCGTGGTCGAGGCCGTCCGCGAGGGCGTCTCCGTGCTCGGCCCCGGCACCCCGGCCTCCGACCGGCTGGACAGCATCGCGCGGTTCCTGAACTTCGTCTCCGAGGGCCTGTTCCGGCTGGCCGAGGACGCCCGGGAGATCCAGCACGCCAAGCCCGATCCGGACGCCGAGGACACCGAAGCCGCCGAAGCCGCCGAGGACGCGGTGGTCGGCGGCGGCAGGGGCTGAGGGTCCTGGCCCGCCCGGTCAGGCCGTGGGCCGGGCCGGGTTCGGGCCGCGCGGCCCGACCGGGCGGGCCAGGAACGCGCCGACCGCCGCGGCGCCGGCCAGCAGGGCGACACCGGCCACCAGCAGCGCGAGCCGGGTGCCGGAGCCGTCCCCGGCCGCGTCGGCCGTCGCGCCCAGTACGGCCACGCCGAGCACCGCGCCGGTCTGCCGAGCCGAGTTCAGCGCGCCCGAGGCGATCCCGGACTGCTCCTTGGCGACCGCGCCGACCACCGCCGTCATCAGCGACGGGATCGCGAACGACACCCCGAAGCCGAGCACCAGCAGCCCGCCCGCCGTCGCCACCCGCGCGACCGTCGAACCCCCGGTCGCCGCGGCGGCCACCAGCACCCCGACGCCCATCAGCAGGAACCCGGCGACGGCCGGGCGGCGAGCGCCGATCCGACCCACCAGGCGGCCGGTGAACACCGGGTTGAACGCGGTCGGCAGCATCAGCGGCAGGAACGCCACGCCCGCGCCGAACGCGCTCAGGCCGTGCGCCCGTTGGAAGTGCAGCGAGAGCACGAACAGCACCCCCGACAGGCCGAAGTTCACCAGCAGCCCCGCGCCCAGCCCGGTGGCGAGCGTCCGGTCGCGCAGCAGTCCCAGCGGCAGCATCACGGCACGTCCCGCGGTCTCCCGGCGCCGCTCGACCAGCACGAACAGGCCGCCGGACAGCGCGAACACCGCGAAGCCGCCGAGCACCGGCAGCGAGCCCCAGCCCGCCGGCCCGCCCTCGATGAGGGCGCAGGTCAGGCCGGTCAGGGCCGGCACCGCACAGACCTGCCCCGGCAGGTCCACACCCCGGTCCACGCCCCGGTCCGCCCTGCCCCGGTCCGCCCCGGGCCGGTCCGCCGGCGCGTGACGTGCCGTCAGGGCGAGGGCGAGGAACGCCACCGGCACATTGACCAGGAAGATCGCCTGCCAGCCGAACCGGTCGGTGAGCGCCCCGCCGACCAGCGGCCCGGCGGCCAGCGCGCTGCCGCTGATCGCCGCCCAGACGCCCATCGCCCGGGCCCGGGCCGCCGGTTCGGTCCAGGCGTGCGCGATCACCGCCAGCGAGGCCGGCAGCAGCAGCGCGCCCGCCACCCCGAGCAGCGCCCGCAGCGCGATCAGCGCGCCCATCGAACCGGCCAGTGCGCTCACGCCGGAGCACGCGCCGAACAGCCACAGCCCGGCCAGGAACACCCGCCGTCCGCCGTGCCGGTCGGCCAGCGCACCCGCGGTGAGCAGCAGCGCGGCGAAGGTGAGGGTGTAACCGTTGGAGACCCACTGCAGAGCGCCGAGCGAACCCGACAGGTCCGCGCCGATCGCCGGCAGGGCCACGGTCACCACCGTGGTGTCCAGCATCACCATGAAGTAGCCGAGCGAGAGTCCGAGCAGCAGCAGCCCGTTCCCACGCCGGGAGTCGGTCCGTCGACGACCGGGCACAGTTGTCCCCCGAGGGTGCGAAAGAAGTGAATGGATGCGAAGGGCGCGCCGGACGGTGGCGGCACCGGAGTTCACCTCGCCGGTTGTGCACGGCGGGCGGTCACTGAAATTCTGGCCGTGCCAGGGTGGTTGAGGAAGCGGGCGCTTCCGATGACACCCATCGCCGGAACCGATGCAAGCGATGCACGCGACGCACGCGATGCGAGCGACGCAAGCGGTACACGCCATGCAGCCGGTACGGCGGCCGACACCGACCTGACGAGGAGCGGACGCCGTGGAACTGCGCCACCTTCGGACCTTCCGCACCGTCGCCCGGACGCTCAACTTCACTCGCGCCGCAGCCGAGTTGAACTACGCCCAGTCCAGCGTCACCGAACAGGTCCAGGCCCTGGAGGCCGAACTCGGCACCAAACTGTTCGACCGCAGCCACCGCCGGCTCTCCCTCACCTCCGCCGGGGAGCGACTGGTCGAGTACGCCGACCGGATGCTGCTGCTCGTCCAGGAGGCCCGGACGGCCGTCGAGGACGGAGACCGCCACCCCGGCGGCCGACTGGTCGTCGGCGGCCTGGAGACGCTCTGCGCGCACCGCCTGCCCGCCGTCCTCGCCGCCTACCGCCGCGAGTGCCCCCGGGTGCAGGTGTCGGTCCGCCAGGGCAGCCGCGGCGAACTGTACGACTGGGTGCGGCGCGGCGAGATCGACGTCGTACTGACCTTCGGCCGGGCGCCCCGCGGCGAGGCGACGGCCAGCGAGACGCTGGCCGGCGAGCGGCTGATGGTGGTCGCCCCGAACGGCCACCGGCTGGCCCAGTACGCGCAGCTCGCCGGGCCCGAACTGCGCGGAGAGCCGTTCCTGGCCACCCCGGTCGGCTGCGGCTTCCGCGAGATGCTGGACCGCCTGATCGACAGCCTCGACTCCGACGCCCCTGTGATCGAGACCGAACTGGCCGGCATCGCCGCCCTTCGCCAGTGCGCCGCCGCCGGCCTGGGCTGCGCCCTGCTGCCCGAACTCGCGGTGGCCGACGCGGCGTCCCGCGGCGAACTCACCGCCGTCCCGCTGCTCGGCGACGCCGCCCGGACGACGATCACCATGACCTGGCTGCGCCGCGCCGAGACGCGGCCCGCCGTACCGGCGTTCCTCGCCACGGCGCGCGCCGCGTTCGCCCGGCTGGCGATGGAGGGGGCGGCGGCGTGAGCTGCGCTCAACCTGCCTTCAGGCTTGAGCAGTTGAGCAGTTCGGCGCGGGCCGGGAGCACCTTTTCGAGCAGCAGTTCGTGGAGGTGCGGGTCCGGGTCGGCGACGCCGTCGGACAGCACGCGGAGGCGGTAGTCGTGGTCGGCAGCGTCCAGGGCGGTGGCCAGGACGGCGCCGCCGGTGCTGAGACCGGCGAGGATCAGGGTGTCGACGGCGCGGGCGCGCAGCCGTTGGTCCAGGCCGGTGCCGGACAGGGCGGAGAGGCGGGTCTTGCGAACCGCCAAGTCGTCGTCCAGTTGGGGGAGTTGCGGGTGGAAGGCGGCGTCCGGGTCATCGTGGTGCAGGACGCGATGCCGGGCCACGGCGGCGAAGACCTGGTTGGTGGCGGGGACGGCCGCCCAGTCGGACTCGGTGAACGCGGTGCGCACGTGGGCCACCGTGCCGCCCCCGGCACGGACGTCGGCGGCGGCTCGCTCCAGCCGGGCGAGCAGCGGAGCGGGATCGGGCAGGGCGGCCAGGACGGCGGGCTGGCAGTCGAGCAGGAGCAGTGCGGTGTGCTTCATGGAGAGGTCCTCGAAGTGGCGGATCGACGAACAGCGCGGCTTCGCTTCACGGAGTGGGCGTCGAAGTGGGCGTTCCTGCAACGCCGTTGATCGGAGCAGGCTCGCGCGTCGGCTCCGGCTCCGGCTCCGGCTCCGGCACCGGCGCTGGCGCCGGCTCGCGGCGCGGGAGCAGGAGCGGGGTCGCCAGCGCCAGCAGCCCGGCGACGGCCAGGGTGGTGCGCGGGTCGGTCAGGGTGGCGAGCAGACCGCCGAGCGCGGTGAGGACGGCGGTCGTCGCCTGCTGGCCGATCGACCACGCGGACAGGGTGCGGGCGACCAGGTGGGTGGGGGTGCGTTCCAGCCGGTAGGTGGCGAGGACCGGCGTGAACAGGCTCATGTGGACGATGATCGCCAGCTCGACGGCCATCACCGTGAGCAGGCCGACCACGCCGGACGGGACGAAGGCCAGCCCGATCAGCCAGACGACGCGCAGCGTGCCGACCGTCCGGAACACCCACGTCCGGCCGCGTCGCGCCACCACCCGGCGGGCCAGCCGGGAGCCGATCAGCCCGCCGAGGCAGGGTGCGGCGAACGCCAGGCCGTACTGCCAGGCGGGGAAGTGGAGTTGGCGCAGCAGCAGGACGGCGAGCACCGGTTCGGTGGCCATGATCAGGCCGGACACCAGCAGGTTGTTGAGGTACAGCGCCCGCAGTTCCGGGTCGCCCAGCAGGTGTCGCCAGCCGTCCAACAGCGATCCCGGTCCGGCCGGGCCGCCGTCGCGGGCGGGCGGGGGCTCCTCGCGGTGGCGGATCGCCGCGAGGCCGAGCGCCGAGAGCAGATAGCTGCCCGCGTCCGCCAGCACCGTGACGACCGGGCCGAACACGCCGATCGCGGCCCCGCCGAGCGGCGGGCCGACCGCGATCGAGCTCCAATTCGTCGATTCGAAACGGGAGTTGGCGACCAGCAGGTCGTCCGGCCGGACCAGTGCCTTCAGGTAGGCCCCGCTCGCCGCGCCGAACGCGATCTTCGCTGCGGCGACCACCGCCGACACCGCGAGCAGCTGGCCGAACCCGAGCACCCCGCAGGCGTACGCGAGCGGGACGGACGCCATCGCGCCGCACCTGACCAGGTCGGCCGCGACCATCACCGGTCGCTTGCGCCGGAACTCCACCCACGGCGCGAGCGGCAGCGCCAGCAGCGCCCCCACCGCCGGGCCCACGGCGGACAGCGCCGACACCTCGGCGGGGCCGGCGTGCAGCACCAGCACCGCGATCAGCGGCAGCGCCCCGAACCCCAGCCCCGATCCGTACGCGCTCACCGCGTACGCCGCCCACAGCCACCCGAAGGGCCGTCCCAACGACCGCCGACTGCCCATCGCCACCCCGTTCGACCGCACAAACCCGCGTTGACCCGGCAGAGCAAATCGGGTCGTGAAGGTGCAGGTCAAACAACCGGGAAGGGCCTCGGATACAACCGCTGGTTGTTCACTAAGGTGGACGGCGTGGACCTCGAAGCCGTACGCACCTACCTCGCCGTCGCCGAGGCGGGCCAGTTCCAGAAGGCCGCCGCCGACCTGGCGGTCACCCAGCAGGCCGTCTCCAAACGCATCGCCGCCCTCGAACGGGACCTCGGTGTGCGGCTGTTCGCCCGCACTCCGCGCGGCGCCGAGACCACCATCGACGGCCAGGCGTTCCTGCCGCACGCCCGCGAGCTGCTGCGGGTCGCCGAACGCGCCGTCGCCTCCGTGCACACCGCCCGCCGCCCGCTGCGGGTGGACGTGATCAACCTGCGCGGCGCCGCGTCCGGCCTGCTGCGCGGTTTCCACCGCACCCGCCCCGAGATCGAACTCGACGTGGTGAAGCTGCTCGACATCGACGAGGCCATCGACGCGATCCGCGCGGGCACCATCGACGCGTCCTTCCGCGCCGTCGGCACGCCGGGCCGGCCGCTGCCCGACGACCTGGCGTCCGTCCGGGTGATCGACGAGAAGCTCGAACTGCTCACCGGCCCCGGCCACGTGCTGGCCGGGGCCCGCGCGGTGACACCGGGCGAGCTGGTCGGGCACCGGATCTGGATGCCCGGCATCCTCCCCGGCTCCGAGTGGGCGGCCTACTACGACGACCTGGTCGCCGAGTTCGGCCTCACCATCGAGGCCACCGGGCCCAACTTCGGCTCCGACGCGCTGCTCGACACCATCGCCGACACCCCGGCACTGGCCACCTTCATGAGCGACGGCACCCGCCTGGTCTGGCCGGCCGGCCACGACCTGCGCCGGATTCCGCTCACCGACCCGACGCCGGTCTACCCGCACTCCCTGGTCTGGCACCGCGACAACCCACACCCGGCGCTGGCCGCCCTGCGCGCCCACCTGGCCGCCGCGGGGACTGTCCAGGACGCCCCGGGCACCTGGGTGCCGGGCTGGGCGCGGAGGGCCTGAAGCAGGACCTAAAGCAGGACCTAAAGCAGGACCTAAAGCAGGACCTAAAGCAGGACCTAAAGCAGGACCTAAAGCAGGACCTAAAGCAGTCCGCGCAGGAAACGTTCGAAGGCGGCGGGGGCGGACAGCATCGGGTAGTGGTCGGCCTCCGGCAGGGCCGTCAGTTCCGCGTCCGGCACCTGCTCGGCCAGCCGCCGGGCCCACAGCCGGGTCGCCGGGAGGTCGTGCTCCCCGACCAACACGCTGACAGGAACGGCGAGTTCGGCGAACCGGGTCTTGACGGGCGGGTCGAGCTCGGTGCCGAGGTACTCCTCGTCGGGCAGCGTGACGAGGTGGGTGTTCGCCACCTCCAGGCCGATCATCAGCCTGCGCTGGTCCCGTCCGAGCGCCGGACCCCACGCGTCCACGTCCACCGCCGCCGAGGCGTGCATCCCCTCGGCCGCCCTGACCCGTGCGATCCGTTCGAACAGCGCCGGCAGCAGGGCGCGGGAGGTCTCCTCCTCGGCGTTCGGGTCGGGGAACGGCCCGAACGTGCCGCCCACCGCAACCACCCGGCGGATCCGCGCCGGGTACCGGTGTGCGAACGCCAGCGCACGACGCGCCCCGTCCGAGACGCCCAGCAGGAGCGCGTCCGTCACCCCGGCCGCGTCGAACACCGCCGCGATGTCCTCGACCTCGCTGTACGGCGCCGTCCCCGCCGAGGACAGGCCCGTGTCGCGGTAGTCGAAGGTGATCACGCGGGCCGCCCCGGACAGCCAGGGCAGCGTCGACTCCCACATCCGCAGATCCGCCGCGCCCGCGTTGCACAGCACCACGTCCCGGCCCGTGCCCGCCGTCCGGTAGTGCAGGTAACCCCCGGGAATCTCAACGTACTTCGCCATATGATCGTTGATCAGCATGTTCGAACTGTCGCAGCGCCGGTCGGCCCGGGGGAGCTGTGAGGCCCCCGGCCTCATAGCGACAAAACGCCCACCGGACCGGCCCCGGGGGAGGCACCCGTGATCGAACTCGCGCTCGACGTCCACGACCTGGCCCGGACGAGCTTCAGCATCTCGCCGTTGGAACAACTGCTCACCGGTTCGCTCGCCGTCGACAGCCGCCGCCGCACCGGCCCGAAGGCCCGCTGGTGGCGCGGCATCCGCTCGCGCGTCCCGCACCGGGCCGCACCCTTCCTCGACCTGCTCGCCGACAGCCCGCGCGGCCTGCCCGACTTCCTGCTCGCCGACAGCACCGCCTACCTGCGCACCTTCGCCGACGAACTCGACAGCGTGCTCACCACCACCGACGAACGCATCCACGCCGAACTCGACCACTGCTACGACCGCACCGCACCGCCCGTCGTCCAACGCCTGCGCGAGGAAGGCGCGAGCGCGCTGCGGCCCGTGGTGAACGCCGCAGCCGCGCTCTACCGCGCGTGCCTGGCCCCCGAGTGGCGCGAGATCCGGCGCACCCTCGACGCCGAAGTCCGGTGCCACGCACAGGCGGTGGTGACGGACGGGCCCGCCGCGATGCTGGAGCGCCTGCACCCCCGGCTCGACTGGCGCGACACCGGCACCCTCACCGTCGACCGCCCCGGCCCGCCGGTACGGCACCGGCTCGCCGGGCGGGGCCTGCAACTCCACCCGAACCTGTTCCTCGACAAGTGCGCCGTCCTGCACCAGCACGACCGTCCCACCGCCCTCCTGCACCCGGTGTTGCTCCCGTCCCGCCGGACCGCCGACGACTCCGACGGCCTGCGCCCACTGCTCGGCCCCGCCCGCGCCCGCACCCTCCGAGCGATCGCCCAAGGCCCCTGCACCACCACCGAGTTGGCGGCGACGCTCGGCATCGCGCCGTCCTCGGCCTCGCCGCACACCAACGCGCTGCGGGCCGCCGGGCTGATCACCACCACCCGGCAGGGGCGCGGCGTCCAGCACGCCCTGACGCCCCTGGGACACGCCCTGCTGGCAGCCAACCCCTGAGGGGCGCCGAGCGGGCCCTGACGGTGCCCTGGAAGGCCGTGTCGGCCCGTCATGTCAGCCCGCCGGGACGGGGTTGCCGACGCCCTTGCCGGCACGCACCCACTGCATCGCCTCGCGGACCCGGGCCGCACCGGTCCGGGCGAACGCCTGGCCGCCGCCGACCGCGGGGGTACGGGCGCCCAGACCGGCACACGGGCGGCAGATGCCCGGCTCGGGGATCGGATCGCAGCACCTGGCGCACTCGGCGTACGGAGCCCGTGGGGGCGGCGCGGCCTCCGGGACGGGCGGCAGTTTCGTCTCCAACCGGTAGCGCAGGAAGCCCCCCGGCGAGAGGATCCGGTCCGGCAGACCGTCCGTGAGGGCCCGGGTGAGCTCCGATTCCGGCACACCGCGCTCCAGCCACGGCACGACCTGCGGCGCGAGCCTCCGCGCCTCGGCCTGGCCGATCCGCAGACGCGGCGTGCCGGCGATCGCCCGGAGCAGCACGGAGACGGCCTTCCGGTTGCGCTCCTTCACGGCCTCGGCCACCAGCTGATGCACGGCCTCACGCCCGGCCCGCGTGCTCGGATCCAGCTGCTCGGCAGACGCGGGCTGGGCGGGGACGGCGGCGGGGGCGGGGACGGCGTGGGCGACGGGCGCGGCGGGTGCGGCGGGTGCGGCGGGCCGTGCGGCGCGTTCGCGTCGGGCGACGGGAACGGCTGGTCGGCTCGGCGCGGCGGGCGCGGCGGGCTGGTTCGGCCGAGGCGAGCCCATGGGCCCACCGGACCCACCCGGGCCACCGGGCCCACCGGGGCCACCGGACCCACCCGGGCCACCGGGCCCACCGGGGCCACCGGACCCACCCGGGCCACCGGGCCCACCGGGCTCGTCAGGCCGGGCAGGCCCACCCGGGTCGTCGGGGCCGCCACGGCCATCGGGGCCGCCAGGCACACCGGACCCGCCAAGACCGTCCCGCTCGTCCGGCCCGCCAAGGCCGTTCGGCGGGACTGGCCCGGCAACGCCGCCCTGCTCGTCCGGCCCGCCAAGGCCGTTCGGCGGGACTGGCCCGGCAACGCCGCCCTGCTCGGCAGGCCCGCCAAGGCCCTCCGGCGCGTTCGGCGTGTCGGCTCGGCCCGAGTCCGGCTGAGGCGCGTTCGGCGGGTCGGTCTCGATCCGCCGTTCCGGCCGTCCCGCCCCGACCGGCTCGCGCTGCTCGGCGAGCTTGGCGAGCCCGTTGAGCTCGCCGGGGGGTAGGGGGGTGGTTTTTACCTCCAGGTCTTTAAGGAGGAGTCCCGGCGCGTCGAACGTCACTCCACCGAAGCCCGGCCCGTCGGTCCCCGGTCCCCGGTCACGGGAGGGGAGGTGGGGCTTGTCGTGCACGTGGATCTGGGTGGTGACCCGACCCTGGAAGCGGGTCTTCACCGTCACGTAGTACCCGGCGGCCTTCAGCTCTGCCAGGGCGTTGTTGACGGCGGCTCGACCCAGGCAGCTGGAGTCGGCGAGGTTCTTGGCGGTCTCCCAGTGGCCGTCCGGCAGGGAGAGGAGGTACCCGATCACACCGCGGGCGGTGAAGGAGAGGGCAGGATTCTGCAGAATCTCGGTTGGCAGATAGGTGCATTCGCCCTCGTGGGCGCTACGATAAACGCGCATCGGAAATTGCTGTTCCTGTTGCCGGGCCCCGGGACGTTGGCGCGTCGCCGGGGCTATTTGGTTTCTTGGAAGCGGAACTTAGCACCCGAACCGTGGCAGAAGACGGGTGAGAGAGTCCGCTGACCGGATGGTCGCCATGTGTGTACGCAATCGGACCGTTCGCGATCGTAAACGGTCAAAATCTGTCATCTTCCTGACCGCTTCTGACCGTTTCGCCTGAAGATCACCCGTTCGAAGGACGCCCCGCCGTCACCAGGTAGTAGTCGAGCAGCCCCCGCTCGTACGCGTGCAGGAAGTTTCGCGGCCAGCTGCCCTCGTCCCACCAGCGGCTGAGCCAGCGGTCCCAGCCCGGCCAGACGTCCGCGCCGAGCGACTCGACACGCCGGTCGGCCAGCCCGGTTGCCGCGAAGGCGTCGGTGAGTGCGCCGACCGGGCGGGCGATGTCGAGGCCGTCGGCGAAGGTGTCGAGCAGGCCGGCGAGGTCCTCGGGGCGGCCGGGGGAGTCGTCGGGCGTGAAGAAGCTGACGACGGCGACCCGCCCGCCGGGGCGCAGTACGCGGAAGGTTTCGGCGGCGAAGTCGGTCAGGCTCGGAAAGTGCTGGGCGGCCTCGACGCTGATGACGACGTCGAACTGCCGGTCCTCCAACAGCAGTTGGCCTGCCGCGCCGCGGACGAACCGGAGCCGGTCCGGTTCGCGCCGGAGCGTCTCGGCGTGGGCCCGGCGGGCCCGTTCCAGCTGGGCGGGGTGGATGTCCAGACCGGTCACGGTGGCGGCGTCGCATTCGTTCAGGGCGAGTACGCAGCCCATGCCGAGCCCGCAGCCGACCTCCAGGATCCGGGGCGCTTTCGGAAGCCGGGCGGCGTCCAGGACGCGCCGGTAGAGGTCCTGCTGGCTGCGGATCCGGTCGGCTTCGTCAATCGGGTGCGTCAGATCGATGTCATGCCAATAACCGAAGTTGATGAATCCTCCGGCGAAGATCCGTTCCGCGCCCAGGTCGGCGGGGCCGTACGTCTCCCGCACGGCGGGACTCATCTCGGGAACGTCAGGACGGGCATCGGGTTCCACGGGGCGCACCTCCGGATCGAGCGGTCGTCGAATGGCGTGCGACGCCCAGCGTGCCGTGGGCGCGCACCGCCTGACAACGGCGCGTGGCGCGGCCCGGTGACGGGCGGGCGGAATCCTCATCCGGTCCGATCACGACGGGAAACCGCCATCTTCCGCCTACCCGTTCAGGCAGGCGAGGACGGCCAGCACCCGCCGGTTGCTGTCGCTGTCCGGTGGCAGCCGTAGCTTCACGAAGATGTTCGAGATGTGCTTGGCGGCCGCGCCCTCGGTCACGAACAGCCGCCCGGCGATCGCGGTGTTGGAGCAGCCCTCGGCCATCAGCTCCAGCACCTCGCGCTCGCGCGCTGAGCGTGCCGAGCGGTTGGTCGCGGGAGTGGCTGACCATCAGCTGGGAGACCACGGCCGGGTCCATCGCGGTGCCGCCGGCGGCGACCCGGCGGATCGCGCCGATGAACTGCTCGTTGTCGAAGACGCTGTCCTTGAGCAGGTAGCCGATGCCGCCGGTGCCGTCGGCGAGCAGCTCACGGGCGTACATCTGCTCGACGTGCTGGGAGAGCACCAGGATCGGCAGGCCGGGGATCTGCCGCCGCGCCTGCAGCGCGGCCCGCAGGCCCTCGGTGGTGAAGGTCGGCGGGAGGCGGACGTCGACCAGCAGGATGTCGGGACGGTGCTCGGCGGCGGCCGTCAGCAGGTCGGGGCCGTTGTCGACGGCCGCGACGGTCTCGAAGCCGTAGGCGTCCAGGAGTTGGATCAGCCCCTGCCTCAGCAGGAAGAGGTCTTCGGCGAGGACAACGCGCACGGTATCTCCATCGTGATGGCGGTCGGGCCGCCCGGCGGGCTGGTGATGTCGACGGTGCCGTCGAAGGTGGCCAGCCGGCGGCGGATGCCGTGCAGGCCGGTACCCCGGGCGGGGTCGGCGCCGCCCCGGCCGTCGTCGACGACCCGGGCGTGCAGCACGGCGCGGTCGTGCCGGGCGACGACCTCGACGCGTTCGGCGCCGGAGTACTTGAGCGCGTTGGTGAGCAGCTCGGACACCGCGAAGTACAGCGCGGATTCGAGCGGCGGCGGCACCGCGCCGGGCAGCTCCACCGTCACCTCGACGTGCAGCGGGGCTGGTCAGGCCGAGGGCGTACAGCGCGTCCGCCAGGCCGCGTTCGGCAAGGACCGGCGGGTGGATGCCGCGCACCAGTTCGCGCAGTTCGCGCAGCGCCGTGACGGACGAGGTGCGGGCGTCCCGCAGCAGCCTGCGGGCCTCGTCCGGGTTGCTGTCGAGGTGGCGTTCGAGCGCGCCCCGAACACCAGGCTCAGCTCCCGGAGCGCCACCGCCTCCCCGTCACCCCGGCCGTGGACCTTCCCCACCGCCTCCAACCGGACCGCCGGCCCGTCCCCCTGCACCTGCACCGCAACCCCTCCACCCGGTCGGCCGCGCACCTCGCGCGAACACCTGACCAACGCCAGGAACGGCCGCCGCCGGGCACGCTGGCATTCCCTGGCGTCTGCGAAGTAGAACTTTCTCCACCCCGCCGAGCTCGGCTCAGGCGAACGCCGCCCACCGCTCCACGCCGAATCCGCCCCCCGGCGTGCACCGGACCTCCAGCGCCCCCGCCCCACCGAAGTGCGCCGGAACCACCAACTCCCGGCGCTCGGCCGCCCGTTCGAGAATCCGGCGACGGCTCGCCGCCGCCTGCTCCGGGTCGACGCAGAAGCAGCTGCTGCACGACGGCGCGAGGACCTGCACCGGACTGTGTATCAGATCGCCGACGAATACCGCCCGCTCGCCGCCCGACTCCAACCGCAGCACCGCCGAGCCCGGTGTGTGACCGGGCGCCGACTCCAACACCAGGTTCTCGTCGATCCGGTGGACGCCCTCCCAGCGCTCCAACTGCCCGCTCCGGACGACCGGGGCGATGCTGTCCAGATAGATCAGCCGACTCTCCAACTTCCCTCCGTCGAAGGAGTTTTCGGGCCCGAAGTGGAAATCGTCCGCCGCGTTCAGCAGGTAGCGTGCGTTCGGGAACGTCGGCACCCACTCCCCGTCGACCTCGGTGGTGTTCCAGCCGATATGGTCCGCGTGCAGATGGGTGTTCACGACCACGTCCACCTCCTCCGGACGGACGCCCGCCTCGGCGAGCCGGCCCAGGAAGTCGCCCTGCCACCGATGGAACATCGGCGTCTCCGGCCGCTCCCGGTCGTTGCCGATTCCCGTGTCCACCACGACAGTTCGGCCGCCACTGCGCAGCACCCAGGTCTGCAGCGCGGCCGCCGCCATCCCGCTCTCCGGCTCCCAGTGGTGCGGCGCGAGCCAGCCGACGTTCTCCTCCCACAACCCCGGCCCGCCCTGCGGGACCAACTGATCGGCCGGCAGGAACGGACCCTGCCACTCGACGATGCGGAGGACCTCGACCTCGCCGAGCACGACGCTCTGTGTGCGGTTCATGCCTCCGAAGCTACGCGGCACCCGGGGAGCGCCTCAATGCCGCAACACCTCATCCGGATACGCGAAACTCTCACGGCCGAGCGCATCGATACACTCCCGCCATGGATGTGGTCAGCGACGCGATATCGACCGTCCGGATCGGACGACCCTCCTCCAACCGCGTACGGGTGAGCGGGAGTTGGTGTGCCCGTTTCGCGCCCTACGACGGCGCGGGATTCCACGTCGTCCTCTCGGGTGGCTGCCGACTGTTCGGCGCGGACGGCATTGCCCTGACCCTCGCGGCCGGCGACGCGGTGCTGCTCCCGCGCGGCGCGGGCCACGTGCTCGCGGACGCCGAGGCCGATCCTTCCAGGGCCCAACACGCCGTCCCCTTCGAGGAGTTCGCCGGCGAGCTGCCGAAGGTGCCGCCCGGCAGCCCCGGCGAGGTGGAGCTGCTGTGCGGCAAGTACCGCCTGGACCACAGCCGCGCACACCCGCTGCTCGCGGAACTCCCGGACGTCGTCCACCTGCCCAACCGGGTCGGCCACCACCCCGAACTGCGGTCCGCCATCGACCTGTTGGGGCGCGAGCTGAACGGCCACCGGCCCGGCTCCGGGATCGCCGTGCCGAGCCTGCTCGACCTGCTGCTCGTCTACATGGTCCGAGCCCGCCTCGCCGAGGACTCCGCCGGCGCCTGGCCGGCCGCCCTCGCCGACCCGGTGACGGCGGCCGCGGTCCGCGCCCTGCACGCGGACCCGGCCGCCCCCTGGACCAACGACCGGCTGGCCGCGGAGGTCGGCGTCTCCCGCGCCACCCTCGCCCGCCGGTTCACTACCCTGATCGGCCGCCCCCCGATGGCCTACCTCACCTGGTGGCGGCTCGCCCTGGCCGCCGCCCGCCTCCGCGACACCCCCGACCCCCTCGCCGCCATCGCCCGCCAGGTCGGCTACGGCACGCCCTACGCCCTCTCCCACGCCTTCCTGCGCGAGTTCGGCACCACCCCCGGGCGCTACCGCAGCCGTTGACCGGCCCAGCCGCCGCCGTCCCGGTCGGCTCCACCGGCAGCACCTTGCGGTATGTGTTCGGGTAGGTGGCGTCCCAACCCACCAGCGTGATCCGGCCGCGCTGGCCAAGTGCCGTCAAGTGCCGTCGAGCGCCGTCAGGCACCGTCTGCGAGTTCGCGCAGCGTCGCCTCGGCCTTCGGGGTCAAGGCGAGCGGGCCCTGACCGGTCGTCCACACCGCCTGGACGTCGAGGCTGCGCAGCCGCCAGCCGTCCGAGGTGCGGACGGCCTCGCCGGTGAAGGTGCCGCCGACGTCGAAGTGGCCGCCGGGGGCCTCACCGCGGGCCTGCTGGGTGGTGGCGAGGTGGACGTGGGTCATGATGGCGCTCCAGCGGACGGTGGCCCGGTCGCCGTCGAGGGCGATCAGGTAGTTGGCGCCGACGTGCTGGGTGCGTTCGAACTTGCCGAGGGTGGCCTGCTCGGCCTCGGCCAGTCCCTCGATCCCCTGGTGGTCGCCCACCGGTGTGCTGATCCGTACATCGGACGTGAAGTACCGCCGCGCCCACGCCTCGTCGAACCGCCCCCCGTCCCGGGGCACCGTGTCGAGGCTGATCAGATAGCCGTCGACGAGAGAGGCGATCTCGGCGCGGTCGGCCAGGGCCTGAACCCGACGTTCGAGCGCGGCGAACTCCGCAGTGCTGATGCTCATGTCCGTACCTCCCAGGGGACGAGAGCGGCCGCCCCGGCCGCACACCGGCGAGGCTAGAACTTCAAGCCCGCTTCAGATCAAGTGCCAAGCGCCAAGTACCAGGCGCCAAGTACCAGGCGGTCAGCCGCGCACGTGCAGCCCGAAACCCTGGCGGCCCGCCGGCTCCAGCCCCTCCTTCAGGAGCAGCGACGGCAGCTCGTAGTCGCCGAAGTTCTGCGGTCGGAAGGCGATCGGCCCGGTCGACTCCAGAGTGAGCAGCCGCCGCTTCCACGCCTCGGCGATGCCCGGGTACGCCTCCTCGGTCAGCCGGTCCGCGCCGTACAGGACGAACGGCGGCAGCACCTCGACGCCGGGGTAGTAGAGGATGCCGTGCTGGAACGGGAACAGCAGGTCGTCGATGGGCCCGTTGATGCCGCGCGCGGCATAGTGCGACTCGGGTCCGCCGACCGTCACCGACAGCAGCGCCCGCCGGCCCGCGAGGGTGCCCTCGCCGAAACGCTCGCCGTACTTGGTGGCACTGTGCTCGCCGACGCCGTACGCGAAGCGGTAGGTGAACACCCGGTCCACCCAGCCCTTCAGGATCGCGGGCATCGAGTACCACCACAGCGGGAACTGGAAGATGATCGTGTCGGCCCACAGCAGCTTCTCCTGCTCGGCGAGGACGTCCGCGGAGAGCGTCCCGGCCTCGAACGCCCGCCCCGAGTCCAGCGCGACCTTCAGCGGGTTCGACGCCTGCGGGCCGTAGTCCTCGGCGTCCACCACCGCCTTCCAGCCCATCGCGTACAGGTCGCTCACCCGCACCTCGTGCCCGGCCGCCTCCAGGGTGGACACCGCCAGGTCCTTCAGCGCGCCGTTCAGCGACTTCGGCTCCGGGTGGGCGTGGACGATCAGCGTCTTCATGGGAACTCCCTCATCGGTTCGGATGCCTTCGACGCCCTCGATCCTGGACGTTCCGCCGCCCGCCGTTCAGGGCCCCCGCCACCGTCGGACCGGACTTCCTGGTACCGGCAGGACCACCCTCAACGGCGCCGCCCGTACCCATACTTGAGCCCATGGACGATCTCGCGGGCTTCCTGCGGACCCGACGCTCCCGGGTCGACCCGGCCACCGTCGGCATCCCCACCGACAACCGCCGGCGGGTCGCAGGGCTGCGCCGCGAAGAGGTCGCGCACCTGTCCGGCGTCAGCGTCGACTACTACGTGCGCCTGGAGCAGGGCCGCGCCACCCAGCCCTCCGAGCAGGTCCTCGACGCGCTGGCCCGCGTCCTCGACCTCGACGGGACCGAACGCGAGCACCTCTACCGCCTCGCCCGCCAGCGCCGCCGCACCACGAAGACCCCGGCCGCCCGGATCCGCCCGGAGCTGCTGCGCGTCCTCGACCTGGTCCCCGACGCACCCGCGCTGATCATGAACCACCGGCTGGACGTCCTCGCCTGCAACCGCCTCGCCGCACTCCTCCTCGGCCGCCCCGCACCGGGCCTGAACACCGCCCGCCACATCTTCCTCGACGAAGCCGAACGCGGCCTCTACGCCGACTGGGAGAGCTGCACCCGCGACGTGGTCGGCCACCTCCGCCTGGCCGCCGGCAAGTACCCCGACGACCCGCGCCTGGCCTCCCTCATCGGCGAACTCGCCATGGGCAGCGACCGCTTCCGCCGCCTCTGGGCCCGCGCCGACGTCCGCGCCCGCACCCACGGCCGCAAGGCCTACCAGCACCCCCTGGTCGGCCTGCTCGAACTCCACCAGGAGAACTTCGCCCTCCCCGACGAGTCCGGCATCGAACTCCTCGTCCTCTCCGCACCCCCCGGCACCCCCGCCCAAAACGCCCTCCGCCTCCTCGCCACCCTCGACCCCCCGACCACCACCCCCTCGACCTCCTCGACCCCCTCGTTCTCCTGAGTGACAGCCGGCCAGGAGCGGCGGGATGATGCCACCGACCATCGGCCGCCCCGTCCCACGGCGACGGCCGGAGCCGAATCGGACGGGGAGCCGGACGTGCCCAGCACCGAACTGAGCCGCACCTACGACATCGCGGCACCACCCGCCACCGTGCTCGCCCACCTCGCGGAACCCCAGAACTACATCGGCCTCTCCCCGCTGCTCGTCGACGTACGGGACATACGCCGCGAGAACGGAGTGACGCACTACGCGGCCGTCGAACGCTTCCGCTTCCTCGGCCTGCTCCAGCACGACAACGTCATCCAGGTCACCATCCGCACCGAAGACACCCACCTGCCCGACACAGCGACAGTCGGCGGCGAGGTGGCCAGCCCCGGCGGAGTACGGATGACCTACCGCTTCACCATCACCGCCCGCCCCGACGGCAGCTCCCGCATCGCCGACACCCTGCGCCTGCACACCCCCTTCGGCCTGCTCCACTACGCAGCCGGCAAAGCCGGAGCCGTACAGACCGAACGCGCCCGAGTCCTGGCCCACCGACTGAACAACCCCACCTGACCCAGAAAAACGCCGACGGCCCACCGGCAACCCGGCTCTCCCTTTGCCCCTCCGTACATCGCCCTCGACGGCGACGCCCGCACACCCGGGTGCGAAACCGTCACCATCAGCCGACCCGACCTCCAGGGCTACGTCCTGATGTGCGCCCGGGGACGCCTGCCTACTCCGGAGATCAAGGATTCCCCGGAACCGGCGGAGAGCTTTCGCGCTGGTGACTCATGCCCGCAGCTTCGAGCAGCTTGTACCAGTAGATCTCCTCCCACGCCGGTGCCGCAGGGTCGTGCTGGTCGCAGTGCAACCGGTCGAACGGCAGCTGCCGGGCGACCGCCCAGACCGTCAGGTCGGGGGCGTCCTCCAACAGGTGCCAGTGATCGGACGACCAGCTCTGGCCGACGGCAGCGGCCCGTACAGCCCTCACTCTTGAGCTTCAACAGTGGAAAATCACATTATGTGAATATCTCTTGTGGTGCAGGGCGCTCGGGCTTGTCTAAAGAATCCAACCGTATTTGGTAATGACTTTATCGCCCGTTAAGGTCTGCTTCAGGTGGCGGCCTTCTCTCCGTCGCCGAGCTGCGGGTTCGCCGAAAATCCATATCGCCCGAGAGGGTGGGTCGACGACCTCGGTGGGCGTGCTGACCAGGTACTTTGCTGCCATGGTGTCGATTTCTGCATCCGATCCGATCGGGGTCGAAGGGCCCTCTGGGCTAGATGAGAAATTGCTTTGATTTCGCGGTTGCATGCTCGGGAAAGCTTCGGTCTCGGGCAGAGTGAATGGGCATGCTGTCCATCCTGAAAAATCGCCTGCAGTCGTTCCGGTTCAATACTCGGCCCCGCCAGCTTCGTATTCGGCAGTTCACAGACTCGAGGAGATACCCCATGGCTGCGAGCCACGACCCGGTGCCCACCGCGCATCCGCACCGGTCCGCTCGTGAGGTCGCCGTCTGGCCCGTGACCCCGGTGCCCCAGGCGCGCACCCTGCTCGACATCCTGTCCGCCACCGCGCAGGCGTTTCCCCGGGCTCCGGCCCTGGACGCCGGCGGCACGGTGCTCGACTACCAGGCGCTGCTCCACGAGGTGGGCACTCTGGCGAACTGGTTCACCCACCGGGGGATCGGCGCCGGCGACCGGGTCGGCGTCCGAGTCCCCTCCGGCTGCGCCGATCTGTACGTCTCGATCCTCGCGGTGCTCGCCGCCGGTGCCGCCTACGTGCCGGTGGACGCCGACGACCCCGACGAGCGGGCCGAGATGATCTGGCAGGACGCCCGGGTCTGTGCCGTGATCGGCGCCGACCGGCAGGTCGTCCTGAATCGGGCCGTCCCGCCCGTCGGCCGGGCCGCCGGCCCGTCACTGGACGACGACGCCTGGATCATCTTCACCTCCGGCACCACCGGCCGCCCCAAGGGCGTGGCGGTCACCCACCGCTCCGCAGCCGCCTTCGTGGACGCCGAGGCGCGGATATTCCTCCAGCAGCACCCGCTCGGTCCAGGAGACCGGGTGCTGGCAGGCCTCTCGGTCGCCTTCGACGCCTCCTGCGAGGAGATGTGGCTGGCCTGGCGGTACGGCGCCTGCCTGGTCCCGGCCCCGCGCTCGCTGGTCAAGGCCGGCACGGACCTCGGCCCCTGGCTGGTCGAACGCGCCATCACTGCGATCTCCACCGTGCCCACCCTGCTCGCGCTCTGGCCCCAGGAGTGCCTGGACCGGGTCCGGCTGGTCATCGTCGGCGGCGAGGCCTGCCCGCCCGACCTGGTGCACCGGGTCGCCGCCCCGCACCGCGAGTTCTGGAACACCTACGGCCCCACCGAGACCACCGTGGTCGCCACCGCCGCCCGGATGCTGCCCGGCGAACCGGTGCGGATCGGCGCCCCGTTGGACGGCTGGCAGCTCGCAGTGGTCAACGAGGCCGGGTACCCGGTCGGCTGGGGCGAGACCGGCGAACTGCTGATCAGCGGCATCGGCACCGCCCGCTACCTGGACCCGGCCAAGGACGCGGAGAAGTTCACCGCGCACCCCGCGCTGCCCGGCGGGCGGGTCTACCGCAGCGGCGACCTGGTGGTGGCCGACCCGCGCGGCCTGCTCTTCGTCGGCCGCGCCGACGAGCAGGTCAAGCTCGGGGGCCGGCGGATCGAGCTCGGCGAGGTGGACGCCGCCCTGCAGTCGCTGCCCGAGGCCCGGGCCGCCGCCGCAGCCGTGCGCACCAACCCGGGCGGCACCCAACTGCTGGTCGGCTACCTGGTGCCGCACCCCGGGGTGGATCCCGACCTCGCCCTGGCCCGCAAACTCCTGCAGGAACGTCTGCCCGCTGCCCTGGTCCCGCTGCTCGCCGTCGTCGACCACCTGCCCACCAAGACCTCCGGCAAGGTCGACCGCAACGCCCTGCCCTGGCCGCTGCCCGGCCTCGGCGCGGGCGACGGCGGCGACCGGGCCCGGCTCACCGGCACCGCCGGCTGGCTCGCCGAGCAGTGGGAGGCCACCCTCGGCCTGCCGGTCCGCGCCGACAGCGACTTCTTCGCGCTCGGCGGCTCCAGCCTGGTCGCGGCCCGGCTGATCTCGGTGCTGCGCGCCAGGTTCCCCAGCCTCTCGGTCGCCGACCTGTACGCCAACCCGGTGCTCGCCGACCTCGCCGCCGTACTGGACGGCCAGGACGGCGGACCCGACCGACAGCGCCGGGTACGCCGCACCCCCCGCTGGACCGCGGTCGGCCAGACCCTGGTGCTCGCCGTCCTCTACACCGTCACCAGCGTGCGCTGGGTACTCGCCGTCGCCGGGGTGGACAACCTGATGGGTGGCCGGCTCAACTGGGCCCCGCACACCCCCTGGTGGCTGATCATCACCGGCCTGTTGGTGTTCTCCAGCTCCATCGGCCGCCTGCTGCTGACCACCCTCAGCGCCCGGCTGCTCACCGCCCGGCTGCGTCCCGGCAGCTACCCCCGCGGCGGCCTGGTCCATCTGCGGCTCTGGGCCGCCGAACGGGCCGCCGTGGCGTTCGGCGCCGGCGACCTGATCGGCACCCCGTGGGCCCGGCACTACGCCCGGCTGCTCGGCTGCAAGGTCGGCCGGGGCGTCCACCTGCATGCCCTGCCGCCGATCACCGGCCTGGCCGGCTTCGGTGCCGCCTGCTCGGTGGAACCGGGCGTGGACCTGGCCGGCTGGTGGCTGGACGGAGACCTGCTGCACCTCGGCTCGATCGAGATCGGCGCCGGTGCCCGGATCGGCGCCCGGGCCACCCTGATGCCCGGTGCCCGGATCGGCGCCGCCGCCGAGGTCGCCCCCGGCAGCTGCGTGCTCGACGCCGTCCCGGCCGGCCGGCGCTACCACGGCGCGCCCGCCCGCCCCAGCAGCGAACCGGGCGAACCCTGGCCCGCCCCGGGCCGAGCCCGCCGCCACGGGGGCTTCTGGAACCTCGCCTACGGCCTCGGCCTGTTCGGCTTCACCCTGCTGCCGCTGCTCGCCGCCGTGCCCGGGCTGCTGGTGCTCTACCCGATGCTCGACACTGATCCCACGCTCGGCAGTGCGCTGCTCCAACTTGTGTCTTTCAGCTTGGAGTTGACGGTCATGACCCTGGCGGTCTACGCGCTGCTGCTGGTGCTGCTGATCCGGATCTTCAGCGTGCCGATCAAGCCCGGCCACCACCCGGCGCACGGCAAGGTCGCCTGGTGCGTCTGGGCCGTCAACAGGCTGATGGACACCGCCCGCCGCACCCTCTTCCCGTTCTACGCCAGCCTCTTCACCCCGGTCTGGCTGCGGCTGCTCGGGGCCAGGATCGGCAGCCGGGTGGAAGCCTCCACAGTGCTGGCGCTGCCCGGCCAGATGTCCGTGGACGACGGCGCCTTCCTCGCCGACGACACCCTGATCGCCCCGTTCGAGGTACGCGGCGGCTGGCTTCGGATCGGCCCTTCCCGGATCGGCCGGCGGGCCTTCGTCGGCAACTCCGGCATCGTCGGCGCCGACCGCGAGCTGCCCGACCGGGCTCTGGTCGGGGTGCTCTCCGACGCGCCCGCCAAGGCCGCGCCCGGCTCCTCCTGGTTCGGCCGACCCGGCATCGAGCTGCCCCGGGTGGCCGACGAGGCCGACGAGGGGCGCACCTACGACCCGCCGCGTCGGCTGATGCTGGCCCGGGCCTGCGTGGAGCTGTGCCGGCTGCTGCCGGTGGTGCTCACGGTGATCCTGGGCGACCTGGTCTTCGGCGCGCTGAACGAGGTGATCGACCAGGACGGCCTGGCCGCGGCGCTGGCCGTCGGCGGGATCGTGCTGGCCGGCGCGACCCTGGCCGCCTGCCTGGTCACCACACTCGCCAAGTGGCTGCTGGTCGGCCGGTTCCGCAGCGGCGAGCACCCGCTCTGGTCCAGTTTCGTCTGGCGCAACGAGCTCTACGACACCTTCGTCGAGGAGCTGGCCATGCCATGGGGCGGCCGCACCCTGCTCGGCACGCCCTACCTCAACCTGTGGCTGCGCAGTCTCGGCGCCAAGGTCGGCCGCGGCGCCTGGTGCGAGACGCACTGGCTGCCGGAGGCCGACCTGGTCACCATCGGCCCCGGTGCCAGCGTCAACCGCGGCACCGTGCTGCAGACCCACCTGTTCCACGACCGGGTGATGCGGCTGGGCCCCGTGGAACTGGACGAGGGCGCCACCCTCGGGCCCAACTCGATCGTGCTGCTCGGGGCCACGATCGGGGCCGACGCCTCGATCGGCGGGGCCTCGCTGGCGATGCGCGGGGAGTCGATCCCGGCCAGCACCCGGTGGATCGGCAACCCGGTGGCCGCCTGGCCGACCGCCCACGCGCCCGGCCCGTCGCAGCAGCACCGCCGGCAACGACCGGTCCACCCGTAGCACCCGAGACCAGACGGGGCGCGTCTCTCCCGGGCGGGCCCTACGTGCCGTAGTGGTAGCAGCAGGCGATGACGCACAGGGCGTCGGCCTGCTCGTCAAGGACGTAGACCAGGCGGTGCTCCTGGTCGATTCGGCGGGACCAGGCCCCAGCGAGCTCGTACCGCAGGGGTTCGGGTCTGCCGATGCCCCCGTTGCCGTTCCGGCGAATGTCGTCGATCAGCAGATTGATGCGCTTGAGGAGGCGGCGATCGTCTGCCTGCCAGGACAGGTAGTCGTTCCAGCCGTGTTCGGTGAACCGGACCTTCACGCGCTCTGCTCGGTGAGGTCCTCGGGGTCGATCAGTTCGCGGGTCACCGCACGGCCTTCCCGGTACTCCTGAAGAGAGCGGCGAAGGTGGTCGGCGTTGGCCGGAGACCGCAGCAGGTAGTCGGTCTCGCGGAGCGAGGCGTACTCGGCCAACGAGACGATGACCAGCGGCTCGTGGCCGGCACGCGTGATGACGAGCTCTTCGGCGTCACTCTCGACGGCGTCCAGCGCAGCGGCGAGGTTGCCGCGCAGCTCGGTGGCACTCATCGTCTTCATAGCGTACAGAATAACGTACACCTGTCGAGCGGGGTCAGGAAGGTGGGGCAGATCGAGTGTTGGGCTGCGGTTTGGGTCAGGAGATCTCCGGCTGCATCTTGGCGTCCAGGTATGCCTGCACCGGTTCGAACAGTCCGTACGGCACGTACTCGGCGACCTGCTCGTACGTGATCCACGCCAGCTCGGCGAGCTCCTCGGTGTCGACCACCGTCGCCGTGCCGGCCACCACTTCGCAGGCGGTGTACGACATCTGCCGGCCGGTCTTCGGGTGCACGCGCTCGCCGAGCAGTTCTACGGCCTTCACCGTCAGGCCGACCTCCTCCGCGGTCTCACGGACGGCGGCTTCCTCCGGCGTCTCGCCGGCCTCGATCTCACCGGCCGGGAACTGCCACGACAGCTCGCCCTCGGCGATGCGGCGCTGGACCATCAGGACGCGGCCGCCCTGGACCACGATGGCGGCGGCGATGCCCGGCTTGGTGCTGGTCGGCTCAGCCATTCTGCGGCTCCTCTAGGGTGGCCGGGATGGGCGGGAAGAACGCATCGACGGGAATGAAGCGGGACGCGGAACTGCGTGTCGCGCCTGTAGCGACTCGTTACTCCGGGTGAGACTTCCATGGAGCGTGACGCGTGAGTGTGTCGTGCCGGGAAGAAAGGCGACGGTCATGGTGCAGGGCTCACACGAACGGCGCGGGCAGACGGGAGGTGCCACCAACACGACCGTAAGTGGCGCGTCGATGTTCGCCGGGATCGGGCTGTCGGTCAGCGGGACCTTGAGCATTCTCCTGGGTGCGGCCGGCATCGCACAGGACAGCCTGTTCTCCTCGTCCGGCTATGCCTACCAGTTCAACCTGACCTCCTGGGGTTGGATCCATCTGGTGATCGGTGTGTGGCTGTCCGCCGCCGGTATCGGGGTGCTGGCCGGCCAGGCATGGGGGCGATGGGCCGGGCTGACGGCGGCTGCGATCAGTCTGATCACCCAGTTCATGTTCATTCCGTACTACCCGGTGTGGTCGATTCCCGTGATGACCCTCGATCTGCTCGTCATTTGGGCACTGAGCAGATTCCAGCTGTACCCCGCCTAGGCAGTGTCCTGGCGATCATGAGCGAAGCCAGATGACGAGTGCGGCTGCGGTGACGGTGCCGAGGTAGACGTAGCCGCGCTTGTCGAATCTGGTCGCAACCGCGCGGAAGGTCTTGAGCTTGTTGATCGCCCGCTCGACGGTGTTGCGCTTCTTGTAGCGGTGCTTGTCGAAGCCGGCCGGCCGGCCGCCCGCGCGGCCGCGTCGGGCCCGGCCGGCAGCCTGGTCGCGCTTCTCGGGGATGACGTGCCGGATTCCGCGTCTGCGCAGGTAGCGGCGGGTTCGACGGTTGCTGTAGCCCTTGTCCGCGCTGACGCTGTCAGGCTTGGTGCGCGGCCTGCCGCAGCCGAGCCGCGGCACGCGGATCCCTTCCAGGACCGCTTCGAACCGGGTGCAGTCGGCGCACTGCCCGGGTGTGATGACCAGCGAGAGCACCCGGCAGCGGCCGTCCGCGCTCAGGTGGATCTTGCTGGTGAACCCGCCGCGCGAGCGGCCGAGCGCCTCGCCTCCCGCACCACCTCCACCAGCCGGTCGATCAGTTCCGCCCGGATCCGAGCGGCTCTGACCGCCCGGGCGGAGCCCCCTTTGAGGGCGGGCGGCGGAGCGTGCCGTGTGCCGGCGGCGTGGTGATGCGCGCGCACGGACGTCGAGTCGACCGACACGTCCCAGTCGACCTCGCCCGCCGCGTCCGCCCCGGCCTGGACCCGCCGCAGGAGCATCTCCCACGTCCCGTCCGCCGACCAGCGGCGATGCCGCTCGTGCACCGTCTTCCACGGCCCGTACCGCTCCGGAAGATCACGCCACTGCACGCCCGTGCGTATCCGGTCCAGCACCCCGTTCACGACCTGGTGATGGTCCCGCCACCTGCCACAGCGCCCGTTGCTCACCGGCAGATACGGCTCCAGCCGCTCCCACTGGGCATCCGTCAGATCACTCCTACTCCCCATAGTCATATCAACGACTCAACTGATCGCCAGGACACTGTCTAGTACTGCAGCGGCGCTTGCAGGTGGTGGGGATGGCCGCGTCGCCGCCCGAGTGCCGACATCGCGTACCCGGCCAGCGTCTGTCGACCGCCGAGCGGGCGTTCCAGGATGCACATCACGTCGGTGATCGGGGACCCGGCCATCCACAACGTCCGCGCCATGGTGAGAAGTTGGCTGTCGAACGCGCGACGTCGTCGACCAGGGCGGCGCGACGGCCGGTGATGTCGGCTTCCTCGATCTGCCAGTGGGACCCCTGGTTGGGACGGGCCGACGTGGCCCAAAGCGCCAACTGAGGCCACGAGACGACGAAGGCCCCGACCGCGAGCTCGAGTTCAAGGGGCCTTCGCTTGCCCTGGCGGGCGGAGGCGGAGGATACGAGATTCGAACTCGTGAGGGGTTGCCCCCCAACACGCCTTCCAACTGTCCGCCCGGCCGTCCGGGGACGTCCGTAGGGGGTCTGGCCTGCGGCGGAGCGACCCGCGGCTGGGCTTTGGATGGTGCTGAACGGGGGTGAATGCAACCAGGACTGCAACCAGTCGAGCTTGGCGTCATGCGTGCTCGGGCCATCGAGTACTGCCAACACAGATGGCATGGATGTACATCTGTTACATTCGTTGCATGAGCGAGCCGGTGATCGAATCCATGGCCGAGGTCCGCAGTCACCTTGCGGATGTCCTCGATCGCGCGCGCAGGGACGAAACCCCGACGATCATCACGCGGCGCGGCAAGCAGGAAGCCGTGGTGATCGACATCCGTGAGTACCAGCACCTGCGCAAATTGGCGGAGCAGGCCGAAGACGCCTGGCTCAACCGGTTGGCCGACGAGGCGGAGGCCGAAGGGCTCGACGGATCCGTTTCGCTCGAAGAGATGGCCGCGATGCTCCGCGACCACCACGCCTGAGCCATGGGCTACGTCACGCGGTTCACCCCGCACGCCCAGCGGGACATGCTCAAGATTCCCCGGCCTGATGCGGTGCGTATCCTGCATCGCCTCACTGATCTCCAGAGGGCGCTGGACGATGGGGATACCGGGGGCTTCGATGTCAAAGCCCTTCAGGGGCACAGTGCACGTTGGCGACTGCGGGTCGGCGACTGTCGCGTCGTATACACGGTTGAAGACGGCCAACTGATCGTGTGGATCCTGACCGTCGGCAACCGCCGCGATGTCTACCGCAACCTGTAGGCCCGACCTCGGCCGCCCAACCGGAGGTCCCGGGACAGGAGGCCGACGAGGGGGTGGCTCCGTGCCGACCGCGATGCGAGAGGCGAGACGCCCAAGGCGTTGGCTGCACGGGCATCACCCCGTGGATCCGGGACAGGGTGAACACGCGCTCGTCGTTTCGCAGATGGCACCACGCCTGGAGGTAAGGCGGGTCGAGATCCAGACGGCTGAGGGTGCGGACGGTATCGCTGCCGGAGGTGGCGATGTACTCGTTGGTGACCGCCAGGCCCTCGTTGACCGCTTGGTCAAGCTGGCGGACGTCGGCGAAGCACAGGTTGCGTGCGTACCCGGCGATGATCTCTTCGGTGTCGCTGTCGTAGGGGCGGCCGTCCCGTGGGTAGGGCTCCGGGATGTCCTGCAGGCCGGCCAGCAGCCGGATGGCGAGGGCGTTCACGTCGACGGTGCGGTTCCCTGCCTGCTGCGGCCGGGACCTGCCGCCGGGCAGGCGCGGGGACGGGACCGGGGTCGCCGGGCGGTGTCTTGAATCAGGTACGAGAGTGGCTGGGGAAACGGCTCGACGGCAACGCCGGTCAGGTCGGCCGTGATCGCGTCGGGGGTCAGGCCCGCGTCGAGGGCGCGGCGGACGCTTCCCGGGCTGAACCGCCACACGGACGCGGTCCCGGCGGTTTCCCGGTCCGCGGCGGAGTCCAACAGCACGACCAAGCCTGTCGGCGGCGTTCCGGCGACCACGGCCGTGAAATCGCTGCCGAAGCGGGCGGTCCCGCTGGCGGCGGGCAGCAGTTGTCGACAGACGTCGGCCAGTGCGCGGGTGTCACCGGCGAGCAGCGCGGTTCCGATGGGGGACAGCGCCTCGAGAGCGAGAGTGCCGAGCAGTTCCGCCTCGCGGATCAGCGTGGCGAACGGCGTGGCGTCCTGGGGGAGTTCCCGGCAGTGGTCAGGAGGGTGTCGCCGGGGCCGACGAGGTCTGTATCAGGTGGGTATCAGGGAGCGCTCGGTTGTCCATCGAATAGGCGCGCCGGTCCGTGCGAAGGGGTGCACAGGGTGCGGGAGCGCGGCGGCCCTCCTCGGCGGTCGGGCCAATCACACCTGGGCTGACCTGGGGTTTCGTGCAGGAGAGGGGGTGTGGGAATGGTGCCGCAGGTCCTGCCGCGCGTCGGGGGGCGTGTTCGGTGTCTGCCGTATCGTCCCCGTATGGCTGCCGTCCCGTGGGCGGTCGGCTGATCACCGGACCGTTCGAACAGGAGCCATCCGCCCGTGTCATCTTCCGCTCCGGCCGGGGCTTGCTCGCGCCCGGTCCGCGTGCTGCTGGTGGAGGACGACGACCTGATGCGCCGGTCCTTCACCGTCGCGCTGGAACGCTACGGCTACGAGATGGCGGCCGCCGCCGACGGCCTGAGCGGGCTGGAGATTTTCCGTGACGGGAGTTTCGACCTGCTGATCCTCGACGTGATGTTGCCTGGACTGGACGGGATCGGCCTGTGCAGGAGAGTCCGAGAGACCAGCCTGGTACCCGTCCTGATGATGTCCGCCCGTGGCGACGGGCTCGACGTCGTCGCCGGCCTGGAGGCCGGGGCGGACGACTACGTGGTCAAGCCCGTGGACACCTACGTGCTGGTCGCACGCATCCGCTCGTTGCTGCGGCGGGCCACCTACCCGCCGGCCGCCGCCTCTCAGCCCGAGCGCGTCACTGCCGAGGTGCCGCCCGTCGACGGGGAGGTGCTGGTGTTCGGGGACCTGCGCCTCGACATTGCCGGACTGGAGGTGGCCGTCGCCGGAGAACCGGTGGCGCTCACCCCGACCGAGCTGAAGCTGCTCCTGGAGTTCGCCGCACACCCGGGCGTGGTTCTGGAGCGGCACACCCTGCTGCGCAACGTCTGGGACTACGGCTGGGACGGCGACAGCCGGGTCGTGGACCTGTGCGTGCAGCGGCTGCGCAGGAAGCTGGGGCGAGAGCGGATCGAGACGGTCCGCGGCTTCGGCTACAAGTTCAGGCGCTGAGCCCGGTGCGCGGGTTCCGCCGGCCGCGGCCGGCCCGGGCGTCCCTGCGGTGGAAGATCGCCGCGCTGGCGGCGGCCACGGCCTGCCTGGTCGTGGCGGCGGTGGGCGTGCTCGTGCACCTGTGGACCGCCCGCGACATCCGGGACCGGGCCGAGGCGCAGGCCTTCAACGTCGTGTACTCGGCCATGGATGTCCACCGACGCACCGGAACTCTGGCGGACGGAGCCGAACTCGACCCGGCCGAGCTGCCCGCCGCGCTGCGCCACCCGGCCGACGACGCCCGGCACACGGTCTACGACGGGCGGGTCGACGGACCCCTCGGTCCGAGTGTCTGGGCCGCCCAGCGAACCGCCGGCCCCGGCAGCCCGGTCCTCGCCGTCCGGGTCAACATGGGCCCGGAACTCTACGGACTGCACCGGCTCGACCTGACCATGACCGTCGCGTCGCTGGTCGCGCTTGCGGCGGCCACACCTCTCGCCGTCTACGGCGCCGGGCTGGTCGCCCGTCGGCTGCGGCAGGTCTCCGAAACCGCGGTCCGGATCTCCGCCGGTGACCTCGATGCCCGGACCGGGCCCACCGGGGGTAACGACGAGGTCGCCGACATCGCGGCCACCGTCGATCTCATGGCCGACAGCCTCGGCCGACGGCTGCGCATCGAGCGCCAGTTCACCGCGGACGTGGCTCACGAGCTGCGCACACCCGTCGGCGGCCTGCTGGCCACCGTCGACCTGTTGCCGTCCGGCGAGACCGAGGACCTGCTCCGCGCCAGGGTGCGCGACCTGCGCGCCCTGGTCGAGGATCTCCTCGAGATCTCCCGCCTGGACGCCGGGGCCGAGCAGCCGGTCCGCGCCCGGGTTCCGCTCGGCGAGGTCGTCGCCGATGCCGTGGCGCGCACCGGCCTCGAAGCCGAGGTCACCGTCGCCGCCGCGCACGGCCCGGCCGCCGCGCACGGCCCGGCCGCCGCGCCTGGCCCGGAGGACGCCACGACCGTGGAGACCGACCCGCGCCGCCTCGAACGGATCGTCAGCAACCTCGTCGTCAACGCCCACCGCCACGGACGGGCCCCGGTGCGGGTCACCGTCGAGGGCCGCACCGTCGTGGTGCGCGACCACGGCCTCGGCTTCCCGGCGGACCTGCTGCTCCACGGCCCGCGTCGCTTCCACACCGGTGCTGCCGAGCGCGGTTCGGGCCACGGCCTGGGCCTGACCATTGCCCTCGGACAGGCTCGGCTGCTCGGTGCCGAGCTTCGCCTGGACAACGCCCCGGACGGTGGGGCTGTCACCACTCTGCGCCTGCCGGCCTGACCGCCCGGCTCCGCAGAACTGCCACCGAGCGGAGCAGCCGCCGATACGCGGTCGCGCAGACCCGGAGACATTCCTCGGAGCTGGCAGCCCGCCGGGAAGTCCTGGCTCTTGTCGGCATCGCGGCACCCACCGGCCCCGAACTCCGCCCACCGAACTGCTACGAAGCGGAGCGGACGCCGATACATGCCGGCGCGGGTCTCGATACGTCGCCCGGACACCCTTCGAAGTGCACCGTCCGCACCCAAAGAGGAGTCCCCGTGACCACCGTCCCCCTCACTCCGTACCCGCCGAACCCGGCCCCCGGGATCGCGGCCGCCACCACCGACCTGACGAAGGTCTACGGCGGCGGCGACACCCGGGTCGTGGCCCTGGATCGGGTCAGCATCGGCTTCCGGGAGAGCGAGTTCACCGCGATCATGGGCCCCTCCGGCTGCGGCAAGTCCACTCTGATGCACTGCGCCGCCGGGCTCGACACCCCCACCTCCGGCAGCGTCCGCATCGGCACCACCGAACTGGGCGCCTTGCGCGACCGGCCGCTGACCCGGCTGCGCCGCGACCGGATCGGCTTCGTCTTCCAGGCGTTCAACCTGCTGCCGACGCTGACCGCGCTGGAGAACATCACGCTGCCGCTGAGCATCGCCGGCCGCCACCCCGACCAGCAATGGCTGGACCGCGTGGTCTCCATGGTCGGCCTCTCCGGGCGCCTCGACCACCGGCCCGCGCAGTTGTCCGGCGGTCAGCAGCAGCGCGTCGCGGTCGCCCGCGCCCTCGCTTCGCGGCCCGCGATCATTTTCGGCGACGAGCCCACCGGCAACCTCGACTCCCGCTCCGGTGCCGAGGTCCTCGGTTTCCTGCGCGACTCGGTGCGCGAACTCGGCCAGACCGTGGTCATGGTCACCCACGACCCCGTCGCCGCCGGCTACGCCGACCGCGTGGTGTTCCTCTCCGACGGACGGCTTGTCGACGAGATGACCCGCCCCACCCCGGACCGGATCCTCGACGTCATGAAGCGCTTCGACACCCGCGCCCGCACCAGCTGACCCGCGCCCGCACATCCCCGTCCCTCCCACGCCCTGTCCCTCCCACGCTCCCGGAAGCCGAACCCATGCTGAGAACAGCCGTGCGCAACGTCCTGGCGCACAAGGCCCGACTGGTCATGACCGTCCTCGCGGTCTGCCTGGGTGTCGCATTCGCCAGCGGCACCCTCGTCTTCGCGGACTCGGCCGCGGCCGCCTACCGCGCCGCCGCGTCGAGGAACTTCGCCGACATCGCGGTCACCGTCACCGCGCAACAGGCCCCGGCCGGGGCCGCTGCGGACCAGCCGGACAGCGTCCTCGACGACGTGCTCGCCCGGCGACTGGCCGCCGTCCCCGGTGTCGCCGCCGTGCGACCGTCCGTCGACGGCTGGGCCGCCCTGAACGCGGCGGACGGCACCCCGTTGCGCGTCAGGCCGGGCGCGAACCCGGCCGCCGCCTACGTACCCGGCCCCGACGGCAAGGACCGCCGCTACCCCCTCACCGCAGGCCGTGCCCCGGCAGGCGGCGACGAGATCGCCGTGGACAGTGGCACCGCTGCCGCCGGGCACCTGCACGTCGGTGACTCGGTCACGCTGGCTACCGACGGCCCGGCCATGACCATGCGGCTCGTCGGCATCGTCACCACCACGGACACCCAGGTGATTGCGGGCGGCACCCTCGTCCTGTTCGACCGGGCGACCGCCCAGCAACTGTTCGCCACTTCGGGCCACTACACCGCGATCGATCTGTCCGCCGCGGCCGGCACCGGCCAGTCCGAACTCGCCCGGCGGGTCGCCGCCGTGATCCCGCCCGACAGGGCCGAGGTCACCACCGCCGCCGCCCGGGCCGCCCAGCAGGCGGTCTACGTCAGCACCCTGACCCGGGGCTACCAGAAGATGCCGATGGTCTTCGCCGGAATCGCGCTGTTCATCGGGTCCTTCCTGGTCATCAATACCTTCACCATGCTTGTCACCCGGCGCACCCGGGAGATCGCGTTGCTTCGGGCGATCGGAGCCTCACGCCGTCAGGTGGTCCGTTCCGTCCTCGTGGAGGCTGTCCTGGTCGGGCTCGCCGCCTCGGCGGCCGGGTTCGTCCTCGGCCTCGGCATCGCCGCTGTCCTGCCCGGCCTGCTGAGCACTGGCGGGGAGCTGCTGCCCGACGGCCCGCTGGTTGTCGGCCCGCGCCCCGTCCTGGCGGCGCTCGGCGTCGGGGTGGGGGTCACCGTGCTCGCCGCCTGGCTGCCTGCTCGCAAGGCCGCACGCGTCGCGCCCGTCGAGGCGTTGCGTACGGCGCAGCAGCCGCCCGCCGACCGGTTCCGCATCCGCGCCGTCGCGGGGCTCGCCCTCCTCACTCCGGGCGTCGTCCTGCTCGTCCCGCTCACCGGCGCGAAGGACGCCTCGGAGGGGAACCTGCGCAGCGCGATGCTCGGCTGCGGCGTCCTCGTCCTCGCCCTGATCGTGCTGGCGCCGCTACTCGCTGTCCCGGCGATCCGGCTGATCGGCCGCCTGACCGGCCGTTCCGGGATCACCGGTCACCTCGCACAGCAGAACGCGCTGCGCGACCCGCGACGCACTGCCGCCACCGCCGCCACCCTGCTGGTCAGCACCGCGCTGGTGACCGGCCTCACTGTCATCGGCAACTCCACCGGGCAGGCGCTCGACCGTCAGGCCTCGGCCGGCCTCGGTGCCGAATACGTGATCAGCACCCGCACCACCACGACCGGGGTCGACCCGGCCGCCGTCCAGCGAGTCACCCAAACCGCCGGGGTGCGGGCCGCGAGCGCCGTCGCGGACTCCGTCCTGTTCATCGGCGGCCGGGTCCGTGACATCTCCGGTGTCGACCCCGACTCCGTGAACGACGTCATGAAGCTCGACTTCCTCAGCGGCTCCGCGAAGGACCTCGGGCCCGGCCGGATCGCCGTCTCCAGCACCATCGCCCGGGAGAACGGCCTGAGCACCGGCAGCCAGGTCGACGCCACCATCGGCCGGAGCCAGACCTTCGCCAAGTACACCGTCGTGGGCGTCTACCAGGACAATCCCACCGCCCACGACGCCCTCGGCGCCCGCACCGAGGTGCAGCAGGACGGCTTCCTGCCGCACTCCGTCCAGCGGATCCTGGTCCGCACCGACCCCGGCTCGGTCTCCCCTGCCACCGAGGACCGGCTGCGTGCCGCCGTCGGCCACAACCCGCTGCTGAAGGTGCAGGACCGGCCCGCACTCGTCCGCGAGGCCGCGGGCACCATGGGCAACCTGCTGACCCTGATGTACGGGCTGCTCGCCATCGGCGTCGTGATCGCGGGGCTCGGCATCGTGAACACCTTGGCCATCTCGGTCGCCGAACGAACCCGCGAGATCGGCGTACTGCGCGCCATCGGCATGGACCGCGCGGGCGTCCGGCGGATGATCCGCCTGGAAGCGGTGACCGTCGCGGGCTTCGGCACCCTGCTCGGCCTGGCCGGCGGCCTGTTCGGTGCCTGGGCCGTCGGAGCGCTGGCCAACGGCGCAGTGAAGCAGTACTCCCTGGCACTGCCCTGGGGGACCCTGCTCCTCGTCTGCCTGCTGTCCCTCGCGGTCGGCGCTCTCGCTGCCGCCGTACCGGCCCGCCGGGCAGCCGCCCTGAAGCCGCTCGAAGCCGTCGCGGAGACGTGACTCCGGGCCTCCGGCACAGCAATCGCGGAACAACGAAGGCCCCGACCGCTGAGCGGTCGGGGCCTTCGTGAAGGCGGAGGATACGAGATTCGAACTCGTGAGGGGTTGCCCCCAACACGCTTTCCAAGCGTGCGCCCTAGGCCTCTAGGCGAATCCTCCGTGGGAGAGCTTAGTACATGTTGAGGGGTGGTTGCGACCACGGTCTTGCAGGTGGGCGGTGGGGGTGGCCTGCGGATCGGAGATTGGGGTGGGTGGGGGGAGTGGGGGCCGGGATCCGCTACTCTTGGGGCAGCCCCTCGTGTGGCGTCATCTCTCTGAACCCCCCCAGGGCCGGAAGGCAGCAAGGGTAGGAGGGCTCTGGCGGGTGCACGAGGGGTCCTTGCGTTTTCGGGGGCCGGTGGGTGGTGGGGAGGCCACGTTTGTCGGTTGGTCCCGATATCGTCGGTGGCGTGTCCCTAGCCCTGTACCGCCGCTACCGCCCCGAGACCTTCGCGGAGGTCATCGGGCAGGAGCACGTGACCGTCCCGCTCCAGCAGGCCCTGCGCAACAACCGGGTCAACCACGCGTACCTGTTCAGCGGGCCGCGCGGCTGTGGAAAGACGACCAGTGCCCGCATCCTGGCCCGCTGCCTGAACTGCGAGCAGGGCCCGACCCCGGAGCCGTGCGGTGAGTGCCAGTCGTGCCGCGACCTGGCGACCGGCGGGCCGGGTTCGATCGACGTGATCGAGATCGACGCGGCGTCGCACGGTGGTGTGGACGACGCACGTGAGCTGCGGGAACGGGCGTTCTTCGCGCCGGTGCACAGCCGCTACAAGATCTTCATCCTGGACGAGGCGCACATGGTGACCTCGGCCGGCTTCAACGCGCTGCTGAAGGTGGTGGAGGAGCCGCCGGAGCACCTGAAGTTCATCTTCGCCACCACCGAGCCGGAGAAGGTGATCGGGACGATCCGGTCCCGCACCCACCACTACCCGTTCCGGCTGGTGCCGCCCGGCACGCTGCGCGACTACCTGGTGCAGGTGTGCGGACGCGAGGGCATCCAGGTCGAGGACCCGGTGTTCCCGCTGGTGGTGCGGGCCGGCGCCGGTTCGGTGCGTGACTCGATGTCGGTGATGGACCAGCTGCTCGCGGGTGCCGGCGAGGCCGGCGTGACGTACCAGATGGCCACCTCGCTGCTCGGGTACACCGACTCCTCGCTGCTGGACGAGGTGGTGGACGCGTTCGCGGCGCAGGACGGCGCGACGGTCTTCCAGGTGATCGACCGGGTGGTCGAGGGCGGCCACGACCCTCGGCGTTTCGTCGCCGACCTGCTGGAGCGGCTGCGCGACCTGGTGATCCTCGCCACAGTGCCGGACGCCGGGGAGAAGGGTCTGATCGACGCCCCGGCCGACCGGGTCGCCGTGATGCAGGCCCAGGCCGACCGCTTCGGCCGGGCCGAACTGAGCCGCGCCGCGGACCTGGTCAACACCGGCCTGACCGAGATGCGCGGCAACGCCGCACCGCGGCTGCAGCTGGAGCTGATCTGCGCCCGGGTGATGCTGCCCGGCGCGTACGGGGACGAGCTGTCGACGCAGGCCCGGCTGGACAAGCTGGAGCGTCGCGCCGCCACCGGCGGGTTCGCCGCGCCGATGGCGTTCCAGCCCGCGCCGGTCGAGGCCCCCGTACCGCCGGCGGTCCAGACCCCGGCTGCCCCGGCCCCGGCCCTCGCAGCACCCGCACCCGCAGCACCCGCACCCGCCCCCGTGCCGGCCCCCGCACCCGTGCCCGCCCCGGCCCCCGCGCCGTCGGGCCCGGCCCCGGGCGCCTGGCCGATCCCGCGCAGCTTCCCCCCGGCCGACCAGACCTCGCAGCCGACCCCGCCCGCCCCGCAGCCGCAAGCACAGCCGCAGCCGCAGGCACAACCGCAGGCCCCGGCCCCGCAGCCCGTCGCCCCCGCGCCGTCCGCCGCGCAGCCCTCGGTGGCGGCGCAGCAGGGCGCGGCGCAGATCCGCCAGATGTGGCCGCAGATCCTGGAGGCGGTGAAGAACCGCCGCCGGTTCACCTGGATCCTGCTCAGCCAGAACGGCCAGGTCGCGGGCTTCGACGGCAGCACCCTGCAGGTGTCGTTCGTGAACGCGGGCGCCCGGGACAGCTTCGTCGGCAGTCACAGCGACGAGGTGCTGCGGCAGGCGCTGACGGACGCGCTGGGCGTGGACTGGCGGGTGGAGTGCATCGTCGACCCGTCGGGCGCCACCTCCTCGCCGTCCGGCCAGTCCGCGTCGGTCTCGTACGCCCCGCCGGCCGCGCCGGCCGGTGGCGGCTGGGGTGCCCCGGCGCGCGCCCCGCAGCCGCCGGCCCCCGCGCAGCCGACCCCGCCCGCCCCGCAGCCGCAAGCGCAGCCGTCGGCCCCCGCCCCGCAGCAGGCCCCGCCGCCCGCCGCGGCACCGCCCGCGCCGCCCGTGCAGCAGTCCCCGGCTGCCCCGCCGGTGCAGGCCCCGCCCGCGGTGGCCCCGGAGGACGACATCCCGGAGGCGGACGACCCGGACTTGAACGAGGAGGCTTTCTCCGCGCAGGACCTGATCGTCCGCGAGCTGGGCGCGACGGTGCTGGAAGAGATCCACCACCGCCCGGGCTGAGCCGCACCGGGGGCGAGCGCCGCACCGGAACTGACGTGGGGCCGACCGGCGGCCGCGTAGGCTCGGGGGCAGGTGCCGGCGCGGGCGCTTGCGGTGGTTCGCGTCGGCGGTGTGAGTGCCGACGGACAGATGGAGAATGCCGTGTTCCCTGGTGGCCAGCCGAACATGCAGCAGTTGCTGAAGCAGGCGCAGAAGATGCAGGAGGAGCTCGGCCGGGCTCAGAAGGAGCTCGCCGAGACCGAGGTCCAGGGGTCCGCGGGCGGCGGCCTGGTGCAGGTGACGGTGACCGGCGCCGGCGAGCTGACGTCGGTGAAGATCTCCCCGGCGGCGGTCGACCCGGAGGACACCGAGACCCTGGGCGACCTGGTGCTGGCCGCGGTCCGGGACGCCAACGCGACGGCGCAGAAGCTCCAGGCGGAGCGGATGGGCCCGCTGGCCCAGGGCCTCGGCGGCGGCGGCATCCCCGGCCTCCCGTTCTGAGTCTCCGGCTCTCCGGCTCTCCGGGGCTCTGAGCCACGGAGCCGCGCACAGCGTCGAGCAGGGACGCCGTACGGCCCCCTGCGGTGCCTGAACGCTCGCTGACCGCGAGTTGTGTGATTTATGAGCCAGTAGGGCGTCGGGCGGTGTGTCCGGCGCCCGATTCGTTGGATGATGGCACCGGAGTGCGAACCCCGGTCGAAGGAAGGCGTGGCGGTGTACGAGGGCGTGGTGCAGGACCTGATCGACGAGCTGGGCAGGCTGCCCGGAGTCGGTCCGAAGAGCGCCCAGCGGATCGCCTTCCACATCCTGCAGGCCGATCCGGTGGACGTACGGCGGCTGGCGTTCGCGCTGCAGCAGGTGAAGGAGAAGGTGCGGTTCTGCTCGGTCTGCGGCAACGTCGCGGAGTCCGAGCAGTGCCGGGTCTGCCTGGATCCGCGCCGCGACCTCGCGGTGATCTGCGTGGTGGAGGAGTCCAAGGACGTGGTGGCGATCGAGCGGACGCGTGAGTTCCGCGGCCGCTACCACGTGCTGGGCGGGGCGATCAGCCCGATCGAGGGGGTCGGCCCGGACGACCTGCGGATCCGCGAGCTGATGACCAGGCTCGCGGACGGCACGGTCACCGAGCTGATTCTGGCCACCGACCCCAACCTGGAGGGGGAGGCGACCGCGACCTACCTGGCCCGGCTGTGCAAGCCGATGGGCCTCAAGGTCACCCGGCTGGCGAGCGGACTGCCCGTCGGCGGGGACTTGGAGTACGCCGACGAGGTCACCCTCGGCCGGGCGTTCGAAGGGAGACGACTGCTCGATGTCTGACCGAACCGACACCCCTCACCGACCCGACACCACCCCGCGGCCCGACACCGACCACCGGACGGACACCGCCCACCGGACGGACGCCCCGGACGACTTCGCGGTGCAGATCGCGGACTCGGTGGAGAGCTTCGTCCTGGCCGTCACCGAGGTCGCCAAGGGCGACGAACCCGGCAGCGCGATCTCGCTGCTGCTGCTGGAGGTGTCGCAGCTGCTGCTGGCGGGCGGCCGACTGGGCGCGATCGAGGACGTCCTGCCCGAGGACCGCTTCGAGCCGGACGCCGGCCCGGAGCCGGACGGCGTGGAGCTGCGCGAGCGCCTCGCCGAGCTGCTGGCGCCGATCGACGTCTACCACGAGGTGTTCGACCCGTACGGCCCGCCGGAGAAGCCCAGCGCGTTCCGGATCTCGGACGACCTGGCGGGGGTGGTCAGCGAGCTGCGCCACGGCCTGACGCACTACCGCGAGGGCCGGGTGTCGGAGGCGCTCTGGTGGTGGCAGTTCTCGTACCTGTCCAACTGGGGCTCGACCTGCACGGCGGTGCTGCGCGCGCTGCAGTCGCTGATCGCGCACGTGCGGCTGGACTCGCCGCTGGGCGCGGTGCCGGACGGCGCGGACACCGACGACGACGGGTTGACGGACGAGCAGCTGGAGCAGCAGGCGGGCGACCTGATGGCGGCCGAACTCGGGCTGTAGCAGCCCACTGCGACGGCGACGACGGGGGGAGTGTGACGCATCCGTCACCCCCCGAGGCGGAGGCGAAGATTCCGGACGCGGAGGCGGCGCCCCGGCGGCGATTCTTCGGGCCGGGCGGTCCGGGCCCGCAGACCTGACGGTCCACGGTGATCAGAGTTCGATATTCGCATCTCACCATCTGGAAAGCGGCGGCCGGAACATCCCTGCTCGTTAGACTGACGGCGACCTACCACCCCAAGTCGAGGAGCCCCCGTGGGCCTTGTCGTGCAGAAGTACGGCGGCTCATCCGTCGCTGATGCCGAAGGCATCAAGCGCGTCGCCCGCCGAATCGTGGACACCCGGAAGGCCGGCCATGAGGTCGTCGTCGTGGTCTCCGCGATGGGTGACACCACGGACGAGCTCATCGAACTCGCGGAACAGGTGACGCCTATTCCGTCCGGCCGTGAGTTCGACATGCTGCTGACCGCCGGAGAGCGCATCTCCATGGCGCTGCTGGCGATGGCGATCAAAACGCTGGGCTTCGACGCCCAGTCGTTCACCGGCAGCCAGGCCGGTGTGATCACCGATGCGACGCACAACAAGGCGCGGATCATCGACGTGACGCCGGGCCGCATCCGCAATGCCCTGGACGAGGGCAACGTTGCGATCGTGGCCGGCTTCCAGGGTGTCTCGCAGGTCTCCAAGGACATCACCACGCTGGGCCGCGGCGGCTCGGACACCACGGCGGTGGCGCTGGCAGCCGCGCTGGGTGCCGAGGTCTGCGAGATCTACACCGATGTGGACGGCGTGTTCACCGCCGACCCGCGGGTGGTCAAGAAGGCTCGCAAGATCGACTGGATCGGCTTCGAGGACATGCTGGAGCTGGCCTCGTCCGGCTCGAAGGTGCTGCTCGACCGCTGTGTCGAGTACGCCCGGCGCTACAACATCCCGATTCACGTACGATCCTCGTTCTCCGGCCTGCCGGGGACTATCGTCAGCGCCACCAACCCGAACCAGCCCGAAGGGGGCGAGATGGAGCAGGCCATCATCTCCGGAGTCGCCCACGACACGTCGGAGGCCAAGGTCACCGTCGTCGGCGTTCCGGACAAGCCGGGCGAGGCAGCCCGGATCTTCCGCGCCATCGCGGACGCCGAGGTCAACATCGACATGGTGGTGCAGAACGTCTCCGCCGCGTCCACCGGCCTCACCGACATCTCTTTCACCCTGCCCACCAACGAGGGCCAGAAGGCCATCGACGCGCTGAACCGCGTCAAGGAGGGCATCGGCTACGAGTCGCTGCGCTTCGACGACGCGATCGGCAAGATCTCGCTGGTCGGCGCCGGCATGCGCTCCAACCCGGGCGTCACCGCGACGTTCTTCGAGGCGCTGTCCGAGGCGGGCGTGAACATCGAGCTGATCTCCACCTCGGAGATCCGGATCTCGGTGGTCACCCGCGCCGAGGACGTGCCGGAGGCGGTCCGTGCCGTGCACACCGCCTTCGGGCTGGACAGCTCCGGCGACGAGGCGGTCGTCTACGGCGGCACCGGCCGCTAGGCACGGCTTCGGGGCACCGGCCTCCGGCCTCCGGCCACCGGCCCCGCGCCCGGGGCTCGCGCCCGGCTCGCGCACGGCGCAGAGGTTGTGTGCGGGACGGGTGAAGCGGACCCTGACCGTCCGCCGGTTCTGTCAGAATCCCCCTTCGGAGCGACGTGTTCCGGAGGGGGATTCCCTCTCTGCGGAAGAACTCCCCCGGCGGGGGGCAACCAGGACAGGGGATCGGGTGTCCAACAAGCGTGATGAACGTGACAGGGGCGGCGGTGGCGATCACCCTGCCCGGGGCGGCCCGGCGGGCCGGTAGTCGGATGGGCTTTGCTGCGGCGGCAGCGGACGCGACCGGGGCCAGCGTCGACCAGCTCACCGACACCTACCGGGCCCACTACCGTTCTCTGCTGCGGCTCGCCGCACTGCTGCTGGACGACCTCTCCTCCTGCGAGGACGTCGTGCAGGAGGCGTTCATCCGGGTGCATGCCGCCCGGCGCCGGGTCCGGGATCCCGAGAAGACCCTGGCATACCTGCGGCAGACCGTCGTCAACCTGTCCCGCTCCACGCTGCGCCGCAGGCTGCTCGGCCTGCGCCTGCTGCCCAAGCCCATGCCTGACATGGCCAGTGCAGAAGAGGGGGCATACGATGCGCTGGAGCGCGATGAACTGAAGGCCGCGCTAAGGGGGTTGCAACGCCGTCAGCGGGAGGTGCTGGTGCTGCGCTACTACGCCGACCTGACGGAGGCGCAGGTCGCAGAGGTGCTCGGCATCTCCGTCGGCTCCGTCAAGGCGTACGGGTCGCGCGGACTGGCCGCCCTGCGGGTGCGGCTGGAGAGCGGCGATGACTGACCAGCACCGTCCGCGCCCGCACCACGAACTGACCGAGGACCAGCTCCGGGACCTGCTGCACCGCGCGGTCGCGACCGTCCAGCCCGAACCCGGCGCGCTGCCCCGGCTGCGCACCGCCGTGCCCCGCCGCCGGGCCGCCCGGCGGCGCGCCTGGAGCGGCGCGGCGGTGCTGGCCGGCGCCGCCGCCGTGCTGCCGCTGGTGCACGCCGCCCAGCCGTTCCACCTGTCCGGCGACCCGACCGGCGGTCAGGCCGCGGGCGAGGGCCACGCCGCCGTCCCGGACAGCTCCGCGGCGGCCCCCGGCCACCCGCACGGCCTGCCCACCGCGAGCGTCACCGGGGCCGACGGCACCGGCTCCGAGACCACCGCCGACCCGAGCGCCGACGGCAGCCCGGGCGCGTCGCCCGCCGTCCCGCCGCTGTGCACCCGCGCCGACTTCGGCCGGGTCGACGCCCAGCAGGCCGACGCCATCCCCGCCGACGGCCGGATCTACGGCTGGTTCCGGCTCACCAACACCTCCGACCACCCGTGCCGGGTCACCGACCCGGGCGTCCTCGACCTCGGCACCGGCGCCACCGGCGTCCGCCTGGCCGCCCACACCGTCGGCGACCCGGCCGGCGCGCTGCCCGACCCGGCCGGGCTGCCCCGCGAACTGCTGCTCGGCCCCGGCGGCTCCTACCTGGTCCGGTTCGCCTGGGTGCCCGCCCGCTGCGACACCCCGCCGCCCGTCCCCAGCAGCCGGCCCACCCTCGCGCCCAGCTCCGCGGGCCTGCCCGGCGCCGGCACCCCGGCCGAGCCCGCCCCCGCGGCCGTCGCCGCCGACCCGAGCCCCACCGGCGAGCCCGCTCCCGGAGGCACCCCCGGCCCCTCGTCGCCCGCCACCTTCGCGCTCGGCTACATCCCCGACCGGTCCGCCCGGCCCGCCGCCACCGCCGCCCTTCCGGTCGGCTGCGGCGGCACGGTCTACCACACGCCCCCCGAACCGGCCCCGGCTCCCGGCGGCCCGGCCCCCTCGTCGAGCGCCGCCCCCTGACGGCCGCTCAGGCCTGCCGGGTCGGCAGCACCACCACGTGGCGCAGGTTGACGTGCCGCGGCCGGGAGACGACGTACCCGACCAGGTCGGCGACGTCGGCGGGGGAGAGCGCGCCGATCGCGTCGAACATGGCGCCCAGCTGACCGTCCGGGCCGAGCGCCGGGTTGTCGATGTGGCTGCCCAGCTCGGTGTCGGTCAGGCCGGGTTCGACGGAGGTGACGCGCACGTCGCGCGGGCCGTACTCGGCGCGCAGCGCGGCCGACAGCTGGGTGACGGCGGCCTTGGTCGCGCCGTACACCGCGTAGTTCGGGAACACCACGTGCGCGCCGATCGAGGAGACGTTCAGCAGGTCGGCGGTGGCACCGGCGGCCGCGGCGGCCACCAGGTCCGGGCCGAACGCGCCGATGACGCGCAGCACGCCCGTCACGTTGGTGTCGATCATCCGGGTCCACTCGTCGATCCGGCCGTCGTCCACCGGGTTGGGCAGCATCACGCCGGCCGCGTTCACCACCAGGTCGACCCGCCCGAAGGCGGCCCGCACCTGCCGCCGGGCGTCGTCCACCGAGGCCTGGTCGGTGACGTCGGCGGGCACCGCCAGCGCGTTCGGGCCGAGCTCGGCGGCCAGCCGCTCCAGGCGGTCCCTGCGGCGGGCCAGCAGCGCCACCCGGGCGCCGTCCGCGACGAGCCGCCGGGCGACGGCCTCGCCGATGCCGCTGGCGGCGCCGGTGACGACGGCGGTGCGGCTGTGCAGGGTCTGCTGTGCCATGGGAACCACGCTCCTGTTCGGGTCTGCTGCGGTGACGTCCACGAGTCTCGGCGCGCGCCGCCCGCCCACCCAGGGCTGAGCTTTTCCTGGGTCCGCCGGAACCACCTTCGCGGCCGGCGGCCCGACGTATCGTCGGGGCATGAACGAACTGGGGGAGTTCCTGCGGCTGCGCCGGGCCCGGATCCAGCCCTCCGACGTCGGGCTGCCGGAGTTCGGACGCCGCCGCCGGGTACCGGGGCTGCGCCGCGAGGAGGTGGCGCAGCTCGCCGGGGTGAGCGTCGACTACTACGTGCGGCTCGAACAGGGCCGCGGCGACGGCGTCTCGGCGGAGGTGCTGGACGCGGTGGCCCGGGTGCTGCGGCTGGACCGGACCGAACGCCGCCACCTGCACGACCTGGCCCGGCCGCCGCGCGAACCCGCCCGCCCCGGCCCCCGGCAGCTGCGCAGCGGGCTGCGGCTGCTGCTGGACGCGCTGGACGCGCCCGCGTTCGTACTCGGCCGCTGCCTGGACGTGGTGGCCTGGAACGCGCTCGGCGACGCCGTGATGGGCTTCTCCGCGCTGCCGCCCGGGCAGGTCAACGTGGCCCGGCACGCGTTCCTGTCGGCCGCCGGACGCCGGCTCTACCCCGAGTTCGAGCGGGTCGCCGCCGAGACCGCCGCCTTCCTGCGGGTGGACGCGGCCCGGCACCCGGACGACCCCGAACTGGCGGCGCTGCTCGCCGACCTCAGCACCGACCCGCTGTTCGCCGACCTGTGGGCGCGCCACGGCGTCCGCGAGAAGGCGCACGGCCGCAAGCTGCTGCTGCACCCGCGGGTCGGCGAGCTGGACGTCGGCTACGAGACGCTGACCCCGCCCGGCGAGCCCGGGCTGCAGTTGGTCGTCTACACCGCCGAGCCCGGCTCGCCCACCGCCGAGCGCCTCGCGCTGCTGGCGGGCGCCGCCCGGGTGTGACGCTTCAGATGCCGAGCGACTCGGCGCGGGCCTCGGCGCGCTGCAGCAGGGCGTGCACCTCGGCCTGCCGCCGGCCCGGCCGGTCGTTCCACAGGTCGGGGGAGGCGGTCGGACGGCCGGTGGCGTGCAGCACCTCCATCACCTGGACGCGGGCCCGGCGCACCGTGTACGCGGTGCCGTATCCGTGCGCGAGGACGGCGGTCTGCGCGCCGAGCAGGCAGACCCGGCCGACCGCGTCCCACATCGCGCCCTGGATCCAGCCCGCCTCGGCGAGGTAGCGGGAGGTCAGCCGCAGGTGCCCGGCCACGGTGACCGCCACCGGGCGGGCGGGGCGGCCGACCGCCCGGTCCAGCAGGGTGCGGCGCGGCAGCGGGTACCCGAAGTTCCAGGGCTGGCGGGCGGATCCGTACGGCCCGCCGTCGCAGCCGGGTTCCACCGGCGGCGGCGCGGGCAGCGGCAGCAGGGGCAGCCGGGCGGGGGCGGGGAGCCCGGCCAGGTACTGCTCGATCTCCTCGACCAGGCCGAGGTGCTGGGCGAGAACGGGCAGTTCGAGTCGGTCGAGCTGGTCGAACGGCGGCGCGGAAGCGGGCATGGCACAACTCCTCCGGTCGTTATGTCGTATTTGTACCTCTTCCTCTGATCGTCAGTAGGGTGCCGCACCGCAGCCGTTCCGTGTCCCCGGGGTTCGTCACCGCCGTTCCGCTCACCACCCGGAATCGGGTTGGATGAGGGTATGAACGAGCAGACGAACGTCGTTCCGGCGTGGGAGCAGCGGTTCCGGGCAGCACGGGTCTCGCTGCCCGACTGGGCGGACGAGGCACCGGAGCGGGCGCTGTACGTGTCCAACGCGACCGGCACCTACGAGGTGTACGCGTGGGACCGCGCCACCGACGAGCACCGCCGGGTCACCGACCGCCCCAACGGCACCACGGACGCGGAGCTCAGCCCCGACGGCGCGTGGATCTGGTGGTTCGACGACACCGACGGCGACGAGTTCGGCGTCTGGCGCCGCCAGCCGTTCGCCGGCGGCCCCGACCAGGAGGCCGTGCCCGGTGTCCCCGCCGCCTACGAGGCGGGCCTGGCGCTCGGCCGGGACGGCACCGTGGTGGTCGGCACCTCCACCGACGACGAGGGCACCACCCTCTACCTGCGCCGCCCCGGCGCGGACGAGTCCGAGGTGGTCTACCGGCACGCCGAGTACGGCGGCGTCGGCGATCTGTCCCACGACAGCGCCCTGCTGGCCGTCGACCACACCGAGCACGGCGACGCCATGCACTCCGCGATCCGGGTGCTGCGGCTGTCCGACGGCACGACCGTCGCCGAACTCGACGAGGTCACCGGCCGTACCGAGCCGCGCGGCGTGGCCTGCCTCGGCTTCGCGCCCGCCGCCGGCGACACCCGGCTGCTGGTCGCCCACCAGCGCACCGGCCGCTGGGAGCCGATGCTGTGGGACGTCGCCACCGGCACCGAGACCGAGCTGGCCCTCCGCGACGAGCAGGGCCACCCGTTCCCCGGCGACCTGTCCGCGCAGTGGCGGCCCGACGCCCGCTCGCTGCTGATCGAGCACGAATACGAGGCCCGCTCCGAGCTGTTCTCGTACCAGCTGGAGACCGGCGAGCTGACCCGGCTGGACACCCCGCGCGGCACCGTCGCCGGGGCCACCGCCCGCCCCGACGGCACCGTCGAGTTCCTGTGGTCCTCGGCCGCCGAGCCGTCCGCGGTGCGCTCCACCGCCGGGACGGTGGTGCTGCGCGCGCCCGGCCCGGTGCCGCCCGGCTCGGTGCCGGTCGAGGACGTCTGGGTGGACGGCCCCGGCGGCCGGGTGCACGCCCTGGTGCAGCGTCCCACCGGCGAGGGCCCGTTCCCGACGGTGTTCGAGGTGCACGGCGGCCCCACCCACCACGACAGCGACTCCTTCGCGGCCGGCCCCGCCGCCTGGCTCGACCACGGCTTCGCGGTCGTCCGGGTCAACTACCGCGGCTCCACCGGCTACGGCCAGGCCTGGACCGACGCGCTCACCGAACGCGTCGGCCTGATCGAGCTGGAGGACATCGGCGCCGTCCGCGACTGGGCGGTCTCCTCCGGCCTGGCCGACCCGGACCGGCTGGTCCTCTCCGGCGGCTCCTGGGGCGGCTACCTGACCCTGCTCGGCCTCGGCACCCAGCCCGACCGGTGGACGCTCGGCCTGGCCGCCGTCCCCGTCGCCGACTACCTCACCGCGTACGCGGACGAGATGGAGGCGCTGAAGTCGCTCGACCGCACGCTGTTCGGCGGCACCCCGGAGGACGTCCCCGAGCGCTGGCACGCCTCCTCGCCGCTGTCCTACGTCGAGCAGGTCAAGGCCCCGGTGTACATCAGCGCCGGCGTCAACGACCCGCGCTGCCCGATCCGGCAGATCGACAACTACGTCCAGCGGCTCGAGGAGCTCGGCAAGGTCCACGAGGTGTACCGCTACGATGCCGGGCACGGTTCGCTGGTCGTCGACGAGCGGATCAAGCAGCTTCGCTTGGAGATCGACTTCGTCCGGCGACACCTGGCCCCCGGCACGGTCCGGTGACCGGTAGACCCGGGCGGCAGGGGGGACAACCGATGGGTGGACGCGCCGCGCTGGCCGTCGCCGCGGTCGGCGCGATCGTGCTGACCGCGGCCGGCTGCTCGTCGAACAACGACAGGTACGACTGCGTGGAGGCCGCCGCCCCCGCGAAGGCGGACACCGGCATCGTCCTCGCCAAGGGCAAGAGCGGCGGCCGCAGCTCCAAGGGCTCCAGCGGGTCCAACGGGTCGAAGGGGTCGAAGGGGTCGGGCGGCTCCGGCAGCAAGGGCTCCGGGACGTCGCCGTACTCGGGCGGCGGCGGCACCCGGGTGGTGCACCACTACCACCACCGGCCGGGCTCCACCCGCAGCGACGACTACGTCGACGAGTGCGGCAACCCGTCGCCCACCCCGGGCTCCGGCTTCGGCGACTTCGGCAACGGGGCCTGCGCCACTCCGGGCGCGCTGCCCGCCGCGACCTCGGCCACCGGTTCGCCGTCGGCGTCGTCCGGCGGGTCGGCCTCGCCGAGCTCCGCGGCCCCGCCGGTGCCGTGCGCCTCGCAGTCGGCCAGTGTCTCGGTCTCGGCCTCGGCCTCGCCGTCCGCGGGGCCGTCGCCGTCACCCTCCGCGTCGGCGTCCAGGTCCGGGACGCGCTGACGGAGCGGCGAGCGGGTCAGTCCAGGGCCGGGTCCAGTCCGAGGGCCCGGTCCTGGACGGCCTCCGCCTCGCGGCGCACCAGCCGGAACCACATGAAGACCACGAACCCGGCGAAGACGAACCACTCCAGCGTGTACCCGAGGTTCTGGAACGCCCGCAGGCTCAGCCCGTCCCCGCCCTGCGGCTGCACCGTCGGCACCGCCGTCAGCCCCGCCGGAACGTCGTCGGACGCGACCCAGCCGTCGTACACCGGGTACGGCAGCACGTTCACCAGCGTCGCCGGGCTGATCGTGCCCAGCTGCCCGGCCGGCAGGCCGCCCGCCACCGCGCCGCCGCTGCCGCTGTTCTCCGGGGCCTGCAACCGGCCCGTCACGCCGACCTGCCCGGACGGCGCCGCCGGAGCCGTGCCCGGGGAACCCTCCGCCCAGCCGCGCACCACGGGCACCGCCCGGCCGCCGTCGACCAGCAGCGGCGTCAGCACGTAGTAGCCGGAACGGCCGTCCACCGTGCGGTTCGGCACCAGCAGCTGGTGCTCGACGTCGTACGAGCCGGTGACGCTCACCGTCCGGCCCAGGGTGTCGGTGCCGACCTTCGCCGCGGCGTCCGGCAGCACCTCGGCCAGCGGCCGGGCCGGCGTCCCGCTCGCGGCGGCCGCCGCCTTGTCGATCTCCTGGTGGGTGGAGACCCGGCTCTCGAACCGGCCCAACTGCCAGGAGCCCAGCATCAGACAGACCCCGATCGCCGCCACCGCGACGACCGTGCCGACGAGCCACCGCGGGCTGAACAGGAACCGGTACACCCCACCACGGTAACCATTCCTGACAACGCCCCCGACCGCCGGGTACGCCCACCGTAGGGTGGCGACGTGACAGCCCTGATCAACCCGCTGACCGCCGACGCACTCCACACCCACGCCGAGGCCCTCGCCGACCTGCTGCTGGACGCCGTGGCCGACGGCGCCTCCGTCGGCTTCCTGGCCGACACCGGCCGCGACGAGGCCGCCGCCTGGTGGCGCACCCTGCACCCGTCCGTCGCGGACGGCAGCCGACTGCTGTGGGCGGCGTCCGACGCCGACGGGCGCGTGCTGGGCACCGTCGCCCTGGTCCGCGAGGTCCGGGCGAACGGCCGGCACCGCGCCGAGGTCTCCAAGCTGCTGGTGCACCGCGACGCCCGCGGCGCCGGCCTGGGACGGCGGCTGCTGACCACCGTCGAGCAGGCCGCCCGGGACACCGGCGCCACCCTGCTGCTGCTCGACACCCAGACCGGCAGCGCTGCCGAACACCTCTACCGCAGCGCCGGGTGGACGTCCTTCGGCACCGTCCCCGGCCACGCCGCCACGCCCGACGGCGTCCTCGCCGACACCACGTACTACTACAAGCAGCTCATCGGCTGACCGATCACTCGGTGCCCGGCCGCAGGAACTCGGGCTGGTCGAGCAGCCGCAGCCAACTGCCGTCCGGCTGCTGACGCACCACCTGGGCGCGAGCCCCGGCACCGTCCTTCGGCGGGGTGGCGGTCAGCGCGATGCCGTCCGCGGCCAGCGTCGGCAGCGGCGGCTCCGGGGTGAACTGCGGCCGGTGCGCCAGCACCTGCGCCCACAGCGCCCGGATCGCCTCCCGGCCGACCGTGAACTGCCCCGGCGGATACGCCATGACAGCGTGCTCCTCGTACAGCGCGGCGACACCGGCCGCGTCACCCGCGTTGGAGCGCTCCACGAACAGCCGGGTCAGCTCCTCGGGGCGCATCGCCTTCTCGTACTCGCCGTACTCGCTCATCAGGTCCTCCTCGTCGTCCTGCTCCCAGCCTTCCCTGGGCCGTATCAGAAGTCCAACAGCTGGATCTGATCCGAACTATCATTGCCAGTTATGGAACTGAGGCAGCTGGAGTACTTCCTCGCCGTCGCCGAGGAACGCAACTTCACCCGCGCCGCCGAGCGGGTGCACATCAGCCAGTCCGGCGTCAGCGCCCAGATCCGGCAACTCGAACGCGAACTCGGCGCCGAACTCTTCGACCGCTCGGCCCGCACCGTCACCCTCACCGTGGCCGGCAAGGCCGCCCTCGAACACGCCCGGCAGGCCGTCGCCGCCGCCCGCGCCGTCGGCCAGGCCGTCGGCGAGGTCAGCGACCTGATTCGCGGCAGCCTCACCGTCGGCATGGTGGCCGGCTGCACCCTCACGCCGCTCTTCGACGGCCTGGCCGCCTTCCACCGCGCCCACCCCGGCGTCGAACTCGCCCTGCTGGAGGACGACTCCGCCCACCTCTCCGAAGCCGTCCGCACCGGCGCCCTCGACCTCGCCCTGATCGGCTGCGCCGGCACCACCCCCGACGGCCTCGACGCACACACCCTGATCGACGAACCCGTGGTCGCCGCCGTCCCGCCCGGCCACCCGCTCGCCGGGCAGCCCGACGTCACCCTCGCCGACCTGCTCGCCCACCCGCTGATCTGCCTGCCGCCCGGCACCGGCGTCCGTACCGTCCTCGACCGCGACTGCGCCGCCGCCGGACTCACCCCGCGGATCGCCCTGCAGGCCTCCGCCGCCTCCGCGATCGCCGACCTCGCCACCCGCGGGCTCGGCGTCGCCGTGCTCAGCCGCTCCATGGCCCAGGCCTTCCCCGCGTTGCTGCCGGTCGGCGTCGCCGACCTCACCACCCCCGGCCTGCTCGCCCTGGTCTCCCGCCCCGGCCCCGCCCCCGCACTGCGCGCCCTGCGCGCCGAACTCCGCCGGGCGTTCGGTCAGCGCCTGTCCGGGTGAACGCCCTTCGGAGGAAGGTCAGTTGACGAACGCCAGCTCGTGCGGCGTCCCGTTGAACCGCAGACCGCCGTCCTCCGTCACCGTCACGATGTCCTCGATCCGGACACCGAACCGGCCCGGCAGATAGACGCCCGGCTCGATGGAGAAACACATCCCCGGCACCAGCGGCCGGGTCTCGCCCTCGATCATGTACGGCGGCTCGTGGGTGGTCAGCCCGATGCCGTGGCCGGTGCGGTGAATGAAGTACTCGCCGTACCCGCCCTCGGTGATCACCGCCCGGGCCACCCGGTCGATCTCCTGGCAGGCCACCCCCGGCGCCACCGCGTCGAACGCCGCCTGCTGCGCCCGCCGCACCAGGTCGTGCACCTCCTGCACCTCCTTCGGCGGCTCGATGCCCACGAACACCGTCCGGGTGGTGTCCGAGCCGTAGCCGTCCTTCAGCCCGCCGAAGTCCAGTACCACCGTGTCACCGCGCTGGATCACCCGGTCCCCGGCCTCGTGGTGCGGATTGGCCCCGTTCGGACCGGAACCCACCACCGTGAAGTCCACCTGGCTGTGCCCGTGCTCGATCAGCAGCGCCGCCAGATCCGCCGCCACCTCCCGCTCGGTGCGCCCCGCGAACGGCACACTTAGGATCGCCCCGTACGTCAGGTCCGCCGCCGCACCCGCCGCCGCCAGCCGCGCCAACTCGTCCGGCTCCTTCACCGCCCGCAACATCGGCAGCGCCGCCGTCAACGAGGCGTACGACGTACCCGGCAACGCCTCCTGGAACCCCAGCAGGTGCATCGCCCACGCGTTGTCCGAGATCCCGTACCGCCCCACCGGATCCATACTCGGTGCCAACACCGCGAACGGATCCTGCCCGTCCACCCAGTCCGCCATCCGAACCGCCTCCGCCCCCGCAGCCCGCTCCGCATCCGGCCGCTCCAACTTCGGCACCAACAACACCGGCTCCGCCCCCGGCGCCACCACCAACGCCGTCAGCCGCTCGGTGTTCACCGGGAGATACCCCGTCAGATACGTCAGATCAGGCCCGGGCGTGACAACCAACCCGGCCAGCTCCGCATCCGCAGCAGCCGTCGCCGCACGGGCCATCCGGGCCTGAAAATCCGCCGTCATGAACGGCTCGCTCATCACAATCCCCTCCCACGGGGTCAGCGGCCGACGGCCGCACAGCGACACATGAACAACACCTCGACCAGAGCCACGCACACGATCTCGCCCGGGTCGACGCTCCCACTGGACGCACGAAGCTGCCAACGGCGCTCCTTCACACCCCCTCAGGATCATCGCCGACCCCGGCCCCCGCACGACAGGACCGCTACACAGCGGAACTCGAACCGCCCGACCCGAACACCTCCAGCGGCCACAGGATCAGGCCGTCGCGCCGTCCCGGATCCGCACCCCGGCCGCCTCCGTGTGCGCGCCGAACAGCACCCGGACCTCCCGCAACAGGTGCGCACACGCCGCACTCTGGCCACTCGCCGGCAACTCCTGCCGCGCCACCAACCGCTCAGCCACCCGAGCCGGGAACACTGCCAAGGCCCACAACGAGTAAGGGCCGCACCGGATTTCTCCGATACGGCCCTTACTGCTCGGTCGGGGTAGCGGGATTTGAACCCACGGCCTCTTCGTCCCGAACGAAGCGCGCTACCAAGCTGCGCTATACCCCGGTCCTGCTTTGTTGCCTTCCGTGTCCGGCGCAACGAGTAGAACTCTACAGGAGGTGGGGCCAGAGACGAAATCCGGTTTAGGGGCTGGTCAGCGTGGGGCGGGGGTGAGGGTGAGGAGGGTGGCTTCGGGGGGGCAGGCGAAGCGGAGGGGGGTGTAGCGGTTGGTGCCGCAGCCTGCGGAGACGTGCAGGTGGGCGCGGTGGCCGGCGGCGGTGTGGGTGGAGAGGCCTTTGACGCGGTCGGTGTCGAGGTCGCAGTTGGTGACGAGGGCGCCGTAGAAGGGGATGCAGAGCTGGCCGCCGTGGGTGTGGCCGGCGAGGATCAGGGGGTAGCCGTCGGCGGTGAAGGCGTCGAGGGTGCGGAGGTAGGGGGCGTGGACGACGGCGAGCGAGAGGTCGGCGTCGGGGGAGGGGCCGCCGGCGACGGAGGGGTAGTCGTCGAGGCGGATGTGCGGGTCGTCGAGGCCGGTGAACTCGATGTCGAGGCCGGCGATGTCGAGGCGGCCGCGGGCGTTGTTGAGGTTGAGCCAGCCGGCCCGGTCGAAGCCGTCGCGGAGTTTCTGCCAGGGGTTGTGGACGGCGCCGGTGATGCCGCGGCGGCTGGTGCCGTCGGGGTTGTTGAGGCCGTGGACGCCGCTGCGCAGGGCCTTGAGGTAGCGGGTGGGGGACTTGCGGGCGGGGCCGTAGTAGTCGTTGGAGCCGAAGACGTAGACGCCGGGGAAGTCCATCAGCGGGCCGAGCGCGTCCAGGGCGGCGGGGACGCCGAGCGGGTCGGAGAGGTTGTCGCCGGTGTTGACGACCAGGTCGGGGCGGAGCCCGGCGAGGCTCTGCAGCCAGCGCTGTTTCTTGGCCTGCCCGGTGACCATGTGGATGTCGGACACCTGGAGGATTCGGATCGGCCGCGCGCCGGCGGGGAGGATCGGTACCTCGACGCGGCGCAGGCGGAACGAGCGGACCTCGTACCCGGCGGCGTAGACGAGACAGGCGGCTCCGGTGGCGGCGACACCGAGCGGGACGGAGTACAGCGGTCGCATCGGTCCATGGTCGCAGACCGTTCGAAAAGGTGGACAAGCGCCCGGGGTTCCACGGAGCGTGACGGGTCGTCAGTGCGAACCGGCCGGTACCGGTAAGTAATGGGGCGGCGTCACGGCGTCGCAGATGTCAGAATCGGCGGCATGACGACGCTCAAGGAGCAGCTGCACGAGGACCTCACGGCTGCCATCAAGGCACGGGACGAGCTGATCTCGTCCACCCTCCGGTTGACGCTGGCCGCGGTGACCAGCGCCGAGGTGGCGGGTAGCACGAAGCGCGAGCTGTCCGACGACGAGGTGCTTCAGGTGATCGGCAAGGAGTCGAAGAAGCGCCGCGAGGCGGCGACCGCCTTCGAGGGGGCCGGCCGGGCCGAGCAGGCCGCGCGGGAGCGCGCGGAGGGCGAGGTGCTGGCGGGCTACCTGCCGAAGCAGCTGACGGACGAGGAGCTGGCCGGGATCGTGGCCGCCGCAGTGGCGGAGTCCGGGGCGAGCGGCCCGCAGGGCATGGGCGCCGTGATGAAGCTGGTCCGTCCGAAGGTGGACGGCAAGGCGGACGGCGGCCGGGTGGCCGCCGCGGTGAAGGCCGCGCTGGCCGGCTGAGCCACGCAGCGGGAGAAGCAGCGAGCCAAGAAGCCGCCCGCCCGGAGGTGATCTCCGGGCGGGCGGCTTCGTGTTCGGCGCGGGCCGACGCCGGTCAGCGGTGGCCGGGCTTGCCGGTGCTGGGCGGGAAGGAGATCCCGCCGGTGGTGGTCAGGCCGCCGTCCGGCCAGCCGGTGGTTCCGCCGACGGGGTTGCCGCCCGCGGGGTTGTTGCCGCCGTTCTGGTTGCCGCCGGTAGGGTTGCCGCCTGCCGGGTTGCCACCGGCGGAGTTGCCGCGGGTGCTGTCGCCGGAGGTGCCGCCGGGGTTGTCGTTGGCCGGCGGGGTGGGGGTCTGCGGGGCGATGTCGAAGAGCTTGAAGCGGGTCGGCGGGGTGCCGTCCAGGGCGTCGTTCATGGCCATCTGCCAGATCGGGCCGGGGCCGTCGGCGCCGTAGACCGCGCCGAAGTACTTGCCGCCGATGGTGATGTTCTTCATCGAGACGTTGCCGCCGACGCCGCCGAGCCAGACCGAGGTGGCGAGGTCGGGGGTGTAGCCGGTGAACCAGGCGGCGTACCGCTCGTCGGTGGTGCCGGTCTTGCCGGCGATCGGACGGCCGTCGTCGAGGCCGAGGGAGGAGCCGGTGCCCTTCTCGGTCACGCCGAGCAGCAGGGTGTTGACGCCGTCCGCGGTGGTCTGCGTCATCGCCTGGTTGCAGTTGGCCTTCGGCACGTCGAGCTTCTTGTCGTCACTGGTGACCACGGAGGTCAGCGCGACCGGGGAGCAGTACATGCCGCGGGCGCCGAAGGAGGCGTAGACCGAGGCCATCTGGAGCGGGCTGACCTCCTGGGTGCCGAGCACCATGGAGGGGACCTCCTGCAGTGCCTTGCCGTTGGCCAGGGTGCCGACGCCGAGCTTGTCGGCCATCTGCTTCATCGGGCAGAGGCCGGTCTGCTGCTCCAGCTGCACGAAGTAGGTGTTGACCGACTTCTGCATGGCGACCTGCATGCTGTACGGGCCGATCTCCTTGTCCGACTCGTTCTGCACGGTGGGGTGGCCGGCGTCCTTCCAGGTGCCCTGGCAGGTGGAGATCGACGGGTACTCCATCTTGGGCGGCGAGGAGAGCTCCTGGGTGATCGGCACCCCGTTCTCCAGGGCGGCCGCGGCCAGGATGGGCTTGAAGGTCGAGCCGGGGGAGAAGCCGCTGCCGCCGCCCATGGACTGGCCGACGTTCAGGTTGAGGACGGTCTGCTTCTTGGACTCGTCCAGACCGTACGGGCGGGTCTGGGCCATCGCGAGGATCTCGCCGGTGCCGGGCTTGACCATGGTGCCGGCGGCGGACACCTTGTCGGTCACGTTGACCTTCTTGGTGACCGCGCTGTACATGGCCTGCTGCTTGTCCGGGTCGATGGTGGTGTTGATCCGCAGGCCGCCCTGCGACCAGAGCTTCTGCCGGTCGGCGGCGGTCTTGCCGAACACCGGGTCCTGCTTGATCACGTGGCGCACGTAGTCGCAGAAGAAGCCCATGCCGTTGCTGGCGGTGATGCAGCCGTTCTGCGGCTCGGTGTACTTGATGCCGAGGTCGCTGGCGAGCGCGGCCTTCGCCTCGTCCGGCGAGATGTGCTTGTACTCCAGCAGCTTGTTGATCACCGTGTTGCGGCGGTTCTGCGCGGCCTGCGGGTGGGTGATCGGGTCGTACGCCGAGGGGTTCTGCACCAGGCCGGCCAGCATCGCGGCCTCGGGGATGGTGAGGTCCTTGGCGCTCTTGTTGAAGTAGCGCTTGGCGGCGGCCTCGATGCCGTACGCCTGGTGGCCGTAGAAGGTGATGTTCAGGTAGTTGGTGAGGATCTGATCCTTGCTCAGGTCCTCCTCCAGCTTGATGGCGTACTTCAGCTCCTGGATCTTGCGACCCATGCTCTTCTTGGTGGCTTCCAGGAAGGCCTGCTGGTCGTCGCCGGCCTGCTCGACGAAGACGTTCTTCACGTACTGCTGGGTGAGCGTCGAGGCGCCCTGGGCGGTGGTGCCGGACTCGGCGTTCTTGGTGGCGGCGCGGAGCACGCCCTTGAGGTCGACGGCACCGTGCTCGTAGAAGCGGTTGTCCTCGATGTCGACCTGGGCCTGACGCATGATCGGTGCCATCTGCTCCTTGGAGAGGATGGTGCGGTCGCGGTCGTACACCTTGGCGATCAGGCCGCCCTTGGCGTCGTAGATCATCGACACCTGCGAGAGCGTCGGCGTCTTGAAGTCGTCCGGGATGTTGTCGAACGACTCGGCGGTGTCCTTGGCGGTCAGGCCGAACGCGCCGACGGCCGGCAGGGCCATTCCGGCGACCAGGATGCCGGCCAGCACGGCGCTGCCCAGGAACTTGACGCCGAGCCCTGCCTTGTCCAGTGCGGTGCCCGGGGATCGCGTAGGTGCCATGGGGAGAACCCTACGTCGCGGAATCCCGTACAGGGGGGCAGGTGTTCGCCTACGCTTGTCACAGAACTGCGACAGCTTCGCTCTGTCTATCCTCATCACTCTTGTGAGTGATGAGCTTTGCCCGATTCGGGGCATTGTGCCCCAACTTCCGGCGGCTGCATGGCGGGCCGCTGTTGCGCACCGTGACGAAAACGCACTATTCGGCCCCGGCAAGCCCCACGACCTGCAGTCACTCCAACGAGTGAGCTGTCGGACACCCATAGTCCGATCGGGTCATTCGAGATTGGGCCGACAGGGGCTGTTGCGTTGTGTCGTTCTTCCGTAACGTCCTCAACTGGCAACGGTGAATATGCCGTTGCCGCCGTGGGGGAGCCCCGAATCGGGAGAGGACGGCGCCGGGATGGGCTGGGTGGACGACTGGAGCGCGCAGGCCGCGTGCCGCACGAGCGATCCGGATGAACTGTTCGTGCAGGGGGCGGCGCAGAACCGCGCCAAGGCGGTGTGCAGCGGGTGTCCGGTGCGCACCGAGTGCCTCGCGGACGCACTCGACAACCGTGTCGAGTTCGGCGTGTGGGGCGGAATGACGGAGCGCGAGCGCAGGGCGCTGCTGCGCCGGCGCCCGACCGTGGGGTCCTGGCGCAGGCTGCTGGAGACCGCGCGCACCGAGTACGAGGAGTCGCTGGCCACCGGGGTGGTCCTGCGGGACTACGCCCAGGCGGGCTGACGATCCGTCACGAAGGGCGGTGGGGCGGGCCTTCGGATCACTCGGCGGGGGAGCCGAGGCGGTCGCCGATGGCCCGCAGTCCGTCCAGGTCGTGGACGTCCCCGGGCAGTGCGGGCACTTCGACGATCGGCACGTCCGGGTAGACCGACGCGAAGCGGTCCCGGGTGCGCCGCTCCCGGGCCATGACCTGCATCCGTTCGGCGTGCAGGCGGAGCAGTCCGGCGGCCAGGGTCTCGGCCTCGACGGTCGAGGTGGCGGTGCCGTTCTCCTCCAGCGCCTCGGCGGCGGCGAGGGCGCGTTCCGGGGTGAGTTGCGGGGCGCCGCTGGTGTGCACCCGGTTGAGCACCAGGCCGGCCAGCGGCATGGTGTCGGCGGCGAGCCGGTCGACGAAGTACGCGGCCTCGCGCAGCGCGTCGCGCTCGGGCGCGGCGACCACCAGGAACGCGGTGTCCTCGGCCTTCAGCAACTGGTAGGTGCGGTCGGCGCGTTCCCGGAAGCCGCCGAACATCGAGTCCATCGCGGAGACGAACGTCTGGACGTCGGTGAGCAGTTGGGCGCCGAAGATCTTGCCGAGGGTGCCGGTGATCAGCCCCATGCCGACGTTCAGGAACTTCATCGCGGAGCGCCCGCCGACCTTGGCGGGGGCGGCGAGCAGCCGGATCACCTTGCCGTCCAGGAAGGACCCGAGGCGGCTGGGGGCGTCCAGGAAGTCCAGCGCGGAGCGGGACGGCGGGGTGTCGACGACGATCAGGTCCCAGCGGTCCTCGGCGCGGAGCTGGCCCAGTTTCTCCATCGCCATGTACTCCTGGGTGCCCGCGAAACCGGCCGACAGCGACTGGTAGAAGGGGTTCTCCAGGATCGCCTTGGCCCGGCCGGGTTCGGCGTGGGCGAGCACGACCTCGTCGAAGGTCCGCTTCATGTCCAGCATCATCGCCTGGAGTTCGCCGTCGCCCCGGGTGCCCTTGACGATGCGCGGGGTGTTGTCGAGCTCGGTCAGGCCCATCGACTGGGCGAGCCGGCGGGCCGGGTCGATGGTCAGCACCACGACGCGGCGGCCGCGTTCGGCGGCGCGCAGGCCGATCGCCGCGGCGGTGGTGGTCTTGCCGACGCCGCCGGAGCCGCAGCAGACCACGATCCGGGTCGCCGGGTCGTCGATCAGGGTGTCGATGTCGAGCCCGGTCATGCCGCTCCCTGCCGCTTCAGTTCGCCCGCCAGCCGGTACAGGCCGGCCAGGTCCACGCCCCCGCCGAGCAGTGGCAACTCGTAGGTGGAGAGCCGGAGTTGTTGAAGTTCGGCGCGCTGGGTGCGTTCCAGTTCGACCCGTTCGGCGTGTTCCCTGGCCTGCTCCAGCAGCGGGTCGAGCAGCGGTTCCACGGCGGCCCGTACGGTCTCCGGCTTGCGCGAGCGCCCGCCGAGGCCGGCCTCGCCGAGGGCCAGCGCCACGTCCTCGCGGTGGTCGCCGTGGGCGGCCTCGACCGCGGCCGCGTCCAGTATCGGCGGGCGCACCATGTTCACCAGCACACCGCCGACCGGCAGCCCGGCCTCGCGCAGGTCGGCGATCCCGTCCACCGTCTCCTGCACCGGCATCTCCTCCAGCAGGGTCGTGAAGTGCACCGCCGTCTCCGGGGAGCGCAGCACCCGCATCACGGCCTGCGCCTGGGTGTGGATCGGGCCGAACCTGGCCAGGCCCGCCACCTCGGAGTTGACGTTCAGGAAGCGGGTGAGCCGGCCGGTCGGCGGGGCGTCCATCACCACCGCGTCGTACGCGCGCCGGCCGTCCGGGCCCTTGCGGCGGGCCGCCTCGCAGGCCTTGCCGGTGAGCAGCACGTCGCGGACGCCCGGGGCGACGGTGGTGGCGAAGTCCACGAAGCCGACCTTCTGCAGGGCCTTCCCGGCCCGGCCCAGCTTGTAGAACATCTCCAGGTATTCGAGCAGCGCCTGCTCGGTGTCGATGGCCAGCGCGTGCACCTCGCCGTGCCCCTTGCCGGGCAGGCCCAGCTGAGCCGGGGTCACGGTCGCCACCCGGCGTTCCTCGTACGGCAGCGCGGCGATCCGGAACAGCTCGGCGATGCCCTGTCGGCCCTCCACCTCGATCAGCAGGGTGCGGCGGCCGTCCGCGGCCAGCGCCAGCGCGAGCGCCGCGGCCAGCGTGGTCTTGCCGGTGCCGCCCTTGCCGCTGACCACGTGCAGCCTGACGCCGTCCCAGTCCGGCTCCCGCGGCGACGCCTGCCCGGTCGGCCCCGCCGTACCGCTGCTGCCCGCCACGCCCGCTCTCCGTCCGTCGCTGCCTGTCGCCTGTCGAAGGACCGCCGGGGCGGCCCCTCTGCCGGGGCGCGCCGTGGCGTCCCTCCCCGCGAGGGTAACGAGCGAGCGCTCCGGATGACGGGAGCATCCCGGCCGCTCCGACGATTGATGGCCCCTTTGTGTCCCACCTCACACCGGCCGGGGCGGCTAGAGTCACCCCCATGACCAAGTGGGAATACGTCACCGTGCCGCTGCTCGTGCACGCCACCAAGCAGATCCTCGACACCTGGGGCCAGGACGGCTGGGAGCTCGTCCAGGTCGTTCCCGGGCCGAACCCGGAGCAGCTGGTCGCGTACCTGAAGCGCGAGAAGGAGTAGTCATGAGTCAGGTAGAGCAGAAGCTCGCCGAGCTCGGGCTGACCCTGCCCGAGGTGGCGGCGCCGGTCGCCGCGTACGTCCCCGCACTGCGCACCGGCCACTACGTGATGACCTCCGGGCAGCTGCCGATGGTCGGCGGCAAGCTCCAGCTGACCGGCAAGGTCGGCGCCGAGGTCACCGCCGAGGAGGCCAAGGACCTGGCCCGGATCTGCGCGCTGAACGCGCTGGCCGCGATCAAGTCCGTGGTCGGCGACCTGGACAAGGTCGAGCAGGTCGTCAAGGTGGTCGGCTTCGTCGCCTCCGCCCCCGACTTCACCGGCCAGCCCGGCGTCGTCAACGGCACCAGCGAGCTGCTGGGCGAGGTCTTCGGCGACAAGGGCGTGCACGCCCGCAGCGCCGTCGGCGTCGCGGTGCTGCCGCTGGACGCGCCGGTCGAGGTCGAGCTGATGGTCCGCGTCCGCGACTGACCGCACACACCCCTGGGGCCCGTCACCGCACCGCGGTGGCGGGCCCTGTGCGATCGGGCCTGTCCGGCCCGCGCGACGACGGTTAACATCCGTGAACATGCCCGAGATGCCGCCGTCCTGGCCCGCCCGAATCCGCGCCCTGGCCACCGGAGAACTCGTCCCCGCCGCCCCCAGGGCCGCCGCCACCGTGGTGCTGCTGCGCGACTCCGCCACCGGCCCCGAGGCGTACCTGCTGCGCCGACGCACCACGATGGCCTTCGCCGGCGGCATGTACGCCTACCCCGGCGGCGGCGTCGACCCGCGCGACCGCGAGGTGCGCCCGCCGTGGGCCGGCCCGTCCACCGCGGAGTGGGCCGAGCGCCTGGGCGTGGACGAGCCGACCGCCTGCGCGGTGGTCTGCGCCGCCGTCCGGGAGACCTTCGAGGAGGCCGGCGTGCTGCTGGCCGGCCCCGACGACCGGACGCTCGTCGAACCCGGCGATCGGTCCGCCGAACGGGCCGCGCTGGAGTCGCACGAGCTGTCCCTCGCCGAGTTCCTGAGAAACCACCAGCTGGTGCTGCGCAGCGACCTGCTGGCCGCCTGGGCGCGCTGGGTCACCCCCGAGTTCGAGGAACGCCGCTTCGACACCTGGTTCTTCGTCGCCGCCCTGCCCGCCGGACAGGCCGCCGCGGACACCGTCGGCGAGGCCGACCGGGTCGCCTGGATGACGCCCGCCGACGCGGTCGCGGGCTTCCACGACGGCCGCTTCGGCATGATGCCGCCGACCGTCACGGTGCTCCGCGAACTGACCCCGGTGCGCACCGCCGCCGAAGCGCTGACCGCCGCCGCCGACCGCAAGGTGACCCCGGTCCTGGGCCGCGCCGAGCTCGCCGGCGACCGCATGACGGTCCGCTGGCCCGGGTATGACGAACTGACTGTCGACGGCGTCTTCCCGGCATGAGAACCTTCCCCCGGAAAGCACGGCATTCGCCGCGCCGACCAGTGCCTTTTCGCTGCGACAGCACCGACCGCGTACACCTCGGAAGGAGACCTCCGATGACTCACAACGATGTGGCTCGCCGGACCTCGGCCACGCCCGCCCGCACCGTCACCCCCCGCGCCGCCGCCTGCGACGGACCGGTGCCCGCGACCGCCCCCACCCGCCTGCTGGTCCGCGACCTCACCCGCAGCCTGGTGCGGCCGCTCCCGCTGCGCCGACTCAGTCGGGCCGAGGCGGACGCCGCGTGAGCGGTCTGCTTCCGGGCGACCCCGCCGACCACATCGGCGGGGCCGCCACCCCGCGCGCCCAGTGCGTGCTCGCCCCCAACCCGTCCCCGATGACGCTGGACGGCACCAACACCTGGCTGCTCTCCGAGCCCGGCTCCGACCTCGCCGTCGTCGTCGACCCCGGCCCGCTCGACGAGACCCACCTGCGACGCGTCGTCACCACCGCCGAACAGCAGGGCAAGCGCATCGCCCTCACCCTGCTCACCCACGGCCACGCCGACCACGCCGAAGGCGCCGCCCGCTTCGCCGAACTCACCGGCACCGCCGTCCGTGCCCTCGACCCGGCACTGCGCCTCGGCGACGAAGGCCTGCACGGCGGCCAGCGGCTGGAGATCGGCGGCCTCGACCTGCGGGTCGTCGCCACCCCCGGGCACACCTCGGACTCGCTGACCTTCCACCTGCCCGCCGACGGCGCGATCCTCACCGGCGACACCGTCCTCGGCCGCGGCACCACCATGGTCGCCCACCCCGACGGCCGCCTCGGCGACTACCTGGCCTCCCTGCGCCACCTGCACGCGATGGCCGCCGAACACGAGGTCCGCACCGTCCTGCCCGGCCACGGCCCGGTCCTCGCCGACGCGCTCGGCGCCGTCGACTACTACCTCGCCCACCGGGCCGGCCGCCTCGCCCAGGTCGAAACCGCCGTCGAAGCCGGCTGCCGCACCGCCGCCGAGGTCGTCGCCCGCGTCTACGCCGACGTCGACCGCGCGCTCTGGCCGGCGGCAGAACTGTCGGTCCGGGCCCAACTCGCGTACCTGAAGGACCACGGCCTCATCTGAGAACGGCAGCGGGCACGCAGACAGGGGCGCGTGGAGGTACCTCCACGCGCCCCTGTCGCAGTCCTCAGCGCGAACGGCGGGAAAGCCGCTCCACATCGAGCAGCACGACCGCCCGGGCCTCCAGCTTCAGCCATCCGCGCCCGGCGAAGTCCGCCAGCGCCTTGTTGACCGTCTCGCGGGAGGCGCCGACCAGCTGCGCCAGCTCCTCCTGGGTGAGGTCGTGGGCGACGTGGATGCCCTCCTCGGACTGCACGCCGAAGCGGCGCGACAGGTCGAGCAGCGCCTTGGCGACGCGTCCGGGCACGTCGGAGAAGACCAGGTCGGACATCACGTCGTTGGTGCGGCGCAGCCGGCGGGCGATCGCGCGCAGCAGGGCGATGGAGACCTCGGGCCGGGCGTGCAGCAGCGGCAGCAGGTCGCCGTGGCCGAGGCCGAGGAGCTTGACCTCGGTGAGGGCGGTGGCGGTGGCGGTGCGCGGGCCCGGGTCGAACAGTGAGAGTTCGCCGATCATCTCGGACGGGCCGAGCACGGCGAGCATGTTCTCACGGCCGTCCGGCGAGGCGCGGTGCAGCTTGACCTTGCCCTCGACCACGACGTAGAGCCGGTCGCCCGGGTCGCCCTCGTGGAACAGCGACTCGCCGCGGGCGAGCGTCACCTCGGTCATGGAAGCCCGGAGCTCGGCAGCCTGGTCGTCGTCGAGTGCCGCGAACAGCGCGGCGCGCCGCAGAACGTCGTCCACGAGCTTCCTCCTGCTGGTGTCATGGGCAGTGCTATTCACCACCAAGGATGACGCATGTCGCTCCGATCATATGAGGAGGGGGTGGGCCCGGGTGCGGCCTACGCGGCCATTCGCGCACTTCGAGTGACGACCGCGCCACCAGCCGCCCCGCGGCGTGTCCCCCGGCGAACGGCAGTCAGCGCCCGAGTGCCTGGAGCGCGAACGCCCGAGTTCCGGCGACGTGGTGACGGGCCAGCGCGGCGGCGGTCTCCGGGTCGCGGGCCTTGATGGCGTCCAGCAGCTGCTGGTGCTCGGTGCACATGGGGATGCCGGTCTCGGTGTCCGAGGTGAGGCGGAACAGCCGGCGCAGGCGGCCGTCGAGCGGGGCCATCATGTCGCGCAGCAGCGGGTTGCCGGAGAGTTCGACGATCTCGCGGTGGAAGTCGGCGTTCAGGCTGACGGTCTCGCGCAGCCGCCCGGCCTCGGCGGCCTTGCGAGTGCGGGCGAGCAGGCGTTCGAGGCCGCGGATGCCGGCGGCGGTGGCGCGCCGGGCGGCGAGGCTGGCGGCGAGCGCCTCCAGGGATTCGCGGATGGCGAAGAAGTGCTCGGCGTCCTCGGGCCCGAAGTCGGCGACGACGGCGCCGCGGCGGGCCTGTGAGGTGAGGAAGCCCTCGCGTTCCAGGCGCTGCAGGGCCTCCCGCAGGGGGATCCGGGAGACGCCCAGGCTCTCCGCGAGCTCGCGTTCCACCAGGCGCTGTCCGGTGGGGTACTCGCCCTCGATGATCCGCTCGCGCAACCGGAGGTAGACGAGCTCCGCCAGCGACTGGTGGGCGTCGCCGAGGGTGTCGGGCATCGGGGGCTCCAACGGAAGCGGGCGGACGGAGCGGTCTGAGGATCAGATCATTCCAGATCGCTTTCCGCCACCCCTTGTCTGGTATTCGGTATACCAGCTACCTTGGCCGCCCAGCGGGTCCGAACGGCGCCCCGAGCCGCGCCCGCACTCACCGAACTGCGCCGATCCGAGGAGCCCCGCCGTGCCGACCCTCCCGCCCCCGGGCCCGCGACTGCTGCTGGACGCCACCCTCCCGGACGGCGCCCGCGCCGACCTGGCGATCGACCGGGGCCGGATCGCGTCCATCACGCCCGTGCCGCCCGGCCGCGAGCGCCGCCCCGCAGGCCCCGACGGCCGCAACCTGGACGGGGCGCTGCTGCTGCCCGCGCTGGTCGACGGCCACGCCCACCTGGACAAGACCTTCCTCGGCGCGCCCTGGCAGCCGCACCGCGAGACCGCCGACCTGCGCGCCCAGATCGCCTCCGAGCGGCAGCTGCGCCGCGTGGTCGCCGACCGGCTCCCCGTGGTGGACCGGGCCGAGGCGCTGGCCCGCCGGATGGCGGCGCTCGGCACCGGCCACGTCCGCTCGCACGTGGACGTCGACCCGGGCGTCGGGCTCGACCACCTGTACGCGGTGCTGGAGGCCCGCGAGCGGGTGCGCGAGCTGATCGACGTGCAGCTGGTGGCGTTCCCGCAGAGCGGCGTGGTCGCCGAGCCCGAGGTGGCCCGGCTGCTGGACGCCGCCCTCCGGGAGGGTGCCGAACTGATCGGCGGGCTCGACCCGTTCGGCTTCGACCAGGACGTCGACGGCCAGCTGGACGTGGTCTTCGGCCTGGCCGAGCGGCACGGCGTCGGCGTCGACATCCACCTGCACGACGGGGGCGCGCCCGGCGCGGCGCAGCTGCGGGCGATCGCCGCGCGGACGGCCGCGCTGGGCCTGGCCGGCCGGGTCGCGGTCAGCCACGCGTACTGCCTCGGGCAGCTGGACGAACGCGAACTCGACGCCGTGGCAGCGGTGTTGGCGGACGCCGGGGTGGCCGTGATGACCAACGGCCCGGCCCGGTCGATGCCGCCCGTCAAGCGCCTGCACGAGCGCGGCGTCCTGGTGTTCGCCGGCTCGGACAACATCCGCGACGCGTGGTGGCCGTACGGCACCGGCGACATGCTGGAGCGGGCCACCGTCATCGGCCTGCAGGGCGACCTGATGACCGATCAGGACCTGCGGCTGGCCGCCGACCTGGCGACCGGGCACGCCGCCCGGGCACTCGGGCTGGCCGAGTACGGGATCGCCGTCGGGGGACGCGCGGACCTGGTCGCGGTGGCCGCCCACTCGGTGCCGGAGGCGGTCGCGGCGCACCCCGAACGGCTGCTGGTGCTGCACCGCGGCCACCTCGTGCTCGACCGGCTCGCCCCCTGACACGCCCGAACTCCCCCCGTACCACCCCGTGTTCGGAAGGACCCCCACACCATGACCACCGTCTCCACCCGCACCGAAAGACCGCCGACCGAGCCGTCCGGGCAACTCGCCAAGGGCCTGATCGGCACCACCGACCTGGTGTTCTTCGTGGTCGCCGCGGCCGCGCCGCTGACCGTGCTGGCCGGCATCGCGCCGTTCGCGATCGGTGTCGGCGGGGCGTCCGCGCCCGCCGCGTACCTGATCTCCGGGGCGCTGCTGGTGCTGTTCGCCGCCGGGTTCACCGCGATGAGCCGGTACGTGCGCAACGCGGGCGCGTTCTACGCGTACGTGGCGCGCGGGCTGGGGCGCACCCTCGGGGTGGTCACCGCCTATGTGGCGGTGGTCAGTTACAACCTGATCACCCCCGGCGTGGCGGCCGCGTTCGGCTACTTCGCGGCCGGGCACATCGAGCAGCGGACCGGCGCGCACGTGCCGTGGTGGCTGCTGTCCGGGGTGTGCGTGGCGGTGGTCGGCGTGCTCGGCTGGCTGAAGGTCACGCTGTCCGCGAAGGTGCTCGGGGTGGCGCTGGTGCTGGAAGTGCTGTCGCTGCTGCTGATGGAGGGCGGGGTGCTGGCCGAGCGGGGGACGGCCGCGCTCGACCCGGTGTCCTTCGACCCGTCGCTGCTCACCCAGGCCGGGGTGGCCGGCATGTTCGTGCTGGTGATAGGCGCGTTCACCGGCTTCGAGGCGACGGCGATCTACGCCGAGGAGGCCCGCGATCCGGCCCGCACCGTGCCGCGGGCGACGTTCATCGCGATCGGCTTCCTGGCGGTGTTCTACGCGCTGGGCACCTGGATCGTGATGGGCGCGTACGGCACCGACCAGGCCGTCGCGCAGGCCCGCGCGGACGGCGGGCCCGACCTGACGTTCCGGGCCGCCGAGCGGTTCGTCGGACTGTGGCTGTCCGACACCATGCACGTGCTGATCATCGTCTCGGCGTTCGCCTCCGCGCTGGCCTTCCACAACGCGGCCGCCCGCTACCTGTACGCGCTGGGCCGGGAGGGGCTGCTGCCGCGCAGCCTGGGCCGGGTGTCGGCGCGCACCGGGTCGCCCGGGCGGGCGGTGCTGGTGCAGTCGGTGTTCAACGTGCTGGTGGTGGGCCTGGGCGCGGTGCTCGCCGTCGACCCGTACCTGGTGGTGCTGCTCTGGTCGAACAGCGTCGGGGTGCTCGGCATCATGGCGATGCAGGGGCTGGCGGCGGTCGCGGTGTTCGCGTTCTTCCGCCGCGACCGGCGCGGGCTCTCCGCGTTCCGGGTGGTCTGGGCGCCGCTGCTGGCGGCCGCCGGGATGGCCGTGCTCACCGTGCTCGCGGTCTTCAACTTCGATCTGCTGAGCGGACGTTCGGGCCTGGTGAACTGGCTGCTGCTGGTGCCGATGCCGCTGGTCGGCGTGGCCGGCTGGCTGGTCGCCCGGCGGATCCGACGCACCGACCCGGAGCGGTTCGCCCGGCTCACCGAGGTCGATGTCGAACGCGACTGAGCGCAGCGCGAAGCGGCGGCACCGGCCCATGGCGGGTCGGTGCCGCCGTTTCGGCGTGCGTCAGTCCAGCAACGTGCCGTGCTCGGCGACCACCCGGCCGGCCTTCACCACCAGCTCGCGCTCCGGCAGGTCGACCACCACCTGCGGCGGGCACTCGCCGTCCACCAGCAGGAAGTCGGCGGGGGAGCCCGGCGTCAGGTCGGCCCTCGGCAGGCCGAGCAGGTCGGCGCCGCCGTGCGCGGCCAGCTCCAGGCAGTCGGTCAGCTCCCGGTCGGTGCGGGCGTCGGTGGTCCAGCCCAGCAGGTGCGCCCGGTGCAGCATGTCGGCGTTGCCGAACGGGCTCCAGGAGTCCCGCACCCCGTCCGAACCGAGGCCCACCCGCACACCGCGGGCCTGCAACGCGCGGAACGGCAGCACCTGGTGCGCGGACGGGGCGACCGTGGTCAGCGCGATCCCGGCGGACGCCAACAGCTCCGCCACGGCGTCGAGTTCACCGTCCGGCAGCTCCGGCAGGCAGAACACGTGGCTGACCGTCACCCGGCCCTGCAGGCCCGCCGCGACGGTCCGGGCGGCGAGGGCCCGGAGCGGGCCGAGGCCGGCCGCGCCGCGGTCGTGCAGGTGGACGTCCAGCAGCACCCCGTACCGCTCGGCCAGGCCGAACAGCAGGTCGAGCTGCTCGCGGCCGTCCGCGCTGCCGCCGTCGAACCCGGCCGGGTCGATGCCGCCGACCGCGTCCACCAGGTGCTCGCGGGCCGCCTCGGTGAGCAGCTCGGCCGCGCCCGGCGTGCGCACCACCCCGTGCTGCGGGAACGCCACCGACTGCACGTCGAGCTTCCCGGCCAGCCGCTCGGCGGCCTCCCGCAGGCCCTCCACCCCGGCCAGGCCGTACGCGGGCGCGACGTCGACGTGCGCGCGGACGGCGCGGGTGCCGCGGGTCACCGCGTGGGCCAGCAGGCGGTGGGCGCGCTCGCCGATCGGGCTGCGCCGGTGCCGGAACAGCTCGACGTCCCCCGCCACGTACTCCGGCAGGCCCCCGGCCGGGCGGCGGCTGTACCAGGGCTCGCCCCAGCTGGTCTTGTCCGGGTGGATGTGCGCGTCCACCAGCGTCGGCAGCGCGATCCTGCCGCCGCCCTCCACCACCACCGGGTGGGCGTGCTCCGGCAGTTCGGCCACCAGGACGCCGTCCACGGCGGCCAGATCGGTGACAGGCCCGCCGAACGGGCGGACCTGGCGGAACAGTGCGGCGTGCATGGTGTCGCTCCCGGGGAGGTGCTGAGGGCCTTTCCGGAACCAACCAAGCCGCTTCGGCTTTGACAGTCAACTCACTTGCAGAATAGGCGAGTTGTAGGTCAGGGCTGCCCGGCGACGGTCAGCACGGGGCAGGGGGAGTGGCCGCGGCAGTGCCGTACGGCGTGGTCGCCGTGCGGGTGCCAGTGGCGGTGGCCGGACGCGCCGAGCACCAGCAGGTCGTCCGGGCCGGCGACGGCGGCGACCAGGGCCGGTCCGGGCGGTCCGGCGGTCACGGTCGGGCGGATCACCAGCTCGCTCGGCCAGCCGCCGACGGCGGAGCGCAGCGCGCTGTCCAACAGCCGGCAGGCGGTGCGGTCGGACGGCTGCCCGGCGAACAGCGGGACCAGCACCGCCCCGCGCACCGCCGCCTCCAGCACGGCCCGGCGCAGCGCGGCCAGGCTCGCGGTCGAGCCGTCGACGCCGACCACCACCCGGGACTCCGCAGTGCGATCCATGGCGCACCTCCTTCTCTCCCTCCAGTCAACGCCCGTGCGGAGCAGCCGGGCGTCAGGGCGGCGTTGGGAAACCGGCCCTGGGCGTCAGGGAGCCGTCAAGGACGGCCGACAGCGGGGCGGGACACGATCTGCTGGGTGCTGCGGGCCCCGTCGGGCCTGCGGGTTTCCGGACGGAGGGCGTGTGATGGAGCAGCGGCCGCGCATCGTGGTCGGGGTCAGCGGGTCGCTCGGCAGCCTGGCGGCCGTGCACCGGGCGGTGGCCGAGGCCCGGCGGCTGGGCGGCGAGGTGCTCGCCCTGCACGCCTGGGAGCCGCCGAGCGGCGAGTTCGGACACCGCCGCTCGCCGTGCCCGCCGCTGATGTCCGCGGTGCGCGAGCTGGCCGTGACGACACTGGCCGAGGCGATGGCGGAGGCGTTCGGCGGCGCCGACCCGGGCGTCCCGCTGACCGCCCGCACCGTCCGGGGCCGGACCGCCCCGACCCTGCTGGCTGCCGCCGACCGTCCCGGCGACCTGCTGGTCCTCGGCCCGTCCGGCTCCTGGCTGCACCGCGGCATGCGCGGCTCGGTGCCCCGGGCCTGCCTGCGCCGCGCGACCTGCCCGGTGCTGGTCGTGCCGCGCCCCGAACTCGCCCACACCCTCGACGAGTTGAGCGGACGCCTGTTCGCCGCCCGGGCCCTGGACGCGGAGCTGCGCGGACTGGTGGCGGTGTCCGGCGATGCGTGAGCGGCTGCCGGTCGCGATGTCCGGCGCGGCGGCGCTGCTGCTGGGCGCGGCGATCGCGCTGGCCCTCGCCCCGCTCGGCGAACTGCGCGCCGGCGGCTTCGCGCTCACCGCCTTCGCCGCCGGCTGCGCCGCCCTCGGCACCCGCTCGCGGCCGGCCGCCGCACCGCTCGTCGGCCTGGCGCTCTGGCTGTTCCACAACGGCTTCGCCGAGCACCGCTACGCCCAACTCGGCTGGTCCGGCCCGGCCGCCGAGGCCCGCCACCTCGCCCTTTTCACCGCAGCCGCACTCCTCGCCGCCCTCCCCTGGGAGAAGGCCCGCCGGGAACGGCACTGAAAACGGCGGCGCCGGGCCGTGGGGGCCCGGACGCCGCACCCCGAACGGTCCGGACGGTGCATGGGGGCACCGTCCGGACCGTCTGCCTGCCGGTTCCGCTCCGGACGTTCCACAATGGACGGTATGACTGCGCACGAGGACGGCCTGCCCGCGCTGGTGCGGCTGCTGGCCGGTGGCGGGGTGGCGGTGCTGAGCGGGGCCGGGCTGTCCACCGAGTCCGGCATTCCCGACTACCGGGGGCCGGACGGGATCCGGCGGCACCGGGCGCCGATGACGTACCAGGAGTTCCTGGCGGGGGAGCCGGCCCGCCGCCGCTACTGGGCGCGCAGCCACGCCGGGCGCGCCGTGATCGCCGGGGCCCGGCCGAACGTCGGCCATCTCGCGGTGGCCCGGCTGCGCGCCGCCGGACCGCTCTCCGCCGTCATCACGCAGAACGTCGACGGCCTGCACCGCGCCGCGGGCACCGCCGACGCCGTCGAACTGCACGGCGGCCTCGACCGGGTGATCTGCCTCGGCTGCGCCGCCGTCAGCCCCCGCGCCGAACTCGACGAACGCCTCGCCGTCCTCAACCCGGCCTTCCGGGACGCCGGTTCGCGGCTCAACCCGGACGGCGACGTCGAACTGCCCGAGGACCTGGTGGCGTCGTTCGTGGTCGCCGACTGCACCCGCTGCGGCGGCGTCCTCAAGCCCGACGTGGTGTTCTTCGGCGAGAGCGTCCCCAAGGACCGCGTCGAGCTCTGCTACCGCCTGGTCGACGAGGCCCGCGCCCTGCTGGTCCTCGGCTCCTCGCTGACCGTCATGTCCGGCCTGCGCTTCGTCCGCCACACCGCCAAGTCCGGCAAGCCGGTGGCCATCGTCAACCGCGGCACCACCCGCGCCGACGCCCTCGCCGCCCTCCGCCTCGACCGCCCCCTCGGCGAGACGCTGACCGCCCTGGCCGCGCACCTCGGCGCATAGCCCCCGGCCGGGCCCGGCTCACGCCTCCGGTGGCGCGGTGAGCCGGCAGATCGCGACGAGCTCCGGGCGGCCGGGAAGGCTCGCGTCAAGGAGGCGTAAAGGTCGGGGAACCACCCGTATGGAGGGCGTCAGGGACCGTCGAGGCGGGCCGTTGCGCTGGTTGGCTCAGGGAGCCGGCGAGATACGCAGGCCGTTGTCCCGAGCCACCTTGGTGGATGCCATGTCGGATCTGATCTATGTCGGCGTCACGGTTGCCGTGTTCGCCGTCATCGCCCTGATCGCGCGGGGGGTGGAGAAGCTGTGACCACGGAGAACATCGTCGGTCTCATCGTCGCCGCCGCGCTGGTCGGCTACCTCGTTCTCGCGCTGATCCACCCGGAGAAGTTCTGACATGAGTGCCACTCTTGCCGGCTGGCTCCAGGCTGTTGCCCTGGTCGGAGCGCTGGCCCTGTGCTACCGGCCGCTGGGTGATTACATCGCGCGGCTGCTCACCACCGCGAAACATCTGAGAGCCGAGAAGGCCCTGTACCGACTGGTCGGCGTCGATGGCGACGCCGATCAGCGTTGGCCGGTGTACTTGCGGTCGGTGCTGGCGTTCTCCGCGCTGTCGGTGCTGTTCCTGTACGGGCTGATCCGGCTGCAGACGCACCTGCTGCTGAGCCTGGGCGTGCCCGAGATGGAGGCGCACCAGGCCTGGAACACCGCGATCTCGTTCACCGCCAACACCAACTGGCAGTCGTACAGCGGCGAGTCCGCGATGGGCCACCTGGTGCAGATGGCGGGCCTGGCGGTGCAGAACTTCGTCTCCGCGGCCGTCGGCATCGCCGTGGTGGCGGCGCTGATCCGCGGGTTCACCCGCAACCGCACCGACCGGGTCGGCAACTTCTGGGTGGACCTGACCCGGATCTCGCTGCGCCTGCTGCTGCCGATCGCGATCGTGTTCGCGCTGGTGCTGGCCGCCAACGGCGTGGTGCAGAACTTCCACGGCTTCCACGAGGTGACCACGCTGACCGGCGGTCAGCAGGCGGTCCCGGGCGGGCCGGTGGCCTCGCAGGAGGTCATCAAGCTGCTCGGCACCAACGGCGGCGGCTTCTACAACGCCAACTCGGCGCACCCGTTCGAGAACCCGACCGGCTTCACCAACCTGGTGGAGATCTTCCTGATACTGGTCATCGCGTTCTCGCTGCCGCGCACCTTCGGCCGGATGGTCGGCGACCACCGCCAGGGCTACGCGATCGTCGCGGTGATGGGCCTGTTCTGGGTGGCCTCGGCCGTGCTGATCACCTTCTTCGAGCACCAGCACGGCGGCACCGCCCTGCAGGCCGCCGGCGCGGCGATGGAGGGCAAGGAGCAGAGGCTCGGCATCGCCGGGTCCAGCCTGTTCGCGGCGTCCACCACGCTCACCTCGACGGGCGCGGTGAACTCCTTCCACGACTCGTACACGCCGTTCGGCGGCGGTCTGACGATCTTCAACATGATGCTCGGCGAGATCGCGCCCGGCGGTACCGGATCGGGCCTGTACGGGATGCTGATCCTGGCGATCGTCGCGGTGTTCGTGGCCGGTCTGATGGTCGGCCGCACCCCCGAGTACCTGGGCAAGAAGCTCGGCGGCCGGGAGATGAAGTTCGCCTCGCTGTACATCCTCACCACGCCGACGATCGTGCTGATCGGCGCGGGCACCGCGATCGCCCTGCCCGGCGAGCGCGCCGGGATGCTCAACTCCGGTGCGCACGGCTTCTCCGAGGTGCTGTACGCGTTCACCTCCGCCGCGAACAACAACGGCTCGGCGTTCGGCGGCATCACCGTGAACACCGCCTGGTACGACACGGCGCTGGGCCTGGCGATGGTGTTCGGCCGGTTCCTGCCGATGGTGTTCGTGCTGGCGCTGGCCGGCTCGCTGGCCCGGCAGCAGCCGGTCCCGGCGAGCGCGGGCACGCTGCCCACGCACAAGCCGCTGTTCGTCGGACTGCTCTCCGGTGTGGTGCTGATCGTCGTCGGCCTCACCTACTTCCCGGCCCTGGCCCTCGGGCCGATCGCAGAAGGTCTCCACTGATGTCCACCACCCTTGAACCGGCGGCCCCCGAACAGGCGCTGCACAGAGTCTCCGCGGGCCTGCTCGACCCGAAGCTGCTGCTCGCCGCGCTGCCCGACGCGGTGAAGAAGCTCGACCCCCGGGTGATGGTGAAGAACCCGGTGATGTTCGTGGTCGAGGTCGGCTCGGTGGTCACCACCGTCGCCGCGATCGCCGACCCGTCGGTGTTCGCCTGGGCGATCACCGCCTGGCTCTGGCTGACCACGGTGTTCGCCAACCTGGCCGAGGCGGTCGCCGAGGGCCGCGGCAAGGCGCAGGCCGACACGCTGCGCCGCACCAAGTCCGACACCACGGCCCGGCGGCTGGTCGACTGGCCCGCCCGGAAGGACGAGGAGGAGGTGCCGGGCACCGCGCTGCGCCTCGGCGACCACGTGGTGGTCGAGGCCGGGCAGGTCGTCCCCGGTGACGGCGACGTGGTCGAGGGCATCGCCAGCGTCGACGAGTCGGCGATCACCGGCGAGTCCGCGCCGGTGATCCGCGAGTCCGGCGGCGACCGCTCGGCGGTGACGGGCGGCACCAAGGTGCTGTCGGACCGGATCGTGGTGAAGATCAGCTCGGAGCCCGGCAAGACCTTCATCGACCGCATGATCGCCCTGGTGGAGGGCGCGGCCCGGCAGAAGACGCCGAACGAGATCGCGCTGAACATCCTGCTGGCCTCGCTGACCATCGTCTTCCTGATCGCGGTCGTCACCCTCCAGCCGATGGCGACCTACGCGGGCGCCCCGCAGCCCACCGTGGTGCTGGTGGCGCTGATCGTGGCGCTGATCCCGACCACCATCGGCGCGCTGCTGTCGGCGATCGGCATCGCCGGCATGGACCGGCTGGTGCAGCGCAACGTGCTGGCGATGTCCGGCCGCGCCGTGGAGGCCGCCGGCGACGTCAACACGCTGCTGCTCGACAAGACCGGCACCATCACGCTCGGCAACCGGCAGGCCGCCGAGTTCCAGCCCGCCGCGGGCGTGGGCGTCGAGGAGCTGGCGGACGCCGCGCAGCTGTCCTCGCTGGCCGACGAGACCCCCGAGGGGCGCTCGATCGTGGTGCTCGCCAAGACCGCGTACGGCCTGCGGGCCCGCGCCCAGGGCGAGTTGGCGCACGCCGAGTGGGTGCCGTTCACCGCGCAGACCCGCATGTCGGGGGTGGACGTGGACGGGCGTGAGGTCCGCAAGGGCGCGGCCGCCTCGGTCTCCAACTGGGTGACCGCGCACGGCGGTTCGGTCGGCTCCGAGGTGGCGCAGCTGGTCGACGGGATCTCCGCCGCGGGCGGCACCCCGCTGGTGGTCGCCGACCGCGAGGGCGGAGGCCCGCCCCGGGTGCTCGGCGTCATCCACCTCAAGGACGTGGTGAAGGAGGGCATGCGGGAGCGGTTCGCGGAGCTCCGCCGGATGGGTATCAAGACCGTGATGATCACCGGCGACAACCCGCTGACCGCGCGGGCGATCGCCGAGGAGGCGGGCGTCGACGACTTCCTCGCCGAGGCCACGCCCGAGGACAAGATGGCCCTGATCCGGAAGGAGCAGGAGGGCGGCAAGCTGGTCGCGATGACCGGCGACGGCACCAACGACGCCCCCGCGCTCGCCCAGGCCGACGTCGGTGTGGCGATGAACACCGGCACCATGGCGGCCAAGGAGGCCGGCAACATGGTGGACCTGGACTCCAACCCGACCAAGCTGATCGAGATCGTCGAGATCGGCAAGCAACTGCTCATCACCCGCGGCGCGTTGACGACCTTCTCGATCGCCAACGACGTGGCCAAGTACTTCGCGATCATCCCCGCGATGTTCGCCGGCGTGTACCCGGGCCTGAGCCACCTGAACATCATGGGCCTGCACAGCCCGACCTCCGCGATCACCTCGGCGATCGTCTTCAACGCCCTGGTCATCGTCGGCCTCATCCCGCTGGCCCTGCGCGGCGTCAAGTACCGTCCCTCCGATGCCAGTTCGCTGCTGTCGAGGAACATCGGGGTGTACGGCCTGGGCGGCCTGGTGGTGCCGTTCGTCGGCATCAAGCTGATCGACCTGGTCGTGCAGTTCATCCCCGGCCTGAACTGACAAGAGAGGAGAACGAGACATGCCCACCTTCCTGCGCACCCACCTCACCGCGCTGCGGATGCTGCTGGTGATGACCGTGATCCTCGGCATCGCCTACCCGCTGCTGATCACCGGCATCAGTCAACTCGCCTTCCCCGCCAAGGCCAACGGCTCGGTGGTGAAGGCCGACGGCAAGGAGATCGGCTCCAGCCTGCTCGGCCAGAGCTTCGACCTGCCCAAGCAGAACCCCGACGACCCGGACGAGCAGGCGCAGCCCGACCCGAAGTGGTTCCAGCCACGCCCGTCCGCCGGCGGCTACGACCCGAAGTCGTCCGGCGCCTCCAACCTCGGCCCGAACAGCGACGAGCTGCTGAAGGCCGTCGAGGAGCGCCGCGCCGCCGTCGCCGCGTTCGACGGCGTCGACCCGGCGAGCGTCCCGCCGGACGCGCTGACCGCCTCCGGCTCCGGACTCGACCCGCAGATCTCCGTCGCGTACGCCGAGCAGCAGGTGAAGCGGGTCGCCGAGGCCCGCGGCGTGCCCGCCGAGCGGCTGGAGCAGCTGGTCGCCCAGTACACCGACGGCCGCAGCCTCGGCTTCCTCGGGCAGCCCGGCGTCAACGTCGTCCTGCTCAACCGTGCGGTCGCCGACCTGAAGTGACGACGCGTCCCTTACCGAAGCAGGCCGACCCGGGCGCTCCCCCGCCCGGGTCGGCCGGCCGCGTCCCCGAGCCCCTTCCGCCCACCACCGCGAGACGAGCCGCCATGCCAGCCGACCTCGGAGCCCAGCCCACCGGCCGCCGGCGGGGCCGGCTACGGGTCTACCTCGGCGCGGCCCCCGGCGTCGGCAAGACCTACCGGATGCTCGACGAGGCGCACCGCCGCCGGGAACGCGGCACCGACGTGGTGGTCGGCCTGCTGGAGACCCACGACCGCCCGCGCACCGCCCGCCTGCTCGACGGCCTGGAGCAACTCCCGCGCACCGTACGGCGCTACCGCGACACCGAGTTCGCCGAACTCGACCTGGACGCGCTGCTGGGCCGCCGCCCCGAACTCGCCCTGGTCGACGAGCTCGCCCACACCAACATCCCCGGCGGGCGGCACGCCAAGCGCTGGCAGGACGTCGAGGAACTCCTCGCCGCCGGCATCGACGTGGTCACCACCGTCAACATCCAGCACCTGGAGTCGCTCAACGACGTCGTGCAGAAGATCACCGGCGTGCCGCAGCGCGAGACCGTCCCCGACGAGGTGGTGCGCCGCGCAGACCAGATCGAACTGGTCGACATGGCCCCGCAGGCGCTGCGCCGCCGCCTCGCCCACGGCAACGTCTACCAGGCCGAGAAGGTCGACGCCGCGCTCGCCAACTACTTCCGGGTCGGCAACCTCACCGCGCTGCGCGAACTCGCCCTGCTCTGGCTGGCCGGCCGGGTCGACGAAGGGCTGCGCGACTACCGGGCCGTGCACAACATCGACCGGGTCTGGGAGACCCGCGAACGCGTCGTCGTCGCCCTCACCGGCGGACCGGAGGGCCCCACCCTGATCCGCCGCGCCGCCCGGATCTGCGACCGCACCGCCGGCGGCGAACTGATCGCCGTGCACGTCACCCGCAGCGACGGCCTGGCCGGCGCCTCGCCCGGCCGGCTCGCCGAACAGCGCAGCCTGGTCGAATCCCTCGGCGGCAGCTACCACGTGGTGGTGGGCGACGACATCCCCGAGGCGCTGCTGACCTTCGCCCGGGCCCGGGACGCCACCCAACTCGTCCTCGGCACCAGCCGGCGCGGCCGCACCAACCGCTTCCTCACCGGCCCCGGCATCGGCGAGACCACCGTCGACCGGTCCGAGGACATCGACGTCCACATGGTCACCCACGCCTTCACCGGCCGCGGTCGCCTCCCCTCGCTGGGCCGCCGGCACTCCCGCCGCCGCACCCTCGCCGGGTACGCCGCCGGACTCGCCGTCCCCTGGCTGCTGACCGCTCTGCTCTCCCAGGCGCACACCGCGCTGAACCTCACCACCGACGCGCTGATCTTTCAACTCGGTGTCGTCGCCGTCGCGTTGCTCGGCGGAGCGGTCTCCGCGCTGCTCGCCTCCGTGGTCGCCTCGCTGCTGTTGAACTACTACTTCATCCCGCCGGTGCACACCTTCACCATCGGCGAGGCCAACAACTTCATCGCGCTCGCCGTGTTCGCCGCCGTCGCGCTGTGCGTGTCCACCGTCGTCGACCACTCCGCCCGGCAGACCGCCCGGGCCGCCCGCGCCACCGCCGAGGCCGAGACCCTCTCCACCCTGGCCGGCTCGGTGCTGCGCGGCGCCGATGCCGTCCCCGCCCTGCTGGAACGCACCCGCACCTCCTTCGGCCTGGACACCGTCGCCCTGCTCGACCCCGCCACCGGCGAGGTGCTCGCCCGCACCGACACCCCGGCCGCCGCCGACGACCACCCCGAGACCACCGAACTCCCGGTCGGCGCCGACGCGTTGCTGGTGCTCACCGGCCGCCGGCTGCCCGACACCGACCACCGGGTGCTGGCCGCGTTCGCCGCCCACCTCGCCGCCGCCCTCGAACGCGACCGGCTCGCCACCGTCGCCGCCGAGGTCGAACCGATCCGCGCCGCCGACCGGATGCGCACCGCCCTGCTCGCCGCCGTCAGCCACGACCTGCGCACCCCGCTCGCCACCGCCCTCGCCTCCGTCGGCTCGCTGCGCAGCCCCGAGGTCGAGTTCTCCGCCGCGGACCGCGCCGAACTGCTCGCCCTCGCCGACGAGTCCCTGGTCGAACTCACCCGCCTGGTCGACAACCTGCTCGACCTCAGCCGCCTCCAGGCCGGCGCCCTCACCCTGCACCTGCAACCCACCCACCTGGACGAGATCCTGCCGCGCGCCCTCGACTCGCTGCCCGACCCCGACGTGCCCGTCCGGCCGCTCGACCTCGACACCGTCCCGCCGGTCCTCGCCGACCCGCCGCTGCTCGAACGCGTCCTCGCCAACGTCGTCACCAACGCACTGCGGCACAACGCGCCCGGGGCACCCGTCCTGGTCACCGCCTCCGCCCACGCCCACCGGGTGGAGATCCGCATCGTCGACCGCGGGCCCGGCATCCCGCCCGAGGACCGCGACCGGGTCTTCCTGCCGTTCCAACGCCTCGGCGACACCGACAACACCACCGGGCTCGGCCTCGGCCTCGCCCTCTCCCGCGGCCTCGCCGAAGCCATGGGCGGCAGCCTCGACGTCGAGGACACCCCCGGCGGCGGCACCACCATGCTGCTCACCCTGCCCGCCGCCACCGAAGCACCCCACGAGGAAACCCGATGACCCGCGTCCTCGCCGTCGACGACGAACCCCGCCTGCTGCGCACCCTGCGCCTCAACCTGCTCGCCCGCCAGTACGCCGCCCTCACCGCCGACACCGCCCGGCGGGCCCTCGAACTGGCCGAGCGGACCCCGCCCGACGCCGTCCTGCTCGACCTCGGCCTGCCCGACCAGGACGGCATGGACGTGCTCCGCGCCCTGCGCCGCCACAGCGCCGCGCCGGTCATCGTGCTGTCCGGCCGCACCGACCCCGCCGACCGCATCCACGCCCTCGACGGCGGCGCCGACGACTACCTCACCAAGCCCTTCGTCATGGACGAGCTCTTCGCCCGCCTGCGCGCCGTCCTGCGCCGCCCCGCGCCCGCCGCCGCTCCGCCGCTCGCCCGGGTCGGCGACCACACCCTGGACCCGGCCGCCGCCCGCGCCACCGGACCGGACGGCCCGGTCCGGCTCACCCCCACCGAGTGGCGGCTGCTCGGCGTGCTGCTCGCCGCCCCCGGCCGGCTGGTCGGCCGCCAACAGCTCCTCACCGCCGTCTGGGGCCCCGGCCACGAACACCACAGCAACTACCTGCGGGTCCACTTCGCGGCCCTGCGCCGCAAGCTCGAACGCGACCCGCACCGCCCCCGGCACCTGATCACCGAACCCGGCCTCGGCTACCGCTACCTGCCCTGACGCGCCGCCAGGCGGCGGCCCGCGCCCGCCACCACACTGCCCGCGACCGTCCCCAGCAGCGCGCCCGCCACCACGTCCCCCGGGTAGTGCACCCCCGTGTGCACCCGCGAATAGCCCACCGACGCCGCGAGCAGCCCCAACGGCGCTGCCGCCCACGGAAGTTGGGAGGCCACTCCGGTGGCGAACGCGAACGCCGACGCGGTGTGCCCGGACGGGAACGACGCCGACTCCGGCATCGGCACGTGCCGCGCCTGCGGCACCTTCCCCGCCACCCGGTCCGGCCGGGTCCGCCGCGCCAGCGACTTGCCCGCCAGGTTCGCCGCCGCCGACGCCACCGCCACCGACCCCAGCCCCACCAGCGCCGCCCGGCGCGACGCCCCCGGCACCAGCGCCAGGCCGCACGCCACCGCCACCGACAGCTTCGAGTTGTCCGCTGCCGTCGACAGCCGCCGCAGACCCTCGTCCAGCGCCGGCGTCGGCGTCGCCGCGACCGCCGCGTACACCGCCAGATCCACCGCCGACAGGTCCGCCACCACCCGGCGCCCGGCCGGCGCCCACCGATCCAACACCTTCACCGCGCACCGCCGTTCGCCTCGACGCGGCCCGCCGCCAGCCGCGACAGCCGCCGCCACGACAGCGGCGGCGCCGGCCGCACCGCACCCGGCCGGCGCCGTGGCACCCGCACCCGCAGCGCCCCCGGGCGGATCACGCACCGCACCGGGACGTCCAGCTCCAACGCCTCGCCGTCCACCGCCACCGGAATCCTCGCCGCCTCCGCCGTCACCAGCACCTCACGCCCCATCAGCGTCCGCACCGCCTCCGCATTCGTACCCCGCAACGCCAGCTCCGCCGCCTGCGCCGCGCCGTCCACCTTCACCCCCAGCACCCCCAACCGGCCCAGATCCAGCCGCGAACGCCGCCCCGGATCCAACAGGTCCCCGGCGTCGTACGGGTTGTTGCTGACCAGCACCGCCTGCGGCCGCTCCAGCACCTCCCCGCCCACCTCGGCCCGCAGCTCCGCGCCCGCGTACCCCACCAGCAGGTCCGGCAGCATCGCCAGCGCCGTCGACGCCTTCGCGTCCCGGTAGTCCGGATTCCGCACCACCTCCGCGTACGTGCCGAACGACACGTTGTTCACGAACGCCCGGCCCGCCACCTCGCCCAGGTCCACCCGCAGCTCCACGCCGTCCGTCAACGCGTCCAGGCCGCTCGCCGGATCGTCCCGGTCCAGGCCCAGATCCAGCGCGAAGTGGTTGCGGGTGCCCGCCGCCACCACCAGGAACGGCAGCCCGTGCCGGGCCGCGACCTGCGCCACCAGCGCCTGCGTGCCGTCCCCGCCGGCCACCCCCAGCAGATCCGCGCCGTCGGCCACCGCCCGCTCCGCCAGCAGCGCCACGTCCTGCGCCGGCCCGGCCGAGGGGTCGAGCAGCACCACCTCGGCCCCCAACTCCCGCGCCCGGTCGGCCAGCCGGAACTCCCGCACCTTCCCGCCGCCGGACTCCGGATTCATGATCAGCACCGGCCTGCGCGGCCCCGGCGCCTCCCGCTCCCGCACCTCGCGCGGCCCCCGGGCCGACCGCAGCGCCGACCGCCCCAGCGACAGGCCCGCCGACCACAGCGCCACCGCGCCCAGCACCCACGGCCACGTCCCCGCCCCGACGACCAGCGCCACCGCACCCGCCGGCGCCGCCACCGCCAGCAGCGCCCCGAGCCAGCGCACCGGCCCGCGCCGCGACAGCGCCCACCACACCCCCGCCGCGATCAGCGCCAACGCCGCCACCCCGACCGCCACCACCAGCGCCCCGCGCAGCCCCGCCCCCGCCGCCAGCACCCCGACCGCCGCCGCCCCGCACCCGATCGCGGCCCGCGCCAGCCACTTCGCCCGCACCACCTCAGCCATCCTCCGACCGTAACGCCCCGTCAACCGTCGCGCCCGGCACGACAATCGGGCTGTGGCAGAATCCGCCGGGTGACCATCCGGGTACTGCTCGCCGACGACCAGGAGATGGTGCGCCGCGGACTGCGCCGCATCCTCGAAACCCAACCGGACCTCCAGGTGGTCGGTGAGGCCGCCGACGGCGTCGCCACCGTCGAGGCCGCCCGCGCGCTGCGGCCCGACGTCGCCCTGGTGGACGTCCGGATGCCCCGGATGGACGGCCTCGAAGTCGTCCGGCAGCTCTGCGGGCCCACCGCCGACCCACAGGTCAAGGTGGTCGTGGTGACCACCTTCGACCTCGACGAGTACGTGTACCCGGCGCTGCGCGGCGGCGCCTCCGGCTTCCTGCTCAAGCGCTCCGGACCGGCCCTGCTGATCGAGGCCGTCCGCGCCGCGGCGGCCGGCGACAGCCTGATCAGCCCGTCCGTCACCGTCCGTCTGCTCCAGCACGTCACCGGCCGCCGCCCCGAGACCGCGCCGCTCGCCGAACCGCTCACCACCCGCGAACAGGAGATCACCCGCGAGGTCGCCGCCGGACGCACCAACGCCGACATCGCCGCCGCCCTGTTCATCTCGGCCGGCACCGTGAAGACCCACGTCGCGCACATCCAGCGCAAACTCGGCGTCCGCAACCGGGTCGGCGTCGCCATGCGCGCCTTCGAGCTCGGCTACCTCACCGACCTGCCCGCATGACCGGCGCCCGCCCCGCCCTGACCGCCGTCGCGGCCGCACTGCTGTTCCTGCCCGCCGCGTTCGCCCACGGCTCGGCCTGGCTGCCCGCCGCCACCGCCGCCCTGATCCTCGCCCTCACCGCGCTCCGCCTGCCGTCCGTCCTCGCACCCGTCGCCGCCGCGCTGCTCTCGCTCGCCGTCGACGCCGGCTACTTCGGCGACCACGGCCTCGAACTGGTCTGGATGCCCGCCGAGTTCGCCACCCTGCTGGTCCTGGTGGTGCGTACGGTCCGACGGCTGCCGGCCCGCCCGGCCTGGGCCGCCGGCGCGCTCACCGCCGCCGCCGCGCTGGCCCTGCCGCTGCGCTTCGCGCTGCGCCAACCCGTGCCGCTGGACGCCTCCGTGGCCGGGCTGGCGCTCGCCGTCGTCCCCGTCGCCGCCGCCCTCGGCGCCGCCCTCTACCTGCGCGGCCAGGACGACCGCCGGGTCCGCGCCGTCCGCGACGCCCGCCGCGAACAGCGCCTCGCCGTCGCCCGCGACCTGCACGACTACGTCGCCCACGAGCTCACCGGCATCCTGCTGGAGGTGCAGGCGGCCCAGGTCAGCGGCTACGACGAGGCCGAGAACGCCCGGCTGCTGGCCCGCCTGGAGGCCGCCGGGCAGCGCGCCCTCACCTCCATGGACCACACCCTGGACACCCTGCGCGCCCCCGACGACGCCGCCCCGCGCCGCCACACCCTCACCGAACTCCCCGCCCTGCTCGACCACTTCCCCGACCGGCCGGCCCTGCACGGCCCCGCCGAACTGCCCGCCCTGCCGCCCGCCGTCGAGGACGCCGCCTACCGGGTCGCACTGGAGGCCCTCACCAACATCCGCCGCCACGCGCCCGCCGCCGACCTGATCACCGTCGCCCTCGCCCACCACCCCTGCGCAGGCCTCACCGTCACCGTCACCGACGCCGGCCCCGCCCACCCCCACGCCCGATCCGGCGGCGGCACCGGCCTCGCCGCGCTGCGCAGCCGGATCGCCGACCTCGGCGGCGAACTCACCGCCGGCCCGCACGGCACCGGCTGGCAGGTCGCGGCGACCCTCCCCACCGGGGCCTGAACACGCCGACGGCGCGCGGCCCTCCCGGCCGCGCGCCGTCAACTCAACTGTCCAAAAAGGGAGTTCTACTCCTCGATCGGGGTGCCGTCGGCCGCGATCCGGGCGAAGCCGAGGTACTTGTGCAGCGCCTTCGGCAGCAGCACCGAACCGTCGGCCTGCTGGTGCTGCTCCAGCACCGCCGCGATGGTGCGGCCCAGCGGCAGACCCGAACCGTTCACCGTCGCCGCGGGCGTCGGCTTCCCGTTCTCGTCCCGGGTGCGGATGCCCGCCCGGCGGCCCTGGAAGGTGCCGAAGTCCGACACCGAGGAGATCTCCCGGTAGGTGTCCTGGCTGGGCAGCCACACCTCCAGGTCGTACGTCAGCTGCGACGAGAACCCGGTGTCACCGGCCGCCAACGTGACCACGCGGTACGAGAGTTCGAGCTCCTGGAGGCACGCCTCGGCGTGCGACACCATCAGCAGCGCCTGCTCGCCCGACTCGCCGGGGGCACAGATCCGCACCATCTCCACCTTCGAGAACTGGTGCAGCCGGATCAGCCCCCGGGTGTCCCGCCCGTACGAGCCGGCCTCCGAACGGAAGCACGGCGTGTGCGCGGTCAGCGCCAACGGCAGCTCGGCCGGCGGCACGATCTCGTCCGCGTACAGGTTGGTCAGCGGCACCTCGGCGGTCGGGATCAGGAACAGGTCCCGGTCGGCGACCCCCGTCCGGAACAGGTCCTCCTCGAACTTCGGCAGCTGCCCGGTGCCGGTCATGGAGCGCCGGTTCACCAGGTACGGCACCGCGTGCTCGACGTAGCCGTGCCGGCGGGTGTGCAGGTCCAGCAGCAGCGCGACGATCGCCCGCTCCAGCGCCGCGCCGGTGCCGCGCAGCACGCTGAACCGCGAACCCGAGAGCTTGGTGGCCCGGGCGAAGTCCATGATGCCCATGGTCTCGCCCAGGTCGACGTGGTCCTTCGGCGCGAAGTCGAACGACTGCGGCTCGCCGACCCGGCGCACCTCACGGGCGTCCGCGTCCGAGAAACCGTCCGGCGACCCGTCCAGCGGCAGGTTCGGGATCGTCAGCAGCAGCTCGGTCAACTCCTGCTGGACGGCTTCGAGTTCGGCCTCGTTCCGCTGGATCTGCTCCTTCAGCGAACGGGCGCTCTCCTTCAGCTCCGAGACGTCCCCGCCCTGCTTCGCCGTCCGCTGCACCTCCTGCGCGACCTGCTTCGACCGCGCCCGCAGCTCGTCGCCGCTCTGGATGCCCGCGTTGCGCCGGGACTGCAGGCCCTCCAGCGCGGACAGGTCGAGCCGGTAGCCGCGACGTGCGAGCCGCCGGACGGCTTCGTCCCCCAGGTCGATCAGGGCGCGGGCATCATGCATCGGAGTCTGCTCCTCGGGACAGCCAGGTGAAGTTCCCCGACGGTAGCAGGGGCACGGATCGCGCGGCATCGCGTTTGCCGCGGGCCCGCCGGCTCGCGGCGATCAGCCCTTGGCGACGAACTCCGCGAGCACCGGCGCCAGCGCCTCCGGCGCCACCTCGTGGGTCTGGCCCTCCAGAGTGCGGTACTCGGCGTGCGCGGCGGCGGCCGTCTCCCGGGCCGCGTCCCGCAGCGATTCCGGGCTGAGCCCGCCGTCCAGCACCAGCACCGGCACGGTCAGCGCGGCCAGCCGCTCGACCGGCACCGGCGCGCCGCCCGCGCCGTCCAGCGCCTCCGCGTCCGTGACCAGCGTCGGCGCGACCGACTCGAACACCGGCCAGCCGGGCGACTGCCGCATCCCGTCGATCATCGGCTCGGGCATCCCGACGAACGCCATGAAGCGCGCGACCGCCGCCCCCCGCTCACCGGCCGCGACATCCTCGCCCACGCCCGCCCGGTACGCCGAGAACCGGGCCCGCTGCTCCTCGGTGGTGCTGAACGGCGGCTCGTACACCGCGACCCGCTCCACGCCGATGCCCGCACCGGCCGCCCGCAGCGCCAGCGCCCCGCCGGAGGACAGGCCGAACAGCGTCGCCGAGCCGCCCGCCGCCGCGACCAGCGCCGCCAGGTCCTCGATCTCCCGCTCGACGGCGTATCCGGGGCCCACCCCGCTCTCCCCGCGCCCGCGCCGGTCGTAGCCGAACACCCGGTGCCCGTCGGCCAGCCGGTCGGCGATCCCGGTGGACGGGCCGAACGCCCGGTGACAGAGCGCCCCGTCCACGATCACCACGGCGGGGCCCTCGCCCACCGCCCGGTACGCGATGCGGGTGCCGTCGGCGGACGTCACGAACTCGGTCATCTTCGAACTCCTGAGGTGAGGTGCGGTGCGATGGTCAGCGGGCGAGCGTGGCGAGCGTGTGGACGACGAGCGCGTTGGCGTGGCCGTGGCCCAGCCCGTGCTCGCTCTTCAGCCAGCCGACCAGCTCCATGTGCTTGGTCAGCGGCGAACTGCGGATCAGCTCCTGCCAGTCCGCGATCGGACGCCCGTACTTCTGCTCGATCGAGGGGAAGTAGCTCGCCGGTCCCTTGACGCCCATCCCGAGGTCCTCCGCACTGTCGTCGTTGCCGTCACAGGAAAGGACGACCGGCCCCGGCGGAACTCATCGGTCCCCGCGAAACTTTTTCCGCGCCACCCCGCGAAGACCGCCCGCCGCCCGCCGCGGCCGCCTACGGTCGGCACATGGCATGGATCGACGACAGCACGATCGAGCGCGCCGGCGACTACCTGTGGACCGCGGGCCGGGTCCTGGAGCAACGGCGCTTCACCCACCTGTTCGACGCCCCCGACCCGGCGGGCGTCCTCGCCGCCCTGGACGCCTACCGCACCCCCGACGGCGGCTGGGCGTACGGCCTGGAACCCGACGTCCGCGGCCCCGCCGCCCAACCGCTGGCGGCCGGCGCCGCCGCCCGCATCCTCGGCGAGGCCGGCGCTCTGAACGGCCCGCGCGGACGCGAACTCTGCGACTGGGTCGCCACCTTGACCACCCCCGACGGCGGCGTGCCGGCCGTCCTGCCCAGCCTGCGCCGCTACCCGCACCCGCCGTTCCTGCCGATCGCCGACGACCCGCCCGCCGAACTCCTCTCCACCGGCCAGATCGCCGCCCCGCTGCTGCGCCACGGCGTCCGGCACGCCTGGCTGAAGGGCGCCGAGGAGTTCTGCCGCCGCGCCGTCGAGGCGATCGACACCACCCATCCGTACGAGGTGTTCACCGCCGTCGGCATCCTGGACGCCGCTCCCGACCGCGCCTGGGCCGCCGAACAGGCCGCCCGCCTCGGCGAACTGGTGCGCCGCCGGCAGCTGGTGCTGCTGGACCCGGCCCACCCCGAGCAGGTCCGGATCGCCCCCGGGTACGCACCCCGCGAGTACCACCTGCCGCACGACTTCGCGCCCCGCCCGGACAGCCTGGCCCGCGCCTGGTTCACCGACGCCGAACTGGAACGCGGCCTCGTCCACCTGGTCTCCGCCCAACTCCCCGACGGCGGCTGGCCGATCAACTGGGCCCGCTGGTCCGAGTCCACCGAGCACGAAGCCCGCCCGGGCGTCACCCTGGCCGCCCTGCTCGCCCTGCGCGCCTACTCCTGAGGAGTCAGCCGACGGCGCGCTTCACCAGTTCGGCGATGCGTGCCGCCTCGGCCTCGCCCAGATCGGCGACCGCGTAGTACACCGGCCACAGGTCGCCGTCGTCGAGCCGGGCGTGGTCGCTGAAACCGATCGTCGCGTACCGAGACTTGAACTTGGCGGCGCTCTGGAAGAAGCACACCGGCTTGCCGTCCTTGTTGTTGTACGCCGGCATCCCGTACCAGGTCTTCGGGGCCAGTTCCGGCGCGACCTCGGTGACGATCGCGTGGAAGCGCTCCGCCAGCACCCGGTCCTCGGCCGGCATCTCGGCGATCTTCTCCAGCAGGTCCCGCTCCGCCTCGGCCGCCTTCGCGGCGGACGACGCCCGCTTCGACTCCGCCTTCAACTCCTTGGCGCGCTCCTTCATCGCCGCGCGCTCGTCCGCCGTGAAACCCTCGTGCTTCTCCGCCATGACCGGCTCTCCCGTTCCGCTGCCTCGCTGATGTCCCTCATCGTAGGAACGGGGCCGCCCACCCGGCTTCTCGGAAACTGATCGCTTGCGCCCACGCGAAGCGGCCCGGTCCGGGAGACTCCCGGACCGGGCCGCTTCGCGTGCTGCCCCGCGGTGCTCGGCAGGCCTTGTCGGACCTTGTCGGCGGCGGGCCCGGTCAGCGGGCCTTGAAGGTCCGCAGCCGCAGGCTGTTGCCGACCACGAAGACCGAGGAGAAGGCCATCGCGGCGCCCGCGATCATCGGGTTGAGCAGGCCGGTCGCCGCCAGCGGCAGGGCCGCCACGTTGTAGGCGAAGGCCCAGAACAGGTTGCCCTTGATGGTGGCCAGGGTGCGGCGCGACAGCCGGATCGCGTCCGCCGCCGAGCGCAGGTCGCCCCGCACCAGGGTCAGGTCCGCCGCCTCGATCGCCGCGTCGGTGCCGGTGCCGATCGCCAGACCCAGGTCGGCCTGGGCGAGCGCCGCCGCGTCGTTGACGCCGTCGCCGACCATCGCGACCGTCCGGCCCTCGGCCTGCAGCCGCTGCACGGTCGCCACCTTGTCCTCCGGCAGCACCTCGGCGATCACGTCCTCGGCGGGGATGCCCACCTCGGCCGCCACCGACTCCGCCACCAGCCTGTTGTCACCGGTCAGCAGGACGGGGCGCAGACCCAGCGCCCGCAGCTCGGCGATCGCCTCCGCACTGGTCGGCTTCACCGCGTCCGCCACCTCCAGCACGGCCCGCGCCGCACCGTCCCAGCCGACCGCGATCGCGGTCCGGCCGGCCCGCTCGGCCGCGGCCTTCGCGGCCAGCAGCTCCGCCGGCAGCTGCTGCGCCCAGTCGGCCAGCAGCGCCTCCCGTCCGGCGACCACCGCGTGGCCGTCGACCACGCCCTGCACGCCCAGACCCGGGACGTTCTCGAAACCCTCGACCGGCTCCAGCCCGCCGAACTTCTCCTGCGCGGTGGTCGCCACGGCCTGCGCGATCGGGTGCTCGGAGGCGTGCTCCAGCGCGCCGGCCAGCCGCAGTGCCTCGTCCTCGGTGGTGCCCTCGGCGGTGTGCACGCCGACCAGGGTCATCCGGCCGGTGGTCACGGTGCCGGTCTTGTCCAGCACGATAGTGTCGACCTTGCGGGTGTTCTCCAGCACCTCGGGGCCCTTGATCAGAATGCCGAGCTGGGCGCCGCGACCGGTGCCGACCAGCAGCGCGGTCGGCGTGGCCAGACCCAGGGCGCACGGGCAGGCGATGATCAGGACGGCGACGGCGGCGGTGAAGGCGGCGGTCCAGCCCTCGCCGGTGCCCAGCCAGTAGCCCAGGGTGGCCAGCGCCAGGGTGATCACGACCGGCACGAACACGCCGGAGATCCGGTCCGCCAGCCGCTGCGCGGCGGCCTTGCCGTTCTGCGCGTCCTCGACCAGCTTCGCCATCCGCGCCAGCTGGGTGTCCGCACCCACCCGGGTCGCCTCGATCACCAGTCGGCCGCCCGCGTTCACGGTCGCGCCGGTCACCGCGTCGCCCGGACCGACCTCCACCGGCACCGACTCGCCGGTCAGCATCGACGCGTCCACCGCGGAGCTGCCCTCGACCACCGTGCCGTCGGTGGCGATCTTCTCGCCCGGCCGGACCACGAACCGGTCCCCGACGGCCAGCTGCCCGATCGGCAGCCGCACCTCGCGGCCGTCCCGCAGCACCGTCACGTCCTTCGCACCCAGCTCCAGCAGCGCCTTCAGCGCCGCGCCCGCCGTCCGCTTCGACCGGGCCTCGAAGTACCGGCCTGCCAGGATGAACGCGGTGACGCCGGCCGCCGCCTCCAGGTAGATGTTCGACGCGCCGTCGGAACGGGCGATGGTGAACTCGAAGCCGTGCCGCATGCCCGGCATGCCCGCGTCGCCGAAGAACAGCGCCCACAGCGACCACAGGAACGCGGCGCCGGTGCCCAGCGAGACCAGGGTGTCCATGGTCGCCGCGCCGTGCTTGGCGTTGGTCCACGCGGCCCGGTGGAACGGCCACGCCGCGTACGTCACCACCGGCGCGGCCAGCGTCAGCGACAGCCACTGCCAGTTGTCGAACTGCAGCGCCGGCACCATCGCCATCGCGATCACCGGCACGGCCAGCGCCAGCGCCGTGATCAGCCGCTGCCGCAGCGGCGCCAGCTCGTCGACCGTCTCCTCGGCCGCCCCGCCCCGCTCCTCGGCCGGCGGCTCCGGCAGGGCCGCCGTGTAACCGGTGGCCTCCACGGTGGCGATCAGGTCGGAGACCTCGACGGGCCCGTCGATGACCACCTTGGCCTTCTCGGTGGCGTAGTTGACGCTGGCCTGCACGCCGTCCATGCGGTTGAGCTTCTTCTCGATCCGCGCGGCGCAGGAGGCACAGGTCATGCCGCCGATGCGGAGTTCCACCTCGGTGGAGGCGGGTGCTGCCTGGGTGGTCATCAGAGGCTCCTCGTGGTCTCGAACATCCCGGCCGACGGCCGGGCTCAGCTCTCTCAGGCGCGGCCGGTCAGCTCGTAGCCGGCCTCGTCGACGGCCGCACGCACCGTCTCGTCGTCGAGCTCGACCGTCGACCCGACGGTGACGAGCCCGCTCTTCACGTCCACCTGCACGGCCCGGACGCCCTCAAGGGCCCCGATCGCCTTGCCGACGCTCTTCTCGCAGTGCCCGCAGGTCATCCCCGACACCGCGAACACGCTGGTCACGGCCGCCGGCGCGTCGACGGTCACAGTGGTGGAGCAGGTGCCGTCGCTGGAGCAGCAGGACATGGGATTCCTCCGTCGTCGTTCTCGATACCCAGAGGGGGTATCCCTCCCGGCGACTCCATTTATACCCCCAGGGGGTATGCAACGCAAGCACCCCCACCCCCGCCGGCCCCCACCCCGCCCCGACGGATCGCCCGACCTGTGCTCCCTCGCCCTCCCCCCGGCTCTCCCGTGCGCGCCAGGGGCGCGGGGAACTGTGCGGGGCGGAAGGCGAAGCCCCGAGCCTCGCGGCGCCTCAATGGCCTGCACGTGACCGCGCCCCTCCTGGCGGGCGCGAAGCCCCTTTCGGCCTGCCTGTGCCCTGGCCTGCGATTTCCCTCCCCTCCGCGGCCTGCGCGCGGCCGCGCTCCTCCCGAACGGTGCGAGATTTTTCCGCCCGCCCTGACCTCGCCTTTCCCTCCGGCCGCCCCTCCGGGAGGGCTCTGTCACGCTTGACACATACCCCCAGGGGGTATCTACTCCGTCGTGTCGCCAGGCACCCCACCCACCCAAAGGGAGTCCGCCATGAACACCGCACTCAAGGTCGCCGTCTTCGCCTCGGGTCTCGCCCTCGCGTTCGGCGCCGCCTACGGAGTCGGCCACGCGGTCGGCCGCACCCCGACCCCGGCCGCGGGACACGCCCACGACACCGCCGGTCACGCCGCGCAGGACGAGCACGCCGGCCACGACGACCACCCGGTCGGCGGCCTGCAGGTCTCCGACCGCGGCTACACCCTGAGCCTCGACCGCACGATCGTCCCGGCCGCCGGCCCGACCGGACTGAGCTTCCGCGTGCTGGCCCCGGACGGGCGCCCGCTCACCGCGTACAAGCCGGCACACGAGAAGGAACTGCACCTGATCGTCGCCAGCCGCGACCTGACCTCGTTCCAGCACCTCCACCCGGTCCGTGCGGCCGACGGCACCTGGACCGTCCCGGCGGACATCGCCAAGGCCGGCGACTACCGCCTGTTCGCCGACTTCGTCCCGGCCGCCGAGACCGAGTCGCTGACCCTCGGCGCGGACCTGCACGCCACCGGCGACTACCGGCCCGCCACCCTCCCGCAGACCGGCCGCTCGGTGACCGTCGACGGCTACACCGTGACCCTCACCGGCGACCTGGCGGCCGGAAAGGCCGGCCGTCTCGCCTTCGCGGTGTCGAAGGACGGTCGCCCGGTCGACGACCTCGACCCGTACCTCGCCGCCTACGGCCACCTGGTGGTGCTGCGCGCCGGCGACCTCGGCTACCTGCACGTCCACCCGGACGGCGAGCCCGGGGACGGCGTCACCGAGCCCGGCCCGGAGGTCGACTTCACGGCCACCGCGCCCAGCGCCGGTGACTACCGCCTGTTCCTGGACTTCCAGCACGCGGGCACCGTCCACACCGCCGCCTTCACCCTCACCGCAGGCGCAGGCGCAGGCGCGGACAACGCCCCGACCCCCGCGCCCACCGAGCCCGCGCACCACCACTGATCCGCCGCTCCACCCCTCTCGCGCGGGAAACCCCCGCGCACACCCACGTCTCGCGCATACCCCCTCCCGGTATGTGACCAAGGAGCCCCCGGCCATGTCCGACCTCAGCGCACCACCCGCACCGCGCCGTTGGACGGCGCTCGCCCTGATCGCCCTCGCCCAGTTCATGGTCATCATGGACACCTCGATCATCGGCGTGGCCCTGCCGAAGATGCAGTCCGCGCTCGGGTTCTCGCAGGAGAACCTGTCCTGGGTGTTCAACGCCTACGTGATCGCCTTCGGCGGCCTGCTGCTGCTCGGCGGACGCCTGTCCGACCTGCTCGGCGCGAAGCGCGTCTTCGCTGCCGGCTGGACGGTCCTCGCCGTCGGCTCCCTGGTGGCGGGCCTGGCCGGCACCGCCTGGGTCGAACTGGTCGGCCGCGCCGCCCAGGGCGCCGGTTCGGCACTGATCGCCCCGGCCGCGCTCACCCTGCTGATGACCCTGTTCGGCGGCCGCCCCACCGAACTGCCGAAGGCCTTCGCCCTGTACGGCGCGGCCGCCCCGGCCGGCGGCACCGCGGGCGTCTTCCTCGGCGGCCTGATCACCCAGTACGCCAGCTGGGAGTGGGTGTTCTGGATCAACCTCCCGGTGGCGCTGCTGGTGCTCGCGATGAGCCCGTCCGTGATGCCCGCCGCCGCGGGCCGCCGGGGCTCGATCGACTGGCTGGGCGCGATCACCGTCACCGCCGGCCTCGCCGTCACCGTGTTCGCGATCGTCCGGGCCCCCGAGATCGGCTGGGGTTCCGCGCAGACCTGGCTGGTGCTGGCCGCCGGCCTGCTGCTGATCGCCGCGCTCCTCGCCGTCCAGTCCCGCCGCAGTGAGCCGCTGATGCGCCTCGGCATCTGGCGCAGCCCCAATCTGGCCGGTGCCAACCTGGCGCAGCTGCTGATGGCGGCGGCCTGGATCCCGATGTGGTTCTTCCTCAACCTCTACCTGCAGCAGGTGCTCGGCCTGAAGGCCTTCGCCTCCGGTGCGGCGCTGCTGCCGATGACCGCCGCGATCATGGTGATGATGATCGTCCTGGCGCCTCGCCTGATCGCCCGCTTCGGCCCGAAGCCGCTGATCGTCTCCGGCCTGGCCGCGCTCGCCGCCGGCATGTACTGGCTGTCGCTGGCCCGCCCGGACGGCAGTTTCGCGGTCGACGTCCTGCCGGCCTCGCTGCTCGCCGCCGTCGGCATGGCGCTCGCCTTCATCCCGTCGCTGGGCACCGCGCTCGCCGTCCCGAACCCCGCCGAGGGCGGACTCGCCTCCGGCATCGTCAACACCTCGTACCAGGTCGGCTCCGCCCTCGGCCTGGCCGCCATGACCGCCGTCGCCGCCGCCAACGGCTCCCGCGAACTCGGCGACCCGGTCGCCCTGACCCACGGCTTCTCGGCCGCCTTCGTCGGCGCCGCCGCGCTGGCCCTGCTCGGCGCCCTGGCCTCGCTGCTCACCCTGCGCACCCCGGCCCCCGCCGCCGAGCCCGCGGAGGCCGCCGCCTGACCCGTCCCGCCGCACCGACCGCCCGACGCTCCCCGACGGAGCGCCGGGCAGTGCGTCGTCCCCCACGCAAAGCGGCCGTGGGCCTCGCGGATCGGCGTAGCCTTCGTGCATGGCAGAGAGCAAGGTCGCGAAGACCGGGCGGAAGAAGCCCGAGACGCACCTGGGGATGGTGCGTCGGGCCCGGAAGATCAACCGTGAACTGGCGGAGCTGTACCCGTACGCGCACCCCGAGTTGGACTTCGACGGGCCGTTCCAGCTGCTGGTGGCGACCGTGCTGTCGGCGCAGACCACCGACCTGAGGGTCAATCAGACCACCCCGGCGCTGTTCGCGAAGTACCCGACGCCGGAGGACCTCGCGGCGGCCGTCCCGGAGGAGCTGGAGGAGATCATCCGGCCCACCGGCTTCTTCCGCGCCAAGGCGAAGTCGCTGATCGGCCTGTCGATCGCCCTGCGCGACCGCTACGACAGCGAGGTCCCGCGCAAACTGGAGGACCTCGTCACCCTCCCCGGCGTCGGCCGCAAGACCGCCAACGTGGTGATCGGCAACGCGTTCGGCGGGGCGGGCATCACCGTCGACACCCACTTCGGACGCCTCGCCCGCCGCTTCGGCTGGACCACCGCCGAGGACCCGGAGCAGGTCGAGGCCGACGTCATGGCGATCTTCCCGAAGTCGGAGTGGACGATGCTCTCGCACCGGGTGGTCTTCCACGGCCGCCGTGTCTGCCACGCCCGCAAACCCGCCTGCGGGGCCTGCCCGATCGCACCGCTCTGCCCCTCGTACGGCATCGGCGAGACCGACCCCGACCAGGCCCGCAAGCTGCTCAAGTACGAGCTCGCCGGGCAGCCCGGCCAGCGCCTGCGCCCCCCGGCCGACTTCCCGGGCGAGGTCGCGGCCCGCGCCGAGGTCGCGGCCGGACACCCACTGCCCGACACCGCCCCGGACGCGGTCCGGGCGGCCCGCAAGAACGCCGGAGGCCAGGAATGACGGAACCCGCGGTGCTCCGGGACGGCCTGCCCGACTGGCTGCTACCGGTGCGCGACGCCGCCGAACGCGCCGTGCCGGAACAGCTCAGCCGCTTCCTGCCGCCCGCCGAGGGCGGCCGCCCGTCCGCAGTGCTGATGCTGTTCGGCGAGGGCCCGACCGGCCCCGACCTGCTGCTGATCGAACGGGCCCGCAGCCTGCGCTCGCACGCCGGCCAGCCGTCCTTCCCGGGCGGCGCGCTGGACCCGGAGGACGGCGACCCGGCCACCACCGGCCCGCTCGCCGCGGCGCTCCGCGAGGCCACCGAGGAGACCGGCCTCGACCCGTCCGGCGTGCAACTGTTCGCCCGCCTGCCCGCGCTGTACATCCCGGTCAGCGGCTTCGTGGTGACGCCGGTGCTCGGCTGGTGGCGGCGCGAGTCGCCGGTCGCGGTGGTCGACCCGGCGGAGACCGGCGCGGTGTTCCGGGTACCGCTGACGGAGCTCACCGACCCGGCGAACCGGGCCCGGCTGCGCCACCCGTCGGGGTTCACCGGCCCCGCCTTCCAGGTGGCCGGCCGACTGGTGTGGGGCTTCACCGCCGGGGTGATCGACCGGGTGCTGCACTTCAGCGGCCTGGAACGCCCCTGGGACGGCGGCCGCACCGTCGAACTCTCCGAGGAGGCCGTGGCCCTGTCGCTGCGCTCCGGCTCCTGACCGCCGCTCAGCGCCCGACGGGCAGCGGGGCGAGCGTCGAGACCACGTCCCCGGTGTAGGGGTTGTCGTCCTCGGACTGCCACTGGTCGCTCGCCGAGCCCGCCGCCCAGGACGCCGCCCCGAGCACCAGGTAGATCACCAGCAGCGCCTTCGCGGCCCCGGTCAGCACCAGCGGCCGGGTCGCGGAGCGCTCCGGCTCGGAGTTCGGCGGGTCGCCGAACACGCCCTTCGGGTAGGTGGAGGTGAGCATCAGCAGGTACGCCTGGAACCGCATCCGGTACCGCAGCACCGCGGCGGTGGCCTCGAACAGCGCCTGCGGCATCCGCCCCATGATCAGCACCACCAGCCAGTGGATCACCGACACCGTCCACCAGCCGGCCTGCAACAGCCCCTGGACGATCGCCGCCGGAACGACCAGCACCAGCCGGAAGAACACCGCGAGCCGGTTCAGCGGCTCGCCGGGCCGCAGCTCGATCCGCACCGGGTGCTCGGGCGCCTGGAAGCGGAACGGCGGATAGCGGTCGACGATCAGCAGCATCGAGGCGTAGACCCTGGTGTCGTACGCCACGAATCCGGCGAGCCACTCGGCGGCGAACCGGGGGAGCCGACCGCCGAACAGCGCCCCGAACCAGCCGATCACCGCGACCACGAACGCCACGATCGACAGCAGCCACAGCACGATGAACTGCGGGATCAGCAGCAGCAGTCGCAGCAGCACGGTCAACCGGTTCTGGCGTGCCGACGGCGGGAGGTCCAGGGCGGGCCGGAATTCGGTGCGGTCCACGACCGGCACGTCCCACCTGGGCTGTTCCATGACACGACTCCCTGATCCCTCGTCAGCTGTCCGGATGGTCAGACAGTCGCAACCTTCCCGGGCGCGGTGCCTGCCGGGCTGACCCGATCGGGCGACCACCGGCGGCCGGTGTCCCCCGCCCGGTGGGACGTGGGAGGGTATCCGGGTGAATGTCCTGGATCTCCTGCTGATCGCCGCCGCACTGGGCTTCGCCGTCTCCGGCTATCGGCAGGGCTTCGTGGTGGGCGTGCTCTCCGTGCTCGGCTTCCTCGGAGGCGGCCTGATCGCGGTCCAGCTGCTGCCGCTGCTCCTGCGTCACCTCTCCCAGGGCACCACGGCCTCGGTGGTGGCGGTCGTGGGGGTGGTCCTGCTCGCCGCGGTCGGCCAGGCGATCACCACCCACTTCGGCTGGAAGCTGCGCGGACGGATCGGCCGCGGCAAGGTCAAGATCCTGGACGCCGTCGGCGGCTCGCTGGTGAACGTGCTGTCCATGCTGCTGGTGGCCTGGCTGATCGGCCTGCTGCTGGCGGGCACCTCGCTGCCCACCGTCTCCAAGCAGGTGCGCAACTCCGCGGTGCTCGGATCGGTGCAGGCGGCGCTGCCGCCCGACGCCCCGAACTGGTTCTCCGACTTCAGCAAGGAACTCGCCCGCAACGGCTTCCCGCAGGTGTTCAACCCGTTCGAGCAGGAGCCGATCACCGAGGTGGAGCCGCCCGACCCGGCCCTGGCCGGCAGCGCCGGCGTCCGCCGGGCCATGGGCTCCCTGGTGAAGGTGCTGGGCACCGCCCCCTCCTGCGGCAAGACCCTCGAAGGCTCCGGCTTCGTGTTCGCCCCGCACCGGGTGATGACCAACGCGCACGTGGTCGGCGGCGTCGACGAGCCGACCGTGCAGATCGGCGGCATCGGCCAGCTCTACGACGCCACCGTCGTCCGCTACGACTGGCAGCGCGACATCGCCGTGCTGGACGTCCCCCGGCTGAACGCCCCGCCGCTGACCTTCGCCGGCGAGGCCCGGAGCAACGACTCGGCGATCGTCGCGGGCTTCCCCGAGAACGGCGCGTTCAACGTCCAGCCCGCCCGCATCCGCGGCCGCATCCAGGCCAACGGCCCGGACATCTACCACCGCGGCCAGGTGGTCCGCGACGTCTACTCGATCCGCTCACTGGTCCGCCAGGGCAACAGCGGCGGTCCGCTGCTCACTCCCGACGGCCAGGTGTACGGCGTGGTGTTCGCCAAGTCCCTGGACAGCCCCGACACCGGCTACGTGCTGACCGCCGACGAGGTGAAGGACGACGTCGCCCAGGGCGCCGCCGCCTCCGGCAAGGTCGACACCGAGGGCTGCGCGCTCTGACCGGCCGCCCGCCGGGCAATCTCTGACGACCCGTCGGCCTCGCCTGGTAGCGTCGGCCGAGCTCACCCGAACGGCCCAGCCGGGCCGCCCCGGCGGAGCTCGACGGGAGAGGTTCGACACACGTCATGATGGGTCACTCGCACGCGGTCAGCGGCGCGCTGCTGTTCGCGGCCACCGCGCCGTTCGTCCCACCGCTGATGGGGATGCACCTGACGCCCGCCGACGTGCTGATGGGCACCGTGCTGTGCGCCGGCGCGGCGCTGCTGCCGGACCTCGACCACCACGACGGGACGATCGCCAACTTCCTCGGCCCGGTCTCCAAGATGCTGTGCCGCTTCGTCGCCTGGGCCTCCGGCGGCCACCGGCACGCCACCCACTCACTGCTGTTCGTGGCCCTGATGGGCGGCGGCAGCTGGGCCGGCATCACCTTCCTGGGCCGGTACTTCACCATCGGGCTGAGCTTCTTCCTGCTCGCCATGGCGATCAAGGCGCTGCGTTTGCACCCGCCGGGCCACGGAGCGGTGTCCTGGATCACCGTGGTCGGCCTGGCCGCGCTCGGCACCTTCGGCATGCTTACCTGGCTGCCCAACGCCCCGGGCTGGCTGCCCTACGCGGTGGCCCTGGGCACCCTGGCGCACCTGCTCGGCGACTGCCTGACCAAGCAGGGCTCGCCGCTGCTGTGGCCGCACAAGGAGCGCTACGAGATCGTCCTGATCAAGCGCACCGGCAACGACATGGAGACGAAGATCCTCGTCCCGGTGATGACGGTGGCGACCTTCGGCCTGCTGCTCTGGTCCACCGCGATCTCGCCGACCGTGCTGGGCTGAGACCTCTTCGCCGACACGGGAGGGAGCACCACCGGGGTGGTGCTCCCTCCGCTTTTGCGCCGGTCCGTTCGCTCCCGCCCGGGTTCCGTGCCGACAGGCTCTGTCAGCCCTCCCGGCGCAGCCTCGCGCCGACCCAGCGGGCGCGCCGTCCGATGATCTTTGGAATGCCGAGCCGGTACCCCGTGCTGCGTGGCGTCCGCTCGGCGGGCTGGTAGGGCCACTCCGGCTGCGGAACGTGCTGCTGCGAGCTGCTGCTGCCACGGCGGCCTCGGCGCGGCTGGGCTTCTCGATCGGGCATCCAGGTCATACCGGAGGGATTCCCTGGGGCCGCCCGGAGTAACCGCCCTGGCGGCATGCGACTGGCTTATGCGCTTGTCATATGAACGTCGTCAAGTCTCAGGAAGCACACCGGTGTTGACGCCGGGAAGTCAGCCGTCCTTGTGCTGCCTGACCCACCCGATCAGCTCCGTCGCGAACTCCTCCGGCACCTCCTCGTGCGGGAAGTGCCCCACCCCCGGCAGCAGCCGCCACCGGTACGGCGCGGAGACGAACTCGCCCGCCCCCAACGCCGTCCGCGACAGCAGCACCGGATCGGACGCGCCCTGCACGTGCAGCACCGGCGCGGTGATCTGCTTCTTCATCCTGCGCGCGAACTGGATGCCGTCCGGCCGCGCCATCGAGCGCATCAGCCAGCGGTACGGCTCGATCGAGCAGTGCGCGGTGCTCGGCACCTGGATCGCCTGGCGGTAGGAGGCCACTGCCTCCTCGGACAGCATGTTCGGCCCCGTCCAGGCCCGCAGGTAGTCGCCCACCAGCGCCCCGTCGTCCGCTACCAGCCGGCGCTCCGGGATCCACGGCCGCTGGAAGCCCAGCACGTGCTCGAACGCGGCGATCTGCTTCCGGTCCGTCAGCAGCGCCCGCCGCAGGTGCCGCGGGTGCGCGGCCGACACCACCGTCAGGCTGCGGATCACCGAGGGACGCATCACCGCGGCCACCCAGGCCAGCGTGCCGCCGGTGCCGTGCCCCACCAGGTGCGCCTGACGCTCGCCCAGCGAACGGATCACGCCGGTGATGTCCAGCGCCAGGTTGCCGGGGTCGTAGCCGCGCGGGGTGCGGTCCGAGCCGCCCATCCCGCGCAGGTCCAGCGCAACCGCCCGGAAGCCCGCCTCGGCGAGCGCCGTCAGCTGGTGCCGCCACGCCCACCAGTACTCCGGCCAGCCGTGCACCAGCAGCACCAGCGGCCCTTCGCCGATCTCGGCGATGTGGAAACGCGCGCCGTTCGCGGCCAGATCGCGGTGCGTCCAGGGCCCGGCCGAACGGACGCTCCACGGCTCCCCGGCAGCCGGCCGGACGGGAACGGAGGCGGGCTCATCCACGGGCTTCTGGTCCAACGACATACCCGCAGCCTGTCATACCCGCGCCCTCCGTACCTGCCCGGCACTCGCACCCGGACGCAAACCGTTACCGGCGGTCGGTCACTGGATCCGGCCCAGTGCCCGGTCGATCTCCTCCTTGGTGGCCGGTCGCGGCCTGGCGTTCCTCAGCACCTGCGCGGTGGCCTGCGCACCGGCGAGGGTGCGCTCCGGCTTCCGGACCTTCTTGAAGTACCGGATCATCATGAACGCCAGCAGCAGCGCGATCAGCACGTACGCGCCGCCGACGATGGCGAAGGACCAGCCGGTGGTGATGCCGAGCGCCTGCAGGCCCCAGGCGAAGGCGAACGAGAACATCGGGATCGACGCCAGCGCCACCACGCCGGCCACCACGCCGGCCGCGGTGCCGATGCCGCCGCGCACCACGTCCGCCTTGATCTCGGCCTTGGCCAGCGCGATCTCGTCGTGCACCAGGCTGGACAGCTCGGCGGAGGCTGCGGCGAACAGCTCGCCGACGGTGCGCTCGCCCTCGTGCGGGATGCGGCCGTTGCCGTTCGGGTTGGTGGCTCCTGCGGCCATCGGCGTCTCCATTTCGGGGGCTGGGCGTTCGGCGTGCTGAGGGTGCGTCACGCACCGGTGTCAGCTCAGCATCATGCCCCTACCGGTGAGTCGGGCACCACTCCGGGTCCCCGGCGGACGGCGTGTCACCGTCGGCGTTGGTACACATCGGGGATGCCGTCGCCGTCCGAATCGCGGTCCTCGTCCTCGCACAGCTGCCGGTAGTACCGGTTGCGGCGCTTGAGCAGCAGGGTGCCGACCACCGCGCAGGTCAGCGAACCCACCAGGACGGCCTCCTTGCACAGCTCCGCCAAATGCGGGTCGTCGACGAACGCCAGATCGCTGATCAGCAGCGACACCGTGAAGCCGATGCCCGCCACGGTGGACAGCGCGAACATGTCCGACCAGGTCAGCTGCGGGTTCAGGGTGGCCCTGGTGTAGCGGGCGGCCAGCCAGGTGCCGCCGAAGATGCCCACCGACTTGCCGATCAGCAGGCCGATCACGATGCCCAGCGGCGCCGCCTCGGTGAACACCTCGCCCAGCACCTTCGCGGACACCGGCACACCCGCCGCGAACAGCGCGAACATCGGCACCGCGAACCCCGCCGACAGCGGCCGCACCAGGTGTTCGACGTGCTCGCCGGGGGAGCGCTCCTCGCCCTCCTCGCGGTGGCAGCGCAGGATCAGGCCCATCGCCACACCGGCCACCGTCGCGTGGACGCCGCTCTCGTGCATCAGCGCCCAGATCACCACGCCCAGCGGCACCAGCACCCACCAGCGGCCCAGCCCGCGCCGGTGCAGGAACCAGAACAGCACCAGCCCCGCCAGCGCCGCGCCCAGCGCCCAGAAGGTGATCCCGGACGAGTAGAAGACCGCGATGATCAGGATCGCGATCAGGTCGTCCACCACCGCCAGGGTCAGCAGGAACGCCCGCAGCGCGGACGGCAGATGACTGCCCACCACGGCCAGCACGCCCAGCGCGAACGCGATGTCGGTGGCCGTCGGGATCGCCCAGCCCGCCGGATGCCCGTCGCCGACCACGTTCACCACCGTGTACAGCACCGCCGGCAGCACCACACCGCACACCGCCGCCACCACCGGCAGCAGCGCCGCACTCGGCGTCCGCAGTTCCCCGGCCACGAATTCGCGTTTCAGCTCGATGCCCGCGACGAAGAAGAAGATCGTCAGCAGCCCGTCCTGCGCCCAGGCCTCCAGCGGCAGGTCCAGGTGCAGCGGTGCGGACGGGCCGAAGGTCAGCCCCCGCACCGTCTCGTAGGCGTGCGGCCAGACGTTCGCCCAGATCAGCGCGACGATCGCGGCGCCCAGCAGCAGGATTCCGCCGACCGTCTCGGTGCGCAGGGCGTCCGCGAGGAAGCGGCGTTCGGGCAGCGGGAGCAGGCCGAGAAACTGACGGCGCTCGTTGGACGGGCTGGCCACGGGGGACCTCCTGAGGCGGGCGGCATGCGGACACACGGGTGGTGCAGTGCCGACCAGACTTCCCGGCGCGCCTCAGAACCTTGATGGTTCCTTGACATCCTACGGGGCGCGGCAAGAGGTATGTCGTTCTGTCTTACTTTATGAGGATTCGTTCCCGGGGGAACGACAACGGGCCGGGCCCGCTCCGATGTCTCACGGAGCGGGCCCGGCCCGGTGGCTGAGGGAAGGTCAGCCCTCGTTGCTCGCCGACTGCTGGGACTGGATCAGGTTCATCACCGAGGAGTCGGCCAGCGTGGTGGTGTCGCCCACCTCGCGGCCCTCGGCGATGTCGCGCAGCAGACGGCGCATGATCTTGCCGGAGCGGGTCTTCGGCAGCTCGGAGACCACGTTGATCTGCTTCGGCTTGGCGATCGGGCCGAGCGTCTTGCCCACGTGGTTGCGCAGCTCGGCGACCAGGTCGGCGCTGTCGGAGGCCGACCCGCGCAGGATCACGAACGCCACGATCGCCTGGCCGGTGGTGGCGTCGGTCGCGCCGACCACCGCCGACTCGGCCACCGACGGGTGGCCGACCAGCGCCGACTCGACCTCGGTGGTCGAGATGTTGTGGCCGGACACCAGCATCACGTCGTCCACCCGGCCGAGCAGCCAGATGTCGCCGTCCTCGTCCTTCTTCGCACCGTCGCCGGCGAAGTAGCGGCCCTCGAACCGCGACCAGTAGGTGTCGATGTAGCGCTGGTCGTCGCCCCAGATGGTGCGCAGCATGGACGGCCACGGCTCGGTCAGCACCAGGTAGCCGCCGGAGCCGTTCGGCACCTCGCGGGCCTCGTCGTCCACCACGGTGGCGGAGATGCCCGGCAGCGCGCGCTGGGCGGAGCCCGGCTTGGTCTCGGTGACGCCCGGCAGCGGGCTGATCATCATGGCGCCGGTCTCGGTCTGCCACCAGGTGTCGACGATCGGGGTCTTGCCCGCGCCGATGTGCTCCCGGTACCAGACCCACGCCTCCGGGTTGATCGGCTCGCCGACCGAACCCAGCACCCGCAGGCTCGACAGGTCGAAGCGGGCCGGGATGTCGTCGCCCCACTTCATGAAGGTGCGGATCGCGGTGGGCGCCGTGTAGAGGATGGTGACGCCGTACTTCTGCACGATCTCCCAGAACCGCCCCTGGTGCGGGGTGTCCGGGGTGCCCTCGTAGATCACCTGGGTCGCGCCGTTGGAGAGCGGGCCGTAGGTGATGTACGAGTGGCCGGTGACCCAGCCGATGTCGGCGGTGCACCAGTAGACGTCGGTCTCCGGCTTCAGGTCGAACACCGCGTGGTGGGTGTAGCTGGCCTGGGTCAGGTAGCCGCCCGAGGTGTGCAGGATGCCCTTGGGCTTACCGGTGGTGCCCGAGGTGTACAGGATGAACAGCGGCTGCTCGGCGTCGTGCGCCTCGGGGGTGTGCTCGGCGGACTGTGCGTCGACCAGCTCGTGCCACCAGACGTCGCGGCCCTCGGTCCAGGCCACCTCCTCGCCGGTGCGGCGCACGACCAGGACGTTCTCCACGCCGTCGACCTTGGTCAGCGCCTCGTCGATGGCCGGCTTCAGCGCGGACGGCTTGCCTCGGCGGTAGCCGCCGTCGGCGGTGATCACCACCTTGGCGTCCGCGTCCGTGATGCGGGAGGCCACCGCGTCGGCCGAGAAGCCGCCGAAGACCACCGAGTGGGCGGCGCCGATGCGGGCGCAGGCGAGCATCGAGACCACCGCCTCGGGGATCATCGGCAGGTAGATCGCGACCCGGTCGCCCTTGGCCACGCCGAGCGCCTGCAGGGCGTTGGCCGCCTTGCAGACCTCGTCCTTCAGCTGCGCGTAGGTGATCGCCCGGCTGTCGCCCGGCTCGCCCTCGAAGTGGATCGCGACCCGCTCGCCGTTGCCGGCCTCGACGTGGCGGTCGACGCAGTTGTACGCCACGTTGAGCTTGCCGTCCGCGAACCACTTGGCGAACGGCGGGTTCGACCAGTCCAGGGTCTCGGTGGGCTCGACCGCCCAGCTCAGCCGACGGGCCTGCTCGGCCCAGAAGGCCAGCCGGTCCTCGGAGGCCTGGGTGTAGGCGTCGGCGGTGACGTTGGCGGAGGCGGCGAGCTCCGCGGGCGGGGCGAAGCGCCGCTCCTCCTTGAGCAGGTTGGCCAGGCTCTCGTTGCTCAACGCGCACTCCTCATCGAGTCTCAAATACCGGGAACCTCGTGCGGAGGATGGTCCCGTGTGTCCCAGCGCACAGCTCACCAGGCCAAGAGCCGTGTTGACAAGAGGCTCCGGAAAATTGGTGTAGACCTTTGATCGGCAGCAGGCCGCGCCCCCGATGGACGCCTCCGGTGTCGCTCGCCCGGTCCTCCCGACGCCTTCCCGCCCCCGGGTCGGATCAATCCCGCACAGCACCTTGACGACCCCCCGCCCCGGTACTCCACTGACGGTACGCAACCCATCACCGTACGCGACAGTGACGGGGGTTCTGCATGACCGACACCTCACCCCGGCCCGGCGACTTCGCGGTCGTCCCCATGGACGGACGCACCGGCCGCCTGATCCGGATCGGCCAATTCCTCAACGGCGACGGATTCTCCGACTACGAACACGCCTTCGTCTTCGTCGGCGACGGCCTCCTGGTCGAGGCCCAACCTGGCGGCGCGGCACTCAATCCGCTCGGCAACTACGACGGACGACACGTGCTCTGGTCCACCGACCGCATACCGCTCACCGACGACCAGCGCACCGCCGTCACCACCGCTGCCCGCTCCTACATAGGCACCCCCTACTCCTTCGCCGACTACCTCGCCCTCGGCGCGCACCGCCTGCACCTTCCCGCGGGCCCGCCGCTGCGCAAGTACGTCGCCTCCACCAAGCACATGATCTGCTCGCAACTCGTCGACCAGTGCTACCGGGACGCCGGCGTCCACCTGTTCGACGACCATCGCTGGTCCGGCTATGTCACCCCGGCGGACCTGGCCAACCTGCTCACCCGCCGCACCGGCGGCTGACGCACAACCAGGGGCGCTGGAGAACTCTCCACGCGCCCCTGTTCCTTCTTCACGACCGTCGGTCGGCCCTCCCCGGTTCGCCCTTCGGGCGGCCGGTCACGCCGCCAGCTCGGTCTCCGGCCCCGGCGTCTGCCCGGCCTCCGCGTGCACCGGCGCGAAACACTTGGATTGACGGTCCATCACATAGGCCTGGGCGGCGGCCAGATCGAAGTACATGCCGACCAGCCGCAGCGACCCGTCCGCGACCCGGCGTTCGACGGCCGGATTGGCCATCAACTGGTCGAGCTGCTGCACCACATTGGTGATGCACAGCTGCTCGACCACGTCCGCCGCCGCGCGGCCCTCGAACTCCGCCGGGGCCCGCCGCAGTCGGGCCAGCGAGCCGCGCCCGTTGCGCAGCCACCGGGCCAGGGCGGTGGGCGGCCCGGGCTGCTCCGTCACGCCGTCCAGCAGGGCCTTCATCGCGCCGCACCCGGAGTGCCCGCAGACCGTGATCGAGGTGACCTCCAGCACCTCCACCGCGTACTGCACGGCCGCGGCCACCGAGTCGTCCGCCGCGCCCGGTTCGTAGGGGGCGGGTACCAGGTTGCCGACATTGCGGACGGTGAAGAGGTCTCCCGGGCCGGAGCTGGTGATCATGCTGGTGACCATCCGGGAGTCCGCGCAGGTGAGGAAGAGCTGTGAGGGCGTCTGACCGTCGCGGGCCAGCCGGGCCAGCTCCTGGCGGACCAGCGGGGCGGTGTGCTGCTGGAAGCCGCGCACGCCGTGCAGCAGCCGGACGTGCGGATCGTCCGCGCTCGGCTCGATGCAGTGGTGGCCGACCCAGGGCGTCCACGCGCTGCAGCGGTGCGCGCCGGGGGCATCCTCGACCAGGACGGTGCCGTCGGGATCGAGCACCTCCTGGGCCTGATGGTCCGTCGACATGGAGACCTGGGCCCCCGTGGCCTGGTGGTCGGCGCGCCAGGCGTGCAGCGCCTCGAACGCGGCGTGGTCGAGGAAGGAGCCGTCGTGCCGGACCGTCACCCGGGTGCCGGCGGGGATCCGGGCGAACGCCCGGCTCAGCCGGGGGACGGCCACGAACGTCAGCGGGCCGTGGGTGCGGACGGTGCAGGAGCCGTCCGGCTCGGCGACCACCTCGACATGGGCCCGCGTCAGCCGGTACAGGGCGAGCAGCACGGCGACCGAACCGCCGAGGACCACCCCGAGCGGGACACCGAGCAGCACCACGCCGAGCACGGTGGCCAGGTAGACCGGGAACTCGCGATGCCGGTGCACCCGCCGGATGTGCGCGAAGCTCACCATCTGCACGCCGACCACCAGCACCAGCGCGGCGAGCGCGGCCAGGGGGATGCGGCGCAGCCCGGCCGTCAGCACCAGCGCCGCGACCGCCACCCAGCACCCGTGCAGCACCGCGGACGCCCGGGTGGCCGCGCCGGCCTGCACATTGGCGGTGGAACGCACCGCGCCGCCGGCCACCGGGAGCCCGCCGAGCAGCCCGGAGAGCAGGTTGGAGACGCCCTGGGCGCGCAGTTCACGATCCAGGTCGCCGACCCGGCGGGTCATCCGGTCGACGGCGACGGAGGACAACAGGGACTCGACGCCGGCCACCGCGGCGACCGTGAGCACCAGGCCGAGCAGCGCCGCCCAGTGACCGGCCAGCACGCCCGGCGAGGGTGGGGAGAAGAACTGGTGGTGCTCCCAGACCGGGAGTTCGACCCGGGCCAGCCGCAGTTCGGCGATCAGCGAGAGTGTGGTGGCGGCGGCGATCGCGACCAGTGCGGCGGGCAGCCGGGCCAGCCGGGCGCCGACCCGGCCGACCGGGCCCGGCAGCCGGCCGAGCTTCGGCCAGCCGAACAGCACGGCGAGCGCGAGCAGGCCGACCATCAGCGCGGGCGGGTGCGGGCCGGCCAGCTCGGCGGGCAGCGAGCGCAGGTCGGCGATGGCCGAACTCTGCGGCGAGCCGCCGAGGATGACGTGCAGTTGGGCGATCGCGACGGTGAGGCCCACCCCGGCCAGCAGGCCGTGTACCACGGCGGGGGAGACCGCGAGCGCGGCGCGGGCCACCCGCAGCGAGCCGAGCAGCAGTTGCAGCAGCCCGGCGGCGACCGTCACCAGGCAGGCGATCTGCCAGCCGTATTGGGCGATCACCCCGGCGGTGACCACGGTAAGCGCGGCCGAGGGCCCGCTGACCTGCAGATGGGTGCCGCCGAGCAGCCCGGCCACCAACCCGCCGACGGCAGCGGCGACCAGACCGGCCGTCAGCGGCGCGCCGGTGGCCAACGCGATGCCGAGCGAGAACGGCACCGCGATCAGGAACACCGCGAGCGAGGCCGGCAGGTCGTGCACCAGCAGGGCGCGCACCCGCCGCCCGGCCAGCGCGGCCACCCCGGGCGGCGGGGCGTGGTCCGTGGTGTCGGAGGCGATGGGGGCGCTGGAGATGTCGAGGGGCATGTCTCTTCCCGTCTTCTTCCGGTGGTTTCCGGGGGAGCGGACGCAGCCGCGCCCGGTGGTGGGGTCTCTCTGATCTCTCGGGTCTCTTGGCCGGATCGGCTGTCGCGGGTCGCAGCGGGCGTGTCGGGGGCGACCGGACGATGGGTGGCCGCGCGGGGCCCGGACGGCGCGGCGACGGCCAGTGGCGATCCGGGTTCAAGACTTGGCAAACCGAGAGTAATGAGACCTTTGCACAGCGTGTGCGTCGGGTGGTAGCGCAAAAAGGGCTTTTCACCACATCGTGTGGTACCCGAACCGACCGGGAATGCGGTGAAACGCCGAGGGGCCGACCCGTCCAGCAGGACGGGTCGGCCCCTCGGGGCAGGTGCGGTCTCAGACTCCGGCGGTCCGGGCCTGTTCGACGCCCAGCACGTAGGCCGGGTCCACCTGGGTGGCCAGGTCCGCGCCGATCTTGGCGTTGCCCCAGCTCTCCGCGTTGCGCAGGTGGAAGCGGACCGCCTGGGCGCTGTAGCGGCCGGGGTCGCGCAGCGGGTGGGCGGCGTCCGCGGCGGTGCGCAGCCGGCCCAGCACCTCGCGGTTGGCCGGCTCCAGCGCGCGCAGCGGCGGCTCGTCCCCGCGCTCCAGCCGTCGCACCCAGTCGGAGTGCCCGAACACGGCGTACAGGTCGTCGCCGACCTCCCGGCGCAGGAACTCGAGGTCGTCCGGGCTCTGCACCTTGTTGCCGATCACCCGCAGGTGGACGTCGAAGTCCTGGGCGTACTCCTTGTACTGGCGGTACACCGAGACGCCCTTGCGGGTCGGCTCGGCGACCAGGAAGGTCAGGTCGAAGCGGGTGAACAGGCCGGAGGCGAACGAGTCGGAGCCGGCCGTCATGTCGGTGACCAGGTACTCGTCCGGGCCGTCCAGCAGGTGGTTGAGCAGCAGCTCCACCGCGCCCACCTTGGAGTGGTAGCAGGCCACCCCGAGGTCCTCCTCGGTGAACGCGCCGGTCGCCATCAGCCGTACCGAGCCCTCGTCCAGCGCGATCGGCCGGGCGCAGGCCGCGTAGACCGGGTTCTCCTCGACGATCCGCAGCAGCCGGGAGCCGGGGCCGGGCGGGGTGGTCTTGATCATCTCCTCGGCGGAGCGGATCAGCGGGTTGGCGCCGCGCAGGTACTCCTTGATCTCCGGCAGGTGCGCGCCGAGCGAGGGCAGCGCTGCGGCCTGGGCATCCGTCAGGCCCAGCGCCGGGCCCAGATGCTGGTTGATGTCCGCGTCGACGGCGACCACCGGACAGCCGGCGGCGGCCAGATGGCGGATGAACAGTGCGGACAGGGTGGTCTTGCCGCTGCCGCCCTTGCCGACGAAGGCGATCTTCATCTGAGTCTCCGGCTCTGTGGCTCTGTAGCTCTGTGGTGCATGGCTCTGTTCGCCGCGCGCTGCCGCGGGGGTGCGGTGGCACCACTGTCGCGGTGGACGCTTGTTGGAAATCGTTATCGTCACCGATTGCGGCTCATGCTAGCGGTGGTTTGGGGTGTCGCACATGGGGGAAGGGCGGATTGCCACGAAAGGGTGACCCAGGGGTTGCTGCCCGGTTGCCCCGTCGATTCATTACTCTCGGGTAGGTGACCACAGGAACAGACCCGCTCGCCCCGCTGACCCAGCTGTCCGGGGTCCCCGAGGCCGTCGCAGAGGTGCGCAAGAACGTCGACCGCCTCTACGGACACCGCGTGATGCGACGCCGGGCGGGCGAGGTGACGTCCGAGTCCGCACTACGCGGCGCGCGCGCCTCCGCCGCCCTGGAAGGCGCCGACTGGCCGCTCGAAGAAGTCCGCCGCCGCACCGACTTCGGCGCCGACCCCGAGGCCCGCACGATCGGCGCGGCCCTGCGCCTCTCCGCCGAGGCCGGCCAACTGCTCAGCGTCTGGCGCACCTCCCCGCTCCAGGTGCTGGCCCGCCTCCACCTGCTCGCCGTCGGCGACGCCGACCCGTCCGCCGGCCGCCCGCGCCACCCCGGGGAGAGCACCGCACCGCTGTTTCCGCGCGAACTCGCCGCCACCGAGGGCGCCGCGCCCGACGGCCCGGTCGGCGAACTCCCGCCGCCGCCACCCGCCGACGAGGTGGCCGCCCGCCTCGACCAGCTCGCCGGGCTGCTGGCCGCCCGCGCCGAACGCCCCACCGGCGGCGCGCCCGCCCTAGTGGTCGCCGCCGTCGTGCACGGCGAACTGCTCGCGCTGCGCCCCTTCGGCACCTACAACGGCCTGGTCGCCCGCGCCGCCCAGCGGATCGTGCTGACCGCCGAGGGCCTCGACCCGAAGGCGATCTGCCCCGCCGAGGTCGGTCTCGCCGAACTCGGCACCGCCGCCTACCGGCAGGCGCTGCTGGGCTACCTGGAGGGCACCCCCGAGGGCATGGCCCGCTGGCTCCGCCACTGCGCCACCGGGCTCGGCCTGGGCGTCCGGGAGAGCACCGCGGTGTGCGAGGCGATGCAGCGCGGCATGGTCTGAACCGGCAGGAGCCCCGGCGCGGTTGCGCCGACTCCGCGCACGCGGTCGGGGCTCACCCGGTCGGTGCGCGCGGTTGCGGCCCACATGGTTGCGGCGACGTCCGAGACTTCCGGGCGTCGCCGCTGGCACGGAGACCGGGTTACCAGTGCATGCACCGTTCATTGCCCATCAGGCGGGATCCTGTTGCCCTTCGCCTGGTGCGGCGGCCCGACAGCGGGTCGGCTGCATGTGGGTGCCCGATTGTCCGTGCGTGGGGTCCGTGGGGCCTGAACTGCGTTGTCGGAACGACCCTGTTGGGTCCTGACCGGGTCTCGCGGGCCTAATCCATTTCTACCGCAGATCAGACGGAAGGGGAACCCGGAAAATCTAGGTTTGCCGGGTTCCCGTGTGGTTTGTCCGATTTGGCGAACCGCTGCCCCGTGCAGGACCGTTCCGCCCGGCACTGCGCGGTTCGCGGCTCAGGTCGTCGGGCGCCGCCGCCGCGCGCTGTACCAGAGCACCCCGGCCGTCAGCGCCGCCGCGCCGACCGCCACCGCGGCCAGCACCGAACGGCTCGGTGCGCGGAACTCCGGGAGTCGACGCGTCAGTTCGACCGGCCGGCTGAACACCAGCACCGGCCACTCGCGCGCCACCGCCTCCTTGCGCAGCGCCCGGTCCGGATTCACCGCAGCCGGGTGGCCGACCGTCTCCAGCATCGGCAGGTCGGTCGACGAGTCGCTGTACGCATAGCAGTTGGCGAGGTCGTAGCCCTCCCGCTCGGCCAGCTCGCGGATCGCGGCGGCCTTGTTCTCGGCGTACGCGTAGTACTCGATCTCGCCGGTGTAGCGGCCGTCCTCGACGTGCAGACGGGTGGCGATCACGTGGTCGGCGCCCAGCAGTTGGCCGATCGGCTCGACCACCTCGGAGCCCGAGCTGCTGACGATCACCACGTCCCGCCCGGCCGCGTGGTGCTGCTCGATCAGCGAGGCCGCCTCGTCGTAGATGATCGGGTCGATCATGCCGTGCAGGGTCTCTGCGACGATCTCCCGCACCTGCTGGACGTTCCAGCCCCGGGTGAGCGCCGACAGGTAGGCCCGCATCTTCTCCATCTGGTCGTGGTCGGCACCGCCGACCAGGAAGACGAATTGGGCGTAGGCGCTCTTCACCACCGAGCGGCGGTTGATCAGGCCGCCCTGGTAGAACGGGCGGCTGAAGGCGAGTGCGCTCGACTTGGCGATGATCGTCTTGTCGAGGTCGAAGAAGGCGGCGGTCCGCGGCACGCCGTACCCGGGTCGGGCGGGCGCTGTGGTGTCCGTTACGGGCTCGGTGGAGTCCGGTGCGTCGGAGTCGGCACCGCGGTCGGCGAAGTCGGCGTTCTCGGTGGTGTCCACGGGAACCGAGGATAGAGGGACCGGCAAAACAGGCGGCCATTCGGTGGACCCGGAGGCGTGCGGGTTTGTGTTTCTGGGCGGTCGGGTACACCATGGAAGTCACGGATCGTTCGCGCGACCGTGCTAACCCGGTCCGGCTCCTCCCCCCCGAGCCGGGCCGTGGATAGACGACCCCCGCTCTCCCCCCCGGCGGGGGTCGTCGCATGTCCGGGGCCATTTTCCTAGGCAATTGAGCCTCCAGGGAGTGGCGTGACGGGCGGTTCAGGGGGGCGCTCCAGCGGTTTCCGAGTCGCTGTCGAGGGTTCTTTGCACCCCATCGATTTGTCACGCTCCGTAGTGGATCGAACGTCATATCGGTATACCCGATGCGTCAATTCCGAACTGATTTGACCCCCGTCCGAGTGAGTCCGGTTATCCACAGGGGCGGGTTATCCACAGGCATTGCGAACTCCGCTGACACATTCCGCGCCGTCCCCCACCGTGGTGTCCGCGACGCCGCGCCGGCCCACCCGGGCCGCCGCGTCCGACGCGCCGTCAGACCCGTCCCGCACCACGCGGAGGCCCGCCTTGTCCGCATTCCTCACCGACCCGCACGCCACCGGCCCCGAGCCCCCGCTCGGCCCGCTGATCCTCACCGCTGACGAGAACCTCGCCGAGCAACTCACCCGCCTGTGCGCCGCCGCCGGAGCCGAACCACGGCTGCTCAGCGGCGCCCCACCGCCCGCCCGGCTGTGGGAGAACGCCCCACTGGTGCTGGTCGGCGACGACCTCGCCGAACGGTGCGCCGATCTGCCCCGTCGTCCCGGCGTGCTGCTGCTCGGGCTCGACCTCGACGACGGCGAGATCTGGGTCCGCGCCGTCCGGCTCGGCGCGGAGCACGTGCTGTTCCTGCCCGACGCGCAGTCCTGGCTGTTCGACCGGATCGCGGACGCCACCGAAGGCGTCGGGCCGCCCGCGCTCACCGTCGCCGTGCTCGGCGGGCGCGGCGGCGCCGGGGCCTCCACGCTGGCCTGCGCGCTCGCGGTCCGCGCCGCCGGGGCCGGGCACCGCACGATGCTGATCGACGGCGACCCGCTCGGCGGCGGACTCGACGTCCTGCTCGGCGCCGAACAGACCGGCGGCCTGCGCTGGCCCGACCTGGCCGCCTCGCGCGGCCGGATCAGCGGCACCGAGCTCGCCAAGGCACTGCCCGAACTACACCGGCTCAGCGCCCTGTCCTGGGACCGCTCCGACACCCTGACCATCCCCGCCGAAGCCATGCGCAGCGTCCTGGCCGCCGCCCGCCGACGCGGCGGGCTGGTCGTCCTCGACCTGCCCAGACACCTCGATGCGGCGGCCGCCCAGGCCCTCGAACAGGCCGACACCGGGCTGCTCGTGGTCCCCGCCGAACTGCGCGCGCTGGCGGCCGCCGACCGGGTCGCCGCAGCCGTCCGGATACGGCTCGCCGACCTACGGGCCGTCGTCCGCACCCCCGGGCCGTCCGGCCTCACCGCCGCCGACATCGCCCGCGGCCTGCAACTGCGCCTGGCCGGGGAGCTCGCCCCCGAGCCCGGCCTCGCCCTGGACGCCGAACGCGGCGCCCCGCCCGGCCTGCGGGACGGCGGGCCGCTGGCCCGGTTCTGCGGGCGATTCCTGACCGAAGCGATGCCGCCCGTCGTGGCGGCCTGAGGAGAACCCATGGCCAACCGTCTGCACGCCGTCGACACCCACCCCGTCGATCCCGGCGCCGCCGGGCACACCGGGCAGCCGAGGCCCGCCCGGCACCCGATCACCCGTACCCACCGGCGCATCGCCGTGCCCCGCGCCCGAGCCCTGCTCGGTGCCCCGCCGGGGCCCGCCGAGGACGCCGCCCCGGCCGAAGCCGGCCCGCGCACCGGCCCGACCGTGCGCCACCTGGTCCGCCGACGACCGCCGGCCACACCCGAACGGGACGGGCCGCCGACGGCCGACGGGGGCGCCGAACTCGTCGACGCCGTCCGGCTCCGGCTCGTCGAATCCGGAGCCGCGCCCACCACCGGCTCGGTCGCCGCCGCGCTGCGTGCCACCCGGCCACCGCTCGGCGGGGCCGACCTGCTCAACACCGTCCGCAGCCTGCGCGCCGAGATCGTCGGCGCCGGGCCGCTCGACCCGCTGCTGGCCGAACCCGGCGTCACCGACGTCCTGGTCAACGGGCCAGACCAGATCTGGATCGACCGCGGCAAGGGCCTGGAACGCGCACCCCAGGTGCGCTTCCCGAACACCGACGCCGTCCGTCGGCTCGCCCACCGACTGGCCACCGCCGCCGGTCGCCGCCTGGACGACGCCCGCCCCTGGGTGGACGCCCGGCTGTCCGACGGCACCCGGCTGCACGCCGTCCTCCCGCCGATCGCCGCCGACTGCACCCACATCTCGCTGCGCACCTGCCGCAGCACGCCGTTCACGCTCGCCGAACTGGTGGCCGCCGGGGCCCTGCCCCCGTCCGGCGCCGACCTGCTGGGCGCCGTGCTCCGGGCCCGGCTGTCGCTGCTGATCTCCGGTGGCACCGGCAGCGGCAAGACCACGCTGCTCGCCGCGTTGCTCGGGCTCGTCCCGGTCGACGAACGCATCGTGCTGGCCGAGGACTCGGCCGAGCTGCGGCCGGACCATCCGCACGTCGTCCGACTCCAGTCCCGCCCGCCCAACCAGGAGTCGCTGGGCGAACTGACGCTGCGCGACCTGGTCCGGCAGGCGCTGCGGATGCGGCCCGACCGGCTGGTCGTCGGCGAGGTCCGCGGTGCCGAGGTGGTCGACCTGCTGGCCGCCCTCAACACCGGCCACGAAGGCGGCTGCGGCACCGTCCACGCCAACACCGCCGCCGATGTGCCCGCCCGGCTGGAGGCCCTCGGCGCGCTCGCCGGACTCGACCGGCAGTCGCTGCACAGCCAGCTCCGGGCCGGGCTCGACGCCGTCGTCCACCTCGGTCGCGACCGTGCCGACGGCCGCCGCCGGGTCACCGGCCTGCACCTCCTGGTCGCCGCCCCGGACGGACTGACCGCCACCACTGCCGCCGTCCACTTCGACCGCGACGGACTCGGCCGACCCGGTCCCGGCTGGGCCCGGCTGCGGGAACTCTGCGCCGAACGCGGCGTCGAGCTGCCCCCGCACCCCGAAGCGACCGCCGAGCCCGATGCGGGCCCGAGCGGCGCTCCCTCCGACGAGACCCCGGTGGAGGTGTCGTGACGCCGGGCCGGATCGAACTGGTGTGGGCGATCGCGCTCTGCGTGATCGGGGTGGTGGCGTGGCGACGGCTGCTGCGCCCGGAAGTCAGGAGGTCGTGATGGCAAGGGAGTTCGAGGCTGTGGCAGCGATGGCATCGGCCGGCGGTGCCACCTGCGCGGTGACTCTGCTCGGTGCGGCCGCCGGACTCGGCGCGGCGCTGTTCGGGGCGGTCTGGCTGAGGGCGGCCCGCCACCGGCAGCACGGTGACGGGCGGCTGCGGCAGATGCTGAACCGCCACCGGGCACCGGACGCCCGCCCGGCCCGGATCCGGGCCGGGTGGCGACGGCGACGGCCGCGCTGGCTGGTGCCCGAACTGCTGCTGCTCCCGATCGGAGCGGCGGCCGGGCAGGGCACCGCCTCGGTGCTCCCGCTGATCGGGGCGGCCTGCGCCGTGCTGCCGCTCCGCCGATGGCGGGCCCGGTACGCCGCAGGAAGGGCGGCGCGGCGAAGAGCCGCGGCGGTGATCGACCTGTGCGCCGGCCTTGCGGCCGAACTGCGCAGCGGCGCGACGCCCGAGCAGGCCATGCATGCGGTGGTCTCCCGGTCCGCTCCCGACTGGGCCCGTCGGCTCGGCCCCGAGCCGACGGCCCGGCTGGCGGCGGGCTGCTACGGGGCAGACCTGCCCGCCGCCCTCCGGCAGGTGGCCGAACTGCCTGGCGGGGAGGGCGCGGCGGCGATCGCGGCCTGCTGGCGGGTGAGCACCGAGAGCGGCACGGGGCTGGCGTTCGGGCTGGAACAGGTCGCGGACGCGCTGCGCGCCGAGCGGGCCCTCGCCGAGGAGATCGCGGGCGAACTCGCCGGTCCACGCACCACCGTGATCGTGCTGGCGGCCCTGCCCGCCGTGGGAATGGGCCTGGGCGGCGCACTCGGCGCCCACCCGGTCCAAGTCCTGCTGCACACCCCGGCCGGCCTGCTCAGTCTGCTCGCCGGGGCGGCCCTGGAGGCCGCCGGCATCGTCTGGACCGCCCGGATCGTCCGGGCGGCCGAGGACGCCCCGGCCCGACCCCACCCGGTCGAACGCGCGGCCCGACACGGTCCGGTCCGGGCTGCGGTCGGCGGCTGCGGGATCTCCCGCTCGCGGCAGGACCGGTGGCTCACCGCCGTACCGCCCCTGGCGGGCGATCACCTGGCTGTTCGGGTGGATCGGTGGGAGTGAACGGGTGCGCCGGTCCGGTCCGGGTCCGGGGCGACCCACCGGACGGCGCGGGGAGGCGCGCCGACCGACCGGCAAATGACCTGAGTTCGAGCGACCTGAGTTCGAGCGACCTGAGTTCGAGCCGATTCCGATGCGACGGAGGTGAGGTGGACGTCATGGTGATCCTGCTGCCGGTGGCCGCCGTCGGCCTGGCCGGCGAGGTGCTGGCGACGGCGCGGAGCAGGGCGGTGCGCCGCAGGGCCGGGCACTGCGTCCCCGCGGCGGTGGCGGCCGTCCCCGCGCCGGACGGGTGGGCCGGGGCCGCCGTGCGGCGGGCGATCGGCTGGGTGGCGGGCGACCGGCCGCAGGCCGTGCTGCTCGGGGCGGCTGCGGCCGTCCTGGTCGGCGGCTGGGCGGGCCCGGCGGTCGGGTTGGCGGTGGGCTGGGCGGGGTGGCGGCTGCTGCCCCGGGTCCGGTCGCCCGGCGAACGTCGGCGGGCCACCGAGCGGGACTGGTTGGTGCGTCAACTGCCGCTCACGGCCGACCTGCTGGCGGCCTGCCTCGGGTCGAGCGGTTCCCCGGCCGGGGCGGCCTTCGCGGTCGCCGAGAGTGTGCCGTCCCCGATGCGGGAGCGCCTGACCGGCGTGGCGGCCCAACTCTCCCTCGGCGCCTCCCCGGAACGCTGCTGGGAGCAACTGGCCGCCGACTGCCCGCCGATGGCGCCGCTCGCCCGCTGCCTGGCCCGCACCACCCTCAGCGGCACACCGCCGGCCACCGCCCTCGTCGGCCTGGCGCAGTCCCAACGGGCGGCGGCCGCCCGGGCGGCGCACGCGAGGGTCCGCCGGGCCGGCGTCCTGGCGACCGCGCCGCTCGGACTCTGCTTCCTGCCCGCGTTCGTGCTGATCGGAGTCGTGCCGGTGGTGATGGGACTGACCGGCGCCTTCTCCCAGCGACTCTGACCGACCGGTCGAATCTCCGACCTTCTGAAGGGACTTCACCGATGATGACGCTCTCCCTGCCGGTCCGCCCGGTATCCGCGATCCGCGCCGTACGCAGGCTCGGCGGCTGGCTGCGCCGGCGGTACCGAAAGGTCGCTGAGGGGCCGCCGGACGCCGGAATGAGCACCGCCGAGTACGCGATCGGCACGGTGGCGGCGTGTGCCTTCGCGGCGGTGCTCTACAAGGTGGTGACCAGCGACACGGTCTCCGGCGCGCTGTCGGAGGTCCTCGACCGTGCCCTGCACGCGGCCTGAGCGCCGGGCCGGCCGCGGCCGGTCGCCGGACGCGGGGACGGTCACGGCCGAGACCGCGGTGGCCCTGCCCGCCCTGGTGCTGCTCGCGGCGATGCTGATCTGGGGCGTGGTCGCCGCGGGCGCCCAGATCCGCTGCGTGGACGCGGCCCGGTCCGGCGCCCGGGCCGCCGCCCGAGGGGACGGCGACGCCGCCGCGGTTGCCGCGGCAGCCGCTCCGAAGGGCGCGAAGGTCGCCGTCGTGCTGGACGCCACCACCGCCCGCGTCACCGTCGAGGTTCCCTGCCCGGGCCCCGGCCGCCTGGCCGCCCTCCTGACGGTCCGCCTCACCGCCGCCGCGGTGAGCGCCCGCGAGGACGTCCTGACCGACGGCAGCTGAGATTCGAGAGGAGGTGACCTGCCGTGCGAGAGCGAGACACTGCGCCGGGCCGGGCCGCCGCGTCCGACCGCGGGTCGGCGACGGTCTGGCTGGTCGCCCTGGGGCTGCTGGGCGTGGTGGTGTTCTCGGCCTGCCTGACGGTCGGGCAGGTGGTGGCCGCCCGGCACCGCGCCGAGTCGGCGGCGGACCTGGCCGCACTGGCCGCCGCCGACCGGCTGCTGCTCGATCCGGACGGCGGCTGCGGTCGGGCGGCCGAGCTGACGCGGGCCCAGGAGCGCGCCGAGCTCGTCTCCTGCCAGGTCCTGTCGGGCCAGGACGCCGTCGAGGTGGTCGTCCAGGTCCCGATCCGGGGCCTGCCCGTCCCGCTCGGCCCGGCCCGGGCACGTTCCCGGGCCGGCCCGCTGTGGGCCTGGGGCGACAGCGCCCCCGAAACGGACGACCCGTCAGCCGATCGAGCCGCCGGCCGAGTCGGACGCGTCGGCGGCGTCCGGTCGGGTGGGGGCGTGGGCGAGCAGGACGGTGAGCAGGCGGATCGCGGCGGCCTTGTCGAGGGGCTCGTTGCCGTTGCCGCACTTGGGGGACTGGACGCAGGACGGGCAGCCGCGGTCGCACTCGCAGGCGACGATGGCGTCCCGGGTCGCGGTCAGCCACTCCACGGCGCGGTGGAAGCCGCGTTCGGCGAAGCCCGCGCCGCCGGAGTGGCCGTCGTAGACGAAGACCGTCGGGAGACCGGTGTCGGGGTGCAGGGGGACGGAGACGCCGCCGATGTCCCAGCGGTCGCAGGTGGCGAACAGCGGGAGGAGGCCGATCGAGGCGTGTTCGGCGGCGTGGGCCGCGCCGGGGAGCTGGTCGAACGGGATGGTCGCGTCGAGGAGTTGGTCCTCGGTGACGGACCACCAGACGGCCCGGGTGCGCAGGGTCCGGGGCGGCAGGTCGAGCTTGCTCTCGCCGAGGATCTCGCCGGTGGAGATCCGCTTGCGCAGGTAGCCGACGACCTGGTTGACCACCTCCACCGAGCCGAAGCTGAGTCGGCCCTCGCCCCACTCCTCGGTGGTGTCGGTGGAGAGGATCGAGATCGAGGTGACGTCCCGCGCGGAGGTCGTGTACGGCGGGTTCGCGGGGGAGACCAGTGCGACCGAGGACTCCAGGTCGAACTCGCGGACCAGATAGGTGCGGCCCTGGTGCAGGTGGACGGCGCCGGTGTGCACGCTGGTGTGCGCGGCCTCCGCGTCCACGGTGCCCAGCAGCCGCCCGGTGTCCGCCTCGACGATCTGCACGGGGCTGCCGCCGCTGCCGCGCAGGTCGACGTTGTCCACGGCACGCTCCCGACGGGTCCAGTACCAGGAGCCGTCGCTCCGGCGGCGCAGCAGCCCGCGCCGCTCCAGTACCGGGAGCAGCGGCTCGCTGGACGGGCCGAAGAGCTCCAGGTCGGCGTCGGTGAGCGGCAGTTCCGCGGCGGCCGCGCACAGGTGCGGGGCGAGTACGTGCGGGTTGTCCGGGTCGAGGACGGTGGCCTCCACCGGGGTGGCGAACAGCGCGTCGGGGTGGTGGACGAGGTAGGTGTCCAGCGGGTCGTCGCGGGCGATCAGCACCGCCAGAGCGCCCTGGCCCTCCCGGCCGGCGCGTCCGGCCTGCTGCCAGAGCGAGGCCCGGGTGCCCGGGTAGCCGGCCAGCAGGACGGCGTCCAGGCCGGAGACGTCCACACCGAGTTCCAGCGCGGAGGTGGAGGCCAGGCCGAGCAGCCGACCGGTGTGCAGGTCGCGCTCCAGGGCACGCCGCTCCTCGGCCAGGTAGCCGCCGCGGTAGGCGGCGACCCGGGCGGCCAGCGGCTGGCCGAGCTGCTCCTGGGCCTGCAGGGCGACCAGTTCGGCGGCCCGGCGGGAGCGGACGAAGACCACCGTCCGGGTGCCGTCGTGGACCAGGTCGGTGAGCAGGTAGCCGGCCTCGGCGGTGGCGGAGCGGCGGACGGGCGCGCCGTGCTCACCGACGTTCTCGGTCAGCGGGGGTTCCCACAGTGCGAACACCAGCGGGCCGCGCGGCGAGCAGTCCTCGGTGACGGCGGTGGCCGGCAGCCCGGTCAGCCGCTGCGCGGTGACGGCCGGCTCGGCGGTGGTGGCGGAGGCCAGCAGGAAGGTCGGCGAGGCCCCGTAGCGGGCGCACAGCCGCCGCAGCCGGCGCAGCACCTGGGCGACGTGCGAGCCGAAAACCCCGCGGTAGGTGTGGCACTCGTCGATCACCACGTACTTCAGCGCCTTCAGGAAGGACGACCAGCGCGGGTGGGCGGGGAGTATGCCCCGGTGCAGCATGTCGGGGTTGGTCAGCACGTACGACGCGTACTGGCGGACCCACTCGCGCTCCTGCGGCGGCGTGTCGCCGTCGTAGAGCGCCACCCGGACCCGGTCGGGGACGAGTTCGGCGGCGCGCCGGCGCTGGTCGGCGGCCAGCGCCTTGGTCGGGGCGAGGTACAGCGCGGTGGCGCCGCGCCCGTTGCGGGCCTCGGTGCCGGTCAGCAGCTCGCTCAGCACGGGGGCCAGATAGCCCAGCGACTTTCCCGAAGCGGTCCCGGTCGCGATCACCGTGGTCCGCCCGGACCCGGCCAGGTCCATGGCCTCGGCCTGGTGCGCCCACGGCAGCAACACGCCGAGCTCGGCGGCGGCCGCCACCACCTCCTGCCGGATTCCTTCCGGCCAAGGGGCATAGCGTGCCTCACGGGCGGGCAATTGCTCCGTATGGGTGAGGCGATCCGACCTGCCGCGCTCGGTGGAAAGGGTCGCGAGCAGGGCCTCGGGCTGGTGGTGACGGGGCGGCATGAAGACCCAGTGTGTCACCGGCGTGACGGAGAATCGCTGTTAACCATCGTGCGCCCATGGTCGCAAGTGGTTGAATGAAGCCCGTGACGGCCGCACGGCCGAGGGCCGCAAAACCGAGGCTCCGACCTGCCGGTTTGCCGCGCCCTGGGCCTGCGACCATGCGGTTGCAGCCGCCAGGCTGAAGATCGCAATGACGTAGCAAGGCAAGGTGCTGGAGGTTCCGTGGACCTGTCCCTGTCGACCCGTACTGTCGGCGATCGAACGGTCGTCGAGGTTGGCGGCGAGATCGATGTGTACACCGCCCCCAAGCTGCGCGAGCAGCTTGTCGAGCTCGTCAACGACGGCAACTACCACTTGGTCGTGGACATGGAGGGCGTGGACTTCCTCGACTCCACCGGCCTCGGTGTGCTGGTCGGTGGCCTGAAGCGGGTGCGTGCGCACGAGGGTTCGCTGCGCCTGGTGTGCAACCAGGAGCGCATCCTGAAGATCTTCCGGATCACCGGTCTGACCAAGGTCTTCCCGATCCACAACTCGGTGGACGACGCCGTCGCGGCGACCGACTGACGTTCCGTCGGTCCGCCGTTCCAACCGAATCTTCTCGATCGACCTCCGCCGGTCGGCCGGGCTATGAGCCCTGCCCGGCCGGCGTGGTCGGTGTTCCCGCCCCCGCCGTGCGGGCCGGTGTGCCCGGCGGCGGGGAGCAACCCCGGAGGGGAGACATGGCAACCGTCGAACTTCGATTCAGCGCACTTCCCGAGCACGTGCGCACTGCCCGGCTGGTGGCCGCCGCGGTGGCCAGACGCGCCGGGGTGGACGAGTCGGTGCTCGACGAGTTGCGACTCGCCGTGGGCGAGGCCTGCTCCCGGGCGGTGGCGCTGCACCAGCGCAACGGCCGGGACGGCGCGGTCCGGGTCGCGCTGACCGAGCAGGAGAAGCGTTTTCTCATCGAGGTCGCCGACGAGGCCGGCCCGGCGCACGCTGCCGGTGCCGCGGGCGGCGGCGGCCAGGAGGACGAGGACGCGCTCGGCCTGGCCGTCATCACCGGCCTGGTCGAGGACGTCGAGGTCGGCCACGGTGACGACGGCGGCGTGATCCGGATGAGCTGGACGATCAGTCCGGCCTCCGCCGACGCCTGAGCCCTGCCGCGCCCGCGCCCGTACAGCCCGAGCCCCGTACATCCGTGCACCGGACCTTTCCCGTACCCTGCGGGGCCCGCTGAGCTGCGCGGATGCGTTCGGCTGCGGCCTTCCCGGTCGGCGGGTGCGGGCGGCCGTGTAGGTTCGCTGGTCGATGCCCGGGACCGGGTGTCAGCGACCGAAAGGGCCCCGGTGAAGAAGCGACTGGTCACCGTCTCCGCGCTCGGCGCGCTGCTCGCGCTCGCCGCCGTCGGCTGTTCCGCCGATGACTCGGCGAAGCTCGACGGCTGGGCGAAGAACGTCTGCGACGCCGCGCGGGACCCGATCTCGCAGTCCCGGGCGGCGCTCGCCGACACCGGGAACGTCAAGGAGGGCGAGTCCCCCGTCGACCTGCAGAAGCGGCTGTCCACCGACCTGGCCGCGCTGGCCACCACCAACCAGCAGCTGGCGGACGCGGTGCAGAAGGCCGGCGTGCCGAAGATCGACAACGGGGCGAAGGTCCAGCAGGACGCCGTCAACGAACTGAAGCAGGTCGCGCAGGGCTTCCTGGACGCGCAGAAGAAGCTGGACGGGCTGACCAACGCCGATCAGGCCAAGTTCGCGGACGGTCTGCGCAGTGTCGGCGACCAGGTGCAGCGCCTGTCCCAGGTGTCCACCGGCGCGCTCGCCACGCTCCAGAGCGGACCCCTCGGCGACGCGATCAAGAAGCAGCCCGGCTGCAAGGCGGCCGCCCCCGGCGCGCCCGCCGCCGAACCGTCCGGCAGCGCCGGCCCGTCGACCGGCGCCAACCCGTCCGGTGCCGCGTCCGGCGGTGCCAGCGCCAACCCGTCCGGTGCCGCGTCCGGCGGTGCCAGCGCCAACCCGTCCGGTACGCCGTCCTCCGGCAGCCCGTCCTCCGGTGCCCCGTCCTCCGGCGCGCCCGGGCAGAGTTCCGGATCGCCGTCCCCGAGCAAGAGCTGACGGCCGGTCGGCCTGCAGCAGGTGCGGTGGGCGGGCCTGAGCGGGGCGGGCCGGTGGACGGGGGAGAATGGCGGGGTGACGAACAGCCCCGTTCTTGATTCCCGCCGAATCGCGGAGTTCCGGGAGGCGCTGCTGAAGGCCTCCTTCACCGCCGACGGATTGCTCGACCTGCTCGGCCCCGCCGCCTACGCGGCGCTGGCCCGCAGCGAGGCCGTGCCGGCGCTGCGGGCGACCCGCGGCGGCTCGCCGTTGGAGACCCTGGCGCGGCTGTTCCTGCTGCAGCAGCCCGTGGAGGAGACCGCCGCCGCGGCCGCCCTGCCCGTCGAGGGCCTGCTGGCCGACGGCTGGCTGGTGCGCGACGGCGCCGAGCTGCGCGCCACCGTGGACGTGCGGCCGTACGCCGACGAGGTGGCCGGCCTGCCCAGCGCGGACGCCTGGGTGGTGTCCGACCTCGGCTGCGCCGTCGGCGGCGCGGGCGGCATCGGCTCCGGCCGCACCGACGCCGGTGTCGAACGCCGCGACCTGGTGCTCGGCGTGGGCGGCGCGTCCACCACGCTGGCCAACCTGACGGTGCGCCGCCCGGCCCGCGAAGTGCTGGACCTGGGCTCCGGCTCCGGCGTGCAGGCGCTGCACGCCGCCCGACACGCCCAGCGGGTCACCGCCACCGACCTCAACCCGCGCGCCCTGCACTTCACCCGGCTGACCGCCGCACTGTCCGGTTTCGACAACGTCACCACCGCCGAGGGCAGCCTGTACGAGCCGATCGGCGAGCGGCGCTTCGACCTGATCGTCTCCAACCCGCCGTTCGTGATCTCCCCGGCCGGTCGGTTCACCTACCGGGACGGCGGCATGGCCGGCGACGAGCTGTGCCGCAGCGTGGTCCGCGGTGCCGCCGCCCACCTGGAGCCCGGCGGCCACTGCCAGCTGCTGGCCAACTGGCAGCACGTCAAGGGCGAGGACTGGCGCGACCGGCTGGCCGGCTGGGTGGCCGGCACCGGCCTGGACGCCTGGGTGGTGCAGCGCGAGGTGCAGGACGTCGCCCAGTACGCCGAGCTGTGGCTGCGCGACGGCGGCGACCACCGCGGCGACGAGTACCGGGCCCGGTACGAGGAGTGGCTGGACAGCTTCGAGGCGGCCGGCGTGGAGGCCATCGGCTTCGGCTGGATCACCCTGCGGGCGTCCGGCGCGGACGAGCCGGTGGTGCGGATCGAGGAGTGGCCGCACCCGGTCGAGCAGCCGCTCGGCCCGCACATCGAGGAGTGGTTCGCCCGCCAGGACTTCCTGCGCGGCCACGACGACGCGGGGCTGCTGGCCGCCCGCTACCTGCTCGCCGACGAGGTCGTGCAGGAGCAGATCGGCGCACCCGGCTCCGAGGACCCCGAGCACGTGGTGCTCCGTCACAACCGGGGCATGCGGCGCGCCACCAAGGTGGACACCGTCGGCGCGGGCTTCGTCGGCGTCTGCGACGGCACGCTGGCCGCCGGGGAGATCGTCGACGCGATCGCCCAGCTGCTCGGCGAGGACGCGGCGCAGCTGCGGGCCCGGGTGCCCGAGTCGCTGCGGCTGCTCACCGAACAGGGGTTCATCGAACCGGTCCGCTGAACCGCCCCCGGAGGAGACGGCGCGGTGACATTGATCACCCGATGGGCCTTCGCATCCCGCGGGATTCCCCTGGGTTCTCCGAGGTTCCCCGGCGTCCCCGGGTGACCGGCGGGGTCCGGCCGCGTTGAACACCCAGGCGCTCCGGCAGCCGCGTTCACCCGGGCGTTCCCCCGGCGTGGCCCGGCGGACGCCGGGTGTCCGCCGCAGGTTGTCCACCGACTGCCAGGGTGCTGTCCACAGGCTGTGGACAGTGCGGGGGAGGACCGGGTGGAGACGCCGACGACGCTGGTGGGCGGGGTGGTCCTGGCGGCCTTCGGGAGCGCACTGCTGCTCTGGTGCGCCGTGGAAGTGCGCCTTCGCCACCACCTGCGCCGCAACGGCGTGCCCGCCACCGCCCAGGTCGTCGCCGACCGGGACCGCTCCGAGGCGATGGACAGCAGCCCGCTGCTCTCCTACCCCGTGGACACCGCCGGCGGACCCGCCGACGCCGGACTCGGCACCGTCCACGAGCTGCGCCCCGACCCGGTGGGCCGCCTGGTGGTGTCCCGGCCGCGCGGGCACACCCCCCTGCGTCGCGCGCCGCGGCTGGCCGCCGGGGCGGCCGTCCAGGTCGCCTACGACCCGCGGCGGCCGGACCGGGTGGTGCTGGCCGCGCACGAGGAACTGCCCGCACTGCCCGCCGATCTGTTCTGGACGCTGCTCGGCAGTTCGGCACTGGCGGGCGGCCTGAGCCTGCTCGCCCTCGCCCTGCGCTGAGCGAACAGGCAGCGCCGAGCGAACCGGCAGCCGACCGAACCGGAGCCGCGCGCACCGGCCCTTCAGACCCGACCGTTCAGGCCCGCCTGAGGCCGACGCCGATCACCGCGGCCCGTTCGCCGCAGCCCGTTTCGCCGCGGCCCCGACCCGTCGAGGCCCGCCCATCGTGGCCCGTCCGGTTACGGAGCGCACTGTTCCGTTCCTCTTTCTCCCACCGTGTCCGGCACCCGAAGAAGCCGGTCACACCGCGTGGCCCGGCCCCGCCGAAGGCTCGCTTGGCCGGGAAAGACATGCCCGAAGAGCGGACATCGGGTTACCGTTCGAGTGGCGTCGGTCGGCCTTGCCGGTGAAAACGCGACATCCGTCCGTTTGACAAGGGTGGCCAGGGTACGGTCACACTCCGCTGGTGGGACCGTCGCTGTGCGACTGCCCAGGAGCTTTGGTAAACGACCGGGAGAGAAGAGCGAAGGTGTCCCCGAGCAGCGAGACCGCCCACGGCAAGCGACTCGTCATCGTCGAGTCGCCGGCCAAGGCCAAGACGATCAAGGGCTACCTCGGGCCCGGCTACATCGTCGAGGCCAGTGTCGGTCACATCCGCGACCTGCCCGGCACGGCCGCCGAGGTCCCGGACGAGTACACCGGCGAGGTGCGTCGCCTCGGGGTCGACGTGGATCACGACTTCGCTCCGATCTACGTGGTCAACGCGGACAAGAAGTCCCAGGTCACCAAGCTGAAGTCACTGCTCAAGGAGTCCGACGAGCTCTTCCTCGCCACCGATGAGGACCGCGAGGGCGAGGCCATCGCGTGGCACCTGCAGGAAGTGCTGAAGCCCAAGGTGCCGGTGCACCGGATGGTCTTCCACGAGATCACCAAGGACGCCATCCAGGAGGCCGTGCGCAACCCGCGCGACCTGAACAAGCGCCTGGTCGACGCGCAGGAGACCCGCCGCATCCTGGACCGCCTCTACGGCTACGAGGTCTCCCCGGTGCTGTGGAAGAAGGTCATGCCGAAGCTGTCGGCGGGCCGCGTCCAGTCCGTCGCCACCCGCCTGGTGGTCGAGCGCGAGCGCGAGCGGATCGCCTTCACCTCCGCCTCCTACTGGGACCTGGTGGCCACCTTCGGCACCGGCCGCACCGCCGCCGACGCGGCCAACCCCGAGACCTTCGGTGCCCGGCTGGCCTCGGTCGACGGCAAGCGCGTCGCCACCGGCCGCGACTTCGGCACCGACGGCCGCCTGAAGAACGCCGCGAACACCCTGCACCTGGACGAGCAGGCCGCCCGGGCGCTGGCCGCCGCGCTGGAACAGACCGCGTTCAGCGTCCGCAGCGTCGAGTCCAAGCCGTACCGCCGCTCCCCGTACGCGCCGTTCCGCACCACCACGCTGCAGCAGGAGGCCAGCCGCAAGCTGGGCTTCGGCGCCAAGCGGACCATGCAGGTCGCGCAGAAGCTGTACGAGAACGGCTTCATCACCTATATGCGTACCGACTCGACCACGCTGTCAGACACCGCGATCACCGCCGCCCGCGCCCAGGTCACCCAGCTCTACGGAGCCGACTACCTGCCGGCCGCGCCGCGCACCTACGCCTCCAAGGTGAAGAACGCGCAGGAGGCGCACGAGGCGATCCGCCCGTCCGGCGACCGGTTCCGCACGCCCGCCGAGACCGGGCTGTCCGGCGACGACTTCCGGCTGTACGAGCTGATCTGGATGCGCACCGTCGCCTCCCAGATGAAGGACGCGGTCGGCCAGTCCGTCACCGTCAAGGTCGGCGGCCGCTCCGCCGACGGCCGGGACGCCGAGTTCTCCGCCTCCGGCAAGATCATCACCTTCCACGGCTTCCTGAAGGCCTACGTCGAGGGCGCCGACGACCCGAACGCCGAGCTCGACGACCGCGAGCGCCGGCTTCCGCAGGTCTCCGAGGGCGACCCGCTGGCCGCCGAGCGCCTCACCCCCGAGGGCCACGCCACCAAGCCGCCGGCCCGCTACACCGAGGCCTCGCTGGTCAAGGAGCTGGAAGACCGCGAGATCGGCCGCCCGTCGACCTACGCGTCGATCATCGACACGATCATCAACCGCAAGTACGTGTTCAAGAAGGGCACCGCCCTGGTGCCCTCGTTCCTCTCCTTCGCCGTGGTCAACCTGCTGGAGAAGCACTTCGGCCGGCTCGTCGACTACGACTTCACCGCGAGGATGGAGGACGACCTCGACCGGATCGCGGCCGGCCAGGCCGAGTCCGTGCCGTGGCTCAAGCGCTTCTACTTCGGCGAGGGCGAGGCCACCGGGGCCGCCGTCGGCGCCGCCGACGCGGGCAACGGCGACGGCGACCACCTCGGCGGCCTGAAGGAACTGGTCACCGACCTCGGCGCGATCGACGCCCGGGAGATCAGCTCCTTCCCGATCGGCGACGGCATCGTGCTCCGGGTCGGCCGTTACGGCCCGTACGTGGAGCGCCCCACCACCGTCGAGGGCGAGCCCGGCCAGCGCGCCGACGTCCCCGACGAGCTGCCGCCGGACGAGCTGACCGTCGAACTCGCCGAGGAGCTGTTCGCCAAGCCCAGCGGCGAGCGCGAACTCGGCACCGACCCGATCAGCGGCAACCCGCTGGTCGCCAAGGCCGGCCGGTACGGCCCGTACGTCACCGAGGTGCTGCCCGAGGGCACCCCGAAGACCGGCAAGAACGCCGTCAAGCCGCGCACCGCCTCGCTGTTCACGTCGATGGACCTGGACACCGTCACGCTTGAGGACGCGCTGCGGCTGCTGTCGCTGCCGCGCGTCGTCGGCGCCGACGCCGAGGGCAACGAGATCACCGCGCAGAACGGCCGCTACGGCCCGTACCTCAAGCGCGGTACCGACTCGCGCTCGCTGACCAGCGAGGACCAGCTGCTCAGCATCACCCTGGACGAGGCGCTGGCGATCTACGCCCAGCCCAAGCAGCGCGGCCGGGCCGCCGCGGCCGCCCCGCTGAAGGAGCTCGGCAACGACCCGGTCAGTGAGAAGCCCGTGGTGGTCAAGGACGGCCGGTTCGGCCCGTACGTCACCGACGGGGAGACGAACGCGACGCTCCGCAAGGACGACGAGGTGGAGACCATCACCCCGGAGCGGGCGTTCGAGCTGCTCGCCGAGAAGCGCGCCCGCGGACCGGTGAAGAAGACCGCGAAGAAGGCCCCGGCGAAGAAGACCGCCACGGCCGCCAAGAAGACCACCACGGCGAAGACCACCGCGGCGAAGAAGACGGCGGCCAAGAAGACCACCGCTGTGAAGAAGACCACGGCCGCGAAGAAGACCACCGCGAAGACCGCTGCCGCGGCCAAGAAGACGGCGGCCGCGGAGTCCGCCACCGCGGAGAACACATTCGAGGAGAGCTGACGGACACTGCGTAACGGGCCTGTTCGAATCCGGGCGGGCCCGTTAAGGTCGGGGCCGCGCACTCGCTACGCTGACGGTATGACGAGCGAGGAGCTGCCCCCCACCGCACGCGCCGGCGCCCGCGGCCTCCTTGAGGTCGCGCCCGCCGGGACACCAGGCGAACGGGCTCGCGCGCTGCTCCGCCTGAAGCCCTACCGGAAGCTCTGGACGACCCAGCTGCTCGGCGGCACCGCCGACCGGCTGTCGATCCTGGTGCTCGTCCCGCTGACCGTGGTCGCCGCCGTGCTCGGCGGACAGTTCGGGCACGGGTACCGCTCCCTGGCGCTGGCCGTCGCCGCCCTGTTCGCGGCCCGGCTGGTCGCCTCCGCCCTGATCGGGGCCGCCCTGCTCGGTCCGGTGCACGCGCTGGTCGGCGGCCGGATCGACCGGCGGTGGAGCCTACTAGGTGCCGACCTGGCCCGCGCCCTGCTGATCGGCCTCGCCCCCTGGTGGGTGGTCTGGGCCCCCGGCTCCGCCACCTGGGCGCTGCTCGGCACGGTGTTCCTGGCCGGCGTCGCCGAACGGGTCTGGACCATCGGCAAGGCCGCCGCCGTCCCCGCCCTGCTGGCCGTCCCCGAGCAGCCCGGCCCGCCGGCCGCCGCCTCGCTGGACGCCGTCCGCACCCTCGACCTGCGCACCGGCTGGGCCGCGCTGCCGCTGGCCGCCACCGGACTGGTCGGCTTCACACTGGTCAACAACGTGCTCGCCGCGCTCGGCGTGCACTGGCTGCACGACCACCAGCTCACCGTCGCCGCGCTCGGCACCGCCGCGCTGTTCGCCGTCAACGCCGCCCTGCTGTACTTCCAGGAGCTGCCCGCCGGCGCGAACACCAAGCCGCGCTCCCCCCTGCAGGGGCTGCGCGCCCCCATCGACGCCACCCCCGGCCCGTCGCTGAAGAAGGGCCGCACCGGCTCCGCCCCGTACTTCACCTTCTCGATCGCCGCCGCCTACGCCTCGATGGCGGGCGTCGCCGCGCTCGGACTGCTCACCGCCGTCGAGCACCTGGCCGGTCCGATCGGCTACGGCCTGCTGGTGCTCGCCGCCGCCGGCGCGCCCGCCGTCGGCATCCGGCTCAGCCGCGCCACGCTGCCCGGCCTGTCCCGCCGCCGGCTGCTCGCCCTCGGCCTGGTCACCGCCGGCGTGGCGCTGATCCTCGCCGGACTGGTCCTCGACTTCGTCCTGGTGCTGCTGTTCACCGTGCTGGCCGGCCTCGCCGCCGGCGTGGTCATCGCCACCGGGCGGGGACTGCTCGCCCAGGAGATCGAGGAGATCCGCCTCGGCAAGGTCACCGAGCACCTCTACGCCGTGCTGCGGGTGGTCGTCGCCGTCGCGCTGATCGGCATGCCGCTGCTGGCCGCCGCCTACGGCGAGGTCTCGCTCGGCGAGGTCCGCACCGGCAGCTTCACCTTCATCCACGGCGGCGGCGCGCTCGCCGTCTCCACCGCCGGACTGCTCACCCTGGTGCTCGCCGCCGTCGTCCTGCTGAAGACCGACGACCAGCGCGGGGTCGTCCCGTTCGGCCGCGAGCTCGCCCAGGCCGTCCGCGGCGGGGCCGAGGCCGCACCGCACCGGGTCGCCGGCAAGGGCTACTTCATCGCCCTGGAGGGCGGCGACGGCGCAGGCAAGTCCACCCAGGCGCAGGCCCTCGCCGAGTGGATCCGCGCCAAGGGCCACGAGGTCGTCCTCACCCGCGAACCCGGCGGCTCCCCGATCGGCCAGCGGCTGCGCGCCCTCGTCCTGGACGTCGGCAACACCGGCCTGTCGCACCGCGCCGAGGCGCTGATCTACGCCGCCGACCGCGCCGAGCACGTCGAGAACGTGATCCGGCCCGCCCTGGAGCGCGGAGCCGTCGTCATCACCGACCGCTACATGGACTCCTCCATCGCCTACCAGGGCGCCGGCCGCGACCTGGCGGCCACCGAGGTCGCCCGGATCTCCCGCTGGGCCACCGGCGGACTGGTGCCCGACCTGACCGTCGTCCTCGACGTCGACCCGACCGCCGCGCGGGATCGTTTCACCGAGGCCCTCGACCGGCTGGAGTCCGAGCCCACCGAGTTCCACCAGCGGGTCCGCTCCGGGTTCCTCGCGCTCGCCGCCGCCGACCCCGCCCGCTACCTGGTCGTCGACGGCAGCCAGGTGCCCGCCACCGTCACCACCGCCATCCGGCACCGGCTCGACCGCGAGCTGCCGCTCTCCGACCAGGAGAAGGTCGCCAAGGCCGAGCAGGAACGCAAGGCCCGCGAGGAGGCCGCCCGGCGCGCCGCCGAGGCCGAGGCCGCCCGCAAGGCCGCCGAGGAGGCCGAGCGCAAGCGGATCGCCCTGCTGGAGGAGCTCCGCGCCGAGCAGGCCGAGAGGGACCGCCTGGCCGCCGAGGAAGCCGCCCGCGCCAAGGCCGAGGCCGAGCGCAAGGCCGCCGAGGAAGCCCGGCGCGCCACCGAGGCGGAAGCCGCCCGCAAGGCCGAGGAGGAGGCGAAGCGGCAGGCCGCCGAGCAGGCCCGCCTCGCCGCCGAGGCCGAGGCCGCCCGCAAGGCCGCCGCCGAGGAGGCCGCCCGCGCCGAGCTCCAGCGCCAGCGCGACCTGCAGCGCGAGGAGCAGCGCCGCCGCGCCGAGGAGGCCCTGCAGCGTGCGGAGGAAGCCCGCAAGGCCGCCGAGGCGAAGGCGGACGAGACCGCGGTGCTGCCCAGGATCGGGGACGCGAAGGCCGAGGGCTCCAACAGCTCGGACGGCTCGGGCCGCTCGGACGGCTCGGGCCGCTCGGACGGCTCGGGCCGCTCCGGGGGCTCCGACAGCGAGACCACGCGGGAGCTGCCGAAGCCGGTGCTGGACCAGACCGCCGTGCTGCCCAAGATCGAGGACGCCGAGACCGCGGTGCTGCCCAAGGCCGAGCCGCAGCCCGCGCCCAAGCCCGCGTCCAAGCCTGTGTCCAAGCCCGCGCCCGTGCAGGAGCCGAAGCCGAAGCCGGAGCCGAAGCAGGGCCCCGAGGCCAAGCAGGTGCCGCCCGGGCTGTTCCGCGACGAGGAGGACGACTCCTCCCGCACTCGCGAGCTGCGGCCCCGGCCGGACTGGGCGGAGGAGACCCCGCTCGACGACCTGCCCAGCCTGACCGACAGCCTGCTCGGCTCCCGCGAGGAGTGGGCCCGCTGGGAGGCCGAGGCCCCCGAGTCGGCGCAGGACGAACAGCCGAAGCGGGGCTGGCTCCGCCGCAAGGACTGACGGCAGCAGCGACATGCAGCAGTGAGGGGCGCGGGGAGCCGCGCGGTGCAGGACCGGCCGCGTCGCTCCCCACGCCCCTCTGCGTTGGGCAGGAGCTGTCCCCGGGCGGCGTTAGGCTCGTCGGGTCGGCGACGACGAGGAGGAGCGCGGCGTGAGTGTGTGGGACGACCTGGTCGGACAGGACCGGGTGGTCGAACAGTTGCAGGCGGCCGCGCGGGCAGCCCGGGCCGCCGTGCTGGCGGGCCGCGGGGAGGCACCCGAGGGCAACGCCTCGCTGATGACGCACGCCTGGCTGTTCACCGGCCCGCCCGGCGCGGGGCAGGTGACGGCCGCCCGGGCCTTCGCGGCGGCGCTCCAGTGCACCAGCCCGGACCTGGACCTCGGCGGGACGCCCGGCTGCGGCTTCTGCGACGGCTGCCACACCGTGCTCGCCGGCAGCCATGCCGACGTCAAGCAGGTCCGCACCGACGGCCTGTCGATCGGCGTCGGCGACATGCGCGCCCTGGTGCTGCGGGCCTCCAGCTACCCGACCGGCGGCCGCTGGTCGGTGATCCTGGTGGACGCCGCGCACCGCCTCACCGAAGCGGCCGCGAACGCGCTGCTGAAGGGCGTCGAGGAGCCGTCGCCGCGCACCGTGTGGCTGCTGTGCGCGCCCTCGGTGCAGGACGTGCTGCCGACCATCCGTTCGCGCTGCCGGCTGCTGGTGCTGCGCACGCCCCCTGCGGACGCGGTCGCCGACATGCTGGTCCGGCGCGACGGGGTGGAACCCGAGGCGGCCCGGCTGGCCGCGCTGGCCGGACAGGGCGACATCGACCGCTCCCGGCGGCTCGCGGTGGACGATCAGGCCCGGGCCCGCCGCGCCGAGGTGCTGCGGATCCCGCTGGAGGTCGCGGACCTCGGCGGCTGCCTGGCCGCCGCGCAGCGGCTGGTCGACACCGCGAAGGCGGACGCCGAGGCGCTCGCCGAGACCCAGGACGCCAAGGAGACCGACGACCTGCGGGCCGCGTACGGCGCGTCCGAGGGCAGCCGGGCGCCGCGCGGCATGGCCGGCGCGGTGAAGGAACTGGAGAAGCGGCAGAAGAGCCGGGCCACCCGGACCCGCCGGGAGACGCTGAACGTGGCGCTCGGCGACCTGCTGGGCTTCTACCGGGACGTGCTGGCCGTCCAACTGGGCGCGGGCGGGGCATTCGCCAACGAGGACCAGCGGCCGGCCGTGCAGCGGGTGGCCGGCGAGGGCGCGGCGGAGAACACGCTGCGCCGGATCGAGGCAGTGCTGGCCTGCCGGCGAGCGCTGGACCGGAACGTGGACCCGCTGCTGGCGGTCGAGGCGATGACGGTGGCGCTGCGGGCGGGCTGAGCCGTGGGCGGTCGACCGTCGGTGGACCCCGCTCGTCGTTAGCTCGTTCGAGTGAACGTGGGGAGACGCCCGTACCGCCCGGCGGCCGGCGGGCGTGCGGTCTTGCACCCTGTGCACTGGCCACGCGCTCGCGTTCGGCCGGTCCTTCCCCGAGGTGGTGCGTCCCCCATGGCCCGAACGCTGCTCGTCCTGTTGTTGCTGGTGGTGGCTGTGGTGGCGGGCGTCCGGCTGGCCCGGGCGGCGGTGTCGCGCTGGCGGGACCTGCGGGCCGCGCGGACGTACGGGCTGGCGGTGGAGTCGCATCCGGTGCTGGTTCGGGCCGGGGCGGCGGCCCTGTGCCTGACGTGCGTGGGCGCGCTCGGGGTGGTCGCGCTGATGGGGGAGCGGTCGTCCGGCCGGGTGGCAGTGCGGCACGCGGCGGCGCAGGTCGGCGCGGGGCGGCCCGACCCCGTCCCTTCGTCGGTTCCCGTGCCGCCGCCGGTGGAGGTGCTGTTCAGCAATGTGAGCCGTCCGGCGGGCGGTGAGCTGCTGCAGGGCGAGGTGCCCGGTCCGGACGGGCGGCTGCGGGCGGTGCGGGTGTGGCTGCCCGCCGAGTACGGGCAGGAGCCGGCGGCCCGGTTCCCGGTGATCGTGGTGCACTCCGGGACGGCCGGGCGGACTGCCGACCAGGACCTGCCGGACGTGTTCGACGGCGTGGCCTCGGCCGTCGGGCTCGGCCGGGCCCGGCCGTTCGTGCTGGTCGCCCCCGAGGCGCCGAGCGGCACCGGCCACCCCTGCGAGCTGGTGGCCGCCGCGCCGCAGGCCGTCGCGGACGACGAGGCGCTGCGCGCGGCCGTCGGTGCGGTCTTCCGGACCCGCCCGGCCGGCCCCGACGGCTGGGCGGTGCTGGGCGTGGACGACGGCGCCCCCTGCGCGGCCGCGGCCGCCCTGGGCCGCCCCGACCTGTACGGGGTGGGCGCGGCGGTGTCCGGCCGGTACGACGGGCCTGCGCTGGCGGCTGCGGCGGGCGATGCGCCTGGCGGGCCTGCCGGGCCTGCCGGGTCTGCTGGGGCTCCCGGGGCTCCCGGGGCTTTCGGGGTGCGGACGAGGCTGTTGCTGGCCGTGGCGAAGCAGGACGCGGACGGGCTGGCCTCCGCCCGGGCGGTGCAGGCGGCGCTGCGGGACGCCGGGGCGCGGGCGCAGGTGCGGATCTCCGACGTCGTCCAGGACTACTCGGCGGACCGGGAGCGGATGCGGCTGCTGCGGGTCGCGGTGCAGTACTTGACGGAGCAGCTGCCGAAGCCATGAGCGCCCGCCTCGCGGTATGACGATCGGTCCGGGGGTGTGGGCGCGCCGCAGTGGCCCGGGGGTGCGGCGGGCGGTCGGGTGGCCCGGGCACGGCCGTCGCGGCCGCTAGGCTCGGCCTCCCGGCGACGTCCGGGGTGGTCGGCGTCCGGGCCGGCCCGTTCCCAGGGGAGAGGACCCACGTTCATGAGAGTCGCCCGGCCCCGCCGGCTCCTGTCCGCCGCCGCGCTGGCCGCCGCCGCGTCCCTGCTGCTGGCGGGCTGCACCTCGGGCCACCCGGCGCCCACGGCGGGCGGCTCGCCCGACAGCTCGACGGGCGGCCACGCGCCGGCCCCCGCGAACGGCGCCACCCCGCTGGAGCCGCTGCCCACCGACCTCCCGGCCGGCCTCGCCCCGTACTACGCGCAGCAGTTGAGCTGGAAGCCGTGCACCACGGACTTCGAGTGCGCCACCTTCAAGGTGCCGCTGGACTACGCGCACCCCGGCGACGGCCACGACGTGGAACTGTCCGCGATCCGCAAGCCCGCCACCGACAAGACGCACCGGCTGGGCTCGCTGCTGCTCAACCCGGGCGGCCCCGGTGGCTCGGCGATCGAGTACGTGCAGAGCGTCGCGTCGCGCTACGACGGCAACGTGCGGGCCGGCTACGACCTGGTCGGCTTCGACCCGCGCGGCGTCGGCAAGTCCGCGCCGATCACCTGCCTGAGCGGCGACCGGATGGACGCCTACGCGGCCGCCGACGTCACCCCCGACAGCCAGTCCGAGATCGATGCGCTGGTCGCCGTCGACAAGGAGTTCGCGGCGGGCTGCTCGGCCCGGGCCGGCGAACTGCTCGGCCACGTCTCCACCGTCGAGGCCGCCCGGGACATGGACATGCTGCGGGCGCTGGTCGGCGACCAGAAGCTCAACTACGTCGGCAAGTCGTACGGCACCTTCCTCGGCGCGACGTACGCCGGGCTGTTCCCGAGCAAGGTCGGCAAGGTCGTGCTGGACGGCGCGATGGATCCCTCGCTGGACGCCCTCACCGGAAACCTCACCCAGGCCGGCGGCTTCGAGACCGCCTGGACGGCGTTCGCGAAGGACTGCGTCAAGCGTGAGGACTGCCCCGTCGGCCACACCGAGCAGGAGGCCGGCGAGAAGCTCACCGCCCTGTTCAAGAAGCTCGACGCGGAGCCGATGCCCACCGGCACCAGCCGCCCGCTCACCGAGGCCCAGGCGCTCACCGGCGTCGCCGAGGCGATGTACACCGAGGCCCTCTGGCCGCACCTGCGCACCGCGCTGGCCGCAGCCCAGTCCGGCAACGGCAGCGGGCTGCTGCAGCTCGCCGACGAGTACTACAGCCGCTCCGAGGACGGCAGCTACGAGAACCTGATGTACGCCAACATGGCCGTCAACTGCCTCGACCTGCCGGCCTCGTTCGCCGACCCGGCGGCGGTCACCGCCGCGCTCCCGGACTTCCAGAAGGCCGCGCCGCACTTCGGCAGCGACATGGCCTGGATGGCGCTCAGCTGCGCGTACTGGCCGGTCAAGGCCAGCGGCGCCCCGCACACCGTCCGCGCGGCCGGCGCCGCCCCGATCGTCGTGGTCGGCACCACCCGCGACCCCGCCACCCCCTACGCCTGGGCCAAGTCCCTGGCCGGGCAGCTGGAGTCCGGACGACTGCTCACCTACGACGGCGACGGGCACACCGCGTACGGGCGGCACAACACCTGCGTCGACGACGCGGTGAACCGGTACCTGCTCGGCGGGGCGGCGCCCGACAACGGCAAGGTCTGCAAGGACTGACCGCGGGCGCTGATCACGGCTGCTGAGCACGGCCGCTGTCCGGATGGCGGACGGTCATGTCAGGAGTGTTCAGGCGTGAAGGGGCTGGCGCTAACATGGCGCAGCCCCTTCGGCGTTCCCGCCTCTCGAACGCTCGATCATTCGGACACTCGGACACCTTGGAGACCGTCGTGCTCGGAGTCCACGACTTGACCACCTACGTCCTCGGCGCGCTGGTCATCGTCCTGCTGCCCGGACCGAACTCCCTCTACGTGCTCTCCGTCGCCGCCCGCAAGGGCGTCCGCACCGGCTACCGCGCCGCCTGCGGCGTCTTCCTCGGCGACCTCACCCTGATCAGCCTCACCTCGCTCGGCGCGGCCTCCTTGCTGCGTGCCAACCCCGCCGTCTTCGCGGTGGTCAAGTTCGGCGGCGCGGCCTACCTGCTGTGGATAGGCCTCGGCATGATCCGGGCCGCCCGGCAGATGTGGCGCGAGCGGGCCGTCGTCGACACCGCCGCCACCGACGCCGTCGAGGCGGACGCCGAGCGGCCGTTCCGCCGCGCGCTGGTCATCAGCCTGCTCAACCCCAAGGCGATTCTCTTCCTCCTCTCCTTCTTCACCCAGTTCGTGGACACCTCCTACGGCGCCCCCGCCCTCTCCTTCGCCCTCCTCGGCGGCGTTCTGCAGACCTTCTCCTTCCTCTACCTCTCGCTGCTGATCTTCGCCGGCACCTCCCTCGCCAACGCCTTCCGCCGCCGCAAGCGCCTCTCCGCCGGCCTCACCTCCTCCGTCGCCGTCCTCTTCGCCGGCTTCGCCGCCAAACTCGCCGTCTCCTCCGCCTGATCATCGGCGCGTACGGACCACCCCCGGAAACTGTGTAGACTGGCCCGCGTTGCCGATGCGACCCTGGGCCCACCAGCCCGGTTTCTTCGGTCAGCGGTGCCGCCTTAGCTCAGTTGGCCAGAGCAACGCACTCGTAATGCGTAGGTCATGGGTTCGAATCCCATAGGCGGCTCTGTGAAAGCCCCAGGACTCACTCGCCGTGACCTGGGGCTTTTGCCTTTTCCCGAGGTGTGGGCAGGTGTCGGTGGCGCGCTACAAGATCGCTTGCGTGAGCGATGCGTGAGCGTGGGTGTTGATCTTGGTCTAACTCTTGGTCTCCTTGGCCTTGGACTTCGCCTTCTTCGCGGCCTTCCGCTTCGCCTTCTCGGCCTCGGCGGCGTCCTTGGCGATCTCGGGCAGGACGCTGGTTCAGATGTCCGAGGTGATCTTGATGGAGGAGTGGCCGAGCATTTCGGACACCACCTTCATGTCGACCCCGCCCGCGAGGGTGGCCGCGCCGTGGCGGAGGTCGTGCAGGCGGATCGGCGGCAGGCCGGACGCAGTCACGAGCCGCTCGAACATCTCGGTGACCTTGCCGGGGTGGAGCCGGGAACCGTCCTCGTTGGTGAAGACCCGGCCGGTGTCCTTCCAGGCCGACCCCCAGTCGTCCCGCTCCTTCTGCCGGCGCTCGCGCTGGTGCCGCAGGACCGCCACCGTGTCGTCGTCCAGCGCCACGGTCCGGAAGCTTCCGTCGGTCTTGGGGTCGGACTCCTCGACCTCCCAGCCGTCCTGCACGAGCTGGGCCGTCACGGACAGCGAGCTGTTGTCGAGGTGGTCTCGGACCACGGCTGGCCGCACGCCTCGCCCCGGCGAAGTCCGCGGAAGGCGATCACGTGTCACATCGCGTACAGGCGGTCGGAAGCCACGAAGTCGAGAAACGCGCCGGTCTGCTGCGACGTCCAGACCATCACGGGGGAGGGCTTCACGCCGGTCGCCTGCCACTGGGTGACCCGCTCCGGCGTCCAGACCAGAGCCTTCGGCTTGGCGGCCGGGTCGAGCTCGACGTGGGCGGCCGGGTTGAAGGTGATCAGTCCCTCGGGGATCGCGTCGTTCAGAGCGGTCCGGAGCGTGGCGCGGGCGGACCAGGGCTTCGCCGGCCGCCTGGTCGAGTGGACCGCCCGAATCCTCGGCCGCGACCTGGACATCGTCCGCAAGGCCCCCGACCAGCGAGGCTTCCAGGCCCGGCCCAAGCGCTGGGCGATCGAGCGGACGTTCTCGTGGCTCACGGCCCACCGCCGCCTCGCCCGCGACTACGAGAGCAGCCCGGCCCACTCCGAGACCATGATCCGCTGGGCGATGATCGGCATCATGGTTCGCCGACTCACCCGAGGCCGCCCCGCCACCAGACAAGGCCCACGACCGCTTTCACCCACCGATCCATTAGATCTCAAACACGGTCTGATTGGGCGTTTCACCCGTAGTCGGGATGGTTCATCCTGATTTCCGGGGAGCTCGGGCTGCTGTCGTTCGGTGACGCTTGGGGGCCTGGTGACAGGAGTGCCACTGCTGCGCCTATGTCCGCCGGAACTGCGCGATTCCTCCTGTCTCATCCCAAGAAGTCGAGCCCACTGGCTTTTGTCTCTCGGGTACCGCGAGTCCTGGGCAGCGCGGCAATCCCGCAGTATGCCGTTGTCATGACGGATCGTCGACCGTATCCGAGTGACCTGTCCGACGCCCGCTGGGCCCTGGTCGAGCCCACCCTCACTGCCTGGCGTCGGGCCCGCACCGAGCGGGCCCTCGCGTTCGGCCGGCCGCCCGAGCACGAGTTGCGCGACCTGCTGGACGCGGTCCTCTACGTCGACCGCACCGGAATTCCCTGGCGCTACCTCCCGCACGACCACCCGCCATGGGAAACCGTCTACGCCTACTTCGCCCGATGGCAGAAGGAGGGGGTGTTCGAGCAGCTCAACGGCCTTCTACGGCGGCTGGTTCGCACCGCCGAGGGCCGCGCTCCGGAGCCGACGGCCTGCATCATCGACTCCCAGAGCGTGAAGACCTCCACGAACGTCCCCACCTCCTCGCAGGGCGTCGACGCCGGCAAGAAGATCGTGGGCAGGAAGCGGAACATCGTCACCGACACGATCGGCCTGCTGCTGATGGTCCTGGTCACCGCCGCGAGCGTGCAGGACGGCACCGCCGGCCGACAGCTGCTGACCGCGGTCGCCACCGAGCACCCCGCCGTCCGCAAGGCCTGGACGGACATGGGCTACAAGAACGCCGTCGTCGAACACGGCGCCATCCTCGGCATCGACGTCGAGATCGTCCGCCGCGACCCCGCCACCAGGGGATTCGTCGTCCAGCCCCGTCGCTGGGTCGTCGAACGCACCTTCGGCTGGCTCATGAACCACCGTCGTCTCGCCCGCGACTACGAAGCCCTCCCGGCCCGTTCAGAAGCCATGGTCCACGTCGCGATGATCAGCCTCATGACCCGCCGACTCACCGGCGAGAACACCCACACCTGGCGCGGAACCTGACCATCAGAATCCGGGGTGAAACGCCCAGTGAGGGCCAAGAGCACGACTCCGCCGGACCAGCTTTCGGCACTCTTCAAGCACTACATGCGGGCGTACATGGCCCAGCCTTCGGAGGCCGAAGCAAACGCCGTCAAGGCCGTGCAGCATTCGGTCTCCGCAGGCGGCACCGAATGGATCACGAATAGGAAGGCGCTAGCCCACGTCATGGCCACCCACCTGACGATCTGGCCGGCAGGCAGCGGGAATTGACGTGGGTTCGAGTAGGCCCGTGGATCACGAGGCAACGCTCTGACCAGGTGCAGTCCCATCAATCGATTGGACTGCACCGTCACCAGTAGAAATCCCTTGACGCCACCGTAATTGCTTGGGTTGAGCCGGACGTTGCCATCCGCTTCGGTCCTGTGGGAACTTTAGTTAGCAGTGTGGCCGGGGTAAGCAGCCACAGTCCCGCCTCGTGCTGCGGGAACCCCACCCTGGCACCACCAGTATGGAGTGGCTACTCGGAAGGGTGCCACTTCGGAAAGAGAGCGCCATCTGGCTGCGAGGATTCCAAAAGAGGTGCCGTGGCCTTAGCGAGGATGGCGGACTGCTCGACAATCCGTGGCCACTCTGTCAGCACTTCGCTGCCTATTACGAGCTCATCAAGCAGGCCAGAGTAGAGCAAGTCAACAGCTCGTCGGAGATCAGACTGTCGGCTACTCCATTGATGCCGCCCATCCATGATCGCATAGTGATTCACGTGGATGCCGAACTCGTCTTCGAACCTTCGCAACTCAAGGCCGACCAGGTGGAGCTCGTAGATTGCATCGGACATTTTGGAGCCGCCGCCGGTTTTCCCCCAGTACTCCTTGATTTCCCAGAGTGCGACCGGATTTAGCAGGTCGGGGAGGGCGCCATCGAGCCTTCGAGGTGAAACCCAGATGTGCTTATCAGAGACGATTGCGGCCCGGCTCTGAGGGTCCGTATTTACGGGAATTTCAGCCCTTTGGCACTCTTGGTATACGACGGCGTCGACCGTGTTGACCAAGACCTTCGGGGAACTGTGGTAACCGTCGAGCTTCACTCCGTAGCTCTGTAGAACCTGGTCCGAGAGCAGCGAGTAATCAGCGACTGCCTGCTCCTCTGTGCGCATTAGGGCGAGAGCTTCCTCGGCCACTTCGCGGCGCTTGCTCCAATAGTCTGACAGCATTTCCGTCATGCCGCTATTGGCGTCGAGGTAGTTAATGAGGCCGACGGCAGCGCGCGTTCCAGCAGACCTTAGAACCGATTTGATTTCGGATGGGCTGATGTGTGATGCGTACTTACGCTTAGTGGCCGGCTGATCTGCGAGCATTCGCACGGCATGCCAGAACGGGTCATCCCAGCGCGCGGAGGCGAATCCCGGTTCGCGTTTCATTTACCTTCACTCTCGTCATCGCTCAGCAGGTACCAGGGGCTGACCCCGAGAGCATGTGCGAGGCGAGAGATGTTGATCAGGCTGATGTTGCGCTCCCCACGCTCCACGCTGCCGACGTAGGTGCGGTGAAGCTGAGCAGCATCCGCCAGGGCCTCTTGCGACAGCCCTGCTGCCTCTCGAAGCGCCCTGACCCTGATGCCGAACTTGACCAAGACCGCACGATCATCCACGAAACAGGTACACTGCCCGGCGTGACGACAATGGGTCTACAGACTATGAGTAGCATCCGCTACGGCGACGGTCGCTCCTTCCTGAAGTGGGCGGGTGGCAAAACTCGGTATGCGGATCAGTTGGTATCTATCGCCCCTAAGTTCGATGGGCGATACTTTGAGCCTTTCATGGGTAGCGCAGCAGTCTTCTTTGAATTGGCGCCAGCTAAGGCTTCTCTATCTGACGCCAATCGGGAGTTGGTGGTCTGTTTCAAGCAGGTCGCCGAGAATCCGGAGAAAGTTCTCGCCCTTCTGGATGAGATGCCGAATACGCGCGAATTCTACAACCAGGAGCGGGCTCGTGATGTCGCGGGCATGTCGGATCTGGAGCGTGCGGCGCGCGTCATCTACTTGAACAAGACTGGATTTAGAGGCCTTTGGCGCGTAAATCGCAAGGGTGGATTTAACGTTCCCTATGGTGAATATGATCGACCCTACTACAATCGAAGCGTTTTTATGGCTGCATCGCGGGCGCTTCAGGGCGTAGAAATCCAGCATCGCGACTTCACTGCTGCTCTCGCTGAGGCGAAGGCTGGTGACTGGGTCTACCTTGACCCGCCCTACATTCCGCTTGGCGGCTGGTCTGACTTTAAGCGGTACACGGCTGAGCAGTTCGGGGAGGAGGATCAGCATAGATTGGCCGTGGCGATGCGCGAGGCTGGGAGTCGCGGTGTCTTTGTGACGATGACGAATAGCGCAACACCCTTGACCGAGGAGATCTTCGCCGAATTTAACGTGATGCGCATGGCTACGCGCCGGGACATTAATTTGCAGGCGAAGAGCAGGGGGAGTTGGGACCTCGTATTTACGAATTACGAGATCCCGAGTGTCGGTGGTGAAGGGGCGGAGGAGCCAGCTCTCTTTTAGCCGCTGCCCGGTCATGTGCAGTCGACTGGCCTGGGTCTGCTTTGGGCCCAATCGGGTGGCCCGGACGTGACCGGAGCCGATTACCGCCCGGGACCAGTCGAGCGGCTCGGCGGATCGAAGCTTGCTCAACAGGACGGCGTGGACTGGTACGCGCGGCCTTGGCCCAAACTGCCGCCTACCGTCAGCAGGTTGTGTCCGAGCTGCGAGTTCCTGGGGAGGTTCCCCCCCACTGGATGTCGGTGCGCAGCACAACACGTTCGATCACCCGAGTATGTTCGCCGCGGTCCGTGGGCGAGGCACCACTTTGGCGCCCACCAACGAGCCGTAAGGCTAACGCTCATGTCAGTAGCAGCTTCTGTTGGGGCCATCTTTAAGGTGACCCGTCGCTGGGATGGGTCAGGGCGGGCGGGCAGTACCGCCGCCCAGCTGCAGTGTGACCACGGAGCGGGAAGGCCGAGCTGCGTGAAGTGATCGCGAGCTCACACCGCCACCTTGCTGTGCCCCTGTTTGAACCCTCCGCGTTGCCTACTTTCGTGTGCTCTTCAGGCGCCTCAAGCCCCTCGCGCTCGGTCTCGTAGCTTGCCAATGCCCGGTGCGCTTGCTCGACCGATGTATAGGGCTTGGTAGTTCGTTGCCAGGGTGCCGCTGTCGGCGGGTCGATCCTGCGGGCCGTGATTTCTTTGGTCTGGCGGTTCGTCGCCAGGGGCCCTGGGCGAGCTGGCCGGAGGCTCATTTGCGTGAGCGATGCGTGAGCGGACGGGGCAGCACGTGCCGGTTCGGGGGGATCGTGGATCACGGCGCAACGTCCTGACCTGCGGGTTCATCACCATGTGATCGATGGCAGCAGCAACCAACGTGATCGCTCGCGGGCTCGTAATGCGTAGGTCATGGGTTCGAATCCCATAGGCGGTTCAATGAAGGCCCAGGTCAGATAGTCACTGACCTGGGCCTTTTTTGTTTCCGCGAATTCCCCTGAGCTTGACTCTGTCGGGGATCTTGGTGTTCGACTGCAGGTGATCATGGTGGCGCGCCAGTCTCGCGGGTGTACGTGCCTGTGAGATTCCCGAGGAGTGCAGATGTCGGTCCGTCGCCGTCCGGGTGGCAAGGTCCCGGTGTTGACGGTGCGGATGGCGAGGGCCAGCAAGCTCGGTGATACGACGGCGATGTGGGTGCGGGACCGGCTCGACGGCCTGTGGCGGGACGAGGACTTCGCGGACTGGTACCCGCGCGACGGGCGCCCGGGCTCTCGCCCGCGCAGCCGGCCACGGTGAGCGTGCTGCAGTTCCTGCTGGGCCTGTCCGACCGCGACGCCGCCGAGGCCGTGCGCTGCCGGATCGACTTCAAGTACGCGCTCGGCCTCGAACTCGACGATCCGGGCTTCCGCCACAGCGTGCTGACCGACTTCCGCGACCGCCCGGTGCGGGAGGACAGGGCGGACCGCCTCCTCGACCTCGCCCTGGCCCGGCTTGAGGACACCGGGCTGGTTCGTGAGCGCACTACTCGGCGCACCGACTCCACCCACGTCCTGGCCGCCGTGCGCGACCTGACCCGCCTCGAGCTGGTCACCGAGGCCGTACGTGCGGCCTCGGAGGAACTCGCCCGCACCGCCGGCCACGCGCTGGACGGCCTGGTCGGCCATGACTGGGGCCGCCGCTACGGCCGCCCGGTGCGCCTGGGCAGGAACCCCACGCGGCCCAGGACCCGGATCAACAACACCGGCGAAGACGCCCGCCACCTGCTCGAACACCTCATCCGCAACCACCCGTCCCTGCTTGCAGGCCCTCAAGTTCAGGTCCTGCGACAGATTCTGGTGCAGAACTGCTTCTGGGACCCCGCCGGGCGCCTGCGCTGGCGCGACGAGGACGACGGCAGCGGCCTGCCGCCCTCGGCGCACCGGATCGTCTCGCCCTACGACCCGCCGGTCCGCTACGCACGCCGCGGCCAGGCCACCCGTTGGACGGGGTTCCTCGCGCACGTGACCGAGACCTGCTCCACGACGGCCCCAACGTCATCACAGATGTGGCCACCATGCCCGCCACCAGCTCCGACACCGAGGTCCTGCCCGGCGTCCACACTCGGTTGGAGCGCCGGAGCCTGCTGCCCGACCAGCACCTGGTCGACGGCGGCTACACCTCCCTGCCCCACCTGGAACAGGCGACACGCGAACACCGTGTCACCGTCCTCGGACCTCTGCCGGGCAACCCCACCCGCCAGCACCGCCGCGGCGAGGGCTTCGCACGCGACGACTTCCGCATCGACTTCGACCGCAAGGAGGTCACCTGCCCGCAGGGACAGACCAGCGCCGGCCGGCACGGCCCCCACCCGACCTCCTCACCGACCGCAGCCCCGCTGATCGTCGCCCGCTTCACCAAGAACCAGTGCCAGCCCTGCCCGGTCCGGGCCAAGTGCACCAGCTCCCGCGACTCCCACCGCACCGTGGGCTTCCCGCCGCACGAGCTGCTCGAACTCCAGCAGCGCAACCGCGCCGACCAGCAGGACCCGGCCTGGCACAAACGGTATGCGGTCCGTTCCGGCATCGAGGGCACCATCTGCGAGTTCGCCCACGGCCGTGGCCACGGCATGCGCCGCTGCCGCTACTGCGGACAGCCCAAGGCGTACCTGCAACGCGTGCTCACCGCCATCGCCGTCGACATCGAACGCCTCAGGCGAAGGCGCGCTCCCGCGACCGCCGACAGCCTTCCAGGACCACCTCGACCAGCAGGGCATCCCACGCCTACGTTCCTGGCGAGCCGTCAGCTGACGCAGCAGCGACCAAGATCCCCGACAGAGTCAAGCTGAGGTGGCGGCCCGCCATGACGGGAGGCGGGTGCGGCCAAACTCCGTGGCTCGTCGGTGGGTTGCCTGGGCCTCGTGTCCAAGGGTTCTGCCCCGGAGTGGGGCAGAACCCGAAGGTTGATCACAGGAACACTCAGGGCTTCCCCTTCGAGATGAAGAGGGCGATGGTGGAGTCCGGGGCGACGGTGGTGCCGGGCTGGGGTTCTGTGTTGATGACGGCTCCGGTCGGGGTGTTCCAGTCGGTGAAGGTCTGGATGTGTCCGATTTTCAGGCCGGCTTCTGTGAGGGTCTTTTCGGCTTGGTCCTGGGGCATGCCGAGCACGGGGGGGACGGTGATCGAGGCGTCGTGCGGGCCCGGTTCGGTGTGGGTGCCGGGCGACGGGGTTCCGCTTCCCATCGTGGTGCCGGGGGATGCGGTGCCGGCGGTGGGTGATGGGGTGTTCGGGGCGGCGGTGGCGGTCGTGGCGGCGGCGGTGTGGTCGGTCGGGTGGTCGGTGCCGTGCAGGGCGAAGGCCGTGCCGGCGGTGAGCACGATGACGGCGGCCGAGGCGGAGAGGGCGGCGAGGCCGCGCCGGCGGCGGGTGCGGGTGCGGTGCAGGATGGCGGTGCCGTCGAAGGCGGGGGGGTGTGCGTCGTTCGCGAAGTCGTCCATGGCCCGGAGCAGTGCCTCTCTGAAGTCGGGGCCCGGCACGGTGCTGTGGTGACCGGTCTGGTCGTCGGGCGGGAACGGGGTCATCACGCACCTTCGAACTGGGGCAGTGGGGCGGTCCGGCGGCCGTCCGGTGTGGGCGGGGGCTGTTCGGGCTGGGGCTGTTCGGGCTGAGGGACTGCGGTGCGCAGTCTGGCCAGCCCGCGGGCGAGTTGCGAGCGCACGGAGCCGGCAGAGATCCGGAGCGTCTCGGCGATCTCGCGGTCCTCCATGTCGTGGAGGTAGTGCAGCACCACGACGGTGCGCATCCCGATCGGCAGGGCGTGGAGTGCCTGCACCAGTTCGTCGCGGAGATCCACCAGCCGGTACGGGTCGCGGGGGTCGGCGCGCTCCACCTCGTGCGAACGCGTGCCCATCCGGCGGAGGTTGCGCCACCGGTCGTTGGCCAGGTTCACCACGATCCGGCGGACGTACGCCTCCGGCGAGTCCGCGACGGCGACCCGGTTCCAGTGGCGGCACGCCTTCTCCAGGGCCTCCTGCAACAGGTCCTCCGCGCTCTCCTGACTTCCGGTCAGGACATAGGCGGTCCGGAACAGCGCCGCCGAACGCTGCTGGACGAACTCGACGAAGTCGATCCTCCGGGGGTCCTCGCCGCGCCTGTCCAGCCTCACCAGCCGCATGCCGATGCACTCATGTTCCGCTCCTTTGATGTTCCCGCCCCCATGACGGCCCCTCACCGCTCCTTGCTGCACGGGGCCCGCCCGAAGTGACGCACATCACTGGCTCCGGCGCCCGGGTCGGCGGGAGCGGTGCGTTCGCGCCGAGGCCGGTGGGCTGCCGCAAGGATTGCTTAAACCCCGGGTTCAAAACCTTTCGCTACCGCGAGCGAACCGTTCCGGCCACGATCGTGGCGATGGCCGTTTGACGGACGGGGAGCAAAACACGTGAGCATCCTGCTAGTTCACAAGAAGAACCTGAGCCGGCGTCTGCTTCTGGCGAAGGCCCGGGAGTACACGCAGCGGCACGGGGACCGGCTGCTGATGATCATGGCGGACCCGACGTGGGAGGCGGAGTACGTCGACCGGGTCGGCCTTGCGGACACCACGAGCATCGAAGAGACCCTCAAGGCGTGCAAGGCGCTGCTCGCGGACGAGACGGAGCCGGTCACGGCCGTCATCACGCTGAGCGAGTTCTGTGTGCCGACGGCTGCGGCGATCGCCGCGGAGTACGGTCTGCCCTCGGTGAGTGAGCAGACCGCGTACGCGGCGCGCGACAAGTTCGCGATGCGCAGTGCGTTCGCGGAAGCGGGGGACGTGCCGCAGCCGAAGTTCGCGCTGGTCACCGACGCGCGGCAGGCCGTCGAGCAGGCGGAGCAGCTCGGCTACCCGGTGATCATCAAGCCGGTGATCGGCGCGCACAGCATGTTCGTACAGAAGATCGACAACGAGCAGGAGCTGGTCGAGGCGTTCCCGGAGATCCAGAAGGGCGCCTGGGAGGGCTTCGCGTTCGACCCGCTGTACCACCAGACGTTCGAGCGGTACAACGGCGGCATCCTGATCGAGGAGTTCGTCGGCGGCACCGAGATCAGCGTCGAGTCGCTGATCGTCGACGGGGTGACGCACTCCATCGCGATCCACGACAAGCCGCTGCCGCAGGGCACGACCTTCGAGGAGGTCTACGCCTGCACGCCGACCCGGTTGCCCGCCGAGACGGTGGAGAAGATCTACGCCGCGACCGCCGCCTGCCACCGGGCGCTGGGCATCACCACCGGCGCCTCGCACGTCGAGTGGCGGCTGCGCGACGGCAAGGAGCCGGTCATCCTCGAAGCCGGCGCCCGGATGGGCGGCGGCCCGATCTACCGGTCGGTGCTGCTGAGCACGGGCGTCGACATGCTGGAGGCGATGCTCGACCTGTCGACCGGGCGGACGCCCACCATCGACCCCCGGCCGGAGCCGACCCCGATCGGCTTCCGCAACATCTTCCCCGAGAAGCCCGGCACGCTGACCGAGATCGTCGGCGCCGAGGAGACCGAGGCTTCCGACGACGTGCACGACCTGGAGATCCTCCGGGGGATCGGCGACACCCTCGACGTCCCGCCGAACACCTACGAGGGGTACGGCCACGTCATCTTCACCGCGCCGGACATCGAGCGTCTGGACGCGCGGTTCGCAGAACTTCTTCGAACACTGCGGCTGGAGACCCGATGAACGCACTGAGCGGAGCCCTGACAGCGTCGTCGACCATCGGTGACGGCGGTATCGCCCTCACCGACCTCCGCCTCGCGGACAGTGTCCGCGACGCCCTGGCCGAGCGGCTGCACGACGCCCTCGGCGACCCCTTCCCGCCGCTCGACACCGATGTCGACGCCGCGATCCTCGCCCGGATCGGCGTGCACGCGCTGCGCCGGACGCTGCCGACCGCCGTGCTGGACGAACTCGCCGGCTTCACCCGCGACAGCAGCGACGTGCTGGTGCTGTCGAACCTGCCGCAGCAGGAGTTCCCGCCGACCCCGGTCAGCGGCTTCGGCGAGGAGACCGAGCTCTCCCTCGTCAACTCGCTGCAGCTCGGCCTGATCTCGCTGCTCGGGCTGACCCCGTACGCGGTCGACTACGAGAACAGCGGCAAGCTCATCCGCAACGTCGTCCCCAACCCCGAGGCGGCCGGCAAGACCAGCTCCTGGGGTGCGGACACCGAGTTCTTCTGGCACACCGACAACCCCCACCTGCCGTTCGGCCAGGCGGGGTTGGACCCGAGGCCGTTCCCGCCGCGGTTCCTCACCTTCTACGCGGTGCGCAACGTCGAGCAGGTGGCCACCGAGTTCGTCGGGGTGGACGTCGCGCTGGAGGGGCTGCCGGAGGAGGTCCTGGAGCGGCTGTCCGCCAACGAGTTCCTGGTGGCGGCGCCGGACTCCAACGACGTCAAGTCCGACGGGAGGCGGATCGCGCTGGAAGGCACCGCGGTGCTCCAGCGTGCCCCCGAGGGCGTCCTCATCCGCTACGACCGCGGCACCACGCGGGGCATGAACGCCGAGGCCGAGCGGGCCCTGGACATCCTGTCCGAGCAGCTGGCCCGGAAGCCCGCCTTCGCGCCCGTCCTGCAGCCGGGCCAGTTCCTGATCTTCGACAACTACCGGGCGCTGCACCGCCGCAAGGCCTTCGACCCGGCGCCGTCCGACGTCGCCCGGTGGCTGCGTCGCTGCTACGCCAGCTGACCGCGACGCGGAACACCGCTGACAACCCGGCTCCACCGGCCAGTTCACGGCCGGAGCCGATTCACCGCACAGAACGAGGAGAACATCGGATGTATCGGGTCGCCGTGGTCGGTGGAAAGCCGGCCCCCATCAGCGGTGCGAAGGAACTCGGCATCGACGTCGTGCTGGTCCACGAGGAGGGCAAGTACGACATCGACGAGGCCGGGCCGCACTGCGAGCGGATCGTGCACGCCCCGGTCGACGACCGCGAGGCCATCCTCGCGGTGCTCAAGCCGCTGCACGAGGAACGCCCCTTCGACCTGCTGCTGACCACCACCGAGGACGCCGCGATCCCGGTCGGCTGGGTCAACGAGGCGCTGGGCCTGCCCGGCACCAGCGAGCGCACCTCGCGGATCATCAAGGACAAGGCCCTGACCCGGCAAGCGATGGCCGACGCCGGCCTGACCCCGGTTCAGTTCCGGTCGCTGACCGACGCCGAGGACGCGGCCGACTTCCAGACCGCGGTCGGCGACCGGATCGTGCTCAAGCCGATCGACGGCGTTGCCAGCCTGCACATCCACGTCGCGACCACCCCGGAAGAGGCGTCCGCCGCGTGGAACACGCTGCAGGAGGCCGGCTACCCGCGGGTCATCGCCGAGGAATACCTCGACGGCCCCGTGGTGAGCGTCGACTCGTTCTCGTACCAGGGCCGCCACATCGTGGTCGGAATGTCCGAATACATCATGAACGAGACCTTCGTCGAGTGGCAGGTCGCGACGGTCAGCGAGACCGCCTGGCCGCACCGCGAGGCGCTGCGCACCGCCACCGCCGAGCTGCTGGACGCGGTCGGCCTGACCGACGGCCCCGCGCACAGCGAGTTCGTGCTGACCCCCAAGGGCCCCCGGGTGCTGGAGACCCACAACCGGCTCGCCGGCTCCGGCGCCCCCGACCTGGTGCGCCGGGCGACCGGCGTGGACCTGGCCCGGATGTTCCTGACCATTCCGCTCGGCATCGACAAGCTCCCCGAGACCCACCCGGAGCCGACCGGCGGCGCGGCGATCCGCTTCTTCGTCTTCCCCGAAGGCGGCCGGATCACCAAGATCACCGGCCTGGACGACCTCGACGTGCCGGTGCTGCGGGTGCCCGCGGGCGAGAAGCCGCCGCACATCATCCCGTACATGTACAGGCTCGCCGGGCACGAGGTCGGCGTCGTGATCTCCAAGGACGTGGGCGACACCGTCAACCCGCTGCGCGCGGTCATGGACTGCGACAGCGGCTACGTGCTGGCCCAGGGCCGCGACATGCAGGACGCGGTCGCCAAGGCCGCGGCGCTGACCGAGCGGATCCAGTTCCACGTCGAGTAGGCCGCCGGGCCGACTGCACACGACCGACCAGAGAGGAAAGACCATGGTGAAGACCGCAGTCGTGACCGGTGCGAGCAGCGGCATCGGAGCGGCCATCACAGCGCGGCTGGCCAAGGACGGCTACCGGGTGCTCGCCGTGGCCCGCCGGGCCGACCGGCTGGCCGAGGTGGCCGAGCGGACCGGGGCCACGCCGTACGTGCTCGACGTCACCGACAGCGAGGCGGTGGCCCGGTTCGCCGCCACCGTCGACCGGTGCGACGTGCTGGTGAACAACGCCGGCGGCGCGTTCGACGCGGCCACCCTCGAAGCCGCCGACCCGGAGGTCTGGCGACACAGCTTCGATGTGAACGTCCTCGGCACGCTGCACGTCACCCGGGCACTGCTGACCGCACTGCTGGCGGCCCGGGGCGCGACTGTGGTCACCATGAACTCGACCGCCGGGACCTCCGTCTACGAAGGCGGCGGCAGCTACACGGCGGCCAAGCACGCGGCGCACGCCCTCACCGGGACGCTGCGCCTGGAACTGGCCGGCCGGCCCGTCCGCGTCGTCGAGATCGCCCCGGGCATGGTGCGGACCGAGGAGTTCGCCCTCAACCGGTTCGCCGGCGACGCGGGCAAGGCCGCGGCCGTCTATGCGGATGTCGACCGGCCGCTCACCGCCGAGGACATCGCCGAGTGCGTCGGCTTCACGGTCGGCCTGCCGATCCACGTCAACATCGACCAACTGGTCGTCAGGCCACTGGCCCAGGCCGCGCAGCACAAGCTGCACCGCGGCCCGCTCTTCGAGGGGGAGACTGCGCGATGACCGACGCGATCACCGAGGCGTACAACCAGGAGTGCCTGTCCCCGGACAGCCGGCTGCGCGACGTCACCAGCCGGCTGAAGCTGCCGGCCAAGCTCGCCGCCGCGCACGGCGCCGGCTCGCTGCCGCGCCCGCTGTTCCTCGCCGAGCGGGAGATCCAGGAGTTCACCGACGACCTGAAGGGCTTCTTCGACCTGCTGACGGCGCTGCCGGAGCGGCTGTTCGACGGCAACGTCGACCGGTACGCCGACGCGGTCGGCGTCAGCCCGCGGCGGGCCGCGCTGATGAAGCGGCTCGGCGTCGCCCCGATCCTGCACGGACGCGCCGACCTGCACCACGACGGGACGTCGTTCAAGCTGCTCGAGTTCAACGTGGGCACCCACCTGGGCGGCACCGACCGCGCGGAGGTGCTGCGGCTCCACCTGGAGGACGAGGCGTTCCGCTCCTTCGCCGAGGAGCACCGGCTCGACTACGCGCACACCGGCTCGCAGATCATCGACGTGCTGCGCAAGCTCGGCGAGCAGGTGACCGGCGGATCGGAGCCCGTCATCGCCTTCGTCGAGGCCGACGGGGGTCTGGCGCCCTACCTGCACCTGGTGCTCTCGTTCCAGGAGATGGCCGCGCGGCTCGGCATGAAGATCCTGCTCGCCGAGGTCAGCCAGGTCACCAGCAAGGACGACAAGCTCTACCTGGACGACACCCCGATCGACGTCGTCCTGCGCTACTTCTCGACCAACCAGCTGTGCGCGGACGGCCGCGACGGCGCCGAGGCGGAGCCGTTCTTCCGCGCCCACGAGGCCGGCAAGACGCTGCTCTACACGCCGCTGGACGGCCTGCTCTTCGAGCAGAAGACCAGTCTGGCGCTGCTCTCCGACCCCGAGTGGCGCGGCGCGTACACCGCCGAGGAGACCGAGCTGATCGACCGGCTGCTGCCGTGGACCCGGCTGCTCACCGACGGCGAGACCACCGCCGACGGCGAGCGGGTGGACATGCTCGACTACTGCCACGCCAACCGCGCCGATCTGCTCCTGAAGCCCGGCGGCCAGGACGGCGGCCGCGGCATCGTCTCCGGCTGGACCGTCGACGACCGGACCTGGCGCGAGGCGCTGGCGTCCGGCAACGGCAAGGAGTGGCTGGTGCAGCGCCGGGTCGTTCCCCGGAACGAGCCGATGGTGGACCCGGAGACCCTGCAGATCCGCGACTGGCAGGCCACCTGGGGCATGTTCGTCACCCCGCACGGCTACGGCGGCTTCCACATCCGCGCCCTGCCGGCCGACCTCGACGGCATCCTCTGGCTCGGCAACGTGCCGCACGTGCGCAAGACCGGCGTCTTCCACTACGCGGCGCCCGACAAGGAGGCGTGATGACCGCCGACGTGTCGACGGCGGCGCCCGAGGAACGGCAGCGCTCGCTGCTGGCCCGCCACGCCGACTTCCGCCGGCTGTTCACCGCGTACAGCCTGAGCCAGGTGGGCACCCAGGTCAGCTACGTCGCGGTGCCGCTGGTGGCAATCGAGGCACTGCACGCGGGCTCCGCCCAGGTCAGTGCGCTGGCGTTCCTCGGCTCGCTGCCGTTCCTGCTGGTCGGCCTGCAGGCCGGCGCGTGGCTGGAGCGGATGCGGCGGCGGCCGGTCCTGATCGTCACCGACCTGGTGCGCGGCGGGCTGATCGCCTCGGTGCCGATCGCCTGGGCCTTCGACGCGCTGACCAGCGTCCACCTCTACCTGGCGGTGCTGCTGGTCGGCGTCGCGACGGTGTTCTTCGAGGTGGCGTCCGGGGCGTACATCCCGCACCTGGTCGGCCGGGACAACCTGCTGGAGGCGAACGCCAAGCTCGGCGGCATGTTCGCGGGCGCCGAGGTCGCGGGCCGGAGCATCGGCGGTTTCCTCGTGCAGGCGCTCACCGCGCCGTACGCGCTGGTGGTCAACGCCGTCACCTACCTGTGGTCGGCGCTCTGGCTGGGCGTGATCCGCAAGCAGGAACCGCAGGTGGAGAAGACCGGCGCCGCCAAGCCGCTGTGGCCGGACGTCAAGGCCGGCCTCGGGTACGTGTTCGGCAACGGGGTGCTGCGGACGATCTCGCTGGAGACGTCCTGGAGCAACTTCTGCCTGCGCATCGTCATCACGCTGGTGCCGGTGCTGTACGTCTCGGAGCTGCACCGCTCCGCCGCGCTGGTCGGCGCCTTCCTGACCGCGGGCGGCGCCGGGGTGTTCGTCGGCGCGGCGGTCGCCCGCCGGATCGGCAGCAAGGTCGGCTACGGCCGGGCGCTGTGGCTGTCGGGCGCCTGCTGCGGGCCGTTCGCGCTGGTGGTGCCGTTCGCGGTGCACGGCGCGGCGGTGTGGATCGGCATCGTCGCCTGGGGCCTGGCGACGGTCAAGGTCGGCTTCGACAACGTGCTGAAGGGTTCGATCCGTCAGCTCGTCACCGCGGACGACATGATGGCCCGGATGGGCGCGACCTACCGTTTCCTGATCACCGGCGTGCTGGCGATCGGCTCGGGCGCCGCCGGTGTGCTGGCGGGAACGGCCGGGGTGCGGACCGCGGTCCTGGTCGGCGCCGCCGGCCTGGCCGTGAGCTGGCTGATGCTGTTCTTCTCGCCGGTCCGCGCGATCCGGGAGCTGCCCGGCACCGCGTGAGCGCGCACGTCGCAGGCGACGCCCGGCCGTTCGGGTCAGAGCGTCGTCTGCGCCGTCTTCGACAGTGCGGCGATCGTCGCCCGGATCGCCGGGCGGCGGTCGCCGCCGGCCCGCCAGACCGCGTAGACGTGCCGGCTCAGCAGCGGCTGCACCGGGACCACCCGGACGCCCTCCGGGATCGGTTCCCGGCCCAGTCGCGGGATCACCGCGATGCCGAACCCGGCCTGCACGAGCGCCAGTTGGGTGGCGTACTCGCCGGCCGTGTGGACGATCTGCGGTTCGATGCCGTACCCGCGCAGGGTGTAGAGCAGCCACTCGTAGCAGCCGGAGCCGGGCGTCCAGCTGATCCACCGGTCGCCGTGCAGCTCGGCCAGGTCGAGCGTCTCGCGGGACGCCAGCGGGTGGCTCGCCGGGAGCGCGATGTCGGCGACGTCGTCGAGGAGTTCGGTCCGGCTCAGCCCGGGCGGCAGGCTCAGCGGTGCGTTGAACCAGTCCTGCACCACCGCGACGTCCAGGTCGCCGCGGATCACCAGCGGCACCGACACGTCGGGCTCCAGCTCGGAGATCCTCGGGAACAGCGACGGGAACTCGGTCACCAGGCTGGTCAGGGTGCCGGTCAGCAGACCGCGGGCGGCCGTCGGGAAGCCGGCTATCGACACCTGCCCGACCACGGCGCCGCGGTGCCCCTCCAACTCGGCCTCGGTCTCGTCGACCAGCGCCAGGATCTTGTCGGCCCGGTCGACCAGCAGCTTCGCCGCGTCGGTCAGCAGCACGCCCCGGCTGTGGCGCTCCAACAGCGTCTGCCCGACCTCGCGTTCGAGCTTCGCGAGCCGCTGCGACACCGCCGACGTGGTCAGGTGCAGCACGGCCGCGGCCGAGCTGATCGACCCGCTGGTCGACACCGCGTGCAGGGCCCGAATCCCGTTGAGCTCCAACATGTGCGTGTCCTTCCGCAGGTGGTCGGCGGCGTCGAAGCCGTCGGGTACGAGAAGCAGAACACGGCGGACTCCGGCCGGGCGGCTGTTCGGTGCCGCCGGCCGGAGTCCGCCGTGCGTATGGCCTGGAGCCGGCCGGTCAGCTCGCCGGGTAGGCGGCGTCGAGACGGGCGAACTGCTCGTCCGTCAGCACGAGTTCGGCGGCCGCGACGTTCTCCCGCAGGTGCCCGGCCGAGCTGGTGCCCGGGATCGGGATCATCATGGGGGAGCGGTGCAGCAGCCAGGCCAGCGAGACCTGGGTGGTGGTGGCGCCGAGCTCGGCGGCCACCCCGGCCAGCACGCCGCGGTCGCGCGAGTGCTCACCGCGGGCGATCGGCAGCCACGGGACGAAGGCGATGCCCTCGCGCTCGCAGTACTCCAGCACGTCCTCGTCGACCCGGTCGCTGAGGCTGTAGCGGTTCTGCACGCTGACCACGTCGATCTCGGTCCGGGCCGCCTCCAGCTCGGCCACCGACACCTGCGACAGGCCGATGTGCCGGATCTTGCCCTCCTTCTGCAGCTGCGCCAGCGCGCCGAACTGCTCGGCGACCGGCACCTGCGGGTCGATCCGGTGCAGCTGGAACAGGTCGAGGGACTCCAGCCGCAGCCGGCGAAGGCTCAACTCGGCCTGCTGGCGCAGGTACTCGGGACGGCCCAGCGGCAGCCACTCGTCCCGCGAGGGACGCGACTGGCCCGCCTTGGTCCCGATGACCAGGCCGTCCGGGTAGGGGTACAGGGCCTCGGCGAGCATCTCCTCGCTGGTGCCGGGGCCGTACGAGTCCGCGGTGTCGATGAAGGTCACGCCGAGCTCGACGGCGAGCCGGGCGAGGTCGAGCGCGGCCGGAACATCGGCGGGCAGGCCCCACACCCCGGGCCCGGTCAGCCGCATCGCGCCGAATCCCATGCGCTGGACGGTCAGATCGCCACCGAGGACGAAGGTCTGGTTCACGGTTTCCTCTCAGTTGCTTGCAAATGCCCGACGCCGGTCGGAGCCGGCGGCAGGGACGAGCACGACCTTTCCGAGCACGCGACGCCCGGCGAGGTCCGCGTGGGCCTGTGCCGCTTCGTGGAGCGGACGGTCACCCACTGCGTCCAGCCGCAGCATGCCCCGTGCCAGGCCGTCGAACACCGCCCTTGCCCGATCGAGGAGTTCGGACCGGTCGCGGATGTGATGGGTGAGGTCGGGGCGGGTCAGGAAGAGCGATCCGCCCGCCTGCAGCAGCGCCGGATCGACCGGGTCGACCGGGCCGCTCGCCGCGCCGTGCAGCACCAGGGTGCCGCGTGGACGCAGCGACGCCAGGCTCTGGGCGAAGGTCGCGGCGCCGACCCCGTCGTAGACCGCGGCCACCCCCTCGCCCCCGGTCAGCGCCCGGACCTGCTCGGACAGCGGGGCGTCGCCGGCGTCCGGGCCGTAGCGGACCACCTCGGCGGCGCCGGCCTTCCGCGCCAGCTGCTCCTTCTCGGCGGTGGAGACGGTCGCGATCACCCGGCCGCCGAGCAGCGTCACCCACTGCGTCAGCAGCAGCCCCAGGCCGCCCGCCGCGGCCTGGACCAGCACGTTCTGGCCCGGCCGCACCGGGTGGGTGTCGTGCACCAGGTAGTGCGCGGTCATGCCCTGCAGCAGCACCGCCGCCGCCGTCCGGTCGTCGATCGCGTCCGGCACCGGCACCAGCCGCTCGGCCGGGACGACGGCGAACTGCGCGTAGGCGCCGCGCACGTTCGCCCAGGCGACCCGGCCGCCGACCCGGAGGCCGTGCGGGTCCGTGTCGGGCCCGAACGCGCGCACGACGCCCGCGCCCTCCTGCCCGAGCACGGCCGGCATCGGCACCGGGTAGCGGCCCGAACGCAGGTACAGGTCGACGAAGTTGACGCCCGCCGCGGCGACCTCGACCAGCGCCTCGCCCGGGCCGGGCGTCGGCACCGGGCACTGCTCGAAGCGCAGTTGCTCGGGGCCGCCCGGCTCGTGCAGCACCACGGCGTCCATCACGTCCTGCCCGGCCTCAGCCATGAGCCTTGACCGGAACCGGGGTGAGCCAGCTGAGGTGCCGGCCCGAACGGCCGCGCACCAGCGAGAAGTACAGCTCGTACAGGTGCTCGGTGACCGGCCCGGCGACGCCCTTGCCGACCTGCAGGCCGTCCACCGTGGTGATCGGCAGCACCTCCCATGCCGTGCCCAGGAAGAACAGCTCGTCGGCGAGGTACAGCTCGGTGCGGTCCACCGTGCGCTCCTCGACCTCGTAGCCCTCCTCGGCGAGCAGGGTCAGCGCGGTGGAGCGGGTGACGCTCTCCAGCACCCCGCTGGACAGCGCCGGGGTGACCACCACGCCGTCCCGGACCATCGCGATGCACGCGCCCGGGCCCTCGCTGACCTTGTGCTGGTCGTTGAGCAGGATCGGCCAGTCGTGCCCGTTCTCCCGCGCCTCCATCAGCGCCAGGCGGCCGTTGTGGTAGTTCGAGAACGCCTTGACCCGCGGCGGCGTGATCGCGTCGCTGATCCGCAGCCAGGAGCTGACCCCGGCCCGGCAGCCCTCCCGCTTGAACCCGGACTGGAACGGCCAGCTGTCGATGGCGACCTCGCAGCGCACCCCGGCCGGGACCATCTGCTCCCGGATCACGCCCTCGGGGAACGCCCACGGGCGGATGTAGGTGTCGTCCGAGGCCTTGTTCGCCGTCATCAGCTCGACGATCGCCGCGGTCAACTCGTCCCGCGTCCACGGGATCTCGACCCGGCAGATGCGCGCGGAGGCGTACAGCCGGTCCAGGTGGTCCTCCAACCGGAACAGCAGCAGGTTCTCGCCGTCCTCGGCCAGGTACGCCTTGATGCCCTCGAAGACCGCCGCCACCGAGGCGTGGCCCACGGCGTTGACGTGGATCGTGGCCTCGCCCCAGGGCTGCAGCCGACCGCTGCGCCAGATCCACTCGGCGCTGTCCACGCCGGGAGCGGCCAGGGAACCGAGGTGTGCGGCGGGCTCACGCCGCTGTGCTGCGGAACTCATCGTCGAAGAGCCTTTCGAGGGAGTCGAGGGACAGGGATTCGAGGGTGGGCACCACCGCCGCCGCGCCGGCGAACGCGGACGGGTCCGCGGCGGCCGCGGCGGCCGCGGCGCCGGGCACGGCGACGCAGCGCAGCGAGGCCGCGACGGCCGCGGTCACCCCGGGCACCGAGTCCTCGAAGGCCACCGCGGTGTCCGCGCGGACGCCGAGTTCGCCCAGCGCGTGGAGGTAGAGGTCGGGAGCCGGCTTGTTGGGAAGCGGCAGGTCGCCGGTGACGACGGCCCGGAAGTGCTCGCGCACGCCGAGCCGCCGCAGGTGCGACTCCACCCACGAGCTCGCCGCGCTGGACACCAGCGCGATCCCGAGCCCGCGACCGTCGGCCTCGCCCAGCAGCTCGGCCACCCCGGGCAACAGCGGCTGGGCGTGCGCGAGTTCGGACTTGAGCGCACGCCGGTGATCGAGCTCCTGCGCCGTCATGGCCCGCCCCAGGCGTTCGCCGAGGTCGTCCGCCGCGAGGAGCTCGCCGTCGTGCCGGCCGCGCATCCGGGCCCACAGACCCGCCGGGAGTTCGAGGCCGAACTCCCGGTAGGTCTGCTGCCAGGACTCGCGGGCGGCGTTCTCGGTGTCGCAGATCAGGCCGTCGAAGTCGAACAGCAGCGTGTCGAGGGTCATGCCACGACCGCTCGCTCCGGCGCGCCCACCGGGCCGAGCAGGCGCACCGCGTAGTCGCCGGCGAAGACGCCGTCGGGGTCGACGCGGGACCGCTCGCGCTGGAAGTCCGCCCAGCGCGGGTACCGGGGTGCGAGCACCTCGGCGGTCGCGGTGTGCGCCTTGCCCCAGTGCGGCCGTCCGCCGTGGGCGCGCATCACGTGCTCGATCACCCGCAGCAGCTCCACCTGGCCGGGGCTGCGCGACACGGTGAGGTTGACGTAGCCGGTGTCCCGGCCGTACGCGGGGCTCAGCGGCGAGTCGTCGCCGGCGCCCACCCGGACCAGCACCGAGTACGGCGAGTACTGCCCGGCGCGCTTCAGCGCACCCGTCAACTCGCGCAGCGCGTCCGGGGTCCGGTCCAGCGGCAGCGCGTGTTCGAGGGCGATCTGCTTCACCGGCTGCGGGAAGGTGAACACCTGGTCGGAGACGTCCACGTAGTCGGCCGGCCCCGGCAGGGGCAGGGCCAGCGCCCGGCTGAGCAGCGGGACGGCCGTCGACGAACCGCGGCCGGCCACGCCCGTCACGCCGCAGCACAGCTCCTGCACGGTGGTCGTGTAGCGGCGCAGCCGCGCCCGCGGGGTCGGCGGGGCGTCGGTGCGGTCCATCGTCCGGATGCCGACCTCGGGCTTCCACGGCAGCCAGGACATGCTGATGTGGTCGGCGCTCGCGGCCCAGCCGGAGAAGTCCTTCAGCACCGTGTCGAGCGGGGCCGAGCTCTCCCGGACCTCCAGGTTGAACGCCGGCACGCAGCGGAAGGTGATCGAGGAGACCAGGCCGAGCGCGCCGACCGAGGTGCGGGCGGCGTGGAACAGCGCGGGGTCGTGCTCGGCGTCCAGCGCGTGCACGGCGCCGTCGGCGGTGACCAGGCGCAGCGCCGTGACCATGCCCGACAGCGGGCCGAAGGACAGCCCGGTGCCGTGGTTGCCGGTCGCGAGCGCCCCGCCGACGGTCTGCTCGGCCAGCGTGCCGATGTTCGGCAGGGCCAGGCCGATCCGGCGCAGGGCGGTGGCGAGGTCGCCCAGCCGGGTGCCGGAGCGGACCGTCACCGACGGCGCGGCGCGGTCCACGGACACGATGCCGGTGTGCCGGGTCAGGTCGACCAGCAGGCCGTCGGTGACGGCCAGCTGGTTGAACGAGTGGCCGGTGCCTGCCGCGCGGATGCCGACGCCGAACCGGCGGGCCATCAGCACGGCGTCCACCAGCGCGGCTTCGCCGACCGGGCGCAGGATGCGCTGCGGCGTGCACCGGGCGGTGCCGGACCAGTTGCGCCAGGAGGTGCGCGAGGCCGAGGCGCTCATGCGTTCCCCTTTCCGTCGGTCGTCGCAGTGCCGATGCCGAGCGTGCGCAGGTAGGTCCGGAGCGACTCCCGCCAGGTCGTCATGGAGTGCCCGAGCGAGTGGAGCCGGTCGGTGTTGAGGGTGGAGTCCACCGGCCGTGCGCCCACGAAACCGCAGTCGGCCATCGGTATCGGGGTCGGCGCGAGCGCCGGGCCCTCGTCGTCCTTCAACACCGACTGGAGTTCCAGCCCGACGTCGAACCAGCTGGCCCGTCCGCCGTTGCCGATGTGGATGGTGCCGCCGGGAGGCTCCGGCAGGCACAGCAGGTGCACCAGCGCCTCGGCGAGGTCACGGGTGCCGGTCGGCAGGCTGTACTGGTCGCTCACCAGCGGGGCCGGCTCGCCGCGCTCGGCGGAGCGGACCGCGGCGAGGACGTTGTCCACCCGCTCGTCCGCGCCGCCGAACAGCCAGGACGTCCGCACGATCAGCGAGTCGGGCACCAGGGAGGTGATCCGCTCGCCGGCCACCTTGGTCAGGCCGTAGACGCTGACCGGGTTGGGCAGGTCCTGCTCGGTGTAGCCGTGCTCCGGGGTCGCGAGGCCGTCGAAGACGTAGTCGCTGGACAGGTACACCATCCGCGCGCCCGCCCGACGGCTCTCCCGGGCGACATTCCGGGTGCCCTCGACGTTGACCCGCATCGCGAGGCGCGGGTCCGCCTCGCAGGTGTCCACGATCGCGCAGGCGGCGAGGTGCACCACGACCGTCGGCCGGAACTCGGCCACCGACCGGCTGAGCGCACGGCCGTCCGCGATGTCGAAGTCGACCAGCGAGACGCCGTGCACCGGCCAGTGCGCGGTGCGCGGGTCGTCGCCCAGAGCCCGGATCAGCGCCTGTCCGAGCATTCCGTCCGCGCCGGTGACGTAGATCCGCTCCGGCCGTGCGCCGCCCATTAGAGGTGCCCGAATTCGGTCAGGAGCTGCTGCAGGGTGGCACCGGAGTTGATCTTGTCCCGGATGAGCTTCTCCTTGGCGATCTGCCGGCCGGTGCCCTCCAGGACCTCCTCGGCGGCCTCGGCCGGGACGACGGCGATGCCGTTCTCGTCCGCGACCACGATGTCGCCGGGGTGGATGATCTGACCGTCGATCACCACCGGGACGTTGAACTGCACCGGCTCGGTGCGGTTGTGCTCGGCGCTGGGCGAGGGGCGCGGCACCGTGGAGCGGTACCAGACCGGGAACTCCAGGTCGCGGATCTCGTCCACGTCGCGGATGGCGCCGTCCACGATGCCGCCGGCGATGCCCGCCTTCAGCGACAGGGTCGACATCAGGCCGCCCCACATCGCGGTCCGGGTGGTCTCGTGGCAGGCCACCACGATCACGTCGCCGGGCTGGGCCTTGGCGAGCAGCGGCATGCAGTCGACCAGGTTGTCGATCGACAGGCTGACGGTCAGCGCCGGACCGGCGATCTTGTGGTGCGGCTTGACCGGCAGCAGCCCGCCGATCGCGCCCATCCGACCCTGCGCGTCGGTCACCAGGCAGGAGGGGCTGTACTCGCGCAGCACGGCGCGGAACTCCTCGATCACCGCCTCGGACGGCCGCTTGACGTCGTTGTACACCGTTTCCATCAGATTTCTCCGTTCTCTTCGGGACGCCGCGTGCGGGCGGCGACAGCGAGGGGCAGGGCCGTGGCGGTTCCGCGGGACTCCGCGAGGACGGCGTCGGCCAGGTCCTCGAAGTGCAGTCCGTGGGCGCGCAGGATCTCCTCCGGGGTGCCGGACAGCGGCACCTCGGTCAGTCCCAGGCCGCGGAACGCCGGCGACTCCGGCAGGTTCAGCTCGGCGAGCGTGCGGGCGACGACGTCGCCCTGGCCGCCGCGCACGTAGTGGTTCTCCACCACGATCAGGCGGTCGGCGCCGGCGGCCAGTTCGGTCAGCCAGTCGGCGTCGACCCGGTTGAGCCAGGGCAGCTCGACGACCGTCGGGGCCTCGCCCTGCTCCGCCAACAGGTCGGCGGCCTGCAGGAGTTGGTCGAGCACGGTCGGACCGGCGCCGATCAGGACGGTGCGGCCGCCCTCGCGCACCACCCGGCCGTGGCCAGTGCGCAGCTCCGCGGCGGGCAGCGCGGCCACCCGGGCGGGCACCTCCACGCTCTCCAGCCGCAGGTAGAAGCTCTCGTCGGTCGCGACGCAGTGCCGCACCGCCAGCCGCACGCCCTCGCAGTTGGCCGGCTGGATCACCGTCAGGCCCGGCAGGGCGCTGAACGCGGCGACGTCGCGGACCGCCTGGTGCGAGTGGCCCGGCGCGGCGGGCAGCAGACCGGCCAGCGCGCCCATGTAGACGATCCGGCGGCCCTCGGTGGCGTTGTTGTAGATCTGCTCGTACGGCCGCGAGTGCAGGAAGCAGGCGAAGGAGTTCACGAACGGCAGCAGGCCCTGGGAAGCCAGGCCGCTCGCCGCGGAGACCATGTCCTGCTCGGCGATGCCGAACTCGATGAAGCGGTCCGGGTGGGTCTGGGCGAACGGGATCAGGCCGGTGTCGAGCACCAGGTCCGCGTCCAGCGCGAGGATCCGCTCGTCCTGCGAGGCGAGCTCGGTGAGCTCCTTGCCGTACGCCTCGAAGAGCTTCTCGGTGCCGGGGCGCCGGTCCGGCGCCGGCTCCTCCGCCACCAGGTTCAGCGGGCCGAGGCCGTTGCGGTCGAGGATCTCCCGGGCCGAGTCGACGAGCTGCGCGTGCGCGGCCTCGTAGTGCTCGGGCGCCGGGGCGCCGCTGTGGAACAGGTAGCGCCAGAACGTCCCCGAGTCGTCGTCGGTGAACGCCGCCGGCATCGAGGTCGCGGCGAAGGCCTCGCAGCCGCCGCCCTTGACGGTGTCCGCGACGACCACCGCGGGCAGCTCCGGGAAGGACTCCCAGCGCTTGCGGAACGCGGCCTCCAGCGCCTCCTGGTCGTGGCCGTCGCAACGGACCACGCCCCAGCCGAAGCCGGCGAAGCGCGCCTCCAGGTCGCCCAGGCTGTTGACGTCCTCGACCCAGGTGTCCGACTGGATCTTGTTGTGGTCGACGACGACGGTCAGCTCGTTCATGCCGCGCTGGACGGCGCCGGCCAGCGCCTCGTAGTTCTGGCCCTCCTGCAGCTCGCCGTCACCGGTGACCACGTAGACCCGGCGCGAACGGCCGGCCAGGCGGTCGGCCAGGATCACGCCCTTGGCCTTCGAGATGCCCATGCCGAGCGAGCCGGTGTTGAAGGGCATGTGCGGGGTGTGCACGTCGGGGTGCCCGGGCAGGCCGCCGAGGCGGCGCAGCCGGTGCAGCTTCCCCTCGGGCAGCCCGCCGAGGCCGATCAGCGCGGCGTACAGGCCCGGCGCGTCGTGGCCCTTGGAGGAGAAGTAGAGGTCCCCGTCCTCGGCCAGCGGCTCGCGCATCTCGTGCAGGTACAGGTGGCTGACCAGGTCCGCGGCGCTGAAGCTGGAGCCGAGGTGGCCCGAGCCGGCGCGCATCACCATGTACAGCGTGTTGATCCGGGTGAGTGCCGAGAAGGCACGGCAGCGCTCCAGGGGGTCTGCCACCCCGTCGAGGACGCGGGTGATCTCCGCGACCTCCACCCGGTGCAGGGCGACGGGCATTGTCTCTCCTTCGGGGGTTCGGTCACCAGCTGACATAGCCGCCGTCCAACAGCAGTTCCTGTCCGGTGACGTAGCCGCTGAGCTCGGAGGCGAGGAACAGCAGCGGACCGGTCAGGTCGCCGTCCACCGCCATCCGGCCCATCGGGACCCGCTCGGCGAACTTCCGCCGGAACTCCGGGTCCTGGCCGCCGAGCACGCCGCCGGGGGACAGGGTGTTGACGCGCACGCCGTCCGCCCCCCAGTACGCGGCCAGGTACCGGGTCAGGTTGTGCACCGCGCCCTTGGACATGCCGTAGGCCGGGTGCTTGAGGAACGGCGGGTCGAGCGGGATGTGGTCGTAGAGCGGCGGGTAGGGGGCCACGTTCCCGTACAGCGATCCGATGTTGATCACGGAGCCGCGGCCCTGCTCGGCCATGTGGACGCCGAAGACCTGACACATCAGCAGCACGCCGCGGACGTTGACGTCCAGGATGCTGCCGACGGACTCCTCCGGGACGTCGGCGAAGGTCCAGCCGCCCCGCTCGGCGCTGGGCGGGTGGTCGATGCCCGCGTTGTTCACCAGAATGGTCGGGCTGCCCAGCTCGTCCAGGCAGGTCGCGAGGGCCTCCTGGAGCGAGGCCCGCGAGGTGACGTCGGCGGCCAGGGGCAGGTAGCGCCCCGAGCCGGCGGGCAGGTCGGCCAGGGCGTCCGGGACGGACGCCCCGAGGTCGAGTCCGAGGACGTCGGCCCCGGCGGAGAGCAGCGCGCCGCTCCACACCGTGCCGAGCCGACCTGCCGCGCCGGTGACCACGGCCACCCGGCCGGTCAGGTCAATCGGCATGCGTGCCGGCCTCGGATTCGATCAGCGCGGTCAGCGCGTCGCCGGCGGCCAGGTGGTCCGGCAGGATCGCGTCGTCCTCGGTCAGCGAGACCGAGAGGGTCATGCCGATGACCTGCTCCAGCTGGTACGGCTTGAGGCCGTCGCCCGGCGACTTGCAGGCGATGTCCTCGGCGGTGAGCTTGTGGCCGGCCGGCAGCGCGCGCGCGGCGACGAGCTTCTTGCCCATCTTGCGCACCGCGGGGGCCTCGGTCTCGCTGCAGCGCTTGATCGGCGAGCCCAGGGCGGCCTTGGCGCGGCGGAGACCGGCGGTCAGCTCGGCCAGCTCCACCGGGTTGAGCGAGAACGCGTGGTCGGTGCCCGGCAGCGTCTGGTCGAGAGTGATGTGCTTCTCGACGACGCGCGCGCCGAGGGCGTAGGCCAGCAGGCTCGCCTCGGGGCCGAGGTCGTGGCCGGAGAAGCCGACGACGACCTCCGGGAACTCCTCGCGGAAGGTCTGGATCACCGAGAGGTTCAGGTCCTCGGGGGTGGCCGGGTAGATGGCCGTGCACTGCAGCAGGGCCAGGTTGGTGTTGATCGGCAGGATGGCCTCGCAGGCGCGCCGGACCTCCGCCATGGTGGCGCCGCCGGTGCTCACCACCAGGGCCTTGCCGGTCTGCGCGGCGTAGCGCAGCAGCGGGGTGTTGGTCAGGTCCGCCGAGGCGATCTTGATCGCGGCCAGGTCGAGCTCGGCCAGGAAGTCGACGCTCGGCAGGTCGAAGGCGGTGGAGAAGAAGTCGATGCCGAGCTCCGCAGCCACGCCGGAGAGGTGCTTGTACTCGTCGAGGCCGAACTCCAGCGCCTCGCGGTGCGCGCCGTAGGTGGGGCCGTAGGAGTTGCGCCCGGTGTAGGGCTGGTCGTACATGGCCCGCGTGAACAGGGACTTGTTGTCGCGCTTCTGGAGCTTCGCGGCACTCGCGCCGGCCTCGGCCGCCATCCGGAAGAGGGCCTCGGCCTGTTCGAGGCTGCCACCGTGGTTGTGGCCGATCTCGGCGATCACATAGGCGTCGGTGTCATCGGCAATCCGGTGGCCACCGATATGGAATTCCCGCATCTGTGTCACGTTCCTTTGCTCTTGCTCTACTCGATTCGCCTTCTGAGCGCGCCAACCGTCGCAAGGCGGTGTCCCGCGGCCGTACCAGTCCGCTCCCGGGGGCGGAGCCCGCACCGGGATCGAGCGGCGCTCGAACAGGACTCGATCGGTACCTCTCTGTGCGAGCGTGGTCACGCACGTCACACACACCACGGAAAGGGAGCTTCCAGTCATGCGTCGCGTCACCCACCGAGTGCCTTCCCTCGCGGCCGCAACTCCCCTTCCCACCACCGGGATCGGGGCCGCCTCGACGGGCCGGGAGCAGGCGTTCGGCGGAGGGCCCACCACGGACAACCCGAGTCCGAACCTCATCCCCTCCGGCCACTGACCGCGGCGGGCCGGCCGCCTTCCCCGCGGATCCCCCGTGCGCGGCGGAAACGGCCGGCCCGCCGCCACCTGCTCGGTGACGACGGGCCGGGAACGGCGCGCCGGGAGGCGGAGCGCCGGGAACGGGATGCGGGGACGGTTGTTCAGCCTGCCGGGGAGCGGCTATTCGGCCTGCCGGCGGCAGCACACCGGCGTGCCGATCCGGGCGAAGAGCGCCTCCGCCTCCTTGGCGTAGGACGCGGCGGCCGCGCCGGGCCGGCCGCTCCGCAGCGCGACCGCGGCCAGGCCGTCGAGTGCGAGGGCGAGTTCGAAGATGTTCTCGACCGCCCCGGCGTCCCGGCGGGCCGACTCGTGCTGGTCCTCGGCGCGCTGCTCGTGCCCCTCGCGCAGCAGAACGGCGCCGAGCAGGTTGGCGATGGCGGCACGGCGCATCGGCGAGCCGATCTCCACCGCGAGCACCCGCTCGGCCAGGTCCATCGCCTGCTTCGCGTGCCCGGCGCGCCGGAGCGCGTACGCCCGCCAGGCGTCCACCACACAGACCATCGTCGTGTTGCGCAGCTGGGCGTACGTATCGGCCGCCTGCTGGAACCGGTGGATCGCCATCTCCCACTCCGCCAGGCCGAGTTGGGCCTCCGCGATGTTGAGCAGGGCGAGCGCCTCGTCGCTGAGGTTGCTCATTTGCCGGCCCAGCTTCAACGCCATGAAGGCGGCCTTCTCGGCCTCCTTGTGCTGGCACAGCACGTTGAGGGCGGAGCTGATCGCATTGAGGGCGTTGGCCTCCTCGCGGTGGTCGGACAGGCTGCGCAGGATCGGCAGCGCCCGGCGCAGGTAGTGCAGCGCCTCCTGCGACCGGCCCAGCGAGTTGTGGAACGAGCCGAGGCGGCTGAGGCACGCGGCCTGGCCGTGCCGGTCCCCGATCTCGATCGCCAGCTCCAGCGCCTCCTCCAGGTACTTGATCCCCCGGCCGCACAGCCCGGACAGCCAGTGGCCCAGGCCGGCGTTGGTCAGGCTCAGCCGCAGCAGCAGCTTGTCGCCCAGGCGCCGGGCGGCCGCGACGGAGATCTCGTTCACCTCCAGGAGCTCCTGCGGGTGCTCCTGGAGGGTCAGGTACGCGCCGAGGTTGCGCGGCAGGCCCGCGGCCTGCCGGTGCAGCCCGGCGTCGGAGGCCGCCCGCAGCAGGGCGATCAGGTTGCGGCGCTCCCGGTCGAACCACTTCAGCGCGAGCTGAGGGGTCCAGGCCGGCAGCACGTACGGCTCGGCCGGGACCGGCTCGGCGAGATAGCGCAGCCGCCCGGGGAACAGCACGTCGGCGGCGGCCTCGGCGGCCGCCACGTAGTAGTCCACCAGGGCGGCGAACCGCGCCGCGTCCTCCTGGGGTTCGGCACTGGAGGCGGCGAGGCTGCGGGCGAAGTCCCGCACCAGGTCGTGGAAGCTGAACCGGCCGAACTCGGGCTGTTCCAGCAGGTGCACGTCGATCAGCGACTCGAGGATCCGCTCGGCCTCCTCGAACGCCGTCCCGAACAGCGCCGCCGCCGCGCCGACCTCGATGTCGGAACCCGGGTTGAGGCCCAGCAGCCGGAACGCCCGCTGCTGCTCCGGACGGAGCACCAGGAAGGACAGCTTCAGGCTCTCCACCACGTCGCGGTCGCCGGTGCTCAACTCGTCCAGACCGGTCGGGCGCACGCTCAGCCGCATGACCAGATGCCCGAACGTCCAGTGCCGGCGGTGCCGCAGCCGGGCCGCGGCGATCCGCAGCGCCAGCGGCAACCCGCCGCAGAGGCTGACCAGTTGGGCCACGGCCTCCGGCTCCGCCGCACACCGCTCGACGCCGACGATCCGCTCCACCAGGGCCACGCCCTCCTCCGGCGGCAGCTGCCCGATGGAGAGCTGGGCGGCGCCGTCGAGGTTCACCAGCCGGCGGCGACTGGTGACGATCGCCAGGCAGTTCGGCGACGACGGGATCAGCGGCAGGATCTGCGTCTCGTCGAGCACGTTGTCCAGGACGAGGAGGAGCCTGCGGTTCGCGCAGGCCGTGCGCCAGGCCGCGGTGCGTTCCGCCAGGCCCTCGGGCACCTGGTCGCCGTTGACGCCGAAGCTGCGCAGGAGCACGTCCAGCACCGCCTCCGGCCGCAGCGGCTCGCAGCCCGGGGTGAAGCCGTGCAGGTCGACGAAGACCTGCCCGTCCGGGAACTTGTCCGCGATGCGGTGCGCCAGGTGCACGGCGAGCGAGGTCTTCCCGCTCCCGCCCATCCCGTCGACGGCGATCAGCCGCGGCGCGGGGCCCGGGGTCTTCAACAGGTCGGTGAACCAGTCGAGTTCCTCCTGCCGGCCGGTGAAGTCGTCGATGTCGTAGGGCAGCGTGCTGGGGGGAGGGGTGCCGAGGTTCTGCCGCGGCCAGCCCGTGGGCGCGAGGGGGGCGACGGAGGACGGGGCGGCCGGGGCCGGGAGGGCGGCCGGGGGCCGGGGGGCCGCCGGCGCACCCGGTGCGGCGGGATCGGCGGGCGACGGCGCGGGCTCCGCGGTGGCCAGCAGCGCGGGGTCGGCGGAGAGGATCGCCGCGTGCAGGTTGTTGAGCGCGGCGCCGGGGTCGATCCCGAGTTCGTCGGCCAGCAGCTCCCGTGCCCGGTTGTACTCCGCGAGCGCCTCGGCCTGCCGGCCGCTGCGGTACAGGGAGAGCATCAGCGCGTGCCGCAGCGACTCGCGGAGCGGATGCCGGTCGACCAGTTCGCGCAGCTCGGAGACGGTGGTGGCGGCCTCGTCGGGATTGACCTGGACGTTGCACAGCCACTCGTAGGCGGCCAGCCGGCTGTCCTCCAGGGCGGTCGCCGCAGCCTCGATGATCCGGCCGCTGATTCCGGCCAGGGCCTCGCCCCGCCACAGCGCGAGGGCGGACCGCAGATGGCCCGCCACGGCGGCGGAGTTCAACGGGTCGGCCTGCCGGGCCAGTTCGAGCTCCCGCTTGAACTCGTGCAGGTCGACCCGGGCCGACTCCAGCTGGAGCCGGTAGCCGGGCCCCTCGGTGCAGATCCGCGCCACGTTCTTCGGTATGCGGAGCCGGAGTTCGCCGATCGCCTTGCGGACCTGGTGGGTCGCGGTGCGCGGCGGGAATTCCTCCCACAGTGCCGCCGTCAGGCGGGTGGTGGGAACGACTCGTCCCGACTCCAGTAACAGGATGGCGAGCACTTTCTCGTTCTTCGAGCCACCCAATTGCTTTCGCTGGTGCGTGTCCGAGGTGACTTCCAGCGACCCGAGGAGTCCGAAGCGCCAATAACCCGTGGCACTTTCATTTTCGGTCGCGGTTCCCGTTGTGGTGGAATTTCCCTGCAAGTGCTCCATGTGAGACTCACACCCCCTGTTCGCCCGTGGCACATGCCAGGAGCCAAGCCAGCATACACGGACGTATGCATGCCAAACTTAAGTCCGTTTAAATGCAGTTCGGGCCTTATGCGGCCGGTGACGTGTTCGCAGCCTTTCGTGGTGTTCGTCGGGATGTCCGGCGGGACGGCGGACGGCCCGCGCCCGGACAGAGGCAGTGCTCGACGCCCCTGTCCCGGCCTGCGGACTCCCCGGCGGAGTCGGTGCCCCGCAGCGGCCGGGCGGGGCGCCGGCCGCTGCGGCCCGTCGGATTTTGCAGGTTGCTTGCGTATTCTCGGCAGTCGCCGACATGGCCCGTCCCGCTCCCCCCGAAGTGCGGTCGGGCGCCTATGGGCGAGGTAATGCGGAGCGGGCCGGGGCGGCGCTGTCGCAGGTGCCGTGATCAGGCAGGACGGTGTTTCCACGGTCATTGTAAAGCGTAATGTGCGGGTTGTGGGGTCAAATCCTGCGGGCGGTTCGGTGGGGGTATGGGGCGGGGATCGTGCAGCGTTGGTTGAATTCCGTTCCGGCGGAATGGATTCCGGAAAGGCGCGGCGGGCGAGATCGCTTGTCCAGCCTTTTGGCGTGTTTGAGTCATCTTTGAATTGGTCCGCGCCAAGCGCCCCATCGGCCCGGGTTCCCGCTCCCGGCCGCGACCAGACTGCTGGTCCGAGGAATTGGTTCGAACACCGAGGAGGGCGGCATGACAAAGGATCTCCAGGCGGCACGGACCTGCCTGGCGCAGCAGGCAGGTCTGCGGATCACCGAGCTTGCGTGCTGTCAGGACCACCGCTCGTTCAGGACGGCCGCGACCGGGCAGCCGGACGGGGCGGTGCTCGTCGTCTCGCTGATCCGCTCGGGGTGCCTGGTGCTGCGCAGCGGCGACCGCGAGGACCTCGTCGACCCGACCACGGGCTTCCTGCTGCGCTGCGGGGACGACGCGGCCGTCGCCCGCCCGGCCCGGGCGCCCGACCTGAGCACGGTGCTCCAGTTCCACCAGGACGTGCACGGCGAGTGCCCGGGCGCGGCCGCCTCGCGGGTGCTGCCGGTGGACGCGCGCCTGGACCTCGCCCACCGCCGCCTGGTCGCCGCCTGCCGGGCCGGCGCGGAGCCGTTCGAGGTGGCGGAGCGGGCCAACCGCCTGGTCGCCGGACTGACCTGCGCCGTCCGCGAGCCCGCCCGCGCGGCGACCGCCGTCGCGCACCGAAGACTCGCCCACCGGGCCTGTGCCGCACTGATCGACGGGCCGCCGAACCTGGGACTGGAGGAGCTCGGCCGGCAGCTCGGCTGCTCCCCGTTCCACCTCAGCCGGGTCTTCCGGGCGGTCACCGGGCGCACCCTCACCGGCTACCGCAATCAGCTGCGGGTGCGTGCGGTGGTGGAGGAACTCGACGGCGGCCGGCCGCTGCGCGAACTGGCCGCGAAGCACGGCTTCGCCGACCAGGCCCACCTGACCCGGGTGTTCCGCCAGTACGCCGGCGAGCTCCCCAAGGTCGTCCGGGCCACGCTGCGACGGGCGGACTCCCCGGCGGGAACCGAGCAAGAATCTTCAACGCCCTGACCGCCGCCGCCGAGAGAATGGCCGCGAACCGGGCCGGGCCGGTCATCGGCGCAGACGCCGGGAGGCCCGTGGGAGCGACCGGGCGCCGGTGCCGGGAAACCCCCGGGAGAGACCGGGCCGTCGCCGGCAGGCAGGTGCCGCCGGGGCGGGTGAGCGGCGGGTTCGGGCGACACGACGCCGGCCCCACATCGAGGAAGCTACGGAGAAGGACGGCCATGACTGATCCGAACGAGTTCGCACGGCGCTACGTCCGGCTGTGGCACGAGCCGGATCCGGTGGTGCGGCGGGAGGGGATAGCGGCGATGTTCGCGCCGGATGCGCGGCACTTCACGCCCTGGCAAGTGGTGTGCGGGCACGAGGAGTTGGAGGCGCGGATCGGCGGTGCGTACGAGAGGTGGGTGGCGCCGGGGGAGTACCTGTTCCGGGCCGCGCCGCATGCGGACGGGCACCACGGGACGGTGCGGTTCGGCTGGGAGATGGTGGAGCGCGCTTCGGGGGCGGTGGTGTCCGTCGGATTCGACTTCGTGGTGTTCACCGAGGACGGGCTGATCAGAAGCGACCACCAGTTCCTCGACTTCTGAGCGGGGCCGCACGCGAAGTGGCGCGCGGCCCCGGGGAGTTCAGGGTCGTCGGGTGCCGTCGGTCGTCTGCGGGGCAGTCGTCAGGCGGAAGTGGCGGCGGTGAAGCGGGTGGTGACGTCCTGCCAGTTCACGACGTCCCACAGGCGGGTGACGTAGTCGGGGCGGACGTTCTTGTACTGCAGGTAGTAGGCGTGCTCCCAGGCGTCGAAGGCGAGCAGCGGGACGGTGCCCTGGCCCACGTTGCCGTGGTGGTCGTAGACCTGCTCGACGATCAGGCGCTTGCCGAGCGGCTCCCAGGAGAGGATGCCCCAGCCGGAGCCCTGGACGCCGACGGTGGCGGTGGTGAGCTGCTGCTTGAACGCCTCGAAGGTGCCGAAGTGCTCGGTGACGGCGTCGGCCAGCGCGCCCTCCGGGCGGTCGCCGCCCTCGGGGGAGAGGTTCTGCCAGAACAGCGAGTGCAGGACGTGGCCGGACAGGTTGAAGGCCAGGGTCTTCTGCAGGCCGACCAGCGAGCCGAACTGCTCCTTGTCGCGGGCTTCGGCGAGCTGCTCCAGCGTCAGGTTGGCGCCGTTGACGTACGCCTGGTGGTGCTTGGAGTGGTGGAGCTCCAGGATTTCGGCGGACATCGCCCGCTCCAGGGCGGAGTAGTCGTAGGGCAGGTCAGGCAGCGTGTAGGCACCCATGGTTGAGCAGCCCCTCTCGGTCGACGGATGATCCGTTGCGAGGGCCACCTTATTGCAACTCTTTTGCAGGAGCACTGATGGGGCATTAAGGGCTGGTGGCGTCGGGTGTCGCCGGATGTCCTCGGGCGGCGCCCGGCCGGCCTGCGGACGTGCGGGCGCCGGGCCGTCCTGGCGGCCCGCCACCCGGCGCTGAACGGTCTCAGCCCAGCTTGCGGGACTTCTGGATCGCTGCGGTCAGGCGCTCCAGCAGCGGAGTGAAACCGGCGTACGAGAACCGCGGCACCGCGTCCCACGGGGTGATCTGTTCGGCCTTCACGGCGGGCAGCTGCCCCCAGGCGGGCTTGGCGGCCAGGTCCTTGGGCTGGAGAGCGGTGGAACGCTGGTCGAGCAGCAGGATGTCCGCCGCGTACTTGCCGGCGTTCTCCCAGCTCAGGCCCTCGTAGTAGTCGCCGCCGTCGGTCTTCTCCGGCTGGATGAACTCCACGCCCAGCTCGGCGAAGTAGAGCAGGTCGCAGGAGATCTTCGGGTTGGAGACGTAGAACAGGTCGGCGCTGCCCGAGCAGGCCATCACCTTGATTCCGCCGGCCGCCTTGACGGCCTGCCGCAGCGCCTCGGAGGCCTGCTCGAAACGGGTCTTGGCGTCGACGACCTCGGGCGCCTTCAGGTCCGCGCCGAGCGACTCGGCCAGCTTGGCGTAGTGCTCGATCGGCTGACGGATCGACACCCGGCCGGTGGAGGTCAGCACCGACGGGGCGAGCTGCAGGATCTTGTCCTTGGACTCGTCCGGCACGTACCAGTACGCGTCCGGGTCGTACATGTGGGTCACCAGCAACTCGGGGCGCAGCGCCGCGTACTTCTCGATGGAGAACTCGCCCCAGGCGTTGCCGATGATCTCGACCTGATCGACGTTCAGGCTGCCGGCCTGCGGGTCGGGCTTGCCGTCGGCGGTCTTTGTCTCGCCGAAGACGCCGACCAGCTGCTTGTCCAGGCCGAAGTCGGCGAGGGCGGCGGCCGCACCGGTGAAGGCCACCACCCGGGTCGGCACGGACTTGGCGGTGACGGTCTTGCCGCGGTCGTCGGTGTAGCTCCACGGACCCTTGTCCGCACCGGAGTTCGCGCCGCCGGAGGCCTGGCCGCCGCCCTTGCCGGAGCCCTTGTCGCCGGAGGATCCGCAGGCGGCGAGCAGCGCGCCGAGGGCGGTGGCGCCGCCTGCGGCGAGCAGGCCGCGACGGGTCGGGCGGAAGGAGAACGGCATGGCGGGACCTCGGTTCGGAGCAGGGGGCGTGGGGGCCTGGCCGCGGCGGTAGGCGCTAGTGCCGCGGCAGGCAGCCTTCGCCCCGTCGCGACGCCCTGCACGCACTCTCGCCGCACCGGCCGAAAACCCGAGTACACCCAGTACGAGGGCTTCCGACCGGCACGCCGAGAGCACGCACCGGACGCCGCTCCTTGACGGGCAGAGGCTGCCTGCCGCGGCATTAGATAGGTTAACCTAACCTAAGTTCCGGCGCGTTGAGTCCTACCCGGCCCGCGCCGGCAGTCCCCGACCGATCCGGAGCACCCGTGAGCATCACCCGCTCCCTCCCGACACCCGGCACCGCCACCCCCCGCCGCGGCCTCCCGCCCGCCCTCGGCCTGGCCGCCGGACTGCTCGTGCTGCTCGCCGTCCTGGTGCTCAGCCTCGGCCTCGGCGCACGGCAGTTGAGCCCCGCCGAGGTCTGGCACGGACTGACCGACCCGACCGCCCCCGGCTGGACCGCCGTCCACGAGATGCGCCTGCCGCGCACCCTGCTCGGCCTGCTCGCCGGCACCGCGCTCGGCCTGGCCGGCGGCGTCATGCAGGCCCTCACCCGCAACCCGCTCGCCGACCCCGGACTGCTCGGCATCAACGCCGGCGCGTCCGCCGCGGTCGCCACCGCCGTTGCCTTCCTCGGCGTCAGCTCCTTCACCGGCTACATCTGGTGGGCGCTGGCCGGCGCGGCCGTCGTCTCGGCCCTGGTCTACGCCGTCGGCGGCGGACGCGGCGCCACCCCCGCCCGGCTCGCGCTGGCCGGCTCCGCGCTCAACGCCACGCTGTACTCGTACGTCAGCGCCGTGATGCTGCTGGACACCGCCTCGCTCGACAAGATGCGCTTCTGGACGGTCGGTTCACTCGCCAGCGCGCAGCCGTCCACCGTGCTCGGCGTCCTGCCGTTCGTCGCCGTCGGGGCCGTCCTCGCCCTCGCGCTGGCCCGCCCGCTGAACGCGCTCGCCCTCGGCGACGACGCGGCCCGCGCACTCGGCGCCCGGCCCGGCGCGATCCGGGCCGCCGCGATCCTCGCCGTCACCCTGCTGTGCGGGGCGGCCACCGCGGCCTGCGGGCCCATCGTCTTCGTCGGCCTGATGATCCCTCACCTGGTCCGCGCCCTCACCGGCCCCGACCTGCGCCGCCTGCTCCCGTACTGCGCGGTGCTCGCCCCCGTCCTGCTCCTCGGCGCGGACGTCCTCGGCCGGGTCCTGGGCCGGCCCGGCGAACTCCAGGTCGGCATCGTCACAGCGGTCCTCGGCGGGCCGTTCTTCCTGTACTTCGCACGACGGGGGAAGGCACGCGCATGAGGGCGACGACGATTCATCGGCCGACGGCGGCCGGCAGGTGCTGCGGTCGCGCGAGGCGACGAGGGAAGGATGTGGCATGAGGACGTTGCGAGTCGCCCGGTTCTCGATGCGGTACCGGCCGCGGGCGCTGGCCGCCTGCGCCGGGGCGCTGCTGGTCGCGGCGGTGGCCGGGGTGTTGGCGCTCGGGCACGGCGACTACCCGCTCGCGCCCGGGGACGTGGTGCGCACCCTGCTCGGGGACGGCAGCCCCGCCGAGGACTTCATCGTCAACCAGCTGCGGCTGCCGAGGGTCGCCACCGCACTGCTGGTCGGCGCCGCGCTGGCACTGGCCGGCGCACTGTTCCAGACCCTGGTGCGCAACCCGCTCGGCAGCCCCGACATCCTCGGCTTCACCCAGGGCGCGTCCACCGGCGCGCTGCTGGTCGTGGTGGCCGGCGGCAGCAGCCAGGCGCTGGCCGGCGGGGCGGTCGCGGGCGGACTGCTCACCGGCGCCGCGATCTACGCCCTGGCGTGGCGCGGCGGCGTGCACGGCGCCCGCCTGGTACTCGTCGGCATCGGCACCGCCGCGATCCTCACCGGCATCAACGGCTACCTGCTGACCCGCACCCAACTCATGGACGCCGCCCGCGCGGTGCTCTGGCTCACCGGCAGCCTCGACGGCCGCGGCTGGGAACAGGCCCGCCCGCTCGCGATCGCCCTCGTCGTGCTGCTCCCGCTGCTGCTGCTCGGCTGCGGCCCCGCGCTGCGCGCCCTCGAACTCGGCGACGACGCCGCCAGCGGCCTCGGGGTGCGCCCCGAACGCCTGCGCCTCGCCCTGCTGAGCGCGGCCGTCCTGCTCGCCGCCCTTGCCGCGGCCGCCGCCGGGCCGGTCAACTTCGTCGCGCTGACGGCCCCCCAGCTCGCCCGCCGGCTCACCGGCGCCCCCGGCCCCAACCTGGCCGCCTCCGCCTGCACCGGCGCCGCGCTGCTGGTCACCGCCGACTTCGCCGCGCAGCACCTGTTCGCCGACCACCAACTGCCGGTCGGCGTGGTCACCGGCGTCCTCGGCGGCGGCTACCTGGTCTGGCTGCTGGCCGGCCAGCGCCGGGCGGGCCGGCTGTGAACGAGCGCGGCAAGCGCTTTCCTGCTGCCTGCGGCAAGCGCTTTCCTGCTGCCTGCGGCAAGCGCTTTCCTGCTGCCTGCGGCAAGCGCTTTCCTGCTGCCTGCGGCAAGCGCTTTCCTGCTGCCTGCGGCAAGCGCTTTCCCGCCGTTTCCCGTCCCCCGTCCCCCGTCCCCCCGTCCGTCTGTCCGTCCTCGTCCTGAACGGAGCCCTCCCATGGCCCAGTCCGAGCCCCGCCTGGCCGGTCGTGAGCTGACCCTCGCGTACGAGAAGCGCGTCATCGCGGAGGGCCTGAGCGTCGACATCCCCGACCACTCCTTCACCGTGGTGGTCGGCCCGAACGCCTGCGGCAAGTCCACCCTGCTGCGGGCGCTGTCGCGGACGCTGAAGCCGACGGCGGGCCAGGTGCTGCTGGACGGGCAGTCGATCGCCACGCTGCCCGCCAAGCAGGTCGCCCGGACCCTCGGCCTGCTGCCGCAGTCGTCGATCGCGCCGGACGGCATCACCGTGGCCGAACTGGTCTCGCGCGGCCGGTACCCGCACCAGGGCGTGCTGCGCCAGTGGTCGACGGAGGACGAGCGGGTGGTGGCGGAGGCGATGACCGACACCGGCGTCGCCGACCTCGCGGACCGGCCGGTGGACGAACTCTCCGGCGGCCAGCGGCAGCGGGTCTGGATCGCCATGGCCCTGGCCCAGCAGACCCCGCTGCTGCTGCTCGACGAGCCCACCACCTACCTGGACATCGCGCACCAGATCGAGGTCCTCGACCTGTGCGCCCGCCTGCACCGGGAGCAGGGGCGCACCCTGGTCGCCGTGCTGCACGACCTCAACCAGGCCGCCCGCTACGCCACCCACCTGATCGCCCTGCGGGACGGTCGGCTGGTCGCCGCGGGGCCCCCGCAGGACGTGGTCACCGCCGACCTGGTCGAGGAGGTGTTCCGGCTGCCGTGCCGGGTGATCCCGGACCCGGAGACCGGCACCCCGTTGGTCGTCCCCGCCGCCAACCGCCGCGTTGCCATGGGGAGTTGACTGGTCAGGGCAGCAGCGCCGCCACGGACTCCACGGTGTCCGCCTCGGCGGCGCGCTTGTCCTCCCGGTACCGCAGCACCCGGGCGAAGCGCAGCGTCACCCCCTCCGGGTACCGGCTGGAGCGCTGGACCCCGTCGAAGGCGATCTCCACCACCAGTTCGGGCCGCACCGCCACGCCCCACCGCTCCTCGCGGACCGCCAACTCCCGCAGCCGGACGGTCTGCCACTCCAGCAGGCTGTCCGTGAGGCCCTTGAACGTCTTGCCCAGCATCGCGAAACTGCCGTCCGCCCGCCGGGCCCCCAGGTGCAGGTTGGACAGCCGCCCGGTGCGCCGCCCGTGTCCCCACTCGGCGGCCAGCACCACCAGGTCGAGGGTGTGGACGGGCTTCACCTTCAGCCAGGAGGAGCCGCGCCGCCCCGCGCTGTACGGCGCGTCCAGCGACTTCACCACCACCCCCTCGTGCCGGTGCTCGGCGGTCGCCGCGCGGGTGAACTCCCTTGCCAGCAACCGCTGTTCTGGATCGGACGGATCGTCCACCCGGAGCCGCCGCACCCGGGCGCGCTCCGGCACCAGGGCGGCCAGTGCGGCGCGCCGCTCGGCGGCGGGGGCGTCCAGCAGGTCCCGGTCGCCGGCCAGCAGCAGGTCGAAGAAGACGGCGGACAGCGGGTGCTCGGCGTGCTCGGCGCGCTCGCCGTGCGAGCCGACCCGGCCGGAGGTCTGCTGGAACGGCCGCGGCAGGCCCTCCTCGTCCAGCACCAGCACCTCGCCGTCCAGCACCAGCCGCTCCTGCGGCAACTCCCGTACCAGTGCGACCACTTCGGGCAGCCGGGCGGTGATCTCGGCGAGCGTGCGGGTGAACAGACGTACCTCGTCGCCGTCCCGATGCGCCTGGATGCGGACCCCGTCGAGCTTCTCCTCCACCGCGCACGGGCCGAGCCGGTCCAGGGCCTCGTCGACGTCCTTCGCGCTCTGCGCCAGCATCGGCTGCACCGGGCGGCCGACGGTCAGTCGGAAGGCGTCCAGTGCGGCCGGCCCTCGGGCGACCAACTGCCCGGCGAGCGGCCCGAGTTCGCCCGACAGCATGAGCGCTCGCCGGACCGCCTCGGCCGGCGCCCCGACCGCCGCCGCCAGGGCCTCCACGGCCACCGCGTCCAGCGCGCCCTGCCGCAGCTCGCCGGAGAGCAGGCCGAGCAGGAAGTGCTGCTCCGGCTCGGTGGCCAGCGCCATCAACTCGCCCACCTGCCGCCGGCGTTCGCCCTGCGAGCCGGGCCCGGCGAGGGCCGCCAGCGCGGACAGCCGGCGGTCCAGCTCCAGCACCTCCAGCGTCGCTCGGCCGGCGGGCGCGGGCCGCTCCCGCAGCGTCTGCCACCCCACCCCCACCTTCCGCTGCGGCAGCCGCCCCGCCAGGTACGCCACCACCACCGGCGCCTCCTGCGCCGAGACCCGCCCGAACAGCTCCGCCAGCACCCGCACTTTCTCCGACCGCGCCGCCGTCCCCGCCAACCGCCCCGACGCCCCGGCCACCTCCGCCACCAACATCCCGACCACCCTCCACCGCACGGCCCCACCCACCACCGTAGGAGCCGCGAGGGGAGACCCGCCGCTCCAAAGGTGTGGGTTCGGGGGGTTTGCGCCGGATACTGGCGGTATGCGCCTGAATGCGGAGAACCCTGAGTATCCCGAGGACGACGACGAGCGGACCCCGACCGTGGTGGAGGGGGCCGAGGAGGACCGGGAGGCGGTGGAGCCGGAGGTGGACGACCTGGAGGTGCTGCGGCGGCAGCGCGCGCTGGGGGCCGAGCCCGCCGACGAGGGGGACGCGGTGGAGCAGGTCCGGGAGGTCACGATGGGCGACGAGGACCACCGGGCGGACTGACCGGCGCGGTCAGATCGTGCGGTCAGATCGCGCGGCGGCGCTGCAGCCAGACGAACGCCGCCCAGCCCGGCAGCACCGGCAGCACGAAGGTGAGCAGCCGGAACAGCAGCACCGCGGCGAACGCGGTGCCCCGGTCCATGCCCGCGGTCCAGGCCAGCGCCCCCGCGAGCAGCCCCTCCACCGCGCCGACCGCGCCCGGCGTGGGAGCGACGTTGCCGACCGCGTTGCCGGCCAGGAAGCTGACCGCGACGGGATTGAACCCCGGGTGCTGGCCGACCGCCCGGGTGCAGCAGTACAGGCTCAGCACGAAGCACATCGACACCAGCAGCTGCCCGGCCACCCCGACGGCGAGCTTGCCGGGCTGCTGGGCCAGGTCGAGCAGCCGCGGCAGCACCTCGGCCCGCAGCGGCCGTAGCAGCGTCTGGGCGCGCCGCCGCAGCGACGGCACCGCCACCACCGACACCGTGACGACGGCCCCGGCCACCGCGGCCAGCACCAGCACCAAGTCGGTCGGGAACGCCGAACCCTCCTCCACCGGCCCCTTGCCGACGGCAGTGCCGACCAGCGCGCTGAACACGGCGAGCTGCAGCATGTGCAGCACCAGGCCGAACAGCTGCGTCGCACCGATGCTGGACAGCGCCTGCGCGGTCGGGATGCCCGCGCACTGCAGGTAGCGGGTGTTCAGCGCGATGCCGCCGATGCCGCCGGGGGAGACCAGCTTGACGAACGAACCGGCGGTCTGGGCGGCCAGCGTGGCCCGGAACGACAGCTTCTCCGGGACGAACCCGCTGAATGCGAAGGTCGCGATCGGGTAGCTGACGGCCGCGAACAGGGCCGCGGCGGTCAGCCACAGCGGGTCCGAGTCGGCGACCAGCGAGATCGGGTTCCGGTCCATGCCGAACAGGAACTGGAGCAGCCCGAACCCGGCCACGATCCCGCCGACCACGGTCAGCACGGTGCGCGGACGCAGCCGCTCCAGCCGGACCGGCTCGGTGGCGGCCTGCGGCATCTGCCGCTGCACCTCGGCGCGCAGCTCGCCCGCCAGCTGCTTGTGCCGGGCCAGCGCCGCCCGGGTGTCGCGGGCCAGCGCGATCGGCTGCAGCAGCGGCAGCGCCGCGCCGACCGCCCCCCGGCCGAGCACGTCGATCGCGGCCCGCACCGCCCGTTCCGGCCCGGCGTGCACCGCGAGGACGGCCAGCATCCCGGCGACGTCCAGCCGCAGCAGCAGGTCGCCGGCCGCGATCTCGCCGCGCGCCAGCCCGACCAGGTGGACCTTGCCCTCCGCGTCCAGCAGCACCGTCTGCGGGGAGATCGAACGGTGCGCGATCCGGCGGCGCTGGAGCAGCGCCAACTGCTGCCAGGCGTCGCGCAGTTCCGCGTCGGTCGGGCTGCTGTCGGGGTCGGCGACCGAGGGCCTGTCGGCGACCGAGGCGCTGCCGGCGACCGAGGGGCTGCCGGCGACCGAGGGGCTGCCGGCGACCGAGGCGCTGCCGGAGTCCGCCGAAGCGGCCGGGACGCACTCGGTGAACAGGTCGGCGAACGGCCGGGCGTCGATCCGGTGGTAGGCGACCAGCGCGGCGTCCGGGCCCAGCTCGACGGCGGCGACGGGCGTCCGGGTGCGCGCGCCCGCGGCGGACGCGGCGTGGCCGAGCAGCGCCTGATGCTCCAGCCCGGCGCGCAGGGGGCGCAGGCCGAGCGGGCGGGGCGCGGTGCGCAGCCGGAGCGCCAGCCACAGGTGGCCGAGCAGCCCGCTGGCCTGGACGTGCCGGTCGAGCAGATGAACGTCCAGGTCGGGGCGGCCGTCGCGCTGGGTGACCAGGTAGCGGCTGGGCCCGATCGCGAGCACCGTGTCGGTGCGCACCCCGCTGGCGGCGAGCGCCGCGCCGATCTGCCCCTCGGTGGGCGTGCCGACCGGCTCGCCGACGGCGTACCGGGTGGCGTGCGCGGTGGTCCAGCCGAGCAGCAGCGACAGCACCAGGGACAGCGGGGTGGCGTACCCGGTGACCAGCCCCGACAGGCCGGAGAGCGTCAGCGTGACCGCCAGCGCGGTGCGCCAGCGGCGTCGGCCGGCGGTGCCGATCGCCGTCATGAACGCCAGCACCGGCGCGAGGTGCCCGTACACCGGGTCGGTGCGGCCGCCGCTGCCGGGCAGCGCGTGGGTGAGCGTGGTGAGGTCGCCGGCCAGCAGGTCCAGGCCGAGCGAGAGGCCGTACGCGAGGACGGCCGCCAGGACGCCGTCCGCGACCCGTCGGCCGTCGGCGCACACCACCCGGTCCACGGCGTACCCCAGCGGCACCAGCAGCAGCGCGCCGCCGCAGAGCGCCGCCGCGAGCTTCACGGGCGGCCAGGGCAGCAGATCGGCGGCGCGCGAGACGTCGGTGTCCAGGCCGAGCGCGGAGGAGCGGGCGTAGCCCGCGAGCAGCAGTACCAGGGCAATCCAGCACAGCCCGGACACCAGCCGGATCAGGGCGGCCGGGTGCCGGACCCGGTCCGCGTGACCGCCGCGCGGGGCGGACTGTGCGCTGCGCTGTTCCTGGGATTCGTCGGCTTGTATCACCGTGGCCACGCGGCATGGTCCCACACCGCGAGGGTCCTGAGCTGGCCTTTCGGTCAAGGGAATTCGGAGCGGCGTGCCGCATACGGGCTGATAATGGTCATATCGGTCCGATGGAGGGAGGTCGGCGATGACCAAGCGCTCGACCGACAAGATGATCAGGCTCCGCGAGGGCACCGAACTGGTCCTGCGGGACCGCACCATGGAAGCCGACCCGGCACCCCTCGCACCCCAGCTGCACACCGACACCGAACGCGCCACCCGCAGCGGCTATCCCGGCGACACCGAGTTCAGCCACGGCGGCCGCCGGATGGCGGCGATGGCCGGCCCGGCCGACGGGCCCGCCGCCCACACCGACCTGCCCGGCCACCGGCACCGCGGCGCGGAACGGCACTCGGAGCACTGAACCCCCGGCGGGGGTGAGAGAGTTGGCGCCGCCCGCACCCACCCCCGCCGAAGGAGCCCCATGGCCGACGCCCCGCAGTTCGCCTCGCGCGAGGACTGGCTCGCCTCCCTGCCCCGGGTCTACGCCGCCGCAGGCTGCCTGATCACCGACCCCGACGGGCGCGTCCTGATCGTCAAGGCCGGCTACCGGGACGCCTGGCAGTTCGTCGGCGGCACCGTCGACCTCGGCGAGAACGCGCAGCAGTGCGCCACCCGCGAACTCCACGAGGAGACCGGCCTCCACCGCGAGGCGGGCGACCTGCTGGCCGTCGCCTGGACCCACCCCAGCGGCGAACTCGGCCACCCCGCCTGCCACTTCCTCTTCGACCTCGGCGTCCTCCCGGCCGACACCCCGATCACGCTCCCGGCGGGCGAGCTCGACGCCTACCGGTGGGCGACCGTCCCCGAGGCGCTCTCCCTGCTGGGCCCCGCCCGCGCCCTCCGCCTCGAAGCGGGCCTCGCCGCGCGCGCGGACGGACGGACGCGCGTGGTGACGGCGCCCGACTCCGGCTTCTGAGTCGGCTAACTCCGGCTTCCGAGTCGGCTAGCCCCTGCGCCAGACGTACGCCGCCGAGACCGGCTGCCCGCGGTGGCGGGACCACTTGGGCTTGAGGGCGATCCATTCGTCGCCGACGGTCTGTTCGCGCATCTCGGCGAGCTGCCAGCCCGCAGCGAGGCCCGCCGTGAGGTGGTCGCCGACGAGGTGGACGTGGGTGGTGATGGCGACCGGGCCGTCGGGGCCGTCGTAGTGGGTGGGCATGCCGGCGGACATGATGAACGCGGGGTGGAGGCCGACCAGGACGAAGAGGCCGCCGGGGCGGACCAGGCGGTGGGCCTCGCGGTAGAGCGGTCCGAGGTCGGCGAGGTGTTCGTCGACCAGGGAGCAGGCCGCCAGGTCGTACGCCCCGGAGGGCAGCCCGGTCGCGGCCAGGTCGGCCTCGGTGAGGCTGCGGTGGGCGCCGCGTTCGCGGGCGCGTCCGAGCATCTCGGGGGTGAGGTCGACGCCGTCGATCGCGCCGACGCCGCGCCCGCGCAGCCACGCGCCGGTGCGGCCGGTGCCGCAGCCGAGGTCGACGGCGATGCCGGCCTCGGACCAGGCGGGGACGGCGAGTCGGGCCAGGACGTCGACGTCCATCGCGTCCTGGACGGTCTGTTCGTAGCTGTCGACCCATCCGGCGTAGCCGGTGCGGACGTCGACGGTCGGGTAGCCGCGGGTGTCGAAAAGGGCGAAATCCACCATGCGGCGCAGTATGGTTCGCCCGCAGTCCGGCGCGCGAACCAATTAACGGACCGTCAGTTCCCTTCGAGGAAGCGGTTTCGGAGCGCGGCGGCGTCGGCGGCGGGCAGCCACTGCGCGGCGTCGAACTCGGCGAGCACCTGGTGCAGCGCCCCGTCGGCGGTGGTGCCGGCGTCGGCGAGGGTGCGGGCGATGCCGGCCTCCTCGTCGGGCAGGTCGAGGAGGGTCCACAGCGGCCGCAGGTTGGGGGCGGAGAGCAGGTAGTCCTCGGCGATCGCGGCGGGTTCGACGTCGGCGAGGGCGAGCAGGACGAGCGCGGCCAGGCCGGTGCGGTCGCGGCCGGCGCCGCAGTGCACCACGACGCCGCCGTCCCGGGCGTGGGCGACGGCGGAGACCAGCCGGGCGACGGCTTCGCGGCAGTGGTCGAGGTAGGGGCGGAAGGACAGCGGAGTGCCGTCGAGGGCGCCGAAGCGGGCCCACCAGTCGGGGCCGGCCAGCGCGTCGAGCGGGATGCGGACCAGGTCGACGGTGTCGGGAGTGGGCAGCAGCGGCCGGTACTCGACCTGGTCCCGCAGGTCGATCACGGTGCGCACACCGTGCGCGAGCATCGCGTTCTGGCCCTCGGCGGTGAGCCGGTCGAGGTTGTCGGCGCGGACGATCGCGCCGGTGCGGGTGCGCCGGCCGTCCCGGGTGGGCAGGCCGCCGAGGTCACGGACGTTCAGGCAGCCGTCCCAGTCGAGTCGGCGGGCCTCGTGCAACTCGGCCGTGGTGCCGGCCGTGGTGGCGGTCCCTGTCATGTGCTTCCCCCCGGATGCGTCGGTACCGGCGCGCTCCCGCCCCGGTACTGACTGGGACTCAGTGGGCCTCGTCGTGGTTCCCGTCGGGGAACTCCCACAGCGGGCGGCCGAGGGTGTCGAGCGCCCTGACCAGCCGGAAACGTCGGTCGCGGGCGGACAGGAAGCCGCGGGCGGCGCCGGCCAGGACCTGCCGGGCGGCCGGGTCGTGGCGGCTCCACGCGCCGTGCAACTCAAGCGTGCCGTCGGTGAGTTCGGCGCGTTGGATGCGCGCGACACCGGCGATCGCGAGGGCGTTGTTGACGCCGTCGAGGGCGACCGGGAGCAGGTAGGGGCCGCGGTCGTCGGGACGCAGCCGGCGGCGCAGTTCGGGCAGCGCGTAGCCGCGGACGGCGGCCACCGAGTCCTCGACGGCCACCAGCCAGCGCGGGCCGGGCGCGACCTCCCACCACACCTCGCCGCCGACCGGCATCACCTCGCCGATCGGGGCGCGCCAACGTTCCAGCCCGGTGGGCGTGTTGGCGTCCGGACGGACGCTGCGCCGGTCCCAGGCGGCCTTGTCGGTGACGGAGAGGTTGACGGTGTAGCGCACCCGCCCGTCCGCGTGGACGACCTGTACGCCGAGCACCGCCCACCGGTCGTGGTCCGGCAGCGAGAACGAGTGCCGCCAGCCGTGCAGGCCGAGGGCGCGCAGGGCGGGCGCGAAGTGCTCGCGGATTCCCGTCGCGTACAGCTCCTGGGCGGTGCTCATGGCGTCTCCCGTGTCTCTGCCTCGGTGCAGGGGGCGGCGGCGCGCGGACGGCCGTCGCGCTCCGGATCGGGGACGGAATGTCCCTCTTTTGTACGGTATGGCGAGGGAGTGGGGGGAAACCGCGGGCGAACGACAGCGTCCGACAGGACGAAAGTCGGCCCGGTCCGGGTCCTTGGTCCCGAAACTGACGGAGCCTCGGTCTGCACCGGGCGCACACCGTGCAGCGCCCGCCCCCACACCCTGCGGCCACCGCTCCACCACGGCGGGGGCCCTGCCCCGCGGGTGGGCCGGGGCATCCGGATGGCGCATCATGTGGCGGGTGCACAGTGCTGAACACCACGGGGCGGACGACGGCGACCGACGCGGCCGTCCGGGTCCGCCGGACCGCCCGGCGGGCCGGCGGGCCGATCTCGCCGAGGCCGTCCGGGCCGCGCAGGACGGCGACGAAGAGGCGTTCCGGGTCCTGTTCAGAGCCGTCCAGCCCGGGCTGCTGCGCTACCTGCGGGTGCTGGTCGGAGGCAGGGCCGAGGACGCCGAGGACATCGCGTCCGAGGCGTGGCTGCAGATCGCCCGTGACCTGCCGGGCTTCCGCGGCGACGCGGACGGGTTCCGCGGCTGGGCCGCCACCATCGCCCGCAACCGGGCCATGGACCACCTGCGCCGGGTGCGCCGCCGTCCGGTCGCCGACCTGCCGGTCGAGTACCTGGTCGAGCTGGCCGCCGTCGAGGACACCGCAGGCCAGGCGATGGCCACCGTCGCCACCTCCGACGCGCTCGCGCTGATCGCCTCGCTGCCGCCCGACCAGGCCGAGGCGGTGCTGCTGCGGGTGGTGCTCGGGCTGGACGCGGAGAGTGCCGCGAAGGTCCTGGGCAAACGGGCCGGCAGCGTCCGAATGGCCGCGCACCGGGGGCTGCGGCGGCTTGCCAAGGCCCTCGACCAGACCGGGGGAGCGGCCGACGGGGTACCCCGTCGGGCGGCCGGCAAAAAGATCTCCGCGCAGGGTGTGACACCGGCGCAGGTGCCGACGCTGAGGGATATGAGATGAGCACCAACCGATCCCGCCGGATCGATCGCGCCGCCGCCGAGCAGCTGCTCGGCGGTACGACGGTCGACCCGGAGGCCGGTCAGAACCCCTCCGCCGGGCAGCAGTCCGTGCCAGGACGGCCCGAGCTCGCCGACCTGCTCGCCGCCGCTGCGGCGACCGGGCCGGAGGACGGTGGCCCGCTGCCCGGCGAAGAGGGGGCCCTGGCCGCGTTCCGGCAGGCTCGTCGCCAGCCGGCCCCCAGTCAGCACCGGAGACGAAAGATGGCGGACACCGCGCTCGCGCGGGCCCTCAGCGCGAAGGCCATGGCCGTCGCGCTGGGCGTGACCGCCGTCGGCGGGGTCGCCGTCGCCGCCGGGGCGGGCCGGCTGCCCGAGGTCCTGGGCGGTCCCGCCCCGACCCCGCCGGCCGCCGCCGCGTCCGCGCCGCCCTCGGGCACGCCCGACGCGTCGTCGCCGGGCACCGCCCCGGGCCGTACCGCCAAGCCGTCCGGCACCGCCGGCCGCCCGGCCGGCGGATCCGGTCGGCCCACCGACCCGGCGTCCACCGACCCGGGGCAGGCACCCGACCTGGTCGCACTGTGTCGCGGTTTCGCGGCCCGGGTCTCGGGCGGCGCCAAGCCGAAGGAGGCCGCCGTCGATCCGGCGCTGGCCGAACTGCTGCGCGCCGCCGGCGGCCCGGAGAAGGTCAACGGGTACTGCGCGCAGCTCGTCCGCGGCGGCGGCCACAACGACGACGACCGGAACGACGACCGCAACGGCAAGGGCAGCGGCAACGGCCACGGCCGCCCGTCGGCAGGTCCGTCCCCGTCGGCGTCCGCCACACCGTCGTCCTCGGCCCGGCCGGGCCGGGGCGGCGACCAGTCCAAGGGCGGGGGCAACAGCCAGGACTGACACCGACTCCGGTCGGGCGGTGGACACTCCCCCCGGGTCCACCGCCCGGCCGGCCCCGACTCCGGACGGCCGGCGGGTTCCCCTGTGCCCGCCGGCCGGCCCGGACCGACTTCCGGACGGGCGGACGGCTCCCCCGGGCCCCGCCCGTCCGGAAACCGCTCCGGTCGGCCCCTCGGACTCCCCCGGGTCCACGGCCGGCCGGAACCGCTCCGGACGGACGGCTGGACTCCCCCGGGTCCACCGTCCGTCCGGAGCCCACCCCGGCGTCCCGCCCGAAAACCTCTGGAGTCCCCGGTGACCGACCCGACGCACCGCCAGGCGAGTCGGCGATGAGCTTCCCGCGCACCTCGCCGCACGTCGAACGCGCAGCCAGACGGGCCGTCCACGGCTCGTCGCGCATCCCGCGTGCCCTGCTCACCGCCGCCCTGGCCGCCCTGCTCGCCGCCCTGCTGGTGCAGCGGCCGTAAAGCCCTGCCGCACCGCACCGCTATGGTTCACGGGTGCCCGACCGACGAGGGGAGTATCCGATGATCGGACGCGCGCTGAACGGGCGCTACGAGCTCGGCGAGATACTCGGCGTCGGCGGAATGGCCACCGTCTACCGGGCCGTGGACCACCAGTTGGGCCGCCCGGTCGCGGTCAAGGTGCTCAACGGCGGCCTCGCCGACGACCCCCGGTTCGCCGAACGCTTCGCCCGCGAGGCCCGGATGGCCGCGCTGCTGGTGCACCCGCGGATCGTCACGGTCTTCGACTCCGGCATCGACCAGGGCTCCCCGTACCTGGTGATGGAACTCGTCCACGGCGACACCCTGGGCCGGCTGATCGCCGACCACGGCACCCTCCCGGTGGAACGCGCCGTCGGCATCGCCGCCGCCGTCCTCGACGCGCTGGCCGCCGCCCACGCCCAGGGCCTGGTGCACCGCGACATCAAGCCCGGCAACATCATGATCACCCACGACGGCGGGGTGAAGGTGGTGGACTTCGGCATCGCCCGGGCCGGCTCCTCCTCCGGGCAGCAGCTCACCCAGACCGCCTCCGTCATCGGCACCGCCGCCTACCTCTCCCCGGAACAGGCCACCGCCGGCGCCGTCGACGCCCGCGCCGACCTGTACGCCGTCGGCTGCGTGCTGGTCGAAATGCTCACCGGCGCACCGCCGTTCACCGCCGACACGCCCGTCGCGATCGCCTTCAAGCACGTCACCGAGTACCCGGTGTCGCCCGCCGCGCTCCGCCCCGACGTGCCGCCCGCGCTGGACGCCGCGATCCTGCGGCTGCTCGCCAAGCACCCCGACCAGCGCCCCGCCGACGCCAACGCGGCCGCCGCCGAACTGCTCGCCGCCGTCCCGGCCGCACCCACCGACCGCACCGCCGAACTGCTCGGCGCCGCCACCCAGGTCCTGCCGCCGGTCCCCGCGACCATGCCGTCGCCGCCCCCGCCCCCGCCGCAGCGGCAGCCCTGGACCGAGCAGCAGCGCACCTCGGTGCTCCCGCCGATGCCGATGGCGATGCCGGTCCGCCACCGGGACGAGGCACCCGAGCCCCGGCGCGGCCGCAACCCGCTGGTGTACGCGGGCGTCGGCGCCGCCGTGTTCGCCTGCGTGGCCGGCATCGCCGCGTTCTCGCTCAGCGGCGGCGACCCCACCCCGAAGGCCCAGCCGTCCGCCGGTGCTCCGTCCGCCACGGCCGAGAGCAGCGCCCCCGTCGCGCCCCCGTCCCCGTCGCCCAGCGCCTCGGCCCGCCCCAGCACCTCGCCCAAGCCGTCCACGAGCGCCAAGCCCACCGTGATCGCCCAGCTCGCCCAGCTGCGCGCCGACGTCGCCCAGGCCTCCTTCGCCCGCGACCGCGACCGCCAGAACGACCTGACCGCGCTCCTCGACCAGGCCACCCAGGACGTCAACGACCACCGCTCCGACGACGCCGAGAGCGCCCTCAAGGACGCCCAGCGCCTGGTCAAGGACCTCCAGAAGCACAAGGCCGTCGAGCCCGCCCTCGCCAACGGCTGGCAGGTCCGGATCGCCGGCCTGCTCACCGCCGTGCACATGCAGGCCCAGCGCGAGGACTAGCGCGGGCTCTACTCGCCGCCGCGCGCCCGCCGGATCGTCCGGGTCCTCACCTGACGGCTCAACGCCGTCACACCGGTGGTCAGGAACACCACGGTGTACAGCAGTTGGAGCATCACCACGACCCGCGCCACCTGCCCGGCCGGGTGGATGTCGCCGTAGCCGACGGTCGCCATGGTGATCACCGTGAAGTACAGCGCGTCGATCTTGGTGTTCAGGCCCTCCAACTCGCCCGGCTGCTTGGACATCGCCAGGTACGCGCCCGCGAACACCACCAGCGCCCCGCACAGCAGCATCACGATCACCGGGACGGGCCGTCCCGGTCGGCCCAGCACCTGCCGTCGTGCCTCGCCCAGCAGGCCTGTGCCGAGCAGCGCCAGCAGGGTGCCGAACAGCACCCAGCTGACCACCGGGTGGCGCGGCCCGAGCCAGTCCAGCGGCACCGCGAAGTACGCCGTCAGCAGCAGCACCGGACCGCCCAGCAGGGCGAGGTACACCCGCGTCAGCTCCTTCACGCCGACGGGGCCTTCCGGTCCGCGGGCTCCTCGGGCCGGGCGTCCAGGAACTCCAGCACCGCCAGCACCGCCAGCAGCACCACCGCGATCCAGAGCACCACCACCGCCGTCGGATAACCCCAGGTCAGCACCACGATCGCGGCCACCACGACGGCGCCCCAGCCCAGCCACGCCTTCCACCGGTGCACGAACCGGCCGACCGGGCCCAGCCGCAGCCCGATCCCCTCGGCGGCCCGCCGCACCGCACCCAGGCCGGCCTGCCACAGCTGCCGCACCCAGCCCGCCCGCCGGCCCGGCCCGGTCAGCCAGGCGGCCAGCGCGATCACGATGCCCAGCGCCAGCAGCATCCGCACCGCCGCCCGCAGATACCGCACCAGGGTGTCGTAGACCGCCGCCGCGGCGGCCTGGTCGACGTCGGCGGGCAGCTTGTCCAGATACAGCGCCCGGAACACGGTCAGCCCGATGCCCAGCAGGCCCGCCGCGACGGCCATCGCGAGCGCCGTGGTGACGGTGGCCCGCCGGTGGCGCACCGCCAGCAGGATGCCGCCGACCGCGCACACCACCGCCAGCACCGGCACCCAGAACCCGGCCAGGTCGAGCAGCCGCAGCCCGGTCTGCGCCTTCTTCACCGCGTCCGACTGCACCAGCACGAAGTCGGTGTGCACCTCGGGGATGTTCGCCGCCAGGCTCAGCCCGTTCGCCACCAGCCGGTCCTTCACCTGGACGATCACCGGGGCCAGGTCCAGGGTCACGGTGTCGCCCTTCACCTGCACCGCGCCGCCGCCCTCCCCGGTCAGCACCTTGGTGAACGCGGCGTGCGCGTTGCGCAGGATGCCCTCCCAGATGGCGGGGAACGCGTCCGACCGGACGACGTTCAGCACCTGGTCGTGGACGAAGCCGGTCAGCCCGTCGGTCAGCGCCGACCCGACCTTGCCCAGCACCGCGTTCAGGGCCGGCCGGTCGGTCGGCGCGACCTCGTTCAGCAGGTCGGAGATCGGCAGCTGCTGCATGATCGCGTCCGTCGTCCGGTTGGCGACCGCGCCCTGCACGGCCGGGTCGGACGCCAGCGGGGCCATCGTCGACACGAACCGGCCGGTGTCGGTGACCTGCGCCCGGCTCCAGGAGGAGACCACGGCCAATGGGGTGAGCACCGCGGCCAGCACGATCAGCACCGCGGCGAAGAACGACCGCACCCGGTGGTGGCGGCGGGGCTCCTGCGACTCCAAGGAGGCGACCCGGGCGCGCAGGGCGGCGAGCTCGCGCTCGTCCGGGGACTCGTCCGTCATCGCTACCGTCCAGGTGATCCGCCGTCAGGTGGCTACCAGCAGATACCAGGACGGAGCGGCCAGCCACTCGGGTGCGACGAAGGAGCCCCGGACCGCGACTGGCGGTCCGGGGCTCCGGAAGACCTTGCTGCGCCGGCCGGGGCCGGCGGGTGTCAGGCCGTGGTCGACTTCGACGTCTCGGCGGCCTTGGTGATCACGGTCGGCTCGACGGCCTGGCGGGGCTGCTCGGCGGCCTGCGAGGCGGCGGTGCCGTTCTGCGCCTCGGCGGCGGGGGCGTCCTCCTCGCGCAGGGCCTTGGTCTCGGCCTTCAGGATGCGCATCGACTTGCCGAGGCCGCGGGCCATCTCGGGCAGCTTCTTCGAGCCGAACAGCAGGACCAGCACCACCACCATGATGAGGATGTGCCAGGGCTCAAGACCGTTACGGAACATCCCTGACCACCGGTCCTTTCGTGGAAGTTCTCGCTGTGACGTCTGGGCCGGGCGGAAGGCCCGACCCGGCCAGTATGCCTGTCCTCATCGGCGAACGTATACACCCGTCGGCAAACAGCGGCCGAAATGCAGGTGATACCAGTCATGTGGTCTGTACCACCGGGGAGTTCGCGGCGGGCTGCCCGGCCGGGCGCAGGTGGCGCATCAGCAGGTGGGCGGCGAGTGCGGCGCCCAGCATCACCACCACCCCGACCAGCGCGGCGACGTGCAGGCCGGCGGTGAAGGCGTCGCGGGCGGTGGTGAGCAACTGCTCGGCGGCGTCGCCGGGCAGGTGGGCGGCGGTGGTGACGGCCCCGCCGAGGGTGTCGCGGGCGGCGGTGGGGGCGGCGCCGTCCATACGGGTCCGGTAGATCGCTGCGCCGGCCGCGCCGAGCACCGCGATGCCGAGCGAGCTGCCGAGTTCCTGGGCGGTCTCGGAGGTGGCCCCGGCGGCGCCGGCCCGTTCGGCGGGGGCGGCGGAGAGCACCATCTCGCCGGTGATGCTGACGGTGCCGACCGCGCCGGCGGAGATGATCCCGGCGGCGGTGAGCGGCAGCACCAGCGAGGAGTCGGGGGCGACGAAGGCCATCGCGGCGAAGCCCGCCGCACTGGCCAGGAAGCCGGCCGTGAGCAGCACCGCGGGCCGCACCCGCCCTGCCAGCGCACCGAAGCCGCCGACCGCCGCGCCGACGCCGACGCTGGGCAGCAGCGCCCAGAGCGAGGCGGCGAGCGGGCCGTATCCCTTGACCAGCTGGAGGTACTGCGAGGTGAAGAGGCAGAAGCCCATCATCGCGAACATCGCGATGGTATTGACGGTGATCGCCCCGCTGTAGGTGCGGATCCGGAACAGCGAGAGGTCGATCAGCGGGTGCGCCGCGGTGCGAAGCCGCACGGCGAGGCCGACGCCGACCAGCAGACCGGCGAGCAGCACCAGCGAGGGGCGCAGGCTCCAGCCGTCCACCGCGAGGGTCTTGATGCCGTAGACGACCGGCAGCACCGTGGCGACGGACAGCACGGCGCCGGCGACGTCGAAGCGGCCCTGCTGCGGGGCGCGGTACTCGGGGAGCAGGAACGGCGCGGCGGCCATCGCCAGCAGCATCACGGGGACGGCGATCAGGAAGGCCGAGCCCCACCAGAAGTGCTCCATCAGCAGCCCGCCGACCACCGGCCCGAGGGTGGCGCCGGCCATCATGACGCCGCTCCACGCGCCGATCGCGGCCTGCCGCTGCTTGGGGTCGGGGAACATGTTGCGCACCAGGGCCAGCGTGGAGGGCCCGAAGACCGCCCCGGCGACGCCCAGCAGGGCCCGGGCGGCGATCAACTGGTTCGCGCCGTCCGTCCAGGCGGCCACCAGCGAGGCCGCGGCGAACGCGGCGGTGCCGCCGATCAGCAGCCGACGCCGACCGATCCGGTCGCCCAGGGCGCCCATCGGGATCAGCAGCCCGGCCAGCAGGAACGAGTACATGTCCATGATCCACAGCTGCTGGGTGCCGCTGGGTCGCAGGTCGGTGGCGATGAACGGGACGGCGAAGAACAGCACCCCCATGTCCATGGCGAGGACGAGGGTCGGCAGCAGGAGGAGGGCGAGGCCCAGCCATTCGCGTCGGCCGGCGCGGCCGTGGTCGGTGGTCATGCCGAGGACTGTACGGACGTCTTGCACGACTGTCTAGTACAAACGTCTCAATCGGGTGTGCCAGACGTCCGAGCAAGACAAGCGTCTTGGACTGCCGTAGCATCGGCGCATGGGAAATCGCGAGGACCTGCTGGCCAGCGCCAAGCACTGCCTGTACGAGAAGGGCTACGGCCGCACCACCGCCCGGGACATCGCCAGCGGAGCGGGCGTCAGCCTGGCCGCGATCGGCTACCACTACGGCTCCAAGGACGCGCTGCTGATCCAGGCGCTGGTGGAGGCCATGGGGGAGTGGGGCACCGCGATCGGCACGGCGCTGGCCTCCTCGGCGGACATCGCCGACCCGAAGGAGCGGTTCGTCCGCTCCTGGGACGCGATGCGGGACAGCTTCGCCACGCACCGGGGGCTGTGGACGGTGCAGTTCGAGATCCTCGGGCAGCTGGAGAGCCTCCCGAAGCTGCGCGAACAGCTGGCCGAGGCGCAGAAGCTCGGCCGGCTCGGCCTGGCCGCGCTCTTCCAGGGCAAGGCCGAGCACGAGGACACCCCGGACGAGCTCGCCAAGGGCGTCTTCTACCAGTCGCTGCTGCTCGGCCAGGCCGCGCACTGGCTGATCGACCCGGACGGGGTGCCCGGCGGCGAGGACTACCTGCGCGCGATGGCGCTGGTCAGCGGCGAGGTGCTGGGCGCGCCCGCCGCCTGAGTCGCCCGACCGCGGGCCGGGCAGGCGAGCGGTCGGGCGGCTCAGGCGGTGACGGCGGTGAGCAGCACCACCGCGTCGGTGTGGGCGAGCAGGCCGTGCCGCTCCTGCGGGATCGAGTGCAGCTCGCCCGCGGTCGCGTCCTGCTGCCGGCCGGCCACCGTCAGCGCGACCCGGCCGCGCAGCACCTGGAGGCTGGCGGCGACCGGGGCGTTGTGCTCGTCCAGCACTGCTCCGGCGCGCAGCGCGATCACGGTCTGCCGCAGTACGCCGTCGTGCAGCAGCAGATGGGCGCTGCGGCCGTGCGGGCTGGCGGCGGCCTTGGCGGCGTGCTCCTCGGCCAGCGCGTTCAGGTCGATCCGGGCCGGCTGCTCGGTCATCGCGTTCTCCGTCCGTCGGCCCCCCGGACCGACCCTAGGCAGGCTTCGCGGGCGCCGCGCGCCGGGCCACGCGCAGGGGTCAACGGGAGGCCCGTTCGGCGTGCGGGGCCCGGGAAGCGGCCCGATGGTGGTCCTATGGCGACCAATCAGAAATTCATCGGCGGTTTCCAGGTGAACCGCGGCATGCTCACCGTCGGCGTGGCCCTCACGGGGATCGGCGCCGTCGTCGGACTGACCGGCACGGCGCTGGTCTGCGTCGCCCTGGCGAACGCGGGCCGGGGCTGGTTCCAGCAGCTGGAGACCCACCCGGCTGCGCTCGCGCAGCGCACCGTGCACCAGGCGAAGGCCGCGTCGGCGGCCGGACTGGAGGCCTGGCGCGCGAGCGCGAACTGACCGCGGACACGACGGAGGCGGGCACCCGGACCGGGTGCCCGCCTCCGTCGTGCCCGCGGGTCCGAACTGCCTTACAGGCCGAGCGACTTGGCGATGATGGTGCGCATGACCTCGCTGGTGCCGCCGTAGATCCGGAACACCCGGTTGTCGGTGTAGAGGCGGGCGATCGGGTACTCCAGGATGTAGCCGTAACCGCCGTGCAGCTGGAGGCACTTGTCGATAACCTCGGAGGCCGACTCGGTGCAGAACAGCTTGGCCGCGGCGGCGTCCGCCACCGTCAGCTCGCCGTTCTGGTACAGCTCCAGCGCCTGGTCGACCATGGCCTGCTGGGCGAGCACCTGGGCCTGGCAGTCGGCCAGCGAGAACTTGGTGTTCTGGAACTCGGCGACGGCCTTGCCGAACACCTTGCGGTCCTTGACGTACTTCACCGCGAACTGCACCGCGGCGGCCGCCGAGGCGTACGCGCCGACCGCGATCGCCAGGCGCTCCTGCACCAGGTTGTGGGTCAGGTAGGAGAACGCCTTGCCCTCCTCGCCGAGCAGGTTCCCCACCGGGACCTTCACGTCGGTGAAGGACAGCTCGGCGGTGTCCGAGGTGCGCAGGCCGATCTTCTGCAGCTTGCGGCCGACCGAGTAGCCCTCGGAGGCGGTGTCCACGCACAGGATGGACAGGCCGGCCCGGCGGTCCGCCGGGTCGTACGGCGCGGTGCGGCAGACCACCAGGACCAGGTCGGCCAGCACGCCGCCGGTGATGAAGGTCTTGGCGCCGTTGAGCACGTAGTGGGTGCCGTCGGCGGACAGCTTCGCGGTGGTGGCGATGCCGGCCAGGTCGGAGCCCGCGCCCGGCTCGGTCATCGCGATCGCGGTCATGATGTCGCCGGTGACGAAGCCCGGCAGCCAGCGCTGCTTCTGCTCCTCGGTGGCGTACTCCATCAGGTACGGCAGCACCAGGCCGGTGTGCACGCCGGAGGAGCCGAAGGTGACGCCCGCGCGGGCGGTCTCCTCGTAGATCACCGCCTGGTACTTGAAGCCGGTCTCGCCGGCGCCGCCGTACTCCTCCGGGACCTCGATGCCGAAGACGCCGAGCTCGCCCAGCTTGCGGTAGAAGTCCCGCGGCGGGTGGCCGGCCTCCTCCCAGCTCTCGTAGGCCGGGACGACCTCGTTCGCGATGAAGTCCCGGATGGTCTCCCGGAACGCCTCGTGATCCTCGTTGTACACAGTGCGGCGCACGGTGCGCTCCCTTCGGGCGGGCGGCTGGACGCGCAGTCAAGTTAATCGCCGGTAGCTTCCGCTGTCCAGGGTCGCCGACGCCCCGCCGGACCGCCATCGCCCGAGGTCAGCCGAACCGCCGACGGACGGCGAGTTCGAGGTGGTCGCGGTCGACCCGGGTGGGGGCAACCGGCCGATCGCATACGCGCGGAGTCTGCGCGGCTAATTCGTCCGGCGGTGGTCTCCCTGCAAACTGGTGCGAAAGTCGTACGGATGGGCGGCCGCCGTTTCGGGCGGGTCGGTAAATGGCGTGGGATTTCGGCGGGTTGGCGGGATTCCGGGCGATCGCCCGGGCGGCGGGCCGGAGTTGACCGAGTATCGACAGAAGAAGGGAATGTCGAAAACAGTGGTCGCCTGATTGTCGTACTGGCACACTGGGGCCTCATGTCTGATGGCCTTCCCCCCGTTTCCGGCGCCGACGGAAGTGGCGCCGAATTCCCCGCATCCGAGAAGTCGGAGAATCTCCGCACCACGGAGGTCGACCTCGGCGGCCTGGTGGGCGTGCTCGCCACGCACCTCTACTCGACGCCACTGGTGGCACTGCGCGAACTCGTGCAGAACGCCCACGACTCGCACACCCGGCGCAGGCTGGAGGACCCGGAGGGCGACTACCGGCCACTGATCCGGGTGACCGGCGACCCGGCCGCGCGGACGGTGGCGATCGAGGACAACGGGGCCGGACTGACCGAACCCGAGATCCACGCCTACCTGGCCACCGTCGGCACCGGCTACACCCGGATGCTGCGCGACCTGACCGGCAACCAGGAACTCATCGGCGCGTTCGGACTGGGCTTCCTCTCCGCGTTCTCGGTCGCCGAGGAGGTGACCGTCACCACCGCCTCGCACCGCGAACCGCACGCCGCGCACACCTACCGCAGCCGCGGCGGCGAGCAGTACAGCGTCGAGGCGGCCCCGCCCCGGCCCGCGCCCGGCACCGTGGTGACGCTCCGGCTCAAGCCCGAGCACGCCCACCTCGCCGACCAGGAGGCGCTGCGCGAAGTCCTCGCCCGGTACTGCGTGCTGCTGCCCATCGAGGTGTTCGTCGGCGACGACGAGCAGGCCGTCAACAACGTCGTGGTGCCCTGGCGGCAGGACGTCCCCGGCTCGCCCCACCTGCACCGGATGCGCTTCGCCACGGCCTTCGCCCGCAGCTTCGAACCGCTCACCGCCTTCCCCGTGCAGCCCGCCGAGGACCGCTCCGACGCCGTCGGCCTGCTCTGGGTGCAGGACGGCGGCACCTACGGCTCCACCGACAACCGCGACCTCGCCGTCTACCTGCGCGGCATGCTGCTCGCCGACGACGCCCGCGACCTGCTGCCCAGCTGGGCCGGCTTCATCGGCGGCGTCGTCGAGTCCACCCGCCTCACCCCCACCGCCAGCCGCGAGGACCTCCAGCGCGACGAGCACTACCGGGCCCTCCAGCAGGTCCTCGCCGACGCCATCGTCGACGGCCTGTACGAGACCGCCCGGCTGCACCCCGCCGCCTGGCGGCGGATCCTCACCCGGCACGGCCAGGAACTGCTCGGCGCCGCCCTCTGCGACGACCGGCTGTTCACCCTGCTCGCCGACGACGTTCCCGTCCCCACCTCGCAGGGCGAACTCACCGCCGGCGCCCTGCGCGCCGCCGGCGACGGCGCCGTGCACGTCGCCCTCGGCAGCGGCGGCGGCTTCGAGGAGATGCTGTACCGCGCCATGCAGGTGCCGATCGCCCGCGGCGACCGGTACGCCGTCCTGCCGTTCCTGCGCCGCTACGCGCAGCTGCGGGACTGCCGGATCGTCGAACTCGGCAGCGAGAGCGGCAACCGCGAACTGTTCCGCGCCCCCGACCTGCCGCTGCCCGCCGAACAGCACGCCTGGCTGAGCGCCGCCCTCACCGACGACGGCGAACAGCTCGTCCCGGCCCGCTTCGACCCGCCCGGCCTGCCGCTGGTGCTGGTGCCCGACCGCGAGGCCGAGCTCAAGGCCCGGATCGAGGACGACCGGGCCGACGCCCGCATCCCGTCCGCCGCGCTGCGCCTGGCCCGGGCGTTCACCGCCCGCACCGACGGCACCGTCCAGGCCCGGCTCTACCTCAACCTGGCCTCGCCCGCCGTGCGCGACCTGCTCGCCGCCTACCGCGACGGCCACACCGGGGCCGCCACCGCCGCCGCGCTGCTGCGCTCGCTCAAGGTGATCATGGCGGCGGCCTCCGGCTCGGCCGGCGGCGACCTGACCGCGGCCCTCGGCGGCATCTCCACGGCGGTCGCCGCGCTCACCGTCGCCGTCCCCGCCGACGGCCTGTCGGTGGTGCCCGACACCATCTCCGCAGACACTCCGCAGGGGGACGAGGAACGATGACCACCGACATCTGGTCCTGGGTGCACGACACCCACCGCCAACTCGTCGAGTCCGGCCAGCACCGGCTGGCCGACGCGCTCGCCGAGATCGCCGGCCACGCCGTCGAGGGCCGCAACGAGCAGCTCGACGCCATGTACCCCGAGGCGCTGGCCTCCGCCCGCGCCCTCGGCCTGCCCTGGGTCGAGGTCTTCCTGCGGCACTGGCGGCTGCAGAACCTGCTGAACAAGCGCAACCAGGGCGAGGCCGCGATGTCCGAGGCGGTGTCGCTGCTGGAGTTCGCACACCGCGAGGAGACCGCCTCCTGCCCCCAATCGGTGTGCGCCGTCCAGGACTTCACCATCTGCCACGCCAACATCGACGGCCCCGGCTACGTCCCCGAGCGGCTCGCCGTGCTGGAGGAGACCCTGGAGCGGGTCGAACCCGCCCGGGCCTGCTTCGACTGCCTGTCCCGGGAGTACGCCGACACCCTGGAGGACGACGGCCGCCCCGCCGACGCGCTGACCCACCTCGACCGCGCGCAGACCCGGATCCGGGCGGCCGGCGAACAGGTCTCGCTGGCCTTCGTGCACAGCCGCACCTCCGCCCTGCACCGGCTCGGCCGGCACCAAGAGGCCCTGGACGCCTACGACACCGCCGAGCGCGCCCACGTCGCCGCCGGACAACGCCTCGACGACGACGACCGCCGCAAGCTCCGGGTCGGCCGCGCCCTCCAGCACGCCGCCCTCGGCCGCGCCGCGACCGCCCTCGAACTGCTGCCCGCCGCCGAAGAGGCCGACCGCTACCCCGACATCCGCCACCGCTGGACCGCCGCCGTCGAACTGCTGGTCGCCGCAGGGGAGTTCCCCAACGACGCCGCGCTCGGCGCCCGGCTCGCCGAGTGGGCCGGCGAACTCGACGCCGCCGGCTCGCACCGCCCCTGCCTCACCACCGTGCTGGCCGCCGGCCGGCTCGCCCTCGCCCGCGGCGCCCGCGAGGTCGCCCGCACCCTGGCCCGCACCGGCGCGCGCAAGCTCGGCCAACTGCGCCGCACCGACGGCGTCGCCGAACAGGTCGCCGACCTGCTGGCCGCCGCCGAAGTTCTGCCGCACCCCGAACTTCCCGTCCCCGTGGGTGAGTTGCCGCAGTGGCTGGCCGAGAACCGCCCCGAGCCGGAGACCGGCGCCGACCTGCTGGCCGCCGCCCTCGCCACCGCCGAGGCACCCGACACCGTCCTGGTGCTCAACCTGGCCGGCGCGCTCGGCGCCCTCGGCCACACCCGCGCCGTCACCGAACTGCTCTGGGCCCAGCTCGAACTCGACCCCGGCAGCGACTACCTCACCGGCATGCTCGGCCAGCTGCTGATCGACGCCGAGGACGGCGACGGCATCGACCGGCTCGCCGACCGGCTCTCCGCCGACCCCGGCGACGCGCACTGGCTGCGCGCCCGCTGGGCCGCCGCCCAGGGCCGCTGGGCCGAGGTCGGCGAACAGTGCGCCGCCGTCCTCGCCCACGAACCGGACGCCCTCAACACCCGCCGCCTCGCCGCCACCGCCGCCACCCGCCGCGGCGACCACGTCGAGGCCCAGCGGCTCTACCAGGAACTCCTGGAACACGCCCTCGACCCCGCCGAGGCCGACGAGGACGAGCAGCACCGCACCGTCCAGCCCCCCGACCTGTGGCACCTCATCACCGCCGCCACCGCCAACCGCGACTGGGCGGCCGTCCGCGCCGCCGGCACCCGCCTGGGCATCGAGTTCGACGCCGACAGCGGCCCGGTCGACGAGGAGTGGCAGCTGATCGAGATCCGCGCCCCCCGCCACAACGGCACCACCGTCGACCTGCCCGCACTGCGCACCGGCCCGGCCACCGCCCGGGTGCTGCCGGTGCTCGGCGACGACCACGACCTCAACCACGGCGACGTCGTGGTGTTCTCGCCCGCCGTGCTCAACGACCGCCCCGAGCCCGGCCAGGAGGACGACTGGCACCCGGTCTTCGAACACCTCGCCCTGCTCGACCCGGCCGGCTTCACCACCTACTGGATCGACGGCTGCTGCCCCGACAACGACACCTGGTACGCCCTGCGCGACGCCCTCCAGGAAGCCGGGTACGCGGTGTGGGCCTACAGCGGCGACCAGTACCGGGTCACCGACCCGCACCACGAGGACGAGACCCTGCCCGGCGTCTACGCCGCGCTCGGCGTCCCGCCGACCGCCTCGGCCAAGGAGGCCGACGCCCTCCTCGCCGACCTCACCGCCCACTGGCCCCACCCCCTCGCCTGGCCCGCCCTCGCCGACGCCGCCGGCGTCGACCTGGACCGACACCGGAAGATCGTCGAGGACTACGGCCTGTAGCCCGCACCACCGCCGCCCTTGGTTCGGAACTCCCGGACCACGGGCGGGCACAGCTCTGCTCCCGGAACGGGTCGGCCTGTCGGCCGGGACAGGTACGGTGGGAATCTCAGGCGTCTGGACGGACACCACACGCGAGCGAGGGAGCCGGGCATGAGTGCGCAGCCGATCGCGTACGGCGACGTGGACCACGAGGCGGCGCTGAAGTATGCGGTGCAGCTCATCGACGACCGGTGGGCCCAGGTCATCGAGGGGCGAATCGTTCTGATGTCACCGATGTGGGACCACGAACGACTCGTCGCCCGGATCCGCCGGCAGCTCGACGCCCGGGTCGACGAGCTCGGCTGCGTGAGCGGATCCGGCAATCTCGACCTGCCGGGGTCCCCGAACTGGTACCTGGCCGACATCGCCGTCGTCCCGGACGACCTCGCCGCCGGAGCCGGCGCGCTTACTCCCGACCAGACCCTGCTGGTCGTCGAGGTCACCTCCGAGTCCAATGGCGACACCGACCGCGTCACCAAGCGCAAGCGCTATGCCCAGTACGGCGCGCCGCTGTACCTGCTCGCCGACCGGCAGAGCCGCGAGTGCACCCTGTTCTCCGAGCCCCACGACCTGGGCTATGCAGTGGTGGACGGTCCGCACCCGTTCGGTGTGGCGATCAGGCTGCCGGAGCCGTTCGGGCTGGTGCTGGACACCTCGAGGTTCTGAGGTCGTTCCAGCTCGGCCCGGCGGGAGTGGGCACCCCTTGTTCGCACCGTCGGGGGCGATCGGGCAAGGTGGAGCCAGTAGGCAGCCCGACCGGGCGGCTGCCGGGGTGGCGGAGGAAAGCACCGTGTCCGAACGCAAGCCGGAGGGCGCACCTGCGCAGGAGGCGCCGCCCACCGAAGGGCTGCTCGGTCCGGACGCCCCGCCCATCGAACGGACCGTCAGCGTCCCGCACGCACCCGAGCCCGCGCAGACCGAGGGGCTGCTCGGGCACACGGCCGCCCAGGAAGCCGCCGGGGCCGTCCGCGCCCGCAACCCGCTCGCCCAGGACACCCTCACCCCCGAGGAGTGGAACGCCGCCGGCTACACCCCCGCGTACGGCCTGGACCTGACCGAACTGCACAAGGGCGCCCCCGGCGACGCCCCCTGGCCGGACCGGATGCGCACCCTGCTGCGCACGCCGATGGCCGAGCGCCCCGCCTTCGAACGCACCCCGCGCGAACTGCACCCGGCCGCCGGTGCGCAGACCCAGCGCAACGTGCCCCGCATCCTCGACCTGTCGCTGCGCATCGGCGAACTGCTGCTGGCCAGTGGCGAGGCCGCCGAGGACGTGGAGGCGGCGATGCTCGGCATCGCCCACGCCTACCGCCTCGACCACTGCGAACCGCAGGTCACCTTCACCCTGATCTCGATCTCCCACCAGCCCTCGCTGATCGACCCGCCGGTCACCGCGGACCGGGTGGTGCGCCGCCGCACCTCCGACTACACGCGGCTGGCCGCCGTGTACGAGCTGGTCGCCGACATCACCGCGGAGAAGGTGACCGTCAACGACGCCTACCGGCGGCTCGCCGAGATCCGCCGCAACCGGCACCCGTACCCGGCCTGGCTGCTGTCGATGGCCACCGGGCTGCTGGCCGGCGCGGCGTCGTTCCTGGTCGGTGGGAGGGTCGACAGCAAGGCCTGGCTGGTGTTCGGCGCCGCGTTCGCCGCCGCCGTGGTCGGCGACCGGCTGGCCTCGTTCATCGCCCGCCGCGGGCTGCCCGAGTTCTACCAGTTCGTGATCGCCGCGATGCCCGCCGCGCTCTGCGGCATCCTGCTCTCCTTCAACGAGCTGCACCTGCGCGGCTCCGTGGTGATCACCGGTGGGCTGTTCGCGCTGCTGCCCGGACGCGCGATGGTCGCCGCCGTGCAGGACGGCCTGACCGGCTTCTACATCACCGCCGCCGCCCGGCTGCTGGAGGTGATGTACCTGGTCGCGGGCATCGTCATCGGCGTGATGCTGGTGCTGTACATCGGCGTCAACTACAACGCCAAGCTGCGGCCCGACGAGTCGATCGGCGGCACCACCTCGCCGCCGGTCCAGCTGCTCGCCGCGATGGTGCTGGCGCTGGCCTTCGCGATGCTGCTGCAGACCGACCGGCGCTCGCTGCCGATGGTGGTGCTGAACGCAGGCATCGGCTGGTCCACGTACGGCGTGCTGGTCTACAACGCCGGGATCTCGGCGATCGTCGCCACCGGCCTGGCCGCCGGCCTGGTCGGCCTGTTCGGCCAGCTGCTGGCCCGCTTCCAGGCGTCCTCCGCGCTGCCGTACGTGACCGCCGCGATGGGCCCGCTGATGCCCGGTTCGGCGCTGTACCTGGGCATGCTGGCGTTCGCCCAGGGCCACGCCTCCAGCGGACTGGTCTCCGCCAGCCGGGCCGTCGCGCTGGCGCTGGCGCTGGCCATCGGCGTCAACCTCGGCGGCGAGGTGGCCCGGCTGTTCCTGAAGAACCCCGGCGCCAGCGACCGCGACGCCCCGCACCTGCTGATCCCGCGCCGGGCCGCGAAACGCACCCGAGGCTTCTGACCCGGCGGCCCCGCGGACGAACCGAACCCGAGATCGAAGGCACCACCCGATGCTCAGCGCACTGCTCGACGGCTACCGCCACCACATTGTGGACGCCCACAAGCAGCCCCTGTTCCTACTGCTGGTCGGGTTCATCTCGTCCTTCGTGTTCATCCGCTTCAGCACCCGGATGATCCGCGCCAAGGTCCGCTGGTGGCCCGGCAACATCACCCCCGGCGGACTGCACATCCACCACATGGTGTTCGGCCTGGGCTTCCTGCTGCTCGGCGGCATCGGCGTCTTCGCCACCAACGGCGGCCACCCCTGGATCGACTGGTTCGGCCTGTCCTTCGGCATCGGCTGCGGCCTGGTGCTGGACGAGTTCGCGCTGATCCTCCACCTGGACGACGTCTACTGGAGCGAACAGGGCCGCAAGTCGGTGGACGCGGTGATTCTCGGCATCCTGCTCACCGCACTGCTGCTCACCGGCTACGTGCCGCTCGGCCTGGTGCCCAACCAGAGCACCCGCTGGGGCGTGGTCGCGGTGATCGCCGGCAACGCGCTGGTCAGCCTGATCGCACTGCTCAAGGGCAAGGTGTGGACGGGACTGCTCGGCATCATGGTGCCCGGCCTGTCCTGGATCGGCGCGATCCGGCTGGCCCGCCCGTCCAGCCCCTGGGCGCGCTGGCGGTACGCCGACCGGCCCCGCCGGATGGCCCGCGCCGCCCGGCGCGAACGGCGGCTGCACGCCCGGACGGACCTGGCGCGCACCTGGCTGTTCGACCTGATCGCCGGGGCGCCCGACAAGGTGCCGGCCGGCCACCCCAAGGCGCACGCGGTGGCCGAACGGATGGCCGCCCGGGCGCTGGCCCACCGCCCCACCGCGCTGCCGCCCGGCGGCCGGCGGGCCGCCGCGCCCGCCACCGACCCGGCCCGGCGGGCCCGCGCCCAGCGCCGCCGCCGCACCGTCCGGGCCGGGCGGCCGCGCACCACCGCGACCGGCAAGCCGCCGCAGCGGGCGCGCTGACGCGGCGGCGGGGCACGGGCTGGGCGGGCCTTCGGCGGGCGGTGCGGCCAGGCGATCGACGGTGCGGCCGGGCGGGCGGTGCGGCCGGGCGGTCGGCGCGCTGATGCGGCGTCGGATGGCGGAGCGGGCGGCATGCGGCCGGTAGGGTTCGTGACCGACCCACCTGCTTCGCGCGGCCCCGTCTTCCGACAATCGGACATCTCACTCGGGTGGCTGCATGGCGATGGCGCTGACACCGTGTCAGGTCTGAGAATCTGACGGTGCGTGGCCGAATTGTCACGTGATGGGACAGTCGGTCGATTCCTCCGGTCGATTGTCGGACCGTGCCGAGGAAGGACCGTCATGCCGCGCAGACTCCTCCCCGCCCTCCTCCTCGCCTCCGCCGCCCTGCTCACCCTGCTGCCCGCCGCGAGCGCCCCCGCCGCCGTCCCCGCCGTCCGGCTCGCCGACGACCCGGACGACGAGGCGTACCCGTCCGCCGAGGAGGTCGCCAGGGCCAAGGCCGACGCCGACACCAAGGCCGCCGACGCCACCGCCCTGGAGGCCAGGCTCGCCGCCGCCCGCACCGACCTCGACCGGGCCGGGCAGGTCGCCGAGCAGGCCGTCGAGGTGTACAACGGCGCCCTCGCCCGCCTCGCCAAGGCCCAGCAGGCGGCGAAGGCCGCCGCCGGCCGCGCCGTCGCCGCCGAGGCCGCCCGCGCCCGGGCCGCCGACCGGGCCGCCGGGCTGGTCGCCGAGATGTACCGTCAGGGTGCCTCCCCGCAACTCGCCGCACTGGACGCCCTGTTGGGATCCCGCGGCCCCGCCGAGCTGTCCGCGCAGGCGACCGCCGTCGGCATCGCCGGCACCCAGACCCGGCAGATCCTCGACGACGCCACCGGCACCGCGAAGGCCGCCGCCCGCGCCGCCGCCGAGGCCCGCACCGCCGAGGCCACCGCCCGGACCGCCGCCGAGACCGTCCGCACCGCCAAGGACGCCGCCCAACGGCGGCTCGCCGACCAGGAACGCCAGGTCGCCGAGATCGGCAGACGCCAGGAGGCCCTGCTCGCCGAACTCGCCGCGGCCCGCGACACCAGCGTCGACCTCGAACGCCAACGCCAGGAGGCGCTGGACGAGATCGCCCGCCGCGAGGCCGAGGAGGCCGCCCGCCGCGCCGAGGCCGAACGCGCCGCCGCCGCGGCCCACCTGCACCCCGTCCCCGACCGCGAACAGCCCTGGTCCGCCGAGGGTGCGGCGGCCGCCATCGAGTTCGCCCGCTCCGTCATCGGCCTGCCCTACATCTGGGGCGGCGAAGGCCCGCAGGGCTACGACTGCTCCGGCCTGACGATGATGGCCTGGCGCAAGGGCGGCAAGAACCTCACCCACTTCGCCGCCGACCAGTACGCCGAATCCACCCACGTCAGCTACGACCACCTCCGCCCCGGAGACCTGGTCTTCTGGACCAAGACCGGCCGCGCCGCCGACATCTACCACGTCGCCATCTACATCGGCGACGACCAGATGATCGAGGCCCCCCGCCCCGGCACCGACATCAAACAGGCCAGCCTCTGGATCATGGGCCGCCCCGACTTCTACGCCCGCCCCTGACCGGATCGGCAGAAGTCCGCCCGGACTCCGTGCGGGTGACGCACACTGAAGCCGGTGGCTCACGAACCGACCGCTTCACGGCGCCGCAGCGAACACGGAGATCCGGTGACCCTCGACATACAGCCGCTCGACCCGGACCACGCCTCCGAGCGGCAGTTGGCCGACTACCACGCGATGCGGGCGGCGGCCGTGGCGGCGGACTTCCCCGAGGACCCGCCGCTGACCTACGCCTCGGCGATCGGCCGCCTGCGCACCCCGCCGGTCGAGGACGGGCCCTGCCGCTTCTGGATCGGCACCCTGGACGGACGCCTGGCCGGTTCGGTCCGGGTGGCGCTGCCCGAGGACTCCAACAGCGGGATCGCCCAGGTCGAGGTCCATGTGCACCCGGAACTGCGGCGTCGCGGCGTCGGAACCGCGCTGCTGCGGGCCGCGATGCCCGCCGTGCTGGCGGCCGGGCGCGGCACCGTCCTCGGTCAGCCGATGAAGCCCGACTCCGCAGGCGCCGCGTGGGCGGCGGGCCTCGGGTTCGAGGTGACGCACAGCATGGTGATGCAGGTCCTGCTGTTCGCGGAGACTCCCGCCCGGCTGTGGGAGGTGCCCGTCCCGGCCGGCTACCGGCTGGAGCAGTGGACGGGGGAGACGCCCGAGCGGCTCGTCGAGTCCTTCGCCGCGGCCCGGCAGGCCATCGAGGACGCCCCGTCGGGCCGGACCGCCTACCGGCCGACCCGCTGGACCCCGGAGCGGATCCGCGAGGCCGACCGCGAGCTGGCGGAGGCCGGCGCGGAGCAGCGGGTCGTCGTCGCCGTCGAGGCCGCCACGGGGCAGGTCGTCGGCGTCCACGTCGTGCACAACTACCCGCACCGCCGGGAGATCGGCTACATCCACGACACCTCCGTACCGGCCGCGCACCGCGGGTACGGGCTCGGCCTGGCGATGAAGGCCGCCATGTCGCGACGGATCGCCGACGAGCGGCCGGACATGGAGCGGATCTGCACCACCACGGCCACCGTCAACACCCACATGATCGGCATCAACCACGCGCTCGGCTACGAGACGGCCCGGACCATGAACTGGGTCGAGACCGCGGCGGCTGGCCTCGCCGGGAGGCTGGCGGAGCAGGACCGGTGAACGGCGGCCCGCTGGTCCGCCCAGAGCCAACTGACCGGCGCGTACTGCTCCTTGAGCGCGTTGCAGGCGCGGGCCGGGCCGGCCGGGGCGGTCTCCACCGCGGCGGGGAGGGCGGTCAGGTCGGCGGTGGAGAGCCGGGCGCGTTCATGGCGGGCGTGGTTCCCAGTGCTGCGGACGGCTTCTGACGTGGCATCGGGGAGCGGCGGCGGAGGGAAATTCGGGTGACGGGTACCGGGGCCGGACGTACCGTGGCCGGATGGGCAACGACACGCAGCAACCCGCTGACCAGGGCATTGAGATCCGGCCGATCACCCGTGACGAACTCACCGTGTGGGACAGGGCGATCGCCCGGGGCTTCCTGCGGCCGCACGTCGCGGTCGCGAAGGAGTGGCGCGAGGTCATCTTCGAACCGGGGCGGATGCAGGCGGCGTTCGACCACTCCGACCCGACGCCGGTGGGGCCGCGCTGCGTGGCCACCTTCCTCAGCTACGACACCGAGCTGACCGTCCCCGGCGGCGCCCGGCTGGAGGTGGACGCGGTCACCGGCGTCACCGTCAACTCCACGCACCGCCGGCGCGGGCTGCTCAGCGGCATGATGCGCAACGACCTGGAGGCCGCCCGGGAGCGCGGCCTGTCCGCCGCGATCCTGATCGCCGCCGAGTACAACATCTACGGCCGCTTCGGCTTCGGCCCCGCCACCCGCGGCGGCGGCTGGCGGGTGGACGTGCTGCGCAGCGGCGGCCTGCGGGCCGGACTGCCCGTCCACGAGGGGCACCGGATCGACTTCGTCACCCTGGAGGAGGTCCGCAAGTACGGCCCCGAGCTGCACGAACGCTGGCAGGGCACGCAGTCCGGCGCGATCGGCCGCCCGGCGCGCTGGTGGCAGCTGCGCACCGGCGAGATCGAGCTGCCCGGCTTCGAGTGGAAGGAAGGCTTCACCGCCCTCCACCGCACCGCCGACGGCACCGTCACCGGCCTGATCAACTACACCGTCGACGAGAAGTTCGACGGCGCCTACCCGGACTGTCCGCTGAACGTCCGGGACTTCCTCGCGCTCGACCAGCAGACCGCCAACGCCCTGTGGAAGCTCGCGTTCTCCGTCGACTGGGTGCGTCACGTGGTCGTCCCCGCCCTGCGGCCCGACGACCCGCTGCCGCTGCTGCTGAACGACCCGCGCGGCGCCCGCCCGCACGAGGACGACTCCGACTTCACCTGGCTGCGCCTGCTCGACCTGCCCGCCGCGTTCGCCGCCCGCAGCTACCAGGCCGTCGGCCGCCTGGTGCTGGACGTCACCGACCCGTATGGCTGGACGACCGGCCGCTGGGCGCTGGAGACCGCCGCCGACGGCACCGGCCGACTTGTTCCGACCGAGGAAGCGGCCGATCTGGCACTCGGCGTCGGTGCGCTCGGCACTCTCTACCTGGGCGCCGAGACCGCCACCCGGCTCGCCGACGCCGCGCTCCTCACCGAGCTCGCCCCGGGGGCCGCCGCCCGGGCGGACGCACTGTTCCGCGCGGCCCGTGCCCCCTGGAACCCCGACAGCTTCTGACCGGCCCTATTCGGCGGGAGGCTGCTTGACGGCGGTCTTTCCGATGGTCGGCAGAATGAAATCCTGAATGAGTCCCTTGGCGTCCCGGACGATCGGCCGGAATATCCGGTAACGGGAGAGGTTGATCACCCGGGCCGCCATGGGGGTCGACCGGCGGACGAATTCCCGGGTGCGCTCGGTGTCCTCGGTGCGGTCGAAGACCCAGTAGAGGACGACGACCATCAGGTGCAGCCACAGGACGTCGGGCAGCAGCTCGACCAGCTCGGCGTCCAGCTTGGGAGCGAGTTCGGAGCCCTGCAAGACCTCGCGGAACAGCTCGACCGCGGTGGCCCGGGCCGGGTGGGACTCGTTGGAGAACGGGCTGAGCGAGCTGGTCGGGTCGGCGGCGGTGCGGAAGAACTGCGCGGAGAACTCGTGGTACGGGGCCGCCGTGTCGAGCCAGGAATTCAGTGCGATTTCCAGCCGGGTGGCGAAATCGCGGGTATTCGCCATGCGCTTCCTGGCGTCCGCCGCATGGTCGTACGTCATTCGGTCGTAGAAACCCTGAATGAGAAATTCTTTTGCCGAGAAGTAGTAATACGCATTTCCGACCGAGACGCCCGCCTCGGCGGCGATCGCCCGCATCGTGGTCTTCTCGTAGCCGCGTTCCTGGAACATCCGCATCGCGGTCTCCAGGATCAGGGCCCGAGTGGCCTCGCTCTTGTCGGTCTTCGGCTGGGCCCGGCCGCCGGCAAGTTCGGCGGCGGGCACGCCGGTGCCCGGGTCGTTCCGGTCGCTCGCGCTCTCCACGTCGCCCGACCCTACCGGGCCCCCGTCGGGCCGTTCCCGGTCGTTTCCTGGCACCTTCGCCCCGCCTGCCATTCGCTTCGCCCCAGTAGTCAGCTGTGAAAAACGAGCCTAGCCCGGACCGGGACAACTCCGGACCGGGAGGGCGAAACGGTACCGGACGGGCGGCCCCGGTGCCCCCCAGCACCGGCGTGCCACCCCCCTGCCCCCGACCTGCCGTCCACCGGCCCCCCTGGCGGGCGGACGGACCCCTCCTCGGCCGGAAGTCCTGCGATTTCGAACGCGTTCAAAATCGCTCGTGGATGACTCTAGGGCACTTCTTGAACGTGTTCAACCCCCGGCGTGTGGAAAGCTGACGACATGCCCGCCACCCTGCGCGAAGGCGGCGCACCCGACGCCGCCGCCGTCGCCGCCCTGCTGACCGCAAGCCGCCGCAGCGCCTACGCCGGACTCGTCCCGGACGCGGCACTCGCCGCCGACAGCGCGCAGACGATGCTCTGGGAACTGCGCCTCGCCGCGGACTACGGACCGCCCGCCGACACCCCCACCCTGCTGCTCGCCGAAGACCCGGACGGCACCCTCGCCGGCTTCGCCTACCTCGTCCCGGACGGCGGGGTCGTCCGCCTGGAACAACTCCACGTCCACCCCGACCGCACCGGCGCCGGCCTCGGCACCCGCCTGCTGCACGCCGCCCTCGCCCGCCACCCCGAACGGCCCGTCCGCCTCGACGTCCTGGCCGCCAACCACCGCGCGATCGCCTTCTACGAACGCCACGGTGCCCACCGCACCGGCCACGGCACCGCCCACTTCCCGGACGGGACGGCGCTGGCGGAGTACGAGTACGGCTGGCGCTAGCCGCTGCGCGCGGCGGGCTCCACGGGGCGGGGCGGGGCGCGTGCGGGTGGCGCTGCGCGCGGCTGGTTCCGTGCGGCGTTGGATCGGGTGTGGGGCGAGGGTCGGGCGGTGTGGGCCGGGGCCGGGGTGCGTGGCGCTGCGCGCGGCCGGCTTCGTGCGGCGTTGGATCGGGTGTGGGGCGAGGGTCGGGCGGTGTGGGCCGGGGTCGCGGTGCGTGGCGCTGCGCGCGGCCGGCTTCGTGCGGAAGCCGGCGGCGGATACCAGGGCGGGTCGGTCCGAGCCGGGGTTGGCGCAGGGCGCGGCGGACGTCCGGCGCTGCGCGGCTGCCCACTGCGCGTCGCTCTGAAGCGGGCCGCCCGCTGCGCGCGTGGCCGGTGCTCGACCGGTAGGTCGTTCCGTGCGGGCCCGGGTTAGCGCAGGCGGTGGCGGGCGTTCGACGGCGCTGCGCGCCTGCACGCCTGCCCGCTGGGCCCTGATCCGAGGCGTGGTCGCTCGTTGTCCGCCAGCTCGCCAGCTCGCCAGCTCGCCGCTGCGCGGCTGGTTCGCTGCGCGTTCGCCTGCTGTGGGCTTGCTTGAAGCGTGGCCGGTGTTCGACCGGTCGGTCGTTCCGTCCGGGTCCGGGCCCGGGTTAGCGCAGGCGGTGGCGGGCGTTCGACGGCGCTGTGCGCCTGCCCGCTGGGCCCTGGGCCCGAGGCGTGGGCGCTTGTTGTCCGCCAGCTCGCCTGCTTTGCTGCACGCTCGTCCTGAAACCAGGCTGCCTGCTGCGGGCTCGCTTGAAGCGTGGCCGATCGTTGCCCGCCAGCCCGCCAGCCCGCCAGCCCGCCAGCCCGCCAGCCCGCCAGCCCGCCAGCCCGCCAGCCCGCCAGCCCGCCAGCCCGCGAGTCCGCGAGTCCGCGAGTCCGCGAGTCCGCGAGTCCGCGAGTCCGCGAGTCCGCGAGTCCGCGAGTCCGCCAGCCCGCCAGGCCGCCAGGCCGTCAGTGCGGCTGGTTCGCTGCGGGTTCGCCCCGGGGTGTGGCCGTCCTGGTGTGTGCGTGGTGGCTGGGGCTTGGGGGTTCGGGATTTCTGGCTGGGCGTCAGGGTGTGCGGGTGCGGAGGGCGGCGGGGAGGGTGGTGAGGAGGGCGAGGGTGGCGGCGGTGGCGGGGAGGAGGTAGCCGGTGCCGGGGGTGGTGTGTTGGACGAGGGCGCCGCCGAGGGTTGCGCCGGTGGAGATGCCGACCAGGATCGCGGAGACGGCCAGTGCCATGGCCTCGTTCATGCGGTGCGCGGGGAGGAGTTCCTGCACCAGCGTCATGCCGCTGATCATGGTCGGTGCGGTGCCCGAGCCGGCGGCCAGCAGTGCCGCGCCGAGCACCACCAGGCCCGCGCCGGCCCGGCCGGCGGCGAGCGGGAGGAGCATCAGCAGGGTCATCGCGCCCGCGCCGAACGCGAGTCGGACCGCGGCCGGGCGGCGTGGCCGGATCGCGCCGAACGCCAGACCCGAGACGCAGGACCCGGCCGCGACCAGCGCCAGCAGCACGCCGCCCGCGGACTGTCGGCCGAGTGCGTCGGTGTAGGCGAGGGTGGTGACCTCCTGCGAGCCGAACAGCAGGCCGGCCGCGAGGAACCCGGCGAGCAGTGCCGGGAAGCCCCGGGTGGCGATCAACCCCCGCCCGGCGGAGGCGAGTTGGGTGGATTCGGGGAGTGGGGGCTCGGTGCCGCGCTGGGCGGCGAACAGCAGGGTGCCGACGGTGCCCAGGGTCCAGGCGGCGAGCAGTCCGGCCTCGGGTGCGAGCGTCGTGCACAGGACCATGCCGAGGACCGGTCCGGCCATGAAGCACAGCTCGTCCAGGGACTGTTCGAGCGCGTTCGCCCGATGCAGCGCGGCGGCGTCGTTCCGGTGCAGGTGTGCCCAGCGGGCTCGGGCCATGCCGCCCAGGTTGGGGCTGGTGCCGGACAGCGCCCAGCACAGGAACAGCGTCCAGTCGGGCGCGCCGGAGCGGACACACATCAGCAGCGCACCCGTCGGCAGCGCGGTCGCGAGGACGGCGGGGACGGCGACCCTGGCCTGTCCGAGCCGGTCGACCAGCCGCCCGAGCAGCGGCATCAGCGCCGCCCCGGCCAGCACCCCGACCGCCGAGACCGCGCCGGCCAGCGCGTACGAGCCGCGGCGGTCGGCGATCAGCACCACGATCGAGACGCCGTACATCGCCAGGGCGAGCCGCCCGAGCAGTCCGGCCAGGGTGAACGGGAGGGCGCCCGGCGCGGCGAACACCGGGCGGTAGCGGGCGAACGGCATGGACAACACGCAACTCCGGCAGGAGAGGGGGAGGGGGACGGTTCCCCACCCTCGGGCCGGGGACGGTGCGTGGTCCAACACTTATTCCGCCCGATTGACCGAATCCTGTTGTTAATCTCCGGCCGTGCCCCACGACGTCCACCCCCGCCTGCTGCGCAGCTTCGCCGCCGTCGCCGAGACCCTTCACTTCGGCCGCGCCGCCGAACGCCTGCACCTGGCCCAGCAGGCCGTCAGCCGGGACGTCCGGGCGCTGGAGCGGGAACTCGGCTGTGCGCTGTTCCAACGTTCCACCCGCAGCGTCGAGTTGACCGACACGGGCGCGGCGCTGCTGCCGAAGGCCCGCCACCTGCTGGAGATTCAGCGCGAGATCACCGCGCTCGGCGGGACCCGAGTGCTGCTGGTGGACGTCAACAGCCCCGGCGGCGACCGCGAACTGACCGCCGAGCGGGTGCTCGCCGCCGCCCGCCGTCGCCTTCCGGACGCCGAGCTGCTGGCCCGCTACCTGGGTGGACTGACCGCTGCCGCAAGGGAGTTGGCGACGCACCGGCTGGACGTCTCGTTCGGGAGGTACGCGGGGCTGCCGAGCGCCGTGCGGGCCCGGCTGGCGCACACGCCGGTGCGGCTGGAGCGGATGGCGGTGTTCCTGCCGTTCGGGCACCCGCTGGCGGCGCTGCCGGCCGTGCCGCTGGCCGCGTTGGACGGGCATCCGGTGGACGTGTTCGCGGGGCAGCCCGACACCGCCGAGTGGACCGACCTCGGCCTGCGGCTGCTCGCCGAACACGGCCTGGCCGCCGCGCCCGGCCGCACCCCGCCGGTCGGCGCCGCCGAGTTCGCCCGCTATCTGACCCGGCACGGCAGCCCGATCCTCACCACCACGGACGGGCCGGACATCCCGGGCGGGATCGCCCGGCCGCTGGTCGACCCGGTGCCGCTCAGCCTGGTCGGCCTGGTGCACCGGCCCGAACTGCGTCACCCCGCGCTGGCCGCGCTGCGCGAAGCGTCGGCCGAACTCGCCGCCGACGAGGGCTGGTTGACGCGTCCGCCGGGGAGCTGGCTGCCGGCCGAGGACGCCGCGCTGTTGACCTGAGAAACGGCGGCGCCCCCGCCGAGGGGGACGGCGGGGGCGGTACCGGGGGCCGCGGGGCGGCCGGGGCAGGCGGTCTCAGGAGGCTCGCACGGCGGAGATGTCCAGGGCCAGCTTGACCTTCTCGCCGATCAGCACGCCGCCGGTCTCCAGCGCGGCGTTGTAGGTCAGGCCCCAGGAGGTGCGGTCGATGGTGGTGCCGCCCTCGAAGCCGACCCGGTTGGCGCCGTACACGTCGGTGGCCGCCCCGGTGAACTCCAGGTCGAGGACGACCGGGCGGGTGGTGGCCTTGATGGTCAGGTCGCCGTGCAGGCGGTAGGTGTCGCCGTTGATCTGCTCGGCGGAGGTCGACTTGAAGGTGATCTCCGGGAAGGCCTCGGCCTCGAAGAAGTCGCCGGTGCGCAGGTGCTCGTCGCGCTGGGCCTGGTTGGTGTGGATCGAGGCGACCTTGATGACCAGCTCGGCGGTGGAGGCGGCCGGGTTGGCGCCGTCCAGGTGCAGCTTGCCCTCGTACTCGGTGAACTCGCCGCGGACGTTGGTGACCATCGCGTGGCGGACCGCGAAGCCGATCTTCGAGTGCGTGGCGTCGATGGTGTAGTCGCCGGTCAGGTGGGCGAGGTCCGGGCCCTGGACGGTGGCGGCCGGGGTGACGGCGGCCGGGGCGACGGTGGCGGTGGTGTTCTTGCTGCGGTTGAAGATGCCCATGGCTTCTCTCCTTGGTGAGGGTCGAAGCCGTGTTGTTGAGGCTTCAACTTGTCCGTGGCTTCACCGTACACCGGCTTGGTTCAACTTTCAATCATGATGTTGAAAGTTGTCCAAAGTCTGGGTCGGCCGGTTGTCCCCAGCCTGTGGACGGCCGTGCGGCGGCCGGAAAACCGGGTGCGCCGGGCGGATCCGGCGGTTCACACTGACCGCCGAACCCCCAACCGCTTCCCGAGGAGACTCGTGCAGTCAGCCGTCACCGTGTCGCCGTCCCAGGTCCCCGAGCTGCTGCTCGGACTCGCCACCGTGCGGCCGGTGTTCCTGTGGGGAGCGCCCGGCATCGGCAAGTCCTCGCTGGTCAACCAGTTCGCCGACTCGCTCGGCCTGGAATGCGTCTCGCTGCTCGGCACCCAGCTCGCCCCCGAGGACCTGATCGGCGTCCCGCAGATCACCCCCGAGGGCCGCTCCCGGTTCTGCCCGCCCGAGACCATCGCCCGCGACCAGCCCTACTGCCTGTTCCTGGACGAGCTCAACGCGGCCACCCCGGACGTCCAGAAGGCCTTCTACTCGCTGATCCTGGACCGCCGCATCGGCAACTACGAGCTCCCGGCCGGCTCCATCGTGATCGGCGCCGGAAACCGCGCCACCGACGGCGCACTCGCCCGCCCGATGCCGTCCGCGCTGCTCAACCGCCTGGTCCACGTCCACCTGCGGGCCAGTGCCGACGACTGGCTCGGCTGGGCCGCCGGGCACGGCGTCCACCCGTGGATCACCGACCACCTCACCGACCGGCCCGACCACCTGTGGTCCGCCCCGCCCAAGACCGAGGAACCGTTCTCCACCCCGCGCGCCTGGCACATGCTCTCCGACGCGCTGCACTCCTTCGGCACCGACCTCGACGAGGGCACCCTCAAGGTCCTCGCGCACGGCCTGCTCACCCCCGCGCACGCCGTCGCCTTCTGCGGCTACGTCAAGATCGTCCGCAACGCGTACGGGCTGGAGGCCATCCTCAAGGGCGACGCCTCCTGGCCGCACCGGGTCGAGGACCGCGACCTGCTCTACTACCTCGCCGACAGCTTCCGCGGCCGCCTGGTCAAGGAACTGCCCGCCCGCAAGGAACACGCCTCGCCGACCGTCCGGCAGCACGCCTACCGCTCCAAGTCGCTGCTGGTCCAACTCGCCGAGATTTCCGTCGAAGTCGCCCAGATCGTGATCGCCGACGGCCCCGACGGCCACCCCGTGCTGCCGTCCTGGTTCCTCATCGAAGCCGCCCGCGACCTGCCCCGACTCGTCGAGGCCCGCCGGTGAGCACCCGCCGCCCCGCCGACACGCCCGAAAAGGACCCGGCCAGGGCCGCGTTCGCCGCCGGACTCGCCAAAGCCCTGGCCAACCCCGCACTCGCCGCCGTCCCCGCCGAACTGTGCACCATCGAGCAGGACCACTGCTCCCTGCACCCCACCACCGGCTGGGTCGTCGTCACCTCCAACGGCACCCTGCACGCCCACCGCACCCGCCGCGCCGAACCCGAGGAATGGGCCTGGGCCCTCGCCCACGCCCTGCTCCACCTCGGCTTCGGCCACCTCCCCGCCGCCAACGGCCCCCGCACCCAGCCCGACGCGGCCGACCTCGCCGCCCGCTGCACCGTCGTCAACCGCTTCCTCGCCACCTTCCACATCGGCCGCGCCCCCGACGACCTCCCCGCCGTCTGGCCCGGCGGCGACGAAGAGACCCTTGCCGCCCGCTGGCGCCGCGACGGCATCCCCGCCGAATACCGCGCCTGCGGCACCGCCGGCGACGCACCCGACCAACTCCTGCACTCCTGGTGGGGCGCGGACGACCCCGAGGACTGGACCCTCGCCTTCGCCCACGCCCTCACCCGCACCGTCTCCGCCGCGATGGACCTGGCGGCCGGCCGCCGCGAACACCTCGACGGCCCCCGCCGCCCGCAACGCCCCTGGGAACGAGCGCTCAGCTGGTTCGTCTCCCACTACCCCCTGCTCGGCGGCCTCGCCGCCGGCCTCACCCTGGTCGCCGACGCCGAACTCGCCCGCGCCCACGGCATCGCCATCGCCGCCGTCAACGCCGAAGCCGGCGAGATCTACCTCAACCCGCTGCGCCGCCACACCGACGAGGAATGGCGCTTCATCCTCGCCCACGAGATGCTGCACGCCGCCCTCCGCCACGGCGACCGCACCGGCGGACGCGACCCCTACCTCTTCAACGTCGCCGCCGACTACGTCATCAACGGCTGGCTGCTGGAGATGGGCGTCGGCGACATGCCCGAAGGACTGCTCCACGACCCCGCGCTGAAAGGCCTCTCCGCGGAAGAGGTCTACGACCGCCTCGTCCGCGACCAGCGCCGCCTGCGCCGCCTCGCCACCCTGCGCGGCAAGGGCCTCGGCGACATCCTCGGCGAACCGCTGCCCCGGGCCGGCAGCGGCAGCTACGTCGACCTCGACGAGTTCTACCGGCGCGGGCTCCTCCAGGGCTTCGACCTGCACACCCGCGAACGCGGCCTGCTGCCGGCCGGACTGGTCGAGGAGATCCGCGCCCTCGCCCACCCGCCACTTCCCTGGGACGCACAACTCGCCCGCTGGTTCGACGAGTTCGTGCCCCGGCCGGAACCCCTCCGCTCCTACGCGAGGCCCTCCCGGCGGCAGGCGGCCAGCCCCGACATCCCGCGCGCCGGCCGCTACTCTCCTCCGGAGGAGACCCCGCGCTGCACCTTCGGGGTCGTGCTCGACACCTCCGGATCGATGAGCCGGGTCCTGCTCGGCAAGGCCCTCGGCGCGATCGCCTCCTACGCCGCCGCCCGCGACGTCCCCGCCGCCCGCCTCGTCTGCTGCGACGCCGCCCCGCACGACGCGGGCTACCTGCCGGTGGCCGAACTCGCCTCCCGCGTCCGCATCCACGGCCGCGGCGGGACGGTGCTCCAACCCGGCATCGACCTGCTGACACGGGCACCGGACTTCCCGGCCACGGCACCGGTGCTGATCATCACGGACGCCGAGTGCGACGTCCTGCGGGTGCCTCGACGGGAACACGCCTACCTGATCCCGCAGGGCGCGACGCTGCCGTTCACGCCTCGGGGGCCGGTCTTCCACGTGGCGTGAACGTGAGCACCACCAGGGGCGCGGGGAACTGCGCGAAGCGGAAGGATCCGACCGCAAGATCGCGACGCAGGGCAATGACCTGCACGTGATCGCGACTTTGCGGACGTGGCGTGCGCTTGTCGTGCAGTTCCCCGCGTCCCTGGCGGTGCTCGCAACACCTATGGTGGAAGGCCCTGCCCGCTTCTCGTTGCCGGAGGCTTCTCTCCCATGTACGTCCTGCATGCGCTGTGGCGGGCCGACGGCCGGCTCGGGGTGTGGGCGGAGGATGCGGGGGCGTTCACGGGGCGGGCCGTCCAAGGATCGCGGCATCCGTACGCGTGCTCGGCGGGCGAGGTGGCGGGGTTGCTCGCCGCTGTTGGTGCGGGCCCGGCGTGGCTCGCTTCGCGGGGGGCCGAGCGGTGGGTGAGTCTGCGGTTGCCGACGCTGGGCTCGCGGCCGACGCCGTCGCCGGACCTGCCGGTGGGGTCGACCGCGAAGGGGCTGGTGCTGCAGGCGTGGCGGGTTCCGGCGCTGGTGTTCGACCGGGCGGAGGCGGCGCAGCTGCTGGGTGAGCTGTTCGATCCGTACTGGCCGGGGACGACCGTCGAGCTGCCCGGCGGCCGGACGGCGGAGCTGGCATACGGGGCGTCGCTGCGGTGGCTGACGGCGGTGCACGACCTGGCGTGGCGGCTGGTCGGCCGGGGCCGGGTGCTGCCCGCGCTGGTGGAGGAGGCGGACGGGTGGGCGGCGCGTTGGCGGCCCGCGCTCGACGGCCCGGCGGGCCGGGAGGCCGCCGCTCTCGCGGCCGGGTGCCCGCCGATCGCCCGCGCCGAGGACGGCGCGGAACGCACCGGCAGCGCCCTGCTGGCCGCCGTCCTGGACGCGCTCACCGACCACGAGACTCGCACCGCGCTCGAAGCGCCGCCCACGGCCGCCGCGTCGCAGGACTGGCCGGCAGCCCTCCGCCGCGCCGACCCTCGCCTTCCCGCCGCGCCCGACCCCGACGTCGCGGAGCGCCTCGCGGCGTGGAGCGCCGGGACGGAGCCCACCGGCGACGTGCGGCTCGCGTTCCGGCTGACGGAGCCGCTGGGCAGCGCGCCGGACGACCCCGATGCGAAAGTCCCGGACGAGAACTGGCGGTTGGACGTGCTGGCCGGTCCGGCGGACCGGCCCTCGCTGCTGCTGCCGGCGGCCGAACTCTGGTCCGACGGGCCGGGGTTCGCCGCGCTGGCGCGCAGTCTGGGCGATCCGGTGGAGGCGTACCTCGCCGAGCTCGACCGGGCCGCCCGGCTCTGCCCCGAGCTGCGGGCCGCCCTGCACCGCACCCGGCCCACCGGCGTCGAACTGGACCGGGCCGGCGCGCTCGCGTTCCTGCGCGACACCGCCCCGCGGCTGACCGCCGCCGGGTACGGCGTCCTGCTGCCCGCGTGGTGGCGTCGCCGCCCCCGCCTCGGCCTGGCCGCCACCGCGCACAGCGGCCCCGCGCCGGGCTCGGTGAAGCGGTCCGCGCAGGCCGACCGGGACGCCGTGGTGGACTTCCGCTGGCAGCTCGCGGTCGGCGAACAGCCGCTCACCCAAAAGGAGTTGGACGAGCTCGCGGGCGCCCAGCAGGGCCTGGTCCGGCTCCGCGGCCAGTGGGTGGAGGTGGACGCGGCCCAACTCGCCGCCGCCCTGAGGTTCCTGGCCGCGCGAAGGGACGACCCGCAGCTGGACGCCGCGACGCTGCTGCGGCTCGCCCTGGACGACGGCGCGATCGTCGACGGCCTGCCGGTCACCGTCGTGCACGCCGACGGCCCGCTCGGCGACCTGCTCGCGGGCCGCCTCGGCCGCCTCCCCGGCGCCCACCGCACCCCACCACCGCCGGGCTTCACCGGTTCCCTGCGCCCGTACCAGGAACGGGGGTTGGCCTGGCTGGACGCCCTCGGCCGACTCGGCCTCGGCGCGGTGCTGGCCGACGACATGGGCCTCGGCAAGACTGTGCAGACGCTCGCCCTGCTGGCCCTGGAGCATGCCCGCGGCGCCCGCGGCCCCGTCCTGCTGGTCTGCCCGACCTCGCTGGTCGGCAACTGGCAGCGCGAGGCGGCCCGGTTCGCCCCCGGTCTGCGCGTCCACCTCCACCACGGCCCCGAGCGGGAGGCCCCCGACCCGGCCGCCGACCTGCTGATCACCACCTACGGGGTGCTCCAGCGGGACGCCGCCGCGCTGCGCGCGATCCGCTGGCGGCGAGTGGTCGCGGACGAGGCCCAGCACATCAAGAACCGCTCGGCCCGGCAGTCCCGGGCGATCCGCTCGCTGCGCTCCGGCCCCCGGATCGCGCTCACCGGCACGCCCGTGGAGAACCGCCTCGCCGACCTGCACGCCGTCCTCGACTTCGCCAACCCCGGCCTGTTCGGCACCGCCGAGTCGTTCAAGGAGCGCTACGCCGTCCCGGTCGAGCAGTCCGGCAACCGGGAGGTCGCCGCACGGCTCCAGCGCCTCACCGGCCCGTTCCTGCTGCGCCGCCTGAAGAGCGACCCCGAGATCGGCGAACAGCTGCCCGCCAAACAGGAGTTCACCGTCCGCTGCAACCTGACGCCCGAGCAGGCCGGGCTCTACCAGGCGGTGGTCGCCGAACTGCTGCGCCGCCTGAACGGGGTGCGCGGCGTCGAGCGCAAGGGCGCGGTGCTGGCGGCCCTCGGCCGGCTCAAGCAGGTCTGCAACCATCCCGCCCAACTGCTGCACGACGGCTCGCCGTTGAGCGGCCGATCCGGCAAGGTCGAGCGGCTGGTCGCGCTGCTCCGGGAGGCCCTCGCGGAGGGCGACCGGACGCTGGTGTTCACCCAGTACGCCGAGTTCGGCGCGATGCTCCAGCCGCACCTGCGCCGCCGCCTCGGCACCCAGGTGCTGTACCTGCACGGCGGGCTGTCTGCGCCGCGCCGGCAGGAACTCGTCGACCGGTTCCAATCCCCGGACGGGCCAGGGGTGTTCCTGCTGTCGCTGAAGGCCGGCGGCACCGGGCTCAACCTGACCGCCGCCAACCAGGTGATCCACCTCGACCGCTGGTGGAACCCCGCCGCCGAGGACCAGGCCACCGACCGCGCCCACCGGATCGGCCAGCACCGCGAGGTCCAGGTCCGCCGCCTGGTCTGCGTCGGCACCGTGGAGGAGCGGATCGCCGAACTCGTCCAGGCCAAACGCGAGTTGGCCGACATCGTGGTCGGTTCGGGCGAACAGTGGCTGACCGAACTGCCCGCCGAGCAGCTCCGTGAACTGCTCGCCCTGTCCGCCGACGCCGTGGGGGAGTGACACCATGACGACGCCCCGCCCCGCCGACTCCGACCGCCCGCTCGACCAGTGTCTGGACGCCTTCTGGCAGGGCGAGTTCACCCTCCGCCCGCCGGACGCGCCGCCGGAGCGCCCCGACCCGGCCCTCGACCACCTCGGCCCGAGCGGCCTCACCGTCCGCGGCCGCGACCTGGCCGAGCTGCTGGCTGCCGACTACCGCCGCCTGGTGGAAGGCAGTTGACGCCTCGGCCCGGGAATTTGCCGGGCAGCGAAGGGCAGTTGACTCCTCAGCCCAGGAACTCGTCCACCAGGCGGACGAATTCGGCCGGCTCCTCGACCCACGGCCGGTGCCCGACGCCCGCCATCACCTCCAGTCGGGCCCGCGGATGGAGCGCGGAGGCCAGTCGGGCCGGGGCGGTGCCGATCATCCCGTCCAGCTCGCCCGCCACCACCAGGACGGGCACCTCCACCGGGGCGGCCTCGCCCGCGCTCGCGTAGAAGGCCTCCCGCATCCACGGCGCGCCCGGCACCAGTTCCGGATCGAAGCTCGCGGCGCGCGCCCGGTCGTCCCAACTGCCCCAGAAGAACGGGGTGATGCGCGCCAGCAGCTCCGCCGGATCACCCTCCCCGGCGGCCATCAGCTCCGCCGCCCGCGCCGCGTCCGGGTACCAGGGCCGGTCGGCGCGGGAGGCTCGGATCGCCGCGAGCTCCGCCTCGTCCGGCTCCCGGACGCCCCGGCCGACCGGCGTCACCAGCACCAAGGACCGTACCCGGTGCGGGAATTCGGCGGCGTAGCGCTGCGCGGTGAGGGCGCCGGCGGAGTGGCCGAGCAGGTCGAAGGCGTCCAGCCCGAGGTGCTCGCGCAGCGCCTCCAGGTCCTTCACCTGCGAGCCGAAGGCGCAACTCGTCCGGTCGGTCGGCTCGGCGGAGCGGCCGCTGCCGCGCGGGTCGAGGCGGATCAGCCGCCGGTGCGCGTCCAGGCCGCCCAGCGCGCCCAGGTAGCGGGCGTCCGCGCCCGGGCCGCCGGGGATCGCCACCAGCGGTGCGCCGTCGCCGAGTTGCTCGTAGTGCAGGGTGGTTCTGTCGTACCCGGAGAAGGTCGTCATGGGGCGATGCTGGCATGCCCCCGGACGGGAGCGCCGGGTATTTCACGGAATGGTCAGCAGCCCGCCGTCGGCGAGCGCCCGGCGCAGCCCGGCGGCACCCCGGTGGTGGTGGCCGCGCATTCCGAGGGCCTCGGCGGCGGCCACGTTGCCGGCGCTGTCGTCCACGAACAGGCAGTGCGCGGGCGGGACTTGGGCCCGTGCGGCGGCCGCCAGGTAGACCCGGGCGTCGGGCTTGGCCGCGCCGAGGCGAGCGGTGTTGAGCACCGCGTCGACGGCGGTGTCCAGGCCGAGCGCCGCCAGGTCCGCCTCCAGCCGGGTGGTGCCGTTGGAGACCAGCAGCACCGGCACGCTCCGCCGGGCCTCGGCGAGCAGCGCCAGCACCTCCGGGTCCACCCACGACGGCTGCCGCCCCCAGGCGGCGGCCACCGCCCGGCCCCGCTCCGCCGAGCCGCACACCGCGGCCAGGTCGTCCGCGACGGCGGCCCGCCACTGCTCGTCGGTGACCAGCCCGGTGACGGCGGGCAGCAGCCGCTCCGACCGGAACGCCGCGCCCGCGACGGTGCCCGCCGGCAGGCCGTGCGCCGCGTCCACCTCCGCCAGATCGCCCCAGATCCGCAGCACCCCGTCCAGGTCGCACAGCACCGCGCGAATCTGTCGGTCCGTCATCCCCGTCACCCCTCCCAGCCGGACGAACGGCTCATGATGCCGGGTCGAACCGCTTCCAGCGACCCTCGGAGACCACTTCCACGACGCCGTCGACCACCTTGACGGCGGTCTGGTCGTCCGTCGCGTACGCCGGACCCGCGATGTCGGCCGCCCACCGTTCCGCAGCGGCCGTGGTGTTCTCCGGGCAGGCCGGGTGGTCCAGGTGCGGGAAGATCGAGAAGTCCACCACGCCCAGCGCGCTGTCGCCCCCGGCGGGCGGCCGCCAGCCCACGAAGTCCTCCCCGATACGGGGGGTCATCACCATGCTTCCGGCGCTGAGCCCCACGTAGACCAGGTCGGGCAGCGACGGCAGGAGCCCGGCCAGCCCGGACTCCCTCATCCAATGGGCCAGGTACAGCGCGTCGCCGCCGTTGACCAGCAGGACGTCGGCCTCCCGGACCCAGGAGACCCAGCGCGCCCGGTCGATGCCGGGCAGCGCGGTGAGCTCCAGCAGGCCGACCGACTTCCATCCCAGGTCGGTCATCGGGTGGGCGGTCCGGCCGCTGACGAACCGCCACGGCCCGCCCGGGTCGGCGGTCGGCGCCCCGTACCCCGCGGTGGGGACGCAGAGGGCGTCGGACTCGGCGATCGGCTTGCCCAGCAGCTCGACCAGCGCGTTCCGGATGCTCGCGTTGGTGACGCCGGAGTCGGTGAGGAGGAGCTTCATCATGTCCTTCCCTCGTGCCTTCCAGGGGCGGCCGACCCTCCGGCGCCCTGGCCGGCACGCCGGTCCGTGCGCCGACGGCCGGCCGCCCCGCCACCATGGCACGAACGGGCGCACCGCCGCCGTCCCTTCCCCGAAGACCGGCCCGCCGCAGCAGCGGCCGGTCCGCCGCGGCGGCAACCGCGCTGTCGGCGGGGCCTCGGCACCCGGATGCGTGCGCCCGCTAGCAACCTGCTTGCAATTGCAAGCAGGGCGGTGCAGACTGCGGGCATGGCGTCACTGAACGTGGGCTCGCTCGGCGAGTACATCCGGGAGCAACGGCGGAACGCGCAGTACTCGCTGCGGCAGCTGGCCGAGGTCGCCGGGGTGTCCAACCCGTACCTGAGCCAGATCGAGCGCGGGCTGCGCAAGCCCAGCGCGGAGATCCTTCAGCAGATCGCCAAGGCGTTGCGGATCTCGGCGGAGACGCTGTACGTACAGGCCGGGATTCTGGAGGAGCGGGACGAGCAGGGGCCGGGCCTGCGGGCCGCGATCCTCGCCGACCCGCAGATCAACGAGCGGCAGAAGCAGGCCCTGCTGGCGGTGTACGAGGCCTTCCTGAAGGAGAACCAGGCCGCCCGCCCGGTTGCCGCCGCCCACCCGGCCGCCGCCGCCCACCCGACCGACCCCGCCTGACGCGGGCGCACCCCGACCGGAGGACCGACATGCCGATCAGCGACGAGCTCAAGAAGACCCTCACCGACCCCACCCCCCTGTACGCCCTGGCCGGCGCCGGCGACCTCGCCTACGAGAAGCTGCGCGAGGTCCCCGGCCAGCTGGAGGCGCTCGCCGCCGACCCCAAGGGCACCCAGGACAAGGCCGCCGCCGCCCTGCAGGACGCCGGCAGCAGGCTGGTCGAGGCCCAGGCCAAGGTCACCGGCGCGGTCACCGCGCTGCCCGCCGACGTCAAGGAACTCCAGGCCAAGGCCCAGGAGTTCGCGATGCAGCAGGTCGGCCGGGCGCTGGAGTTCGCGGTCAAGGCCAAGGAGGTCTACGACGAACTGGCCGTCCGTGGCCGCACCGTGGTGGACGCCGCGAGCACCGCCCGTCCGGGCGCCGACCCGGCCGCCGAGGTCGAGGTCGAGGAGGTCGTGCTCGCCGAGGTCCTGGTGGACGAGCCCGCCGTCGAGGCGAAGCCGGCCGGCGCCAAGGCCGCGCCGAAGCCCGCCGCGCCCAAGTCCGCCGCGAAGAAGCCCGTCCGCGCCCACAAGGCCGCCGCTGCCGACGCCGCAGACTCCGAGTGACGGTCCGCCCGTGACGAGTGCGGGGAACGGCACACTGCCGAAGGCCGTTGAACCGGGCGCGGTCCGTGCCAGGATGGAGGAGAGAGTGAGGAGCACCAGGTGCCGTTCCTGTACATCGATCTCCTGAACCCGTTCTGGTGGCTGGCCACGGCGATCATCGGCTACAAGGCGTTCGCGTTCGTGGACGCGGCGATCCGGCGCGAGGACGCGTACCGGGCCGCCGACAAGAAGACCAAGGGGTTCTGGCTGGTCGTGCTCGGCCTCTCGCTGGGCGCGGACCTGCTGTTCGGCGCCAACCCGCTCACCGGCCTGCTGGTGCTGGTCGGCCTGGTCGCCTCGATCGTCTACGTGGTGGACGTCCGCCCCGCGATCAAGCTGCTCGGCGACGGGCGCGGCCGCGGCCGCAACCCCGGGCCGTACGGCCCCTGGTGAGCCACCGGGCACAACGAGAAGGGGCGGTCCCGTTCGGGGCCGCCCCTTCCGTCGGTCCGACGGGCCGTCAGCCCATGATCACCGGCGCCGGGTTGCGCTCCAGCAGCAGCACCGCGACATCGTCGGTCAGTGCCCCGCCGTTCAACTCCTCGACCTCGGCGATCGCCGAGTCCACCAGCCGGCCCCTGGTCAGCCCGGCGGCCTGGTGGTCGGCGATCAGCTCGATCAGGCCCTCCTGGCCCAGCCGCGGCGAACCCGCCCCGACCTTCCCCTCGACCAGGCCGTCGGTGTACAGCAGCAGCCGCCAGCCGGTGGCCAGCCCCAGCCGCAGCGCCGGCCAGGTGGCCTGGGCGGCATCGCACGGCAGCAGGCCCAGCGCCGGGCCGGCCTGCTCGGACGGCAGCAGCATCGGGACGGCGTCCGGCCCCAGCAGCAGCGGCGCCGGGTGCCCGGCCAGGAACAGCTCCGCCGACTCCGGCGTGCCCTGCTCGCCCGGCGCGTCCAGCACCACCATGCAGAGCGTCGCGAAGATCTCGTCGCTGCGCCGCTCGTACTCCAGGACGTGCTGCAGCGTGGTCAGCAGGTGCTGGCCGCTGAGCCCGGCGAACACCAGGGCCCGCCAGGCGATCCGCAGCGCCACGCCGAGCGCGGCCTCGTCCGGGCCGTGGCCGCAGACGTCGCCGATCACCACGTGCACCCGGCCGTCCTTGGTGCGGACGGCGTCGTAGAAGTCGCCGCCGAGCAGGGCGCGGCGGCGGCCCGGGCGGTAACGGCGGGTGAAGGACAGGCCCGCGCCGTCCAGCAGCGGGGTGGGCAGCAGGTGGCGCTGAAGGCGGGCGTTCTCCTGGCCGCGGATCTCTGCCTCCACCAGTCGGCGCTGCGACTCGTCGGCGCGCTTGCGCTCCACCGCGTAGCGCAGCGCGCGGGCCAGCAGCGGGCCGTCGGTGTCCTGCCGGACCAGGAAGTCCTGGGCGCCGGCGGCCACCGCGGCCGCGCCGAGTCCGGTGCCCGCGGTGTCGGTGAGGACCACCACGGCGGTGTGCGGGGCGCGCTGCAGCAGCTCGCGCAGCGCGTCCAGGCCGTCGCTGCCGGGCGGCAGTTCGCCGGGCGCGCCGAGGTCGAGCAGCACGCACTGGAAGTCGGGGTACCGGGCGCCGCGCCGCCCCGCGCCGGGCGTCGGCGGCAGCAGGGCCAGCGCCGCGCGGATGCCGTCCACCCGGTGCAGTTCGGCGTGCCCGCCGAGCTCCTCGGCCAGCGACTCGAACAGCCGGTGCTCCGGCCCGTCGCCCTCGATCACCAGCACCCGGAAGTCCGTGGCCGCGGCCCGGGCCGGCTCGCCGCCGCCCGCGGGGGTGCTGCGCGGATGCGGTATCGCCGCGGCCCGCTGCGGCGTGCCGGGTCGGCTCTGACTGCGCTCGGCGGACCCGGCGTGGTCGGTCGCGTCGGGTGCCCGCCCGTCTCCCGTAGCGGGCATCGGTCGGTCCTTCCTTTCCCCGACAGGCCAACGGCCGGTGTCCGTCCACGGTGCCCGTGTGGCACCGGGCATCGGGGAGCTTCCCGCGACCATAACGTGATCTCCGAGGATTTCTTCGCCTGAGCGGCGGCGATGTGGTTATTGCCACGCGTGCGGTGGCCGGATTTCGTAGGGTTTCCGCCACCACAGAACCGGAGTTGACGGGAGTTGAGCAGCGGTGATGCGGATCACGCTGGTGCAGGGTGACATCACGGAGCAGGAGGTGGACGCCGTCGTCAACGCCGCCAACAGCTCGCTCCTCGGCGGCGGCGGGGTGGACGGGGCGATCCACCGCAAGGGCGGACCGGAGATCCTCGCCGACTGCCGGAAGCTGCGGGCCTCGCACTACGGCAAGGGCCTGCCGACCGGCCGGGCGGTGGCGACCACCGCGGGCCGTCTCCCGGCGCGCTGGGTGGTGCACACGGTGGGGCCGGTCTTCAGGCCGGAGGACCGCCGGCAGCGCGCGGAGCTGCTGGCCTCGTGTTATCGGGAATCCCTTCGGGTGGCGGCGGAACTGGGGGCGCGGACGGTGGCGTTCCCGGCGATCTCGGCCGGGATCTTCGGCTGGCCGGTGGACGATGCCGCCCGGATCGCCCTGACGGCCGTGGCCGAGGCGGCCCCCGACCTGGACGAGGTGCGTTTCGTGCTGTTCGGCGCCGAGACCTATGAGGTGTTCGCTGGGGTGCGGGACGAACTGGGGGCGTAGCAGAGCAGGGGCGCTGACCGGCGCGCAGGGGGCGCGCGACGGCGCATTCGGGCGCTCCCCATGGTGGCGCGCCAGGGCGTCAACACGCCAGGGGTATTCGATAACTCGTTCGAGTGAACTGCCGAACGGATGACCGGACTTGGGCGGAAGTCTCACCCCGCCCGGCCCCGGTCTCACGCAGCCCGGCCCCAGCTGCGTCCAGCCCCAGCTGCGTCCAGCCCCGGCCCCGGCCCCAGCCGCGCCCGGCCCCGGCAGCGCTCAGCGCGGCGCCAGCGCCGCCCAGTCCACCGTCAGCTCGCCCTGCCGCCGCCGGGTCGGCCCGTCCCGCAGCGGCCAGTCCGCGGCCAGCGCCGCGCACGCCGCCGCCCAGCGCTGCCTCGCCCCGAACGCGCCCAGCGGCGCGGCCGCCGCCCACGCCCGGTCGAAGTCCCGCAGGAAGGTGTGCACCGGCCGCCCCGGCACGTTGTGGTGGATCAGCGCCTTCGGCAGCCGCTCCGCCAGGTCCGAGGGCCGCTCCAGACTCCCCAGCCGGGCCGCGAAGGTCACCGTCCGCGGCCCCTCCGGGCCCAGCGCCACCCACACGTGCCGCCGGCCGATCTCGTCGCAGGTGCCCTCCACCAGCAACCCGTTCGGCGCCAGCCGCCCGCACAGCCGCGACCACACCTCGGCGACCTGGTCCTCGTCGTACTGCCGCAGCACGTTCGCCGCCCGGATCAGCTGGGCCCGCGCCCCGCCGGGCAGCGGCACCTCGAAGCCGCCGCGCCGGAACTCCAGCAGCGGCGGATCGGCCATCGGCAGCGCCGCCGCCACCCGCGCCGGGTCGATCTCGATGCCCACCACCCGGACGTCCGCCCGCACCGCCCGCAGCCGCGCCGCCAGCTCCACCGCCGTCCACGGCGCCGCCCCGTACCCGAGGTCCACGGCGACCGGCGGGGCCGGCGCCGCCCGCAGCGCCCGACTCAGCGTGTACGCGATCCAGCGGTCCATCCGCCGCAGCCGGTTGGTGTTCGTCGTCCCCCGAGTGATCGTCCCCACCGGCCGGCTCGACCGGCCCCGGGACGACGGCATGTCGCTTACGGCCATGGTCACCAAGCGTACGCAGCGCCCCGGTGCCCCCGTCCACCGGCGGGAACACCAATGGGAACGCGGGCCGGAACGCGGGCGGGAATACGCGGGCGCGACGACGCGGTTGGGATGCTTGACGTCCATCCGCCCGCAGCTCCCGGCCGCGGGCGGCGGCGCGTGAACGGCCGGAAAACGGCCCGGACGCACCGACAGCACCACCGAGACAGGCGACGGGCAGCGCCCAGGGAGGCTTCCGCAGGTGACCGACCACCTCGTCCGCATGCCCCGCGGGGCGGCCCCCTCGCGTCCGCGCCGCCCCCGCCGGATCGCGATGCTGAGCGTCCACACCTCGCCGCTGCACCAGCCGGGCACCGGCGACGCCGGCGGCATGAACGTGTACATCGTCGAACTGGCCAAGCGCCTCGCCGACCTCGACATCGAGGTCGAGGTGTTCACCCGGGCGATCAACTCCGACGACGCGCCGACCGTGCAGCTCGCCCCGGGCGTGCTGGTCCGGCACGTCACGGCCGGGCCGTACGAGGGCCTGCTCAAGGAAGACCTGCCCGCTCAGCTGTGCGCCTTCACCCACGGCGTGCTGCGTACCGAGGCCGGCCACCGCCCCGGCTACTACGACCTGGTGCACTCGCACTACTGGCTGTCCGGCCAGGTCGGATGGCTCGCGGCGGAGCGCTGGGGCGTGCCGCTGGTGCACACCATGCACACCATGGCGAAGGTGAAGAACGCGGCGCTCGCCGAGGGCGACACCCCCGAGCCGCCCGCCCGGGTGATCGGCGAGACCCAGGTGGTCGGCGCGGCCGACCGGCTGATCGCCAACACCGCGGAGGAGGCCGCCGAGCTGGCCCACCACTACGCGGCCCGCCCCGAGCAGCTCGCCGTGGTCCACCCCGGCGTCAATCTCGACGTCTTCCGCCCCGGCGACCGCGCCGCGGCCCGCCACCGGCTCGGCCTCCCGCAGCACGCCGCGGTGCTGCTGTTCGCCGGCCGCATACAGCCCCTGAAGGCGCCGGACGTCCTGCTCAAGGCCGTCGCCCGGCTGCTGGAACGCCACCCGGAGCTGCGCGAACGACTGGTGGTGCCGGTGGTCGGCGGCCCGTCCGGCACCGGTCTGGCCCGCCCCGAGAGCCTGCACAAGCTCGCCGCCCAGCTCGGCATCAACGACGTGGTGCGGTTCCGCCCCCCGGTCGGCCAGCAGCAGCTCGCCGACTGGTACCGCGCCGCGACCGCCCTCGTGATGCCCTCGTACAGCGAGTCGTTCGGCCTGGTCGCCCTGGAGGCGCAGGCCTGCGGCACCCCCGTGGTGGCCGCCGCGGTCGGCGGCCTGCCGGTCGCGGTCCGCGACGGCCGCACCGGCACCCTGGTGCCCGGCCACGACCCGGACGCCTGGGCGCAGGCCCTGCTGCCCTACGTCACCGACCCGGCGCTCGCCCGCGCCCGCGGCGCGGCCGCCGCTCGGCACGCGGCGGCGTTCGGCTGGCTGACGGCGGCCGGCGCCACCGCCGATGTCTACGCAGGCGCGATGGCCTTCCGCGCGCGCCACCTCTGACGCCGCCTCGTCCGCGCGCACGGCGTGACCGGCCGCACGGCGTGACCGGCCGCACGGCGTGACCGGGGCGACACCCCGCAGGGGCGCACCGCCCGTTAGCGTGGGGTCATGGCCGCCAAGGACGACGCACTGCCCCTCCTCCGTGCCGCGCTCGACGAGGCCGGTGTGGCCTGGGAGCCGGCCGCCACCGACCCGTACACGCTGGTCGCCACCCTGCCCGGCACCCGCAAGCTGTCCACCGCCTGCGCGCTGCGGGTCGGCGACCACACCCTGTCGGTGAACGCCTTCGTGATCCGCCGCCCGGACGAGAACCACGAGGGCGTCTACCGCTGGCTGTTGGAGCGCAACACCCGCCTGTACGGCGTGGCGTACGCGATCGACCGGCTCGGCGACGTCTACCTGGTGGGCCGGTTGCCGCTGGAGGCCCTGACCGCCGACGCCGTGGACCGGCTGCTGGGCACCGTGCTGGAGAACGCCGACCAACCGTTCAACACCCTGCTGGAACTCGGCTTCGCCACCGCGATCCGCCGCGAGTGGGAGTGGCGCACCAAGCGCGGCGAGTCCACCCGCAACCTCACCGCCTTCGCCCACCTGGCGAGCGAGAACCCTCCCACCGACAGCTGAGCCCGGTATCCTCCCGCCCGGGGAGGATACCGATGGACAACGAACACGCCGCCGCACAACGGAAGTTGGCCTGGCTGGAGACCGAGGTCGGCGGCGAACTGAAGGAGCGCCGACGCCGTCGCGACTGGGACCGGCGGCGGGCCCTGAGCCTGCAACTGGCCACCGTCAGCCTGTCCGCGCTGATCACCGTGCTGCTCGGCCTCAAGGTCGGCGAGCCGCTCGCCGACCGGCTCGCCGACGCCGCCCTGGCCTGCGGCGCGCTGGTGACGGTGCTGGCCGCCTGGGCCGCGTTCTTCGGCTACCGGACGCTGTGGATCCAGCGCACCGAAACCGTCCAACGGCTGTCCATGCTGCGCCGCCGCCTCGACCTGCTGAAGGTCGAGTGCGGCGACACCCCCGCCGACCCCGCACAGGTGGCGGAGCTGGTGGAGGAGTACCAACGGATCCTGGCCGACGACCACGACAGCTGGGTGCGGCTGCGGCAGGCCGGCAGCGGTGACGCCGGGTCGTGAACGGCCGTCAGACCGCCGTGGCGACCGGCTCGGCGGCCTGCTCGGCCACCTGCTCGGCCACCTGCTCGGCCACCTGCTCGACCGGCCGGTGACGGCCGATCGGCAGGAACGCCGCGGCCGCCAGCGTCCCCGCGGCCGCGCACCCGCCCCACAGCGCCCAACTGCCCCCGTACTGCAGCAGCAGGCCGCCGGCCATCGGGCCGACGAAGGACGCCAGCGACCAGGACAGCGAGTACACGCCCTGGTAGCGGCCGCGGGCCCGGGCCGGGGACCGCTCGGCGACCAGCGCCATCATCGTCGGCGTGCTGACGATCTCGCCGAGCGTCCAGACCACCACCGTCATCGCGTACAGCGCGACGGACGAACCTGCCACCGCCGTCAGCCCGAAGCCCCAGCCGGTCAGCAGCGCGCCTGCCGCCAGCAGCGCGGTGCGGTCGCGGCCCTCCATCAGCCTGGTCAGCGGCAGCTGGAGCAGCACGATCAGCACCCCGTTGAGGCTGACCAGCAGGCCGTACTGGGACGACGAGATGCCGTGCTGCCCCATGTCCATCGCCAGCGTGGTGGAGCCCTGCTGGTAGACCAGCGCCAGCAGCAGGTTCACCCCGACCACCGCCATGAACCGGCCGTCCCCGAACACCGCGCCCAGACCGATCGGCGGGCCCGACGGCTCCCCGGCCGCCTCCGCCTCCGCGTGCGCCAGCGTCTCGGGGACCTTCGCGAACACCACCACCGCACACAGCAGAGTGGTCAGCGCGTCCAGCAGGAACAGCGTCAGATAGCCGTGCGTCGCGATCAGACCGGCCACCGCGCCGGACGCGCCGAAGCCGATGTTGATCGCCCAGTAGTTCAGCGAGTACGCCCGCACCCGGTCGGCGGCCGGCACCAGGTCGGCGATCATCGCCGAGACCGCCGGACGGGAGGCGTTGTTCGCCAGGCCCGCCAGGAACGCCACCACGGCGATCGCCACCGGCCCGTCCGTGAACCCCAGCACCGCCGTGAACACGGCCGTCGACAACTGCGCCGCCAGCAGCGTGGGCCGCCGCCCGAGCCGGTCGGTCAGCACCCCCGCCCCGATCGCGGCGACCGCCGACCCCGCCCCGAACAGGCCCGCCACCAGGCCCGCGTAGGCCGCCGAATAGCCTCGCTCGACCGTCAAATAGAGCGCCAGGAAAGTGACCACGAATCCGCCCAGTCGGTTCACCAGCGTGGACGTCCACAACCACCAGAACTGGCGCGGCAGCCCGCCCGCGGCCCTTCGGACTTCGGACACCAGGCGGGCGGCGAGGGGCATGGCAGGGCTCCCGGAACAGCGGAAAACGGTAAGAGGTCAAACAGCTGGACGCACATTACGGCGCACATGGACAGCCCGGCCATCGAATTTCCCCCTCCACTAAGCTGGCCCCATGGCTGACACGACCTACCGCTTGATCCTGCTCCGCCACGGCGAGAGCCAGTGGAACCAGAAGAACCTCTTCACCGGATGGGTCGACGTCGACCTCAACGAGAAGGGCGAGAAGGAGGCCGCCCGCGGCGGCGAACTGCTGCTCGCCGAAGGCCTGCTGCCGGACGTGCTGCACACCTCGCTGCTGCGCCGCGCCATCCGCACCTCGCAGATCGCCCTCGACAAGGCCGACCGCCACTGGATCCCGGTCCGCCGCAGCTGGCGCCTGAACGAGCGCCACTACGGCGCCCTGCAGGGCAAGGACAAGGCCCAGACCCTCGCCGAGTACGGCGAGGAGCAGTTCCAGCTCTGGCGCCGCTCGTACGACACCCCGCCGCCGGCCCTCGCCGACGACGCCGAGTACTCCCAGGCCGGGGACCCGCGCTACGGCGAGATCCCGTCCGAGCTGCGCCCGCGCACCGAGTGCCTCAAGGACGTCGTCGAGCGGATGCTCCCCTACTGGTACGACGCCATCGTGCCGGACCTCGCCGACGGCAGGACCGTCCTGGTCACCGCCCACGGCAACAGCCTGCGCGCCCTGGTCAAGCACCTGGACGGCATCTCCGACGAGGCCATCGCCGGCCTCAACATCCCCACCGGCATCCCGCTGCTCTACGAGCTGGACGCCGACTTCAAGCCGGTCAACCCCGGCGGTCGCTACCTCGACCCGGAGGCCGCCGCCGCCGCCATCGAGGCCGTCAAGAACCAGGGCAAGAAGAAGTAACGCTTCCCGTCCTCCTCAGCCCCCTGCCCGGCGCAACGACGCCCCGGCCCAGGGGGCTGTTCCGTGCCCGGGCCGTCAACTGCCGGGCGGGGCCGAGTGGTTCAGACCGCGAAGATTGGTTCAGACCATTGACGGGGGTCGGTGGGGGCTTCTAGCGTGGGGCCAATGTCAGCGCGGGCATGCCAATGATGGCCGCACCCCCACGCGGCTCCGCGCGTGCCCGTGCATGTACTCCATCCACCCCCACGGAGGAGCACCATGCGCAAGCGCAACATCCTCGCGGTCGGCATCGCCGCCGCGGCGGCGACCCTGGCGACGGCGATCCCCGCCAGCTCGCACGGATACATCACCACCCCGCCCAGCCGGGCCGGCCTGTGCGGCTCGGGCGTGGTGAAGAAGTGCGGCGACATCCAGTGGGAGCCGCAGAGCGTCGAGGGCCCCAAGGGCTTCCCGGCGCAGGGCCCGGCCGACGGCACCCTGTGCGCCGGCGGCGACGCCCGCTGGGCCCAGCTGGACGACCCGCGCAGCGGCGGCTGGCCGACCACCAAGGTGACCGCAGGTCAGCAGCTCACGCTGACCTGGAGCATCGAGGCGCGGCACGCCACCACATCGTTCCGGTACTTCATCACCAAGCCGGGCTACGACGCCACCACGAAGATCACCCGGGCGAACCTCAACCCGACGCCGTTCCTGACCGTGCCGATGGGCGGCAAGCAGCCCCCGGCCACGCTCAGCCACACCGCGACGCTGCCCAGCGGCCTGACCGGCCACCAGGTGATCCTGGCGGTCTGGGACATCGCCGACACCGGCAACGCGTTCTACCAGTGCATGGACGTCACCTTCTGACGCCCCGCACCACCGTTCCGCACCACCTCCCCGCACGGCAAAGGCCGGGCACCCTCGCGGGTGCCCGGCCCTGCCGCGTCGTTCAGTGGCCGGCGGTCGCGCCGCCGCACTGGCAGGGCGCGCCGGATTGGCAGCCGCAGCCGCAGCCGGGGCCACAGCCGCAGCCCGCGGCGAGGACCGGCAGCAGCTTCGCCGCGGCCGGCGCGAGCGGGCTCGGCGGGGGAGTGGTCGGTATGCCGGTCGTCTTCATCGCGCTGCATCCTCCTCGTCCGGGCGGAGCCGGGCAGCCCGGTGGACGCCCGTCCCTTCGAGTGAAACGCTGCGCTGACGCGCCGTCAACGGGCGCGCGGGGGCTGATGGTTCGCGCGGAGTGCGCCCCCGTGGCGACTACTCCGCCGAGTCTGCGGTGGCGATGAACTCGTCCACGTGCTCGCCGGTGACCAGGAACACCACGCGCTTGGCGACCGAGACGGCGTGGTCGGCGAAGCGCTCGTAGTACCGGCCGACCAGGGTGACGTCCACCGCGGTCTCGATGCCGTGGTGCCAGCGGTCGTCCAGCAGGTGCGAGAACAGCTCGCGGTGCAGCGCGTCGATCGCGTCGTCGTCCGCCTCCAGCTCCAGCGCCTTGTCCACGTCCTTGGTGGCGATGACCACGCCGGCCTTGGCCACCAAGCGCTGCGCGAGCTGCCCCATCTCCAGCACGATCGGGTGCAGGTCGCCCGGGACGGCGGTCTCCGGGTAGCGCAGTCGGGCGACCTTGGCGACGTGCCGGGCCAGGTCGCCGCAGCGCTCCAGGTCGGCGCTCATCCGCAGCGAGGTGACCACGATCCGCAGGTCGGTGGCGACCGGCTGCTGGCGGGCCAGCAGGTCGATGGCCCGGTTCTCCAGGTCGTGGTGCAGGTTGTTGATCTTCTCGTCGGCGGCGATCACGCTCTCCGCCAGCTCCAGATCCGCGTCCAGCAGTGCGGTGGTGGCCCGTCCCATCGCCGAGCCGACCAGCCGGGCCATCTCGACCAGGCCGTCGCTGATCGAGTCGAGTTCCTCGTGGTACGCGTCGCGCATTGCGCTCTTCTCCTCCAGTACCGGTGTCGGTGGCGGTGCCGACCGGACGCCCTGCACCGGGCGGCCCGATGCGGGGCCGACCGTACGGACGGCCGCTGCTGGTGGCGCGAATGGTAGCCGCGTCACCGCCCACACGGGCTTGCACGGCCCAGACTGAGCCGTTCGTGCGACCCCCCGCGGCCTCAGCGGTGAATCGGCGGCATCGTGAAGGTGAATTCTCGGCAACGCCCGGCCGATGCCTTGATCGCACCCTTACAGAGCTTGCCCGGCCACCACTTACGCTGGCAGGCATGGACGTGAACGTGGCCGCCGCCGCTGCCTGCGCCATAGCCGGGCTCGGCGTCGGCCTCACCGCCTCCATCGCCTTCCGCTGGAGCGAGCGCGAGCAGGGCCGTGGCAAGGGCAGCAGCAGCGGCAGGACCCCAGGGCCGGAACCCCTTCAGGAGCCGGCCCTGCCGCCGGGCGTGGACACCGTGCTCTCGGTGCTGCGCTCCTGCGCGATCGTGCTCGGCGACGGCGACGAGGTGGTCAAGGCCTCCTCCGCCGCCTACGCGATGGGCCTGGTCCGCGGCGGCCGGGTCGCCGTGGACCAGATGCTCTCGCTGGCCCGCGCCACCCGTCGGGACGGCGAGATCCGGCAGATCGAACTGGAACTCACCCGCCCCGGCGCCTCCGCCCGGGCCGCCGAACCGCTGGCGGTCTCGGTCCGGGTCGCCCCGCTCGGCTCCCGGCTGGTGCTGGTGCTGGTCGAGGACCGCACCGAGCGCCGCCGGATCGAGGCGATCCGCCGCGACTTCGTGGCCAACGTCTCGCACGAGCTGAAGACCCCGGTCGGCGCCCTCTCCCTGCTCTCCGAGGCCGTCGCCGACGCCTCGGACGACCCGGAGGCGGTGCAGCGCTTCGCCGGCCGTATGCAGGTCGAGGCCACCCGACTGGCCAGTCTGGTCCAGGAGATCATCGACCTCTCCCGGGTCCAGGACGACCAGCTCAAGGTCGACCCGGAGCCGGTCGCGGTGGACGAGCTGATCGCCGAGGCGATCGACCGCTGCCGGCAGACCGCCGCCGCCAAGCAGATCGTCATCGCCGCGGGCGGCACCACCGGCCTGTACCTGGTCGGCAACCGCGGCCAACTGGCCGCCGCACTCGGCAACCTGGTGGAGAACGCGGTGAACTACAGCCCGCCGCGCACCAGGGTGGCGATCGCCACCCGCCGGATCTCCAGCGCCGCGGTGCTGGGCGAGGCGGACGGCGAACTGATCGAGATCTCGGTGACCGACCAGGGCATCGGCATCTCGGAGAAGGACCGCGAGCGGATCTTCGAACGCTTCTACCGGGTGGACCCCGCCCGCTCCCGCCTCACCGGTGGAACCGGCCTCGGCCTGTCCATCGTCAAGCACGTCGCCGCCTCGCACCGCGGCACCGTGTCGGTGTGGAGCGTCGAGGGCCAGGGTTCCACCTTCACACTGCGGCTCCCCGCCGGGCAGGCCCCGGTCGAGGACCGCGCATCCTCAGCAGCACCCACACTTCCTGCCCCGGAGGCCCGATCGTGACCCGTGTACTGGTGGTCGAGGACGAGGAGTCGTTCAGCGACGCCCTGTCGTACATGCTCCGCAAGGAAGGCTTCGAGGTGGCGGTCGCCGCCACCGGGCCCGACGCGCTGGAGCAGTTCGAGCGCAACGGAGCCGACCTCGTCCTGCTCGACCTGATGCTGCCCGGACTGCCCGGCACCGAGGTCTGCCGCCAGCTGCGGGTCCGCTCCAACGTCCCGGTGATCATGGTCACCGCCAAGGACAGCGAGATCGACAAGGTCGTCGGGCTGGAGATAGGAGCCGACGACTACGTGACCAAGCCGTACTCCACCCGCGAGCTGGTCGCCCGCATCCGCGCGGTGCTCCGCCGCCGCGGCGAGGACGCGAACGGCGACGGCGCCGCCACCCCCGGCGCGCTGGAGGCCGGCCCGGTCCGGATGGACGTGGACCGGCACGTGGTGACGGTGGACGGCGCCAAGGTCGACCTGCCGCTCAAGGAGTTCGACCTGCTGGAGATGCTGCTCCGCAACGCCGGCCGGGTGCTCACCCGGATGCAGCTGATCGACCGGGTCTGGGGCGCGGACTACGTCGGCGACACCAAGACCCTGGACGTCCACGTCAAGCGCCTGCGCGCGAAGATCGAGCCCGACCCGGGCGCCCCGCGCTACCTGGTCACCGTCCGTGGCCTCGGCTACAAGTTCGAGCCGTAAGCCGTACCCGCGACACAGCACGAAGGGGCCCCGCCGCGGCGG
>NZ_LISX01000001.1:517973-965160 GCF_001905465.1 Kitasatospora sp. CB01950
CCGCCGCGGCGGGGCCCCTTCGCGCTGTCTGTGCCTGGTGTCAGTGCGCGGCGGGCGCGGACGAGCTGCCGGCGGGGGCGCTCGGCGAGCCGCTCGCACCGGTGCCGGTGCCGGTGCCCGGGGACGCGGGCGCGCTCGGCGAGGTGGCCGGCGACGGCGAGGTCTTGACCTGCGGGCCGAAGCCCTCGTAGTAGCCGACGGCCGGCTGCACGTTGGCGTTGGCGGAGACGTCGCCGGCCTTCTCGAAGGTGAAGGTGGTGGGGCTGTAGCCGCCGACCGACAGCTTGGCGCTCGGCACCTGCGCGTTCGCGGCGCCGCCCTTGCCGCCCAGCAGCACCGACTCGCCCGCGTGGATGACGATCTGCGAGACCGGCGCGCCGTTCTCGTCGGTCAGCTGGGCAGCGGTGCCGCCGACCTTGATCCCGGTGAGCACCAGGTCGTCCTTCGGCGCGGTGTTCGCGATGTTCGCGGTGACGGAGGCCGGGCCCGAGTACTCGCCGGCCGACCCGGCGGGGGCGACCACGACGATGTTGTTCAGCTTGACCGAGTTGTCGATCGACGTCGCCGCGTTGTCCGGCTTGATCTGCAGCGTGTCGGCGTCGTTGCCCGCCGCGCAGGCGGACAGCGGGACGATCGCAGCGAGGACGAGGGCGGCGGCTGCGCCGCGTCGAAGGCTCCGGCTCACGGCGGCGACTTCTCCTTGGTCGGGGATGATCCCCACGGAAAAGGGATCACGGTCGGTGGTCGAGGGCCACATTACCGACCACACATATCCGGCTCTCACGGGGTGGCCCCGTGTCGCGGTCCGATCACGATCCGGGGCGCTCGGCGAGTCGGAGGCAAAAACTCAAGATCCAATCATGGTTTCGGGAGTGTGACCAGAGGTTTCGCCGCCCTGGTCAGACCGCCTCCGACCTGCGGGAAGCCCTCGTCGAACACCGGTCGCAGCACGCGACGGGGGTGGTTGTCAAGCCCTGGAACCCGCCCTGACCTGCGAAAACGCCCTTCGGGTCAGCCGAAAAGCGTGTTATTCTGGAAAGCCACGGAAGGGGTCCTGTCACATGACGTTCAAGGTTGGCGACACGGTGGTCTACCCCCATCACGGGGCTGCGCTGATCGAGGCCATCGAAACTCGCCAGATCAAGGGTGTGGACAAGACCTACCTGGTGCTGAAGGTGCAGCAGGGAGATCTGACGCTTCGCGTCCCCGCGGAGAACGCCGAGTTCGTCGGCGTCCGCGACGTGGTGGGCCAGGAAGGCCTGGACCGCGTATTCGAGGTGCTTCGTGCGCCCTACACCGAAGAACCCACCAACTGGTCTCGCCGTTACAAGGCGAACCTGGAGAAGCTCGCGTCCGGTGACGTGATCAAGGTCGCCGAGGTGGTCCGCGACCTGTGGCGTCGCGAGCGTGAGCGCGGTCTGTCGGCCGGCGAGAAGCGGATGCTCGCCAAGGCGCGCCAGATCCTGGTCAGCGAGCTCGCGCTCGCCGAGAACACCAACGAGGACAAGGCCGAGACGCTGCTCGACGAGGTCCTCGCCTCCTGAGCTCCAGCCGTCCGATGAGCTCCAGCCGTCCGAGCGCCGATCTTCGCGCGCCCGACCCGGCGTGACGCAGCGCCCGATGGTGCCCGAAAGGGCGCCTCGGGCGCTTCGCCATGCCCGGAAGAGGGTCGGCACGGCGAAACGGTGGCGGAAGGGGCCGCGCGGTTCCACTAACGTGCAGTCAGGAAGGGGGCCTGCCCGCTCGCGAATCCGCGTTCGGCACGGGCCATACCCATCGCGACCAAGGAGCCAAACCTGAACGCCTCAGCACAGCTTGCGGCAGCGGTCGTTCCGGCCGCCGGACGCGGTGAGCGACTCGGCCCCGGCGCCCCCAAGGCGCTGCGCGAACTCGGCGGCGTCCCGCTGCTGGTGCACGCGGTCCGCGCGCTGGCCCGCAGCCGGGCGGTCGGCCTGGTGGTGGTGTGCGCGCCGCCCGGCGGCGTGGCGGAGGTCGTCGCGCTGCTGGACAGCCACGGCCTGGACGGCAAGGACGTCCGGGTGGTCCCCGGCGGCGCCAGCCGGCAGGAGTCGGTCCGGCTCGGCCTGGCCGCGATCCCGGCCGGCACCCGGGTGGTGCTGGTGCACGACGCGGCCCGCCCGCTGGTGCCCGTCGAGGTGGTGGACGCGGTGGCCGCCGCCGTCCGGGCCGGCGCCGAGGCGGTGGTCCCGGCGGTGCCGCTGGCCGACACCGTCAAGCGCGTCCAGCCGCAGCCGTCCGGCCCCGAACCGGTGCTGGACACCCCCGACCGCTCCACGCTGCGCGCCGTGCAGACCCCGCAGGGCTTCGACCTGCCCGGTCTGGTCGCGGCGCACGAGAAGGCCGTCGCCGAGGCCGTCGAGGTCACCGACGACGCCGGACTGATCGAGCGCTTCGGCGGTCGGGTCGTCGTGGTGCCCGGCCACGAGGAGGCGTTCAAGGTCACCCGCCCGCTGGACCTCGTGCTCGCCGAGGCCGTTCTCGCCCGCCGGAGGGCCACCGATGCCTACTGACCGCACCGCTGAACCGATCCTGCCGCGGATCGGCATCGGCACCGACGTGCACGCCTTCGAGGACGGCCGGCCGCTGCGCGTCGCCGGGCTGGACTGGCCGGGCGAGACCGGCCTGGCCGGGCACTCGGACGCCGACGTGGCCGCGCACGCCGCCTGCGACGCGCTGTTCTCCGCCGCGGGGATCGGCGACCTGGGCGCGCACTTCGGCACCGACCGCCCCGAGTGGGCGGGCGCGGCCGGGGTGGCCCTGCTCGGCGAGGCCGCCCGGCTGGTGCGGGAGGCCGGGTACGAGATCGGCAACGTCGCGATCCAGGTGATCGGCGTCCGCCCGAAGATCGGCAAGCGCCGCGCCGAGGCGCAGGCCGCGCTCTCCGCGGCGGTCGGCGCGCCGGTCTCGGTCTCCGGCACCACCACCGACGGCCTCGGCCTGACCGGCCGCGCCGAGGGACTCGCCGCGATCGCCACGGCGCTGGTCTACCAACGCCCGTCCGCCTAGCCTGAGCTGACACATCGTCACTGCTCGGACACAGGAGGAATCATGGGTGTGGAACTCGCCGATGGCGTGAAGAAGCTGTTGGACGACAAGAGCTTCGCGGTGGTCACGACGATCCAGCCGGACGGCAGCCCGCAGTCCTCGGTGGTCTGGGTGAAGCGGGACGGCGACGACATCCTGTTCTCCACCGTCCAGGGCCGCCGCAAGCACCTCAACCTGGAGCGCGACCCGCGGGTGACGCTGCTGGTCAACCCGCCGGAGAGCCCCTACCAGTACTTCGAGGCGCGCGGCGAGGCCAGCATGACCACCGAGGGCGGCCGCGAGCTGATCGACGAACTGTCGAACAAGTACCGCGGCCAGGACTACGCCTGGGACGAGCCGGACGCGGTGCGCGTGGTGGTGCGGCTCAGCCCGCGCAAGGTCGTCAACCACGTCTGACACCGGATCGAGCCGAGTGGGCGGAAGGTGGCGGGGCACCCCCTGCCGCCCACTACTCTGGACGCTGTGAGCCTTCGCCTGTACGACACCATGACCCGCCAGGTACGCGACTTCGTCCCGCTGGTGCCGGGCTGTGTCTCGATCTACCTGTGCGGTGCCACTGTCCAGGCGCCCCCGCACATCGGGCACATCCGGTCGGGACTCAACTTCGACGTGATGCAGCGGTGGTTCCGCTACCGCGGCTACGAGGTCACCTTCGTCCGCAATGTCACCGACATCGACGACAAGGTGATCGCCAAGGGGCGCGAGCAGTCCACCGAGTGGTGGAAGATCGCGCACGCCAACGAGCGTGCGTTCAACGAGGGTTACGACGCCCTCGGCTGCCTGCCGCCGAGCGCGGAGCCGCGTGCCACCGGCCACGTGCCGGAGATGATCGAGATGATGCAGGGGCTGATCGAGCGCGGCCACGCGTACGAGTCCGAGGGCAACGTCTACTTCGCGGTCACCACCTACCCGGACTATCTGGCGCTCTCCAACCAGGAGTTGGAGAACCTGCGGCAGCCCTCCGCCGAGGGCGAGACCGGCAAGCGCGACGCGCGCGACTTCGCGATGTGGAAGGCCGCCAAGCCCGGTGAGCCGAGCTGGGCCACCCCGTGGGGCCGCGGCCGCCCGGGCTGGCACCTGGAGTGCTCGGCGATGGTGCACAAGTACCTCGGCAGCGCCTTCGACATCCACGGCGGCGGGCTCGACCTGATCTTCCCGCACCACGAGAACGAGATCGCCCAGTCCAAGGCGTACGGCGACGACTTCGCCAACTTCTGGGTGCACAACGCCTGGGTCACCATGAGCGGCGAGAAGATGTCCAAGTCGCTGGGCAACTCGGTGCTGGTCTCCGAGATGGTGCAGCGCTGGCGTCCGATCGTGCTGCGCTACTACCTGGCCGGCCCGCACTACCGCTCGATGATCGAGTACAGCGAGGAGTCGCTGCGCGACGCCGAGACGGCGTTCGCCCGGATCGAGGGCTTCATCGAGCGCGCCGTCGAGCGCTGCGGCCCGGTCGACGCCGCACCCGAGGTGCCGCTGTCGTTCGCCGAGGCGATGGACGACGACCTGGGCGTGCCGCAGGCCCTCGCCGTGGTGCACACCGCCGTCCGGCAGGGCAACAGCGCGCTCGGCGCGGACGACAAGGAATCCACCGCGGCCCGGCTGGGCGAGGTCCGGGCGATGCTCGGCGTGCTCGGCCTCGACCCGCTGGACGACATGTGGGCCGGCGGCGGCAACCAGGGCGAGGAGCTCACCGGCGTGGTCGACGCGCTGGTCGCGCTCGTCCTGGAGCAGCGCCAGGCGGCCCGCGCCCGCAAGGACTTCGCCACCGCGGACGCCATCCGCGACCAGCTCGGCCAGGCCGGGCTGGCGATCGAGGACACCCCGTCCGGCCCGCGCTGGACGATCAACCAGTAGCCCTTCGGGGCGCATGGGGGCCGTACCCTTTGTATGGGTGCGGCCCCCACGCACGAAGCAGACGCAGAGACAGGAAGTACAGCCATGGCCGGCAACAGCCAGCGCAGGAACCGCCGCAACCCCGGGTCGAAGAAGGGCGCGAGTGTCGGTACCGGCGGCCACAGCCGGAAGGCGCTCCAGGGCAAGGGCCCGACCCCGCGCGGCGAGGAGCGCAAGGGACACCCCAAGCAGCGCGCCGCCAACGCGGCACTGAAGCGCGAGCGTGACGCCAAGTCCCGCGCGGGCATGCGCCGGGGCGGCGGTCCGCGCAGCGGCCGCGGCGGCGCGGGCGCGGCCGAGCTGGTGGTGGGCCGCAACTCGGTGGTCGAGGCGCTGCAGGGCGGCGTGCCCGCGACCGCGCTGTACGTGCAGCAGTTCATCGACACCGACGACCGCGTCCGCGAGGCCTTCCAGGCCGCCAACGAGCGCGGCATTCCGCTGATGGAGGCCCCGCGCCCGCAGCTGGACCAGATGACCGGCGGCCTGAACCACCAGGGCCTGGTGCTGCAGGTCCCGCCGTACGAGTACGCGCACCCGGACGACCTGCTGGACGGGGCCGCCGACGCCGGCCAGGACGCGCTGATCATGGCGCTGGACGGCGTCACCGACTCCCGCAACCTGGGCGCCGTGGTCCGTTCCGCCGCCGCGTTCGGCGCGCACGGCGTGGTCATCCCCGAGCGCCGCGCGGCCGGCATGACCGCCGGTGCCTGGAAGACCTCCTCCGGTGCCGCCGCCCGGCTGCCCGTGGCCCGCGCCACCAACCTGACCCGCGCGCTGGAGGCCTACCAGAAGGCAGGCCTGATGGTGGTCGGCCTGGCCGCCGACGGCGAGGCCGAGATCGGTGACCTGGACGCGCTGAACGGCCCCGTGGTGATCGTGGCCGGCTCCGAGGGCAAGGGCCTGTCCCGCCTGGTCTCGGAGACCTGCGACCTGCTGGTCCGGATCCCGATGCCCGGCCGGACCGAGTCGCTGAACGCCGGTGTCGCCGCCGGCATCGTGCTGTACGAGGCCGCCCGGCTGCGCGCCAAGCGCTGACCGTCACCGAGTGTGACGGGGGCCGCTGGCAGGACGTCGTTTTCGTGAGTCAACCGATCGGGTTCGGTCGAACCCGATCGGGTTTCTCATGATCGCTTCAAATCCTCGCCCGGAATGCACCCGGGAGAGTGTCCTCCGGGCCCGTCACCCGGTTAGAGGGGTGTGGACACCAGAACTCCTCGGCGTTTCGGGCAGCGCTCCGCCGGGATAGACGACGGCCCGGGCCTCAACACGGTCCGGGTTCCGTCCGACCCGGCGAAGCTCAGCAGCACCCAGGCAAGTTTCCGGGTCAGGCTCTCCGGCCCCGTGACCGCGTTGATCGACCCGCCGTCCGGCGCCGCGTTCGGCGACCCGTACGGCCGGCAGCACAGCGCCCGTCCGATGGTCACCCCGCAGGTCGTGGTGCCCGCCGCCGCGGCGGTGCCCGCGCTGGCCGGGATCACCGCCGCCTCGGTCACCGGCACCGCACCCCGCCGCAAGACCCGGGTTGTCACCTGGAGCGGCCAGGCCGACCCCGACGACACCGCCGCGACCCGGCTGCTCGACGCCGTCCGGCTGAACACCGTGCCCGCCCCGGCGAAGTCCTTCGCCGACCAGGACACCCAGCAACTCCAGGCCGTCCCACGCCAGTACGGGGCCTCGGCGGGCTCCGGCTTCGGCCCGGGCACCGGCTCGGACCCGGACGAGACCTCGCGGGTGGGCATCGCCGAACTGCTGGACGACTCCGTGCGGGTCGGCGGACACAGCTGGCAGCCCGAGGGCGAGCTGCCCGAGCTGCCGTCGCTCGGCGAAGGCTCCAAGCACGCCTGGTACCCCGGCCGCCGGGTCGACCTGGGCCTGGTGCTGCTGCCGCTGCGGGTGCTGCTCGGCTCCCTCTCCGTGTACGCCGGGTTCAGCAAGCTGTGCGACCCCGTGTACTTCGACGGCGGCGAGCGCGGCTCGATGATGCGCTGGCTGTCCTCGCTGCACCCGTGGAAGGTCGCCCAGCCGCTGCTGGACTTCGCGATGGCCCACCCGGTCGGCGCCGGACTCGCGGTCTCCTTCGCCGAGATCGTGATCGGCGTGCTGTCCATCCTCGGCCTGTGGCAGCGACTCGCCGCCGGCGGCGCGATGGCACTCTCCGCGGCGCTGCTGTTCACCGTCAGCTGGAAGGCGGTGCCCGCCTACGACACCCCCGACCTGATCTTCCTCGCGGCCTGGAGCCCGCTGCTGATCGCCGGCGCGCCGTTCGCCTCACTGGACGGACGGATCGCCCTCGAAGCGTTCCGGCGTCACGGGCCCGCCGAACCCGCCGCCGTCCGGCGGCGGATGCTGCGCCGACGCTCGGTGGTCACCGCCGTCGTCGTCGGCCTGACCCTGCTGTCCGGCTCGCTGCTGGGCGCCGCCGTCCGCACCGGGCGCACCGCGCCGGTGCACCCGGCGACCGAGTACGGCACCCCGGTCTGGCCGAGCAACGGCCCCTCCACCCCCCCGGCCTCGCCCACCCCGACCCCCACGCCGTCCCCGACGCCCAGCAAGGCCAACCCGTCCGGGCACAGCACCACCAAGCCCAAGCCCAGCGCCGGCACCACCGGCGGCGGCACCGTCCCGTCCCCGCACGCCGGCGCGGGCAACGGCAGCGGCACCGGGGGCGCCACCGGCACCGGCTCCTCCGGCACCGGCGGAGCACCCGCCAGCCCGCGCTCACAGCCCTCGCACGGTGTCATCGGCGGGCTGCTCGGCAGCGGGCCGCCGCTGCTGGAACTCGGCATGCGGCCGGCAACCGCCACCGAGACGGCCTGACGGCGGCCTCGCCGCAACAACCAGCAGGGCCCCTTCCGGAACCTCCTCCGGAAGGGGCCCTGCTGGTTCTGCCGTGGGCGCCGGTTGTGCCGTGGGCGAGGAAGGCGCAAAGACAGGGGCGCGGGGAACTGCGCGAATCGGAAGGCACCCAACCGCCGGATCGCGACGCAGGGCAATGACCTGCACGTGATCGCGACCTGACGGCTGCGCGCTTCTTGTTCGCGCGGTTCCTCGCGCCCCTGAGGGTGTTCTGCCTGGTACCTCTAGCCGACTACACCTGCGGCGAAGGAGCCGTCGCAGACCGGGCGGGCGAAGGAGCGGGCGCGCTGGAGGTCGCCCTGGTACTTCTTGACCGCGGCGCGGCCGAGTTCGCCGGCCAGGGCGCTGCAGTACGGGGTGAGGGAGGGATTCTCGCGCATGGTGCGCTCGAGGAGGTCGAGTGCGGTGCCCGGGTTGTGGTTCTTGAGCTCCTCCATCAGGTCGACCCGGAGCGAGTCCTGCGCGGCGAGGCCCTGGGTGTTGGGGGAGGTGGAGGTCCGGCCGATGGAGCCGTCCCCACTGGATGCCGCGACCACCTGCTGGTCCAGGCCCGTCGGCGGGGCCCATGGAACGCGGGTGACGGCGAGGGTGCCGGTGGTCACCAGGATCACCGGCAGAGTGAGGGCAACGGTCTGGCCGATTCGGCGAACGAGCTGTTTCACGCACAGGAGAGTAGCGGTGCGTGGTGGTTTGAGCGCGCCGCGTTACTCCAACGAGTGACCGGTGTCCTGTTTTGTACCGCCATCGGGTTGACGAACGGGCCCGGGGAACGGCGGAACCCCCTGCCGACCGCCGTGGGCAGGGGGTTCCGGTGCGTCAGTCAGTGACCGCGGTCGCGTCGGCGATCGCGTCGGCGACTCAGCGGCTGAGGCGCTCGCCGGTGGTGGCGAAGACGTGGGTCTCGGTGCCGACCGGGACGACGTGGATGGTCTCGCCGCGCTGCGGGATCTCCCGGCTGTGCACGCGCACCACGATGTCCTTGTCCTGGCCGGACACCTGGGTGGTGCCGTACACGAAGCCGTCGGCGCCGAGCTCCTCGACCACGTTGACAGTGACGGCGACGCCCTCCAGGCCGCCGGCCGGGACGATCTGGAAGTGCTCGGGGCGGATGCCCACCACGACGGTCTTGGCGTCGCCGGCCTTCGCCAGGTCGGCGCGGTCGATGTTGATGACCGAGCCGCCGAACTTCACGCCGCCGTCCACCAGCGGAACCTCGACCAGGTTCATCGCGGGGGAGCCGATGAAGCCGGCCACGAACAGGTTGGCGGGCCTGTCGTACATGGCGCGCGGGGCGTCGACCTGCTGGAGCAGGCCCTTGTCGAGCACCGCGACGCGGTCGCCCATGGTCATGGCCTCGGTCTGGTCGTGGGTGACGTAGACCGTGGTGATGCCCAGGCGGCGCTGCAGGGAGGCGATCTGAGTACGGGTCGAGACGCGGAGCTTGGCGTCCAGGTTCGACAGCGGCTCGTCCATCAGGAAGACCTGCGGCTGGCGGACGATCGCGCGGCCCATCGCGACACGCTGACGCTGACCGCCGGAGAGCGCCTTCGGCTTGCGGTCCAGGAACTCGGTCAGGTCGAGGATCTTGGCGGCCTCTTCGACCTTGGTGCGGAGGTCCGCCTTGTTCACGCCGGCGATCTTCAGGGCGAAGCCCATGTTCTCGGCGACGGTCATGTGCGGGTACAGCGCGTAGTTCTGGAACACCATCGCGATGTCCCGGTCCTTCGGCGGCAGGTGGGTCACGTCCCGGTCGCCGATGCGGATGGCGCCCTGGTTCACGTCCTCCAGGCCGGCCAGCATGCGCAGGGAGGTGGACTTGCCACAGCCCGAGGGGCCGACGAGGACGAGGAACTCGCCGTCGCCGATCTCCAGGTCGAGCGCGTCGACCGACGGCTTGTCGGCACCCGGGTAGACACGGGTGGCCTTGTCGTACGTCACAGAAGCCATGCTGCTTCGCTCCTTCACCGGCAGGAACGTGCCGGACGATCCGAGTAAAGGTTGAGTTGTCCCGATCGCCCCGAGTGGTCTGGACCACCGACCCTCCGGCGCGACTCCTCGTGACGCTACCTGGCAGTTCATCGTTTTGTCAGCCCTCGGCGGCCCTCGACTTCCGCATCGATCCGATCACACCCCCACCACCCACCCCTCCCCGCACCCGCACCAGCCCCCCAACCACCCGCATCCCGCCGCCCCCGCCCGGTACACTGCCCACTGGTGCCGACGCGTATCCCGCGGACGGCCACCTCGCCTCCTTAGCTCAGCTGGCCAGAGCACCGCTCTTGTAAAGCGGGGGTCGTCGGTTCGAACCCGACAGGGGGCTCGTTTCAGTGGTGCTGTGGCAGAGGCCCTTCCGTCGGGTGACGGGAGGGCCTCTGGCGTTTGGGGCGGGGTCAGGCGTGGGGGGCGAGGGGGTTGGGGAGGTGGCCGATGAGTTGGAGGGCGGCGGAGGGGTCGGTGAGGTCGACCATTTGTTGGTTGTTGCGGAGTTGGAGGCGGTTGAGGCAGGAGAGCGGGAACGTTTCGGTGAAGGGGTCGAAGCGGGTGAACTTGTCGGCGAGTTCGGGGACTTGGGCGCGGTAGTCGGTGACGGTCTCGGCGACGGTGCGCCAGAAGGCGTCCTCGGGGAGGGTGCCGGCCTCGTCGAGGGTGGCGGCGAGGTAGCGGAAGAAGCAGTCGAAGACGTCGGTGAAGATCGACAGCAGCTTCATGTGGTCGGGGACGTCCGCGCGCACCCGTTGGACCGGTTCGGGGAGGTCCGCGGTGGGGTTCATCACCACGATCTCCTCGGCGATGTCCTTGAAGATCGCGCGCTGCACGGTGCCGGCCTCGTCCAGGACCAGGATGACGTTCTCGCCGTGCGGCATGAAGGCCAGGTCGTGGGCGTAGAAGCTGTGCAGCAGCGGGGTGAGGTAGGCGTCCAGGTAGCGGCGCAGCCACTGCTCGGGGGGCAGGCCGGAGCGTGAGACCAGGGCGGCGGCCAGGGAGTCGCCGTGGCGGTCGGTGTGCAGCAGGGAGGCCATGGTGGCGAGGCGTTCGCCGGGGGCGAGGGAGGGTACGGGGCTCTCCCGCCAGAGGGCGGCGAGCATCTTGCGGTAGGGGGAGTACCGGTCGGTGGCGGCCTCGAACTGGCGGTGCCGGTAGCCGATGGCGGCGTGTTCGCGGATGATCGTCAGGCCGGTGCCGCGCAGGATGGCGTCCTGCTCGATCAGTTCGGCGAGCCAGTCGTTGATCGCCGGGGTGGCCTCCATGTACGCGGCGGACAGGCCGCGCATGAAGCCCATGTTGAGCACCGAGATGGCGGTCTTGACGTAGTGCCGGGTCGGGTCGGTGGTGTTGAAGAAGGTGCGGATCGACTGCTGGGCGAGGTACTCGTCGTCGCCCTCGCCGAGCAGTACCAGGCGGCGGGCGGCCAGTTCTCCGGCGAAGGTGACGGAGAGCTTGTTCTCCCACTGCCAGGGGTGGACGGGCAGCAGGTGGTAGTCGGCCGGGTCGAGTCCGAGGGCGGTGAGCCGGGCCGCGAAGCGGTCCCGTTCGGCGGGGCTCAGCTCCTGGGCGATGTGGCGTTCGTAGTCGGTGTCCGCGCCGCAGGTGAAGACCGAGTGGGCGCGTTGGGCGGCCAGCCAGACCAGACGTACCGGGTGGGCGGCCTCGGGGGCGTAGCGGTGGTACTCCTCGCCGTTGAAGCCGATCCGGCCGTTGTTGGCGACGAAGCCCGGGTGGCCCTCCGTCATGCCGGTCTCGACGCTCTGGAAGTCGGCGGCGGCGAGTTCGGCGGCGGTCGGCTCGGGGCGGTCCAGTTTGTAGGCGGTGCCGGCCAGGGTGGAGGTGATCTCCTCCAGGTAGACCGGCAGCACCTGGTCGGAGAGGCCGAGGGTGGTGCGCAGTTCGATGAAGAAGTCCACGGCGTCCAGCGGGAGTTCGCCGCCGTCGCGGTGCCGGGTGATCGAGTCGGCGGGGATCTGCCAGTGGTCGAGCCGGAGCCGCCGGGCGGTGAAGCGGTACTCGACGGCGCCGTCGTCGGACCGGACCAGGTAGCGGCCGTCGCCGAGGTGCTCGGGCGTGAGCAGCCGTTCGTGGGTGAACTCGGCCAGCGCCTTGCGGACCAGCCGCCGGTTGGCCTCGGCCCAGGTGTCGGGCCGCAGATGGGCGAGGTGCCGGTCGGTGAGACGGCGGTCCGTGAGGCGGCGCGCGGCGGGGTGGCGGTCGGTGGCGGTCATGCGCGGGCTCCGGCGGTGGCGGCGAGGAACTGCTCGCGGGTGCAGAAGCTGAGCAGTGCTTCCTTCTCGGGCTTGGTGATCGGGCCGTCCGGGACGAAGCCCACGGCGGCGTTGAGCGCGTGGACGGCGGTGTTGCGCAGGTCCGGTTCGACCACCGCCCGGCGGGCGGCCGGGTCGTCGAACAGGAAGCCGACCACGGTGGTGATCACGGCCAGCGTGAAGCCGTGCACGGGCTGCTCGGCGGCCGGGCAGAGGAAGTGCATGCCGACGTCGCCGGGCTGCGCCGGGTACAGGTCGACCAGTTCGGCGCGGGCCGGGTCGTAGCGCTCCAGTAGGAAGGCCGGGCGGCCCTGCCACAGGCCGATGAAGGCGTCGTGGTGGGGGTGCTCGACGATCCTGCGGTACTCGGCGGCGACCTCCTCCACGGAGAGGCCCTGCATCATCCAGTAGGTCGCCTTGGGGTGGGTGACCCAGGCGTGCAGCAGCGCCGCGTCGGTGTCGAGGTCGAGCGGGCGGACGGCGAACGCGCCGAGCCGCTCGTCGGTGCGGGAGTACAGGACGGTCATGGGGTGCTCACTCACGCGACGAGGCCCTCGGGAGCGCCGAACTCCTGGAAGGCGATGGACTTTTCGATCGGGTAGACCTCGCGGCCGGTCAGCTCGCGGAGGATCCACGAGTTGCGGTACGGGCCCATGCCGAGGTCGGGCGAGGTGATGCTGTGGGTGTGGGTGCCGCCGTTCTGGAGGAAGATCTCCCGGCCGGTGGTGTCGATGCTGTAGTTGCGGGCCACGTCGAAGCGGCCCTGCCGGTCGTGGCGGATCCGGTCGAGCACCGGGGCGAGGAAGGCGGGGACGGTGTACCGGTAGCCGGTGGCCAGCACCAGGCCCTCGGTCTCCAGGGTGAAGCCGCGCTGCTGTTCGGCGTGGTGCAGACCGAGGGTGTAGCGGCCGGTGCCGGCGTCCCAGGAGGCGGTCTCCAGCGCGGTGTTGGTGAACAGGCGGGTGGGGACGGGGCCGGTGACGCTCTTCTGGTACAGCAGGTCGTAGATGCTGTTGATCAGGTCGGCGTCGATGCCCTTGAACAGGCCCTTCTGCTCGGCCTCCAGCCGGTACCGGGTCTCCTCCGGCAGCGCGTGGAAGTAGTCCACGTACTCGGGGGAGGTCATCTCCAGCGTCAGCTTGGTGTACTCCAGCGGGAAGAACCGCGGCGAGCGGGTGACCCAGTTCAGCTTGTAGCCGTGCACCTCGGTCTCGGCCAGCAGGTCGTAGTAGATCTCGGCGGCGCTCTGGCCGCTGCCGACCACGGTGATGCTCTTCTTGCGCTGGAGGGCCGCCTTGCCGTCCAGGTAGCGGGAGTTGTGCAGCAGGTCACCGCCCAGGCCCCGGCACGGCTCGGGCAGGTGCGGCGGGGTGCCGGTGCCGAGCACCAGGTGGCGGGCGCGGTACCGGGCGGTGGCGCCGTCGGCGGTGGTGGCGGTGACGGTGTAGAGGCCCTCGGCCTCGTCGTACTCGACCAGGGTGACGTGCTGTCCGAAGCGCACCGAGTCGAGTTTGCCGGCGGCCCAGCGGCAGTACTCGTTGTACTCGGCGCGCACCGGGTAGAACATCTCGCGGATGTAGAAGGGGTAGAGCCGGCCGTTCTCCTTCAGGTAGTTGAGGAAGGAGAACGGCGAGGTCGGGTCGGCCAGGGTCACCAGGTCGGCCATGAACGGGGTCTGCAGGGTGGAGAAGTCGAGCAGCATCCCGGGGTGCCAGTCGAACTGGTCCTTCTCCTCCAGGAACAGGCCGTCGAGGTCCTGGATCGGCGCGGTCAGGCAGGCGAGGCCCAGGTTGTAGGGGCCGAGCCCGATCGCGATGAAGTCATGGGTGGACACAGGCGTCTCCGGGGCAGGCGGTGGTGGGAGGACGGGCGGGCTCAGGCGGCGGACGCGGCCAGGTGGCCGGCGGCGTGGCCCGCGAGCAGGTCGAGCACGTGCGCGATGTCGTCGAGCGTCGTCTCGGGGTTGAGCAGGGTGAACTTGAGGTAGTGCCGGCCGTCGACCCTGGTGCCCGCGACCACGGCTTCGCCGGAGGCGGCCAGCGCCTCCCGGGCGTGCAGGTTGGCGCGGTCGAGGTGCTCGCCGTCCGGTGCGCCGTCCGGGCGGTAGCGGAAGACGACGGTGGACAGCTGCGACCTGGTCACCACCTCGAAGCGCGGGTCGGTGCTCAGCAGGTCGTGGGCGGCGGCGGCCCGGTCGACGACCTCGTCGAAGAGGCTGCCGACGGCGTCCGCGCCCATGATGCGCAGGGTCAGCCAGAGCTTGAGGGCGTCGAAGCGGCGGGTGGTCTGGAGCGACTTGTCCACCTGGTTGGGGATGCGCTGCTCGACCGCCCGGGCCGGGTTGAGGTAGTCGGCGTGGTGGGTGGCGTGCCGCAGCACGGCGCTGTCGCTGACCACCAGGGCGCTCGAACTGACCGGCTGGAAGAAGGACTTGTGGTAGTCGACGGTGACCGAGCGGGCCCGCTCGATGCCGTCCAGCAGGTGCCGGCGGGTCGGGGAGACCAGCAGGCCGCAGCCGTACGCGGCGTCCACGTGCAGCCAGGCGCCGTGCTGCTCGCACAGGTCGGCGACGGCCGGCAGCGGGTCGATGGTGCCGAAGTCGGTGGTGCCGGCGGTGGCGACCACGGCCAGCACCGGCAGGTTCTCGGCGCGGCAGCGCTCCAGTTCGCGGGCGAGTGCCGCGGTGTCCATCCGGCGGTCGGCGCCGGTGGGGACGGTGACGACCGCGTCCGGGGCCAGGCCGAGCAGCTTGGCGGACTTCTGCACGCTGAAGTGCCCGGCCCGGGAGGCCAGGATGCGCAGCCGGGGCAGCAGGGCGGTCCGCTCCTCGGCGGTGGCGGTGGCGGTGGCGGTGGCGGTGGCGGCGGTGGTGGTGGCGGTGGTGGCGGCGGTGAGCGCCTCTTCGCGGGCCAGCAGCAGGGCCTGGAGGTTGGACTGGCTGCCGCCGCTGGTGAAGACGCCGTCCGCGTCCACGCCGAAGCCGATCCGGCCGGCCGTCCAGTCGATCAGGCGGCGCTCGATCAGGGTGGCGCCGGCGCTCTGGTCCCAGGTGTCCAGCGAGGAGTTGACGGCGGTGAGGACGGCCTCGCCGAGCAACGCCGGTATCACCACGGGGCAGTTGAGGTGGGCGAGGTAGCGCGGGTGGTGGAAGTAGACCGCGTCGCGCAGGTAGACGTCCTCCAGCTCGTCCAGGGCCGCGGCCGGGTCCTCCAGCGGGCGGTCCAGGTCGATGTCCACGATCTCCGGGGCCAGTTGCTGCGGGGAGATCCCGCTGAACGGCCGGTCGGCGCGGGCGATCCGGTCGCCGACCCGGTCCACCCCGGCGGCCAGCGCGTCGCGGTAGGCGTCGAGGGTGCGGTCGTTGAAGAGGTGCTGCCGTGCGCGGACCGCGCTGCCGGCCGAACGGTTCTGGACGGCAGGTCCCTGAAAGCTCATCAATTCGGTCCTCAACGGTCACGGGGCACGGAGGCTGGAAGACGGGGGCGGGGGCATGGTCATTTCCGCCCGACTTAGGTAAGCCTATCCTAATTTTCTGGCGACGCGAAGGCCCGCCCCCGGGCTGCGGGAGCGGGCCTTGCAAAGATGTGACGCCCAGTCAGGAGGCGGCGGCCGCCAGCCTTTCCGCGCGGAGCTGCTCCTCGGAGGCGCCCCGACGCCAGTAGCCGGAGAACTCCACCCGGGCGCGGTCCACGCCGAGCTCCCGGACCAGGTGCCGGCGCAGCGCGCGCACGGCGGACGACTCGCCCGCCAGCCACGCGTACGGCGTGCCGGCGGGGAGCGCGGCCGCGCGGACCGCCTCGGCCAGCGGGCTCCCGGCGGCGCCGGGTTCGCGGACCAGCCAGGTGATCTCGGAGTCCGGCCCGTGCGGCAGGTCCTGGATGTCCTCCGGGTCCGGCACCTCGATCCAGGCCCGGACCGCGGTGTCGGCCGGGAGGTGCTCCAGGATGCCGCCGAGTGCGGGCAGTGCCGTCTCGTCGGCGGCCAGTAGTACCCAGTCGGTGTCGGCGGGCGGCCGGAAGTCGACACTGCGGTTGTCCTCGACGACCGGGCCGAGCAGCGTCACCCGGTCGCCCGGTGCGGCGTCGGCTGCCCACCGGGACGCGGGCCCGGCCGCGCCCGGCGCGGCGTCGGGGCCGGTGCCGTGCAGGGCGAAGTCCACGTCCAGCTCGTCCGGGTCCCGGCGCTGGGCGCGGATCGTGTAGGAGCGCACCACCGGCCGCTCGTCCTCGGGCAGCGCCCGCCACGCGCCGTACCAGCCCTCGCCGGTGCGGTCCGGCAGCAGCGGGGCGGCCTGGCCGGGGCGGGGGAGGAGGAGCGAGAAGCTCTGGTCCCGCCCGCCGGAGGCGAAACCGGCCAACTGCGGGCCGCCGAAGGTGATCCGGGTCAGTGTCGGGCCGAGCCGGCGGGTGCGCAGCACCTCGGCGTCGAAGAAGCGGAACTGCCCGGAGACCAGGCTCGGGTCGTCGGTGTCGGTGCGGGGGGTGCTGGCGACGGTCACGGTGTTCTCTCTCGACGGGTGCGCGCGGGGGCCTCAGGGCTGAGGTGCCGAACAAAGGGTAGGCTAACCTAATTCGAGATTCCGTCCAGTGCCGAGCCCGGAGCCGATCCCGTGTCCGACCCCCAGTCACCACCCCAGCCCGGCACGCCGGTTGACGCCCGGCTGTACCGCGACGCCCACGGCATCCCGCACCTGCGGGCCGCAGACCCGCTCGCCCTGGCCCACGCCCAGGGCCGCAACGCCGCCACCGACCGCAGCTGGCAGCTGGAGGTCGAACGCCACCGCGCCCAGGGCACCTCGGCCGCCTTCCTCGGCCCCGACCACCTGGACTGGGACGTCTTCGCCCGGCAGGTCCGGCTCGCCGACACCGCCCGCCGCTGCTTCGCCGCCCTGGACGCGCCCACCGCCGCCTGGGTGCGCGCCTACGTCGACGGCGTCAACCGCGGCCTGCGCGAAAGCGCCTACCTGGCACCGGAGTTCGACACCGCCGGGCTCACCCCCGGCCAGTGGCAGGAGTGGACGCCGCTCGCGCTCTGGCTCTCCCACCACATCCTGTTCGCCGGCTTCCCCGGCAAGCTCTGGCGGGAGCGGGTCGCCCGGGTGCTCGGCGACCACGCCGTGCACCTGTTCGCCACCGACGGCCTGCCCGCGTCCGGCAGCAACGGCTGGCTGGTCGCCCCCGAACGCACCGCGTCCGGCGCCGCCCTGATCGCCGGGGACCCGCACCGCTTCATCGAGACACCCGGCGTCTACCAGCAGATCCGCCTCGCCTGCCCCGAGTACGACGTGGTCGGCCTGGCCGTCCCCGGCGTACCCGGCATCGCGCACTTCGGCCACACCGGCGGCGTCGCCTGGGCCATCACCAACTCCATGGCGGACTACCAGGACCTCTACCGGGAACGGCTGCGCCGCACCCCGGACGGCGTCGAGGCACTCGGCCCCGACGGCTGGCAGCCCGCCGCGGCGCACACCGAGACCGTCGAGGTCGCCGGGGCCGACCCCGTCACCGTCGAGGTGGTCGAGACCGCGCGCGGCCCGCTGATCGCCGGAAGCCCCGACGGCGCCGGAGACGCCGTCAGCCTCCGCCACCCGCCCCGGGTCACCGGCCGGCTCGGCTTCGAAGCGCTGCCCGTCCTGCTGCGCGCCCGCACCGTCGCCGACCTCGACCGGGCGCTGGACGACTGGGCCGAGCCGGTCAACGTCGTCCTCGCCGCCGACACCGCCGGCGCCCTGCTGCACCGGGTGGCCGGTGCCGTACCGGCCCGCGACCCGCGCAACCTGGTCCGACCCGTCCCCGCCCGGGAACCCGGCCACGAGTGGCACGGCCTGCGGCCGCTGCCCCGCGCCGAGGTGCGCGGCTGCGCCGTGATGGCCAACGAACGTGGCCTGGCCGGGCCGCTCGGCATCGAGTTCTGCGCCCCGCACCGGGCCGAGCGGATCGCCGAGCTGCTCGCCGAGGGCGACGACTGGACCACCGACCGGATGGCCGCCGTCCACACCGACACCCTGCTGCCCTCCGCCCGCCCGCTGCTCGACCTGCTCGCGCAGCTCCCCGGTCTCGGCGCCCGCGCGGCCGCACTGCGCGACGAACTCCTCGGCTGGGACCGGCGGATGGACGCCGACTCGGTCACCGCCGCACGCTACGCCGAGCTGCGCTCCGCCGTGGTGCGCCGCTACGCGGCCACCCCCGAACTGGCCGCCCTCGCCGAACCCGACGGCCTGCCGCCGGTCTTCGCGCCCTGGCTGTCGGCCACCGCCCGGATCGGCTTCGCCCTGGAACACCTGCTCACCACCGAACTGCTGCCCGGGATCGACCCGGCCGCGCTGGTCCGGGCCGCCGTCGAGGAGCTGGCCGCCGCCGGCCCGACCGACGGCACCTGGGGCGAGCGGCACCGGCTCTTCGCCTGGTCCGCACTGCCCGCCGGACCGGCCGGGCCCGGCCCGGGCCTGTCCGGCGACCACGACTGCGTGCTCGCCACGTCCTCCGTCCCCGGCGTCACCGACGTCAGCGCCCGCGCCTCGGCGGCCCGCCTGGTCTGGGACCTCGCCGACCGGCAGCGCAGCGCCTGGATCGTGCCGCACGGCGCCCACGGCCACCCCCGCCACCCCCACCACCGGGACCAGCACCGGCTCTGGCTGAGCGGCGCGCTCACCCCGGTGGTGACCGACTGGAACCGACTGACCGAGGAGAACAGTGACCACTGAGCCCACCCGCCCCGCCGTCGACCACCGCGCACCGGACGGCGCCCGCCACGAGCAGGCCGTCCCCGGCTTCGGCACCGTGGCGATCCGTCCGCTCGACCCGGCGGGCGACGCCGAGGTGGTGCACCGCTGGGTCGACGACGAGCGGGCCCGGTTCTGGGGCATGGTCGGCCGGAGCCGCGAACAGGTCCGGGAGACCTACGAGTTCGTCGATTCCCTGGACACCCACCACGCCTACCTGGTGCTGCGCGACGGCGAGCCCGCCGCGCTCCTCCAGACCTACCTGCCCGAACACGACCCGCTCGGCGAGCACTACCCCGTCCAGGACGGCGACCTGGGCCTCCACCTGCTCGTCGCCCCCGCCGCGGGCCCGCTCCGCCACGGCCACACCCAGGCCCTGGTGAACACCCTGCTCGGCTTCGTCTTCGCCGACCCGTACGTCCGCCGGGCCGTCGCCGAGCCGGACGTCCGCAACGAGCGGTCCGTCGCCCGCCTGCGGGCCAGCGGCTTCGAGATCGGCCCCGTGCTCGAACTCGCCGAGAAGCACGCGCAGTTGGTGCACCTGACCCGGGAGCGCTTCTTCGCCGGGACAGGCGTCTGACGCCGGCGGGAGCGGGTCAGGCGGCGCCGGTGGCGGATTCGGCCGTGGCAAGCAGGGCGTGCAGCTCGGCGACGACCGGGGTGTCGGCGGCGGCGAGGCGGGCGAGGGCGTCGCGCCAGTGGCCGACGGCCCGGGCGGTGCGGCCCTGGTCGTGCAGGACGCGTCCGTAGGCGTGTTCGGCGAGGCCGGTGCCGTAGCCGTCGTCGAGTTCGGTGGTGTGGTCGAGCAGCCGGCGGCCGAGGACGGCGGCCTCGTCGAGGCGGCGCAGACGGCGCAGCGCCTCGATCTCGCGGAGGCGGCACTCGCGCCTGGTGTTCCACGGGGCGTTCTCGGCGAGGTCGAGCGCGGCGCGGAAGTGGCCCAGCGCCTCGGCGGGTCGGTTCAGCCGCAGGTGGGCGTTGCCGATGTTGCAGCGGCCGGCCATCTGCATCGGCACCGGGTCCGGGAGGCGCAGGGCGGCGTCGATGCTGCGGCTGTGCAGCGGGATGGCCAGCTCGGGGTCCTCGGGTTCGAGCAGGTTGCCCAGGGCGGACAGCGCCCGGGCCTCGTTGAGCGCGTCGTTCTGCTCGACGGCGAGGTCGAGGGCCTGGTGCAGGGTGAGAACGGCCTCCCGGGGGCGGTCGAGGAGCTGCAGCAGCATGCCGCGGTTGTTCAGGGAGATCTGGAGGCGGTGCTGGTTTCCGGTGCGCTGCCAGAGCGGGATGGACCGGTCGACCAGGTCGAGGGCGTCGGCGAAGCGGCCGGTGTCGAAATGGGCGCTGGCCAGGTCGACCAGGGCAAGGCCCTCGGCCGCGGTGCGGTCCTCGCGGCGGGCGACCCGGAGCGCGATCTCGTTCAGGTGCACCAGTTCCGGGGTGCGGCCGCGGGCCCGCAGGTAGGGGAGCAGGGCCTGGACCAGGTCGAGCAGGGCGGGGGCTGCCCAGTGTTGGTCGGCCAGCCGCTCGACCAGCACGGTGAGGTTGGTGTACTCGCCGTCGCCGAAGGCGAACGCGCTCTCCTGGTCCCGGTCGGCGGCGTCGCTGCCGGCGGGCAGTCCGCGCTCGCGGTGCAGCGCCGGGTCGAGGACGCGGGCGGTGCCGGCGGCGGCGTCGAGGTACCAGAGGAGCGCGTCGGCGGCGGCACGGGTGCGGTCGGCCGGGTCCTCGGTGAGTTCCCGGGCGAAGTCCCGGACCAGGTCGTGCGGGGCGAACCGGCCGCCGCCGAGCTCGTCCACCAGGGCGACGTCGGCCAGCCGGTCGAGCGCGGCGCCGGCCTGCGAGTCGCTGATCCGCAGCACACCGGAGAGCAACCCGGGGGAGTACTCGGGCAGGTCGAGCGCGCCGACGGCGATCAGCGCGTCGGCGGCCCGGCGGTCCAGTCGGCGGTCGGAGCCGCGCAGCGCCTCGTGTGCCAGGGACAGTGATTGACGGACGCTCAGATCGTCGAGTTCGAGCTCGTCGAGCCGGTCCTCGTCGTCCTCCAGGCGGCCGACCAGGTTGCGGACGGACGGGGCGGTGCGGGCGGCCAGCCGGGCGGCGACGATCCGCAGGGCGAGCGGCAGGCGGCCGCAGAGTTCGACCAGGCGGGCCAGATGGGCGTGTTCGATGCCGGCGAGTTGGAGTCCGCGGCCGGCCCGGCCGGCGGCGAGTTCGACCAGCGCGATGCTCTCGTTGGTGGTGAGGGTGCCGAGGCGGAGGTGGACCGCGCCGTCGAGGGCGAGCATCGGTGTCCGGCTGGTGACCAGGACGCCGCAGCCGGGGCCGGACGGCAGCAGCGGGCGGACCTGGGCGAGGTCGGCGGCGTCGTCCAGCAGCAACAGGGTGCGGGTGCCGCTCAGGGTGGAGCGCAGCAGGGCGGCGGCGCCGTCGACCTCGTCGGGGACGTCGGCGGGGTTGGCGCCGAGGCCGCGGAGCAGCGCGGTGAGGGCCTGGTGAGGTCCGAGCGGGGTGAGGCCGGCGGTGGCACCGCGCAGGTTGAGGAAGAGCTGGCCGTCGGGGAAGCGGCCGCGCAGTGTGTCGGCGCAGTGGACGGCGAGCGCGGACTTGCCGACGCCGGCCATGCCGCTGAGCACGGCCAGGCCGGGGCGGTCGGTGCCGGCCACCAGGGCCTGCCGGAGGGTTTCGAGTTCGTCCGGGCGTCCGACGAAGTGGGCCGGCGGGGTGGGGAGTTGGGCGGGAATCGGGCGGGTCGGCCGGGGTGCGGCGGCGGGCTCGGGCTGGTCGGCGAGGATCCGGGCGTGCAGGGCGCGGACGGCGGGTCCGGGTTCGATGCCGAGTTCGTCGATCAGGGCGCGGCGCAGCCGCTGGTGGACGGTGAGGGCCTGGGCGCGCTGCCCGGCACCGTGCAGGGCGAGCATCAGCTGCCCGTGGAAGGCCTCGCGCAGCGGGTGCTCGCCGACCAGGCGGGTGAGTTCGGCGACCAGCCCGTGCGGGCGGCCCTGGTGCAGGTCGGCGTCGAAGCGCCACTCCAGGGCCTGGAGCCGGTTCTCGTGCCACTGGTCGCGGCGGGCCTGGGCGTCGGCGCTGTCCGGCAGGTCGGCGAGCGGGTCGCCGCGCCACAGGTCGAGGGCGGCGGCGGTCTCGGCGAGCACCCGGGGCCAGTCGGCGGCCTCGTGCGCGGCGCGGGCCCGCTGGACCGCCAGTTCGAACTGACGGCTGTCCAACTCCTGGTCCGCGACCACGAGTCGGTACCCGGAGGGGGCGGCGCGCAGCCGGTCGCCGGTCTCGTCGCCGAGCGACTTGCGCAGCCGGGCGACCAGGTTGCGCAGCGAGGCCTCGGCGGTGCTGGGGGCCTCCTCGCCCCACAGGGCGTCGATCAGCCGGTCCAGCGAGACCGGCTGGTTGGCGTGGACGAGCAGCACCGCCAGCAGGGTGCGGGCCTTGGGGCCGCGCACCGGGCAGTCCCGAATGCCGTCATGGGCCTGGAGACTGCCGAGTAATCCGAACCGCATGGCTGTAACCCCCGTGTCGGTCGCGCCTCCAACGGCCCCCTGGGACGCGTTAGGTAGATGTTATCGGCGGATTATGCGTGTGGCCCAAGCTCTTTCATGTCGGCAGGTGAAGCCAGCTGACGAAAAGTCAGAAATGACGGCCTTGCCTCACAGCGGGGCGGCCGGCCGACCGGAAGAGCCCAGGGAGACTGCCATGACTCGCTCGAACACCGCTCGTCGTACCGTCGCCGCGCTGCTCACCGCGGGGGTGGCGACGGTCCTGATGACCGCGACGCCGGCCCACGCCGACAGCAACGACAGCTGCCACCCGTCCGGGGTGATGCCGAGGGTCGGAGTGTTCGGGAACCTCGCCCCGACGCCGTCCGACCCGCTGGTCCGGGCGCAGGGCTGGGTCGGAGCGGGCCCGGCCTGCTCCCCGACGGGCAGCTTCGACGGGTACCGGACCGACGCGGGCGGCTACGCGGCGATGGCCTGGCGGCTGACCGAGTCGATGGAGCCGTCCGAGTTCCTCTCCACCGGGTCCGCGACGCCGCTCGCCGGCCGCGACGACCTGGCCCCCGGCGACGGGCTGCTGAACCCGGCGGGCTTCGGCCACGTGGTGGTCTTCGACCACTGGGCCGACGACGCGCACACCTCCTACCTGGGCTACGAGTTCACCTCGGCCGGTGTGCAGCACCGCACCATCCCCTACCCGTACTTCGCGGGCCACGGCGACTTCCGGCCGGTCCGCGCGGCGCACTGATCGCCGCCGCTTCCCCTCCCCTCTCCACCGCCCCACCCGGAACCCACACCGACCAGCACCCGTACGGCAGTTGACGCCGTCGGCGGGTCGGCACCGGCACGCCGAAATCGAGAAGGAGCTGTCCGCCGTGAAATCGCACCGCCGGGCCCTGGCCACCGCGGCCACCGCACTGGCCCTGGCCGCCACCGCCCTCGGAACCGTCCCCGCGTTCGCGGCGGAGCAGGGCGCCGACGCCACCAGGAACGCCACCAAGAACGTCGACTACCTGGGCCGGACGTTCGCGATCCCCGCCGACTGGCCGGTGATCGACCTGTCCGCCGACCCCCGCACCTGCGTCCGCTTCGACCGGCACGCCCTCTACCTCGGCGCCCCCGGCGCGGACCAGGACTGCCCGTCCCACCTGATCGGCCGCACCGAGGCGCTGCTGGTCCAGCCCGCCGCCGGCGAACCGGCCGGCACCACCGTCAACGAGACCGGGCACGAGATCGACGCCGCCGACGGGACGGTGCGGATCACCGCCGGCTACGACACCGACCGGGCGCTGGTCACCGGCATCCTGACCGGTGCCGCGATCCCCGCGAAGGCGCCCGCCAAGGCCGCCACCCTGGGGGCCAAGGCGCTGACGGCCGCGGCCGTACCGGCGACCAGCACCAACTACACCGGCAAGGGCTTCGACGCCTGCGCCGCCCCCAGCAGCTCCCTGATGGCGGGCTGGATGGCCGACTCGCCGTACCGTGCCGTCGGCATCTACATCGGCGGCTCCAAGCGGGGCTGTCCCCAGCCCAACCTGACCCCCGGCTGGGTGAGCCAACAGGCCGCCGCGGGTTGGCACTTCATGCCGCTGTACGTGGGCCTGCAGGCCCCCGACATCACCTCCCCCGCCGGCCAGGGCGCGGCCGCCGCCGACGACGCGATCAACAACGCGGTCGCCCTCGGCTTCGGCCCCGGCAGCGTCCTCTACTACGACATGGAGGCGTACTCCTCGGGCTACAGCAGCAAGGTGCTGGCCTTCGAGTCGGCCTGGACCGAGCGGCTGCACGCCCGCGGCTACCTCTCCGCCATCTACAGCAGCTCGGACAGCGGCATCGCCGACCTGGCGAACCACATCTCCGGCTACACCATGCCCGACGTGGTGTACTTCGCCCGCTGGGGCCGTCCCGCCGACACCAACGACCCGGCGATTCCCGCCTCGTACTGGGCCGGCCACCAGCGGGTGCACCAGTACTCGGGAAACGTCACCGAGAGCTACCACGGCTACTCGCTGGAGATCGACGCCGACTACCTGGACGTCCAGGTGGCCCAGGAACCCACCGTGCCGGCCGGTGTGATCTACCACAGCATCGTTGCCGGGAACGGGAGTTGGGCCGGGTTCGGGGCGCTCGCCGGGGTGGGCACGCCGACCATGCTGGCCCGCGAGAGCGCCATCACCGGAATGCCGGACGGCACCGCGCAGGTGGTGGGAATCGGCAGTGACGGCAACGTGTACCACGAGGCCCGGCTCACCGACGGGACGTGGAGCGGCTTCGCGCCGCTGGCCGGGGTCGGCACGCCGACCATGCAGGCGAGCAAGGTGGCGATCGCCGGACTGCCGGACGGCAGCGCCCAGGTGGTGGCGATCGGCAGCGACGGCAACGTCTACCACGAGATCCGCCTCCCGAACGGGAGTTGGAGCGGTTTCGCGCCGCTGGCCGGGGTCGGCACGCCGACCATGCTGGCCCGGGAGGTGGCCATCGCGGCGATGCCGGACGGCACCGCGCAGGTGGTGGCGGTCGGCAGCGACGGCAACGTGTACCACGAGGCCCGGCTCACCGACGGGACGTGGAGCGGCTTCGCGCCGCTGGCCGGGGTCGGCACGCCGACCATGCAGGCGAGCAAGGTGGCGATCGCCGGAATGCCGGACGGCAGCGCCCAGGTGGTGGCGATCGGCAGCGACGGCAACGTCTACCACAACACCCGTCTGACCAACGCGGGTTGGGCCGGATTCGCGCCGCTCGACGGAGTCGGCACGTCGAAGATGCAGGCCTTCGAGGTGGCCATCGCCGGCCTGCCGAACGGGACTTCGCAGGTGCTGGCGATCGGCAGCGACCACCAGGCGTACTCCCGGATCCGGCTCACCGGCGGCAACTGGACGGCCTTCCAGGCCATGGCCGGACACGACGGCGCCGCGACCTTCCCGGCCCGGCGGGTGGCGGTCGCCGCGATGCCCGACGGCTCCACCCAGGTGCTCGCCACCACGCTCTGACCCCCCTCGGCCGCGGCGGGCCCAAGGTCCCGGGCCCGCCGCGGCCCACCCCAAAAAGCTTGCTCCACCAGTCTGGACGGCCCATCGGGCGTCCATCTTCCAAGGAGTTCCACATTATGGAAATCGCACACAAGTTCGGTAAGGCCGGTCTGGCCGCCATGGTCGCCGCCGGCGCCCTGACCACCTTCGCGGCCGGCTCGGCGCACGCCGACGCGGCCTCCATCGTCAGCATCGCGAACAGCCAGCTCGGGCAGGGCCCGTGCAGCATCGGCGGCAGCGGGTACTACCCCCCCAACAAGAGCGGCAGTTCCTGCGACGGAGCGGGCCACAAGCGCGAGTCCTGGTGCGCCGACTTCGCGGCCTGGGTCTGGGGCCGCAGCGACGTCGCCTTCGCCAATGAACTGTCCTCCGGCGCCGCCAGCTTCTACGACTACGGCGTCAAGCACGGCACCCGGCACAGCACCCCGCAGGTCGGCGACGCCATCGTGTGGGACTTCAACTCCGCCACCGACTGGGCCTCGCACGTCAACCTGGTGACGGCCGTCAACGGCAGCTCGATCACCGTGGTCGGCGGCAACCAGAGCAACAGCGTCACCACCTACACCATCAACAACGCCGGGATCGGAAGCACGTCGTCCACCGGCCAGCGGATCAGCGGCTTCATCTCCCCGATCTTCAACGGCACCACCAGCAACCCGTCCAACCTGCCGGCCGGCACCCTGGTGAAGTCCGCCTCCAGCCCGACCGTCAAGGTCATCGTGGGCGGCGCCGGCCTGGCGATCCAGGGCTCCGACGTGGACGCCGACCACTACGACCTCAGCAAGATCGTCACGGTCGGCGACGCCGCGTTCAACGCCCTGCCCGCCGTCCCGCCGAATGGAACCGTCGTGATGGACCAGTCCGGTACCGACAACTCCCGCTTCGTGGTCGTCGACGGCGTCGCCCTGAACATCGGCGGCGACGACTGGGTCTCGGGCGGCTACAGCACCAAGCCGCAGATGGGCGTACCCACCTCCTGGCTGCGCGACGCCACGCAGCGCACCCTGGGCACCGGCGTGGTCGTGCTGGACCAGTCGGGCGCCGACAACAGCCGCTACGTGATGGTCCGCGGTGCCGCGCTGCCGATCTCCGGTGCCGAGTGGGACAACGGCGGCTACGCCGCCCGCCCGTCGGCCGGCGTTCCCGCCGCCTGGTTGAAGGCGGCCGTCGCCAAGCCGGTGCCGGACGGGACCGTGGTGATGGACCAGAACGGCGCCGACAACAGCCGTTTCGTGATGGTCGGCGGCGCGGCCGCCGCCATCTCCGGCGCCGAGTGGGAGAACGACGGCTACAACGACCGCCCGCTGATGGGCGTCCCCGGTGCCTGGCTGGGCCGGGCAGCCGCGGCCAAGCCCGCCGACGGAGTGCTGCTGAAGGGCGAATCGGGCGCCGACTCGTCGGTGTACGTCACCGCCAACGGCTCCGCCCTGCCGCTGACCGTCCCCGAGTACAACAACGTCTGGGCCAACCGCCCGACCACCGGCGCCCCGGAGCGGTGGCTGGGCTGGCTCGTGGCCAAGCCCCTGGCCAACGGCACCGTCATCACCAACGCCAGCGGGCAGGAGAGCACCCGCTACGTGATGGCCGGCGGCAAGGCCGTCCCGCTCGGCGCCGCCGACTTCGCCGCGCTCGGCTACGACCAGCAGCCGCTGCGCGGCGTCCCCGGCACCTGGGAGGCCACCGCGGCCGCCAAGTCCGCCCCGGCCGACGGCACCATGCTGCTGTCGCCCGACAACACCACCGTCTGGCTGGTCGTCAACAACGGCCACAAGCGTCCGATGACCCCGTCCGAGTTCGGTGACGGCGGCTACTCCTTCCTGGACGTGGTCCGCGTCCCGACCGCCCTCACCGCCGCCCTGCCGGGTGCCTGACATCCCCCGCAACCCGCCGGCCCCCGGCCGTGGCACCCGCCACGGCCGGGGGCCGGCCCCGTGTGCCGGGGAAGGCTCAGGACAGCAGCAGCGGCATGTCCCAGTCGTGCGGGGTGCCGCCGCAGGCGTAGGAGTCCAGGGCGAGCGCCACGCCCGCGGCGCCGTCCAGGTAGCCGGAGACGTCGGAGGCGAACGGCTTCGAGGTCATCGAGAAGCGCAGGCCGAACGGGACGCCGGGGTCGAAGGCGTCGACCAGCCGGGCGGCGATCAGGTCGCGCCGCTGCTCGATCCGCGGGTCCGCGAAGTACTCGTTGAGGCGGCCGAGTTGGTGCAGCGCGCCGGCCCAGCCGTGGCAGATCGCGTGGTCGGCGATGCCCCAGTCGTCGATCGGGACGGCGAGCAGCCGCTCCACCGAGTCCCGGGCGGCCGCCGTCCAGTCCGGGCGGTCGAGCACCGCGCCCGCCACCTGGAGGGCGCGCGAGACGCCGGGCGCGCCGTAGCACCAGGCCGGCCAGCCGGCGGGCTTGCGCCAGGCGTCCGGGCCGGCCAGGTACGCGGGGAGGTCCAGGTGGTTCGGCCAGTACGGGCCGTGCTCGTCGCGCACCGCCCAGCGCAGCAGCAGCGCGGCGATCCGCTCCATCGCCTCCCGGTGGCCGGGCAGCCGGACGCCGTCGCGCCAGGCCAGCGCGAGCAGCATCAGCGGGCCCGCGACGCCGTGCGACAGGCCCAGGTTGAGGTGGCCGTCGGGCATCAGGTGCTCGGAGCCGATCCGCGGCGCGTCCAGCGACCACCAGCGCGGGACGCGCACCCCGCGGTGCTCGGTCTCGCCGCAGCCCAGCTCGATCAGGTAGCCGAGGACGCGTTCCAGCTCCTCGCCGCAGGTCTCGGCGCGCGCCAGCAGGTACCGGCCGACGCCGGTCATCCCGCGCACCACCTCGTAGTGGCCGATGGTCTCCAGCGGGCCGTCCGGCACGGCGGGCAGCGCGGTGTGCACCAACTGCCGCTGGTAGGCGTCGAGTCGGTGCAGTGCGGTGGTGTAGCCGCCGGTGGCCCGGTTGGCGACCAGCACGGCGAAGGCCAGCGCCCCCGGGCCCTTGAAGATCCCGCTGGGCGTGGTCTCGCCGTCGGCGGCGGCCCGGGTGGCGACGGCGAGCCAGCCGTGCGCCCGCGCCACCCGCTCCGGGTGCGGCCGGGCCCCGCCGCTGAACGCCAGCGACAGGCCCGGACTGCCGCTGCCGAGCGTCAGCTCCACCCACACCCCCTCCGCGACCCCGCTGTCGTTCGCCTCGGCCGGGATCCGGGTGGCGGCCATGGTCGCGGCCGGGTCGGCCAGCCGGTCGAGAATCCGCTCGGAGACCGTCCCGGCGGCTTCGCGCAGCGACGACGTGGCGGGGGGTTCGGTGACGGTCATCGGGCGCTCCGCAAGGTGAAGTGAACGGTGGGGCAGGAGAGTTGTGCCGGCTTCAGGCGCGTCCGGCGGCGTTGGCCCGACGGCCCAGCAGGCTGCGGGCGGCGCCCCGCAGGACGGCGTAGCCGCGGGACTCGGCAGCCCGGTCGATGCCGAACAGCCGGTTGTGACGGATGTGCAGCAGCGACATCAGGGCCTCGTCGCGGTCGGCCTCCGGTGCGGCGAGCACCAGCCGGCCGTACGCGCGCGGGGCGGGGGAGTCCGTCCAGACGGCGGCCAGGGCGGGCACGCCGAGGAGTTCGGCGGCGTGCCGGGCGGCGTCGCCGGGGCGGATCAGCCGGTCGGTCAGGGCGCGGTGGCGCTGGTAGAGCTGGTGGTCGGGGGTCTTCTCCAGCAGGTGGTCGACCCAGCCGCACCAGTCCCAGTCGCCGAGCGAGTCCAGCAGCACGGCGTGGCCGACGGCGGCCAGCACCTCGTCCGGCACCGCGGCCGCCCCCGCCCGCCGGGCCTGCAGCTGGACGATCGCCGACCGGCTGTCCGTCAGGAACAGTTCCTCGGCGGCCCGCAGCGCGTCCGGCCCGAGGTAGCGGTCGGTCTCCGGCCGGTACACGTCCAGCGCCATGGTGCGCAGCGCACCGGTGTCGATCAGCCGCCGGACGTGCCGGCCGAGGGTCGGCAGGACGCGTTCGGCGAGGACGGCCGGGTCGCCGTGCAGGCGCAGCCGCAGGTGCGGTTCGGGGTCGCGGTAGCGCAGGAAGAACCAGCGGTCGACGTCGCCCTCGACGTCGGCGAGCAGCCGTGGCAGGTGCTCGGCCAGCAGCGTCTCGTGCGCGGACGGGTCGGCGTACAGCTTCGCGAACAGCCAGTCCTCGCCGGGCAGATGGACGCGCGTCGGGGCCGGCCGCGGCGCGGAGCGGGCGATCGGCCGGCGGGCGTCGGAGGCCGGCTCCGGTGTCGGGGCGCGGAACAGCGGGACGACGATCTCGGTGCTGTGCCCGTGGTTCCAGCCGAGCCCGGCGCCGTCCGCGGTGAGGTCCTGGACGAGCTGGAACCTCGGTTCGGGGGCGGTGAGTTCGGCGCGCAACAGCTCGGCGTCCCAGCTCTCCCGCAGGTCGATCGGGAACATCCGGTCGTTGCTGGCGATCTGCAGCCGGTCGGGCACCCGGTAGCGTTCGCGCCACTGCCGCAGGCCCTCGGCCCAGGCGGCCGGCCCGGCGGTGCGGGCGGCGTCGCGCAGACGGCGGCCGGGCAGCCAGCGGCGCGGCGCGGCGAGCACCCGGCCGTGGCGGACGGCGGGCAGGTACGGCAGGGTGTCCAGCCCGGCCCAGTCCCAGCCGGACCACACCCGGGGGCGGGCCGCGACCAGATCGGACAGGAAACGGGCGACCGGCGGGGCCTGGGCGTCCAGGGCGAGCATGTGCGGGAAGACCGGCACCACCGGACGGCCCGACCCGGGGTGCAGCAGGCGCAGCCCGTCCTCGCCGGCGGCGACCAGCAGGGTGCGCCAGTCCAGGCAGTGCGGGTCGCCGCGGTCGGCGGGCACCCCGATCGGCAGGCGGTGCGGCAGCAGCTGCGGGACCTGGACGATGTTCAGCGACCGCGGGTCGCGCGGGGCCAGCTCGACCTGGACGGGCAGCACGTCGTCCCCGGCGGGCCCGGCGGCGAGCGCGGCCAGGCCGTCGGTCAGGCCGGTCAGCTCGGCGAACCGGCCGGCGGTGGCGCCCGCCGTCCAAGAACCGATGTGCGGGCTGCCGAGCAGCAGGAACTCGCCGCGGTCGATCGCGGCGGTGGAGTCGGCGAGCAGCTGGAAGCAGAGCTCCAGGGTGCGCGGCGGGCGGGTGCTGCCCGGGGTGTGGCCGGCGGCGTCGGCGAGGCGGGCGATGTCGGCGTCGTCCAGCACCACGTCCCGGCCGGACATGACGGCCTGCTGGACGAGTTCGGCGACGGCGTTGCGGCGCGGCCGGTCGGCGTCGTCGCCGGGCCCGGACCGGGAGTGCGCGGGCAGCGCGCCGCCGTACTCGGGCGGCAGGCCGAGGCCGCGGTGCGGGTCGGCCAGGTCGCCCAGCGGGACGGCGCTCGCGGTGCCGTAGTGCTCGATGAACCGGTCACGGTAGTCGCGCAGGTGCTCCAGGGTGGTCCACTCGGGCGTGATCGCCCAGATCGCCTCGGCGTACCGGCGCACCTCCTCGCCGACCGCCTCCGGCAGCACCAGGTCGGCGGGCATCCGCAGATCGACCTGGACGGGCGGCCGCTCGCCGGCCCGATCGGCCGGGTCCAGCCTCCGGACCTCGCCCAGCAGGGCCCGCCAGGACGCCAGGCCCTCGCCGGGACGGTCGCGTTCGTGGACGGCCGCGGCCGCGCGGACGGCCCGCAGGCCCTCGGCGGCGCCCGGCACCGCCCCGTCCACGGCGGCCTCGATCCGGGACAGCAGCGCGTCGTCGACCCGGTGCGGGGTCAGCGAGGTGAGCAGGAAACCGTGCTGGACCAGCCCGGCCAGCACCGCGTCGATCCGTTCGGCGGACAGCTGCGGGAAGCGCCCCGCCAGGTCGTCCAGCAGCGCGCCGTAGCCGACCGGCCGGGCCGTCAGCTCCCGCACCCGGGCGACCAGCGCGTTGTCGCGCACCGAGATCTCGCGTTCGCCGGTGTGCCGCAGCAGCCGGCCGTCGCGCAGCACGGACAGGTCGTCCAGCACCACCTCGACCCGGCGGCGCACCTCCGGCACGGCCATCCAGGCCAGCACCCGGCGGTGCAGCCAGCCGCCGTCCAGCCGCACCCGGACCCGGGCATCCCCGGTCGGCGAGGACTTCGCGGCGGCCCCGAACGTCGCCCGGCCGACCCCCGCGAACAGGCCGAACGGCGTCGGCCGACCGCCCGAACGGCGGGCGTAGCGCGTCAGGGTGCGGGCGGCGCTGACGGTCCGCTTGCGGCCCAGCGCCGCCGCGCCGTCGGGCTCGCCCAGGCGCTGCAGGCTGAGCGCGAGGCTGCCGCTGGCGACCTCGACGGCCTGCCGCAGCAGCGGGTCCCCGGCCAGCCGGCGCACCCCCGGCACCGGGTCGTCCGGGTCGATCCGGGCCTCGCCGCCCGTCCGGGGCGTACTGGCCATCCGCACCAGCACCGGCTCGCGGATCTCGAACAGGTCCTGCTCTGCGCGCACGTTCGTGGTGCCCCTCAAGGTCGGATACAGCGGCTGGGAGACGAAGAGACGCGGGGCGGGCCGCAGCCCGCCCCGCGTCGGTGCTTCACCGACGTGACGTCAGCAGCAGACCGGGCAGCGGGTGCCGATCGCGTAGCTGCTGGGCGAGGTGTAGGTGCCCTGGCCGAACGCCTGGGTCTCCTCCGAGACCTCCGCGATGCGCAGGTCGAGGTCGAGGTCGGTGTCCTGAACGAGAATCTCGTTACGCATGGTCCCCTCCAGAGGGCTCGTCGGTCCGGCCGGCACGGAGTCCCGGCCGCAGCACCGGCTGTGAACGTTCGTTCGCATTCGGTGCCGGGGCCAACTTTTTCCCGGCTTCCCACCATGCGGTGAGTGCCGTCCTGGCCAACCTGGCGGCACCTGCCCGCCGCGCGATCGCCGGACGCCCCCGCGACCCGCGCGACCTGCGGCTCGCCGTTCGTCGTGCCACCGAACAGTCCTGGCCGGGACGGTGCGCACGCCGTCCATTTCCGATCGGCCCTTCGGCGGCCAGGTTTCAGCAGCGAAATCCGTGAACACTGCTGCTCCCGCGCGGTGGGAATGATCCCTCTGGGGCTCGTGGGGCAGGAGTCCATGACACGTTCGACGGGCGTTCACCGTTTTGACTCAAACTTTGCCGCCGACGGCCGAGAAACGATCAGCCGACCGCCCCGGACCCACCTGCCCGACCCTCCGGAGCCTCCGCCGCCACCCGGTGTACGAACGTCGCCGTCAGGAACGCCACCACCGCGCAGACGATCACCAACGGCATCGAATCCGCCGCCTGATCACCCAGCAACGACGACGCCAGCACCGTGCTCGTCACCGGCAACCGCGTCACCGCCGCACTGCTCGCCGCCAACCCCGCCGCCAACCCCGCCGCCACCCCCAACCCCGGCAACCCGCCCACCGCCACCCCCAGCGCCGCCCCCAACAACACCGCCGGAAAGATCGGCCCACCCCGCAACGACCCCAGCGCCACCCCCCAACCCAGCCCCTTGAACACCACCAACGCCACCAACGCCCCCACCGGCCACGCCTGCGGATCCGCCGCCAACTGCCCCAACGTCGCCTGCCCCGACAGCGCCGCCTCCTCCGGCGACCGGCCCGTCACCACCGCGTACCCCGCCACACACAACCCCACCAGCACTGCGCAGATCACCGTCCGTGCCGCCGTCCGCTGCGCCGTGAACGCCGCGAACCGGTGGCCCAGCGTCTGCCCCGCGACGATCACCACCGCGATCACCACCGCCAACGGCACCCCCCACAGGAAATCCGCCGCATCCGGCAGCGACGCCTTCGGCACCGACGGCAGCGTCAACGCCCCGATCGTCAGCCCCGTCCAGTGCCCGAACCCCGTGAACACCAGCGCGCCCACCCCCGACGACAGCAGGCACGGCAACAGCAGCAACGTCAGCTGCGGCCCGCCCAGACCCGCCGCCTCGATCATCATCACCGCCGCCACCAGCGGACTCCCGAAGATCGTCGAGATCGCCGCCGTCGACCCCGCCGCACCCAGCATCGGCGCCAGCCGCGGGCTCGCCGCCCGCCGCGCCCGCCCCACCGTCAGCAACGCCAGCCCACTGCCCACCGCCATCAACGGCGCCTCCGGACCCAGCACCGCACCCAACGGCAACGCCGCCAACGCCGCCAGCACCACCGACGGCACCTCCACCGGCAACGTCGGCGGCCCACCCATCCCGTGCACCGGCACATGCCCGCCCCGCCCCGGCATCCGGGTCACGATCGGCGCCAGCAACAGACCCGCCAACGCCAACGCCGGCAGCGGCCACCACCACGGCGCCCGCCCGTACCCCAGCGCCTCCGGCGCCGACTCCCACACCCAGTGCTGCAACTCGTGCTCCAGGCCGACGAAGCCGAACGCCGCCAACGAGACCGGCACCCCCACCAGCGCGGACACCAGCAGCAGCCGCCCGTAACCCGGACTGCGGAGCAGCGCACGAATCCCCGGCGCCGAGTCCGGGCCGGCGGCCTGCTCTGCCATCTGCGCTCCCTGCCTCGCCCGGACACACGTCCTCCGACCGTCCTGCGGCCCGGCCGCCCCGGCCAGCCGGGCGCGCCGAACGGGCGAGACCCCGCTCGCGCGGGGAGCCCGCTCGCCGCGCCGGTCGTACCGTGGACCGAGGGGGCAGCCACCCGGGGGGACCGACCGACCCGAGGAGAACGCGATGCCCGGCTCCATGACCATCGGCCACACCGACGCACTCGTGATGCTCAGCCACCAGGACGCGGAACGGCTCTCCGCCGTCCTGTCCGGACTCTCCCGCCTCGCCGCGACGGGACAACTCCCCGCCCCCGCGACCGCCGCCCTCTCCGGCGGCGACCCCCCGGACCGCGCGGAACTCGCCACCTGGTGCCACAACCTCTCGGAGTACCTGCGCGATCACCTCTGAGACCGGCAGACCAGCGGGCGCGAGCCCCGGGGGGAGCGCAGCTTTCGCCCCCGGTTTCGCGCCCGCGCATCCTCTCCCCGGTAGGTTTGGGCCCATGGAGCTGTCGTGGGTGACCGTGGACACGCCGTTGCCGAGTGGGGCGATGAAGTTCGGGGTGACGGCGGACGGCGTGGCGGCGGCGACGTACGCGGGGGACGTGTTCGCGGGGCGTCCGGTCGGAGTGCCGGAGTGCGAGGACGCCCGCAAGCGGTCGCTGGTGGAGAACCGGGTGGGCGAGTACTTCGCAGGCGAGCGGCGGGAGTTGGGGCTTCCGATCGACTGGCGTTTCGCGACCGGCCCCCATCTGACCGTCCTGCGCTGCCTGTTGACCGAGGTCGGCTACGGCAGAAGCATCACCTACGGCGAACTCGCCGCCCGCAGCGGGGTGTTCGAGGGTCAAGCCGAACCGGGGATCCCCGCCCGGACGGTGGGCCAGATGATGGGCGCCAACCCGCTGCCGCTGCTGGTGCCGTGCCATCGGGTGGTCGCGGCCGACGGCCTGGGCGGTTTCGGCGGCGCGTGGCACGGGGTGGAGGTGAAGCGGTGGCTGCTCACCCTGGAGGGCGTCCTGCCGCCGACCCTGGACTGGTCCGGGCCGGCGGACTGAACCGCCGTCCGCGGCTCAGCGGGTGAGCAGACCGTCGATCCGCTCCAGCGCGGGCGCCGCGGCCTGTCGCGGCAGGATCGCCTGGATGCCCGACACCAGGGTGTAGTCCCCGAGCGCGAGTTCGTCCACCGCGGGCAGCAACGGCCGTTCGCCGAGCGCGAGTTCGAGCGCGGCGGCGGGCAGGTTCAGCCCGCAGAGCCGCAGTTGGTGAAGCCCGCCGGACGGCCGCGTGTTGATGTCGAGCACCACGGGCCGACCGCCCGGCTCGTGCCGGAACTGGACGTTGGAGACGTGCCCGACGCCGAACCGTTCGACCAGCCGGCGGGCCGGCTCCAGGTAGCAGGGGCCGACGGTGAAGCTCCGGCGCCGGCCCTGCTTGGTGCGGCCGACGGCGGCCAGCAGCCGCCCGTCCTGGTCGGCGAGGCAGTCCACCGACACCTCGGGGCCGTTCAGGTAGGGCATCACCAGCAGGTCGGCGGGCGCGGTGGAACCCCTCAACGCGGCCAGCACCAGGTCGAGTTGGACCCTGGCGTCGACGTACCCGGCGAGTCGGCGGAGGTTGAACGGTTCGCGGGTGAGGATCCGGAAGCCCTCGCCGCCCGCGCCGCTGGCCGGCTTCAGGCAGGCGGTCGCGCCGGTGGCCTCGATCTCCTCGACGGCGACCAGCAGTTGGGCCGCCGTGTCGGCGTGCCGCCACAGCGGGGTGGGCAGGCCGGCGGCGTCGAGGGCGCGGTAGCCCTCCGCCTTGCTGTCGAACAGGGCGATCGCGGACGCGGGCGGGCAGATCAGCGCGGTGCCGAGCGCCTCGAACTCCCGGCGCCGCAGCGATATCGCCAACTGGTGCAGGCGGGGGAGGAAAACGTCCACCGCGTGCCGGGCGCAGAATTCCAGCGCGAATTCCACGTAGTCCTCGGCGGAGAGCCCGTCCGGTTCCAGCAGCCCGAGGTCGGCGGCGGCGAGCACCGGCGAGTCGGGGTCGACGTGGGTGGCCAGGACGTGCACCGGGCGCGGCGCGGACCGCAGCAACTCGATGAAGAACACGTTCTCGGCGTAGGTGCGGTTCAGCCAGACGCGGACGGGCGCGGTCAAGAGAGGTCTCCCCGGAGAAGGGCGTGCCAATGGGAGGTCGTCACCGACCGGTTCGCCTGCGCTGAGGCGGCGCTCACCTGCGGTGTGGGGGCCACCTTAGCGCTGTTCCGGAGCGATTCGAACAGTGGGGCGGTGAGCTGCGCGGACACCTCGAAACCGGGTGTCCGGAAGGGGTGTTGGGGGCGCGTGGAAGCCCACCGGGAGGCTCGCGCGGGTCGAACGATGATCGATCCAGTGCGCTGGTCGCACTATTCGGCTCGCACACCTGAATCACCCGCACGAGTGATTGCCGGAGCACCTGATCGACCGTCAGCATGGTTGCCGCCAACCGCCGTCGAAGCGATCACGAGGCCCTCGGAAATGACGACCGAAACCACCGCCGGAACTCCCCAGACGAGGCCGCAGAGCAGCCTCTCGGTGGCGGCCGCCAAGAACCTCGCGTCGACCACCAAGTCGGCCCCGCAGATGCAGGAGATCAGCAACCGCTGGCTGCTGCGCGCCCTGCCCTGGGTCGAGGTCGACGGCGGCACCTACCGGATCAACCGGCGACTGTCGTACGCGGTCGGCCGCGGCCGGGTCGGCTTCGCGCAGACCGGCCGCCAGGTCCAGGTCGTCCCGCCCACGCTGCGCGAAGTACCGGTGCTGCGCGGCTTCGAGGACGACGAGCTGCTCACCGAGCTGGCCGGCCGTTTCGTCCAGCGGGACTTCGCCGCAGGCGAGTTGCTGATCGAGCAGGGCCGCGAGATCGACGAGGTCTACCTGGTCGCGCACGGCAAGGTCGACAAGATCGGCACCGGCCGGTACGGCGACGCCACCGTGCTCGGCACCTTCGCCGACGGCGACCACATCGGCGACGAGGCGCTCACCGTCGCGGACCGCCGCTGGCCCTACAGCGTCAAGGCCGCCACCGCCGGCACCGTCATGGTGCTGTCCTGGCCCGCGTTCCAGGAGCTCGCGGACCGCTCCCCGGCACTGCGCGACCAGATCCTCGCCTTCATCGCGGACTCCCGGCTCCCGCAGAACCGCAAGGGCGAGGCGGAGATCGGCATGTCGGCCGGCCACGAGGGCGAGTACGAACTGCCCGGCGCCTTCGTCGACTACGAACTCGCGCCGCGCGAATACGAGTTGAGCGTCGCCCAGACCGTCCTTCGGGTGCACAGCCGGGTCGCCGACCTCTACAACAAGCCGATGGACCAGACCGAGCACCAGCTGCGGCTGACCGTCGAGGCGCTGCGTGAACGCCAGGAGCACGAGCTGGTCAACAACCCGGAGTTCGGCCTGCTGGCCAACGCCGAGTACAGCCAGCGGATCCAGACCCACTCCGGCCCGCCCACCCCCGACGACATGGACGAGCTGCTCTGCCGCCGCCGCAGCACCAAGTTCTACCTCGCCCACCCGAAGGCGATCGCCGCCTTCGGCCGCGAGTGCAGCCGCCGCGGCCTGTACCCGGAGACGGTGCAGGTGGACGGCAAGACGGTGCCGACCTGGCGCGGCGTCCCGATCTACACCTGCAACAAGATCCCGGTGGTGAACGGCTCCACCTCGATCCTGGCGATGCGTGTCGGCGACGACAACCAGGGCGTGATCGGCCTGCGCCCCGGCAAGCTGCCCGACGAGGTCGAGCCCGGGCTGAACGTCCGCTTCATGGGGATCGACGAGAAGGCGGTCGTCTCCTACCTGGTCAGCGCCTACTACTCGGCGGCGATCCTCGTCCCGGACGCCATCGGCGTGCTGGAGAACGTGGACGTCGACAACTGGCACGACTGACCGCGCGGCGGGCCCGCCGTCCCGGGCCCGCCCCGCCCACCGCCCCGGCACTCGGCCGGCGCGGAGATCCGCCCCGCCCCGCACCCGGGGCGGCCCCAGGGGGAGGACTCACCATGGCCATCACCGTGTCCGAACGCGGACAGCACAGCGAGGACACCACCGCGCTCCTCGACGGCACCCGCGACACCGCCGAAGCGCTCGCCCTGCTCGGCCGGGCCCGCACCGTCGTCGACCCGGCGCTGCGCGCCGCCGTGGACACCCTCCCGGACTCCATGCGGCAGATCGCCGGCTACCACCTCGGCTGGCTGGAGGCCGACGGCGTCCCGAGCGCGGCCGGGGCCGGCAAGGCGATCCGCCCCGCCCTGGTGCTCGCCGCGACCCAGGCCGTCGGCGGCCGCCCGCAGGACGCCGTCCGGGCCGCCGCCGCCGTCGAACTCGTGCACAACTTCACCCTGCTGCACGACGACGTCCTCGACCGCGACCACACCCGCCGCCACCGCCCCACCGCCTGGCGGGTGTTCGGCACCACCGGCGCGATCCTGGCCGGCGACGCCATGCACTCGCTCGCCCTGCGCGTCCTCGCCGAGGACCCCCACCCCGCCGCCGCGGCCGCCGTCCGCCGCCTCGCCGACTGCGTGGTCGAACTCTGCGCCGGCCAACAGGCCGACTGCTCCTTCGAACAGCGCTCCGACGTCACCCTCGCCGAGTGCCTCGCCATGGCGGAGAGCAAGACCGGCGCCCTGCTCGGCTGCGCGTGCGCCCTCGGCGCGCTGTACGCGGGCGCGGACGCCGCCACCGCCGACGCGATGGACGCCTTCGGCCGCGAGATCGGGCTCGCCTTCCAGCTGATCGACGACCTGATCGGCATCTGGGGCGACCCCGCGATCACCGGCAAGCCGGTCGGCGCGGACCTCGCCGCCCGCAAGAAGTCCCTCCCGGTCGTCCACGCCCTCTCCTCCGGCACGGCCGACGGCGCCGAACTCGCCGCCCTCTACGCCTCCGGCCGTCCCCTCAGCCCCGCCGAACTCGCCGCCGCCGCCGACGCCGTCGACCGCGCCGGCGGCCGGGCCTGGGCCCAGGGCGAGAGCTGCGAACGCATGGCCACCGCCATCAGCCACCTCGCCGTCGCCATCCCGGACCCGACCGCCACCGACGAACTGCTCGCCCTGGCAGAACTGGTCACCCGCCGCACCTACTAGAGGGGGGCGAATCCAAGGAGAGCACCACCAGGGGCGCGGGGGTGGACCCTACACCCTTGCAAGTGGTGAGAGCGCCTGATCAGAACAGAAAGAGCCCCCGCCCGGAGGTGGTGCTTCGGGCGGGGGCTCTGGCGTGTGTTACGGCTGGCCCAGGCTTGCCACGACGGGCTTGCACGGTGGGCAGGCCCAGTACTCAATGGGCGGGCCGCTGGGGCGTTCGGTGACGCTCGCAACGGTGAGATCCGGGTGCGCTTGGGAGCACAGGCAGCAGGTGCGGGGGGCGTCGCCAGTGGCGGTGTCGGTGGCCTGTGTCGTCATGCTGCCGCTCCTGTGAGGCCGTGGGCACCGTGGTGTCGGTGGCCGGTATCGGGCAGGTTCGCGACTGCTGTGTGAAGGGCGGCCTGGCGGGCGTACGCCTTCTCCATCTCGTCCAGTTCGGTGCGCCATGCGGCAGGGTCGACGTACGGCCGGACCATGGGGCTTTCGGGTGAGTGCTCGCACAAGGTGATGCGGCGTTCGGGACGGTCGGGCGTGGTGGGCTCGGCGGAGATGGTCTTGGTGGCGGAGTACCTGTGCCTGCCCCGGGTCGGCAGGACCAGACGCAGAAGTCCAATTAGGGCGGAGTGGATAAGGTCGAGCATGTCGGCAGCTCCCGTTTAGCTGTGCGGACAAGTGCCCCCGGTGGCCGGTCCTACGCGGCTGCCGGGGGCTGTTCGTTGCCGACGGTATCCAACCTGTCCATACCTGTCCATGGATATCCCTGGCTATGCCTGGCCATCCGTCGCGGATACGGTCGCAGGGTGTTCGAGTTCAGCCCGTCCCGCTCGAAGTGGGAACAGATTGCCGAGGTCATCGGCGGCCAGATCAGCGCCGGAGAACTGCTGCCGGACCACAAGTTGTCCGAGGTCGAGTTGGCCGGAACGTTCGATGTGGACCGCAAGACGGTTCGAAAGGCGATCGAGTCGCTGCGGGACAAGAATCTCGTCATCACCCGCCCCGGCATGGGCAGCTTCGTCACACACCCGGACCAGCGCTGAAACAGCTGCGCCCTGTCCGCCGGAATCACAGCGGGCAGGGCCAGAGCGGGACCACGCATTCATGGGCCCGGCATCTACGGCTCTCCTCACAGAGGCCGGGGCCCCAGCGGTCAGTACTGGCGCCCGGCCTGGCGGCCGGTGGCGGCGCGCAACAGCCTGCGGTACCAGGGAAGGCGAAGAGCCTTCCACATCGCCGCCACCTCGGGGCTCACGGTCGGCCGTCGCAGGTGCTTCCGGTTGTCGCACATCAGGTGGTCGAACTCCCCGCTCGCCAACGCATCGCGCAGCCCGGCAAGTTCGGCCGGACGCAGGCGCAAGAGGCGGCGATCGTCCTCGATGTGCCCCAGGACGAGCCAGCCGTCCTTGGCCTCCGCGATCACGACCCCTCGGATCTCGTCCTCGTCGTCCACGGCGGTTGCCTCCCAGTGCAAGCCCAAACCGAACGCTTCGCGGGGGTAGTACTCGACCAGCGCGGTCATGGTGAATCCTCGTCCTTCGTAGGTGTTCCGCCGATCTCAAGCCACACGTACTGCCAGCCCTCCGCCCTCCGGTGCCCGAACCGATCGGCCCGGCTCAGCACCGCGAGCAGGCCCACCGTCCGGCCCAGGTCGGGCGTCCCGCGAACTCGAACGGACACCCTCACCGCCCCGCCACGCGTCCACGTGATCGACGGACGTTCCCGGGTCAAGACAGCCAGTTCCGCGGCGAGTTCACCCGCCCTCGCCCGCGCAGCCCGCAACTCCTCGTCCGCCAGCGGATCATCCGACGTCTCGCGGCCCTCAACCACAACTCACCGGCCGAGAACCAGTCCGCCTCACCCAACACTCTTCGGCCGCTCCAGGCACCCACCCGGTAGGGCCGACCCCTACTCCCTGGGCGACTAGCCGAAGGCTCGGACTTACGAGCATTCGACAGCTCCCCGCGACCTGACATCAATTGACGTCCCACGGTGCGACCGCTGGTCGGGGGTGCGCATCATGTGCACACAGGCCCGTCCCTGCACCGCATCAAGGTTGTTGAACTCGACAGACACCGCTGCACACTGCGTACCGTCTTCGGACTCCCCCTGACATACCAAGGTGTAGGTGGGCGATTCGACGTCGCTGTCGGCGTCCGGGACCAACTTCCCTGGGATGCCGGACAGCACCCTTGCGTCGCGTACCTTCGCTGCCATTGGTAGTTCCTCCCGCCAAGTTGTCACCAGGATCTGGCAGCCGCCCAGGACGGTGAAACCTCCTGCGAAGGACACTCCAGAACGTCCCTCACGCGGTAGAACGTCCCTACAAGAGTCCGGGCTTGCGGGGAGGCAGGCGAAGTGCCGAACGACAGACTGAAAGCCGTCATGGAGTTGGGGGGTTGGACGTGCGCCGCCCTTGCGGAGAAGGCCGGCGTGGACACCAAGTCGGTTGAGCGGTGGGCGAATCAGAACCGGACGCCCCGGTTGGGGACAGCTCGTCTGGCTGCCGAAGCGCTAGGAGAAGACATGTTCGGCCTGTGGCCAAGTCTGTGGCAGCCACGCGCCGCCAGGGCGATAAGCCCCGAACTGGTGGCACTCTACGAGCAGCGCGCCGACCTACCGGTGTCCGTGTACATAGACCTGTTGGCGAAGGCCACAGAGCGCATTGACGTGCTGGTCTATGCCGCCGTCTTCCTCCATGAGGCGTACCCACGACTGAACGATCTACTTCGAGAGCGCGCCGCCGAGGGATGCACGATTCGGATCGCAGTTGGCGACCCCAACAGCGAGAACGTGAGACAACGCGGGGAGGAGGAGAAGTTCGGTCACGGCATCCAATCCCGTTGCAGGCTCGCCCTCATGCACTACCGGTCGCTGCTCGGCGCCCAAGGGATCGAAATTCGAACCCACGGGACCACGCTGTACAACAGCCTCTACCGGGCAGATGACCAGGTGCTGGTGAATGCTCATGTGTGGGGGGTCAACGCCTTCGGTGCCCCGGTCTGGCACCTGCGGCGGACCAGTGCAGGCAAGCTGTTCGACACCTACGCTGCAAGCTTCGATGCAGTGTGGAACGCGGCCCTGCCGGTTGAGGAGAACTGATCACGTGGTGCGCACCGAGTTCTACGACGATCCCGACGCGCCAGAGCCGAACCGTCTGGTGGTGGCGGCGTCCGCTGTGGTGACCGACGGTGAAGGGCGGATCCTGCTTCAGCGGCGTACCGACAACGGCCTGTACGCACTGCCGGGCGGCACGATGGATCTCGGCGAGTCGCTTCCGGGGGCGGCCGTCCGGGAAGTCCGCGAGGAGACCGGCCTTGACGTGGAGATCACCGGACTCGTCGGAACGTACACCGACCCACGACACGTGATCTCCTACTCGGACGGCGAAGTACGACAGCAGTTCAATGTCTGCTTCACCGCGCGCATCACGGGCGGGACACTCCGGATTTCCGATGAGTCGACCGATCTCCGGTTTGTGGCACCCGAAGACATCGGGGACCTGCCGATGCACCACACCCAGCAACTCCGGCTCCACCACTTCCTGGAGAATCGAACAACCCCTTATCTCGGCTGACGGAGGCCAAACAACAGAGGCCCCACCCCGGCCACCCGAAGAGGGAGGAAGGGGCGGGGCCTTTGTGGTTTCACGGGGTTCAGCCGTTGAGTACGTTCATCAGGCGGGCGGCGGCCTTGCCTCCGAACAGGGCGATGCCGCAGTAGAACTCGATGCGGGTTCGGAACACGGGCTTGTCGTGGGCCTCGCCGAGGTCGGTCACCTGGATGCCGCCGTTGGTCAGGCCGGTGACTCCCGCGTCGGCGTCGGAGCTGCCGAACCGGACGGCGTAGATATCGCCGGTCTCCTTGCCGCCCGTACCCGTGGTGAGCGGGAGGACGTCGGTGCCGTCGAGCTTCTGGCCGGGGTCGAGCATCGGGATGCCGTTCCACATGGTGACTTCCTTGCCATGGATCTGCGCGGTCAGCAGTTCCGAGCCGCCGAGCCGGCGGAACCCGGAACGGATCTTCGCGATGATCGCGGCGTTCATGTACAGCGCGCCGTTCTGGCTGGTGATCCCCTGCACCTGCGCGGTCACCGCGTCCAGGGCATCGAAGAAGTCATAGCCGCCGGAGACGGGCCCGGCGCCCTTGGCATCCAGGACCTGGCGGCCGATCAGGCGCTTGCGCAGACCGTCGAAGCCGAGCGGGTTCACCTGCGTGTCGCCGTTGAAGAACTGGTCGGAGAAGTGGACCGACGCGGCCTTGACCTTCATGGCCGCCTGGATCGCGCGCTGGTCGTTGATGTTGCCGCGGGTCTTGACGATGAACTTGTCGACGTCGCTGTCGCCGCCAAGGATCGCCAGGTTCTCGATACGCGGGCTGACCGCGCCCACGCTCTCCGGGTACGCCTCGTTGACCGCGCGGAACGACACCCCGGGCAGGGTGGACTCCTCGTTGTAGCGGAAAGCGTTTCCTTCGAACTGGATCAGCGGCAGCCGGTCGAGGATCGGCGATTCCTGGACGAAAGCTTCGACGACGCCTCGCTGAAGGTCGTCGGTCGAGAGCTTCGCGGACTCGGCAAGGGTGAGTGCCATGGTGGTGTTTCTCCTGAATTCTCTTGATGAGATGGGTGGTTCAGTCCCAGACGTCGGACTCGTCATCCGGCTCCGGCGGCGTGATAGCGGTCCGAGAGCTGGGCGAGAGACCCAATTCGCGTATATAGCGGGCGAGTTGGGAGCGATACTGTGCGGCGATGGTGGCGGCCCCGTTCTTCACGGTGCCGCGTTCGGCGGTGACCATGAGCCCGCGCACCGACAGGTCGCGTTCGGCCTGGTCGATGCGGGCGACGCAGACGCACAGGTCCTTGACGGTCGAGTGGTCCACCTCGCCGAGCCCGGCGGACACTTCGAGGACGGGAACGATCCGCTGCCACTCGGCGGACGCCACTCCACGGCAGCGAACGTTCGCTTCCTGGATCTCGGCGGCCGGCGAGTCCTTGAACACCTCGCGCCAGTCGGGCTCGGCCAGGACGGCGCGCGGAACGATCACGCCTTCGCGGATCTCGGTCTTCGACGGGTTCCCCTCGCGGGCCCGGGCGAGTGCCGGTCTCGGTCGGTATCGGTCGGCCATGCTCTCCTCTCGTCTCACGGTTGCGGCGTGCAGGGCTGCCAAGAGTTGCCACAGCCCCGGCACAAGAACGAAGCCTCCCTGCCGATCAGTGGCGGGTGGGGAGGGGAGTACCCCCCCTGGTAAAGCCGCAGGTCAGCGACGTATGGGCTTGACCCGCTCGGCCGTCCAGCCTCCGGGTTGGCGTGGTGCCGTCTCGCGGTTGTGACAGAGAGTGCACAACGGTCGCAGCCAGCTCGGCGAGTCCGGATCAGCAACACTCCGAGCGACTAGCGAGCGGCGCGACTTGGGGAAGTGGTCGGCGACGGTCGCCGGCTTCGTGCACAGCAGGCACCACGGATGGGCGTACAGGTAGGCCCGTCGGATGCGGGCCCAGTGTTGGGCGTCGTAGCCGCGCTCTGCTGCTGTGCTGCTCTGCCTCGCGCTGGTGGCGAGAGCGGCGAGGACATCGACGACAGCGTGTGGTCGCTGCGGCCCGGCGAGTTGGCGGACTGTGACAGTCAATACAGGCCATCCAAGCCCCTCATCGCTTACGCCTCGCCACCCTTCCGCTACCCCTCACCCTCCCGCGGACTTGCCCAACAACCCCGCATGGCCCGAAAGTTGAAGGCCAGCAGAGTACGGACGGGCGGGGTAAGGGCGTGACAACCCACAACGAGATCGGCGGCGAAGCGAGCACCGCCGTACAGGCAGGCGTGGTCAACGGCGGTGTCCATGTGAGCACTGCTGTTGGTGATGCCCGGGGCGCAGATTTGCGCGATGCCTACCGGTCGGCGTACCTGGCAATTCGCCTGGCTGCGACGGAAGACCTGCCATCGGAGATGGCCACGTCGAGAACTATCGATGACCGGCGTCAAGCATTTCAGGAAATTGAAGACCGCTGCACTGCCCTCGCACCCGACTTTGATATGTTCGCGACGGACGGGGTGAGATTCGCATTTCGGGAGGCCCATGCTGCCGTGGGCCAACTGGTCAGGAAAGTTCATCGTTGGCAGATCAATGTGCGCCGCTTTGGCTATCGCGAAACTTTTGAAATGGCCCGCGCAGCGCAGTTGCTGATCCTCAAAAAGAGCCTAGAGTACCTAGTCGATGAAATTCGCAAGACTAGCCAGTAGCGCTATTGGCAATCTCTCTGATTAACGCTTTGTGACTGACTGGGCCGGTCCGGGCGGGGACCGCAGCACCGTCCGCCCCCGTCTGCGCCCTGGCGGACGATCACGTTCGGATGGTGCTGCGGCCCCCGCACGCTGCCTCACGACTCCGGCAGCCACCCCCGTGATGCGGGGTGCGTGGTGCACGGGCAGCGCTTGTTCCGAGGGCGGGCACTCAGTCCGCCGAGTGCCCCCGAGTGGGATGGGTGCGCGGTAACCCGCCCTCTACCTCTTGAGAGGGAGCGAACGTCGCCCGCCACCGCTTGGCGGTGAACCTGGCCGCTCTGTCCCTCTACCTCTTGAGAGGGAGCGAACGTCGCCAGTTGCGGTGGAGCGGTGGAAGCGGGGCCGATCTGACTTTCTTCTTATTTTTTCTATGTGTTCTAAAAAAACAGGTAGAACCACCGCTCCACCGCAAATCGGCCCGCTGTTGGCCCGGCCCGAGCCGGCGAGCCCGAGGCCCGACGCGCCCGTGTGCGGGCAGCAGAAAGCCCCGGCCGGTCACGGGGACCAACCGGGGCTGTTCGGGGCTCTGCTGGGCCGTCAGGCCGCCTGTGCGTAGTCGTCGTCCTCGGCCTGTTCGGGGGTGGCCCACACGATGGTGACCCGCTCCGCGCCGTTGAACCGGACGCGCTTGCCGTGGGCGGGGGTGACGATCACCTGATCTATCGCAAGGTGCAGAAGATCCCTCTGCAACTGCGGGTCCGCCTGGTGCCACGTGTCCGCGGCGTGTCCCTCCAGCAGCCACGTGATATCGACGGTGCCCCCGCCGACCAGCCCGGAGAGGCGTTCCTCTGCGGCGTCCAATCGGGCCTCGGCACGCTGCTTCGCGGGCATGCGGTACCGGGCAGAGCGACCGGCATAGAACCCGGCAGCGTCGTCCTGGTGGAACTTATCCAACTCGGCTTTTGCCGCGGCGACTTCGGCGCGAGCCTCGGCCACCTCTGCCCCCTCTTCCGGGCGGGTGATGGCCTGCCAGCGTTCGGCGACGGCGATCAACAGCGGGTCGTCGTCCTCGGCCGAGTGCAGCCGCGCCGACCACGCGTCCACGACGTACCGGAGCAGCGCGGGACGGAACGCGGACGCCGGAGCGGAACAGCCTCCGTTGGCATCGTGCCGGTTGCAGGTGTAGCTACGTCCCTGCAACGACATGGCGGAGCCGCAGTTGCTGCACGTGGTCTTCTTTCCGTGCAACGGGTGCACCTGTCGGCCCGGGGCGCGCTTCTTGTTGTCCATGATCTGGTGGCCTGCCATGACGCGGCGGGCCCGCTCGGCAAGCTCGGCCGGGATCATGCGCGGCAGCGCCTCGTCAGTGACGCAACGGACGTTCTCGCCAGTGTCGGGGTGGACGTACCGGGACGGCCGCTTGTGCGACTTCTGCTTGCCGACCGCCGGAGCCACCGTGAGCCATCCTTCGTAGACGGGGTGGACGACGATGGCCCAAATGGTGCTGGCACGCCAGTACGCGCCGGTGCCGGTCCGCAGACCCTCGGAGTTGAGCGTTCCCGAGAGGGCCCGCGCGGAAGTGCCGTCCGCAATGGCCTTGAAGATCCGCTTGACCACGTCCCACGGGCTCACCTCCTGCCGGTCCGCCAGCACGCACATGTACGGGGTCGTGTCGGGGATGAGCCGGCGAGTGCCCGGGACGACCGCAAGGCCGAACGGGGCCTTGCCCAGCCACTTGCCCTCGCGCTGCTGCTGGGCCTTGGTGCCGCGCACGTTGTGGCTCAGACGTGCCGAGTACTCGCGGGCGTTCTCGGCCCGGTCAAGAATCCACCGGCGGTCGCGTTCCTCCGAGCTGTCCAGCCGCTCATAGTCGAAGTACACGCGGGCCCGACCGAGGATCGGTACCACGGCTTCGGCACCCTTGCGGGAGAATCGGTCGAGCGCGTAGCACCACAGCACGCTGACCTCTCCGGCCAGCACGGCGTCAAGGGCGGCGTCCATCTTGGGCCGCTTGACGTCCGACCAGGCGGACAGGTTTTCCTTCCACACGGTCCGAACGCAGTACCCCTGTTCGGCGACCCACGCGCGGCCCCGGTCTTCCTGCGCCCGGATGGACAGGGCCCGCTCACCCTCGCGGACAATCTTCGACTTGCGCAGCAGAAGGTCAGCCTGCGGCCGACCGTGGCAGGGGCAGATGCCCGGCTGTGTGGTTTCCATGCTCTTGTTAGGGAGCGAACGTCGCCCAGCAGGGTGGGCGGTGGTGGCGGTCGACATGGGCGAACCCCTCTAAGCTGCGGGTTCGGCCCGCTCCCGAGTGGGTTGCAAGACCTTCGCGCCCACTGGGAACTGCGCGAAGGGGAAAGCGCCGGACGGAAAGATCGCGACGCAGGACAGTGACCTGCACGTGCTCGCGACCTTGCGGACCCGTCGGCGCTTGTCGCTCCGTCAGTGCCCGCGCCCGCCCGCCGTCAGGTCCTGAGCAGTCGCTCCTCCTTCCCCGCCTCGATCCCCAGCGGCGTGTCCAACTGCCGGTAGGCCACCTCCGCACGCCCGCCGCCCTCCAGCCAGGCCCACGTGTCGCGAACCGTCTCCGCGAGCGGCCGGATCCGCAGCCCCGCCGCCATCGCCGTCGCCGGGTCCGCCCGCCAGGTGCCGTGCCAGCCGTCGGTGACGGGGGCCCAGAGCGGGAGCTCCACCCAGGGCGCGACCTCTGCGGCGAGCAGGGTCTCGTCGGCCGTCCAGACGAATTCCGCGTCCGATCCCGTCGCATCGCGGCACGCCTCCAGGAACTCCCCGGTCGTCGCCGACCCGATCGGCGAGGTGGTCACGTACCGCCCCGTCGCGCTCCGTTCCGCGAGGTCGAGGCCGAACGCGGCGAAGTCCCGGGCGTCGATCAGGCTGAGCGGGTTCTCGGGGGCGCCGGGGGCGAGTACGCGGCCGCCGCGGGCGATCCGGTCGAGCCACCAGGGGAGGCGGCCGATCGGCTCGTGCGGGCCGATCAGCAGGCCGCAGTTGAGGATCGCCGTCGCGGGCCCGAAGTTGTCGACCAGGGCGCGTTCGCAGCCCGCCTTGAGGGCGTTGGCGAACGGCTGGTCCGGCCCGACGTCGCCGGCGCAGTCGAGGGTGGGGGAGTCGGCGTCCACCGGGAGGGCGGGCCAGTCGGCGAAGGCGTGGACGGAGGAGACGAACCCGTAGTGGCCGGTCCGGTCGCGCAGCAGGCGGGCGGCGGTGGCGACGTCGTGCGGCTGCTGACCGGAGGTGTCGATCACCGCGTCCCACTGCCGGCCGTCGACCAGCCGGCGCAGGTCGTCGAGCGAGGTGCGGTCGCCGTGGACGGCCTCCACGCCGGGCAGGTCGGTGCGGCTGACCCCGCGGTTGAAGGTGGTGACGCGGTGGCCGCGCGCCAGCGCCTCCGCGGCGTAGGCGCGGCCGAGGAACTTGGAACCGCCGAGCAGAAGGATGTCCATGGGAGCAGGGTGTCCGCTCGGACCCCCGGCCATCCGCGTTCTCTGCTGTCGGCAGAGCGCTTTCGCTGCGAGCAAAGCGCCCGGGCCGACCCGATCGCACACCCGCGGACGGTGTGTCGGAGAGTCGAGGCCCCCGCGTGGCCGGAGCGCCGCATAGCATCCCCGGTGTACCGGTATGTCTGAATGATCCCTTTCGCGGGGGAGAAGGGTGGACGGCATGGGCGGCCCGGCCAGCATGGATCCGGAGGCGGTCCGGCGGACGGCCGCGCAGGCGTGGATCCGCGGCTACCCGATGCTGGCGAACTACGCGACGCTCCACGCGCAGGCGATCGACGACGCGGACCCCCGGCACGTCGGGGGTCTCGGCGTGTTCCGGCACTTCTCGCGCCCGTTCACCCCCGCGGACACCGACGTGGTGACGCCGAACAACGACACCCCGTACTCGTGGGCGTGGCTCGACCTGCGGGCCGAGCCGTGGGTGCTGGAAGTCCCGGCCACCGAGCGGTACCACGTGCTGCCGGTGCACGACCTGGACACCGCGTACGCGGGCTTCGTCGGCACCCGCGCCACCGGAAGCGGCGGCGGCCGCCACCTGATCGCCGGCCCCGGCCACCGGGCGAACCCGCCGGACGGCTTCGACGGGGTGGTGCGGACGGACACCAACCTGGCGGGCATCGTCGGCCGGACGTACCTGGCCGGGCCCGACGACGTGCCGGAGCTGTGCCGCGTCCAGGCCGGGTACCGGCTCAAGCCGCTCAGCGAGCACCTGGGCACCCCGCGGCCGGTGGCGGCCGAGCCGGTGTGGCCGGTGTGGCGCGGCGAAGAGGTGCTCGGCACCCTGGAGTTCTTCACCTTCCTGGACTTCCTGCTCGGCTTCTTCCCGGTCCTGCCCGCCGACGCCGAGCTGCGCGAACGCCTGGCCGAACTCGGCGTCGGCACCGGCGACTTCGAACCCGCCGCGCTGCCCGCCGAGACCCGGTCGGCGATGCTCGCGGGCATCGCCGACGCCCGCGGCGAACTCGCCGCCGCCGTACGCGAAGCAGCCACCGGGAGCGCCCTGTTCGGCACCCGCGAGCAACTCGGCAGCCGCTACCTGGACCGTGCGTGCGGCGCGCTCACCGGCCTGTACGGGCTGCCCGCCGAGGAAGCCTGGTACGGCGGCTGGGAGTCCGAGGCCGGCGGCCGGCTGCCCGTCGAGCTGCGCTTCGAGCCCGGGCAGCTCCCACCGGCCCGGTACTTCTGGTCGGCGACCATGTACCGCTTCCCGGAACGGCAGTTGGCGCCCAACGACATCGACCGCTACTCGATCGGCGACCGCACCCCCGGCCTGGTGCACGCCCCCGACGGCTCGCTCACCCTGTACCTCCAGCGCGAACGCCCCACGGACCCGGCCGAGTCGGCGAACTGGCTGCCCGCCCCGGCCGGCCCCTACCAGGTCGTGGTGCGCGCGTACGGACCGAAGTCCGCGCTGCTGGACGGCAGTTGGCAGCTCCCGACGCCCACCCCCCGTTGAATCCGCTGAACCCGCCGAGCAGAAGAGGACGTTCGCCATGGTTGACGCCACGCCCGAGATGCTGGCCGCCGAGGCCTTCGTGTACGGCTACCCGCTGGTCGCCGACCTGACCATGGTGGACACCATCCACCGGCGCGGCCTGGGATCGATCGGCCCGACCGAGTGGAACACCTTCGGGCACGCCGCCGAACTGGCCACCCCCGACTCGCACTTCGTGTCGGTCAACAACGACACGGTGTACTCGGTGGCCCCGCTCGACCTGTCCGGCGGCCCACTGCTGCTGCACGTCCCGGACTCCGCCGGGGCCTACTACGTGCTGCAGTTCATCGACGCCTGGACCGACAACTTCGCCTACCTGGGCCGCCGTTCGTCCGGCACCGCCGAACAGGCCTGGCTGATCGCCCCGCCGTACTGGCACGGCACCCCGCCCGAGGGCGTGCCGGTGATCGTCGCACCGACCACCGTCGCGGCGATCGCCGCCCGTCACGCCTGCGCCGGACCGGATGACCTGCCCCGAGTGCGGGCCCTGCAACGGGAGTTGACGCTCACCCCGGTCGAAGCGGACCGGCCGCTCGCCGGACTGCCCGAACCGGACGCCGAGGTGCCGGAGGAACTGCGGTTCCTGGAGCGCCTGCGGGTATGGATGGCGGCGTTCCCGCCCGGCCCCGCCGACGTCGAGTTCCAGCACCGCTTCGCCCCGATCGGACTGCTCGACCGGGACCGCTCCCCGTACCTCGACGGCCCCGCCGAATGGGCGCAGGCACTCGCCAAGGGCCTCGCCGCGGGCCGCGAACGGGTGGAGGCGGCCAGCATCGGCACCGTCGAACCCACCGGCGAATGGACCGCCAACCGGCACCTGTTCGACTACAACCTGGACCACCTCGGCCCCGGCACCCGCGACGAATCCCAGTGGAAGGTCGCCGACCGCCGCGCCACCTACCTCACCCGCGCCGTCGCCGCCCGCACCGCCCTGTGGGGCAACCACGCCTACGAGGCCACCTACGCCACCACCTACCACGACGCCGACGGCCACCCGCTGGACGGCGCCCGCTCCTACACGCTGCGCTTCGAACAACTGCCGCCGGTCGGCGCGTTCTGGTCGGTGACCATGTACGACACGCCCGAGTACCTGCTCGTCCCCAACGACATCGACCGGTACTCGATCGGCGACCGCACCCCCGGCCTGGTGCACGCCCCCGACGGCTCGCTCACCCTGTACCTCCAGCACGCCCAGCCCACCGACCCCGACGAGTTCGCCAACTGGCTGCCCACCCCGTCCTCCGGCTTCCGCCCGATGGTGCGGATGTACCAGCCGCAGGACGCGATCCTCGACGGCACCTACCGCCTCCCGCCGATCCAGCCGCGCTGACCCTGCCTCAGGACGGCGAGTCGGCCGCCGACGGCGAAGCAGCCGCCCCGGACGGGCTTGCCGACGGGGCGGGCGAGCCGGTGGAGGACGGCGACGGCGTGTCGTCGGACGAGGGCACGGGCGTCGGCGTCGGCGTCGGCGTGGATGTCGGCCTCGGCGGCGGAACGGGCGTCGGCAGCCCGCGGTGGTCGCTCCCGCCCTCCAGGGTGACCACGGCGGTGGACGGCGCCAGCGCCACGTGCGCCGTCCACCGGGACTGCGGGGCGCGGGACTCGTCCACCGTGACGATGACGGTGATCCGCTGCCCGGGCGCGAGCGTGCCGGAGTCCCGGCTGAGTCGCAGCCAGTCGACGTCCGGCACGGCGTGCCAGCTCAGCGCGCTGCCACCGGAGTTGGTCAGGGTCAGCACCGTGCGACTGCCGAACTCGCCGGCCTCCACGGTCAACTGCTCCCGGGCGGCGGACGGCGGGGCGTGATCCGCGGTCGGCGCGGGGCCCGGCGGCGGGGTCGGGCCGTGCGAGGGCACCATCAGCGCCGGGCCCTGAACCATCGGCAGGGACGTTTCTGCGGCCACCGAGCCCGCCAGCTGCAGGGCGCTCATCGCGGGCGCCGCCGCCACCGCCGGCCGGTGCTCGGGCGCTTCCACCCGCACGGAGGACACCGCCGTCGCCGGCCCGTCCGGGTTGCCGTCCCGGTGCGCGCTCCACAGCGCCACCACCGGCGAGGCCAGCACTGCCGCCAGCACACCCGTGGTCACCACCCGCTGGCGCACCGCCGAGCCGCGCGCCCCGGCCGCCGCCCGGTGCCGGGGGAAACCGCGCCGGTCGAACTGCGGCTCGCCACCGGGCAGGCCCTGCGCGGCCCGCCGACCGGCCGCCGCGCCCGACAGGAACGCGGTGCCGCCCGCCACCGCCGGGGCCGGGCGCAGCCGGGTGGGCGCGGTCAGCAGCGGCAGGCCGGGCAGCCCGGCCAGACCGTGGCCGAGCTGCCCGGCGACCCGCTCGGCGGTGCCGCGGCAGGTCGGACACTCCACCAGGTGCTCCACCAGCTCCCGGCGCAGCGCCGCGCCGAGCACCCAGCCCCGCCAGGACTCCCCGCCGACCCCGCCGAGCCGCGCCAGCTGCGGACAGGAGCCCACGCCGAGCACCAGCAGCGCCGCCCTGGTCCGGCCGACCTCGGCGCCCGCGGCGTCCAGCAGCGCGGCCGTGTCCTCGCCGGACCGGCCGAGCACCGCCGCGACCTCCCCGGCGTCCAGCCGGTGCCGGACCGCCAGCTCCAGCGCCTCGCGCTGCTCCGGGTCGGTGCCGGCCGCCTCCGGCCAGGCCAGCGAGGCGAGTTCGCGACGCCGCTCGCCGACCGTGCCGGGCGGGACCGGTGCGGCGGCGGGGGCGGGCGCGGCGGTGCGGCCGCCGTTCAGCCGGGTCAGGCAGCGGTGCCGGGCCAGCGCGTACAGCCAGGCGCGCAGCAGCGCCGGCTCGGTGAGCCGGCCGCCGTGCCGGCGCGCCAGGTCGCGGACCTCCAGCACGGCCGCGGTGGCGGCGTCGTGGTCGCAGAGCACGGACAGGCAGTAGGTGAACAGCCCGTCGACGCAGGCGCCGTACGCCCGCAGGGCCGGGGACGGTTCGACGGGGTGGAGCTGGCCGGTGGTCACGTCATCGACGGTAGGCAGCACAAACCCTCCGACCGGTGGGTTTGGGGCGCTTGTCCTTCTTTCGGGTAACACCACCGCTCCCTTGTTCGCCCGGTTGACGCCTGCCCTTGACGCCTGCCCTTGACGCCCACCCTCGACGCCCGCCCTTGACGCTCCCGGTTGACGCCGAGCGTTGACCCCGGCTGTTGACCCCCGCCCTTGACCCCCACCGCTGACGCCCCACCGCTGACGCCCCGCCGTTGACGCCCCGCCGTTGACGCCCGGCCCGCCGCCCGCCGGACCCTGTCGGTGCGAGGCGCTACCGTGGCGCGCATGGCTGCCCGTACCAAGACCACCGCCAAGCCGCGCCCGGCGTACCGCTGCACCGAGTGCGGCCACCAGCTGCCCAAGTGGGTCGGCCGCTGCCCCGAGTGCAACGCCTGGGGGACGGTCGAGGAGTACGGCGCGGTGCCGATCCGCACCACGGCGGCGGGCCCGGTCTCCTCGCCGGCCAAGCCGATCGCGCAGGTGGACGGCCAGGTGGCCACCGCCCGCTCCACCGGCGTGCCGGAGCTCGACCGGGTGCTCGGCGGCGGCCTGGTGCCGGGCGCGGTGGTGCTGCTGGCGGGCGAGCCGGGCGTCGGCAAGTCCACCCTGCTGCTGGACGTCGCGGCGAAGGCCGCCTCCGACCGGCACCGCACCCTGTACGTCACCGGCGAGGAGTCCGCCGGGCAGGTCCGGCTGCGCGCCGACCGGATCAACGCGCTCTCCGAACACCTCTACCTGGCCGCCGAGCAGGACCTCGGCGCGGTGCTCGGCCACATCGAGGCGGTCAACCCGAGCCTGCTGATCCTGGACTCGGTGCAGACCATCGCCTCCGCCGAACTCGACGGCGCGCCCGGCGGCCCCGCACAGGTCCGGGAGGTCGCGGGCGCCTTGATCCGGGCGTCCAAGGAGCGCGGCATGGCGACGCTGCTGGTCGGCCACGTCACCAAGGACGGCCAGATCGCCGGCCCCCGCCTGCTGGAGCACCTGGTGGACGTGGTGCTGTCCTTCGAGGGCGACCGGCACGCCCGGCTGCGGCTGATCCGCGGCGTGAAGAACCGCTACGGCGCGACCGACGAGGTCGGCTGCTTCGAACTGCACGACGAGGGCATCGTCGGCCTCGCCGACCCGTCCGGCCTGTTCCTGACGCGCCGTGACAAGCCGGTGGCCGGCACCTGCCTGACCGTCACCCTGGAGGGCAAGCGCCCGCTGGTGGCGGAGGTGCAGGCGCTGATGGTCGACTCGCAGATCCCCTCGCCGCGGCGCACCACCTCGGGCCTGGAGTCGCCGCGGATCGCGATGATCCTCGCGGTGGTGGAGCGGCACGGCGGAGTGAAGCTCGGCAAGCAGGACATCTACACCGCCACCGTCGGCGGCGTGAAGCTCACCGAGCCGTCCGCGGACCTGGCGATCGCCCTCGCCGTGGCGTCCTCCTCCACCGACACGCCGCTGCCGAACAACCTGGTGGCGATCGGCGAGGTCGGCCTGGCCGGCGAGGTGCGCCGGGTGACGGGCGTGCAGCGGCGGCTCGCCGAGGCCCACCGGCTCGGTTTCACGCACGCCCTGGTGCCGCCGGACCCGGGCAAGGTGCCGCCGGGCATGAAGGTCGTGGAGGTGTCCGACATCGGCGAGGCACTGCGCGCGATCCCCGGCCGCCGCCCCCGTTCGAAGGCCCGTCAGGATGCCGCGCCGCAGGGCGTTCCGGCCGGCCGGGCCCCTGCCCGGGAGCGCGCCGCCGCCCCGGTCCAGGCGTACCCGGAGGAGCTGATGGCGGGCTGGGAGCCGCTCGACTCGGACGAACTGGCCTGACCCACGTCCTGTCGCTGTCATACGCAGTTAGACTGCACCTGCTAATTGCCGTCAAGTGCAGTAATGACAGACAGACCGTCGGGCGCCGCGCCACACGGTCCGGGTCGGCCCAAGGAGTCACGTGGCAGCCATCGACCGGGCGGACAAGTCCACCCGCGAGGAGGCCCTGCTGCGGGCCTCCCTCAGTGCGGTCGCGCCGGGCACGGCGCTGCGCGACGGGTTGGAGCGGGTGCTCCGGGCCAACACCGGCGGCCTGATCGTCCTCGGCTTCGACAAGAGCGTCGACGCGCTCTGCACCGGCGGTTTCGTGCTGGACGTCGAGTTCACCGCCACCCGGCTGCGCGAGCTGTGCAAGCTGGACGGCGCGGTCATCCTCGACAAGGACATCAGCAAGATCCTGCGGGCCGGCGTCCACCTGATGCCGGACGCCGACATCCCCACCGACGAGACCGGCACCCGCCACCGCACCGCCGAGCGGGTCAACCGGCAGACCGGCTTCCCGGTCGTCGCCGTCTCGCACTCGATGCGGCTGATCGCCATGTACGTCAACGGCACCCGCCGGGTCCTGGAGGACTCCACCACGGTGCTGTCCCGCGCCAACCAGGCGCTGGCCACCCTGGAGCGCTACAAGCTGCGCCTCGACGAGGTGGCCGGCACCCTGTCCGCGCTGGAGATCGAGGACCTGGTCACCGTCCGGGACGTCTCCGCCGTGGTGCAGCGCCTGGAGATGGTCCGGCTGATCGCCGGCGAGATCGCCGGCTACGTGCTGGAACTCGGCACCGACGGCCGCCTGCTGTCCCTGCAGCTGGACGAGCTGATCGCCGGCGTCGAGCCGGAGCGCGAACTCGTCGTCCGCGACTACTTCCCGGACCGCGCCGCCAAGAAGGGCCGCACCGTCGCCGAGGTGCTGGACGACCTGGAGGCGCTCACCCACGCCGAGCTGCTGGACCTGCAGACGGTCGCCAAGGCGCTCGGCTACACCGGTGCCCCCGAGTCGCTGGACTCCGCGGTCTCCCCGCGCGGCTACCGGCTGCTCGCCAAGGTGCCGCGGCTGCCGAACACCGTCATCGAGCGGCTGGTCGACCACTTCGGCGGCCTGCAGAAGCTGCTGGCCGCGTCCATCGACGACCTGCAGACCGTGGAGGGCGTCGGCGAGACCCGGGCCCGCTCGGTCCGCGAGGGCCTGTCCCGGCTCGCCGAGTCCTCCATCCTGGAACGCTACGTCTGAGCGGCCGTCACTCCTCCGGGGCCGGCTGCACCGCGTACATCAGCGCGAACAGGGTCACCTCGACGGTGTCCGGCCCGGTGGACTCCGGCTCCGCGAACAGCTCGTCCAGCACCTCGTCCAGTCGGCCGCGCAGCTTCCGCAGCCGCTCCGGGCTGAGCCGCGTCGTGGTGTGCGCGAACTTGCTCGGCCGCAGGTTGCCCTGCGAGGCCGGGGTCAGGTCGATCCGGCCGGCCAGGAAGTTGCGCCGGAAGTCCGACCGCACCAGGTCCATCGCCGCCAGCATCGCGCCCAGCGCGGCCGGCGGCTCGTCGCCCTCCGTGTAGACCTGCGGCGACAGCCGCAGTGAGTGCTGGGCGGAGCGGTACCGGCTCTCCACGATCCCGGACACCAGCCGGGTCTCCGCGACGAACACCAGCCCGGTCTGCTCCAACTGCTTGACGTGCCGGTACAGCTTGGTCGGCGCCTCGTCCAGCTCGGCCGCGATCTCCTTCACCGACATCGGCTCCGGATCCCGCTTCATCAGCGCGCCGAGCACGGCCAGCCGCAGCGGGTCGGCCAGCGCCTTCAGCGTCGCGACGTCCGTGACCTCGCGTTCTTTCCTCTGATCCACCACGTCGCCATTCAGCCACACCGTTCATCCCTTGTGCAATCATTCGCGGCCGTGCAACTATTCACGCAAGCGTGAATGGTTGCCAAGGTGTGAACGGGGTGGAGTGATGACGGTGACCGAGAACCCGACAGCGACGGCGGTGGCGCCCGCGGCGGTACCGCTGCGCCGCAACCGCCGCTTCCAGACGCTGTGGGCCGGATCGGCCGCCGCGATGCTCGGCACCTGCGTCGCCGACACCGCGTACCCGCTGCTGCTGCTCGCCATGACCGGCTCGCCCACCCTCGCCGGGGCGTTCGGCGCCGTCCAGTTCGGCGCGTCCGTGCTGTTCGGCCTGCACGGCGGCGCGGTCGCCGACCGGCACGACCGGCGACGGGTGCTGATCCTCGCCGACACCGTCCGCCTGCTCACCGCGCTCAGCGTCGCCCTCGCCCTGCTCACCCACCGCCTCACCGTCCCGCACACCCTGCTGGCCGCCGCCGCCATCGGCGCCACCATGGCCTACAGCGGCCCCACCCGGATGCTCGCGCTGCGCACCGTCGTCCCGCCCGAACAGCTGCGCCAGGCCCTCTCCCAGGACGAACTGCGGGTCAACGGCGCGGCCCTGGCCGGCCCCCCGCTGGCCGGCTTCCTGCTCGGCCTCGGCCGCGCCGTCCCCTTCCTCGCCACCGTGCTGGCCTCCGCGGCCGCGCTCGGCGCCTCGATCGCCGTCCGCTTCGACACCGAACCGGCCGGGCCGACGGGGGCAGCCGACGGCAAGGAGAAGGGTGCGGTGTTCGCGGGGCTGCGGCACATCTTCGGCGACCCGACCCTGCGGGCCACCGTGCTGGTCGCCGTCGCGCTCAACCTGGCGGGCTCCGCGATGCTGCTGACCGTCATGGTCCTGCTGCGCGACCACGGCACCTCCGAGGCCGGCACCGGCCTCGCCCTCACCGGCGAAGCCGTCGGCGGCCTGCTCGGCGCACCCCTGGTCACCCGCCTGCACCGCGCCCTCGCCCCCGGCGCCCTGCTCCTCGCCGTCGCCTGGTCCGCCCCGCTGCTGCTCGGCGTCCTGGCCGTCGCCGAAGGCCCGTTCGCGGTCTTCGGCATGCTCCTGGTGATGTCGCTCGGCATCCCGGCGCTGCGGGTGATGGTCGACGTGCTGGTCTTTCAGCAGGTCCCCGAGGCGATGCGCGGCCGCGCCATGGCCGCCACCATGACCCTCCTGATGGCCGGCCTCCCCGTCGGCACCATGACGGCGGGCCTCCTCCTCGACCGCCTCCCCGCCACCACCGTCCTCCTCCTGCTGGCCGCCCTCCTCGCGGCCGGCCTGCTCCCGCTCACCCTCGGCCGCTCGCTGCGCGGCACCGGCTGGCCGACCTCATGAGGGGGGACGGGGCACGAGGCCGGGGAACGCACCCCACCGCAAGATCGCGACGCAGCACAATGACCTGCCCTTGATCGCGACCTGGATGGTGTGCGCTTCCTTCTCAGCCCTCCAGGCGGATCGAGGTGCGCGCCGACAGCGGGCCGCCGGCCGGGCCGGTCAGGTCGGCCTGGACCAGGTAGTTGCCCGCCTGGGCCGGCGCCGGGTCGGCGGTGGCGCACTGCGGCTTGGAGCGGCTGCGGTCCCAGCCGAAGGTCTCGGTGACGCCGCTGTTGCCGGCGATCTGCGCCCAGGCGTCGACCTTCTCCGCGATGCAGTCCGCGGAGGACCAGATCCGCTCGTTGCTGCTGGAGGTGATGGTGAGCGCCGAGTTCTCGTGCGAGAGGTTGACCCGGCAGCCCGAGCCCGAGGAGTTGCGGATGGTCAGTGCCAGTCGCGGCTTGTCCTTGGCCGGGTACGAGTTCTGCGCCGACGCCAGCTCCAGCGAGAGCTGCGAGGTGGCGCACACCGGCAGGGCCATCACCTCGGGCGTGTTCACGGCCGGCGAAGGCCCGGGCGAAGCGGACCGCCCGCCACTGCCGCCGGTCGACCCGTTGCCGCCGCCGTTCGAACCGCCGCCCCCCGAACCGCCGCTGCCGCCGCCCGTGACGTTCAGCTCGCCGGCCGCGCCGCCGCTCGGGGCGGGGCCGCCGGGGCGGGTGGTGATGGCGGAGCCGCTGGGGGAAGCGCCGGGGGTGATGGACTGGGCGGGCGCGGGCTGCGGCCCGGTGCTCTCGGAAGCGGCCTTCTGCTGCTGCTTGCCGTCCCCGCCGGTGCCGAACGCGAGCCAGCCGATCAGCAGCAGGGCGACGGCGAGGGCAGCGAGGATCACTGCGCGGCGCCGCCAGTAGATCGAGGCGGGCAGCGGTCCGACGGGCTGGCGCAGAGAGGGCACGGGCAAACTCTACGAGACCTTGTGCATCTGCTGACGCATCAACACCGCAGCAGGGGCACTTCTTTCACATGATCCGCCATTTGCTCCTCCTGGGGGACTCGACACGACGGTGCGCCGCCCTATAGTCGCCCTCATGGCCTCCCCGCACGACTCCGCTCCCGGCACCGCGACCCTCGACCCGGCGCAGCTGATCGCCGAGGCGCGCCGGGCGTTCTTCACCATGTTCGGCTTCCTCTGCCTGATCTGGGCCGTGCAGGTGGCGAACTGGGCGATGGACGGGCAGATAGCCCTCCAGCACGGCATCCTCGCGCGCCGGGCGAGCAGCCTGCCCGACCTGCTGACCGCGCCGTTCCTGCACCTGAACTGGCAGCACCTGGAAGGCAATTCCGGCCCGCTGTTCGTCTTCGGCTTCCTCGCCGCCTACCGCGGCGTGCGCAAGTTCCTCGGCCTGACGGCGCTGCTGGTGGTGACCAGCGGCATGACGGTCTGGCTGTTCGAACGCGGGGACGTGGTGACCGTCGGCGCCAGCGGCGTGATCTTCGGGTACTTCGGCTACGTGGTGCTGCGCGGCCTGTTCGACCGCAACCTGATCGACTCGCTGATCGGCCTGGTGATGGGCGCGTCCTTCGCGTACCTGCTGACCACCGCCATCCCGGGCACCCCCGGGGTGTCCTGGCTGGGTCACCTGGGCGGCTTGGTCGGCGGCCTGGTCGGCGCCTGGATCTTCCGCACCCGCACCTCGGAGCAGGCCGCCGCCACCGTCCCCGCCGCGACCGCGGACCCTGCCCAGGCCATCACCCCGTCCGTGCCCGGCAAGAGCGGCAGGAGCGGCAAGAGCGGCGGGACGACGGCCGGCTCGCGGGCCGACCTGCTGAAGGAGCTCGACGACCTGGGGCTTTAAGCCCTCGCAGGACCTCGTGGCAGGATCGGGGGTGCCATGGTTGCCACTGCTTCGACTCCCACCCCCGCCGCCCTCCGGGCGCTGCACACCACCGTCATCGGCTGGTACGAGGGCAACGCCCGCGACCTGCCGTGGCGGACCCCCGACGCCTCGCCGTGGGCGGTGATGGTCAGCGAGTTCATGCTCCAGCAGACGCCCGTGAAGCGGGTGCTGCCCGCGTACGCGGCGTGGCTGGAACGCTGGCCCACCCCCGCCGCGCTGGCCGCGGACGCGCCCGGCGAGGCGGTGCGGATGTGGGGCCGGCTCGGCTACCCGCGCCGCGCGCTGCGGCTGCACGCGGCGGCCACCGCGATCACCGAGCAGCACGACGGCGCCGTCCCGGACGACCACGCGGCGCTGCTGGCGCTGCCCGGCGTCGGCGAGTACACGGCGGCCGCGGTCGCCTCGTTCGCGTTCCGGCAGCGCCACGCGGTGCTGGACACCAACGTGCGCCGGGTGTTCGCCCGCGCCGTCACCGGCGTCGAGTACCCGGCGAACGCCACCAACGCCGCCGAGCGCCGTACCGCGCACGAGCTGCTGCCCGCCACCGACGAGCGGGCCGCGACCTGGGCCGTCGCCGTGATGGAGCTGGGCGCCCTGGTGTGCACCGCGCGCGGCCCCGAGTGCGGCGCCTGCCCGCTGTTCGCCGAGTGCGCCTGGCAGCGGGCCGGCTGCCCGCCGTACCAGGGCCCGGCCCGGCGCGGCCAGACCTACGAGGGCACCGACCGGCAGGTCCGCGGCAAGCTGCTGGCGGTACTGCGGGACGCCCACGGCCTGGTCGAGCAGGGCCGGCTGGACGTGGTCTGGCCGGACGCGATCCAGCGCGCCAGGGCCCTGGACGGGCTGGTCGCCGACGGCCTGGTGGAGCCGGTCGGGCCGGGCACCTACCGGCTGCCGCAGTAGCGGACGGAAAACGGCCCGGGACCAGTCGGTCCCGGGCCGTCGTCATGCCTGGACAGGCGTCACATCGCGCCTTCGAGCGCGGCCTCGGCCTTCGCCTCGGCGGCGTCCGCGCCACCGCGCAGCTTGACCTCGCGCAGGAACAGCGAGGCGGCCACGGCGACCAGGCTGATCACCGCGCCCCACAGGAAGACGGTGTGCATGCCGTTGGAGATGCCGTGCTGGTAGGCGCTCAGCACGTCGGCCGGCAGCTTGCTCAGGGTGGCCGGGTTCATCGCCGACATGCCCTCGGCGCTGCCACCGCCCTGCTGCATGTGCTGCAGGACCTCCGGCGGGAGCTTCTCGACGCTCTTGTTGACCTGGTTGATGTACAGGGTGCCGAACAGCGCCACGCCGAAGGAGCCGCCGATGGTGCGGAACAGCGTGGCGGAGGACGAGGCGACGCCCATGTCCTTCATCTCCACGCTGTTCTGCGCGACCAGCATGGTGACCTGCATCAGGAAGCCCATGCCGGCGCCGAGCACCACCATGTAGCAGGACGAGGCGAAGCTGGTGGTGTCCACCGACAGGGTCGACAGCAGCAGCGAGCCGCCGCCCATCACCACGGTGCCGATGATCGGGTAGATCCGGTACTTGCCGGTCTTGGTGATGGCCTGGCCGACCACCAGCGAGATCACCAGCATGCCGAACATCATCGGCATCAGCAGCAGGCCGGAATTGGTCGCCGAGGCGCCCTGGACGATCTGCTGGTAGGTGGGCAGGAAGGTGACCGCGCCGAACATCGCGAAACCGACGATGAAGCCGATGATCGAGACCATCGTGAAGTTGCGGTTGCGGAACAGCTTGAGCGGAAGGATCGGCTCGGCGACCCGCTGCTCGACGTAGCAGAAGCCGATGATCGAGGCGACGGACAGCGCGCCCAGGCCGAGGATCTGCTTCGAGCTCCAGGCGTACTCGTGGCCGCCCCAGGTGGTGATCAGGACCATCGAGACGATGCCGATGGTGAGCAGGGCCGCGCCCAGGTAGTCGATCTTGGCGTTGGAGCGGACCTTGGGCAGCTTCAGCACCACGACGATGAAGATCAGCGCGATCGCGCCCAGCGGCAGGTTGACGTAGAACGTCCAGCGCCAGTTCAGGTGGTCGGTGATGAAGCCGCCGATCAGCGGACCGCCGATGGTGGCCAGCGCCATGACGGCGGCGAACATGCCCTGGTACTTGCCGCGGTCGCGGGGCAGCACCAGCGCACCCATGATCGACATCACGCCGACCATCAGACCGCCGGCGCCCAGGCCCTGGACGGCGCGGAAGGCGATCAGCTGGGTCATGGTCTGCGCCATGCCGGACAGCGCCGAGCCGAGCAGGAAGATCGCGATCGAGACCAGGAACGAGCCCTTGCGGCCGTAGAGGTCGCCGACCTTGCCCCAGATCGGGGTGGAGGCGGCGGTGGCCAGGGTGTAGGCCGTGACCACCCAGGACATGTGCTCGGCGCCGTTCAGCTCGCCGACGATGGTGGGCATCGCGGTGCCGACGATCAGGTTGTCGAGCATGGCGAGCAGCATGGTGATCACCAGGCCGATCATCACCAGGCGCACCTCGCGGTGCGGCCGCTGCTCGAACTCGTCGGCGGGCTTGCCGAGATCGACGGACGGCCCGTCCTCCGGAACCGCCTCGGACTGTTGGGTTGTCATGCGTCTCTCCCGGGGCGCAGGTGCCGCGGTGGTGTCCGCGACGGTACTTACTTGACGACCGGCTAGTTAATTGCCGTTCGGCACGGTAAGTTGTTACCTAGCCGGTCGTCAAGCCAGTTTCGAAGCAGCCCCTCTGGGCAGGGAGAATGCCAACAGAACCGGGCCTTGACACCCGTCCGCACCGCTTCAACGAGGCAGGCCGCCAGCGATGACCACCCCCCAGAGTCCCCGTAGCGACACCCGAGCGCGGATCATCGACGTGGCACTGGAGTTGTTCGCCGAGCACGGCTACGAGAAGACCTCGCTGCGCGAGATCGCCGACCGCCTCGGCGTCACCAAGGCCGCCCTGTACTACCACTTCAAGACCAAGGACGACATCGTCCGCGGCATCGTCGAGAAGATGGCCGCCCCGCTGGACGACGCCATCGCGTTCGGCGAGGGCAAGGACTGGTCGCCGGAACTCCGCGACGAACTGCTCCGCCGGTTCGCCGCCGGCATGGGCGAGCGGGCGCCGCTGCTGCGCTTCTTCCACGAGAACCAGCCCGCGCTGCGGGAGTCCGCGGCCGGGCTGGCGTTCAAGGAGCGGATGATCAAGATGATCACCCTGCTGCACGGGCCCGAGCCGACCTTCCGCGACAAGCTGCGCGCCACCGTCGCGCTGACCTCCATGCACTCGGCGATGTTCCTGCTCAAGGCCGACCTGTGCGGGCCCGGGCGGGAGTCGGCCGACTCGGCGTCGGTCAGTGCGGACGAGGCGATGGAGGCGGCCCTGGAGGTCGCCCTGGAGGTCGCCGCACACATCGAGCCGCCCGCGCACTGACGCGCGGACGGCTCGGACGGGTCGGGGTGCGGCGGATCAGAAGTTGTTCGCGCCGTGGCCCTTCAGGTAGCCGATCGGGTCGGTCACCTTCGCGTACTGGTTGGCGGTGCGGATCTCGAAGTGCAGGTGCGGCCCGGTCGAGTTGCCGGTGTTGCCGGACTTGCCGATCCGGTCGCCCGCGCTCACGTGCTGCCCGGCCTTCACCTCCAGCTGCGACAGGTGCGCGTACTGGGCGAAGCGGCCGTCGGACAGCTTCAGCACGATCTGGTTGCCGTACGCGCCGGCCCAGCCGGACGAGACCACGGTCGAGTCGCCGACCGCCACCAGCGGGGTGCCCACGGCCACCGCGAAGTCGGTGCCGGTGTGGAAACCGGCCGCGTACGAGGCGTTGGTCTTGTGGTACGGGTTGCTGATCGGTGCGCCCGGGGCGGGCGAGGACCAGTCCGGCTTGACCGGAGCGGGGGCCGGGGCGGGCTCCGGAGCGGGGGCCGGAGCGGGCTCGGGCGCCGGGGCCGGCTGCTCGGCGGGCTGCTGCTCGGCGGCGGGCTGCTCGGCCGGCTGCGGCTGGTCCTGGTGCTCCTCGGCAGCGGGCTGCTCGGCCGGGTGCTCGTCGGCGGCGGGCTCGTGCGCGTCCGTCGGGTTCGTCAGCTGGTCCAGGTTGGCGGCGACCACGGCCAACGGCCCGGTGGTGTCCTCGGCGTGCGCCTCCGGGGCGGACAGCTGGAGCTCGCCCGGCTGGACGTCCGCCGTGGTGAACGGCGAGTCGCCCAGGGCGGCCGGAACGGTCTGCGCGGCGGCGGCGTGCCCGCCCGGGATCAGCATGGCGCCGAAGGCGACCACGGCGGCGCCGGTGGCGAGTGCCGTGGCGGGGCCGCGGCGGGCCGGGGCGACGGCGGAGGCGTCGGAACCGGTGACGGACTGGATGTGGCGGGTGCTGATCGCCTGGAGAATCCGGCGGCCGGTGGCGGGGAAAGAACGCATCGGGGTCGGTACCTCACGGACGGGGCCAGAGCGGGGCCGAGCCGGGGGGCTCGCCGAACTGGTGGGAACGACTCCGGTGTAAACGACTTCCCGGGCCGGGCCCAAAGGTGTGACGTACGACGGCGGGTAGTGGACGAAGCTCACGGAATAGCACCCCCGGGCATCGGACAGACCGGCACATCCCGGCTCAAACCTCCTACCGCGCGTCGTATGTCGTCGGAGGCCTGTGACCATCGCCACCGGGAAGCGGCCGGTTTGAGTCCGAACCGCCCCGGGTACAAACGGCCCTCGGATCGATCGGTCTTCCGATCCACCCGGCGGTTGGAGATGATCGGCCAATGAACGCCATCTCGTTACAGGACCGCAGCTTCCTCGCCCGCCGCCGGGCCGACCGCCTGCTGTCCGGCGGCCGGCCGCAGACCGTCCGCGAAGCGCTCGCCGCCCTCGCCGCCCTCTCCGACGGCCCCTACCCGCTCGACGAGCCCACCGACATGTACGGCAACCGCATCGTCCGCACCCTGGAACGCCGCACCGCCGACCTGCTCGGCAAGCCCGACGCCGCCTGGTTCCCGACCGGCACGATGGGCCAGCAGGCCGCCCTCAAGGTCTGGGCCGACACCCACGGGCCGGCCGTCGCGATGCACCCGCTCGCCCACACCGAGGTCCACGAACGCCGCGCCCACCAGGTGCTCAGCGGCCTGCACAGCGTCCCGCAGACCGCCGCCCCCCGGCAGCCCACCGTCGCGGAGCTCGCCGGCCTGGACGAGCCGTTCGACGTCCTGATGCTGGAACTCCCGCTGCGCGACGCCGGCTTCGTGCTGCCCAGCTGGGAGGAGCTGACCGCGCTGTACGACTTCGCCGCCGACCGCGGCGTGCCGGTCCACCTGGACGGCGCCCGGCTCTGGGAGTCCGCCCCGCACCTGGGCCGGAGCCTGCCGGAGATCTGCGCCCGCGCCGGATCGGTGTACGTCTCCTTCTACAAGTCGCTGGGCGGACACAGCGGCGCCGTGGTCGCCGGCGATGAGGAGTTCGTCCGCCGGATCAAGCTCTGGCGGCACCGCTACGGCGGCAAGCTGTGGCAGCAGTGGCCCGCCGTGCTGTCCGCGCTGGCCGGCCTGGACACCGAGCTGCCCCGGCTGCCCGACTACGTGGCACACGCCAAGGTGGTCGCCGCCGCGCTCGCCGAGGCCCCGGGCGCCTGGATCAACCCGGCGCCGCCGCACACCCACCAGTTCCAGCTCTGGCTGCCCCACCCGGCCGAACGCCTGGCCGAGGCCGGCCTCCGGCAGGCCGAGGAACAGGGCGTGTCGCTGTTCGGCGGCTGGCGGGAGCCCGGCCCGCAGCCCGGCGTGGCGATGACCGAGGTGGCGGTGACCGCCGCCGCCCTGGAATGGACGCCGAAGGAGATCACCGAGGCGATGGCCGGCTTCCTCGCCCTGCTCTGAGCAGCCGGAGACGCCGAAGGGCCCCGACGGTTCGAAAACCGCCGGGGCCCTTCTGCTTCAGCTGTGCTCAGCCAAGCGTCACTTGGTGTGCTTGACCTGGATCAGAGCCTCGAGCTCGTTGTGCGACTGCCACAGCACCTCGATCTGGGTGCCGGTCTTGGCCACCTGGACGGAGCTGTACGGGTTCGATGCGTCCCAGTAGGTGTTCTTCTTGTCGTTGAAGACGGTCACCCCGCGCTCGCTGGGGATCTTGGTGAGCGCGTCGGCCTTGTGCAGCTGCAGGCCGGTGGTGCGGTCGAAGCGGAAGGTGGAGTCGTATGCCTGGAAGCGCGGACGCATCAGGGTGCCGTCGTTCCACTTCAGCGGGGCCGGGTGGGCGTCGATCGGGAGGATCAGGCCCTGGCCGGGGTGGTTGGCCACGTTGTTGTCCGACTGCGAGGAGTCCCACAGCCAGATCAGGATGCCGTTCTGGTTGGCGTAGTGCTCGACCCAGCCCGGACGGGCGGCGGAACCGAAGTTGTACGGGCCGGTCTTCAGCGTGGTGTCGAAGGACACGTACTGACGGTTCTCGACCAGGTAGTGCTGGTCGTAGTCCTTGTTGAACTTGCCGGAGATCCGGGAGAAGCCCGACGCGGTCCAGCCGTTGTCACCGTTCTCGGCACCATCGGTGAAGATGGTCGCACCGTTCGCGGTCACCGCGATCTCGTCCAGGGCCAGGCCCTTCATGTGGACGCCCGGGTCGGTGGTGTTGTGGAAGCGGATCTTGATCGCCTTGCCGGCGTACGCGTCCAGCGAGAACGACAGGTCTCCCCAGCCGCCCGAGTTGCCGGTGATGGAGTTCTCCGTCAGCGCCTTGCCGTTGAAGGTGCCGGCCAGCGAGGACCAGTTCTTGCCGCCGTCGGTGGACACCTCGGCGTACGCGAAGTCGTAGTCCTCCTCCAGGTCGTACCAGGCCTTCGCGGTGAGCGAGGCCGAGGTCTTCCCGGTCAGGTCGACGTCACGGGTCAGGGTGACGTTCAGGTTGTCGGCGCTGCCGCTCCACCACTCGTTGGCACCCGCGAACGGGGTGTTGATCTCGGTGGTGACGGTCTTCGCCGGCAGGTCGACGATCAGACCCTGCTTGCGCTTGTTGTTGTACTCGGCCGGGCCGAGCAGGCTGACCGTGTTCTTGCCGGCCTTGGCGGTGTCGTAGTCCAGCCAGCCCAGCTTCAGCTTCGACCAGATGTCCAGGTCGTTCGGCATGTCGCCGATCTCGTTGCGGCCCTCGCCCAGCCAGGAGCCCGAGGACATCAGGGACCAGAAACCGACCGAGTTGTCGATGCCCTGGCCGCTGGTGTCGTACAGGTCCGGCAGGCCCAGGTCGTGGCCGTACTCGTGGGCGAACACGCCCAGGCCGCCGTTCTCCGGCTGCATGGTGTAGTCGCCGACCCACAGGCCGGTGTCGCCGATCGGGGTGCCGCCGAGCTTGTTGTTCTCCGGACCGGTCTTGCCGGCCTGGTTGGCGTACACGTACGAGCGGTGCGCCCACAGGGCGTCGGTGCCCTGGACGCCGCCGCCGGCCGACTGGTCCTCACCGGCGTGGACGATCTGGAAGTGGTCCAGGTAGCCGTCCGGCTCGTTGAAGTTGCCGTTGCCGTTGTAGTCGTAACGGTCCCACTGGTCGTACTGCGCCAGGTTGGCCTTGATGTCCGCGTCGGTGCGGCCCTTGGCCTTCTGGTCGGCGACCCAGGCGTTGATGCCGTCGCGGATCAGGTCCTGCGCGTTGGCGCAGACGTGCTGGCCGCAGTAGTCCGAGCCGTAGCGGGCCTCGTTCCACGGAACTCGCACCCAGTCGGTGACCAGACCGTCGACCGAGTAGCGGCCCGAGGACTGCTTCTCGTAGTAGGTCTTCAGCGACGGCCGGTTGGCCGCGAAGTACAGGTCCTGGTAGTGCGCCTGGTTGTAGTCCGCCTGCCACGCCGTGGAGTTGTTCTTGGTGCGGTCCGGAGAGGCGATCTGGTTGTGCGCCGGGCCGGGGGTGCCGCCGTACTTCACCTTGCCGTCGGCGGTCTTGGTGGTGTTGTCGACCTGGTCGCCGAAGTCCACCAGGATGGTGAAGATCCGGTCGGTGCGCTCACGCGACAGCTCGACGTACTTGTCGCGGCCCAGCTTGACCGAGCTGCCGTTGCCGTGCTTCTCGACCTTCGCGGTGCCGTTGACCAGCTGCTCTATCGCGGCCTTCTGCTCAGCCTGCACCTTGTCGGTGAGCGGGCTCTGCAGCTCGCGGGGCACGCTGTCGTTCTGGTTGGCGTCGGCCGGGTCCTTCACGACCGGCGTCACCGGAGCGGCGGTAGCCGTACCCGGCAGCATGCCGACGCCGAGCGCGGCCGACACCGCGATGGCGGCGGAGGCCGCGGCGACCTTCTTGGTCATCTTCAACGTGGGACGTCCTCCCCTTACCGGCGTGGCGGATGGCCGGGCCGGTGAACCAATGCAAGACAGGTGGACGACATTTGACCCAAGGTCCGGTAAAAAAGAAAGACCTTGACCCTGGCATGGCCACGACGCTATGCTCCGCCAACTCACATCATCTGACGATCCGTCAATCTACCTACGGTGCCTGTGATTACCGGGTCGGTCGCACTCGCACCGCACCCGATCCCACCCGTTCGGTCCCGCCCCGCCCCGCATTCACAGCGCACGGAAACCTAAACAGTTTTTCAACTGAAAAACCCGGGTGCCGAAAAGCCGCCGCCCCCGACCTGAACAGGTCGGGGGCGGCGGCTGGAACGCGCTTTGTGGCGCTATTACTTCGTCAGATCCGGGCCGGTCGCCGAGACCGCCGCCGGAGTGTCCGCCACCGGGGACTTCTCCTCACCGCGGAAGGTGAACTTGGCTGCCTTGCCCTCACCCTCCACGCCGACCACCACGATGTGGCCGGACCGCAGCTCACCGAACAGGATCTTCTCGGACAGGTGGTCCTCGATCTCCCGCTGGATCGTGCGGCGCAGCGGACGGGCGCCCAGGATCGGGTCGTAGCCGCGCTTCGCCAGCAGGCTCTTCGCCTCCGCGCTGAGCTCGATGGCCATGTCGCGGTCCTTCAGGCGCTGGTCCACCTTCGCGATCATCAGGTCGACGATCTCGATGATGTTCGCCTCGGACAGCTGGTGGAACACCACGATGTCGTCGACACGGTTCAGGAACTCGGGACGGAAGTGCTGCTTGAGCTCCTCGCCGACCTTCGCCTTCATCCGGTCGTAGCCGGTCTGGACGTCACCCGTGGCCGCGAAGCCCAGGTTGAAGCCCTTGGAGATGTCCCGGGTGCCGAGGTTGGTGGTCATGATGATGACCGTGTTCTTGAAGTCCACGACCCGGCCCTGGGAGTCGGTCAGGCGACCGTCCTCCAGGATCTGCAGCAGCGAGTTGAAGATGTCCGGGTGGGCCTTCTCGACCTCGTCGAACAGCACCACCGAGAACGGCTTGCGGCGGACCTTCTCGGTGAGCTGGCCGCCCTCCTCGTAACCCACGTATCCGGGCGGGGAGCCGAACAGCCGCGACACGGTGTGCTTCTCCGAGAACTCGGACATGTCGAGCGCGATCAGCGCGTCCTCGTCCCCGAACAGGAACTCCGCCAGGGTCTTGGACAGCTCGGTCTTACCGACACCCGAGGGGCCGGCGAAGATGAACGAACCACCGGGGCGCTTCGGGTCCTTCAGACCGGCCCGGGTACGGCGGATCGCCTGGGAGAGCGCCTTGATGGCGTCCTCCTGGCCGATGACCCGCTTGTGCAGCTCGTCCTCCATGCGCAGCAGACGCGAGGACTCCTCCTCGGTCAGCTTGAAGACCGGGATGCCGGTGGCGGTGGCCAGAACCTCGGCGATGAGCTCCTCGTCCACCTCGGCCACGACGTCCATGTCGCCGGCCTTCCACTCCTTCTCCCGCTTGGCCTTCGCCTGGAGCAGCTGCTTCTCGTTGTCGCGCAGCGACGCGGCCTTCTCGAAGTCCTGCGCGTCGATCGCGGACTCCTTCTCCCGACGCACCTCGGCGATCTTCTCGTCGAACTCGCGCAGGTCCGGCGGCGCGGTCATCCGGCGGATGCGCATCCGGGAACCGGCCTCGTCGATCAGGTCGATCGCCTTGTCCGGCAGGAAGCGGTCCGAGATGTACCGGTCGGCCAGGGTGGCGGCGGCGACCAGGGCGGCGTCGGTGATCGACACACGGTGGTGCGCCTCGTACCGGTCGCGCAGGCCCTTGAGGATCTCGATGGTGTGCGGGAGCGACGGCTCGGCGACCTGGATCGGCTGGAAGCGGCGCTCCAGCGCGGCGTCCTTCTCCAGGTGCTTGCGGTACTCGTCCAGCGTGGTGGCGCCGATGGTCTGCAGCTCACCGCGGGCCAGCATCGGCTTCAGGATGGAGGCGGCGTCGATCGCGCCCTCGGCGGCGCCCGCGCCGACCAGGGTGTGCAACTCGTCGATGAACAGGATGATGTCGCCGCGGGTGCGGATCTCCTTGAGGACCTTCTTCAGGCGCTCCTCGAAGTCACCGCGGTAGCGGGAGCCGGCGACCAGGGCGCCGAGGTCCAGCGTGTAGAGCTGCTTGTCCTTCAGCGTCTCCGGGACCTCGCCCTTGATGATCGCCTGGGCCAGGCCCTCGACGACCGCGGTCTTGCCGACGCCGGGCTCGCCGATCAGCACCGGGTTGTTCTTGGTGCGTCGGGACAGCACCTGCATGACCCGCTCGATCTCCTTCTCGCGCCCGATCACCGGGTCGAGCTTGGCCTCGCGGGCGGCCTGCGTCAGGTTGCGGCCGAACTGGTCGAGCACCAGGGAGGTGGACGGGGTGCCCTCGGCGGGGCCGCCGGCGGTGGCCGACTCCTTGCCGCTGCCGGTCTGGTAGCCGGACAGCAGCTGGATGACCTGCTGGCGCACCCGGTTCAGGTCGGCGCCCAGCTTCACCAGGACCTGGGCGGCGACGCCCTCGCCCTCGCGGATCAGACCGAGCAGGATGTGCTCGGTGCCGATGTAGTTGTGGCCGAGCTGAAGGGCCTCGCGGAGCGACAGCTCCAGAACCTTCTTCGCCCGGGGAGTGAAGGGGATGTGACCGGACGGGGCCTGCTGGCCCTGGCCGATGATCTCCTCGACCTGCTGGCGGACCGCCTCGAGCGAGATGCCGAGGCTCTCCAGCGCCTTGGCGGCGACACCCTCGCCCTCGTGGATCAGGCCCAGGAGGATGTGCTCGGTGCCGATGTAGTTGTGGTTGAGCATCCGGGCTTCTTCCTGTGCCAGGACGACAACCCGCCGCGCGCGGTCGGTGAACCTCTCGAACATCGTTAATCGCTCCTCAGAGCGGTCGGTCAGTTCGGGGGCCGTCCCCGCCCTGTCCTTCCGCATGCTAGTCCCGCTCAGCGGCGCGGCTACGGAACTCCCGCCGGAGCGGGAGAAACCTGCTGCGCGACCAGCCGACACCTTTCCCAACCTGATGCTGGGAGACGGTGTTCCCAGCGGCGGGCCCGATGCACCGGATACCGCTACGCCAACGGCGAACACGGTCCGGTGGAACCGGTGGACCGGCCCCGCGCAGTGCTCCGGCCGGGCTCCTGAGACCCCGTCCACCTGCATTCATACCCGGTCGGGCGGCGGGATTCGCGCGGTTTCCGGGGGGTGCTTGTTCGCCTGGCGAGAAGTCGGCCGAGCGGGCACCCGAAGTGACGCACCGTCAACTCGGTCGTGCGAGGCGTACCGCCGTGCCGGTGGCGGCCGTGAGCGCGCCGCTCACTCCAGCCTTGCACAGGTCCTGACCGGTCCGCCGCTGGTCGCGGGGCCGGTCGCGGGGCCGCCGGGCCGGATGCCCGACCTGTCGGGCCGGCTCGGCCGGGGCCCCGAACTGCGACTGCCGTGAAGGTCAGGAGACGTTGGCCTTCTCGTACGCCTCACGCACGTTGCCGGGGACACGGCCGCGGTCGTTGACCGGGTAGCCGTTCTCCTTCGCCCAGACGCGGATCTTGGCGGTGTCGGCCTGTCCGGTCGAGGAGGCGGAGCGACCGGCGCCCCGGGTGCCGCCGCGACGCGGGGCGGTCAGCCGACCGCTCTGCTTGCGACCCTTCTCGACGTACGGGGCCAGCATGCCGCGAAGCTTCTCCGCGTTGTCGCTCTTCAGGTCGATCTCATAGGCCACGCCGTCAAGAGCGAACGTCACCGTCTCGTCTGCGGAGCCGCCATCGAGATCGTCTTCCAGAATGACCTGAACCCTCTGTGCCACGGGCTTCCCTTTCCGCGATAACGGTCCATTGCCTAGTGAAAGGAAAGCGCCTTTTCCCGGAAAACACAAACCCCTGTGCCGCCCGTCGTGCCCGGAGAGCCGGATCAGAGGTGCAGCAGCATGCGCGAGTTGCCCAGTGTGTTCGGCTTCACGCGCTCCAGGTCGAGGAACTCGGCGACGCCTTCGTCGTACGAGCGCAGGAGTTCTTCATAGACTTCTGTGGCCACGACTGCCGGGTCTGCCGTACGATCGTCGTTTTCGCCGATCTCGACGAAGCCGTGTTTCGAGAAGAACGGCACCTCGAACGTCAGGCAGAAAATCCGACGGACGCCGAGCCAGCGGGCCGTCTCCAGCAGCTTGTCCAGCAGCTGGTGGCCGATGCCGAGGCCTTTGCAGACCGGATCGACCGCGAGGGTGCGGACCTCGGCGAGGTCCTCCCACATCACGTGCAGTGCGCCGCAGGCCACCACGCGGCCGTCCTCGTCGCGTTCGGCGACCCAGAACTCCTGGACGGATTCGAACAGAGTGACGGTCGGCTTGTCGAGCAGAATGCCGCTGCGGGAGTACGTGTCGATGAGCCGGCGAACGGCGCGCACGTCGGTGGTCCGCGCACGGCGGATGGTGACCTCCATGCCTGGGAACGTTATCGTGCCTCGGACGGGCGGGTCTCCTCGGTATCGACGCCGGCCACTCGCAGAGCGTCGCGCAGCGACTCGCGCTGTTCCGGAGACATCATCCCGAAGAAGTGCACCAGGGCCGCGGCCGGATTGTCGCTCGTCGCCCAGGCATCGTTCATCAGCGCGGCGGTGTAAGCCTCGCGCGAGGAGACCGGCTCATATCGGTATGCGCGCCCGGCGCGCTCCCGGCGCACCCAGCCCTTTCGATAGAGCTTGTCGAGCACCGTCATCACAGTCGTGTACGCGATTTCACGTTCCGAACGCAGATCCTGCAGAACCTCTCGAACGGTGACCGGGCGGTTCCACTGCCACACCCGGGTCATGATGTCGTTCTCGAGTTCTCCGAGTTGCCGCACCATAGTGCGGCCCAGGATAGGACCGAATCGGACAAAGGGCGGCAAATGGCAAAGAGATCGGCGCGCCGCTCCCCGAAAGGGGGAACGACGCGCCGGTCTGCGGTCGGACTATTCGGCCGGGGAACGGGTCGCCATCGCCTCGGCGGCGGCGTCCTCCTTGGCCTTCTGTGCGCCGCCCTGGCTGCGGATGATGGCCCGCACCAGGAAGGCGAAACCGATCGCCATCACCAGCGGCGGCACGATCGCGCTGACGTACTCCATGGGACTACTCCTCGGTGTCCTCGTCGGTCTCGGCGGTGGTCGCCTTGTCGCTCTTTCCGGCCTTCTCCGGCTTCACCAGCGGGAACAGCACCGTCTCGCGGATGTTCTTGCCGGTCAGCAGCATGATCAGGCGGTCCACGCCCAGGCCGAGGCCGCCGGTGGGCGGCATCGCGTACTCCAGGGCGCGCAGGAAGTCCTCGTCGAGCTGCATCGCCTCGACGTCGCCGCCGGCCGCCAGCAGGGACTGCGCGGTCAGGCGGGCGCGCTGCTCGACCGGGTCGATCAGCTCGGAGTAGGCGGTGCCGATCTCGGTGCCGAAGATCACCAGGTCCCACTTCTCCGCGACGCCCTCGATCGAGCGGTGCCGGCGGGTCAGCGGGGAGACCTCGGTCGGGTAGTCCTTGATGAAGGTCGGCTTGATCGCGTGGTGCTCCAGCAGGCGCTCGACCATCTCCAGGACGATCTGGCCGTGGCCCCACTCCTTCTCGTACGGGATGCCGGCCTCGTCGGCGAGCTTGCGCAGCTCGTCCACCGAGGTGGCGGGGGTGACCTCGATGCCCAGGCGGGCGGAGATGCCCGGGTAGACCGAGACCTCCTGCCAGGGCTCGGCGAGGTCGATCTCGTGCTCGGTGCCGTCCGGGCCGAGGCCCTTGACCACGGTGGTGCCCAGCGCGTCCTGCGCGGCGTTCACGATGATCGCCCGGATCAGCTCGGCCTGGGTGTCGTAGTCGCCGTACGCCTCGTACGACTCCAGGGCGGTGAACTCCGGGTTGTGGGTGGCGTCCGCGCCCTCGTTGCGGAAGTTCCGGTTGATCTCGAAGACCTTCTCGGCGCCGCCGACCACCAGGCGCTTCAGGTACAGCTCGGTCGCGATCCGCAGGTACAGCTCGATGTCGTACGCGTTGATGTGCGTCTTGAACGGGCGGGCGTTGGCGCCGCCGTGGATCGGCTGCAGCATCGGGGTCTCGACCTCGAGGTAGCCGCGGTCCTCGTAGGTGCGGCGGATCGAGCGGATCACCCGGGTGCGCAGGTGCAGCATCTCGCGCGCCTCGGGGTTCACGATCAGGTCCACGTAGCGCTGGCGGACCCGGGCCTCCGGGTCGGTCAGGCCCTTGTGCTTGTCCGGCAGCGGGCGCAGGCACTTGGCGGTGAGCTCCCAGCGGTCCACCATCACGCTCAGCTCGCCGCGGCGGGAGGTGATCACCTCGCCCTCGACGCCGACCTGGTCGCCGAGGTCGATGTCGGCCTTCCAGGCGGCCAGCCGCTCCTCGCCCAGCTTGTCCAGGGACAGCATCACCTGGAGGTCGCCGGAGCCGTCGCGCAGGGTGGCGAAGCAGAGCTTGCCGCCGGTGCGGGCCAGCACGACGCGGCCGGTGATGCCCGCCCGCTCGCCGGTCGCGGTGTCCGAAGCCAGGTCCGGGTGCTTGTCCCGCAGCTCGGCGATGGTCGAGGTGCGGGGGAATCCGACCGGGTACGGGTCGACGCCGGCCGCCCGCAGCCGGTCCAGCTTCTCGCGCCGGACGCGCATCTGCTCGGGAAGGTCGTCGGTCGCGGGGAGAGTGCTCTGATCGCTCACCCCACCAGGGTAGCCAGGCTCACGGGCTGTTCCGCCACGGGATATCGCACCGCCCGCCCGCGGCCGCGCCGCCGCTCGGCCCCGGACACGCCGAAGCCCCCTCCGGGGAGGGGGCTTCGGCAGGTGGCGGACGGTCAGCCGTCGGTGCCGGTGGCGAGTTCGGGGCGCTCGGCGTCGGTGGGGGGTTCGGGGTGCGGGGTGGGGCGGGTGCGGCGGCCGAAGAGCTCCGCGGGGGTCGGCATCCGGCGGGTGCGGGGGAGGTCGGCGGGGGGCTGCGGGTGCTGGTCGCTCATCGGGAACCGTCCTCCAACTGGGATGGCGGGGTGGGGTTCGGGCGCGGGGTTCGGTACGGCGGCGAGGTGCCGCTGCCCGGAGCCGAGGGAGAGCCGCTCCCGGACCTCCGCCTCGGCGATTGCGTGGCACCGCCCGGCGAGCCGGGAGCGGCGGGCGTGCTCGGGCGGCCCGCAGGGCTGGCGGGACAGCGCGCGCAGGGCGGAGAGGTCCTCGGCGGTGGGGAGATAGCCGTCGGTGACGGCCTCCTCCAGCCGTTCCAGGTAGCCGCCCGCGCTGCCCGGAAGAGCCGCCCGGTAGCGGCTCAGGTCGGCCAGCAGGAAGGTGCGCAGACGCCCGCCCTCCTGGACCGCCTCGTCGATGGCCTCGGTGAGCCGGAGCGCGTCCTGGACGTCCTCGGCCCACAACTCGCCGACGGCGGCGGGCATCGGGAGCCGATCGGGCGCGGCCGGATAGAGGGCTTGGGCGAGGGCACGGCGCAGCACCCGGACTTCGTCGGCGCTGAAGGCCATGCCGCCGCGCGATCCGTGTGGCGTTGGCATGGATCGACAGTACGTGGCGTACGTCCGACTTATGGCGATTGAGGACGTGTTTGTCCCGATTGGCCTATGAGATGGTGCATCTGACGCCCGGTCGGCGGCCGACCGGGCGTCAGGTGTCGTCAAGTGCCGTCAGGCGGTGACCGGGCGGTTGCGTTCGAAGATCAGGCGCAGGCCGATCAGGGTCAGCCACGGCTCGTGCACGTCGATCGAGTCGGCCTCGCCGAGGACCAGCGGGGCCAGGCCGCCGGTGGCGATCACCTGGACCTCGTTCGGGTCCTTGGCGAGTTCCTTGGCCATCCGGTTGACCAGGCCGTCCACCTGTCCGGCGAAGCCGTACAGGATGCCCGACTGCATGCCTTCGACGGTGTTCTTGCCGATCACGTTCCGCGGGCGGGCCAGCTCGATCTTGCGGAGCATCGCGGTGCGGCCGCCCAGGGCGTCGACCGAGATCTCGATGCCCGGGGCGATCGCGCCGCCCACGTAGTCGCCGCGCGCGTTGATCGCGTCGAAGGTGGTGGCGGTGCCGAAGTCGACCACGATGCACGGCCCGCCGTACAGGTGGTTGGCGGCCAGCGCGTTGACGATCCGGTCCGCGCCGACCTCCTTCGGGTTGTCCATCAGCACGTGCACGCCGGTCTTCACGCCCGGCTCCACGATCACCGCCGGCACGTCCCCGTAGTACCGGCGGGTCACCTCGCGCAGTTCGTGCAGTACCGCCGGCACCGAGGAGCAGATGGCCAGGCCGGCCACCCGGTCGTCGGCCGAGACGATCGGGTGGGCGCCCATCAACCCCTGGAGCAGCACCGCCATTTCGTCGGCGGTACGGCGCGGGTCGGTGGAGATCCGCCAGTGCTCGACGATCTCCTCGCCGTCGAACAGGCCGAGCGTGGTCTGGGTGTTGCCGACGTCGATGGTGAGGAGCATGGGGCGCTTTCTGCTTGGAAGGGTCAGGAACTGCGGAGGTCCAGGCCGATGTCCAGGATCGGCGAGGAGTGCGTCAGGGCGCCGACGGCCAGGAAGTCGACACCAGTCTCCGCGACCTCACGCGCCGTGGCCAGGGTCAGACCACCGGAAGCCTCCAGCTTCGCCCGGCCCGCGACCAGGGCGACCGCCTCGCGCAGCTGCTCGGTGCTGAAGTTGTCCAGCAGGATGAGGTCCGCGCCGGCCTCCAGCACCGGGGCGATCTGCTCGATGGTGTCCACCTCGACCTCGATCGGCAGCTCCGGGAACGCCTCGCGGACGGCGGTGAACGCCTCCGCGACGCCGCCGGCGGCGACCACGTGGTTGTCCTTCACCAGCGCCGCGTCCGAGAGCGCCATCCGGTGGTTGGCACCGCCGCCCGCGCGGACCGCGAACTTCTCCAGCGCGCGCAGGCCCGGGGTGGTCTTGCGGGTGTCGCGGACCACCGCCCCGGTGCCCTCCAGGGCGTCCGCCCAGGCGCGGGTCGCGGTGGCGATGCCCGACAGGTGGCAGAGCAGGTTCAGCGCGGAACGCTCGGCGGTCAGCAGGTCACGGGTCCGGCTGCGCACCGAGAGCAGCACCTGGCCGGCCTCGACCGAAGCGCCGTCCTCGACGTGCCGCTCGACCTCGAACTCCTCCTCGCAGACCAGCGAGACGACCGCCTCGGCGACCCGCAGACCCGCGACGACACCCGCCTGACGGGCCGTGAAGTCCGCCGTCGCGACGGCCTCGGCGGGGACGGTGGCCACCGAGGTGACGTCCTCGCCGCCGGCCAGGTCCTCGGACAGGGCCATCATCGCCACGTCCTCGACCTCGACCGGGTCCAGGCCGGCCGCCTCCAGCAGCTCGGCCAGCGCGGGGTCGAGCCCGGTCTCGTACACCTCGCCGTCACCGCAGGCACAGCCGTCGCCGCAGCCGTCGGGCTCGGCGGACAGGAGGGGGAGTTCGTCGTGGGACATGAAGGGAGCTCCAAGGGGATAGATGCGCCCCGCAGGGGCGCGAGGAACTGCACGAAGCGGGAGGGGACGAGGAGTCAGATCCGGTACGGGCGGGGCCGGGCTCCCCGGGACGGTGCAACCGGCCGTCGCATCAAGAACATTCCGTGCCCAGCGGGTGGATCACGTGGCGCTGCCAGTCGGCGTCGTCGCGGTCGGGGAAGTCTTCGCGCCAGTGGCAGCCGCGGGTCTCCTCGCGGAGCGCAGCGGCGGCGGTGAGGGCGGTGGCGACCTGGTGGAGGTTGGTGGCCTCCCAGGTCTCGACGGAGGGGGAGCCGGGGTGGGCCGGGTCGGGCAGGGCCGCCAGGCCCTTCGCGGTGGCGGCCAGCGACTCCGCGGAGCGGATCACGCCCGCGCCGGTGGACATCAGCTGCTGGATCGCGCCGCGGCTCTCCGCCGCGAGCAGCGGAACGGGCGCGGCGGCCCGCGCGGCGTCCGTGGTCACCGTGCGGGCGGGCAGCTGCCCGGCCTCCGCGAGCGCGGACAGGTCGGCGGCGATCCGCTCGGCGAAGACCAGGCCTTCGAGCAGCGAGTTGGAGGCGAGGCGGTTCGCGCCGTGCACGCCGGTGCACGCGACCTCGCCGCAGGCGTACAGGCCCGGGACGGTGGTGCGGCCGTGCAGGTCGGTGCGGATGCCGCCGGAGGCGAAGTGCACGGCCGGGGCGACCGGGATCGGCTCGGTGACCGGGTCGATGCCGTGGGTGCGGCAGGCCGCCAGGATGGTGGGGAAGCGGTGCTCCCACATCCGGGCGCCGAAGTGCCGCCCGTCCAGGTACATGTTCTGGGTGCCCTGGGCGAGCATCCGGCGGGTGATGGCCTTGGCGACGATGTCGCGCGGGGCGAGTTCGGCGAGCTCGTGCTGCCCGACCATGAAGCGCACGCCGTCGGCGTCCACCAGGTGCGCGCCCTCGCCGCGGACGGCCTCGGAGACCAGCGGCTGCTGGCCCTGCGCGTCCACGCCGAGGAACAGCACGGTGGGGTGGAACTGGACGAACTCCAGGTCGGTGACCTCGGCGCCGGCCCGCAGGGCGAGCGCGACGCCGTCGCCGGTGGACACCGCCGGGTTGGTGGTCGCCGAGAAGACCTGGCCCATGCCGCCGGACGCCAGCACCACGGCGCGGGCCAGGATCGCGCCGACGCCGTCGCGCTGGCCCTCGCCCATCACGTGCAGGGTGACGCCGGAGGCGTGGCCGCCGGCGTCGGTGAGCAGGTCCAGGACGAGAGCGTGCTCGATGAGTTCGAGGCCCGGGTCGGCCTCGACGGCGGCGACCAGGGCGCGTTCGATCTCGGCGCCGGTGGCGTCGCCGCCGGCGTGCGCGATCCGGCGGCGGTGGTGCCCGCCCTCGCGGGTGAGGACGATCTCGCCGTCCTCGTCGAGGTCGAACTCGGCGCCCAGCTCGATGAGCCGGCGCACCGCGTCCGGGCCCTCGGTGACCAGGGTGCGGACCGCCTCCTCGTCGCACAGCCCGGCCCCGGCGACCAGGGTGTCCTGAAGGTGCTGCTCCGGGGTGTCGCCCTCGCCCAGGGCGGCGGCGACGCCGCCCTGGGCCCAGCGGGTGGAGCCGTCGTCGAGCATCGCCTTGGTGACCACCATGGCCCGCAGACCGGCCTTGCGGGCATTGAGCGCGACGGTGAGGCCGGCCACGCCGGAGCCGACGACGACCACGTCGGTGCTCGTGGTCCAGCCGGGGGCGGGGGCGGTCAGACGATGCGTCATGGCTTCAGCTGCTCCTTCAGTGCGCGACGACGGCCGCGCCGTCCGCCCCACCGTACGCGGCGTCACCGCGCACCAGACCGCTGCCCTCCGGGGCGTCCGCGGGGTCGCCGCCGAGGCCGCTGACCCGGTTGTGCTCGTCCACGAACACCACCTTGGGCAGGTACGCCTTGGCCTCGGCGGTCTCCATCTGCCCGTAGGCGATCAGGATCACCAGGTCGCCGGGGTGAACCAGCCGGGCGGCGGCGCCGTTGATGCCGATGACGCCGGAGCCGCGCGGGCCCGCGATGGTGTAGGTCTCCAGCCGGGCGCCGTTGTTGATGTCGACGATGTGGACCAGCTCGCCGGGGAGCAGGTCCGCGGCGTCGAGCAGGTCCTCGTCGACCGTCACCGATCCCACGTAGTGCAGGTCGGCCTGGGTGACGGTGGCACGGTGGATCTTGGACTTGAGCATGGTGCGGAGCATGTGGTCACGCCTCTCTGAGTGCATGCCGGGGCTACAGCCGTACTTGTCGGACGATTCAGTGCTTATCGGACAATGATGGTCACGTTGTCGATCAGCCGGGTCGAGCCGACCCCGGCCGCGAGCGCGAGCACCGCCTCGCCCTGGAAGTCGTCCGGCGCCTCGGTGAAGGACATCGGATCGATCAGGGCGAGGTAGTCGAGGGAGATGCCGTCCGCGTCGTCCAGCACGGCGGCGGCCGCCTCGCGGACGGCCTTGGCGCCCTGGGCGCCGGCGTCGCGGCCGGCGAACAGGGCGCGGGAGAGGGCGAGCGCCCGGGTGCGCTCGTCGTCGGAGAGGAAGCGGTTGCGGGAGGACAGCGCGAGGCCGTCCTCCTCGCGGACGGTCGGGACGCCGACGATCTCCACGTCGAAGTCCAGGTCCGCGACCATGCGGCGGATGATCGCCAGCTGCTGGGCGTCCTTCTCGCCGAAGACCGCGAAGTCCGGGTCGGTGATGTGCAGCAGCTTGGCGACGACGGTCAGCACGCCGTCGAAGTGGCCGTGGCGGGACGCGCCCTCGAAGCCGTTGCCCATCGGGCCCGCCGAGAGGCGCACCAGCGGCTCGCCGTTCGGGTAGACCTCGTCGACGGACGGGGCGAACACCACGTCCGCGCCCATCTCCTCGGCGAGCGCGAGGTCCGCGTCCAGGGTGCGCGGGTAGCGGTCGAGGTCCTCGCCGGCGCCGAACTGCAGCGGGTTCACGAACACCGTGACGGCGACCCGGCCGTCCTTGCCGACCTGGCGGCGGGCCTCCCGGACCAGCGCCGCGTGGCCCTGGTGCAGCGCGCCCATGGTCATCACCACGGCGTTGTCCACCGGCTGCTCGTCCGGCCAGAACGCCGCCTCGAACTCCTCAACGGTGCGGGCCAGCACCGCCTTGCGGACCTTCGCCGCCTTCGGGGCCTTCGCCGGGCGCCTGTCGCGTGCCATCAGTGGTTCTCCTCGTTCAGTACGTCCAGCAGCGCCGCCGCCGGTTCGGGCTTCAACGATCCGTTGGCGACCGCCCGTTGCGCGGTCGCCCTCGCCATCGCCCGGTACGCCTGGCCGATGTCCGGGGTCACCGTAGCGAGTCGGTCGAGGTGCTTGCGCACCGTCCCCACGTCGCCCCGGGCGACCGGGCCGGTGAGGGCCAGGTCGCCGGAGCGCAGGGCGTTGTCCAGGGCCGCGCCGAGCAGCGGGCCGAGCATCTGGCCGGGCTCGGCGACACCCGCCGTGCGCAGCAGCTCCATCGCCTGCGCGACCAGCGTGACCAGGTGGTTCGCGCCGTGCGCGAGGGCCGTGTGGTACAGCGGCCGGACGTCCTCGGGGATCCAGGACGGCTCGCCGCCCATCTCCACCACCAGCGCCTCGGCGACCGGACGGTACTCCTCGGGCGCGGTCACGCCGAACGGGCAGCCGGCCAGTCGGGCCACGTCCACCGAGGTGCCGGTGAACGTCATCGCCGGGTGCAGCGCGAGCGGCAGCGCGCCCTGCAGGGTGGCGGGCTCCAGCACCGCCACGCCGTGCGCGCCCGAGGTGTGGACGAGTATCTGACCCGGGCGGACCGCGCCGGTCGCGGCCAGACCGCTCACCAGGTCGGGGAGGACGTCGTCCGGGACGGTCAGCAGGACGAGATCGGCCGCGGCCATCACCTGCGGCGGCGTCACCAGGCGGACGCCCGGCAGCAGCGCCTCGGCGCGACGCCGCGAGGCGGCGGAGACGCCGGACGCGGCGACGACGCGGTGCCCGGCCATCTGCAGGGCCGCGCCCAGGGCAGGACCGACCCGGCCGGCCCCGACCACCCCGACAGCGAGCCGGGCCGGGCGGTTACCGGGGTCGGAGGGGTCTCCGAAGTCGTGCAGCACTCTTCCGTTCCAGTCCTCGGCGGGTACCAGACGTACCGCTCAATGGTACGGGGCCGCTGCGCCCGCCCACCCACCCGAGCACCCGCCGGCGGAAGGGCAGGGTGGAGGTCAGGGGGTTTCGCCGGCGCGGACGAGGCCGTTCTCGTAGGCGAGGACGACGGCCTGGACGCGGTCGCGGAGGCCGAGCTTGGCGAGGATGCGGCCGACGTGGGTCTTGACGGTGGCTTCGGAGAGCACCAGGCGGGCGGCGATCTCGCCGTTGGAGAGGCCCTGGGCGACCAGCAGGAAGACCTCGCGTTCGCGTTCGGTGAGCGGGCCGAGGATCGCCGAGCCGGGCGTCGCGGTGGGGGTGGGGAGGACTTCGGCGAAGCGGTCGATCATGCGGCGGGTGGTGGTGGGCGCGACCACCGCGTCGCCGCCGTGGACGGCGCGGATCGCGGCGACGAGTTCGGTCGGCGGCACGTCCTTGAGCAGGAAGCCCGACGCGCCGGCCTTGAGCGCCGCGAAGGCGTACTCGTCCAGGTCGAAGGTGGTGAGGATGAGGACGCGGGGCGCGCCCTCGATCGGGTTGCCGCGGTCGTCGAGGCAGATCCGGCGGGTGGCCTGGACGCCGTCGAGGCGGGGCATCCGGACGTCCATCAGGATCACGTCGACCTCGGCGGTGCGCAGCACTTCAAGCGCCTGCTGGCCGTCGCCCGCCTCGGCGGCGACCTCGATGTCGCCCTGCGACTGCAGGACCATCCGGAAGCCGGTGCGCAGCAGTTCCTGATCGTCGACCAGCATCACGCGGATGGACATCGGTCGGGTCTCCTTCATTTGGACACTTTGAGGGGCAGGACGGCGCGGATCCGGAAACCGCCGCCGGGCCGGGGCCCGACGTCCAGGCTGCCGCTGACCATACCGACCCGTTCACGCATGCCGATCAGGCCGTGACCGAGTCCGTCGGCGCCGCCCGCGACGAGCTGTTCGCGGGTGCTGCCGCGGCCGTCGTCCTCGACCAGGACCTCCAGGTCGCCGTCCCGGAAGTCGACGGTGACCTTGGCGCTGGCGCCCGGGCCGCCGTGCTTGCGGACGTTGGTGAGGGCTTCCTGGACGATCCGGTAGACGGTGAGTTCCAGGCCGCGGGGCAGTTCGCGGACCTCGCCGGTCGCGGTGAACTCGACCGGCAGGCCGGCGGCGCGGACCTGGTCGAGCAGGTCGGGGAGTTCCTCGACGCCGGGCTGCGGCACGTACTCGCCGGTGGTGTCGGCGGTGCGCAGCACGCCGAGCAGGCGGCGCATCTCGGTGAGGGCCTGGCGGCCGGTGGAGGCGATGGTGTTCAGCGCCTCCTTGGTCTGCTGCGGGGAGGAGTCCATGACGTACGCGGCGCCGTCGGCCTGGACGATCATCACGGAGACGTTGTGCGCGACCACGTCGTGCAGCTCGCGGGCGATCCTGGCCCGTTCGGCGGCGACCGCGACCTGCGCCTGGGCGTCCCGTTCGCGTTCCAACCGGGCGGCCCGGTCCTCCAGTTCGACCAGGTAGGCGCGGCGGACCCGGGTCAGCCGGCCCCACGCCCAGCACAGCACGAACGGGGTGGTCATCAGTGCGGCCAGCACCAGCCGCTTGGTGGGGGTGTCGTTGGCGCTGTCGCTCGACGGGACCAGCCGCCACACCGTGAGCGGCCCCGCCGCCAGGCTGGCGATCAGCGCCAGTCTGGACGTCCAGGTCCGGCCGAAGGCCGCGCCGGTGTACGCGAACACCAGGTAGGCGGCGGCGGACACGCCGGGCTCGATCCGGCCGGCGACCTGGCTGAGGCCGAGGGCGACGGCCGCCGCGGTGGTGACGCCGGGCCATCGTCGCCGGACCACCATCAGGCCGGGCAGGACCACCGCGATCGCCAGGCCCACCCACAGCTGCGGCCCGGCGACCGGGTTCCCGTTGACGTCGACCTGTTCCGATGCCACCAGTACGCCGAAGACCAGCACCACCAGCGCCCAGGCGGAGTCCACCACCAGGGGGTGTCGGCGGAGCCAGGCGTTGAGTCGATGCACGTGTCCAGCCTAGGGAGTCGGACGGCGTGTTCAGGTCCGTCGTAGGAGCGATCCGGGGCTACTCCCCAGGGTGGAGATCGCCTCCTCCCGGTAACGTCGCCCGCCATGACATGGATGCGGTGGCGGCCCGCGATCGAACACGCTCTGTACCGGCCCGACGGCGGCTTCTACCGCAGGCCGGAGGGCCCGGCCGGACACTTCCGCACCTCCGTGCACGCCTCCGCCCGGTTCGCCGGCGCGGTGGCCCGCCTGCTGGCGGGCGTCGACGCCGCACTCGGCTCGCCCGACCGGCTCGCTTTCGTCGACGTCGGCGCGGGCCGCGGCGAACTCACCGTCGCCGTCCGCGCCGCGCTGCCCGCCGGACTGCGCGACCGGGTCGCGTTCCACGCCGTCGAACTCGCCGACCGCCCGGCCGACCTGCCCCCCGACATCGCCTGGGGCCCCGACCTGCCGACCGGCGTCAGCGGCCTGCTGTTCGCCAACGAGTGGCTCGACAACGTCCCGCTCGACATCGCCGGACGCGACGAGGACGAGGAACCGCGGTACATCGAGGTCGACGAGGAGGGCTACGAGCGGCTCGGCGACCCGCTCGACCGGCAGGACGCCGCCTGGGCCGAGCAGTGGTGGCCCGACGGCGAACGGATCGAACTCGGCGGACCCCGGGACGCCGCCTGGGCCGGTGCCGTCGACGCGCTGGAGAGCGGCCTCGCGGTGGCCGTCGACTACGCCCACACCCGCGACACCCGGCCGCCGTTCGGCACCCTCACCGGCTTCCGCGACGGCCGGGAGACCGCGCCCGTCCCCGACGGCGGCTGCGACCTGACCGCGCACGTCGCGCTCGACGCCGCCGCGGTTCCGGACCGCCCGGCGCTGCTGACCACCCAGCGCGCCGCCCTGCACGCGCTCGGCGTCAGCGGCGAACGGCCGCCGCTCGCGCTGGCGAGCACCGACCCGGTCGGCTACCTGCGGGCCCTCGGCGGGGCCGGCGAGGCCGCCGAACTCACCGACCCGGCCGGGCTCGGCGCGTTCCACTGGCTGGTCCAGGCCGTCCGCATGCCGGTACCGGACGACCTCGCCGACCTCCCGGGATGGCAGACTCTCACCTCATGAAGGACTCGACGGCCCTGACGGAGACCACGGTCGGCATCGGCCCGGGCGCGCAGACGCTCCCCGGGGAGCCCGGCAGCACCGACATGGTGCTCAACATCGGTCCCCAACACCCGTCCACACACGGCGTGCTGCGCCTGAAGCTGGTCCTCGACGGCGAGCGGATCAACTCCGCCGAACCCGTCATCGGCTACATGCACCGCGGCGCGGAGAAGCTCTTCGAGGCCCGTGACTACCGGCAGATCATCATGCTGGCCAACCGGCACGACTGGCTGTCCGCCTTCGCCAACGAACTCGGCGTCGTCCTCGCCGTCGAGCGGATGCTCGGCATGGAGGTCCCCGAACGGGCGGTCTGGCTGCGGACGCTGCTGGCCGAGCTCAACCGGGTGCTCAACCACCTGATGTTCCTCGGGTCGTACCCCCTGGAACTCGGCGGGATCACGCCGATCTTCCACTCCTTCAACGGCCGCGAAGAACTCCAGCACGTACTGGAGGAAGCCTCCGGCGGCCGCATGCACTACATGTTCAACCGGGTCGGCGGCCTGAAGGAGGACCTGCCGGCCGGCTGGCTCGGCCGGGTCCGGGCGGCCGTCGGCGTGGTGCGCACGCAGCTGCCGGTGTTCGAGAACCTGGTGCTCGGCAACGAGATCTTCCGCGGCCGGACGGCCGGCATCGGCGTGCTCTCCCGCGAACACGTCCACGCGTACGGCGTCACCGGGCCGATCGCCCGGGCCAGCGGCGTCGACTTCGACCTGCGCCGCGACGAGCCGTACCTCGCGTACGGCGAACTCCAGGACGTCCTGCGGGTGCCCGTCCGGGAGGAGGGCGACTGCCTGGCGCGGTTCGAGTGCCTGCTGGAACAGACCGCGAACGCGCTCGACCTGGCGGACGCGTGCCTGGACCGGCTGGCGGAGATGCCGGCCGGGCCGATCAACCTGCGGCTGCCCAAGGTGCTCAAGGCGCCCGAGGGCGAGACGTACGCCTGGACGGAGAACCCGCTCGGGGTGAACGGGTACTACCTGGTGTCGCGCGGCGAGAAGACGCCTTGGCGGCTGAAGCTGCGGTCGGCGTCGTTCAACAACATCCAGGCGCTGACGGAACTGCTGCCGGGGACGCTGGTGGCGGACATGGTGGCGATTCTGGGGTCGATGTTCTTCGTGGTCGGGGACATCGACAAGTAGGGGAACAACCAGGGGCTCCCGCCGCGGGGTCCTACCTGCCCGCCGGGTGCGGGGCGAGCTCGGGGTTGTGGGACTCGCAGAGGGTGACGAGGGCGGCGTAGGCCTCGGGGCCCATGAGTTCGGTGAGTTCGGGGCGGTAGGAGACGTAGACCGGGTCGGTGGCGGTGTGGGCCTCGGGGGAGCTGGTGCACCACCAGTGGAGGTCGTGGCCGCCCGGGCCCCAGCCGCGGCGGTCGTACTCGCCGATGGAGACCTGGAGGTAGCGGGTGTCGTCGGGGCGGTCGATCCAGTCGTAGGTGCGGCGGATCGGGAGCTGCCAGCAGACGTCGGGCTTGGTCAGGTGGGGGTCGAGGCCCTCGCGCAGGGCGAGGACGTGCAGGGCGCAGCCGGCGCCGCCGGGGAAGCCGGGGCTGTTGAGGAAGAGGCAGGCGCCGTTGACGCGGCGGGTCTGGCGGTCGCCGTCCTCGTCGAACATGGTGATGCCGCCGTCGCGGCGGATGCGGCCCTTGGCGTCGGTGCCCTGGGGGTGGTGTTCCCAGATGTCGGGGGTGAGACGGGCGGCGTGTTCGGCGACGCGCTGTTCGTCGTCCTCGTCGGAGTAGTGCGCGCCGAGGGTGCAGCAGCCGTCGGAGGCGCCGCGGCCGGGCTGGATGCCGTGGCAGCCCTTGCCGAAGATGCAGCCCCAGCGGGAGGTGAGCCAGGTGAGGTCGCAGCGGAACACCTGGTCGTCGTCGGCGGGGTCGGTGAATTCGACCCAGGCGCGCGGGAAGTCGAGGGCGACTTCGCGGACGGTGGGCATCGCCAGATCGACGACCGGGCCCTTGGCGGGCTTGGGAGCCTTGCCGGACTTCTTGGACTTCTTGTTCTTCGCGCTCTCAGCTGGTGCCACCCGGCAAGGGTATGGCCTGGGCGGGGAAGGGCGCGGTGCGGCGTCGCGGCTTTTCATCGGGTTTGCCGGGTATGGGGGGATTTCCCGAGGTCGCGGTGGAGGGTGTAGGTGAAACGGCTGTGAAAAGGGCCGCAGCCCGGGCGGCGGGGGCCCTGCTCGGCCCTAGGATGTCCCAGCCGGGGGTAGGTCGGGCGCGCGAGCGCCCTTGCACGGGGGAGTGCACATGGGCGACAAGGTCGTCATCCGGTCGTGGGAACTCCACGGCGAGGGACGGGAGTTCGAGGCCGTCTCGAAGGAGTTCGGCAGCGCGGCGAAGCAGTTGGAGAGCGGGTTGGCGGCGCTCGGTGCGCCGTGGGGCGGTGACGCCCCGGGGAAGCCGTTCGGGGCCGCGTACGGCGAGGCCAGGGAAGGTGTGCTGGCCGGGCTCCAGGGCCTGGCGGAGCGGCTCGACCGGATCGGTCGGGGCCTGCACACCATGGCGGACAGCATCGAGCGCACCGACAGCGAGATCAGCGCGGACTTCAACGCGCCGTCCTCCAACCACCCGACCGCAACCGGCCGGGCCTGAACCGCAGTCAGAGCACGCGGCGGGCGGCTGTGCACGCCGAACCGCACCACCCGAAGGGGGAGCACGTGTCCAGGAACCTGCCGGAGGAACTCGCCCCCGCGCTGGCACGGACCGGCCACGCGTGGCCGCAGGCGGACGAGGAGGGGCTGCGCCAAGCAGCCGGTCTGTGGCGGGAGTTCGGCTCGGAGGCGGACGCCCTGGTGCGCCGCGGCAACACGTCCGCGCAGCGGGTGTCCGGCGAGAACGAGGGCCCCGCGGTGGAGGCGTTCACCGCGCACTGGCAGCAGTTCAGCGGCGGCGGACGCGGCCAGCTGGACGACGCCTCCGCGGCGGCCGGCCTGGTGGCGGGCGCGCTGGACAAGGCGGCCGGCGTGGTCGACCACAGCAAGGCCGAGATCATCGCGGTGCTCCAGGAGCTGACCGAGAAGATCCGGGCGGCGGACGCGGCCGAGGCGAAGGCCAAGGCGGACCTCGCGCAGGCCGGCAAGGAGCTCACCTCCGGCATCGGCGGCCTGGTCGGCGGCCTGGTGTCCGGCGCGGTCGCCGCCGTGAAGGAGGGCGTCGCGGAGGCCGAGGAGCTGGCCGCCGTCGCGGACGCCAAGCGCAAGATCGGCCAGCTGCTGGAGCAGCTGGAGCGGGACATGGCGGACGCGGCGAAGGCGCTGGCCAAGGAGCCCGCGCTGATCGCCCTGGAACGGATCGCCCAGACCGACGGACGCGGCCTGCACGGCGAGAAGCGCGAGGGCTCGATGGCCGCGCGCTCCGGACAGGTCACCGGCGTGCTGGCGAAGTCCGGCGTGGGCAGCGCGGTGGAGGTCGCCGGAGTGGCCGGCGTGCACGCCGAACTGAAGGCCGACGGCACCGTCAAGACCGACCGGCACGGCAACCCGGTGCTGGTCGGCGACGACGGCCAGCGGGTCAAGGGCGTCGACGGCGTGAAGGTCGCCCAGGGCACCGACGGGACCCAGCAGCTGGTCGGCCCCGACGGCACCCCGATCGGCGGCGTCGCGATGGGCCAGGACGGCAAGCCGCTGCTCGGCAAGGACGGCAAGCCCGTGCTGGTCGGCCTGACCGGCGCGCTGGTCGGCACCGGCATCACGCTCGCCCTCGGTCTGGACGGACACCCCAAGCTCGACGGCGACGGCCACCCGATGATGACGGCCGCCAACGGCGCCCCGGTCTCCGGCCTGGTCGCCGACCCCAAGGGCCACCTGCTGATGGGCAGCAACGGCCAGGTCGTCACCGTCAACGCGGACCTGCAGGCGGTCGGCCCGAACGGGCAGATCGTCCAGTTCGGCGCGGACGGCCGCCCGCTCGACCTGATCGGCAAGGACGGCCAGCCGGTCACGATCAACGACGGCCAGAACGGCGGCCCGGGCGGCCACCACGGCCGCGGCGGCGACCAGGGCAACGGCCCGTTCAACGGCGGATCGAACGGCCGCGGCGGTCAGAACGGCCACGGCGGCAACGCGTCCGGCGCCAACGGCCAGGGCGGCGGCCCGCTGGGCGGCGTGCCGAGCAAGGTCGACAGCGTGATCCACGACGCGCAGGGACCCGACCGCGGCGACCAGTCGCAGTCCGCCCCGGCGGGCAACGGGCACCGCGGCAACAACAACTCGGGCCACCAGAACAACTCCGCTCCCGTGTCCGGCAGTTCGCACAGCGGTGGCGGCGGTGGCGGCGGTGGCGGCGGTGGCGGCGGTGGCGGCGGCGGCTCGTACGGCGGTGGCGGTTGGTCGCCGAGCGACTCGCCCGCGCCCTCCTCGTCGCACGGGCCGGTGTCGGTGCACGTCGACTCGGTGTTCGCGCCGCCCGCGCCGGCTGCCCCGTCGGTGGGCAGCGGCGACATCTGGTCGTCCGGCGGTGGCGGCGGCGGTGGCGGGATCCACCGCGGCGGCGACTCCGGTTCGGTGTTCGGCGGCGGCTCGGGCGGTTCGTCCGGTGGCGGCTCGATCCAGCTCGGCCCGGTGGCCGGTGGCGGCGGTCCGGTCGGCGGTGGCGGTGGTCTGCCGGTCGGCGGTTCGGTCGGCGCCGGTCCGGTGGCCGGTGCTCCCGGCCCGGTCGGCGGCGCGCCCGTCGGCACGCCCGGCACGCCCGGCGCGGCCGGCACCCCCGGTGCTCCCGGCACCCCGGGCACTGCGGCCGGTGCCCCCGGCGCCGCGGCCGGCGCTGCGGCGGGCACCCCCGGCGCCCCCGGTGCGGCGGCGGGCGGCGCGGCCGGTGCTCCCGTTGCGGGCGGGCAGGCCGGTTCGGCGGCCGCCGTGGTCGGCGTCGGCCAGCACCAGGCGGACGGTCGCCCGGTGGCGGCCCGCCCGGTCACCGGCCCCGTGCCGCCCACGGGCGGCGGCGGCCTCGGCCAGCAGGCCCCCGGCGGCCCCGTCCGGCACGACCCGCTGCCCGACGTCCGGCGGCCCGGCACCGTCGACGAGTCCGGCGCGCAGGTGCACCAGGCGTCCGCCGCCTGGCTGCTGATCACCGGCGGGCGCGGCGGCGGCCCGGTCCGGCCCGGCACCGCCGAGCAGGTGGTCCGCACCCTCGCCGACGGCCGCCCCTACGGGCTGCCCGGCGGGCTCGGCCCCGTCGACCCGGCGCACCAGGCCGAGGTGGTGCGCCGCACCCCCTCGCCGTACCCGGACCCGATGGTCGGCGAGTGGATCGAGGTCCTCAACGGCGGCGGCCCGGCCGAGAGCGGACGCGCCAACAACTGCCTGGACGTCGCGCTCTCGGCCGTCGACACCCTCGGCGGCGCGCCCAGCTGCGCCGCGCCCCGACTGCCCGACGGCCCGGCCGGCGAGCGCGGCGGCCGCGACCGCGCCGAACTCGAACTCGGCACCCGCTTCCTCGACCTCGGCGACGGCGCCGAGGCCCACGGCAAGCTCGGCCAGGCGCTGCTCGCGCACGGCACCGGCACCCGCGCCGTGCTGCTCACCGTCGACGGCTTCGGCCGCTCGCACACCTGGAACGCCGTCAACCACAAGGGCGTGCTCAGCTACCTCGACCACCAGACCGGCTACGCCGCGCCGACCCCGCTCTACCCGGCCGACCACGGCCTGTGGGCGATCGCCGTGGACGCCGCCGACCGCCCGATCGACCTGTCCGCGCCGCTGCCCGTCACCGTCGCCGTCCCGTCCGGGGCGGTCGTCGAGCCGGTGCCGGCCCCGGTGCCGGCCATGGTCGGCGCGCCCGCCGAGGAACCGGCCGCGGAGGCCGCGCCCGCGGCAGCGCCGCCGCGCTCCCGCCTCACCATCCACCGCACCACCGGGAGCACCAGCCGATGATCACCCGTGAACAGGCCCTCGCCGCCGCCCACCGCTGGGTCAACGGCGACCTCCCGCAGGAGGGTTCACGGCCTGTCAGGTGCCACGAGTTCGACCTCGGCTGGGTGCTCTGGCCGGAGCCCGCGCCGATCCTCACCGACCCGCTCACCGGGGTGCGCCGCGCCCCGGAGGAGATCGGCGCGGCCTGCGCCGTGGTCGACCGGGTCAGCGGCGAACTCACCGTCTTCCCGTCCGTCCCGGTGCCCGAGGTGGAGCGGCTCTACCGCGACCGCCTCGGCGCCGGCAGCCACCACCCCGCGCTGCCGCCCGTCACCGGCCCCGGCACCCGCGCCGTGATCGGCTACCGGGACGCCAAGGGCGTCACCCAGTCGCTCACCGTGCACTCCGCGCACGGCCACCCGCACCCCGCGCTGCGCGCCTGGCAGCAGCTGTCCGCGCAGGGCGTCGCCCTCGACGACCTGATCGCGCTCCGCACCGACCTGCGGCTGTCGATGCTCCCCGGCGGCTACTGGGAACACGTCATCGCGGCCCGGCTGCCCGGCGTCCGGATCGAGTTCGAGCAGCCGTACGGGCCGCGCCACGACCACCGGGCGGCCGCCGTCCGGGCCCTGGTCGCCCGTACCGGCCGGGCCTACAACCGGGTGCCGTTCCCGCCCGCCGTGCCGCCCGCCCAGCCCGAGGACGAGAACGGCCTCGCACAGCGGCTGGCCGCGCTGTTCGGCGAGAACGGCACGCACCGCTTCGAGCAGGCCGAGGTGCTCGCCGCCGACGTGCCCGAGCTCGCCGCCCGCGCCCTGCAGCGCACCGGCCTGCCGCGCACCGTCGCCGGGTTCTTCACCCTGCACCGCCCCGAGAGCGACGGCATTGCCGAACCGGCCGCGCCGGTCCTGCCCGACCTCGCCGAGCACCTCGGCGCGCTCGGCCGCGGCCGCCGCGCCACCGCCGCCGCCCGGGCCGCGCTGATCGGGCAGCGGCTGCTCGGCACCGACGGCTGGGCGCTGTTCAGCGTCGACACCGCGCAGGGCCGGGTCCGCGCCGTTGACCCCGACACCTGCGAGGCCCGCTACTGCAACGCCGACCTGACCGCCTTCACCCGCTGCCTCGCGCTGCTCGCCGAGCGCTACCCGCGCCTGCGCGACCTGCCGCCCGAGCAGGCCGGCCCCGCCGTCGCCGAGTTCCAGTGGGCGCTGGCCGCCCTCGACCGGACCGCCCTGCGCGACCCCGAGAACTGGTGGGCGGTCATCGTCGAGCAGCTCTGGGACGGGCTGTTGTGACCCCGTCGGCATCCCGGGTGGTCACCGGTTTGGGCTAGGTTGGACGGTCATGCGACTCGGTGTGCTCGACGTAGGCTCCAACACCGTCCACTTCCTCGTGGTGGACGCCCACCCCGGCGCGGCCCCCCTGCCCGCGTACTCGCACAAGGCGGACCTGCGCCTCGCCGAACTGCTGGACGCGGACGGGGCGATCAGCCCGATCGGCATCGACCGGCTGGTCTCCATGGTCGCGTCCTCGCTGCGGGTCGCCGAGGACAAGGGCGTCGTCGACCTGCTGCCGTTCGCCACCTCCGCCGTCCGGGAGGCCACCAACGGCGAGGAGGTGCTTCGCCGGGTCGAGGAGGAGACCGGCGTCGCCCTCACCGTGCTGTCCGGCCAGGACGAGGCCCGGCTGACCTTCCTCGCCGTCCGCCGCTGGTTCGGCTGGTCCTCCGGCCGGCTGCTCAACCTCGACATCGGCGGCGGCTCCCTGGAGATCGCCTGCGGCCTCGACGAACAGCCCGACGTCGCCACCTCCCTGCCGCTCGGCGCCGGCCGCCTCACCTCCCGGCTGCCCGGCGACGTCGCCGACCCCGGCGACATCCGCGAACTGCGGCGGCACATCCGCGCCGAGATCGCCGGCGCGGTCGGCGACATCGCCCGGCTCGGCGCGCCGGACCACTCGGTGGCCACCTCCAAGACCTTCAAGCAGCTCGCCCGGATGACCGGCGCCGCCCCCGAGGGCGCGGGCGTCCGCGTCCCCCGCAAGCTCACCCGGGCCGGCCTCTCCGCCTGGCTGCCCCGGCTCGCCGCGATGACCCCCGCCGAACGCGCCCGCATCCCCGGCGTCTCGCTCGGCCGCGCCCGCCAACTGCTGGCCGGCGCGCTGGTCGCCGACGCCGCAATGGACCTGTTCGGCCTGGAGGAACTGGACATCTGCCCGTGGGCGCTGCGCGAGGGCATCATCCTGCGCCGCCTCGACACCATGGACGGTCAGGACAACAACCGGGTCGCGATCGAAGCGTGACCCGGCGAACGGCGACAACTCCCGTTTGTCCCTAGGGGATTTCGTGTGCGAGCGGTTAAGATCCCGGTGGTTTTCAGGGGAACGCTCGCCGGGGGGTTGCAATGTCCGTGCCGCTTCGTACCGACCATCGGAGAGGACGGCGCCGGGTTGCCGTGACCGCCAGGCCGCTGGCGGTCGCGCTGCTGGCGTCGCTGGCCCTGCTGCTGCCGGGCAGCGGCCCGCAGCCGGCGGTGGCCGCGTCCGGGACGGCTCCGGCGCCCGCCGCGCTGCCCGCCGTCCAGGCACCGACGTCCGGCGCAGCGCCGTCCGCCGGCTCCGGTTCGTCCGCCTCCGGTTCGTCCGCGTCCGGGCCGGCCGCCGCCTCGGCGGCCACGCCCGGCGCCGCACCGACCTCGGGCGGCCTGCCCACGCCGAGCCGGCCGCCGCGCCCGCTCTCGTACCCCTCCCGGACCCCCGGCCCGAACGACCCGTGCCCGCCCACGCTGACGCCCCACGTGCTGATGCGCTGCGCTGCCGCTTCGAACGAGCCGACGCTGCTCAAGCTCGACGTGACGGCGGGCCAGGACCTGGTGATCATCCAGGTGACCAGCTCGCTGTCCGGCATGCTGCCGCGACTGTCCGACCCGGACGGCCAGCAGGTGCAGTGCGACGTCAGGGCCGACACCTACAGCTTCGGCCCGGCCCGGTGCCCCACGACCAGGGCGGGCACGTACACGCTGCGGCTGTTCAACTTCGGCGACCGGTCGCTGCCGATCGCGCTGTCGTACCTGCCGGTGCTCTCCACCGACGCATGCGTGACGATGAAGGGCACCGACACCTCGCTGGGCAACCCCACCGTCTACCGGGGCACCCTGCCGGTCGGCATGGCGGGTGACTGCTGGGTGACCGACTTCGCCACCGGCGACGTGGTGCGCAGGCTCAGCACCGACGTGAGCCAGAGCCTGTTCGACGCCACCGGCCGGGACGTCTGCGCTCCCGGCAGCCCGAAGGTGTCCGGGCCGGACTGCACGCTGGCCGGCACCGCCCCCTACCGGCTGGTCGCCCAGGGCACGCACGTCAGGGGCGACGACGAGACCTACTCCGTGGCCATGTCGCGGCTGTCGCGGCCGGAGGGCTGCCCGGTGGTCGAGCCGCAGGCGTACGGGGTGGCCCCCGACCTGACGGATGCCACCCGCTGCCGGATCCTGCGGGTGCCCGCCGACGGCCACCACCTGTTCCGCGGGACGCGCGACAGCGGCGACACCGGCGGCACCCTGTACCGGCCCGACCTCAGCACGCTCTGCCCGTCCGGGGACTGCGACCTCAAGGCCGGCGACTACCTGTTCACCGTCCCGCCGAGCACCTACGCGAGCCCGTACGCGATGGTCTTCCGCTCGGCCGCCGAGACCCGCGGCTGCACCGCCGGCCGGGACGACCAGATGGCCTCCGGCGCGTCCGTCGGGACCTTCGAGTCGGCCGGGAAGGACATCTGCCGCACCCTGCCGACCGCGTCCGGCCAGGCCCTCTACGTGCTGAACGGCACGCCGAATGGCAAGACGGCGCGCTACCGCGTGCTGGACGCCGCCGGCGTCGAGCAGTGCCACGGCTTCACCGTGTACGACACCTACCAGGTGTGCCAACTGACCGGCGCCGCGCCGTTCCGACTGACGGCGGAGGCCCAGGGCCCGTTCAACTACCGTCTTCTGGTGCAGCGGGTCGGCGAGACCGCCGGCTGCACGCCCTGGGGCGCTTCCGAGTACGGCACCGGCAGCGGCCTGCGCACCGGCCTGACCGGGAAGCCGGCCGACGGCGCGCTGGAGGCCTGCTTCACCGTTCCGGCCGACCACCCGGCCACCGAGCTGGTCGGCTACCAGGTGGAGGGGGCGGACGACGACGCCGAGCTGCACCTGGTCGACCTGTCGGGCCACGATTTCTGTGCCATCGCCTACCTCGAAACCTGCCGACCGCCGGTCGGCGAGCCCTACACCGCGATGCTGAGGAACGGCCTCGGTCTGGGGAAGTACACGGTGGTCCGCCGGGACGCCACCCCGTCCGCCGTCTGCGACCTGCCGCGCTCTTCGGGCCGGGTCGGCGCCCCGTCCACCGTTCTCACCTACGAGAGCACCCTCGACGCGCACTGCACCGCGTTCGACGCGGACCGCGCCGACCTGTTCCAGGTGAGCGCGCACGCCGCCACCAACTCGCTGTACGGCATGTTCAGTGTGCTGGACGCCGATGGCAAGCGGCTGTGCCTTTGGTCGGCCACCGACTGCCGGGCCACCGGCTCGACCCGCTACCTCGCGGTGGCGGCCTCCCCGACCGTGGACGCCAGCCAGACCCCGAGCCGACTGGACGTCTGGCGGCTGGCCACCGCCGCCGGCTGGGCGCCCGAGTGCGCCGCCCACCCGGTCTCCGCGGACGGCTTCGACCAGCGCAGCGGAGTGCTGAGCGACGACAACCCGCTGTACTGCGCGGTGCTGGAGATGAAGCCCGGCCAGAAGGTGGACGTCGCCTCCGTCACCGACGACTTCGTCAACCGGCCTCGGCTGACCGTGGCCGGCCGGGAGAACTGGGCAACCGGCGACACCGCCTACAAGTGCACCCAGGACGACGCGAGCACGGGCACCAACACCGCGTGCACGTACAACGGCACCACCACCGGGCACGCCGTGCTGCTGCTCAGCCCGGGCCGGGCGCACCTCCCGCTGGCCTACACGCTGCAGGGGGCCCGGCCGGGCACCGGCACCGAACGCTCCGGCGTCCCGGAGTCGATCAGCCCGGCCGTGCTGCCCGCGGGCGGCCTCGCCGAGATCACCGTCCACGGCACCGGGCTCAGCCTCAACACGCAGTTCTCGCTGTCCGGCCGAATCCCCCCGTGCGGGGCGCTGGCGTGGCGCCCGCTGCGGGTGAACGCAACGGGCACCGAACTGGTCGTCCGGGTCAACCTGGACGGAGCCTGCACGGGCTACGACGGTAACTACGACCTGCTGATCAATGGCGTCCCGCACAAGGACGGCGTCCCCTCGCCGGGCTACCTGCCCAAGGCGCTGAAGGTGATCGCCGGGTAGTCGCCGGGTCCCGAGTGCCGCATCGCACACCGATCGGCGCTCCGGCGGGGCCGCGCCTTGCGCTTAACCTGGTTCGCGTGGTGGATTCAGCGGACCAGCGAAAGCCGAGGCGCGGCCCCCTGCCGTTGAAAGCGGCGCGGGCCGCCCGCGCGGCGCGCCGCAAGCTGGAGCGCCCGCCGCTGCTGCGCACCACCGACCGGCTGGTGCTGCCGCCGCACCCGGCGCTGCACGTGCCGGACACCAAGGTGGCGCTGTCCACCGCGTCCGTGTACCCGTCGACCACCGAGACCGCGTTCGAACTGGCCTCCCGGCTCGGCTACGACGGCGTCGAGGTGATGGTCTGGAACGACCCGGTCAGCCAGGACGTGGAGGCGCTGCGGCGGCTCTCCGACACCTACGAGGTGCCGATCCTCGCCGTGCACGCCCCCTGCCTGCTGATCACCCAGCGGGTGTGGAGCACCGACCCGTGGACCAAGCTGGTGCGCGCCCGGAAGGCCGCCGAGCGGCTCGGCGCGGACACCGTGGTGGTGCACCCGCCGTTCCGCTGGCAGCGGCAGTACGCCAAGGAGTTCGTCGCGGGCATCGACCGGATGGCGGGGGAGACCCCGATCCGGTTCGCGGTGGAGAACATGTACCCGTGGCGCTACCGGGACCGCGAGATGCTCGCCTATGCGCCCGGCTGGGACGTCACCGAGGAGGAGTACCGGAACTTCACCGTCGACCTGTCGCACGCGGCGACCTCGCGGGTGGACGCGCTGGAGCTGGTGGACCGGATGGGGGACCGGCTGGCGCACGTGCACCTGGCGGACGGCTCCGGGTCCGGCAAGGACGAGCACCTGATCCCCGGGCGTGGCAAGCAGCCCTGCGCGGAACTGCTGGAGCGCCTCGCCCGGACCGGCTTCGACGGGCACGTCGTGCTGGAGGTCAACACCCGCAAGTCCGGCTCCCCGGCCGACCGGGAGGCCGACCTCGCGGAGGCGCTGGCCTTCACCCGCCTGCACCTGGCGGCGGTCCGGCCGGCGCTCTGACGGATCGTCGGTTCGCGAAGCGCCGGACAGCCCCGCGGGCCCGCGCCTACAGTCGGACCGTGATCGAATCGAACGGCGGGGCAGGCCCGATCGGCCCCGACACCCACGTCCGACTGGCCCGCCCGACCCGTGACATCGCCGCGGCCGAACGCTTCTACGTCCAGGGCCTCGGCCTGTCCGTGCTGTGGCGCACCACCGAGCGGGTCTCCGGCGAACACGACCTGCTGATGGTCGGACTCCCGGGCGGCGCCTGGCACTTCGAGCTGGCCGTCGACCCGGAGAACCCCGTCGAACCGGCCCCGACCGTCGAGGACCTGTTCGTGCTGTACCTGGGCGCGCCCGTGGACGAGGCCCTGATCGAGCGCCTGGTCGCCGCGGGCGGCCGCCGGGCGCCCGCGCACAACCCGTACTGGGACGAATTCGGCGTGACAGTGGTGGACCCCGACGGGTACGGCCTGGTGCTGTGCTCCCGCACCTGGGGCTGAGGAGAGGACGAACCGATGAGTGACCTGCAGGCCCACGCCAACTCCTTCGGCGCGGTCGCCGCCGAGTACAACGCGGCCCGGCCGTCCTACCCGGCCGAGCTCTTCGACGCACTGGAACGCCTCTCCGGCCGCCCGCTGAACGGCGCGGACGTGCTGGACGTCGGCGCCGGCACCGGCATCGCCACCCGCCTGCTGGCCGAACGCGGCGCCCGGGTGGTGGCCGTCGAACCCAGCGACGGCATGGCCGCCGTGCTCCGCGACGTCAGCCCCGGGCTGCCGGTGGTCAAGGCCGGCGGCGACGAACTCCCCTTCCACGACGCCTCGGTGGACCTCGTCACCTACGCCCAGGCATTCCACTGGACCGACCCCGACCGCTCGATCCCGGAGGCGCTGCGGGTGCTCCGCCCGGGCGGGTCGCTGGCGCTCTGGTGGAACGTCAAGGACTACAAGGCGTCGTGGCTGGCCGCCCACCAGGAACGGATGGCGGCCGCCCTGCCCGGCTACCACTACTACGGCGGAGTGATCGCCGGGGCCGAGAAGTTGACCGAGGCCGGCCTGGAGGTCCGCGAGACCACGCTCCACTGGGAACGTCCGTTGACGGTCGATCAACTGATCACCGACCTGACCTCCCGCTCCTACGTGGCGGTGCTCGACCCGGAACGGCGCGCCCCGATCCTGGCCGCCGAACGGGCCGCGCTGCTCGCCGAATTCCCCGACGGACAGCTGATCGAGCCCTACCGGCTGACCCTGTACGTCGCCCCCAGGCCCTGACCCCGAGCCGCCCGGATTGACCGCATCGCGGACACCTGGTCCGGATCCGGGCGGCGCGGGCGTAGGCTCGACAAACCCCGAAAGTTCCCGAAGGAGCGGCTCCGATGCCCCAGCTGAGGTCCAACACGGTCACCCAAGGTCGCAACATGGCGGGCGCGCGCGCCCTTCTGCGCGCCGCGGGCGTAGCCCGCGAGGACTTCGGCAAGCCGATCATCGCGGTCGCCAACTCCTTCACCGAGTTCGTCCCCGGGCACACCCACCTGCAGCCGGTCGGCCGGATCGTCTCCGAGGCGATCAAGCAGGCCGGCGGCATCCCCCGCGAGTTCAACACCATCGCGGTCGACGACGGCATCGCCATGGGCCACGACGGCATGCTCTACTCGCTGCCCTCGCGCGACCTGATCGCCGACTCGGTCGAGTACATGGTCAACGCGCACTGCGCGGACGCCCTGATCTGCATCTCCAACTGCGACAAGATCACCCCGGGCATGCTGATGGCCGCGCTGCGCCTCAACATCCCCACCGTGTTCGTCTCCGGCGGCCCGATGGAGGCCGGCCAGGCCACCCTGGTCGACGGCACCGTCCGCAAGCTCGACCTGGTGGACGCCATCTCCCAGGCGGTGAACGAGAACGTCTCCGACGCGGACATCTCGATCATCGAGGAGAACGCCTGCCCGACCTGCGGCTCCTGCTCCGGCATGTTCACCGCCAACTCGATGAACTGCCTGACCGAGGCCATCGGCCTGTCGCTGCCCGGCAACGGCTCCGTGCTGGCCACCCACACCGCCCGCCGCGCCCTGTACGAGCAGGCCGGCCGCACCGTCGTCGACATCACCAACCGCTACTACGGCGGCGACGACGCCTCCGTGCTGCCGCGCAACATCGCCACCCGCGCCGCGTTCGAGAACGCCATGGCGCTGGACATCGCGATGGGCGGCTCCACCAACACGATCCTGCACCTGCTGGCCGCCGCCCAGGAGGCCAAAGTCGACTTCGACATGCGGGCCATCGACGCGATCTCCCGCAAGGTGCCCTGCCTGTCCAAGGTCGCCCCCAACGGCAAGTACTACATGGAGGACGTGCACCGGGCCGGTGGCGTCCCCGCCATCCTCGGCGAGCTGTACCGCGGCGGGCTGCTCAACGAGGAGGTGCACACCGTGCACTCCGACTCCCTCGACGAGTGGCTCAAGACCTGGGACGTGCGCGGCGGTTCGCCCTCCGGCGAGGCCGTCGAACTGTGGCACGCCGCCCCCGGCTGCGTCCGCTCCGCCGAGGCGTTCAGCCAGTCCGAGCGCTGGGACACCCTCGACACCGACGCCGCCGGCGGCTGCATCCGCAGCGTCGAGCACGCCTACTCCGTCGAGGGCGGCCTCGCCGTGCTGTACGGCAACATCGCCGAGGACGGCTGCGTGGTGAAGACCGCCGGCGTGGACGAGTCGATCTGGCGCTTCCGCGGCAAGGCCGTGGTCTGCGAGTCCCAGGACGAGGCGGTCGAGAAGATCCTCGCCAAGCAGATCGCCGAGGGCGACGTGGTGGTCATCCGCTACGAGGGCCCCAAGGGCGGCCCCGGCATGCAGGAGATGCTCTACCCGACGTCCTTCCTGAAGGGCCGCGGCCTCGGCAAGGCCTGCGCGCTGATCACCGACGGCCGGTTCTCCGGCGGCACCTCCGGCCTGTCCATCGGCCACGTCTCCCCGGAGGCGGCCTCCGGCGGCGCCATCGCCCTGATCGAGGACGGCGACCCGATCACCATCGACATCCCGGCCCGCACCATCAACCTCGACGTCTCCTTCGAGGAGCTGCACGAGCGCCGCCTCAAGCTGGAGGACGGCAACGGCTACCGCCCGAAGAGCCGCGACCGCCAGGTCTCGGCCGCCCTCAAGGCCTACGCCGCGATGGCCACCTCCGCCGACAAGGGCGCCGTCCGCGACGTCTCCAAGCTCGGCTAGTCCCCCCGCGCGCCGCCCGGGGACGGGCCGTACGGCGTGGCGATAATCGGACCCGTGACGACGATCGCCGACGACGCGCCCGCCCCCGAGCCGATCCGCTTCTTCGGCACCACCTGGGTCGACCGCGGCACCGCCTACTGGCGGCGCCGCGTCCTGGTGTCACTCGGCGCCCTGGCGGCCACCGCCGCCGGGGCGCTGCTGCTGCGCCTGGGCGTCTCCGGGGTGCGGATCTCCGGCGCCGCCCCGCTCACCGTGCTGCTGACGCTCGCCATCGGCGTCTGCACCGCCCTCGCGGGCCTGCGCACCTGGAAGATCCTCACCGAGGGCCGCGCCTCGCTCACCGGCTGGATGGCCGAGGACAGATCACTGGCCGGCGTCTGGCTGGTCGGCTTCACCGGCACCCTCGCCGCCTACTTCCTGCGCAGCCTCGCCGAAGCCCCCGGGGAGGGCCTCAAGCGCGCCGTCCACGACGAGGAGACCGCCACCTGGCTGCGCCGCCGGACCGCCCGTGCGGAACGCGACGCCCGCAAGGCGGCCCGGCGGCGACGGCGCTGAACGGCCGTCAGCTACGGCTGGCGGTACCGCACTCGCCGCTCTCGTCGAGCGGCCGGCTCCAGTCGTACGGGTCGGTAGCCGGGCCGCCGCTCGGCGCGGCCGTCCCGGAGGACCGGTCGGCGCGGAACGACGGACGCAGGTAGCCGTCGTGGAAACCGCAGAGGGTGTTGGCCCGCTCGGTGCTCCACCTGGTGAGCGACACCTTGTCCTTCTTCACCTGGAAGCGCGCCGGATCGGCGAACCGGATGTCGAGCTTGCGGCGGACGATCTCCCGCTCCACCTCCACCGTGCCCGGCTCGGCCTGGATCAGGGCCACCGACTTCGCGCCGCTGCTGCTGCTGCCGCCGCTCGGCCGGGAGCCGCCGCCCGGGGTCGTCGGCCCGGTCGACGGCGCGGCCTTGCCGACCTGCGGGCCCGGCTTGAGCGCGTAGACGAAGGTGACGTCGACGTGCACCAGCAGGCCCTGCTCGCCGTCGCCCTCGAAGGTGATCAGGCCCTGCACCTTCACCTGGTCGGTCACCGGCACCGCCCACTCCGGGTCGAAGCGGCTCACCCAGGTCGCCGGGTCGTTCTCCTTGCTCGGGTGGGCCAGGTCCGCGGCCAGGTCGTCGCCGTTCTGCTGGTTCGTCAGGTCGAGCGCGGCCTGCGGGTACCCGCCCGCCACCACCTTCGGGTCCAGGTTGGTGGCGACCAGGAAGGCCTTGGCCAGTTCCAGGTCCTTGGCCACCCGGTCCTGGTCGAACACCCCGACCGCGGTGGCCTGCGGCAGCGCCAGCCCGTCCGGGCCGGCCGGCCACGCCTCGGCGGGCGAACCCGCCCACGGCCGGTCCACCGTCGCGGTCTCCGGGGACACGCTCGGCGGCGCCTTGGTGGGCGTCGCCGTGGCCGCACCCACCGACGGCAGCGCCGAGGACTGGGCCCGCAGCTTCTCCTTCGGGTTGCCCTTCCAGGCCATCACCGCCACCGTTGCCCCCAGCGCGGTCACGGGTATCAGCAGGGTCAGCAGCGTGTTGCGCAGCCGGTGCGGCTCCCGGCCCGACGCCTCGGGGGGCGTCGCTCCCCGGACGTGCTCCTCGTCCAGGTCCATCCTCTTGAAGGGGTTCCCCTGCTGTCCGGAGTCGCTCGGACCCGGCTCCTCAAATCTCGGCACGGCCGGAAGTATGCCGACCACCGCCGACACGCCCGACACCGGGGGCGGTAGAGCTACCCCTTGCGGGCGGCCTTCACCGAGCCGACCACGCCCGCCACGCCCAGCAGCAGACCCGCCGGCAGCAGCGAGGTGAACAGCGCCCCGAACAGGCCCCAGTCGCCCAGCAGCCACAGGTTCACGGTGTTCGCCAGCCACAACGCCGCGGACGCCGGGACCGCCGACTGCCACGGGTGCTCCTCCGTCCACCGCTGCAGCCGCCGGTCCCCGCCCTTGCGCAGCCGCCCGCCGACCGCGCCGACCAGGAAGAAGAAGAACAGCCCGAGGCCGACCGGCCCCGCCAGGATGTCCATCGACCAGTGCCCGGTCACCACGTCCACCGCGAGGGCGGCGCCGCCGACCACCGCGCCCACCGCCGTCGCCGTCCGCCAAGGCCCGAGCGTCGCTGCGGCGACGGCGACCTGACGGTTCTCACGTCCTGACAACTCTCCGTGTCCCATGCCTCCACGGTGCTCCACGGCCGCTGCGGAATCCAGCACCGGAACCCCTGATATTCCCCCTACGGGGCGTTACGGCCACACCGTCACGTCGATCGTCGGCCACCCCGCCGGCACCGCCGGCCGCACCGGGCACCGGTTGCGGCGGACCGGGAACGACCTCCGCCCGCAGGGTGGACAGCTGCGCCGCGGCCGGCGCGTTCCGGGAGAAGATGGCCGCCAGGAACCGCAGCACACGGAGGGCCCGCCATGAGCAACACCACCACCGCCGGCCAGAAGATCGCCTTCCTCGGCACCGGAAAGATCGGCGAGGCCCTGCTCTCCGGCCTGCTGCGGGCCGGCACCGACCCGGCCGACGTCCTGGTCACCGCCCGCCGCCCCGAGCGCGCCACCGAACTCGCCGACCGCTACGGCGTCGCCACCGCCACCAACGCCGAGGCCGCCAAGCTCGCCGACACCCTGATCCTCGCCGTCAAGCCGCAGGACATGGGCACCCTGCTCGACGAACTCGCCGAGCACGTCGCCGCCGACAAGCTGATCGTCTCCGCCGCCGCCGGCATCCCCATCGCCTGGTTCGAGGACCGCCTCGCCCCCGGCACCCCCGTGGTCCGCGTCATGCCCAACACCCCGGTGCTGGTCGACGAGGGCATGAGCGTCATCTCCGGCGGCCCGCACGCCACCGAGGCCCACCTGGAACGCACCGAGGCGATCTTCCGCTCGGTCGGCAAGGCCCTGCGCGTCCCCGAGAGCCAGCAGGACGCCGCCACCGCCCTCTCCGGCTCCGGCCCCGCCTACTTCTACTTCCTGGTCGAGGCGATGATCGACGCCGGCATCCTGCTCGGCCTGCCCCGCCAGGTCGCGCACGAGCTGATCGTGCAGTCCGCGATCGGCGCGTCCGTGATGCTCCGCGACTCAGGCGAGCACCCCGTCAAGCTGCGCGAGGCCGTCACCTCCCCGGCCGGCACCACCATCGCCGCCATCCGCGAACTGGAGAACCACGGCGTCCGGGCGGCCATGCTCGGCGCCCTCGAAGCCGCCCGGGACCGCTCCCGGGAACTCGCCACCGGCGGAAAGTAGGCTGGAACAACGTGAGCTACGACCTGCTGATCCTCGACAACGACGGCGTGCTGGTGGACAGCGAGCCGATATCGAACCGGGTGCTCGCCGAGTACCTCACCGAACTCGGCCACCCCACCACCGTCGAGGACTCCTACCGCGACTTCATGGGCACCGCTGCGCACCACGTGCACGACGTGATCGCACAGCGGTACGGGGCCACCCTCCCCGAGGGCTTCGACGACCTGTACCACGACCGGGTGTTCGCCGCCTTCGCCGGTGAACTCAAGCCCGTCCGCGGCGCCGAGACCTTCCTGAACCACCTCCGGGACAACGGCGTCCGCTACTGCGTCGCCTCCTCCGCCCACCACTCCTGGATCCGCACCGCACACCGCCTCACCGGCCTGTCCGGCTACTTCACCGACGACCTGCTGTTCTCCGCCCAGGACGTCGGCATCGGCAAGCCCGCCCCCGACCTCTTCCTGCACGCCGCCCGCACCATGGGCGCCGACCCGGCCCGCTGCCTCGTCCTGGAGGACAGCGGCAACGGCGTACTGGCCGCCCGCGCCGCCGGAATGGACGTGTACGGGTACGCCGCGCTCACCGACCCCGACAGGCTCACCGCCGCCGGAGCCACCGGCCTCTACACCGACCTGGAACGGGCCGTCGACCTCCTGAACTGATCGCGCGCGACCCCTCCCGCAGCCGCCGCCCACCGCCTACGCTCTGGCCAACATCCTTCGTACCGGCCGGTAGCGTCGGTGGTGAGCGAGGTTTCCATGCAGGTCACGGCCGCGGCCGAACCCACCCCGCGACTCCGGAAGGCCCGCGCCGCGCTGGCACTCTCCTTCCTCCTCCAAGGCACCACCTTCGCCCTGCTGGTCACCTGCATCCCCGAGATCCAGGACCGCTACGGCCTCAGCGACGCCCTGCTGCCGGTCTTCCTCGCCGCCGTCCCGATCCTCGCCGGCCTCGGCTCCATCGGCTCCGAGACCCTGGTCAAACGCACCACCGCGCGCGGCGTCCTACGGGTCGTCCAACCCGCCATCTGCGTCACCCTCGCGCTCACCGGCCTCGGCAGCCAACTCTGGCAACTCGCCCTCGCCCTCGGCCTGTTCGGCATCCTCGTCGGCGCCCTCGACGCGTCCATGAACATGCTCGGCGTCGGCCTCCAGCACCGCTACGGCCGCAGCATCATGATCGGCTTCCACGCCGCGTTCAGCCTCGGCGGCATCATCGGCGCCGCCCTCGCCGGCCTCGCCGCCCACTACGACGCCGGCCTCCCCCTCGTCTTCGGCGGCCCCGCGATCGTCCTCGTCCCCGCCGCGCTCCTGATCGGCCGCCACTTCGCCGGACCCGCCGAACTCGGCGACGCCGTCCGCGAAGCCGCCGAACTCGCCGCCCGCCGCATCCCCTGGCGGCCGCTGCTCCCGCTCTGCGCCGCGATGGCCTTCGCCTACATAGCCGACGCCTCGGTCTCCAACTACAGCGTCAAGTACCTCACCGACGGCCTCGGCAGCCGCGAGGACCTCGCCAAACTCTCCTACCTCGGCTACATGGTCGCCATGCTCCTCGGCCGCACCGTCGGCGACCGCGCCGTTCAACGCTTCGGCGCCGTCCCGGTCGTCCGCGCCGGCGCGAGCCTCGCCGGCGCAGGCTTCCTGCTCGCCGCCCTCGCCCCCGCCGCCTGGGCCGGCATCCTCGGCTTCACCGTCCTCGGCCTCGGCATCTGCGCGATCATCCCCCAGGTCTTCGCCGCCGGCGGCCGCCTCCTCCCGCACGCGAGCGACGCCGCCGTCGCCCGCCTCAACCTCTTCAACTACGCCGGCTTCCTCATCGGCTCCCCCCTCGTCGGCACCCTCGCCGAACTCTCCTCCTACCGCTGGGCCTTCGGCGCCCCGATGCTCCTGATTCTCGCCATCCTCCCGCTCGCCCGACACTTCGCCCCGGCGGGCGGACAGGCGGGTCCGGAGACAGGGGCGCAACCGAGTGCGGAACCAGGGGTGCGAGGAACTGCGCGAAGCGGAAGCTGACCAGCGGAAAGTCGCGCTACGGGCAATGACTCGCACCTGACCGCGCCCCTCCCGGATACCGTGTGCCCCATGGCAGATACTTGCGGACTGCACCTCTACTGGGACGAAGCCGAAACCGGCTACGACTTCGGACCGGGCCATCCCATGGACCCGACCCGTCTCGCCCTGACGATGCGTCTGATCGAGTCCCTCGGCCTGACCAAGCACCCCGACGTCCAGCTCCGCTCCGCCCCCGCCGCCGGCGACTCCACGCTCCGTCTGGTCCACACCGCCGACTACCTCGAAGCCGTCAAGCGGGCCGCCGCCGACCCCACCGCCACCGACCCCGTCCACGGTCTCGGCACCGACGACAACTGGTCCTTCCCCGCCCTGCACACCGCCTCGGCACTGATCGCCGGCCAGTCCGTGGCCGCCGCCGAGGCGGTGTGGCGCGGGCAGACCCCGCACGCCGTGAACTTCGCGGGCGGCCTGCACCACGCGATGCCCGGCCAGGCGTCCGGCTTCTGCATCTACAACGACCCCGCCCTCGCCATCGCCCGCCTGCTGGAGCTCGGCGCGGAACGGGTCGCGTACGTCGACGTGGACGTGCACCACGGCGACGGCGTCCAGCAGACGTTCTGGAACGACCCCCGGGTGCTCACCGTCTCCCTGCACGAAAGCCCCAGCACCCTTTTCCCGCAGACCGGTTGGGCCACCGAGACCGGCGGCCCGGACGCCCAGGGCACCGCCGCCAACCTGGCGCTGCCCGCCGGCACCGGCGACGCCGGCTGGCTGCGCGCGTTCCACGCCCTCGTCCCGGAGCTGCTGGCCGCGTTCCGCCCGCAGGTGATCGTCAGCCAGCACGGCGCGGACACCCACATCGAGGACCCGCTCGCGCACCTCGCGGTGACCGTCGACGCGCAGCGCCTGATCGCCGAGTCGGTGCACCAACTGGCCCACCAGTACGCCGACGGCCGCTGGGTGGCCACCGGTGGCGGCGGGTACGCGGTGGTCGACGTGGTGCCCCGCACCTGGACGCACCTGGTGGCGACCGCGGCCGGCCACCCCGTCGACCCGGCCACCGAGACCCCCGAGGAGTGGCGCGCCGAGGTCTACCGGCTGACCCGCCGCCCCGCCCCGCTGCGGATGACCGACGGCGCCACCCCGGACTGGAAAGACTTCCACGACGGCGGCTACGACCCCGCCGACCGCCTCGACCAGGCCATCCTGGCCACCCGCCGCGCCGTCCTCCCGCACCACGGACTGCTCCCGTGACCGCGCCCGGCCGCACCCGCGACGAGCTCCGCGCCCACCTGCTGAAGCGCCGCCTGGCCGGTCCCGACGTGCCCACGCCCCGGCAGAACAACCTGCGCCACTACCGGCTGTTCGCCCAGGGCGACCCCAAGGCGCTGATGGGCCTCGACCCGCACCACCGCCGGGACGAGGCCGCGGTGCTGCGCCTGATGGCCGAACGTGTCGGCGTCGACCCCGACCCCCGGTACACCGAGGGCCCCGACACCATCGACCCCGAGCTCACCCTCGATGCCCTGGACCGCCTCGCCGCCCTGCTGCGCCGCACCGCCGACCGCCGCGGCAGCGTGCTGGCCGGCACCGGGCATCCCAACAAACTGGCGGGCTTCCACGGGGCGCTCGCGCGGGCGCTCGAAGCCGCCGGGTGCGCCGTTCGCACTCCCGCGCGGGCCGTACGCTTCCGTGAGCCCACCCCGGAGGGTGACCGCCCCCGTTACCTCGACGTGGTCGACCGGGTGCTGGTGACACGCGCCCTGGACGGCCCCGAACGCCCCGAACGCCCCGGCCGCCCGGGGCGTTCCGGCGACCTCGCGCACACGCACTCCCCGCTCCCCGTCCGGCTCGCCCTGACCGCCCTCGCCGAGGCCGGTCACCGCCCGCCCGACCTGGTACTGGGCGACCACGGCTGGCTGTGCGGCGCCGGCCTCCTCGGCATCCCGGCGGGCGGCATCGCGGACTGCAACGACGTCGCCCCGTTCGCCGCCGAGGCGGACGGCCTGGTCGAGGTGGTCGTCCCGCTGGAGGACGGTTCGGACCCGTCCTGCTACAGAGCACTGAGCGACTACGTACTGCAACGGGCGGATCTCGCACCGTACAACAGTTGACGGCCACCCCCTTCCCACCCGTACCACCCATAACTACTCTGGGGATACACGTGTGCCGGTGGAGTCACCGGAGGGGAAGCCGGTGCCTTGCACACGGGTAAGGGTCGGGTGAGGGTCATGAGCGAGCGTCCCCTGCAGGATGTGGTCTTCCTGACGGTCGCCGAGGTCGCCTCGGTGATGCGGGTCTCGAAGATGACGGTCTACCGCCTCGTGCACAGCGGCGAACTTCCGGCCATCAGGGTCGGACGCTCGTTCCGGGTGCCCGAGCAGAAGGTGCACGAATACCTCCAGGAGTCCTACGTCCGGCTGCAGAGCGCATAGCTCCGCAGCCGCCAACGGGACACCGATTACGGCAAACGCGAGGTGGACGGTAGGCTAGGGCCTCCGTCAGTCGTATGGACTCCCGTTCCTCACGGGCGCGGGTCCGAGTGAGCGAGGAATGTTCCGTGGGCTCTGTCATCAAGAAGCGTCGCAAGCGTATGGCCAAGAAGAAGCACCGCAAGCTTCTGAAGCGCACTCGCGTGCAGCGTCGCAACAAGAAGTAACACCGCCTGCGGTCGCCTCGCGCCGCCAGGTTCCACCACTGCCCGTCCCCGGATGATTTCCGGTGGCGGGCAGTGGCGTTTCCGTTCCCGTGTCCACGGCGCGGTACGGTGCAGGCCAGGGGGAAGGCAGCACCGGCAGCCAGGGAGGTCGCGGCAACGTGGGCAAGGTCGTGCTCGTCACCGGGGTGGCGCACCGGCTCGGTGCGCTTTTCGCCGGCCGGATCGCCGAACAGCCCGGCGTGGACCGGGTGGTGGGCGTGGACGCCGGCCCGCCGCCGGCCGCGCTGCCGTCCGCCGTGCAGTACGCGCAGGTCGACCTGCGCCGCCCGGCGATCGCCCGGGTGATCGCCGAGCACGACGTCGACACCGTGGTGCACCTCCACGTCACCGCGCTCGGCCACGGCGGCCGGGCGCTGGTGAAGGAGAACAACGTCATCGGCACCATGCAGCTGCTCGGCGCCTGCCAGAAGGCCCCCGGGGTGCGCCGCCTGGTGGTGAAGTCCACCACCGCCGTCTACGGCTCCGCGCCGCGCGACCCGGCGGTGTTCGGCGAGCGGATGCAGCCCAAGGCGCTGCCGGTCGGCGGCTTCGCCCGGGACGCCGCCGAGGTGGAGGGCTACGTCCGCGGGTTCGCCCGCCGCCGCCCCGACGTCGCGGTGACGGTGCTGCGCTTCGCCAACATCCTCGGCCCGCACGGCGACACCCCGCTGACCGCGTACTTCCGGCTGCCGCTGCTGCCGACCGCGCTCGGCCACGACCCGCGCCTGCAGTTCGTCCACGAGGACGACGCGCTGGAGGTGCTGCGGCTGGCCGCGCTGGACGCGCCGACCGGCACCTACAACGTCGCGGGCGACGGCGTGCTGCTGCTCTCCCAGTGCGCCCGCCGGCTCGGCCGCCCCACCGTGCCACTGCTGCGGCCCGCACTCGGCCTGGTCGGCCGGCTGGCCCGGCAGCTGACCGCCCCCGCGGACCGCGCCTTCTCCCAGGAACAGCTCCAACTGCTCACCCACGGACGGGTGGTGGACACCGCGCTGCTGCGCGACACGTTCGGCTTCACGCCGCGCTGGACCACCCCCGAGGCGTTCGCCGACTTCGCCGCGCACGTGCCGCCCGGCCCGCTGCCGCCGACCCGGCTGACCGCCGTCACCGACCGGCTCACCGGCCTGCTCACCGACCACCGCCCCACCGAACCCGAGGAGTTGAGGCCGCGATGACAGCCGCGCGGGAGCCCGCCGACCCGGCGGCCAATGTCATCCCGATCGAGTCCGCGCCGAGCTGGTCCGGCCCCGAGCCGCGCCCGGCGCTCGCCGACCGGCTGGCCGACGGCGTCGGCGCGGCCCTCTCCGGCCAGCTCGGCGCGACCGCGACCCGGCTGTTCGGCAAGGGCTGGGAGCAGCGTGCCGCCGACGGGCTCGGCTTCCTGCGCCGCCGGCTGACCGGCGACTACGAGGTCGACGACTTCGGCTTCGACCGGGAACTGACCGAGGAGGTGTTCCTCGCGCTGTTGCGGCCGCTCGCGGAGAAGTACTTCCGGGTCGAGGTCCGCGGCGCCGAGCACATCCCGGCCGACGGCGGCGTGCTGATCGTCGCCAACCACTCCGGCACCATCCCGCTGGACGCGCTGATGACCCAGGTCGCGGTGCACGACCACGCCGACCGGCACCTGCGGATGCTGGCCGCCGACCTGGTGTTCGTGCTGCCCGTGGTCAACGAGCTGGCCCGCAAGGCCGGGCACACGCTGGCCTGCAACGAGGACGCGCAGACCCTGCTGGAACGCGGCGAGGTGGTCGGGGTCTGGCCGGAGGGCTTCAAGGGCATCGGCAAGCCGTTCGCGGACCGCTACAAGCTCCAGCGGTTCGGCCGCGGCGGCTTCGTGGCGTCCGCGCTGCGGGCCGGGGTGCCGATCGTGCCGTGCTCGATCGTCGGGGCGGAGGAGACCTACCCGATGATCGGCAACTTCAGGACGCTGGCCCGGCTGCTCGGCCTGCCGTACGTGCCGATCACGCCGACCTTCCCCTGGCTGGGGCCGTTCGGCGCGATCCCGCTGCCGACCAAGTGGACCATCCAGTTCGGCGAGCCGATCCCGACGGACAGCTACCCGAAGGACGCCGCCGAGGACCCGATGCTGGTGTTCAACCTGGCCGACCAGGTGCGGGAGACCATCCAGCACACGCTGTACAAGCTGCTGGTGCAGCGCCGCTCGGTCTTCGGCTGACACACCGCCGGGCCCTGTCACGAGAACGGCCCCACGAGAACGGCCCTCCCCGCGAGAACGACCCGCCGCCCCGTGCCCCCCGACGACAGCGGGCACGGGGCGGCGGTGGCTCAACTGAGCGACAGCCCGGGCAGCAGCCCCGGGAGGAGCGGCGGCAGGTTGAGGCCCTGTCCGCCGTCCGCGGGCGCGGCCGGGGAGGCCGCCGGGGCCGGGGCACCACCGTGGGCCGGCGTGGCGGTCGGCGAGGGCGTGGCACCACCGGTGAGGCCGCCCAGCAGGTCGCCCAGACCGGGCTTGGCGGACGGCTCGGCCGACGGGGTGGCCCGCCCGGACGACCCGTCGGCCGGACCGTGCCCGGTGCCGCCGGTGCTCGCCGTGCCGCCGGGCTGCTGCCCGGTACCGGCGCCGGTACCTCCGGTCGCCGCGCTGTCGTCGCTGCCCCGGCCGGCGGGCTCCACCAGCCGCAGGGGCGCGACGTCCTCGCTTATGTCGCTGAACAGGCGGTCCACCTTGTCGGCCTGGCCGGCCAGGCCGGACGGCAGCCGGGACTGCAGGGCCGACCAGCGCTCGTCCTGCCCGGCGAAACCGGCGAGTTGACGCATCGGCGCGAGCGAGCCGTTGGAACGGTAGACCGCGCGCAGCAGGTCGCGGCCGCGCAGCGCCTCGGCGTGCATGTCGTCGAGGGCGCGGCGCACCTGGTCGACCGTGGCGGGGCTGAGCGCGTTGCCCGGGTCCGTCCGGCCGACCAGGGACTGCGCCTCGGTGAGCCGGGTGGTGGCCTGCTGGAGGAGCAGGGCGCCGCGCTCGGCGTCGCTGTCGGCCAGGTTGAGGCGCAGCCCTTCCAGGCCCCGCTTCATGCCGTACAGGGCGTCCCCGGGGAGGGCGCCGGTGGATGCGGCGGCGGCCCCGCCGAGGGAGCCGACGGCGACGCCCGCGACCAGCCCGCCGATGGCCAGGCGGCGGCCCCAACGACTGCGGCGGGTGCGCCGGGCGCGTTGGACGGGGAGGACCGCCGTGGGGGCGCCCTCGGCCCACTGCTGCTCGAACGCGGCCATCAGCCGGGTGCGTTGGACCGTCCGCGTCTCGGCGGCCAGCTCGGGGGCGGGGAGCGCACCGAGGGCGTCGGCCATGGCGAGCAGCTCGGTCATGGCGGCGGAGCCGGCCCGGTGCGCGCCGCTGCTCCGGTGGTCACTCTGGTGGGCCTCCAGCGCCTCGGCGAAGGACTTCGCCCGCCGGTGCTCCAGCATGTTTGCCGTCACGGGCCACACCTCCCTTCGTCGTTTTCGACACCGTGGCCCGTCGGTTGGTTGTCCCGGCAGGCCAAAACCGCACCATCGGGTGACAGTTCGAGATCCCACTTGACTGCGGGCCCGGTGGCGGGTTGCACGCTGGCCAACGAGCGGTGTCGGGAGGCGGTTACGCACGACCCCCCTGGCGTATTAAGCAGAGCAGATGACCGCCGCCTCACCCGGACGGGCAAGCGCCCGGCCGAGGTTGACGGCGCGTCAAGCGCGAGAGGGCGCGACGGGCGGCGCGCCGCGCCCCGGCGCGCGGCCAACTGACGCGCCGGTGAGGGGCGGTGGGGCGGGGGTCTGTCGGAGGTCGGGTCCACGGTCGGCAGGTCACCGGGCGTCGGGCGGCAGCAGGCGGGCCAGCGTGCGCACCGCCCGGTACTGCAGCGTCTTGATGGCGCCCTCGTTCTTGCCCATGATCCGGGCCGTCTCGGCGACCGAAAGCCCTTGCAGGAAACGGAGCGTGACGCACTCCTGCTGCTGTGGGTTGAGCCGGCGCACCGCGTCCAGCAGGGCGGCGTTGGAGAGCGACTCCAGCACCGACTCCTCGGGGCTGCGCTCGCACTCGTTGGAGTCGAGCATCTCGCCGGTGGTGACCTCCAGCCGGAACCGGCTGGACTTGAAGTGGTCGGCCACCAGGTTGCGCGCGATGGTGACCAGCCAGGCCCCGAAGTCGCGGCCCTGCCAGGTGAAGGTGCCGATCCGGCGCAGCGCGCGCAGGAAGGTCTCGGAGGTGAGGTCCTCGGCGGTGGCCCGGCTGCCGACCCGGTAGTAGATGTACCGGTAGACGGTGTCGGCGTAGTGGTCGTAGAGCCGGCCGAAGGCCTCGCTCTCGCCGTTCTGCGCGCGCTCGACCAGGTCGACGACCGGATTGTGCTCGGTGTCGTAGCCGGGCCCGGCGGGCGCGCTGCGGGTGCGGCCGCGGGTGCCGGGGGAGGGCACGGTGCGGGCGCGCGGGGCGGCCTGGCTGCCGGTGGCGGTCGAGCGCAGCAGTGGCGCGGCGAACGCGGCGGGTGCGGGCGCGGTGAACGTGGGGCCGGCCACCGCGGGCTGGGGGACCAGCAGCTCGAACTCGCGGATCGCGGCCCACAGTCGCTCCAGGCGCACACTGCGGCGCAGGCCGGCGGTCGACGGGCGGGAGGTGGCTGGCGCGTCGTTCCGGACGGGTGGGTACACGGGACTCCCAGAGGCAGAACTGTGGACGGATCACCTCCGCCTGTGCGGAGAGCACGCCGCATTGACCACCCGTCACGGGGACGTTCGGGGTGGCGTGCATCCAGGAGAGAATAACGCTTTGTGCAATGACAGCTACACCGCGTGGTCGAAGTGGTCGGATGAGGTCCACTTGTTGCGCATATTTACCTGTCTCTGACCGGAGTTGACGCCATTTCTCCGACTCAAAGCGACCGCTTGTGCACACCGGGTGATCGAACGGTGATGGATGGCCGGGGTTTCCCCGGTGGAGGCGGTCTCAATCCACGACTTTGCCGGACTGCCGAACGATCAGTTCCGATCACGGGGCACAGACCCGTCGGGACAAGGGCGGCGGGCCTTCCGGCGGTGCCGCGGGGCGTGCCGGGACCACCCGCGCGGGGGCGTGTCGACGGCCGCAGGTTGACGCCTGGTCAAGGACGGCCCGGGTGACGTCCGATCCGGGTACCGCCCGATCCGGGTGGCGTGCGGTCAGGCCCGCTGGCGGCGGCGCATCGCCACCGCGGCGGCGGCCGCCCCGGCGGCGACGCCCAGCGTGGCCGCCGCGGGGATGCCGATCCGGGCGGCCCGGCGGCCGGTGCGGAAGTCCCGCACCCGCCAGCCCATCGCCCGGGCGTGCCGGCGCAGCGCCGCGTCCGGGTTGATCACGTACGGGTGGCCGACCAGGCTGAGCATCGGGATGTCGTTGGCGGAGTCGCTGAACGCGGCGCAGCGGGCCAGGTCGAGGTGCTCGCGGCGGGCCAGCGCCTGGACCGCGGCGGCCTTGGCGGGGCCGTGCAGCATGCCGCCGACCAGCTTGCCGGTGTACTCGCCGTCGCGGGTCTCGGCGACGGTGCCGAGCGCGCCGGTCATGCCGAGCCGGCGGGCGATCAGCCGGGCCACCTCCTGCGGGGCGGCGGTGACCAGCCAGACCCGCTGTCCGGCGTCCAGGTGCATCTGGACCAGGGCGCGGGTGCCGGGCCAGACCTTCTCGGCCAGCACGGGCTCGAAGATCTCCTCGCAGATCCGTTCCAGGTCGGCGGTGCGCTTGCCGGCGACCAGGCCGAGCGCGCTGTCGCGGGCGTCGGCGATGTGGTCGGGGTTCTCGGCGCCGCGCAGCCGGAACGCGGCCTGCTGCCAGGCGAACCGGGCGAGGTCGCGGCGGGTGAAGAAGCGCCGCCGGTACAGGCCCACGCCGAGGTAGAAGATCGCGGCGCCGCGCAGGATGGTGTTGTCGCAGTCGAAGAACGCGGCGGCCCGGACGTCGCCGGGCACCGGGGTGTGGTCGCCCTCGGGGGCCTTGGGGCGGTCCGGCTCGGGGTCGGCGTCGGGGTCGGCGTCGGGGGCGAGCTGCTCCTGGGCGGCGTCGGCCGCGGCCTCGCCCGCCAGGGCGGTCCGTTCGGCGAGGGAACGCCTCGACCGGGTGAGCCTTCGCAGCGCTGCCATGCGACGAGCATAGTCAGCCGGGGAGCCCGGCCCCGTGACCGAGGAGTGCCGCACCGGTGAACGCGGGGGATATGTGGCGGCGCACAATGTGTGCCGTGAGCCTGCTGCGACGTGACAAGAAGAGCCCGGCCGACACCACGGTGACGCTGATCGGCAAACCCGGCTGCCACCTGTGCGAGGACGCCCGCGCGGTGATCCTCAAGGTGGTGGAGGAGCTCGGGGTGGCCTTCGAGGAGAAGGACATCCTTCAGGACGCGGCGCTGTACGAGCAGTACGCCGAGCAGATCCCGGTGACCCTGATCGACGGCCGCCAGCACGACTTCTGGCGGGTGGACGAGACGCGGCTGCGCAAGGCGCTGGCCTGACCGTCCGGCCGGTGCGACCCTCCTCGCGCCGGCCGCGTCCGGAGGTCCTTCGTGCGCGTGCGATGTCCTCGGCCCTAGGAGTTCGGCCCTTCTCCGGCTTACCATCGAACGGTTTTCCGTGTCCGCCGGGGGCCGTGCAGAGGAGGGCGCGATGAACGGCTATGCCGTCGTCGACGTCGAGGCCACCGGTCGTAGCCCCTGGCGGCACCGGGTGGTCGAGGTCGCCGTGGTGCAGCTGGACGCCGCCCTGCGCACCGAGCGGGAGTTCGCCACGCTGCTCGATCCGGCCGGGCCGGTCGGGCCGACGCACGTGCACCGGATAGCGCAGGAGGACGTGGTCGGCGCGCCGCGGTTCCGGCAGATCGCGCCGCGGCTGCTGGAGCTGATGGCCGGCCGGGTGCTGGTCGGACACCACGTGACCTGCGACCGGGTGTTCCTGGAGCGGGAGTTCGCGCGGATCGGCGTGGCGCTGCCGACGGTGCCGGCGCTGTGCACGATGCGGTTGGCGCGCCGGCTGCTGCCGCAGGCGGGCGGTTTCGGGCTGTCGGCGTGCGTGGAGGCGGCCGGGCTCGGCTGGTTCCCGGCGCACACCGCGCTGGGCGACGCGCACGCCACCGTGGAGCTGCTGCGGCACTGCCTGCGGGCCGGCCGGCTGCCGGAGGAGCCCGTCCCGGCGGCCGCCGCGGTGCCGTGGCCGCGGATGGCGCCGGCCCGTTCGACCGCTTCCCGGGGCCCGGTCCGACTGCTGCGCCGGTGGGCTCCGCTGGGCCCGTGGCCGGCCGGAGTGGAAGGGCCGCGTCCGCTGGTCGGCGCGGCGGGTTACGAGTGATGCGTGTCACTGTTCGGGGACAAATCGGACACCATCTTTGTGCACACGTTCACAAACGCATAGCCTGGCGGTCCAAGCCCAGCTTCACCCGCAGGAGCAACGTGGCAATCGGCCGACCCTCATCCAGCAGTTCGCAGACGCCCGACCCGGGCGCCGCGCGCCGGACCTCGCGCGCGCGGGGCATTCCGGAGGCGACCGTGGCTCGCCTTCCGCTCTACCTGCGGGCGCTGACCGCGCTGTCCGAGCGCTCCGTGCCGACCGTCTCCTCCGAGGAGCTGGCCGCCGCGGCCGGCGTCAACTCCGCCAAGCTGCGCAAGGACTTCTCCTACCTCGGGTCCTACGGCACCCGCGGCGTCGGCTACGACGTCGAGTACCTCGTCTACCAGATCTCCCGCGAGCTCGGCCTCACCCAGGACTGGCCGGTCGTCATCGTCGGCATCGGCAACCTCGGCCACGCGCTCGCCAACTACGGCGGCTTCGCCTCCCGCGGTTTCCGGGTCGCCGCCCTGCTGGACGCCGACCCCAACGTGGTCGGCACCGCCGCCGCCGGCCTGCCCGTGCGGCACATGGACGAGCTGGAGGCCATCGTCGCCGCCCAGCACGTCTCCATCGGCGTCATCACCACCCCGCCCGGCGCCGCCCAGCAGGTCTGCGACCGCCTGGTCGAGGCCGGCGTGACCAGCATCCTCAACTTCGCCCCGACCGTGCTGACCGTCCCGGACGGCGTGGACGTGCGCAAGGTCGACCTCTCGATCGAACTGCAGATCCTCGCCTTCCACGAGCAGCGCAAGGCCGGCGACGAGCCCGCCGCCGGCGACTCGGTGCTCGACCGCGCCCCCGGGCCGGTCCGCGCCGCCGCCGCCAAGCTGCGCCGCGCCGCCGGCGGCGGCAAGGCCGCCGAGCAGGCGAAGAGCGCCCCGACCGGCAAGGGCCCCGAGGACGACCTCTCCGCGGTGATGCCGGCGTGAGCACGAACATCCGTCACGACGAGGTGGGGGCATGAGTCTTCTGGTAGTCGGTCTGAGCCACCGGACCGCGCCGGTCGGCGTACTGGAGCGCGCCGCGCTCACCGGCGAGACCCCGACCCGCCTGCTGCACGACGCCGCCGCCTCGGCGACCGTCGCCGAAGCCGCGCTGGTCAACACCTGCAACCGGATCGAGCTGTACGCCGACGTGGACAAGTTCCACGCCGGCGTGGCCGAGCTGTCCCAGCTGCTCGCCGGGCACAGCGGCGTCGACCTCGACGAACTCACCCCGCACCTGTACGTGCACTACGAGGACCGCGCCGTCCACCACCTGTTCTCGGTGGCCTGCGGCCTGGACTCGATGGTCGTCGGCGAGGGCCAGATCCTCGGCCAGCTGCGCGACGCCCTGGCCAAGGCCCAGGACGAGCACACCGCCGGCCGCGGCCTCAACGAGCTGTTCCAGCAGGCCCTGCGGGTCGGCAAGCGCGCGCACAGCGAGACCGGCATCGACCGGGCCGGCCAGTCGCTGGTCACCTTCGGCCTGGAGCAGGTCGCGGCGGGCGCCGGCCCGATCGCCGGCAAGCGCGCCCTGGTGGTCGGCGCGGGCTCGATGAGCTCGCTCGCCGCCGCCACCCTGGTCCGGGCCGGCCTCGCCGACCTGCAGATCGCCAACCGCACCCCGGCCCGCGCCGAACGCCTGGTGGAGATCCTCGGCGGCACCGCCCGCACCCTGGACTTCGCCGACGTCCCGCAGGCCCTCGCCGAGGTCGACCTGGTGATCTCCTGCACCGGCGCGGCCGGCACCGTCATCGACGCCGCCGAGGTGGCCGCCGCCGTCGCCGCCCGGACCGCCGACCAGCCGCTCGCCTTCCTCGACCTCGCCATGCCCCGCGACGTCGACCACGCCGTGCACCGGCTCGACGGCGCCCTGCTGGTCGACCTGGAGAGCCTCTCCCACGCGCACGCCGCCACCCCCGGCGCGGGCGACGTGGACGCCGTCTCCACCATCGTCGGCGACGAGGTCACCGCCTTCGGCCAGGCGCAGCGCGCCGCCCGGATCGCCCCCACCGTGGTCGCCCTGCGCGCCATGGCCTCCGAGGTGGTCCGCAGCGAACTCGCCCGCCTCACCTCCCGGCTCCCCGACCTCGACGAGCGCTCCACCGCGGAGATCTCGCAGTCCGTCCGCCGGGTGGTCGACAAACTGCTGCACGCCCCGACCGTCAAGGTCAAGCAGCTCGCCGGCGAACCCGGCGGGGCCTCCTACGCGGAAGCCCTGCGTGAGCTGTTCGACTTGGACCCCGCGGCAGTGCACGCTGTCTCCGGCACCCCGATCGGCGACCGGGCCGGGTCCTCGATCCCGGCCGGCGGCATCCCCGCCGCCCAGGCCGCCGCCGTCGCCCCGCCCGCCGGAGCACCCAGATGAACACCCCGTCAGCCCCCCAGCACGACCAGGACGATCACCTCATGAATGGTCCAGAGACAGTGACGCCGCTGCGCCTCGGTACCCGCCGCAGCGCCCTCGCCATGGCCCAGTCGGGCATGGTCGCGGAGGAGGTGGCCAAGATCACCGGCCGCCGGGTGGAGCTGGTCGAGATCACCACCTACGGGGACGTCTCCCGGGAGTCGCTGGCGCAGATCGGCGGCACCGGAGTGTTCGTCTCCGCCCTGCGCGACGCCCTGCTGGAGGGCCGCATCGACCTGGCCGTCCACTCGCTCAAGGACCTGCCCACCGCCGCCCCCGCCGGGCTGCTGCTGGCCGCCGTCCCCGAGCGCGAGGACGTCCGGGACGCCCTGGTCGCCCGCGACGGCCTCACCCTGGCCGAGCTGGTCGGCAAGGCCGGCGGCCGCACCGTCCGGATAGGCACCGGCTCCCCGCGCCGGATGGCCCAGCTCAACGCCTGGGCCCGGGCCCACGGCGCGGACCTGGAGACCGTCGCCATCCGCGGCAACGTCGACACCCGTATCAACTTCGTCACCTCCGGCGAACTCGACGCCGTGGTGCTGGCCACCGCCGGCCTCAACCGGCTCGGCCGCCACGCCGAGATCACCGACCACCTCGACACCGCGCTGATGCTCCCCGCCCCCGGGCAGGGCGCGCTCGCCGTCGAGTGCGTCGACCCGACCCTGGCCGCCGTGCTGGCCCGGCTCGACCACGCCCCCACCCGGGCCGCCGTGGTCGCCGAGCGCGCCCTGCTGGCCACCCTGGAGGCCGGCTGCTCCGCGCCGGTCGCCGCGCTGGCCACCTGGGCCGGCACCGAACTGCGCCTGGACGGCGTGGTCGGCACCACCGATGGCGCCGAACTGCTCAAGATGTCCGCCAACGGCCCGCTCGTCCCCGACGAGACCGCCGAGGAGCAGGCCGCGGCCCTGGGCCGCGCCCTGGCCACCCGGCTGCTCGACACCGGAGCGGCCAACCTGATGGGGGAGCGCGCCCGATGACCGCCGCCGGATTCCACCCGCCCGCAGGGCGCTGCACCTTCCTCGGCGCCGGCCCCGGCGACCCCGGGCTGCTCACCCTGCGCGCCGTCGACGTGCTCAGCACCGCCGACGTGCTGATCGCCGACCCGCTGACCGCCGCCGCGGTCCGCACTCACTGCCCCAGCGGCGTCCAGGTCATGGACCCGGCCGAGGCCGGCCGGGAGCTGTCCGACCTGGCCGCCGACGCCGTCAAGGCCGGCCGCCACCTGGTCCGCACCGTCGACGGCGACCCCGGCCTGGACGGCTGCGCCGCCCAGGAGATGCTGCGCTGCGCCAAGGCCGGCGTCCCGTTCGAGGTCGTCCCCGGCGTCGCCCAGTCGGTCGGCGTGCCCGCCTACGCGGGCGTGCCGCTCCGCGGCGACCAGGGCGCGGACGTCCGCTTCGTCGACGGCGAGGCGCTGCTGGCCGGCCAGCTGGTCGACCTCGGCGTGCCCGAGACCACCCTGGTGCTGCGCACCACCCTGGGCCAGCTGCCCGCGACCGCCAACGCCCTGGTGGCGCACGGTCGCAAGCCCGACGCGGCGCTCTCCGCGACGCTGTCCGGCACCACCACCCGGCAGCGGACCTTCACCTCCACGCTGGCCGCGATCGCCGCCGACCTGAAGGCCGCCCGGGTGCTGCCCTCGCCGGTCTCCGCCCCGGTCGACCCGGCGACCTCGGTGATAGCCGTGGTGGGCGAGCAGGTCGCCCACCGGGCCTCGCACTCCTGGTTCGAGACCAAGCCGCTGTTCGGCTGGAACGTCCTCGTCCCGCGCACCAAGGAGCAGGCCCACGGCCTGTCCGAGCAGCTCCGTTCGTACGGCGCGGTGCCGCAGGAGGTGCCGACCATCGCGGTCGAGCCGCCGCGCACCCCGCAGCAGATGGAACGCGCGATCAAGGGCCTGGTCACCGGCCGCTACGAGTGGATCGCCTTCACCTCGGTCAACGCCGTCAAGGCCGTCCGGGAGAAGTTCGAGGAGTACGGCCTGGACGCCCGCGCGTTCGCCGGCATCAAGGTCGCGGCGGTCGGCGAGACCACCGCGCAGGCGCTGGTCGACTTCGGCGTGAAGCCCGACCTGGTGCCGTCCGGCGAGCAGTCCGCGGCCGGCCTGCTGGAGGACTGGCCGCCGTACGACCCGGTGTTCGACCCGATCGACCGGGTGCTGCTGCCGCGCGCCGACATCGCCACCGAGACCCTGGTGGCCGGCCTGGTCGAGCTCGGCTGGGAGGTCGACGACGTGACGGCGTACCGGACGGTGCGCGCCTCGCCGCCGCCGGCCGAGACCCGCGAGGCGATCAAGGGCGGCGGTTTCGACGCGGTGCTGTTCACCTCGTCCTCGACCGTCCGGAACCTGGTCGGCATCGCCGGCAAGCCGCACAACGTGACCGTCATCGCCTGCATCGGCCCGGCCACCGCCAAGACGGCGGAGGAGCACGGCCTGCGGGTCGACGTGATGGCCCCGGCCCCGTCCGCGTCCGCGCTCGCCCAGGCGCTGGCCGACTTCGGGGCCAACCGCCGGGACGCCGCCACCGCGGCGGGCGAGCCGGTCTACCGGCCGAGCGAACGCCGCCCCGGATCGCGCCGCAAGGCGCGCTGACCCTCCGTCGGGGGGAGGCCGACCGGCCTCCCCCCGACGCTTTTCCGTGACTCAGGGAGCCTTCGAAGTGTCCGCCGAATTCCCGTCCGTCCGCCCGCGCCGCCTGCGCTCCACCCCCGCGATGCGCCGCCTGGTCGCCGAGACCCGGCTCCACCCGGCCGAGCTGATCCTGCCCGCGTTCGTCCGCGAGGGCATCGCCGAGCCGAAGCCGATCACCTCGATGCCGGGCGTCGTCCAGCACACCCGCGACACCCTGCGCCGGGCCGCCGCCGAGGCCGCCGAGGCCGGCGTCGGCGGCATCATGCTGTTCGGCGTCCCCGAGGTGCAGGACGCGATCGGCTCCGAGGGCACCAACCCCGAGGGCATCCTGCAGCTCGCCATCCGCGACGTGGTCTCCGAGGTCGGCGACGCCCTGGTCGTGATGTCCGACCTGTGCCTGGACGAGTACACCGACCACGGCCACTGCGGCGTGCTCGCCGCGGACGGCTCGGTCGACAACGACGCCACCCTGGAGCGCTACGCCGAGATGGCCGTGGTGCAGGCCGACGCGGGCGTCCACCTGGTCGGCCCGTCCGGGATGATGGACGGCCAGGTCGCGGTCGTCCGCCGCGCGCTGGACGGCGCCGGGCACCAGGACGTCGGCATCCTCGCCTACACCGCGAAGTACGCCTCCGCGTTCTTCGGCCCGTTCCGGGAGGCCGTCGGCTCCTCGCTGAAGGGCGACCGCAAGACCTACCAGCAGGACCCGGCCAATGCCCGCGAGTCGCTGCGCGAGCTGGAGCAGGACCTCGCCGAGGGCGCCGACATGGTGATGGTCAAGCCCGCCATGGCCTACCTCGACATCCTGCGCCAGGTCGCCGACGCCTCCCCGGTGCCGGTCTCCGCCTACCAGGTCTCCGGCGAGTACTCGATGGTCGAGGCCGCCGCCGCCAACGGCTGGATCGACCGCGAGCGCACCATCCTGGAGACCCTCACCTCCATCCGCCGCGCCGGCGCCGAGCAGATCCTCACCTACTGGGCCACCGAGGCCGCCCGCCTGGTGCGCTGACGCCCGCTCCTGAACGTGCCGAAGGGCGCGGAACCGTCAACCGGTTCCGCGCCCTTCGGCGTTGACGCGAGGTCAGCCGATCGCGGCGACGCCGCCACCGCCGCCGCCGAGGGCGGTGGAGGTGGCCCAGCCGCCGCCGCCGGCCAGGGTGAAGATGTGGTCGGTCCCGGCGAAGCCGCCGCCGCCACCGGCGAGGAAGGGCTCGTGGGCGGTGGCGACGAGCTGCCCGCCGCCGCCGGCGACCACGTGCGCGTACGCCGGGGCGCCGATGCCGGTCAGGGCGAGCGCGGCGAGGGTGGTGACAACGGCCTTGCCCAGCTTGCTCTTCATGGGAGGGTCCTCTCTGCGTCGGGTGGTGTCACTACGTCAACACGGGGGTGCGGCTGGCGGTGCGCTGCACGCGCCCGCCGGTGCTCCGATCACCCGATCGCGCCGCGGACGAACGGGTGGGGTACGGCCGGAGACACGGAACCGCCGGGCCCGGGGCTGGCCCCGGACCCGGCGGTCGGCTGTGACCGGGAAGGATCAGCCGATCAGGTGGGAGACGCCACCGTCGCCGCTGCCCACGGTGTTCTGGCCCACGTCGCAGGTCTGGGTCGGGTGGTTGTCCAGAACGTCGGCCTTGATCGGGACGACGATGCCGATCAGGGCGCCGACGCCGATGTTGTCGATCTCCGGCAGGCAGATGTTCGGGTTGTCCAGCACGTGGTTGTTCGGGCTGTGGTTGCCCTGGGTGCCGGTCGCGTTGGTGCCGCCGTTGCCCTGGAGGGAGGTGGCGGAGCCGTCCGCGTCGCCGATGGCCATCGCGGGGGTGGCGGTCATGGCGAAGCCGGCGGCGACGACGCCGACGGCGGCGAGAGCCTTCTTGATCATGGGGTCATTCCTTTTCGGATCCGATGGAGTGGAGCAGCGCGCCCGTGCGCGTGGCTCGCGCCGGGGCCCCGCCCGGCCGGGGGAACGGCCGGGCGGGCAGTGGGGCGCGGAGCGGAAGCCGCTCTGCACCCGGGCAGTGACGGCGCGTCAGCCGATCAGGTGGGAGACGCCGCCGTCGCCGCTGCCGACGGTGCCCTGGCCGACCACGCAGGTCTGCTTGGGCTCGTTGTTGAGCGCGTCGACCTCGACCGGGACGGCCACGCCCAGTACCGCCAAGCCGATGTTGTGGATCTCCGGCAGGCAGATGTTCGGGTTGTCGGCGAAGTGGAAGTTCGGGCTGTGGTTGCCCCAGGTGCCGCTGGAGTTGGTGCCGCCATTGCCCTGGATGGTGGCGGCGGAGCCGTCCGCGTCGCCGATCGCGACGGCGGGGGTCGACACCGCGGCGAGTGCGGCGGCGGCCAGGCCGGCGGCCGCCAGAGACTTCTTGAGCATGGTGGAGATACCTCTCTGAAATGCCGTTCGAGGGGTGCTGCCCCGTCGTCGTCGGGATCAAAGAATGGCGAACAGGAAAGTTACGGGGGCGGAGAAAATTCGTCGAGGATCACCGGTTTCCCAGCGTGCCGGTCGGATTATTAGGCCGTTCCGGTTAACCGGTGCTGTCCCCGGAGGTGCTGGCTCGTTCGCCAGGATGTGCGCGACGCGCCCGAAGTACTGCCGGTACGACCGGTGGCCGCAGAAGTCATACGGAATGACCGACGTACCGGCGTACTGAATTAACGGCGTACCGATCTATCGAATGACCGGCGCGCCGAATCAAATGGACATCGAACGAACGGCGAACACCATGAAGCTCTCCAAGCGGGCCGCGGGCGCCCTGCTGCTGGCGGTCGGCGCCGGCGTGGCGGCGGCGCAGGGCGTGTCCCAGGCGGCCCCGAAGACGCCGACCGAGGTGGCCGCGCTAGAGGACGGACTGGCGACCCAGGAGGTGCCGTTCAGCATCCCGCTCAGCACGGCCGCGTCGTCGCTGCCGCTGCTCGCGGACGGCGGCGAGATCCACGGCGGCATCCCGACCTCGCCGCTGCTGCCGCCGTCCGACACCGGCCAGAGCCCGACCCGGCCGATCCCGGAGCACGTGCTGCCGGCCGTGAACGGCGGCAAGCTGGGCCCGTCGCTGGAGGCCACCCTGCCGCTGCCGGAGGCGGACCCGGGGGCGAAGCTCGGCACGCTGGGCCTGGACGCGCCGGCCGCCCCGCTGAACCTGGCCGGCCCGGCGGTCGGCCTGGGCGAGCCGGTCTCTTTCGTGCGCGGGGAGAGCGGTCAACTGACCGACGCGGCACTGTCCTTGGACAAGGTGGACCCGCACCTGGTGACCGCGCCGGTGCAGGCCGTGCCGGGTGCCAAGGCCTCGCTCGGCGGCGAGCAGGACCAGATCTCGGTCACCCAGTCGGTGAAGGGGCTGGCCGAGACGACCACCGCCACCACCGGCGAGATGCTCGGCCAGGCCAACCCGGTGGGGACGCTGACCGGCGCGCTGGACCAGTCGCAGATGTGACGCCCCGTCCCGGCGTACGGCCCGGCAGCTCCTCGCGGAGGCCGGGCCGTACCCGTGTGCCGGCCGGGGCTCAGATCGGCAGGGCGGTCAGCAGCGGTCCGGCCAGCGGAAGGTTCTTGGCCCCGCCGCCGGCGGACAGCGGGCTGGTGACCGTGCCGGTGCCGACCGGGCCCACGCCGTTGTCGGGGACCACCGCGACGCCGTTGTTGAGCAGGTCCGCGGAGGAGCCGGCCCACGGGTCGAGCCGCAGGTCCTTCGCCGGGGCGATCGCGTAGCCGAGCCCGGCGGTGGTGCCGCCGAGGGCTCCCTGGGCGTCGGTGGGCTGCAGGTGGGTGGCGGGCAGCGGGAGCCCGCCGGGCTGTTCGGTCGCGGCGTGTGCGGTCTGCGCGGTGGCGGCACCGAGCAGCAGCGCGGTGCCGAGCGCGGCCAGCGCGCCGGTGGTCTTCCGGGACATCGGCCATTCCTTCTGAGGTGAGGGGGACTTCAGGGCAAGGGGGACGCGCACTGCCCCCCGGCCGGTGGGCCGAGGGGCAGTCTGCACGGGGTTGACGTCGACCGATCCGGTCAGTCGCAGTCCTCGACCGGCTCGTGGTGGTGGTGGTGATGCGGGGGCTCGGCCTCGACCGGCGGCTGCTGGGGCTCGGGCTCGGTCGGCACGGTCACGGGCGTGGGCGGGGTGCCACCCCCGTCGGCGTTGACGCAGGTGTTGCCGAAGGCCGGGTTCAGCGCGCCGATGACGTTGATCGAGTTGCCGCACAGGTTGATCGGGACGTGGACCGGGACCTGGATCTGGTTGCCGGAGAGCACGCCGGGGGAGTTGGCGGCGACGCCCTCGGCCTCGGCGGAGGCGTTGGCCAGACCGGCCGAGCCGAGGACCAGGCCGGCGGCGGCGACGGTCAGGACCGCGGCCTTCTTGAAGTTGCGCATGAGGGTTGATCTCCTAGATCACAGCGGGGAGTTGGTGCGCCGCCCGGTTCGAGCGCGCGGCGCGGCACGGCATGGGGCGGGTCAGCCGCCGTTGACGCAGGTGTTGCCGAAGGCCGGGTTCAGCAGGCCGATGATGTCGATCGAGTTGCCGCACAGGTTGATCGGGACGTGGACCGGGACCTGGATCTGGTTGCCGGAGAGCACGCCGGGGGAGTTGGCGGCGACGCCCTCGGCCTCGGCGGAGGCGTTGGCCAGACCGGCCGAGCCGAGGACCAGGCCGGCGGCGGCGACGGAGAGGACCGCGGCCTTCTTGAAGTTGCGCATGGTTCTTCTTCCTCACGTTCGGTCCGACCGCGAATGGTCGGGTGCCGGGCGATTGGCATCATCGCCCGCTGTTTTCGGGATGCGCCGTGAATGTCACTCACGCGGCCCAAGACCCGCGTGTCGCCGGTGGCTTGGGCCGCGCGAGTGCCCACGTCGACGACCGCTTCCGCACGGTCGGCGGAAACGGTCGCGTGCGGGGCGGGGAGTCAGCCGCCGTTGACGCAGGTGTTGCCGAAGGCCGGGTTCAGCAGGCCGACGATGTTGATCGTGTTGCCGCACAGGTTGACCGGAACGTGCACCGGGACCTGGATCTGGTTGCCGGAGACGACGCCGGCCGAGTTGGCGGCGACACCCTCGGCGCCGCTGCTGGCCATGGCCGCGCCGGCCCCGCCGAGCAGCAGGGCCGCAGCGGCCGCGGAACCGAAGGCGCCGTAGGCGAGCTTGCGCATGATGAAGTCTCATTTCTTGCGGTGGATCGGGTTTCGCCAGGAAGAACGAACCAGTGCGGCGGTGGAAACGGGCGGGTTCCGCGATCGTTCGAGCCGTTCACCCGAATGCTCCGGTTACGCCGGACGGGTGATTGTCGGAAGAGCATCGCAACTGATCCGGCGTGGCTTCGTTGGCCCAGTGCACGTCCCGTGTGCTTCCTTCCGGTAGCCCCCGGCGCGGCAATTGGAAGATCTGATTTATCGAGGAGACTCAAATGAGCATCAAGAAGGCTGCCGCGGTCGGCGCCGCCGTCGTGGGCATCGTCGCCGCCGGTGCGGGTTCCGCCATGGCGAGCAGCGAGGCCGAGGGCGTCGCCGCCGGTTCCCCCGGTGTCATCTCCGGCAACCAGATCCAGGTCCCGGTGCACGTTCCGGTCAACCTGTGCGGCAACTCGATCGACATCATCGGTCTGCTGAACCCGGCGTTCGGCAACACCTGCGTCAACGGCGGCTGATCCAAGCCCGCCGGCAGATCCCGGGCCGCCGTCCGCACCTCCTCGTGGGGTGCGGGCGGCGGCCCAACTGCGTTTCTGCGCCGGGGTCCTGACGGTGCGCGGCAGGCGTCGGTCGTATCGCGCCGCGAGTCTTGTTGTGTTACCTGTCAGTACCTAGCATGTGAGCCTGCCTCATGTTCGCCGGGTTCCGGCCCGGTCCCCCATGCTCCGCGCCGCCCGGCGCCCGCCGGGCGTACCCCCACCCCCGCAAGGAGTCATGAGTGTCCAGGACACCTATGGTCCGCCGCAGGTCCCCCGCCCTGCTCGCCACCGCCGCGCTGCTGGCCGCCCTCGGTCTCGGCACCGGCCTCGGCACCGCGGCCACCGCCCAGGCCGCCTCGCCCAGCGCGGGCAAGCCCGCCGCGATCGTCGCCCTCGGCGACAGCGCGATCTCCGGCGAAGGCGCCGGCACCGACACCAACGACGACTACATGCCCGGCACCGACACCCCCACCAACTACTGCCACCGCTCCACCAAGTCCGAGATCTTCACCACCCAGCTCCCCGGCGTCACCCCGGTCGACCTGGCCTGCTCCGGCGCGCAGACCGGCGACCTGGTCAGCGACCCCGAGCTGGCGAAGATCACCGGACCGGGCAGCGGCGACTTCGGCGAGGCCAAGCAGGACGTCCAACTCGCCGCCACCGCAGCCAACTACGACGTGAAGATGGTCGTCGTCACGATCGGCGCGAACGACGACTTCGAGTTCGCCAACATCATGATGTCCTGCCTCGCCCAGTACTTCCCGATCCCGCAGTCCCAGGGATGCCGGGACACCATCGGCAGCGCCGAGATCACCCGGCGCGCCGCCGGGGTCAAGCCCAAGGTGACGGCCGCGCTCACCAACATCCGCAACACCATGCGGAAGGCCGGCTACTCCGACGACTCCTACCAGCTCGTCTACCAGTCGTACTTCAACCCGATCACGCCCGACATCCGCCGCAACGACTACGTCGGCAAGGTCGCGGACGGCTGCCCGGCCTTCCCCGAGGACCTCGCCTGGGGCCACAACTGGGTCGTCCCCACGCTGAGCGACGCGCTGCGCGAGGCCGCCTCCGGCGTGCCCGGCGTGCGCTACCTCGACCAGCGGCGGGTCGCGTTCGGCCACGAGGTCTGCGCGGAGTGGACCAGCTCGCCGTACGAGTACACCAACGGCGATGTGATCGACCTGTCGGAGAGCACCCGCAACGGCTGCGACACCCCGATTTCCATCCCCGGCCTGTGCATGAACAACGTCCGCCAGTCGTACCACCTGCGGGTGGCCGGGTACGCCGCCGAGGCGGCCTGCCTGCGGCAGTTCTACCAGCAGTCCGGACTGCCCCAGGCGTTCTGCTCGCTCAACCAGCAGAACACCACCTCGATCACCGCGCTCACCCCCGGCAAGCCCTTCCCGGACACCCCCGAGGACGGCGCCTGGTACCAGCTCGCCAACCAGGCCAGCGGCAAGGTGCTCGACCTGTCCGGCGGCGGCACCTACGGTGACTCCACCAACGGCCGGGCCGCGATCACCTACTCGGCCACCGGCGGCCTCAACCAGTCCTTCGTGTTCGAGATCAAGGCCGGCGGCTCCTTCGAGCTCGACTTCAGCGGCAACCGGGACATGTGCCTGGACGCCTCCGGCGCCTCCACCGCCCCCGGCACCCAGCTCCAGCAGTGGCGCTGCAACGGCGGCGGCAACCAGCACTGGATCCTGCAGCCGGTCGGCGACGGCAGCTACAAGCTGGCCGACTCCCAGGACCCGACCAAGCTCGCCACCGCCTCCGCCAAGACCGACGCCAAGGGCAACGCGCTGGTCCAGCTGGCCGCCGACGACGGCTCCGCCGCGCAGCACTGGCAGCTGACCAAGCTCGGCATCGTCTACCTGCACGGCTGATCGGGTGCGGGCTGCCGCTCCGTCAGCCCGCGCCCAGTCGGGCGGCCGCACCCGGTGGCATCGGGTACGGCCGCTCCGGCGGCAGCAGCGCGGCGTCCCTGGTGGCGTGCAACTCCCGTGCCAGCGGCGTCAGATCCTCGATCCGCACCAGCCACTCGGCGGTGTAGCGGCGCACCGGCTCGCCGCTCAGGCCCAGCTGCAGCGAGCGGTGCGGCAGCGGGCGGAGGTGCAGGTCCCGCTCCGGGTCCCACTGGACGCGGGCGCCGCTGCGCCGCAACTCCCGCTGCCAGTCCGCCTTCGAGGCGTGCACGCCCGGCCGGTAGCTGCTGAGCACCGCCGCCTCCAGTGCGGCGTCGAAGCCCTGCCGGGTGATCACTACGCCCAGGATCCGTTCCTGGCCCTCGCGACGCGCCCAGTCGCTGCGGTGCATCAGCCAGCGGAACGACGGCTTGATCCACGTCATCCGGTCGTGGCTGAAGGCGTCGGGCCAGCGTCCGTCGGCCACGGCGGGGTCGGCGATCTCGGGGCGGAACGCCTGGTAGACCGTCACCGTCCCGTCGTCGTAGTGGGCGCGGATCTGTTTCTTCGGCACCTCGTCCATGCGGTCATCCTGTCCGGGGCGGCCCGCGTCCGCGCGCGAATTTCCGCTTGCTCCGGGCCTCGGCAGGGCCGGAGGATCGGCGGCATGGACCTGCTCGACCAGCTCGAACCCGACCGTCCGCTCACCCCGTTCGCGGTGGACCGGGCGGCCGTCGAAGCCTGGCTGGGCGTGCGACTTCCGGCTGAATACTGGGAGTTGACGCGGTTCGGCACGGTGGTGATCGGTGGGGCGATCGTGCTGTCGGCGGCCGATCGGGAGTACCTCGGGATGCTGCCGTGGGCCAAGAGCGGCCTGCGGGCCGATCTGCGCGAGGCCGGCCTCCCACCGCTTCGGCTGCACCCCGTGCCCGGCGGACTGCTGCCCTGGGGCCACACCGTGAACGGCCGGACGTCCCTGCTGTGGAACACCGCCGACCCTGAGCCGGACAGCTGGACGGTGGTGCTCTGCGACCCCACCCGGTCCGAACCGCCGCTCGACTCCGGGCTGACGCTGACCGCCTTCCTGGAGACGGTGATCCTCGACCGGGTCGGCCGGCTCGGCCCGCTGCCGGCCACGGTCGCGCCGCACTGGAATCCGCCGGTCGCCGGGATTCCGTCGCCGCGTCCCGAACTCACTGCGGCCGAAAGGGAGTTCGCCCTGCACGGCCCGGCCGGCCCGGCCGCGCTGCGGTTGCTGGTGCCGCCGCCCCCGGCAGTCGGCTGCGACTGGGACCGGGTGTTCGACCGGCTGGGCACTCGACTGCCGTCCGACTACCGGGAGTTGATGGACGCCTACGGCGGCGGCTGCTGGTCGCATTGGTTGTGGCTCGCCCCACCCGGGGGGCTGGCCGGGCTGCCCGAGCTGATCGGCCGGTCCCGTCCGGGCCCGTGCCGGCCGGAGCCGGACGGCTTCCTGGTGATCGGATCGAGCATCGACAGCGACCGGATCGGCTGGCTGACCGTAGGGCCGGACCCGGACGCCTGGCCGGTGGCGATCCGCCCCCGGCACATCCGCGAGGAGGTGCGGCTGTCCGGTGGTCTGGTGGAGGTGCTCGTCGGGTGGCTGCGGGGCGGGCTGGACGTGCCCGGGCTGCCGGGGCTGGACCCGGACGACGACCCGTTCGAGTGCGCCGGGTTCGAACCCTTGATCGAGACCCCCCGACTGGTCTAGTCCTGTCGTTGACAGCGGCGGTGGACCGGCCCGACCATGTGAGCCGTCCCACCGTGCGCTGCTTGGAGGTTCCCCGTGCCCAGCCCCTCCGCGGCCGACTTCGTCGCCGCCGCCCGTGCCGCCATCGACCGGGTCAGCGGCTCGCAGGCCGACCAGGTCGCGCGGGCCGCCGAGCTGATCGCCGATGCGCTGGCCGCGGACGGCATCGTGCAGGCGTTCGGCACCGGGCACTCCGAGGCGTTCGCGATGGAGCTCGCCGGACGGGCCGGCGGACTGGTCCCCAGCAACCGGATCGCCCTGCGCGACGTGGTGCTGTTCGGCGGCCGGCCGGTGGAGGTCCTGGACGGCTCCGAACTGGAACGTGGCACCGAATCCGCCGCGCTGCTCTGGGAGTTGACCGCCCCGCACCCGGCGGACGTGTTCGTGCTGGCGTCCAACTCCGGCGTCAACGGCTGCGTGGTCGAACTCGCCCGGCTGGCCAAGGAGAACGGCCACCCGCTGATCGTCGTCACCTCCGCCGAGCACACCGCCGGCGTCCGGCCCAAGCACCCGTCCGGCCTGCGGCTGCGCGACTACGCCGACGTGGTGCTGGACAACGGCGCGCCGTTCGGCGACGCCGTCCTGCCGATGGCGGGCGGCGGACGGGCCTGCGGCATCTCCTCGATCACCGCCGCGCTGCTCGGCCAGCAGATCATCGCCGAGGTGATCCGCCGGGTCGAGGAGAACGGCGGTGTCCCGCCCGTCTACCTGTCGGCGAACATCCCCGGCGGCGACGAGCACAACAACGCGCTCGAAGCGCGGTACGCCGGCCGTATCCGCCGCACCGCATGACCTCCCCCGGGCAGCCGCTGGTCCTCGGCCTCGACGTGGGCGGCACCAGCACCCGCGCCCTGGTCGCCACCCTGGACGGCCGGGTCCTCGGCACCGCGCACGGCGCCGGGGGCAACCCGGTCGCGCACGGCACGGAGGTCGCCGTCCGGGAGATCGGCGGGGCCGTCCGGGCCGCGCTGGCCGGGCTCGACCCGGCCCGGGTGACGGCCGCGGTGATCGGCCTCGCGGGCAACTCGCTCGCCCCGCCGGAGCTGTCGGCGCTCTGGCCGGCCACCGGACTGACCATCGCCCCGCAGTTCGTCGACGACGCCGAACTCGCCCACGCCGCAGGGAGCCCCGCCGCCGACGGCACCCTGCTGCTCAGCGGCACGGGCGCGATCGCCGCGGAGATCCGCGACCACGAGCTGCACCGCACCGCCGACGGCCACGGCTGGCTGCTCGGCGACCGCGGCTCCGGCTGCTGGCTCGGCCGCGAAGCGGTCTCCGCCGCGCTCACCGCCGTGGACCGTGCGCTGCCGCTCGACGGCACGCCGCTCCGGCTGCCCGGCCTGGCGGGTGCGATCGCGGAGGCGCTGCTCGGGCAGGGCGGCTCGGATGGCTCGGGCGGTTCGGGGCGTGAGCCGCGGGCCGCGCTGATCGCCGCCGCCCATGCCGAGGCGCCGGCCCGGCTGGCTCGGTTCGCCCCGGTGGTGCTCGACTGCGCGGCGGCGGGCGACCCCGTCGCGCTCGATCTGGTCGACCGCGCCGCCGGCCACCTGATCGACACTCTCGCCCTGGTCCGCGACCCCGACTCCCCGCTGCCCCTGGTGCTGGCCGGCGGCCTGCTCACCTCCGCGACGCTGCTGGCCGCGCAGCTGCGCCCGCGACTGGCCGCCCGCTGGCCGGCCGCGACCGTCTCCACCGCCGGCAACGGAGCCGGCGCGGCCGCCTGGCTCGCCGCCCGGACCTTGGGCCGCGGGACGGAGGAGCTGCACCGCCGCCTGACGGCCTGAGCGGGTCGGCCGGCCCGGGGCGCGGTCAGTGGCAGGTGACGGCCCCGGGCGTGACCCGGTCGGCCGGGGCCTTCTGCGGGATACCGTCCTGCGGGCTCCGGCCCGGACGTTCCTCGGTGCCCCTGCTGCGGCTCCGGACCGGCCACCAGGGGCGAGCGATCCGCGCGGTCGGGAGGGCGATCTCCGCCCACACCCACTTCCCGGTGCGCTTGCGGATCACCCCGTGGGCGAGGGCGAGTTCGGCGATCAGCAGGATGCCGCGGCCGGACTCGGAGTCCCGGTCGGGGCGGCCGGCCACCGGGACGGAGGGGGAGGTGTCGTAGACCTCGATGACGGCCCGATGGTGCAGCGGGTCGGTGTGCACGCCGACGGTGACGACCGGGCCGGTGGCGTGGCGGACGGCGTTGCCGAGCAGTTCGGAGGTGACCAGATCGACCGTCAGCTGGGTGTCCTCGTCCAGGGGAGCGCCGCCCCAGACGGTGATGAGTGCGCGGACCCGGCGGCGTCCGGTGGCGACGGTGGCGGGCTCGCGGGGCAGTGAGAACCATCGACGGTGCACGGACATGGCGGGCTCCTCATGCGGATTCGCTCGATGAACGCTCGTGGGACGGAGACTCGGCAGCCGATATGAGGGTATGTCAGATTTCAGCATCTCTAGACAAGCTGAAATCTCTAGAGATGTCAATGCATCGGGGGGCGGACCGGCGTACCGTGCGTAGGATGTCTAGAGAGGGGAAGGAAGCCCGCCGCCATGACCAGTAGCCCCCGCGCCACCCAGCCCAAGTACCAGCGCATCGCCGAGGACCTCAAGCGCGACATCGACTCCGGTCGCTACCGTCCCGGTGATCGGCTGCCGGGCGAGAACGACCTGATGGTGACGTACGGTGTGGCCCGGATGACGGCCCGCCAGGCGCTCGGTGTCCTGCAGACCGAGGGGATAGCGGAGGCCCGCAAGGGGGTGGGGGTCTTCGTCCGGGAGTTCCGGCCGATAAGGCGTCGCGGCATCCAACGGCTGTCCGGCCGGAACTGGGGCAGCGGCTTCTCGGTCTGGTCGACCGACATAGGGCCCCGTGACCTGACGGTGGACCAGCTGACCGTCGCCGAGCGGGAGGTTCCCGAGGAGATCGCCGCCGTCCTCGGCCTGAAGACGGGTGAGTCGGCCTGCGTGCGCAGCCGCCGCTTCGTGCTGGACGGCAAGCCGGTGCTGCTCTCCGAGTCCTACCTGCCGGCCGCGCTGGTGACCGGCACCCGGATCACCGACCCGGACACCGGCCCCGGCGGGACCTACGCCAGGCTCGCCGAGCTCGGCCACAAGCCGGTGCACTTCCAGGAGCACATCCGCTCCCGGATGCCCGCCGGCGACGAGGCCGAACGCCTTGCCCTCGCCCCCGGCACGCCGGTCTTCCTGGTGCACCGCACCGCGTTCGCCGAGGACGGCCAGGTGGTCGAGTTCAACGCGATGGTGCTCGACTCGTCCGCGTACATCCTCGAATACGACTTCGACGCCTGAGCGGCCCTGCCCCGCCTGTGGACGACCGGCCCGGGCGGGCTCAGTTGTCCACAGGCCTGTGGACGAGCGGGCGCAGCCGCAGCAGCGGCCGGCTCGCCCGGAAAACCCGGCGACCGCCCGCCGGGCCGCGTCCTACCGTGGCGGAATGACCGGAAGACCCCGCACGTTCGCCTACGTCGGCCCGCCCGACCTGCTCGCCCGCGCCGACCGCGGCACCCTCGGGCGCGCCGTCCCCACGGCAATTCAACTCGACTTCTGGCTCGCAGAGTTGACGCCCGCAGAGCGCGAGGAGCCGGTCACCTACGTGGTCGACGGGAAGGGCATGCTGCGCCTCGCGCCCCGTCGCAGTGAACACGTCGCGTGCGCCGGCGGGACGGACGTCCGGGCGGCGGGCGAGATCCGCTTCGCCCGGCGCGACGACGGCCGGTGGGCCGTCCGCGAGATCAGCAACCTGTCCACCGGCTACTGCCCCGACCTGGACAGCTGGCAGGCCGCCGCCACCGCCCTCGACCGGGCCGGCCTCGCCCGCCCGGACGCGTTCACCCAGGCGTGCGTCTTCCGCCGCTGCCCGGTCTGCACGCAGCTCAACCTGGTCAAGGACGACGACCTGACCTGCGCCGTCTGCGACAGCGCCCTGCCGGCGGAGTGGAACCTCGACACCCTGGACCGCGCCGCAGCCGTCGTCGACCTGCCGCTGCCCCCGGACGACAGGGCCGCCGAACTCGCCGCCACCCTCCGCACGGTCGACAACACGCCTCTCCTGGAAGCGATTTCGTCCGGCGCGATACGCGTCCACCACCGCTCCGCCACCACCCTGATCGCCCCGCCCGCCCCGAAGCACCGCGCCCCGGAACCCGAACCCACCTGGAGCCTGCTGCTGCGCGCCGCCCATCTGAGCTTCTGCGCCCACCTCCCGCTCAGCCTCTCCCCGGACGTGCTCTGGTACGCGGTGGTGCACGAGGTGGCGGTGCACGTCCGGCTCAACTCCGGGACGTACGCCGGGATCTTCACCGACACGCCCGCCCATCGGCAGAAGATCGAGGTCCGCGACGACAGCCTGCTCCTCCCGGACGCGGACTGGAGCGCGTCGATCCGCCTGGTGCTCGACCCGCTCCGCGAGCGCCTCGGCGAGGAGGTCACCGACCTGTTCCTGCCGCACTTCAGCACCACCACCCCGGACGACCTCTCCTCCGCCCTGGTCGCACTGATGTCCGTGGTCGGCCCGTACTACCGCTTCACCTGGACCAGCGTGTGCGGCATCCCGCGCATCCGCCTCGAAGGCACCGCCGAGGACTGGCGACTGCTCGCCCGACGCGTCGACGCCCTCGCGGACTGGTTCGACGGCCTGCGCCCCTGGCTCGACGCGCTGCGCCCCGTCCTCGCGGAGGTCGCCCGCACCGCCGCCGGCGGCCCGGTCGACGAGCAGTTCTGGCGCTCGTTCTACAAGTGGGACTCGCAGTCCGGCGGCGACCTGGTCTCCGGCTGGATCACCGCCCTGTTCGCCCACACCCAGGCCCCGGGCGGGCCGGAACCCAAGACGTCCTTCGACTGGCGCCACGACAGGGGCTACGAGCAGAACGCCTTCCCGTCCCACGTCTCCAGCGTCCCGTTCCGCTGGCGACGCCCCGACGGCGAACGCGACATGACCTTCCTGGCCGGCCTGCTCGGCCTCGAACGCGACGGCGACCACCTCCGCCCGCGTCTCGCCCACTCCGTGCTGGAACGCCTCCCGTCCGGCCCCGACCCCGACGACCACCTGCTCCCCGACGGCTGGACGCACGCCCGCCTCCGCGAGGTCACCGGGAGCCCGACGGCTCGGGCCCTCGGTCTCGACTGGACGGTCCACGGCATCGACATCGCGCCGAGCCACATCATCGGACTCGGCCCGCTCTGCTGTGTCCGCTCGACCGCCGACAGCTCCTGGTACCTCGGCGAACACCTCGCCGAGACCGGGGAGTTGTTCATCCACGAGCACCTCGGCCCGGACCTGACCGAGGCACTGCGCCGGCTCTGATCACGGGCCGTCAACCACACCCGCCGACCGGCCGCCGAGCTTCCAGCCGGTCACCCGGGTGATGACGTCCTTGCCCCCCCGGGATCGGTGTCGAGGATCAACTGGTGCAGGGCGGGCCGGAGTTCGGCCGGAAGCTCCTCGCGATACGGGAAGTCGACGAGGGCCACAGCGGCGGGCCTCCGACCGAGCTGTCGGCGACCCCGGGCGCGCCGCGCTCGATCCGCAGCCGGGCGGCCGCGCGGCCGTACGGCGCGAGTTCGGGCATGCGCGCCAGGATTTCCTCCGTCGAGGGGCGCTGATGATCCACCGTCGAACCTTCCGGGTCGGGAGCGCGCACACGCTACCGGCCCGGACCGACGGGCGATCAATTCGACGGGGACGGCCTCAGGGCCAGACCAGGCAGTACAGCTGGTGGCCGGCGTCGTGCAGGCGGTTGGCGAAGTCCTGCCACTCGTGCAGCATCTGGTAGATGACGAAGGCGTCCCGCGGGCCGCGGCGGTCGGGGACGGTGGACCAGATGAAGGCGGCGGCGCCGAGTTCGGTCTCGTCGGCCTTGCGGAGCGGTTCGACGACGGTGTGCGGGAGTTGGACCACCGCGTAGTCCGGGTGCAGGACCACCAGTTCGAGCGGCGGGACGTGGTGCAGCGGCACGCCCTGAATGCCGGTCAGCACCATCGCGCTCATCGTCTCGGGCTTGATCTTGGTGGAGAGGTGCCCGTTGCCGGAGCCGCTGGTCTCCATCAGGTCGCCGAGCCGGCCGAGCGCGCCCAGTTCGCCGGCGTCGAGGCCGAGGCCACCGGGGCCGAGCGCGGTGGGGACTCTGGCGGCGGTGGCGCGATCCGGTGCCCCGAAGTACTTGTAGGTGACCCCCACTCTGCCCTCGCCCCTCCTTCCCCTGCCCGCTTCCCTGCCCCCGCCGGTCCCGGCCGGCCTGCGGGTACGCTCCGCGGCCTCGTCGAAACCGTCCTGCCTCTCGGACACTCGGACCATCCTCACCGGAACTCGCCGGAATCGACAGACCCCCGCATGTCCGACTTTCCCTCCGGACATGCCCCTTACCCGTCTGCTTGCGCGCTACACGAGCGCGCGTTACTCGACCTTACCTTCGCCACAGGCAGTGAGGGGAGCAGCACACGGATCATCGTTCCAGATGATCGGGCCCGACATGCAGAACGCAAAGACACGATTTGAGACCATGTTCGGGTAAGAGAGGCTCCAGGCCACCCCGCGGACCCAACGGATGAGCGAGTGATGAGCTACCCGTACGAAGCACCCCAGTCCCAGTCGCTGTTCGAGCGCGCCTTGGCGGTCACCCCCGGCGGCGTCAACTCGCCGGTGCGGGCCTTCCGCGCGGTCGGCGGCACGCCCCGTTTCATGGTGTCCGGCAGCGGCCCGTACCTGACCGACGCCGATGGCCGCGAGTACGTGGACCTGGTGTGTTCCTGGGGCCCGATGCTGCTCGGCCACGCGCACCCGGCGGTGATCGAGGCGGTGCAGCAGGCGGTCGTCCGCGGCACCTCCTTCGGCACGCCCGGCCAGGGCGAGGTCGAGCTCGGCGAGGAGATCGTCGCCCGGATCGCCCCGGTCGAGCAGGTCCGCCTCGTCTCCAGCGGCACCGAGGCGACGATGTCGGCGATCCGACTGGCCCGCGGCTTCACCGGCCGCGCGAAGGTGGTCAAGTTCGCAGGCTGCTACCACGGTCACGTGGACGCGCTGCTGGCCGCCGCCGGTTCCGGCGTCGCCACCTTCGGCCTGCCCGACACCCCGGGCGTCACCGGCGCGCAGGCCGGCGACACCATCGTCCTGCCGTACAACGACCTGGACGCGGTGCGTGCCGCCTTCGCCGCGCACCCCGGCGAGATCGCCTGCGTGATCACCGAGGCCTCGCCCGGCAACATGGGCGTCGTCCCGCCGCTGCCCGGCTTCAACGGTGGCCTGGCCGAACTGTGCCGGGAGAACGGCGCGTTGTTCATCTCCGACGAGGTGATGACCGGCTTCCGCGTCTCCAAGGCCGGCTGGTACGGCCTGGAGGCCGCCCACGAGGGCTGGGCGCCGGACCTGCTGACCTTCGGCAAGGTGATGGGCGGCGGCTTCCCCGCCGCGGCGTTCGGCGGCCGCGCCGACGTGATGGCGCACCTCGCCCCCGCCGGCCCGGTCTACCAGGCCGGCACGCTCTCCGGTAACCCGATCGCCACCGCCGCCGGTCTGGCCCAGCTGCGCCACTGCACCGACGAGGTGTACGCCACCGTCGACAGGGTCGCCGCCGAGGTGTCCGGCCTGGTTGCCGAGGCGCTCTCGAAGGAGGGCGTGGCGCACCGCCTGCAGACCGCGGGCAACATGTTCTCGGTCTTCTTCACCGACGAGCAGGTCACCAACTACGACGAGGCCCGCCGCCAGCAGGCGTTCCGCTTCAACGGCTTCTTCCACTCGATGCTGAGCCAGGGCGTCTACCTGCCGCCGTCGGCGTACGAGTCCTGGTTCGTCTCGTCCGCGCACGACGCGCGCGCGATCGAGCGGATCGCCGCCGCCCTGCCCGCCGCCGCCCGTGCCGCCGCCGAGGCCACCGAGGAGTCCAAGTGACGGACAACAAGAAGGACATCACGGTCGTCCACGTGATGCGGCACGGCGAGGTGCACAACCCGGAGGGCGTGCTGTACGGGCGTCTGCCGGGCTACCACCTGTCCGAGCTGGGGCGGCAGATGGCCGAGCGGGTGGCCGACCACCTGAAGGACCGCGACATCACGCACGTGGTGGCCTCCCCGCTGGAGCGCGCCCAGGAGACCGCCGAGCCGATCGCCAAGGCGCACGGCCTGGAGGTGGCGGCCGACCCGCGGCTGATCGAGGCGGAGAACATCTTCGAGGGCAAGACCTTCGGCGTCGGCGACGGCTCGCTCCGCAACCCGGCGTACTGGCGCTACCTCACCAACCCGTTCAAGCCGTCCTGGGGCGAGCCGTACATCGACCAGGTGGTGCGGATGATGGGCGCGATCGCCGGCGCCCGGGACGCCGCGCGCGGGCACGAGGCGGTGTGCGTCAGTCACCAGCTGCCGATCTGGATCCTGCGCTCGTTCGCCGAGCGCCGCCGGCTGTGGCACGACCCGCGCCGCCGGCAGTGCTCGCTCGCCTCGTTGACCAGCTTCACCTTCGAGGGTGACCGGATCGTCTCGATCGGCTACCGCGAGCCGGCCCGCGACCTGCTGCCGGCCCACCTGGTGGGCAAGGGCAAGAAGGGCGACAAGCCGGTCGGGAAGAGCTTCGGGGCCTGACCCGCACGGCTTCGGGACGTTGCTCACACCGGTGCCCCGCGGGGTAAACACGGCGAGCGGCGGAATGCCCGAATTAAGACGATCATAAGTGGAGTTCCCGCAGGTCGCGGGGGGTCCGGCCGGCAACGCCGGACCCCCCGGAAACGGGCCGAAGAGCCATGCGAAACTTTTCACATGTCTTGGACGCCCACCCGCCGCACCCGCCTCACCGCCGCCCTCGGCGCGGCCACCGCCCTGGCCCTCGCCGGGTGCTCCAGCTCCGGTTCCAGCGGTGACGGCTCGGTGGGCTTCATCACCGGCAAGGGCGGCATCGACACCGCCGCCGCCGGCCACCGGGTGGCCGCCCCGGACATCACCGGCACCGGGCTGGACGGCTCCGGCGCCATCAAGCTCTCCGACTACCGCGGCAAGGTGGTCGTCCTCAACATCTGGGGCTCCTGGTGCAGCCCCTGCCGCGCCGAGGCCAAGGGCCTGCAGGAGAGCTCCCGGAAGTACGCGGACCAGGTGCAGTTCCTCGGCATCAACACCCGGGACACCGACCCCGCCAACGCCATCGCGTTCGAGAAGAACTTCGGGGTGACCTACCCGTCCATCTACGACCCGGACGGCACCCAGATCCTCAAGTTCCCCAAGGGCAGCCTCAACCCGCAGTCCATCCCGACCACCATCGTGATCGACAAGGACGGCAAGCTGGCCGCCCGCGCCATGCGCGCGATGTCCACCGAGGACCTCGACAAGATGATCGAACCGATCCTCGCGGAGTCCAAGTGAGCGCCGTCCTGGCAGCTGCCGGGGTCGGCTACAACGACACCGTGGGCAGCGGCGCGCTGATGCTCGCCCTGCCGATCGCGCTGGCGGCCGGCCTGCTCTCCTTCTTCTCGCCGTGCGTGCTGCCGCTGGTCCCCGGCTACCTCAGCTACGTCACCGGCTTCTCCGCCGCCGACCTCTCCGACGCCCGCGGCGGCCGCCGCGGCCGGATGCTGGCCGGCTCCGGGCTGTTCGTGCTCGGCTTCGCCGCTGTCTTCATCTCCGGCGGCGCCCTGTTCGGCTCGTTCGGGGAGACCCTGCTGGAGTACCGGCGGCCCATCTCGATCGTGATGGGCGTGCTCACCGTGCTGATGGGGCTGGCGTTCATGGGCCTGCTGCCGGGCTTCACCATGCGCGAACTGCGCAGCCACCGCCGCCCGGCGGTCGGCCTGGCCGGCGCCCCGCTGCTCGGCGTGGTGTTCGGCGTGGGCTGGACGCCGTGCATCGGCCCGACCCTGGCGGCGATCCAGTCGCTGGCCCTCAACCAGGCCAGCGCCGGGCGCGGCGCACTGCTGATGACGGCCTACTGCTTCGGCCTCGGCGTACCGTTCGTCCTGGCCGCGCTGGCCTTCCGCAAGGCGCTGGGTGCCTTCGGCTGGGTCAAGCGGCACTACCAGTGGGTGATGCGGGTCGGTGGCGGCATGCTCGTCGCCGTCGGCCTGGCCCTGGTGACGGGGGCGTGGGACGCACTGGTCAACCAGCTCCAGTACCTCACCCAGAACTTCTCGATCGGAATCTGACCCGTGAGCGACACCAAGACCAGCCCCCAGCCGGCCGACGCCGCGGACCCGGACGCCGCCGACGTCGAGCGGCTCAGCACCGCGCCCGCCGAGGATGCCGACGTCCCGGTCGGCATAGGTTTCGTCGGCTGGCTGCGCTGGTTCTGGCGGCAGCTCACCTCGATGCGGGTCGCCCTGCTGCTGCTCTTCCTGCTGTCGCTGGCGGCCATCCCGGGCTCGCTGGTCCCGCAGGAGGGCCCGAACCAGGAGACGAAGCTCGCGGCGTGGAAGGCCGCGCACAAGGGTGTCGTCCCGCTGTTCGAGAAGCTTCAGCTCTTCGATGTCTACAGGTCGCCATGGTTCTCGGCGATCTACATCCTGCTGTTCATCTCGCTGGCCGGCTGCATCGTGCCGCGCACCTGGCAGTTCGTCGGTGTGCTGCGCGCGCAGCCCCCGGCGGCTCCGCGCAACCTGACCCGGATGCCGGTCTACGCAGCCTGGCGGAGCGACGTCGAACCGGACGCCGTGAACGCCGCCGCCCACGCGCTGCTGAAGAAGCGCGGCTTCCGGGTCGCCGCCGGCAAGGGTTCGGTCGCCGCCGAGAAGGGCTACCTGCGCGAGGTCGGCAACCTGCTCTTCCACTTCTCGCTGTTCGCGCTGCTGATCGGTGTCGCCTGGGCCGGCCTGGCCTCCGGCACCGCCAACAAGCTGGTGCTGGAGGGCCAGGGCTACTCCAACACCACCACCCAGATCGACGACTTCTACGGCTCGCAGTTCTACGGCATCAACGACCTGGACTCCTTCGGCTTCAAGCTGGACGGCTTCACCGCCAAGTACCAGGAGAGCGGCCCGCAGACCGGCACCGCCCGGCAGTTCACCGCGAACGTCCGCTACTGGGTCGGCGACGACGCGACCAAGCTGAAGAAGTCGACCATCGAGGTCAACCACCCGCTGGAGATCGACGGTTCCAAGGTCTTCCTGATCGGCCACGGCTACGCCCCGGTGGTGACGGTCAAGAACGCCAAGGGCGAGATCGTCTACCGCGGTCCGACGGCGTTCCTGCCGACCGATGCCAACATGACCTCGCGCGGCGTGATCAAGGTCAACGACTACGGTACCGACGCCAACGGCGACAAGGTCCAGCTGGCGTTCCAGGGCTACTTCCTGCCCACCGCGGCGGAGAACTTCGACCGCACCGGCCCGATCTCGCTGTTCCCGGCCCCCGCCGACCCGCAGCTGGTGATCAACGCCTACGCCGGCGACCTGCGCACCGACAGCGGAGTGCCGCAGAACGTGTACCAGCTGGACGACAAGGCGATGACTCAGCTGAAGGACGGCGACAAGATCGCCAAGGCCCGTCTCAAGGTCGGCCAGACCTGGGAGCTGCCCGACGGCTACGGCACGCTCAGCTACGACGGCTACCAGCAGTGGGCCTCGTTCAGCGTCTCGCACCGCCCCGGCAACTCGATCGCGCTGGTCGGCGGGATCGCCGCGATCCTCGGCCTGATCGGCTCGCTGTTCGTGCAGCGCCGCCGGATCTGGGTCCGGGCCGTCGCCGGTCCCGACGGCCGCACCCTGGTCGAGGTGGCCGGCCTGAGCCGCAGCGAGTCCGCCCGCACCGCCGAGGAGCTCGCCGAGCTCGCCGTCGAGCTGCAGGACGACGCCCCGGCCGTCGACGAGCCCTCCGAGACCGATACCGAAGACGCACCGGCAGCCGCCGACTCCCCGGCCGCAGCCGCCCCCACCGCCCCGGAAACCAAGGAGTAGACGGTGCTGCTCGCGCAGGTCAACACCCAGTTGGCCGATATCTCCAACAATCTGATCTATTCGGCGATGACCGTCTACACCTTGGCCATGTTCGCCCAGATGTTCGAGTGGACGTTCGGTGCCAAGGGCGGCGTCGCCGTCCGCTCCCGGCAGCAGGCCACCCTCGCGGAGGCGGTCAGCGACTCCGCGGACGCGGCCAAGGGCGTGCGCAAGGTCAGCGTCACGGTGGCCTCGCAGAGCGGCGGCACCACCACGCTGACCCGCACCGCGCTGGCCGACGCCGGCGCCACCACGGTGACCAGCGGCCGCGGCGACGACGACGGTGCCCCGGCCGACGGCCCCGGCCCGGCCGGCACCAGCGAGAAGGCCGACATGGCCGGCCGGATCGCGGTCTCGCTGACCGTGCTCGGCCTGCTGCTGCACGCCGGCAGCGTGATCACCCGCGGCCTGTCGGTGATGCGCTGGCCGTGGGGCAACATGTACGAGTTCTCCGTCGCCTTCGCGCTGATGATGGTCGGCTCGTACGTCGTCCTGCTCGCCACCAAGAAGAACGTGCGCTGGCTCGGCCTGCCCGTGGTGATCGCCGTCCTGCTGATCCTCGGCGTCGCCGTCAGCATGCTGTACACCGACTCCGAGCAGCTCGTCCCGGCGCTGCACTCGTACTGGCTGGGCATTCACGTCTCCACCGCGACGATCTGCGGCGGCGCGTTCTTCGCGGCGTTCGTCGCCACCGGCACGTACCTGATCAAGGACCGCTACGAGCACCGGATCGCGGCCGGCCTGACCGTCCGCGCGTCCAACCTGATGGACCGCCTGCCCGCGTCCAGCACGCTGGACAAGCTGTCCTACCGGATCAACGCCCTGGTCTTCCCGCTGTGGACGTTCACCATCATCGCGGGCGCGATCTGGGCCGAGGCCGCCTGGGGCAAGTACTGGGAGTGGGACCCGAAGGAGACCTGGTCGTTCATCACCTGGGTCGCCTACGCCGCCTACCTGCACGCCCGGGCCACCGCCGGCTGGCGCGGACGCAAGGCCGCCTACCTGGCCCTGCTCGCCTTCGCCTGCTGGCTGTTCAACTTCTACGGCGTCAACATCTTCATCACCGGCAAGCACTCCTACGCCGGCGTCTGACGTCCCGCCACACCGAAGTCAACCCCGAGTCGACCGACTCACCCCCGAGAACCACAAGCCGCGAGGAGGGCCGCACCATGGAGTGCGACGAGGTCATCATGACCGTCCGAATCACCGCAGCGGAACGTGCGCTGCTGCGACGGCTCGCCCAGGGCCACCACAGCGATGTCTCCGAGGTCGTCGCCGACGGCCTGCTGGACGTTCTGCCCACGCTGCACTGCCCGGCGGACGCCCACCGGCTGCTCGCCGCGCTCGCCACCCCGGCGCCCTGCGCGCTCACGGTGTGGCTTCCCACCGAGCTCGCCGACCTGCTCACCATCGCCGCCGCGCGGATCGCCCACTCCACGGGCGTCCGCCTCGGCTCGTCCTGCGTCATGCTCGGGGCCGCCGTGCGGCTCTGGCTGGCCCAGGACCCGCTGCGACTGGCGGCCAACCTCACCACCATGCACGCCGGCCGCCCTGCGGCGCTCGTCGCGGCGTAGCAGCAGCGAAGAAACACCAGGGGCTCCGGAGGCGATCGCCTCCGGAGCCCCTCGCGTCGTTACGCGGCCTGCTGCCAGCTGACCGGGGAGAAGTACGCCGGGCGGCGCTCCAGCCGGGACCAGGTGGCGATCGGCTCGACCGCCTGGTTGGCGGTGGCGATCGCCGCCGCCTGCGCGGCGCGGGCGGCGAGCACGGCGGTCAGGGCGGCGAGCTCCTCGGCGGACAGCGAGCCGCGGACGATACGGACGAGAGGTTCGTTCATGGTTCCTGTTTCTCCCCCAGGCTGGCAGCTGAACGGTGGCGGCGGGCGCGTCGCACCGGTTACATCGGCGGGTTGCCGTGCTTGCGGCTCGGCAGATCGGCGTGCTTGGTGCGCAGCATGGCCAGCGAGGAGGCCAGCACGGCGCGGGTCTCGGCCGGGTCGATGACGTCGTCCACGAGGCCGCGCTCGGCCGCGTAGTACGGGTGCATCAGCTCGCTCTTGTACTCCTTGATCTTCTGCGCGCGCATCGCCTCGGGGTCGTCGGCCCCGTTGATGTCGCGGCGGAAGATCACGTTCGCGGCGCCCTCGGCGCCCATCACGGCGATCTCGTTGGTCGGCCAGGCGAAGGACAGGTCCGCGCCGATGGAGCGGGAGTCCATCACGATGTACGCGCCGCCGTACGCCTTGCGCAGGATCAGCTGGATGCGCGGGACGGTGGCGTTGCAGTACGCGTACAGCAACTTCGCGCCGTGGCGGATGATGCCGTCGTGCTCCTGGTCCACGCCGGGCAGGAAGCCCGGCACGTCCAGCATGGTGACCAGCGGGATGTTGAACGCGTCGCACATCTGCACGAAGCGCGCGGACTTCTCGGAGGCGTTGATGTCCAGCACGCCGGCCAGCGACTGCGGCTGGTTGGCGATGATGCCGACCACGTGGCCGTCCACCCGAGCCAGCGCGCAGATCACGTTGGTGGCCCAGCGCTCGTGGACCTCCAGGTACTCGCCGTGGTCGACGATCTCCTCGATGACCTTGCGCATGTCGTACGGGCGGTTGCCGTCGGCGGGGACGAGGTCGAGCAGCGAGTCGTTGCGGCGCTCGACCGGGTCGTCGTTGGCGACCACCGGCGGCATCTCGCGGTTGTTCTGCGGGAGGAGGGACAGCAGGTAGCGGACCTCCTCGATGCAGGACTGCTCGTCGTCGTAGACGAAGTGCGAGACGCCCGAGACGGAGGAGTGGACGTCGGCGCCGCCGAGGCCGTTCTGGGTGATCTTCTCGCCGGTGACGGCCTGCACCACGTCGGGGCCGGTGATGAACATCTGCGAGGTCTCGCGGACCATGAACACGAAGTCGGTCAGCGCGGGCGAGTACGCCGCGCCACCGGCGCACGGGCCGAGCATCACGGAGATCTGCGGGATGACGCCCGAGGCGCGGGTGTTGCGCTGGAAGATGCCGCCGTAGCCGGCCAGCGCGGTGACGCCCTCCTGGATGCGGGCGCCGGCGCCGTCGTTCAGCGACACCAGCGGGGCGCCGGCCGCGATGGCCATGTCCATGATCTTGTGGATCTTCTGCGCGTGGGCCTCGCCCAGCGCGCCGCCGAAGATTCGGAAGTCGTGGGCGTAGGTGAAGACGGTGCGGCCGTGGACGGTGCCCCAGCCGACGATCACGCCGTCGGTGTGGGGCTTCTTCGCCTCCAGGCCGAAGCCCTGGGCGCGGTGCCGGCGCAGCGGCTCGACCTCGCGGAAGGAGCCCTCGTCCAGCAGCAGGTCGATCCGCTCGCGGGCGGTCAGCTTGCCCTTGGCGTGCTGGGCCTCGGTGGCCTTCTCGCTCGGACCCCGGCGGACCTGCTCGCGCAGCTCGTGAAGTTCGGCGACCCGGCTACGGGCATCGGCCGGAGCCTCGCCGCCGACCGGCGCGTCGTGCAGGACCGTCATCTCGAACCTCTCCAAGGTCACCTGAGTCAGCGAACACCTCTTCTGCTACGACAGTACGAGCCAGTGCGCCTGCGTTTCGGCGTCCATTCCGTACAAGGTCGGGACCCGATCGCTGTAGAGGGCGCACAGAAGGGGGCGCGCGGGGCTACTGCCGGGTCGCTTCCGACGGGTACCCGGGGATACCCCCCACCGGGATCGTCATAGCAGGTGAATTGGCAGGTCAGCGGCAAGATTCGGGGCATGCGAAGGCCGCCGGAACGCGGCCCTCCGGAAGGGGCGCGCGAAGGCCGGCGGCCGACTGGAACAGAACCGGAGAAGGTTCGGATGGTAGGGATGCGCCAAAAGGCGGGATCAGCTCTTCGGATCCTCCTCCGGGCGCTCGCCCCGGCGCAGATCCTCCTCGCGGCGGCGCAGGTCCGCCTCCCACTGCTTGAGCATGTCCTCGTGCTGCTGATTGCCGCGCTTCAGCGAGGCCAGGAACTCCGGGTCGTCGTCCGGCGCGAGCGGCCGCGGCCGCTCGTACTCCGGGTATCCGGCCGTCGGACCGGACGGCCACGGCACCTGGCGGCGGCGGGCCCGGCGCTTTCCGGCCACCAGCCAGGCGATCGACCCGACCAGCGGGAACAGCAGCACGATGATCACCCACACCACCTTCGGCAGGTGGCGGATCTCGTCCTCCGGGGTGGTCAGGCAGTCGATGAACGCCCACACCCACAGGGCCAGCAGCACGACCGTGGGGGCGACTCGCAGAAGCACAGCGCAGAACTCCGAACTACGTTCGAACAGGACCCTTGGCGGGCTCAGGTTAGCCCGTATCGGATACTGACAGGTATGGCATACGACGATCTCCGTTCCTTCCTCCGGGCCCTGGAACGGGAGGGCGACCTGAAGCGGATCAAGGTGGAGGTCGACCCCTATCTGGAGGTCGGCGAGATCGTCGACCGGGTGCAGAAGGCCAAGGGCCCCGCGCTGCTCTTCGAGAACGTCAAGGGCTCGGCGATGCCGCTGGCCATGAACGTCTTCGGCACCGAGCGCCGGCTCTCCAAGGCCCTCGGCCTGAAGTCCCCCGACGACATCGCCGAGAAGATCGGCGGCCTGCTCAAGCCCGAACTGCCGCACGGCTTCACCGGCTTCCGCGAGGCCTTCGGCAAGCTCGCCTCGATGGCGCACGTTCCGCCGAAGAGCGTGAAGTCCGGCGACGCCCCGGTGCACGAGGTCGTGCTCACCGGCGAGGACGTCGACCTGGAGCAGCTGCCTGCCCTCTTCACCTGGCCGCAGGACGGCGGCTCCTTCTTCAACCTCGGCCTGACCCACACCAAGGACCCGGACTCGGGCATCCGCAACCTCGGCCTGTACCGGCTGCAGCGGCACGACAAGCGCACCATCGGCATGCACTGGCAGATCCACAAGGACAGCCGCAACCACGCCGCGGTCGCCGCCAAGCGCGGCGAGAAGCTCCCCGTCGCGATCGCCTTCGGCTGCCCGCCCGCCGTCACCTACGCCGCCACCGCACCGCTGCCCGGCGACATCGACGAGTACCTGTTCGCCGGCTTCGTCGCGGGCGAGCGGGTCCGCATGGTCGACTGCAAGACCGTCCCGCTGCAGGTCCCCGCCGACGCCGAGGTCGTCCTCGAAGGCTGGCTGGAGCCCGGCGAGATGCTCCCCGAGGGCCCGTTCGGCGACCACACCGGCTTCTACACGCCGCAGGAGCCGTTCCCGGCGCTCACCATCGACTGCGTCACCATGCGCCGCCGCCCGCTGCTGCAGTCCATCGTGGTCGGCCGGCCGCCCACCGAGGACGGGCCGCTCGGCAAGTTCACCGAGCGCTTCTTCCTGCCGCTGCTCAAGGTGATCATCCCGGACATCGTCGACTACGACCTGCCCGAGGCCGGCGGCTTCCACAACTGCGTGATCGTCTCGATCGACAAGAAGTACCCCAAGCACGCCCAGAAGGTCATGCACGCCATCTGGGGCGCCCACATGATGTCGCTGACCAAGCTGATCATCGTGGTGGACGCCGACTGCGACGTCCACGACTACCAGGAAGTCGCCTGGCGGGCCCTCGGCAACGTCGACTACAGCCGCGACCTGTCCGTCGTCGAAGGCCCCGTCGACCACCTCGACCACGCCTCCTACCAGCAGTTCTGGGGCGGCAAGGCCGGCATCGACGCCACCCGCAAACTCCCCGAGGAGGGCTACACCCGCGACGGCGGCTGGCCCGAGATGGTCGCCTCCGACCCGGCGACCGCCGCCCGGGTCACCCGTCGCTGGAAGGAGTACGGGCTGTGACCGCCACCGCTGCCGCCTTCGAGGCTCCGCAGAGCAGGACCCGGGCCTTCCTGCGCCTGGTCATGATCGAGCACTCGATCTTCGCCCTGCCGTTCGCCTACATCGCCGCCCTCACCGCGATGTTCCTCGCGGACAAGTCCGTGCACTGGGGCCAGCTGCTGCTGGTCACCGTCTGCATGGTCGGCCTGCGCACCTTCGCGATGGCCGCCAACCGGATCATCGACCGCGAGATCGACGCCCGGAATCCGCGCACCGCCAATCGCGAACTCGTCACCGGCGCCGTCTCGGTCCGCACCGCGTACATCGGCTCCGCCATCGCCCTCGCGGTCTTCCTCGGCTCCGCGGCCCTGCTCAACACCCTCTGCCTGGTGCTGGCCCCCGTCGCCGTGATCCCGATGGTCGTCTACCCCTACGGCAAGCGGTTCACCGACTTCCCGCAGGCCATCCTCGGCCTCGCCCAGGCCATCGGCCCCGTCGGCGCCTGGCTCGCCGTCACCGGCACCTGGTCCTGGGAGGCCGCCGTCCTCGGCCTCGCCGTCGGCATCTGGATCGGCGGCTTCGACCTCATCTACGCCTGCCAGGACGTCGCCGCCGACCGCGGCATGGGCGTCCGCTCCGTCCCGGCGAAGTTCGGCATCCCCGCCGCGATCACCGGCGCCCGCGTCTGCCACGCCCTCACCACCGCCCTGCTCGTCTGGTACGCCGTCCTCACCCACGCCGGCGCCTTCTTCTGGTGCGGCCTCGCCGTCGTCGCCGGCGCGTTCGTCTACGAGCACACCATCGTCAAGCCGCACGATCTCTCGCGCCTGAACCGGGCGTTCTTCTCCACCAACGGTTTCGTGGGGATCTCGCTCTTCGCCTTCGCCCTCATCGACCTGATCGCCCGGGGTCTCACGGTGTAAAGGGCACGAAGACAGGGGCGTGTGGGGGCACCTCCCGGCCCGCCAGGGCCGGGGGAGAACTGCGCGAAGTGGAAAGCACCTGACCGCACGATCGCGACGCAGGTCAATGACTTGCACGTGATCGCGACCTCGCGGACATGGTGGGCGCTTGTCGCTGCCGCCCGGCAGCGGGATGCGCCATGCTGGAACGAGGGGCCCGACGAGAGCCGGACAGGGAGCGCGATGATCGGCACACTGCAGTGCGTGGTGCTGGACTGCCACTACCCGGCGGGCCTGGCGCACTTCTACGCCGCTCTGCTCGGCGGTGAGGTCGACCGGCCCGACCCGCGCTGGTCGCTCGACGAGGAGTGGTCCACCGTCCACCTGCCGAACGGCCAGGTGCTCGGTTTCCAGCGCGTCGAGGACTACCGCCCGCCGATCTGGCCCGACCCGGGCCACCCGCAGCAGCTGCACCTGGACATCGAGGTCGAGGACGTCGCCGCTGTGGAGCAGCGAGTGGTGGAACTCGGCGCCGAGGTCAAGGACCGGCAGCAGGGCTGGACGGTGTTCGTCGACCCGGCCGGGCACCCGTTCTGCCTGATCCCGCGCCACGCCGCCTGACCGCTCAGGCCAGCGTCAGCACGTCCCCGACCCGCAGCCGCCCGGGCCGGGCGACGGAGGCCAGCGCGCCGAGCTCGCCGTCCCGCTCGTGTGCGACGGTCTTCAGGATCTCCGGCGCGTGCGGCAACCCGGGCTGCGCCGCCCCGACCATCACGCACCGCACGCTGGCCCGGACGAACGCCAGCCGCGCCCCGCCCTTCACCCGGCCCTCCCGGCCGTACCAGCTGTCCTCGGTGAACGGCGGCGTCCCGGGCGGGGTCCGCAGCAGCACGTTCGGCCGGAACCGGCGCTCGTCCACCACCGCGGACGGCACCGCCTCGGCCACCCAGTCCAGGGTGGCGGTGGTCAGCACGCTCACCGGCAGCTCGTCGAAGTGCGACACCGCGTCCTCGCGGGCCAGTCCGACGTCCTCCTGCTCCAAGTAGGCGCGCAGGAACGCGTCCGGGTCCGGCACCGGCATCCCCAGCGGGTCGAACAGCTCCGGGCCGTCGATCCGGCTGCCCAGCCGCGAGCTGAGCCGCAGCAGGCCGTCCATCCGGCGGAACCGGCGGGTGTGCTTCCCCGACCCGAACTTCCCGGCGCCGTCGCGCACCGCGTACAGCCGGTCGCCGACCAGGCCGCGGTCGTCCACCTCGACGGAGTCGAGCAACTCGCCGCCCGTGGACTTCACGGGGTAGCGCCACAAGCGCTCGACCACACCGACGATCTGAGGCATGGCGCGAGCCTAGCGCCGCCCCGGCCCGGTGGTCTAGACCAAGTCCCGGGCAGGGAAGGCCCGTTCAGCCGATCCGCGCCACTGCCCGCACCGGCGCCCCGTCCGCCGCCGTCAACCGCATCGGGAACAGCGACACCTCCACCGGAACCCCCGCCGCCTGCGCCTCCAGCAGCAACGACAGGTCCGTCAGGTTCTCCGCGATCACCCCACCGCCCTCCGGCCCCAGCAGCACCCGGTGCGCCGCCAGCAACGGCAACTCCGGCTCCGGATCGTGCTCGTCCTTCAACTCGGCGATCAGGCTCGCCACTTCGGGATCCGACGGCCCCGGATCCGGTGTCGGGTCCACCGACAGCGCATCCACCCCGACGGTGCGCACGCCGGCCGCGACGATGGCCGCCGCCGCCTCCTCCGACAGGTACGGATGCGCGAAATACCGGTCCGTGCCCCAGTACTTGGGCCATCCCGTCGCCAACAGCAGCACCGTCCCCGGCCCCGACACCGCGAGCGCCTCCGCCAGATGCCCCGCCGTCACCTCGCTCCGGGCCGGCAGCCCCCGCAGGTCCACCACCACCGCGGGCCCCGTGAACAACTCCAACGGCAACCCGTCCAACGTCGGCCACCGCACATCCAGGTGGTACGGCGCATCCACATGCGTCCCCGTCTGCGACCCCAGATGCACCGCCAGCACATTCACCCCCTCCACCTCCGCCGTCAACGCCGCCCGCAACTCCACCCCGGGATCCCCGGGATACACCGGCATCCCGGACACCACGGGATGCGTCAGATCCACCAACTCCGCTGCCATGGCACACATTCTGAACCCAGTGGGAGCACCGGCAGGAGACCGACAGGAGTACGTGGGGCGCCCGCACCCGCGACAATGGCCCCATGAGCACCACCACCCGTCGCCCCTGGGTCGTCGGCGTCTCCGGCGCCAGTGGCACCCCCTACGCCGCGTCCGTGATCCGCGCGCTGCTCGACGCCGGCGAGCCCGTCGACCTGATCGTGAGCCGGGCCGCCCGCCTGACCATCCTCGACGAGACCGGCATCTCCTTCCGGGACGCCCACTGGAAGGCCGATCTCGCGCAGTGGCTGGGCCGCGACGAGAAGGAGCTCGACGACGTCCGCCACTGGTCCGCAGGGGACTTCGCGGCGGGCCCGTCCTCCGGCTCGTACCCGGCGAAGGGCATGCTGGTCGTCCCGGCGACCACCGGCGCCGCCGCCGGCATCGCGCTGGGCCTGTCCAAGGACCTGCTCCAGCGCACCGCCGCGGTGACGCTCAAGGAGCGCCGCCCGCTGGTGCTCTGCCTGCGCGAGACCCCGCTGACCGGCTCCACCCTGCAGCACCTGGTGTCGCTGGACGCGCAGGGCGCGGTGGTGCTGCCGGCGTCGCCGGGCTTCTACGCGGGCGGCTCGACGGCCCAGGAGCTGGTGGACTTCGTCGCGGGCCGGGTGCTGGACGCGGTGGGCGTGGCGCACCGGCTGTACCGCCGTTGGTCGGGCAGCCTCGGAGAGTCGGGCAGCACTCCTGGAAGCTCCTCGGAAACGGGGCCGCGCCGGGGCGAGTGAGCGGCCTCGCTACGGGAGAGTATGTTCTCTGGGATACCCCGGTCGATCGGCGCTCGGCGCCTTGGATTCCAGAAAATGATCTTGATTCTGGAGAGGTTCGGAAGGACACGGCAGGCAATGGACTCTGTGGACAGGCAGCTCATTCAGGCACTCCGTGAGAACGGCCGTGCCTCGTACGCCGAGCTGGGCCGCCTGGTGGGCCTCTCCGGGCCGAGCGTGACGGACCGGATCAACCGCCTTGAGCAGGCGGGCGTGATCACCGGGTACCGGGCGACGGTCAACCCGGCGACCCTCGGCTACGGCGTGACGGCGCTGATCGGTCTTCAACTGACCGACGCCGCCGACCACGACGACGTCTCGCACCGGCTGAAGGACCTCCCGGAGGTGGAGGACTGCTGGTTCATCGCGGGCGACGACTCGTACATGCTGAAGGTCCGGGTCCCGGATGTGGAGGGCCTGGAGTCGGTGGTCAAGCGGCTGTCCGGCACCAAGGGCGTGGCCCGCACCCGGACCACGGTGGTGCTCTCCACCAAGTGGGAGAACCGGGTCAGCGAATTGCCGCTGCACCTCGCGGAGTAAGCGGACTAGGGTCGTCACCTCACGAACCGTCAACCCCGAGGATGGTCCCGCATGTCCCTGGTCGACCTGGAAGACCTGCGCGCCGCCCAGCGCCGGATCGCCGGCGTGGCGGTCCGCACCCCGCTGATGCCCTGCCCGTGGGCGGAGCAGCCGGACGGGCGCCGGCTGTGGCTGAAGCCGGAGAACCTCCAGCCGACCGGGGCGTTCAAGATACGCGGGGCGTTCAACCGGCTGGCCGCGCTCACCGAGGAGGAGCGCGCCCGGGGCGTGGTGGCGCAGTCCAGCGGCAACCACGCCCAGGCGGTGGCGTACGCGGCGCAGCGGCTCGGCATCAAGGCGGTCGTCGTGATGCCCGACACCTCGCCCGCCGTGAAGATCGAGAACACTCGCTCGTTCGGCGCCGAGGTGCTGGTCGTCCCGGCCGAGCAGCGTGACACGCTCCCGCCGCAGCTGGTCGCCGAGCACGGCTACGTGTGGGTGCCGCCGTACGACGACCCGTACATCGTGGCGGGCCAGGGCACGGTCGGCCTGGAGATCGCCGAGGACGCCCCGGACGACCTGGACACCGTGCTGGTGCCGGTCTCCGGCGGCGGCCTGATCGGCGGGACGGCCGCCGCGCTCAAGCTGACCTGCCCGGGCGTGCGGGTGATCGGCGTGGAGCCGGAGTTCGCGGCGGACGCGCAGGAGAGCCTGCGCAAGGGCGTCCGCACCGCCTGGCCGATCGCGGACACCTACCGCACGATCGCCGACGGCCTGCGCACCCCGTCGGTCGGCGTCCTCCCGTTCGAGCACCTCACCGCGTACGTGGACGACATCGTCACCGTCTCCGAGCAGGAGATCCGGGACACCGTCGCGCTGCTGGCCCGCCGCGGCCGACTGGTCGCCGAGCCGTCCGGCGCGGTCGCCGCGGCCGCGTACTTCCACCGTGCCGAGGAGCTCGGCGGCCGGGTCTTCGCGGCCGTGGTCAGCGGTGGGAACGTGGAGCCCGCCCTGCTGGCCGAGCTGCTGGCGGTCTAGGCGTAGTCTCGACTGGCAACGAAACGAAGGACCGAGGAGGCGGAGCGCCGCATGGACGCAGGGCTCAAGCGCGAGCTGGAGGCGAAGGTCTACGCCGGTGAGCGGCTGACCCGCGAGGACGGGATCGCGCTCTACGAGAGCGACGACCTGGCCTGGCTGGGTGGCCTGGCGCACCACGTGCGGACGCAGAAGAACGGCGACGTCGTCCACTTCAACGTCAACCGCCACCTCAACATGACCAACGTGTGCAGCGCCTCCTGCGCGTACTGCTCGTTCCAGCGCAAGCCGGGCGAGAAGGACGCGTACACGATGCGCATCGAGGAGGCCGTCCGGCTCGCCAAGGCGATGGAGTCGGAGTCCCTCACCGAGCTGCACATCGTCAACGGCCTGCACCCCACCCTTCCGTGGCGCTACTACCCGCGCTCGCTGAAGGAGCTGAAGGCCGCGCTGCCGAACGTCTCGCTGAAGGCGTTCACCGCGACCGAGATCCACTGGTTCGAGCGGATCAGCGGCCTGACGGCGAGCGAGATCCTGGACGAGCTGATCGAGGCCGGCCTGGAGTCGCTGACCGGCGGCGGCGCGGAGATCTTCGACTGGGAGGTCCGCCAGCACATCGTCGACCACGAGACCCACTGGGAGGACTGGTCGCGCATTCACCGCCTGGCGCACGAGAAGGGCCTCAAGACCCCGGCCACCATGCTGTACGGCCACATCGAGGAGCCCCGCCACCGGGTCGACCACGTGCTGCGGCTGCGTGAACTGCAGGACGAGACCGGCGGTTTCCAGGTCTTCATCCCGCTGCGCTACCAGCACGACTTCCACGACTCCAAGGACGGCAAGGTCCGCAACCGTCTGATGGACCGCACCGAGATGGCCACCGGCGCCGAGGCGCTGAAGACCTTCGCGGTGTCCCGTCTGCTGTTCGACAACGTCCCGCACGTCAAGGTGTTCTGGGTGATGCACGGCGTCACCACCGCGCAGCTGGCGCTCAGCCACGGCGCGGACGACATGGACGGCTCGGTGGTCGAGTACAAGATCACCCACGACGCGGACAACTTCGGCACCCCGAACAAGCTGGGCCGCGACGACCTGCTCGGCCTGATCCGGGACGCCGGCTTCCGCCCGGTCGAGCGCAACACCCGCTACGAGATCATCCGCGAGTACGACGGCCCGGACCTGCAGCGCCGGGAGACCCCGCAGGCCATGCGCCTCTGACTCCCGCTCGATCCCTCTGCGCCCGGCGGCCGGTTCTCGGCCGCCGGGCGCACGGCTGTTTCCCGGGGGGCGTGCGGGGTAGCTGTGCACCACCCGGAGCGCCTCTCACCACCGACGTAGCATCTCCGGGCCCGTACGCTCACAGGCTCATCACACGGCCCGGGTTCCACCGCGTCCGCCGGGTCTGGGAGGATCGACGGCATGTCCGGTTCCCATCGCGCCGCCTCGCACCGCCACTCGGCCCCCGCGCCGGCCCCCTGGAGCGAGGACGAGCAGCCCCAGGGCCGAGCCGCGTCCCGTCGCCGTCGCAAGCCGAAGCCGCGCCGCGCCGCCAAGCTCACCGTCGGCACCGCGACCCTGCTGGCCCTGACGGCCGGCTGGTTCACCATCGGCCCGGGCCGGGACTTCCAGGGCGAGACCGCCAGCGCCGCCCCGGACCGCGAGGCCGAGGCCGCCCCCGTCAAGGCCGCCGACTCGCACACCGACGCCCCGGCCGCCGACCGCTCCGCCCGGGACCGGATCACGGCCATACCGGGGCTCGGCGCCTCCTGGACGGCGAAGATCCCCGCCGAGACCCGCCAGGTGCTGGTCGCCAGCGGCAAGGACAAGGACTCCTCGGACAACACCGTCACGCTGTGGACCCGCGGCGACGACGGCGGCTGGCAGGCCGGCCAGTCCTGGCCCGCCCACAACGCCTACAAGGGCTGGACCACCGACCACCACTCCGGCGACCTGCGCAGCCCGATCGGCATGTTCTCGCTCACCGACGCCGGCGGCCGCGACGCCGACCCCGGCTCCAAGCTGCCGTACGACCACAACGCCAAGTTCGTGATGGGCGGCCGCGGCTTCAACAACGAACCGCTGGCCGGCTCCTTCGACTACGTGGTCGCGATCAACTACAACCGGGTGGTCGGCGCCTCCCCGCTTGACGGCCGCTTCCCGGAGGGCGCGGCCAAGGGCGGCGGCATCTGGCTGCACCTCGACCACGGCGGCCCCACCCACGGCTGCATCTCGCTGACCGAGGACCACATGGTCGAGCTGATCAAGACCCTCGACCCGGCCCTGCACCCGATGATCGTCATGGGAGACGCCCAATCCCTCGCGGCGTGAGCGCTTCCGGTTGTGAGGGCCCTACAGCTTCCGGCACCCGATCCTGTACCAGGGCGTTACCGCCCGACTCGCCGGTAACCCGGTTGAGTGGCAGTATGACCGCCTCCCGCATTGTGGCGCTGGGCCACTACCAGCCGCCGAAGATCCTCACCAACGACGATCTCTCGGCGATGGTCGACACCGACGACCAGTGGATCCGCAGCCGGGTCGGCATCCGGGCCCGGCACATCGCCGAGGACGAGACCCTGGTCGACCTCGCCACGAGCGCTGCCCAGAAGGCCTTGGCCCGCGCGGGAGTGACCCCCGACCAGATCGACCTGGTCGCCGTCGCCACCTGCACCGCCCTCGAACGCAGCCCCAACACCGCCGCCGCGGTCGCCGCCCGGCTCGGCATCCCCACCCCCGCCGCCTACGACCTGAACACCGTCTGCTCGGGCTTCTCGTACGCGCTGGCCACCGCCGACCACGCGATCCGGGCCGGTGCCGCCACCCGCGCGCTGGTGATCGGCGCCGAGCGGATGTCCGACATCGTGGACTGGACCGACCGCACCACCTGCGTGATCTTCGCGGACGGCGCGGGCGCCGCCGTCCTGGAGGCCGTCCCCGACGACCGGGCCGGCATCGGCCCCGTGGTGTGGGGCTCCGACCCGGAGAAGAACGAGGCGGTGGTGATCAGCGGCTGGCAGCCGATCATCAGCCAGCAGGGCCAGACCGTCTTCCGCTGGGCCACCACCCAGGTCGCCCCACTGGCCCGCCAGGCCTGCGAGAAGGCCGGCCTCGACCCGTCCGAGCTGCGCGGCTTCGTCGCCCACCAGGCCAACCTGCGGATCATCGACGCGATCGCCGGGAAGCTCGGCCTGGCCGAGGACGCGGTGATCGCCCGCGACGTGATCGAATCCGGCAACACCTCCGCCGCCTCCATCCCGCTCGCGCTGTCCAAGCTGGTCGAGCGCGGCGAGCTGCACAGCGGCGACCCGGTGCTGCTGTTCGGCTTCGGCGGCGGCCTCGCCTGGGCCGGCCAGGTGGTGCGCTGCCCCTGACGGGGGGCCTGCGGACACGGCGCAGGGGCGGCCGGGAGAACTTCTCCCGACCGCCCCTGCGCTTCGTTGTCTGGTGCGGTTGACGCCCCGCGGTACGTCGGCGAACCTCCCCCGAGGACACGGCCGCGTCCGACGCACCCCGGACAGGAACCGGGGCCGGGCGCCACTGGACTGGGTCTGTTACTTCGGCGGCTTCTTTCCGGTGACTCCGAGGTACACCTGGAGCGCCAGGCTGGGCTTGAGGTCCTTGACCTTCACGCCCCACGAGGTGAACGCCTTCGAGTGCTCCGCGGACGCGGCCAGCAACGTCACCAGGGCGCCGGCGACGGCCGAACCGTCGACCGTCTTGTCGGTCTTGCCCTGGGTGTTGCGAACCGCCTCGGCGAGCGGAGAGGCCACCGAGTTGAGGACCTTCATACGGATCTTGAAGAACCGCTTGTCCCCTTCCGCGGCACCGAGCGTGACCACTCGGAGAATGGCGTCATTCTTGCGCCAGAAGGCGAGGAATCCGTCCACCAGTTCTTCAGAAGTGGCAAGGCCGGTCTTTCCCGCCCAGGACTTTCCATCGACGAGCTCTTTGAGCCCGCCGCTGTCCTCGGCCATTTCCTCGGCGATCTCAAGGACTGCGCCCTCGACATCCGGGAAGTACTGGTAGAAGGTCGCGGGGGAGGTACCCGCCATACGGGCGACGTCGATGACCTTGACGTCCCGGTACGGCGACGTGCTGAGCATCTCGCGGAGGCAGTCGAGCAGCTTCTGCCGCGTCTCCTGTCCGCGCCGCCCGGCGACGCGACCGTCGACGGTGCGAACTTGTCCTGTCATGCCGTCAGCTTACCGTGGCACGATCTTGGCGCGATTCGGTAGTGCGACTATTAGTCCGCTCGTGCGGAGAATCAACGACTTTTCAGCGTGTGTTGTTGCCCCCCCGTGCACTGATGACCCCACAGCGTGACGACAAGTCAGCCTGAGAGGGTTGGGCGGGCCCCGTCGGCCCCCTCGGCGGCCCGCCGGCCGCCGGGCCGGGCCGGGTGACACGGGCGGGTGAGATTGGCTCCAGGACGGCGGGCATTGGAGAATCGGGGGCGCGCCACCGCCGGGGGGCGTTGGCTGAAGGGGAGGTGGCTGCGGAGTGGACCAGCTGACGGCGCACGATCCGAGGCGGATCGGGCCCTTCGAGGTGCTTGCCCGGCTCGGCGCGGGCGGCATGGGCCTCGTGTACCTGGCCCGGTCGGCCTCGGGCCGCCGGGTGGCCGTCAAGACCGTCCGCACCGAACTGGCCGAGGACAACCTGTTCCGGGTCCGTTTCGCCCGGGAGATCGCCGCGGCCAAGACCGTCGGCGGTTTCTACACGGCCGCCGTGGTGGACGCCGACGCCGACGCCGCGGTGCCCTGGCTGGCCACCGCCTACGTGCCCGCGCCCTCGTTGGAGGACCTGGTCACCGACTGCGGGCCGCTGCCCGCCGACGCGGTGCGCTGGCTGACCGCCGGCATCGCCGAGGCCCTGCAGTCCATCCACGCCGCCGGGCTGGTGCACCGCGACCTCAAGCCGTCCAACGTGCTGGTGGTCGAGGACGGCCCGCGGGTGATCGACTTCGGCATCGCGGCCGGCGTGTCGAGCACCCGGCTCACCATGACCAACGTCGCGGTCGGCACCCCCGCCTACATGTCGCCCGAGCAGGCCCGCGACAGCCGCAGCGTCACCGGCGCCAGCGACGTCTTCTCGCTCGGCTCGCTGGTGGTCTTCTGCGCCACCGGCCACCCGCCGTACCGGGGCACCAACCCGGTCGAGACGGTGTTCCAGCTGCTCCGTGACCAGCCCGACCTGTCCGGGCTGCCCGCCGAGCTGGTCGATCTGGTGCGGGCCTGCATGCGGCCCGCGCCCGAGCACCGGCCGACGCCCGCCCAGATCCAGGCCGAGCTGGCCCCGCACCTGTTCTCCCGGGCCGACGCCTCCGGCGAGGCCGGGGACTGGCTGCCGCCCGCCGCGCTCGACCTGATCGAGGCCAAGCGCAGCAGCCGCCGCCCGGTCAGCCAGCCGCCCGCGCCCGTGGTGCCGCCGCAGCCGGTCGCCCCGCCGATCTCGCAGGCCGCGCCGCTCGGCGCGCCGTTCGAGGCCGAGGTGGCCACCGAGCGGGTGCGGCCGCACCGGCGGGAGGTGCCCGCCGCGCCCGGCGGCGACAGCGAGATCCGGCTGGCCGGCGCGCACGTGCCGATAGGCCCCGGCCCCCGGGTGGAGCCCGTCGCCCCGTCCGCCGCCCCGGTCGGCACCGACTGGGTGCGCCGCACCTCCGCGCCGGCCGCCCCGCCGCGGCCGCCCGCCGCCCGCTGGCGGCCCTGGCGGTTCCGGATGTCCAACGACGTCTGGGGCACCCCGGTGGTCGCCGACGGGACGCTGTTCGTCTCCAGCTTCGAGGTGCACGCCCTCGACATCGGCTCCGGGGAGCGCCGCTGGAAGACCCGGGACGTCGCCTGGGCGCTGGCCGTGGACGGCGGCCGGGTGCACGCCGCCGACGGGCCGCACCTGTACACCGTCGACTCCGCCGACGGCACCGAGCGCTGGCGCACCTCGCTGGACGGCTGGGTGTACTCGCTGGACGCCGCCGACGGCGTGCTCTGCTGCGGCATCCGCGGCGGCGGGGTGCAGCTGCGCTCGGCCGCCAGCGGCGCCGAACTGTGGCGCGCCGACGACGCCCAGCAGGAGTACGAGAACCCGCAGTCCGGCCCCACGCTGATCGCCGGCTCCGCCTACTACCAGGGCTCCGGTCGACTGCACTGCGTGGACCCGCGCGGCAGCGGGGTGCGCTGGGCGTTCCCGGTGGCCGGCAAGGTCCCGGCCCGGCCGGTCGCACGCGGCGGCGTGCTCTACCTGACCTCCGGCCAGCGGGTGCACGCGCTGGACGCCGCCACCGGCGCCGAGCGCTGGCGCTTCGACGCGCCCGTCGTGCTGTTCACCCCGCCCGCGGTCGACGACCGGGCGGTGTACGTCGCCGACTACCTCGGCACCCTGTACGCGCTGGACGCCGCCACCGGGCACGGCCTGTGGCGGGCCTCCACCGCCAACCGGCAGGGCGCCGAGCCCGCCGTGGTCGTCGACGGGACGGTGCTGCTGGGCTCCGGCGACACCCTGTTCGCCTTCGACAGCGCCACCGGGCTGGAACGCTGGCGCTACGCCGCCCGCGCCGACCTGGTCGGCTCCCCGGCGGTCGCCGACGGCCTGGTGCACCTCGGCAGCCGCGACCACTCGCTGCACACCCTGGAACTCGCCACCGGCCGCCTGCGCTGGGAGCTCGGCACCAAGGGCGAACTGACCGGCTCCCCGGTCGCCGTCGACGGCCGGGTCTTCGTGGGCTCCAAGGACCGCTGCGTGTACGCGCTGGACTCCTTCTACGGCACGGCCGTCCCGCACTGACATTCGGGTAAGAACTTTTTTTGTCCAGGTCGGTGACCGGGGCGCCGGACGGGGCATACCCTCCCTCGAAATGATCATCACATTGATGGTCGTTCGAGGGAGGGAACCCACATGTCCATCGCTTTCGCCCGGCGCCGCTCGGCCGTCGCCGCGGCCGCCCTCGGCGTGGTGCTCGCCGCCACCGGGGCCGTCGCGCCCACGGCCGGCGCCACCGACCTGCCGGCCCCGCCGACCGGCCTGCGCACCATGCCCGGCACCGACTGCGCCGGCGGCACCGTACTCGGCCTCGGCGACGTCACGCTGTTCGCCAACGCCTCCGACTCCGGGAAGGTGGAGTTCCAGCTGCTGCGCTCCGGCACCGGGGCGCCCGTCGACGACGTCACCCTGTCCGCCACTCCCGGCACCGCCGCGGTCCACCAGCTGTCCCGTGACGTCCTGACGGCCGCAGCCGGCGGGACGATCACCGACTTCGACTGGAAGGCCCGCGCCCAGGGCGGCCAGGTACCCGGCGACTGGTCCACCACCTGCCACTTCCGCTACGACCCGACCGTGCCCACCGCCGCTCCGACGGTGTCCGTTCCCAGCGGGCTGGTGATCGGTACGCCCGCGCAGATCACGGTGACCGCCGGGCCGGGGGAGCCGCCCGCCGCCTACGCGTACCAGGTCGGCGGAGAGGCCCCGAAGACCGCCACCGCCGACGCTTCCGGCAACGCCGTCCTGACCGTCACTCCCGTCAGCGCGTACAGCAATCTGACCGTCGTCCCGCTGTCCCCGGGCGGGAACCGCGGACCGCAGGCCACCGCCGGGCTGAACGCGGCGCAGCCGCCGCGGGTCGCCGGCGACATCGACGGCGACGGGCGGCCCGACCTGCTGCTGGTCGGTGGACAGTTCGGCCTCGGCGATGGTCTGTGGCTCGCCAAGGGCCAGGGCGGCGGCGTGCTCGCCCCCGCCGTCCAGGTCGGTGCGGCCGGCACCGGGCGGAACGCGCCGGGCGGCGCCGCCGACTGGAACGGCGTGCTGGCGGTGGGCGGCCGGTTCAACGGCAGCACGGCGGACAGCGTGCTCGCCTACGTGCCGAGCGTGGGTGTCGGTACCGCGCTGCCCTACGCGGCCGGCGGGTTCGACCCGTCCAAGTCGGTCAACATCGGGCAGCACGTCTTCGACGACGGCACCAAGCGGGTCGAGCGGATCGCCGACGCCGGTGAGCTGTACTCGGCCGGGAACGGTTACCCGACCGGTTTCCGCACCACGGACGGCCTGCTGGTGCTGGCCGGCGGCAAGCTGATCGTCGTGGGCAGCGCCAGCTTCCCCGGCGCCTTCCAGTCGCTGGAGTCGGCCGTCGAGCTGAGCGACGTCAACCCGGCCGGCACCGGTGACTGGCACGGCTGGTCCATCACCACCGCGGTGCTCGGCGCGGAGCGCCTGCCCGGCCTGTTCGCCCGCAACGACGCGGACGGCTCGCTCTACTACTACGCCGCCTCGACGCTGACCGGGCCGTTCCTCGGCGACCCGATCGGTACCCCGGTGCTGGTCGCCGCCGGCGGCTGGGACGCGGCGAGCAAGCCGGTCCTGCGGGCCACCGACCTGGACGGCGACGGCCTCGCCGACCTGTGGGCGGTCGACGCGCAGGGCAACGCCACCGGCTACCGCTTCGACGGCACCACGCTGACCGCGCTGGCCACCTCGCCGATCCACCCGGCGAACTGATCCGGAGCCCGTGGGCCCCGGATCGAGTCCGGGGCCTACGGGTGGCGGTGCTGCCAGCCGGCCCAGGCGGAGGAGACCATGGCGCGGACGCCGTGGCGGGCGGTCCAGTCGAGTTCGCGGTGGATCAGGTCGGCGGAGGCCACCACCCGGGCCGGGTCGCCGGGGCGGCGGGCGGACACCTCGGGGGCGATGTCGAGGCCGGTGACCTCGGCGATCTCGGCGAGCATCTCGCGGACGGAGACGCCGTGCCCGGTGCCGATGTTGAGGGTCAGCCGGACCGGTTCGTCGGGCGCGGCCGCGCTCAGCCGGCGGACCGCGGCGACGTGCGCGGAGGCGACGTCCGAGACGTGGATGTAGTCGCGGACGCAGGTGCCGTCCGGCGTCGGGTAGTCGTCGCCGAAGATCAGCGGAGGCAGCCCGGCGGTGAGGCGCTGGAAGGCCAGCGGCACCAGGTTGGCCGCGCCCGGGTCGGACAGCTCGGGGGAGGCCGCGCCCGCCACGTTGAAGTAGCGCAGCGACACCGCGGACAGCCCGTAGGCGTCGGCGCAGGCGTTCAGCAGCCACTCGCCGGCCAGCTTGGTCTCGCCGTACGGGTTCATCGGTATACACGGCGTGGCCTCGGTGACCAGGTCGACGTCCGGCATGCCGTAGACGGCGGCGGAGGAGGACAGCACCGCCCGGCGCACCCCCGCGTCCACCGCGGCGGCCAGCACGACCCGCAGGCCCTCCACGTTCTCGTGGTAGTAGTGCAGCGGCTGGGCGACCGACTCGCCGACCTGCTTGCGGGCGGCCAGGTGCAGGACGCCGGTGACGCCGTGCTCGGCGAGGACGCGGTCCAGCAGTGGGCGGTCCAGCGTGGAGCCCGTCACCAGGGGGACGCCAGGGGGCAGGTGGGAGGCCGCGCCGGAGCTCAGGTCGTCCAGGACGACCACGGACTCGCCGGCTGCGACCAACTCCCGGACGACATGACCGCCGATGTAGCCGGCCCCGCCCGTGATCAACCAGGTCATGGGCCGATCCTAGACGGCTGCTTTCTGGCGGCGGCGGGTGTGTCTGCGCAGGCAATCGGACATTTCGCTGAAATGCTGACAAAGTTCTGTCCTGCGACCGGAGGGGGCCGCCGTGCGCCCGAAGAAGGAACCGACCCGCCCGCTGCCGGCCGGCCCCCGGCCCACCGGGCCCAAGCTGTGGCTCGGTCCGGCGGCGGTGCTCGCCGCGGCCGCGCTGCTGGTCACCGGCTGCTCCAGCACCGACAAGGGGGCCGGTTCCAGTACCGCGGCCGGTGCCGCCACCACCGCGCCGGCGCCCTCCACCAGCGACCAGCTGGAGCAGAACTACCAGCAGGTGATCTCCCAGGTGCTGCCCTCGGTGGTGCAGATCACTGCCGGTGACAGCCTCGGCTCCGGGATCGTCTTCGACGACAAGGGCGACATCGTCACCAACGCGCACGTGGTCGGCACCGCGCAGACCTTCACCGTGACGCTGGCCAACAGCACCAAGCCGCTGGACGCCACCCTGGTGGGCAGTTACCCGCAGTCCGACCTCGCGGTGATCAAGCTGAGCAGCCCGCCGAGCGGCCTCAAGCCCGCGACCTTCGCGGACAGCTCGAAGGTCGCGGTCGGCCAGATCACGCTGGCCATGGGCAGCCCGCTGGGCCTGTCCAGCAGCGTCACCGAGGGCATCGTCTCGGCGGTCGGGCGGACCGTCAGCGAACCGCAGACCTCCGGCTCGCCCGGCGCCACCATCGGCAACATGGTGCAGACCTCGGCCGCGATCAACCCCGGCAACAGCGGCGGCGCGCTGGTCAACCTCTCCAGCCAGGTGATCGGGATCAACACCCTGACCGCCGTCGACCCGGAGCTCGGCAACTCGGCCGCGCCCGGCATCGGCTTCGCCATCCCCGCCGCCACCGTGACCAGCATCGCCAACCAGCTGATCTCCAGCGGCCAGGTCACCAACTCCGGGCGGGCCGCGCTCGGGGTGACCGTCCGCCCCTACTTCGACACCAACTTCCAGCCCGCCGGAGCGGCGATCGTCTCGGTGGCCTCCGGCGGACCGGCGGCCTCCGCAGGGCTGCAGGCGGGCGACGTGATCACCAAGATCAACGACACCGCGATCACCAGCCCCTCCGCACTGACCAGCGCGCTCGCCTCGTTCTCCCCGGGCGACAAGGTGACCGTCGGCTACCAGCGCGACGGCCAGAACCAGAGCGCCGACGTCACGCTCGGGACGCTGTAGCCCCGCCCACTCGGGCCCGGAGTGCCGTACCGCGCAAGGGGCGGCACCCCGGGCTCGTCCATGCCCGCCGTCAGCCCCGGCCCGCCCGGGTGTGCCAGGGGAGCTCGACCGCCACCGAGGTCGGGCCGCCGGCCGGGCTGTCCACCACGAACACGCCGTCCACCGACTCGGCGCGCTCGGCCAGCCCGGCCAGCCCGCCGCCCGGGCGTATCTCGGCGCCGCCGCGGCCGTCGTCCTGCACCGTGAGCATCAGCCGGTCGTCCTGCCGCCAGACGTCCACCGAGGCGGAGCGGGCACCGGAGTGCTTGGAGGCGTTGGTCAGAAGCTCGCTGACGGTGAAGTAGGCGATGCCCTCGACCGCCGAATCCGGGCGGCCCTCGCCCATCTCGACGTGCACCTTGACGCCGCCGGGCAGCGTGCAGCGGGCCGCCACCGAGGACAGCGCGGCATCCAGACCGCGGTCCGTGAGCACCGCCGGGTGAATGCCCCGGGCGAGATCGCGCAGCTCCTGCAGGGCGAGCTTCACCTCGCCGTGCGCCGCGTCGACCATCTTCTGGGCGGCCACCGGATCCTCCGTCAGCTTCTCCTTGGCCAGACCGAGATCCATCGCCAGCGCCACCAGCCGGGCCTGCGCGCCGTCGTGCAGATCCCGCTCGATGCGGCGCAGATCGGCGGCGGCGTGGTCGACCACCGTGCCCCGGTCGTCCTCCAGCTCGCGGACCCGCTCCTGCAGCGCGCCCGGCGACAGCAGACCCTCCACCAGCAGCCGGGACACCGCCGCCAGCGCCCGCATCGCCCACGGCAGCACCGGCCAGCCGACGGTCAGCAGCACCACCGTCAACGTGAAACTGACGATGCCCCAGGGCAGCATCAGCAGGCAGTACAGCGCGGAACGCCAGCTCAGCCCGTCCGACAGCGAGGCGACGACCCGGCCCGCCACGCCCGGACGCGTCGCCGCCAGCGGCTCCGGCTCGGCGATCCGGCTGCCCAGCGAGGCCCGGGCCCGGACCCGGCCCAGCCGGCCGAACAGGCGGCAGCACGTCAACCCGAAGGCCAGCAGCGGCAGGCCGACCACCGTCACCGCCATGCCGAGGCCGGTCGACAGCAGCGTCACCATCACCGTGAAGGCGGCAATGCCGATCGGGAGGTTCAGCAGCTCGTGCTGGACCTGTTGCCACAACTGCGGCCCGTACAACGACGGGCGCTTCGCCTTGTCCTCCATGTCGGCGCCCTCTCCTGGTGTTCGCCGGTTCTTTGACGATCACCAGCATCCCGGTTACGGACAGCGCGCCGCCATGGTGCTGCACTCCGTCTTCGTCCGGGGGTTATCCCCACCCCCCGTGCTGAACCCCGCTCCCGGCGGGCCGACGAAGGCCATTCCGACGGGTGTCCACCGGACGTCTTGCAGAACGGGCAGATGGGGGAGTAGACGAGCGGTGCACATAGACTCCCGCGATAGCGATGGTTATGGACGGGCAAAGAAGAAGGGCGTAACCCATGGAGTGGCAGCCGCTCGCTGCCGACCCCGCCGCCGGCAGCGGCTACTTCGACGCCTACGCGGCGATCGGTCTGCTGGCGGTCATCGGTGTCCTCTTCGTCACGGTGGCTTTCACCGCCAACCGCCTGCTGCGACCGGTGGTCAACACCCCGGAGAAACTGCTCGCCTACGAGTGCGGCGTCGATCCGGTCGGCGAGGGCTGGGCGCACACCCAGATCCGCTACTACGTCTACGCCTTCCTCTACGTGATCTTCGCGGTCGACGCGATCTACCTGTTCCCGTGGGCCACGGTGTTCGCCGCCGCCGGCTTCGGGGCGGCCACGCTGGTGGAGATGTTCGTCTTCATCGGCTTCCTCGCGGTCGGACTGCTCTACGCCTGGAAGAAGGGCGTTCTGGAATGGACGTGACGCACTCCCACGGGACGCCCGGTCAGGGCCCGGTCCCGCTCGGCATCCCCGACCCGGCCAACCCCGGCGCCGCCGTCGAGCAGCGCCGCCTCGGCCCGCTGGCCCGGCTCGCCCCGGACCCGGTCAAGGTGGTGCTCAACTGGGGCCGCCGCTACAGCCTCTGGTGCTTCAACTTCGGACTCGCCTGCTGCGCGATCGAGTTCATCGCCGCGTCCATGGCCAAGCACGACTTCATTCGGATGGGTGTCATCCCGTTCGCGCCCGGCCCCCGCCAGGCCGACCTGATGATCGTCTCGGGCACCGTCACCGACAAGATGGCCCCCGCCGTCAAGCGCCTGTACGAGCAGATGCCCGAACCGAAGTACGTCATCTCCTTCGGCGCCTGCGCCAACTCCGGCGGCCCCTACTGGGACTCCTACTCCGTCACCAAGGGCGTCGACCAGATCATCCCGGTCGACGTCTACGTGCCCGGCTGCCCGCCCCGGCCCGAGGCACTGCTCCAGGGCATCCTCAAGCTCCAGGAGAAGATCGCCGCCGAGGACGTGCCGCAGCGCTACGCCGCACCCGCCGCCGCGCTGCGCCGGCCGCTGCAGGCCGCGCCCGCCCCCGCCCCCGCTGCCGAGGAGGGCGAACGGTGACCGAGACCCCTGACGTTCCGTCCGCCGCTGTTCCGTCTGCCGCCGAGCGGGCCGCCGCCGCGATCGGGCCGTGGGCGACCGCCGTCGAGGCGTACGACCTGCTCACCGTCACCGTTCCCGCCGAGCACTGGATCGAGGCGCTCACCGCCGCCCGCGACGGCCTCGGCCTCGCGTTCCTCGACTGGCTCAGCGCCGTCGACGAACTCGCCGAAGGCTTCGCGGTCTGCGCCCACCTGGCCGCCGTCGGCGAGCCCGGCCGGGTGCGCCGACTGCTGCTGCGCACCCGGGTGCCGCGCGACAAGGCCGTGCTGCCGACCGCCGTCGGGGTGTACGCCGGCGCCGCCTGGCACGAGCGGGAGACCCGCGAGATGTTCGGCATCGAATTCCCCGGCCACCCCTTCCCGGCCACCCTGCTGCTGCCGGACGGCTTCGAGGGCCACCCGCTGCGCAAGGACTTCGTGCTCGCCGCGCGAGTCGCCAAGGACTGGCCCGGCGCCAAGGAGCCCGGCGAGTCCGACCACGGCGGCGGCCCGGCCCGACGCAAGATGCTGCCCCCCGGCGTCCCCGACCCGAACGAGTGGGGCCCCCTCAAGGGCACCCTCCCCCCGGTCGCCGAACGCCCCGCCCGCGCGGCCCGCGCCGGAGCGGCGGCCGGCGTCGACCGCCCGCGCCGCGCCCGCAGCGTCGGCGAGGGCTCTGCGAGCCAGACCCCCCCGGCCCCCGCCGCCGGCACCGCCGCCGATGCGCCGCCGGTCCGTGCCGACCGCCCGCGCCGCAGTCGCAGCGTCGGCGAGGGCTCCGTCAGCCAGGCCGCCCCCGAAACACCGGAACCCCCGCGCCGTACCGCCCGGACCCAGTCGTCCGACGCCCCGTGGCACGCCCCCGTCCCGGCCCACGAGAAGTCCGCGGAGACGCAGCCCGAGGCAGAGAAGTCCGGGCCTGCGGCGGCTGACGCCGTGGAGTCGAAGGCCGCGCAGCCCGAGCCTGTGGGGCCCGGGGCAGAAGAGTCCGGGGCTGCTGAGTCGGCGGCCTCGACCGGTGGGCCGGCGAAGGACGCGCCTGCGGCGGCGGACGCCGTGCAGCCGGAGGCCGTGCAGCCGGAGCCTGCGAGGCCTGCGGTTGTGGAGCCCGAGGTGGCGAAGCCTGCGGTGCCTGGGGCGGAGAAGTCCGAGGGTACGCAGGCCGGGGGCGCGCAGCCTGAACCTGCGGAGCCCGAGGCAGCAGGGCCCGCGCTCGCGGGGGTTCAGTCCGAACCTGCGGTGCCTATGGCGGCGGAGCCTGCCGGCGCGCAGGGCGAGCCCGTGCCGTCCGAGCCTGCGGTGCCCGAGGCGGAAACGTCCGAGGGCACGCGGGCCGGGGTGGCGAAGCCTGCCGACGGGCGGCGCGAGCCTGCGGCCGCGAAGCCTGCGGTTGTGCCGTCCGAGCCTGCGGTGCCCGAGGCGGGAGAGTCGGAGGGCACGCGGGTCGGGGTGGCGAAGCCTGCCGATGGGCCGGTCGAGGCCGAGCGGCGCGAGCCTGCGGCCGCGAAGCCTGAGCCTGTGAAGCCCGAGCCTGCGGAGGCCGAGCCCGTAAAGCCTGAGCCTGTGAAGCCCGAGTCTGCGGAGGCCGAGGCCGTGAAGGCCGGGGCCGTGAAGCCCGAGCCTGTGAAGCCCGAGGCTGCGGAGGCCGGGGCCGTAAAGCCCGAGCGTGCGGAGCCCGAGGCTGCGGAGGCCGGGGCCGTGAAGCCCGAGCCCGTGAAGCCCGAGCCTGTGAAGCCCGAGTCTGCGGAGGTCGAGCCCGTAAAGCCCGAGCCCGTAAAGCCCGAGCCCGTAAAGCCCGAGCCCGTAAAGCCCGAGCCCGTAAAGCCCGAGCCCGTAAAGCCCGAGCCTGTGGAGGCCGAGCGTGCGGAGCCCGAGCCTGCGGAGGCCGGGGCCGTGAAGCCCGAGCCCGTGAAGCCCGAGGCTGCGGAGGCCGGGGCCGGGGCCGGGGGCGGTGGGAAACCCGGGGTTGTGAAACCTGGGGTCGTGCAGGGTGAGCCCGGTGAGGGTGGGGCTGTGCGGCGTGGAGAGTCCGACAGCGATCAGCAGGCCGAGCAGAACGGAGACAGCGCGTGAACCTTCTCGACACGCTGTTGCGTTGTGTCGGCACGCTGGCGGTGTTCCTGGTGTTGCCGTTGGTGGTCGGTCAGGCCGAGCACAAGGTGATGGCGCACATGCAGGGGCGGCTCGGCCCGATGTACGCGGGTGGGTTCCACGGGTGGGCGCAGTTGGTCGCCGACGGGGTGAAGTTCGCGCAGAAGGAGGACATCGTCCCGGCGGGGGCGGACCGGCGGATCTTCCGGTTGGCGCCGGCGGTCGCGCTGCTGCCGTACCTGTTGGTGCTGCTGGTGATCCCGGTCGGTCCGAACGGGCTGGTCGGGCAGGCGGTGGACGCGGGCATCTTCTTCGTGCTGGCGGTGATGGGCATCGGCGTGCTGGGCTCGCTGATGGCCGGTTGGGCGTCGGCGAACAAGTTCTCGTTGCTGGGCGGGCTGCGCACGGCCGCGCAGCTGATGTCGTACGAGCTGCCGATGTTGCTCGCGGCGGCGTCGGTGGCGATGGCCGCGGGCACCGTCTCGCTGCCGGGGGTGGTGGACGCGTTCCACTGGTGGTGGGTGCCGTGGCAGCTGATCGGCGGGTTCGTCTTCTTCACGGCGGGTCTGGCGGAGCTCCAGCGGCCGCCGTTCGACATGCCGATCGCCGACTCGGAGATCATCTTCGGCGCGTACACCGAGTACACCGGTCTGCGGTTCGCGCTGTTCCTGCTGGCCGAGTACGCGGGCATCGTGGTGCTCTGCGGCCTGACCACGGTGCTGTTCCTGGGCGGCTGGCACGGCCCGTTCTCCGACAGCCTGGGCTGGCTGTGGACGCTGGTGAAGACGTTCGCGCTGGCGTTCGTGGTGCTCTGGCTGCGGGTCACCTTCCCACGGCTGCGCGAGGACCAGCTGATGCGTTTCGCGTGGACGGTGCTGATCCCGCTCGCCCTGGCCCAGCTCGCCCTCACCGGCATCGTCAAGGTGGCGATCTCCTGATGAAGTTCCCCGGATCCGGCCTGGCCAAGGGCCTGGCCGTCACCATGCGGACGATGACGCGGAAGACCGTCACCGCGCAGTACCCGGACGTGCAGCCCGACCTGCCGCCGCGTTCGCGCGGCGTCATCGCGCTGCTGGAGGAGAACTGCACGGTCTGCATGCTGTGCGCCCGCGAGTGCCCGGACTGGTGCATCTACATCGACTCCCACAAGGAGACGCTGCCCGCCGCCGACCCGAACGCCCGCGCCCGCACCCGCAATGTGCTGGACCGCTTCGCCATCGACTTCTCGCTCTGCATGTACTGCGGGATCTGCATCGAGGTGTGTCCGTTCGACGCGCTGTTCTGGTCGCCGGAGTTCGAGTACGCGGAGACCGACATCCGCGAGCTCACCCACGAGCGCGACCGGTTGCGCGAGTGGATGTGGACCGTCCCGCCGCCGCCCGCGCACGACGCCGCGGCGGAGGAGCCCAAGGAGATCGCCATGGCCCGCAAGGCCGCCGACAAGCTGGCCGCCGCCGCCGCCGCCGCGGCCGCTGCCGCCGCCGAGGAGGGTGAGCAGAGTTGAGCACCCTGCTGGCCGCGGCGGGCTCGCTGGAGCCCGCCGCGCGCTCGTACCTCTCGCCGACCGGGCAGGAGATCGTCTTCCTGCTGGTCGGTGTGCTGGTGCTTGGCGCGGCCGTCGTCTCGGTGACCACCCGGCAGCTGGTGCACGCCGCGCTGTGGCTGGTGGTTGCGCTGGGCGGGCTGGCGGTCGAGTTCCTGCTGCTGACTGCCGAGTTCGTGGCCTGGGTGCAGGTGCTGGTGTACCTGGGCTCGGTGGTCGTGCTGGTGCTGTTCGGCCTGATGCTGACCCGCGCCCCGATCGGCCGCTCCCCGGACGCCGACTCCGGCAACCGCCCGGCGGCGCTGGCCGTCGGCGCGGCCTCCGCCGCGACCCTGGTGACGCTGGTGGTGGACGCGTTCCGCTCGTCCTGGATCGACCTGTCCGGCCCGGCCGGCACCACCCGGCTGACCGGCGAGTTCCTGTTCTCGCACTGGGTGCTGCCGTTCGAGGCGCTGTCGGTGCTGCTGCTGGCCGCGCTGGTCGGCGCGATCGTGCTGTCCCGTGCCAAGGGCGACGGGACGAAGCCGCGGCCCGGGAACCTGCGCACCGTCCTGACGAAGACGAAGGAGCGCTGAGCGTGCACCTCGCCTACCCCGCGGTCCTCGCCGTGCTGCTGTTCAGCGTCGGCGTGTACGGCGTGCTCGCCCGGCGCAACGTGATCCTGGTGCTGATGTCGGTCGAGCTGATGCTCAACGCCGTCAACCTCAACCTGGTCGCCTTCGACGTCTGGCTGCGCGACACCCTGCACGCCGGCCAGGCGCTCACCCTGTTCACCATCACCGTCGCCGCCGCCGAGATCGGCCTCGGCCTGGCCATCGTGCTGCTGGTGTACCGCACCCGCCGCACCGCCGCCGTCGACCGGGTCACCGCGCTCGGCGACCGGCACGAGGCGGACGACCCGGCCGATGCGGCCGAGGAGAAGGAGCAGGCCGCCGCATGAACCTCGCGCTGCCGATCCTCGTCCCCGTCCTGCCCGCGCTCGGCGCCGCCGCCGGGCTGGCCACCGGACGCCGGTACCCCGCGCTGGCCCGCCCGCTCGCGGTGCTGCCGGTCGCGGTGTCCGCCGTCCTCGCCCTGGTGACGGCCCTCCAGCTGGGCACCGGCACCACCCTGGACGCCGCCACCCGGCTCGCCCCCACCGGCGGCCCGGAGATCTCGCTCGCCCTGCACCTGGACGGCTTCACCTCGCTGATCTCGGTGCTGGTCGGCCTGGTCGCCACCTGCGTGCAGATCTACTCCACCGCGTACCTGAAGGACGACCCGCGCTACCCGTCGTACGCGGCGCTGGTCTCGCTGTTCACCGCCGCGATGTTCCTGGTCGTCTACTCCGGCGACCTGATCGTGCTGCTGGTCGGCTGGGAAGTGATGGGCATCTGCTCGTACTTCCTGATCGGCCACCACTGGGAGACCGCCGACGCCCGGGCCGCCTCGCTGAAGGCGTTCCTGGTCACCAAGCTCGGCGACGTGCCGTTCCTGTTCGGCCTGTTCCTGCTCGGCGCGGACGCCGGGACGTTCCGGATCGGCGAGGTGCTGCGGGTCGCCGCCGCGGGCGACCTCCACCACCCCACGCTGATCGCCCTGCTGCTGCTCGCCGGTGTGGCCGGCAAGAGCGCCCAGTTCCCGCTGCACACCTGGCTGCCGGACGCGATGGCCGGCCCGACGCCGGTGTCCGCGCTGATCCACGCCGCCACCATGGTCGCGGCCGGCATCTACCTGGTCGCCCGGCTGCTGCCGGTGTTCCTGCAGTCCTCCGCCGCGCTGGTGGTGCTGGCCGTGATGGCCGCCGTCACCATGATCGGCTCCGCGCTGTGCGCGCTCGCCCAGGACGACCTGAAACGCGTCCTCGCCTACTCGACGGTCGGCCAGCTCGGCTACATGGCCGGCGCGCTGGCCGCCGGCGACCGGCAGGCCGCGGTGTTCCACCTGGTCTCGCACGGTGCGTTCAAGGCCCTGCTGTTCCTCGGCGCCGGTGTCGTCATCCACGCCGCGCACACCAACTCGATCAGCGCGATGGCCCGGATGGACGGCCTGCGCCACCGCATCCCCGACGCCTGGTGGACGATGACCATCGGCCTGCTCGCGCTGGCCGGCGTCTTCCCGTTCTCCGGCTTCTTCTCCAAGGAGTCCGTGCTCGGCGCCGCCGAGCACGCCGCCCACGGCGAGGCCCTGACCGGCGCCCTCGGCCCGGCCTCCGCCGTGCCGCAGGCCGTCGGCTGGACGGTGCTGGTGGCCGGCCTGCTCACCGCGCTGCTCACCGCCGCCTACGCCGCCCGGCTGTGGCTGTCCGTCTTCTACGGCCGGTCCCGCAACGGCGAGGACCTCGCCCCGCAGCCCGGCGCCCCGTACTCCCCGGAGCTCGACGAGGCCGACCCGGCGCACGCCGAACCGGCCGCGATGCGCCTGATCCTGTGGGTGCTGGCCGTCCCCGCGCTGGCCTTCGGCGTGGCCGGACTGCGCACCGACTGGCTGCCCGCACTGCTCGACGGCGAGTCGCTGCGGGTGTCCGTCGCCACCGGCGTGATCGGCACCGGCGTCGCCGTCGCCGGCCTGCTGATCGGGTACGCCGCCTGGCGCACCGTCAACGCCCGGGCCGCCGCCGGACGGCCCGCCGCCGACCCGGCCCGGCTGCTGCTCGGCCCGCTGTACCGGCCCGCCCAGCACGGCTTCGGCGTCGACCGGCTGTACAGCACGCTGTTCGTCCGGCCCACCGAGGCCGCCGCCGGGCTGGTCCGGTTCCTGGACCGCGCCGTCGTGGAGACCTACGTCCGCGGCGCCGGCGCGGCACCCGGCTGGCTCGGCCGCGCCGTCCGCTTCGCGCAGACCGGCAACGCCCAGGGCTACCTGAACGCGCTGCTCGCCGGAGCCGTCCTGCTCGTCGTCCTGGTGGCGGTGGGATCGTGACGCACCCCCAGTTCCCCGTTCCGGCATTTCCTAGGAGCCACCGATGAACGCGGTCCTCATCGCCCTCCTGGCCCTGCCGCTGCTCGGCGCCGCCCTGATGCTCGCCCCGATCGGCGACCGGCGGGCGCTGCGCCTGGGCACCACCGTCACCGGCGGCACCCTGCTGCTGGCGATCGCCCTCGCCGCCGGGTTCGACCACGGCGCGCCGAGCCGGATGCAGGCCGTCACCGACGTGTCCTGGATCCCCGCGCTGGACGTGCGCCTGCACCTCGGCGTGGACGGCATCTCGCTGCCGCTGCTGGTGCTCACCGCGCTGCTCACCTTCCTGTGCGCCGTGTACTCGTTGAAGAAGCTTCCGGCGGGCCCCGGCGGCCGCGCCTTCACCGGCCTGCTGCTCCTGCTGGAGACCGGCATGCTGGCCACCTTCGCGGTGCTCGACCTGGTGCTGTTCTTCCTGGCCTTCGAGATCGTGCTGATCCCGATGTACTTCCTGATCTCCCGCTGGGGCAGCGGGCAGAAGGTCGCCGCGGCCAACCGGTTCATCCTGTACACCCTGCTCGGCTCCGCCGTGATGCTGCTCGGCTTCCTGCTGATCGGCGTCAAGGCCGGCACCTTCGACATGGTGAAGCTCGCCGACGCGCACGGCTCCGGGCTCTCGCACACCACCCAGCTGATCGCCGCGCTGGCCATCCTGGTCGGCCTGGCCGTCAAGGCCCCCGCCTGGCCGCTGCACTCCTGGCTGCCCGACGCGCACACCGCCGCGCCGACCGTCGGATCGGTGCTGCTGGCCGGCGTGATGCTCAAGATGGGCACCTACGGCCTGGTCCGGGTGCTGCTGCCGATCGTCCCCGACGGCACCGCCACCTACGCGCCCTACCTGGGCGCGTTCGCCGCCGTCGGCATCGTCTACGGCTCGCTGGCCTGCCTCGCCCTCGCCCGGACCGGCGCCAAGGGCGACCTGAAGCGGCTGATCGCGTACTCCTCGGTCGGCCACATGGGCTTCGTGCTGCTCGGCATCGCCTCGCTCACCCCGACCGGCCTGAACGGCGCGCTGTTCGCCAACATCGCGCACGGCCTGATCACCGGCCTGCTGTTCTTCGTGGTCGGCGCCGTCAAGGACCGCTACGGCACCGCCGACCTGGACACCCTCGCCGGGGCCACCGGCGCCGCGCTGTACGGCCGCGCCCCGCGGATCGGCGCGCTGCTCGCGTTCGCCGCCGTCGCCAGCCTCGGCCTGCCCGGCCTGGCCGGCTTCTGGGGCGAGCTGCTCGCCATGTACGGCGCGTTCGACCCGGCCGACGGCCTGTCCCGGCCCGCGTTCGTCACCTACATGGTGCTGGCCGGTCTCGGCACCCTGCTGACCGCCGCCTACCTGCTGGTCGTCGTCCGGCGGGTCTGCATGGGCGACCCGAAGCAGCCCGCCCCGGTCGCCGACGTGGCCGACCTGCAGGGCTACGAGGCCGCCAGCTGGACGCCGCTCGCCGCGCTCACCCTGGTGGCCGGCCTGTGGCCGGCGCTGCTGCTCGGCCTCTCCGACCCGGCCGTCAAGCACCTCCTCGGGAGCGGCTGATGACCACCACTCACGACCTGGGGCAGCCCCTCATGACTCCGCTCGCCGTCGCCGACCCGGGCGGCCTGATCCAGTCCGTCGACTGGGTGGCCATCGCCCCGCCGCTGATCGCCGCGCTCGCCGCCCTCGCCGTGCTGGTCGCCGACCTGTTCCTGCCCGAGGCCCGCAAGCGCCTGCTCGGGTGGCTGAGCGCCGCGGGCCTGCTCGCCGCGCTGGCCATGCTGCTGCCGTTGGTGCTCGGCGACACCCGTTCCACGTTCTGCTTCAAGAGCGGCGGCTGCTCCTACACCGCCGACCACTTCGCGCTCGCCTTCCAGCTGCTCGCCCTCGGCGGCGCGCTGCTGACCGTGCTGCTCTCCCTGCACACCGTCGAGGACGAGAAGTTGCCGGGCGGCGAGTACTGGTTCCTGCTGCTCTCCTCCGCCTGCGGCGCCGCCCTGCTGCCCGCCGCGCGCGACCTCGCCACCCTGGTGATCGCCCTGGAAGTCGCCACCCTGCCCGCGTTCGCCCTGGTCGCGCTGCGCCGGGACGGCCGGGGCGCGGAGAGCGCGCTGAAGTTCTTCCTCTCCTCCGTCACCGCGACCGCCGTGATGCTGCTCGGCGTCAGCTTCGTCTACGCCGCCGCCGGAACGATCCAGCTTCAGGGCATCGCCGACGGCCTCGCGCACGCCCCCGGGCAGCTGAAGCCGCTGGCCGAGGCCGGCGCGGTGCTCACCCTGGTCGGCTTCGCGTTCAAGACCGCCGCCGTCCCCTTCCACTTCTGGGTGCCCGACACCTACGTCGGCGCGCCGCTGCCGGTGGCGGGCTACCTGTCGGTGGTCGGCAAGGCCGCGGGCCTGTCCGGCCTGGCGCTGGTCACCACCGTCGCCTTCCGCCCGTACGGCCACACCTGGGGCCTGGTGCTGGCGGTGCTGGCCGCGCTGACCATGACGGTCGGCAACGCGGCGGCGCTGCGCCAGCGCGCCGACACCCCGTACGGCGCGGTGCGGCTGCTCGCCTGGTCCTCGGTCGGCCAGGCCGGCTACCTGCTGGTGCCGCTGGCCGCCGCCGGGTACGCCGACTCCGCCGACCCGCTGGGCGCGACGGTGGCGTACGCGCTGATCTACGGCCTGGTGAACCTGGGCGCGTTCGGCGTGGTCGCGCTGGTCGGCGGCACCGGCCGGCTGGAGTCGTTCCGCGGGCTGGCCTCGCGCAACCGCTGGGCGGCGTTCGCGCTGGCGTTCTTCCTGCTCTGCCTGGCCGGCCTGCCGCCGGGCGTGGTCGGGCTGTTCGGCAAGGTCGTGGTGTTCCGGGCGGCCGTCGACGCCGGCCTGGGCTGGCTGGCCGTGGTGATGGCGGTGAACGTGGTGATCGCGCTCGCCTACTACCTGAAGTGGACCGCCCTGCTGTTCGCGCCGTCCACCTCCGCAGACGTCGCCGTGCCGCGCGTTCCGGCCTCGCTGACCGCCGCGCTCGGCCTCGCGGCGAGCGGCGCGGTGGTGCTGTCGGTGGCTCCGCAACTGGTGCTGCAGGTGGTGTCGGGCAGCCTGTTCTGACCTGTGGTCGAATGCCGGAGGGAACGATCGGGCCAGCTCGGCGCGTTGATCCCGGCAGAAGGAGGCTGCTCCACCGGCCTCCCCGGCACCACAGGAGGGCCCGCAGTGCACCGCCACCACAACGGATTGCGGACGGCCGTTCTGCTCGGCGGTCTGTCCGCGCTGATCCTGGTGATCGGCAGCTTCTTCGGCCGTACCGGTCTGCTGGTGGCGCTGCTGATCGCGCTCGGCACCAACGCCTACGCGTACTGGAACAGCGACAAGTTGGCGCTGCGCGCGATGCGGGCCCGCCCGGTCAGCGAGATCGAGGCACCGCAGCTGTACCGCATCGTCCGCGAGCTCTCCACCGCCGCCCGACAGCCGATGCCCCGGCTGTACATCTCGCCCACCCCCGCGCCGAATGCTTTCGCCACCGGCCGCAACCCGCGCAACGCCGCGGTCTGCTGCACCGACGGCATCCTGCAGCTGCTGGACGAGCGGGAGCTGCGCGGGGTGCTCGGCCACGAGCTCAGCCACGTCTACAACCGGGACATCCTGATCTCCTCGGTGGCCGGCGCGCTGGCCTCGGTGGTGATGTTCCTGGTGAACTTCGCCTGGCTGATCCCGTTCGGCCGCTCCGACGACGACGAGGGCCCGGGCCTGTTCGGCATGCTGCTGATCATGATCCTGGGGCCGATCGCGGCGAGCCTGATCCAACTGGCCGTCAGCCGCTCCCGCGAGTACCAGGCGGACGCCGACGGGGCCCGGATCACCGGCGACCCGCTGGCCCTGGCCAGCGCCCTGCGCAAGCTGGACGCCGGCACCCAGCGCCTCCCGCTGCCGCCCGAGCCGCAGCTGCAGACCGCCAGCCACATGATGATCGCCAACCCGTTCCGGCCCGGCGAGGTCGGCGCGAAGCTGTTCTCCACCCACCCGCCGATGCGCGAGCGGATCGACCGCCTGGAGCGGATGGCGGGCCGCTGAGCCCTCCGGCCGGCCGATGAGCCCTTCGGGGGAGGGCCCGGCGAGCGTCCGCCCGGGCCTCGGGTCCCGCTGGTAGTGCTGGACGCACTGCCAGACCCGAGGCCGGAGGTGCGGTGCGGTGACGATACTGCCGAGCGATGCCGAACTGGGCCTGACCGGTCCAACCGTCCCCCCGGCGCCGCGACGCCGCTTCGGCCGCGCCAACCGCCCCCGCCGGGGCCGTGTGCTGGTGACGTGGCTGACCACCACCGACCACAAGCAGATCGGCACCCTGTACCTGGTCACCTCGTTCGCGTTCTTCCTGGTCGGCGGGGTGATGGCGCTGCTGATGCGGGCCGAACTGGCCCGCCCGGGGACGCAGTTCCTCTCCAACGAGCAGTTCAACCAGCTGTTCACCATCCACGGCACGATCATGCTGCTGATGTTCGCCACCCCGCTGTTCGCGGGCTTCGCGAACTGGTTCATGCCGCTGCAGATCGGCGCGCCCGACGTGGCCTTCCCCCGGCTGAACGCCTTCGCGTACTGGCTCTACCTGTTCGGCTCGCTGATCGTGGTCGCCGGGTTCGTCACCCCGCAGGGGGCGGCGGACTTCGGGTGGTTCGCCTACGCGCCGCTGAACGACGCCGTGCACTCGCCGGGCGTCGGCGCCGACATGTGGATCATGGGTCTGGCGTTCTCCGGCTTCGGCACCATCCTCGGCTCGGTCAACTTCGTCGCCACGATCATCTGCCTGCGGGCCCCGGGAATGACCATGTTCCGGATGCCGATCCTGGTGTGGAACGTGCTGCTGACCGCCGTGCTGGTGCTGATGGCCTTCCCGGTGCTGGCCGCCGCGCTGCTCTGCCTGGAGGCCGACCGCAAGTTCGGCGCGCACGTCTTCGACCCGATGAACGGCGGGGCGATCCTCTGGCAGCACCTGTTCTGGTTCTTCGGCCACCCCGAGGTGTACATCATCGCGCTGCCGTTCTTCGGCATCGTCTCGGAGATCATTCCGGTGTTCAGCCGCAAGCCGATGTTCGGCTACTCCGGCCTGATCGCCGCCACCATCGCCATCGCCGGCCTGTCGATCACCGTCTGGGCGCACCACATGTTCGTGACCGGGCAGGTGCTGCTGCCGTTCTTCTCCTTCATGACGCTGCTGATCGCCGTTCCGACCGGGGTGAAGTTCTTCAACTGGATCGGCACCATGTGGCGCGGCTCGCTGTCCTTCGAGACGCCGATGCTCTGGTCGGTCGGCTTCCTGGTGACCTTCCTGTTCGGCGGCCTGACGGGTGTGCTGCTGGCGTCCCCGCCGATCGACTTCCACGTCTCCGACAGCTACTTCGTGGTGGCGCACTTCCACTACGTGGTGTTCGGCACGGTGGTGTTCGCGATGTTCGCGGGCTTCTACTTCTGGTGGCCGAAGATGACCGGCCGGATGCTGGACGAACGGCTCGGGAAGATCCACTTCTGGACGCTGTTCGTCGGCTTCCACACCACCTTCCTGGTCCAGCACTGGCTCGGCGCCGAGGGCATGCCGCGCCGGTACGCCGACTACCTGGCCTCGGACGGGTTCACCACGCTGAACACCGTCTCCACCGTCGGCTCGTTCGTGCTGGGCCTGTCCACCCTGCCGTTCCTCTACAACGTGTGGAAGACCGCCGGCCACGCGCCGCGGGTGACCGTCGACGACCCGTGGGGCTACGGCCGCTCGCTGGAGTGGGCGACCTCCTGCCCGCCGCCCCGCCACAACTTCGTCACCCTGCCGCGGGTGCGCTCCGAATCCCCGGCGTTCGACCTGCACCACCCCGACTTCGCCGAGTTCGACCGGCTGCAGAACAACCCGGACCGGGTCCCCTGACGCCCGACATGCGATGCCCGTTTCACGGTGATACGAATCGTTTCGTCCCTGTGCCGCACGAGGCGCAGGGGCGTTCCGGCTGACTGTGCGCGGGATCGGAGCGTCATGGACTATCCGTTGCTCAACATTTTCTGGACGATGCTGGAGCTGTTCCTCTGGATCCTCTGGTTCTTCCTGCTGTTCAAGATCATCACGGACATCTTCCGGAGCCAGGACATGGGCGGCGGCGCCAAGGCGGGCTGGACGATCCTGGTGATCCTGCTGCCCTTCATCGGCGTCCTGGTCTATCTGATCGTCCGCGGCGGCTCCATGCACGAACGCGACGTCGACCAGGCCAGACAGGCCGACGCCGCCTTCCAGGCCTACATCCGCAAGGCCGCCGGCACCGCGCCCGCCGAGGGCGGCGACAAGCCGCCGGCCGCCACCGGGCACGTGGACGACCTCGCCAGGCTGGCCGAGCTCCGCAACAGCGGCGCGCTCACCGACGAGGAGTACCGGCGCGCCAAGGACAAGCTCCTCACCTGAGCGCGTTCGAGCGGCCCGCCCCGGCCGGGGCGGGCCTTTCGGCCTGCCCGGCAGAGGGGCGGATCGGCCGAATTCGAGCACAGTTCGACCGTTTCGGGGCGGTGATCGTCGAACGCTCAACCGGGGGGATTGCGCAGCTCAATTGACGGCAGATCGGCCGCTCGCGGCCGGTAGATTCTGCTGCAAGGCCACCCCCGGGAGCGGGGCTGCCCCGCCCGGTGCTGGCACACCGGACGAGGCGGTGCGGGCCGATCAGAGGAGGTAGCACACCTGTGAATGACCGACCCTCCCGGGAATGCTCGACGCTTCCCGAAGTTGCCCACGCTAGCAGGGCCGACGGCCCGGGCGTGGGATTGCGCAGACTTCGCGCCGTCCGTGGTGCGGCCCGGTTGCGGGCCCTGTTGGTGGTCCCGGTGCTGGTCTGGGCGGTCTCCGCCGCAGGCCCGATCGAGTGGGAGCGCGCCGCGCTGGTGCTCGGCCTGCTGCGGCTCTGCCGGGACGCCTACGTCGAGTGGTCCTGGGTCGACCTGCGCTGACCCGGTGGCGCACGTCCCGGCGTGCGCCACCCGCTCGATCCACTGCTTGACCCACTGCTTGACCCACTGCTCGATCCGCCGCTTGAGCCACAGCTTGAGCCACGGCTTGATCCACCCCACCCCACCCCGCCGCGCCCGCGCCCGAACTGGGCCGATGTCGAAGGAGCCCCGGGTGTCCCGTTCGCGCACACCGGCGACAGCCGACTCCGGCTACGCCGCGTTCGTCCAACTCCACCGCCACAGCTACCAGGCGTACGCCCGGGCCCGGCTCGGCGACGGCGTGCTGGCCTGTCGGGTGGTCGAACAGGTGCTGCGCCGCGCCGAGTTGAGCTGGACGCAGGCGCTGCACGACGACCCGGCCGCGTTCACCTGGCGGGTGCTGTGCGACAGCGTCACGCTCGCCGGCCGGCAGACCGGCGACCTCCGGCTGGACCGGCTGCACCGGGCGCTGCCCGACCGGGTCGCCGACGCCGCGCTGCTGCACCAGCGGCTCGGTATGGCGCCGCGCGAGGCGGCCGGGCTGATGGGGCTCCACGAGCCGCAGCTGCACGTCCAGTTGATGGCGGCGAGGAGGCTGCTGGCCGATGGCGGGACGGAGGGTGCCGAGGCCTGAACCGGGCGCATGGCGCGCGGCTCCGTAGCGCATGACGGGGCTGCATTCGCCATGCTTCGCCATACTCGCAAGGGTTGTTTCACCCTTGCGAGTACTTTCGCATGCCGCGTGCCGTCAAAGATGTGACGTTCCATCAGAATTGCTGCGGCGGAGCGGAGTTCGAGCATGGGGGTCAGTGGCGTGACCGAGAGCGCAGGAGCGTTTCCGCAGTTCGACCCGGACCGGCCCAGTACGGCGCGGATGCACGACTGGCTGCTCGGCGGCCGGAACAACTACGACTCCGACCGGTTGGCCGGCGAGGAACTGCTGCGGATCGCGCCGAGCGCCCGCGAACTGGCCCGGAGCAACCGGGCGTTCCTGGTCCGGGCAGTCGGGCACATCGCCACCCGGTACGGCATCCGGCAGTTCCTCGACCACGGCTCGGGCCTGCCGACCCGGCAGAACGTGCACCAGGTCGCCCAGGCCGTGCACAGGGATTGCAAGGTCGTCTACATCGACAACGACCCGATGGTGCTGTCCTACGGGCGCGCCCTGCTGGACGAGAACCCGAACGTGACGATCCTGCCCGCCGACCTGGTGGAGACCGAGGACATCCGGGCGGGCGTGCAGGGCCGGATCGACTTCTCGCTGCCGGTCGCCGCGCTGTTCGTCTCCGTCCTGCACTGCCTCCCGGACAGCAAGGACCCGCGCGCGGTCATCGAGCGCACGGTGCGTCAACTGGCGGCGGGCAGCGTGGTGGTGGCCTGCCAGCTGGTCAGTGGGAGCGCCCGGATCCGCCGGCAGGTGACCGGCCTGATGGCCGAGCGGACCGGGGGACGGTGGGGGCGGGTGCGGACGGAGGAGGAGGTCCGGCGCTTCTTCGACGTCGACCGGCTGACCGTCCAGGAGCCGGGGCTGCTGGACGTCGCGCGGTGGATGCCCGAGGACGTGCCGCAGATCCGCCGGGTCGACGATGACTGGGTCGAGTTCGGCGGGCTGGCCACCGTGGAGTGAGCGGGCGGGCTACAGGTGTGAGCGGTGGGCCTTCAGAGCCTCGGTGATGAGGCGGCGGCTGTCCTCGCGGCCCGGTGCCAGGCGCGCGGCCGTGTCGATCACAAACCGGAAGTCCCGGAACTCGTCGGAGGAGGTTTCGCCGTCGAGCGGGCCCCGGTAGTAGTCGCCGCGCCCGGCCCACTCGTTGTAGATCACCGACGGCACCGCGAAGAGCTGGTCCTCGAAGTCCAGCCGCGTCACCGAGGACACCTGCAGGGCGAGCGGCAGATCCATCGGGATGATGCGCACGCCGATCCGGGACGTCTCGGCGTAGGTGAGCAGCAGCTCCAGTTGCTCCACCATCAGCTCGCGCGAGCCGATCACCTGGCGCAGCACGCTCTCCCGGAGGAAGAACACCGAGCTCGGCGGCTTCGCGGCCAAGAACCGGCGGGTCCGCTCGGTGCGGAGTTCGACCACCCGCTCCGCCAGGCGTCGCTGGCTGGGCAGCAGGGTCCATTCGGTGACCGCCGTGCGGTAGGCGTCGCTCTGCAGCAGGCCCGGGACGAAAGCGGTCTCCACCGAGTAGAGGCTGGTGGCCCGGCTCTCCAGCTCGCTCAGCCGCACCATCGACTCGGGCACCGCGTCCCGGTAGGCGGTGCGGAACGAGGACGCCCAGCCGGGGACGGAGGCGTCCCGCGCCAGGCTCATCAGCTGGTCGAACTCCGGCCCGGCCGGCACCCCCAGCTCCTTGAGGATCAGCGCGATCGCCTCGGGCTTGTCGATCCGGACCGCGCCCGCCTCGATCCGGGAGTAGAGCGTGGGGGAGTAGCCGGTCTTCTTGGCCAGCGAGTTCTGCGGTCGGCGGCCGCGGAGCGTCTTCAGCCGTGCGCCGAGCAGCAGGGCCGGCAGCGGCCAGGAATCGCCCTCGGTCACTTCGGGCTGCGGTCGCCGGAACGGAACGATGTTCCCGCTGTCCCCATCACGTCCGGTTGCGGACATGAAATCCCCCCTGAGCCAATTATTCCAACCTTTTTGGGAAGGAGAGAATAGCTGATCCAAGGGGGACGTGGCGACAAGCCCATGAAATGGAAAGTCGTCAGCTAGTGCGATTAGATGGCCATGTGATCGAATTCGCCGTTACGTGCTCCGTCGAGGTATGCGGCGATCTCCTGGATGCTGAAGATCAGCGCCGGCCCCGACGGGTCCAGGCTGTGCCGGACGGCGACCCGGCCGTCGTCCATCTTGCGCATCTCCACGCACTGGCCGACGTTCGAGCTGCGCCGGGCCTTCACCCAGGGCGTCTTCGCCTCGATCAGGTCCGCCGCCATGCCGTTGGTGTACTCGCTCATACCAGGCACCTCCTGTTGATGGGGGCCGCGCCGACGGAGCCCCTCCGAGTGTCCGGAGGGGCTCCGGTGGGTGGCCCTGCGCAATCCCGCGCGAAATTGCGCGGCTCGGGCGAGACGAAATCATTCACTGTCGGAATCGGGGCGCGCCATTCCCTGATGGAGTGAATCGCGGCAATATTTGAACACTTGTTATCAGAGCCTGATCGAATCAACTGCGTGATGCGGCGTCGCGAGGGGTCGACCGGTGCGGGCCGACCGTGGGACGCTGGAGGCATGAAGCTGATCAACTTCCTGCTCAACGTCATCTGGCTGCTGTTCTGCGGCCTGTGGATGGCGATCGGGTACGCCCTCGCCGGGATCATCTGCTTCGTGCTGATCGTGACGATCCCGTTCGGCATCGCGTCGTTCCGGCTGGCCGGGTTCATGCTGTGGCCGTTCGGCCGGACCACCGTGGTGCGGGCGGACGCCGGGGCGCCGTCCTGCGTGGGGAACGTGATCTGGCTGGTGTTCGCCGGGTGGTGGCTGGCGATCGGTCACATCGTCACGTCCATCCCGCTGTTCCTGTCGATCATCGGCATCCCGTTCGGCTGGGCGAACCTGAAGATGGTGCCGATCTCGCTCACCCCGCTCGGCCGCGAGGTGGTCAGCTCCGACGAGGGCTTCGGCGCCCGCTGATCGGAAAAGCGGTTGGCAGCCGCTCGGGGCCGGGGTAGAACCGTCCGGTCCGGGAAGGCTGTGGCGGCGGAGGAGCGGGTGCATGGCGGAGCGCGAGATCCTGGTCGGCGGCGTCAACCGGGTGGAGCGGGTCGGTGATCGCGTGCTGCGGCCGACCGGGCCCTGGTCTCCGGCCGTGCACGGGCTGCTCGGGCACCTGCGGGCGAACGGGTTCACCGCCGCGCCGGCGTTCCACGGCCTGACCGCGGACGGGCGGGAGATCCTCGACTTCCTGCCCGGCGAGGTCTCCGACTACCCGGCCACCCCCGCCGCCGCCTCCCGCACCGCGTTGCTGAGCGCGGCCCGGGTGCTGCGGGCCCTGCACGACGCCACCGCCGGATACACGGCCGAGGGCTGGATGCTGCCCGTCCGCGAACCCGTCGAGGTGGTCTGCCACGGCGACTACGCCCCGCACAACTGCGTGCTGGACGGCGAACAGGTGGTCGGCGTCATCGACTTCGACACCGTCCACCCCGGCCCCCGGCTGTGGGACGTCGCGTACGCGGTCTACCGCTGGACGCCCACCACCGCCCCCGGGAACGCCGACGGCTTCGGCACCCCGGACGAACAGGCCGCCCGCGCACGGGAGTTCTGCGACGCGTACGGGCTCGACGCGGCCGGGCGGGCCGGGCTGGTGGACGCGATCGCGGCCCGGCTGCACGCGCTGGTCGACCACATGCGGGCCGAAGCCGCCGCCGGCAGCGCCGCGTTCGCCTCGCACCTGGCCGACGGGCACCACCTGATGTACCTGTCCGACGCCGCGTACGTGCTGCGCGAGCGCGACCGCTTCGAGCGGGCGCTACTCGACGGCTGACGCCGCCAGGTGCTCGCGCAGGGTGCGGAACTCGGCGGCGATCCCGTCCAGCGTGTAGTGCGCGTTCAGCCCGCTCGGGTTCGGCAGCAGCCAGACCTCGGTGTCGCCGATGCCCTCCGGCTGCCGGCCGACCGCCGCCTTCGGACGGCCGAACGCGGCCCGGTACGCGCCGATGCCGAGCACCGCGAGGGCGCGCGGCCGCAGCCGCCGCACCCGGGCGGCCAGTGCCTCGCCGCCGGCCCGGTACTCCTCGGCGGTCAGTTCGGCGGCCTTCGCGGTGGTCCGGGCGACCACGTTGGTGATGCCCAGCCCCAGCGCGAGCAGCTCGTCCTGCTCCTCGGGCCCCAACTGCCGTGGCGTGAAGCCGGATCGGTGCAGGGCCGGCCAGAAGCGGTTGCCCGGGCGGGCGAAGTGGTGGCCGGTGGCGCCCGACCACAGGCCGGGGTTGATGCCGCAGAACAGCACCGTGAGGCCCGGCCCGGACACGTCCGGGATGGTGGTGTCCTGGGCGGCGGCGAGCTGTTCGGGGGTCGGGCGGGGCCGGGGAGTGCGGGTCACCCGGACCACTCTGCCGCACCGCGTCGGCGGGCGCGCGTACTTGATACGTTCATGCCCGGTATATCGGATGGATAGCCAGTTCGATTGTTTTCCAGACCTGATGACTTTTGGGACGGAGAATGGGGTGGTGCCATACGAACTGAACGCCCTGATCGCCACCGATGAGCTGATCACCGTCGTGGCGGCCGAACTTCCGATCGCGCGGATCACCCGCCTGCCCCACGGGCTGGCAATGGTCCCAATGACGGACGCACTCCACGACGCGCTGCAACAGCCGTCCAACGCGCCCGACTACGACTTCAAACGATTTCCCTCCGGATTCGCCCGGCGGATCGCCGGCTGGTCCAAGGCCGCACCGATCGCCTTCGCCGAGATCGACGCCGAACACCCCACCGGTCGGCGCGCCGCCCTCTGGTACGACGGCCACATCACCCTCGGCCCGCTCACCCCCGCCGACGGCGCGCCGCTCGCCCGGATCCTGCACGCCCTCGACATCCCCGCCACGGCCCTGCCCGACGTCACCGCCGCGCTGGACGCCCACCGCACCGCCCCGCCGGAGGACTGACCGGGACCGGCCGTGGATGCCCCCGCCGGACGCGCGAGAATGATCACCGTCGGGCGGGCGAACGGGGGCGGACACGGTGCGGATCAACGTTCTGGGGCCGCTGCAACTGGTGCACGACCACGGGCCGGCCGACGGGCCCGGCGGCGCCCGGCTGCGGCTGCTGCTGATCCGGCTCGCCCTCGACCCGGGACGGGTGGTCACCCGCGAACGGCTGATCGACGACCTCTGGGGCGACACCCCGCCCGACGAACCCGTCGGCGCCGTGCAGTCGCTGGTGTCCCGGCTGCGCCGCACACTCGGCGAGGACCGCACCGCGATCGGCTCGCACCCCGCCGGCTACCTGCTCGACCTGCCCCGCCGGCACGTCGACGCCTGGGAGTTCGAACAGCGCGCCGCCACCGGACGGGCCGCCCTCGCGGCCGGCGAACACGCCCGCGCCGCAGCCGAGTTGGACGCGGCCCTGAACCTCTGGCGCGGAGCACCGTTCGCCGACGCCGCAGCCGCCGAATTCGCCGCCGCCCCCGCCGCCCGACTCGCCGAACTGCGCCTCGCCGCCGTCGAGGACCGCGCCGACGCGCTGCTCGCGCTCGGCCACCCGGACGCGCCGCCCCGCCTGGTCGCCGAGCTCACCGGACTCCGCGTCGACCACCCCCTGCGCGAACGGACCGCCGCCCGCCTGATCCGCGCCCTGCACGCCAACGGCCAGAGCGCCGCCGCGCTGGAGGTGTTCGACCGCACCCGGCAGACGCTGGCCGAGCAGCTCGGCGCGGACCCCTCCGCCGAACTGCGCGACGCCCACCTGCACGTCCTGGGCGGCACGTCCGCCCCGGCCGCTGCGCCGCTCGCCGCGCCGCTCGCCGTGTTGCTCGCCGCGCCGGTCTCCGCCCCGGTCGAGAGCGCCGCGCTGCCCGTGCCGTTCTCCGGGCTGCCCGCCCAGCTCTCCGGGCTGATCGGCCGGGACGCCGACCTGACGGCCGTCCGGGACCGCCTGCGCCGCTCCCGGCTGGTGACGCTCACCGGGCCCGGCGGCGTCGGCAAGACCCGCCTCGCCCTGGCCGCCGCCGCCGACCCCGCCCCCGCCCCCGCGGACGTCCGACTCGTCGAACTCGCGGGCGCCGACGGCCCCGACGGGCCGGCCCGGGCCGTGCTGAGCGCACTGTGCCGCCCCGCCGACACCGGGGCGCTCACCGGCGGCCTGCCCACCGGCGAACCGCCCGGCGACACCACCGGGCGAATCGTCCGCGCGCTGGAGGGCCGCGACGTCCTGCTCGTCCTCGACAACTGCGAACACCTGATCGCGGACGCCGCCCGGCTCGCCCACCGCCTGCTCGCCGCCGCGCCCCGACTCACCGTGCTCGCCACCAGCCGCGAACCGCTCGGCGTCCCCGGCGAGACGCTCTGGCCGGTCCGGCCGCTCGCAGTCCCCGAACCCGGCAGCACCCCGCAGCAGGCCCTCGCGCACCCCGCCGTCGCCCTCTTCGTCGAACGGGCCGCCGCCGCCCGCCCCGACTTCACGCTGAACGACGACACCGCCGAACCCGTCGTCCGGATCTGCCGCGCCCTCGACGGCCTCCCGCTCGCCCTCGAACTCGCCGCCGCCCGGCTGCGCACCCTCACCCCCGACCGGATCGCCGCCCGCCTGCACGACCGCCTCCGCCTGCTCGACCGGGGCCCGCGCACCGCACCCGACCGGCACCGCACGCTGCGCGCCGTCATCGACTGGAGCTGGGACCTGCTCGACCGGGACGAACGCGTCCTGCTGCGCCGGCTCTCCGTCTTCGCGGGCGGCGCCACCCTCGGCGACGCGCACACCGTCTGCGCCGCCCACTGGCCCACCGGACCGGCCCCCGACTCCGCCGCCGTCGAGGACCTGCTGTCCGGGCTCGCCGACAAGTCCCTGCTGGTGACGGCCGGTTGGGGAGCGGGCCCGGTCCGCTACCGGCTGCTGGAGACCGTCCGCGCGCACGCCGCCGAACGGCTCGCCGAGGCCGGCGAGCACGACCGCACCGCCGCCGCCCACCTGCGCTGCTTCCTCGACCTCGCCGAACACGCCGAACCCCTGCTGCGGACCGACCGGCAGACCGCCGAACTCGCCCGCCTCGACGCCGAACAGGACAACCTCGACGCCGCACTCCACCGCGCCGTCACCGCCGGACCGCCCGACCACGCCCTGCGGCTGGCCGCCGCCCGCACCTGGCCCTGGCTGATGCGCGGCCGCGCCCACGAGGCCGGCGAACAGGCCGCCGCCGCCCTCGCCGCGCACGGCGCCACCCCGCCGCCGCCCGGCCTCGAACAGGACCACGCCCGGTGCGTGATCCTCGACCTGCTCACCGCACCGCTCCGCGACGCCGGCCCCGCCCTGCCGCCCGAGGCGCTCGGCCCGGCTCTCGCCGCCGCCCGGGACGCCGACCACCCGGTCGCCCTCGCCGCCGCCCTGCTGCTGGCCGCCGGCGGACCGCCGGGCGTGACCGCGCGGCAGTACTGCGCGCACACCGACCCGTGGGTCCGCTCCGCCGCTCAACTCGTGCTCGGGCGGGTCGAGTTGAGCGAGGGACGGGTCGCCCCCGCCGAAGCGTGCGTGCGCACCGCGGTGGACGGCTTCCGTGCCCTGGGCGACCGCTGGGGGCTGGCCCTCGCCCTGGTCACGCTCGCCGCGCTGCTGTCCGTCACCGGCGCGGCCGAGGAGGCGCTCGCCGCGCTCGACGAAGCCGCCCTCCTCGACACCGGGACGGGCGGCACCGGCGAAGCACCCGTGGCGCTGCTGCTGTCCGGGCGCCTCCACACCCGGAACGGAGACTTCGCCGCCGCCCGGGCCGACCTCGAACGCGCCCGCACCACCGCAGAACGCGCCCACGACCCGCACCTCCAGGCCGCCGCCCACTACGCACTCGCCGAACTCGCCCGCCGCAGCGGCGACCCGACCGCCGCGCTGGCCGCCCATCGGCACACCCTGCACCGCCTCGAACAACTCCCCGCGGCCGGTCCCACCGCCCCCACCCGCCTCCACCTGCTCGCCCTGACGCACACCGGCCTCGCCCGCACCCACCGGCAGCTCGACGACCGGGCCACCGCCGCCGAACTGCACCGCAGCGCCCTCCAGTTGGCCGCCACCAGCCAGGACCGCCCGGTCCGCGCCGACGTCCTGGAGGCCTGGGCAGAACACCGCCTCGCCCTCGACGACCCCGCCCGTGCCACCACCGCGCTGGCCGCCGCCTACGCCCTGCGCGGCGGCCACGACGCCGGCGACCCGGAGCTCCGCACCGCCCTGAACACCTGCGCCGCCACCCTCGGGGACGCCGCGTTCCGGGCCGCGTGGGATTCCGGGCTGGCACTGACCGATCCGGAGGGCTTCGCGCAGGAGACGGACTGACGGACTGACGGACTGACGGGGACTCCGGGGCCGGCCTCCGTTCGGAGTGCGCGGCCGCCGCGCGGGCGGGCGTACTGCACGGGCCTGGCTCCGGGCGGCGACTTGAACGGTCGCGGGATGTCGTCCCGCGTTCCTCAGCCCCGCCCGTTCCGCCGGCCGTCAGCTCCGGTCGAACGGCCGCTGGTTCGGCATGCAGACCGTGCCCGGGCGGGGCAGGGCGCCGTTCAGCAGGTAGCGGGCCTCGTAACGGGCCGCGCAGTCGCTCGGGTTGGCCAGGACGGTGTGGCCGAAACCGTCAACCGTCAGCAGCCCGGCCCGGCCCAGGGAACGGGCCATCGCCTGCGAACCCTCGTACGGCATCGCGGGGTCGCCGGTGTTGGCGACCACCAGGACCGGCCGGGCGGTCCGGTGGTTCCACGGGCCGTCGTACCGGTCGCCGTCGCGGGCCGGCCAGTCGGCGCAGCGCTCGTCGGCCCAGGCGAACCAGGGGCCGACCGCGCCCGCGCGGGCCCGGGCGAGTGCCGACGCGGCCCGCGCGTCGGCCGGTGGCGGGGCGCTGTCCGAGCACACCACCGCCAGCGCCTGGTCCGGCGACGGGTGGGCGACCGGCGGCAGGGGTGCGTCGGGTGCGTCGCCCGCCGTCCACAGGGACTGCAACAGCGCGCCGAGTTGCGCCCAACCGGTGCCGGGGACGCCGGGGACGGGAGCCGCGGCGTAGAGCGAGACGATCGTCGCCTCCACCGTCGCGCCCTCCGTGAACGCGGTGCCGCCGAGCACCACCGGCCGGTCCCGCAGTTGGGACAGCAGCTCGTCGTACCGGGCCCGGGTGGCTGCGGGCGTCCCGGCGGAGAACGCGCACCCGGCGGGGCCGGCCTGGCCGCAGGCGTCGAGGAAGGCGTCCAGCACCCGCCCGGCGGCGACGTCGCTGCGGTTGCGCAGCAGCGGCCCGAGGCCGGCGTCTGCGTCCCGCCCGGTCGACCAGGCCGCCGGGTCCGGGGCGCTGTCCAGCACCATGGCCCGCACCCGGCCCGGGAACAGGTTGGCGTAGGTCGCGCCGAGGTAGCTGCCGTACGAGGAGCCCAGGTAGGTGAGGTCCCGGTCGCCGACGGCCTGCCGGAGCAGGTCCAGGTCCCGGGCCACGTTCGCGGTGGACAGGTGCGCCACCAGTGGCCGGGTCGCGCACTGCCGGCCCAGCCGGCGGTACGCGTCCGTCCAGGACTGCTGCTGCGCCGCGCCCGCCGGGAAGCCGGCCGGGGTGCCCGCCAGCAGGGCCTGCTCGTCCGCCGGGTCGTCGAAGCACTGGACGGGAGCGCTGCCACCGGTGCCGCGCGGATCGAAGCTCACGATGTCGAAGCGGTCCCGGACCTCCTGCGGGAACCGGTCGAGCATCAGCGGCAGCGCCGCCGTCCCCGGCACGGCCGGACCGCCCGGGTTGTAGAACAGCGACCCGATCCGGTGCGCCGGATCACCCGCCGGATGCCGGACGACCGCCAGATCGAGCCCGGCCCCGCGCGGCTCGCTGTAGTCCACCGGCACCCGGACGCTCGCGCACTGGAAGCCCTCCGCGCACGCCGTCCACGCCAACCGGGCCACGGTCTGTGCCACCGCCCCGGCCGGAGCCGTCGCCCCCAGCAGCGCGGCCACGGCGACCCCCGCCCCCAACCGCCACGCAACACGCCCACGACGAGCCATCCGAAACGCCCTCCCTCCAACGGCCGGCCGGTCGCCCGCGCCCCTCGGTCGCAGCGTCCCGCCCGGCACCCCGGACGTTTCCGCACCCCGCTGCCGGACCGCTGGCATTCCGCTGGCAGGGTGCCCGGCCGGGTCGGACTGCGGAGAGCCGCGCCGGATCAGACCGCGGAGATCCGCCCGGCGAGCTCCCGGTACCCGACCGGGTCGCCGCACAGCCGCCGCACGGTGGCGAGGCCGGCGCTGTCCCGCCCGTTCGCGACGTCCGCGCGGGAGGTCACGTAGAAGCTCCACTGTGCGACGTCCAGCGGGTCGTAGTCGGCGTGGCTGAGAGCGGTGTGCAGGGCGAACACGTAGACGTCGGCGTTGTACGAGGGCTCCGCCGCAGTGCCCTCCTCGGGAGTCCAGACGCGTCCACGCAGCCGGGAGAACTGGATCCGCGACAGCGCCCGCTGGCCCCAGACCTGCAGATAGGCGCTGGTCTTGACCTCGATCCGGAGCCCGCCCGGGGCCGGCACGTCGAAGCTCTCCCACTCCTGGTTGCGGGTGGTCGCGCCGACCGCCCGGTGCACCAGGAACTCCGCGAGCAGCCCGCGGGTGGTGTTGGTCCGCAGGTCGGGCATCGCGTACCGCCAGAAGTCCAGCACCGAACCGGCGTCGCCGCCCCGGAAGACCTCGCTCCCGTCGAGCGGCGCCAGAGCGGCCGGCGCGAGCCATCCGTCGGGAAGGGGCAGGCCGTGTGTCATCTCCCCACCCTGGCACGGCAGATGGGCCCGCGAACGCCGGGAGGGCGCACCGGTTCTCCGGTGCGCCCTCCCGTGCCGGCCCGGCCGGTGGTGCTACTGCCGTTGCGTCAGCGGTAGTTGACGTACTGCAGGGCGAACTCCAGGTCCTTGCCCTTCAGCAGGTTCTGGACCGCCTGGAGGTCGTCGCGGGACTTCGAGGTGACCCGCAGCTCGTCGCCCTGGACCTGGGCCTTGACGCCCTTGGGGCCCTCGTCGCGGATGATCTTCGCCACCTTCTTGGCATCCTCGGTGGTGATGCCCTCCTTGATGTCGGCGAAGATCTTGTACTCCTTGCCGGACAGGTGCGGCTCCGCCGCGTCCAGCGCCTTCAGCGACAGCCCGCGCTTCACGAACTTGGTCTGCAGCACGTCCAGGATCGCCCGGACGCGCTCCTCGCCGTTGGCCTTCATCTCGATCTTCTCGCCGGTCCGCTTGATCTCGGCGCCCACGTTCTTGAAGTCGAAGCGGGTGGCGATCTCGCGGGAGGTCTGGTTGATCGCGTTGTCGACCTCCTGCCACTCGACCTTCGAGACGATGTCGAAACTGGAGTCGGCCATGGGTGTTGGTCTCCTTGAACTACTGGCTGCACGGTCTGCGCCACCCGCCTCCGGCGGGCGACGCCCCAGCCTATCCAGCCCCCCGCACGCCCGCCCGCAACAGCTCGCGCCCCGACCTTGATCATCACGTGATGAAACGAGTGGCGGACCACCCCCCAACATCGGGTATCGTTTACGACGTCGAACGGGGCAGTGCCCCGCGAGACACCATCCCTGGCTGGTTGCCCGAGCGGCCAAAGGGAGCAGACTGTAAATCTGCCGCGCAAGCTACGCAGGTTCGAACCCTGCACCAGCCACTGGATAGTGAAACAGCCCCCGAGCTGCGGAAACGCAGACCGGGGGCTGTTTCGTGTGCCGGTCCGGAGGGATCAGCCCGGGTGGTTCTGGCGGGGGAGGGCGAGGGCGACGGTGTCGGCGAACTCGCGGACGGCGCTGGTGCGGGAGACGATGCGGCCGCAGTGGACGACCAGGCGGGAGTGGCCGCCGGCGAAGGCGCCGACGAGGCTGTCGCCGCGGACGGCGAGGAGTTCGGCGGGGAAGCCGGCGTCGACGCGGACGGGGGGCAGGCCGAGGGCGGCGCGGGCCTGGGTGGAGACGGCGTCGTAGGCGGCTTCGGGGGAGAGCGCGCCGCCGGCGGCGAGCAGCCGGGCGGTGTCGAGGGGGTCGGCCCGGCCGACCGGATTGGCGGCGTCGCGGAGGCTGCCCGCGCCGGCCGTGAGGGCGACCCGGGCGTGCGCCAACTCGCGGACCAGGGACGGGCGCAGCCCGATGGGCGGGCCTTCGAGGCCGGTGCAGCCGCCGTTCTGCGGGAGGCAGGCCACCCGCACCCCGGAGTTGGCGAGGACGGTGGATCCGCCGGGCGGCAGCGCGCTGCACGGTCCGAGGGTGACCCGCGGCCGGTGCGGGGCGAGTGCGGCGACCAGACGGGCGAGCTGGGTCGGGTCGGCGGCGTCGGTGTGCAGGTCGACGGGGCAGTCGGCGTCGGCGGCGGCGGACAGCAGGACCTGGACGTAGCCGACCGGGTCGGGGTCGAGGTCGGGGCAGCCGCCGGCCGCGTCCGCGCCGAGTTTGAGCGCGTCGCGCAGTTGGGCCCGGCCGTCCGCGCCGGCCAGGCCGGTGAGCAGTCGGGGCATCGCGACGGTCTGGAGTTCGGCGAGCCCGCGCAGCGACTGACGGGCCGTGAGGACGGCCTCCAGCCGCCCGAGTCCGTGCACGTCGCCGATCCGGACGTGGGTGCGCTGGGCGGTGGCCCCGTAGCCGAGCGAGGTGAGCGCGGCCTCGGTGACCCGGCGGACCAGGTCGGCGGGCCCGTCCGGGGAAGGGCCGGGCAGGGCGGCGGAGAACGCGTTGTCGTAGTGCGCGTGCGGCTCGGCGGGGGCGGGCAGCAGCAGGTAGCCGGAGAGGTCGATGCGGGCGCCGGTGGTGACGGTGGGCTGGCCGGGCATCGCGGGCAGCGGGCCGAGGCTGCCGACGGTGCCGACGGCCTGGATCCGGTCGCCGCTGATCCGGACGTCCACGACCTGGCCGTCGACCAGCCGGGCTCCGGTGAGCAGCAGGACCGGCCCGTGCCCGAGGGGGTTGGGGGCCGGCGGGCGGTCGCCCTCGCTGCGTTCGCTCATCGGCCCGTTTTCCTCCAGTCCCGTTGACCGCCCGGCGGCCCTGGGGCCGGGTTGCGGAGGCCGGTCTGCGGCGCATCCGCGAGAGGTCAGTGACGGTCGAGCCTAGGGCCTGTCCGGCCGATCCTGTCGGATCAGCGCGCGGCGGCGGGCGCCCGGCTGGGCGTGCCGGCGAACCGTCCTCGTACTGGGTGTACTTGGACGTTCGGCGGCGCGCCCGTGGGGGGCACCTCCCGGCCCGCCAGGGCCGGGAGCGGACGATCCGGCTTCGCGCGCCCGGCAAGATCGGCCGGACAGGCCCGAGGGGGAGCCCGGCCGGGACGCTCGGCCCCCGGGCCGTCGCCCGGTGTCGGTGGAGTCCGTGGCCCGAGGGGGCTTCGCGGAGGGCGTTGCGGTTGCGGCGAGGCTCGAACGGGTGTCGGGCGACGGGCCGTCAGTGCGGCCCCGCCGACCTGCGGAGATCGGCCGCGGATACGGATTTCACCTCTGGCCCGGAACCGTGTAATCTCTTCCTCGTTCGCCCCTATAGCTCAGTCGGTAGAGCGTCTCCATGGTAAGGAGAAGGTCTGCGGTTCGATTCCGCATGGGGGCTCTGGTGAAAGGTTCCTCGCCTCGGTGGGGTTCCGCTCATCAAAGCGGTGTAGCTCAGTTGGTAGAGCAAGCGGCTCATAATCGCTGTGTCACCGGTTCAAGTCCGGTCACCGCTACTCCGCGTAGTCGATCGGGGGATGCAACTCCCGATCGGCTACTCTTGTCTGTGTTCTTATTCGTTGTCCCAGGAAGGCACTCCCGTGGCTGCCACCGACGTCCGCCCGAAGATCACGCTGGCCTGCGTGGAGTGCAAGGAGCGGAACTACATCACCAAGAAGAACCGGCGTAACGACCCGGACCGTCTTGAGATGAAGAAGCACTGCCCGCGTTGCAACTCTCACACGGCGCACCGCGAGACCCGCTGACTTTGCCTCGACTCCAGGCCGCACCCCACCTCGGGGCGCGGCCTGGAGTCATTTCTGCATGACGGACCGGACGGGCCGGACGGACCGGACCGGCCGAGGTCGAACCACCGGAGGAGTTGCCCATGCCGCTCGACCCTTCGTTCATCGGGCGGACCTACCCGCCCACCGCGCCGTACGAGGTCGGCCGGGAGAAGATCCGCGAGTTCGCGGCCGCGATCGGTGACGCGAACCCGGCGTACACCGATGCCGAGGCGGCCAAGTCGCTCGGCCACCCGGACGTGATCGCCCCGCCGACCTTCCCGTTCATGCTGTCCTTCCAGGCGGCGGCGCAGGTGGTGAACGACCCGGAGCTGGGGCTGGACTACAGCCGGGTGGTGCACGGCGACCAGAAGTTCGTCTACTCCCGCCCGGCGCGGGCCGGTGACCGGCTCTCGGTGACGATCTCGATCGACGCGATCAAGTCGCTGGCCGGCAACGACGTGCTGACGGTCCGTGGCGAGGTGCACGACACCAGCGGCGAGCACGTGGTGACGTCGATCATGACGCTGGTGGCGCGCGCCGCCGACGAAGCCGGGGAGGAGTGACCGTGGCGGTCCGCTTTGACGAGGTCCAGGTCGGCACCGAGCTGCCGGCCCAGTCGTTCCCGGTGACCCGGGCCGCGCTGGTCCAGTACGCGGGAGCGTCGGGGGACTTCAACCCGATCCACTGGAACGAGAAGTTCGCCCTTGAGGTCGGCCTGCCGGACGTGATCGCGCACGGCATGTTCACCATGGCCGAGGCCGCCCGGGTGGTCACCGACTGGGTCGGCGACCCGGCCGCGGTGGTCGAGTACGGCGTCCGCTTCACCAAGCCCGTGGTCGTCCCGAACGACGGCGTCGGCGCGGTGATCGAGGTCACCGGCAAGGTCGCCGCGCTGCTCGACGACAACCGGGTGCGGGTGGACCTGGTGGCGACCAGCGCCGGCCAGAAGGTCCTGGGCATGTCCCGGGCCGTCGTGCAGCTGGGCTGAGAGCACGTACCCCCGGGGCCCTGCCGGGCGCCCGGGGTTCCGGCCGCTTGCCAAAGTTATTGGCCAATCACTAATCTCTTCCGCATGGCCAGGAACAGTATCCGGATGTCCGCCGAGGAGCGGCGCGAGAGCGTCGTCCGCGCGGCCATGGTGGAGTTCGCCCGGGGCGGGTACCGGGGCACCTCCACCGAGGCGATCGCCCGTCGGGTGGGTGTCTCGCAGCCGTACCTGTTCCGGCTCTTCCCGAACAAGCAGGCGATCTTCGAGGCGGCCTGCGAGTACTGCATCGAGGAGACCTGGCGGGTCTTCGACCGCGCGTCGGAGGGGCTGACGGGGGAGGCGGCGCAGGACGCGATGTCGCGCGCGTACGTGGATCTGATCGAGGACCGCGAGCAGGTCATGATGCAGATGCAGATGTACGTGTCGGTGTTCGCGGCGGAGTCGACCGGCGACGTCCAGGTCGGCGAGACGGCCCGGGCGGCCTGGCTGCGGCTGTTCGAGCGGATCGAGGAGCGGATCGGTGGCAGCCGCAAGGAGGCCACCCAGTTCATGGCCTACGGCATGCTGATCAACACCCTGGTAGGACTGGGGTACCCGAAGGATCATCGGATCTGGGCCGAGTTCGAGGGGTACGGCAAGCAGGCCGGGGGCTGCTGAGGCGCTCCGCCCGGGTGGCGGCGCGCCCTTTTTTCGGCCCACGAAAGTTATTGATCAATCACAACCTAGGGGGAAATCCATCGTGAACAGGCAAGCCGTCTGGACCCTGGTGGTCGTCAGCACGGCCAGCTTCATGGCGGGGCTGGACAACCTGGTGGTCACCACCGCACTGCCCGCGATCCGCGCCGACCTGGGCGGCGGCCTCGCCGACCTGGAGTGGACGGTGAGCGCCTACACCCTGACCTTCGCGGTCCTGCTGATGCTCGGCGCGGCCCTCGGCGACCGGTTCGGCCGCCGCCGGATGTTCCTGATCGGCCTGACCGTCTTCACCTCCGGCTCGGCCGCCGCCGCGCTCGCCCCGAACATCGGCGCGCTGATCGCCGCCCGCGCCGTCCAGGGTGCCGGCGCGGCGATCACCATGCCGCTCACCCTGACCCTGCTGGCCGCCGCCGTGCCCGCCGCCAGGCGCGGTGCCGCGATCGGCATCTGGTCCGCCGTCGGCGGACTTGCGGTCTCGGTCGGGCCGCTGATCGGCGGCAGCCTCACCGAGCACTTCTCCTGGCAGTGGATCTTCTGGGTGAACGTCCCCGTCGGCCTGGCCCTGCTGCCGATCGCCCGCGCCAAGCTGGCCGAGAGCCGCGGCGAGAACCCCCGGCTGGACGTCCCCGGCACCCTGCTGGTCAGCGTCGGCCTGTTCGGCATCGTCCTCGGCCTGATCCGCGGCAACCCCGACGGCTGGACCGACCCGCTCGTGCTCACCTCGCTGATCGGCGGCGTCCTGCTGCTGCTTGCCTTCGTCGGGTACGAGCTGCGCTGGGCGCAGCGGCCGATGCTGCCGATGCGACTGTTCCGCAACCGGGCGTTCAGCGCCGTCAACTCGGCCAGCCTGCTGATGTACCTCGGCATGTTCGGCTCGACCTTCCTGATCAGCCAGTGGTTCCAGGGCGTCGGCGGCTACAGCCCCGAACAGGCAGGCCTGCGGATGCTCCCGTGGACGGGCATGCCGCTGCTGGTCGCCCCGCTCGCCGGACTGCTCGCCGACCGGATCGGCGGTCGGCCCCTGGTCGTCGCCGGCCTCGCCCTGCAGGCCCTCGGGCTCGCCGGATACGCCCTGCTGATCGACCACTCCGCCGGGTACGGGCAGCAGGTGCCGATCCTGATGGTCTGCGGCATCGGCATGTCGCTGTACTTCGCGCCCACCGCCAACCTGGTGCTGGCCAGCGTCCGGCCCGCGGAGCAGGGCATCGCCTCCGGCGCCAACAATGCGATGCGCGAGGTCGGCGGGGCGCTCGGGGTGGCCGTGCTGTCCGCCGTCTTCTCCGCACAGGGCGGCTACGACAGTGCCACCGCCTTCACCGACGGCATCGTCCCCGCGCTGGTGGTCGGCGCCGCCGTGGTCGCGGCCGGATCCGTAGTCGCGGCGCTCGTCCCGAGCCGGCACGGCATGCGGGTCCCGGTGAAGGTCGCCGACCACCCCGTCCCGGCCGCCGCCGAGGTCGCCCGCTCCTGAACCGGCCCGCCGCAGCGACCGCCCGCCGGGTTCCGGCGGGCGGTTACGCTGGGGCGGTGATTGAGCAGATGGACGCACCGCTGGCCCCGTTGACGACGCTGCGCCTCGGCGGCCCCGCCCGCCGACTGGTGACGGCCGAGACGGACGCCGAGGTGGTCGCCGCCATCCGCGCCGCCGACCGGGCCGGCGAGCCGCTGCTGGTGATCGGCGGCGGCTCCAACCTGGTGATCTCCGACGCCGGCTTCCCCGGCACCGTCCTGCGGATCGCCACCACCGGCTTCACCCTGGACGGCACCCTGCTGGAGCTCGCCGCCGGCGAGGTCTGGTCGGACGCGGTGGCCCGCACCGTAGACGCGGGCCTCGCGGGCATCGAGTTCCTGGCCGGCATCCCGGGCTCGGCCGGCGCGACGCCCGTACAGAACGTCGGCGCGTACGGCCAGGAGGTCGCCGAGACCATCACCGAGGTCGTCGCCTTCGACCGCCTGCTCGACGAGACGGTGACGCTGGCGGGCGCCGACTGCGCCTTCTCCTACCGGCACAGCCGCTTCAAGGCCGACCCGGACCGCTACGTGGTGCTGCGGGTCCGCTTCCGGCTCGCCGACGAGGGCGGCCTGTCCTCCCCGGTGAAGTACGCCGAGGTGGCCCGCTCGCTCGGCGTCGAGGCCGAGCAGCGGGTGAAGCTCGCCGAGGCGCACGCCGAGGTGCTGCGGCTGCGGGCCGGCAAGGGCATGGTGCTCGACCCGGCCGACCACGACACCTGGTCGGCGGGCTCGTTCTTCACCAACCCTGTCCTGACGGACGCTCAATTCGCCGACTTCACCGCCACGTTGGGCGAACTCAAGGCCCCCGGCTACCCGGCCGGCGAGGGTCGCACCAAGACCTCCGCGGCCTGGCTGATCGACAACGCGGGCTTCCGCAAGGGCCACGGCGCCGGCCCCGCCACGCTCTCCACCAAGCACACCCTGGCCCTCACCAACCGCGGCTCCGCCACCACCGAGGACCTGCTCGCACTGGCCCGCGAGGTGCGGGACGGCGTACGGGCGGCCTTCGGGGTGGACCTCGTCAACGAGCCGGTGATGGTCGGCGTCAGTCTCTAGAGCGAAACCGCCTCGCGCCGGCCCGAAAGCGCCGGTGCGGGCTCGTTCACCAGCCAGGCGTCGATGTCCGCCAGCAGGTCCTTGACGACGTGCTCCGGCGCCCGCGAGGAGCGCACCGACTGCCGTGCCAGCTCGGCCAGTTCGGCGTCGGTGAAGGCGTGCGACTCGCGGGCCAGCGCGTACTGGTCGGCCAGCCGGGAGCCGAACAGCAGCGGGTCGTCGGCGCCCAGCGCCAGCGGCACCCCGGCCTCGAACAGGGCGCGCAGCGGGACGTCCTCGGGCCGCTCGTAGACACCGAGTGCGACGTTCGAGGCCGGGCAGACCTCGCAGGTCACCTGCCGGTCGGCGAGCCGCTGCAGCAGTCGCGGGTCCTCGGCGGCCCGCACGCCGTGGCCGATCCGCCCGGCGCCCAGGTCGTCCAGGCAGTCGCGCACCGAACCCGGCCCGGCCAGCTCCCCGCCGTGCGGCGCGGCCAGCAGTCCGCCGGCCCGCGCGATCGCGAACGCCCGGTCGAAGTCCCGTGCCAGGCCCCGCCGTTCGTCGTTCGACAGGCCGAAGCCGATGACGCCCTGATCGGTGTAGCGGACGGCCAGCCGGGCCAGCGTGCGGGCATCCATCGGCGACCTCATCCGGTTCGCGGCGACCAGCACCCGGATGCCCACCCCGGTGGCCTCGGAGGCCTCCCGGACGGCGTCCAGGATCAGTTCCAGGGTGGGGGTCAGCCCGCCCAGCAGCGGCGCGTACGAGGTCGGGTCGACCTGGATCTCCAGCCAGCGGGAGCCGTCGGCGCGCTCGTCCTCGGCGGTCTCCAGGACCAGCCGGCGGATGTCGGACTCGTCGCGCAGGCAGGACCGCGCGGTGTCGTACAGCCGCTGGAACCGGAACCAGCCGCGTTCGTCGGTCGCCCGCAGTTTCGGCGGATGGCCCGAGCTCAGCGCCTCCGGCAGCCGGATGCCGTTCTTGTCGGCGAGTTCGAGCAGCGTCGCGGGGCGCATCGAACCGGTGAAGTGCAGGTGGAGGTGGGCCTTCGGGAGGCTCCGGACATCACGCAGGCGATCCATTCACCGATCCTGCCGCATAACCGCCCGAAACCGGAACCGCCCCCCGTACCTCGCCCGAACGGGTGAGGTGCGAGGGGCGGCAGGAGCCCGGAAGGTCAGGCGCGGGCCTCGCCCAGCAGCTTCTGCATCCGGCTGACGCCCTCGACCAGATCGGCGTCGCCCAGCGCGTACGACAGCCGCAGGTAGCCCGGGGTGCCGAAGGCCTCGCCGGGGACGACCGCGACCTCGGCCTCGTCCAGGATCAGCGCGGCCAGCTCGGCGGAGGTCTGCGGGCGCTTGCCGCGGATCTCCTTGCCCAGCAGCGACTTGACGGACGGGTAGGCGTAGAACGCGCCCTGCGGCTCGGGACAGTACACGCCCTCGATCTCGTTCAGCATCGCCACGACGGTGCGGCGGCGACGGTCGAACGCGGTCTTCATCTCGTCCACCGCGGACAGGTCGCCGGCCACCGCCGCCAGCGCGGCGCGCTGCGCCACGTTGGAGACGTTCGAGGTGGCGTGCGACTGCAGGTTGGCGGCGGCGGCCACCACGTCCTTCGGGCCGATCATCCAGCCCACCCGCCAGCCGGTCATGGCGTAGGTCTTCGCCACGCCGTTGACCACGATGCACTTGTCGGCCAGCTCGGGCAGCAGGGCCGGCAGCGAGGTGAAGGTCGTGTCGCCGTAGACCAGGTGCTCATAGATCTCGTCGGTGAGCACCCACAGGTTGTGCTCCAGCGCCCAGCGGCCGATCGCCTCGGCCTCGGCCTCGGTGTACACCGCGCCGGTCGGGTTGGACGGCGAGACGAACAGCACCACCTTGGTGTTCTCGGTGCGCGCGGCCTCCAGCTGCTCCACCGAGACCTTGTAGCCGCTGGTCTCGTCCGCGACGACCTCGACCGGGGTGCCGCCGGCGAGCTTCACGGCCTCCGGGTAGGTGGTCCAGTACGGGGCCGGGATGATCACCTCGTCGTTCGGGTCGAGGATCGCGGCGAAGGCGTTGTAGATCGCCTGCTTGCCGCCGTTGGTCACCAGCACCTGCGAGGCGTCCACCTGGTAGCCGGAGTCGCGCAGCGTCTTGGCGGCGATCGCGGCCTTCAGCTCCGGCAGGCCGCCGGCCGGGGTGTAGCGGTGGTTCGCCGGGTCCTGGCAGGCGGCGACGGCCGCGTCGACGATGTAGCCGGGGGTCGGGAAGTCGGGCTCGCCGGCGCCGAAGCCGATCACCGGACGGCCGGCCGCCTTGAGGGCCTTGGCCTTGGCGTCGACCGCGAGGGTGGCCGACTCGGCGATGGCGCCGACCCGGGCGGAGACCCGGCGGTTCGCGGGGGAGACGTTCTCGGGGGTGGGTGCGCTCATGTCTTGCATGGTCCCAGACCGCACAGGCGGCGGGCATCGCGGTTCCACCATGCGTACCGGCGCGTTCCATCATCCGTACGCCGCGGCCGAACGGGTGAGCTCCCGCCGCCGGCCGGGTGAGCCCGTCGGGCGGATCGCGGTGAATGAGGTTCGACCAATCGGCGAAGAACCCGTACACTCACTGCTCGATGGCTCCCAAGTGCGGATCCTTCGGCCGGGTACACCACACGGCCGGGTGGATACGGTAGGTTGGGGCCAACGACGGAGCCGCAAGGTTCCGAAGGGCACTAGCTCAATTGGTAGAGCACCGGTCTCCAAAACCGGCGGTTGGGGGTTCGAGTCCCTCGTGCCCTGCAGCTCGATTCGTTCCAAGCCCGTTCGCTCCGAAGAGCGAGCGGGCTTGATGCGGAGAGGGCCCCGCCCAGCACTGCTTTCGCCGGATCGCCCGTGCACCAGGCACGGTAGCTCCGCAGGACCCGGATTCAGGTGAGGACGAGTGACGGAGACCACGGGCTCCACCGCAACGCCTGAGAGCGGCAACCCCGAGGGGGCCGACGCGGCGGACGAGACCACCGCGGACGGCAAGCTGTCCCGGCGTGAGCGTCGGCGTGCCAACAAGGCGTCCGGCGACGAGGGTGGCAAGAAGTCCGGCAAGCGGGCCAAGAAGGGCCCGTTCGCCCGCATGGGCATCTTCTACCGCCAGATCATCGCCGAACTGCGCAAGGTCGTCTGGCCCACCCGCAGTCAGCTGATCCAGTACACCACCGTCGTGGTGGTCTTCGTGATCGTGCTGATGCTGCTGGTCGCCGGTCTCGACTGGGTCTTCGCCAAGGGAGCCTTCTGGCTCTTCGGCTGACGCCCGATCAGTCCGACCGAAACCGGGATCCCCGCGGAACCCGCACCGATACTCCACCCCGACCCGGGCCGAACTCCTCGGCCCGGGTCGAGCTGTCGGCGCGAACGGCCGTGGGCGACTACCGTTGAGTCGGTACTGTTGAGGTATCCGTTCCACAACCAGGAAAGAAGCAGCGACCGTGTCTGAGTCCCCCCTGTACGACGCCGACGAGACCGTCCGCGAGGCGGATGTCGCCGCCGAGCTGGACGCGGCCGAGGCTGCCGAAGCCGAGTCCGCCGAGGAGATCGTCACCGGCGCGGACAGCGACGAGGACGAGGTCGAGGTCGCCGACGAGGTCGAGGCGGGCGAGTCGGCCGAGGTCGAGGCCGTGCACGAGGTGGACGACGAGACCGCCGAAGAGACCGCCGACGAGACCGTCGAGGTCGCCGAAGAGGCCGCCGAGGTCGAGGAGGTCGAGTCCGACCCCGTCGCCGAGTTCCGCGAGCAGCTCCGTCGCGCCCCCGGCGAGTGGTACGTCATCCACACCTACGCCGGCTACGAGAACCGCGTGAAGCAGAACCTGGAGCAGCGCTCCGTCTCGCTGAACGTCGAGGACTACATCTTCGAGTCCCAGGTTCCGCAGGAGGAGGTCGTCCAGATCAAGAACGGCGACCGCAAGACCATCCGGCAGAACAAGCTCCCCGGCTACGTGCTGGTCCGCATGGACCTCACCCCGGAGTCCTGGGGCGTCGTGCGCAACACCCCCGGTGTCACCGGCTTCGTCGGCAACGCCTACGACCCGTACCCGCTGACCCTGGACGAGGTCGTCAAGATGCTCGCCCCCGACGTCGAGCGCGCTGCCGCCAAGGAGGCCGGCAAGGCCTCGCCGGTGCGCCCGGTCGAGGTGCAGGTGCTGGACTTCGAGGTCGGCGACTCCGTCACCGTCACCGACGGTCCGTTCGCCACCCTGCAGGCGACCATCAACGAGATCAACCCCGACTCGAAGAAGGTCAAGGGCCTGGTGGAGATCTTCGGCCGGGAGACCCCGGTCGAGCTCTCCTTCGACCAGATCCAGAAGAACTGACCCACAGGTCTCCGGTGCCGGGGCGGGGCGAGAGCCTTCGCCCCGGCACCGTTTTGGTCCAGCACCGCATCAGCGGTTAGCCTGGTCCGATGTCTGTCCTGGCAGTCGGGTTTCGCCCCGGCGCCGGGTAGCTCAGTAACCACCTCTCGGAAGGACCCGGAGAGACATGCCTCCCAAGAAGAAGAAGGTCACGGGGCTTATCAAGCTCCAGATCAACGCCGGTGCGGCCAACCCGGCCCCGCCGGTCGGCCCCGCGCTCGGCCAGCACGGCGTCAACATCATGGAATTCTGCAAGGCGTACAACGCGGCCACCGAGTCGCAGCGCGGCATGATCGTGCCGGTGGAGATCACGGTCTACGACGACCGTTCCTTCACCTTCGTCACGAAGACCCCGCCGGCTGCGCGCCTCATCCTGAAGGCCGCGGGCATCGACAAGGGCTCCAGCGAGCCGCACAAGACCAAGGTCGCCAAGCTGACCTCGGCCCAGGTGCGCGACATCGCCACCACCAAGATGCCCGACCTGAACGCCAACGACCTGGACGCCGCGGAGAAGATCATCGCCGGCACCGCCCGGTCGATGGGCATCACCGTCGAGGGCTGACCAGCCCGTACGTCCACCGTGGTAGGGCCAGCGCGGCCCGTGAATACCACGAACTCCATTAGTTACTAGGAGCAGCAGTGAAGCGCAGCAAGGCCCTCAAGGCCGCGGACGCCCAGGTCGACCGCGCCCGGATCTACGCCCCCCTCGAGGCCGTCCGCCTCGCCAAGGCGACCTCCGTCACCAAGTTCGACGGCACCGTCGAGGTCGCCATGCGTCTGGGCGTCGACCCGCGCAAGGCCGACCAGATGGTCCGCAGCACCGTCATCCTCCCGCACGGCACCGGTAAGACCGCCCGGGTCCTGGTCTTCGCGAACGGTGAGCGTGCCGAGGCCGCGCGTGCTGCGGGTGCCGACATCGTCGGCTCGGACGAGCTGATCGACGAGGTCGCCAAGGGTCGCCTGGACTTCGACGCCGTCGTCGCCACCCCGGACCTCATGGGCAAGGTCGGCCGCCTGGGCCGCGTGCTCGGTCCCCGTGGCCTGATGCCGAACCCGAAGACCGGCACCGTGACCCCGGACGTCGCCAAGGCCGTCAACGAGATCAAGGGCGGCAAGATCGAGTTCCGCGTCGACAAGCACTCGAACCTGCACCTGATCATCGGCAAGGCCTCGTTCTCGGACGAGCAGCTGGTCGAGAACTACGCCGCGGCGCTGGACGAGATCCTGCGGGCCAAGCCGGCCGCCGCCAAGGGCCGTTACCTGAAGAAGATCGCCTTCTCCACCACCATGGGCCCCGGCATCCAGGTGGACCCGAACCGCACCCGCAACCTCCTCGTCGAGGAGGACCCGGCGGCGGTCTGACCCCAGGTCAGTTCCCCACGCGGTCAACTCGCCGGGCCCGCACCCCTCTTGGGGTGCGGGCCCGGTGCCTTTTGTCCGGCGCGTGCCGAAAGGCCATCGGATAGAGTCCGATGGCCTTTCGACATGAGAATCGGATAAGAGGGGGACTCTCGTGCGTGCACTGCGTACCGTTGCCGTGGCCTGCCTGGCGGCCGGCCTGTTGACCGCCTGCAGCAGCTCCGGATCGAGCAGCACCACCGCGGACGGCAAGCCGAGCACCGGCGCCTCCGCCGCCGCGTCCGGCGCGGCCAGTACGGACGGCTCGGGCAGCAAGGGCGGTGCCAAGCTCGGCGCCAAGGAGGCGCTGCTCGCCTCGGCCGCCGTGATGGAGAAGGCCGGCAGCGCCAAGCTCACCGTCAGCGGCGGTACCGAGGGCACCGGCGAGTTCGTCTGGAAGGCCCCGAAGTCCTTCCTGCTCAACACCAAGTCCGACGGCGAGGACGCCAAGGTCCTCTTCGTCGGCGACGTGATGTACGTCGGCGTCGGCGCCGACATGGCCGAGGCGGCTGGCGGCAAGACCTGGATGAAGATCGACCCGAAGGCCGCCGCCCAGGGCGCCCCGGGCGGCAGCGACGCGGGCGGCTTCGCGACCACCATGGAGCTGATGGACCCTGCCGTGCAGCTGGCCGTCGCCGCGCCGACCGCGACCGAGGCCGGCACCGAGTCGGTGGCGGGCCAGAGCACCACGCACTACCGCAGCGACGTCCCGGTGGACGCGCTGGTCGAGAAGATGCAGCTGGCCGCGGAGCTGAAGACCCAGGTGCTGGCCGAGCTGAAGAAGAAGGGCTCGACCGTCACCACCGAGTTCTGGATCAACGCCAAGGGCGAGGTCGTCCAGCAGTCCAGCACCGGCCTGTCGACCGGCGCCGCCAAGATCCTCTACGGCTCCCTCGGCTCCGTCCAGCCGACCAAGGCCCCGGCCGACTCCGAGGTCTTCTCGCTGGCCGATCTGCTGAAGCAGTGATCCCGGTCCCGTCCGGCCCGGGGCAGCTGCCGGGCCGGACGGGACGCGTGACAAGGTGGGGGAGCGGAACGGACGGCCGGAAGGAGGGACCGATGGCGGCACGCGTACGTACGGCGGCGGCCCTGCTGGCGGCCACCCTGCTGCTGGCTGCGGCGAGCGGCTGCACCGGCTCCGGGGCGGACGGCGACAGCGCCCGGCCGGCCACCCCGTCTCCGTCCGGCGTGCAGGCCACGCCCACCGACCGCTCCCCGCACGGGGTGCTGCTCTCCGCCCAGCTGGCGCTGCACGAGGCCAGGCGGTCCGAGTTCCGGGCCACCCTGGGGGAGGATCGGGCCAAGGGCGCGCTGTTCTGGGCGCCCAAGACGGTGCTGCAGTACCGGGGCGACGCCGACACCCGGCGGCTGATGGTGATGGACACCTCCGCCTATGTGGGCGGCGACCCGGGGACGGCCGCCCGGCTCGGCGGCCTGCACTGGGAGAAGTACACCGGGAGCCGCAGCCCCTACTCGGCGCTGATCGACCGGATCAGCCCGGTGATCGCCACCGCGGCCGCGGCCGCCGCCGACGACCCGGTGCTGGTCGGCGAGGAGAAGCTGCTGGACGTCACCGTCCAGCACTACCGGGTCACCCTGACCGCCGACCGGTACGCCGCCGCGCAGACCCAGCTCGACCAGGGGCGGCGGCAGGCCCTGGAGGCCGCGCTCGGTCCCGGCGACGTGGTGCTCGATCTGTGGCTCAACGACCGCGACCAGCTGGTCCAGCTGCGGCGGGCCGCCGCCGAGGTGGACACCATCGGCTACAGCGAGTTCGGCAGCTCCGCGATCTCGGTGCAGGCCCCCGCCGAGGCGGACACCGTGCCGGAGTCCGGTGCCACCGCGCCGCCCTTCCCGTAGCGTTTGCCCGGAGCCGATTTGGGGAAATCGGCACGGACCGATAGGCTGGCCGAGCCAAAGACCGCTGGTTGTCGCCATGTGCCCGAGAGGGTGGGTGGTGCCGAAGGATCCGCCTCGTGCGGGTCGCCCGCGCAGGTTGTGGAGCAGACAGGATCTCCGAGCCGTTTCCGGTTCGTCGAGGTCATGCAAGCCCCGTGCGCCTGCGCGCCGGGGCTTTTTTCAGCTTCCGGGGGTCCGCGGCGTTGAATGGTCGACTTTTCGAAGGTCGGCCCGACTTCGACATCACGGAAGGAGGCGTAAGCCTATGGCCAGGCCCGACAAGGCTGCCGACGTCGCCGAGATCACGGACAAGTTCCGTGCTTCCAGCGCCGCCGTTCTGACCGAGTACCGCGGTCTCACGGTGAAGCAGCTCAAGACGCTGCGTCGCTCGCTCACCGGCAACGCCGATTACGCCGTGGTGAAGAACACGCTGACCAAGATCGCGGCCAACGAGGCCGGGATCTCCGAGCTGGACGACCTGTTCGCCGGCCCGACGGCTGTCGCCTTCGTCACCGGTGACCCGGTGGAGTCGGCGAAGGCTCTGCGTGACTTCGCCAAGGAGAACCCTGCTCTCATCATCAAGGGCGGTGTCCTTGACGGTAAGGCGCTGTCCGCCGATGAGATCAAGAAGCTCGCGGACCTCGAGTCCCGCGAGGTGCTGCTCGCCAAGCTGGCGGGTGCGATGAAGGCCAAGCCGTCCCAGGCTGCTGCGGTCTTCCAGGCGCTCCCGTCCAAGCTCGTTCGCACCGTGGAAGCGCTGCGCGAGAAGGTCGAGCAGGGCGGTGCCGGTACTCCGGCTCCCGCCGAGGACGCGGAGTAACCACTCCCCGTCCCAGCGGGCCCGTCAGTACGCCCGCCAACCCGTACATCCGGCACCTGCCGAATTAGTGGAAGGACGCCAATCATGGCGAAGCTCAGCACCGACGAACTGCTTGCCGAGTTCGAGGGCATGACCCTGATCGAGCTCTCCGAGTTCGTCAAGGCGTTCGAGGACAAGTTCGACGTCACCGCCGCCGCCCCGGTCGCCATTGCAGCCGCCGCCGGTGGCGCTGCCGCCGCCGAGGCCGTTGAGGAGCAGGACGAGTTCGACGTCATCCTCGAGGGTGCCGGCGACAAGAAGATCCAGGTCATCAAGGAGGTGCGCGCCCTGACCTCCCTCGGCCTGAAGGAGGCCAAGGACCTCGTTGACACCGCTGGTGCCAAGGTCCTGGAGAAGGTTGCCAAGGACGTCGCCGAGAAGGCGAAGGCTCAGCTCGAGGGCGCTGGCGCCAAGGTCACCGTCAAGTGACTTTCCCCTCTCTCTGAGAGGTGCTCTTCCGGCCGGGCCGGCCACCCTTCGGGGTGGCCGGCCCGGCCTGCTTTTTTCTGCCTTCGTTCGGCCCGCAGCGGACTCGGATCCTGTCGGTGTCCGGAGGTAGGGTGATCGCTGTCGTCGCGACCCCGTCACAGGCCGTGTGTAACGCCGTGAGTGGTTGGGACGATGAGCAGTACGAGGTCCACACCCTGGTGGGGGCCTTGACGAACAGCACGCGGCGCGCGATTCTCAAGGCGCGTGTCCAAGCGGAACCGCCTCCGATGCATATTCGGCGGCGGCACTGGGAAGGTTCCCCGGTGACGCAGGAGTGGGTGAGACGGCCCGGCCGGTGAGGGATCACTGCCCGGGTTGTCGGTTGTACGGGAGGAGCGTCCGATTCGGTCTCCGAATCAGGGCTTGCTAGCAGTGTCGCCATTGGCTACACTGTCCCTTTGCGCTGCCTATTAGCTGCTCCGTGACTCGTCGCCCGGAGTGGCCCCTGTCCTGACCTGGGGTTTTCCGCCTCGGCCAAGGCCCGGACGGTACGCGCGTAGTGAGCTCCGAGCCCTCGGAAGGACCCCCCTCTTGGCCGCGCCGCGCAACGCCTCGAACAATTCCGCATCCACCGCCCCGCTCCGCGTCTCGTTCGCGAAGATCAAGGAGCCCCTCGAGGTCCCGAACCTCCTGGCCCTGCAGACCGAGAGCTTTGACTGGCTGCTCGGCAATGCGGCCTGGAAGTCCCGGGTCGAGGCTGCCCTGGAGAGTGGTCAGGACGTCCCCACGAAGTCCGGTCTGGAGGAGATCTTCGAGGAGATCTCCCCGATCGAGGACTTCAGCGGGTCGATGTCCCTGACCTTCCGGGACCACCGTTTCGAGCCGCCGAAGAACTCCATCGATGAGTGCAAGGACCGCGACTTCACCTTCGCGGCCCCGCTCTTCGTCACCGCGGAGTTCACCAACAACGAGACCGGTGAGATCAAGTCCCAGACCGTGTTCATGGGCGATTTCCCGCTCATGACCAACAAGGGCACGTTCATCATCAACGGCACCGAGCGTGTCGTCGTGTCCCAGCTGGTGCGTTCCCCCGGTGTCTACTTCGACTCCACCCTGGACAAGGTCTCCGACAAGGACATCTTCTCCGCCAAGATCATCCCCTCCCGCGGTGCCTGGCTGGAGATGGAGATCGACAAGCGCGACATGGTCGGTGTCCGCATCGACCGCAAGCGCAAGCAGTCGGTCACCGTGCTGCTGAAGGCTCTCGGCTGGACCAACGAGATGATTCTCGAGGAGTTCGGCGAGTACGAGTCGATGCGCGCCACCCTGGAGAAGGACCACACCCAGGGCCAGGACGACGCGCTCCTGGACATCTACCGCAAGCTGCGCCCGGGCGAACCGCCCACGCGTGAGGCCGCGCAGACGCTGCTGGAGAACCTGTACTTCAACCCGAAGCGCTACGACCTGGCGAAGGTCGGCCGCTACAAGGTGAACCGCAAGCTGGGCAACGCCGAGTCGCTCGACTCCGGTGTGCTCACCGAGCCGGACATCATCGGGACGATCAAGTACCTGGTGAAGCTGCACGCCGGCGAGACCGAGTGGCGTGACGGCGAAGGCCGCGACATTGTCATCGAGGTCGACGACATCGACCACTTCGGCAACCGTCGCCTCCGCAACGTCGGCGAGCTGATCCAGAACCAGGTCCGCACCGGCCTCGCCCGCATGGAGCGAGTGGTCCGCGAGCGCATGACCACCCAGGACGTCGAGGCGATCACGCCGCAGACCCTGATCAACATCCGGCCGGTCGTCGCCTCCATCAAGGAGTTCTTCGGCACCAGCCAGCTGTCGCAGTTCATGGACCAGACGAACCCGCTGTCGGGCCTGACCCACAAGCGTCGTCTGTCCGCGCTCGGCCCCGGTGGTCTGTCCCGTGAGCGGGCCGGCTTCGAGGTCCGAGACGTGCACCCCTCGCACTACGGCCGCATGTGTCCGATCGAGACTCCTGAAGGCCCGAACATCGGTCTGATCGGCTCGCTGGCCTCGTACGGCCGGGTCAACGCGTTCGGTTTCATCGAGACCCCGTACCGCAAGGTCGTCGACGGTGTCGTCACCGAGGCCGTGGACTACCTGACCGCCGACGAGGAGGACCGCTACGTCATCGCGCAGGCCAACGCCCCGCTGACCGCGGAGCTGACCTTCGCCGAGCCGCGTGTCCTGGTCCGCCGCCGTGGCGGCGAGATCGACTACATCCCCGGCACCGAGATCGACTACATGGACGTCTCGCCGCGCCAGATGGTGTCGGTCGCGACCGCCATGATCCCGTTCCTCGAGCACGACGACGCCAACCGCGCGCTCATGGGCTCGAACATGATGCGCCAGGCGGTGCCGCTGCTGAAGAGCGAGGCCCCGCTGGTCGGCACCGGCATGGAGTACCGCTGTGCGGTCGACGCCGCCGACGTGATCACCGCCGAGAAGGCCGGCGTGGTCCAGGAGGTCTCCGCCGACTACGTCACCGTGGCGAACGACGACGGCACCTACAACACGTACCGTGCCGCCAAGTTCACCCGCTCCAACCAGGGCACCTCCTTCAACCAGAAGGTGCTCGTGGACGAGGGCGCCCGGGTCGAGGTCAACCAGGTGCTGGCCGACGGCCCGTGCACCGACGAGGGCGAGATGGCCCTCGGCAAGAACCTCCTGGTCGCGTTCATGTCCTGGGAGGGTCACAACTACGAGGACGCGATCATCCTGTCGCAGCGCCTCGTGCAGGACGACGTCCTCTCCTCGATCCACATCGAGGAGCACGAGGTCGACGCCCGTGACACCAAGCTGGGCCCCGAGGAGATCACCCGGGACATCCCGAACGTCTCCGAGGAGGTCCTCGCCGACCTCGACGAGCGCGGCATCATCCGGATCGGCGCCGACGTCGTCACCGGCGACATCCTGGTCGGCAAGGTCACCCCGAAGGGTGAGACCGAGCTGACCCCGGAGGAGCGCCTGCTCCGCGCGATCTTCGGTGAGAAGGCTCGTGAGGTCCGCGACACCTCGCTGAAGGTGCCGCACGGCGAGTCCGGCAAGGTCATCGGCGTCCGCGTCTTCGACCGCGAGGAGGGGGACGAGCTTCCCCCGGGCGTGAACCAGCTGGTCCGCGTCTACGTCGCCCAGAAGCGCAAGATCACCAACGGTGACAAGCTGGCCGGCCGTCACGGCAACAAGGGTGTCATCTCCAAGATCCTGCCGGTCGAGGACATGCCGTTCCTGGAGGACGGCACCCCGGTCGACATCATCCTGAACCCGCTGGGTGTCCCGTCCCGAATGAACCCGGGACAGGTCCTGGAGATTCACCTGGGCTGGCTCGCCAAGCAGGGCTGGGACGTCTCCGGCCTCGCCGACGAGTGGGCCAAGCGCCTGCAGGTGATCGGCGCGGACACCGTCGAGGGCGGCACCAACCTCGCCACCCCGGTGTTCGACGGCGCCCGCGAGGACGAGATCACCGGCCTGCTGGACAACACCACCCTCACCCGTGACGGTGAGCGCCTGGTGAACTCCACCGGCAAGGCCCGGCTGTTCGACGGCCGCTCCGGCGAGCCGTTCCCGATGCCGGTCTCGGTCGGCTACATGTACATCCTCAAGCTGCACCACCTGGTCGACGACAAGCTGCACGCCCGTTCGACCGGCCCGTACTCGATGATCACCCAGCAGCCGCTCGGTGGTAAGGCGCAGTTCGGTGGTCAGCGCTTCGGTGAGATGGAGGTGTGGGCCCTTGAGGCATACGGCGCCGCGTACGCGCTGCAGGAGCTGCTCACCATCAAGTCCGACGACGTCCTCGGCCGTGTGAAGGTCTACGAGGCCATCGTCAAGGGCGAGAACATCCCCGAGCCCGGCATTCCCGAGTCCTTCAAGGTCCTCATCAAGGAAATGCAGTCGCTCTGCCTCAACGTGGAGGTGCTGTCCTCGGACGGCCAGTCCATCGAGATGCGCGACAGCGACGAGGACGTGTTCCGCGCCGCCGAGGAGCTCGGCATTGACCTGTCCCGGCGCGAGCCGAGCAGCGTCGAAGAGGTCTGACGGAGGTCGGGCCGGCCGGGCTGCCTGAACAAGCGCAGCCCGGTCGGTCCGCCCCCAGGCCCCCCTCAGACCAACAGACAGACTCTCGAATCACGAAAGAGGGCTTGACGACCAGTGCTTGACGTCAACTTCTTCGACGAGCTCCGCATCGGACTGGCCACCGCCGACGACATCCGCCAGTGGTCGCACGGCGAGGTGAAGAAGCCGGAGACCATCAACTACCGCACGCTGAAGCCGGAAAAGGATGGCCTTTTCTGCGAGAAGATCTTCGGTCCCACCCGGGACTGGGAGTGCTACTGCGGTAAGTACAAGCGCGTCCGCTTCAAGGGCATCATCTGTGAGCGCTGCGGCGTCGAGGTGACCCGCGCCAAGGTGCGCCGTGAGCGGATGGGCCACATCGAGCTCGCCGCCCCGGTCACCCACATCTGGTACTTCAAGGGTGTCCCGTCGCGTCTGGGCTACCTGCTCGACCTGGCGCCGAAGGACCTCGAGAAGGTCATCTACTTCGCCGCCTACATGATCACCTGGGTGGACGACGAGCGCCGTCAGCGCGACCTCCCCTCCCTGGAGGCGCACGTCTCGGTCGAGCGCCAGCAGATCGAGAACCGCCGCGACTCCGACCTCGAGGCCCGGGCCAAGAAGGCCGAGTCCGACCTGGCCGAGCTCGAGGCCGAGGGCGCCAAGGCGGACGTCCGCCGCAAGGTCCGCGAGGGCGCCGAGCGCGAGATGAAGCAGCTCCGCGACCGCACCCAGCGCGAGATCGACCGCCTGGACGAGGTGTGGGCCCGCTTCAAGAACCTCAAGGTCCAGGACCTCGAGGGCGACGAGCTGCTCTACCGCGAGCTGCGCGACCGCTTCGGCACCTACTTCTCCGGCTCGATGGGCGCGGCGGCCCTCAAGGACCGCCTGGAGTCCTTCGACCTGGGCGAGGAGGCCGAGCGCCTCCGCGAGATCATCCGTACCGGCAAGGGCCAGAAGAAGACCCGTGCGCTCAAGCGCCTCAAGGTCGTCTCCGCCTTCCTGCAGACCAGCAACAAGCCCAAGGGCATGGTGCTCGACTGCGTCCCGGTGATCCCGCCGGACCTGCGTCCGATGGTCCAGCTCGACGGTGGCCGCTTCGCCACCTCCGACCTGAACGACCTGTACCGCCGCGTCATCAACCGCAACAACCGCCTGAAGCGGCTTCTCGACCTCGGCGCGCCCGAGATCATCGTGAACAACGAGAAGCGCATGCTGCAGGAAGCGGTCGACGCGCTGTTCGACAACGGCCGTCGCGGCCGTCCGGTCACCGGCCCGGGCAACCGCCCGCTGAAGTCCCTCAGCGACATGCTGAAGGGCAAGCAGGGTCGTTTCCGTCAGAACCTGCTCGGCAAGCGAGTCGACTACTCGGCCCGTTCGGTCATCGTCGTCGGCCCGCAGCTCAAGCTGCACCAGTGCGGTCTGCCGAAGGCCATGGCGCTGGAGCTCTTCAAGCCGTTCGTGATGAAGCGCCTGGTCGACCTGAACCACGCGCAGAACATCAAGTCGGCCAAGCGCATGGTCGAGCGCGCCCGCCCGGTCGTGTGGGACGTCCTCGAAGAGGTCATCGCCGAGCACCCGGTTCTGCTGAACCGTGCGCCCACCCTGCACCGCCTCGGCATCCAGGCCTTCGAGCCGCAGCTGGTCGAGGGCAAGGCCATCCAGATCCACCCGCTCGTCTGCACCGCGTTCAACGCGGACTTCGACGGCGACCAGATGGCCGTGCACCTGCCGCTGTCCGCGGAGGCGCAGGCCGAGGCCCGCATCCTGATGCTGTCCTCGAACAACATCCTGAAGCCGGCCGACGGTCGCCCCGTCACCATGCCGACCCAGGACATGGTGCTGGGCCTGTTCTTCCTCACCTCGGACCGCGAGGAGGTCAAGGGCAAGGGCCGTTCCTTCTCCTCGACCGCCGAGGCGATCATGGCCTTCGACGCCCGCGAGCTGGACGTCCAGGCCCCGATCGACCTGCGGATGCCGGCCGGCACCGTGCCGCCGCGCGGCTGGGCCGTGCCGGTGGACGAGGACGGTCAGCCGACGTGGACCGACGGCGAGCCGTTCCGGATCACCACCACCCTGGGCCGCGCGCTCTTCAACGAGCTGCTGCCCGAGGACTACCCGTTCGTCGACTACGAGGTCGGCAAGAAGCAGCTGTCGGCGATCGTCAACGACCTCGCCGAGCGCTACCCGAAGGTCGTCGTCGCCGCGACGCTCGACAACCTGAAGGCGTCCGGCTTCCACTGGTCGACCCGTTCCGGTGTCACCGTCTCGATCTCGGACGTCATCGTCCCGCCGAGCAAGCCCGCCATCCTGGAGGGCTACGAGGCGCAGGCGGAGAAGGTCCAGCGCCAGTACGAGCGCGGTCTGATCACCGACAACGAGCGCAAGTCCGAGCTCATCGGCATCTGGACCCGTGCGACCAACGAGGTCGCCGACGCGATGGCCGCGAACTTCCCGAAGACGAACCCCATCTTCATGATGGTCGACTCGGGCGCGCGCGGAAACATGATGCAGATGCGTCAGATCGCCGGTATGCGTGGTCTGGTGTCGAACGCGAAGAACGAGACCATCGCCCGTCCGATCAAGGCCTCGTTCCGTGAGGGCCTGTCCGTGCTGGAGTACTTCATCTCCACCCACGGTGCCCGTAAGGGTCTGGCCGACACCGCGCTGCGTACCGCCGACTCGGGTTACCTGACCCGTCGTCTGGTGGACGTCTCGCAGGACGTGATCATCCGCGAGGAGGACTGCGGCACCGAGCGCGGCCTCAAGCTGACGATCGGCTCGGTCGGCGCGGACGGCGTGCTGCGCAAGGCCGACGACGTCGAGACCAGCGTGTACGCCCGCATGCTCGCCGAGGACATCACTGTCGACGGCAAGCTGATCGCGACCGCCAACACCGACCTCGGCGACGTCCTGATGGACGAGCTGATCCGGAACGGCGTCAGCTCGGTCAAGGTCCGCTCGATCCTGACCTGTGAGTCGGCGGTCGGCACCTGTGCCTTCTGCTACGGCCGCTCGCTGGCCACCGGCAAGCTGGTCGACATCGGTGAGGCGGTCGGCATCATCGCCGCCCAGTCCATCGGTGAGCCCGGTACCCAGCTGACCATGCGTACCTTCCACACCGGTGGTGTGGCCGGTGACGACATCACCCAGGGTCTGCCGCGTGTCGTCGAGCTCTTCGAGGCGCGTACCCCGAAGGGTGTCGCCCCGATCTCGGAGGCGCAGGGCCGGGTCCGCATCGAGGACACCGAGAAGACCCGCAAGGTCGTCGTCACCCCCGACGACGGCTCGGACGAGATCGCCTACCCGGTCTCCAAGCGCGTCAAGCTGCTCGTCAGCGAGGGCGAGGCGGTCGAGGTCGGCCAGAAGCTGACCGTCGGCGCCACCAACCCGCACGACGTGCTGCGGATCATGGGCCAGCGTGCCGTCCAGATCCACCTGGTCGCCGAAGTCCAGAAGGTCTACAACTCGCAGGGTGTGTCGATCCACGACAAGCACATCGAGATCATCATCCGGCAGATGCTCCGCCGCGTGACGATCATCGAGTCGGGCGACGCCGAGCTGCTGCCGGGCGAGCTGGTCGAGCGCGGCCGCTTCGAGCAGGAGAACCGTCGCGTGGTGTCCGAGGGCGGCCACCCCGCCTCCGGCCGTCCGCAGCTGATGGGTATCACCAAGGCCTCGCTGGCCACCGAGTCCTGGCTGTCGGCCGCCTCCTTCCAGGAGACGACCCGGGTCCTCACCGACGCGGCGATCCACGCCAAGTCGGACCCGCTGCTGGGCCTCAAGGAGAACGTCATCCTCGGTAAGCTCATCCCGGCCGGTACGGGTCTGCCCCGCTACCGCAACATCCGGGTCGAGCCGACCGAAGAGGCCAAGGCCGCGATGTACTCCGCCGTCGGCTACGACGACTACGACCTGTCGCCGTTCGGCGCGGGCTCCGGTCAGGCCGTCCCGCTGGACGACTACGACTACGGTCCGTACACCGGCTGATCCTTCGGTCGAACCGCAGGGCGGTCACCCCACTCGGGGTGGCCGCCCTGCGGCGTTCCCGGGGATTCCCTCGGTTTCACCTAGGGGATCCCCCTGGCGACGGAGGCGGCGGAACCACTCCGTGGAGGGAGGCGCGCGGGCCCCGCGGACGGAAGACTTGGGGCTGTCGAAAGGAGGCCGCGGTGAAGCGGATCATGGGGGCGGCGGCGGTCGTGGGACTGCTGGTGGTCGGGGCGGTGGGCTGCGGGCCCTGGGGGGAGCAGCAGCGCAAGACGGTGTCGTACGAAGTGCCCGGGCAGGTCGACCAGTTGGTCGTCGACGGGACCAGCGGCGGGATCGACGTCAAGGTCGGCGACGGCCCGGTGCAGGTGCTGGAGAAGCGCGCCTGGCGGGACCAGGAGCCGCAGGGCAGCCACGAACTCAAGGACGGGGTACTGAAGCTGACGTACTCCTGCTCCAACTGCGGGATCGGCTACGAGGTGCGCGTCCCGGCCGGCACCAAGCTGAAGCTCACCCAGACCAGCGGCGGCATCCAACTGCACGACGTGGCGGGCGACGTGGACGCCAAGGTGACCTCCGGGGGGATCAACACCTTCGGGCTGAAGTCGAAGAACGTGAAGCTGTCGGTGGTCTCCGGCGGGGTGGAGGCCCGGTTCGCCGAGGCGCCGACCCGGGCGGAGATGTCCACCGACTCCGGTGGCCTGATGGTGAAGGTGCCGGCGGGGGAGCAGTACCAGGTGGAGGCGCACGCCGACAGCGGCGGCACCGACGTCAAGGTGCCCTCGGTCGTCGGGGCGCCGCACGTCCTGATCGCCCGCGCGGTGAGCGGCGGCGTACAGGTGTCCAACGGCTGATCCGGCCGCCGTGGCTGTCGGTGGCGGGGCCTAGATTGAGGTGTGTCGGCAGGCGGCGAGAGCCCCGCCGACACCCCCCGAACTCTGTGCCCGAAAGGGGCGTCGGCCATGTCCGCCACCGTTTCCGCAGACCCGCAGGTGACCTACCTGGAACTCTCCGAGGACCAGGGCAGCGCCCACAAGTTCTACGAAGTCACGGTCAAGGGCGCGGAGTTGACGATCCGGTACGGGCGGATCGGTGAGCCGGGCACGACGAAGACCACGGTCTGCCCGAGCGCCGAGAAGGCCGCCGCCACGGCCGCCAAGAAGATCGGCGAGAAGGTCCGCAAGGGCTACGCGCCGGCCGTCCAGGGGGCGCGCCAGCGCCGGTCCGTGACCCGCCGGCAGATCACCTCGACCCGCTCCACCGCCCGCCAGGCGCCGATGCTGTGGCGCTTCCGCTCCGGCTCGCCCGCGTTCGGGGTGTACGTCGGCGAGGAGCACGCCTGGGTCGGCAACGAGAGCGGCGACGTCTACACGCTGACCATGGACGGCCGGGTCACCGGCCGGTTCGGCCTGCCCGACGGCGTCAAGTGCATCGTCGCCGACGACTGGTGGATCTACGCGGGCTGCGACGACGGCAAGGTGTACGACCTCGGCGGCAAGGTGCCGCGGGTGGCGTACGAGATCGCCCAGGACGTCGACATCTACTGGCTGGACATCCACGACGGCGTGCTCGGCGTCGCCGACGCGAACGGCGGGCTGACCACCGTCGACCACGAGGACGAGTTCCAGTGGCGGTGCAACGCCCAGGGCAGCTCCGGCTGGATGGTGCGCTGCGACGCCGACTCCGTCTACCACGGCTGGTCGGCGGGCGTCGCCCGGTACGCCAAGCGCGGCGGCGACCAGCAGTGGCACACCCGCACCAAGGGCGCGGTGCTGTTCGGCTGGCAGGAGAAGGACGAGGTGTTCGCCGGCACCACGCAGGGCTGGGTGCACCGGCTCCGCAAGGCCGACGGCGTCGAGGCCGCCGCGTACAAGTGCGACGCCCCGGTGTTCTCCTGCGCGGCCTCCCCGGACGGCGAGTACGTGTTCGCGGGCGACAACCACTCGTCCGTCTACTGCTTCGCCGCCGACGGCACCCGGCTGTGGAAGCTCGGCACCGGCTGCGGCTCGGCGTACAGCATGCAGTACCGCGACGGCCGCCTGTACGTCGTCACCACCGACGGCTCGCTGGCCTGCCTGGACGCCACGCCCGGCGCCGTGCAGGCCGCCGAGCAGGGCACCCTGCCGGCCACCGCCGAGGTGACCGGCGGCTCCATCGAGCGGGTCGTGCCGTCGGCGGTGCTGGAGACCGTCAGCGTCACCGCGGCCGCCGGCAGCGGCGTCGAGGTGGAGTGCGTCGCCGACGGCAGCCGGCTGCGGGTGCGGGTCGTGTCGCCCGGCTTCGACCCGGCCTGGCGGGTGCAGTTCCCGAAGGACGTCCGGGTCGCCGGCGCGCGCTACCTGGTCGCCGAGGTCCGGGAGTCCGCGTCCGGCGGGTTCTACCGGACGCGCGGAGAGATCAAGCGGCTGCTGTGACGCCTCCTCGGTGAGGCATCGTCAGGGGCGCTCCCGGCCGGGGGCGCCCCTCGGCGTTCCGGTCGGCTTCCGAGGGTCGGGGGCGCCCCTGGGCGTTCCGGCCGGCTTCCGAGGGCCGGGGGCGGGCGGCGGCCGGACGACGATGCGAGAGGATGCGCGGATGCGGATGGGGAGATGGACGGAAGGCCTGCTGGCCTGGGGGAGGGCCCGGCCGTGGGCGGTGGACGCGCCGCTGGTCGCACTCGCCGTCGGGGTCGCGGTGTCCGGGGTGTACTCCGACCCGGAGCACCCCGGCGGCACCTGGTGGGAGTACGCGCTGGCCCTGGTCGGATCGGTGCCGCTGTGGTGGCGACGTCGCAACCCCTGGCTGGTGCTGCTGATCTGCACCCTGCCCACCACGGCGCTGTCCGCGCTGGCGCACTTCGCGATGCCGCAGATCCAGGTCGGCATGGCCGTCGCGATCTACACCGTCGCCGACCGCGGCAAGGACTGGCAGCGCCTGCTGCTGCTCACCCTCAGCGTGGTCGGCAACGTGGTCGGCACCCGCTCCATCAGCGGCATGATGTTCAGCCTGGTGGTGTCCGTCGGCAGCTTCGTCTTCGGCTCACTGGTACGGGAGTTGCGCCGCCTCGCCGGCGTCGAGGCCGAACGCGCCCGGCAGGCCGGGCTGCGCGCCGCCAGCGACGCCGCCCGGGCCGTCGCCGAGGAACGCGCCCGGATCGCCCGCGAGATGCACGACATCCTCGCCCACGCCGTCTCGCTGATGGTCGTCCAGGCCGAGGCCGGGCCGCTCGTGGTGCGCAACAACCCCGACCGGGCGATCCGCGCGTTCGACGCGATCGCCGACTCCGGGCGCGACGCGATGGTCCAACTCCGGCGGGTGCTGGGCGTATTGAAGGAGGATGGGGCGGCGCCCGCGCTCGCCCCCCAGCCGCGACTGGCCGAGCTCGCCGGGGTGCTCGACCGCGTCCGCGAATCGGGCGTCGACGTCGACGCCCGCATCGAGGAGGGCGGACCCGCGGAGGTACAGGCCGCGGCGTACCGGATCGTCCAGGAAGCGCTCACCAACGTGGTCAAGCACGCCCGGGCCGGGCGGGTCGTGGTGCGCGTCGCGGTCCGGGGCGGCTCGCTGGAGGTGGAGATCGCGGACGACGGGGTCGGGGCCGGCGCCGTCCTGGTCGGCGGGGGTGTCGACGGACGGTCGGGCGGGCGCGGCCTGCTCTCGATCCGCGAGCGGGCCGCGGCCTGTGGCGGCAGTGCCGAGGCCGGGCCGCGGACTGACGGGCCCGGATATCTGGTGGCGGCCGTGCTGCCGCTCAACATCTGAGAAGGGGTGACGAGTTGACCATACGAGTGGTGATCGCGGACGACCAGGAACTGGTGCGCGCCGGGTTCGGGATGATCCTCGACGCCCAGCCCGACATCGAGGTCGTGGCGGAGGCGGGGGACGGGCAACAGGCGATCGACGCCGTACGCGCCCACGACCCCGACGTCCTGCTGCTGGACGTCCGCATGCCGGTGATGGACGGGCTGGAGGCGGCGCGGCGGGTGTGCGCGGAGCTGCCGCGCTGCAAGGTCATCATGCTGACGACCTTCGACGTCGACGACTACGTCTTCGACGCGCTGTACGCCGGGGCGAGCGGGTTCCTGCTCAAGGACGTCCGACGGGACGACCTCGCGCATGCGGTCCGGGTCGTGAACTCCGGGGAGGCGCTGCTGGCTCCGTCCGTCACACGGCGGGTCATCGGCGAGGTCACGGCGCGGAAGGCCGGCGGTGCGCCGGCGGTGTCGCGGCCGCTGAGGCGGCTGCTGGAATCCCTGACGGCGCGGGAGCTGGAGACGTTGCGGCTGGTCGCCCGGGGGATGTCCAATGCGGAGATCGCGGGGGAGCTGGTGGTGAGCGAGCACACCGTCAAGACGCACGTCAGCAACCTGCTGCAGAAGCTGGGGCTGCGGGACCGGGTGCACGCGGTGGTCTTCGCGTACGAGGCGGGGACGGTCACGGCGGGGGAGTGAGAGGGGGCGAGACAGCACAGGGTGCACCACCGGGGGCGCGGGGAACTGCGCGACAAGCGCACGCCACGTCCGTGACGTCGCGATCACGTGCAGGTCGTTGTCCTGCGTCGCGATCTTGCGGTGAGGTGCCTTCCGACTCGCGCAGTTCCCCGCGCCCCTGGTGGTGCTCTTCCTGGCTTCGCGCTCTTCTCCCTCCGGAGGGGGAGGTGGGGGGTTCACCGTTGCGGGGGAGTTGCGCCGCAGGCCGTTGCGGGAGGGTTGCGGGTGTCGAAAGAGGCACTCTCGCAAAGGGGTTGGCGATGGTCACGGGGCGTCGGGCGTTGGGGTTCTCGGCGGGGCTGCTCGCGGTGTACGGGGTGGTGCGGTTGGTGCCGGGGTCGCGCGGGGTGGGGGTCGGCTGGACGGTCGGGCACCTGGCGTTGTTCGTGGGGTTGGCGCTGCTGGGGTTCGGGCTGGTGGAGCTGTGGCGGTTGGGCGGCGAGCGTGGGGTGTGGGGCCGGGTCTGGCTGGGGGCGGGTCTCGCGGGGGTGCTGGCGGGTCTCGCGCAGAGCGCCGTGGATCTGTACGCGAACGCGGTCTCCGCGGACTACGCGGCGCGGTCGGAGCTGTTCGACCGGGTGCAGTCGGTGCCGGGGGTGATGCCGCTGGTGTACACGGTGGTGCCGATGCTGCTGTACGTCGGGCTGCTGGCGCTGCTGGTGCGTCTGACGGTGCGCAGGGCGGTGCGCTGGTGGAGCCCGGTGCTTGTTCTGGTGGGCACGCTGCTGATGGGGGCGTCGCTGGACTTCCTGGCGGTCGGCGCGGTGTGCTACCTGGCGGCGTTCTGGCCGGTGATAACCGGTGGCCGGAACGGGCTGCGGGCCGTACCGTCCCGGGCATGACGGAGAAGCGGCCGCTGGTGGCGGTGTTGACGGGGGCGGGAATCTCGACGGATTCGGGGATTCCCGACTACCGGGGACCGCAGGGGCTGTGGCAGCGGGATCCGAGTGCGCAGGAGCTGGTGACGATCGGGCCGTACCTGGCGAGTGCCGAGGTGCGGCGGCGGTCCTGGCTGATGCGGCGGGACGCCGGGGCGGTGGACGCGAGGCCGAACGCGGGCCACCGGGCGCTGGTGGACCTGGAACGGGCCGGGGTGCCGATGCGGGTCCTGACGCAGAACGTGGACGGCCTGCACCGGGCGGCGGGCCTGCCGGCCCGGAAGGTGGTCGAGCTGCACGGCACCGCCGCCGAGGTGCAGTGCGTCCGGTGCCGGGTGGTCTCTCCGATGGCGGCGGCACTGGAACGCGTCGCGGCGGGCGAGGACGACCCGGCGTGCGCGGAGTGCGGGGCGGTGCTGCGGCCGCGCACCGTGATGTTCGGCGAGGCGCTGGACGAGCGGACGCTGCAGCAGGCGGACGCGGTCGCCAAGGCCTGCCAGGTCTTCCTGGCGGTGGGCAGTTCGCTGCAGGTGATGCCGGCGGCGCTGCTGCCGCGGATCGCGCTGGAGCACGGCGCGAAGCTGATCGTGGTGAACGGCGAGCCGACCCCGTACGACGACGCGGCGTCAGAGGTCGTCCGGGAGCCGATCTCGGAGGCGCTGCCGAAGCTGGTCCGACGGCTGGTCGGCGGCGACCTCGCCCAGGGCTGATCGAAAACCCGCAGGTCGGACGGCATACGATGGCAGTCCGACGAGCAGGGAGAGCGCACCGTGGCGATCGACGTCTTCGACCCGTGGTCGGCCGAGTTCGTGGCCCACCCGTACCCGGCCTACGCCGCGCTGCGCGAGCAGTCGCCGGTCGTCCACTACGGGCCGAGCGACCAGTGGCTGGTGTCCCGGTACGCGGACGTCAACGCGCTGCTGCGGGACCGGCGGTTGGGGCGCACCTACACCCACCGCTTCAGCCACGAGGAGTTCGGGCAGCCCGCGCCGAACCCGGCGCACGAGCCGTTCCACACCCTCAACGACCACGGCCTGCTCGACCTGGAGGGCCCCGACCACACCCGGATCCGGCGGCTGGTGGCGAAGGCGTTCACCCCGCGCATGGTCGAGTCGCTGCGCCCGACCGTGCGGCGGCTGGCCGGCGAACTGGTCGACGACCTGCTCGCCGACGGCGGCGGCGACCTGATCGCGAAGGTCGCCGAGCCGCTGCCGGTCGCCGTGATCGCCGAGATGCTCGGCGTCCCCGAGCCGGATCGGCACCTGCTGCGGCCCTGGTCGGCCGACATCACCGGCATGTTCGAACTCAACCCGGACGAGGACACCGCCCGGCGTGCCGTCACCGCCAGCCTCGAATTCTCCGCCTATCTGCGGGAGTTGATCCGCCGCCGGCGCGAGGAGCCGGGCACCGACCTGATCAGCGCGCTGGCGCAGGCCGCCGAGGACGGGCAGGTGCTCAGCGAGCAGGAGATGATCTCCACCTGCGTGCTGCTGCTGAACGCCGGTCACGAGGCGACCGTCAACACCACCGGCAACGGCTGGTGGGCGTTGCTCCGCAACCCCGGCGAACTCGCCCGGCTGCGCGGCGCGGTGGACGAACTGCTGCCCACCGCCGTCGAAGAGCTGATGCGCTACGACACCCCGCTGCAGATGTTCGAACGCTGGGTGCTGGAGGACATCGAGGTCGGCGGCGTGACGATCCCGCGCGGCGCCGAGGTCGCCCTGCTGTTCGGCTCCGCCAACCGCGACCCCGAGCGCTTCACCGACCCCGACCGGCTCGACCTCGGCCGCGCCGACAACCCGCACATCACCTTCGGCGCCGGAATTCATTTCTGTCTCGGCGCGCCCCTTGCCAGACTTGAACTCACCGAGTCCTACGGCGCGTTGCTCCGCAAGGCCCCCGGGCTGACGCTGGTGCGCGAGCCCGAGTGGAACCCCGGCTACGTGATCCGCGGACTGAAGGAACTGCTGGTCGAGGTCTGAGAGGGGCACGGGTCATGGGGCGGGCGACGGGATCGATGCTGGGGCTGGCGATCGGCGACGCCCTCGGCAAGCGCACCGAGTTCCTGAACCTGCACGAGATCGGCCTGCTCAGCCCCGACTGGCGGCAGCTCCCGCTCCCGAAGAAGGCCCAGGTCACCGACGACACCCAGATGACCCTGGCGCTCGCCCGCGCCCTGCGCACCGGCCTCGCCGAGGGCCCGCTCGTCCCGCTGCGCCTCGAACTGCCGCTGCGCGAGGAGTTCGTGGAGTGGTGGCGCTCCCCGGCCAACAACCGGGCCCCCGGCATGACCTGCCTGCGGTCCTGCTTCCGGCTCTCCACCGGCCGGCCCTGGCAGGACGCGTCCGACGTCGGCTCCAAGGGCTGCGGCGCGAACATGCGGGTCGCCCCGCTCGGGCTGGTCCTCACGTTGACGGACCGGCAGGTCTCCGGCGCGTCCCAGCTGCAGTCCGGGCTCACCCACGGCCACCCCACGGCGCTGGCCGCCAGCGAGCTCACCGCGTTCACCGTCCGATGGCTCGCCCAGGGCGTCGAGCCGGCCGAACTGCCCGCCAAGCTGCGCGCCCACGCCCACCAACAGCGCACCCAGTACGACGAGTTCTGGCTCGGCGACCTCGCCTCCCGGGACCACTTCGACTCGCCCGAGGCCTTCATCGCACGCGGCTGGGACGAGTGCCTCCGCGCCCTGGACCGCCTCGACGCCGCCCTCGCCGCCGGTGAGGTCGACGCCGATCCCTGCGAGCGGACCGGCGAGGGCCGGGTCGCCGAGGAAGCCTTCGCCACCGCGCTGCTCTGCTTCCTGCTGCTCCCCGACGACCCGGTCGCCGCCGTCCGCCGGGCCGCCGTCTCCGCCGGCGACTCCGACTCGCTGGCCTGCCTGGCCGGCGCGTTCGCGGGCGCCCGGCACGGCGAGGGCGCGTGGCCGCAGGACTGGATCGAGCGGATCGAGCACCGCGACGAACTGCTCGCGTTCGGCGCGCTCTGGGACTGACCTCAGCCCGTCCGGACGGCCGCGAGCCACTCCGGGAAGCCGGTCAGCAGCCGGTCGTACAGCTCGGCGTCGGTGAGGGCGCGCGGGTCGCGGCCGGCCGGGAAGAAGCCCGCGTTGTCGACCGGCCGCTCGGCGGGCACGGGCAGCTCGTCCAGCCGGCGCAGGAACGCGAACTCCTGGTCGGCCGGATCGCCGAAGCCCACGAACTGCCAGTAGAGCGGCAGTTCGGCGGCCAGGCAGAGCATGTCCCGGGCCGCCGCCCGCGAGCTCGGCCCGCCGTCGGTCTGGAACACCACCAGCGCCGGGTCGGTGGCGCCGCAGAGCTGGTAGTGCCGGATCACGGCCTTCATCGCCAGGTGGTAGTCGGTGCGGCCCATGTGCCCGTACGAGGCGTGCAGGCGGTCGATCCGGCCCAGGTGGTCGTCGAGCGAGATCTCGGCGACGCCGTCCACGCCGGTGGAGAAGAACACCGCCGGCACCCGCCCGTCGTCGTCCAGGTGCACCGAGAGCGCCAGTACCTGCTCGGCGAAGTGCTGGACGGCGCCGGACCGGTAGTGCGGACGCATCGAGCCGGAACGGTCGAGCACCAGGTAGACGGCGGCCCGGACGTCCTGCAGCCCGCGCGCGGTGAGGCTCACCCGCGCGGACTTGTACAGGTCGACCAGGCCGGGCGCGGCAGCCGACACCTTCTCCAGACTCAGGCCCACCGGATCACCGCTCCGGCAGCGGGTATCGCCCGTCCAGCACCGCGCGGTCGCCGCGGACGTGGGCGACCAGGTCGTCGGCGACCTGCAGCAGCACGTCCCGGCCCTCCACCAGCGCGCACCAGTCGGCGGGCAGCGCGGAGACGCCGTACATCGCGCCCACCAGGTTGCCGCAGACCGCGCCCGTCGAGTCGCTGTCGCCCGAGTGGTTCACCGACAGCACCAGCGCGTCCCGGGGGTTCGCGGTGACCAGCGCCGCGTACACCGCGATCGCCAGGCACTCCTCGGCGATCCAGCCCAGGCCGACCCGCTCCACCGACTCCGGCGAACCCGGGCCCTCGTCGGCCACCCGCACCGCCCGGCGCAGCGCCTGCACCGTCTCCGCGTGCAACGGCAACGCCGCCAGCTGCTCCAGCGTCGCCGACACCGCCTCCCGCAGCGGCATCCCGGCCGCCACCCGCGCGATCAGCGCGGCGAACGCGCCCGCCGCCAGGTAGCCCGTCGGATGGCCGTGCGTCAGCTGCGCCGCCAGCGCGGCCCGCCCGAACGCCTCGTCCGGGCCCTGCCCGACCAGGCCGAACGGCGCCGAGCGCATCACCGTCCCGCAGCCCTTCGACTGCGGGTTCACCGGGCCCTCCTGGCCGAACGGCGCGGCCTCCCGGTAGTCCAGCACCACGCCCGACATGCAGGCGTTGCCCGGCGCCCGGGAGGCGTACAGGAACGGCTGCGCGGCCAGCCAGCCGTCCGGGAGGATCGGACGCTTCTGCCGCTGCGTCTCCAGCCAGCGCCGGTACGCGGCGTGCAGGTCCCGGCGGCGGCCGCCGCGCAGCAGGCCCTCCGCGGTGAACAGCGTCATCTGGGTGTCGTCGGTGATGTGGCCGTCGCGGTCGCCGTCCGCCAGCTCGGTCAGGCCCGAACTGCCGTACTGCCGCCGGATGTTGTCCAGGTGCAGGAACTCCACCGACCACCCCAGCGCGTCACCCAGCGCACCGCCCAGCAGCGACCCGCGCACCCGCTCCGAGAACTCCACTCCGATCCCCCTCGCGTCCGTCGGGCCGACGCTTCGTCAGCGCGCGATCCGGCCCGAACCACGGTGCAGCGTAGCCCGGTCGGCGGCGGCCCGTCCCTCGACCCAGCCCTCGCCGTCGCTCACCCGCACCCGCTGCGACACCAGCTTCGGGAACATCCGGCCCACCGCGTCGTCCACCGCCTCCGCCCGCGCGGCCAGCACCGGCAGCAGCCCGCCGGCCGGCGCCGCCACCGGCAGCGACCCGTCGCCGTCGGCCGCCGGGTCGCCGGGCCCGGCCGGGCGACCGGCCGCCGCCTCCCCGGCCGGGCGACCGGCCGCCGCGTCCTCGGTGGCCCGCTCGGTGGCGTCCGCCAGCCGCTCCCGGATCCGCGCCGCGTACGCCACCAGGAACGACTGCCGGAACGCCTTCGTCCGCGCCGCCCCGTCCTTGTGCTTGCGGCTGCCCGCCCGATGCATCGCCGCCGTCGCCTGCACCAGCAGCGAGGTGTACAGCAGCTCCACGCCGTCCAGGTCGGCGTCGAACCCGATCACCGTGCAGAACCCGAACTCCTTCGCCCACACCACCCGGCACCGGTTCGCCGCCGCCACCGCGTCCAGCAGCATCGTCTTCGGGCCCTCGTACGGGTTGTCCACGCCGATCCGCAGCGCCGCCGGCTCGTCCGCCGACGGGCCGCCCGCCGACAGCAGCGCCTCGTCGATCGAGTGCCGCGCCATCAACTCCTGCGCCTTCGCGGTCAACGCCTCGGCCTCGTCCGGGAACCCCGTCGACTCGGCCTTCGCCAGCAGCGCCCGGATCCGCCCCAGCATCCGCGGCTCGCCGGCCCGCGGCCCGCTCGCCCGCGGCGCGGACTGCCCCGGCACCGGACCCACCGGCTGGACGGGCGGCAGCAGCGCCCATATCCGCAGCAGCTCCAGCGCCGCCGTCGCCAGCGCGAACCGGTCCAGCCGGTGCCGCTCCGCGAACGCCTGGAGGTACGCCTCGTCGGACGGCCACCACGGCTCCGCCTCCAACTCCCGCAGCTGGTCCAGCCAACGCCGGTCCAGCGAGGCCGCCGGATGCCGGCGGCCCTCCGCCGCGATCAGGTCCACCGCCAGCGCCACCTGCACCGGGGCCAGCTCGCGCCGCACCACCCGCACCAGATCGGCCGGCCGCCAGCCCGCCGCCCAGCACCGGCCCACCGACCGCTCCGCGAAACCCAGCAGCGCCCGGCTCACCGCCGGCCATTGGTCCGCCGACGCCGCCAGCACCGACGCCGCGCCGTCCACCACGAACTCCACCCCGTCGGCCGGCGCGCCCACCACCCGGCCCACCGCCTCCGCCAACAGCTCGTCGACGGACTGATCGGTGCTGGTCACAGTGGTCCTGCTTCCTGGGGCGACGGGGGAGGGACGCCTCCCATGATGCCGGAGCGCCCCACCCCGCCGGACCGGTCAGCCGCCCAGGGCGTCCCAACCGCGCGCGATCTGCCGCTCCGCGGGCGTCCCGTCCGCGGTGAGCAGCGCCAGCAGCGCCGCCCCGTCGGCCGGACGGACCGCGAGGTCCTTGGCGAGGGCCCGCTCCACGACGCCGGCCAGCTCCGGGTCGAGCGCCCGCACGGCGGCGATCCCCGCCGGGTCGGGCTCCTCGTTCCGCACCCGGTGGTAGACGACGAACTGGTTGGCGGTCGCGAACGGGCTCTCGCCGTGCGCCGCGCACACCAGGCAGCACGCCCACGCCCAGACGTCGGCGGCCGGGCCCACCGGCCCCTCGCCCAGCTGCTCCGGGGCCATGAAGACCGGGGTGCCGACCAGGCCGCCGGTCCGGGTCAGCCGGGTGTGGTCGGCCATCAGCGAGATGCCGAAGTCCAGCAGCTTGGGGCCGTCGCTGGTCATCATGATGTTGGACGGCTTCAGGTCCCGGTGCACCAGCCCGCCGCGGTGCAGGGCGTCCAGCGAGACGGCCAGCGCCACCGCCAGTGACCGCAGCGCCACCGGGTCGGCGAGCGTGCCGCGCTCGCGCAGGAACGCCTGCAGCGGGCGGCCGTCGAGCAGCTCCATGGCGATGAACGGGGTGCCGTCGGCGACGCCGGTGTCCAGCACCCGCGCGGTGTGCGCGGCCGGCGCCTGGGCCAGCACCTTCGCCTCGTTCGCGAACCGGCGGCGCAGGTCCTCGTCGTGCTCGTCGTCGGCGTGCAGGGTCTTCAGCGCGACGACGGTGGCGGAACCCTGGCGGCGCGCCAGGTAGACGGTCCCGAAGCCGCCCGAGCCGATCAGCCCGAGCAGCCGGTACCCGCCGATCGAGGCCGGCGCGCCGTTCGGCAGCGGCTTGGCGTCGACCTTCGGCAGCCCGCCGGTGTCGAGCACCGTTGCCGCGGGAGCCGGAGGAGCCGCGGCCGGCGGGCCGGCCACCGTGGGCTCGGCCGCGAACCGGGCCGCCGCCCCGACCCGTTCGGCCTCGCGGGCGGCCCGCAGCGCCTCCGACTCGGCGCGCACCTGCCGGGCGATCTCGGCGTCCCGGGCGGCGATCTCCGCCTCGTTCTGCGCGGCGGCGGCCCGCGCGGCGGCCTCCCGGGCACGGCGGGTGTGCTGCGCCGCGCGGGCCTCGCGGATCGACCGGAGGCGCGCGGAGGCGGCCGCGCCGAGCGTGTCGACGGTCTCCCGGACGGCCCCGGCGGGCGCCTCCGCGGCCGTGGAGACACCCGTCAACGGCGGGGCGGGCGCGGCCGTCGGCAGCAGGTTCAGGCGGCGGGTGGTCCACAGCGAGCACAGCTGCCACAGCACCAACCCGATCAGCGCGCCGTTCGGCAGCGCCAGCGGCAGCAGTACGAACTGGGCGGCGAGCACCGGCACCAGGTAGCGGCGCAGCCGGGAGTGCTCCCAGGTGCCGGACGGCATCCGGGTGCACAGCACCAGGAACCGGGTGCGGGCCCACAGCAGCTGCCAGAGCACGGTCAGCACCAGGCCGGTCAGTGCCGCGCCGAACCCGCCCTCGCCGCCGAACAGCGCGAGCAGCGCGCGCGAGGCCAGCCACGGCGGGCTGGTCCGCACCGCCTCCTGGTCCAGGAGGTCGTTCCGGTCGGTGAACTGCGTGTGCATGCCGATCCACAGCAGCACCGCGAGCCCGCCCGCCACCACCACCGGCAGCACCAGCTCCAGCGCGGAGGCGATCCACCGCGGCGGGTACGCGGACCGCAGCGCCCGCAGCTCGGCCTGCCGGCGCGAGGCGTCCCCGGTCAGCAGGGTGCGGATCTGCGCGCGCCGGCCCCGGGACAGCAGCCGGGCCCGGTAGCCGTGCTGGCTGCGGCCGAGCGAGGAGGCCGTGACCAGCCGCAGCACCAGCAGCACCCCGAGCATCGGCAGCACGGTGTGCGTCCAGAACGGGTTGTCCGTCCAGCCGTAGTGCTGCGCGTGGTCCGCGGCGGCGATGCCGGTCCCCATGGTGCGTTCTCCCCCCGAGCCCGCGGGGGTCGGCCCCGGGCGCGCACGCATGATAGCGGCGCGCCCCGGGCCCGGCGCGGGTCAGCGCTCGATCACCCGGGCGAGGATCTCCGGCAGCCGCTTGATCAGCCCGGCCGACGCCACCCGGATGCCCAGCAGGGCCATCGCCGCGCCGTACAGCACGCCGATCGGCAGCACCGGCCAGGCCGGCGAGTGCGAGATCAGCAGGACACCGAGGAGGATGCCGACCGGCGCGCAGCCCAGCGAGACGCCGAACATCGACCCGAAGGCGTTGAGCATCACCACGCCGTTCTGACCGGGCGCGGCGCTGCGCATCGGGTTGCCGTCGGCGGGCAGCGCGAACGGGGCGTAGACGCTGATCACGCTGCCCAGGCCGAGGCTGGTGCCGAGGGCGGCGAACGCCACGCCGAGCGCGGGCGCGAGCTCCGCCCACCGCCCGGTGACGGCGGCCAGCACCGGGCCGACCACCAGCAGGACGACGATGCTGTAGGAGAGCACGGCGAACACCCGGCCGCGCAGCTCGTCGCGGGCGTCCTGACGGGTGCTCAGGCCGGCCGCGACCATCCAGAACCCGGAGCCGTCCATGCCGAACAGGTTGCCGGCCTGCAGGCCGAGCATCAGCCCGCCGATCCCGATCACGTACACCGAGCCCCAGCCCTGCACCACCGACAGCGCCGAGATCACGCCGGTCATGCCGACGCCGGTGAAGATCGCCGCCTTGGCGCGGGGCTCCCGCCAGGCGTACCGCAGGTGCCGCTGGGCGACGGTGCCGACCCGGCCGGCGGGCAGCAGCCGCCAGCCGCGGGCGGCCCGGCCGTGGTGCACCGAGGAGGTCTCCACCAGCGTGGAGGCGTCGCCGGAGACCATCAGGCTCTGCAGGCTGCGCAGCCACCAGCGCAGCAGGACGGCCAACAGGCCGCCCGCCAGCGCGAGTTGCAGCGCCGCGACCAGGTAGTCGCCGTCCCCGGCCGAGCGCACCGCGTCGATCGCGGAGACCGGCGGTATCCAGCGCACCACCGCCGCGTACGGGTGCAGCACCGACAGATCGAGGCTCTGGTCGGGGCTGCGGACGGCGCTCTGCATGCCCAGGTTGCCGAGCTGCACCAGCACCGCGAACAGCAGGCCGCCGAAGATCGCGAAGTCCTTGCCGCGCCGGCTGGACAGCAGCCGGGCGTTGGCGGCGGCCACCGAACGGGTCAGGGCGATCAGCAGCAGCAGGGTCAGCGGCACGGCGAGCACCGCGACGACCGCGGAGGCCGCGCCCCGCCCGGCCGCGACGGCGGCGCCGGCCAGCATCAGCAGGCCGATCAGCGGGCCCGGGCCGACCAGGCTGCCGAACAGGGTGCCGCGCAGCAGGGCCTGCGGGCGCAGCGGCAGCATGGTGAGCCGGGTCGGGTCGGCGCTCTCGTCACCGGCGAAGAAGAACAGCGGCATGGCGGTCCAGCAGACCGCCAGCCCGGCGGTGAGCACCACGGCGGCGTCGGCGGCGCCGTCGTGCCCGTGCAGCACCACCAGCCCGGCGGCCGCAGACACGCCGAACAGCAGCCCGAGGCAGGTGCCGACCAGGTAGCCGGCGGCCCGACCGGGGCTGCGCCGCAGCCCGTTGCGCAGCAGCCGGACCTTCAGCGAGACCAGCGTGCGGACGACGGCCCGGTCGTCCGCGGAGGTGACGGCAGCGCTCACCGGTGGCCCCCGCCGAGCCATCCGAGCGCCTGCCCGTCGTCCTCGCGGACGCCGACCAGCCCGAGGAACGCCTGGTGCAGCGAGGTCTCGCCGCGCACCTGGTCGAGCGGCCCGGCGGCGACCACCTGGCCGGCGTTGACCACGGCGACCCAGTCGCACAGCGACTCGACGAGCTCCATCACGTGGCTGGAGAACACCACGGTGGAGCCGGAGGCGGCGTACCGGGTGAGGACGCCGCGGATGGTCTGTGCGGACACCGGGTCGACGCCCTCGAACGGTTCGTCCAGGAACAGCACATCGGGGTTGTGCAGCAGCGCCGCGGCCAGGCCGATCTTCTTGCGCATGCCGGTGGAGTAGTCGGCGACCAGCTTGTCGGCGGAGCCGGTCAGGTCGAGCACGGCCAGCAGTTCCTCCGCGCGCCGGTCGGTCTCGGCGCCGGGCAGGCCGCGCAACCGGCCGTTGTACTGGAGCAGTTCGCGCCCGCTGAGCCGCTCGAACATGCGCAGGCCCTCGGGCAGGATGCCGATCCGGGACTTGACCGCGACCGGGTCCTGCCAGACGTCGGCGCCGTGCACCAGCACGATGCCCCGATCGGGCCGCAGCAGGCCGGTGACCATGGACAGCGTGGTGGTCTTGCCGGCGCCGTTCGGGCCGACCAGTCCGATGAACGAACCGGCGGGCAGGTCGAGGTTCAGTCCTGCGACGGCGGTCTGCGCACCGAAGCGCTTCCACAGGTCGCGGATCGAGACGGCGGGCGGCGGGGTGGTCGCCTCCATGGCGGGTGGTCTCCTCGTCGGGTCGGGCCGGGCGGAACGACTCGACCTTATGATCATTTCTTTACCTTTCCATCCCCCATGTGGCGGTATTGCCGTTGCGCGGACCGGCAGTCGACCGGTCACCCCCGGCGATCCGGCAACTACCCGGACCCGCCGTTCGTCCTGCATGCTGAGAGGCGCACGGTCGGTGCGGGGAACGGGAGGTGGCCGCGATGGCCGGTCAGTGGGGAACACCGGCGCCGTACGGGCAGCAGCCCTGGCAGCCGGTGGCGACACCGCAGGGCGGGATGCGGGCCGCGCATGCCGACCGCGAGCGCACCGTGGACGTGCTGAAGGCTGCCTACGCCGAGGGCCGGCTCACCGCCGCCGAGTACGAGCAGCGGATGAGTTCGGCCCACCAGGCTGCCACCTACGGGCAGTTGTCCGCGCTGGTCGTCGACCTGCCGTCCGGGCCGATGGTCGCCCCGTTCGGCGCGCCCGTCCCGCCGACCTTCATGCCGCTGCCGCCCCCGCTGCCCGCCCCGCGCCCCAACAACAGCCTGGCGGTGGCCTCGGCGATCCTCGGCGGCCTGTGCGTGGTCACCGGCGGCATCACCGCCGTGCCGGCCGTGATCACCGGCCACATGGCCCGCTCGCAGATCCGCCGCACCAAGGAGGACGGCGACGGTCTGGCGATCCTCGGGCTGGTGTTCGGCTGGCTGTCGGTCGCCGGATGGGCGTTGTTCTTCCTCCTGCTGGTCATGGTGGCGAGCAGCGGCGGTCCGCACTGAGCGGAGATCCCGCCGGTCGGGCGTGGTACGGGCGGTGACCGCTCCGGCGCGCCCCATTTGTTTTGACCGCCGCCTGTGCGCTAGGTACGCTCTGACCTTGTGCCTGGGGTGTGCCCGGGTCCTTGTGCGTGCCAGCAGATCGGCCGCCGCAGCGGAGACTCCACCCGCTCGGTGTGTGCCGTAGCCGCAGCGCAGCTCATGGGATTCCGCGATTCTTCCCCCGAAGAAGGCCAACACGCCCGACCGCGTGGGTCGGTGGGTGGGGGCCATACCGCAGGTTAGTTCCACCAAGCCTTGGCACACAGAAAACGGAGAAACGGTGCCTACGATCCAGCAGCTGGTCCGAAAGGGCCGGCAGGACAAGGTCGAGAAGAACAAGACGCCCGCACTGAAGGGTTCGCCCCAGCGTCGCGGCGTCTGCACGCGTGTGTACACGACCACCCCGAAGAAGCCGAACTCGGCTCTCCGCAAGGTCGCCCGTGTGCGCCTCACCAGCGGGATCGAGGTCACCGCTTACATTCCGGGCGAGGGCCACAACCTGCAGGAGCACTCCATCGTGCTGGTCCGCGGTGGCCGTGTGAAGGACCTTCCTGGTGTCCGCTACAAGATCATCCGCGGCTCGCTCGACACCCAGGGTGTCAAGAACCGCAAGCAGGCTCGCAGCCGCTACGGCGCCAAGAAGGAGAAGTAAGAATGCCTCGTAAGGGCCCCGCCCCGAAGCGCCCGGTCATCATCGACCCGGTCTACGGCTCCCCGCTGGTGACCTCGCTGGTCAACAAGATCCTGCTGCACGGCAAGCGCTCCACCGCCGAGCGGATCGTCTACGGCGCCCTTGAGGGTGTCCGTGAGAAGACCGGCGCCGACCCGGTTGTCGCGCTGAAGCGCGCGCTGGAGAACGTCAAGCCGACCCTCGAGGTCAAGTCCCGCCGCGTCGGCGGCGCCACCTACCAGGTGCCGGTCGAGGTCCGCCCGGGCCGCGCCAACACCCTGGCGCTGCGCTGGCTGGTCGGCTACTCCCGCGCCCGTCGCGAGAAGACCATGACCGAGCGTCTGCTCAACGAGATCCTCGACGCCAGCAACGGTCTGGGCGCTTCCGTGAAGCGTCGCGAGGACACCCACAAGATGGCCGAGTCCAACAAGGCCTTCGCGCACTACCGCTGGTAGTCCCAACCCCGTCACTAGACAGAGAGAGAACGAGCCACCATGGCTGCAACCTCCCTTGACCTCGCCAAGGTCCGCAACATCGGGATCATGGCGCACATCGACGCGGGCAAGACCACCACCACCGAGCGGATCCTGTTCTACACCGGTGTCTCGTACAAGATCGGTGAGGTCCACGATGGCGCTGCCACCATGGACTGGATGGAGCAGGAGCAGGAGCGCGGCATCACCATCACGTCTGCCGCGACGACCTGCCACTGGACCCTCGACGGTGTCGAGAACACGATCAACATCATCGACACCCCGGGCCACGTCGACTTCACCGTCGAGGTGGAGCGTTCGCTGCGCGTCCTCGACGGTGGCGTGACCGTGTTCGACGGCGTCGCCGGTGTCGAGCCCCAGTCCGAGACCGTGTGGCGGCAGGCTGACCGCTACGGTGTCCCGCGCATCTGCTTCATCAACAAGCTGGACCGCACGGGCGCCAACTTCTTCTTCTGCGTGCAGACCATCGTGGACCGCCTCGGCGCCACCCCGCTGGTCATGCAGCTGCCGATCGGCGCCGAGGGTGACTTCACCGGTGTCGTCGACCTGGTGAAGATGAAGGCCCTGGTCTACTCGGCCGACGCGCCCAAGGGCGAGATGTACGACACTGTCGACATCCCGGCCGACCTGGTCGAGCAGGCCGCGGAGTACCGCGAGGCCCTGCTCGACACCGTGTCGAACATCAGCGACGAGGTGATGGAGCTCGCCCTGGAGGGCGAGGACATCCCCGAGGAGCTGCTGATCGCCGCGATCCGCAAGGGCACCCTGGACTCGTCCTTCACCCCGATCTTCTGCGGCTCCGCGTTCAAGAACAAGGGCGTTCAGCCCCTGCTCGACGCGGTCGTGAAGTACCTGCCGTCGCCGCTCGACATCGAGGGCATCGAGGGTACGAAGCCGGGCAACGACGAGGAGAAGATCGTCCGTCAGGCCTCTGACGACGAGCCGCTCGCCGCCCTCGCGTTCAAGATCATGTCTGACCCGCACCTGGGCAAGCTCACCTTCGTCCGCGTGTACTCCGGCCGCCTGGAGTCCGGCACCTCGGTGCTGAACTCCGTCAAGGGCAAGAAGGAGCGCATCGGCAAGATCTACCGCATGCACGCGAACAAGCGTGAGGAGATCGACTCGGTGGGCGCCGGCGACATCATCGCCGTGATGGGCCTGAAGCAGACCACCACCGGTGAGACGCTGTCCGACGAGAAGCAGCCGGTCATCCTGGAGTCCATGGACTTCCCGGCCCCGGTCATCCGCGTCGCGATCGAGCCCAAGTCCAAGGGCGACCAGGAGAAGCTGGGTGTCGCCATCCAGCGCCTGGCCGAGGAGGACCCGTCCTTCCAGGTCAACACGGACGAAGAGACCGGCCAGACCATCATCGCGGGTATGGGCGAGCTGCACCTCGAGGTGCTGGTCGACCGTATGCGCCGTGAGTTCAAGGTCGAGGCCAACGTCGGCAAGCCGCAGGTCGCGTACCGCGAGACGATCCGCAAGGCCGTCGAGCGCATCGACTACACGCACAAGAAGCAGACCGGTGGCTCCGGCCAGTTCGCGAAGATCCAGATCGCGATCGAGCCGCTCGAGTCCGGCGAGGGCTACGAGTTCGTCAACAAGGTCACCGGTGGCCGCGTCCCGCGCGAGTACATCCCGTCGGTCGACGCCGGTTGCCAGGAAGCCATGGAGTTCGGCGTTCTCGCCGGCTACCCGCTCCAGGGCGTCCGCGTGAGCCTGCTCGACGGTGCGTCGCACGACGTCGACTCGTCCGAGCTCGCGTTCAAGATCGCCGGTTCCATGGCGTTCAAGGAAGGTGCCAGGAAGGCGTCGCCGGCTCTGCTCGAGCCGATGATGGCCGTCGAGGTCACCACCCCCGAGGACTACATGGGCGACGTGATCGGCGACATCAACTCCCGCCGTGGCCAGATCCGGGCCATGGAGGAGCGTCACGGCGCTCGCGTCGTCAAGGCGCTGGTGCCGCTCTCCGAAATGTTCGGCTACGTCGGTGACCTGCGCAGCAAGACCTCTGGTCGCGCAAGCTACTCGATGCAGTTCGACTCGTACGCCGAGGTTCCGCGGAACGTGGCGGACGACATCATCGCCAAGGCCAAGGGCGAGTGACGTCCCGGTAATCGGGATGAATCAGACCCTTTAGGCTAGAAGGAGGGCACCCGGGCGTTCACCCGTCCGGGTTCCGCCCGGGAGCCCTCCGGCACCCCCACCCGCGGGACGGCAATGGGGCGCGACCAGCGCCCCGTTCCAATAACCCGATCCAGACCAACTGACGTCGTACGGCGTACAGAACTGTCCTCAGGAGGACTGCAGTGGCGAAGGCGAAGTTCGAGCGGACGAAGCCCCACGTCAACATCGGCACCATTGGTCACATCGACCACGGTAAGACCACGCTGACCGCGGCCATCACCAAGGTGCTGCACGACGCGTACCCGGACATCAACCCCTTCACGCCGTTCGACCAGATCGACAAGGCGCCGGAGGAGCGTCAGCGCGGTATCACCATCTCGATCGCGCACGTCGAGTACCAGACCGAGGCGCGTCACTACGCCCACGTCGACTGCCCGGGTCACGCGGACTACATCAAGAACATGATCACCGGTGCGGCCCAGATGGACGGTGCGATCCTCGTCGTCGCCGCCACCGACGGCCCGATGCCGCAGACCAAGGAGCACGTCCTCCTGGCCCGCCAGGTCGGCGTCCCCTACATCGTTGTCGCCCTGAACAAGGCCGACATGGTGGACGACGAGGAGATCCTGGAGCTCGTCGAGCTCGAGGTCCGTGAGCTCCTCTCCGAGTACGAGTTCCCGGGCGACGACCTGCCGGTCGTCCGCGTCTCCGCGCTGAAGGCGCTGGAGGGCGACAAGGAGTGGGGCGAGAAGCTCCTCGGCCTGATGCACGCGGTCGACGAGGCCATCCCGACCCCGGCTCGCCTCACCGACCAGCCGTTCCTGATGCCGATCGAGGACGTCTTCACGATCACCGGTCGTGGCACCGTCGTCACCGGCCGCATCGAGCGTGGCATCCTCAAGGTCAACGAGACCGTCGACATCATCGGCATCAAGACCACCAAGACCACCACCACGGTCACCGGTATCGAGATGTTCCGCAAGCTGCTCGACGAGGGCCAGGCCGGTGAGAACGTCGGTCTGCTGCTCCGTGGCATCAAGCGCGAGGACGTCGAGCGCGGCCAGGTCATCATCAAGCCGGGTTCGGTCACCCCGCACACCGACTTCGAGGCCCAGGCCTACATCCTGTCGAAGGACGAGGGTGGCCGTCACACCCCGTTCTTCAACAACTACCGCCCGCAGTTCTACTTCCGTACCACGGACGTGACCGGCGTCGTGACCCTCCCCGAGGGCACCGAGATGGTCATGCCGGGCGACAACACCGCCATGACGGTCGCGCTGATCCAGCCGATCGCCATGGAGGAGGGCCTGAAGTTCGCCATCCGTGAGGGTGGCCGCACCGTCGGCGCCGGCCAGGTCACCAAGATCATCAAGTAATTGGCGATCTGACCTCTGGTCAACTGCAGGGCCCGGCCCCGTCCCGCGAGGGAGGGGGCCGGGCCCTCGGCATGTCCGGACGCCGGCGGCCCGCACCCGGTGTGACGTGCACTGCTGCGGGTGGGCCCGATTGGCGCATCGCCCGCATTCTGTGGCAGGATGTCCAAGTTGCTCGGTTGAGTACCGATGCTGCGCGCCTCCCGTCGGGAGGACCGGAAGCGAGTCCCATGTACTCGTCGTTCCCGTGAATGGCCGTCCATGTGCCCACGTGCTGTGTGTGGGTGCAGTGGTGTGTAAGCGACACCACGGCAGCTGCGGGGCGAAAGTACGGGAATCTTCCGGGAAGCGTATGCGGGGTATCAACCCGGCTCACCTCTCCCAGCAGTTCGAGACCGACGGACCTGTTCGCCGGTTTTTTGCAAGCGCGAGTGCGACACGCCCGAGCGCGGGGGTCGGAGGAGGGTCGAGTGGCGACGTACGACTCAAAGGACTACGGAGTAGCCATGGCGGGACAGAAGATCCGCATCCGGCTCAAGGCCTACGACCACGAGGTCATCGACTCCTCGGCGAAGAAGATCGTCGAGACGGTGATCAGGACTGGTGCGCAGGTCGCGGGCCCGGTGCCGCTGCCCACTGAGAAGAACGTTTACTGCGTCATCCGCTCGCCGCACAAGTACAAGGACTCGCGCGAGCACTTCGAGATGCGCACTCACAAGCGTCTGATCGACATCCTCGACCCCACGCCGAAGACGGTTGACTCGCTGATGCGTCTCGACCTGCCGGCTGGCGTCGACATCGAGATCAAGCTCTGAGAGGCGCACCGAAGATGGCTAAGCAGATTAAGGGCATCCTGGGCGAGAAGCTCGGCATGACCCAGGTCTGGGACGAGAACAACCGGATCGTTCCGGTGACCGTCGTCAAGGCTGGGCCGAATGTCGTGACCCAGGTCCACACCGCCGGCAGCCCGGCCGGCTACGACGCCGTCCAGATCGGCTTCGGCGAGATCGACCCCCGCAAGGTGAACAAGCCCCTCCAGGGCCACTTCGCCAAGGCCGGTGTCACCCCCCGCCGCCACCTGGTCGAGCTGCGTACCTCGGACGCGTCCGAGTACACCCTGGGCCAGGAGATCACCGCCGAGCTGTTCGAGGCGGGTGTCAAGGTCGACGTGACCGGCACCTCCAAGGGCAAGGGCTTCGCCGGTGTCATGAAGCGTCACAACTTCAAGGGCCTCGGCGCCGGTCACGGCACCCAGCGCAAGCACCGCTCGCCCGGTTCCATCGGTGGCTGCGCCACCCCGGGCCGTGTGTTCAAGGGCATGCGCATGGCGGGTCGGATGGGCCACGAGCGTGTGACCACCCAGAACCTGACCGTGCACGCGGTCGACGCGGAGAAGGGTCTGCTGCTCATCAAGGGCGCGATCCCGGGTCCGAACGGCGGCCTCGTCCTCGTCCGCACCGCGGCGAAGGGGCTGTGAAGGATATGAGCACCATTGACATTCTGTCGCCGGCCGGCGACAAGGCCGGCAGCCTGGAGCTGCCCGCCGAGATCTTCGACGCCAAGGTCAGCGTCCCGCTGATGCACCAGGTCGTCGTGGCGCAGCTCGCTGCGGCCCGTCAGGGCACCCACAAGACCAAGCGTCGTGGCGAGGTCCGTGGTGGCGGTCGGAAGCCGTACCGCCAGAAGGGCACCGGCCGCGCCCGTCAGGGCTCGACCCGCGCGCCGCAGTTCACCGGTGGTGGCGTCGTGCACGGTCCCGTGCCGCGTGACTACTCGCAGCGGACCCCGAAGAAGATGATCGCCGCCGCCCTGCGCAGCGCGCTCACCGACCGGGCCCGCCACGAGCGCATCCACGTCGTCACCGGCGTGACCGCGACCGAGGCTCCGTCGACCAAGGCCGCCAAGGTCCTGTTCGGCAAGATCTCCGAGCGCAAGAACCTCCTCCTGGTGGTCGAGCGCGAGGACGAGCTGGGCATCCTGTCCGCTCGCAACCTGGCGAACGTGCACATCCTGGACGCCGGCCAGCTGAACACCTACGACGTGCTCGTCTCCGACGATGTGGTCTTCACCCAGGCCGCCTTCGAGCGTTTCGTGGCCGGTCCGGCCGCGTCCGCCAAGGCCGTTGCTGCTGAGGGCGAGCTCGAAGGGACTGCCGCCTGATGAGCGAGATCACCTCCAAGACGTACACGGACCCCCGTGACGTCCTGATCAAGCCGGTCATCTCGGAGAAGAGCTACTCGCTCCTCGACGAGAACAAGTACACGTTCGTCGTGGCGCCCGGTGCCAACAAGACCCAGATCAAGCAGGCCGTCGAGGCGGTCTTCTCGGTCAAGGTCGAGGCCGTGAACACGCTGAACCGTCAGGGCAAGCGCAAGCGCTCCAAGACGGGTTTCGGTAAGCGCAAGGACACCAAGCGCGCGATCGTGACGCTGGCCGAGGGCAACCGCATCGACATCTTCGGTGGTCCGGTTTCCTGACGCTTCGTCAGGGACTGGGATCGTCGTAAAGGACGAGGACAGAAATGGGTATCCGCAAGTACAAGCCGACTACGCCGGGCCGCCGCGGCTCCAGCGTGGCCGACTTCGTCGAAATCACGCGGTCCACGCCGGAGAAGTCGCTGGTTCGCCCGCTGCACAGCAAGGGCGGCCGTAACAACGCCGGTCGTATCACCGCTCGCCACCAGGGTGGCGGTCACAAGCGCGCCTACCGTCTGATCGACTTCCGTCGTCACGACAAGGACGGCGTGCCGGCCAAGGTCGCTCACATCGAGTACGACCCCAACCGCACCGCGCGCATCGCGCTCCTGCACTACGCGGACGGCGAGAAGCGCTACATCATCGCCCCCCGCGGCGTCGCGCAGGGTGACCGGATCGAGAACGGCGCTGGCGCCGACATCAAGCCGGGCAACAACCTGCCGCTGCGCAACATCCCGGTCGGTACCACCATCCACGCGGTGGAGCTCCGTCCCGGCGGTGGCGCCAAGCTGGCCCGTTCCGCGGGTTCCGGCATTCAGCTGCTCGCCCGTGAGGGTCGCATGGCGCACCTGCGCATGCCCTCCGGTGAGATCCGCCTGGTGGACGCGCGCTGCCGCGCGACCGTCGGCGAGGTCGGCAACGCCGAGCAGTCGAACATCAACTGGGGCAAGGCCGGCCGTATGCGCTGGAAGGGCGTCCGCCCGACCGTGCGTGGTGTGGCCATGAACCCGATCGACCACCCGCACGGTGGTGGTGAGGGTAAGACCTCCGGTGGTCGCCACCCGGTCTCGCCGTGGGGCAAGCCCGAGGGCCGCACCCGTCGCCCGAACAAGGCGTCGGACAAGCTCATCGTGCGCCGCCGCAAGACCAACAAGAAGCGCTAGGAGCAGGTCAGATGCCGCGCAGTCTCAAGAAGGGCCCCTTCATCGACGACCACCTTCAGAAGAAGGTGGACGTGCAGAACGAGGCGGGCACGCAGAACGTCATCAAGACCTGGTCCCGTCGTTCCGTGATCTCCCCGGCCATGCTCGGCCACACGATCGCGGTTCACGATGGCCGCAAGCACGTCCCGGTGTTCGTCACCGAGTCGATGGTCGGCCACAAGCTCGGCGAGTTCGCTCCCACGCGCACCTTCAAGGGGCACGTGAAGGAAGACCGCAAGTCGAAGCGTCGCTAATCGCTTCCGAGCTGTAGCGCCAGAACGACAAAGTGACTTACTCCATTAAGGGGACAACCATGGAAGCCAGGGCCCAGGCGCGGTACATCCGCGTCACGCCCATGAAGGCCCGCCGCGTGGTGGACCTCATCCGTGGCCTGCAGGCCACGGAGGCCCAGGCGGTCCTGCGTTTCGCTCCGCAGGCTGCCACCGTGCCGGTCGGCAAGGTGCTCAACAGCGCCATTGCCAACGCCGCGCACAACTACAACCACTCCAACGTGGACGACCTCTACATCTCCGAGGCGTACGTTGACGAGGGTCCGACCCTGAAGCGGTTCCGTCCGCGTGCCCAGGGCCGTGCCTACCGGATCCGCAAGCGGACCAGCCACATCACCGTGGTCGTCAGCAGCAAGGAAGGGACCCGGTAATGGGCCAGAAGGTTAACCCGCACGGGTTCCGCCTCGGCATCAGCACGGACTTCAAGTCCCGCTGGTACGCCGACAAGCTGTACAAGGACTACGTCAAGGAAGACGTCGCCATCCGGCGTCTCATGACGCAGGGCATGGAGCGCGCCGGCATCTCGAAGGTTGAGATCGAGCGCACCCGTGACCGTGTCCGCGTGGACATCCACACCGCCCGCCCGGGCATCGTGATCGGCCGCCGTGGCACGGAGGCCGACAAGATCCGCGGCAAGCTGGAGAAGCTGACCGGCAAGCAGGTCCAGCTGAACATCCTCGAGGTCAAGAACCCCGAGATGGACGCCCAGCTCGTTGCGCAGGGCGTTGCGGAGCAGCTGTCCTCCCGCGTCTCCTTCCGTCGCGCCATGCGTAAGAGCATGCAGTCGACCATGAAGGCCGGCGCCAAGGGCATCAAGGTCCAGTGCTCCGGTCGTCTCGGCGGCGCCGAGATGAGCCGTTCGGAGTTCTACCGCGAAGGCCGTGTGCCGCTGCACACCCTGCGCGCGAACGTCGACTACGGCTTCTTCGAGGCCAAGACGACCTTCGGCCGCATCGGCGTGAAGGTCTGGATCTACAAGGGCGACGTCAAGAACATCGCCGAGGTCCGCGCTGAGAACGCCGCTGCCCGCTCCGGCAACCGCCCGGCCCGTCCCGAGGGTGGTCGTCCCGCCCGCGGTGGCGAGCGTCGCGGTGGCGAGCGCGGTGGCCGCGGCCGTCGTCCCGCCGCTGGTGCCGAGGCTCAGGCCCCGGCTGCCGCGGTCGAGGCTCCGGCTGCTGAGAACACCGGAACGGAGGCCTGACCGTCATGCTGATCCCCCGTCGGGTCAAGCACCGTAAGCAGCACCACCCGAAGCGCCGTGGCGCTGCCAAGGGTGGCACCGAGCTGGCGTTCGGCCAGTTCGGCATCCAGGCCGTGACCCCGGCCTACGTGACGAACCGTCAGATCGAGTCCGCTCGTATCGCGATCACCCGTCACATCCGTCGTGGCGGCAAGGTCTGGATCAACATCTACCCGGACCGTCCGCTCACCAAGAAGCCGGCCGAAACCCGCATGGGTTCCGGTAAGGGTTCGCCGGAGTGGTGGATCGCGAACGTGCACCCGGGTCGGGTCATGTTCGAACTGTCGTACCCGAACGAGAAGATTGCCCGCGAGGCGCTGACGCGCGCCGCGCACAAGCTTCCGATGAAGTGCCGGATCGTTCGGCGCGAGGACGGTGAGAGCTGATGTCGGCCGCTACCAAGGCTGCTGAGCTTCGCGAGCTGGACAACGAGGGCCTCGTTGCCAAGCTCCGTGAGGCCAAGGAGGAGCTGTTCAACCTCCGCTTCCAGGCGGCGACCGGGCAGCTCGACAACCACGGACGGCTCCGGCTGGTCCGTAAGGACATCGCGCGGATCTACACCCTGATGCGCGAGCGCGAGCTGGGCATCGAGACGGTGGAGAACGCCTGATGACTGAGAACACCAACGAGACGCGCGGCTTCCGCAAGACCCGTGAGGGTCTCGTCGTCAGCGACAAGATGGACAAGACCGTCGTCGTCGCCGTCGAGGACCGCGTCAAGCACGCGCTGTACGGCAAGGTCATCCGCCGTACCAACAAGCTGAAGGCGCACGACGAGCAGAACGCGTGCGGTGTCGGCGACCGTGTCCTCCTGATGGAGACCCGGCCGCTGTCCGCGACGAAGCGCTGGCGCGTCGTCGAGATCCTCGAGAAGGCCAAGTAACAAGGTTGTTCGCGGTACGGCCGTATGTGCATCAGGCCCGCAAGGGTGCAGGTGTGAGCAGCGGCCGGCCCGTCAACACTTGTTGACGATCAGGAGAAAGCTGTGATCCAGCAGGAGTCGCGACTGCGCGTCGCCGACAACACGGGTGCGAAGGAAATTCTCTGCATCCGCGTTCTCGGTGGCTCCGGTCGCCGCTACGCCGGTATCGGCGACGTCATCGTCGCCACCGTCAAGGACGCGATCCCCGGCGGTTCGGTGAAGAAGGGCGACGTCGTGAAGTGCGTCGTCGTTCGCACCGTCAAGGAGCGCCGCCGTCCGGACGGCTCGTACATCCGTTTCGACGAGAACGCCGCTGTCGTTCTCAAGAACACCGATGGCGACCCCCGCGGTACCCGCATCTTCGGCCCGGTGGGCCGCGAGCTGCGCGACAAGAAGTTCATGAAGATCATCTCGCTGGCGCCGGAGGTGCTCTAACCCATGGCGAACAGCATGAAGATCAAGAAGGGTGACCTGGTCCAGGTCATCACCGGCAAGGACAAGGGCAAGCAGGGCAAGGTCATTCAGGCCATGCCCGCTGACAACAAGGTCCTCGTCGAGGGTGTCAACCGGGTCAAGAAGCACACCAAGCCGGGTCCCGGTACCCAGGGTGGCATCGTGACCGTCGAGGCCCCGGTGCACGTCTCCAACGTCCAGCTGGTCGTGGAGAAGGACGGCAAGAAGGTCGTTACCCGCGTCGGCTACCGCTTCGACGACCAGGGCAACAAGATCCGCGTTGCCAAGCGGACGGGTGAGGACATCTGATGTCTGAGACGACTGTTGAGAAGGTGGCCCCCCGCCTCAAGGAGAAGTACCTCTCCGAGGTCAAGGGCCAGCTGCACGAGGAGTTCTCGTACGAGAACGTCATGCTGATCCCCGGCCTGGTCAAGGTCGTGGTCAACATGGGTGTCGGCGAGGCTGCCCGTGACAGCAAGCTGATCGAGGGTGCCATCAAGGACCTGACCGCGATCACCGGTCAGAAGCCGGCCGTTACCAAGGCCCGCAAGTCCATCGCGCAGTTCAAGCTGCGCGAGGGTCAGCCGATCGGCGCCCACGTCACCCTCCGTGGTGACCGCATGTGGGAGTTCGTGGACCGTCTGGTGTCGCTGGCTCTGCCGCGTATCCGTGACTTCCGCGGCCTCTCTCCGAAGCAGTTCGACGGCCGTGGCAACTACACCTTCGGTCTGACCGAGCAGGTCATGTTCCACGAGATCGACCAGGACAAGGTCGACCGTCAGCGCGGTATGGACATCACCGTCGTGACCACCGCTCAGACCGACGATGAGGGCCGGGCGCTCCTGCGCGCTCTGGGCTTCCCGTTCAAGGAGGCGTGAGCCATGGCGAAGAAGGCCCTGATCGCTAAGTCCGAGCGCAAGCCGAAGTTCGGCGTCCGGGCGTACACCCGGTGCCAGCGCTGCGGCCGTCCGCACTCGGTGTACCGCAAGTTCGGCCTGTGCCGTGTGTGCCTCCGTGAGATGGCCCACCGCGGCGAGCTGCCGGGCGTGACCAAGAGCTCCTGGTAGTCCCTTACCAGCTGTTCTGAACAGCGAAGCAGTGTGCCCGACCCCCGGCTTTTGGAGTCCCGAGAGGGATCCCGTAAGGTAGTGGGGTCGGGCCCCTGCCGCGGCGTCTTTTCCGGACGTTCCGTGGCTCTCTGAATGAGGGCTCGCGCAACCCAGTCTTACTACGACGTAGGTCCCCTGCGCTTGTGCCCCTTTCGCACTCTTTCGCGAGTGCGCGGAGGGGGACCTGGTGCGGAGAAACCACGGCGAGAGAGGCCTGAGGCCACCATGACCATGACCGACCCGATCGCAGACATGCTCACTCGTCTGCGTAACGCCAACTCGGCGTACCACGACTCCGTCGTGATGCCGTCGAGCAAGATCAAGGCGCACGTCGCCGAGATCCTGCAGCAGGAGGGTTACATCTCCTCCTACAAGGTTGAGGACCCCACCGAGAACGAGGTTGGCAAGAAGCTGACCATCGAGCTCAAGTTCGGTCCGAACCGTGAGCGCTCCATCGCCGGCATCAAGCGCATCAGCAAGCCGGGTCTGCGTGTTTACGCAAAGTCCACCAACCTGCCGAAGGTTCTCGGCGGCCTGGGCGTGGCGATCATCTCCACGTCCTCCGGCCTCCTGACCGACAAGCAGGCCGCCAAGAAGGGCGTAGGCGGAGAAGTTCTCGCCTACGTCTGGTAATTCGGGAAACGGAGGTACAGCAATGTCGCGCATTGGACGGCTGCCCATCCAGGTTCCCGCTGGTGTGGACGTCACCATCGACGGCCAGACGGTCTCGGTGAAGGGCCCCAAGGGTTCGCTCACCCACGTCGTCGCCGCGCCGATCGAGATCGGCAAGGGCGAGGACGGCACTCTGGTCGTCTCCCGCCCGAACGACGAGCGTCAGTCGAAGGCCCTGCACGGCCTGTCGCGCACGCTGGTGGCGAACATGATCACCGGCGTGACCGCGGGCTACCGCAAGTCGCTGGAGATCAGCGGTGTCGGTTACCGAGTCACGGCGAAGGGCTCCAACATGGAGTTCGCGCTGGGCTACAGCCACCCGATTCTGGTCGAGGCGCCGGAGGGCATCTCCTTCGTCGTCGAGTCGCCCACCAAGTTCCACGTGGACGGCACCGACAAGCAGAAGGTCGGCGAGGTCGCCGCGAAGATCCGCAAGCTGCGCAAGCCCGACCCGTACAAGGCCAAGGGCGTCAAGTACGCGGGCGAGGTCATCCGCCGCAAGGTCGGAAAGAGTGGTAAGTAAGCGATGAGCGTCTCTGTCAAGATCGGCAAGGGCAACGCCTACAAGAACGCCGCCCGCAAGCGCCGCGCCATTCGCGTTCGTAAGCGCGTCGTCGGCACCGAGGTGCGTCCGCGCCTCGTCGTGACGCGTTCGAACCGCCACATGGTCGCCCAGGTCATCGACGACGCCAAGGGTCACACCCTGGCGTCGGCGTCCACCCTCGACGTGTCCATCAAGGGCGCCGAGGGCGACAAGACCGAGCTGGCCAAGAAGGTCGGAAGCCTGGTCGCCGAGCGCGCCAAGGCCGCCGGCGTCGAGTCGGTCGTCTTCGACCGCGCGGGCAACCGGTACGCCGGCCGCATCGCCGCCCTGGCGGACGCGGCTCGCGAGGCCGGGCTCGACTTCTAAGCCGCTCGTCGACTCCGTCGGCGGACGTAAACGAGAGAGGTAATTCCAATGGCTGGACCCCAGCGCCGCGAAGGCGGCGCCGGTCGCGGCACGGGTGGCGAGCGGCGCGACCGTAAGCGTGACGAGCGGGGCGGCGCCCCGGTCGCCGAGAAGACTGCTTACGTCGAGCGCGTCGTCGCGATCAACCGTGTCGCCAAGGTTGTCAAGGGTGGTCGTCGCTTCAGCTTCACCGCGCTGGTCGTGGTGGGCGACGGTGACGGCACCGTGGGTGTCGGTTACGGCAAGGCGAAGGAGGTTCCGGCCGCCATCGCCAAGGGCGTTGAGGAGGCCAAGAAGAACTTCTTCAAGGTCCCCCGTATCCAGGGCACCATCCCGCACCCCATCCAGGGTGAGAAGGCCGCCGGCGTCGTGCTGCTGAAGCCGGCGTCCCCCGGTACCGGCGTTATCGCCGGTGGCCCGGTGCGTGCCGTCCTGGAGTGCGCCGGCGTTCACGACATCCTGTCGAAGTCGCTCGGCTCCGACAACGCGATCAACATCGTGCACGCCACCGTGGCTGCTCTGAAGGGCCTCGTGCGCCCCGAGGAGATCGCCGCCCGTCGTGGCCTGCCCCTGGAGGACGTGGCCCCGGCCGCGCTGCTCCGGGCCCGTGCGGCTGGGGTGAGTGCCTGATGGCTCGCCTGAAGGTCACCCAGACCAAGTCGTACATCGGTAGCAAGCAGAACCACCGTGACACCCTGCGTTCGCTCGGCCTGAAGCGGCTGAACGACACCGTGGTGAAGGAGGACCGCCCGGAGATCCGCGGCATGGTCCACACCGTTCGCCACCTCGTCACGGTCGAGGAGGTGGACTGAAATGGCGGACAACTCCCCCATCAAGATCCACAACCTGCGTCCGGCGCCCGGCGCCAAGACCGACAAGATCCGCGTCGGTCGTGGTGAGGGCTCCAAGGGTAAGACCGCAGGTCGTGGTACCAAGGGCACCAAGGCCCGCTACCAGGTTCCGCAGCGCTTCGAGGGTGGCCAGATGCCCCTCCACATGCGCCTGCCGAAGCTGAAGGGCTTCAAGAACCCGGCCCACAAGCAGTTCCAGGTCGTGAACCTGGACCGCCTGGCCGAGCTCTACCCGAACGGTGGCGAGGTCACCGTTGCCGACCTGATCGCGAAGGGCGCCGTTCGCAAGAACGAGCTCGTCAAGGTTCTCGGCCAGGGCGACATCGCGGTTGCGCTGCAGGTGACGGTCGACGCCGTCTCCGGCTCCGCCGCCGAGAAGATCACCGCCGCGGGCGGCTCGGTCACCGAGCTGCTGTGACGTCGCTGATCTGACGCACGGACAGAAACCGGGCCCCGCGCCTCTCTTGAGAAAGAGAGCGCGGGGCCCGGCTGCGTTTCCGACTTGAACAGGCGTGCAGGATTTGTGTGTCAAACCCGGGCAAGCCGTACCCCATGCGTGGGGGAGCGGCTGTGTGCGCTTCTGTCGAGCGGCCGGGCACTGTTAGAGTCCGTGAAGTTCCCTTTCCCCACATCAGGACCGACCCTTCCGCCGACGACGCGCGGGAGGCGCAGGAGGCACCGTGCTCAGTGCGTTCGCGCGGGCGTTCCAGACGCCCGACCTGCGCAAGAAGCTGCTGTTCACGCTGGGCATCATGGTGCTGTTCCGGCTGGGCGCCCACATTCCGATGCCCGGGATCAACTTCGAGGCCGTGCATGCGTGCGTGAGCGGTCAGAAGGAGGGCCTGTTCGGGCTGGTCAACCTGTTCAGCGGCAACGCGCTGCTACAGCTGACCATCTTCGCGCTCGGCATCATGCCGTACATCACGGCCAGCATCATCCTGCAGTTGCTCACCGTGGTCATTCCGCGGCTGGAGGCCCTGAAGAAGGAAGGGCAGTCCGGCCAGACGAAGATCACCCAGTACACCCGTTACCTGACCATCGCGCTCGCGGTGCTGCAGGGCACCGGCATCCTCGCGACCGCGTCCAGCGGCGCGCTGTTCTCCAGCTGCCCGCAGGGTCAGAACATCGTGCCGGACACGTCGATCTTCCGGATCGCCACCATGGTCATCATCATGACCGCCGGCACCACCGTGATCATGTGGCTGGGTGAGCTGATCACCGACCGCGGCATCGGCAACGGCATGTCGATCCTGATCTTCACCTCCATCGCGGCCGGCTTCCCCGGCTCGATGTGGGCCATCAAGGGCTCCGGCACGCTGCTGGGCGGCTGGGGCGAGTTCTCCGCCGTCATCCTGGTCGGCATCATCGTGGTCTGCCTGGTCATCTTCGTCGAGCAGGCCCAGCGCCGGATCCCGGTGCAGTACGCGAAGCGGATGATCGGCCGCCGTGCGTTCGGCGGCACCTCGACCTACATCCCGCTGAAGGTCAACCAGGCCGGTGTGATCCCGGTCATCTTCGCCTCCTCGCTGCTGTACATCCCGGCGCTGGTGGTGCAGTTGACCAACTCGCAGGCGGGGTGGGCGATTTGGATCAAGAACCACTTCATCAAGGGTGACCACCCGGTCTACATGGCCACCTACTTCGTGCTGATCGTGTTCTTCGCGTTCTTCTACGTCGCCATCTCCTTCAACCCCGAAGAAGTTGCCGACAATATGAAGAAGTATGGTGGGTTCATCCCGGGCATCCGGGCCGGCCGACCGACGGCCGAGTACCTGAACTACGTGCTCACCCGCATCACGTGGCCGGGTTCGCTGTACCTGGGCCTGATCGCGTTGATCCCGATGGTCGCCCTCGTCGCATTCGGGCAGCAGACCAACTTCCCGTTCGGCGGCACCTCCGTGCTCATCGTCGTCGGCGTCGGACTCGAAACTGTGAAGCAGATCGAGAGCCAGCTCCAGCAGCGCAATTACGAAGGGTTCCTCCGCTGATGCGTATCGTCCTCGTCGGACCCCCGGGGGCCGGGAAGGGTACTCAGGCGCACGTTCTGGCCAAGACCCTGTCCATTCCCCACATCTCCACCGGCGACCTGTTCCGTGCCAACATCAGCCAGGGCACCCCGCTGGGTGTCGAGGCGAAGGCTTACATGGACGCCGGGCGCCTTGTGCCCGACGAGGTCACCATCGGGATGGCCAAGGACCGCATGCTCCAGGAGGACGCCGCCAACGGCTTCCTGCTGGACGGTTTCCCGCGCAACCTGGGCCAGGCCGAGGCGCTGGACGCCTTCCTGACCGAGCAGGGCATCGCGCTGGACGGCGTGCTGGACCTGGAGGTCTCCGAGGACGAGGTCGTCAAGCGGATCGCCGGTCGTCGGCTGTGCCGCAAGAACGGCGCCCACGTCTTCCACGTGGTGTACAACCGGCCGACCACCGAGGGCGTCTGCGACGAGTGCGGCGGCGAGCTGTACCAGCGCTCGGACGACACCGAGGAAGCCGTCCGGGTCCGGTTGGAGGAGTACCACTCCAAGACCGAGCCGATCATCGGCTACTACCAGGAGCAGGGCCTGCTGGTCACCATCTCCGCCCTCGGCAAGGTGGACGAAGTGACCGAGCGCGCAGTCGCCGCCCTGGAGCAGAACAAGAACGCCTGACCCATGCGGCAGTGAGACGGCCGGGTCGCCCCGAAGCGGGCGGCCCGGCCGTCTCGGCGTCGTACGGTGGAAGGCAGTCCGAGAACAGAACGTGGAAGGCGTGGACCAGATGGAGATCAAGACCCCCGAGCAGATCGCCAAGATGCGGGCGGCCGGGCTGGTCGTCGCCGAGGCCCTGAAGGCGTGCCGCGAGGCGGTCGCCCCGGGGGTGACCACCGGTGAGCTGAACGAGATCGCCGACCAGGTCATCACCAAGCACGGCGCCACGTCCAACTTCCGCGCCGACCACGGCGGCCTCTGGTTCCCGGGCGTGATCTGCGCCTCGGTGAACGAGGAGGTCGTGCACGGCATCCCCGGCGACAAGGTGCTGAAGGCCGGCGACCTGATCTCGATCGACTGCGGCGCGATCCTGGACGGCTGGCACGGCGACGCGGCCATCACCGTCGCGGTCGGCGGGACCGCCGACGAGAACGTGATGCTGTCGAAGGTCACCGAGGGCTCGATGTGGGCCGGCATCGCCCAGATGAAGAAGGGCAACCGCCTGGTCGACGTCTCCCGGGCGATCGAGGGCTTCATCCGCCGCCAGCCGCTGCCCCCGAAGGGCAAGTGGGGCATCACCGAGGGCTACGGCGGCCACGGCATCGGCACCGCCATGCACATGGAGCCGCACGTGCTGAACTACGTGGCCGGCCGCGGCAAGGGCCCGAAGCTGGTGCCCGGCACCGTGCTGGCGATCGAGCCGATGGTCTCGCTCGGCACCCCGCACACCGCGATCCTGGACGACGACTGGACGGTCGTCACCACCGACGGCACCTGGGCCTCGCACTGGGAGCACTCGGTGGCCGTCACCGAGCAGGGCCCGCTGGTGCTGACCGCCTTCGACGGCGGCAAGGCGGAGCTGGCGAAGCTGGGCGTCACCGCGGCGCCGGACCCGCTGGCCTGACCCCGCAGGGGCGGCGCGCGGGACGGCCGATGATCTGAGGGACATGTCTCAAAGCGGCAGATGAGGGCCTGGGGGGTTTTGACCTCCAGGCCTTCTGTCCTATTTTCGTCAGCTGACACCCGCAGCTTCGACCCCCCCTCCAGGAGAGACAGTGTTCAAGGGCTTCCGCGACTTCATGATGCGCGGCAACGTCATCGACATGGCCGTCGGTGTGGTCATCGGTGCCGCCTTCACCGGAGTCGTGACCGGCTTCGTGACCGCGTTCCTCACCCCGGTGCTCGGCGTGGTGGTCGGCGCGGCCGGCGACTTCGGCGCCTACAAGTTCGACGTCGCCGGCGTGACCTTCCCGTACGGCCAGTTCCTGAACGTGCTGATCGCGTTCTTCCTGACCGCCGCGGTGCTGTACTTCTGCGTGGTGCTCCCGGTCTCCAAGGCCACCGCCCGCTACCTGCCGAAGAAGCCCGCCACCCCCAAGCGGCCCTGCCCCGAGTGCCTGACCGACATCCCCGAGGCGGCCCGCCGCTGCTCCGCCTGCACCGCGGTGGTGGAGCCCGTGCTCCCCATCCAGGTGATGGCCAAGGGCTGAGATTTCGCTCCGGCGTGGTGCTTGGTTTACGATGGTGCGTCGGCTCTCTCGTAGCGTGTTTCGGCACGCCCTCAGCCCAGGGGAGTACTCCCGGGCCGAGGTGAAGCCTGGTTCGCACGAGCGTTCCGCATACGGTAGCCGGACCCGAAGGGTGGATCTCGCAGTTCATGGCTAAGAAGCAAGGCGCCATTGAGATCGAGGGCACCGTGATCGAGTCTCTTCCGAACGCGATGTTCAAGGTCGAGCTGCAGAACGGTCACAAGGTCCTCGCACACATCAGCGGCAAGATGCGCATGCACTACATCCGCATCCTTCCGGATGACCGGGTCGTGGTGGAGCTGAGCCCCTACGACCTGACCCGCGGCCGGATCGTCTACCGCTACAAGTAACAAACGTCAGATCTAGACCCCGGAGAACCTGAGTCATGAAGGTCAAGCCGAGCGTCAAGAAGATCTGCGACAAGTGCAAGGTGATCCGCCGTCACGGCCGGGTCATGGTGATCTGCGACAACCTGCGCCACAAGCAGCGCCAGGGCTGAGTCACCCCCCAGCATTTCTCGTAGTACCTTCGCGCGACGCGCATCAACGTCATACGCGGGCCGCCCGATCCGTCCAGCTGGACGGACTGCCACCCCCGGTCAGAGGCCGGGGCTCCCTGTCGAGAGACAGCGAGTAGGCGGCACGTCAGACCTCTGAAGAACCACAGGAGCCATGAATGGCACGCCTCGCCGGCGTTGATCTCCCCCGCGAAAAGCGGATCGAGATCGCCCTCACGTACGTCTACGGCATCGGCCGTACCCGCGCCCAGCTGACCCTGGCCGAGACCGGTGTGAGCCCGGACGTTCGCGTCCGCGACATCACCGAGGACGACCTGGTCAAGCTGCAGAAGTTCATCGACGTGAACTTCGAGGTCGAGGGTGACCTCCGCCGCGCCGTCGCCGCCGACATCCGCCGCAAGGTCGAGATCGGCTGCTACGAGGGCCTGCGTCACCGCCGTGGCCTGCCGGTCCGCGGTCAGCGCACCCACACCAACGCGCGTACCCGCAAGGGCCCGCGTCGCGCGATCGCCGGTAAGAAGAAGCCGGGCAAGAAGTAGTCCGTCCCGTCAACCGGACATCCCTCCGGCCCGCGGGATAGCGGACCGACCACCTCAGTAGGAGAACAGACTTATGCCCCCCAAGGGTCGTCAGGCTGCCGGCGCGAAGAAGATCCGCCGCAAGGAGAAGAAGAACGTCGCTCACGGGCACGCCCACATCAAGAGCACGTTCAACAACACCATCGTTTCGATCACCGACCCCGCGGGCAACGTGATCTCCTGGGCCTCCGCCGGCCACGTCGGTTTCAAGGGCTCGCGCAAGTCCACCCCGTTCGCCGCGCAGATGGCCGCCGAGGCCGCTGCCCGTCGCGCGCAGGAGCACGGCATGCGCAAGGTCGACGTCTTCGTCAAGGGTCCGGGCTCCGGCCGCGAGACCGCGATCCGTTCGCTCCAGGCCACCGGCCTGGAGGTCGGCTCGATCCAGGACGTCACCCCCACCCCGCACAACGGCTGCCGTCCGCCGAAGCGCCGCCGCGTTTGATGTGGCGCCTTCGGGCTCGCGGTAACCACCCGCTTTAAACCTCGTACGGGCTCTCGTTTTGCGCGGGAGCCCGTACGCTTGGTCCTGTCGGCATCAAATAGTGGGTGCCGAAGACAACTGGAGGATTTCCCCCATGCTTATCGCTCAGCGTCCGTCGCTGACCGAAGAGGTCGTCGACGAGTTCCGCTCGCGGTTCGTGATCGAGCCGCTGGAGCCGGGCTTCGGCTACACCCTCGGCAACTCGCTCCGCCGTACGCTCCTCTCCTCGATCCCGGGTGCCGCTGTCACCAGCATCCGCGTCGACGGTGTCCTGCACGAGTTCACCACCGTGCCGGGCGTCAAGGAGGACGTCACCGACCTCATCCTGAACATCAAGCAGCTGGTCGTCTCCTCGGAGCACGACGAGCCGGTCGTGATGTACCTGCGCAAGCAGGGCCCGGGTGTGGTCACCGCCGCCGACATCGCGCCGCCGGCCGGTGTCGAGGTGCACAACCCCGAGCTGGTCCTCGCCACCCTGAACGGCAAGGGCAAGCTGGAGATGGAGCTGACCGTCGAGCGCGGTCGCGGCTACGTCTCCGCCGTGCAGAACAAGGCTTCCGGCCAGGAGATCGGCCGCATCCCGGTCGACTCGATCTACAGCCCCGTGCTGAAGGTCACCTACAAGGTCGAGGCCACCCGTGTCGAGCAGCGGACCGACTTCGACAAGCTGATCGTCGACGTCGAGACCAAGCCCGCCATGCGTCCCCGTGACGCGATGGCCTCGGCCGGCAAGACCCTGGTCGAGCTGTTCGGCCTGGCGCGCGAGCTCAACGTCGACGCCGAGGGCATCGACATGGGCCCGTCCCCGACGGACGCCGCGCTGGCCGCCGATCTGGCGCTGCCGATCGAGGAGCTGGAGCTCACCGTCCGCTCCTACAACTGCCTCAAGCGCGAGGGCATCCACACCGTGGGTGAGCTCGTTGCCCGCTCCGAGGCCGACCTGCTCGACATCCGCAACTTCGGTGCGAAGTCGATCGACGAGGTCAAGGCGAAGCTGGCCGGCATGGGCCTGGCCCTCAAGGACAGCCCGCCCGGATTCGACCCGACCGCTGCCGCCGACGCCTTCGGCGCCGACGACCTGGACGACCAGGGCTACGCGGAGACCGAGCAGTACTGAGTTTTGGCACCGGGGGCGGTCCCGAGCGGACCGCCCCCGGCACCATGAAAGTCGTACGGACACTGTGTCCGTACGCCCGCTGCGGTACCTGGTACGGCCGTAGTCGGAGATTCGAGGAGTAACCATGCCCCGTCCCACCAAGGGTGCCCGCCTCGGCGGCGGTCCGTCCCACGAGCCGCTGCTGCTGGCCGGTCTGGCCCGCGAGCTGTTCCAGTACGGCCGCATCACCACCACCGAGGCCAAGGCTCGTCGCCTGCGCCCGCTGGCGGAGAAGCTGATCACCAAGGCGAAGAAGGGCGACATCCACAACCGTCGCCTGGTGCGCAAGACCATCACCGACGTGTCGGTGCTGCACACCCTCTTCACCGAGATCGCCCCGCGGTTCGAGAACCGCCCCGGCGGTTACACCCGCATCACCAAGATCGGCGGCCGCCGTGGCGACAACGCCCCGATGGCCGTGATCGAGCTGGTCGAGGGCGAGATCGCCACCAAGGCGACCGTCGCCGAGGCCGAGGCCGCTGCCAAGCGCGCCGTCAAGGAGGCCGAGCAGGCCGCCGAGACCAAGGCCGACGAGGCCGAGACCACCGAGGCCTGAGCCTCGTAGGTCCGTGACCGGGCCCGCCCTCCCGTCCCTCGGGAGAGCGGGCCCGTTCGCATCTCAGCTGGGAGACAGGGGAGTTGGAGTGGTGAACGACTGCGCGGAGCGGCCGCCGGTGAAGGACGGCCCGGCCGACGGGCACACCCGGATCAGGCTGGATCTGGCGTACCACGGCGCGGAGTTCTCCGGGTGGGCCCGGCAGCGTGGGCGGCGCACCGTGCAGGGCGAGCTGGAGGACGCGCTGCGGATCGTGACCCGGAGCGAGGAGAACTTCCCGCTGACGGTGGCCGGCCGCACCGACGCCGGCGTGCACGCGCGCGGGCAGGTCGCGCACGTCGACCTGCCGGACGAACTGTGGGCGCAGCACGGCGAGAAGCTGCTGCGCCGGCTGGCCGGACGACTGCCCGCGGACGTCCGGGTGTACCGGGTGGCCGAGGCGCCGCACGGGTTCGACGCGCGGTTCGCGGCGATCTGGCGGCGCTACGCGTACCGGGTCGCCGACCACCAGGGCGGCGTCGACCCGATGTTGCGCGGGCACGTGCTGTGGCACGACCGGCCGCTCGACCTGGAGAGGATGAACGCCGCCGCGAAGCTGCTGGTGGGGGAGCACGACTTCGCCGCGTACTGCAAGAAGCGCGAGGGCGCGACCACCATCCGCACCCTGCTGGAGGTGCACTGGGACCGGGTGCCGATCGACCCGTACGCGGCCCAGGAGGGCTCGCTGGCGGTGGCGACGGTGCGGGCGGACGCGTTCTGCCACAACATGGTGCGGTCGCTGGTCGGCGCGATGCTGCTGGTCGGCGACGGGCACCGGCCGGTGGAGTTCCCGGGCGAGGTGCTGGCCGGCGGCGTGCGGAACTCGGCGGTCAACGTGATCCGGCCGCACGGGCTGACGCTGGAAGAGGTCGGCTACCCGGAGGACGCGCTGCTCGCGGAGCGGAACCGGGTCTCGCGGCGGCTGCGGACGTTGGGGGACGGTGCCGCCGAGGGGGCCGCCGGCTCTGCGCCGGGCGGATCCGACTGAGGGGGCCTCCCGCCGGTTCGCCGGGGGTGCTCGGGCGGGTGGGCGGGGGCGGAGGGTAATCCGTTTTGTCGGTCGGCGAGCCCTTGGCACAATCCAGAAGCATGGGACATGTCGAGATCTCGCACCTGGAGTACTACCTGCCGGACGGGCGGGTGCTGTTCGACGACGCGTCCTTCCGCGTCGGTGAGGGCGCGGCCGTCGCGCTGGTCGGCGCGAACGGCGCGGGGAAGACCACGCTGCTGCGCATGATCGCGGGGGACGTGCAGCCGCACGGCGGTTCGGTGACGGTGAGCGGCGGGCTGGGCGTGATGCGCCAGTTCGTCGGCACCACGGGCCGGGAGGACGCGAAGGGCACCCCGGGCGCGCTGGCCGCCGACGCCTCGGTACGGGACCTGCTGGTCTCCGTCGCGCCGAAGCGGATCGCCGACGCCGCGCGCACGGTGGACGCCGCCGAGCTGGCGATGATCGCGCAGGACGACGAGAAGTCGCAGATGGCGTACGCGCAGGCGCTCTCCGACTGGGCGGACGCCGGCGGCTACGAGTACGAGGCCGACTGGGACGTCTGCACGACGGCGGCGCTCGGCATGCCGTTCGAGCGGGCGCAGTGGCGGGGCCTGAACACGCTGTCCGGCGGCGAGCAGAAGCGGCTGGTGCTGGAGGCGCTGCTGCGCGGTCCGGACGAGGTGCTGCTGCTGGACGAGCCGGACAACTACCTGGACGTGCCGGGCAAGCGCTGGCTGGAGGAGGCCATCCGGGCCACCGGCAAGACGGTGCTGTACATCTCGCACGACCGTGAGCTGCTCTCCCGTACCGCCGAGAAGATCATCGCGGTGGAGTCCGGCGCGGCCGGCTCCAGCGTCTGGGTGCACGGTGGCGGCTTCGACACCTTCCACGAGGCGCGCAAGGCCCGCTTCGAGCGCTTCGAGGAGCTGCGCCGTCGCTGGGACGAGGAGCACGCCAAGCTGAAGAAGCTGGTGCTCACGCTGCGGCAGGCGGCGGCGGTCAGCCACGAGATGGCGTCCCGGTACGCGGCCGCGCAGACCAGGCTGAAGAAGTTCGAGGACGCCGGCCCGCCGGAGGCCCCGCCGCGCGAGCAGTCGATCAGCATGCGGCTGAAGGGCGGGCGTACCGGCGTGCGGGCGTTCACCATGCAGGGCCTGGAGCTCAAGGGCCTGATGAAGCCGTTCGACCTGGAGGTCTTCTACGGCGAGCGGGTCGGGGTGCTGGGCTCGAACGGCTCCGGCAAGTCGCACTTCCTGCGGCTGCTGGCCGGCGACGAGTCGGTGCAGCACGGCGGCACGTGGAAGCTCGGCGCCCGGGTGGTGCCGGGGCACTTCCGGCAGACCCACGCCCATCCGGAGCTGCTGGGCCGGACGGTGCGGTCGATCGTCGAGGAGGAGCACGCGCTGTCCCGGGGCGCCGCGATGTCGGCGCTGCGCCGGTACGAGCTGGACCGGCAGGAGGAGCAGAAGTTCGAGTCGCTGTCCGGCGGGCAGCAGGCCCGGCTGATGATCCTCAAGCTGGAGCTGTCCGGTGTGACGGCGCTGCTGCTGGACGAGCCGACCGACAACCTGGACCTGGAGAGCGCGGAGGCGCTGCAGCAGGGCCTGGAGGCGTTCGACGGCACGGTGCTGTGCGTGACGCACGACCGCTGGTTCGCGCGGACCTTCGACCGCTTCCTGGTGTTCGGCTCGGACGGCCGGGTGTACGAGTCGCCGGAGCCGGTCTGGGACGAGGCCCGGGTGGCCCGCGACCGCTGAGCTCGCCGGGCCGGTTTGGAGTCAGCGCCCCCGGCCCGGTATTGTTGGCTGCTGTTGTGCGTATTGGCTCGCTCTATCTCACGTGAGAGGTCGGTACGCCGGAGACACCACAGGCCGAACTCCAGCGGCCAACGCCCGAATTGCGTCCGGGACGGTCGGCTGGAGGCCCCAGGTCTGTGTGCTCCTGTCAGGACCCACTCACTGAAAAGCGAAGGCTACGACCGTGCGTACGTACAGCCCCAAGCCCGGCGACGTCCAGCGTCAGTGGCACGTCATCGACGCGACCGACGTCGTGCTCGGCCGCCTGGCCTCCCAGGCCGCCAACCTCCTGCGGGGCAAGCACAAGGCGATCTACGCGCCGCACGTTGACACTGGTGACTTCGTCATCATCATCAACGCCGACAAGGTGCACCTCTCGGGCAACAAGAAGACCCAGAAGCTCGCCTACCGTCACAGCGGCTTCCCGGGCGGTCTCCGCTCGGTCCGTTACGACGACCTGCTGGCGAACAACCCGGAGAAGGCCGTCGAGAAGGCCATCAAGGGCATGGTCCCGAAGAACACCCTCGGCCGCCAGATGCTCTCGAAGCTGAAGGTCTACTCGGGCGACCAGCACCCGCACGCTGCGCAGCAGCCGGTGCCGTTCGAGATCTCCCAGGTCGCGCAGTAATTCCGGCCACCCACACCCCAACTGACGTAGAAGAGCTGAGGAACACCGTGGCCGAGACTGCCATCGAGAGCACCCTCGAGGTCGAATTCGACGACGAGAACGTCGACGAGTACACCTCCGAGTCCGAGTACACCACCGAGTCGCTGGCCGGCCGCTTCGGCGAAGCCGTCCCCGGCGCCGGCCTCGGCCGCCGCAAGGAGGCGATCGCCCGCGTGCGCATCGTCCCCGGCACCGGCGTGTGGAAGATCAACGGTCGCACCCTGGAGAACTACTTCCCCAACAAGGTGCACCAGCAGACCGTGAACGAGCCCTTCAAGCTCCTGGAGCTGGACGGCCGTTACGACGTCATCGCCCGCATCTCGGGTGGCGGCGTCTCCGGTCAGGCCTACGCGCTGCGCCTCGGCGTTGCCCGTGCGCTGAACGAGGCGGACGTGGACAACAACCGCGGCCCGCTGAAGAAGGCCGGCTTCCTGACCCGTGACGCCCGCGCCGTCGAGCGCAAGAAGGCCGGTCTGAAGAAGGCCCGCAAGGCGCCGCAGTACAGCAAGCGCTAATCGCACCCTGCATGCGATCCTCGCCCCGGAGCACACTTCGTGCTCCGGGGCGTTGTGCCTCCCGGACTCGTGCGGGGTCCGCGGGGGCTGGTACCAACCGAGCCGACAGGCGCTGACAGGACGGGACGAACGCGAACATGGCACGACTCTTCGGTACGGACGGGGTGCGCGGGGTGGCCAATGTGGGCCTCACTGCGGAACTGGCGCTCGGCCTGTCAGTGGCCGCCGCCCATGTGCTCGGGGACGCGAACGCGTTCGAGGGGCACCGGCCGGTCGCCGTGGTCGGCCGTGACCCCCGCGCGTCCGGAGAGTTCCTGGAGGCCGCGGTGATCGCCGGCCTGGCCAGCGCCGGCGTGGACGTGCTGCGGGTCGGCGTGCTGCCCACCCCGGCGGTGGCGTACCTGACCGGCGCGCTCGGCGCGGACTTCGGCGTGATGCTGTCCGCCAGCCACAACGCGATGCCGGACAACGGCATCAAGTTCCTCGCCCGCGGCGGCCACAAGCTGGACGACGCGATCGAGGACGCGATCGAGGCGCACTACCGCCGCTACGGCGTCGGCGACGAGACCTGGGCGCGGCCGACCGGCGCCGCGGTGGGCCGGGTCCGCAGCTACAACGAGGGCTTCGACCGGTACGTGGCGCACCTGGTCGCGGTGCTGCCGAACCGGCTGGACGGCGTGAAGGTCGTCATCGACGGCGCGCACGGCGCGGCCGCCCGGGTCGCCCCGGAGGCGTTCGCCCGGGCCGGCGCCGAGGTGGTGTACACCCTGGGCACCGAGCCGACCGGCCTGAACATCAACGACGGCGTCGGCTCCACCCACCTGGACAAGCTGCGCGTCGCGATGCAGGAGCACAAGGCCGACCTGGGCATCGCCCTGGACGGCGACGCGGACCGCTGCCTGGCCGCCGACGCCGAGGGCAACGAGGTCGACGGCGACCAGATCCTGGCGATCCTCGCGGTGGCCATGAAGGAAGCGGGCACGCTGCGCCGCAACACCGCGGTGGCGACCGTGATGTCGAACCTGGGCTTCAAGCTGGCGATGGAGCGCGAGGGCATCGAGCTGGTGCAGACCGCGGTCGGCGACCGGTACGTGCTGGAGGAGATGAAGCAGCACGGCTTCGCGCTCGGCGGCGAGCAGTCCGGCCACGTGATCCTGCTCGACCACGCCACCACCGGCGACGGCACCCTGACCGGTCTGATGCTCGGCGCCCGGCTGGCCGCCACCAAGCAGCCGCTGGCAGACCTCGCCACCGTGATGACCCGGCTGCCGCAGGTGCTGATCAACGTCAAGGGCGTCGACAAGGACCGGGTCGAGTCCTGCGCCGAACTGCAGGCCGCGGTCGCCGGGGCGGAGGCCGAACTCGGCACCACCGGGCGGGTGCTGCTGCGCAAGTCGGGCACCGAGCCGCTGGTCAGGGTGATGGTCGAGGCGGTCGGCCACGAGCAGGCCCAGGAGGTCTGCGAGCGCCTTGCCGAATCGGTTCGCCTGCACCTGGGCTGACGGTTCGTCGGCTCCGGCTTTGATGTCGGATCAACAACGCTTTACCCGTGCCCCGGACAGGCTGTCGAGGCACGGAGCACTACCGATAGCATGCGGGACTGTGATCGAAGCGTGGAGGGGGCGTTGATGTCCGAGGACCAGCAGCAGCCGCAGCCGCCGGCATCGGGGCCGGGGGTCCCGCCGCAGCAGGGCATGCCGGGAGCGCAGGGCGCGCCGCAGCCCGCGTACGGCTACCCGCAGCAGGCGCCGCCGCCCGGTTACCCGCAGCCGCAGCAGGCGCCGCCGCCGGGTTACCCGCAGCAGGCGCCGCCGCCGGGTTACCCGCAGCAGCCGGGGCCGGGCTACCCGCCGCCGCAGGGCGGCGGGTACGCCTACCCGCCGCCGTCGCCGCAGGCGTACGGCCAGGGCCACCAGATGCCCGGCCAGCAGCCGTACGAAGGCCGCTACGGCGCCTCGACGTTCCAGGGTGACGCGGAGGCGCCGGACTGGTCGGCGATGGCCAGCCAGCACGATGACGAGCGGCGCAAGCGCAAGCGCAACATGGTGGTGCTCAGCGCGGTGGGCGGCCTGCTGGTGGTCGGCGGCATCGTCGCCGGCGCGGTGCTGCTCACTTCGCAGGACAAGCCGGCCGACCCGATCGTGGCCGGCCCGTCCGCGAGCACCTCGGGGTCGGCGTCGCCGTCGGCGTCGAGCTCCTCCTCGGCCAACGGCGGGAAGCCGACGACGGCCGAGGGCGCGCTCAGCAAGGGCTCCACCGACAAGGCGCCGATCTCGCTGGACTCGCTGTTCCCGAACAACACCCTGACCGTCGACGGCCAGGTGCTGACCAAGGTCGCGACCGAGCACGGCGACCAGTGCGCGTCCGGCACCGTCAACGGCCTGGGCAAGGTGCTGGAAGCGCAGAACTGCAAGGACATCTACCTGGCGACCTACCAGTCCGACAAGGCGGCGGTGACGGTCGGCGTCGTGGTGTTCGACTCGAAGAACGCGGCCGACACGGCGCAGGCCAAGGTGGTCGGCAACATCAAGCCGCTGCGGTCCGACAAGGGTCCGCGGTTCTGCCCGGACCTGAGCCAGTGCTCGTTCTCGAACAAGGCCTTCGGCCGGTACATGGTCTTCACCACGGCGGGCAACGCCGACATGACCCCGGTGACCGACGGCACTCCCGCGACCAAGTCGGCCGCGGCGGGTGTGTCGAAGCAGGCGTTGGACGACCTGAAGGCCCGTGGCCAGGCCGCCCTGACGAATGCCGGGTAGCCGTCCGGGGAGTGACCGCATGCTGCCGCACCGGCCGTGGCCGGCGCGGCTGCATGCGTTTCTGATAGCCCGGCTGTGGCGGAACTTCCCGCCGCTGGGCCGGGTGGCCCTGGCGGTCGTCCTGGTGCTGGGCTGCACCGCGCTGCTGCTGAACAACGGCTCGCCGGGCGGGGCGTCCGCGTCGACCACCGCGTCCGCCGACCCGACCGGCCCGGGCAGCGCGGGCACGCCGTCCCAGGAGTCCTCCGACGTGCCGTCGGAGCAGCCCGGCACCCGGGCTCGGCGGGATCAACTGCTCAGCCCGCAGGGGAAGTTGTTCGGGATAGCCACGCCGAGCGCGCCGGATGCCGAAGAGGCCGCGGACCTGGCGCAGACGGTGGGGGTGCGGCCGACCGTCCAGGAGTACTTCCTGAAGTGGAACCAGGAGTTCGACCAGGCCGCGTTCGACGAGGCGTACCGGCTCGGCGGGGTGCCGCTGCTCACCTGGGAGCCGTGGGCCGGCGGTGACAAGGCGGTCGACCAGCCGCAGTTCGCGTTGCGGAAGATCGCCTCGGGGGAGCTCGACGACTACATCAAGCGCTTCGCCAAGGCCGTGAAGAAGACCGGCCGCCCGGTGGTGCTTCGCTTCGCGCACGAGATGAACGAGCCCTGGTACACCTGGTCGGAGGACCGCAACGGCAATCGGCGGGGCGACTACATCGCGGCCTGGCGGCACGTCCACGACGTGTTCGAGTGGCAGGAGGTCACCAATGTGATCTGGTTCTGGTGCCCGGACCTGCAGAGCCCCGACAAGTCCCCGCTGTCGCGCTACTTCCCGGGTGACGACTACGTCGACTGGATCGGGACGGAGGCGTACAGCACGGGCGGCGAGACCACCGCCGAACAGCTGCTGGGCCCCACCTACCGGGAGTTGACGGCGCTGTCGGACAAGCCGCTGTTCATCGGCGAGGCCGGGGTGCGGCCGTCGGGCGTCAAGGCGACGCTGATCAAGGACTTCTTCTCCTGGGTGTCGGCGCACCCGCGGGTCATCGGGTTCGTCTGGTTCCAGTTCTCCGACACCGACGGCTCCCGCTACGACTGGCGGTTCACCACCTCGGCGGACGCGCAGCAGGCCTTCCGCCAGGGCCTGTCCTCGCTCCAACTGGTTCCGGGGCCGATGCGCTGACGGGTCGTGCTGGGGCCGGGATACGCATCGTGCACGGCGCACCCATATGATCTGGACCCAATCGGTCGTCAGTGGAGTGCTTTCGGCGGCTCGGCGAAGTGCTTCGTTCGAGAACCGGGGGAAAGAAAGAGGGTTCATGAGCAGTCACCACCAGCCCGGCCGTGGGGACCTCGCGACGGCGACACGGGAGGCACCGGCCCCGGGCGGGGGGCGAAGAGCGTCCAGGCGCAAGGAACGCGGGAGCAGCGCGTTCCGCCCGGACATCGAGGGTCTGCGGGCCATTGCGGTTCTCCTGGTGCTGGCTTTCCACGCGGCGCCGAAGCTGCTGCCGGGCGGTTTTGTCGGAGTCGACGTTTTCTTCGTCATCTCCGGATTCCTCATCACCTCGCTGCTGGTGCACGAGATAAACAAGAACGGGCGCCTCTCGCTGGCCGGGTTCTACGCCCGCCGGGCGAAGCGGCTGCTGCCCGCCGCCTGCCTCACCCTGCTGGCGGCGGCGGGGCTCACCTACGTCTTCCTGCCGATCACGCAGCGCTCCGTCTTCGGCGGCGACATCCTGGCCGCGGCGCTGTACTTCGTGAACTGGCGGCTGGCGGACCGTTCGGTCGACTATCTGGCCGCGGACGTCATGCCCTCGCCCGTCCAGCACTTCTGGTCGCTGGCGGTGGAGGAGCAGTTCTACCTGGTCTGGCCGGTGCTGATCGTGCTGGCGCTGTGGATCGCCCCGAAGATCCGGGTCGCGCTGCCCCGGCTGCTGGCCGTCGTGATCTCGCTGGTGGCGGCGGTCTCGCTGTTCTACTCGGTGGTCCACACCGCGAACTCGCCGGAGGCGGCGTTCTTCGTCACCCCGACCCGCTTCTGGGAGCTGGCCGTCGGCGCGATCGTCGCGCTGGCCCTGCCGCACCTGGACGTGTTCCTGGGCGGCACCCGCGCGGTGATCAGCACGCTCGGCGTGCTGATGATCCTGGGCGGCGGGTACTTCATCGACGGCACCTTCGCCTGGCCCGGGTACTGGGCGCTGCTGCCGACGCTGGGCGCGGCCGCCGTGCTGGCCGGCGGGGTCGGCGGTCCGGCCGGCGCCGGGCGGCTGCTGGCCCTCAAGCCGCTGGTGTGGGTCGGCGGGATCAGCTACTCGCTGTACCTGTGGCACTGGCCGCTGCTGGTCGCCGCGCAGGCCGAGTGGGGCACCGGGACGAAGGTCGGCGTCGCCGCGGTGGCGGTGTCCGTCCTCCCGGCGTGGCTGTCGCACAAGCTGGTCGAGAACCCGATCCGGTTCTCCACGGCGTTCGCCCGGCCGTTCAAGGCGGCCTGGGCGGTCGGTCTGCCGTTCACCGCGGTCGCCGTCGCCTGCGGCGTGCTGCTGGCCTTCATCGGCGCGGGCTCCGACGACAAGGGCGGCCCGGTGGCCGGCGCCGCGATGCTGAACGGGATGAACTCCCAGCAGCAGGGCGACCTGTGGAAGACCAACCGGTACCCGACCGTCCGGCCCGACCCGCTGAAGGCGCTCGCGGACATCCCGGAGGCCTATCCGAAGAAGTGCCAGGCCAACCAGGACACCCCCAACGTGGCGAGCTGCGACTTCGGCGACACCTCGGCCCCGACGGTGGTCGTGATGGCCGGCGACTCGAAGATGCTGCAGTGGGAGCCGGCCCTCGACGCCATCGGCAAGGAACACGGCATCCACATCGTCACCGTGACCAAGTCCAGCTGCGCGTTCTCCGACAGCGTCACGGTGCTGAACGACCGCGCGTACAAGAGCTGCGCGGACTGGAACAAGAACGCGATGGCCAAGATTCTGGAGCTGCACCCGGCGATGGTGCTGACCTCGCAGAACTCGGCCCGCGCGCTGTCCGACCCGGCGGGCGCCGGCGAGGGCGAGATCCCGCCGATGCGGGACGGCCTGGAGCGCCACTGGACCACGCTGCAGAAGGCCGGCATCCCGGTGACGGTGGTGCTGAACAACGTCAACGGCGTGCCCTCGCCGGTCTACGAGTGCGTGGCCAAGAACAGGTCGAAGCTCTCCAAGTGCGCGTTCGACTCGAACTACGAGACCGCGGACCTGCAGACCGAACTGGCCAAGAAGCTCAACCTGGGCGTCATCGACCTCAACCCGATGATCTGCCCGGGCGGCAAGTGCCCGGCGGTGATCGGCTCGGCCCTGGTCTACCGCGACGGCTCGCACATCACCGCGACCTACGTGAAGACCCTGGTCCCGGCCCTCCAGGACCAGCTGAAGCGGGAGTTCGAGCGCAACAGGCTCACCTGGAAGTAGCAGGCGGCGGTACGCGAACGGGCCCGGAGGCGATGTCCTCCGGGCCCGTTCGGCGTTGCTGCGTCAGTGCGGCAGTCCGTCGGCGAGTTTGACGGTGGCGATGCCCTTGGAGAACGCCTGCAGCGACTCCGGGGTCTCCTCGAACCGCCAGTCCGTCTGGGCGCCGTGGTCGGTGTCGCGTTCGAACCAGATGAAGCCGAGCAGGTCCGACTGCTGGTTGAGCCAGTCGAAGAAGTCGGTGGTCCACTTCACCTTGAGCGTCGAGTTGGGCTCGCGGCCGGTCTCGGTGATGAGTATCGGCTTCTTGGTCATCCGGCGGACGATGTCGAGGGTCGGCCCGAAGGTGTCGGCGGCCGTGGCCTCGTTCTTGGTGCCGTAGCCGGTCAGGCCGACCCAGTCCACGTAGTCGTCACCGGGGTAGAGCGGCGGCAGCTCGACCTTTGGCACCGGGCGGACGATGTTGGCGCTCCATATCCAGATCGCATTGTCCGCCCCGGCCTCCTTGAAGAGGTCGTGGATGTGCTTCCAGGCCTGGACGTACTCGCCCTTCTGGTTGCCGTTCACGCCCTCCGACCAGGGGTACCAGACGCCGTTCATCTCGTGCGCGAAGCGGATCGCCACCGGCCACTTCTGGGCGGCCACGCCGTGGGCGAAACGCCGGATGTAGTCGTCGTGGGCGCCCGAGATGATGGTCGACAGCGCGAAGGTCGGCTGGTCGGTGTGCCCGGCGTCCTCGCCGTCCCAGGGCTCCCAGGACAGCACCGGCAGGGTGCCGTGCGCGTACGCGCGGGAGACCGCCTTGGGGTCGAACTCGGAGGTCCAGCGCACGAAGTACTCGGTCATGGTGGGCCGGACACCGGTCTTGTCGGCGATCGAGTCGAGCTCGCCGGAGGACCACGGCGCCTCGGGCGTCGCCACGCCGAAGTACTTGCCGTTCGGGGTGTCGAAGATCGACTTGTCCGGCACGGCCGGCGGCGCGGGGTTGATCAGCTGCTTGATCCCGGGCGCGCCGACCGGATGCCCCAGGCCCGCGTACCGGGGGCCCTTGCTGTCCAGGTTGAGCGCCGCCATGACACCCCAGCAGAGGACGCCCAGCAGCAGCACGTTGACGGTCATCCAGACCCGCAGCCGGATGCCGCTGCCGCGCGACCACCAGTGCATCTTCTTGCGGCGGCGGGCGGCCTTCGGCTCGGCCTCGGGCGGCCCGGCCTGCTTGGGGACCGCCTTGGATCTCGTCTCGGACGCCGTCTCAGACACTCATCATCACCGACCCGATCAACATGGCGCTGCCCAGCAGATAGGGAATGACCACCTTGGCACTGCGGACCTTCTCGCCCGCGAAACTGTCCTTGCGGGTGCCCCAGGAGGCGTTGTGGCCCATCCGGAAGAACCCCAGCAGCCGGACCGGCAGCAGGATGAACGTGTTGATGACCATGAACACCGGAAGGAACACCAAGTCCTGCGCCCGGTAGGCGAAGTGACGCCCGAACCGGACTGCCAGCGACAGTACCGACATCACCGCGGCGAGCACCAGGATCGTGCTGATGGCCTTCCAGTGGACGGCCGGCAGCGGCAGCTCCATGTACAGGCTGGGGCCGGTGTGCCGCCACAGCGCCCTGCCCCAGGAGGCGAAGGAGCCCAGCAGGACGAACGGCACCAGGATGTCCACCAGGTAGAACAGCGCGAGCATCTTCGCCCGGCGCAGCATCCACGGCAGCATCCGCAGCGTGTTGTACTGCGAGCCGCGGGCCCAGCGGTACTGCTGCTTGGTCAGCTTGCCCAGCTTCAGCGGGGCGTCCGTGTAGACCAGCGACGTGGACTGGTAGACCGTCCGATAGCCCTGCTTGAGCGTGTAGTTGGTCAGCGTGCGGTCGTCGCTGACCTCCAGGAAGACCCCGAGGAACTTCTCCGACAGGAAGTCCTCCATGCACTCCAGCAGGATCTTCCGGCGGAACGCGATGGTCCGGCCGGGCAGGCAGCCGACCGTGCCGAGGACGCTCATCGCGGGCAGCGAGTACTGGCAGCGGACGCTCTCCAGCCAGTCCGCCCAGCGGGTGAGCACCGACCGGCCGGGCTCCAGGATGCGCTGGCGGGTCGTCACACCGCCGACCGTCTCGTCGCGGAACGGCTTGACCAGCTCGGACAGTGTGGAGGGCGTCCACACGGTGTCGGAGTCGACCAGCACCGTGATGTCGCCGGTGCAGGCCTCCAGACCGACCTTCAGGGCGTTGCGCTTGCCCGGGGTCTCGGTCCACAGCCAGTAGACGCCGAGCTGGTCGCAGACCTGCTCCAGCGTCTCGTTGCGCTTGCCGTTGATGACCACCACCATCTCGGTGGGCTGCTGGTCGATGATCCGGTCGAGCACCGAGTGGAAGAGGTCCGCCGGCTCGTCCACCACCGGGATGATCACGGAGGTGGTGCCGGAGTACGGGCGCTTCCACGGCCGGTAGCGGCGGGCCAGGGCGAGTCGGACGAACCAGAGGATCCACACGCCGCTCATGAAGACGGCGAACGGGTAGACGGCGCCGACAGTCCACCATTGGCGGAGCTGGAGCAGGAAAGCGAGCATGGCCCCCGAAACCGTCTCGTGTCGCGTGCGTGCGGACGTAGCCAAGTGAGCACACTTGAACCAGGCCGTCCTGATGATAGACGGCCCGGCAAGGTGTTATTCACGACGAAAAAGGGCACACCGGTCGCGTCTGAGACCGGCGTCACTCCAATCGCAACCGGTTCGTGACGCCGAACGGGTGTCAGAGCTTACGGAGCAGAGCCCGTCGTACCTTGTGGTCCGCGCCCTTCTGGAGGATGAGCGTGGCCCGGCCTCGGGTGGGCAGCACATTCTCCAGCAGATTGGGCCGATTGATGGTCCGCCAGACCTGACGGCCGTAGTCCATCGCCTCCTCCTCGGGCACCTCGGTGAAGCGCCGGAAGTAGGAGTTCGGGTCCTGGAAGGCGGTCTCGCGCAGCTTGCGGAACCGGTCCAGGTACCAGGCCTCGATGTCGTCGGTGCGGGCGTCGACGTAGATCGAGAAGTCGAAGTAGTCGGCGACCGCCATCCTGGTCCGCCCGTCCGTGCCGGGCAGGGCCGGCTGAAGCACGTTCAGGCCCTCCACGATCAGGATGTCGGGGCGCTCCACCACCAACTGCTCGTCCGGCACGATGTCGTACACCAGGTGCGAGTAGACCGGCGCGGTGACCCGCTCCTTGCCGGCCTTCACGTCCGCGACGAAACGCATCAGCGCCCGCCGGTCGTACGACTCCGGGAAGCCCTTGCGGGCCATCAGGCCGCGCCGGCGCAGCTCCGCGTTGGGCAGCAGGAAGCCGTCGGTGGTGACCAGCTCCACCCGCGGGTGCTCCGGCCAGCGGGCGAGCAGCGCCTTCAGCAGCCGGGCCGTGGTGGACTTGCCGACCGCCACCGACCCGGCCACGCCGATGATGAACGGGGTCCGCACCCGTTCGGTGTCGGGCGTGTCGAGGAAGGTGCCCAGCGCGCCGCGCAGCTCGTGCGTGGCGTGGATGTACAGGTTCAGCAGGCGCGACAGCGGCAGGTAGACGTCGCGGACCTCGTCCAGGTCCAGCGCGGTACCGAGGCCGCGCAGCCGTTCGACCTCGTCGGCGGTGAGCGGCAACGGGGTGCGTTCGCGCAGCGCGCTCCACTCGGCGCGGTCCAGATCCACGTACGGGGAGGGGGTGGGCGCGGCGGGTACGCCCCTCGTACAGAGTTCGGTCAGCACAGCATCCATTGTGGGCCGTGTCCGGGCCGTCGGGTGCTGTGGTGTCGGTCACCCGGTGTGGTCATCCGACCCGACGGGCCTCGAACAGCGACACCTATGCTGGCGCATATGTGCGGAATTGTTGGATATACGGGCCCGCAAGCGGCCCTCGACGTAGTGATCGCCGGTCTGCGGCGGCTGGAATACCGGGGCTACGACTCGGCCGGTGTCGCGGTGCAGACCGAAGGAGCCGACGGGCAGCGGCTCCTGGCAACCGACAAGCGGGCCGGAAAGCTCGTCAACCTGGAGAAGTCGCTGGCCGAAACCCCTCTGCCGGCCGGCACCACGGGCATCGGCCACACCCGTTGGGCCACCCACGGCGCGCCCAACGACGCCAACGCCCACCCCCACCTGGACGACCACCGCAAGGTCGCGGTCGTCCACAACGGCATCATCGAGAACTTCGCCGTGCTGCGCGCCGAACTCGCCGACCGCGGCCACACGCTGCGCTCCGAGACCGACACCGAGGTCGTCGCCCACCTGCTCTCCGAGGCCTACGACGGCGACCTCGCCGAGGCCATGCGCACCGTCTGCCGCCAGCTGGACGGCGCGTTCACCCTGGTCGCGGTGCACGCCGACGCGCCCGACGTGGTGGTCGGCGCCCGCCGCAACTCGCCGCTGGTGGTCGGCGTCGGCGACGGCGAGAACTTCCTCGCCTCCGACGTCGCCGCATTCATCGCGCACACCCGCGAGGCGATCGAGCTCGGCCAGGACCAGGTCGTCGAACTCCGCCGCGACGGCGTCACCGTGACCAACTTCGACGGCACGCCCGCCGAGGTCCGCGAGTACCACGTCGACTGGGACGCCTCCGCCGCCGAGAAGGGCGGCTACGACTACTTCATGCTCAAGGAGATCGCCGAGCAGCCCAAGGCCGTCGCCGACACCCTGCTCGGCCGGATCGGCGCCGACGGCCGGCTCACCCTCGACGAACTGCGCATCCCCGACCAGGTGTTGCGCGAGGTCGACAAGGTCGTCATCGTCGCCTGCGGCACCGCCTTCCACGCCGGCATGATCGCCAAGTACGCGATCGAGCACTGGACCCGCATCCCCTGCGAGGTCGAGGTCGCCAGCGAGTTCCGCTACCGCGACCCGATCATGGACGACCGCACCCTGGTCATCGCCATCTCGCAGTCCGGCGAGACCATGGACACCCTGATGGCGCTGCGGCACGCCCGCGAGCAGGGTGCCAAGGTCCTGGCGATCTGCAACACCAACGGCTCGACCATTCCGCGCGAGTCCGACGCCGTGCTCTACACCCACGCCGGCCCCGAGGTCGCCGTCGCCTCCACCAAGGCCTTCCTCACCCAGCTGGTCGCCTGCTACCTGGTCGCGCTCTACCTCGGCCAGGTGCGCGGCACCAAGTGGGGCGACGAGATCTCCTCCGTCATCCGCGAACTCGGCGACGCCCCCCGGCAGGTCGAGCAGGTGCTCGGCACCATGGAGCCCGTCCGCGCGCTCGCCCGTTCGCTGGCCGACGCCCCCGCGGTGCTCTTCCTCGGCCGCCACGTCGGCCACCCGGTGGCCCTCGAAGGCGCGCTCAAGCTCAAGGAGCTCGCCTACATGCACGCCGAGGGCTTCGCCGCCGGCGAGCTCAAGCACGGCCCGATCGCGCTCATCGAGGAGGGCCTGCCGGTCGTCGTGGTGGTGCCCTCGCCGCGCGGCCGCTCCGTCCTGCACGACAAGATCGTCTCCAACATCCAGGAGATCCGGGCCCGCGGCGCCAGGACCATCGTGATCGCCGAGGAGGGCGACGAAGCCGTCGTCCCCTACGCCGACCACCTGATCCGCATCCCCGCCACCCCGACCCTGCTCCAGCCCCTGGTCTCCACCGTCCCGCTCCAGGTCTTCGCCTGCGAACTGGCCACCGCCAAGGGCCACGAGGTCGACCAGCCGCGCAACCTCGCCAAGTCCGTCACCGTCGAGTAGCCCGCGTATCGTCCATGCCTGCGTGCGCGGAGCTGCGCAGGCATGGACGAGGGAGACGGGCGTGATCATCGGGGTCGGCATCGACGTGGCGGACATCGGACGGTTCGGGGAGTCCCTGGAACGTACCCCCGGCCTCGCCGAACGCCTCTTCACCGCAAGCGAGTTGACCCTCCCGTCCGGACAACGCCGGGGCACCGCCTCGCTCGCCGCCCGGTTCGCCGCGAAAGAGGCTCTCGCCAAGGCCCTCGGCGCACCCCCCGGCCTCCGCTGGGAGGACGCCGAAGTCCGCGTCGAACCCTCCGGCCGCCCCGTCCTCCACGTCACCGGCACCGTCGAGGCCCGCGCCGCAGTGCTGGGAGTGACGGGCTGGCACGTCTCGCTCAGCCACGACGCGGGCGTCGCCTCGGCGGTCGTGATCGCCGAAGGGTGAGAGCGAGGGGGCGAAAACGGTGGCGCGAGGCGGAAGTCACCCGTCCGTGAGAGCGCGCTGCGGACAATGACGTGCATGTGCTCGCGCCCCGAAGGAGAAGCCACATGCGCCACGCCCATCGCGTAGAGCAAGTCCGCGCCGCCGAAGCCACGTTGATGGCAGCCCTCCCCGAAGGCACGCTGATGCAGCGCGCCGCAGCCGGTCTCGCCGCGACCTGCGCCGGGCTGCTGCCCCGGGTCTACGGCAGTCGCGTCCTGGTGCTGGCAGGCTCCGGCGACAACGGCGGTGACGCGCTGTACGCCGCCGCGCGTCTCGCCCGTCGCGGGGCCCGCGCCGAAGCCCTGCTGCTCGACCCGGCCAAGGCGCACGCCGAGGGTCTCGCCGCGCTGCTGGCCGCCGGGGGCCGGGTCACCGACGACCCGACCGCGTTCGGCCGCGCCGACCTCGTGCTGGACGGCATCGTCGGCATCGGCGGTCGCGGTCCGCTGCGCCCCGCCGCCGCTCCCTTCGCGACCATGGAACGTCGCGGGCCGGTGGTCGCCGTCGACGTGCCGTCCGGCGTCGACCCCGACACCGGCGAGGTGACGGGCCCCGCGCTGCGTGCCGACGTCACGGTCTGCTTCGGCACCCACAAGCCCGGCCTGCTGATCGACCCCGGCGCGGAGTACGCGGGCGTGGTCCACCTGGTGGAGATCGGACTCGACCTGCCGCCCGCTCCCGTCCAGGCCCTCCAGCACGCCGACGTGACCGCGCTGCTGCCCGTCCCCGGCGTGGAGAGCGACAAGTACCGGCGCGGCGTGGTCGGCATCGCCGCCGGCTCCGCCCGCTACCCGGGCGCGGCGCTGCTCGCCGTCGCCGGGGCGCTGCGCGGCGGTGCGGGCGCGGTGCGCTACACCGGGCACGCCGCCGAGGAGGTGGTGCGCCGCCACCCGGAGACGCTGGTCACCGACGCCGGCCCGGCCCGCGCGGGACGGGTCCAGGCGTGGGTGGTCGGGCCGGGCGGCGGCGACGGCGCGGAACGCTCCCTGCGGGAGGCCCTCGACACCGACGTGCCGGTGCTCGCCGACGCCGACGCGCTCACCGAACTCGCCCGACTCGGCCCCGACCTGCTGGCCGGCCGGCCCGCCCCCACCCTGCTCACCCCGCACGCCGGTGAGGCCGCCCGCCTGCTGGCCGGCGTCGACGAGCACACCGACGCCGACACCGTCGCCGCCCGCCGCCTCCGGTCCGCCCGCCTGATCGCCGCCCGCTACGGCGCGACGGTCCTGCTCAAGGGCTCCACCACCGTCGTCGCCGACCCTGACGGCACCGCCCGCGTCAACCCCACCGGCACCGGCTGGCTCGGCACCGCCGGCAGCGGCGACGTCCTCTCCGGCCTCACCGGCTCTCTCCTCGCCACCGGCCTCACCCCCCTCGACGCCGCCTCCGCCGCCGCCTACCTCCACGGCCTCGCCGGCCGTCACGCCGCCGGCCCGGGCGCCCCGATCACCGCACTGGACATCGCGGACGCACTGCATCCCGTATGGCAGTCGCTGGCGGAGTGACGAGCCGCCGGCGGAACCGGAACGCCGTCCACCGCGTGGAGACAGCGGAAGGGGCAGGCGTACAGGTGGACGGGTGACACGGCACCGCCGGTCGGCCGCGCCCCTGATGGGGGGACCGGCGGGGGTCTGGGAGACTGATACGCGATGACGACTGCGAACACCACCGGGACACCCGCACTGACGGAGGGGGTCCGCGCCGAGGCGACCGTCGACCTGGCCGCCCTGCGCGAGAACCTGGCCGCCCTGCGCGCCCGCACCAACGGCCCCGAGTTGATGGCCGTGGTCAAGGCCGACGCCTACGGCCACGGCGCACTGCAGTGCGCCCGGGAGGCGATCGCCGCCGGGGCCGGCTGGCTCGGCACCGCCACGCCGCAGGAGGCGCTCGCGCTGCGTGCGGCCGGCATCGGCCCCGAGCAGGCCCGGATCCTGTGCTGGCTGTGGACGCCCGGCGGCCCCTGGGAACAGGCGCTGCGGGAGTCCGTCGACATCTCGATCGGCGGCCAGTGGGCGCTGGACGAACTCCTCGCCGCCGTCCGCGCCACCGGCATCCCGGCCCGGGTCCACCTCAAGGCCGACACCGGCCTCGGCCGCAACGGCTGCCAGCCGCACGACTGGCCCGACCTGGTCGACAACGCCGCGAAGGCGCAGGCCGACGGCATGCTGCGGGTGGTCGGCGTGTGGTCGCACTTCGCCGCCGCCGACGAGCCCGGGCACCCGTCCATCCAGGTGCAGCTGGACTCGTTCGCGCAGGCCCTGGCGTTCGCCGAACGGTCCGGACTCGACCCCGAGGTGCGGCACCTGGCGAACTCGCCGGCCACCCTGCTGCTCCCGCAGTCCCACTACGACCTGGTCCGGCCCGGCCTCGCCATGTACGGCCTGTCGCCGGTGCCGGACTTCGGCACGCCCGCCGAGTTCGGCCTGCGGCCGGTCATGTCGCTGACCGCCAGGCTCGCCCTGGTCAAGCGCGTCCCCGGCGGCCACGGCGTCTCCTACGGGCACCACTACGTCACGCCCGGGCCCACCACCCTCGGCCTGATCCCGCTCGGCTACGCGGACGGCATTCCGCGCCACGCGAGCAACACCGGGCCGGTGCAGATCGGCTCCGGCCGCTACCGGGTGGCCGGCCGGGTCGCGATGGACCAGTTCGTGGTCGACCTCGGTGGGGACGTGCCCGAGGTCGGCGAAGAAGCCATGCTGTTCGGCTCCGGCGAGCGGGGGGAGCCGACGGCGGAGGACTGGGCGCGGGCGTGCGGGACGATCGCGTACGAGATCATCACTCGGATCGGGGGGCGGGTGCCTCGGCGGTATGTGGGAGGGGTGCAGTAGTGGCTGTTGACGCTGGGGCGCGCTCACGTTCAACCGGCTGTCGGTTCCGCGATCCGGCTGACGTGATCCTTACGCTTCGCGCAGTTCCCCGCGCCCCTGTTCTCGCACCCCTCCGCGCCCGTGGGTTCGCCAGTAATGGCTGAGTCGTCGGGGGTCTCCAGGGCCGGGCTGATCGGGATATCGCTCGGGGTGCTGGCTGCCGGGGCCGCCGCCGGGGTCGCGGTGGAGCGGCTGACGGTGGGGCGGGCGATGCGGCGGCGGGCGCGGGACGAGCTGGACGCGGCGGCGCCGTTCGGGTCGTTGCGGGGGGTGCCGCAGCGGGTACGGGCGGACGACGGGACCGAGCTGTACGTGGAGGTGGACGCCGCCGAGGGGCCCGGGCCGACGGTGGTGTTCTGTCACGGGTACTGCCTGAACCAGGACAGCTGGCACTTCCAGCGGGCGGCGCTGCGCGGCGCGCTGCGCGAGGTGTTCTGGGACCAGCGCAGCCACGGCCGCTCCGAGCGGTCCCGCTCGTACCTGAAGGGGGAACCGGCGTCGATCGACCAGCTCGGCGGGGACCTGCGGGCGGTGCTGGACGCGGTGGTGCCGGAGGGCCCGATCGTGCTGGTCGGGCATTCGATGGGCGGGATGACGGTGCTGGCGCTGGCCGCCCAGCATCCCGAGCTGTTCGGGCCGGACGGCCGGGTGGCCGGGGTGGCGCTGATCGGGACGCTCGCCGGCGGCTGGGACTCGGTGACGCTGGGGCTGCCCGCGGCCGGGGCGAAGATGGTGAAGCGGGTCGCGCCCGGCGTGGTGCGGCTGCTGGGCCGGCAGGTGGAGCTGGTGGAGGCGACCCGGCGCTGGGGGTCGGACCTGGCGGCGGTGTTCTACCGGCGGTTCTCGTTCGGCGGGAAGGACGTGGACCCGGCGGTGGTCCGGTTCGCCGAGCAGCTGTTGGACGCCACCCCGATCGACGTGGTCGCCGAGTTCTACCCGGCGTTCTCGCTGTACGACAAGCAGGCGGCGCTGGCCGCGCTGGGCGGCGTGCCCAGCCTGGTGCTGGCCGGCACCAAGGACCTGCTGACCCCGCCCGAGTACTCGGAGGCGATCGCCGCGGCGCTGCCCGGATCCCGGCTGGTGCTGGTGGAGGACGCCGGGCACCTGGTGATGCTGGAACGCGCCGACCTGGTCGACCGGGAGCTGGTCGCCCTGCTGGAGCGGGCCGCCGAGCGGGCCGGCACCGGCCCGCTGCCTCCCGCGCTGCGGGCGTGGGGCGGGGAGCAGCAGGAGGGCTGAGCGGGCGTCCGCGCGCGGTGTGGCACCGTAGGGGTGGCCGCAACGAACGAAGAAGGACGCCATGGGTTCGCAGACCACTCTGACCGTCGCCACCGCGGAGCGGATGACCGGCCTGGGCCGGCGGCTCGCCGCCCTGCTGCGCCCCGGTGACCTGGTGCTGCTGTCGGGGGAGCTGGGCGCGGGCAAGACCACGCTGACCCGCGGTCTGGGGGAGGGCCTGGGGGTGCGCGGCGCGGTGACCTCGCCGACGTTCGTGATCGCCCGGGTGCACCCGTCGCTGACCGGCGGCCCCGCGCTGGTGCACGTGGACGCGTACCGGCTGGGCGGCGGGCTGGACGAGATGGAGGACCTCGACCTGGACGTGTCGCTGCCGGAGTCGGTGATCGTCGTGGAGTGGGGCGAGGGCAAGGTCGAGCAGCTCTCCGAGGACCGGCTGGAGGTCCGGATCGAGCGGACGCTCGGCGGTGCGGAGGCGGACGTCGTGGACGAGGCGGACGGGCGGCGGGTCACGGTGACCGGGCTGGGCGGTCGCTGGGACGACGTCGACCTCACCGTATTGGGTGACTGCTGAACCCGGTTTCCGACAGCGTGTCGGGAAACTGTTGCGGCCCGGCCGGTGGGCGTGATGGGATGGTGTCAGCAGGTTAGGTGTGCCTAACTAGGGAGGCGCCCCATGGCGAGCACCACCCCCCGGACCGACGCCCGTCCCGAACCGGCCGACGCCGCCGTCGACGCGGCGCGGGCCGACGCCGAGCGGCCGCGCACCGACGCGGCGGAGAACCCCGTGCCGATGCGGGCGCTGCTGGCGTCCTGCCGGGCCGCGAAGGCGGTCTCCACCCCGCCGGAGCGCCACGCCGCGTAGCCGCGGCGGGCTGGTCAGGCGACCACGACCACCCGGGTGCCGTTCGGCGCGAAGTCCCACAGCGACTGGCCGTCCGGACGGGACGCCCGGATGCCGCCGGTCTTCGTCTTCGGGTCCAGCGACGGCGCGGGCGCGTTCTCGTCCACCAGCGCGCTGAAACCGAACACCGCGCCCTGCTGCTGGGCGAAGCGCACCACGTGCTCGATCTGCCGGCCGTCCGTGCCGGTGCCCGCCGCGGTGCGGCTGTACACCGTGTAGGCGCCCGGGTTCGGCAGCGCGTTGCCCGGGGTCACCTTGAACGAGCCGACCACCTGCTCGGGCTTCTTCGGGTCGACCAGCCACACCTGCCGGTCCTTGAGCGAGAACACCACCCGCAGGCCCGCCCCGGAGTCCGCCGGCAGCGGGGGAGCGGTCGGCTTCTCGCTCGCCGACGGCGAGACCGCCGCGGCCGGGGCGCTCGCCGAGGCCGGGGTGGCCGCCACCGCGCGGGACGCGGCGCCGTTCGCCTGGAACGCCAGCAGCCCGATCACCGCCATGGCGCCCAGGGTCAGTCCGCCGACCACCACACCAGGGCCCAGCTTCGCCACGTCCGCTCCTCAACGCTCCGGGTGTCCTGTTCGAGGCCCATCGTGCCAGGTCCGCGCCGCCGCTTCGGCCTCTTCCGATCGTGTGTTCCCGGCCGGTGCGGGCACTCGCGCCGGACCCTCTAACCTTGAACGCGTGCTCCTCCTCGCCTTCGACACCGCCACCCCCGCCGTCACGGCCGCCGTCCACGACGGCGAACGCGTGCTCGCCGAGTCCTACGAGGTCGACGCCCGCCGGCACGGCGAACTGCTGCTGCCCACCATCGACGCCGTGCTGCGCACCGCGGGCGTGGACAAGCGACAGCTCACCGACCTCGCGGTCGGCGTCGGCCCCGGCCCGTACACCGGCCTGCGGGTCGGCCTGGTGACCGCCGCCGCGCTCGGCGACGCGCTCGGCCTGCCCGTGCACGGCGTCTGCACCCTCGACGCGATCGCCCACCAGGCCCGCACCGAGGGCCTGGACGGCGCGTTCACGGTCGCCACCGACGCCCGCCGCAAGGAGGTCTACTGGGCCTCCTACGACGCGTCCGGCACCCGGATCTCCGGCCCCTCGGTGGACCGTCCGGCCGAGATCGAGCCCGGCGAGCGGACGGTCGGCGCGGGCGCGGTGCTGTACGGCCTGCCGGCGGCGAGCGGCCCCGAGCACGTGTCGGCGGGCGCGCTCGCCGACTTCGCGGTCCATGAGCTGGCCGCCGGCCGCGAGCTGCTGCCGAACGTGCCGCTGTACCTGCGGCGCCCGGACGCACAGGTGCCCGCGGGCTACAAGGCGGTGCTTCCGGCGTGACGCGGACGGGACTCGCCGGCCGTGGCTGAGTACTCCCTGCGCCCCATGCGCTGGTGGGACATCGAGCCCGTGATGGCGCTGGAGCACCTGCTGTTCCCCGAGGACGCCTGGTCGCGCGGGATGTACTGGTCCGAGCTGGCCGAGGCGTACCCGGGCGGCAGCCGGCACTACGTGGTGGCGGTGGACCGGGCCGACGCGGTGGTCGGCTACGCCGGGCTGATGTCCGTCGGGGTGGACGGCGACGTGCAGACCATCGCGGTGGAGGCCGGGCACCAGGGGGCCGGCCTCGGGGCGATGCTGCTGACCGAACTGGTCGAGGAGTCGGTCCGGCGCGGCTGCGCCGAGCTGCTGCTGGAGGTGCGGGTGGACAACCTGCGTGCGCAGCGGCTGTACGAGCGGTTCGGGTTCGAGCCGGTCGGCATCCGGCGGGGCTACTACCAGCCCGCCAACGTGGACGCACTGGTGATGCGTCTGGACCACCTGGCAAGCGATGCAAGCGATCTGAAGGATCATCACAATGGCTGACGAACCGCTCGTCCTCGGTATCGAGACCTCCTGCGACGAGACCGGCGTCGGCATCGTCCGCGGCACCACGCTGCTCGCCGACGCGGTCGCCTCCTCGGTGAACGACCACGCCCGGTTCGGCGGCGTCGTCCCGGAGATCGCCAGCCGGGCGCACCTGGAGGCGATGGTCCCCACCATCCAGCGCGCGCTGGACACCGCCGGCGTCAAGGCGAGCGACCTGGACGGCATCGCCGTCACCGCCGGGCCCGGCCTGGCCGGTGCGCTGCTGGTCGGCGTGAGCGCCGCCAAGGCGTACGCCTGGGCGCTGGACAAGCCGCTGTACGGCGTCAACCACCTGGCCTCGCACATCTGCGTCGACCAGTTGGAGCACGGCCGGCTGCCCGAGCCGACCATGGCGCTGCTGGTCTCCGGCGGGCACTCCTCGCTGCTGCTCTCCGGCGACATCACCAGCGACGTGCGGCCGCTCGGCGCGACCATCGACGACGCGGCCGGCGAGGCGTTCGACAAGGTCGCGCGGGTGCTCGGCCTGGGCTTCCCCGGCGGCCCGGTGGTGGACCGGATGGCCCGCGAGGGCGACGGCAGGGCGATCGCCTTCCCGCGCGGCCTGAGCAGCGCGAGCGACCCGGCGTACGACTTCTCGTTCTCCGGACTGAAGACCGCCGTGGCGCGCTGGGTCGAGGCCAAGCGGCGGGCCGGCGAGACCGTGCCGGTCGCCGACGTCGCCGCGTCCTTCCAGGAGGCCGTCACCGACGTGCTCACCCGCAAGGCCGTGCGCGCGTGCAAGGACAACGACGTCGACCACCTGATGATCGGCGGCGGCGTCGCCGCGAACTCCCGGCTGCGCGAGATGGCGCAGCAGCGCTGCGACAAGGCGGGCATCGTGCTGCGGGTGCCGCGCCCGGGCCTGTGCACCGACAACGGTGCGATGGTGGCGGCGCTCGGCGCCGAGATGGTCTGGCGCAACCGCGCCGCGTCCTCCTTCGACCTGTCGGCGGACTCCTCGCTGCCCGTCACCGAGACGCACGTCCCGGCGCGGCACGGAGACTTCCACGCGCACGCCCACGAGGCGCTGAAGTGACCCTGGCGGCGATGTGGGAGGCCCGGGCGACGGACGGCCGAGGGAGTGAACTGCACGCCTGGGCGCGGGAGTTCGCGCTTCCGGCGGTGCGCGGGGCGGCCGGGCTGGAGCGGGTCGAGCTGTTCACCGCGCCCGGCGAGCGGGTGCTGATGATCGCGCTCTGGGCGGGCGAGCCGCAGCCGGTGCCGCAGCCCCCGGCGGAGCTGCTGGCGCGCCCGGTGCACCACTGGACCTTCACCCGTACGGATGCCGGGTAGGCAACCGCGGAGCCGGTAGCGTTCGTCCAGTACATCGACACGCCTGTAGAGCTTGGAGAGTGGGGGACACCGGTGATGAACAGGGCCCGGATCGGATACGGGATGGGCGCACTCGCCGTGCTGCTGGCCGCGAGCGGGTGCGGCAGCTCCGCGCCCGCCACGAAGTCGGCCGCCCCCGCGCAGCCCGCCGCCGCCTCCTCCTCCGGCACCGGTGCGCCGTCCGGCGCGGCGTCGACCCCCGCCCAGGACGCGGCCGGTGACGCCGCATGGGCGAAGTGGGGCCTCAAGCCGCTGGCCAAGACGCCCCCGCCGCCCGCCGACAAGCCGATCAAGCTGACCAAGTCCGGCACCGTGCCGGTGTTCAGCGAAGTCCCCACCCAGGACAAGGTCGTCTTCATCACCATCGACGACGGGGCCGAGAAGGACCCCAAGTTCGTCCAGATGCTCACCGACCTGAAGGTGCCCATCACGATGTTCCTGACCAAGGACATCGTCAAGAACGACTACGCCTACTTCAAGCCGCTGCAGGCGCTCGGCAACACCATCCAGAACCACACCGTCGACCACCCGGTGATGAGCAAGATCCCGGCCGCCAAGCAGAAGTCCGAGATCTGCGACGACCAGACCGCCCTCACCGAGCAGTACGGCACCGCCCCGTACCTGTTCCGCCCGCCCTTCGGCGACGGAGCCAACACCCCCACCCTGAACACCTCGGTGCAGGAGTGCGGGCCGCGCGCCATCGTGCTGTGGCGGGAATCCATGCAGATCCACGACATGCAGTACCAGTCCGCCGACAAGAAGCTGAAGAACGGCGACATCATCCTCGCCCACTTCCGCGGCCCGTCCGAGCTCAAGGGCGAGAGCATGACCTCGATGTTCGGCGAGATGCTCGCCCGCATCCAGGAGCAGGGCTTCGCGGTCGCCCGCCTCGACGACTACATCGCCAAGCCCACCGGCTGACCCAGCATCATCACTGGGCCGGCCGCAGTACGCGCGACGATCACCGTCACCGCGTTCGGCCCGGACGGCTTCAGCTGCCGCCGCAACTCCTCCGGCACCACCGACGCCCCGCGCTTCTTGATCACCACGGTGCCGATCCGGCGCTCCTTCACCAGCGCCTTCAACTTCTTCACGTTGTACGGCAGTACGTCGGTCAGCTCGTAGGCGTGCGCGTACGGCGTCGGGTGCAGCTCGTCCGAAGTGACGTACGCGATCATCGGGTCGAGCAGCCGGCCGTTCGTCGCCCCGACGACCTCGGCGACCATCCGGCCCCGGATCACCGCGCCGTCCGGCTCGTACAGATACCGGCCCACCGGGCCCACCGGCGGGTCCGGCAGCGCACCGCCGGCCAGCGAGTGCGGGCCCGGCAGGAGCGTCGCCCGGTACGGCTCGGCAGCGCCGGTGCCGAACCACAGCACCGCCTCCTTCACCTCGCCCCGGTCCGACACCCACTCCGCCTCGGCGCCCTCCGGCACCAGCTCGTGCGGGATCCCCGGCGCCACCTTCAACGCCCCGAACGGGGTGCGCCGGGCCGCCTCCACCGCCCAGGACAGCGGCGGCGAATACGCCTCCGGGTCGAACACCCGGCCGCGCGAGGTGCGCCGTGCCGGGTCGGTGAACACCGCGTCGAAACCGTCCGTGTCGACGTCCGCGACGTCCGCGCAGCGCACCTCCACCAGCTCCGCCACGCCCAGCGCCGCCGCGTTCGCCCGCGCCACCTCGCAGGTCAGCTCGTCCCGGTCCACCGCCAGCACCGCGATCCCGGCCCGGGCCAGCGCGATCGCGTCCCCGCCGATCCCGCAGCACAGGTCCGCCAGCCGCTTCACCCCGAGCGCCGCGAACCGGCCCGCCCGCCACTCGGCGACGCTGCGCCGCGTCGCCTGCTCCACCCCGTTCTGGGTGAAGTACATCGACCGGGCGTCCGCCCCAAACTTCGCCTCCGCCCGCTGCCGCAACCGCGCCTGCTCGAACGCCGCCCGCACCAGCTCGGACGGGTACTCCCGCCGCAGCCGGGTCGCCAGCGCCAGCTCCTGCTCCGCGGTGAACTCCCGCAACTCGGCCAGCAGCGCCTGCCCCTGCTCGGTCAGCAGCGCCCGGAACGATTCGATCTCCACCCCCTCATTCTCGCTGCCCGCTCACCCGCCGGTCGCCGAGCAGTCCGACCCGCTGAAGCAGGGCCGGTAGTCGCTCGGCAGCGGCTCCGGCCGGTAGTCCCCGTCGTGCCGGTGGTCGTAGGCGTACCCGGCGACGGCCGGCACCAGCACCGCGAGCGCCAGCAGCGCGTGCACCACGGCGGTCACCCAGTACCGCCGCCACCCGGCCAGCGCCGCGACCGCCGCCGGCAGCGCGGCGAAGCAGAACAGCACGGTCAGCCCGTCGACCGTCTCCCTGCCGCCCGAAGCCCAGGCGGAGAGTCCCACGTACAGGAACAGCCAGGTGCCGACGGCCGCGGTCGCGCACAGCAGCGCGAGCATGGCCAGAACGTCGATGATCAGCAGGCGGCGGCGCGACATGCCTGCCAGTCTCGGCCCCGGCCGCCCGGGTGCGCCTGAGTATCCGTACTCGGCCTGCCCGCGACGTCACCCACCGAGCGCCGAGGACAGGACCGCCGCCGGCAGCGCGAACGCGTACGGCGCGGCGCACAGCAGCGGAGCCTCCGGCGCCGTCAACCGGAGCGCATGAAACACATCCCGCCGGCCCGAGGGCCTGGTCTTCGTCATGTGCCTATCCTGGCGCGGGAGTTGGCGCCGATGCCTGAGTACCGGCCCTCAATACCGGGGTTGCCGTACCCAAATCCGACACGACGTCGTTGGCACTCTGGTTGACTGAGTGCTAACGGCGTCCTAAGGTCGTTCCTGGCACTCCCCCCAGGGGGAGTGCTAACGCGAAGATGCGTGTCTGACCCCCGCGACGGCAGTTGCGCACCATCGCCACCTACCTGTTAGACAACCCCGTAATCTCCGAAGGGGAGCTCGGACGTGACCACCAGCAGCAAGGTTGCCATCAAGCCGCTCGAGGACCGCATTGTGGTCCAGCCGCTCGACGCCGAGACCACCACCGCCTCCGGCCTGGTGATCCCGGACACTGCCAAGGAAAAGCCCCAGGAGGGCGTCGTCCTGGCGGTCGGCCCGGGTCGCTTCGAGGACGGCCAGCGTCTGCCGCTCGACGTCGCCGTGGGTGACATCGTCCTGTACTCGAAGTACGGCGGCACCGAGGTGAAGTACCAGGGCGAGGAGTACCTCGTCCTCTCGGCTCGCGACGTTCTCGCCATCATCGAGAAGTAAGACGTCCCAGCCCCGCCCCGGATCCGTGTCAGCACTGACAGGGGCCCGGGGCGCGGTTGTTGCTCCACGTACGCAGACCACACCCTGAGGAAACGGGATCATGGCGAAGACCCTGCAGTTCAACGAGGATGCCCGCCGTTCGCTTGAGCGCGGCGTCAACAAGCTGGCCGACACCGTCAAGGTGACCATCGGCCCCAAGGGCCGCAACGTCGTCATCGACAAGAAGTTCGGCGCCCCCACCATCACCAACGACGGTGTGACCATCGCCCGCGAGGTCGAGCTCGACGACCCGTACGAGAACCTCGGCGCGCAGCTGGTCAAGGAGGTCGCCACCAAGACCAACGACGTCGCGGGTGACGGCACCACCACCGCCACCGTGCTGGCCCAGGCCCTGGTCAACGAGGGCCTGCGCAACGTCGCCGCCGGCGCCGGCCCGGCCGCCCTGAAGAAGGGCATCGACAAGGCCGTCGCCGCCGTCTCCGAGCACCTGCTGTCGGTCGCCCGCGAGATCGAGGGCAAGGACGACATCGCCGCCGTCGCGTCGCTGTCCGCCCAGGACACCCAGGTCGGCGAGCTGATCGCCGAGGCGATCGACAAGGTCGGCAAGGACGGTGTCATCACCGTCGAGGAGTCGAACACCTTCGGCGTCGAGCTCGAGTTCACCGAGGGCATGCAGTTCGACAAGGGCTACCTGTCGCCGTACTTCGTCACCGACGCGGAGCGCCAGGAAGCCGTCCTGGAGGACCCGTACGTCCTGATCAACCAGGGCAAGATCTCCAGCATCCAGGAGCTCCTGCCGCTGCTGGAGAAGGTCCTGCAGGCCGGCGGCTCCCGCCCGCTGCTGATCATCGCCGAGGACGTCGACGGCGAGGCGCTGTCCACCCTGGTGGTCAACAAGATCCGCGGCACCTTCAACGCGGTCGCCGTCAAGGCCCCCGGCTTCGGCGACCGCCGCAAGGCCATCCTCGGCGACATCGCCACCCTGACCGGCGGCCAGGTCATCTCCGAGGAGGTCGGCCTCAAGCTCGACCAGGTCGGCCTGGACGTGCTGGGCTCCGCCCGCCGCATCACCGTCACCAAGGACGAGACCATCGTCGTCGACGGCGCCGGTGACTCCTCCGAGGTCGCCGGCCGGGTCGCCCAGATCAAGGCCGAGATCGCCAACACCGACTCCGACTGGGACCGCGAGAAGCTCCAGGAGCGCCTCGCCAAGCTGGCCGGCGGCGTCTGCGTGATCAAGGTCGGCGCGGCCACCGAGGTCGAGCTCAAGGAGCGCAAGCACCGCCTGGAGGACGCCATCTCCGCGACCCGCGCCGCGGTCGAGGAGGGCATCGTCGCCGGTGGTGGCGCCTCGCTGGTCCACGCCGCGAAGGTCCTGGAGGACGGCCTCGGCCTGTCCGGCGACGAGGCCACCGGTGTCGCCGTGGTCCGCCGCGCGCTGGTCGAGCCGCTGCGCTGGATCGCCCAGAACGCCGGCCTCGAGGGCTACGTCATCACCTCCAAGGTCTCCGAGCTGGAGGCCGGCCAGGGCTACAACGCCGCCACCGGCGAGTACGGCGACCTGGTCAAGGCCGGCGTCATCGACCCGGTCAAGGTCACCCGCTCCGCCCTGGAGAACGCCGCCTCCATCGCCTCGCTGCTCCTCACCACCGAGACCCTGGTGGTCGAGAAGAAGGAAGAGGAAGAGGGCGCGGGCCACGGCCACTCGCACGGCGGGCACGGCCACAGCCACTGAAGCGCCGGCCGCTAGGCACTAGCCACTGAAGGGGCGCGAGGAACTGCGCGACCGGCCATGCACTCCCGTAGTGCGAGGCCGGAGCGTGCAGGGCCTCGCGCCCTTTCGCGTGGGCGGGTGGGTGCTCTGCTTGGTTTCGCGCCTCCCCTAAGGTTGATGGCGTGATTGAAGCCCGCCATCTCCGTGTTCTGCATGCCGTCGCCCGGACCGGGTCCTTCTCTGCTGCGGCGCGGGAGCTGGGGTGTACGCAGCCTGCGGTGAGCCAGCAGATGAAGGCGCTGGAGAAGGCGGTGGACACCCCGCTGGTGGTGCGGTCGGGGCGGGAGATGCAGCTGAGCGAGGCCGGGCGGGTGCTGTTGAAGCACGCGAACGGGATCCTCGCGGGGCTGTCGGCCGCGGAGGAGGAGGTCGCGGCGATCGCGGGGCTGCGGGCGGGGCGGGTGCGGCTGGTGTCGTTCCCGACGGCGAGCTCGACGCTGGTGCCGCGGTCGGTGGCGCAGGTGCGGGCGGTGCACCCGGGCGTGCGGGTGTCGTTGGTGGAGGCGGAGCCCCCGCAGGCGCTGGCGATGCTGCGCGGCGGGGAGTGCGAGGTGGCGCTGGCGTTCCGGTACCCGGACTCGCAGGGCGGGCTGAGCCTGCCGTCGCCGCACGCGACGCTGCGCGAGGCGCGGGCGGAGGCGACGTTGGAGGCGGCGGCGACGGCCGCGGCGAACGACTGGTCGGAGCTGGTGGTGCGGCCGCTGCTGGACGATCCGCTGGTGGGGCTGGTGCCGGCCGGGCATCCGCTGGCGGGCCGGGGCGAGGGCGAGCCGGTGGATCTGGTGGAGCTGGCGCAGGAGCAGTGGATCGCCGGCTGCCCGCAGTGCCGGGGGCACCTGGTGGAGCTGTGCACGGACGCGGGCTTCGCGCCGGCGATCGAGTTCGCCACCGACGACTATCCGGCGGTGGTGGGCCTGGTGGGCGCGGGCCTGGGGGTGGCGGTGCTGCCGGGGCTGGCACTGGAGTCGGTGCGGCACCCGGGGGTGGCGGCGGTGCCGGTGCGGGTGGCGTCGGGGGAGCCTGCGCGGCGCGAGGTGGTGGCGCTGACCCTGCCGGACCTGGCGGGGGTTCCGGCGGTGGAGCTGATGCTGGAGCAGCTCGCGGCGGCGGCCGCCGCCCGCTGAGGCGTCCGCGCCGACCCGGGGACGGACGGCGCAGCGCAGGCGGAGAAACGTTTTTCCAGCCAGGTGAACACCTACGCCGCGTCCGAGAACACCTGCGGCGTCATCGGGGGCTCAGGGGCGGACGGTCTGCGGCATGGCCAGCGGGACCTGGACCAGCCGGTTGCGGGAGCGGCCGAGGAGCTCCTCGCGCTCGTCCTCCGTCATACCGCCCCAGACCCCGTAGGGCTCGCGGACGGCCAGGGCGTGGGCCGCGCACTGGGCGCGTACCGGGCAGCGCATGCAGACCTCCTTGGCGCTCGCCTCGCGGGAGGTCCGGGCCGCGCCGCGTTCGCCTTCGGGGTGGAAGAACAGCGAGCTGTCGACACCGCGGCAGGCGGCGGAGAGCTGCCAGTCCCAGAGGTCTGCGTTGGGGCCGGGGAGGCGGGAGAAATCTGCCATGGCTCATTCCCTTCGAGGGTGCGGGACCCGGCGGCCCGGACGGTATTGCTCCGGCGAGGCTGCGCGGGACCGATACGGACACCTGGAAATATGACTTACACCCAACTACACGGACAAGTCACCCACACACCGACACAACAGTCAATGACCTGACGGAAGCTATAAAAACGGACAAACGGTGCAATAGGTTTTGAGTCGTGCCGCTGTCCGATCGGGTGTCCGGTGGGGCGCGGGCCGCGGTCGAAAGGCGTGCGCGGCGCGGGCACCGCGCGCGAGCTGCACAAAAGTGCGGCGTGTGCACCGCGAGGTAGCTCTTGTGTGATGGGTTGGCCACGTACAGTGGTGGAGATGGACCTGAAGCCGTAACTCATTCGAGTGACGGTCGTTGGATGTACGGAGGCGGTCGGCGGGCGCAGGGCATCGGGATCGGTCGCGGAGCGAGGCGATCGGAACGGGGTCCGTCCCGAGCGGCCGTGTCGGAGAGGTTCGTACCAGCCAGGAGGCTCAACGTGACGCGGATCAGCTGCGGAGGACGACGGTCATGACATCCGTACTCGTCTGCGACGATTCCCCGCTCGCCCGGGAGGCGCTGCGGCGTGCGGTGGCGACCGTACCCGGCGTGGACCGGGTGACCACTGCGACGAACGGTGAGGAGGTCCTCCGCCGCTGGGTGGCCGACCGTTCCGATCTCGTTCTGATGGACGTCCGGATGCCCGGACTGGGCGGGGTGGAGACGGTCCGCCGACTGCTCTCGGCCGACCCGGGCGCCCGGATCATCATGCTCACCGTGGCCGAGGACCTGGACGGCGTGGCCCTCGCGGTCGCCGCCGGGGCCCGCGGCTACCTGCACAAGGACGCCTCGCGCGCCGAGCTGCGGGCCACCGTCACCCAGGCGCTGGCCGACCCGACCTGGCGCCTGGCGCCGCGCCGGCTGCGCAGCCCGGACATGGGCGCCGCACCGACGTTGACGGCCCGTGAGATCCAGGTGCTGGAGGGGATGAGCCACGGCCGCAGCAACGCGGAGATCGGCCGCGAGCTGTTCCTGTCCGAGGACACCGTGAAGACGCACGCCAGGCGGCTGTTCAAGAAGCTCGGCGCCTCGGACCGCGCGCACGCGGTGGCGCTGGGCTTCCGTTGGGGTCTGGTCCGCTGAGCGGGTGCGGCGACAACTGCGCTCGCTCGGACGTGTGACGTTGTGGTCCCGAGGCTGCACCATGGAGTAGTGGAGCACCTCGGGGACCAGCGGACAGGCAGGGGAGGCGGCACGGTGCACCCGGCGACGCATAACGTTCCGATGCACAAGTCCGGACGCGGTGCCGCGTTTTCCGGTCCGACCAGGCACCATGGACCGATGCGTGACGACGAGGAGGCGGCCGGGACCGATCCGGCGCAGCCCGCCCACGGGGGCGCGGCTGCCGATTCGTCGTCGGCGCCGGAGGGTGGATCGGCGGAATCCGACGGTGCGTCGGATGCGGGCGGCCGTCCGCAGGGCCCGGGCGTGACGTCGCCCGAGGAGGCGGCGCTGGTCGCGGCCGCGGTGCGCGGGGACGGCCCGGCGATCGAGGCGCTGCTCGGCTACGTGCTGCCGCTGGCGCTGCGGTACTGCCGGGGCCGGTTGCTCCGGCTGCCCGGTGGGGCCCGGCACCATGTGGACGACGTGGCGCAGGAGGTGTGCGTCGCCGTGCTGTGCGCGCTGCCCCGGTACCGGGACACCGGCCGTCCGTTCGAGGCCTTCGTGTACGGGATCGCCGCGCACAAGATCGCCGATCTGCAGCGGGCCGCGATGCGCGGGCCCGGTTCGACGGTGATCCCGCCGGACGACCTGCCGGAGACGCCGGACGACTCGCTCGGCCCCGAGGAGCGGGCGCTGCTGTCCAGCGACGCCGCGTGGATCAAGGAGCTGCTGTCCAACCTGCCGGCCCGGCAGCGCGAGCTGGTGCTGCTGCGGGTGGCGGACGGGCTGTCGGCGGAGGAGACCGGCGAGGTGCTCGGCATGTCGCCGGGCGCGGTGCGGGTGGCCCAGCACCGGGCGCTGTCGCGGCTGCGGGCGCTGGCGGAGGAGTCCGGCTAGCCGGACCTCCGGCGGGTGGAAGAAGCCGGGGGGCGTGCGCGTTGTCAAGAGGGCGCGACGACATACCCCGCGTCACCAGTACCATGGGGTATCGGCGCCTGGTCGGGTCGCCAAAGCTTCTCCGGTGTGCGCGGTCCTCGGTTGGAGGATCGTCCGGACGCCGGGCGTCCTTGGCGGCCGATAGAGACCCCGGGCGCCCGTGCGCAGAACGACGGCCCGCCACGGAAGGTTCCCCATGTCTTACAACGCCGCCGGCGTACCCGAGAAGTTCGCGATGCTCGGACTCACGTACGACGACGTCCTGCTGCTGCCCGGGGCTTCCGAGGTGCTGCCCAACCAGGTCGACACCTCCTCGCGGATCTCCCGGAACGTGCGGGTCAACATCCCGCTGCTGTCCGCGGCGATGGACAAGGTCACCGAGTCGCGCATGGCGATCGCGATGGCCCGGCAGGGCGGCGTCGGCGTCCTGCACCGCAACCTGTCGATCGAGGACCAGGTCAACCAGGTCGACCTGGTGAAGCGCTCCGAGTCCGGCATGGTGACCGACCCGATCACCGTCGGCCCGGAGGCCACCCTGGCCGAGGCCGACGCGCTGTGCGCCCGGTTCCGGATCTCCGGCGTGCCGGTGGCGAGCCCGGACGGCAAGCTGCTGGGCATCGTCACCAACCGTGACATGGCCTTCGAGACCGACCGCAGCCGCAAGGTCGCCGAGATCATGACGCCGATGCCGCTGATCACCGGCAAGGTCGGCATCTCCGGCGAGGACGCGATCGCGCTGCTGCGCCGCCACAAGATCGAGAAGCTGCCGCTGGTCGACGACGAGGGCCGGATCAAGGGCCTGATCACCGTCAAGGACTTCGTCAAGGCGGAGAAGTACCCGAACGCCGCGAAGGACGCCGAGGGTCGGCTGCTGGTCGGCGCCGCGGTCGGCGCCTCCGCGGAGGCGTTCGACCGGGCCCAGGCGCTGGTCGGCGCGGGCGTGGACTTCCTCGTGGTGGACACCTCGCACGGTCACTCGCACAACGCGCTGTCCTGGATCTCGAAGATCAAGTCCGCGGTGTCGGTCGACGTGGTCGGCGGCAACGTCGCCACCCGGGACGGCGCGCAGGCGCTGATCGACGCGGGCGTCGACGGCGTGAAGGTCGGCGTCGGCCCCGGCTCGATCTGCACCACCCGCGTGGTCGCCGGCGTCGGCGTCCCGCAGGTCACCGCGATCTACGAGGCCGCGCAGGCCTGCCAGAACGCGGGCGTCCCGATCATCGGCGACGGCGGCCTGCAGTACTCCGGCGACATCGGCAAGGCGCTGTGCGCCGGCGCCGACACCGTGATGCTGGGCTCGCTGCTGGCCGGCTGCGAGGAGTCGCCGGGCGAGCTGCTGTTCATCAACGGCAAGCAGTTCAAGTCCTACCGCGGCATGGGCTCGCTGGGTGCGATGCAGACCCGCGGCCAGGCGAAGTCCTTCTCCAAGGACCGCTACTTCCAGGCCGAGGTCTCCTCGGACGAGAAGCTGATCGCCGAGGGCATCGAGGGCCAGGTGCCGTACCGCGGCCCGCTGTCCGCGGTGCTGTTCCAGCTGGTCGGCGGCCTGCGCCAGACCATGGGCTACGTCGGTGCGGCGGCGGTCGAGGAGATGCAGACCAAGGGCCGGTTCGTCCGGATCACCTCGGCGGGCCTCAAGGAGAGCCACCCGCACGACATCCAGATGACGGTCGAGGCGCCGAACTACAACGCGCGCTGACGCTTTTCCACAGGAGCCGCCCGGACCGCAGGTGACTGCGGGACCCGGGCGGTTCCTGCTGTTCGGTGCGCCCCTGTCGGGGCGCAAAGGGGTCGTACGAGATACTTGGGTGCGGCCGGGGTGACCCGGTCGGCAGATGGAAAGCAGCAGAAGGGCTCGAAGTGACTGAGATCGAGATCGGGCGAGGCAAGCGCGGCCGTCGGGCGTATTCCTTCGACGACATCGCCGTCGTCCCCAGCCGCCGTACGCGTGACCCGAAGGAGGTCTCGATCGCTTGGCAGATCGACGCCTACCGGTTCGAACTGCCGTTCCTGGCGGCTCCGATGGACAGCGTGGTCTCGCCGCAGCAGGCGATCGCGATCGGGCAGCTGGGCGGCCTCGGCGTGCTGAACCTGGAAGGCCTGTGGACGCGGTACGAGGACCCGCAGCCGCTGCTGGAGGAGATCGCGTCGCTCACCGACGAGGCGGACGCGACGCGTCGCCTGCAGGAGGTGTACTCCGCGCCGATCAAGGCCGAGCTGATCAAGGAGCGGATCAAGGAGGTCCGTGACTCGGGTGTGGTCACCGCCGCGGCGCTCTCGCCGCAGCGCACCGCCGAGTTCTCCAAGGCCGTCGTGGACGCCGGCGTCGACGTGTTCGTGATCCGCGGCACCACGGTCTCCGCCGAGCACGTGTCGGGCGCGGCCGAGCCGCTGAACCTGAAGCAGTTCATCTACGAGCTGGACGTCCCGGTGATCGTCGGCGGCTGCGCCACCTACACCGCCGCGCTGCACCTGATGCGCACCGGCGCGGCCGGCGTGCTGGTCGGCTTCGGCGGCGGCGCCGCGCACACCACCCGCAACGTGCTGGGCATCCAGGTGCCGATGGCGACCGCGGTGGCGGACGTCGCGGCGGCCCGCCGGGACTACATGGACGAGTCCGGCGGCCGCTACGTGCACGTGATCGCGGACGGCGGCGTCGGCTACAGCGGCGACATCCCGAAGGCCGTCGCCTGCGGCGCGGACGCGGTGATGATCGGCGCCGCGCTGGCCCGTGCCACCGACGCGCCCGGCCAGGGCTACCACTGGGGCATGGAGGCCGTCCACGAGGAGCTGCCGCGCGGCAAGCGGGTGCACCTGGGCACCGTCGGCTCGACCGAGCAGATCCTGACCGGTCCGTCGCACACCCCCGACGGCACCATGAACATGTTCGGTGCGCTGCGGCGGGCGATGGCCACCACCGGCTACACCGAGCTGAAGGAGTTCCAGCGGGTCGAGGTCACGGTCAACTCCGGCCACTGATCCCGGTTCCGCCGGTCCGACGGAGAGGGCCCCTGCCGCACGCGGCAGGGGCCCTTTTCCGACGGGTCGTCAGGACTCGCCGAACTTCCGGGTGATGTTGAAGCCCGCGACCGCGCCGACCACGATGAACAGGGCCCAGTAGAAACTGAAGGCTTCCTTCCAGCCGTCGAGCAGGATGGAGGAGTGCTCGGTGAACATGGTCGGCACCGAGATGCCGGCGGCCTCCTGGACATACAGCGCGATGCCGAACAGCTGGCCGAAGAACAGGCCGAGCACGGAGAGCAGCGCACCGACCGGCGGCAGGACCGGGTGCTTGCCGCCGATCCGGCCGACGGTGACGCCGACGGCGGCGGCGATGCCGATCGCCATCCAGGTGATCTCGTAGTCGGTGGCCTTGGCGATGAAGCCGTACAGCAGGCCGGAGACCAGTGCGACGCCGAGACCGGCCAGCACCGCGCCCGGCAGGTTCTTGGGGCCGGCGCCGGCGCCGGCCAGCGGGACGCCGGGGGCCAGCGGCGAGGCCGGGGCGCTCGGGGGACCGGGCGGCGGGGTGAACGGGTCGGCTGGTTCGGGCGTGGTCATGTGGGCTTCCCCCGTGGTGATGATGTGAAGAGCGCCCAGAGGCTAGCAGCGCACAGGGACAGTGCGACAGAAGGTTTTCGCACGCGGCGCGCCGGTCCGGAGCGGTCGTTTTCGGACGCGGGGGTGGTGCGGACGGGACACGAGGGGCGCACGGGGCGCGGGCCGGGTGGGGGCGGGTGGCCGGGCGGGGGCGCGGCAGGGGATGATGGTGCCCCGGCGTGCGACCGCCGCCCGCGGTGGTCCGACACGCTGTCAGGTCCCGGCCGGGCGCCCGGCGAGGCCGCAACACCATGGGGAGAGCGCACCGATGACGCAGCCGCAGGAACCGACCGGCCGACTGCTGGCGGACCGCTACCGGCTGGGCGAGGTGCTCGGCCGTGGCGGGATGGGCACCGTGTGGCGGGCCGAGGACGAGATGCTCGGCCGGGTCGTCGCGGTGAAGGAGCTCCGGATGACCGGGGCCGTCGACGAGGCCGAGAAGCACCGGCTGATCGTCCGCACCCTGCGCGAGGCCAAGGCCACCGCCCGGATCCGGCACACCGCCGCCGTCACCGTCTTCGACGTGGTCGAGGAGGACGAGCGCCCGTGGATCGTCATGGAACTCGTCGACGGCCGCTCGCTGGCCGACGTGGTCCGTGAGGACGGCCCGCTGACGCCCGAGCGGGCCGCCGCGATCGGGCTGGACCTGCTCGGGGTGCTCGGCGCCGCGCACAACCAGGGCGTGCTGCACCGCGACGTGAAGCCGTCCAACGTGCTGATCGGCGAGGACGGGCGGACCGTGCTCACCGACTTCGGCATCGCCAGCGTCGAGGGCGACACCTCGATCACCTCCACCGGCATGCTGGTCGGCGCGCCCTCGTACATCGCGCCCGAGCGGGCCCGCGGGCAGCGGCCCGGCCCGCCGTCCGACCTGTGGTCGCTCGGCGGCACCCTGTACGCGATGGTCGAGGGCGTCCCGCCGTACGACCGGGGCTCCGCGCTGGCCACGCTGACCGCCGTGATGACCGAGGAACTGCCGCCGGCCGCCCACGCCGGGCCGCTGCTGCCGGTCATCCAGGGGCTGCTGGAGAAGGACCCCGCCAAGCGGATGGACGCCGAAGCGGCCCGCGAGATGCTGCAGCTGATCGTCGACGGGAAGGCGCTGCCCGTACCGGAGCCGGCCGTCGCCGCGAAGCCGGTCGAGCCGGTCGCCGCCGAGACCGCGACCCGGGCGCTGCCCGCCGACCCCGCCGCCCGCGCGGACACCGCCGTGATCCAGCGGGCCGGGCTGGCCCGGAAGCGCAGGCTGCTGATGCTGGCCGCGGTGGTCGCGGTGCTGGCGCTGGTCGCCGCGCTGGTGGTGCTGTGGCCCGCCGAGAAGGGCAACGGCGTGGCGAACGCCGGCGACCGGATCGCGACGGCAGGGGAGCCGACGACCAGCGCCTCGCCGCCCGGGAGCGGCAGCCCGAGTGCGAGCCAGAGCGCCAGTGCGTCGACGGCGCCGTCCGAGTCGCCCGGGCCCTCGCTGACGCCCGGTCAGGCGCCCGACGGGTACCGGGTGTACAAGGACCCGTCCGGGTTCAGCATCACGCTGCCCGAGTGGATGTCCGACCAGGGCCCGGACTACCGCTCCACCAGCCGGCGCTTCGAGGGCAACGGCCTGCGGCTGGTGGTCGACTGGCAGTCGCCCGCCGGGGACAGCGCGCTCAAGGACTGGCAGGCGGCCGACCGCTCCGCGAAGATGTCCAACTACCGCCGGATCCGCGTCGAGACGGTGGCCTACCGGGACTGGAGCAATGCCGCCGACTGGGAGTGGACGTACTCCGGCAAGAGCGGCACCGTCCTGCACTCGCTGAACCGGGGCTTCGTCACCGGCAACGGCAAGTACGGCTACGCGATCTACTGGACGATGCCGGAGTCGGTGTGGTCCGCGCCGGACGGCTCGCTGGCCCGCCGGATCTCCTTCGAGAGCTTCCAGCCCGCTCCCTAGGGCCCGCCCCGGCACACCGGCGCGTTCGGCCGGGCGGGGCAACGGAGTTGAAAGGCCGCACCGGGAGGTCGCGGGGGCGGCCCTGGGCCGTAGGCTGGCGGCACTACGGCGTGAGGAACAGGCATGCGAACGGCCCCGGGACAGGTGGTGGCCGGGCGGTACCGGGTGACGGACCGTCCGGACGACGACGTCGGCGTGCCTGCGGTGGACGGGCACAGCGGTGCCCGGGTGCGGCTGTTCGCCCTGGAGCTGCCCGAACCGGTGGCGCCCGGCTTCGACTCGGACGGGACCGCGCCCGGGTACGGCCAGCGGCTGACCGCCCGGGTCGCGCAGGTCGCGGCCGCCGCGTCCGCCCACCCGCGGCTGCTGCGCGGACTCGCCGCCGGTCCCGAGGGCGACCTGCTGTGGGTCGCCGAGGAGTCGGTGAGCGGCGTCGCGCTGGAAGGGCTGATGGCCGGCGGGCCGCTGTCGCCGTACCGGGTCGCGGAGATCGGCGCCGACCTGGCCGGGGCGCTGCGGGCCGTGCACGACACCGGGCTCACCCACGGCAACGTCACCGCCCGCACCGTGCTGGTCTGCGAGGACGGCGCGGCGATGCTCGGCGGCCTGCTGCTCGGCGCCGCCGAGGAGGAACTCTGCGCCGCGCTCGGCGGTGAAGTGCCGCGCCGGGTGTACGAGACGCGCGCCCTCATGCTCGGACCGCTCGCCGAGCGCTGGGCGATCGACCCGGGTGCCCCCGCCGACACCTGGTCCCTCGGGGTGCTGCTCTACCGTCTGCTCTCCGGCTACGGCCCGTACCCCGAGCACGACCTGCCGACGCTGCTGGCCGCGGTCCGCGACGGCCGCCACCACCCCGCCGACCGGTGCGGTCCGCTGCGGCCCCTGGTCGAGCGGCTGCTGAGCCCGGACGCCGCGGCCCGGCCCGACGCGGCCGCCGTCCAGCGGGAGTTGCACGAGCTGCTGGTGTTCGCGCCCGAGCCGTACCCGGACGGGAGGCCCGAACGGCCGCTGCCCGAGCCCCGGACCGAGGCCGCACCGCCGGCGGTGCGGCCGCGCGGCGCCCGCCCGCGGAAGCGGCCGCCGACGGCCCGTCAGGGTGCCGCGCCCGCCGGGCGGCAGCCCCGGATTCCGCCGCGGATGTTCGGCCCGCTGGTGCTGGTGGCGGTCCTGGTGCTGATGGTCGCCGCGGTTGCCGGGATCGTTCTCGTCGCAGGCTGAAAGCGGCCGGTCACGGTGCGATTCGCTGTCCGGGGTGTGATTCCCGCGCGGCTCCGCGCAGCCTAGGCTTGCCTTCGAACCGCCGGTGCGAGCAGGCACGCGGTGTGCCACGACCTCGTCCGACCGGCGGTGGGGGGTCACTGAAGGGGGGGACGGTCATGGGCGCACAGGACCAGTCGACAGGCCGTCTGCTGGCCGGGCGGTACGCGCTCGGCGAGCGCCTGGGCCGCGGCGGGATGGGGACCGTCTGGCGGGCCAGGGACGAAATGCTGGACCGGGAGGTCGCCGTCAAGGAATTGACGGTCAGTCACCTCTCGGAGGAGGACCTGGAGATACTCCAGTCCCGGATGAAGCGCGAGGCCCGGGCCGCCGCCCGGATCAAGCACCCGGGTGTCATCACCATCCACGACGTGCTCGAACAGGACGGCCGGCCGTGGATCGTGATGGAACTCGTCGACGGCCGCGCGCTGTCCGACGTGATCAGCCAGGACGGCACCCTGACGCCCCGTGAGGCTGCCGACGTCGGCCTCCAGGTGCTCGCCGCCCTGCACCGCGGCCACCAGCTCGGCGTGCTGCACCGGGACGTCAAGCCCGCCAACGTGCTGCTCGAACACGGCACCGGGCGGGTCGTGCTGCTCGACTTCGGCATCGCCAAGTTCGAGGGCGCGATGGACATCACCCGCCCCGGCGACCTCGTCGGCTCGCCCGACTACCTGGCCCCCGAGCGGGCCCAGGGCCAGCGGCCCGGGCCCGCCTCCGACCTGTGGGCGCTCGGCGCGACGCTGTTCCACGCCGTCGAGGGCCAGTCGCCGTTCCGCCGCGACAGCCCGCTGGGCACCCTCGCCGCCGTCGTCGACGAGCCGCTGCCGGAGTCCCGCCGGGCGGCCGGGCTCGGGCCGATACTGGCCGCCCTGATGGCCAAGGACCCGGCGGAGCGGCCCGGCGCCGACGAGGCCGCGCGGATGCTCCGCGAGGTCGCCGACGGACACACCGTCAGCATCCGCGTCCCGCAACAGGCCGGGGAGGCACGGCTGCCCACCCAGGTGGTGCCGGTGGTCGACCGGGTCGAGACTCCGGAGGGCGACGAGGCGGAGGCGGTGACGCCGGCTCAGGCGCCCGAGCCGCGCGAGGCGTCGGAGGACACGACGCCGGCGGCGCCGGTCCGGCGCGGGGGCAAGCGGCGGGTGCTGATGGTGCTGACCGCCGTGCTGGTGCTGATCGCGGCGGGCGGGGCCGGGTACTACGTGAGCCACCGGCACCAGAGCAACGCGATCGCCGTCGACCCCGATCCCGGGCAGGGGCCCGCGCCCGACGGCTACACCTGGCAGGACGACCCGGCCGGGTTCCGCTTCCTGCTGCCCACCGACGGCGCCTGGGTGCGCAGCGAGACCAACGCGCAGATCTACTACTCGCCCGACGACCGCGACCACTACCTGCAGTTCGCGGTGACGGTCGGGCAGCCGCTCGCGCCGCAGGAGCACCTGCTGCAGATGGAGGCCTCGCTCAGCAGGAGCCTCAAGGACTTCAGGACCAGCTCGCTGGCCGCCGCGAAGATCAACGACCAGGAGGGCGCGGTCTGGGAGTTCAGCTTCACCGGGACGACGGGCGGGCGGCGGCACGCGAAGGAGGTCGAGTTCCGGCGCAGTGACGGGACCTCGTACGCGGTGTACGTGTCGGGGCCGGAGAAGGACTGGACGCAGAGCCTGCGGCGCTTCACCACGGTGCTCAACAACTTCGTGCCGACGAGGTGATCCGGCGCCGGGGCCCGGCCGCGTCCGCGAAAGGGTGTTACCGGCGGGTACACAAGCGGGCGTGGAGCGCCTAGGCTGCCCGCATGACGGAGAGCACGAGCCAGGTTCGGCGCAATCCTGCGGCCAAGGGTGCGGCGCGTACGGTTGCCGCGGCGGTGCCGGCGGCGGTGGTGGCGCGGTTGGCGAAGGGGGTCACGGCGTCCGGGGAGGAGGTCGTGAAGACTTTCGCGCCGCTGACCGGCGAGGTGCTGGCGACGCTGCCGGTGTCCGGGACGGCCGACGTGGAGCGGGCGTTCGCGGCGGCGCGGAAGGCGCAGCCGACGTGGGCGGCGTTGTCGGTGCGGCACCGGGCGGGGGTGCTGCTGCGGTTCCACGATCTGCTGCTGCGGCGGCAGGACGAGGTGCTGGACCTCATCCAGGCGGAGACCGGGAAGGCCCGGCTGCACGCGTTCGAGGAGGTCATGGCGGTCGCGTCGGCCGCCCGGCACTACGGCCGCACGGCGTCCTCGTACCTGAAGGACCGACGGCGTGGCGGTGCGGTGCCCGGGCTGACCAGTGCGGTGGAGGCGCGGCGGCCGAAGGGCGTGGTCGGGCAGATCTCGCCGTGGAACTACCCGCTGGAGCTGTCGGTCGGCGACGCGCTGCCGGCGCTGGTCGCGGGCAACGCGGTGGTGAACAAGCCGGACACCCAGACGGCGCTGACGGCGCTGTGGGCGCGGGAGTTGTTCGTCGAGGCGGGGCTGCCGCCGCAGGTGTGGCAGATCGTGCTGGGCGAGGGCCCGGTGGTGGGCCCGGAGGTGGTGGAGCGCGCCGACTACGTGGCGTTCACCGGCTCGACCCGCACCGGCCGGGACGTGGCCCGGCGGGCCGCCGAGCGGCTGGTCGGCGCCTCGCTGGAGCTGGGCGGCAAGAACGCGATGCTGGTGCTCTCCGACGCCGACCTCGACAAGGCGGCGGCGGGCGCGGTGCGGGCCTGCTTCTCCTCCGCCGGGCAGCTGTGCATCTCGATCGAGCGGCTGTACGTGCACCGGTCGGTGGCGGACGCGTTCCTGGCGAAGTTCGCCGAGAAGACGTCCGCGCTGCGCCTCGGCGGCGGTCTCGCCTACGGCGCGGACATGGGCTCGCTGGTGTCGGGCCGTCAGCTGGAGACGGTGACCCGGCACGTCGAGGAGGCGGTGAAGGCCGGGGCGACGGTGGTGGCCGGCGGGCAGGCCCGGCCGGAGCTCGGGCCGCTGTTCTTCGAGCCGACCATCCTGGACGGCGTCACCCCCGACATGGCGGTGTGCGCGGAGGAGACCTTCGGACCGGTGGTGTCGATCTACCGGTTCGACACCGAGGACGAGGCGGTCGCCGCCGCCAACGCCACCCCGTACGGCCTGAACTCCAGCGTGTGGACGAGGGACACCGGCCGGGGCCGCAAGGTCGCGGCGCGGCTGCGCACCGGCACCGTCAACGTGAACGAGGCGTACGCCGCCGCGTACGGGTCGGTGGCGTCGCCGATGGGCGGCATGGGCGACTCCGGGCTGGGCCGGCGGCACGGCGCGGAGGGCATCCTGCGCTACACCGAGGCGCAGACCATCGCCGTGCAGCGGCTGCTGCCGATCGGGCCGTCGATGGGTCTGGACGACCGGAAGTTCGCCGAGTTCTTCACCACCGGTCTCAAGGTCATGAAGGCGTTCCGCCTGAAGTAGCAGGGCAGTTGCTCAAGGAGGGGCAGTGTCGTTCGACTACGACGTCGTGGTGATCGGTTCGGGCTTCGGCGGTTCCGTCGCCGCGCTCCGGCTGACCGAGAAGGGCTACCGGGTCGCCGTCCTGGAGGCCGGGCGCAGGTTCGGCCGGGACGAGCTGCCCAGCACGTCCTGGGACACCCGCGACTACCTGTGGGCCCCGGCCGTCGGCCTGTACGGCATCCAGCGCATCCACCTGCTGCGCAACGTGCTGATCCTGGCCGGGGCGGGCGTCGGCGGCGGCTCGCTGAACTACGCCAACACGCTGTACGTGCCGCCGAAGCCGTTCTTCGAGGACCGGCAGTGGAAGCACATCACCGACTGGCAGTCCGAACTCGCCCCGTTCTACGACCAGGCGCAGCGGATGCTCGGCGTCCGGCTCAACCCGACCATGACGCCCTCCGACGTGCACCTGAAGGCCGCCGCCGAGGCGATGGGCTGCGGCGACACCTTCCACCTGGCCCCCGTCGGGGTGTTCTTCGGCGACGGCCGGGACGGCACGGGCGACGCCAAGGCCGCGCCCGGCGCCGAGGTCGACGACCCGTACTTCGGCGGGGCCGGCCCGAAGCGCAGGGCGTGCACCGAGTGCGGCGAGTGCATGACGGGCTGCCGGCACGGCGCGAAGAACATGCTCACCGAGAACTACCTGTACCTGGCGGAGCGGGCCGGCGCCGAGATCCTGCCGCTGACCACCGTGAAGCGGCTGCGCCCGTACGGCGACGGCTACGCGGTGGACGTGCTGCCCACCGACGCCCGCACCCGGCGGGCGAAGAAGGCCGGCGCCCGCACGATCGCCGCCGAGCGGGTGGTGGTCGCGGCCGGCACCTACGGCACCCAGACGCTGCTGCACCGGATGCGCGAGGGCGGGCTGCTGCCCCGGATCTCCGGCAGGCTCGGCCACCTGACCCGCACCAACTCCGAGGCGCTGGTGGGCGCGCAGACCTCCGACCGGCGCTACGGGGAGCGGGTCGACTTCACCCGCGGCGTGGCCATCACCTCGTCCGTGCACCCCGACGAGAACACCCACATCGAGCCGGTCCGCTACGGCCGCGGCTCGAACGCGATGGGCGCGCTGTCGATCCAGCAGGTCGGCGGGGCCGGGCGCGGGCCGCGCTGGCTGCGCTACCTCGGGACGGCCGCCCGCCACCCGTGGATCTTCGCGCAGTCGATGAACCAGCACCGTTGGTCGGAGAAGACCATCATCGGACTGGTCATGCAGTCGCTGGACAACTCGCTGACGGTCTCCCTGAAGAACGGGAAGCTGACCTCCCGCCAGGGCCACGGCGCACCCAACCCGAACTTCATCCCGGCGGCGGAGGAGGGGGCCCGGGCGCTGGCCGCGTCCATCAACGGCTTCCCCGGCTCGACCGTCGGCGAGATCTTCGACATCCCGCTGACCGCGCACTTCCTCGGCGGCTGCCCGATCGGCGACAGCGCCGACACCGGCGTCGTCGACCCGTACCACCGGCTGTACGGCTACCCGGGGATCAGCGTGGTCGACGGCTCCGCGATCTCCGCCAACCTCGGCGTCAACCCGTCGCTGACGATCACCGCGCAGGCCGAGCGTGCCATGTCGATGTGGCCCAACCGCGGCGAGGCCGACCCGCGGCCCGCGCAGGGCGACGCCTACCGGGCCGTCCGGGCGGTGACGCCCCGTCGGCCGGCGGTGCCGGAAGGGGCGTTCGGGGCGCTGCGACTGCCGCTGCTGGCCGTGCCGAAGGTGCCGCGGAAGGCCGACTGAAGCCGATTGACATTCTCTGACGGCCGATGGGATAAACGGGCACCCGATCACCGGACATCCCTGGGGGGACCGTCATGCCCATCTGCCAGTCCTGCGGCGCGGCCGTCGCCGGCGCCGTGGCGACCTGCGCGAACTGCGGAAAGGCCCTCGCGGCGCCCCCGCCCGCGATCGGTGAAGTGGTGGTGGACGGCACCGCGTCGCCGTGGGGCGCCGGGCGGATCCACCAGGACCGGCAGTGGCCGACGCCGTCCCGGGGCTGGCTCACCGCCGGCCGGGTGCTGCTCGCCCCGACCGTGCTGCTGGTGCTGCTGGCCGCGCTCGGCAGCACCGTCGGCGGCCGCGACGTGGCCGGGGTGGACGACGACCCCGGGGTGCGCTGGACCACCCAGACCTTCCAGATGTGGCTGCAGCTGACGCTGACGGCGTTCGGCACGCCCATGCGCAACAGCAACACCAGCAGCTACGGCACCATCGTCGTCGGCATTCACGTCCTGCCGTACCTGGTGGCCCTCGGCTGGCTGGCGCTGCTCTGGTGCGGCCAGCGGATCGCGACCCGGGCCCGCGCCGACGCGCCGACCGCGGGCGCGGCCGGCGCACAGGCGCTCCGCACCGGCGCGCTGTCCGCGACTGCGGCGCTCGTGCTGGGGTGGATCTCCACCGGCAGCACGCACAAGGAGACGCTCAGCCTCGACATGCACATCACCGCCGGCCCGGCGATGGCGCCGCTCGGGGTGTCCGCGTTCCTGGCCGCCGCCGTCGTGGTGCTCGCCGTGGACGGACAGGGCGTGCTGCGCGCCGAGGCCGCGCGGCGCCGGTGGCTGGGCGGCTGGCTGCTGGCGTGGCAGCACGCGGCGCGGGTGGTCGGCGGGCTGCTGGTGCTGCTCACCGTGGTGTCGGTGGTGATGCAGGTGCTGGTCGACCGGCCGTTCCCGCAGTCCGCGTTCCGGGCGCTGACGGTCAACGGCGGCGGCTACCTGTTCGGTGTCGGCAGCGGCGCCCGGGTCGTGGCGCGCGGCGTGCGCGGCGGCGCGGCCGACTCGTTCGCGCTGTACGACCTCGGCGAGCACGGCGGCCAGTGGTGGCTGGCGGTGGTGCCGGTGCTGCTGGCGGCGCTGGCGCTCGGCTGGTCCGCGCACCGCGGGCGGCTGCCGCAGCTGGACCGGGCCCGGCTGGCCGTGCTGTACGCGGCGCTGACCTCGGCGCTGGTGCTCGGCACCTCGATCTGGGGGAACGACCACACCATCATGAAGGGCGAGGTCCGGGACACCCGGATCGACCTGCTCGGCTGGTCGCTGCCCACGGTGCTGCTCGCCGCCGCGGCCTGGGCGGTGTTCGGCGCGCTGGTGGTGCCGGCCGTGCTCGACGCCGTCCGCCGCACCCCCGTGCCGGTGTCCGCGCCGCTGCCCGCGCAGCCGACGGACGGGCCGGACGCCGCGGCGGGACCGATCGGCCTGGTCGAACCGGTCGAGGAGGAGCGGTCGGCGGTCGGACACGTCGACCTGCTGGACTCGCACGCCGCCTACCGGCGGCCCGACGCCGGCTGAGCCCGGACAGGGCAAAGGGCCCCGCGGGGGAACGGGGCCCTTTGTCGGTCAGCACTCGGCGTCAGGGCCGCGCCGGTGCTGAGTGACGACGCCGGGGGGATGGGCGCCGTCGGGAAAATGGCTCGGAGCACCCCGGAGGCCGATGGGCATCACGGAGCGTGAGAGACGGGCCGTTCGCGCAAACGGCCCGAGCGCGGGGAGGGAGCGTGTGGTGCCCCCCGTCTCGCAGTCATCGTCCTGGACGAGGGCCGTGCCGTGCAACCGATTCGACGCAAATTCGGGTGAGGCCGGAACCGGACACGGCGCGGGGGAGCGCCGGATCCGACCGGCCGGAGTGGTCACTGTCCGTCATAGTGGCTTGCGGGGCGTACCGGGGCGTACGCCGGAGCGGACGGCAGCCGATGTGTGGCGGCCGGCACCGGTACCGGCCGCCACACTTCGGGTCCGCCCGGTCGCGGACGGGGTCGCTGTCCCCTGCTGACCCGACCGCAGCACCGGGGCGCGGTCCCACGGCGGGCCCGTGCCCGCCACGCGCACCCGATGGACCGGAGAAGATCCACGCGTGGTCCGCCGCCCGCGCCGCCCGCACCTGGAGGGTGCCGGCGTCTCGTGCGGCTCCCGGTGCAACGATTCGCCTCCCGGCACGGTCACGGGCAGCGCGGCGGGCAGTCGGGTGAAACGCTCCCGGTAGACTCGGTGTCGACACCCCTTTTGTACCGCCGCCGGAAGGCCGTCCGTGTCCTCTGTACACCCCCAGTCCCCGCCGGAGAACGACACCGTCCTGGTCGTCGACTTCGGCGCCCAGTACGCCCAGCTCATCGCCCGTCGGGTGCGTGAGGCGCGGGTCTACAGCGAGATCGTGCCGAGCTCCATGCCGGTCGCCGAGATGCTCGCCAAGAACCCCAGGGCGATCATCCTCTCCGGCGGTCCGTCGTCGGTGTACGAGGAGGGCGCTCCGCAGCTCGACCGTGCGATCTTCGAGGCCGGGGTTCCGGTGTTCGGCATGTGCTACGGCTTCCAGCTGATGGCCACCGTCCTCGGCGGCACCGTCGACAACAGCGGCGCCCGTGAGTACGGCCGCACCCAGCTGGCCGTCTCGCGCTCCGGCTCGACGCTGTTCGAGGGCGTCCCGGACAAGCACTCGGTGTGGATGTCGCACGGCGACGCCTGCTCGGCCGCGCCCGAGGGCTTCACCGTCACCGCCTCCACCGACGTCGTGCCGGTCGCCGCGTTCGAGAACGACGAGCGCAAGCTGTACGGCGTGCAGTACCACCCCGAGGTCCTGCACTCCGAGCACGGCCAGCAGGTGCTGGAGCACTTCCTGTACCGCGGCGCGGGCATCGAACCGAACTGGACCACCACCAACGTGGTCGAGGAGCAGGTCGCGCTGATCCGCGAGCAGGTCGGCGACAAGCGCGCCATCTGCGGCCTGTCCGGCGGCGTGGACTCCGCCGTCGCCGCCGCCCTGGTGCAGCGCGCCATCGGCGACCGGCTGACCTGCGTCTACGTCGACCACGGTCTGATGCGCAAGGACGAGACCGCGCAGGTCGAGAAGGACTTCGTCGCGGCCACCGGCGTCAAGCTGGTCGTGGTCGACGCCGAGGAGCGCTTCCTGGACGCGCTGAAGGGCGTCTCCGACCCCGAGCAGAAGCGCAAGATCATCGGTCGCGAGTTCATCCGCGTCTTCGAGCAGGCCCAGGCCGACATCATCGCCGACGAGGGCCCCGCCGTGGAGTTCCTGGTCCAGGGCACCCTGTACCCGGACGTGGTGGAGTCCGGCGGCGGCACCGGCACCGCCAACATCAAGTCGCACCACAACGTGGGCGGCCTCCCCGAAGACCTGGAGTTCCAGCTCGTCGAGCCGCTGCGCAAGCTGTTCAAGGACGAGGTCCGGATGGTCGGCCAGGAGCTCGGGCTGCCCGCCGAGATCGTCCAGCGTCAGCCGTTCCCCGGCCCCGGCCTGGGCATCCGCATCGTCGGCGAGGTCACCAAGGAGCGCCTGGACCTGCTCCGCGAGGCCGACGCCATCGCCCGCGAGGAGCTGACCGCGGCCGGCCTGGACCGCGAGATCTGGCAGTGCCCCGTGGTGCTGCTGGCCGACGTCCGCTCGGTCGGCGTGCAGGGCGACGGCCGCACCTACGGTCACCCGATCGTGCTGCGCCCGGTCTCGTCCGAGGACGCCATGACCGCCGACTGGTCGCGCCTGCCCTACGAGGTGCTGGCGAAGATCTCCACCCGGATCACCAACGAGGTCAAGGACGTCAACCGCGTCGTGCTGGACTGCACCTCCAAGCCGCCGGGCACCATCGAGTGGGAGTAGTCCCACCGGCAACCGTGTGACCACGCCGCCGCTCCCCGACAGCAGGGGAGTGGCGGCGCCGTCATGTGCGGGCGGCACCCGGCACAATCGGACCCGGTCCTGTCGGCGGTCGGCAGGCGGCGCGAGACAGAAGGGGCGGCAACATGGCGACAGGGACGGCGACGAGCCCGCAGGAGGACCGCCGCGGCACGGCAGCCCGGATCGGGCGGTGGAAGGCGACGGCCTCGCGGCTCGCCCTGCTGCCGCTGCGGCTGTTCCTCGGGGCGACCTTCGTCTACGCCGCCTTCGACAAGCTCTCCGACCCGCACTACCTGGCCGGCGCCGGCGACGCCGCGTCCTTCTACGCGCAGACGCAGGCCGCCGAGGCCGGCAGCCCGGTCGGCCGGGCGCTCGCCCCGGCGCTGCACGCCCCCACCTTCTTCGGCCTGCTGATCGCCTTCGGCGAGCTCGCCGTCGGCCTCGGCACCCTGTTCGGCCTGTGGGGCCGGGTCGCCGCCCTCGGCGGCGCACTGCTCAGCGCCACCCTCTGGCTGACCGTCAGCTTCCACACCACCCCGTACTACCTGGGCAACGACCTCGCCTACCTGCTGGCCTGGACGCCGCTGCTGCTGGCCGGCACCCCCTACCTGTCGGTGGACGGCTACCTCGCCGCCCGGGCCGCCCGGGACCGCGCCCGCGGCCTCGCCGAGGACGCGGTGCGCCGCCGCGCCCTGCTGGACGGCGGCATCGCGGCCGTCGCGCTCGGCGGCGCCGGCCTGCTGTCCGGCTCGCTCACCGCCGCCTTCGGCCGCGAGGACCTCCCGCCCGCCGCCGCCGCGCCCGGCCCCGCCGCCCCCCGGCCGGCCGGCAACGCGCCGAGCGTCCCCGCCGCGCAGGTCCCGGTCGGCGGCTCCGCCACCGTCAAGGACCCCGCCAGCGGGGACGCCGTGTACATCGTCCAGCCGTCCGCCGGGAAGTACGCCGGCCTGTCCTCGGTCTGCACCCACTCCGGGTGCGCGGTCAACCCGCCCAAGGACGGCCGGCTGTACTGCCCCTGCCACGGCTCCACGTTCGACGCCGCCACCGGCGCCGTGATCACCGGCCCGGCCGTCAAACCGCTGCCCGGCTACGCCGTCACCAAGAACGGCGAGCAGCTCGAACTCGGACCGCAGCAGGCCCAGGCCTAGCCGTCCAGCGTGTGATCGTCGTCGCGGGCCCCGCCCCGGCCGCGCCTGGAGACCGCCACCAGCGCGCCGCCGAGGCCGCCCGCGCCGAGCACGATCAGCGCCAGCGGGAGCACGAAACGGCTGTTCACCGACCGGTCGTTCAGCGACGCCACCAGGTACAGCAGGGCCAGGACCGTGAACAGGCCGCCCGCGACCAGCGCGTACAGATCGAACTGATGCTTCCTCATCACCGCTCCACCCTGATGTCACCGATGCCCATCGTCACCGTCAGGTCCAGCACGCCCTTGGACGGCTGCCCCGCCGGGACCTCGATCACCACGTCCTCGTTGACGACCGGGCCGCCGTACTCCTGGCCGTCCGGCAGGCTCACCGAGCCCACCCCGTCGCGCAGCTTCAGCCGCAGCTCCACGCCGGTCGGCACCTGCACCACCGCGGTGCCGATGCCCACCCGCAGCTCGGTGCCGAGGGTGCCGCCCTTCGGGTCCAGCGCCGACAGGTCGAGCCGGGCGTCGCCGATGCCCGCCGTGTACTGCGAGTGCAGGTTGTCCGGGGCGGCCGTCCAGTGGCGGTCGCCGATCGAGTCCGCGACCGTCGCCGAGGTGGACGACGCGGCCACCAGGCCCGCCGTCACCAGCAGCGCCAGGAAGGTCAGCCCGCGGGTGCGGCCCCAGCGGGCGCTCAGCATCATCGCCAGGCCCAGCGGCAGCAGCGCCACCGCCAGCACCGTCGACCAGCGGTGGTCGCCGTGGTCGGTCGCAGCGACCGCCCAGGCCGCGCCGACCGACACCAGCACCGCCCACGCGCCCAGCCCCGAACGTCCGCGCTGCCGCCGCCGCTCGGCCTTCCACTCGCGGTGGCGCTGCATGCTCTCCCGGTGCTGCTCCATCGCCTCCCGGTGCGCCCGGCGGCGCTCGTCGGCGCGCTCCCGGTACTGCGCCATCCGCTCCTGGTGGCTGTTCGGGTCGGCGGTCTCCTTGCGCAGCGGGTCGCCGTCCGGCAGGTCGGTGCGCTGCCACCACGGCTGGGCGGGCGCGCCGGGCGGCGGCGTCGCGCCGTACGGGTTGCGCTCCGGGTGCCGCGGGTCCCACAGGTAGCCGGACTGGCCGGTCGGGGGCGTGTCCGCGGGCCGCTCCTCGTGCCGGGCGGCGATCCGCTCCTGCAGGTCGGTGGTGCGGGCCTGCCACTCGCCGCGCAGGTCCCGGCCCATCGCCTCGCCCCACGTCTTCCAGTCCGCGAACGCGCCGGACGCGTCGAGGCGGTCGTAGGGGCCGCCGGCGCTCTTCGGGCCCGGCTCGGCGCCGGCGAAGCGGCGCCGGCGCTCCGGGTCGTAGCGCAGCGCCAGGAACACCAGCGCGGCCAGCAGCAGCAGCGGGAAGAGCTGGTCGCCGTCGTTCATCGAGGAGAAGAACACCCCGGTGCCGATCACCGTCAGCAGCACCGCGCCGACCGACTGGCCGTCCACCCGGCCGGTCAGCACGCGCTGGAGCTCGGTGCGGCCGCCCTCGCCGTCGGCGGCCTCGCGCGGCACCACCAGCCAGGCCAGGCCGTACAGGAACAACCCGAGCCCGCCGGTCAGGCCGAGCACCGCGATCACCACCCGGAACACCACCGGGTCGATGTCCAGGTAGCGGCCGAGCCCGCCGCACACGCCCGCCACCACCCGGTGCCGGGAGGAGCGGGTCAGCGCCGGTCGCGGTTCGGCGGGGGCGTCCGGTGCGTCTCCCGGGATCTGGTCGTCCGTCATGGCATCCATCCTTCCGGGCCGCAGGGCCCCGCCCAACCGTCCCGGGCCCCGGACCGACCCTGAACTGTCCCTGAGGCGGGCTCCGGGCCGAACCCTGATGCGCCGCCGACCGGCCACCTGCGACCATCGGTGCCGTGGCCGTTCCCGAGACCCGAAGCACCGAGACCGCCCCGACCGACACACCGGCCGGGGCGCCGCCCTACCGGCGGCTCTACCGCAGCCCGCACGGCCGGATCCTCGGCGGCGTCTGCCAAGGCCTGTCGGTACACCTCGGCGTGCCCGTCACCTGGGTGCGGCTGGCGTTCATCGTGCTGTTCTTCTCGCAGGGCATCGGCACCCTGCTCTACGCGGCGTTCTGGGTGGTGGTCCCGCTCGGCATCGGCGAGGCCGCCCCCGGCCGGGCCCCCGGCGCCGCGCAGGTCGGCGGCCGCTTCGGGCGGCTGCGCGAACTGCTGGAACGCACCTTCCACGGCGAGGACGGCGCCCCGGGCGCCCCCGGTGCCTTCGCCGCCGACCCGGAGGCCCGCCCGCAGACCGGCCCCGCCGCCGGGGCCGGGCAGCGCGGCGGCAGCCTCGGCCAGCTGTTCGCGCTGATCGGCCTGGTCATCGGCGTCATGGCGCTGCTGTCCGCGCTCGGCATCCAGACCGCCAAGCCGTACGTGTGGCCGCTGCTCGCGGTCGGCGTCGGCGTCGCCCTGGTGTGGCGGCAGGCCGACGACTCGCGCTGGCAGAACTGGTTCGGCCTGGAGCCCGGCAGCCGCAAGGGCGCCTACCTGCGGGTCGCCGCCGGCGTGCTGCTGGTGGTGGCCGGCATCATCGGCTACTTCCTGATGCAGGGCGTCGCCTCGCCGATCGCCCTGGTCATCGAGTCCTCGCTGGCCGTGGTGGCCGGCGTGCTGGTGCTCGGCGGCCCGTCCATGCTGCGGATGTGGCAGGACCTCGGCGCCGAGCGCACCGCCCGCATCCGCGCCCAGGAGCGCGCCGAGATCGCCGCGCACATCCACGACTCGGTGCTGCACACCCTGACCCTGATCCAGCGCCGCGCCGAGGACCCCAAGGAGGTGCTGCGCCTGGCCCGCGCCCAGGAACGCGAACTGCGCCTGTGGCTGTACCGCCCCGAGGCCGCCGCCGAGGCCGCGCCCGACACCCTCGCCGAGCACCTGCGGGAGATCGTCGCCGAGGTCGAGGACCGGCACGGCGTGCCCATCGAGCTGGTCTGCGTCGGCGACTGCCCGATGGACGAGAAGATCGCCTCGCAGATGCAGGCGGCCAGGGAAGCCATGGTGAACGCCGCCAAGTACGGTGGCGGGGGACCGGTCCAGGTCTTCGCGGAGGTGGAGGGGAGGACGGTGTCGGTGTTCGTCCGCGACCACGGCCCCGGCTTCGACCCCGACGACCTCCCCGAGGACCGCATGGGCGTACGCGAATCGATCATCGGCCGGATGCGGCGCAACGGGGGCACCGCGCGGGTGCGGCCCGCGCCGGACGGCGGGACCGAGGTCGAGCTGGAGATGGAGAGGGCGGCAGATGACTGACGCAGCGGCACCCGAGAGGCGTGCCCGGGTGGTTCTGGTGGACGACCACCGGATGTTCCGCACCGGTGTGCGCGCCGAGATCGGGCGCACCGAGGAGACCGGCATCGACGTGGTCGGCGAGGCCGACGACGTGGAGTCCGCGGTCCGGGTGGTCGCCGAGACCCGGCCCGACGTGGTGCTGCTGGACGTCCACCTGCCCGGCGGCGGCGGCGTCGAGGTGCTGCGCCGCTCGGTGGGCGTGGAGGGGGTGCGCTTCCTCGCGCTGTCGGTCTCCGACGCCGCCGACGACGTCATCGGCGTGATCCGCGGCGGCGCCCGCGGCTACGTCACCAAGACCATCACCGGCACCGACCTGGTCAATGCGATCTTCCGGATCTCCGACGGCGACGCGGTGTTCTCGCCGCGGCTGGCCGGCTTCGTGCTCGACGCGTTCGCCGCCACCGACACCCCGCCGGTCGACGAGGACCTCGACCGGCTCACCCAGCGCGAGCGCGAGGTGCTGCGGCTGATCGCCCGCGGCTACGCCTACAAGGAGATCGCCAAGCAGCTGTTCATCTCGGTGAAGACGGTGGAGAGCCACGTCTCCGCGGTGCTGCGCAAGCTCCAGCTGTCCAACCGGCACGAGCTGACCCGCTGGGCCACCGCCCGCCGCCTGGTCTGAGTCGCCGCCCGGGGGCCGGTCGTCCGGTCGGCCCCCGGCCTCCGCCCGCCCGGGTGCCCGCCATGTGATAGTTGTCCGGTTATGTCGGGAGGCATGGGAACCGGGGAGCAGGGTGAGCATCAGGCGGGCTTCCGTACCGGACCCGGGCCCGTGGCTGCGGGCCCGGGCCTCGGCCCCGGCGGTGGCGGCGGCTGCGGTCATGCTCGGTGTCGTCGTCTTCGACGCGCACCGCAGCGGCATCAACACGATGGACAACGCCTTCGTGGTGAAGGCCGCGCAGACCTTCCTGGACGGCGGGTCCCCGTACGCCGACCGACGCTTCCTGTACCTGCCGAGCTCCGTGCTGTTCGCCGTCCCGCCGACCCTGCTCTCCGAGGAGGCGCGGTTCTGGCTGGTGCCGGCGGGCACCGCGGCCCTGGTGGTGGCGGGCTGGTTCCTCGCCCTGCGGCTGTTCCGGGTGCCGTGCCTGAGCCGGCTGGGCGTGCTCGGGGTGCTGTTCCTCTGCTTCTTCGGGCCGTTCCGGAACCTCGTGCAGCTGGGCAACTGGACGGCCTGCTCGGTGGCGGCGCTGCCCGCGGCCCTGGTGCCGGCCTCCCGGGGCCGGTGGGTGCGGGCGGGCCTGGTGGTCGGCGTGGCGCTGGCCGTGAAGCCGATGCTGCTGCCGCTGACCCTGCTGTTCCTGTTCGCCCGCCGCCCGAAGGCCTTCCTGGCGGCGGCCGCCGTCCCGCTGGCGACCGCCGGCGCGGCGGCCGCGCTGATGCCCGAGCCCGGCCTGTTCGTCACCCGGACGCTGCCGTTCCTGCTGCGCGGCCAGGACTCGTTCGCCAAGCCCTACGACGCCTCGCTCACCACCCTGCTGCCGCGCGTCGGCGTGCCGGAACGGCTCGCGCTCGCGGTGGCCGGGCTGCTGGCGCTGGCCCTGCTGGTCGGGGCGTGGCGGCGTTGGCGGGCCGGCGGCGACGAGGGCCTGCGGCTCGCCGAGACCGCCGCGATGCTGATGGCGGCGGCCTGCCTCGCCGGGCGGCCCGCGTTCGACCACTACCTGCTGGTGCTGCTGCCGGTGCTGGCCGCCTCGGTGGTCCGGGCCGGCTCGGTGGCCCGCTCGCCGTGGCTGTGGATCGCGCTGATTCCGCGGATGGCCGGCTTCGAGCTGCTGTGGGTCGACGCGGTGGAGCACTGGGCGTACTCGGTCGCCGCGGTCAACCTCACCGTCGCGGCGCTGCTGCTCCGCCGGGTGGCGCGTCCGGTCGCCGGAGGCCCCGGCGGTGTCCGGCCGACCGGATTTGGCGCTGACCTGCCAGAACGTGGATATGTGCAGGTCAAGACGAGGGTCGGGCACTGATTCGGCCCTGTACGACCCAATTGTCTTTACTCGCCCCTTGCTTAGAAGCGACAAAACGCACGCTAAGGTCTTTGAGTCCGTCCGGCCGTCCGCCGTTCCGACACCCGTACACGTCCCCCCGCGTCGAGGGTCTTCGATGACTTCTGCTCCACCGCTGACCAAGCCGGCCGAGGCTCCCTCGACCGGAGCCGGACCCCCCCCGGCCAAGCAGCCCGCTGCCAGACCCCGCCTCTACGTCCTGGACGGGTTGCGGCTGATCGCCTCGCTCGGCGTGGTGGCCTTCCACTGGACGGGCGTCGACATCCACAAGAGCGTCTGGGGTGCGAGCCCCGAGCTGCTGATGCCCGGCTGGCACGCCTGGGGCGCCTACGGGTGGCTCGGAGTCCAGCTGTTCTTCCTGATCAGCGGCTTCGTCATCTGCATGTCCTGCTGGGGGAAGACGCCCCGCGAGTACTTCACCTCGCGGGTGGTGCGGCTCTACCCGGCGTACTGGGTCGGCATCGTGCTCACCACCATCGTGGTGAACTACGTCCCGTTCTCCCGGGCCGACCGCAGGAACATGAGCTTCAGCGACGTGATGGCCAACTTCACCATGCTGCAGCGGCCGCTCGGCGCGCAGGAGGCGGACGGCGTCTACTGGACGCTCTGGATCGAGCTCCGCTTCTACCTGCTCTTCGCGATCATGGCCGTGATCGGCCTGACGTACCGCCGGGTGCTGGCGTTCTGCATGATCTGGGCCACCGTCGCGGTGATCGCCCCGGCCGTGAACTCGGACCTGCTGACGTACATCGTCCAGCCCGAGGACGCGCCGTTCTTCATCGCCGGCATCGCGATGTACCTGATCTACCGGTTCGGGGCCTCGCCACTGCTGCTCGGCATCGTGGTGTTCGAGTGGCTGATCGCGCAGAACCGGCTCCGCGTCATCGTCGGCGCCTACGAGTACGAGGTCCACCACAAGCTCTCCTGGCCGATCATGGCCGAGGTCTCGGGCGCACTGTTCCTGATCATGCTCGCGGTCTCCATGGGCGCCTTCAACTGGGTGCGGTGGAAGTGGCTGACCGTCGCCGGCGCCCTCACCTACCCGCTGTACCTGCTGCACCAGGAGATCGGCTGGGCGGCGATCTCGCTCGGACGCCAGAACGGCATTGCCCCCGTGCCGATGCTCGGGATCTGCCTGGCCTTCATGCTCTGCCTGGCCTGGGTGGTGCACCGGTACTGCGAGCGGCCGCTGTCCAAGCTGCTCCGGCGGCTGATCGACGCGCCCTCGCTGTCGCTGCCGAAGGCCGACCCGCCGGTGAAGGAACGCGCCCGGACCGGCGCCCGGAGCCCCGCGCCGGAGGAGTCGGCGGAGCCCACCGGGGCTGCGGTGCGCGTCGGCCCGTGAACTAGGGTGTGTGGCTGGCGTGGCCGTTTGCCGGAGGTGCACTTCCGGCGGGATCCGAGGACAGACACATGGGGAGTAGCGCGGTGGCACAAGGTGCCCCGGCGGTGTCCGGGGGGGCGCGCCAAGGGTCGTCCCGCCGGCGTGATGGCATCGGGGCGGTGCTGCTCGCCCGCACATTCTGGCTCTGGCCGGCGCTGCTCACCCTCGGGCTGGGCGTCCGCGGCAGCTGGCGGCCGGAACTGTGGCGCGACGAACTCGCCACCTGGAGCGCCGCCACCCGCAGCACCGGCGACCTGCTCGACCTGCTGAACCACGTCGACGCGGTCTCCGGCATGTACTACCTGCTGATGCACTTCTGGGTGTCGGCGTTCGGCGACTCCCCGACCGTGTTCCGGCTGCCGTCGGCGCTGGCCATGGCCGGCGCGGCGGTCTTCGTCGCGCTGACCGGCCGCAAGCAGTTCGGCACGGCGACCGGTCTGGTCGCCGGCCTGCTGTTCGCCGTCCTGCCCAGCGTGTCGCGGTTCTCCCAGGAGGCCCGCTCCTACGCGTTCGCGGTGCTCGCCGTCGCCGCGGCGACCTGGCTGCTGCTGCGGGCCCTGGAGCGGCCCACCGTGCTGCGCTGGCTGCCGTACGCGGTGAGCGTCGCCCTCGCCGGACTGTTCCACATGGTCGCGCTGTGCGTGCTCGCCCCGCACGCCGTGCTGGTGGCCATGCGCTGGTGGCGCGGGCGCAGCCGCGGCCTGCTGATCGGGTTCCCGGTGGCGGTGCTGGTCGCGCTGGCTCCTGTGGCGCCGCTGGTGATACTCGGCCGCCGCCAGGTCGGCCGGCAGATCTCCTGGCTGCACTCGCCCACGCTGCAGGACGTCGCCACCGTGTGGCACGGCCTGTTCCAGTCGTCGCTGGTCAGCCTGTGCGTGCTGGCGATGGCGGCGCTCCCCGCGGCCTGGTCGGCCGGGCGCCGTCCGGCGTTCGAGATCGGCCTGGTGGCGGCGCTGCCGCTGGCCGCGGTCTGGATCGTCTCGCAGGGGCAGACCGCGTACTTCATAGACCGCTACCTGCTGTTCACCGTCCCCGCCTGGGCGGTGCTGGCCGCCGCCGGCCTGACCGCGCTGCGGCCGCGGGCGATGGTCGCCGTCGGCCTGATCGCCGCCGCGCTGCTCGGCATCCAGGACCAGCAGGCGCTGCGCAACCGCACCTCGCACGAGTGGGCCGACGAGAAGGGCGCCGCGAAGATCGTCGCGGACGGCTACCAGCCCGGCGACGGCATGGTCCCGGTGCGCGGCGAAGAGGCGTACATGATGCTCGACTTCGCGCTCGGCTACTACCTGCCCGACCGGGTGCAGCCGAAGGACGTGTTCGCGGCGAAGACCCCGCTGCAGAACGACGACCTGTACGCGGTCGACTGCCCCGAACCGGCGGCCTGCGCCGCGGACGTCCAGCGGATCTGGGTGGTCACCTACAGCACCCCCGAGGACCCCTTCAAGGGCCTGTCCGAGGCCGAGGCGAAGGTGTTGAAGTCCGACTACAAGGTGCAGCAGACGAAGCACGTGCAGGGCCTGACGGTGACGCTGCTGGCCCGTTCGGGCGCCGCGCACTGACGCCGCGGGCCCGCCATCGGCGGGTTTGTTGAATCGCCCCGGGAGCGGGGAGGATCGGCCCATGTGGCTTGTTTCCTCGGCCTACCTCTGACCGGTCCCGGGGGGATCCTTCGGTGAGTACAGACCTATCCCGCGCGGCAGGGAAGCGGACACCGCTGCGGGGGCGGCGCGGACAGGGGGCACGGTGGCGGGCCGGGCTGCGGCGCGCGGCGCCCGCGCTGCTCGCCTACATCGCGGTACGGGCCGTCGGCGTCCTCGTACTGGTCGCCTGGGGGGCGCGCCGCGGGGTGGACGCACTGGGCCGACTGAGTGAACTCTGGGACGCGCTGTTCTACCAGCAGATCGCCGAGCACTGGTACGACGGCGTCGCCCCGGTGCCCGGCCCGCACGGCCCCTACGAGGCCTACGCGTTCTTCCCCGGCTACCCGGCGACGATCCGCGCCGTCTCCTGGCTGACCCCGCTGACGCACAGCCAGGCCGGGCTGGCGATCGCCTGGCTCTCGTCGGTCGTCGCCGCCTGGGGGATCTTCGCGATCGCCGACCGGCTCTACGGCCGCAGGGTCGGCGTGCTGGCGGCCGTGCTGTGGGGCGTGCTGCCGGTCGCCGTGGTCGAGAGCATGGCCTACTCCGAGCTGATGTTCACCGCCTTCGCCGTCTGGGCGGTGTACGCGGCGATGACCCGAAGCTGGGTCGTCGCCGGAACGCTGTCGCTGCTGGCAGGCCTGTGCCGCCCCACCGGCGTCGCGGTGGCGGCCGCGATCGGCTGCGCCGCCCTGTGGGAGCTGATCACCCGCCGGGGCCCGGACGCCCCCGCCTGGTGGCGGCCGGTGCTCGGCGGGCTCATCGCCCCGCTCGGGTTCGTCGGCTACATCTCCTGGGTCGGGTACGTGAAGGGCAGCTGGGACGGCTACTTCAAGGTCCAGGAGGCGTGGCAGTCGAAGTTCGACTTCGGCCACAGCACCATGAAGTCGTTCATCCGGCTGCTCGGCCGGAGCGACACCGTGTGGCTGCCGCAGGTCGTGGTGGCGGTGGTGCTGGGCTGCGCGGTGCTGCTGTTCGGGATCTCGGTGATCCAGCGGCAGCCGCTCGTCCTGGTGCTGTTCAGCGCGTTCACGCTGGTGCTGGCGCTGGGCGACGCGTCCTACTTCACCTCCCGGGCCCGGTTCCTGCTGCCCGCGATCGGCCTGCTGATGCCGGCCGCCGCCGCGCTGGCCCGGGTGCGCACCAAGGCGACGCTGGTGCTGCTGATCGCCGGCGCGGCGCTCGGCTCGGCCGCGTACGGCGGGTTCCTGGTCTACATCTATCCGGACGCCCCATAGGACAGGCCCTGGTTTCTTCGGCCCCGCCGGGGTTGTCGGCGGGGGGCCATAGACTCGAAGGGCCATGACTAGCCTCTTCGATGACCTCCCGCTCCCCGGCTTCGAGCGTCCTGCCGTCGGGTCGAGCCGCCGCCCCGAGGCGGCGCAGCAACCGCCCCTGACGCTGTGGTCGGACGAGGAGGCGCCGCCCGCGGACGAGCCGTACGACGAGCCGCCGTACGACCCCGGGTACGGCGCGGAGGAGAACATCCCGGACGGGCTGTTCGCCACCGACCACGCCGCCGAGAGCGCGCGCGACGCCTGGCACCGCAACGGCGCGGCCCGCACCGTCGTCGACCCGGCCCAGCTGCTGGAGGGCATGAACGACCCGCAGCGCGAGGCCGTGCTGCACCACGGCTCGCCGCTGCTGATCGTGGCCGGCGCGGGCTCCGGCAAGACCCGGGTGCTGACCCACCGGATCGCGTACCTGCTGGCCGCGCGCGGCGTGCAGCCCGGCGAGATCCTGGCGATCACCTTCACCAACAAGGCCGCCGGCGAGATGCGCGAACGCGTCGAGGCGCTGGTCGGCCCGCGCGCCAAGGCGATGTGGGTGTCGACGTTCCACAGCGCGTGCGTCCGCATCCTGCGCCGCGAGGCGAAGCTGCTGAACATGAGCTCCAGCTTCTCCATCTACGACTCGGCGGACTCGCAGCGCCTGATGGCCCTGGTCTGCCGCGACCTGGACCTCGACCCGAAGCAGTTCCCGCCGAAGTCGTTCACCGCGAAGGTCAGCAACCTCAAGAACGAGCTGATCGACGAGGAGACGTACGCCGACCAGGCGGCCAACCCGATGGAGAAGAAGCTCGCCGAGGCGTACTTCCTCTACCAGCGCCGCCTGCGCGAGGCCAACGCGCTGGACTTCGACGACATCATCATGGCCACCGTCAACCTGCTGCAGGCGTTCCCCGACGTCGCCGAGCACTACCGGCGCAGGTTCCGGCACATCCTGGTCGACGAGTACCAGGACACCAACCACGCCCAGTACACCCTGGTGCGGGAGCTGTCCGGCGGCTCCGCCGCGCACGCCCCGCGCAAGACCGTGGACGGCGACTTCGTCGACCCGGCCGAGGCCCGCCTCGCGCAGATCGCGCCCGCCGAACTGTGTGTGGTCGGCGACGCCGACCAGTCGATCTACGCCTTCCGCGGCGCGACGATCCGCAACATCCTCCAGTTCGAGGAGGACTACCCGAACGCGACGACGATCCTGCTGGAGCAGAACTACCGCTCCACGCAGACCATCCTGACCGCCGCGAACTCGGTCATCGAACGCAACACCAACCGCCGCAAGAAGAACCTGTGGACGGCCGGCGACCAGGGCGAGCAGGTGGTCGGCTACGTCGCCGACGACGAGCACGGCGAGGCCCAGTTCATCGCCGACGAGATCGACCGGCTCACCGACGCCGGCCACGCCCGCCCCGGCGACGTGGCGATCTTCTACCGCACCAACGCGCAGTCCCGGGTGTTCGAGGAGGTGTTCATCCGGGTCGGCCTGCCGTACAAGGTGGTCGGCGGCGTGCGCTTCTACGAGCGCAAGGAGGTCAAGGACGTCCTCGCGTACCTGCGGGTGCTGTCCAACCCGGAGGACACTGTGCCGCTGCGCCGGATCCTCAACGTGCCCAAGCGCGGCATCGGCGAACGCGCCGAGGCGATGATCGACGCGCTCTCCTCCCGCGAGCGGATCTCCTTCGCCGCCGCGCTGCGCCGGGTCGACGAGGCGTACGGCATGGCGGCGCGCTCCGCCAACGCCGTGAAGAAGTTCAACGAGCTGATGTCCGGGCTGCGACAGGTCGTCGAGTCCGGGGCCGGCCCGGCCGCCGTGCTGGAGGCCGTGCTGGAGGAGACCGGGTACCTGGCCGAACTCCAGTCCTCCACCGACCCGCAGGACGAGACCCGGGTGGAGAACCTCCAGGAGCTCGCCTCGGTCGCCCTCGAGTACGAGAAGGACCCGGGGGAGCGGCCGGAGGGCGACGAGGGCCCGCCGGTCGGCTCGCTCGCCGACTTCCTGGAGCGGGTCGCGCTGGTCGCGGACTCCGACCAGATCCCCGACGACGAGGACGGCGCGGGCGTCATCACGATGATGACCCTGCACACCGCCAAGGGCCTGGAGTTCCCGGTGGTGTTCCTCACCGGCATGGAGGACGGGATCTTCCCGCACATGCGGGCGCTGAACCAGGTCAAGGAGCTGGAGGAGGAGCGGCGGCTCGCCTACGTCGGCCTCACCCGGGCCCGGCAGCGGCTCTACCTGACCAGGTCGGTGCTGCGCAGCGCCTGGGGGCAGCCGTCGTACAACCCGGCGTCCCGGTTCCTGGAGGAGATCCCGGACAACCTGATCGAGTGGAAGCGCACCGGCGCGGCGGCCGTGCCCGCCTCCCGGTTCTCCTCGTCCTCGGGCTCCTCGGGCTCGTCCGGTTCGTCCCGCGGCGGCTTCTCGGCGGGCGCCTCGCCGAAGGCCGGCTGGGGCAAGTCGGCGCGCACCGTGGTGGACCGGGACGTGGTGGCGCTCACCGTCGGCGACCGGGTCAGCCACGACAGCTTCGGGCTGGGCACCGTGGTCGCCACCCAGGGCATCGGCGACAAGGCCCGGGCCACCGTCGACTTCGGCACCGCCGGGCGCAAGGAACTGCTGCTGCGCTACGCGCCGGTGGAGAAGCTCTAGCCAGGGTCTGTCCGGCAAGATCGGCCGGACAGACCCTATGGGCTCAGCGCGGGTCCAGGTGGTGGGCGAGCAGCCACGGCACCGGATCCACGGGCGTCTCGCCGTCGGGCCGTACCTCGAAGTGGAGGTGCGGCCCGGTGCTGTTGCCGGTGCTGCCGGACCAGCCGATCACCTCGCCGGCCCGGACCTGGCCGCGGGTGATCCGGAACGAGCGCAGGTGCCCGTACAGGGTGCGGGTGCCGTCGGGGGCGGTGACGGTCGCCATCCGGCCGTACGCCGGGTGCCAGTGGGTGCTGACCGTGCCGTCGGTGACCGCCAGCACCGGCGTGCCGGTGGGCACCGGGAAGTCGATGCCGGTGTGCCGGGCAGCCCAGTGCGTGCCGGGCTCGCCGAACACCGCGCTCAGGCCGCGCAGCGCCACCGGCAGCGCGAAGTGTCGCGCCAACTCGGCTTCCTGCTCGGCCTGTTCGCGTTCCTCGGCCTGGCGGGCGGCCAGTTCGGCGATCTCGTTCGAGGTCGGGCGGTCCGCCCGGTCGGCGTGCTCCGGGGTGGGGCGGGCGACGGTCTGCCGGTCCGGTTCGGCGGGGCGGTGGGTCGCGCCGGCCGGGCGGTGCGCGGGCTGCACGGCGACCGCGGCGGCCGCGAACACGCCCAGCGCCGCCACCGAGGGCAGGGCGACCGCGAGCACCGCCGTCCTGGTGGCACGGCGGGCCCGCGCCCGGCGATGGGCACGGGCAGCGGCACGGCTGCTGGGGACCACGGCTGTCACCTCGCGGCGGCTCGGGGACGTACGGGAAGAACCGTCGAGACTGTAGCGGTGTCGTGACAGAGCGGACAAAGAGCGCATTTCAGCGGGCGTGGCGCGCCCGCCGGTCGGGGCCGACAGGGCGGGTGGGCTGTGATTTTCCCCTCCTCTTGACCGGCGGGAAAGGACGGCGGCCCCGCCGGGCCGCTACCCTCCCCTCAGATCTGTTAAAAGTGGTTAACACGCCCCCGCGACGAGGTCGGCCGGGTGGTGGACGACGTGGTCCAGGAGGCAGTGATGGTTGTGTCAGGGCCGATTCGAGTGGTGGTCGCCAAGCCCGGTCTCGACGGGCACGACCGGGGCGCCAAGGTCATCGCGCGGGCGCTGCGCGACGCCGGCATGGAGGTCATCTACACCGGCCTCCACCAGACCCCCGAGCAGATCGTCGACACGGCGATCCAGGAGGACGCGGACGGCATCGGCCTGTCCATCCTGTCCGGCGCGCACATGACGCTCTGCGCCAAGGTCATCGAGCTGCTCAAGGAGCGCGACGCGGCCGACATCAAGGTGTTCTGCGGCGGGATCATCCCGGACGCCGACATCACCGAGCTGAAGGCGCTCGGCGTCGCCGACATCTTCACCCCCGGCACCTCCACCCAGGCCGTGGTGAGCTGGGTCGAGGCGAACCTGCGCGCGGCCGGCTGAACCCGTGCCGCGGCGGCCCCGGGCGACAACTCGCCCGGGGCCGCCGTGTGTCCGCTACCCGGCGGTGAGTTCGCCGAGCATCGCCTGCCGGAAGCGCAGGGTGCCGGCGAGCCGGGTGAAGGTGTCGGCCCAGGCGGTGTCCGGCGACGTGTCGGCGGCCAGCGCCTCGACCGCCGGGGCGGTCTCCGGGGCGAGGGCCCGCTCGGTCATGCCGAGGACACCGCTGTGGGACCACGGGTACGAGCCGAGCTCCGCGGCCCGCTTGAGCGCGGCGACCACCGCCGTGGACAGCGGCGGCGTCCACGGCGTCGCGCACGCGCCGAGCAGCTGGAAGGCGTCACCGAGGCCGTGGGTCTGCACGAACGCGGCCGTCCAGGAGGCGCGTTCGGCGGGCGACAGGACGGCCAGCAGCTTCGCGGGCGCGCCCGGGGTGCGGCTCTCGCGGCCCGGGCGGGGCGGGGCGCCGAGCAGCGCCCGCGCCCAGTCGGCGTTCTGCTGGCGGACGGCGGCGCGGGCCCACGCCTCGCGCAGGTCCTCGGCCCACTCCGCGCCGCCGCCGTCCCCGTCCGCGTCCACGGTGGGCACGGCGAGCAGCTGCTCGGGCGTCAGGCCGGTGTCGGCGGTCCACACCGTGAGCGGTGCGGCGGCCGCGACCTCGCCGAACCACCAGGCCCGTTCGCCGCGCCCGGTGGGCGACTTGACGGGTATGCCGTCGCGCTGCATCGCGGCGTCGCAGGCGGTCGGCGGGGTGATGTGCAGCCGGCCGCCGTCGTGGCGGACGACCGCGCGGGCGCGGTCGGCCATCCGGGCGGCGAGCGCCGAACCCGGCAGCGTGGACAGCAGTTCGGCGGCGGTCGCGCGGACGTTCTTGGAGCGGTCGCCGAGCGCGGCCTCCAGGAACTCCTCGTCGGCGCCGGAGAGTCCGTCCTGCAGCGCGTCCAGGAACAGCACCCGGTCCTCGGCCCGCTCGGTCGCCCAGGTGGAGGCGAGCAGCGCCAGGCCGGCCGCCGGGTCGGTCCGGCGCAACCCGGTCAGGTGGGTGACGCGCTCCGCGAACAGGCCCTCCTGCCAGAGGAGTTCACCGGGGCGGTCGAGGCCGTCCGGGTCGGTGGCGGTCCGGGTGACGTACCGCCAGTCGGGGTTCTGCGGGGCCAGCCAGCGGCCGAGCGGGCCGGCCAGCGCGACGGCGTCGGCGCGCAGTTCGGAGCGGGCCCGGGCGGCGTCCAGCAGCGCCGGGACGAGCGCCGGCGGCAGCCGGTAGCCGTGCGCGCGGGCCACCGCCAGCCACTGCGGGAGCAGTTCGGCCAGGTTGGCGGTGGAGCCGTGGCCGCCGCGGGTGCCGAGCAGTACGGCGAGCCGGCGGGCGGCGAGTTCGGGCAGCGCCGGGCGGGTGTCGTCCGGGGCGGGCGCGGGGGTGTCCACGGCGGGCGCGGGCAGCGCGCCCGCCCGGCGGCGGACCGCCGCGAGGGCGGCCAGGTCGAGCAGCGCGGTGGCCGGCTCGGTGCGGTCCACGGACGCGGCGAGCGGCGAACCGGGCTCGGGCAGCGGGCGGCGGTCGGTGCCGAGCAGGGCCGCGCCCTGCAGGTCGGCCCACTGGTCGCCGGTGACGGGGGTCATGCGCGGCCTCCGATCGGACGGGCGGTGGTGCGGTGGCGGCGGCCCCAACCGCTGGCGGTGGCGGCGCGGCGGGCGGCGTGGTGCAGGCAGATGCGTCGGACGGCGGCGCGCTGGCGGGTGCGGATGCAGGACATGTGGTTCCTCCGGTTGACGGGCCGTCGGGATGCGCCGGGGAGCGCCCGGGCCGGTCGGTCGGGTGTGGTGGGGCTCTTGGTGCGGGTCTCCGCGCACGTGCGGGGCGCGGTCGGCGCTTCTCGGGCGTTTCCGTGGCGCTTTCGGGCGTTTCCGGGCAGGCCGGAGCCGTGACGTGGCGTCAGGGCGGTGCGCGGGGTGAGGGTGTTGCGCGGGGTGAGGGTTCCGGGTCAGCCGAGGCCGACGGGGCGGTGCTCGGCGTCCCAGGCGGTGACCGGCGTGAAACCGGCGTGGCCGCACTCGCCGAACAGCGTGACGGGATGCCCGGCGGAGACCGAGGCCAGCCGCCACAGCGCGGCGTCGGCCAGCGCCCCGCGGCGCACCGGCAGGGTGCCGCGGCCGTCGGTGAGCTGCCAGCCGTCCGGCGTGAGGACGGGGACGACGTCGGCGAGGACGGCCGGCCAGCTGTCCAGCCACGGGTCCTCGGCGACGGCGGTGCCGTACCCGGCCAGCGCCTCGGCGGGCGACAGGCCGGCGGGCACCGCCACCGGGGCCGGCTCCGGGCTGCCGTAGCGGGTGCCGAGGACGGCACGCAGCGGGCGGGCGCCCGGGTGGAAGGCCAGGTCGGCCTCCAGCAGACGGCCGGTCGGCAGCGCGAGGTCCGGGGCCTGGCCGGGACGGCCGAACGCCAGCAGCAGCGCGTCACGGCCGGTCTTCGCGCCGCGCAGCCACACCCGGCGGGTGGTCAGCCGCTCGTCGGCGGTGTCCCGGCTGCCCAGGACCTGCCAGCGGTCCCGGACGGTCGGCCCGGCGAGCAGTTCGGCCGCGTCGGTGGTGAAACCGACCCGGGTGCGGACCGTCGCGGCGAGCTCCTCCGGCAGCGTGTCGATCCGGCCGTACGCGCCGGCCAGCAGGTGCAGCATCGCGAACTCCTCCAACAGCGCGTCCTGCGGGGTGTCGGCCAGCGCCCGGACGCGGGCGGCCAGGCCCGGGGCCTGGGCGTCGACCATGCGGGCCGCCACCTCGTCCCACGCGCCTGCCGGCAGCGGGTCGGCAAGGCCCCGGCGGACGCCGTCGGCCAGCCGCAGCCGCAGGTCCAGCGCACCGGCGGCGACCCGCGCGGAACGCTTCGCGGCCCGCTTCCGGGACGCCTCCGGATCCGCGTCGGCGGCCTTCGCCTGCTGCTTCACGGCCTTGTCGGCGGCGGCCTGGCTGCGGCCGTTCAGCCACTCCGAGACCCAGTCCGGCGGCTCGGCGGCCGGGGCGACCGCCTCCGGACCGGACGCCCACAGCAGCAACAGGCCCACGGCGTGCTTGCACGGGAACTTGCGGCTCGGACAACTGCACTTGTAGGCGGGGGTGCCGAGCTCCACCGCCGTCCGGTACGGCGTGCTGCCGCTGCCCTTGCACAGGCCCCACAGCGCGCCCCGACCGGTGCCGGCGGAGCTCCACGGGGCGGGCCCGGACAGCTTGCCCGCGGCTTTCTGGGACGCCGGGTCGGGGGCCAGGGAAAGGACGTGTTCGGTGCTCCAGCGTTCCTCCATGACCACCACATTAGGCGGCACCACTGACAGTTGAGCCGGGGTCAGCCGGCGGCCTGCGGCAGGCGCCGGCGGAGGAGGTTCGGACCCGACGTCGGCCGGCGCGCCTCAAGGCCCCGGTGGAGCGAGTCCCAGGTCCGAGGGGTCAGGGAGCCGGGGCCAGCGGGCAGCCGGAGCCGACCCGTTCGACCAGGTCGGCGCGGAGCTCGGCGAGTTCGGCGGTGCGGGCGTCGATCAGGGCGATCTTCTCCCGCAGCAGCGCGGACAGCTGCTCGGCGGCGTCCGGGGCGCCGTCCAGCTCCGCGCCGGTGCGGGCGATCTCCGCGAGCGAGAAGCCGAGCGCCTGCGCGGTGCGGACGTACCGCAGCCAGGGCACCGCCTCCGGCGGGAAGTCGCGGTAGCCGTTCGACAGCCGGCGGGCCGTCAGCAGGCCCGTGCGCTCGTAGAACCGGACGGTGTCGCGACTCAGCCCGGTCAGCCCGGCGAGCTCCCCGATCCTCATGTCCCTGCCTCCGTCCGCGACTTGACCTTGGACAGTACTCCAGGGTCGAGCCTGGACCGGTCCCGCCGCCGAGGCCGAAGGAGCCCGCCCGATGACGTCCCTCCGCACGATCCGCGCCAGCGCCTGGTACGACCTGCTGGTCACCGCCCCGTTCGCCACCCCCTGGACGTTCGCCCTCGCGCACCGCGCGCTGTCCGCCGCCGGACGGGCCCTCGGCGTGGGCGAACTCCCGCCGCCGGAACCGACGTTGACACTGTTCGCCAACCTGATGGGCTCGCTGGTGGTGGTGTGGGCGCTGCTGCGGCTGCTCCGCCCGCTGCCCGTGCACGGCCTGTACGACGGCGCGGCCAGGGCGCTGTTCGCCTGCTGGCAGGCCTGGGCGCTGGCGCACGGCGCGACCGGACTGCTGTGGGGCTTCCTGGCCGTCGAGGTGGCCTTCGGCGCGGCCCAACTGTGGCCGTGGCGCGTCGGCCGGACGGCGGTCGAGGGCCGGCGGAATTGTCGGTGGCGGGGTGCAGAGTAGGTGTCACACGGCCCGAACGGGAGTAGGTCTTCCCAGGTCAGCGTCGTGTCTTTCGCTCTTCGCGCCCTTTTCCGCGCAGTGTTCTGACGTCCCGTGAGATCGGAGCAGTCGATGACCACCGAGACGACCAGCGAGGTCCTGCGGCAGCACGCCGAGGACGCGTTCGCCGAGGAGCTGGCCGCCCTCGCCCGGCACGACGACCGGGTCCGGCCGGAGCGCTGGCGGCTCTCGCCGTGGGCGGTCGCCACCTATCTGCTGGGCGGCGAACTCGCCGACGGCACCGTCATCACGCCCAAGTACATCGGCCCGCGCCGGGTGATCGAGGTCGCCGTCACGACGCTCGCCACCGACCGGGCGCTGCTGCTGCTCGGCGTGCCCGGCACCGCCAAGACCTGGGTGTCCGAACACCTCGCCGCCGCCATCTCCGGCGACTCGACGCTGCTCGTCCAGGGCACCGCCGGTACGCCCGAGGAGGCCGTCCGCTACGGCTGGAACTACGCCCAACTGCTCGCCCACGGGCCCAGCGAGGACGCCCTGGTGCCGTCCCCGCTGATGCGCGCCATGCGGGACGGGCAGATCGCCCGCGTCGAGGAGCTCACCCGCATCCCCGCCGACGTGCAGGACAGCCTGATCACCATCCTGTCCGAGAAGACCCTGCCGGTGCCCGAACTCGGCAGCGAGGTCCAGGCGGTGCGCGGCTTCAACGTGATCGCCACCGCCAACGACCGCGACCGCGGCGTCAACGAACTCTCCTCCGCGCTGCGCCGCCGCTTCAACACCGTGGTGCTGCCGCTGCCCGCCACCCTCGAAGAGGAGGTCGAGATCGTCACCCGCCGGGTCGGCCAGCTCGGCCGCTCCCTCGACCTGCCCGAACTGCCGGGCGGCGCCGAGGAGATCCGTCGCGTGGTCACCGTCTTCCGCGAGCTGCGGGCCGGTCTGACCGCCGACGGCCGGACCAAGGTCAAGACGCCCAGCGGCACGCTGTCCACCGCCGAGGCGATCTCGGTCGTCACCAACGGCCTCGCCCTCGCCACCCACTTCGGCGACGGCGTGCTGCGGGCCGGCGACGTCGCGGACGGCATCGTCGGCGCGGTCGTCCGCGACCCGGTCGCCGACCGGCAGGTGTGGCGCGAGTACGTGGAGGGCGTGGTCCGCGACCGCGACGGCTGGAAGGACTTCTACCGGGCCGCCCGGGAGGTCTCCGCGTGACTGCCGCCCAGGTGACGCTGCTCGGGGTGCGCCACCACGGCCCCGGCTCGGCCCGCGCGGTCGCCGCCGCGCTGGCCGCCCTGCAACCCGACGTCGTGCTGGTCGAGGGCCCGCCGGAGGCCGACGAACTGACCGCGCTGGCCGCCGAGAAGGACATGGTCCCGCCGGTCGCCCTGCTCGCCCACGTCAGCGACGACCCGGCGCGGGCCGCGTTCTGGCCGTTCGCCGAGTTCTCGCCCGAGTGGGTGGCGCTGCGGCACGCCGCGGCAGCCGGGGTGCCGGTCCGCTTCATCGACCTGCCGGCGGGGCAGAGCCTCGCGCTCGGGCGGCGCGGGGCGGAGTCGGACGCCGATCCGGACGCGGAGTCGGACGCGGAGTCGGACGCGGAGTCGGACCCGGGTTCGGAAACTGGTTCGGATTCGGGTGCGACGTTCGGGGCCGACGGAGCGTCAGAAGAGCAGGAGGAGGGGTCGGGAGTGCCGGGGGGCACTTCCGGGCCCGCCCCCGCCCCGGTCGACCCGATCGCCGAACTCGCCGCCGCCGCCGGGCATCCCGACCCGGAGGCGTGGTGGGAGGACGTGATCGAGCACCGCGCCCCCGGCGACGACCCGCTCGCCCCGTTCGCCGCCCTCGCCGAGGCGATGGCCGTACTGCGCGAGCACCACCCGGTCGAGCGGCGCGACGAGATCCGTGAGGCCGCCATGCGGCAGCAGATCCGCGCCGCCCGCCGCGCCGGACACCGCACCATCGCCGTGGTCTGCGGCGCCTGGCACGTCCCCGCGCTGGCCGTGATGCCGACCGTCGCCCACGACCGGGCGCTGCTCGCCGAACTCCCCAAGAAGCTCAGGACCGAACTCACCTGGGTGCCGTGGACCCACCGCCGGCTGTCCCAGCACACCGGCTACGGCGCCGGCATCGACTCGCCGGGCTGGTACCACCACCTGTACACCACGCCCGAGCAGCCGATCGCCCGCTGGATGACCAAGGTCGCCGAACTGCTGCGCGCCGAGGACCACCCGGTCTCCTCCGCGCACGTCATCGAAGCGATCCGGCTCGCCGACGCCCTCGCCGTCATGCGCGGCCGCCCGCTGCCCGGCCTCACCGAGACCCTGGACGCGGTGCGCGCCGTCATGTGCGACGGCTCGGACATCGCGCTCGCGCTGGTCCACGAGCGGCTGGTGGTCGGCGACGCGCTCGGCGAAGTCCCCGACGGCGCGCCCGCGGTGCCGTTGCAGCGCGACCTGACGCGCCTTCAGCGGGCGCTGCGGCTCAAGCCCGAGGCGACGAGCCGGGAACTCGTCCTCGACCTGCGCAAGGACCTCGACGCCGAACGCTCCCGCCTGCTCCACCGGCTGCGGCTGCTCGGCCTGCACTGGGGGCGGCCGGTCCGCGACAGCGTGCAGTCCACCGGCACCTTCCGGGAGACCTGGCGGCTGGAGTGGGAGCCCGAGTACTCCGTCCGCCTGGTCGAGGCCGGACAGTGGGGCACCACCGTGCTGGGCGCGGCGACCGGGAAGGCGGTCTCCGACGCGGCGACGGCCGAACTCACCGCGCTCACCGAACTCGCGGAGCACTGCCTGCTGGCGGCGCTGCCCGACGCGCTGCCCGAGGTGATGCGGCGGCTCGCCGACCGGGCCGCGCTCGACACCGACGCCGGGCACCTCGCCACCGCGCTGCCCGCGCTGGTCCGCACCCTGCGCTACGGCGACGTCCGGGCCACCGACACCAGCGCTCTCACGGCCGTCGCGGTCGGCCTCGCCGAGCGGCTCTGCGTCGCGCTGCCGGCGGCCTGCACGGGGCTGGACGCGGACGGGGCGAGTGCCCGCCGCACCGAGATCGACGCCGTCCACCAGGCGATCGCGCTGCTCGCCGACACCGCCATCGGCGAACGGTGGGCCGGCACCCTGGCCGCGCTCGCCGCCCGCGAACCGCACGGCGGTCCGGCCACCGGCGTCCCCGGTCTGCTCCGCGGCCGGGCCGTCCGACTGCTGCTCGACGACGGCCGGATCGACACCGCGGAGGCCGGCCGGCGGCTCGGCCTGGTCCTCTCGATCGCCTCCGGGCCGCTGGACGCCGCCGGCTGGGTCGAGGGCCTGGTCTCCGGCGGCGGCGCGATGCTGCTGCACGACCCGGCGCTGCTCGGCCTGCTCGACACCTGGCTGTGCGGCGTCCCCGCCGAGACCTTCACCGACCTGCTGCCGATCCTGCGCCGCACCTTCTCCTCGCTGGAGACGGGCGTCCGCCACACCATCGGCTCCCGGGTGGCGGCGGGTCCGCTGAACACGTCCGTGCTGGAGAAGGGCCCTGACGCCGAGTTGGACGCCGAGCGGGCGGACGCGACGACGCCGGTGCTGGCGCTGCTCCTCGGTGTGCGGCGGCCGGTCATTCCGCGTCAGTCGGACCGCCGTGCGGGCTGACGTGCCGTAGCCGGGCGGCAGGATCGGTGCTGTCCCGATCGCGTGGGCGGTCCTCGGGACGCACCTGCCGCGTTGCCCCGATCTCTCCCTTTCTTCGTTCCGCTTCGCGCAGTTCCCCGCGCCCCCGACGGGGCACGGGGGTTAAGGAGTGATTCAAGTGACTGTCCGTCAGGATGATGAGCGGATGCGGCGGTGGCGGCTGGTGCTCGGGGCCGAGGGGGACGGGACCGGGGTGCGGCTGTCGCGGCGGGACGCGGGGATGGACGGGGCGTTGGGGGCGCTCTACCGGGAGGACGGGAAGCGGTCGGCGGGGCTCGGGGGGTCGGCTCCGCAGGTGGCCCGGTGGCTGGGCGACATCCGGGAGTACTTCCCGACCAGCGTGGTGCAGCTGATGCAGCAGGACGCGATCTCGCGGCTGGGGCTGGACCGGCTGCTGCTGGAGCCGGAGATGCTGGCGGCGGTCGAGCCGGACGTCCACCTGGTGGGAACCCTGCTGTCGTTGAAGCACGCGCTGCCGGAGACCACCCGGGAGACGGCGCGGGCGGTGGTCGGCAAGGTGGTCGCGGAGCTGGAGCGCCGGCTGGCCGACAGGACCCGGTCCACACTGGGCGGGGCGTTGGACCGCAGCGCGAAGGTGAACCGGCCCAAGCACCGGGACATCGACTGGGACCGCACGATCCGGGCCAACCTGTCGAAGTACCTGCCGGAGTACCGGACGGTGGTGCCGGAGCGGCTGGTCGGCTACGCCCGGGCGCAGCGGGCGGTGAAGAAGGACGTGATCCTCTGCATCGACCAGTCCGGGTCGATGGCGCCCTCGGTGGTGCACTCGGCGGTGTTCGGCGCGGTGCTGGCGTCGATGCACAGCCTGGACACCCGGCTGGTGGTGTTCGACACCTCGGTGGTGGACCTGACCGAACAGTTGAGCGACCCGGTGGACGTGCTGTTCGCGACGCAGCTGGGCGGCGGCACCGACATCAACCGGGCGCTGGCGTACTGCCAGTCGAAGATCACCCGGCCGTCGGAGACCATCGTGGTGCTGATCAGCGACCTGTACGAGGGCGGCATCCGGGACGAGATGCTGAAGCGGGTGGCGTCGATGAAGGCGTCGGGGGTGCAGTTCATCGCGCTGCTGGCGCTGTCGGACGAGGGCGCGCCGGCCTACGACCACGCGCATGCGCAGGCGCTGGCGGCGCTGGGGGCTCCGGCGTTCGCCTGCACCCCGGACGCGTTCCCGGACATCATGGCGGCCGCGATCGAGAAGCGTCCGCTGCCGGTGCCGGACCGCCAGTGACGGGTCAATGGCGGCCGCCGCCACCCGTGCGGGTGGTCCTGTGGTGCGGTCGCCCGTCGCGCGCCCCGGGCTGGTGAGGGGCCCGGCGACACGCCTGGCCGGGGCCGCTGTGACGGTTCTCACGAAGGTCGAGCCGGTCCCGGGCGAAACCTGCCCGCCGTCCGGGGATAACCTGCCATGCGGACGTGACGCGCGTGTTGATTGACGATGCGCCCGGCAACTTGGTGGGCCGCAAGGCCGTACATCTGCGTACCCGCTCAGCGCCGACGACCCGCAGCGAAGATCCTGCCGTGGCACGCTCGTAGAGACACATTCCGCGACCACGAACAAGGACAAACACGTGGACCTGTTCGAGTACCAGGCGAGGGACCTCTTCGCCAAGCACGGTGTACCCGTGCTTGACGGCGATGTCATCGAGACCGCCGCAGACGCTGCCGCCATCGCGGAGCGCTTCGGCGGCCGAGCCGTCGTCAAGGCTCAGGTGAAGGTGGGTGGCCGAGGCAAGGCCGGTGGCGTGAAGCTCGCGTCCGACCCCCAGGACGCCGTGGCCAAGGCCGAGGCCATCCTCGGCATGGACATCAAGGGCCACACCGTCCACAAGGTGATGCTGGCGCAGACCGCGGACATCAAGGAGGAGTACTACGTCTCCTTCCTGCTCGACCGCACCAACCGCACCTTCCTGGCGATGGCCAGCGTCGAGGGCGGCGTGGAGATCGAGGTCGTCGCCGAGGAGAACCCCGACGCGCTCGCCAAGATCCCGGTGGACGCCAACGAGGGCGTGACCGCGGAGAAGGCCGCCGAGATCGTCGCCGCGGCGAAGTTCCCGGCCGAGATCGCCGACCAGGTCGCCGACGTCCTGCAGAAGCTCTGGGTCGTCTTCATCAAGGAGGACGCCCTCCTGGTCGAGGTCAACCCGCTGATCAAGTCCGGCGACGGCAAGATCATCGCCCTGGACGGCAAGGTCTCCCTCGACGAGAACGCCGAGTTCCGCCAGCCGGAGCACGAGGCGCTCGAGGACAAGGCCGCCGCCAACCCGCTGGAGGCCGCGGCCAAGGCGAAGGGCCTGAACTACGTCAAGCTCGACGGCCAGGTCGGCATCATCGGCAACGGCGCGGGCCTCGTCATGAGCACCCTGGACGTCGTCGCGTACGCCGGTGAGAACCACGGCGGCGTGAAGCCGGCCAACTTCCTCGACATCGGTGGCGGCGCGTCCGCCGAGGTGATGGCGAACGGCCTGGAGATCATCCTGGGCGACACCGACGTCAAGTCGGTCTTCGTCAACGTCTTCGGCGGCATCACCGCGTGCGACGCGGTCGCCAACGGCATCGTGCAGGCCCTCGCGCTCCTGGAGAGCAAGGGCGAGGCCGTCACCAAGCCGCTGGTCGTCCGCCTGGACGGCAACAACGCCGAGCTGGGTCGTCAGATCCTGACCGACGCCAACCACCCGCTGGTGCAGCAGGTGGACACCATGGACGGCGCTGCTGACCGCGCCGCCGAGCTGGCCAACAAGTAAGGAAGGGGACTTAACACCATGGCTATCTTCCTTACCAAGGACAGCAAGGTCATCGTCCAGGGCATGACCGGCTCCGAGGGCATGAAGCACACCCGCCGCATGCTCGCCTCCGGCACCCAGATCGTCGGCGGCGTGAACCCGCGCAAGGCCGGCACCACCGTGGACGTGGACGGCACCGAGGTTCCGGTGTTCGGCACCGTCGTCGAGGCGATCGAGAAGACCGGTGCCGACGTCACCGTCATCTTCGTCCCGCCGGCGTTCACCAAGTCCGCCGTCGTCGAGGCCATCGACGCCGAGATCGGCCTGGCCGTCGTCATCACCGAGGGCGTGCCGGTGCACGACACCGCCGCGTTCTGGGCCCACGCCGGCGCCAAGGGCAACAAGACCCGCATCATCGGCCCGAACTGCCCCGGCCTGATCAGCCCCGGACAGTCCAACGCGGGCATCATCCCGGCCAACATCACCGGCCCGGGCAAGATCGGTCTGGTGTCGAAGTCCGGCACCCTGACCTACCAGCTCATGTACGAGCTGCGCGACCTCGGCTTCTCCTCCGCGGTGGGCATCGGCGGTGACCCGGTCATCGGCACCACCCACATCGACGCCCTCAAGGCGTTCCAGGAGGACCCGGAGACCGAGCTGATCGTCATGATCGGCGAGATCGGCGGCGACGCCGAGGAGCGTGCCGCGGCCTACATCGCCGAGCACGTCACCAAGCCGGTCGTCGGCTACGTCGCGGGCTTCACCGCGCCCGAGGGCAAGACCATGGGCCACGCCGGCGCCATCGTCTCCGGCTCCTCCGGCACCGCCCAGGCGAAGAAGGAGGCCCTTGAGGCCGCCGGCGTCAAGGTCGGCAAGACGCCGTCCGAGACCGCCCGCCTGGCCCGCGAGCTGATCGCCGCCGCCAAGTAAGGCGACACCGCTTCGGCACGAAGGCGCCGCCCACCTTCCGGTGGGCGGCGCCTTCGGCGTTCCGCGGGGGCGTGCTCAGACGCCGGGCGTGCGGCAGTGCGCCAACGGGACGCACGCGTTCGCCAGCGGCGGCGGCAGCGGGCGGCGGCCCGGCAGCGGGACCGGCAGCGAGCGGTGCACCCCGAACGCCGAGGGCACCGGCAGGGCATCCGCACTGTCCGCGTCCTCGTCGGCGTCGTCGGACGGCTGCACCGAGGGCAGCACCCGGGCCGGCGGGCCGATCAGCCGGGTCGGAGACCCCGGCGACGCGCCGCACCAGGGCGTCCGCAGGCCCGGCGCGCCCTCCGCCGCCGCCGGCCCCGCGCTGCCCGAGCCCGCCGCCGTGCAGGCCGTCGCCGCCGGCAGGACCGGTCGCAGCAGGTCGGCCGGGCCCACGCCCAGCAGGGTGGTCGCCACGGCCGTGCCGACCACCACCGTCAGCGCGGCGGCCGCGCCCGTCAGCAGGCCGGTGTGCAGGCGGCTGTCCGCGACCAGCAGGGCCGGCGAGGGCAGCCGCGGGCCCGGGCAGCCGTGCACCGCCGCCCGGTGCAGCAACTCGGCGAGGCGCTCCGCGAACTCCGGGTCGTCCGGGTCCGCGCCGACCAGCGCCGGGACCTCCCGGGCCAGCGAGGCGCGCGCCGAACGCACCCGGGCCTCCGCCGCGGCCGTGCTGGACTCCCCGTCCAGCGCCAACTGCTCCACCGACAGCCCCAGCGTGTCGTGCAGCACCAGCGCCCGGCGGCGCGGCCGGGACAACCGCTGCAACGCCTTCAGCAGCGCCCGGTCCCGAGGCGTCAGCCGGGTCGGCGGCTCCGGGACGACCGGCTCGGCGACCTTGATCCGGCGGCGCGCCCGCAGCACCCGCGCCCGACGCGGGCCGCCCCGGTGCCACGGCGACAGCGCCAGGTCGAACGCCGCCGACCGCACCCGGCCCTCCGGGTCCGCCGTCGCCGACACCTCCTCCCACCGGCGGCCCGCCGCGCCCAGCGCCAGGTGCACGCAGTGCAGGGCGCGGTGCCGGTGGCCGGTCAGCAGGAAGGTCTGCTGCACCAGCCGGGTGTGCACCAGCGCGGCGAACTCGGCGAAGTCGACCGGGACGGCCTCCGGCTCGGCCTCCGACTCGGCCTCCGACTCGGCTTCGGCCTCGGCTTCGGCTGCGGGCTCGGGGGCCGACGGGTCGGACGGTGCGTCAGGAGGTGCGGCCTCGACGGTCTCGGGCGCGGTCTCGGGCACCGGCGGCCGGGGCGGGGCGGGGGCGGTGGACGGCGTGTCGTCCGTCGCCGGATCGGGTGAAGCCTTCCGGCGCTTCTTCGGGCGGGCGGCGGCCGGCGGCCCGGGTGGCCGGGCCAGGGCGGCGGCGAGGGCGGCGGCCTCCTCGTGGCTGGCGGCCCCGAGTTTGCGCATGGCGCGGTTGAGGTGGGCGCGGGCGGCGCCGGGGGCGATGCCGAGCCGGCGGGCCAGGGTGCGCAGGTCGTCGCCGGCGGCGAGCCTGGCCAGTGCCTGGGCCTCGCGCGGGGTGAGGCGGCGCAGCAGGCGTTGGGCGTTGTCGGAGGGCGAGTCTCCGGTGGTGCGCTCGGGTTCGGCGGTAGAAGGTGAAGTCACCGCAATCCTCCGCTGTGAATCCGTCCCGGCGATAGGCACATGTACTGATAATCCGGGACACGGCGAAGGTTTGCGCGTTGACACCCCGTAACGCGCGGCCTTGGCAGCATGTGGCCCATGACGCAGCTGATGGGCCGTCCGATTCTCGGCCTGCCGAGCGAACTCGACAGTCGTTCCCCCCTCGCCGATCTGCTCGCCGGGGTCCGTACCGCGCTGCTCACCCTGTCCGTGGTCGCCGTCCCGGTGTTCGGCCTGTGGGTGCTGGCCCCGTACGGCGACGACTCGGCGCAGGGAGCGGCCGGGACGGCGTTCGGGCTCTGGCTGCTCGGCCACGGCGCGCCGCTCGCCCGAGGGCCCGAGGCCGCGCCGGTGACGATCACTCCGCTGCTGCTCACGGTCGTCATCTCGGTGCTGCTGGTCCGGGCCGGTCGCCGGCTGGCCCGGCGCGCCCGGGGGCGCGGGTTCGTCCGCTGGCGCTCCCCGCTGGCGATGTACGCCGGGTACCAGCTGGTCGCGGCTGCCGCCGTCGCGCAGTGCGCCGACCCGGAGGCCGCGCTGTGCTCGCGGGCGGTGCCGGACCTGCTGGCGGTCGCGGCGCTGACCGCCGGGACGCTCGGCTACGGGCTGTGGGTCGGGCTCGGCCGGCCCGGGCAGCTGCCGCGGCTGCCGCTGCCCGAGGCGCTGTGGCCGTCGGACGGCGCGGAGCCGGTGGCGCTGCGGGCGCTGGCCGGGTGGGGGGCCGCGCTGCTGGCCGGCGGCGGGGCGGTGTTCCTGGCGGCGGTGCTGCTCGGCTCGGCAGGGCAGAGCGCGCAGCGGCTCGGCGGCGACACCGCCGGATGGCTCGGGATGCTGCTGGCCTGCCTGACGCTGGTGCCCAACGCGCTGCTGTGGTCGGCGGGCTACGCGCTCGGCCCGGGCTTCACGGTCGGCGCGGGCAGCCACGCCGGGCCGCTCGGCACCCGGCTGGGCGCCGTCCCGGACTTCCCGCTGCTGGCGGTGCTGCCCGAACGGCGCGGCGCGGACTGGCACCTGCTGGTCGGCGTGGCGCCCGCCGCCGCCGCGGTCGTCGCCGCGCTGCTGCTGGGCCGCGCCGCGACCCGCTGGAGCATCTCGCAGACCGCCGTGGTCGCGGCCGTCACCGCGCTGGCCGCCGCCCCGCTCGGGATGCTGGCCGGCTGGTCCTGCGGGGGTGCGCTCGGGGTCCGGCGGATGTCCGAACTCGGGCCGGTGCCATGGCAGTTCGGCCTGGCGCAGAGCGCCTGGCTGCTGGCCGTGGCGGTTCCGGGCGCGGTGCTGGCCCGCTGGTGGCACACCCGCGGCGGGCCCGGCCCGGTGGTGCGGGTCCGGGCCGGCGCCTACCGGCTGGTGTGCCGACTGGCCGCCTGAGAGCGACACGCGTCAGAGGCGTCAGAGGCGGCACGGTGGTGAAGGGTGTGGGTCCGTCGTGACGGCGAGGGCAGTCCACATGGCCGTCAGCAGCAGGCCGCCGCCTTGACAGTTCGGCTTGGTGCAGAGTGCCGGGCTGCGGGCTGCGGGCTGCGGCGGTGCCGGCGCGCTGGTGGCGCACCCGCGGCGGGCCCGGCCCGGTGGTGCGGGTCCGGGCCGGCGTCTACCGGCCGGTGTGCCGACTGGCCGCCTGAGAGCGCGTCACGCGTCGCGGCGGCGCAGGGTGCGCAGGCCTGCCGCCACTGCGAGGGCCGTCCACGCGGCTGCCAGCAGCAGGCCGGTGGTGTGGCCGTAGTGGACGTCCGGGGCGTCGTGCAGGCGCATCGCGTACAGGCCGGCCCGGTCCGGGAGGAACTGGGCGACGTCACGGACTCCGGGGATCGCGGACAGTGCGGTGGTGCCGAGGAAGACCATCGGGGAGAGCAGGCCCAGTGCGGCGGTCTGGTTGCGCAGCACGGTGGTCAGCGACAGGCACAGCACCAGCAGCAGCGGGTGGTAGAGCATGCCCGCAGCCAGCGCCCGCGCGGTGCCCGGGGCGGACAGGTCGAGGCCCACCGAGGCCTCGGTGGCGGCGAGCTGGCCCGCCACCGAGAGCACCCCGACGGCCAGGCCCAGGCCCGCGCCGAGCAGCAGCTTGCCGCGGAAGAACCGCACCCGGTCGGGGACGGCCGCCAGCGAGGTGGCCAGGGTGCCGGAGGCGTACTCCTGGCCGACCAGCAGGATGCCCAGGCAGACCACCGCGACCTGGCCGAAGTTCAGACCGTAGAACACGCCCTCCATCGGGTCCTCGGTGAGCGAGGTGTCGGTCTTCCCGTAGGAGAACTGCACGACGGCGGTGATGCCCGCGCTCAGCGCGACCGCCAGCAGCGGCGTCGTCCACAGCGAACGCAGCGTGGTGAACTTGGCCCACTCGGCGCGCAGCGGGAACGTGGTGGCGCTCATGCCGTCACCGCCCGGTACTCGACGGCGTCCGCGGTCATCCGCATGAATGCTTCCTCCAGGGAATCGTGGGTGACGGACAGTTCGATCAGCACCACCCGGCGGGACGCGGCCAGCGCGCCCAGCTCGCCCGGGTCGGCGTCGGGGACGTCCCACGCGCCGTCGCCGAGCGGCACCGCCTCCGGGTGGGCCTCGGCGAGCAGCGCGGCCAGCCCGGCCGGGTCGACGGCCCGGACGCGGACCCGGCGGCGGCCGTTCTCCGCCAGGAAGTCGGCGGTGGAGGTGTCGGCCAGCAGCCGGCCCCGGCCGATCACCACCAGGTGGTCGGCGGTCCGGGCCATCTCCGCCATCAGGTGCGAGGAGACCAGCACCGCGCGGCCCTCGTCGGCGAGCCGGCGCAGCAGCGTCCGGATCCACCGGATGCCCTCCGCGTCCAGGCCGTTGACCGGCTCGTCCAGCAGCAGCGCGGCCGGGTCGCCGAGCAGGGCGGCGGCGATGCCCAGGCGCTGGCGCATGCCGAGCGAGAAGGTGCGGATCCGGCGGCCGGCGGCGTCCGAGAGGCCGACCAGGGCCAGCACCTCGTCCACCCGGCGGGCGGGAAGCCGGTGCGAGGCGGCGATCCAGCTCAGGTGGCCGGCGGCGGTGCGGCCGCCGTGCACGGCCTGTGCGTCCAGCAGGGCGCCGACCCGGCGCAGCGGCTCGGTCAGCCGGGCGTAGGGCAGGCCGTCGACCAGGGCCGTGCCGGAGGTCGGCCGGTCCAGGCCGAGCGCCATCCGCAGGGTGGTGGACTTGCCCGCGCCGTTCGGCCCGAGGAAGCCGGTCACCCGGCCCGCCGCCACCCGGAAGGTGAGGCCGTCGACGACCCGGCGCTCCCCGTACGCCTTGGTCAGGTCACGAATCTCGATCACGCCGGCTCCCTCCGTCGGTGCCCTTCGGCCTGTGACAGCAAGTCAACCGGCGTGCCGCGCACGGGAGATCCCGCCGGGGAGTGGTCCGTCTCCCTCTCGGGAGGGAGGATGCGGCGGGGGGCCGGTGCGGGAGGATGGCGCGATGCCCGCACCGCTGATCGCTCCGCTGCTGCGCCCCGTCACCTACGCCCGCTGGCTGCACCTGCTGATCGGCCTGGTGTTCGCCGGGATCGTGCTGCTGGTCTACCCGGGGACGGAGGGCGTCTCCACCGGGCGGGCGCTGCTGGTCGGCAGCGCGGTCGACGTGCCGCTGCTGTGCCTGGTCGCGCTGGTGCCGGCGGTGCGGCGGGCCGAGGGCGTGCAGGCTCGGCTGCTGCTGGCGCCGGAGCGCGAGGAGTCCATCGGCGTCGCGCCGTCGGCGAGTTGGGCCGATCGCGGGCGGACGGCGCTCTGGCTGGTCGCCCGGGTGGCGCTCGGTACCGCGGCGGGCGCGCTGACCGTCGGGGCGCTCGGCGCGGCCGCCCGTGCGGCCGGGCCGCCGTTCGGCCCGCAGGTGCTGCTCGCCCCGCTCGTGCTGTTCGCCCTGCTGTGGCTGGTGGTGCTCGCCGGAAGGCTTCAACTCGCCCTGGCCGTAAGGCTGTTGGGGCCTTCGGCGGCCGAGCGGCTGGCCGCCGCGGAACTGCGCGCGGAGCGCCTGCTGGAACGCAACCGGCTGGCCCGCGAACTGCACGACTCGATCGGCCACGCCCTGACCGTGACCGTCCTCCAGGCCGGCGCGGCCCGCGAGGTCGCCGACCCGGCGTTCCGCGACCGGGCGCTGGAGGCGATCGAGACCACCGGCCGGCGCGCCCTGGACGACCTGGAACGGATGCTCGTCCTGCTCCGCGAGGCCCCCGAGACCGCCGCCACCGAACAGCCCGGCCTGGACCGCGCCGAGGAACTGTTCGCCGCCGCCCGCGCCGCCGGCAGCCCCGTCGACGTCCGACTGGACGTCCGCGTCGGCGAGTTGCCGGGCGTGCTGTCCCGCGAGGCGTACCGGATCGTCCAGGAGGGCGTCACCAACGCGCTGCGGCACGCCCCCGGCGCACCCATCGGCATCCGCGGCGCCGTCGCCGACGGCGTCCTCGCCCTGGACTGCCGCACCCCGCGCACCGGCGGCGGCGCCGGCAGCCGCAAGGGCGGCGGCAAGGGCCTGCGCGGCATCCGCGAACGCGCCGTGCTGCTCGGCGGCGAGTGCGAGGCCGGCCCGGACGGAACGGACTGGCTGCTGCGGGTCCGGCTGCCACTACGGTTGGGCCGATGACGATGATCAAGGTGCTGCTGGTCGACGACGAGGAGCTGATCCGGGCCGGCCTGCGCGCCGTCCTGGACGCCCAGGACGGCATCGGCGTGGTCGGCGAGGCCGAGGACGGCGCCCAGGCCCTCGGCCTGGTCCGCTCGCTGCGCCCCGACGTGGTGCTGATGGACGTCCGGATGCCCGGCGTCGACGGGCTGGCCGCGACCCGGGCGATCCTGCGCGCCGCCGACGAGCCGCCGAAGATCCTGGTCGTCACCACCTTCGAGGCCGACGACTACGTGTACGAGGCGCTGCGGGCCGGCGCGGACGGCTTCCTGCTCAAGCGCTCCCGCCCGGCGGAGATCGTCCAGGCGGTGCGGCTGGTCGCGGCCGGCGAGTCGCTGCTGTTCCCGGCGTCGATCCGCCGGCTCGCCGCGGCCCGCGCCGAACGGGCCGCGGACGGCGGGGCGGTGGCCCGGGCCGGCCTGACCGAACGCGAGGGGCAGGTGCTGCGGCTGATGGCGCGCGGACTGTCCAACGCGGAGATCGGCGACCGGCTGCACCTGGGCGTGCAGACCGTCAAGACGCACGTCAGCAGCCTGCTCGGCAAACTCGGCGCGCGCGACCGCACCCAGGCGGTGATCGCCGCCTACGAGTCGGGCTTCGTCACCCCGTCCGCCGAGGAGGCCTGACCGCCGGGGCGGCCCGGCCGCAGGTCACTCCGCGGGGCCCTCGTAGATGGTGGTCACCCACTTGGGGACGTCGGTGCCGCAGCTCTGCACGCCCTCCTTGGTGATCGCGGAGTTCACGCAGTCCAGGTAGTCGTGGTAGGTGAACTGCAGGGCGAAGGTCGCCAGCGACATCGCCAGCGCCAGGCCGCCGGTGAGCAGCGCGGAGAGCGCCGCCGGGACCTGCGGGCGGACCGGGCGCGACGCGAACGGGTCGGTGACCGGCTCGGCGGGTACGCGCAGCACGGCGACGGCGTACCAGACGGCCAGCAGGGACAGCGGGAAGCCGATCCAGAACAGGCCGAACAGCGTGGTCAGCAGCGCGCCGAAGCCCGACAGCAGGGCGTTGCGGGCGGTGCGGTGGGTCGGGTCGGCCAGGTCGAGGCGGGGGCCCTGCGGGCCGGGCTCGGGGCGCGGGCCCCACTGCGGCGGCTGCGGGCCGTCGCCCTCCGGCGATCCGTCCGGCCGCTCACCGGAGGGCGACTGCGGGACGCGGGGACGCCAGGGCTGGTCCGGGGCGCCGGGCGGAGGGGGCGCGAAGGGGTTGCGCTCGCCGCTGTCCTCGCCGCTGCTCATGGTGTCGGCCGTTTCTGCTCGTCGTCGGTCCGCCCGGCGGTGGGGGAGTGGGCGGTCGGTCAATGATCCCTCACGCGCATCGCGGCTGTACGGTACCCCGTACGTCCGGGGTCGGACGGCCGGGAGATCCCCGTCTCAACTACGCGCGTAGCGTTGCCGGGTGGTTACGGGTGGCCTCCCACCAGCCGTTATCGTGGTGACGGTCGGCAGCTCCCGACGGTTCCCAGGGCCCCGCAGCGCCGCGGCCGTCCGTGCCCGTCGACGGTTCCCGACCTGCCGCCGCCCGTAATGGCCCCACCGACGGTGGACGTACCAGCGGGCGACACGACCTACGGAGAATCGCTGCCGTGGCTGCCGCTGACGCCCAGGTGTTCCCGCCCCGTACCCCCGGACCGGCCCGCCTGGTGGTGCTCGTCTCCGGCTCCGGCACCAACCTCCAGGCGCTGATCGACGCCGCCGCCGACCCCGCATACGGCGTGGAGATCGTCGCGGTGGGCGCGGACCGCGACCACATCGCCGGCATCGACCGGGCGCAGCGGGTCGGCATCCCGGTGTTCGTCGAGCGGGTCAAGGACCACGCCGACCGCGCCTCCTGGGACGCCGCGCTGACCGCCGCCGTCGCCGCCCACCGGCCCGACCTGGTGATCAGCGCCGGCTTCATGAAGATCCTCGGCCCCGCGTTCCTCGGCGCCTTCGCCGGACGCACCGTCAACACCCACCCCGCGCTGCTGCCCGCGTTCCCCGGGGCGCACGGCGTCACCGACGCCCTGGCATACGGCGTGAAGGTCACCGGCTGCACCGTGCACCTGGTGGACGCGGGCGTGGACACCGGGCCGATCATCGCCCAGGGCGTGGTGGAGGTCGAGGACGCCGACCACGCCGACGACGGCGACGCGCTGCACGAGCGCATCAAGACTGTCGAGCGCAAGCTGCTCGTCGAGGTCGTGGGCCGGCTGGCCCGCGAAGGACACCGCATCGAAGACCGAAAGGTATGGATTCCGGCATGAGCGCCGCTTCCTCCGCCAACACCCCCGTCTCCGAGAACGTACGCCCGATCCGGCGCGCGCTGATCAGCGTGTACGACAAGACCGGTCTGGAGGAGTTGGCCCAGGGGCTGCACGCCGCCGGGGTCGCCATCGTCTCCACCGGCTCCACCGCCGGCCGGATCGCCGCCGCCGGCGTCCCGGTCACCGAGGTCTCCGAGCTGACCGGCTTCCCCGAGTGCCTGGACGGCCGGGTCAAGACCCTGCACCCGCGGGTGCACGCCGGCGTCCTCGCCGACCTGCGCCTGGAGTCGCACCGCGCGCAGCTCGCGGAGCTCGGCGTCGAGCCGTTCGACCTGGTCGTGGTGAACCTGTACCCGTTCACCGCCACCGTCGCCTCCGGCGCCACCCCCGACGAGTGCGTCGAGCAGATCGACATCGGCGGCCCGTCGATGGTCCGCGCCGCCGCCAAGAACCACCCCTCGGTGGCCGTCGTGGTCGACCCGGCCCGCTACGCGGACGTGCTGACCGCCGTCCGGGGCGGCGGCTTCGACCTGCTGACCCGCAAGCGGCTGGCCGCCGCCGCGTTCGCGCACACCGCCGCGTACGACGTCGCCGTCGCCTCCTGGTTCGAGCAGTCCGGCTACACCGAGTCGGACGCGGCGTTCCCGTCCTTCCTGGGCGACACCTGGGAGCTCGGCAACGTCCTGCGCTACGGCGAGAACCCGCACCAGCAGGCCGCGCTCTACACCGACGGCACGGGCGGCCTCGCGGGCGCCCGGCAGCTGCACGGCAAGGAGATGTCCTACAACAACTACGTGGACACCGACGCCGCCCGCCGCGCCGCCTACGACCACGCCGGCCCCGCCGTCGCGATCATCAAGCACGCCAACCCGTGCGGCATCGCCACCGGCGCGGACGTCGCCGAGGCCCACCGCAAGGCCCACGCCTGCGACCCGGTCTCCGCGTACGGCGGCGTGATCGCCGTCAACCGCCCGGTCACCGTCGAACTGGCCGAGCAGATCGCCCCGATCTTCACCGAGGTCGTCGTCGCCCCCGGCTACGAGGACGGCGCCCTCGAGGTGCTGACCAAGAAGAAGAACCTGCGGGTGCTGCTCGCCCCCGAGGCCCCCGCCGACAAGCTGGAGTCCCGCCGGATCTCCGGCGGCGTGCTGCTCCAGCAGGTCGACCGCGTCGACGCCGCGGGCGACGACCCGGCCACCTGGACGCTGGCCACCGGCGAGGCGCTGTCCGCCGACGAGCTCGCCGAACTCGCCTTCGCCTGGCGGGCCTGCCGGGCCGTCAAGTCCAACGCGATCCTGCTCGCCAAGGACGGCGCCTCGGTCGGCGTCGGCATGGGCCAGGTCAACCGGGTCGACTCCTGCAAGCTGGCCGTCACCCGGGCCGGCGAGCGGTCGGTCGGCGCCTACGCCGCCTCCGACGCGTTCTTCCCGTTCGCCGACGGCCTGGAGATCCTGCTCGCCGCGGGCGTCAAGGCCGTGGTCCAGCCCGGCGGTTCGATCCGCGACGAAGAGGTCGTCGCCGCCGCCGAGAAGGCCGGCGTGACCATGTACTTCTCCGGGACCCGGCACTTCTTCCACTGACGCCGCGCCCCGGAACGCCGAGGGCCCCGCACTCCGTCCGGAGTGCGGGGCCCTCGGGCGTCTACGGCGCTATCGCTTGATCACGACGGTGCCGGCGGCACGGTCGTGCCAGCCCTGCAGCTTGCCGGAGTTGTCGAAGAACGGCGACAGCCAGACCAAGATCTGACCGAGACCGCACACGAACGCGCCGACCTGCGGGATGATGAAGCGGATGAAACCGCCGCCCACGCCCGGGTTCTGGCCGTCGGCCTCCTTGACCACGCGCAGGCCCAGGGCCATCTTGCCCAGGGTGGCGCCCACCAGGCCGACCATCAGCCACTCGTAGAGCAGGTTGAAGACGCCGATCACGGCGATCATGCCGAAGAACGCGGCGATGGTGCCGCCGGACGCCGAGGCCTGCTCGTTCACGCAGTTGCTGTACGACACGGTGCCGTAGTCGTAGCCCGAGCAGTCCTTGAGGTCGTTCGACAGACCGACCATGCCGGCCAGGCCCAGCGCAAACGCGATGCCGACCACCACGCCGCTGATCAGACCGTCCAGCAGACGGGCCAGGAAACGCTGGCCCATGGTGGCGACCCGCACCATGCCGAGGTTGGCGATGTTGATGTAGCCGTTGTTGGCCTGGATCGTGCCGGGCGCCTGCGGGTAGCCGTAGCCGTAGCCGGGCTGCGGCGGCACCTGGCCCTGCGGGTAGCCGTAGCCGGGCTGCTGCGGCGGCTGCTGCGGGTAGCCGTAACCCGGCTGCTGCTGCGGCGGCGGCTGCTGGCCGTAGGGGTTGTTGGGGTCGGGCGGGTAGCTCATCGATGCCTCCGGGCAGGAAGGAGCGTGGACGGAACAGTGAAAACCTGGGGACGGACGGGCAGGGGAAACGCCGACCGGGTCGGAGAGTAGCGGACGAGTCCGACGGTGAGGGGATCAACAGCCATCAGCCGGACCTCCGTTCAGAGCGTGAGAACACCGAGGCGGACCAACTCCCAGGCCCAGGCCACGATCGCGGCCACGCCCAGCAGCAGGTTCCGCCGGCTGTACGACAACGCGCCCCACCAACGGGCCGGGCCCAGCGGCGCGAACACCAGCGCCGCCACCGCCGCCACCGTCACCGGGTTCGCCGCCAACGCGGCCCCCCAGTGCGCGTGGCCGGCCTCGATGAACACCGTGGTGCTGCCGCACAACGGGCACGGCACACCGGTCGCCAACCGCAACGGGCAGAGCACGCCCGGGTCGTGGGCGTCGTGCACCGCCGCCACCGCCAGCGCCGCACCGGCCACCGCGGCCAGCCGCAGCACCGTGTCGGCCCACCGCCGCCAACGGCCCGTCGCCGCAGCGCCGGACACCGGCAGCGGACGGTCCGTCACCGGGGCGGGCGGCGCGGGCGTCGCCGGGCTCATGCGTCCGGAACGGCGAAGTAGAGGACCACGATCGCGATGCTGATCAGCAGCGCCAGCGAGTTCAGCGCGATGCCGCCGATCGCGGCGGTACGCCCCGTCCCGCCCAGCTGCGCGGACCTCTTCAACCCCGAGACGCCGAGGCCCACACCCACCACGCCCGCCAGGCCGACGAACCAGCAGGACAGCAGGATCGCCAGGAAACCGACCACCACCGAGGCCGTGGCCAGCGAATTGTTCACCGCCATCGGCACACCGGGCGGGTACGGGTGAGAGGTGTGCGGCGGCTGCTGCGGATAGCCGTAGCCGTAAGGAGGCTGCGGCTGCGCCGGCGGCGCCTGGGGATAGCCGTACGGCTGCGGCGGCGGCGGCCCGGGCTGGCCGCCGGCCTGGCCGTAACCGCCGTACGGGTCCGGCTGGTACGGATTGCTCACGTGTCGATTCCCCCGACTTTTTCGTCCCCCGCCGCCGGACGATCCGTCACCGGGACACGGGCGGCGGCACTTGCCCCGTCATCGTGAGCTTTGGCGCGGCGCGATGTCCAGCCACATGCAGGCCACACGCACGAACGTGGCACAACTGCAATCCCCCGGCACGCTCCGTGGCCGCCGCCGGGACGCTCCGTGCAGGACCGTCCCGGCGTCGACACCCGCCCCGGCACCGACACCCGCCCCGCATCCGGAAGAATGGAGACATGACTGCCCAGATTCTCGATGGCAAGGCCACCGCGGCCGCGATCAAGTCCGAACTCGCCGTCCGCGTGGCGGCCCTCAAGGAACGGGGCATCGTCCCCGGCCTCGGCACCGTCCTGGTCGGCGACGACCCGGGCAGCCGGTGGTACGTCAACGGCAAGCACCGCGACTGCGCGGAGATCGGCATCTCCTCCATCCAGCGCGAACTGCCTGCCACCGCCACCCAGGAGGACGTCGAGAACGTCGTCCGCGAGCTCAACGCCGACCCGTCCTGCACCGGCTACATCGTCCAGCTGCCGCTCCCCAAGGGCCTGGACCAGAACCGCGTCCTCGAACTGATGGACCCCGACAAGGACGCCGACGGCCTGCACCCGACCTCGCTCGGCCGCCTCGTCCTCGGCATCGACGGCCCGCTGCCCTGCACCCCGCTCGGCATCGTCGAACTGCTGCGCCGCCACGACGTCGCCATCGACGGCGCCGAGGTCGTGGTCGTCGGCCGCGGCATCACCGTCGGCCGCTCCATCGGCCTGCTGCTCACCCGCCGCAGCGAGAACGCCACCGTCACCCTGTGCCACACCGGCACCCGCGACCTCGCCTCCCACCTGCGCAAGGCCGACATCGTGGTCGCCGCCGCGGGCGTCCCGCACCTGGTCAAGCCCGAGGACGTCAAGCTCGGCGCGGCCGTGCTCGACGTCGGCGTCTCCCGCAGCGAGGGCAAGATCGTCGGCGACGTGCACCCCGGCGTCGCCGAGGTCGCCGCGTGGATCTCCCCCAACCCCGGCGGCGTCGGCCCGATGACCCGCGCGATGCTGCTCAACAACATCGTCGAGGCGGCCGAGCGCCGCGCCGGCGTCTGAGACCGGTGCCCGGCGTCATGAAGCGCGCCCGCCGCCGCCCCGTCACCACCGAAGGCACCCTGCCGCCGGAAGGCTCGCGGGCGGCACTCGGCCGCGGCCACACCCTTCCGCTGCGGCAGTGGCCGATCACCCTGGTGCTCGCCGTCGCCACCCTCGGCCTGCTGATCACCTGGGCCGGGAACTTCCGCCTCGGCCTGCTCGCCGTCGGAGTCGCCCCCCTGCTCGGCGCGCTCCTCCGACTCGGCCTCCCGGACGTCGGCCTGCTCGCCGTCCGCAGCCGGTTCACGGACGTCACCCTGATGTTCGTCCTCGGCGGGGTGATCGTGCTGCTCACCCTGGTGGCGCAGCCCAACCCGTGGCTGAACATCCCCATGCTCGACAACATCGGACGCCTCATCGGGCACCCGGTGCACTGAGAAGAACCGCGCGACAAGCGCAAGGCCCGTCCGCAAGGTCGCGATCACGTGCAGGTCATTGTCCTGCGTCGCGATCCTGCGGACGGGCCTTCCGCTTCGCGCAGTCTGCCGCGCCCCTGTCTGCGCGCCCACCTGCCTTCGCGCCCCTCCGTGCTGCTGCGATAGCCTGTCTCGGGTCTCTCGACATCGAGAGATCATCTCGGCTCCAGCGCGCCGATGTGCCTGGGGCGCCTGGCGACAGCTGGAGAAGGTAGATATGACTCGCACCCCCGTCAACGTCACCGTTACCGGAGCGGCCGGCCAGATCGGCTACGCGCTGCTCTTCCGCATCGCCTCCGGTCACCTGCTGGGTGCCGACGTGCCGGTGAACCTGCGTCTGCTGGAGATCCCGCAGGGCGTGAAGGCCGCCGAGGGTGTCGCGATGGAGCTGGACGACTGCGCGTTCCCGCTGCTGCGTGACATCACCATCACCGACCAGGCGAACGTGGCGTTCGACGGCGCCAACGTCGCGCTGCTGGTCGGCGCGCGTCCGCGCACCGCCGGCATGGAGCGCGGCGACCTGCTGGCCGCCAACGGCGGCATCTTCGGTCCGCAGGGCAAGGCGATCAACGCCCACGCCGCGGACGACATCAAGGTCCTGGTGGTCGGCAACCCGGCCAACACCAACGCCCTGATCGCGCAGCGCAACGCCCCGGACGTTCCGGCCGAGCGCTTCACCGCGATGACCCGTCTGGACCACAACCGTGCCGTCGCCCAGCTGGCGAAGAAGGCCGGCGTGACGGTCGAGGACGTCAAGAAGGTCACCATCTGGGGCAACCACTCCGCCTCCCAGTACCCCGACCTGTTCCACGCGGAGATCTCCGGCAAGTCCGCGTTCGACGCCGTCGGCGCCGACCAGGAGTGGGTCGAGAACTTCTTCATCCCGAAGGTCGCCAAGCGCGGCGCCGAGATCATCGAGGTCCGCGGCGCGTCCTCGGCCGCCTCGGCCGCGAACGCCGCCATCGACCACGTCCACACCTGGGTCAACGGCACCCCGGCCGGCGACTGGACCTCGATGGGCATCGTCTCCGACGGCTCGTACGGCGTGCCGGAGGGCCTGATCTCCTCGTTCCCGGTCACCACCAAGGACGGCAAGTTCGAGATCGTCCAGGGCCTGGACCTCTCCGAGTTCGACCGCAAGCGGATCGACGCCTCCGTCAAGGAGCTCGCCGAGGAGCGCGACGCGGTGCAGGAGCTCGGCCTCATCTGAGTGCCGCTCCGCCGCGTGTGAACGGCCGGGTGCCCACGGGGCGCCCGGCCGTTCTCCTACACTCGGGCCGTGAGCGAAACCCTGCAGGACGCCGCGCTCGTCCTGGTGTTCATCATGCTGGGCGGGTTGTTCAACGTCGCGGAGATCGCGCTGATCTCGCTGCGCGAGGGACAGATCCGCGCCCTGGAGTCGGCGGGCTCCCGCCGCGCCGCCCGGGCGGCGCATCTGGCGGCCGACCCGAACCGGTTCCTGGCCGCCGTGCAGGTCGGGGTGACGTGCATGGGCTTCCTGTCGGCGGCGTTCGGCGCCGACACGCTGGCCGGCAAGCTCGCGCCGGTGTTCGTGAAGGCCGGGCTCTCGGACGGCGTCGCGGACGCGGTCGCGCTGGTCGGCCTGACCCTGGTGATCTCCTACGCGTCGCTGGTGCTGGGCGAGTTGACGCCCAAGCGGATCGGCCTGCAGCGGGCCGACTCGATCGCCCTGCTGGCCGCGCCGGTGGTGGACGTGATGTCGGTGGTGCTGCGCCCGGCGATCTGGCTGCTCGGGCACTCGACCGACCTGATGGTGCGGCTGCTGGGCGGCGACCCGACCGCCGGGCGGGGCGCGATGAGCCCGGAGGAGCTCCGCGGCCTGGTCGCGTCCAACACCGAACTCGGTTCGGACGAACGCGAGTTGATCAACGAGGTGTTCGCGGCGGGGGAGCGCCAGCTGCGCGAGGTGATGGTGCCGCGCACCGAGGTGACCTTCCTGGACGGCGACCGGCTGGTGCGCGAGGTCCGCGCCGAGACGGACTCCTCGCCGCACTCCCGCTACCCGGTGGTGGAGGGCTCCTACGACGCCGTCACCGGTTTCGTGCACGTCCGCGACCTGTACGGGGTGCGCGGCGAGCAGGCCGCCCGGGTCCGCGACCTGGCCCGGCCCGTCAAGCTGCTGCCCGCCACCAAGCGGGTGCTGGAGGCGATGAGCGAGATGCGCCGCGAGGGCCACCACCTGGCCATCGTGGTCGACGAGTACGGCGGCACCGCGGGCATCGTCACCCTGGAGGACCTGGTCGAGGAGGTGATCGGCGAGATCCGCGACGAGTACGACGCCCAGGACACCACCGCGACCCGGCGGCTGGCCGGCGGCGGCGTCGAACTCGACGGCCTGCTCAACCTCGCCGACTTCGCCGAGGAGACCGGCTTCACACTGCCCGAGGGCCCGTACGAGACGGTCGCCGGGTTCGTGGTGCGCGAGCTCGGCCGGCTGCCGGAGAAGGGCGACCAGGTGCTCACCGAGTCCGGGGCCCGGCTCACCGTGGCCCGCCTGGACGGGCGGCGGATCGAGCGGCTGCGGGTGAGTGCCGTCACACTGCCGAACCCGGGTGCGCAGGACGTTTCCTGAGCGGTCGGGGGAACTGGAAGAATGGGCGCATGGTCAACGCAGCGGTCACCGGTCCGGTGAAGGACCGTCCCCGGGTGCTCTCCGGCATCCAGCCCACCTCAGGCTCCTTCCACCTGGGCAACTATCTCGGCGCGGTGCGCCAGTGGGTCGACATGCAGGAGGCGAACGACGCCTTCTACATGGTCGTCGACCTGCACGCGATCACCGTCGAGCAGGACCCGGCGACGCTGCGGCAGAACACCCGGGTCTCCGTCGCGCAGCTGCTCGGCGCCGGCCTGGACCCGGAGCGCTGCACCCTGTTCGTGCAGTCCCAGGTGCCCGAGCACGCGCAGCTGGCCTGGGTGATGAACTGCTTCACCGGCTTCGGCGAGGCCTCCCGGATGACGCAGTTCAAGGACAAGTCGCAGAAGCAGGGCGCCGACCGCACCACCGTCGGCCTGTTCACCTACCCCGTGCTGATGGTCGCCGACGTCCTGCTCTACCAGACCCAGACCGTCCCGGTCGGCGAGGACCAGCGCCAGCACCTGGAGCTCACCCGCGACCTCGCGGAGCGGTTCAACACCCGCTACGGCAAGACCTTCACCGTCCCCGAGCCGTACATCCTGAAGGCCACCGCCAAGATCCAGGACCTGCAGGACCCGGCGGCGAAGATGAGCAAGTCCGCGGCCAGCGACAAGGGCCTGATCAGCCTGCTCGACCCGCCGAAGACCAGCGCCAAGAAGTTCAAGAGCGCCGTCACCGACACCGACACCGTGGTCACCTACGACGAGGCGAACAAGCCCGGCGTCTCCAACCTGCTGCGGATCCACTCCGCGCTCAGCGGGATGAGCATCGAGCAACTGGTCGCGCACTTCGACGGCAAGATGTACGGCGCCCTGAAGACCGAGCTGGCCGAGCTGTTCACCGACTGGGTGACCCCGTTCCAGACCCGCGTCCAGAGCTACCTGGACGACCCGGCCGAGCTCGACCGGGTGCTGGCGCTCGGCGCCGAGAAGGCCCGCGCGGTGGCGTCCGAGACGCTCGCCGAGGTGTACGACCGGGTCGGCTTCCTGGCGCCGAAGCGCTGATGCCGACGGCTGCCGCCCCCGATGGTGACGGTCTCCCAGAGACCGTCACCATCGGGGTGTCCATACACGTCCCGGAGCCGTACGGCAGCCAGGTGCAGGACGCCCGGGCCGGCCACGGCGACCCGCAGGCCCGGGCGATACCCACCCACGTCACGCTGCTGCCGCCCACCGAGACCCGGGCCGAGCACCTGCCCGGAATCGAGCAGCACCTGCGGGCGGTGGCCTCGGCGCAGCGCCCGTTCCGGATGCTGCTCCAGGGCAGCGGCACCTTCCGCCCGGTCTCCCCGGTGGTCTTCGTCCGGGTCGAGGAGGGCGCCCAGGAGTGCCGCGAGCTGGAGGCCGAGGTGCGCTCCGGCCCGCTCGCCCGCGAACTCGCCTTCCCCTACCACCCGCACGTCACCGTCGCCCACGGCCTGCCGGACGCCGTCCTGGACGAGGCGTACGAACAGGCCCGGAGTTTCCGCGCGGTGTTCGACGTCACCGAATTCGTGCTGTCGACGTTCGGTGGCGACGGGGTGTGGCGGCCGTGGCGCGGTTACGCGTTCGGGCGAGCCTGAGCGTTCTGCCTGCGGATTCCTGGAGTTGTCTGGGAGTCCTTTGCCTTTCCTTCGCTTCGGCTTTCGCCGTTGTTACGGTCGAAAGGGGTCGGCGTGGAGCGGGAGAAGCATGTCTGGTGGGCGGTCGGTACCGAAACTGGCGCGGCGATTCGCGGGCCGGGTGCTCCGTCGGCTGGGCATCCTGCCCACCCCTGTTCGTCCCGCGCCCCAGGCTCCTCCGGCACCGGACCCGCAGCGGGTCCGCGAGGACGAACTGGCGGCTGCCGAACCCCGCCTGGTGCGGCACCACGACCGGCTGGCCGAGCTCCGCGACGACCTGCTCGCCCCGGAGGCCCGGCAGGCCAACCTGACCGCCGCTGCCGAGGCGCTGGATGCCGCCGGCGTGCGCTACCTGCTGATCCCCGACCGCGGTGCCCGCCACCGGCTGGCGATTCCCCCCGGCGGCCGGGACCGGGTGCTGGAGGTCGTCGCCGACGCCTTCCGCGGTGCGCCGGTGTACGCCGAGCTGCTCGGCCACGGCAGTGTGCACCGCACCGTGCTCGCCGAGGAGCTTCCGCAGGCCGTCGCGGAGCACGAGCTGCCGCTGGTGGAGGCCGCCGCCGATGCGGTGGAGGCCGAGATCGAGCCGGCGGAGGGCAGGTCCGAGCCGGCCGAGGACTCCGCGGAGCCGGAGGAGCCTGTGGAGTTGCCCGAACCGGTCAAGGGCATACGCCTGTACCGCCCGGTGGTGACCGGCACCCGCACTCTCTACTACGGCGAGGACCACGGCTGCGACCTGGAGTTCTGGGACAGCGACGGATCCGCGCGCGGCGCCGTCGCCTCGATCGACCAGACCCCGTTCGGCTGGTGGCTGCCCTCGCTCGAGGCGGCCGGCACCGTCCGGGTCGGCGAGCGTGACTACCCCGTCGCCGAGCCGTTCCTTCGTGTCCTGCCCGAGGACGTCCGCTTCCCGGTGGACGCCGTGATCACCTGGGTCGACGACCAGGACCCCGACTGGCGCGAACGCCGCGACGCCGCCCGCACCCGGTTGTTCGGCGATGCCGCGCCGGCCGCCGACGACACGGACCGTGACGACGGCGACCACCGCTACCGCAGCCGTGACGAACTGCGCCACTGCCTGCGCTCGATGGCCATGTACGCCCCCTGGATCCGGCGGATCTTCCTGATCACCGACGACCAGACGCCGCCGTGGCTGGACACCTCCGTACCCGGGCTGACCCTGGTCTCGCACCGCGAACTGCTGGACCGCGGAGCGGTGTTCAACTCGCACGCGATCGAGACCGGGCTGCACCGGATTCCGGGCCTGGCCGAGCACTTCCTGTACTTCAACGACGACGTACTCCTCGGCGCCCCGGTCCGCCCCGAGGACTTCTTCCTCGGCAGCGGACAGCCGAAGGTCTTCCGCGACACCCGGATTGTCCCGCCGTCCGCCGCGGCCGGCTCCGCCGACGTCTACACCGTTGCCCAGCAGACCACCCGGCGGCTGCTGGAAGGCGAGCACGGCCGGTCCTTCACCCGGGTCCTCGCGCACGTCCCGCACCCGCTGCGGCGCAGCCTGCTGGAGGACGCCGAAGGGCACTGGCGGCCCGAGCTGGAGGCGACCGGCCGCTCGGAGTTCCGCTCCTCCACCGACGTTGCCCCGGTCACCCTCGCGCTCTACCACGCGCACCTGCGCGGCGCCGCGGTCGACGGCACGCTCTCCCACGGATACCTGGCAGTGGACTGCGCCGAGGGCCGGGCCCGGATGACCCGGTTGCTCGACGAGCGCAACCTGCAGGCGTTCTGCCTGGCCGACGGGACAGGCGACGGAAGCCCGGCGGAGGAACAGGACCTGGCGATGGCCGGCTTCCTGGCCGCGTATTTCCCGGTGCCCGGCCCGTACGAGCGCCGGGCGGCTCGTTCAGCCGGTCGTGCCGAGAGCAAGCATCCGGTCGACCAGTCGGGCAGCGGCCCCGCCGTCGTCGAGCGGGCAGAACCGGTCGCGGAACGCGCGGTAGCGCTCCCCGTACCGCGCCGGGTCGAGGTCGCGCAGCGCGGCCACCACCTGCTCGGAACCGGCCAGCAGCGGGCCCGGGGCGTGCTTCTCGAAGTCGAAGGTGAAGCCGCGCAGGCGGTCGCGGTAGTGCTCCAGGTCGTAGGTGAAGAACAGCATCGGGCGGCCGGTCACCGCGAAGTCGAACATCACCGAGGAGTAGTCGGTGACCAGCACGTCGGCGATCAGCAGTAGGTCCTGGACGTCCGGGTAGTCGGCGACGTCGCGGACGAAGTCGTCGTCCGGCAGCGCGCCGCCGCAGTGCACATGCGGGCGCAGCAGCAGCACATGGTCGTGGCCGAGGGCGGCCCGGGCGGCGGTCAGGTCGAGGTGCAGGTCGACCTCGAATCGGTCGCCGGCGCCGCGCCGGTCGTCCCGCCAGGTCGGCGCGTACAGCACCACCCGGTGGCCGGGCGGCACGCGCAGGCGGCGGCGGACAGCGGCCACCTCGTCCGGGTCGGGCCGGACCAGCCGGTCGTTGCGCGGGTAGCCGCCCTCCAGTACCTCGCCGCGGTGGCCGAATGCGGCGATCAACTCCGGGGTGGCGAACGGGCTGGGCGACAGCAACAGGCTCCACTGCGGTACCTCCCGGTCCAACCGCTCCAGGTAGCCGTCGGCGGTGGCGCAGCCCTGAGGCATCCGATGGCCGATCCGCTTCAGCGGGGTCCCGTGCCACAGCTGCACCACCACCTGGCCGTCGCGGCGCCGCAGGAAGTCCGGGAAGTGCGTGTTGCCGACCAAGTAGCGGCAGGTGGCGAGTGCTTCGTACCACTCGGGGCTCCACTGGCGGACCGCCCGGACCGGCCCGGGCGGTTGCTCCTGGCCATCCTCGATCACCCACAGGTGCTCCAACGGAAGCTGCCGGCGGGCGAGTTCGGCATGCACGGCGCGCGGGTTGCAGGAGTAGCCGCGGCCCCCGAAGACGTCGTACAGCACCGCGTCGCGCAGCGGGCGGCGGCGGGCGGACGGGTAGCTCTCGGTACGCAGCCGGTGCTGGCGCAGGGCGCTGCGCTCCAGGGCGGCAAGTACCGGGAGGCTGTCCACGATCAGGGTGTCGTGCCAACGGCGTTGTAGCAGGAAGGACTTGGTGCCGACTCGGGCGCGGGCCGGGAGCAGCGGCAGGGTCGCCGGGTGCAGCCGCAGCGGGTGGCCCGGGTGCCCGTCCTGGCCGGTGGGACACAGCGCGGCTGCCCAGATGCCCTTGCCGAGCGGGCGGGGTGCGCCGTCGGGCCCGTCGGGGGCGAGCGGCAGCCGGGCGGTGAACCGGCCGTCCCCGGACAGGTGGACCGGAGTGCGCCGTTCGCGGCCGTCGCCGCAGTGCCGCAGCACCAGCTCCAGCGGGGTGTCCAAGGACCCGGCGAATTCGCCGGCGAGGTCGAAGCCGCTGTCGGCGGGAGTGATCAGGTCGATCAGCGGCTCGGCCGACTGGACGCAGAACTGCAGTCGGTCGTCGGCGAGTTGTTTGGCGTACAGCACCCTGCCTGCGGGCTCCGGCAGCTGACAGGCACCGGTGGGCGGGTTGCGCAGGACGAGCGGAGCGTCGCCGTCGGGCAGCGTCAGCGAGGGTTCCCAGTGGCCCTCGGCGAGACGCGGAACGGTGCCGGCCACGGCAGTGAACCCGTGGCCCTGCCAGTGCACCAGGCTCTGTACGACGGCGCCGGTGTCGCGGTGCCGCAGCACCAGGGCGCCACCCGTGGCGGTGGCGGTGCCACGCAGCTCGAAGCCGTCGGGGTGGGCACGGCAGGAGTCGACCACAGCGCGGGCCGGACGCACTGTCAGGTGCAGTGAGCCACCCTCGACGACCGGCACCAGTTGGAGCCCGCGGCCGATCCATCCGGTGGGCGGGTACTCGCCGCTGCCGCACCAGTACGCGGCCAGCGGGGCGCGGGCCCGGTGCGGGCCGCAGCTGACCGCCGCCTCCACCCGCCAACCGGTGACCTCGCGCATCGCGGGGGTGTCCAGCAGCGCCGGGTCGAGGTGGGCGGTGAAGCCGGTCCAGTCGAGGTTGTGCCGGGTCTGCGCGCTCTCGTCGGTGGCCTCCGGAAGGTAGCGCGGGACGGTGCGCAGCCGCAGCGGGCGGTGGTTGCCGTCGGTGGCATGCAGTTCCAGGACGATGCGGGTCTGTCCGGGGCGTTCGCCGGGTGCGTCGAGGAGCCTGCCCTCGCCGGTCAGGACGAGTTCGCCGCTCTCCCAGTCGGCGCGGCGCAGCATTGCGGCGGCAGCCGGTTCGGTGGGACGTGCAGGCCGGGCGACGGCGAGGCGCCGTACAAGGGGGGACATTCCCGATATCCCAGTGCACAAAGGGGGGGAAAGTCAATTCCCCCCCTTTGTCAAAAAAGGGGGGGAATTGATTTATTCACATATTATATTCGCTTTTATTGGGGCTGTGCCGCTCGCTCATTTGCCTTCTGCCAGCAGTGCGTCCGTCACCCGACCGGCCGCACCGCCGTCGTCGAGGTCGCAGTACGCCTCGCGGAATGCCGCGTACTTGTCGGCGTACTCGGCGGTGACCTGCGACAGGTCGCCGAGCGCGGCGACCACCTCGGCGGAGGTGGACAGCAGCGGGCCGGGGGCCCGGTTCTCCAGATCGAGGCTGAAACCGCGCAGGTTGTCGCGGTAGTGCTCCAGGTCGTAGGTGAAGAACAGCACCGGGCGGCCGGTGTTCATGAAATCGAACACCGAGGACGAGTAGTCGGTGACCAGAACGTCCGCGATCAGCAGCAGCTCCGCCATGTCGGGGTAGGTGCTGACGTCCCAGACGTAGCCGTTGCCGGCCTCGGGGAGTCGGCCGCGGACCACCTCGTGGGCGCGCACCAGCAGCACCTGGTCGTCGCCGAGGGCGGCGCGGGCCGCCTCCAGGTCGAGCTGCAGGTTCAGCTGGTAGCCGCCGTCGGGCAGTCGACGGTCCTCGCGGAAGGTCGGCGCGTAGAGCACCACCTGCTTGCCCTCGGGCAGGCCCAGCTGCTCGCGGACCCGCTCGGCGGTCTTCTCCCGGTCGGCGGCGAACAGCAGGTCGTTGCGCGGGTAGCCGCTCTCCAGCACCTGGCCCTTGAAGTCGAAGGCACGGCGCAGCACGGGCGCGGCCCAGCGGCTGCCCGCCACCATCAGGCTCCACTGCGGCACCTCCTCCTTGAGGTGCTCCAGGTAGCCCGAGTCGGTGAACCAGACCTTCTCGAAGTCGGTGCCGATCCGCTTCAGCGGGCTGCCCTGCCAGGTCTGCAGGACGACCTGGCCGGGGCGGCGGCGGAAGTACGTCGGCAGGTGGGTGGAGGTGACGATGTACTTGGCGGTGGCCAGCGCCTCGAACCACTCGGGGGAGCGGTGCCGGATGCACTCGGCGGTCTGCGGCAGCTCGGCCTGCAGGTCGACGGAGGTCCACAGGTGGCGCAGCGGCAGGCCGCGGCGGACCAGCTCCTCGTGCACGGCGCGCGGCGAGTCCGCGTACAGGCCGCCGTCGGCGGCCCACCAGTCCTCGCGGACGGTGTGGTACAGCACGGCGTCGGTGAGCGGACCGTACTGGCCCTTCTTGTAGGCGTCCCGCAGCAGGCGCTGCCGGTAGCCGCTGCGCTCGGCCGGCGACAGCGGGTCGTGGGCCTCCAGCGACAGGCTGTCGAAGGCGCGGCGCTCCAGCACGACCCGCTTGCCGCGGGCCGTCACCTCCATCGGCAGCGCGTCGAACGTGGACGCGGCGAGCGCCGCGGACGGCCACTCGCTGTCGACGGGGGCGCCGAGCGGGCGGAACAGCACCGTCCAGGTGCCCTTGTGCAGCGGGACCAGGCCGGCGAAGGACGCGGTCGGCAGCGCGGGCAGCGCGGCCCGGAAGCGGCCGTCGGCGATCTCCACCGGGTAGGCGTGCTCCTCGCGGCGCTTGCCGTGCTGGATCACCAGTTCGTAGCGGTGGGCGCCGGGCAGCGGGAACGAGCCGCTGAGCACGAAGCCCTCGCCGTCCTTGGCCCGGGCGACCTCCTCGACGACCGGCTGCACGACCTGGTCGCACAGCTGCAGGTAGCCGCTGGGGGAGGGCTTGGCGTACAGCGTGCGGGCGCCGTCGTCGAGCGGCAGGTGCAGCTCGACGGGCGCGCGGCGGTCGTCCAGGACGAGGGCCAGCGCGGTGCCGTCGGCGAGCTTGAGTTCGAGGTCCCAGCGGTCGCGGGTGCGCTTCTCGGCCGTCGGGTCGAGGGCGTTCCACGCCTCCCGGACGGCGGTCAGCTCGGAGACCCGGAGCCGCGCGGTGAACGGCAGGTCGCGGCCGGACGGGACGCCCAGCTCCAGCGGCACGAACACGTCGCGCTCGGACTCGACGTGCTTCAGCCGCAGCTCCGCACCGGCCAGGTCGGCGCCGGAACGGACCAGGCCGCGCAGCTCGACGGTGCCGTTCTCGGCGCTCACCGCGAGGGCCCGGGCACGCACCCGCTCCACCCGCAGCAGCAGGTGGCCGTCACGCGACCACGGCACGACCCGGACGTCGTCCTCGACCCAGTGCACGGGCGCGTACTCGGCGCGGTCGTGCCAGCCGACCGACACCCGGCCCTTGAAGACGCCGCCCTTGCCGGCGCCGGCCACCAGCACCCGCCAGGAGCCGTCCTTCCACTCGCCGCGGTGCTTGAGCCGCGCCGGGTCGATGGTGGCGGAGAAACCCGCCCAGTCGCAGCTGTACAGGTCGTGCGGGGAGCTGGCGGTGGCCTCCGGGCTGAACTCGGCCTTGGTCTGCACGGCCACCACGCGACGGCCCTTGGCCTCGCGCAGGACCAGCGCCTTGACCATGTCGTGCTTGTTCTCGGCGCCCAGGTGCTCCGGGAAGGCGTGCCCGGTCAGCTGCAGCTTGTCGCCGGCCCAGCGGGCCTCGTACACCCGGGAGCGCATCACCAGGGCGTTGTTCAGCCGCAGCACGTCCGCGGGGACGCTCTTGCGGCCGCCGCGCAGGAACGGGTAGTCCGCGTACGGGCGGAGCAGACCGCGGGCCGGGGCGGCGCCGTTGCTCTCCTTCTCGAAGCGCAGCTGCTCGATCAGCTCGTCGAGCCGGCCCTGCAGGGTCAGGTGGTACTTCAGGCGCAGCGGGGCGCGCAGCTTGCGGACCTGCTCCGGGCCGATCGCGCGCAGCAGGCGGCCGGCCGACTCCAGGTAGGCCGCGTTGTACTCCGGGTCGCCCTCCAGCACCGAGCCGAAGAACATCGGGATCTCCTCGACGAGGTTGTTCTCGTCGTAGGCGTGCAGGTACTTGCGGAACTTCGGGTCGCTCTGCTTGCCCAGCCAGTCGCGGACCAGCTCCATCGACTTGACCCGGTCGATGACGCCCTTCGGGTTGGTCTTCATCTGGGTGATCGACATCTCGCCGACCTCCCGCTCGCGCCAGTGGTAGATCGGCTCGGCGAGCACGTCGACCCGGCGGGCCAGGTAGTGGTGCGGCACGCTGACCGGGGCGTCCTCGTACAGGATGCCCTCGGGGTAGAGCACGCCCGCCTGGTCGAAGAACGAGCGGCGGTACACCTTGTTCCACGCGGTGCGGTCGGTGACCAGCGCCGGGACCTCGGTGATGTGGGTGCGCAGCCGGGTCGCCGCGAACGGCTTGCGGTGACCGCCCGACTGGTAGTGGCCGACGGCGCGGAATCGCAGCACGTTGCCGGTGCAGAAGTCCGAGCCGGTCTCGTCCAGAGTGCCGATCATCAGCTCGTACGCGGACGGCGGCATGGTGTCGTCGCTGTCGACGAACGCGAGGAACTCGGTGCCCTCGGAGATGTGGCGGTAGCCGGTGTTTCGCGCCGCGCCGAGGCCCTTGTTCACCTGCTGGACCAGCCGGAAGCGAGAGTCCTTCGCGGCGTAGGCCTTGGCGATGTCGGCGCTGGAGTCCTTGGAGCCGTCGTCGACCATGACGCATTCGAAGTCGTCGAAGGTCTGGGCGGCGATCGAGTCGAGGCACTCCTCGAGATAGCGCTCGACGTTGTAGATCGGGACGACGACGGACAGACGGGGGGCCATCGGGAGCGCAGAGCCTTTCCTCAGGGAGTGCGGCCGGGTGGGCCCGGCAGATGTGTCGAACCCGGACCGGCACCGGCCGCGATCCTACCTCTCCGGGCTTGCTAGTCTGCGCCTGGCCAGGCCAGGTCAGGAGAGTGAAGAGATGCCGCGGTTCAGCGTGATCGTGCCCGTCCACGCCGTGGAGGAGTACCTCCCCGCCTGTCTGGGCTCCGTCCTGGAACAGACCTTCACCGACTTCGAGCTGATCGCCGTCGACGACCGCTCGCCCGACAACTGCGGCGCGATCCTCGACGAAGTGGCCGCCAGGGACAGCCGGGTGACGGTCCGTCACCTCGAGGAGAACGTCGGCCTGGGCCTCGCCCGCAACGCCGGACTGGAACTCGCCACCGGCGACTACCTGATCTTCCTGGACAGCGACGACACCCTCACCCCCGACCTGCTCGCCGCCACCGACGCCCGGCTGCGCGCCACCGGCGACCCCGACCTGCTGGTGTACGACTACGCCCGCAGCTACTGGGACGGCCGCGTGGTGCGCTCCGCCTCCGCCCCCGTGTTCGCCAAGCCCGGCGCCGACACCTTCACCCTGGACGAGCGCCGCGACCTGCTCGACCTGCTCCAGGTGGTGTGGAACAAGGCCTACCGGCGCGCGTTCGTCGAGCAGCAGGGCCTGACCTTCCCGCCCGGCTACTACGAGGACACCCCCTGGACGTACCCGGCGCTGCTCGCCGCCGAGTCGATCACCCTGCTCGACCAGGTCGGCGTGCACTACCGGCAGCGCCGCGAGGGCGGCAACATCCTCGCCACCGCCTCCCGCAAGCACTTCGACGTCTTCGAGCAGTACGACCGGGTGTTCGCGTTCCTCGACGCCCGCCCCGACCTGGACCGCTGGCGGCCGGTGATCTACCGGATGATGCTCGGCCACCTCGCCACCGTGGTCACCAAGCCCGGACGCGTCCCCGCCGCCGACCGCCGCGAGTTCTTCCGCCGCGCCGCCGAACACTGCACCCGGCACCGCCCCGACGGCTACCGGCCGCCGGCCGGCCCCGAGGGCGTCCGCGGCGAACTGCTCGGCCGCGGCAGCTACCTCGGCTTCCAGAGCCTGCGGGTGCTCGCCAGGGCCCGCCGCGCCGTCCGCCGCTGAGCATTCGGGCGGGCGGCGCGTCACCCGGACGCAGCACCGCCCGCCCGGTATACAGGGGCGGATGGACTTCCTCGCCCGGCTGCCGCTGATCGGACCGCTGCTGGCCCGGGTGCTGCGCAGCCGCCCCTACCTGGTGTACCGGCTCTTCGCCGAGGTCCAGGGCAACCGGCTGGCCGGGGCGGTCACCTTCTTCGGGTTCCTGGCGCTGTTCCCGCTGCTCACCGTGGCCCTGGCGATCGCCCTGGCCACGCTCTCCGACTCCCGGGTGCACCACCTCCAGGAGCAGATCGCCGAGCAGCTGCCCGGCCTCGCCGACTCGCTCGACCTGAACGCGATGGTCGCCAACGCCGGTACCGTCGGCCTGGTCTCCGGCGCCCTGCTGCTGGTCTCCGGCCTCGGCTGGGTGGACACCATGCGCGGCGCGGTGCGCACGGTCTGGCGGCTGCCCGACGACGCCGGCAACCCCGTTCAGGTGAAACTCCGGGACTGCGCGGTGCTGTTCGGGCTCGGCCTGGTCTGCCTCGCCTCGCTGGCCGCGTCCGCGCTGGCCACCACGCTCGCGCACCGGCTGGCCGACCGGCTCGGCCTGGACGGCGGTGGCGCCCGCTGGCTGCTGTCCGGCCTCGGCTTCCTGATCGCGGTCTGCGCCGACCTGCTGCTGTTCTGGTACCTGCTCGGCCCGTTCCCGCGGATCCGCGGTCAGCACCGACGCGCCCTGCTGCAGGGCGCGTTGATCGGCGCGGTCGGCTTCGAAGTGTTGAAGATCGCACTCTCCTCGTACCTGGGTTCGGTCGCCGGACGCAGCGTCTACGGGGCCTTCGGGGTGCCCGTCGCGCTGCTGCTGTGGATCAACTTCGTGGCCAGACTGCTCATGTACAGCGCGGCCTGGACGGCCCTCGCCGACCCCGAGGCGGCCCGCCGGAGGGCCGTCCGGCAGGCCGAGGCCGCGCTCGCGACCGCCGTCGAATCCGCGCAGCCACCCCCTGTCCGGCATTCGGACGACTGACTATGATCCCGGTCACAACTCATTGCTCGGCTGTCCCTCGGCCGACCGTCTCGCCGGCGCCCCCAGCGCCGGCCAGCATCTCTGGAGGCCGCGTGTCCGTCACCGACACCACCGCCGCGCCGCCCGTACCAGCCACCCCCGACGACGTCCCGGGATGGTTCTTCCGCGTCGACCGCGAGGTCTTCGCATGGCTGCTCGACCGCCAGAGCGCCGCCGGCGTCACCGGCGACCTGCTGGAGATGGGCGCCTACCTGGGCCGCTCCGCGATCCTGCTCGGCGACCACCTGCGGCCCGGCGAGGCCTTCACCGTCTGCGACCTGTTCGACATGGACGCCCCGGACGACGACAACTCCGCCGAGATGACGATGTCCTACCGCTCCACCCTCACCCGGCGCGCCTTCGAGACCAACTACCAGGCGTTCCACGCCGAACTGCCGACGATCATCCAGGCCCCGACCTCGGTCCTCGCCGACGGCCGGATCGCCGCCGACAGCTGCCGCTTCATCCACATCGACGCCTCCCACCTGTACGAGCACGTCGCGGGAGACATCCTGGTGGCCCGCGACGCGCTGGCCGGCAACGGCGTCGTCTCCCTCGACGACTACCGCGCCCCGCACACCCCCGGCGTGCACGCCGCCGTCTGGGAGGCCGTCTTCACCCTCGGCCTGAAGCCGGTGCTGCTCACCCCCGAGAAGTTCTACGGCACCTGGGGCGACGCCGAGGCGGTCCGCGCCGACCTGCTCGCCCGGGACTGGCGCGCCGAGGGCTTCCGCCTCGACGAGGAACACCTCGCCGGGCAGACCTGCCACCGCCTCGCCTGGGACGAGCCCACCGGCCTCCCCGAGGCCGCGGTCCGCGCCCAGTCCGGCGGCTCCGCCGGGGCCGCACGCCCCCACCAGCAGCGCTCGCTGGCCCGCCGGGTCGCCATCGACGTGATGCCCCCGGTCGCCACCCGCGCGGTCCGTCGCGCGCTCAACGCCGGGCGTGCCCGCAAGTCCTCCTGAGTTCCTAGGACTTGTCCGGTCTGCCCGCCCGGGCCTCCCGCAGGGCGGCCCGGCGGCGCAGCGCGCGCAGCCGCAGCATCCCGACCGCCGCCACCGCCGCGCACAGCCCGACCGCCGACCAGGTCGCCGTGCCCGGGCCGTCCGCCACCGCGTGCGCGGCCCGCACCGGGTCCGCCGCGACCGTCGGCCGCTTCGTCGGCGAGGCGCCGGCGGACGGCGCGGCGGGCTGCGCGGCCGACGGCGTCTCGGCGACCGGCTCGGCCGGGCCCGCGGTGGGTTCGGCCGGGGGCGCCTTGTCCTCGGCCAGCGCCCCCACCGGGGTGACCTTCCCCGTCGCGGCGAAGCCCCAGTCCAGCAGCGCCGCCGCCTCGTCGTACACCTTCGGACTGCTCGCCGGGTGCATCACCGTCACCAGCAGGGTCCGGCCGCCGCGCACCGCCGCACCCGTGTACGTCGCCCCCGCGTTGGTGGTGTAACCGTTCTTCACGCCGATCAGGCCCGGGTACTTGCCGAGCAGCCGGTCGGTGTTGGCGATGCCGAAACTGCCCCGCTGCCCGTTCTTGTCGACCGCGCCCGGGAACTGCGCCCACCGCGTCCCGCAGTACCCGCGGAACTCCTCGTTGCGCAGCCCCGCCCGGGCGAACAGCGTCAGGTCGTACGCCGAGGTGACCTGCCCGTCCATGTCGTACCCGTCCGGGCTGACCACGTGGGTGTCCCGGGCCTGCAACTGGTCCGCCCGGGCCTGCATGTCGGCGACGGTCTTCGCCACCCCGCCGTTCATGGTCGCCAGCACGTGCACCGCGTCGTTGCCGGACGACAGGAACACCCCGCGCCACAGGTCCTCGACCTTGTAGTCCAGGTCCTCCTTGATGCCGACCAGACTGCTGCCCGCCCCCATCCCCTGCAGCTCCGACCAGCCCACCCTGTGCACCTCGTCGGCCGGGAAACGCGGCAGCACGGTGTCCGCGAACAGCATCTTCAACGTGGACGCGGGCGGCAGCTGCGCATGCGCGTTGAACGCCGCCAGCACCTCGCCGCTGCCCGCGTCCGCCACCACCCAGGACTTCCCGGTCAGGTTCGACGGCAACGGCGGCGCCCCCGGCCCCGGCGCGACCTGCACACCCGGCGCACCCAGCCGTTCCCCGCCCACCACGGCGGGCGGCGGCGCATCACCGGGCACCGCCGCGACGGCGACCGGCAGGCCGACCGGGAACAGCACCAGCGCGGCAGCGGACGAACCGTGGACGATCCGGCGGACAGTCTGCATTCAGGGAAGCTAACCCGCCCCCGCCGCCCGCACGGCCCGAGCCGCCGCCCGCCGCACGAACGAGTACCGCCCGCTGCTCCGAACGGCGGGCCGCGCATACTGGACGGGCCACCCGTCTGCCCCGAAGGACCCCGCCATGAAGCTCAGCCGCCCGGTCTCCTGGTTCCTCACCGCCTTCGGCGTCTGGTCGATCTTCATCTGGACGACGTTCGCGAAGAACCTCTGGAAGGACTCCGGCGGCCAGGCGTTCGTCAACGGCGACCACGGGCAGCCCACCGCCTTCTTCTGGGTCCACCTGCTGCTCGCCGTCACCTCCCTGCTGCTCGGCCTCGCCATCGGCTGGATCGGCGTCCGCGGCCTGCGAGCCTTGCGCCGGGCGGCCGTCGCGGAGTAGCCCCGGCGCACCCTTGCGGCCGGATTCCGGGGCTGCCAGGATGCGCGGCTGGGCGGTCGATCGATCGTCCGCGCATCGTTTCCTGGGGGGAATCCCGATGTCCCGCACCACCTCCGCGCGGCTGCTCGCCGCCTGCGCCACCACCGCCCTCGCGGCCGGCCTGTTCGCCGCCCCCGCCGCGCAGGCGGTGTCCGACCCCTGGATCACCGGCCCGACCGTTCTGCCGGGCACCTCGCTGGACGGCGAGCGCACCGACGGCTGCAACGCCACTGGCATGCCCGGCTGGGTCACCAACAGCTTCCCGGGCCCGGAGCTGTACGCGAGGACCACCGCGACCGCCGCCACCTTCGAGTTGTGGGACGCGACCGGCACGAAGATCCTCGACACCACCGCTGCGGCCGATGGCCTCGGCAACGTCCGGGCGTTCATCGGCGATCTGGCCGAGGGCCCCGGATACACCTGGCAGGTCCGGCCCGAGTACCCGTCGGGCTCCGGCGCGCCCTCCGCCACCTGCCGGTTCGGCATCGACCGCACCCAGCCGACCGTCGGCGTGAACTCCGTCGACTTTCCGCCGTCCGGCACCGCCGGCCCCTCCAAGTACGCCGGGCAGCCGGGCGTCTTCACCTTCTCCGGCGCCGACGGCGGCTCCGGCCTGGTGTGCTTCCGGTACGTGCTGGACGACACGCCGAGCGTCGGAGGATGCGAGCCTGCGCCGGGCGTCGTCCTGCCCGGGGCGGACGGCACGGTGAGCGTCACCCTCAAGCCGGCCACCTGGGGCACCCACAACCTGTACGTGCAGGCGATCGACGGGGCGGGCAACGCCTCCCAGCCGCTGTCCTACTCGTTCTACGCCCCGTCGAACCCGACGAAGGTCCTCGGCGACGTCGACAACGACGGCGTCCCGGACATCCTGCTGCCTGACTCGCAGGGCAACCTGCTGGTGATCAGCGGCGATGCCGGCAGCACCACCCCGAGTGCCGTGGTGCCCGCCCAGTGGTCGCCCACCGGCACCGGCTGGAGTGGCCTGCAGGTGGTGCACAGGGGCTGGGGCGCGGCCTCGTCCGTGGCCGCCGACACCGTCTACGTCCACGAGCCCGACGGCGAGTACCTGTACCAGTACCTGAACCGCGGCGAGTTCTCGATCGACTCGACCATCCCGCCGTACGTGCGCCACGCCACCTCCTGCACCAACCTGGTCAAGTCCCCGGTGGCCTGCCCGGCCGACCACAGCACGAGCTACGCCGGCGTTCAGCAACTGGTGGCGTTCGGCTCGGTGGACGCGATCAACCCGTACGGTCTCAACCTGTTGGACGTCGAGCAGGGCAACCTGTGGCTCCAGCGCGACCCGTCGCGTTTCACCAAGTCCACCCAGCTGACCTCCACCGGCCTGTGGAACGGCTACGACCTGATCGCCCCCGGCCCCGACGCCGGCGGCAACCTCGCGCTGTGGGCCCGTGAGCAGGCCACCGGTGTTCTGCGCTCCTACGCCGTGCCCAAGCTCGCCAACGGCAGCTTCGACTTCTCCGCGCTCGCCGACCCGGCGGACGGCACCGTGATCGGCAGCTTCCCGGTCGCCGACTACCCGACCCTGGGCAGCTCCGGCGACCTCGACGGGGACGGGCAGGCCGACCTGTACGCCGTCACCGCGGGCCGGCACCTGATCACCTTCAAGGGCGTCGCGCACCCGAAGGACCTCGGCCCGCTGGCCTGATCCGGCATCAGGAATGTCCGTGGTCGGACCTCTGGAGGTGGCTGAATCCTGCTGCTAGCCTGCCCGGCACGACTCCCGGGCGGCCGGCGGCGAGGGACCGGCGCCGGGCCGGGGAGCAGGGGATGGGGGAGGCTCCGCGATGAGCACCAGCACCACCCTCGGCGACGCCCGCCCCGAGTGGGCGCAGCGCCACGAACGGGAGCGGCGGCACCGGCGCGCCAAGTCCAGGCTGCGGCTGCCGTTCGCGGTGGCCGCGGCCTGCCAGGCCGTGCTGCTGCTGTGGTGGGCGGCCGGGTACCCGGCGTTCACCGGCAGCGCGCGGAGCGGTGCGCCGCTGTACGACGCCGCCGTGCGGATCCTGCACCCGGCGGGGGCGACGCTGGCGCAGAGCGTGCTGGTGGCGTTCGCGCTCGGGCACCTGGTGGCGGCGCTGGCCCGGTTCGGGGTGCGCGGGCGGTGGTCGGGGCCGGTGGCCGTCGCGCTGGCCGCGCTGCCGCCGACCGGCAGCCTGGTGGTCTCACTCAGCCCCGAAGTGCCCTCCACCGTAGGCGCGTTGCTGCTCACCGCGGCGGGCCTGCGGCTGCTCGCCCGGCGCGTCGACGGGACGCTGCACCGGGGCGGGCCCGCGCAACGGCTGGATCTGGCCGTACTGTTCTCGGCCATCGCGCTGCTCGCGCTGACCGGCCCCCGAGGCGCGGGCACCGCGCTGATCGCGGCCCTGGTGCTGCTGCCCGCCCTGCCTCGGGTGCGGGGCCGACTCGCGCTGCTCACCGCCCTCGCGCTGGCCGTGCCGATCGCCCTCGCCGTGCTCGGCCACCCCGCGGCCCGCACCGGCGACCTGCACACTCTGCGCGCCGCCGACCTGGCGCTCGCCCAGCACCGCGACCCGACCCGCCCGGACCCGGCGCTGACGGTCCTCGCCCCGGCCGCCGAATGGGACGCGGCCGGCACGGACTGCTCGGCGACCGCCGCCCTCACCGAGCGCTGGGACGCCGCCGCCGCCCGCCGCGCACAGGACGAACTCGCCGCCGCGTGGCGGCAGTTGCTGCGCGACCACCCGGACCGGGTGCTGGACGCCCGGCTCTGCCGGAGCCGCCTCGCCTGGGCGGTGTGGGCGGGCACCGGCGGCCCGCACGCCGCCACCGAGGTACCGGAGCCGTCCGCGGCCTCGCACGGCCTGCTGCGGCCCCTGCACTCCGCCGCCGCCTGGAGCCGCACCCTGCTGCGCGCCCCGCAGCTGGACTGGCTGCTGTGGCGCGGCGCCCTGTGGGCGTACCTCGGCCTCGCGGCGGCCCTGCTGTACGCCTGGCGGCACCGGCTGCCCGCGCTCGTCCCGGTGGCCGGCGCGGCCGTCCTCGGCACCCAGCTGGCGCTGACCGCGTCCGCCGCCGGCCAGGACTACCGGACCATGGCGGTGGCGCTGTTCCTCGGCCCGCTGCTGCTCACCCTGGCCACCGTCAGACGCGCACCCGCCCCCTGAGCAGAAGCCGAAGGGCCCGCCCGGAGCGAACTCCGGACGGGCCCTTCGGGGCTCAGGACTAGAAGCGACGCGTGACGAGCGCGCGCTTCACCTCCTGGATCGCCTTGGTGACCTCGATGCCACGCGGGCAGGCCTCCGAGCAGTTGAAGGTGGTGCGGCAACGCCACACGCCCTCACGGTCGTTGAGGACCTCCAGGCGCTGCTCGGCGCCCTCGTCGCGGGAGTCGAAGATGAAGCGGTGCGCGTTGACGATCGCCGCCGGGCCGAAGTACTGGCCGTCGTTCCAGAACACCGGGCACGAGGAGGTGCACGCGGCGCACAGGATGCACTTGGTGGTGTCGTCGAAGCGCTCGCGGTCGGCCTGCGACTGCAGACGCTCGCGGGTCGGCTCGTTCCCCGAGGTGATCAGGAACGGCATGACGTCCTTGTACGCCTGGAAGAACGGGTCCATGTCCACGATCAGGTCCTTGAGGACCGCGAGGCCCTTGATGGCCTCGATCGTGATCGGCTTCGCCGGGTCGACGTCCTTGACCAGGGTCTTGCACGCCAGCCGGTTGCGCCCGTTGATCCGCATGGCGTCCGAACCGCAGATGCCGTGCGCGCAGGAGCGACGGTACGTGAGGGTGCCGTCCTGCTCCCACTTGATCTTGTTGAGCGCGTCCAGGATGCGCTCCTTCGGGTCCATTTCGAGCTGGTAGTCCACCCACACCGGGTCCGGGTGCTCCTCCGGGTTGAACCGGCGGATCCGGAAGGTGACGTTGATCAGCTTGGTGCTGCCAGCCTCGACCGCGTCCAGCGCGGCCGAGTGCGTCTCGACGGTCGGAGTGGACATCAGTACTTACGCTCCATCGGCTGGTAGCGGGTCTGCACGACCGGCTTGTAGTCGAGGCGGATGGAGGTGGAGCCGTCCTCGGCCACCTCGCGGTACGCCATCGTGTGCTGCATGAACTTCACGTCGTCGCGGGTCGGGAAGTCCTCGCGGTAGTGACCGCCGCGGGACTCCTCGCGGGCCAGCGCGGAGACGACCAGCACCTCGGCCAGGTCGAGCAGGTTGCCCAGCTCGACGGCCTCCAGCAGGTCGGTGTTGTAGCGCGAGCCCTTGTCCTGGATCGAGACGTTCTTGAAGCGCTCCTTGAGCGCCTGGACGTCCTCGACGGCCTGCTGCAGGGTCTTGCCGGTGCGGTAGACGGACACGTTGGTGTCCATCGATTCCTGCAGCTCCCTGCGGATCGCCGCGACCGACTCGGTGCCGGTGGACTCCCGCAGACCCTCGACCAGCGCCTCGACCAGCGCGCCCGGGTTCTCCGGCAGCTCGACGAAGTCGTGCTTGTCGGCGTACGCGGCGGCGGCGATGCCCGCGCGGCGGCCGAACACGTTGATGTCCAGCAGCGAGTTGGTGCCCAGACGGTTGGCGCCGTGCACCGACACGCACGCGACCTCGCCCGCGGCGTACAGGCCCGGGACGATGTCGGTGTTGTTGCTCAGGACCTCACCCTCGACGTTGGTCGGGATGCCGCCCATCGCGTAGTGCGCGGTGGGCTGGATCGGGATCGGGTCCGTGTAGGGCTCGATGCCGAGGTAGGTGCGCGCGAACTCGGTGATGTCCGGCAGCTTGGCGTCCAGCTGCTCCGGCGGGAGGTGCGTCAGGTCCAGGTAGACGTGGTCGCCCTCGGGGCCGCAGCCGCGGCCGGCCCGGATCTCCGAGTAGATCGCGCGGGAGCAGACGTCACGGGACGCGAGGTCCTTCATGACGGGGGCGTAGCGCTCCATGAAGCGCTCGCCGTCCTTGTTGCGCAGGATGCCGCCCTCGCCGCGGGCGCCCTCGGTGAGCAGGATGCCCATCCGCCAGATGCCCGTCGGGTGGAACTGGAAGAACTCCATGTCCTCCAGCGGCAGGCCGCGGCGCAGCGCCACGGCCTGGCCGTCACCGGTCAGGGTGTGCGCGTTCGAGGTGACCTTGAACATCTTGCCGGTGCCGCCGGAGGCGAACACCACGGCCTTGGCCTGGAAGACGTGGATCTCGCCGGTGGCGAGCTCGTACGCCACCACGCCGGCGGTCTTGCCGTCGTTGATCAGCAGGTCGAGGACGTAGAACTCGTTGAAGAACTCGACACCGTGCTTGACGCAGTTCTGGAACAGCGTCTGCAGGATCATGTGGCCGGTGCGGTCCGCGGCGTAGCAGGACCGGCGGACCGGCGCCTCGCCGTGGTTGCGGGAGTGGCCGCCGAAGCGGCGCTGGTCGATCCGGCCCTGGTCGGTGCGGGAGAAGGGGAGGCCCATCTTCTCCAGGTCGAGGACCGCGTCGATGGCCTCCTTGCACATGATCTCGGCGGCGTCCTGGTCGACCAGGTAGTCACCACCCTTGACCGTGTCGAAGGTGTGCCACTCCCAGTTGTCCTCCTCGACGTTGGCGAGCGCGGCACACATGCCGCCCTGCGCCGCGCCGGTGTGCGACCGGGTCGGGTAGAGCTTGGTCAGAACCGCGGTGCGGCTGCGCTGCGTCGACTCGATGGCCGCGCGCATGCCGGCGCCGCCGGCGCCGACGATGACGGTGTCGTACTGGTGAATCTGCATGGGGTCAGTCGCCTCTGGTGGCTCGTCAGATGTTCGGGTCGAAGGTGAAGATCACCAGGGTGCCGAGGACCACCGTGAAGATGGTCGCGACAGCCAGGAGACCCTTCAGCCACATGCGAGTGGCGTCCTTCTCCGCGTAGTCGTTGATGACGGTGCGCATGCCGTTCGAGCCGTGCAGCATCGCCAGCCACAGCATCAGCAGGTCCCACATCTGCCAGAACGGGGAGGCCCAGCGGCCCGCCACGAAGGCGAAGCTGATCTTCGAGACGCCGCCGTCCAGCATCAGGTTGATCAGCAGGTGGCCGAGGACCAGCACCACCAGGACGACACCCGACAGGCGCATGAACAGCCAGGCGAGCATCTCGAAGTTGGTGCGGGTGCGGCGCGGGGTCTTCTTCGTGCGGGCCCGGGCGGGCTCCACGACGAAGGCGTCGGCGGGGTTGCCGGTGCCCAGGCCCTGGCCCGTGTGGGCCTGCAGCGAGGGGACCACCAGGTCCTTGATCTCAGTGGACATGCCGGATCAGCCCCCGAACCAGGTGCGAAGGGTGTGCTGCAGAACGGGGTAGAAGGCGCCGCCCATCAGGACGACCCAGATGCCGACGACAGTCCACAGCATCTGCTTCTGGTACTTCGGGCCCTTGGCCCAGAAGTCCACCGCCACGACGCGCAGGCCGTTCAGGGCGTGGAACAGGATGGCGGCCACGAGGCCGTACTCCATCAGGTTCACCAGCCAGAACTTGTAGGTGGCGATCACCGAGTCGTACGCCTCGGGCGACACCCGCACCAGGGCGGTGTCCAGGACATGTGCGAACAGGAAGAAGAAGATCAGGACGCCGGTGACTCGGTGAGCCACCCAGCTCCACATGCCTTCCCGGCCGCGGTACAGCGTTCCAGCCGGCACGGAAAACCCTCCGGAAGCGGATCGGGGGCTCGGCCGGCTTCGTGTCGGTCAGCCCGGCCGGATACGGTCCACCGGCCGCGAGCATCCTATCGACGCGCCGGGCCCCTCCGTCCTCCGGGGGCCCTGCTGTGATCAATCAGGCACGCACGGGCTAATCGGAACGGGAACTCCCGTGCTTCGCGAACATCCGATCACACTGCGGGGCGGCCGCCCGGAGCTCAGCTCCGAACGGCCACCAGGTGTTCCAGGCGGGTCAGTGCGATGCGACGCAACTCCTCGGCGGAGATGAGGCGTTCCTCGTCCGGGTCGTTGGCCAGCCGGGTGCGGATCGAGGTCAGCACCGCGTCCAGCATCTCCTCGTGGTCCACGCCTTCCAGGCAGACCACGAAGACATGGCCGAAACGCGCCTCGTACGCGGCGTGCGCGGCCCGCAGTGCGGTGTGCGCGGCCTGGCTGCCGGGCGCGCGCATGCCGACCAGCGGCTGCGGCATCCAGCTCTCGTCGGCCAGCGCCTCCGCGAGGTCCGCCGGGCGCAGGTCGTAGCTGGCCTCGCTGGCGGCCGCCAGCAGCGAGCCGATGTCGGGGTAGGGGCGGTGGGCGGTCAGGCGCAGGGCCCAGCGGTGGCTGCCGCAGCAGGCGAGCAGCGCCTCCTCGACCGCGCCGGAGTCGGCCTCGTTGAACCGGTGGAGTCCCAGGAGGGACGGATCCGTCCGCACGTCCAGACGCTGCGGCGGGATGTCGCTGGCCAGCGGATCCTCCTCGTGAGGGCGGGAAGGGGGGATGCTGCAGAGACAGAGAGGGTGTGGCGGCGCCCCCGCGCGGAGCCGGTACGGCTCGGCGGGGCAGCGCCTCCACGGTAGTTGAGGGTTCATCAGTTGGGGAGGCGGCGAGCCGATTTCATCCGATCGAGCTATCAAGTTGTGACCCGCCGCCGTCCCCGTTCACGCGGAACCGGTCAGTTGGTGCGGTGCACCTTGTGGTTGGCGGCCTGCGCCCGCGGCCGGACGACCAGCAGATCGATGTTGACGTGCGCCGGACGGGTCACCGCCCAGGACACCGTGTCGGCGATGTCCTCGGAGGTGAGCGGCTCGTCGACGCCCGCGTACACCGCGTCCGCCTTCGCCCGGTCGCCGCGGAAACGGGTCAGCGCGAAGCCCTCGGACTTCACCATGCCGGGGGCGATCTCGATCACCCGGATCGGCTCGCCCACGAGTTCGAGGCGGAGGGTCTGCGCCACCGAGTGGACGGCGTGCTTGGCCGCCACGTACCCGCCGCCGCCCTCGTACGCGGCCAGCGCCGCCGTCGAGGACATGATCAGCACGGTGCCGTCGCCGGTGGCGCGCAGCGCCGGCAGCAGCGCCTGGGTCAGGTGCAGCACGCCCAGCACGTTGACCTCGAACATGGTGCGCCAGTCCTCGGGGTCGCCGGCCTCGACGCTCTCCGCGCCGAGCGCGCCGCCCGCGTTGTTCACCAGCACGTCCACCCGGCCGACCTCGGCGGCGAACGCGTCCACCGCGGCCCGGTCGGTGACGTCCAGGGTGTAGGCGCGGCCGCCGAGCTCCTTCGCCAGCTCCTCGATCCGCTCGGTGCGGCGGGCCGTCAGCACCACCTGGAAGCCGTCCGCCGCCAGCCGGCGGGCGGTGGCCGCCCCGATGCCGCTGCTGGCGCCGGTGACCACCGCCACCTTCTGCTCGCTCATGTCCCACTCCTCTTGTCTCGGCCTGGTGTTCGGTGCAGGGGGATCATCCCGGATCATCCCAAGGAACGGTTCGCGGGTGTTGTGAGCAAGCTCCCAGCCGTGGCATCTGTCTGCCCGTGAGGGGCGCGGCTACATTGCGTATCCAGCCGTGCCGTCAGCCGGCGTCGACCCCTCACCACCTTCCGCGGAGGACATCCATGGCAGCCGAGCCCCGCCGCACCGAGTCGGGCCTGCCGATCGAGCCGGTGTACGGCCCCGAGACCCTGGCCGGCTTCGACGCCGCGAGCCGACTCGGCACCCCCGGCCAGTACCCCTTCACCCGCGGCGTCTATCCGACCATGTACACCGGCAAGCCGTGGACGATGCGCCAGTACGCCGGCTTCGGCACCGCCGCCGAGTCCAACGCCCGCTACAAGCAGCTCATCGCCAACGGCACCATGGGCCTGTCCGTCGCGTTCGACCTGCCCACCCAGATGGGATACGACTCCGACGCCGCGATCTCCTCCGGCGAGGTCGGCAAGGTCGGCGTCGCCGTCGACAGCGTCGAGGACATGAGCGTCCTGTTCGGCGGCATCCCGCTCGGCGAGGTCTCCACCTCGATGACCATCAACGCGCCCGGCTCGCTGCTGCTGCTGCTCTACCAGTTGGTCGGCGAGGCCCAGGGCGTGCCGTCGAACAAGCTCACCGGCACCATCCAGAACGACGTGCTCAAGGAGTACATCGCCCGCGGCACCTACATCTTCCCGCCCAAGCCCTCGCTGCGGCTGATCGCCGACGTCTTCCAGTACTGCCGGGCCGAGATCCCCAAGTGGAACACCATCTCCATCTCCGGCTACCACATGGCCGAGGCCGGGGCGAACCCCGCGCAGGAGATCGCCTTCACCCTCGCCAACGGCATCGAGTACGTGCGCACCGCGGTCGCTGCCGGCATGGACGTCGACGACTTCGCGCCGCGGCTCTCGTTCTTCTTCGTCTCCCGGACCACGCTGCTGGAGGAGGTCGCCAAGTTCCGTGCCGCGCGCCGGATCTGGGCCCGGGTGATGAAGGAGGAGTTCGGCGCGAAGAACCCGAAGTCGCAGATGCTGCGCTTCCACACCCAGACCGCGGGCGTCCAGCTCACCGCCCAGCAGCCCGAGGTCAACCTGGTCCGGGTCTCGGTGCAGGCGCTGGCCGCCGTCTTCGGCGGGACGCAGTCGCTGCACACCAACTCCTTCGACGAGGCGATCGCACTCCCGACCGAGAAGTCCGCGCGGCTCGCGCTGCGCACCCAGCAGGTGCTGGCCTTCGAGACCGACATCACCGCGACCGTCGACCCGTTCGCGGGCTCCTACGTGGTCGAGGCGATGACGGACGAACTGGAGGACGCCGCTCTGGAGTTGATGGCCAAGATCGAGGACATGGGCGGCGCGGTCGCGGCGATCGAGCAGGGCTACCAGAAGAGCGAGATCGAGCGCACCGCGTACCGCATCCAGCAGGAGCAGGACTCCGGCACCCGGACCGTGGTCGGCGTCAACCGCTTCCAACTCGCCGAGGAGGAGCCGTACGAGCCGCTCCGGGTCGACCCGGCGATCGAGGCGCAGCAGGCGGAACGGCTCAAGCGCCTGCGCTCCGACCGGGACTCGTCCGCCGTCGACCGTGCGCTCACCTCGCTGCGCAAGTCGGCGGAGGGGACGGACAACGTGCTGTACCCGATGAAGGAGGCGCTGGCCGCCCGGGCCACCGTGGGCGAGGTGTGCGACGCGCTGCGCGGCGTGTGGGGCACCTACACGCCGGTGGACCGCTTCTGAGTGCAGCCCCGCGCCCCTGACGGGGCGCGGGGAACTGCGAGAACAGCGAGAGGGGCTGCCGGGGAGAACTCCCGACAGCCCCTCAACTGCTGTGGGCCGGTTACTTCTTCTTGATGGCGAAGGACTTGAAGAAGCCCTTGCCCGGGGAGCCCAGGCCGGTCGCCGTGTCGTAGCCGCTGGAGGCCGAGAGGCCGTAGTCGGCGCCTATCTTGTAGAGGCGGACGCGGAGGGAGCCGGAGACGACGCCGAGGTCGACGACGTTGCCGCGCTTGGTGTTGACGGCGTTGTCGTCCACGTCGTGGAAGGCGTTGGTGTCGGCGCGGTCGTACAGGGCCGGGTTGGCGAAGCCGAGGGCGCGGCCGCCGCGGGTCTCGATGGCGTTGGCGAACATGGCCGCGGTCTCCGGGGCGGAGACCGAGGTGCCGCCGTAGCCGCCCTCGCTGTAGCCGCCGGCGGCGGTGAAGCCGACCAGGGTGGCGGCGACCAGGTCACCGCTCATCGCGATGTCCGGGGTGGCGCGCAGCGGGGTCTTGGACTTGGTGCCGTCGGCAGCGGTCTTGCTGATGCTGTCCGGGACGACGCCCTGCTGGTACCACGGCTGCGCGAAGTCCTTGGAGACACCGCCGCCGCCGCCGAAGTAGAAGCCGCCCGGCATCGGGCTCCAGGACTTCTGGTCGGCGGAGAGCACCGAGCGCAGGTCGCCCATGGAGACCTCGTGGCCGTACTTGCCGGACTTGTCGCCGAGTTCGAGGGCGGTGCCGCCGACCGAGGTGACCCACGGGGAGGAGGACGGCCACTGGGCCTGGGCCTGGTTGGTGTCGGCCTCGCAGTTGACGCCGGTGGCGGCCGCACCCGGGGAATCGTCGCCGCAGTCGCCGGAGGAGAAGGTGAAGCCGATGCCGGTGAGGGCGCCCAGCTGGAAGATCTGGTTGTCGGCGGCCACCACGGCGGGGTCGATGTCGCCGGACTTGCCGTGCATGATCTCGCCCCACGAGTTGGAGACGATGTCGGCGAGGTGCCCGTCCACGACCTTGGCCATGGCGTCGTAGAGGTCCTCGTCGTAGCAGGAGTTGCCGCCGACGTAGACGACGTTGGCGTCCGGCGCGAGGCCGTGCACCATCTCGACGTCGAGGGCTTCCTCGCCGGCCCAGCCGGCGGGGCCGCCGCACTCGTCCTGGTGGGTCCACTTGTCCGGGGTGACGTACTCGGTGTACTGGCCGGTCTTGAACGGCTGGTCGCCGTGCAGGGCGGAGAAGTGGTTGGCGTCCTGCTCCATGGTGGACAGGCCGTACGCGTCGATGATGGCGACGCGGGCGCCCTTGCCGCCGACCTTGGCGTCGGTGACGCCGTAGGCCTTGCGGAGCTGGGACGGGATGTAGGAGCAGGGGGCGAACGGATCGTTCTTCTCGTAGCCCTCGGGCGCGCCCTTGGCGATCTTCGAGCCGTAGCCGTCCTCGGAGCAGGTCGGGACGGTCGGCAGGGTCGCCGGGTCCTTCTTGTCGGGGCCGGCCAGCTTGGCGTTGGCGCTCTTCTCGGCCTCGCGGACGGAGGTGGCGGAGGAGCTGTTCTTGTGGATCGCGTCGGCCAGGCCGGAGACCGCGAGGACGGCGCCCGAGACGGAGGCCGGAAGCTTGGCGTCGCTGGTCGGCGCCCGGTGGGTGCCGTCCGCGGTGCGGTAGTTGTGGAAGCCGATGCCGAAGGCCTTGGCCATCGCGGCGGTGGAGCCGGCGACCTGCACGTAGTGGGCGTTGCTTGCGGAGACCGTGAGGCCCGCGCCGGACACCCAGTCGGTGACGGCCTTGACCTGCTCGGGGGTGGCGCCGAACTTCGCCTGGGCCTGCGCGGACGACAGGAACTGGCCGTAGGAGGCCGAGTTGGGGTCGGAGACGGCCTGGGCGAGGGCGGCGAGGCCGCTCGCGTCGCGGCCGGCCAGGTAGATCCGGACGGTCGCCGGGGCGGCGGCGTCGGCCGCGCCCGCGTCGGCCTGCGGGGTGGCCCACTCCGGGTGGGTGCCCGGCAGGGTGCGGGCGGTGTCGCCCACGGGGGTGGCGGCGATGGCCGGAACGGCCGCGCCGAGGGTGGTGAGGATCAGTGCGGCCGCGACGGTGGCGGGCGCGATGCTCTTGGCGAGCCGATTGCGCGCGATGGGCACGTCGGTCCCCCCTTCTCGGTTCGATGGAGCGTCAACGGCCCTTCGTGAGGGCGTGACGAGGCGCGCCGCAGGCGGACGGTCCCACCCCACTGCGGCACCGGAGTTGACTGTGCGAAAGCTGTCTATTCGGACTGATGTGGGCCGCTCAAGAGCGCGTCCGAAAGCTTTACTGGGCCATGACCCGATCGGGGGGAAGGGTTGGCCGGGGGCCCGGCGGCGGGCCTGCGGCGTGTCCGGCGGCCGGTGCGGGTCGTTGCATACGAAGGGAGCCGTGCACAGGGGCGAGCCGAATCAGGGAGCCATACCCACCAGGGTTTTGAGGTATGCATCCAAACGGTGAAAACTTTCGCGGAAGAGGGGCCAAAAGCCTCTTACCGGCCTACTCTTGGCCTGGTGAACGATCCTCAGCCCGCAGCCGCGGCCACCGTCACCGCCGTCCGCCCGCTCGCCGGCCTCCGCGCCCGAGTAGCGGCCCACCAGGCCGAGTTGATCGACCTGCGCCGTGACCTCCACCGGCACCCGGAGCTCGGTCGGCAGGAGTTCCGCACCACCCGGCTGCTGCGTGAACGACTGGTCGCCGCCGGGCTGGAGCCGCGCGTGCTCCCGGGCGGCACCGGTCTGCTGGTGGACCTCGTCCCGCCGGGCACGGTGCCGGGCACCCCGCTGCTGGCGTTCCGCGCCGACATCGACGCGCTGCCGATCGACGACGCCAAGACGGACGTCCCGTACCGCTCCACGCTGCCCGGCCGGGCGCACGCCTGCGGGCACGACGTGCACACCGCGGTGGTGCTGGGCACCGGGCTGGTGCTGGCCGAGGCGATGGAGGCCGGGCAGCTGTCCCGGCCGGTGCGGCTGATCTTCCAGCCGGCCGAGGAGATGATGCCCGGCGGCGCGCTGGACGTCATCGCGGCCGGCGGCATGGAGGGCGTCGGGCGGATCTTCGCGGTGCACTGCGACCCCAAGGTGCAGGTCGGCCGGATCGGGCTGAAGGTCGGGGCGATCACCTCGGCCTGCGACAAGGTGATGATCAGCGTGGACGGCCCGGGCGGGCACACCGCCCGTCCGCACCTGACCACCGACCTGGTCACCGCGGTCGCCAAGCTGGCCGCCGAGACGCCGTCCGGGCTGGCCCGCCGGATGGACCCGCGCTGGGGCGTCTCGCTGGTGTGGGGGCGGATCGCGGCCGGCTCCGCGCCGAACGTCATCCCGCAGCACGCCGAGTTGGAGGGCACCGTCCGCTGCTTGGAGCTGGCGGGCTGGCGGCAGGCTCCCGAGGTGCTGGAGGACCTGGTGGCGCACCTCGCCGAGACGTACCGCGCCAAGTGGACGCTGGACTACCACCGGGGCGTCCCGCCGGTGGTCAACGAGGCCGACTCGATCGAGCAGTTGGAGCGTGCGATGACCGACCGGTTCGCCGAGGGCCGCGGCCCGGTGGTGGAGCCGACCGAGCAGAGCCTGGGCGGCGAGGACTTCTCCTGGTACCTGGAGCACGCGCCGGGCGCACTGGCCCGCCTCGGCGTGCGCGGCCCCGACGAGAAGGGCGTCCGGGACCTCCACCAGGGCGACTTCGACGCGGACGAGCGGGCGATCGCCATCGGCGTCGAACTGTTCGCCTCACTGGCGCTGGAGCACGCCCGGATCTGATCGCGAAGGGGGGCTTCGGGCCCCCTTGCCGGGGTGCGGCGCGGCACCTTCCGGGCTCCGGCCCGGAGGCGTACCGTGGTGGCGCGCTACCAGCCAGTAGCGGAACGGGAGTTGAACAAGTGTGCGGCTATGTCCGGATTTGCCCGGGCGTACGACCACATTTTGATAACAACCCCGAGGGCCGTGCAGGCCGTAACACAACCGTGTTCTACGCGCGTTACGGTGGCGCTCGACCACGCCATACGGGTGTGTGAGAAGGAGAAACTCCCTTGCGCCGTTCACTCAAGCTCGCCGCGGCCGTGCTCTCGGGTTCCCTGGGCATCGCCTCGCTCGCCGCCTGCGGCGCAAAGAGCACCGACAACACCACCTCCGCCGGCGCCGGTGGCGGCTCCGGTCTCAAGGTCGGCATGGCCTACGACATCGGCGGCCGTGGCGACCAGTCCTTCAACGACTCGGCCGCGCGTGGTCTGGACCAGGCCAAGTCCGAGCTGGGCGCCACCATCAACGAGGCCGAGGCCAAGTCCGGTGAGTCCGAGGGCGACAAGGAGCAGCGCCTGAAGTCGCTGGTCACCGGTGGCTTCAACCCGGTCATCGCGGTCGGCTTCATCTACCAGGACGCGGTCAACAAGGTCGCGAAGGACAACCCGAACGTCAAGTTCGCGATCATCGACTCCTTCTCGCCGGAGCAGCCGAAGAACGTCACCTCGCTGACCTTCTCCGAGGAGCAGGGCTCCTACCTGGCGGGCGTGGCCGCGGCCAACAAGTCGAAGACCAAGCACGTCGGCTTCATCGGCGGCGTCCAGTCCGAGCTGATCAAGAAGTTCGAGGCCGGCTACGTCGCGGGCGCCAAGTCCGTCGACTCGAACATCGCGGTCGAGGTCACCTACCTCTCCACCCCGCCGGACAACACCGGCTTCGCCGACCCGGGCAAGGGCAAGCAGGCCGCTCAGGGCCAGCTCGACAAGGGCGCGGACGTCATCTACTCCGCCGCCGGCTCCTCCGGCTCCGGCGCCATCGAGGCCGTCGCCACCGCCCCGGGCAACAAGTGGGCCATCGGCGTCGACTCCGACCAGGCCAACCTGCCGGCCCTGTCGAAGTACAAGGACCACATCCTCACCTCGATGGTGAAGAACGTGAACACCGCCGTGTTCAGCTACGTCAAGTCCACCAAGGACGGCACCGACCAGGGCGGCGTGAAGAACTTCGACCTGAAGGACGGCGGCGTGTCGCTGGCCGTCACCGGTGGCTTCATCGACGACATCAAGGCCAAGCTGGACGCCGCCACCCAGCAGATCACCGGCGGCGCCACCAAGGTTCCGACCACCCCGCCGCAGGGCTGACCCCCTGCCACCCGCGCCGCCCGCCAGTCGGGCGGCGCAGCGGTCTGACACATCTCACGGAAGGGGCTCGGACGGGCTGCGCCAGGCGCATCCCCCGGGCCCCTGCCCATGCCGCACCCCGGTGTCCGTCCGGCGGTCGCACCACGCCCGGCCCCCAGAACCTCCAGCCGGCCCCCTGAGCCTCCAGCGCAACGAAGCGCCCGACGATCAGCAGGAGATCGCCATCACCCCCTCCGACTCCGCCTCTCCCGGCGGCACCCCCAGCGCGGGGACGGCGACACCGGCCGTCGAACTGCGCGGCATCACCAAGCGCTTCCCCGGCGTGGTGGCCAACCACGACATCGACATCACCGTGCGACGCGGCACCGTGCACGCCCTGATGGGCGAGAACGGCGCCGGCAAGTCCACCCTGATGAAGATCCTCTACGGGATGCAGAAGCCGGACGAGGGCACCATCGCCATCAACGGCGAGCAGGTGTCCTTCGCCACCCCGGGTGACGCGATCGCCCGCGGCATCGGCATGGTGCACCAGCACTTCATGCTGGCCGACAACCTCACCGTCTGGGAGAACATCGTCCTGGGCAGCGAGAAGCTGTACGGCATCGGCGCGAAGGCGAAGGCGAAGATCCGCGAGATCTCCGACCAGTACGGCCTCGGCGTGAAGCCGGACGCGCTGGTCGAGGACCTCGGCGTGGCCGACCGGCAGCGTGTGGAGATCCTCAAGGTGCTGTACCGCGGCGCCCGGATCCTGATCCTGGACGAGCCGACCGCGGTCCTGGTCCCGCAGGAGGTCGACGCGCTGTTCGACAACCTGCGCGAGCTCAAGGCCGAGGGCGTCACCGTCATCTTCATCTCGCACAAGCTGCACGAGGTGCTGTCGGTGGCCGACGCGATCAGCGTGATCCGCCGCGGCACCACGGTCGGCGACGCCGACCCGAAGGCCGTCACCGCCCGCCAGCTGGCCGAGCTGATGGTCGGCGCCGAACTGCCCTCCCCGGAGAGCCGCGACTCCACCGTCACCGACGTGGAGATGCTCCGCGTCGAGGGCCTGCGGATCGCCAAGCCGGACGCCGAGGGCGTCGAGCGCGTGGTGCTGGACGACATCTCGCTGCGCATCCACAAGGGCGAGATCCTCGGCATCGCCGGTGTCGAGGGCAACGGCCAGGCCGAACTGGTCGAGGCCATCATGGGCATGCTGTCGCCGGACGGCGGCGCCGTCACGCTGGACGGCGTCGACCTGACCGGCGCCCGGACCCGGGCCCGCCGGGAGGCCGGCATCGGCTACATCCCGGAGGACCGGCACCGGCACGGCCTGCTGCTGGAGGCCCCGCTCTGGGAGAACCGGATCCTCGGCCACGTCACCGAGCGTCCCAACTCCAAGGGCGCGCTGCTCGACCCGGCCGGCGCCCGCGCCGACACCCAGCGGATCGTCGAGGAGTACGACGTCCGCACCCCCGGCATCGAGGTCACCGCGGCGTCGCTGTCCGGCGGCAACCAGCAGAAGCTGATCATCGGCCGCGAGATGAGCCACCGGCCGAAGCTGCTGATCGCCGCCCACCCGACCCGCGGTGTGGACGTCGGCGCGCAGGCGCAGATCTGGGCGCAGATCCGCTCCGCGCAGCGCGAGGGCCTGGCGGTGCTGCTGATCTCCGCCGACCTGGACGAGCTGATCGGCCTGTCCGACACCATCCGGGTGATCTACCGCGGCGCGCTGGTCGCCGACGCCGACCCGGCCACCGTCACCGCCGAGGACCTCGGCACCGCGATGACGGGTGCCACGACCGGCAACATCGTCTCCGACCGGGTTCCGTCCACCGACACCGCCGACCACGTCCAGGCGGGGGAGTAGCCACATGACCAGTCCCAACCCCCCGGCTGCGGGAACGGCCGGCCGGCCGCGTTCGCAGCGGTTCGACCTGGAGCGGATCGGCCTCGGCCTGGCCGCCCCCGTGCTGGCCGTGCTGCTGTCGGTGATCATCGCCGGCACGCTGCTGGCGACCTCCGGCCGTGACCCGTTCAGCGCCTTCAAGATCATGTGGGACTACGGCACCGCGTCGGACGGCCAGGTCGCCGTCCTGAACAAGGCGACCGTGTACTACCTGGCCGCGGCCGCCGCCGCGTTCGGGTTCCGGATGAACCTCTTCAACATCGGCATCGAGGGCCAGTACAAGCTGGCCATGATGTTCGCGGCGTTCGTCGGCACCCAGATCGACCTGCCGGCCTTCCTGCAGATCCCGCTGATGCTGATCGTCGCGATGTTCGTCGGCGGCCTGTGGGCGTCGATCGCCGGTCTGCTGAAGGTCTACCGGGGCGTCAGCGAGGTCATCTCGACCATCATGCTGAACGCCATCGCCACCGCCGTGATCGGCGTGCTGCTGGTGCCCGGCATCCTCGCGCCGAAGACCAGCGGCGTCACCAACTCGATCCAGACCGCGAAGATCTCCGAGTCCAGCCACTTCTTCGCGATCGAGACCCAGGGCGGCACCCTGTGGGGCTTCATCGTGATCGCGGCGCTGGTCGGCGTGGTCTTCCACTTCACCCTGAACCGCACCCGGTTCGGCTTCGACCTGCGCGCCACCGGTCGCTCGGAGAGCGCCGCCAAGGCGTCCGGCGTCAACGTCAAGCGCATGGTGATCACCTCGATCGTGGTGTCCGGCGCGCTGGCCGGCCTGGTCGGCCTGCCCGAACTGATGCAGAACACCCCGTACTTCGGGCAGAACGTGCAGACCGGCCTCGGCTTCATCGGCATCTCGGTGGCGCTGCTCGGCCGCAACTCCCCGATCGGCATCGCGTTCTCCGCGCTGCTGTTCGCCTTCCTGGACGCCTCCGGCGCCCAGCTGCCCACCCGGGGCGACTTCCCGGCCGAGATCATCCCGGTGATCCAGGGCACCATCGTCATCTGCGTCGTCGTGGCCTACGAACTGGTGCGCCGCTTCGGCCTCAAGCGCCAGCAGCAGAAGGTCGGCGCCGAGCTCGCCGCGCAGGCTGCCGCGGCCGCCGCTCCGAAGGACCAGAAGGAGGTGGCGGCATGACCACCGCTGTCGCGAAGCCGAAGCCGAAGTCGCCCGCCGCGCCGGCCAAGAAGAAGTCCAAGCTGACCTGGCCGGTGGTGCTGCTGCTGATCGCGGGCGCCCTGGTGCTGTTCGCGGCCGTCGGCGCGATCACCGGCAACCACGGACTGACCTCCTCGGGCCAGATCGGCGCCGCGCTGTCCTCCGCCGTCCCGATCGCGATGGCCGGCCTCGGCGGCCTGTGGGCCGAGCGCGCGGGCGTGGTCAACATCGGCCTCGAAGGCATGATGGTGGCCGGCACCTTCTGCGGCGCCTGGGCCGGCTTCCTGGTCAACCCGTGGGTCGGCCTGCTGGCCGGCATGGCGGGCGGCGCGCTCGGGGGCCTGCTGCACGCGCTGATCACCGTCACCTTCGGCGTCGACCACATCGTCTCCGGCGTCGGCATCAACCTGCTGGTGCCCGGAATCTGCGCGTACGTCAACCGGATCTACTACAAGGACTACGTGGCCGACGGCGCCGGTGCGAACCAGTCGCCGCCCGCCGATTCGCTGCCCACCTTCACCGTCCCCGGCCTGTCGGGCTGGCTGGGCGACATCGAGCAGCACCACTGGTTCCTGGTCTCCGACGTGGCCGGCATCCTCCGCGGCCTGACCACCGAGCTCTCCGTGGTCACCCTGATCGCGGGCGCGTTCCTGGTCGCCAGCTACTTCGTGCTCTGGCGCACCGTGTTCGGCCTGCGGCTGCGCTCCTGCGGCGAGAACCCGACCGCCGCCGAGTCGCTGGGCGTCAACGTCTACAAGTACAAGTACCTCGCGGTGATCTCCTCCGGCGCCTTCGCGGGCCTCGGCGGCGCGTACCTCTCGCTGGTCGCCGCGCACTTCTACCGGGACGGCCAGACCCAGGGCCGCGGCTTCATCGGCCTCGCCGCGATGATCTTCGGCAACTGGATGCCGGGCGGCCTGGCCGCCGGCGCGGGCCTGTTCGGCTTCACCGACAGCCTCCAGCTGCGCGACGCCGACTCGGTGCACGTGCTGCTGCTGGTGGTCGCCATCGCGATGGCGCTGCTCGCGCTCTGGCAGTTCTACCGCCGCAAGTTCACCGCCGGCGCGATCAGCATCGTGGTGGCCGGCGGCGTCGCCCTCTGGTACGCCACCACCGACGCCGTCCAGCGCCCGCTGATCGTCGCCACCCCGTACGTGATCACCCTGGTGGTGCTCGCGCTGGCCGCCCAGCGGCTGCGGATGCCCAAGGCCGACGGCCAGATCTACCGCAAGGGACAGGCCAAGTGACGACCGTGGACTGGGAGGCGCTGCGCGTCGCGGCCCGCGAGGCGATGCGCCACGCGTACGCCCCCTACAGCAAGTACCCGGTCGGCGCGGCCGCGCTGGTCGACGACGGCCGCACCGTCACCGGCTGCAACGTGGAGAACGCCTCCTACGGCCTCGGTCTGTGCGCCGAGTGCGGCCTGGTCTCCGCGCTGCACGCCACCGGCGGCGGCCGACTGGTCGCCTTCACCTGCGTGGACGGGGCCGGCGAGCTGCTGATGCCGTGCGGGCGCTGCCGCCAGCTGCTCTTCGAGCACGGCGGACCGGACCTGCTGGTCGAACTGCCTTCCGGGGTACGGCCGATGAGCGAGGTCCTGCCGGACGCGTTCGGCCCGGACAAGCTGTAGTTTCTGCTGGCTGATCACATTGTTACGCGCGTAGAGTGTCGCGGGAGGACATCCCGCGGCACTCTTCGCATTTCACACCTCTCTGGAGCACCTGCATGGACGCCATCTCCGTCATCCGGGCCAAGCGCGACCGGGGCGAGCTGACCGACCCCCAGATCGACTGGGTCATCGACGCCTACACCCGCGGCGAGGTCGCCGACGAGCAGATGTCCGCCCTGGCCATGGCCATCCTGCTCAACGGCATGACGGCCCGGGAGATCAGCCGCTGGACCGACGCCATGATCCGCTCCGGCGAGCGCATGGACTTCTCCTCGCTCGGCGTCCCCACCGCCGACAAGCACTCCACCGGCGGCGTCGGCGACAAGATCACCCTCCCGCTCGCGCCCCTGGTCGCCGCCTGCGGCGCCGCCGTCCCGCAGCTCTCCGGCCGCGGCCTCGGCCACACCGGCGGCACCCTCGACAAGCTCGAATCCATCCCCGGCTGGCGCGCCCTGCTCTCCAACGACGAGATGCTCTCCGTGCTGCACGGCTGCGGCGCCGTGATCTGCGCCGCCGGCGACGGCCTCGCCCCCGCCGACAAGAAGCTCTATGCCCTGCGCGATGTCACCGGCACCGTCGAGGCCATCCCGCTGATCGCCTCCTCGATCATGTCCAAGAAGATCGCCGAAGGCACCGGCGCCCTCGTCCTGGACGTCAAGGTCGGCTCCGGCGCGTTCATGAAGAACCTCGACGACGCCCGCGAACTCGCCCGCACCATGGTCGGGTTGGGCCGCTCCGCCGGCGTCGCCACGGTCGCCCTGCTGACCGACATGTCCACCCCGCTCGGCCTCACCGCCGGCAACGCGCTCGAAGTCCGCGAGTCGCTGGAGGTGCTGGCCGGCGGCGGCCCCGCCGACGTCGTCGAACTCACCCTCGCCCTCGCCCGCGAGATGCTCGCCGCCGCGGGCGTCCACGGCAAGGACCCGGCCGACGCGCTGCGCGACGGCTCCGCGATGGACCACTGGCGCCGCATGATCACCGCCCAGGGCGGCGACGTCGACGCCCCCCTCCCGGTCGCCCGCGAGACCCACGTCGTCCCCGCCCCCGCCACCGGCGTCCTCACCACCCTCGACGCCTACGCCGTCGGCGTCGCCGCCTGGCGCCTCGGCGCCGGCCGCGCCCGCAAGGAGGACCCCGTCCAGGCCGGCGCCGGCGTCGAACTCCACGCCAAGCCCGGCGACACCGTCACCGCCGGCCAGCCCCTCCTCACCCTCCACACCGACACCCCCGAGCGCTTCCCCTACGCCCTGGAAGCCCTCACCGACGCCCTCACCGTCGCCCCCACCGGCACCGCCTTCACCCCGGCCCCGATCGTCCTCGACCGGATCGCCTGACGGTTTCGCCGTGGCGTCCTGCGTGCCCGCTCTGTCAGGAGTAGGTGCGCAGGACGCCGGTGTCGAGGGTCCAGGGGCCGACGGTGATGGTGTCGCCGAACACGAAGTGCTCGCGGCCGGCGTACTCGGGCTCGTCATGGACGATGCCGGTGCCCTTTCGGGGGTCGACGAGCAGATAGGTCGGGATACCCATGGCCGAGTAGTCGCGGACCTTGATCAGGTAGTCGTTCTCCGGGTTGGACGCCGAGACGATCTCCACGACCAGGAGGACCTGATGAGGGAGCAGCGCGGCTTCCTCGTCGTTCAGGGCCTCCTCGGGGAAGACCATGATGTCGGGGTTGCGGAGTCGGCCTCGGACGGGATCCACCAGGTCCGCGCCGCCGTGGGCGAGGTGGCCGGGGTGGGTTTGCGGAAGCTGGTCGTTGAGCTGGCGGGCGATGCGGATGACGGCGAGCTCGTGGCGGCTCACCGGCGACATCGTCACGACGATCTGGCCGTCCGCGATCTCGATCTTTCCTGTGCCCGGCACCTGCGGAAGCTGGTCGGCGATCTCGCGGAGCCTGGCGAACACGGCAGGGTCGACGCTCATGCCCGGAGCGTATCGACGGCCACCGCCCGCCGGGCGGCCGTGGCGCGGTGGGTGGCGTACAGCGTCACGCCGGCCGCGCAGGCCATGGCGGTGAGGGCGACGGTGGCGGTGCCCGACCAGCCGGTGGAGTGGTAGGCGTCGGCGCCGATCGTGCCGCCCAGGCTGTTGCCGAGGTAGTAGGCGATCAGGTAGAGCGCGGAGGCCTGGGCGCGGCCGGTGGTGGCGGTGCGGCCGACCGAGGAGGACGCCGTCGCGTGGCCGGCGAAGAAGCCCGCGGTGATCAGGACCAGGCCGAGGATCGCGCAGAACAGCGAGTTCGCGAGGGAGAACAGCAGACCTGCCGTGGTGGTGGAGATCGCCAGGTAGAGGGTGCCGCGCCGGCCCCAGCGGGCGGTCAGCCGGCCGGCCGAGGCGGAGGACGCCGTGCCGACCAGGTAGACCACGAAGATCGACGCCGCGACCGACTCCGGCAGGTGGAACGGCGCCGAGACCAGCCGGTACCCGACGGTGTTGTAGACCGCGCCGAAGACCGCCATGAACAGCATGCCGAGCGCGTACAGCCGCACCAGCAGCGGGTTGCGCAGGTGCCCGGCGACGGTCGCCGCCAGCTCCCGGGCGTTCACCGGCGTCCGCCGGAAGTGCTTGGCCCGGGGGATCAGCAGCCGGAACGCGAGCACCGCCAGCAGTGCGAGGACCGCCGAGACGGCCAGCCCCGCGCGCCAGCCCCACGCGGCCGCGGCCCAGCCCGAGACCAGGCGTCCGCCCATCCCGCCGATCGAGTTGCCGGCCACGTACAGGCCCATCGCGGAGGCCAGCGCCGCCGGGTGCACCTCCTCCGCGAGATACGCCATCGCGGTGGCCGGGAGCCCCGCCAGCGCCGCGCCCTGGACGGCCCGCAGGACCACCAGCGTGGTGAGGTCCGGGGCGAACGGCAGCGCGAGGGCGAGCAGCGCGGCGGCCAGCGTGGACGCCGTCATCACGGCAGTGCGCCCGTACCGGTCGGAGAGGGCGCTGGCGGGCAGCAGGGCGAGCGCCAGACCCAGCGTGGACGCGGAGGCCGTCCAGCTGGCCCGACCGGGCGTCAGGTCGAGGTCGGCGGAGAGCACCGGCAGCAGGCCCTGCGTGGAGTACAGCAGGACGAAGGTGGCGACACCCGCCGCGAACAGGGCGAGGTTGGCGCGGCGGAAGTCCCGGCTTCCGGGGCGCAGGCGCAGGTCGGAAACGGCTTCGGGGGCAGGGGCGGGCGCGGACGCCTCGGTACTGGCAGGCTGCATGGCAATGACGCTAGGGCGGCGCGGTCTGATGCGTCCAATGCATGAATGCGGGATGATCCATGCCGTGACGCATGAGAGCAGCTCCGCGCCGGTCCGCCTCGCCGAACTCGGTCCGGACACCGATGTGACGCGCCTCGCACCGCAGTTGGCGGAGTTCGCGGCGGTCGCCCGACTCGAACACGTCACCCGGGCCGCACAGCTCCTCGGCATGCCGCAACCCACCCTCTCCCGCGCCGTCGCCCGCCTGGAGGCACAGCTCGGCGTCGACCTGCTCGCCCGCCAGGGCCGCACCGTCCGCCTCACCCGGGCCGGACGGCTGCTGCTGGACGCCGTCGAACGCGCGCTCACCGAGGTCGAACGCGGCGCGGAGGCGGCGCGGGCGGAGGCCGACCCGGCGGCGGGGCGGGTCGCCTTCGGCTTCCTCCACACCATGGGGACGGACGCGGTGCCCGCCCTGCTCCGGGGGTTCCGGGCCGGGCACCCACAGGTCCGCTTCCAACTGGTGCAGGACTACGTCGCGGCGATGCTGGAACGGCTGCGCGCCGGGGAGTTGGACCTCTGCCTGGTCTCCCCGCTGCCCGACGCACCGGACCTGACGGCCCGTCCGCTCGACGAACAGCGCCTCTACCTGACCGTCCCCGCCGATCACCGGCTGGCCGCCCGCCGCCGCATCCGGCTCGCCGAGGTCGCCGACGAACCCTGGGTGACCGTCGAGGAAGGCTACGGACTGCGCCACATCATGGAGGGCTTCTGCGCGGAGGCCGGCTTCACCCCGCGGATCGCCTTCGAGGGCGAGGAGGTCGAAACCCTCCGCGGCCTGGTCGCCGCCGGCCTCGGCGTCGCCCTCCTCCCACCCGCCCTCGTCCCCCGCCCGGGCGTCGTCGAACTCGAAGTCACCGCCCCCCGCACCCGCCGCGCCATCGGCCTCGCCTGGCACGCGACACGTCCTCTGACACCGCCGTCCGCCGCCTTCCGTGACTTCGTGCTGTCGCGCCGGGGCAGCATCCTGGCCCACGACTGAGCGGAGGTCCGCTTCGCGGCGGAGAGCGGGGGAACACGCCATCGGGCTTCGCCCGGCGCGTCCTTGCTGTCGCCGTTTGCGCCGGGGCGGCATCCTGGCCCGCGGCTGGGCGGGGTCGGCTTCGCGGCACAGGGGTGCCGGGGTGGGCCTTCGGTCGCGTGGGTTCCGCTTCGCGGCAGAGGGTGGGGGAGTGGGTCATCGGGGCTGCGCTGGTGCGCGGCGCGTCTTTGCTGTCGCCTGTCGCGCCGGGGCGGCATGCTCGCCCACGGCTGGGCGGAGGTTCCCGCTTCGAATTGGGGGCCGGCGGAGTTGAGCGTTCGGCCGGCTGGGTTCTGCTTCGCCGCGGAGGGCGGGGGAGCTCGCCATCGGGCGGCGCGTCCTTGTTGCCGTCGTTTGCGCTGTCGCGCCGGGCGGCAGCCTCGCCCACGTGTCGGGGTGGGCGTTCGGCTGCGGGGGTTTCGCTTCGCGGTTGGCGGGCCTTCGGCCCGGCCCGGCGGGCCTTGGTGGCGCTGTTCTGTCCGCGTGCGGGTGCCCGGGCCGGTGGGGTTGGGCGGGCCACCGGTCGGGTGCGGTGGGCGAGTTGCTCGTTCGGGTTGGCGCAGCGTGTGGCGGTAGGCGATCTACGCGCGTAGGCGCTATGCTCCGGCAATGGAGAAGCAGATCACTCTCGCGGGCACCACGGCCCCGCGCATTCCCACGGCGGAGCAGATCGCCCGCGCCCCCAAGGTCCTGCTGCACGACCACCTGGACGGTGGGTTGCGGCCGGAGACCATCGTCGAACTGGCCGCCGACTGCGGGTACGAGGGCCTGCCGACCACGGACCCGAAGCAGCTCGGGGTGTGGTTCCGGGAGGCGGCGGACTCCGGGTCGCTGGTGCGGTACCTGGAGACGTTCGCGCACACGTGCGCGGTGATGCAGACCCGGGACGCGCTGGTCCGGGTGGCCGCGGACTGTGCGGAGGACCTGGCGGCGGACGGCGTGGTGTACGCCGAGGTGCGGTACGCGCCGGAGCAGCACCTGGAGGCGGGGCTGACGCTGGACGAGGTGGTGGAGGCCGTCAACGAGGGCTTCCGGCTGGGCGAGGCGAACGCCCGGGCGCGCGGCCACCGGATCCGGGTGGGGACGCTGCTGACCGCGATGCGGCACGCGGCCCGCTCGCTGGAGATCGCCGAGCTGGCGAACCGTCACCGGGACGCCGGGGTCGTCGGGTTCGACATCGCGGGTGCGGAGGCGGGCTACCCGCCCACCCGGCACCAGGCGGCGTTCGACTACCTGAAGGGCGAGAACAACCACTTCACCATCCACGCCGGCGAGGCCTTCGGTCTGCCGTCGATCTGGGAGGCGGTGCAGTGCTGCGGCGCCGACCGGCTCGGTCACGGCGTGCGGATCGTGGACGACATCACGGTCCGCGAGGACGGCCGGGTGGAGCTGGGTCGGCTGGCCGCGTACGTGCGCGACAAGCGGGTGCCGCTGGAGATGTGCCCGACCTCGAACCTGCAGACCGGCGCGGCGGCGTCGTACGCCGAGCACCCGATCGGGCTGCTGGCGGAGCTGAAGTTCCGGGTCACCGTCAACACCGACAACCGGCTGATGAGCGGCACCAGCATGAGCCGCGAGTTCGGGCACCTGGTGGAGGCGTTCGGCTACACGCTGGGCGACCTGGAGTGGTTCACCGTCAACGCCATGAAGTCGGCGTTCCTGCCGTTCGACGAGCGGCTGGCGATGATCAGCGACGTGATCAAGCCCGGGTACGCGGAGCTCAAGGCCGAGTGGCTGTTCGGCCCGCGCGACTGACACATGTCGGCACGCGCTGGCACGACGACACGCCGTCAATGTCCGTGGAGATGGTCGGACTTATCACTCGGGGGAGTGGCCCAGTTTTGAACCGTGCGCCTCGTTCTCACTACGGTGGGCCGGTCACTGCTGACTCGGTGTGACGGCCGCGCCCTGAATCCCCCTGGCGTCCGACCCCGCACCGGCCCGACCAGGACTGAGGACGCACACATGAAGCAGGCCACTCTGAAGGCCGCCGGCACCGCCGTGCTCGGCGTCGTCGCCGCCGTCGTCGCCGCAGGCACCGCCTCGGCCGCGCCGGTCGCCCCCGGCGGCCTCGGGCTGCCGACCGGCGCGCTCACCAACCCGGGCGTGACGGGTGCCGCCACCGGCGCCGTGAGCAAGCTGCCCGGCGCCGACCAGCTCGGCACCGTGACCGGCGCGCTCAACCCGGCCGCCGGCACCCCGGCGCAGGCCGCTGCCCCGGCCCGGGGCACGGAGCAGGCCGGCCCGGTCGCCGAGCAGGTCGGCCCGGCCGGTGTCGACGCGCAGGGCGTCGCTCCCGAGGCCGCCCACCGGATCGGCGGGCTGGACGCCGTTCCCGGCGGCGCGGGCCTGGCCAAGACCCCGGTCGGCGGCGTGCTCAGCACGCTGACCAGCCTCTCCCCGACCAGCGGAGCGGCCCCGGGCCTGCCGGCCCTGCCCGTCGGCTGACGCGGCCCGCACACGGCCGAGGGGCCGTCCCGCACTGCGGGGCGGCCCCTTCGTCATGGGCGGCGGCGGGCGTCGGGGGCGACGCGGGCCGGTCACGGCTCCTGGGGGAGCAGCACCCAGAGCGCCAGGTAGATCAGGAACTGCGGGCCGGGCAGCAGGCAGGAGGCCAGGAAGATGGCCCGGACCGTCCACGGGGTCAGGCCGAAGCGCTGGGCGATACCGGCGCAGACGCCGCCGATGACGCGGTTGTGACGGGGACGGGCAAGGGCGCTCATCTTCTCCTCCGAGGGAGTGCTCCCGGGTCGGGCGGTCCGACCGGGCTGACTCCATCCTCGCGCCGGGACCAGCGGTTTTCCGTCCGTCGCGATGCGGATTCGGACCCGGAGGCGCTCCCCGTCCGGGCGGATCCGGATCTCGGGGTCGACTCCGGGGCGGACCCCGAGGTTGGCTGCCGGAAAGCCGGGTAGCGACCCGTTTCGAGTCGCCGCGCGATCGGCTGGGACACTCGCGCCACCGGGTTCACGGGGGAACGAGCGAGGGGCGAGAGCGATGCGGACGAGGCGACAGTGGCCGGCCAGGGCCGTGCTGGCGGGGCTGGTCGTGCTGGGGATGGCCGGGGTGGTCTCGGTGGCGTCCTGCGAACCGGACCGGGCCGGCGAGAACGACCCGGCGGCCGCGACGGACAACGGGCTGGAGGCACTGACGGCCGAAGAGATCCTGGACAAGGCCCGCGGGGCGGGCGCCGACGTGGCCTCGCTACGCGGCACCGTCCGGACGAAGCAGGAGTCCGGAACCCTGGAGTACTCGCTCTCCGTCGCCCGGAACGGCGACTGCACCGGGACGGTGTCCGAGGGCGGCGTCGAGGCGGAGGTGCTGCGCCAGGGCGGCACGGTGTGGGTGAAGCCGTCCGCCGCGATGCTCCCGCAGCTGCTGCCGGACGCCGGGCCCGACCTCGCCGACAAGTGGCTGGCCGGTACCGGCGAGCTCGGCCGGCGCTACGGCGGCTACTGCGACCTGGTGTTCGGGACGGCGACCGCCGGCGGACCGCTCAAGCCGGCCGACGAGGCCACCGAGTGGACCACGACGGGCGTCCGGCCGGTGAGCGGGGCCCCGGCGGTGTTCCTCGCCTTCCGGTCCGGCGGCGGGGGCGAGCACGCCCGGTTCGGGACGGTGGCGATCGCCGCCGACGGGCCGCCGCACCTGCTGTCGGTGGACGAGACCGGCGACAGCGCCGTCGCGATGCGCTTCGACGCCTTCGGCGAGCCGGTGGACGTCGCCCCGCCGCCCGCCGACGCGTCCGCCGACGCGAGCGGCCGCCGGATCGTCCTCGACCCGCCGCGCTGAGCGGACGCCGGGCACCGTCACACCCTTCTTCTTCCGGGCAAACGCGGGCAAAGGCGTGGTGAAGGGGCAGAACTGACTGGTGGTCGGGGTCGAAGCAATGACACACTCACGCGATTTGATTTTCTTCCGCTGAACATGGGGGAGTTCCTATGCGTGCGAACCGGCTCCCGGCCGCCATAGCCCTGACCGTCCTCGCCATGGCGGGAATGACCGCCTGCGGGTCGGACGACCACTCGGGCTCGAACGCGCAGAACGGCCTGGCCGGGCTCTCCGGCCAGGAGATCCTTGCCAAGACCAAGGCGGCTGGGGACAAGGCGCCCTCCGTGCGGATGACCTTCCGGATGGAGCAGGGCGGGAGCACCGACCTCATCACCGCCTCCGTCGCCCGGAGCGGCGACTGCGCCACGGAGATCGCCGGGGGCGACCCGGTCGAGGAGGGCGCGAGCGGCCAGCTCCAGCAGATCCACATCGTGCGCAAGGGCGAGCAGTCCTGGATGAAGATGGAGAGCTCCCGCAGCACCGGCGGGGCGGCCGACAAGTGGATGACCGGCCGGGGCAGGTCGGCGGACCAGATGAACAGCTACTGCGAGCTGGCCCTCACGATGCCGCAGACGCTCGGCGACATGGCGGGCGCCAACCGGACCGGCGAGTGGATCAGCGAGGGCAGCACCCGGATCAACGGCGTCCCGGCGGTGATCCTGCGCTTCGTCGCCGGTGACCCCGCCGACGAACTCGCCCTGGTCCCCGAGGCCGACACCGGCTCGGCGATGCGGATCGCCGTCGCCACCGAGGGCGAGCCGTACCTGCTGCGCGCGGAACTGACCGTCCGCGGCGACAAGGCCACCATTCTCTTCCGTGACTACGGCGCCCCGGTGACGGTCACCCCGCCGCCCGCCGACCAGGTCCAGGACCTCGGCGACGATCCGGCCGACAGCGAGGACGCGGGCGGCGACTTCGAGGGCTGACCCCTGGTCGGTGGCGTGCGCGGCTCCGGAGCGGAATTCGGCGGCCGCGCACCGGGGCAGTCGATCGTAAGCGAATAGATGGTTGTAGGGATTTGTCGATTCGCAGGAATCGGGCGGCCGCCGCGGTCGCACTGTCGGTGCTGCTGAGCGCCGCGCCGGCGGGCTGCGGCCAGGTCCACGGCGCGGACGAACGGGCGGTGGCGTCCGTGGCACCCGTGGTGTCCGCGAGCGCCCGGGGTTCGGACCTGCTGCGGGAGTCCCGGGCAGCGGCGGCCGAGGTCCGCTCGGTCCGGGCCACGTTCCGGATGGACCGGGCCGACGGCGGCGAGCTGACCGGCGAGGCCTCCACGGACCGGGCCGGCAACTGCGTCGGCTGGACCAGGGAGGGCGGCGCCCGGATGGACTTCGTCCGCCGGGGCGGCACGGTGTGGCTGACGCCGGACGAGTCCTTGGCGGACCGGATGGACCGGCTCGGCGGACGGACGATGAAGCTCTCGGCCGACAACGAGACGGCCCGGGACCTGACCGGCTTCTGCGACGAGGCCTGGAACAGCCTGGCCTCCGCCGGCCTGTCCGACCTGGGCGCCGAGATCCTCGGCAGCCCGGAGGGCGGCCGGGAGGTCGACGGAGTGAAGGCCGTGGCCTTCAAGTCCGTCGGCGTCACCACGGACGCCGAACATCTCGTCGCCGCCGAGGGCCGGCCGTACCTGCTGGCGATGTCGGCCACCAGGCCGGCCCGCGTCGAGGTGAAGTTCGGCGACTTCGACCGCCCGTTCCAGGTCGTGGTGCCGCCGCCCTCCGAAGTCGTCGACGGCGGCCCGCTGTTCGGAGGACCCAAGCCGCTGATGAAGGGGCGGTGACAGGGGCGAAGGTGACGCGTGCTCATGGAATTGACTGGTCGTCAGGGTTGGTAAAATGAAACAATCAAGCGATTGATTGTTCGGGGGAGCAGGGGGATTTCTCGTACCCGCGCACCGGCGGCTCTCGGGGGAGGGGGGCCGTGCCGCAGCGCGACGACGACCGAGGGTCGTGCCCGAAGCTGACGCCCCGATAATGACATGGTCATTTCGAATAAATTCTCCGCAGGCCGCGCATTCGCGCGACCGGCGGTGAGCACATGGATAGGTACAGGGACTTGATGAACAACGGACGGCGGGCGGCCGCTGCGGCCGCACTGTCGGTGCTGCTGGGCTCCGGCATGGTGGCCTGCGGGCCGAAGGACGACGCGAAGGACAAGGCGGCCGGGTCCGCCCCCGCTGCCCCCGCCTCGGCCTCCACCTCTTCGTCGCCGACGCCGGAGCCGAAGGAGCTGCTGAAGCAGTCCCGGGAGGCCGCGACCAAGGTCAAGTCGGTCCGGGTCGCCTTCACGGTGGACGTCGACGGCAAGCCGATGACCGGCGAGGCGTTCGAGGACCGGGACGGCAACTGCATCGGGTGGATACACCCCGGCGACGAGGACAGGATCGAGTTCGTCCGCAAGGGCGGCACGACCTGGCTGACGCCGGACGGCGAGTTCGGCAAGAGCGTGCAGAAGCTCGGCGGCAAGACGATGAAGATCGCGGCCGACAACACGACGGCCAAGCAGCTCACCGGCTTCTGCGAGACCGGTCTCCAGATCCTGGCCACCGGCGGCCTGTCCAACGCCGGTGCGGAGGTGACCGCCACCCCGGGCGGCGCCAAGGATGTCAAGGGCGTGAAGGGCCAGGCGTTCAAGGCGGCCGACGGCACCGAGTTCGTCGTCGCCTCCGAGGGCCCGGCCTACCTGCTGTCGACCACGAGCAGCACGCCGACCAAGGTCGACATGACCTACAGCGACTTCGACCGCCCGGTGGAGCCGGTGCCGCCGACGTCGGGGGTCATCGACGGCTCCCCGATCCTCCACTGACCCCGGAGTAACGGCGCGCGGCAGCAGAACGGCGGCGGTGCGGGGGCAGGTGACCCGCGCCGCCGGACGCGCGGGACGGCGACCGCGCCGCCCGACTCCCGGGCGGCCGACGACAGTGCCTACCGGAAGGGCTGGACCCGGCCGCTGCCCAGGATGGGCGCCGGAGCCGGCCGCGCGGGCGCCTGGGTCCGCTCCTTGGGGTTCTCCTGGCGCGGCGGCGTCGCGGCACGCGGCGCCCCGGCCGGCCGGCGGGTCGCGAGGGCGCGCAGCGGGGGCATCAGCAGCAGGTGGGTGGCGGTCGCGCCGACGGTGCCGAGCAGGATGTCGTCCACATTGAGGACGTTGCCCGGGGCCCAGCCCTCCAGGAACTCCAGGGCGGTGGCGAGCAGTGCGACCGCGCCGGTGGTGCGCAGGAAGGACAGCCACCACGCCCGGCGCGGAGTGCCGACGGCGAGCGGGAGCAGGATGCCGACGGGGGCCAGCGGGAGCAGGCCCGCGGCGAGCCGGCGGGCGGCGGTGAGACCGCCGACGGCCAGGTCCTGGTGCACGGTGGCGAACGGGGTGAGGTTGGGCGGCCCGGTCCAGGGGGCGCTGACCGGGCGGAGCGCCAGCCAGCCGAGGGCCAGCAGGTGGAGGGTCAGCAGCACCCGGGCTGTCGTCCGTTGCCGGTACGGCGCCGTCGGGTCGTCGGTTCGCGCAGTGATGTGCACATTCCGAGGGACGCGCGCCGTACCGGGGGCGGTTCCGCCGGGCAGGTGAGATCAGGGGCAGTGGCTCGCCGACGGCGCGCCGAACACCCCGGGCGCCGAGGCCGCCTCGGACGGCGCGGCCGACGGCGACGGACTCGGCGAGGCCGGGACCTTGGCCTTCCCGGACGCCGTCGGCGCGGCCGGCGGAGTGGGGGCGACCGACGCGGTGGCCGGGGCCACCGGCATCAGCACCGACGTCGGGCAGGCGGTACGGCTGGCGGGCGCGCCGGCGTCGACCGGCACCGCGGTGGGGCGGATGCCGCAGCCGGTGAGCAGGGCCGTCGAGCCGGCCAGCAGGGCGACGGCGCGGAGGCGGCGGCGGGAGGTCATCGTGCTTCTTCCGGGCCGGGGGCGGGCGGTTGGACGAGCGGCAGGGTGAGGGTGAACACGGCACCGCCCTCCGGGTGGTTGGCGGCGGTGATGGCGCCGCCGTGGATCAGGGCGTTGGCCTCGGCGATGGACAGGCCCAGGCCGCTGCCCTCGGACCGGGCCCGGCCCTTGTCGGCCTTGTAGAAGCGGTCGAAGACGTGCGGCAGCACGTCCTCCGGGATGCCCGGGCCGCCGTCGGAGACCTGCACCACCACGGTGCCGGCGTCGTCGTCCTGGCGGACCTTGACCTTCACCGGGGAGCCGCCGTGCTTCAGCGCGTTGCCGATCAGGTTGGCGAACACCACGTCCAGCCGGCGCGGGTCGACGACGGCCAGGATGCCGCGCGGGGCGTCCAGTTCGACCGCGTCGTACCAGGCCCGGCCGTCGATGCAGGACATGATCAGGTCGGCCATGTCGACCTCGTCGGCGACCAGCTTGGCGGTGCCCGCGTCGAACCGGGTCACCTCCATCAGGTTCTCCACCAGGTCGGACAGCCGCCGGGTCTCCGAGACCACGATCCGCACCGCCGGCTCGATCATCGGGTCGAGCGAGTCGGCCTCGTCCTCCAGGATGTCGGTCACGGCGGTCATCGCGGTCAGCGGGGTGCGCAGCTCGTGCGACATGTCGGCGACGAACCGCCGGGACTGCGCCTCGCGCGCGCTCAACTCCGCGACCTGCTCCGACAGCGACTCCGCAGTGCGGTTGAACGTCCGTGCCAGATCGGCGAGTTCGTCATTGCCCTCGACGTCCAGCCGGGTGTCGAGCTTGCCCTCGCCGAGCCGCCGCGCGGCGTCGCCGAGCCGGCGCACCGGCTTCAGCACCGTCGCCGAGGCGCCCTGCGCGAGCAGCGCCGAGCCGACCAGTGCCAGCAGCGTCGCGATCGCCAGCGACCAGCCGAGGGTGTTCAGGTCGGCGCGCTCGTTCTGCAGCGACTTGAACATGTACGCCGTCGGCCCGTCCGGCGCCACCTTCGTCCCGCCGACCACGTACGGCCCGGCCAGGTTCACCCGCTGCCAGTACAGGTGGTACGCGTACGGGTTGCCCGGGCCGGTCTCGCGCGGCTTGTTGACCGCCGCGACCAGCGCCGGGGGCACCTGCTTGACGGTGAACGCGATCGGGTCGGAGGACGCGACGCAGTCCGGCAGCGACTCGTCGACCACCACCACGTCGTACGCCAGACCGGAACTCGCCACCTGCACCGCCAGCGCCGACAGGTCCTGGCAGGTCGGATGCAGGGGCAACTGCGACACGGTGCGGGTCAGCGCACCCCGGAAGTCGTTCAGCGAGGCGTTCTGGGCGCGCTTCAGCACCGCGTCCCGGTTCAGCCAGTAGGCGATCCCGGACGCGGACACGGCGGTGACCAGCGCGACCGCGGCGAACACCGCGATCAGCCGGACCCGCAACGAACTGAGCCGACGCCAGGACACCGAACGGGCACGGCGCGGCACGGACTGATGCTCGGTCAAAAAAGGCTCACCAGACAGAAGGAGGACGTCACGCGGGCGGGTCCAGACGGTAGCCGACGCCGCGGACGGTACGGATCAGGGTCGGCGCGGACGGCACGTCCTCGACCTTCGCCCGCAGCCGCTGCACGCACGCGTCCACCAGACGGGAGTCGCCCAGGTAGTCGTGCTCCCACACCAGCCGCAGCAGCTGCTGGCGGGACAGCGCCTGCCCCGGGCGGCGGCTCAGCTCCAGCAGCAGCCGCAACTCGGTCGGGGTCAGCTGGAGGTCCTGGCCGTCCTTGGTCACGGTCATCGCCGAACGGTCGATCACCAGACCGCCGTACGCCGCCGAGTCCGAACTCTCCCGCTCACCGCGCCGCAGCACGGCCCGGATCCGGGCGTCCAGCACCCGCGGCTGCACCGGCTTCACCACGTAGTCGTCGGCCCCGGACTCCAGGCCGACCACGACGTCGATGTCGTCCGAGCGCGCCGTCAACAGGATGATCGGCAGCTGGTCGGTGCGCCGGATCCGCCGGCACACCTCGAAACCGTCGATACCGGGCAGCATCACGTCGAGCACGATCAGATCCGGACGCTGCTCCTTGAACAGGCGCAGACCGTCCTCGCCGGACGCGGCGGAGGCGACCCGGTGACCCTGGCGGGTGAGGGCGAGTTCGAGGCCGGTGCGGATGGCGTCGTCGTCCTCGATCAGAAGCAGGTAAGACACGGAGGTCATTGTGTCCCACCCCGACGCGGGAAGCACCCACCCGGGTGATCCTCGTGCACGGGGGAACCGGACCGGGCCGCTCCGGCGTCAGCCATCTCGGAGCCGACGACTGCTTCCGAACGGGCCCGCTTGTGACAGCCCTGTGACAGTCGCCGGACACCCCCATGACGAGCGACCGGCAGGATTTTCCATGTCGCCGCGAGGAAGACCCGGGCCCAGGCCCGGGTGCGGCGACAAGCAAGGAACCGCTCGTACCGACCATGGGGGTGCCCGATGACCGCAACGCTGACGACCCGAAACGCCGGGCCGCGTGCAGCCGTGCTGGGCACCAACCGGCCGCGCCACGAGGAGGAGAACGCCGGCGCCGTACTCGTACGGGGGTGCGCACACAGCGCCGGAACCCGCCGCCCGGTTGTGGGGACCAGGGGCGGCGACACCACCCGCGGCCGGGCCACCGGCCCGGCCGGGGGGCGGATGCTGCGGCTCGCGCCGCAGACGTTCCGGGGGGAACAGGCCGACCAGGGAAGCGCGCAGGGGGAGCACCCGGCCGCCGAGAAGGACGAGGCACGCGACATCGCCGAGTTCACCGCGTACGTGCGCGAGCGCCGCGCCTCCCTGTACGCCACCGCCTACCACCTGACCGGCGACCGCTACGAGGCCGAGGACCTGCTGCAGTCCGCACTGTTCTCCACCTACCGTGCGTGGGGCCGGATCACCGACAAGGCCGCGGTCGGCGGCTACCTCCGCCGCACCATGACCAACCTGCACATCTCCGCCTGGCGCCGCCGCAAGGTCAACGAGTACCCGACCGAGGAACTCCCCGAGCACGCCGGCGACACCGACGCCATGGGCGGCACCGAACTGCGCACCGTCCTCTGGCAGGCGCTGGCCAAGCTGCCCGAGAACCAGCGCACCATGCTGGTCCTGCGCTACTACGAGGGCCGCACCGACCCGGAGATCGCCGACATCCTCGGCATCTCGGTCGGCACCGTGAAGAGCTCCATCTGGCGCGCGCTGCGCCGGATGCGCGACGACGAGCAGCTCAACCGCTCCGGCGACACCGTGCACGCCTTCGGCGAGCTGGTCGCCTGAGCCACTGGAATCCCGTCGGGGGGGACGGGTGGTGGGGAAAAGGTGCCGGACGTCGGCGGACCGCTCAGGGGGAGCGCCCGCCGGGGGCCGTCCGGCACCGCAGACGAAGGCGGGACCCCGGTGCGGGGGAGACACGGCACCGGGCCCCGCCTCCGCCGTTTCCCACCCCGCCGCCCGTGACAATGACCGGATGAACGACCCTCACGAGGAATCCTCGCAGGCCCGCGCCGACCGGCGGCTGGTGGAGATGCTCCAGGAACTGCGGGTGCTGCAGACCGGCGTGCAGATCGTCTTCGCGTTCCTGCTCGGCGTCGCCTTCACCCCGCGCTTCACCACCCTCGACCACGTGCGGCAGGACCTGTACGTCGTGGTGCTGCTGCTGTCGGTGGTCGCCGCCGGCGTGTTCGCCACCCCCGTCGCCCTGCACCGCGGCCTCTACCACCACCCCGACCGGGCCCGGATCGTGAAGGTCTCCCGCCGGATCGCCCAACTCGGCCTGATCCTGCTGGCGATGGCCCTCACCGGCGCCGTCCTGCTGGTCCTCTCCGTGGTCCTCGGGTTCCCCGCCGCGGTGCCGATCGCCGCCGTGATCGCGCTGCTCTTCACCGGCCTCTGGTTCGTCCTCCCCTGGGCCGTCCGCCGCCGCCTCCCGGACCAGGACTGACCGGCGCGGTCAGTGCGGGTCGGCGGTGTGCAGCACGTCCTGGGCGCGGTTCAGGCCGCGCAGGACGAACGCCTCCACGGCGTCCGCGCAGCGGTCCAGCAGTTCGGGCATCAGTTCCTGCTCGTCGGACGAGAAGCGGTCCACCACCCACTGATCGACCCGGGTGCCCTTCGGCGGCCGGCCCACGCCCACCCGCAGCCGCGCGTAGTCGGCGGTGCCCAGCGCCTTGTGCACCGAGCGGGCGCCGTTGTGGCCGCCCGGGCCGCCGCCGCGCTTCATCCGGGCCGTGCCGAACCGGAAGTCCAGGTCGTCCTGGACCACCAACAGCCGTTCCAGCGGCACCTGCCGGCGGCGCAGCAGGGCCGCGACCGGGCGGCCCGACAGGTTGATCGACCACTGCGGCTCGGCCAGCAGCACGGTGCGGCCGTCCAGTTCGAACGAGGCGGTGCGGGTGGTCAGCCCGCGCCAGCGGGCGCCGTGGCGCTCGGCCAGCCGGTCCGCCACCAGGAAGCCCGCGTTGTGCCGCGTCCCCGCGTACCGGCGGGTCGGATTGCCCAGCCCCGCCACCAGCCAGCGCTCGTCCACGGTCGAATCCCCGTCGTCCCTCAGACCAGTTCGGCAGGCAGTTGGCGGGCCACCGCGGCGATCCGGCGGCCGGCTTCCACGCCCGAGCAGGCGTAGGAGCCGAGTTCGACCTGGCGGGCGACGATGCCGCGTTCGGAGCGCATCAGGCGCCAGCCGCGGCGGAGCAGGTAGGGGATGGACTTGCGGCCCTCGCGGACGTCGCGGCGGAAGCGCCGCCAGGCCGTGGTGGAGGGCTTGTTGCGCAGGCAGAGGGCGTCGCCGAGCAGGCCCTCGGACTGGCAGCGGCGGACGAGTTCGGCGGCGAAGATGCCCTCGGCGACGAAGGCCGCCGCGCCGTCCAGGACGAGGGTGTGGCTGCCGGAGCGGCCGTTGGCGGGGATCGAGTACACCGGGACCTCGGCCTCCCCGTCGAAGGCCAGCTCCCGGATCGCCGCGAGGGCCTGCTCGCCGTGCCAGGCGTCCGGGGAGTCCCAGTCCGGGCCGCCGTCGTCCGGGAGTTGGGGCAGCGTCGGGTCGTCGCCGTCCTTGTAGAAGTCGTCGAGTTGCAGCACCGGCAGGCCGCTGCGCTCGGCCAGCGAGGACTTCCCCGACCCCGAGGGGCCCGACAGCAGGATGACGCGGGATATCGGTCGGCGGTTCAGCGGGGAGTCACTCACGAGATACCAGTCTGACGCATCCGGCGGGCTGGTCGTAACCCGCCGGTCGGCCCGGATTCGGGCGGGAGGGCATGAGGACGGGCCCGCACCAGGGGGGGAGAAGTGCGGGCCCGTCGCGGCCGCCCGGGCCCCCGGGGGGGGTAGGGGCGCTGAGGGCGGCCGGTCTGTGTGGAGTTGGCCGGTCGGGCCGGGCTAGATGCCCATCGGGTGCCAGACCGTCTTGGTCTCCAGGAAGGAGAGCAGTCGCCCGGTGCCGGGGGAGGCCGTCCAGTCCGCGGCGGACGGGTCGGCGGCCGGTCGGACCACTCGCTTCAATGTATCCGCCGCCGCCGCCTCCAGGGCGGCCGCCGCGCCGGGGCCCTCCGGGTCGATCGCGCCCGCCAGGTCGAGGGCGTTGACGTCCTGGTGGGAGGCCAGCGTGGGGGCGATGTCCGCGGTCCGGCCGGAGATCAGGTTGACCACACCGCCCGGCACGTCGGAGGTGGCGAGCACCTCGCCCAGCGACAGGGCCGGCAGCGGAGCCTGCTCGGCGGCCGCCACCACCACGGTGTTGCCGGTGGCGATCGCCGGGGCGATCACCGACACCAGGCCGAGCAGCGAGAAGCCGTGCCCCGCCCGCGGCGCGACCACGCCGACCACGCCGGTCGGCTCCGGGGTGGACAGGTTGAAGAACGGACCGGCCACCGGGTTGGCGCCGCCCGCGATCTGCGCGACCTTGTCGGTCCAGCCCGCGTACCAGACCCAGCGGTCGATCGCCGCGTCCACCAGCGCCGCCGCCTTCTTGGCGCCCAGGCCCTCGGCGGCCGCCACCTCGGCGGTGAACTGCTCGCGGCGGCCCTGCAACATCTCCGCCACCCGGTACAGCACCTGGCCGCGGTTGTACGCGGTGGTGCCCGACCAGCCCTTCACGGCCGCGCGGGCCGCGACCACGGCGTCCCGGGCGTCCTTGCGGGTGCCCAGCGGGGCGTTGGCCAGCCACTGGCCCTTCGCGTCAGTCACCTCGTACACCCGCCCGCTCTCCGAGCGCGGGAACTTCCCGCCGACGTACAGCTTGTAGGTCTTGAAGACCTCGATCCGCATGGCAGTCTCAGACATCGAGGGCCTCGACATTCAGGTAGGGCTCCAGACCGTGGCGACCGCCCTCGCGGCCGTAACCGGACTCCTTGTACCCGCCGAACGGCGAGGTCGGGTCGAACTTGTTGAAGGTGTTCGCCCACACCACGCCTGCACGGAGGCGGTTCGCCGTCCACAGGATGCGCGAGCCCTTCTCCGTCCAGATGCCCGCGGACAGGCCGAACGGGGTGTTGTTGGCCTTCTCCACCGCCTCGGCGGGGGTGCGGAAGGTCAGCACCGACAGCACCGGCCCGAAGATCTCCTCGCGGGCGATCCGGTGCGCCTGCGAGACGCCGGTGAACAGCGTCGGACGGAACCAGTAGCCCGCGCCCGGCAGTTCGCACTCCGGCGCCCAGCGCTCGGCGCCCTCCTGCTCGCCCGCGGCGGCCAGCTCGGTGATCCGGGCCAGCTGCGCGGCCGAGTTGATCGCGCCGATGTCGGTGTTCTTGTCCAGCGGGTCGCCGACCCGCAGCGTGCCCATCCGGCGCTTCAGCGCGTCCAGCAGCTCGTCCTGGATCGACTCCTGCACCAGCAGGCGGCTGCCCGCGCAGCACACGTGGCCCTGGTTGAAGAAGATGCCGTTGACGATGCCCTCGACGGCCTGGTCGAGCGGCGCGTCGTCGAAGACGATGTTCGCGGCCTTGCCGCCGAGCTCCAGCGAGAGCTTCTTGCGGGTGCCGGCGATCTGCTTGGCGATCGCCCGGCCGACCGGGGTCGAGCCGGTGAACGCCACCTTGTTGACGTCCGGGTGCGCGGTCAGCGCGGCGCCGGTGCGGCCGTCGCCGGTGACGATGTTCACCACGCCGTCCGGCAGGCCCGCCTGGCGGCAGATGTCGGCGAACCGCAGAGCCGTCAGCGGGGTGGTCTCGGCGGGCTTCAGCACCACCGTGTTGCCGGTGGCCAGCGCCGGGGCGACCTTCCACGCCAGCATCAGCAGCGGGAAGTTCCACGGGATCACCTGCGCGGCGACGCCCAGCGGACGCGGGTTCGGCCCGAAGCCGGCGAAGTCCAGCTTGTCGGCCCAGCCCGCGTAGTAGAAGAAGTGCGCGGCGACCAGCGGGAGGTCGACGTCGCGGGTCTCCCGGATCGGCTTGCCGTTGTCGATCGACTCCAGGACGGCCAGCTCACGGCTGCGCTCCTGGACGATCCGGGCGATCCGGAACAGGTACTTGGCGCGCTCGCTGCCCGGCAGCGACGACCAGTCGGCGAACGCCTTCCGGGCGGCCTTCACCGCACGGTCTACGTCCTCCTCGGTGCCCTGCGCGAACTCCGCGAGCACCTGCTCGGTCGCCGGGTTGACGGTCTTCAGCGCCTCCGAGCCGGAGGAGTCGACGAACCGGCCGCCGATGAAGTGGCCGTAGGACGTCGCGATCTCGCCCGCGGCGGCCGGGGACTCCGGCGCGGGGGCGTACTCGAACAGGCCGGAGGCCTTCGCGGGCTGTACGGGCTGTGCGGTCTTCTTGTCGGTCTTCGCCATCGTGGTCAGTCCACCGTCACATAGTCGGGACCGGAGTACCGGCCGGTGCGGAGCTTCTGGCGCTGCATCAGCAGGTCGTTCAGCAGGCTGGACGCGCCGAAGCGGAACCAGTGCGGGCTCAGCCAGTCGTCGCCCAGCGTCTCGTTCACCATCACCAGGTACTTCATCGCGTCCTTGGTGGTGCGGATGCCGCCGGCCGGCTTCACGCCGACCTGGGTGCCGGTGGCCGCGCGGAAGTCCCGCACCGCCTCCAGCATCAGCAGCGTCACCGGGGGAGTGGCGTTCACCGCGACCTTGCCGGTGGACGTCTTGATGAAGTCCGCGCCCGCGATCATCGCGAGCCAGGACGCGCGGCGGACGTTGTCGTACGTCTGCAGCTCGCCGGTCTCGAAGATCACCTTCAGGTGGGCGGAGCTGCCGTCGGCGCGCCTGCACGCCTCCTTGACGGCGCGGATCTCCTCGAAGACCTCCAGGTAGCGGCCGGAGAGGAACGCGCCCCGGTCGATCACCATGTCGATCTCGTCGGCGCCCGCGGCGACCGCCTCGGCGGTGTCCGCCAGCTTCACCGGCATCCCGGCGCGACCGGACGGGAACGCGGTGGCGACGGACGCCACCTGGATGTCACTGCCGCGCAGTGCGTCCTTGGCGGTGGCGACCATGTCCGGGTACACGCAGATCGCCGCGACGTGCGGGGCGGTGCGGTCGGTCGGGTCGGGGCTCAGGCCCTTCGCGCACAGCGAGCGGACCTTGCCGACCGTGTCCGCGCCCTCCAGCGTGGTCAGGTCGATCATCGAGATGGCGAGATCGATGGCGAAGGCCTTCGCGGTGGTCTTGATCGACCGGGTGCCGAGAGTCGCTGCCCGCGACTCCAGGCCCACCTGGTCGACCCCGGGCAGGCCGTGCAGGAAACGGCGCAAGGTGGCCTCGGACGCCGCGACGTCCGCGAGGCCGCCGCCCGTGGCGCCGGGGGCGTTGGCTGCAAGAGTGGACATAGTCACCAGAGCAGCATATCTACGCGCGTAGTCGGTTGGATAGGCAGGGGGGAAGAAAACAGCGCGGCCCGGGGATAGGCATCGCCGAAACCCCGGGCCGCTGTCGGCGCCCTTACTGTGCGCCGCCGCCGAAGCGCTCGGTCCAGGTGGCGAGGTCCTCGTCGGTGATCTTGGCGAAGAGGACCGGCGGGACGGTGAACGCGGTGCCGGCCGGGACCTGGGCGAGGGCGCGGGCCTCGTCCGGGGTGATCCAGGTGCGGGTGTCGTCGGCCAGGGTGAAGGACTCGCGGATGGTGCGGGCCGCGGTCGGGATGAACGGCTCGGAGACCACCGAGTACAGGTGGATCAGGTTGATCGCGGTGCGCAGGGTGCGGGCCGCGGCCTCCGGGTCGGTCTTGATCTGCGTCCAGGGCGCGGTGACGTCGAGGTACGCGTTGCCCGCCGACCAGAGCGCGCGCAGCGCCTGCGCGGCCTTGCGGAAGTTGAGCGCGTCGAGCTGCGCCTCGTACTCGGCGAGCAGGTCGGCGATCTGCGCGCCCAGCGCGATCTCGGTCTCGCCGTTCTCGGCGCCGGCCGGGACCTCGTCGCCGAAGCGCTTGCGGCTGAAGGACAGCACGCGGTTGACGAAGTTGCCGAGGGTGTCGGCGAGGTCCTTGTTGACGGTGGACGCGAACAGGTCCCAGGTGAAGCTGGAGTCGTCGGACTCGGGGGCGTTCGCCATCAGGTAGTAGCGCCAGTAGTCGGCGGGGAGCAGTTCGAGCGCGACGTCGGTGAAGATGCCGAGCTTCTGGCTGGTGGAGAACTTGCCGCCGTAGTACGTCAGCCAGTTGAAGGCCTTGACGTAGTCGACCTTCTTCCAGGGCTGGCGCGAGCCGAGGATGGTGGCGGGGAACATCACCGTGTGGAACGGGACGTTGTCCTTGGCCATGAACTCGGTGTAGCGGACGGAGTCGTCGGCCTCGTACCACCAGGAGCGCCAGTCGCCGCCGGTCGCGTCGGCCCACTCCTTGGTGGCGCCGATGTACTCGATCGGGGCGTCGAACCAGACGTAGAAGACCTTGCCCGCGGCGGCCAGCTCCGGCCAGGTGTCGGCGGGGACGGGGACGCCCCACTCCAGGTCACGGGTGATGGCGCGGTCCTGGAGGCCCTCGGTGAGCCACTTGCGGGCGATCGAGGAGGCCAGCACCGGCCAGTTGTCGCCGTTCTCGGCGATCCAGGCCTCGACCTCGTCGGTCAGCTTGGACTGCAGCAGGAACAGGTGCTTGGTCTCCCGGACCTCCAGCTCGGAGCTGCCGCTGATCGCCGAGCGCGGGTTCAGCAGGTCGGTCGGGTCGAGGACGCGGGTGCAGTTCTCGCACTGGTCGCCGCGGGCCTTGTCGTAGCCGCAGTGCGGGCAGGTGCCGACGATGTAGCGGTCGGGCAGGAAGCGGCCGTCCGCGACCGAGTAGACCTGGCGGATCGCCCGCTCCTCGATGAAGCCGTTGGCGTGCAGCTCGCGGGCGATCTCCTGGGTGATCTCCCGGTTCTGCGGCGAGGACGAGCGGCCGAACCAGTCGAAGGACAGCTGGAAGCCGTCGTAGATGGCCTTCTGCTGGTCGTGCGCGCGGGCGCAGAACTCGGCGACCGGCAGCCCGGCCTCCTGGGCGGCCAGCTCGGCCGGGGTGCCGTGCTCGTCGGTGGCGCAGATGTACAGCACCTCGTGGCCGCGCTGGCGCAGGTAGCGGGAGTACACGTCCGCCGGGAGCATCGACCCGACCATGTTGCCCAGGTGCTTGATCCCGTTGATGTAGGGAAGCGCGCTGGTGATCAACTGCCGAGTCATCCTGGGGAACTCCGATGCTCTCCGGCGGGCACCTGTCGGTGCCCGCGGGCGGGTGTCAGGGCCGGTCCGCGACGCCCTGTGGGCAGCCGCCCGGCCGCCGCAATCGTACCGAACCGGCCCGGTGCCGCCGTACCGCTTATCGGCGGGCTGTCAAGCCCCGGGACGGGACCGCCTGACACGGGATCAGATCGCGTAGGGCCAGGCGGTGACCATGTAGGCGCCGTACCAGCAGCCGAACAGGGCCGCGCCCGCCAGGACGGCGATCTGCGTGGAGCGGCGGGCCCGGGCGAGGGCGCCCGCGACGGGGAGCAGGAAGATCAGCGCGGGGGCCAGCAGGCGGGGCTTGCAGTGGTAGTAGTTGCTCTGCGCGAGCGTCAGCACGATCACCGTCCCGCCGTAGACCAGCAGCGGCGGCCAGGTGGTGCGGCGGACGGTCAGGGCGGTGCCGAGCAGGTGGGCGATCACCAGGACGGCGATGGAGACCGGGACCCAGCCCTCGCCGGTCTGCAGGGTGTGGACCAGGAAGTCCCAGAGCGAGGCGCCCCAGTCCCAGTGGGTGTCCCAGCCGGCCCGCTGCACGGTGAACCAGGCGTCCATCGAGCCCAGCCGGTCGGCGACCCACCACAGGTACAGGGGCGTGCTGGTGCAGGCCAGCGCGGTGGCGACCAGCGGGCGGGCCGACACGCGGCGCTCGCGGACCATCTCGATCAGGGCGGCGACGCCCAGCGCGGCGATCACCGCGATGCCCGCCGGGCGGGTCAGGCCGGCCAGGAAGGCGAACACGCCGGCCGTGATCCAGGCGCGGCGGTGCGCGGCGAGCAGCGTCGCGGCGGCGGTGGCCAGCAGCAGCGACTCGCTGTACGACATGAAGAACACCAGCGACATCGGCTGCGCGGCGGCCAGCAGCACCAGCACGATCGTCGCCGTCCGCCGGGAGTAGAGGCGGGCGACCAGTTGGTGGATCAGCACCAGGGCCGCCAGCAGCGCCAGCTGGGCCGCGACGATGCCGGCCACCGACCAGCTCAGGCCGGTCACCGCGTGCACCAGACGGACCAGCCACGGGAACAGCGGGAAGAAGGCCAGGTTGTTGCCGGTCAGCTCGCCCTGCGGGGTGTAGGTGTAGCTGTCCGGATAGCCGCCGGAGGCTATCTCCAGGAAGTGCCGCCCGTCCCAGGAGGTCAGCCGGTCGGTCAGCGTGGTGCCGGGCCGGGTGATCATCGCGGACAGCAGTACCAGGTGCAGCACCAGCGCACCGGCGTACACCGCGACGGCCGGGCCGGCGGCGTGCCACAGCCGGGACGGCAGATCCGGGCGGGCGGAGTCGTCGTCGGCCGGGGTGCGCGGGGCCGGCAGGTCGGTGGCCGGGGAGTGGCCGGTCGGCGGGTGGTCGGTCAGCGGGGTACTGGGCATCGGAGGTCCTGGTCGGTCGGGGCTCAGGGCCGAGCGGGAGTGTTGCTGGGCACGGGCGGATCGGTGATGGTGGCCGTCGTGGGCGGCGTCCGCGAGGCGGCCGGACCCGGGGTGGCCGAAGCGCCCGGACCGGGCGCGGCGGACTGCCGGGTCGTCCCGGTGAGCGTCGGCGCGTCGGCCGGGCCGACCGGACGCGGCCGGCGACCGGGGTCGAACGCGACGCCCACCGCGATCGCCAGGCAGGCGGTCACCGTCACCGTCGCGCCGACCCGGACCCGGCGGCGCCGGCGCCCGCGGGCGACGACCTGCCGGGCCGGTGGGGCCGCGGCGCGGGCGGAGGCGGCGTCGGCGGCCGTGCGCAGCGCGCCGGACAGCCGCGTGTCAAGGGAGCTCATGGGTGGTTCTCCTCGGCCTCGGAGGGTGTGTCGAGGTGGAGTGCGAGGGCGGCCCGGGCCCGGGACAGGTGGGCCTTGACGGTGCCCGGGGCCATGCCGGTCTCGGCGGCGATCCGGTCCAGCGGCAGGTCGCAGACGTAGAACAGCGCCGCGCACAGCCGCTGGCGCTCCGACAGCCGGCGCAGTGCCGCGGCCAGGTCCACGGACGCCGGGTCCGGCCCGTCCACGTCGCCGGGCTCGCCGTGCCGCCGCCACGCCCGGGCGGCCGTCCGGGCCCGCCGCCAACGGCTGATCGCCAGCCGGCCCGCCACCGTCCGCACCCACGCCTCGGGCGCGTGGTCGCGGTCCAGCGACCGGCGGTGGCCCCAGGCGCGGACGAAAGCCTCCTGGACCACGTCCTGCGCCTCGTGCAGATCGCCGGTGACGACGTACAGCTGGCCGGTGAGCCGGCGGACCGAGTGGCTGTAGAACTCGGTGAACTCCTCCTCGGTCATCGTCGGCTCCTCGCAGATTTTCGATTCCTTACCTGTCGCTACGAACGGCGGGGCACTCCGGTTGACGTGCGTGACGCAGCTCACGTGTTCGACCCGTGCGGCCGTACGGCGGGAACGCCCCAGGTCACGGGACGGATCATTCGTGACCGACCCGTGGCCCCGCCGCCATTGGGGACGGCCGTGCCCCTGGGGCAGAATCGACGCCATGACCGAATCCGACCGGACACCCGACCAGGGGTCCGCCGCCAACGGGCCCAAGTACGCCGACCGCGTCTACCGCTCCGTTCCCGGCGTCATCGCGGGCGTCATGCTGCTCGGAGTCGCCGGCTGGCTGATCATCGACGCGATCATCTCCGGCACCGGCGCCACCCCGTGGGTCGCGGCCGCCGCCGCGCCCGTCTTCGGCTTCCCGGTGGCCGCGTACACGCTGCGGCCCGTGGTGAAGTCCAACGACCAGCGGCTGCTGGTCCGCAACCCGCTGCGCACCGTCGTCGCGCCGTGGGCGACCGTGGAGGGGCTCAAGGCCGGGTACTCGGTCGAACTCCACGCCGGCGGACGCAAGTTCCAGGTCTGGGCGATCCCCGTCTCGCTGCGCCAGCGCAAGAAGGCCACCCGGCGCGCCGGCAAGGCCGCTGCCGCCGGTGACCCGCACCTGCCGCCGTCCCGCAGCAAGCAGCAGCCGCGCCACGACCAGCTCGACCCCACCCGCGCCTGGTCCGACGCCGTCGTCACCGCCCTCCAGGACCAGGCCGACCGTCACCGCACCGACCCCGACGCGGCCGGCGCGATCCGGGCCACCTGGTGCTGGTGGGTCATCGCCCCGACGCTGGCGGGCCTGGTCGCCCTGATCTCGGTCGTCGCCGCGACCTGAGCCGCCGCGTCCGAAGGGCCCCGGGGACACCCCGGGGCCCTTTTTGCGTCGGCGGACGGTCAGGCGAGGCCGGCGGCTGCTGCCAGGTCGTGCTTGAGGGTGGTGAGGAGGGCGTGGGCCTGTTCGTGGGTGGCGGGGAGGGCGGCGTGGGCGGCCACCGGGAGGACCGCCTCGATGTAGCACTTGAGCTTGGGCTCGGTGCCGGAGGGGCGGACGACGATGCGGGCGGAGGTGACGGTGGGGCCGGTGAGGTAGTACCGGAGGCCGTCGGTGGGGGGGAGGTCGGGGGTGCCGGCGGTGAGGTCGTCGGTGTGGGTGACGGTGAGGCCGGCGAGCTCGACGGGGGGCTTGTCGCGGAGCGCGGCCATGGCGTCGGTGATGACGGCGAGGTCGTCGACGCGGACCGAGAGCTGGTCGGTGGCGTGCAGGCCGTGGGTGAGCGCGAGGTCGTCGAGGAGGTCGGTGAGGGTGCGGCCGTGGCGCTTGAGGTCGGCGGCGAGTTCGGCGATCTGCAGGGCGGCGGTGATGCCGTCCTTGTCGCGGACGCCGTCCGGGTCGACGCAGTAGCCGAGGGCCTCCTCGTAGCCGTAGCGGATGCCGTCGGCGCGGGAGATCCACTTGAAGCCGGTGAGGGTCTCCGCGTAGCCGAGGCCGGCGTCGGCGGCGATCTTGCCGAGCAGGGTGGAGGAGACGATCGTGGTGGCGAAGACGCCGGTCGCGCCCTTGGCGGCGAGGGCCGCGCCGAGCAGGACGCCGACCTCGTCGCCGCGGAGCATCCGCCAGTCGCCGTCGTGGGTGGGGACGGCGACGGCGCAGCGGTCGGCGTCCGGGTCGTTGGCGATGACCAGGTCGGGGCGGGCCGCGCGGGCGGCGGCGAAGGCGAGGTCCATCGCGCCGGGCTCTTCCGGGTTGGGGAAGGCGACGGTGGGGAAGTCCGGGTCGGGGTCGGCCTGTTCGGCGACCACGGTGGGCGCGGGGAAGCCGGCCCGTTCGAACGCGGCGAGCAGGACGTCGCGGCCGACGCCGTGCAGCGGGGTGTAGACGGTGGTGAGCTCGCGCGGTCCGGAGGCGTCCAGGACGGAGGCGGCGCGGGTCAGGTAGGCGTCCAGGACGTCCTCGCCGAGGACGGTCCAACCTTCGGCGGCGCGCGGGATGTCGGCGAGCGCGCCCAGCGCGTCGATCTCGGCGGCGATGTCGGCGTCGGCGGGCGGGACGATCTGCGAGCCGTCGCCGAGGTAGACCTTGTAGCCGTTGTCCTGCGGCGGGTTGTGACTGGCCGTCACGACCACGCCGGCGGCCGCGCCCAGGTGGCGGATGGCGTAGGCGAGGACGGGCGTGGGCATCGGCCGGGGCAGGATCGCGGCGCGCAGGCCGGCGCCGACCACGACGGCGGCGGTGTCCAGGGCGAAGTCGTGCGACTTGTGGCGGGCGTCGTAGCCGATCACGACGAGGTCGCCGAGCGAGGGGTTGTCGCGGACGTACGCGGCGAGGCCGGCGGCGGCGCGGATCACCACGGCGCGGTTCATCCGCATCGGGCCGGCGCCGAGTTCGCCGCGCAGGCCGGCGGTGCCGAACTGGAGCCGCCCGTCGAACCGTTCGGCCAGCCGCGACCAGGCGATCCGCTCCTCGGACTCGGCCTCCGGGCCCTCGGCGGCGGCCAGCAGGGCGGCCAGCTCATCGTGGGTCTGCGGGTCGGGGTCCTCGGCCAGCCAGGCGCGGGCCCGGTCGAGGAGGTCGGTGGTGGGTGCCTTCGGCATGCGTCCCGCTCCCTGTGCGTGGGTTGAAGGAGGTGAGTGCGGCGAACGGAGCGACGGCGGCCACCGAACCCGCCGATGGCCGCCGTCCTGCGCCGATTCTCTGTCAGAGCTACTGCGCTGCCCGGGAGTCGCCTCCCGAACGGGGTGTCAGATCTTCTCCAGCACCTTCGCCAGCAGCGCGCCCATCCGCTCGGCGGAGGCCTTGCCGGCCTCCAGCACCTCGGCGTGGTTGAGCGGCTCGCCGGTCATGCCCGCGGCCAGGTTGGTGACCAGCGAGATGCCGAGCACCTCGGCGCCGGCCTCGCGGGCCGCGATGGCCTCCAGGCTGGTGGACATGCCGACCAGCTCGCCGCCGATCACCCGGGCCATGTTGACCTCGGCCGGGGTCTCGTAGTGCGGGCCGCGGAACTGCACGTACACGGCCTCGTCCAGCGACGGGTCGACCTCGCGGCAGAGCGCGCGCAGGCGCTTGGAGTACAGGTCGGTGAGGTCGACGAAGTTGGCGCCGACGATCGGGGAGTCCGCGGTCAGGTTGATGTGGTCGCTGATCAGCACCGGCTGGCCGGGGACCCAGCCCTGGCGGAGGCCGCCGCAGCCGTTGGTGAGCACGATGGTGCGGCAGCCCGCGGCGGCGGCGGTGCGCACGCCGTGCACCACGGTGGCCACGCCGTGGCCCTCGTAGTAGTGGTTGCGGCCGAGGAAGACCAGCGCCCGGCGCTCGTCGTCGCCGGGCATCCGGATCGAGCGGATGGTGCCCGCGTGGCCGGCCACCGCGGGGGCGGGGAAGCCGGGCAGTTCGGTGACCGGGAACTCGGAGAGCGTCTCGCCGAGTGCATCGGCGGCCGGCACCCAGCCGGAGCCCATCACCAGGGCGACGTCGTGGCGCTCGGCGCCGGTGAGTTCGCGCAGCCGGGCGGCGGCTTCCCGGGCGGCGGCGTAGGGGTCGGCGGAGACGACCGTCTGAGGAGATGCGTTCACATGGTCGAGGATAGGTCAAATATGCCTACGCGCGTAGACAACTGGGCCGAGCCATGCCGGATCGTTACCCGGAATGTGAGGGAACGACGGCAATCGTCAGGGTTCGTCCCCGGCGGGCCGGTCGGGCGACGGCCGAACTCCCGTCCGGCGCAAGGGCGGAGGTCCGGTCAGCAGGGGCGGTGGCGCAGGTCCAGGACGTAGTCGTCGGGGGCGCCGGCGCTCTCCGCGGCGTCGGCGATCAGGCCGAGGTAGCGGGCGGCGGGCAGACCGCCCTCGTAGTCGTTCAGCACGTACGTCCACACCGGGACTTCACCGTCCAGGGTCTGCGCGCGCAGCTTGACCTTGCGGTAGATGCCGAGCTGCACGCCCTCCCAGCGGTCGAGGCCGTCCTCGTCCATCGGGGCGACGTCGTAGAGCGAGACGAAGACCTGGTCCTTCTCGTCCTCCACCACGGTGGCCAGCGAGCCCTCCCAGCCCAGCTGCTCGCCGCCGAAGGTGAGCCGCCAGCCGGGCAGCCAGCCGGAGCCGCGCAGCGGGGAGTGCGGGGCGCGGCGGCTCATCTGCCGGGCGTCGAGGTTGGTGGCGTAGGCGGCATAGAGCGACATGACCGTCAGCCTACGGGAGCGGCCCGACGGAGGCCCCTGCCCGAGGCCCCGGTCCGAGCCCGGCCCGAGGCCCCCCGGCCCTACGCGTGCGCGCGGGCAGGGGACAAGGGTCGGTAACAACGCCCCCGGCGTGGAATCCGTTCCGGCATGCGGGACAATGGAGCACGTGACTCGGATCGTGATCATCGGTGGCGGACCAGGCGGATACGAGGCGGCCCTCGTGGCCGCCCAGCTCGGCGCGGAGGTGACCGTCGTCGATCGCGACGGTCTGGGCGGATCGGCGGTGCTGACGGACTGCGTGCCGTCCAAGACGCTGATCGCCACCGCCGAGGTGATGACTACCTTCGACAGCTCGTACGAGGAACTCGGCATCCTGGTCGCGGACGGCACGCCGGACGCCGCCGACCCGGCCCGGGTGGTCGGGGTGGACCTCGGCAAGGTGAACCGACGGGTGAAGCGGCTGGCGATCGCCCAGTCGCACGACATCACCCAGGCCGTCACCCGGGCGGGCGTGACGGTGCTGCGCGGCCGCGGCCGGCTCGGCGCGGGCGGCCAGGGCCTGGACGGCTCCCGCGAGGTGCTGGTCGACCACACCGACGGCCGGGTGGAGTCGCTGCGGGCCGACGCGGTGCTGATCTCCACCGGCGTGCGCCCGCGCGAACTCCCCGACGCCCAGCCGGACGGCGAGCGGATCCTGACCTGGACGCAGGTGTACGACCTGGAGGAGCTGCCGCGCGAGCTGATCGTGGTCGGCTCCGGCGTCACCGGCGCCGAGTTCGCCGGCGCGTACCAGGCGCTCGGCTCGAACGTCACGCTGGTCTCCTCGCGCGACCGGGTGCTGCCCGGCGAGGACCCGGACGCCGCCGAGGTGCTGGAGGACGTGTTCCGCCGCCGCGGCATGAACGTGATGAGCCGCAGCCGCGCCGTAACGGTGAAGAGGATTTCGGCACGGACAGAGGTGGCAGAGGGACCCTCCTCGCCGAAGGCGGGCAAGGAGGGAGGTGTCGGCGACCGGGTCGAGGTGGCGCTGGCCGACGGCAAGGTGATCACCGGCACGCACTGTCTGATGGCGGTCGGCTCCATCCCCAACACCACGGACCTGGGCCTGGAGGAGGCCGGCGTCGCGGTCAACGACTGGGGCCAGATCAAGGTGGACCGGGTCTCCCGCACCTCCGCCCCCGGCGTGTACGCGGCCGGCGACTGCACCGGCGTGTTCATGCTGGCCTCGGTGGCCGCCATGCAGGGCCGGATCGCGATGTACCACGCGCTCGGCGACGCGGTGCAGCCGCTGAACCTGAAGACCGTGGCGTCCAACGTGTTCACCGACCCGGAGATCGCCACCGTCGGCTACACCCACGCCGACGTGTCCTGCGGAAAGATGGACGCGGTCGAGATCAAGCTCCCGCTGCGCGGCAACCCGCGGGCCAAGATGCAGGGCATCCGGGACGGCTTCGTGAAGCTGTTCGCCCGCCCCGGCACCGGCATCGTGGTCGGCGGCGTGGTGGTCGCGCCGCGCGCCTCGGAACTGATCCACGCCCTCTCGCTCGCGGTGGACAACAACCTGACGGTCGAACAGGTGGCCAACACCTTCACCGTCTACCCGTCGCTGTCCGGTTCCACCGCCGAGGCCGCCCGCCAGCTGCACATTCGCAAGCGCGAGGGCGCGGGTTCCTGATCGCCGGGGGTGAGCCGGGCGCACGCCGTCCGGCTCACCCGCCCGGCGGAGCGCGCATTGTACGGTCGTGCGCCGCTCTTGGGTGAGCAAATCCAGTTACCAGGTGCAAACGCCTGAAAGCAGACGGTCACTCGGGTTACCGTCGGTTCTGTGTTTGCTGCAGAACGTCGCCAGTTGATTCTCGAGATGGTGCGCGCCAACGGAGCCGTGTCGCTCCGAGAGCTGGCCCGCGTCGTCCAGACCTCCGAAGTCACCGTCCGCCGGGACGTGCGGGCCCTGGAGGCCGAAGGGCTGCTCGACCGCCGGCACGGCGGCGCGGTGCTCCCCGGCGGCTTCAGCCGGGAGCCCGGCTATCCGCAGAAGACCCACCTCGCCGCCGCCGAGAAGAGCGCCATCGCCGATCTCGCCGCGAGCATGGTCGAGGAGGGCGACGCCATCGTGGTCGGCGCCGGGACGACCACCCAGGAGCTGGCCCGCCGGCTCGCCCGGGTGCCCGGGCTGACGGTGGTCACCAACTCGCTGCTGGTGGCCCAGGCGCTGGCGCACGCCAACCGGGTCGAGGTGGTGATGACGGGCGGCACCCTGCGCGGCTCCAACTACGGGCTGGTCGGCAGCGGCGCCGAGCAGTCGCTGGCCGGGCTGCGGGTCACCAAGGCCTTCATCTCCGGCAGCGGGCTGACCGCCGCGCGCGGCCTGTCCACCGCCAACATGCTGTCCGCCAGCGTCGACCGGGCGCTGGTGCAGTCCGCCAACGAGGTGATCGTCCTCGCCGACCACACCAAGCTCGGCGCGGACAGCATGTTCCAGACCGTCGCCACCGACGCGATCACCCGGCTGGTCACCGACGAGCACGCCGCGGCCGAGGAGCCGACGGCGCACGAGCTCGACGCGCTCGCCGACGGCGGGGTGCAGGTCTCCGTCGCCCCGCTCGGCCTGCCCGTCGAGGCCCCGGCGGCGCACCCGCAGCCGTCCGCGGCCGCGCCGCGCCGCCCTGTCCCGCCCGCCGGAGCGGCCCCCGGCGCCCCGCTGCCCGGCCAGCGGCGGCCCGCCCCGCACGGTGCGCTGCCGGTCGTCCCGCGGCTCCCCGAACGGATCCGCTGACCGCTTCCGGCCGGGCGGCCGCCGCCCTCTGGCCGCCCCGCTCGGCCCGCTTGTACCGTCTGGCCCCATGAACGCATCGAGCGAACAGCCGGACGGCACAACGGAATTGACGGTGCGTGCGGCGCGCGGCGGGCGCGGCCCCGCGACCTGGGGGCAGCGGGCCGTCCACGCCGCGCTGGTCGCGCTGGGCCCCGACGCGCCCCGGTACAACCTGCGGACGGCGGCGCCCGTCGAGCCGGGCCTGCCGCCGCAGACGGCGCTCCGCGCGTTCGCCGAACTGCTGCACCTGCACGACGCGTTGCGCACCCGGCTGGTCGAGGAGGACGGCGACCTGGTCCAGGAGGTGGACGCGGACGGGGTGCTGCCGGTCGCCGTGCTGCACCGCGCGAGCGCCGAACTCGCCGCCGGGGCCGCGGCGGAGCTGCTCGCCCGGTTCGCCGCCCGCCCGTTCGACCTGCCGGGCGAGTGGCCGGTGCGGCTGGGCCTGGTGCTGGTGGACGGCCTGGTCCGGCAGGTGGTGCTGGTGCTGTCGCACACCGCCTCGGACGGCTGGGGGATGCGCCGCGCGGCCCGCGACCTGACGCTGCTGGCCGCCGGGCGGAGCGCCGACGACCTGCGCGCCGAACGGGCCTTCGCACAGCCGCTGGAGGAGGCCGCCGAGCAGGACTCGCCGCGCGGCCGCCGCCGGGACGCCGCCGCCCGCCGGCACTGGCGGGACAAGCTGGGCTCCGGCCCGCGCGTCCAACTGCCGCGCCCGGACGGCGAACCGGACCCGGAGCGGCGCTTCCCGCTCGCGGTGCTGCGCTCGCCGGAGCTGGCCGCCGCGCTGCCGGCGGCCGCGGCCCGGCTGCGGACCGGCGACGCCACGGTGCTGCTGGCCGCCGCCGCCACCGAGCTGGGGCGGCTCGGCGGGCAGCGCGAGCTGCTGTTCCAGGTGGTGGTGGGCAACCGGTTCACCGGGCAGGCCGCGGAGGCCGTCACCACGCTCGCCCAGGAAGGGCTGTTCCATCTCCCCGAGCTGGCCGAGGAGTTCGCCGAGACCGTCCGCCGCTGCCAGGGCCCGGCGCTGGCCGCCTACCGCCACTCCGGCTACCACAAGCCGCGGTTGGACGCCGAGCTGGCGGCGCTGCGGGCCGGCGGCGCGGAGTTGGCCGACCACTCGGTGATCTGGAACGACACCCGGGACCCGCTGGCCGCTTCGATGCCCGACGGCACCGGCGAAGCCCCGGCGGTGGAACGGGAGTTGAGCTTCCCCGACACCTTCCCGGCCCGGCTCGGGGTGTCCGTCGCGGTGGACGTGGTGGCCGTCCCGGGCGCGATCGAGCTGCTGATGGTCGCCGACGGCGCGCTGCTGGACCGGGCGCGGATGGCCCGGTTCCTGTGCGGCGTCGAGCAGTTGGTGCTGGAAGCCGCCGAAGCCCCCGAAGCCTCCGAAGCCTCCGAAGCCCCCGAAGCCGCCGAGGCCTCCGTGGACGCCGACGGGCGGCGGGAGTCCATGGACTCCCGCCGCCCGTAGCGGTACTGGCGAGGACTCAGACGTCCTTGATCTCGCAGAGCGCGGCGCCGCTGGAGACCGACTGGCCGACCTCGGCCTTCAGGCCGACGACGGTGCCCGCCTTGTGGGCGTTCAGCGGCTGCTCCATCTTCATCGCCTCCAGGACCACGATCAGCTCGCCCTCGGCGACGACCTGGCCCTCCTCGACGGCGACCTTGACGATGGTGCCCTGCATCGGCGAGGCCAGGGTGTCGCCGGAGACCGCGGACGCGGCCTTCTTGGCGCCCACCCGGCGCTTCGCCTTGCCCGCCGACGCGCCCGCGGCCGGGGCCGGGGCGACGCCCAGCGAGGACGGCAGCGACACCTCGATGCGCTTGCCGCCGACCTCGACCACCACGGTCTCGCGGCCCTCGGGCTCGTCGCCGTCGCCGCCCGCACCGACGAACGCCGGGATGGTGTTGTCGAACTCGGTCTCGATCCAGCGGGTGAAGATCTGGAACGGGCCCTCGGAGCCGTGCACCTCGGGGGCGAACGCCGGGTCGGTGACCACGGCCTGGTGGAACGGGATGGCGGTGGCCATGCCCTCCACCTTGAACTCCTCCAGGGCGCGCTTGGCGCGCTGCAGGGCCTGCTTGCGGTCGGTGCCGGTGACGATCAGCTTGGCGAGCAGCGAGTCCCAGGCGGGGCCGATCACCGAGCCGGACTCCACGCCGGCGTCCAGCCGGACACCCGGGCCGGACGGCGGGGCGAACAGCGTCACGGTGCCGGGCGCGGGCAGGAAGTTGCGGCCCGGGTCCTCGCCGTTGATCCGGAACTCGAACGAGTGACCGCGGATCTCCGGGTCGTCGTAGCCGAGCTCCTCGCCGTCGGCGATCCGGAACATCTCGCGGACCAGGTCGAGGCCGGTGACCTCCTCGGAGACCGGGTGCTCGACCTGCAGGCGGGTGTTGACCTCCAGGAAGGAGATCAGGCCGTCCTGGGAGACCAGGAACTCGCAGGTGCCGGCGCCGACGTAGCCCGCCTCGCGCAGGATCGCCTTGGACGCCCGGTACAGCTCGGCGTTCTGCTCGGCGGTCAGGAACGGCGCGGGGGCCTCCTCGACCAGCTTCTGGTGGCGGCGCTGCAGCGAGCAGTCACGGGTGGAGACGACCACCACGTTGCCGTGCCGGTCGGCCAGGCACTGGGTCTCCACGTGCCGCGGCTTGTCCAGGTACTGCTCGACGAAGCACTCGCCGCGGCCGAACGCGGCCACCGCCTCGCGCACCGCGGACTCGTACAGCTCCGGGATCTCCTCCAGCGTGCGGGCGACCTTCAGACCGCGGCCGCCGCCGCCGAACGCCGCCTTGATGGCGACCGGCAGGCCGTGCTCGGACGCGAACGCGACCACCTCGTCGGCCCCGGACACCGGGTCGGCGGTGCCCGCGACCAGCGGGGCGCCCGCGCGCTGCGCCACGTGCCGGGCGGTGACCTTGTCGCCCAGGTCGCGGATCGCCTGCGGCGGCGGGCCGATCCAGGTCAGGCCGGCGTCGAGCACGGCCTGCGCGAAGTCGGCGTTCTCGGACAGGAAGCCGTAGCCGGGGTGGATCGCGTCCGCTCCCGAGTCGGCGGCCGCCTTCAGGACCTTCGCGATGTCCAGGTAGCTGCTCGCGGGGGTGTCGCCGCCCAGCGCGTACGCCTCGTCGGCGGCTCGCACGTGCAGCGCGTCCCGGTCCGGCTCGGCGTACACGGCGACACTCGCGATACCGGCATCCCGGCACGCCCGGGCAACGCGGACAGCGATTTCGCCGCGATTGGCGATGAGCACCTTGCGCACTGTGGCTCCCTTCTCGAACCTCGTCGAGTCTATGGATTGGAGGGTGCTACCGGCGAGTAGTCCCTGGTGGTGAGCGTGCTCACACGCTCGGTGTTCCGACTTCCGTACGGGTGGCGGCGGTTGGCGACGCGCCGCAGGCCGCGGGCGCGCGGCGAGCCGCGTGGGGGTGCCCGGTGAGCCGGGCGGGCGGGGTGGCCTTCGCCACACCGGGGCATCGGGTCAAGCGTCCGCCGGCTGCGGCCGGGTGGTCGCCTCGGCGGTCACGTCCGCCTCGAACTCGACGACGTCCGGGCCGTACGCCCGGGCGTTGACCACCCGCAGCACCACCGCGAACGCCCCTTCCGGGCCGTGCCGGCGGGCCAGTGACCGGTGATGGGCGGCCAGGTACCGCACCGCCGCGTGGTTGGAGACCGCCGTCTGGCCGGCGATCAGGAACACCGGCCGGCTGCCCGGCCGCAGGTGCACCCGGGCCAGCAGCGCGTACGCCGTCCCGCCCGGTTGCTCGGCGGACGTCCGGAACGCGAACTCGCGGTCCCCGACCAGCAGCGTGCGCACCGGGTGCCCGGCGGTGTCCGGCGGGGCGACGAACGCCGCGCCGGGCAGCCAGGACGCCAGGTGGGCGGCCGTCCGCTCGTTGCTGTCCGGGCCTCCGACGCAGAACTCGGTCTTGTCGCCGAGGCCTTGGCGCACCTCGTCGTGCGAGGTCAGCACCGCCCGGGCGCCGCACTCGCGGACCAGCGCGGCCAGTTCCATCAGCGCGTACACGTCGTCACGGGCCACGCTCTTCGGATCGGTCGTGCCCGCGTGCCGGTTGGCGACCAGCAGCGCCTCGCCGTCGGCCGGCAGTCCGAAGAACGCCCGCTCCCGCTCCAGGCGCCGCCGCCGGCGCAGCGTCTGCGCCAGCCAGCCCAGCCCGGCGCTGATCGCCGAAGCGACCAGGCCCAGCACGACGTTCAGCACACCATCGGTCATCTTCCGCTTCCCGTCGCCCCTTTCCGGTCCGGCTCGCCAGCCTAATGGCGGCCACCGGCCCGGGAGGTGGAACTGTGCGACAGATGTGCGGCCCCTGTTCTGTCCGATTCCGCACCTTGCGAACCGGAATCGCGTCACCCTTTTCGGGGGCCGACATAACAGAATGGTTCAGACCATTGACCCGGATCGCGGCCGTCCATAGCGTCGCAGCCACCACCACAATCCGCAGAATTCACGGGGGAATCGTGAAGCGATCCATGCTGCCCGGCGCGCTCGCCGCCATCGCCCTGGTGCTCACCGCCTGCTCCAGCAGCGGGAGTTCGACCAAAGCGGCGCCCGCGTCGACGCCCGCGCCGACGCCCAGCGCCACGATCTACGGGTGCCTCACCCAAGAGCAGTCCAAGGGCGCGTTCACCCTCGACGCGGGCACGGCCGGCGGCAGCAGCCTGAAGGCCTACTACCGCGACTCGGACGCCGGCGGGGCGAAGACGGCGGTGATCTTCTCGCACCAGCTGAGCGGATCGCTGTGCGAATGGGCGCCGTACTTCGCCGACTTCACCAAGTCCGGGTACGCGGTGCTGGCCTTCACCTCCGAGAACGACGTCACCGAGGGCATCAAGGCCGCCGCCGGAAAGCTCAAGGAGAAGGGCGTCACCGGGCTCGCGCTGATCGGCGCCTCCAAGGGCGGCACCGCCTCGCTGGTCGCCGCCAACCAGCAGAACCCGCTGCCGGTCAAGGCCGTGGTCTCGCTCAGCGCGCCCGACGTGTTCCCGCTGTACAACGCGGCGGTAGCGGTCAAGTCGGTGAAGATCCCGACCTACTTCGCCGCGGAGGAGAAGGACGCGCCGTTCAACGCCAACGCCAAGGCGCTGTACGAGGCCTCGGCGGCCGAGGACAAGCAGCTGAAGATCTACCCCGGCGTCAACCACGGCTCCCTGCTGCTCAAGGACGGCGCGCTGCCCGACGTCAAGGCCTACCTGGCCAAGCACGCCCCCGCGGCGGGCTGACCCGGGGATCAGGCCCAGAGGTCGGTGATGCGGACGTCGAGCTCGGCGAGCAGGCGGCGCAGCAGCGGCAGGGACAGGCCGATGACGTTGCCGGGGTCGCCGTCGATCCCCTCCACGAACGGTGCGGAGCGGCCGTCCAGGGTGAACGCCCCGGCCACGTGCAGCGGTTCGCCGGAGGCGACGTAGGCGGCGACCTCGGCGTCGTCCGGGGTGCCGAACCGGACGGTGGTGGAGGCGGTGGCCTTCGCCTGCCGGCCGGTGGCGGTGTCGATCACGCAGTGGCCGGTGCGCAGCACGCCCGCACGGCCGCGCATCGACTGCCAGCGCCGCACCGCCTCGTCGGCGTCGGCGGGCTTGCCGAGCGCCTCGCCGTCCAGCTCCAGCACCGAGTCGCAGCCGATCACCAGCGGCGGCTCGCCGGGCTCGCCGGACAGTTCGGCGGCGATCTTCTCGGCCTTCGCCACGGCCAGCACCAGCGCCAGTTCGCCGGGCGTCGGCGCGGACAGCGCGTCCTCGTCGACCCCGCTCACCCGGACCAGCGGGTCCAGGCCCGCCTGCCGCAGCAGGCCCAGCCGGGCGGGGGAGGCGGACGCGAGAACGAGCGGGCGGCGAGCGGTCATGCCCTCAGCCTAGTGCCGCGGCAGGCAGCCTCCGCCCCGTCGCGCAAAGGCCGCCTGCCGCGGCACTGGCCGCGCTACGCCAGCACCAGCGCCGTCGCGATCATGGCCAGCACCGCCATCACCACCGCTGTGCGATGCAGCCTGCGCTGCACCTCGCGGGCCTCGGGCGACGGCTCGTCACGGGGGTCTGACCAGAGCATTCGATCAGCCTGCAACGCGGACCGGGTGCGGCGCCTGAGTATCCGTACTCAGTCCCGGCACGGGCGATAGTTCCGGTGCCTGCTTGACGCCGTGCCCCCGTGCCCCTCCAATGGACCCACTGACTTGTCCGGTTCATGATCGGTGCCGTGCGGGGCGCCGATCTCCCCCGCGAACCGACGACACGTCAACGGTCAGGGCACGTACGGCAGACCACCCCACTGGTTCCGGCTGAGGAGATCCATGTCCGACCTCGTCACCACCGCAAGGGCCGCCACCGACGCGGCCCGCCCGCACCTCGTCGCGCTCTACCGGGTCATCACCGGCCTGCTCTTCGCCTGCCACGGCGCCGCCTCGCTGTTCGGCGTCCTCGGCGGGGCGCACGGCGGCGGCACCGTCCCGGCCGGCAGCTGGCCCGGCTGGTACGCCGCCGTCATCCAGCTCGTCTGCGGCCTGCTCGTCCTGTTCGGCATCGGCACCCGGACCGCCGCGCTGGCCGCCTCCGGCTCGATGGCCTACGCCTACTTCAGCGTCCACCAGCAGACCGCGCTGTTCCCGCTGCAGAACGGCGGCGAGCCCGCCGTGCTGTTCTGCTGGGCGTTCCTGCTCATCGCCGCCGTGGGCCCCGGCAGCTTTGCACTCGGCAGCCGCCTCGCCCGCTGAGCGGGCAGGCGCGACACGCAGGCGGGTGCGAGGACAGGGGCGCACCCGCCCGCTTGCCCGGCGTCAGGACGGCGGCGGGGAGCACGGCCCCGACAGGGCCACCGCCACCAGTGCCCGCAGCGCCGACGTGACCTGGCCGAGCGGCAGCGTGGAATCGTCGGCGAACAGCTCCACCAGCCAGCCGCCCGCCGGGTTGGCGCCGCCCGCCGCGACCATCGCCCGGTACCCGGACACCACCATCACCGCCTCCTCCGCGGCGTCGTTGCCCGCCGCGCCGGCCCGCAGCGCGAACGCCCCGCCGGTCACCGCCCGGCCGGTCAACGGATAGTGCCGCAGGTCGAACACCGCGTCCGGGGCCTCGATCTGCGCCCGCTGGGTCTGCGCCCGCGCCGACGCCGGGCCGCCCGTCATCCGGTACACCGCGTGCCGCGAGGTGCGCATCAGCGGCGAACCCGGCGGCACGTACGACACCCACCAGCCCACCGCGTTCAGCAGCCGCGACGCGGTCTCCGCGACCACCGACAGCCGTCCCAGGGTGTCCGCCGGGTGCGTCACCACGCCCTGCACCCCGCCCTGGTCCAGCGCCGCCAGCACCGCCGCCAGCAACTGGCCCGGATCGGCGCTGTGCGCCGAACCCCGGAACCGCCGCCGGTCGCCGTTCGGCCGGCCGCCCGGCGACCGCCGGCTGTCCGCGAGCTGCACCACCGGATCCGGCGCGAACCCCGGACCGTGGCCCCGCCCCGCCACCACCGGGTGCGCCGCCCGGGCCGCCTTCGCCCGGTACTGCGCGGCGTCCGCCAGCCGGAACAGCCGGTCCGCCGTGGTCACCGGGCCGATCGAGTCCCCGGTCGACGCGATTCCGCAGGCGACGCCCTCGCCGTCCGTCAACTCCAGTGCGCGGGTGCACAGTTCCTCCGCCACCGCGACCACCTCGTCCGCGGACCGGCCCTCCGCGAGCAGACAGAACTCGTCGCCGCCGAGCCGCGCCGCGAGGCTGTCCGGCAGCTTCGCCGCGGCCAGCGACAACTGGTGCGCGAACCGCTCCAGCAGCCGGTCGCCCATCTCGTGGCCCAGCTGGTCGTTGACCCGCTTCAACCCGTTCACGTCGCACACCACCAGCGAGACCACCACGCCGTCCCGGGTGTGCGCCTTCAACGCCTCCTCCAGCCGGGCGTCCACCGCGCGACGGTTCGCCAGGCCGGTCAGCGCGTCGGTGAACGCCAGCCTGCGCAGGTCGGCGACCCGTTCGGTCTGGGCGAGGCCGGCCGAGATCTGCGCCGCCAGCAGCGTCGCGTACTCGGCGTCGGCGTCCGTGAACACCGGCATGCCGATGCCGCGCGCCAGATACAGCTCGCCCCACGCCTGGCCGTGCAGCACGATCGGGGCGACCAGGCAGCAGCCGCGGCCGCGCCGCCGCAGGCCTGCGGCGCGCGAGCGGCAGAACGCGCCGGAGGCCGGGAGCGGATGACCGGCGTGCGGGCCGAGATCCTCCGCCGTCTGCACCCACGCCCGGGGGAGACGGCCGGTGGTCCAGTGCTCCTCCAGGTACGTCACGATCTCCGGGAAGTCCGCGACCGGGTACGACTCGTCCTCCGGAAGCTCCTCCTCGCCCGGCGCGAGGTCTCCGTGGTTCACCAGCACCCGCAGGCGGCCCGACTCGCGGTCCCACACCGAGACCGCCGCCATCGTCGCCCCCAGTGCGGACGTCGCCCGCGAGGCCGCCGCGCGAACTGCTTCCAGCGGGGTCGGCGCCCCGGCCATCGCCTGCGCGAGCTCCACCACCGCCTGCAACCGCGAGTCCGGCGCCGCCGCCTGGTCAGTCATCGTCGCCACATTCCCTCCCGCGGGCCGTTTCATCCAGCCTAGGTCGGTTTGGGTGATTTGTGGTGGCACCACCAGGGGCGCGTGGGGGTACCTCCCAGCCCGCTAGGGCTGGGGGAGAACCCCCACGCGCCCCTGGTGGTGCTCAGCCGGTGGCGGTGGGGGTGCGGGTGAGGAGCCACGGTTCGACCAGGCCGAGGCCGCGGACCGGGCGGCGCCACATGGGCTGGAGGTGGAAGCGGTGGCCGGGTGCAGGGGGCCCCTCGGGAAGAGTCGCGGTGCCGTTGTGTTCGAGGGCCGTGGCGAGTTCGCCGTCGACCAGGACGGCGTCCTTCGGGGCGATGGAGGTGAGGCGGGAGGCGAGGTTGACGGTGGTGCCGAAGACGTCGCCCATGCGGGAGGTGACGGTGCCGAAGGCCATGCCGACGCGGAGGGCGGGCATGTTGTCCTCCTTGGCGAGCGTCTCGACCAGGGAGAGGGCGATCTCGGCGACGGTGGCCGGGTCCTCGGAGACGAAGAGGATCTCGTCGCCGAGCGTCTTGACGACGCGTCCGCCCTGGCCGGCGATCAGGTCGGAGCAGGTGTTCTCGAAGCCTTCGACGAGTTCGCCGAGTTCCTCTTCCTCCAGGCGGCGGGAGAGCCGGGTGAAGCCGACCAGGTCGGCGAAGGCGACGGCGAGGCGGCCGGAGGTGGTCTCGTGGTCCTCGGCGGCCTGGACCACGCGGCCGGTGACGGCGGCGAGTTGGCGGCGCCAGACGTAGACGAGGAACTGTTCGAGCTCGGGGAGGAGCAGTTCGACCAGCGGGTAGGCGACGTCGGAGCGGGTCAGGCCGGGTTCGACGGCCTGGGTGAGGTTGTCGAGGAAGGTGTCCATCTGCCAGCCGGCGAGTCGCGCGGTGGTCTGGCCGGTGGAGCGGGCGACCTGGATCGCCATGGGTTCGCTGAGCAGCCCGGACTCGATCAGGCCGGCCAGGCGGCGCAGCGCGATCACGTCGTTGTCGTTGAGGGCCCGGGACTGGCCGATGTCGGGGAAGCCCATGGCGCGCCAGAAGCGGGTGGCGAGGTCCATCGGGACCTCGGCGGCGCGCGCGGCCTGGTACGGGGTGTACTTGCGCGGCGCGTCGAGGATGAGCCGCTCAAGGTCGGTGGCGACGGTGGTCTCGTCCGTCGCTTCGAGCGCGTCGGCGGGAGTGCCGTCGTTGCCGGAGCCCGTCGTGGCGCCGCCGTTGTCTGTCACCGGTCCGTCCCCGTGCGTTCGAGCACTTGTGTCTTGCCGTCCTCGGGGTTCGGGTACGCGACCACCGCAGGGGGTAGTGGCGAGCCTCACACCGCTGCCAGGTGGAATGTTCGCACGGAATCGCGTAATCCGGGGCATCCGCCCGACAGCCGGTCCGAGGGTTCCGGTGGGTGAGACCGGCCCGTCAGTTCTGCGGGCGGACGTGCACCACGTCGCCGGCGGCGACGGCGTGCCGGGTGCCGTCGGGGGTGCGGACCACCAGCCGGCCGTCGCCGTCGACGGCCACCGCTTCGCCCCGCAGTTCGCGGTCGCCCGGGAGTTGGACCTTGACGGGCCGGTTCAGGGTGGTGCATCGGGCGGTGTACGCGGGCAGCAGGCCGCTGGCGTGCGGGTCGCCGGCGGCGGCCGTCCACTCGCCGTACAGTTCGGCGAACTCGCGCAGCAGGGCGCGCAGCAGGGTGGCCCGGTCGGTGGTCTCGGCGCCGGCCAGGGCGAGCGAGGTGGCGGTGGGGACGGGCAGTTCGGCCTGCCGGAGGGAGACGTTGAGGCCGAGGCCGGCGATCACGGCGCCGCCGGAGAGTTCGGTGAGGATGCCGCCGAGCTTGCGTTCCTGGCCGTCGACCTCGGCCTGGAGGTCGTTGGGCCACTTCAGGCCGGTGCGGACGCCGGCGATCCGGTCGAGGGTGGCGGAGACGGCGGTGCCGATCAGGATCGGCAGCCAGCCGTAGCGTTCCATCGGCACGCCCTGCGGGCGCAGCAGCACGGACAGGAAGAGCCCGGAGCGGGGCGGCGCGTTCCAGCGGCGGTCGAGCCGGCCGCGGGCGGCGTTCTGCGACTCGGCGACCAGGACGGCGCCCTCGGGTGCGCCGTCCTTGGCGCGGGCGGCCAGGTCGGAGTTGGTGGAGCCGGTCTCGCTCACCACATCGAGTGAGGTCCACAGGGCGCCGGGGCGCAGCAGGTCGAGCCGCAGGGCCGCCTCGTCGAGCGGCGGCCGGTCCAGGTCGGTCCAGGGGGACGGGCCGTCGTGGCCGAAGCCGCGCAGTCCGGAGCGGCGGGGGCGGGGGCTCTCGGGTGTGCTCACCCGGCCCACCCTATGGCGAGGGCAACAGCCGCACGCCGCATCATCGTCCCGCAAACCGGGCAGTGGCACGATGTGTCGATGGCCATAGCCGCGGACGCCTCCGCGCTGGCTACGCTACGCAACGGTAGACCGCAGCGCCGCCCTGCCCGCAACCCTCCAACGCCCCGGGCCGGCGGCCGAGGACGCAGGGAGAGCCACCGCAATGGCCGAGGCACCGCACGACCCGCACACCACCGCCGGAAAGCTCGCCGACCTGCGCCGGCGGATCGACGAGGCGGTGCACTCCGGTTCCGCCGCCGCGGTCGAGAAGCAGCACGCCAAGGGCAAGCTGACCGCCCGTGAGCGGATCCTGGAACTGCTGGACGAGGACTCGTTCGTGGAGTTCGACGAGTTCGCCCGGCACCGCTCGACCAACTTCGGCCAGGAGAAGAACCGGCCCTACGGCGACGGCGTGATCACCGGCTACGGCACCGTGGACGGCCGCCAGATCGCGGTGTTCGCGCAGGACTTCACGGTGTTCGGCGGTTCGCTGGGCGAGGTGTTCGGCGAGAAGATCGTCAAGGTGATGGACTTCGCGCTGAAGACCGGCTGCCCGATGATCGGCATCAACGACTCCGGCGGCGCGCGGATCCAGGAGGGCGTGGTCTCGCTCGGCCTGTACGGCGAGATCTTCCGCCGCAACGTGCACGCCTCGGGCGTGATCCCGCAGATCTCGCTGATCATGGGCCCGTGCGCGGGCGGCGCGGTGTACTCGCCGGCGGTCACCGACTTCGTGGTGATGGCCGACAAGACCTCGCACATGTTCATCACCGGCCCCGACGTGATCAAGACCGTCACCGGCGAGACCGTGGACATGGAGGAGCTGGGCGGCGCCCGCACCCACAACACGAAGTCCGGCAACGCGCACTACCTGGCCGCCGACGAGAAGGAGGCCATCGAGTACGTCAAGAGCCTGCTGTCGTACCTGCCGTCGAACAACCTCTCCGACCCGCCGGTCTACCCCGAGCAGGCGGACCTGTCGATCACCGACGAGGACCTCGAACTCGACGGCATCGTGCCGGACTCGGCGAACCAGCCGTACGACATCCGCCGGGTGGTCGAGCACGTGCTGGACGACGGGGACTTCCTGGAGGTCCAGCCGCTGTACGCGGGCAACATCGTGGTCGGCTTCGGCCGGGTCGAGGGCCACCCGGTGGGCGTGGTCGGCAACCAGCCGATGGACCTGGCGGGCTGCCTGGACATCGCGGCCAGCGAGAAGGCCGCCCGCTTCGTGCGCACCTGCGACGCGTTCAACATCCCGGTGCTGACCTTCGTCGACGTGCCCGGCTTCCTGCCCGGCACCGGCCAGGAGTGGGACGGCATCATCCGCCGCGGCGCGAAGCTGATCTTCGCCTACGCGGAGGCCACCGTCCCGCTGATCACCGTGATCACCCGCAAGGCGTTCGGCGGCGCGTACGACGTGATGGGCTCCAAGCACCTGGGCGCGGACATCAACCTGGCCTGGCCGACCGCGCAGATCGCGGTGATGGGCGCGCAGGGCGCGGTCAACATCCTGCACCGCCGGGAGATCGCCGCCGCCGAGGCCGAGGGCCGCGGCGAGGAGCGCCGGGCCGAGCTGCTCGCCTCGTACGAGGAAACCCTGCTCAACCCGTACCTGGCCGCCGAGCGCGGCTACGTCGACGCGGTCATCGCGCCCAGCGAGACCCGCCGGCACATCGTCCGCGGGCTGCGGGCGCTGCGCGGCAAGCGGGAGGCGCTGCCGCCGAAGAAGCACGGCAACATCCCGCTGTAGCAGAAGGGTTCACCCCGCATGACTCCGATTCAGGTGCTGCACGGGCAGCCGACCCCCGAGGAGCTGGCCACCGTCCTGGCGGTGGTCCAAGCCCGGGCCGCCGCCGGGGCCCGGCAGGCCTCCGCGAGCGGCCCGGCCACCGCGTGGACCAGCCGCACTCCCCGTCCCGTCCCCGCGCCCGGGCCGCACGCCTGGCGCACCAGCCTCTGGCCGCGCTGAGGATTTCACCCGTGCGGGTCGGCGACGATCCGGTCCGCACGGGTGTAGACGTTCGCGGTGCGTTCGCGCAGGAAGCCGACCAGGGTCAGGCCGAGCTCCTCGGCCAGGTCGACGGCGAGCGAGGACGGCGCGGAGACCGCCGCCAGCAGCGGCAGGCCGGCCAGTGCGGCCTTCTGGGTGAGCTCGAAGGACGCCCGGCCGGAGACCAGCAGGACGTGCCCGCGCAGCGGCAGCAGGCCCTCGCGCAGCGCCCAGCCGACCACCTTGTCGACCGCGTTGTGCCGGCCGACGTCCTCGCGGGCGCACAGCAGGGCGCCGTCGGCGGTGAACAGCGCGGCCGCGTGCAGGCCGCCGGTGCTCTCGAAGGTGCGCTGGGCGGCGCGCAGCCGCTCCGGCAGGGCGTACAGCACCTCCGGGTCGAGCGTCAGCGGGTCGGCGGAGACGTCCCAGCGGCTGCGGGTGCGCACCGCGTCCACGGTGTCGCGTCCGCACAGGCCGCAGGCGCTGGTGGTGAGCAGGTTGCGGTGCGCGGACAGCGCGGGGCGGGCGCCGCGGACGGTCGCGTCGACCACGTTGTAGCTGTTGGCGCCGTCCTCGTCGGCGCCCGCGCAGTAGCGCAGCGCGGCGAGCTCCTCGGTGGCGCCGACCAGGCCCTCGCCGACCAGGAAGCCCGCCACCAGGTCGAAGTCGTGCCCCGGGGTGCGCATGGTGACGGTCAGCGCCTCGCCGCCGATCCGGATCTCCAACGGCTCCTCCGCCGCCAGACTGTCCGGCCGAGCCCCCCGCTCCGCCCCCCGCAGCCGCACCACCCGCCGCCGTACCGTTGCCCGCGCCATCCGTGTCGCACCTCCGCGGGCCAGTCAACCAGAGCTCGGCGGCGCGCAGCCCGGGCACGGCGCCCGGGCTGCCGGACCGGTCGGCCGACAATGCTTGTCAGATCTTCATTCACCTGGTGAGAATGTGCATATGGATATGCACAGTGTCGTCGTCCAGGTCGGCAAGGCCGACGTCAGCGCCGAGGATGTCCTCGCCGTCGCCCGGGGCGGGGCCAGGGTGGAGATCGGGCCGGACGCGCTCGCCGAGATGGCTGCCGCCCGGGCCCGGATCGACGCCCTCGCCGCCGAGCCCCGGCCCGTGTACGGGGTCTCCACCGGCTTCGGCGCGCTGGCGGTGCGCCACATCAGCCCCGAACTGCGGGCCCAGCTCCAGCGTTCGCTGGTACGTTCGCACGCCGCCGGCATGGGCCCGGTGGTGGAGACCGAGGTGGTCCGGGCGCTGGTCTTCCTGCGGATGAAGACACTCGCCTCCGGCCGCACCGGCGTCCGCCCGCTGGTCGCCGAGACCATGGCCGCCCTGCTGAACGCCGGAATCACCCCCGTGGTGCGGGAGTTCGGCTCGCTCGGCTGCTCCGGCGACCTCGCCCCGCTGTCGCACTGCGCACTCGTGCTGATGGGCGAGGGCACCGCGTTCGGCCCCGACGGCGTCGAGAAGGACGCCGCCGAGCTGCTCGCCGCCGCCGGCATCGCGCCCGTCGAACTGCTGGAGAAGGAGGGCCTGGCCCTCATCAACGGCACCGACGGCATGCTCGGCATGCTGGTGATGGCCCTCGCCGACCTGCGCCGGCTCTACACCACCGCCGACATCACCGCCGCGATGACGCTGGAGGCGCTGCTCGGCACCGACAAGGTGCTCGCCCCCGAGCTGCACGCCCCGATCCGCCCGCACCCCGGGCAGGCCGCCGCCGCCGCCAACATGCTGGCCGTCCTGCGCGGTTCCGGCCTCACCGGCCACCACCAGGACGACGCGCCGCGGGTCCAGGACGCCTACTCGATCCGCTGCGCCCCGCAGGTGGCCGGCGCCGGCCGCGACACCCTGGCGCACGCCGCCCTGGTCGCCGACCGGGAGCTGGCCGCGTCCGTGGACAACCCGGTGGTGCTGCCCGACGGCCGGGTCGAGTCCAACGGCAACTTCCACGGCGCGCCCGTCGCCTACGTGCTGGACTTCCTGGCGATCGCCGCCGCCGACCTGGCCTCGATCTCCGAGCGCCGCACCGACCGGCTGCTCGACAAGGCCCGCTCGCACGGCCTGCCCGCGTTCCTCGCGGACGACCCGGGCGTCGACTCCGGTCTGATGATCGCCCAGTACACCCAGGCCGCGCTGGTCAGCGAGAACAAGCGGCTCGCGGTGCCCGCCTCGGTGGACTCCATCCCGTCCTCGGCGATGCAGGAGGACCACGTCTCGATGGGCTGGTCCGCGGCCCGCAAGCTGCGCCAGTCGGTGGCCAACCTCGGCCGCGTGCTGGCCGTCGAACTCGTCGCCTCCGCACGGGCGTTGGAGATCCGGGAGCAGGCCGCCGAGGAGACCGGCGTGCTCGCTCCGGCGACCGCCGCCGCCGTCGCCGCCGCCCGGGCCGCCGGGGTCGGCGGGCCCGGCCGCGACCGCTACCTCTCCCCGGACCTGGAGGCCGCCGCCGCGCTGGTCGCCTCCGGCGCCCTGGTCGAGGCGGTTCAGCAGGTCACCGGCCCGCTGGCCTGACGATGTGACGATGTGTCGCAGGACGGGCGCGCCGGACTACTGTCCGAACGCGCCCGTCCCGGCTGGCGGAATGCCGTTGCCCACCAGTCGGGACTGCGCCACAGTCGTCCCACCGCCGAAGCCACCGGCGACCGCCCAACCGAGCGTGGAGGTACCCGAGATGACCGCCCTGGACGAGACCGGAACGACCGCCGGACCCTCCGCCCGGCTGCTCCAGCTCTTCGAGGGCCACCGGCTGACGCCCACCCAGCGGCGGATCGCCCACTCGCTGGTCCGGCACGCCACCGAGGCGCCGTTCCTCTCCAGCGTCGAGGTCGCCGAACTCGCCGGCGTCAGCCAGCCGTCCGTCACCCGCTTCGCCGTCGCCCTCGGCTACGACGGCTACCCGGCGCTGCGCAAGCAGCTGCGGGAACTCGGCGTCGGCGAGGCCACCGCGCCCGAGAGCCACCACGACGTGGTCCGCAACCAGCACCAGCAGGCCGTCCTCGCCGAGATCGAACACCTGCGGCACCTCGCCGAACTGCTCGCCGACCCCGCGCCGATCGTCCGCGCGGCCCGGATCCTCGCCGCGTCCCGCCCGCTGCCCGTGCTCGGCCTGCGCGCCGCGTCCGCCCAGGCCCGCGGCTTCTCCTACTTCGCCGCCAAGGTCCACCCCGACATTCGGCTGCTCGACGAGGGCGGCTCGATGCTCGCCGACCGCCTCGAACAGGCCGTCGCCGCCGGCGCCACCGCCCTGCTCTGCTTCGCGCTGCCCCGCTACCCGCGCGAACTCATGGACGCCCTCACCGTCGCCCGCGACTGCGGACTGACCGTCCTCACCGTCGCCGACTCCACCTTCGCCCCGGTCGCCAAGCTCTCCGACGTGATGCTCCCCGCCGCCGTCGGCACCGGCCTGGTCTTCGACACCGCCTGCGCCCCGATGGTCCTCGGCCGGGTGCTGCTGCAGGCGATGTGCGACGAGATCCCCGACGCCGAAGCCCGCCTGGAAGCCATCGAGCAGTCCGCGACGGCACGTCAACTTTTCCTGGACTGACACCCGTTGTTCCCCCAATGACACCTCTCCGCCGGGTTGACGACCGGCCGTGGGCGGGCATCTTCCTGGGTAGGGACGACGACAGCCTTGGACGGGGGAAGTCCAATGCCACCACCGATCCATCAGATGCGCCTCACCGGCCGGCTCGGCTCCGGCGCCGACGAATGGTCCTGCCCGCTCTGCGGCCGCCGCATCGCGCTGCGCCGCCCGCCGCACCCCGAACTGATCGTGCTCGACCCGGGCGACGAGAACGCCGTGCACATCGGCGTCCTGGAACCCGGTGACCCCGCCGCCGAGGAGGCCGCCGCCCGCTACGGCGTCGGCCCCGTCCAACACATCCCGCGCCCGCCCGCCCGGCCCGGAGAACCGACCCCGCAGCCCGACGCGGAGGACCGCCGCTGGCTCGCCGAGATCGGCATCGACTGGGACGGCGACGCGGCCGCCTGACGGCCGGCCGCGAGCGCTGCGGTGTGCGCCGGAACGGGGGGACGCGTGATCGACACCCGGACCTTCGACCTGTCCGGCGGCGCGCCCGTACCGGTCGCCACCGCCGCGCTCCGAGCCCGCCGAGCACCGCCGTCGCAGGGCGAGGAGCAGACTGGAAGCGGCGCACCGTACGGGTGCGCGGTGGCGGGTGATCGGGATGTATTGGCATCACGGGTACCACGGCGGCTGGTCGTGGGTGCTGCCCGGAATCACGTTCATGCTGTTCGTGCTGCTGGTGATCGTCGTGCTGGCCGCGCTCTGGCGGATGTTCTCGGCCGAGCGGAGGGGCGGGACGTCGGCGGGCGGGCCGCGGTGGGGGAACCCGCCGCAGGGCCGTGCCCCGGAGGCGGAGCGGCTGTTGGCCGAGCGGCTGGCCCGGGGCGAGATCGACGTCGACGAGTACCGGCACCGGCTGGCGGCGTTGCGCGGCGAGCACGGCGGCGGCAGTCCGCCGGGTGGGTCGAGTGGATCGAGTGGATCGAGTGGGCCGGGGGATCCGGGGAAGAGCTGACGAAGGGGCGCCGACGCGGGTGCCCGAAACTCTGGTCAGCCCGATGCTGTTTGGATATATTCACTCTGCTTGATCGTGAATGAATCCATCCGCAAGGAGGCTGGTCCATGGCAGAGCAGGCGAGCGGCCCGCGTGAGGTGCGCGCGGCACGGGGCACCGGGCTGAGCACGCAGGGCTGGCAGCAGGAGGCCGCCCTGCGGATGCTGATGAACAACCTCGACCCGGAGGTCGCCGAGCACCCGTCCAAGCTGGTGGTCTACGGCGGCACCGGCAAGGCCGCCCGCGACTGGCGTTCCTTCGACGCCATGGTGAGGACCCTCCAGGGCCTCAAGCAGGACGAGACCATGCTCGTGCAGTCGGGCCGGCCGGTCGGCGTGATGCAGACCCACGAGTGGGCGCCCCGCGTGCTGATCGCCAACTCCAACCTGGTCGGCGACTGGGCGAACTGGGAGGAGTTCCGCCGCCTGGAGTCGCTCGGCCTCACCATGTACGGCCAGATGACCGCCGGTTCGTGGATCTACATCGGCACCCAGGGCATCCTCCAGGGCACCTACGAGACCTTCGCGGCCGTCGCCGACAAGCGCTTCAACGGGACGCTGGAAGGCACCATCACCCTCACCGCCGGCCTCGGCGGCATGGGCGGCGCCCAGCCGCTGGCCGTCACCATGAACGGCGGCGTGGCGATCTGCATCGACTGCGACCCGTCCCGGATCGCCCGCCGGATCGAGCACCGCTACCTCGACGTCGAAGCCACGAGCCTCGACCACGCGCTGCAACTCGCCACCGAGGCCCGCGACAAGCGGCAGCCGCTCTCCATCGGCCTGCTCGGCAACGCCGCCGACCTGCTCCCGCAGCTGCTCGCGATGGACGCCCCGATCGACATCGTCACCGACCAGACCAGCGCCCACGACCCGCTGGCCTACCTGCCGACCGGCGTCGCCTTCGACGACATGGCGACCTACGCGGCCGAGAAGCCCGCCGAGTTCACCCAGCGCGCCCGCGAGTCGATGGCCCGCCACGTGGAGGCCATGGTCGGCTTCCAGGACCGCGGCGCGGAGGTCTTCGACTACGGCAACTCGATCCGCGGCGAAGCCCAACTCGCCGGATACGACCGGGCATTCGCCTTCCCCGGCTTCGTTCCCGCGTACATCCGGCCGCTGTTCTGCGAAGGCCGGGGTCCGTTCCGCTGGGCGGCGCTGTCCGGCGACCCGAAGGACATCCACAAGACCGACAAGGCCGTCCTCGACCTGTTCCCGGAGAACGAGTCGCTGCACCGCTGGATCAGGATGGCCCAGGAGAAGGTGCACTTCCAGGGCCTGCCCGCCCGGATCTGCTGGCTCGGCTACGGCGAGCGCGACAAGGCCGGCGAGCGGTTCAACGACATGGTGGCGTCCGGCGAGCTGTCCGCGCCGATCGTGATCGGCCGCGACCACCTGGACTGCGGCTCCGTCGCCTCCCCCTACCGGGAGACCGAGGCGATGCTCGACGGCTCCGACGCGATCGCCGACTGGCCGCTGCTCAACGCCATGGTCAACGTCGCCTCCGGCGCGTCCTGGGTGTCCATCCACCACGGCGGCGGCGTCGGCATCGGCCGCTCCATCCACGCCGGGCAGGTCACCGTCGCCGACGGCACCCCGCTGGCCGGTGAGAAGATCCGCCGGGTCCTCACCAACGACCCCGGCATGGGCGTCATCCGGCACGTGGACGCCGGCTACGACCGGGCCTCCGAGGTCGCCGACGAGCGGGGCGTCCGCGTTCCCATGAATGAGCACAGCCCCATGGCCGAGCTGTGACCGAGGGCTTCGACGCGATGTGGGCGGAGCTGCTCCCCGTGGGCCGCTCCGCCTCCACCGGCGGCTACCGGCGGCACGCCTGGAACTCCGCCGACGCCGAGTGCCGGGCCTGGTTCGAGGAGCAGGCCCGGGCCCGCGGGCTGGCCTTCGAGACCGACCGCAACGGCAACCAGTGGGCCTGGCTCGGCGACCCGGCCGCCGGCGACGCGGTCGTCACCGGCTCGCACCTGGACTCGGTGCCCGACGGCGGCGCCTACGACGGCCCGCTCGGCGTGGTCTCCTCCTTCGCCGCCCTCGACGAACTCCGGTCGCGCGGAGTTGAGTTCACCCGTCCGCTGGCGATCGTCAACTTCGGGGACGAGGAGGGCGCCCGGTTCGGCGTCGCCTGCGTCGGCTCCCGGCTGGCCACCGGCGTGCTCGACCGGGACGCCGCGTACGCGCTGCGCGACGCCGACGGCGTACGGCTGCCCGACGCCATGGAACGCGCCGGGCACGACCCGGGGCTGATCGGGGCCGACCCCGAACTCCTCGGCCGGATCGGCGCGTTCGTCGAACTCCACGTCGAGCAGGGGCGTCACCTCGAGGAGGGGCAGCCGGTCGGCGTGGCCGGCGCGATCTGGCCGCACGGCCGTTGGCGGTTCGACTTCCACGGCGAGGCCAACCACGCCGGCACCACCCGGCTCGTCGACCGCCGCGACCCGATGCTCACCTACGCCACCACGGTGCTCGCCGCCCGCAAGAAGGCCCGCCTCGCCGGGGCGCTCGCCACCTTCGGCAAGGTCGCCGTCGAACCCAACGGCACCAACGCGATCGCCTCGCTGGTCCGCGGCTGGCTCGACTCGCGGGCCGCCGACGAACGGACGCTGCGCGAACTGGTCGACGCCATCGAGCAGTCGGCGGTCGAACGGGGCGAGCGCGACGGCGTGCGGGTGGAGCTGGTCCGCGAGTCGTACACGCCGGTGGTCGACTTCGACGGCCCGCTGCGCGACCGCCTCGCGGGACTGCTCGGCGCACCCGTCCTGCCCACCGGCGCGGGACACGACGCCGGAATCCTGGCGTCCGCCGTCCCGACCGCCATGCTGTTCGTGCGGAACCCCAGCGGCGTCTCGCACTCCCCGGCCGAGTATGCCGAGCAGGCCGACTGCCACGCCGGAGTCACCGCCCTCGCCGACGTACTGGAGGACCTCGCATGTCGCCCGTCGTGACGTACTGGGCCGAACACGCCTGGCTGCCGGGCGCCGACGGCCCCGCCGTCCGGCGCGACGTCCTGATCGCCGTCGGCCCCGGCGGCCTGATCGCCAAGGTCACCCCCGACAGCGGGCCCTGCCCCGCCGGGGCCGTCCGGCTCGCCGGGCTGGCCCTGCCCGGGCAGGCCAACGCGCACTCGCACGCCTTCCACCGGGCGCTGCGCGGCACCGTCCAGGTCGGCTCCGGGACGTTCTGGACCTGGCGCGACACCATGTACAAGGTCGCCTCCGCCCTCGACCCCGACAGCTACCTGGCGCTCGCCACCGCCGTGTACGCCGAGATGGCGCTGGCCGGCATCACCGCCGTCGGCGAGTTCCACTACCTGCACCACGCGCCCGGCGGCGTCCGGTACGCCAACCCGAACGTGATGGGCGAGGCACTGATCGAGGCGGCGTCCCGGGCCGGAATCCGGATCACGCTGCTGGACACCTGCTACCTGTCCTCCGGGTTCGGCGCGGAGCCCACCCGGGAACAGCTGCGCTTCTCCGACGGGGACGCCGAGGCCTGGGCCGAGCGGGCCTCCGCGCTGCCGGAGGCCGAGCACGCCCGGATCGGCGCCGCGGTGCACTCCGTGCGGGCCGTCCCCGCCGAGCAGTTGGGCACCGTCGCGCACTGGGCCGCGATGCGGAAGGCCCCGCTGCACGTCCACCTCTCCGAACAGACCGCCGAGAACGACGCCTGCCTCACCGCGCACGGCGTCACCCCGACCCGCCTCCTCGCCGACCACGGCGTGCTCGGGCCGCGCACCTCGGTCGTCCACGCGACGCACCTCACCGACGAGGACGTACGGCTGCTGTCCGACAGCACGACCGCGGTCTGCATGTGCCCGACGACCGAACGGGACCTCGCCGACGGCATCGGACCCGCCAGGCGGCTGGCCGCCGCGGGCTGCCCGATCACCCTCGGCAGCGACAGCCACGCCGTGATCGACCCGTTCGAGGAAGCCCGGGCGCTGGAACTCGACGAGCGGCTGCGGACCCGCACCCGGGGGCACTGGACGGCGAACGCGCTGCTCCGGGCGGGCACCGAGGACGGGCACGCGTCGCTGGGCTGGGACGAGGCGGGACGCATCGAGGCCGGGTTCCTGGCCGACTTCTGCGTGATCGCGCTCGACAGCGTGCGGACCGCCGGGCCGCCGCCGGAGCTGGGAGCGGAGATCGCGGTGTTCGCGGCGAGCGCGGCGGACGTGCGGCACGTCGTGGTGGGCGGGCGGCACGTCGTCAAGGACGGGGTGCACCAGCTCGTGCCGGACGTCGCGCGGGCGACGGCCGATGCGGTGGGCGCACTGCGGTAAGGCGTTCCCCGCGCCCCGGCCGGGGCGCGGGGGTTCAGTGGACTACGACCGGTCAAGGACAGAGACGTTCATGAGCCTGCTCATCAGCAATGTTGGATCGCTGGTCACCAACGACCCCGCGCTCGGGGAAGGCCCGCTCGGGCTGCTGTCCGACGCCGCCGTGGTCGTCGAGGGCGACCGGGTGGCGTGGGTGGGCCGGGCCGGGGACGCCCCCGCCGCCGACGAGACCGTCGACGCCGCCGGCCGGGCGTTGCTGCCCGGGTTCGTGGACAGCCACTCGCACCTGGTGTTCGCCGGCGACCGCACCGCCGAGTTCAACGCACGGATGTCGGGACGGGCGTACTCGGCCGGCGGCATCCGGACCACCGTGGCGGCGACCCGGGCGGCCTCCGACGCCGAGCTGAACGCGAACCTCACCCGGTACCTGGCGGAGATGCTGCGGCAGGGGACCACGACGGTCGAGGTGAAGTCCGGGTACGGGCTGAGCACCGCCGACGAGGCGCGGTCGCTGCGGATCGCGGCCGGGCACACCGAGGAGACCACCTACCTCGGGGCGCACGTGGTCGGCCCCGAGTTCGCGGAGGACCCGGCGGGCTACGTGGACCTGGTCACCGGGGAGATGCTGGAGGCGTGCGCCCCGTTCGCGAAGTGGGTGGACGTGTTCTGCGAGCGCGGGGCGTTCGACGGCGACCAGGCGCGGGCGGTGCTGACCGCCGGAATGGCGAAGGGCCTGGCGCCCCGGGTGCACGCCAACCAGCTGAGCTTCGGCCCGGGCGTGCAACTCGCCGTGGAACTCGGCGCCGCGTCCGCCGACCACTGCACGCACCTGACCGACCAGGACGTGGCGGCGCTGGCCGACGGCGACACGGTGGCCACCCTGCTGCCCGGCGCCGAGTTCTCCACCCGGGCGCCCTACCCGGACGCCCGGCGACTGGTGGACGCCGGGGCGCGGGTCGCGCTGTCCACGGACTGCAACCCCGGCTCCAGCTTCACCAGCTCGATGCCGTTCTGCATCGCCGTCGCGGTGCGCGAGATGGGCATGACCCCCGACGAGGCCGTGCACGCCGCCACTGCGGGCGGGGCGCAGGCGCTGCGCCGCACCGACGTCGGACGGATCACCCCGGGGGCCCGGGCGGACCTCCAGCTGCTGGACGCGCCCTCGCACGTCCACCTGGCCTACCGCCCGGGCGTCCCGCTGACCGCCGCCGTCTGGCAGGGCGGGGCGCGGAAGGGCGGGGTCCGGACGGTCTAGGGGTTCGAGGGCAGCCCCTGGCTAGTGCACGTCGCCCATCAGCCTGCCGACCCGGCCGCGGACGGAGAACAGGCCGAAGCCGGCGGCGACGGCGAGGAGGCCCTGGACGGCGAAGTACCAGGTGGAGCCGACCACCTGGTCGCCCAGGAGCAGCTGGGCGATCGCGGCCACGCAGTCGCCCGCGGTGACGGCGAGGAACCAGATGCCCATCATCTGGCTGGCGTACTTGGCCGGCGCCAGCTTGGTGGTGACGGACAGGCCGACCGGGGAGAGGGTCAGCTCGCCGACGGTCTGGATCAGGTAGACCACGGCCAGCCACATCGGGGTGACACTGGTGTCGCCGCTCGCGGCGGCCATCGCCAGCATCATCACCAGGAACGACGCGCCGATCATCAGCAGGCCGAAGGCGAACTTGGCGGTGGTGGAGGGGTTGCGGTTGCGGCGGGCGGCGACGTTCCACAGCCAGGCGAAGACCGGGGCCAGCGCCATGATGTACAGCGGGTTCAGCGACTGGAACCAGCTGGACGGGAACGAGAAGCCGAACAGGTTCTTGTCGGTGTGCTGCTCGGCGAACAGGGTGAGCGTCGAAGCGGACTGGTCGTAGATCATCCAGAAGATCGCGGCGGCGACGAAGAACCACACGTAGCCGTTGATCCGGGAGCGCTCCGCGCCGGTCAGCTCCTTGTCCCGGCGGATCCGGGCGAACACCACGACGGGGATGGCGATGCCGGCCAGCGACAGCGGCCAGATCAGCCAGCCGGAGGAGAAGTGCCCGGTGCCCACCAGGGTGCCGTAGAAGAGCGCGGCGGCGGCCAGCCAGATCCCGGCCCGGCGCAGCAGCGTGCGGCGCTCGGCGGCGCCGAGCGGGGCGCAGACCACGCTCGAGCGCGGGCTGAGGTGCCGGCTGCCCAGCATGTACTGGATCAGGCCGAGGGCCATGCCGACGCCGGCCAGCGCGAAGCCCAGGTGCCAGTTGACCTTCTGGCCCACGGTGCCGATCACCAGCGGCGCGAAGAACGAGCCGAGGTTGATGCCCATGTAGAAGATCGTGAAGCCGCCGTCCCGGCGCGGGTCGTTGGGCCCGTCGTAGAGGTGGCCGACCATGGTCGAGATGTTGGACTTGATCAGTCCGGAGCCGATCGCGATCGGCACCAGTCCGAGGAAGAACATGGGCTTGCCGGGCACCGCGAGCATGAAGTGCCCGAGGATGACGGTCAGGCCGCCGAGCAGGACGGTGCGCCGGGCGCCGAGGACGCGGTCGGCGAGCCAGCCGCCGGGCAGCGCCAGCAGGTAGACCATCGCGGTGTAGACCGAGACCACCGCGGCCGCCGTGGCGATGTTCAGCTCCAGGCCGCCGTCGGCCGCCTTGGCGGTCATGTAGACGAACAGCAGGGCCTTCATGCCGTAGAAGCTGAAGCGCTCCCAGGTCTCCGTCATGAAGAGGGTCGCGAGGCCGCGGGGATGGCCGAAGAAGGTCCGACCGGTGGAGGGGGAGGACCCTACCTCGGACTCCAGGGTGCTCGAAGCCATGCTGATTCCTTGCCTGTCTTGCTCGGGTTCTCCACCACTGTAAGTCGCGAGTTCGGCCGACTGCGGAGCGTGAATGGTATTCGGAAGGTAAAGCTGGGTGCCGCTGCACTGTGCCTTTCGATGCCTGAGCGAGAGAATTGCCTGCGATGGCAAGGCTCGTGCGAAGAATGTCCATGTAAGCGCAGTTGCTACCAAAGATGCCCGGGAATGCAACTCGATCACGGCCTGTGACAGTGTTCACAGTGCCCGGCCCGGGCGCGGCGAAAGCTGTGATTACCCCCTGATCGGGCGTCCCCGAGCGGTCTACCATCGCCCCTATGACCTGTGTGCTGCTGGCCGAGGACGACCCGGCAATCTCCGAACCGCTGGCCCGCGCCCTGCGCCGCGAGGGCTACGAGGTACTCGTCCGCGAGGACGGACCGGCCGCCCTGGGCGCCGGCCTCAGCGAGGACGTCGACCTGATCGTGCTGGACCTCGGGCTCCCCGAGATGGACGGCCTGGAGGTGTGCCGGCGGCTGCGCGCCGACGGCAAGAGCTTCCCGGTCCTGGTGCTCACCGCCCGCGCCGACGAGGTGGACACCGTCGTCGGCCTGGACGCCGGCGCCGACGACTACGTCACCAAGCCGTTCCGGCTGGCCGAGCTGCTCGCCCGGGTCCGCGCCCTGCTGCGTCGCGGCAACGTCGACCAGCTGACCACCGGCGCGCACGGCGTGAAGATCGACATCGAGTCGCACCGCGCCTGGCTCGGCGAGGAGGAACTCACCCTCTCCGCCAAGGAGTTCGAGCTGCTGCGGGTGCTGGTCCGGGACGCCGGCCGGGTGGTCACCCGCGAGGAGATCATGCGCCAGGTCTGGGACACCACCTGGTGGACCTCCACCAAGACCCTGGACATGCACATCTCCTGGCTGCGGAAGAAGCTCGGCGACGACGCCGCCAACCCGCGCTACATCGCCACCGTGCGCGGCGTGGGCTTCCGCTTCGAGAAGAGCTGAAGGTCCACCCGGCGTGAAGCGCAGGATGATCAACTCACTGCTGGGCGTCGTCCTGGTGGTGGTCGCGGTGTTCTGCGTGCCGCTGGCCCTGATCGAGAAGCAGTCCATCACGAACGCGGCCAACGACCGGGTGGACGCGGTGGCGGTCCGGGTGCTCGGACTGGTGGAGAGCCGGCTCGCCGCGGGCGAGCCGGTCAGCGGCGAGAAGTTCGCCGCCGTGGTGACGGAGAACTTCTACGTCACCGTCGACATCCCCGGGCAGCCGCAGATCGTCCTCGGCCGCCCGGTCGACGGGCCCGCGCTGACCGCCACCGAATCCGGGGCCAGCGGCGAGACCGTGACCGTGGCCCAGTCCCGTACCGCGCTCGACCACGAGATCGGCAACATGCTGCTGCTGCTCGGCGTGGTCGCACTGCTGGCCGTGCAGGCCGCCGTGGCGCTCGCCGTCTGGCAGGCCAAGCGGCTGGCCCGCCCGCTCACCGACCTCGCCGAGACCGCCGAACGGCTCGGCTCCGGCGACCCCCGCCCGCAGGGACGCCGCTACGGCGTGCCCGAACTCGACCGGATCGCCGAGGTGCTGGACACCAGCGCGGAACGCATCGCGCGGATGCTCACCGCCGAACGCCGGCTCGCCGCCGACGCCTCGCACCAGCTGCGCACCCCGCTCACCGCGCTCTCCATGCGGCTGGAGGAGATCACCGCGCTCGCCGAGGACCCCAACACCGTCCGCGAGGAGGCCACCATCGGCCTCCAGCAGGTCGAACGGCTCACCGACGTGGTGCAGCGGCTGCTCACCAACCAGCGCGACCCCAACAGCCCCACCGCGGTCAGCTTCTGCCTGGACGACGTCCTCAAGCAGCAGGTCGAGGAGTGGGCCCCGACGCTCCGCGACAGCCGGCGCCAACTGGTCGTCGAGGGCCTGCGCGACGTCCGGGTGATCGGCACCCCCGGCACCGTCTCCCAGGTGCTGGCCACGCTGATCGAGAACTCGCTGATGCACGGCGCCGGCACCATCACCCTGCGGGCCCGCCGCTCCGGCAGCTCGGTGGTCGCCGAGGTCCAGGACGAGGGGCCGGGCGTCCCCCGGGAACTCGGCAACCGGGTCTTCGAGCGGGCCGTCAGCGGCCGCAACTCCACCGGCATCGGCCTCGCCGTCGCCCGCGACCTCGCGGAAGCCGACGGCGGCCGCCTCGAACTGCTGTCGCTGCGGCCGCCGGTGTTCGCACTGTTCCTCGCCCACGCGGGCGACTGACGTACGGGAAAGGTCAGTTGCTCACCGAGCGGCTGTCCTCGGCGGCCAGCAGCAGCTCGGCCTCCTGCACCACCTCGGGGTCCTCCAGCTCCGGCATCGCCTTGAACACCCAGGTGCGGTAGGAGATGAAGCGGAACACGGTGGCGATCGCCAGGCCGAGGAACTTGCCGCCCAGCTTCTCGAACGGGGTGTCCAGGCCCAGCACGTACTGGGTGAAGCCCAGGGTGCCGGTCTCGATCAGCATGCCGATGCCGCTGAACAGCAGGAACAGCGTGATCTCGCGCTTGCGGGAGGCGGCGTCGCGGTCCTTGTACAGCCAGTACCGGTAGCCCAGGTAGTTGGTGGCGATGGCGACCAGGGTGGCTGCGATGTTGGAGCGCAGCGAGGCCAGGCCGAAGCCGTTGGTGAGGATCCAGAACAGGGCGAAATTGACGACCACACCGGAGGCGCCGATCACGGCGAAGCCGACGGCTTCCATGGACAGGCCGCGCAGTCGCCGGGTCAACGAGGGGCGCGATTCTGTGGTGCTCGTCATGCGGGCTGCTCCGTATGCTTCACATGATCGGATTAGGTGGTGTCGTGCGATCCGGCGCACCAGGCTACCCGCACATTCTGTGTGCTCCGTGCCACGCCCGGTGCGTACGCCCCCCGCGCACGCCGGTGTCGGGCCTTTGACCGGCCCCGATATCCTGGAGCGCGTGACTGTAGCGGGCAATGCGAACTTTCCAGTGGTCGGAGTCATCGGCGGTGGGCAGCTCGCCCGCATGATGCACCAGGCGGGCATTCCGCTGGGCATCCGCTTCAAACTCCTCGCCGACACTCCCCAGGAGTCGGCCGCGCAGGTGGTCGGCACCACCGAGTACGGCGACTACCGCGACCTCGACGTGCTGCGGGCCTTCGCCGCCGACTGCGACGTCATCACCTTCGACCACGAGCACGTGCCCACCGAGCACCTGCGCGCCCTCCAGGCCGAGGGCGTCGCCGTCCGGCCCGGCCCCGAGGCGCTCGTCAACGCCCAGGACAAGGGCGTCATGCGGGCCAAGCTCGACTCCATCGGCGTCCCCTGCCCCCGGCACCGGATCGTCGCCGACCCGGCCGACGTCACGGCCTTCGCGCGCGAAGGCGACGGCTACCCCGTCGTCCTGAAGACCGTGCGCGGCGGCTACGACGGCAAGGGCGTCTGGGTCGTCAAGGACGAGGCCGAGGCCGCCGCCCCCTTCCTCGCCGGCGTGGACGTCCTCGCCGAGGAGAAGGTCGACTTCGTCCGCGAGCTGGCCGCCAACGTGGTCCGTTCGCCCAGCGGCCAGGCCGTCGCCTACCCGGTCGTGGAATCCGTCCAGGAGAACGGCATCTGCGCCGAGGTCACCGCCCCCGCGCCCGACCTCGACCCGGCCCTCTCCGACGAGGCCCAGCAGCTCGCCCTGCGCATCGCCGGCGACCTCGACATCACCGGCCACCTCGCCGTGGAGCTCTTCCAGACCCGCGACGGCCGCATCCTGGTCAACGAACTCGCCATGCGCCCGCACAACTCCGGCCACTGGACCCAGGACGGCGCGGTCACCTCCCAGTTCGAGAACCACCTCCGGGCCGTCCTCGACCTCCCCCTCGGCGACCCCCGACCCCGCGCCAAGTGGACCGTCATGGTCAACGTCCTCGGCGGCGACTACCCCGACATGTACCACGCCTTCCTGCACTGCATGGCCCGTGACCCCGGCCTCAAGATCCACATGTACGGAAAGGACGTGAAGCCCGGCCGCAAGGTCGGCCACGTCAACGTCTTCGGGGACGACCTCGAAGACGTCCGCGAGCGCGCCCGCCACGCGGCCGCCTACCTGCGAGGAACGATCACCGAATGACGCAGTCCCCTCTTGTCGGCATCGTGATGGGCTCGGACTCCGACTGGCCCGTGATGGAGGCCGCCGCGCAGGCGCTCGACGAGTTCGAGATTCCGTACGAGGTCGATGTGGTGTCCGCGCACCGGATGCCCCGGGAAATGGTCGCGTACGGGGAGCAGGCGCACGGGCGCGGGTTGAAGGCGATCATCGCCGGGGCCGGCGGGGCGGCGCACCTGCCCGGGATGCTGGCGTCGGTGACGCCGCTGCCGGTGATCGGGGTGCCGGTGCCGCTGCGGTACCTGGACGGGATGGACAGCCTGCTGTCGATCGTGCAGATGCCGGCCGGGGTGCCGGTGGCGACCGTCTCGGTGGCCGGGGCGCGCAACGCGGGGCTGCTCGCGGTGCGGATGCTGGCCGCGTTCGACGCCGAACTCGCCGAGAAGATGGTCGAGTTCCAGGCCGAGCTGAACAACCAGGCGACCGAGAAGGGCCGCAAGCTGCGGGCCAAGGTGGCGGGAAGCGAATCGTTCGGCTTCGGGAAGTAGGCGCACGTAGTAGAACGGGAGGATGACTCCCGAACTGATCGAGCGTGCCAGGGCCGTCCTCCGCACCGCCCCCGTGGTGGACGGCCACAACGACCTGCCGTGGGCGATGCGCGCCATCGCCGGGTACGACCTGGACGCCGTCGACCTGGCGGCCGATCAGAGCCACCGGCTGCACACCGACTTCGACCGCCTGCGGGCGGGCGGGGTCGGTGCGCAGTTCTGGTCGGTGTTCGTGCCGGCCGACCTGTCCGGCGACAGCGCGGTCAGCGCCACCCTGGAGCAGATCGACTTCGTCCGGGCGATGACCGAGCGCCACCCCGAGCACCTGCGGCTCGCGCTGACCGCCGACGACGTGGAGAGCGCCCGCGCCGAGGGCCGGATCGCCTCGCTGATGGGCGCCGAGGGCGGGCACTCCGTCAACTCCTCGTTGGCCACCCTGCGGGCGCTGTACGCGCTCGGCGTGCGGTACCTGACGCTCACCCACAACTCCAATGTGCCGTGGGCCGATGCGGCCACCGACAAGCCCGTGCACAACGGCCTCACCGCGTTCGGCGAGGAGGTGGTCCGGGAGATGAACCGGCTCGGCATGCTGGTCGACCTCTCGCACGTCTCCGCCGACACCATGCGCGACGCGCTGCGGGTCGCCGAGGCGCCCGTGCTGTTCTCGCACTCCTCCTCGCGCGCCGTCTGCGACCACCCGCGCAACATCCCCGACGACGTGCTGGCCGCGCTGCCCGGCAACGGCGGCGTCGCGATGGTCACCTTCGTGCCGATGTTCGTGCGGGCCGACGCCATCGAGTGGACGTACGCCGCCGACGCCAACATGACCGCGCACGGCTTCAGCCCGTTCGACACCTCCCCGGAGGGGCAGGCCGTGCAGCGCGCCTTCGCGGAGGCCCGCCCGCGCCCGGTCCCCACCGTCTCCGACGTCGCCGACCACCTCGACCACATGCGCGAGGTCGCCGGCATCGACCACCTCGGCATCGGCGGCGACTTCGACGGCACCCCGTTCACCCCGGCCGGCCTGGACGACGTGTCCGGCTACCCGGCGCTGATCGCCGAACTCCTCGGCCGCGGCTGGTCCGAGACCGACCTCTCCAAGCTGACCTGGCACAACGCCGTCCGGGTGCTGCGCGACGCCGAGACGGCGGCCCGCCGGCTGCAGGCCGAACGCGGGCCGTCGATCGCCACCCGGGAGCAGCTGGACGGCGCGTGAACGACCTGGTTGACCCTGCCCCTGGGGCAGGCCCCACGCTGACCGGCGTGGAGGAAGAACGGCTGCTCACCACCGGCGAGTTCGCCCGCCGGGGCCTGCTGTCGCCGAAGGCGCTGCGGTTGTACGACCGGCAGGGCCTGCTGCCGCCGGACCTGGTCGACCCGGCCACCGGCTACCGGTACTACCGGGCGGGCCGGCTGGCCACCGCGCGGCTGATCGCCCGGCTGCGCGGCCTGGACATGCCGCTCGCCACGGTCGCCGAGGTGCTCGCCCTGCCGGGCCCCGCGGCGGCCGAGCGGGTCGCCGCGTACTGGGCGGCCGTGGAACGGCGCACCGTCTCGCAGCGGGCGCTGGCCGAACACCTCCGCGTCCAACTCAGCGGACTGGAAGGAATCGACGAGATGTACCGCATCGAACAGCGCGAGGTCCCCGAGCAGCTGGTGCTCACCGAGCAGCGCCGGGCCAAGCCCCAGGACCTGGACGAGTGGATCCCGGCCGCCACCGCCCGGCTGGAGGCGATCGCCGCCGGGCACGGCGGGGTCGCGGCCGCACCGTTCGTGATCTACCACGGCGAGGTCAATGAGGACAACGACGGCCCGGTCGAGGTCTGCGTGCCGATCGACCCGGCCCGCGCGGAGGGCCTGACCGCCGCGCACCGGACCGAGCCCGCCCACCGGGAGGCGTACACCACCATCACCAAGGCGCAGGTGGAGTACCCGCAGATCCTGTCCGCCTACGACGCGGTCTGCGCCTGGATGGAGCAGGCGGGCACCCGGCGTACCGGCCCGGGCCGCGAGGTGTACTTCGCCGACTGGGCGAGCGCCGCCCCCGCCGACGAGGTCTGCGACATCGCCTTCCCCGTCGGGGCCTGACGCCCTACAGCAGGGGCAGCTCGATCGCCGGGCAGCGGTCCATCACCATGTCCGGCCCGGCGGCCCGGGTGCGGTCGAAGGCGGCCTCGTCGACCACTCCGAGCTGGAACCAGACGGCCTTCGCGCCCTTGGCGACCGCCTGGTCGGCGACCTCGCCGGCCAGCTCGGAGTTGACGAACACGTCCACCACGTCGACCGGGAACGGGATCTCGGCGAGCGAGGCGTAGCCCTGCTCGCCGAGCACCGTCTCGGCCTTCGGGTGCACCGGCACGATCCGCTTGCCGGCCCGCTGCAGCACCCGGGCCACCCCGTACGCGGCGCGCGCGGTGTTGGTGGACAGGCCGACCACGGCCCAGGTGTCGCCGGAGGAGGTGAGGATCTTCCGGACGGTGGCGTCGTCTCCGTAGCTCATGCCGGTGAGAACGAGCCGGCCCGCGCGGTCATTCCGCGAACGGTCGGCCCATTGCCCGGTACGTCCAGCCGGCGGCCCGCCAGGCCTCGCCGTTCAGTACGTTGCGGCCGTCCAGCAGGCGGCGCTCGGCGACCAGCGCGCCGACCTCCGCCGGGTCCAGCTCGCGGAACTCCTGCCACTCCGTCAGGTGCAGCACCACGTGCGCACCCTGCACGGCCTCCAGGGCGGAGGACGCGTAGGACAGGCTGGGGAACATCTTGCGGGCGTTGTCCATCGCCTTCGGGTCGTACACCGTGACCTGCGCGCCCTGCAGCTGGATCTGCCCGGCCACGTTCAGCGCGGGGGAGTCCCGGATGTCGTCCGAGTTCGGCTTGAAGGCCGCGCCCAGCACCGCGACCCGGCGGCCCAGGAAGCCGCCGCCGCACTGCTCGCGGGCCAGCTCCACCATCCGGGAGCGGCGCCGCATGTTGATCGAGTCGACCTCGCGCAGGAAGGTCAGCGCCTGGTCGGCGCCCAGCTCCCCGGCCCGGGCCATGAACGCCCGGATGTCCTTGGGCAGGCAGCCGCCGCCGAAGCCCAGGCCGGCGTTCAGGAACTTGCCGCCGATCCGCTCGTCGTAGGACAGCGCCTTCGACAGCTGCACGACGTCCGCGCCGGCGCTCTCGCAGACCTCGGCCATCGCGTTGATGAACGAGATCTTGGTGGCCAGGAAGGAGTTCGCGGCGGCCTTCACCAGCTCCGCGGTCGCGAAGTCCGTCACCACGAACGGCACGCCGTCCGCGATCGGGCCCGCGTACACCTCGCGCAGCACCGGCTCGGCGCGCTCGCCGCGCACGCCGACCACCAGGCGGTCCGGGTGCAGGGTGTCGCCGACCGCGTAGCCCTCGCGCAGGAACTCCGGGTTCCAGGCCAGCTCGACCTGCTCGCCGGCCGGGGCCAGCGCCGCCAGCTTGGCGGCCAGCCGGTTCGCCGAGCCCACCGGCACGGTGGACTTGCCGACCACCAGCACCGGGCGGTCCAGGTGCGGGGCGAGCGAGTCGACCGCGGCGTCCACGTAGCTCATGTCGGCCGCGAACTCGCCCTTGCGCTGCGGGGTGTTCACGCAGATGAAGTGCACGTCGCCGAAGGCCGCGACCTCCTCCCAGGAGTCGGTGAACCGCAGCCGCCCGGTCGAGCCCTCGTGGCCCTCCACGTGCTTGAGCAGCAGCTCCGACAACCCCGGCTCGAACATCGGCACCCGGCCGGCGGCCAGCGCCGCCAGCTTGTCCCGGTCGATGTCCAGCCCGAGGACCTCGAACCCGAGCTCGGCCATGCACGCGGCATGGGTGGCGCCCAAGTAGCCGGTACCGATCACGGTGATCCGCGGAGCCACTGGCATTCCCTTCCGTTCGGGCCGTACAGGCAGTGCGACGGCCGCACGCACAGATGGTATCGGTACCGCTATCACCTGCGGGATCGGCAGATTTCACGGTTTCCCCCCGAAAGTCTGTACGGAAGGTTCACAATGCGCGCATGACTGCCGAGGACCGGCCCGACGAGGCCGACGAGGACCGGGCACCACTCAGCATCTTCGACCGCGACGACGACTCCTCGGCCGAGGACCCCGACCCCGCACCGCGCCGCCGCCGGGGCCGCCGGCTGCTGTTCTGGACCCTCGCCGTGCTGCTGGTGCTGTTCGGCGGCGGCTTCGGCGCCCTGGTGTGGACCGCCGACCACTACGCGTCCTCGGTGGCCCGGATCCCGAACGCCTTCCCGACCGGCGGCGCCGCCCAGCCCACCGCCGTCCCGCACACCGGCCAGACCTTCCTGCTGGTCGGCCTGGACGCCCGCGCCGACCGGCCCACCACCGGGCAGGCCGCGAAGGCCCCGGCCTGGCAGCTCGGCGCGCAGCGCAGCGACACCATGATGCTGATGCACATCTCCGCCGACCGGAAGTCCGTCTCCGTGGTGTCCATCCCGCGCGACACCTGGGTGCCCGTCCCCGGGCACGGCAGCGCGAAGATCAACGCGGCGTACTCCTGGGGCGGGCCCGCGCTGATGGTGCAGACCGTCCAGGACCTCACGCACATCCGGATCGACCACGTCGCGGTGATCGACTGGAACGGCTTCCGCGCCCTCACCGACGCCGTCGGCGGCGTCGACATCACCATCCCCCGCACCATCGAGGCCAAGGGCGACGCCCGCGAATGGCTGGCCGGCACCCACCACATGGACGGCGCCGAGGCCCTGCTCTACGTCCGCGAACGCCACGGCCTGCCCAACGGCGACCTCGACCGCACCAAGCGCCAGCAGAACTTCCTGCGCGCGCTGATGCTCCGCACCATGAACTCCGGCACCCTCTCCAGCCCCGCCAAGCTCACCGGCCTGCTCGGCACCGTCGGCGACGTGGTCTCCGTCGACGACCGGCTCAGCAACACCGACCTCTACGACCTCGCCTGGAGCCTGCGCGGCGTCCGCCCCGACGGCGTCCACTTCATGAACGCCCCCTTCGGCGGCTTCGACTCCATCGACGGCCAGTCCGTCGTGCTGATGGACGGCGGCGCGGCCGGCCTGCTCTGGGACGCGATGCGCGGCGACCGGATGGACGAGTACCTCGCCCAGCACCGCACCAGCACCGACACCCTCGGCGACAACGTCGACTGACGAACCCGCCGAGCCTAGGATGGGCCCGCACGCATTACTGAGCGGTAACTATCGCAAGGGGACAAGCAGATGGCTGGGAACTCCGGAGCGGACTTCGACCTCTACCGGCTG
>NZ_LISX01000001.1:965283-1004847 GCF_001905465.1 Kitasatospora sp. CB01950
GAGCATCTCGTGCTCCTCGCCCAGCCGGTAGAGGCCGAACTCCGGAGCGGACTTCGACCTCTACCGGCTGGGCGAGGAGCACGAGATGCTCCGTGAGTCGGTGCGTTCGCTGGCGGAGGCGAAGATCGCCCCGTTCGCGGCGGAGGTGGACGAGGAGGGTCGGTTCCCCGTGGAGGCGCTGGAGGCGTTGCGGGGCGCCGATCTGCATGCGGTGCATGTGCCGGAGGAGTTCGGGGGTGCGGGGGCGGATGCGTTGGCGACGGTGATCGTGATCGAGGAGGTGGCGCGGGTGTGCGCGTCCTCGTCGTTGATCCCGGCGGTCAACAAGCTGGGTTCGCTGCCGGTGCAGTTGTCGGGTTCGGAGGAGTTGAAGGCGAAGTACCTGGGGGCGCTGGCGCGCGGGGAGGGGATGTTCTCGTACTGCCTGTCGGAGCCGGAGGCGGGTTCGGACGCGGCGGGGATGAAGACCCGCGCGGTGCGCGACGGCGACTTCTGGGTGCTGAACGGCGTGAAGCGGTGGATCACCAACGCGGGCGTCTCGGAGTTCTACACCGTGATGGCGGTCACCGACCCTTCGCTGCGGTCGAAGGGGATCTCGGCGTTCGTGGTGGAGAAGGGCGACGAGGGGGTGTCGTTCGGTGCGCCGGAGAAGAAGCTGGGGATCAAGGGTTCGCCGACGCGTGAGGTGTACTTCGACGATGTGCGGATTCCGGCGGACCGGATGATCGGTGCGGAGGGGACGGGGTTCGCGACGGCGATGAGGACGCTGGACCACACCCGGGTGACGATCGCCGCGCAGGCGATCGGGATCGCGCAGGGGGCGTTGGACTATGCGAAGGGGTATGTGAAGGAGCGGCGGCAGTTCGGGAAGGCGATCGCGGAGTTCCAGGGTGTGCAGTTCATGTTGGCGGACATGGCGATGAAGCTGGAGGCGGCGCGGCAGTTGACGTATGCGGCGGCGGCGAAGTCGCAGCGGGTGGACGGTGATCTGACGTTCTTCGGGGCGGCGGCGAAGTGTTTCGCGTCGGACGTGGCGATGGAGGTCACGACGGACGCGGTGCAGTTGCTGGGCGGGTACGGGTACACGCGGGACTATCCGGTGGAGCGGATGATGCGGGACGCGAAGATCACGCAGATCTACGAGGGCACGAACCAGGTCCAGCGCATCGTGATGGCCCGCAACCTGCCGTAGCTTTCGGGGTTGTTCAGGCGCCCGTCCGCCGGGTCGCTTCCGCGTGCAGGTCACTGCTCGTGGCGCGATCCTGCCGGCGGGCGCCTTCCGTTTCGCGCGGTTCCCCGCGCCCCTGGCTTCGCGCCCTTGCTCCCACCCGCCGGGCCGGGGCGCCCGCCCAGATCTCGTCGGCCCCCGTGGAGCGGGTGAGCACGGCGTTCGCGCCGATGATCGTGCCGGCGCCGACCGTCAGGACGCCCGACTTGCAGACGATCTTCGCGCCGGCGCAGACCACCACCCCGTCCTCCAGCACCACCCGTCGCATCGCGGATTCCTCCTGCGGCACCCACGGATCGGCCCGGCCGACGGTGACGCCGTTGTAGAGGGTGACGTTCGCGCCGAGGGTGGTGAAGGGGTGCAGGACGGTGCCGAAGCCGCGGTGGAAGACGAGCAGGCCGGGGCCGATCTCGGCGGCGGCGGGGACCTCCATCCCGTACAGGGCGAGCGCTTCCTGGACGAGGCGGCCGAACAGCCGGCTTCGGCGGCGGTAGATGAGGGAGGTGACCAGCGACATGCCGGGATTCTCCCGTCCGCCGCCCCGACGGAACGTCAGCGACGCGCGGGCGGACGGGAGTTTGAGGGGGTCCTACTTCGCGTCGGGGACGGCGGTGTCGTTCTTCATCGCGTCGAAGACGGCCTTGGACTTGGCCGGGTCCCACTTGACCGCGGATTCGCCGGTGGGGGTGCGGTAGTCGGGGTTGCCGATCGGGACGGTGATGGTCCTGCCGTCGCCGCCGGTGACGCCCTTCATGGCGAGGAACATCGAGCCGAGGTCGGTGAGGCCGGCGTCGTCGTCGACGATCAGGGTGTCGAGGCCGGCCGAGGCCAGCGGGTAGAAGGTGAACGGGTCGAGCAGCGTCGAGGGGGAGGCGGCCTGCTTGGCGAGGGCGCCGAGGAACTTCTGCTGGTTGCGCATCCGGCCGAGGTCCTGGTCGGCCATCTGGTGGCGCTGCCGGACGAAGGCGAGGGCCTGCTTGCCGCTGAGGGTCTGGGTGCCGGCCTTGAGGTCGAGGCCGGAGTCCTTGTCCTTGACCGGCTGGTCGATGGTCATCTCGACGCCGCCGACGGCGTCGACCAGGCCGACGAACCCGGCGAAGCCGATCTCCGCGTAGTGGTCGATGTGCAGGCCGGTGTTGGTCTCGACGGTCTGCACCAGGAGCCGTCCGCCGCCGGCGGCGAAGGAGGCGTTGATCTTGTGGGTGGCGGCGGCGACGGACTTTCCGCTGCCGGAGGTGTCCTGGTGGGCGGGTATCTGCACCCAGGAGTCGCGCGGGATCGACATCAGGGTGTTCCCGTTGTCGCCGATGTGCAGGATCATCATCGAGTCGCTGCGCTTGCCCTCGGCGGAGCCGGTGTGGAGGTTGTCCTCCTCGGCGTCGGTGAGGCCCTCCCGGCTGTCGGAGCCGACGATCAGCCAGTTGGTGCCCTTGCCGGCGGCTGGGCGCCCGGCGTAGTCGGCGAGGACGTTCTCGTGGCGGAGCTTGCCGTCCGCCCAGAAGTAGGTGCCGATGCCGGTGGCGAGCAGCGCCGCGACCAGGCCGAGCGCCGTGTATCCGATGATCTTCTTGCGTGAGCGGCGCGGCCGCGCGGGCTGCCGCCCGTCGCCCGCCGGGTCCGGCTCGGACGCGAAGGGCTGCTGCCCGTGCGGCGGTTGACCACCGTGCGGCGGCTGACCACCGTAGGGGGGGTGCCCACCGTGCGGCGGCTGCCCGCCGTAGGGCGGTTGGCCGCCGGGGGACGGTGGTACGGCGGGGCGGGAGAGCGGGACGCCCGCGCCGCGCGGATTCAGGTTCGGTGGCAGCGGCGGCTCGGCCGCTGCCCCGCCCCGGCCGCGTGCCGTCTCGTCCTGCCCGTATGCGCCGCCCCCCGGGCGCTCCTGCCACGTGTTCATGAGGGGAAGGATGCCCGAACGGCGGGCCGCGTGGTGATCGTCCGGCTCGGCAGGGGCTCCTTGTGGCCGTTTTGATGCAGGGCCCGGACTGTCCAGTGCGGTGTTCACCAGGCGGGCACGGCCTTGACCCGGAAAAACCGGGCGTGTTTGCATGGCGGCATGGAGCAGCGGAAGGTTCTCACCCGTCGGCGGCACGTCGACCACGGTCGGGTGTCCTGCTCGCTGTGTCGCGGCTGAGTCCTCGCCGCGCATTCACCCTCACTGCGAGTCCGGCGTCCACGCCCTCGCGTTTCCCGTTTCTTCCTTTCCGGTCGCCCCTGCCCGCGGCCGTACGCACCGAGGTGACTCCATGGCTGTGATCCTGTCCGTCTCCGGCTCCCCGTCCGCGACCTCCCGCACCACCCGGCTGCTGCGCCACGTCGACCGCCGGCTGGTCCAGCAGGGCCACCGGGTGGCGGCGCTGGACGTCCGCACGCTGCCCGCCGAGGCGCTGCTGACCGCCGACACCGCCGACCCGGCGATAGCCCGCGCCGTCGAACTGTTCGAGCGGGCGGACGGCGTGGTGATCGGCACGCCGGTGTACAAGGCCGCCTACTCGGGGCTGCTGAAGGCACTGCTCGACCTGCTGCCGCAGTACGCGCTGCGCGGCAAGACGGTGCTGCCGCTGGCCACCGGCGGCTCCACCGCGCACGTGCTGGCGGTGGACTACGCGCTGCGCCCGGTGCTGAACTCGATGGGCGCCGCGCACATCACCCAGGGCTGGTTCGTGCTGGACCGGCACATCGGGGTGCGCGAGGACGGCGGCACCGAACTGGAGCGGGAGACCGAGGTGCTGCTGACCCCGGTGGTGGACGCGTTCTCCGCCGCCCTCCGGCCGCGGGCCGAACTGGCCGTCGCGAGCTGACGGTTCGTCGACCCGACGGGGCCCGGACCCTTACCCCCGGGGGCGTCAGCCCCTAGGGGAGAGGGCCCGGGCCCCGGAGCGTTTCTCCGTGGCGCCGGTCGTCCCGGTGGAGGACGACCGGCCGCGGCGCGCACGGGAGGCTTGGGACATCGGGCGGACCCCGCCCCACCCCACCAAGGAGCACGCAGTGACCACGGCACCGAGCGCCGCGCACCTCTCACTCGCACCGGAGGACGGCGGCGCCGCCGCCCGGGCCCGGCAGGTCACCAAGGCGTACGGCTCGGGCGAGACCCGGGTGACGGCGCTCGACTCCGTCGACGTGGACATCCAGCGCGGCCGGTTCACCGCGATCATGGGCCCGTCCGGCTCCGGCAAGTCGACCCTGATGCACTGCCTGGCCGGCCTGGACAGCGTCTCCGGCGGCCGGATCTGGATCGGCGACACCGAGATCACCGGGCTGAAGGACAAGCAGCTGACCCGGCTGCGCCGCGACAAGATCGGCTTCATCTTCCAGGCGTTCAACCTGCTGCCCACCCTGAACGCGCTGGAGAACATCACGCTGCCGATGGACATCGCCGGCCGCAAGCCCGACCGGGCGTGGCTGGAGCAGGTCATCGAGACCGTCGGCCTGTCCGGGCGGCTCAAGCACCGCCCCGGCCAGCTCTCCGGCGGCCAGCAGCAGCGCGTCGCGGTGGCCCGGGCACTGGCCGCCCGGCCGGAGATCATCTTCGGCGACGAGCCCACCGGCAACCTGGACTCCCGCTCCGGCGCGGAGGTGCTCGGCTTCCTGCGCCGCTCGGTGGACGAGCTCGGCCGGACCATCGTGATGGTGACGCACGACCCGGTGGCCGCCGGCCACGCGGACCGGGTGCTGTTCCTCGCCGACGGCGCGATCGTCGACGAGATGCACAACCCGACCGCCGACTCCGTCCTGACCCGCATGCGCCGTTTCGACGGCAAGCGCACCAGCTGAGACGGGGACGCAACGATGCTGCTCAAGACTTCGCTGCGGAGCTTCCTCGCGCACAAGTGGCGCCTGGTGCTCTCCCTGCTGGCCGTGGTGCTCTCGGTCGCCTTCGTGGCCGGCACCCTGGTGTTCTACAACACCGCCACCTCCACCTTCGACCGGCTGTTCGCCGCCACCGCCTCCGACCTGTCGGTGCGCAAGGCCCAGGACGAGCTGACCGCCAACGGCCCCGGAAAGGCCGCGACCGTCCCGGTCGCCACCCAGCAGAAGCTCGCCGCCGAACCGGGCGTCAAGGCCGCCGTCGGCAACGTCTTCGCCGCCTCCGCCACCCTGGTCGACCCGGCCACCAACAAGCTGGTCGGCCCGACCGGCGGCGCCCCCACCCTGACCGGCAACTGGACCGAGTCCCCGCGCAGGTCGGTGGACATCACCTCCGGCCACCAGCCGCAGGGCGCCGACCAGTTGATGCTGGACGCCGACACCGCCAAGAAGTCCGGCCTCGGCCTGGGCAGCAGAATCCGGGTGATCGCCGAGAGCGGCAGCCACGACTTCACCGTCTCCGGCATCGTCACCTTCCGGACCACCAACCCCGGTGCGGCGCTGGCCTTCCTGGACACCCCGACCGCCCAGCGGGTGCTGCTCGGCACCGAGGCGTACACCTCCGTCGAACTGTTCGGCGACGGCACCCGCAGCGACGACGAGCTGAAGACCGCCGCGCTGGCCGACCTCGGCAGCGGCTTCGAGGCGAAGACCGCCGCCGAGCAGCAGAAGGAGAACTCCGACCAGATCGGCGGCTTCCTGAAGTTCATGAAGTGGGCGATGCTCGGCTTCGCCTTCCTGTCGGCCGCCGTCGGCATCTTCCTGATCGTCAACACCTTCTCCATGCTGGTCACCCAGCGCACCCGGGAGATCGGCCTGCTGCGCGCCATCGGCGGCAGCCGCTCGCAGGTCAACCGCTCGGTGCTGGTCGAGGGCCTGATCCTCGGCCTGATCGGCTCCACCATCGGCATCGGCGCGGGCCTCGGCCTCGCCGTCGGCATGATCCAGCTGATGCAGGCGACCGGAATGAACCTGGACTCCTCCTCGCTCCAGGTCACCTGGACCGTCCCGGTGGTCGGCTACGCCGTCGGCCTGCCCGTCACCCTGCTCGCCGCGTTCTTCCCGGCCCGCCGCGCCGCCCGGATCACCCCGATGGCCGCGCTGCTCGACCACGCCGCCCCCGCCGAACCCCGCGCCAACCGGATCCGGGCCGCGCTCGGCCTGCTGATCACCGGCGGCGGCGTCGTCGCGCTGGTGCTCGCCGCGGGCTCGCCCGGCGCCACCGGCGGCCTGCTGCTCGGCCTCGGCCTGCCGGCCACCCTGACCGGCTCGGTGGTGCTCGGCCCGCTGCTGGTGTCCGCCCTGGTCCGGCTGCTCGGCGGCCTGCTGCCCGCCCTGTTCGGCCCCGCCGGACGGCTCGCCCAGCGCAACGTGGTCCGCAACCCGCGGCGCACCGGCTCCACCGCCGCCGCGCTGATGATCGGCCTCGCCGTGGTGATCGGCGCCTCCGTGGTCACCTCCTCGATGGTCGGCTCGATGACCGACCAGATCGACCGGAGCGTCGGCGCGGACTACGTGGTCGACGGCGGCATGGGCGTCCTCACCCCCGCCATGGTCGACGCCGCCCGGCACACCAAGGGCCTCGACCACCTCACCGAACAGCGGAACGTCCCCGCCGAGCTGGCGCTGCCCGACGGCGGCACCCTGCGCACCCGGCTCGCCGTCTCGAACGCCGACTACCTGCGCGACTTCCGGCTCCCGGTGGCCTCCGGCAGCGCCGAGGCGGTCTTCGCCGGCGGCGGCGTCTCGGTCGGCCAGGACATCGCCGACGAACACCACGTGAAGCTCGGCGACCGGCTTGCCGTGAACTACGGCGAGGGCCGCACCCAGACCCTCACGGTGGTCGCCGTCGTCAAGACCGGCAACCAGCTGTTCGACCACCGCTTCTTCACCGACAGCACGACCGTCGCCACCGCGATGAACGGCGAACTCCCGCCCACCGGCGTGGCGTTCGGCACCGCGGCGGCCGGGGCCGACAAGGCCGCCGTGCTCGCCGACCTGCAGAAGTCGCTGGCCGAGTACCCGCAGCTGACGGTCAAGGACCAGGCCGGTTACAAGGACATGGTGAAGTCGCAGTTCGACCAGCTGCTCGCCATGGTCTACGGCCTGCTCGGCCTGACGATCGTGGTCGCCGTCCTCGGCGTGGTCAACACGCTGGCGCTGTCGGTGATCGAACGCACCCGGGAGATCGGCCTGCTGCGCGCCATCGGCCTCTCCCGCCGCCAACTGCGCCGCACCGTCCGGCTGGAGTCCGTGGTGATCGCCCTGTTCGGTGCCCTGCTCGGCACCGCGCTCGGCCTGAGCTGGGGCGTCACCGCCCGCTCCGTCCTCTCCGAGCAGGGGCTGACGGTGCTGACCGTCCCCACCGGCACCGTCGTCACCGTGCTGATCGGCTCGATCCTGGTCGGCCTGGTCGCCGCCCTCGTCCCGGCCTTCCGGGCCGCCCGGATGAACGTGCTGGCCGCCATCGCCACCGACTGACCCGACACCGACCGTACGGAGCCCGCCCGGAACACCTCCGGGCGGGCTCCGTCCGGTTCAGCCCGCCGCCACCGTGAAGCGACTGCCGTTGCGGACCCCCAGCCGCGCCGAGACCGGCAGCTCCGCCGCGTGCCGCACGGTCAGCTCGCCCACCCCCGTGCCCAGCCGCACCGTCCGCTGCCCCCGGTACCGGAACGACACCGCCAGCACGTGCGGTCCCGCCGCCACCGGCACCCGGTTGACACCCCAACGGGCCGCCGATTCCACGCCGTCCACGTCCACCACCGGCACGGTCGCCACCCGGTGGAACCAGGCCGTGAACCGGTGCGGCCGCACCTCGACCACCAGCATCGCCATCGCAGACACCCCTCCCGCCGATCGGTCCCGTTTCAACGTAACTCCGGGAGGCCGCCTCAACCGGCGTTACCAGGAAGGTGAGTTGACGGTTCCGGGCACCCGCTGCCGACACCGCGTCCGGGCGCTTGCGAGAATCCCCGCATGTCGCCGCACCCCCCGCCCCCGCTGCCCGCCGCGCCCCCGCTGACGCTGGCCGCCGCCGACCAGTGGCGGGCCGCCCGGGTGTGGCCGCGCCTGGAGAGCCGCTGGCTGGCGCTGCTGCCGGCGGTGACGGTGCTGCTGGCGATCGCGCTCGACCGGACCCCGGAACGGTGCGACGCGTGGCAGTCCTGCGTCGTGCCGTACGCGGAGAGCGCCGCCCCCGCCGTGCTGCTGGCGGAGTTCCTGGTGCTGTGGCTGCGCCCGCGCGGCAACTGGGCGGTGCCGGCCGTGGTCGGCCCGCTGCTCTGGTTCCTGCCGAACGCACTGCCCGGCCCCTGGCTGCCGACCGTCGCCTGCGCCGCGCACCTCGCGCTGGCCGGCGCGCTGTACCGGGTGGCGGCCGGCCGCCGTCGCGCCCGCGCCCAACTGGCCACGCTGATGGGCCCGTCCGTGCCCTACCCGTGGACGCTGGCGGGCGGCGACTCCCCGTTCGGCCCGCCGGTCGCGCCCCGGATCCGCCAGGTCCTGGCCGCCCTGCTCGCGGTGGGCGCGGTGGTGCTGCTGGCCGTCGGCGTGTCACGGACCGAGGAGGACCTCCGCCGGGCGGCCGGCGCCGACCAGGTGCGGGCCACCGTGCGCAGCGTCCACCCGGACGGCGACGGCGCCACCGTCGTCTACCGGCAACTGCACGATGTCGAGGACCTCACCGCCGAGGTGGGCGGCGAGCGCACGGTCGGCGAGGACGTCCCGCTGCTGGCCGACGGCGCCGGCTGGACCAGGGCCGCCGACGAACGGCAGGACTCCACCTCGTGGTGGCTCGGCGTCGGCGCGGCCGGCACCTGCGCCGCCCTGCTGGCCCTGTCCGCGCACCGCACCGCCCGCGAACGCCGCCCCACCGCGGACGGCCCCGCCCTGCGGATCAGGGTCCGGTGGGACCTGAACGGCGACCTGACGGTGCTGCCCGCCGACGGCGGCGACCGCGAGCCCGGCCTGTGGCGGCTGCGCGGGGCCGACCACGACGCCTTCTACGCGCCCGCCGACGAGGACGGCCCGGCCGAGTGGCTGCCCATGACCGCCCTGGAGACCGACGAGGACGACGAGGAGGAGGAGGGCGGGCCGACCGAGGCCACCGACCCCGTCGGGGCCCTGCTCTACCAGGGCCCCGACGGCGGCCGCCGTCAGCTCCTGGTGCTCCGCTCCCCGGACGAGCCGCACCTGTGGATGGCCTGGCCGACCGCCGCCCGGGCCGTCCCGCCCCGGTGGCGCCGCGGCCGCGGCTCGGCCCCGGACGGCGTGCTGGTGCAGGCCGCCGCCGCCCGCGACCTGGAACAGGACCTCGCCGACCACCCCGACCCGCACCCGGAGGAGGCCCGGGCGTTCGGCCTGCCCGTCGCGCTGCGCTGCGCCGTGGGCCCGCTCGCGGCCGGGCTGATCGGCCTCGCGATGAGCTGGACCCCCGAGGGCGGCGTGCTCGGCGGCCTGGTCCGCCCGCTGTTCCTGGGCGGGGCGACGCTGATCGGCCTCGTCAACACCTTCGCCTGGCACTTGGAGGTGGACCGCGACGGCGTCGCCTACAGCGGCGGGCTGCTGCGGCGCCGGCTGGACTGGCCGCAGGTGAAGGCGGCGGCGGTGCACCGGGGCCGGTTCACCCTGCGCGGCAGCCGCGGCGTGGACTTCGGCTTCGCGGCCTTCCCGGCCCGGATGCTGCACCGCCACTTCGGCGGCCCGTACGACCCGCAGCAGCTCGCCCGCACGGTCTCCGTCCTCGCCCGCCGCCCGGAGCGCCGTCCGCTCACCGTGCTGCCCGGGAACCCGGCCGGCCCGGCGCTGCTGGTCAACCGCCTCGCGCTGGCCGGGTACGCGGTGTGGGCGGTGGGCCAGTACCTGCTGCCCTGACCGTCGTCAGGCCGGGCAGCTGATCTCGTTGCCGCTCTCCGCCCCGGCCACCGGGCCGCTCTCCGCGGTGTCCGGCTCGGGTGCGGCGGGGCCGGACGGGCCGCGGTAGTCGCTGCCGACCACCACCTGGAAGGTCTGGCCCTGGTGCGGGACCCGGACCAGCTCGGCGTCCGGCAGCGCGGCGGCCAGCACCTTCACCGACTCGTCCCAGCGCGGGTCGTAGCGGATCACGGTGCGGGTCGCGGCCGGGCCGTTGCCGGGCGCGTTGGACGGGGTGCCGGTGGTGGCGAACCCGGCCTTGCGCAGGTCCTCGTCCACCCGGTTGCCCAGGCCCTGCACGCCCGCGCCGTTCAGCACCTGCACCCGCACCTGGTCCGGGGGAACCGTTCCGGCAGCGGGCGCGGGCGCCGGCGAGGAGGCCGCCGGGGCCGGACCGGTCAGCGACCGCCCGGCCCGGACGGCGTCGAACAGCGCCTTCGCGCCCTTCTCGTCCCACAGCACGGTGGAGCCCCAGCCCGGCACCGGGTGGTCCACCGAGGACAGCGGCACCGTCGCGAAGTCCGCGTTCGACGCCGACAGGTCCTTCAACCGGCTCGCGAAATCCAGCAGTTCGGCATTGCCGAGGCCCTTGTCCACCTTCACCGACCGCAGCACGGTGTCCATCACCGAGGTCAGCTTCGCCGGGTTGAGCAGGGTGCCGCCGGAGGACGCCTGGTGCAGCAGCTGCGCCAGGAACTTCTGCTGGCGGTGCATCCGCCCCAGGTCCGAGGAGCCGTCGACGTGCCGGGCCCGGACGTAGCGCAGCGCCCCCGCGCCGTCCAGCCGGCTGGTGCCGGCCGGCAGGTCGAGACCCGAGTACTCGTCCTTCAACGGTTTGGGCGTGCACACCTGGACGCCGCCGAGGGCGTCCACGGTGGAGACGAAGCCGAGGAAGTTCACCTCGATGTAGTGGTCGATCCGCAGCCCGGTGCTCTGCTCCACGGTGCGCACGGCCAGCGGCGCCCCGCCCATCCCGTACGCGGCGTTGATCTTGCCCTTGGAGGCGGCGACCTGCTTGCCGGACACCCGGTCCTGGTGCGCGGGGATGTCGACGTACGAGTCGCGCGGCACCGAGACCACGGTGGCCCGGCCGTGGTCCGCCGACAGCTGGACGATCATCATGGTGTCGGTGCAGTGGCAGGACTCGCCGCCCGCGTGCAGCAGGTCCTTCAGGGTGGCCTCCGGGATGCCCGCCCGGTCGTCGGTGCCGACCACCAGGAAGGTCGACGCCCCGTCGTCCGCGGGCCGGTCCGGGCCGCCGATCGCGTCCACCCGCCCCAGCGAGGAGCCGACGCCGTTCAGCACCGCCCAACCCGCGCACGAACTGGCCAGCACCGAGAAGGAGAGCGCGCCCGCCGTCCACAGCCCCCAACGCCGCCGGCGCGGCGGCATCGGTCCGGGCAGACGTTCGGACTGTCGCTGAGCAGGCATTCTTCGGATGCTAGGCGCTGTGCCCCGCCGCACCCGGGCGGCGCGCCGGGCCGGGGCCCACCCCGCCCGACACCGGCCGGTCCGCGCCGGTACGCTCGGGCACGATGAACATCAAGGCTGCTGAGGAGCTGCCGGCGGTCTCCGTGATCATGCCGGTGCTCGACGAGGAACGTCACCTGCGCACCGCCGTCCACCGGATCCTGGAACAGGAGTACGGCGGCGAACTGGAGGTGGTGATCGCACTCGGCCCGTCCACCGACCGGACCGACGAGATCGCCGCCGCCCTGGTCGCCGAGGACCCCCGGGTGCGCACCGTCCCCAACCCGACCGGCCGCACCCCCGCCGGCCTGAACGCCGCGATCCGCGCCAGCCGGTACCCCGTGGTGGTCCGGGTGGACGGCCACGGGCTGCTGACGCCCGGTTACATCGCCACCGCCGTCCGGCTGCTCGACGAGATGGACGCCGCCAACGTCGGCGGCATCATGCACGCCGAGGGCGAGACCGAGTGGGAGCGGGCCGTCGCCACCGCGATGACCTCGAAGATAGGCGTGGGCAACGCGGCCTTCCACACCGGCGGCCTGGCCGGTGCCGCCGACACCGTCTACCTCGGGGTGTTCCGGCGCGAGGTGCTGGAGCAGCAGGGCGGCTACAACGAGGAGTTCATCCGCGCCCAGGACTGGGAGCTGAACTACCGGATCCGGCAGGCCGGCGGGCTGGTCTGGTTCACCCCGCAGCTGAAGGTCACCTACCGGCCCCGGCCGAGCGTGCGCGCCCTCGCCAAGCAGTACAAGGATTACGGCCGCTGGCGCCGGGTCGTCACCCGCTACCACCGCGGCTCGGTCAACCTGCGCTACCTGGCCCCGCCGGCCGCCCTGCTCGGCGTGGTCGGCGGCCTGGTGCTGGGCGCCGCGCTGCACCCGGTGTTCCTGGTGCTGCCCGGCGGCTACTTCGCGGCGATCGTCGCGGGCGGCCTGGCGGAGGGCCGCGGCCTGTCCGCCAAGGCCCGGCTGCAGGTCCCGCCGGCGCTCGCCACCATGCACCTCAGCTGGGGCTTCGGCTTCCTCACCTCGCCGCGCAAGCTGGCCCGCAAGGTGATCGCCTCCACCCCGCCCGCACCGATCGACCCGGCCGCCGCCACCGGCGTCTGACGCACCGTCCAGGACGGCCCCCGGGAACGCCGGACGGGGGCCGTCCGCCCGCGCTAGGGTCGCGCCATGACGAGCAGCGACCCCAGGATCGAGGCCACCGCCGACGTCGACCCGCGCGCCGCCGTCGGCCCGGGCAGCACCGTCTGGCACCTCGCCCAGGTCCGCGAGCACGCCGAGATCGGCGCCGAGTGCATCATCGGCCGCGGCGCGTACGTCGGCCCCGGCGTGAAGCTCGGCGACCGGGTCAAACTCCAGAACCACGCCCTGGTGTACGAGCCCGCGGTACTGGAGGACGGCGTCTTCGTCGGTCCCGCCGCCGTGCTCACCAACGATCTGTACCCGCGCTCCGTCGACCCCGACGGCCGGCTCAAGCGCGGCGACGACTGGCACGCCCGCGGCGTCACCCTCCGGCAGGGCTGCTCGATCGGCGGCCGGGCCGTGCTGGTGGCCGGCGTCACCGTCGGCCGGTGGGCACTGGTCGCGGCCGGCGCGGTGGTGCACCGGGACGTCCCCGACTTCGCGCTGGTGGTCGGCGTGCCCGCCCGCCGGGTCAAGTGGGTCGGCCGGGCCGGCGAACCGCTGGAACCCGCGGGCGACGGCCGCTGGCGCTGCCCGCGCACCGGCGAGCAGTACACCGAGACCGCCCCCGACACCCTCGTCCCGGACGCCGAACTCCCGGCCTGAGCAGGCTACTTGGCCTTCGACGCGCACACGTTGGTGTCGTCCGCCCGGACTCGCTGGAGGTCCTTCGGGGCCTCGGTCGGCGCCGCCGGCGGCCCGCCCGCCCCGACGTAGTCGGCGCCCAGGACCACCGACACGCCGCCCGGCCGGCCGCCCGCCCGGACCGCCGTCGCGGGCAGGCCGAGCGTCGCGGCCACCGCCTGCGCCCGGTCCTCCCGGCCCGCCGGGTAGAACACCGAACTGGCCTGGTGGACCTCCGTGTTGGCACCGGCGGCGGACAGTGCGAAGCCCCTCGCCCGCAGCACCGAGACCGCCTTCCCGGCCTGCCCGGGCGTCCCGGTGCCGTTGCGGACCGTCACCCGCACCGTGTCCGCGTCCGCCGGTGGCTCCGGGGCGCTGTCGGACGGCGACGGCGAGGGCGTCGCCGACGGCTGCTGGGCGACCTCGGTCAGCGAACGGTCCGCGGCGATCATCGCGAACAGCTGCTGGGCGTCCCCGGGCTTGAGGATCAGCCGGTTGTTGTCCGTCGGGTCGTCGAGCACCGGCACCGTGGTGAAGGTGATGTTCCGGGGGTTCACCCGGGAGACGTCGAGCGCCAGGTCCTTCAGCCGGCCGACGTCGTTGATGGCGCTGTCCACGGTCAGCGCCTTGGTGGCGGCGTCCGCCAGGTCCCACAGCTTGCCCGGGCTGGTCAGCGTGTCGCTGCTCTTCATCTTGCGGATCATCGAGCTGATGAACTGCTGCTGCAGCGGAATGCGCGTCAGATCGCCCCCCAGGCCCACCGCGTGCCTGGTCCGGACGAACGCCAGCGCCTCCTCGCCCTGCACCACGTGCCGCCCGGCGGTCATCCGCAGGTGCGAGTACGGGTCGTCGATGGCGGTGGCCGCACACACCTCGACACCGCCGACCGCCGTGGAGAGCGACTTCACCGCCTCGAAGTTGACCATCATGAAGTGGTTGATCCGGACGCCGGTCAGCTTCTCCACGGTCTTCCAGGTGCACCCCGGGTCCCGACCGGCCTGCCCCAGGCTGGTGTTGAACATCGCCCGCGTCTCGCCCGGGATCCGCTTCCCGCCGGTTCGGCACTCCGGGACGGCCACCATCAGGTCGCGCGGGATCGACAGCACCGTCGCATTGCTGCGGTCCTTGGCGACGTGGAACAGCAGCGTGGTGTCCGCGTGCCCGGCGGACCCCTCGTCGCCGTACGTCCGGCCCAGGCCGACCCGGCTGTCGGTGCCGATCACCAGCAGGTTCAGCGCGTCGGTCGCCTGCGGGCGCTCCGACTCGTCGCCGACCTGCACCTTCACCGAGGAGATGTTCCGGTTCAGGTGCCGGTACACGTAGAACGCGCCGCCGCAGCCCGCCACCAGCAGCAGCCCCAGCGCGCCCGCGACCCAGGCCAGCACCCGCCGCCCGCGCACCACCCGGCCGCGCCGCCGCGCCGACCGGCCGCCCACCACCGCCCTGGCGCCCGCCCGGACGGACGGCCTGGCCCGCGCCGCCCGGGGGCGGCGGCCCGCGTCCAGGTCGAGCCGGAACTCGCCGGTCGCCGGGTCGAGCACCCACTGATCGGCGGGGTCGACGTCCGACTGCCCCGAGTGGTCCGAGCGGTGTCCGCTGTTCATCCGGGCCACCCTAGACGAGCCCGCCCGGCGATCCGCCCGGCTCGGGGCCGCCGTCACCCGCCGGAGCGGCGGGAAGCGACAACGGCGCGCCCCACCGGGACGGTGGCGCACGCCGTAGCGGCCCTGATCGCTCAGCCGAGCCGCAGAGTCACCCGTTCGGATTCGATCCGCTGCTGCCATTGACGATCCGTCAACTCGTCGGAGTTACGGCACAGTACGACCGACGCCCCGGCCGCCAGCGGTGCCAGCAGACCCGCCTCCAGGCCCGCCCAGTCGTCGAACGACAGCGTCGACAGAACGCGGCTTCCGCTGTCCAGGCCCAGCCGCGCCACGCCCTCCCGGGCCAGCGCCACCGCCTGCTCGCCCGTCAGCTTCAGCGCCAGCCCGTCCACCGACGTCTCCAGCGCCACCGCCTGCGGATCCACCGGCGAGTACGGGGCGAACCGGTCGCCCTGGCTCGGCACCTCCGCCGCGTAGTCCAGGAACCCTTCCGGCCGCTGCGGGAACCGGCCGCCCAGCGGGCGCAGCGCCAGCGCCACCCGCTCGCCGGGGCACTCCTGCGCCGCCGCCAGACCGTCCGGACCCGACACCACCAGGTCCGCGTCCTTCGGCTCGCCGCCCGGCACCGGGACCACGCCCACCGACCAGCACGCCAGCAGCCACACCGCACTCTGCCAGTGCGCCGGCAGCAGCAGCGCCGCCCGGTCGTCCGGCGAGGCGTTCAGCTCGTCCTGCAACAGGTTGGCCGTCTTCGCCACCCAGTTGTCGAAAGTCTTCGCCGACAACTCCACCCGTTCCCCGGTCGAGTCGTCGTAGAAGGTCACCAGAGGGCGGGACGGATCGGCACCGGCCCCGGCGCGCAGGTAGGCCTGCAGCAGCTCGGCGGGGGTGCGGGCGTCGGCAGCGAAAGGCGCAGTCATGGTGCGCCCCAGCCTACGTCCTGTGTACGCCCGGACGGGAGGGTGCCCGCCCGTCCACCCGCCGCGCCGCGTTACCCTCGCAGACGCCCCCGCCACCCGCACACCCCGAGGAACCCCGATGCCGGACCGGACCCGACAGTGGCGGCCCGGGTACCCCCTCGACCTCGGCCGCACCCTCTACCCGCTGCAACGCGGCACCGGCGACCCCGCCTTCCGCCGCGATCCCGACGGCACCGTCTGGCGCGCCTCCCGCACCCCCGACGGCCCCGGCACCCTGCGCATCCGCCCCCACCACGACGAGATCACCGCCACCGCGTGGGGCCCCGGCGCGGACTGGCTGCTCCAGCAACTCCCCGCCCTGCTCGGCGCCGAGGACGATCCCGCCGGACTCGTCCTCCCGCCCGGCCCGCTCCGCGACGCCCAATGCGCCTGCCCCGGACTCCGGTTGACCCGCACCGGCCTTGTCCTGGAATCCCTCGTCCCGGCGATCCTGGAACAGAAGGTCACCACCGGCGAGGCCTACCGCGCCTGGCGCACCCTGCTCCGCGACCACGGCGCCCCCGCCCCCGGCCCCGCCGCCGACCTCGGCATGCGGGTCGCCCCCTCCGCCCGCGACTGGTCCCTCGTCCCCAGCTGGGCCTGGCACCGCGCCGGCGTCGACCCCAAGCGCTCCGCCACCGTCCAACGCGCCGTCCGCCTCGCCGCGAAGCTCGAAGCCGCTTCCGCGATGCCCTCCGCCGACGCCTTCGCCCGCCTCACCGCCGTCCCCGGCATCGGCCTCTGGACCGCCGCCGAGACCCTGCAACGCAGCAACGGCGACGCGGACGCCGTCTCCGTCGGCGACTTCCACCTCCCCGACATCGTCGGCTGGGCCCTGGCCGGCCGCCCCCGCAGCGACGACGCCCGGATGCTCACCCTCCTGGAGCCCTACCGCCCCCACCGCTACCGCCTCTGCCGCATCCTCCCCCTCACCGGAGCCCGCCCCCCGAAGTACGGCCCGCGCCTGACCCCGAACGACCACCGGGGGCGGTAGTCGGGCCCGCCGCCCCCGACAGCGCCCTACCTGACCCGCAGGAAGTCGTCCGCCTCCCGAGGCCGACGCTCCTTCGGGGCCTCCGCCGGCCGCCCCACCGCAATGGCGCCCATGGGGTCCCACTCCGCCGGCAGGTCCAGGACGTCCCGGACGGTCTCCCGGCAGAACATCGTGGACGACACCCATGCCGACCCGTACCCCTCGCCGTTGAGGGTGACCAGCAGGTTCTGCACCGCGGCCCCCATCGCGACCGTGAACATCTCCCGCTCCGCCCCCGCCCGCCGCGCGTCCGGGTAGCTGTGGGCGCCGTCCGTCACCAGGCAGGGAACCACCAAGTACGGTGCGTCCCGCAGCACTTGACCCCGGGCCGTGCGCCGCGCGATGCGCTCCTCGGACCAGCCGTCGAGCTCCCGCAGATCCCGTTCCCACGCGCCGAGCATCGCGTCCAGCAGCCGCTCCCGGCTCTCCGCCGATTCGAGCAGCACGAACCGCCAGGGAGTGGTGTGGTGCGGCGCGGGCGCGGTGAGGGCAGCCGCCACGGCACGCCGGACCGCGCCGCCGTCTACCGGCTCGGAGGTGAACGCCCGGACGGTGCGCCGCAGCGTGACGGCCTCCCGGACGGCCTCCGACGTCCCCAACCGGAACATGTCGTCCACCGAGGGTCGGACGATCGGCCGGGCCCCGTCCCCGTCCTCCGCGGTGACGAGGTGCGACAGGCCGCGCACGACGGCCACCGGCGTGCCGCTGGTCTTGCCCTTCACCAGGTCGGCCGCCGCGGCGAGTTCGTCGACGGTGGCGGTGATCGTGAAGAACAGCTCGTTGCCGTGGCTGTCGGTCCGCCCGCGGTGGTCGTCCATCGCGGGAATCCCGGCCGCCCCGATGGCGACGTCGGTGAGGCCGTTGCGCCAGGGCCGCCCGAAGGTGTCGGTGACGAGGACGGCGAGCCGGCGGCCGGTGAGCTGCTGGAGCCGGGCGCGGATGCGGCGGGCCGACTCGTCCGGGTCGACCGGCAGCAGCAGGATCGTGCCGGCGGCGGTGTTGGACGCGTCGACACCGGCGGCGGCCATCACCAGGCCGTTGGGGTTCTCGACGATCCGGATCGGCCCGCGCCGGGCGACCAGCCGGACGGTCTCGGCGTCGATCGCGGCTTCCCGGTCGTTCGCGTGCAGCAGCCGGCCCTCGGCCTTGGAGACCACCTTGGAGGTGATCACCACGATGTCGCCGTCCGCGAACTCGCCCGCCTTGTGGATCAGTTCGGCGAGGTCGTCGCCCTCGCGGACCTCCGGCAGCCCGGTGACGGGCAGCACCCGCAGCTCGTCGGCGGTCACTTGGCGGCCTCGGCAACCTCGGCGGCCAGCTCCAGGGCGGCGCGGGCCATCGCGGCGGTGGCGTCGACGTCGGTCATCATCAGCGGCACGGCCCGGCAGGCGATCCCGGCGGCCTCCACCTCGGCGACCGCGCCGGCGTCCGTGCTGTCCACCAGCCAGCCGTCCAGCAGCCCGCCGTTGCCGCGCGAACCGTAGTGCTTGGCGACGGCCGCGGCCGAGGTCTCCACGCCGACGGCGGCGAGCACCTTGTCGGCCATGCCGCGCACCGGCGCGCCGCCGACGATGGGGGAGAGGCCCACCACGGGGGCGCTCGCGCCGGCCACCGCCTCCCGGATGCCCGGGACGGCGAGGACGGTGCCGATCGACACGATCGGGTTGGACGGCGGCAGCAGCACCAGGTCGGCGTCGGCGATGGCCTCCAGCACACCGGGCGCGGGCTTCGCGGTGTCCGCGCCGACCGGAACGATCGCCTCGGCGTCGACGGCGGCGTGCAGCCGCACCCAGTACTCCTGGAAGTGCACCACCCGCGGCCCGTCCGCGTCGCTGATCCGGACGTGCGTCTCGATCCGGTCGTCGCTCATCGGCAGCAGTCGCACGCCCGGCTTCCACCGGTCGCACAGCGCCTCGGTGACGGCGGACAGCGGGTAGCCCGCGGCGAGCATTTGAGTGCGGACGATGTGGGTGGCGAAGTCCCGGTCGCCGAGCCCGAACCACTCGGGGCCGACGCCGTAGGCCTTCATTTCTTCCTTGATCGACCAGGTCTCCTCGCGGCGCCCCCAGCCCTGTTCCTCGTTGATGCCGCCGCCGAGGGTGTACATCACGGTGTCCAGGTCGGGGCAGACCTTCAGCCCGTACAGATGGATGTCGTCGCCGGTGTTCCCGATCACGGTGATCTCGTCCGACGGCGAGACCGCCGCCTTCAGGCCGCGCAGGAACCTGGCCCCGCCGATCCCGCCCGCCAGTGCAGTGATTCGCATGACCAACATCCTGCCAGCGGGTCAGTGCACCCGGTGACGCTGCTCCCGGGCGGCGGTCGGGTACTGGTTCATCTCGACCAGGCCGGGCGTGTACAGGTGGACGGAGACCGCGGGCTCCAGTGCGGCGTTGACCATCTCGTGCAGGTGGCCGGTGGCGAACACCCGCAGCCCGCCCGAGGCCAGGGTGCGCGAACCCTCGCCGCCGGCCGTCAACGCGCGTTCGGTGAGCTCGCCCTGAAGGACGGTCATCACGCCGGTGGAGGGGCCGTGGTCGTGGAAGCCGCTGGACTGGCCGGGCAGCCAGCTGAGCAGCCACACCTCGTAGCCGGGGCCGGTCTCCAGCCGGGCGTACCAGCGGGTCAGCGCGTCGTAGCGGACCAGCGGCTCCCAGCGGGCGCGGTCGGCGGCGATCTCCCGGACCAGCCGGGCGTAGCCGGCGACGGTGGTGGGGTGCGCGGGCAGGTCGGTGCGGGCCAGGTGCGGGAAGGCCGTCGGGTCGCCCGCGATGGACACGTCGCTCAGGCCGTCCGTCCAGCGCGGGGCGGTGACGGAGAGGGGCGGGCGCTTGCGGTCGCGGTTGCGCTTGCGGAAGCGGGGCATTCGCACGGTATGACGTCCTCGGGTATTCGGCTGCGAGCAGGGATCAGCCGGATCCGCGAGAGCGTTCAGGGGGGACTGTCCGCGCGGTCGGCCTCTGTTCCGGGGGCGGCGCGCGGTGGGACGCGTGCGCCTAGATACAGCGGAGACAGCGGCAACAACACGAGGAGTCCGCGGCAGCACCGAGGAGCGCGCGGCGGCGCTGGTCGGCGAAGAGGGCCAGGGACTCGGACATAGGGAAAAGCAGACCGCAACCGACCCTCCAGTGTCAAGGAGCCAGGTCGGACATTCGGGTCACATCGCCGTGGAACCACCGGATGGGGTGATAAACGCCCAATCAGGTTTGGATGGGAAGATCACGGGGAAGGCACGGCGTGAGATCGCCTCGGACCCGTGCGGCCGGACGCGATCGGGTGGGCTGACGGCAGATCAGGAACCATGCGCGATGTCCGGGTTGTCCGGATATGTACACTATTCGTAGTGGCTTGGTTCCGGGGAGTGAATCCTTGGCCCAATACCAGAGCTCGGCTTGACTGGGCCAGAGTGACGCAACTGTAATTTCTCTCGTGTCGTTCCGCCGCACCGGCAACGGCAACACCACGGGGACGCCAAGAGGGGCAGAGGAGGCGCGCCAGAATGAGCGAGCTCTTTGAGCTGTTGATCGGTGAGGGCATCGAGGAAGAAGAAGAGGAACTCGGCTGGCAGGAGCGCGCGTTGTGCGCCCAGACGGACCCCGAGTCGTTCTTCCCCGAAAAGGGCGGATCCACCCGGGAGGCCAAGAAGGTCTGCCTGGCGTGCGAGGTCCGCGCCGAATGCCTGGAGTACGCCCTCGCCAACGACGAGCGGTTCGGCATCTGGGGCGGCCTCTCCGAGCGCGAACGCCGCCGTCTGAAGAAGAGCGCGGTCTGACTCCCTGCAGACCTCACCCGTGTCGGCGCCTCACCAACCGGTGGGGCGCTTTGGCATTTCCCGCAACACCCGGGCCGGCAGCGCCGATACCCGCTGCACGCTCTCTTCACACCACCCGGGACAACCCGACCACCCGGAGCCGTTAGTGTGGTGCGTCATCTGCCGTCAAACCCGAACCGGTGGTCCGCGCACCCGATGACTGTCTACAGCCACCAGAGCGGCTTCTCCGCTGCCAGGCCACCCGCCTACCCGCGTCACCTGGTCACCGCGGTGATCGTGTCGCACGACGGCGCCCGCTGGCTGCCCCAGGCGCTCGCCGGGCTGCTCGGCCAGGACCGGCAGGTGCAGCGCATCCTCGCCGTCGACACCGGCTCCACCGACAACTCCCCGCAGCTGCTCGCCGACACCCTCGGCGACTGGCTCCCCGACAGCGGCCCGCAGATCCTCGGCCGCCGGGTCGGCTTCGGCCGCGCCGTCGGCGAAGCCGTCTTCAACAGCCCGCCGCTGCGCCCCGAAGACCTCTCCTACAGCCTCGACCCGTCCGGCTACGACCCGGTCACCGGCGGCTGGGACGACTTCGGCGACCCGCTCGGCGCCGAGCACGACCTCGGCCGCGGCGGACCGCGCGAGACCAAGCCGGTCGAGTGGCTCTGGCTGCTGCACGACGACTGCGAACCGCAGACCGACGCCCTGCGCCGCCTGCTCCAGGTCGCCGACTCCACCCCGACCGCCGCCGTGGTCGGCCCCAAGCTCCGTTCCTGGTACGACCGCAGGCAGCTGCTGGAGGTCGGCGTCACCATCGCCCGCTCCGGCCGCCGTTGGACCGGCCTCGACCGCCGCGAACAGGACCAGGGCCAGCACGACCAGGTCCGCCCGGTGCTCGCCGTCTCCACCGCCGGCATGCTGGTCCGCCGCGACGTCTTCGAGGAACTCGGCGGATTCGACCGGGCGTTGCCGCTGATGCGCGACGACACCGACTTCTGCTGGCGGGTCAACGCCGCCGGCCACCGGGTCGTGGTCGCCCCCGACGCCGTGCTCCGGCATGCCGAGGCCGTCAGCCGCGAACGCCGCGCCATCGACTGCGGCCCCGCCCACCCGCACCGGGTCGACAAGTCCGGCGCCGTCTACACCCTGCTCGCCAACTCCAAGGGCGCGCTGTTCCCCTACGTCCTGCTCCGGCTGATCATCGGCACCCTGCTGCGGGTGATCGTCAACCTGGTCGGCAAGGACCCCCGGCAGGCCTACGACGAGATCGCCGGCCTCGGCCACGAACTGCTGCGCCTGCCACGGCTGATGGCCGCCCGCGCGCGCCGCCGCAAGACCCGCTCGGTCGACTCGCTGGACGACCGCACCCTGTTCCCCGCCCCCGGCGCGACCGTCCGGCTCGCCGTGGAGAACGTGGTCGGCTCGCTCGGCATCGGCGGCGCCGACGACGCGGGCGCCGGCCGGCACGGCTCCGTCGAGTCCGGCCCCGGCGAGGACGACACGGACGACCTGGTGGTCGAACAGTTCGCGCTGCTCAAGAAGTTGGTGCGGCGGCCCGCCCCGGTGCTGTTCGCCGCCCTGCTGCTGTTCTCGCTCGTCGCCTGCCGCAACCTGATCGGCTCCGGCTACCTGCAGGGCGGCGCGCTGCTGCCCGCCGGCGACGGCGCGGCCGGCCTGTGGAACATGTTCGCCGACTCCTGGCACCCCGTCGGCACCGGCTCCACCGCCACCGCCCCGCCCTACCTCGGCGTGCTGGCCATCCTCTCCTGGGCGCTGTTCGGCCACGCCGACCTGGCGATCACCCTGCTCGTGGTGCTCTCCGTGCCGCTGTCCGCGGTCGGCGCCTACCTGGTCTCCCGGCCGCTGATCGCCTCCAAGCTGGTCCGCGCCTGGGCCAGCGCCAGCTACGCGCTGCTGCCCGCCGCCACCGGCGCGCTCGCCCAGGGCCGGATCGGCACTGCGGTGCTCGCCGTGCTGCTGCCCCCGCTGGCCCGCGCCGCCGCGATCACCGCCGGTCTCGGCATCCGGAAGGAGACCGCCGCCAAGGGCGCCCGCCCCGGCTGGCGCTCCGCCTGGATGACCGTGCTGATGCTCACCGTCAGCACCGCCTTCGTCCCGCTGATCTGGGCCATAGCGGTGCCGCTCTGCGCGGCCGCGCTGGTCCACGCGGTGCTCCGCGGCGGCGCGTTCGGCTCCGGCATGCAGGCGGTGCGGCTGCTCGGCCTGCGTGTCGCGGTGATCCTCGGCGTGCCCGTGCTGGTGCTCGCCCCCTGGTCGATCGAGGTCCTCACGCACCCGTCCCGGCTGCTGCTGGAGGCCGGCGTGCCCGGCTTCAGCGGCCCGGCCGCCGACCCGCTCGGCCTGGTGCTGGTCAACCCCGGCGGCGCCGGCGTCCCGCCGGTGTGGCTGTCGGCCGGCGTGGTGCTGTCCGCGCTCGCCGCGCTGCTGCGCGCCGACCGCCGCCGCGCGGTGCTCGCCGCCTGGGGCGCGGCCGCCGCCGGACTGCTCTTCTCGGTCGCCGTGGCCGGCACCGTCGTCACCCCCGCCTCCGGCGGACCCGACACCGCCGCCTGGGCCGGCCCGGCCACCCTGCTGGCCGGCGTCGCGCTGCTGGCCGCCGCCGCGATCGGCGCGGACGGCGCCAACGCCCGCGTCTCCGGCATCGCGTTCGGCTGGCGTCAGCCGGTCGCCGCGCTGGTGCTGGCCTTCGCCGTGCTGGCGCCGGTCGGCACCGCCGCCTGGTGGGCGATCGTCGGCGCCGACGGCCCGCTGCGGCGCGACACCGCCGCGCAGGTCCCGGCGTTCATCGCGGAGGCCGGTGACACCACCGACCGCTCCCGCACCCTGACGATCAGCGGCGACGCCGACGGCACCGCCATCCGCTACGCGCTGGTCCGCGGCGCCGGCCTGACCACCGGCCAGGCCGAGGGCACCGTGGACGCGGCCGCCGACCAGCAGCTCGGGCAGATCACCGCCAAGCTGCTGGCCGGCTCCGGCGGCGACCTGGCCCGCACGCTGGCCGGCTACGGCGTCAGCTACATCCAGGCCAAGGACCCGGTGCTCGGCAAGGTCCGGGACGTCCTCGACACCACCCCGGGCGTGATCCGGCTCAGCCTCGACCACGGCGTCGGCCTCTGGCAGGTCTCCGCCGTCCCCGGCAGCCGCGCCCAGATCGTCAGCCCCGGCACCGTCCCGGTGATCGTCCCGGCCGGCGACCACGACATCTGGAGCAAGATCCCGGCCGGCCCGGCCGGCCGCCAGCTGCGGCTCGCCGAACAGGCCGACCCGGCCTGGGAAGCCACCCTGGACGGCAAGCCGCTCACCGCCGTCACCCTGGACGGCTGGGCGCAGGGCTTCCAACTGCCGCCCGAGGGCGGCCGACTGGAGGTCACCCGCAGCGACGGCCTGCTGCACACCGGCTGGGTCTGGGCGCAGCTCGCGCTCGGCGTGGTCGTGCTGGTGCTCGCACTGCCCGGCCGCCGCAACCACAACGACGACGACCTGCCCGAGGAGGTCGTCGCCGCCCAGGCGCTGGCCGCCGCCGCGCAGGCCCAGGCCCCCGCCCCCGGCAGCCGCCGGGCCCGCCGACTCGCCGAACGCGGCGAGGGCGAGGACCAGGGCGCCGAACCCGGCGTCTACGCCACCGGAGTCCCGGCGCAGTCGGCCGGCGAACCCGAGCCCGCCGAGGCCTACCGGGCCGAGCCCGAGCCGTTCGCCGACCCGTACCAGGCCGACCCCTACCAGACGAACCCGTACCAGCAGCAGGGCTACCAGTCCGACGGCTACGGCTACGACTACACCCAGCAGCAGCCGGTCGGCGCGCCCTACCAGCCCGAGACGTACGACCAGTACGGGCAGCCGCAGCAGCAGCCCGGCTACGGCTACGACGCCCCGCCCGCCCAGGGCTGGACCGACCCGTACGCGGCCGACGCCGGCTACCCGCAGCAGCAGGACGGGCAGCAGGACGCCCAGCAGCAGGCCTGGCTGCCCGAACAGCAGCAGCCCACCACCTACTACGACCCCAACGACCCCTACGGCGGCCACCCGCAGCAGCCCGGAACGGGGAGCTGACCCGAGATGAAGAAGCCCACCCTGAAGGCCCCCAAGCTGAAGGCCCCCGGACTGAGCGCGGTCAAGGGCGGCAGCCGCACCGGCCAGTCGCTGCTGGCCGGAGCCGCCGTGCTCGGCCTGGTGTTCGGCATCGCCGAACTGCGCGCCCCCGCCTCCCCGACGGCCGGCGCGGACGGCCGGCGCACCACCACCCAGGTGGAGCGCACCTCGCTGGTCTGCCCGATGCCGCTGCAGGGCGCCGTCGGCACGACCAACCTGACGCTGTTCAGCCCCGAGGGCGGCACCGGCGGCGCGGGCACCGGCCTGCTCGCCGACGTCACGCCCGACAACGTGCTGGCCGCGCAGAACCCCGTCCGGCCCCCCGCCGGGCCCTCCGGCGAACCGTCCGGGCAGCCCTCGGGACAGCCGTCCGGGCAGGCGTCCGGTCAGCCCTCCGGCCAGCCCTCGGGGCAGGCGTCGGGCCAGCCCTCGGGCAGCGCCGCCAAGGGCGGCTCGCCGGTGCTGGACACCCGGATCACGCTCGCCAAGCCCGGAGCCCCGGCCACCGGGCCCGCGGCCAACAACAGCGACGCGGGCGGCGCCTTCGCGATCGCCACCGGCAACCTCGCCCCCGGCTTCACCGTCACCCAGACCACCAGCACCGAGGGCATCGCCTCGCTGTCCGGCGTCCGCTGCGCGCCCTCCGGCACCAGCTTCTGGTTCGCCGGCGCCAGCACCGTCAACGACCGCAGCGACTACGTCACCCTGGTCAACGCCGACAGCCTGCCCGCCGTGGTCGACCTGCGGCTGTACGGCGACAAGGGCCTGATCGACAACGATCTCGCCACCGGCATCGCGCTCGCCCCCGGCACCTCGCAGTCGTACGCGCTCAACGGGTACAGCAAGGGCCAGGTCGCCGACCTCGCCGTGCACGTGGTCGCCCGCAGCGGCCGGGTCGGCGTCGGCCTGCACGCCCGCGACGGCAGCAAGGGCGCGGACTGGCTGGAGCCGTCCGTCGACCCGGCCCCGACCGTCACCATCCCGGGCATCCCCTCCGACGTCACCACCGCCCACCTGGTGGTGGCCACCGACTCCCCGGACGACGCCGACCTGAAGGTCCAACTGTCCGGCAAGAACGGCTGGTTCACGCCCGCCGGCAAGGAGTCCATCCACGTCAAGGCCGGGATGACCGCCACCCTGGACTTCCAGTTCACCGCCGACACCCGGGACGGCGCCAGCGCGATCCGGCTCACCCCGTCCGACCCCGCGCACGCCGCCCCCGTGGTCGCCGGGCTGCGGGTCGACCGGGAGAACAAGGGCAAGACCGAGTCCGCCTGGCTGGCCGGCGGCGCACCCGTCGGACCCCGGGCCTCGATCGCCGACAACCGCGGCGGACAGACCGCCCTGATGCTCACCGCCACCGACACGGACGCCAAGGTCCGGGTCACCTCCTCGGCCGGTGCGAGCGGCGGCACCCCCGCGACCAAGGAGGTGTCCGTCGCGGCGGGCACCACCGTCAGCGTGGACGGCCTCGATCCGGCCGGGGTGAACGGGCCCTACGCGATCACCGTGGAGACCCTCTCCGGAGGCCCGGTACTGGCCGCCCGCCAACTCTCCATCGGCGTCAAGGACGTCCCCACCTTCACCACCCAGCAGCTGCGCGACGACCACGCCACCGTCCAGGTGCCGCACGTCGCCGGCGACCCCGGAGTCGTGCTCAAGTGACGCACCGGCCGGGGGCCCCCGGGCCCCCGGCCTACTCCTCGCCGTAGCGCGGGTCGATCGCGTCCGGCGACAGCCCCAGCAGCTCCGCGACCTGCTCGATCAGGATCTCGTGGACCAGCGCGGCCCGGTCCTCCTTCGACTTGGCGCGGATCTCCACCGGCCGCCGGTAGACCAGGATTCGGCTGCGCCGCCCCTTCGCGCCGGGAATCACCCGGCCGAGCGGCACGCCGTCCGGCTCCGGCTCACCCTTGACGGGGAGCGGGACCTCCAGGACGGCGAACTCCACGTCCTCCAGCTGCGGCCAGCGCCGCATCAGCCGCTCCATCGACTCCCGGACGTAGTCGTCGAAGAGCTCCGACCTGGTCAGCGAGATGGGCACCTGCGGCGGGGCCAGCGGCCCGCGCAGGCCGCGGCCGTGCCGGTCGCGGTGCCTGCGGCGACCGGGACCGGGCGGGGACGAAGGTGTCGAGCTCTCCATAGCAGGGTCGAGCGTAGTCCCTGGATGCCCGGAAGTGGACCACCCGAGCACGCCGCGTGACGGCGCGGGGACACGCGCGCCGGGGGCGGGTCTTCGCGGCCCGGTCCCACTTGCGGTACCGTCCACCCTCGTGAGCTCTGTACGTCGTTGTTCGCGGACCGCGTGCGGCCGTCCGGCCGTGGCGACACTGACGTACGTCTACGCGGACTCCACCGCGGTGCTCGGCCCGCTCGCGACGTACGCCGAACCGCACTGCTACGACCTGTGCGCCGAGCACGCCGAGCGCCTCACCGCCCCGCGCGGCTGGGAGGTGGTCCGGCTGGCCGCCGAGACCAACCCGCTGCGGCGCAGCAGCGACGACCTGGAGGCGCTGGCCAACGCGGTGCGCGAGGCCGCCCGCCCGCCGCGCCAGAGCCCCCCGCCGGACGGCGAGGGCGGCCGCCGCGGCCACCTGCGGGTCCTGCGCTCCCCGGACAGCTGACACCGGCCCGTTCCCCGGGCCGGGTACGCTGCCCCTCAGCGGCTTCGGACGGTGCGTCCGGTATGCGCGCGCAGCACATCGCAGCACACACACGGGAGCATTCTGGTGCGGGACCTCAAGCAGCTTGTGAAGGCGTACGACGTCCGGGGCGTGGTGCCGGACCAGTGGGACGAGTCGCTGGCGTACGCCTTCGGTGCGGCCTTCGTCGAGGTGGTCGGCGGCAACGCGATCGTCGTCGGCCACGACATGCGCCCGTCCTCGCCCTCGCTGTCCCGCGCGTTCGCCGAGGGCGCCGCCTCCCGCGGCGCCGACGTGGTCGAGATCGGCCTGTGCTCCACCGACCAGCTGTACTTCGCCAGCGGCAGCCTGGACCTGCCCGGCGCGATGTTCACCGCCTCGCACAACCCCGCCCAGTACAACGGCATCAAGCTGTGCCGGGCCGGCGCCGCCCCGGTCGGCCAGGACACCGGCCTGTCCGACATCCGCGAGCTGGTCGAGTCCTGGCTGGACGAGAACGGCACGGTGCACGTCCCCGCCTCCGACGCCGTCACCGGCTCGCTGTCCGCCAAGGAGACCCTGGACGGCTACGCCGCGCACCTGCGCAAGCTGGTCGACCTGGCGGAGATCCGCCCGCTGAAGGTCGTCGTCGACGCGGGCAACGGCATGGGCGGCCACACCGTGCCCACCGTCTTCGCCGGCCTGCCGCTGGACGTCGTCCCGATGTACTTCGAGCTGGACGGCACCTTCCCCAACCACGAGGCCAACCCGCTGGACCCGGCCAACCTGGTCGACCTGCAGGCCAAGGTCCGCGAGGTCGGCGCCGACATCGGCCTGGCCTTCGACGGCGACGCCGACCGCTGCTTCGTGATCGACGAGAACGGCGACCCGGTCTCCCCGTCCGCGATCACCGCCCTGGTCGCCGAGCGCGAGATCGCCCGCGCCCAGGCCGCCGGCGAGGCGCAGCCGACCATCATCCACAACCTGATCACCTCCTGGACCGTCCCCGAGGTGGTCCGCGACCTCGGCGGCGTCCCGGTCCGCACCCGGGTCGGCCACTCCTTCATCAAGCAGGAGATGGCCGTCACCGACGCCGTCTTCGGCGGCGAGCACTCCGCGCACTACTACTTCCGCGACTTCTGGCGCGCCGACACCGGCATGCTGGCCGCCCTGCACGTGCTGGCCGCCCTCGGCGAGCAGCAGCAGCCGCTGTCGGCGCTGACCGAGAAGTACAACCGCTACGCCGCCTCCGGCGAGATCAACTCCACCGTCGCCGACCAGGCCGCCGCCACCGAGCTGGTCCGCGCCGCCTACGCCGGCCAGGAGGGCGTCACCGTCGACGAGCTGGACGGCCTCACCGTGGCCGGCCCGGACTGGTGGTTCAACCTGCGCGCCTCCAACACCGAGCCGCTGCTGCGCCTGAACGCCGAGGCCAAGGACCCGGCGAAGATGGCGGAGCTGCGCGACGGCGTCCTGGCCATCGTCCGGGCCTGACCGCCCGGTCAGCCAGCCGCTGACTTTTCCCGTGCCCCGGCCGGTAGGGTTGCCACCGGCCGGGGTACTGCTGTGTCACCGGCCGTCCGTACCGCCGCAGCCCACAGATCCGGAGCCCGACCACCATGAGCCTGCCGTCCTTCCTGCTGGAGATCCTGGTCTGCCCGGAGTGCCGCGCGCCCCTCGCCGAGGAGATCCAGGACGAGACCCACGAGCTGCGCTGCACCGGTGAGGGCTGCGGCCTGGTCTACCCGGTGCGCGACGGCATCCCGGTCCTGCTGGTGGACGAGGCCCGCCGCCCGTCCTGACCCTGCCCCGTCAGTCGCTGGAGGCCAGCCGCCATGTTCGACGACTCCCTGCTGGACGACCCGGCCGCCCTGCAGCGCGCCGACCGCCGACGTGAACTGCTGGCGCTGGCCGGGGCGGGCGCCCGGATCCGGGTCGCGCTGCGCCGCGCCGACGCGGCCGGCGTCAACTCCCTGAACCCGGAGGGTCGTCCGCGCGCCGTGCTGGTTGCCGGACACGGCGGGGTGCTGACCGCGGCGGCCGTGCTGGCCGCGCTGGCGGTGCCCAACTGCCAGGTGTGGCCGCTGCCGCCGTCCGACGCACGTCCCGCCGGGCCCGCGTTCACCGACGGAGAGACCTGGCAACTGCCCGGCTGGGCGGGCCCGTTGGACCTCGTGGTGCTGGCCAGCGCGGGCGGCCGCGAAGGCGGGATGATCAACCTCGCCGAGCAGGCCTACACCCGCGGCTGCGCGATCGCGGTGATCGCCCCCGACGGCTCGGAGCTCGCCGAGGCGGCCCTCCAGGTCCGCGGCCTGCCGCTGCCGTTCGAGCCGAGCGCGGTGGAGCCCGACGGCGCCGACGCCGAACCCGACCTGCCCGCCGAGGACCCGGCCGCGCTGTGGGCGGTGCTCGCCCCGCTGCTCACGCTGGCCGACCGGGTCGGCGTGGCCCCGCTTGCCCCCGGCTCGCTGGAGGCCGCCGCCGACCGCCTCGACGAGGTGGCGGTGCGCTGCCGCCCCGACGCCCAGGCGTACGACAACCCGGCCAAGACGCTGGCCGGGCAACTCGCCGAGACCGTCCCGCTGCTGTGGTCCGACGGCGCCGCGGCCGCGGCCGTGGGGGAGCGGTTCGCCGCCGCGCTCGCAGACCGGGCCGGCCTGCCCGCGCTGACCGCCCGCCTCCCGCAGGCGCTGACCGCGCACCGCGGCATGTTCAACGGCCGGCTGGGCGCCGGCGCCGACCCCGACGACTTCTTCCGCGACCGGGTCGACGAGCCGGTGCCGCTGCAGCTCCAGGTGCTGATGCTCCGCCACACCCCGGGCGTCGCCGAACTGGAGGCAGCGGCCTGGCCGGTGGCCCGGGCCCGCCGCCTCGCCGCCGCCCACGAGGTGCGGATCACCGAGCACGCCTCCAGCCTGGAGGACCCCCTGCAGGCGCTGGCCGAACTGATCGGCCTGACCGACTTCGCCGCCGTGTACCTGGGCCTGGCCACCCGGAACTGACACGGTATCGTCCCCTTTCGTCAACCAAGGCCCGGCAAAGTCAGGGCCCGCTGCGGAGGGAAGTACCGGGTTGAGTACCGAAGGCGGCACCAAGGCTCTGGTGGCGGCACTGTCCGCGAACCTCGGCATCGCGGTCAGCAAGTTCGTGGCGTTCGCGTTCTCCGGCTCGTCCTCGATGCTCGCCGAGGGCGTGCACTCGCTGGCCGACTCGGGCAACCAGGTGCTGCTGCTGGTCGGCGGCAAGCGCTCGCAGCGGGCCGCCACCGAGGAGCACCCGTTCGGGTACGGCCGCGAGCGGTACGTTTACGGGTTCCTGGTCTCCATCGTGCTGTTCAGCCTCGGCGGCATGTTCGCCATCTACGAGGGCTACGAGAAGATCAGCCACCCGCACGAGCTGGAGAACTGGTACTGGCCGGTCGGCGTGCTGCTGTTCGCCATCCTGCTGGAGGGCTGGTCCTTCCGCACCGCGTTCCGCGAGGCGTCCAAGGCCAAGGGCAAGCACGGCTGGGCGTCCTACATCCGCCGCGCCAAGGCCCCCGAGCTGCCCGTGGTGCTGCTGGAGGACAGCGGCGCGCTGGTCGGCCTGCTGCTGGCGCTGCTCGGCGTCGGCCTGACCGTCGCCACCGGCGACGCGGTCTGGGACGGCGTCGGCACCCTGTGCATCGGCCTGCTGCTGGTGGCCATCGCGCTGGTGCTGGCCCTGGAGACCAAGTCGCTGCTGATCGGCGAGTCCGCGGACGCCGAGGTGGTGGCGAAGATCCGCGAGGCGCTGGTCGACCACGACACCGTCACCGGCGTGATCCACATGCGCACCCTGCACGTCGGCCCCGAGGAACTGCTGGTCGCCGCGAAGATCGGGGTCAACGCCGAGGACAGCGCCGCCGTGGTCGCCGAGGCGATCGACCGGGCCGAGGTCCGGGTCCGCAAGGCCGTGCCGATCGCCCGCGCGATCTACCTGGAGCCCGACATCTACTCCGAGGAGAAGGCGCTGGCCGGGCCGGACGCCGACGCGACCCCGGGCGGACCGGGCCCGAACGCCCACTGACCGCCGCCCGGGCGGTGTAGATTCGTCCGCAGTGCCAAACGTCGCTGCTGATGGCGGTCGATCGGAGCCCGCTCCGGTCGAGGGAGAGAGGTCCTCCGACGGATTGTGCCGCAGCGGAGGGCCGACACCGACCCTCTGCCGCTCAGCACACCCGTAACCAGGCCCATGCAGCGAGGAGTTCGCATGTCCAACCAGCCCGCCGGCGACTACAAGGTCGCCGACCTCTCCCTGGCTCCGTTCGGTCGCAAGGAGATCCAGCTCGCCGAGCACGAGATGCCCGGCCTGATGTCGATCCGCGCCGAGTACGCCGCCTCCCAGCCGCTGGCCGGCGCCCGCATCACCGGCTCGCTGCACATGACCGTGCAGACCGCCGTGCTGATCGAGACCCTGACCGCCCTGGGCGCCGAGGTCCGCTGGTGCTCCTGCAACATCTTCTCCACCCAGGACCACGCCGCCGCCGCCATCGCGGTCGGCCCGAACGGCACCCCCGAGGACCCGCAGGGCGTCCCGGTCTTCGCCTGGAAGGGCGAGACCCTGGAGGAGTACTGGTGGTGCACCGAGCAGGCGCTGACCTGGCCGAACGGCCAGACCCCCAACATGATCCTGGACGACGGCGGTGACGCCACCCTCCTGATCCACAAGGGCGTCGAGTTCGAGAAGGCCGGCGCCGCGCCGTCCCCCGACACCGCCGACAACGACGAGTTCCGGATCATCCTGGAGCTGCTCAACCGCACCCTGGTCGAGACCCCGCAGAAGTGGACCGAGGTCGCCGCCACCATCAAGGGCGTCACCGAGGAGACCACCACCGGCGTCCACCGCCTGTACGAGATGCACCGCGACGGCAAGCTGCTGTTCCCGGCCATCAACGTCAACGACTCGGTCACCAAGTCGAAGTTCGACAACAAGTACGGCTGCCGCCACTCGCTCATCGACGGCATCAACCGCGCCACCGACGTCCTGATCGGCGGCAAGGTCGCCGTCGTCTGCGGCTACGGCGACGTCGGCAAGGGCTGCGCCGAGTCGCTGCGCGGCCAGGGCGCGCGCGTCATCGTCACCGAGATCGACCCGATCTGCGCCCTGCAGGCCGCCATGGACGGCTACCAGGTCACCACGCTGGACGAGGTCGTCGAGATCGCCGACATCTTCGTCACCACGACCGGCAACAAGGACATCATCATGGCCTCCCACATGGCCCGGATGAAGCACCAGGCCATCGTCGGCAACATCGGCCACTTCGACAACGAGATCGACATGGCCGGCCTCGCCCAGCTCCCCGGCGTGGTGAAGACCGAGGTCAAGCCGCAGGTCCACGAGTGGCGCAAGGAGGACGGCAGGACCATCATCGTCCTCTCCGAGGGCCGCCTGCTGAACCTGGGCAACGCGACCGGCCACCCGTCGTTCGTGATGTCCAACTCCTTCGCGAACCAGACCATCGCGCAGATCGAGCTGTACGCCAAGACCGAGCAGTACCCGGTCGGCGTCTACGTTCTGCCGAAGCACCTGGACGAGAAGGTCGCCCGCCTCCACCTCGACGCCCTCGGCGTCAAGCTCACCACCCTCTCCCAGGAGCAGGCCGACTACATCGGCGTCCCGGTCGAGGGCCCGTACAAGGCGGAGCAGTACCGCTACTGACAGGCCGTCAACGCCGGTGCCCGGTACTCCCGTTCACGGGGGTGCCGGGCACCGGCGCGTTCGGGGCCGCTACGGCAGCACGGCCACCGACCAGTTGCGGTCGTCCGTGCCGCGCGTCACCACCCGGGCCAGCCAGTCCACCGGATCACTCGGCCCGGCGCCCTGCCTGCGCACCTCGGACACGCACCGGCGCACCCCGTTCTCGGACGCGCAGACCGCATCCGGCGGCGCCGCCTGCCGCCCGGCCTCACCGGCGCCGTCCGGGGCCGCCGACACCGTGATCTCCAGGTTGCCGTGCTCCTGGAAGCCCACCTCGGCCGTCCACAGGTCCGCGCCGCCCACCGTGCGGTACAGCACCGCCCGGGTGACCACCGCCTCCGGCGGCATCGACGACAACGCGACCGGCATCGCCGGCGAGTACGCCCCCACCTGCACCCCCTCGGCGATCCGCAGCGGCACCTGCTCCCGGTCCGCGTCCGACAGCCCCGTGCTGTCCACCTGGTACCAGCGCCCGTCCACCCCCTGGAACCGCAGCTGGTTGAACGACCGCGCGAACCCCGGATCGGTCGACGTGAGCCAGTACGCCTCCCGCCCGTGCACCGGCGGCGCGTCCTTCCGCACCCCGTTCCCCGGGCCCAGCAGCGGATCCACCAGCGGCGTCACCCCCACCGGGAACGCCGTCAGGGAGAACGTCGGGCCGCTCCCGGTGCCCACCACCTCCACCCCGGTCGAACTCGACCGGTACTCCACCGCCGTCACCGTGTCCGGCAGCCAGCCGAACCGGGCCGGTACCGTCAGCACCGTCCGGCCGCTCACCGGCGCGGGCCGCCCCGACAGGTTCGGCGTCGGCGCCGCGGTGGTGATCCCGTCGTCGCGCCCGTACCCGGTCAGCACCGTCACCGACCCGGCCGCCAGCACCGCCGCGGCCACCGCCGCCACCGTCCACGTCCGCCTGCGCCGCAGCCGACGGCCCCGCAGCACCGCCAGCGCCGGATCCACCCGCGACGGCGGCGCCGAAGCCTCCTGCTCCGCCACGACCCGCGCCATCCGCACGGACAGCTCTTCCCCGTCCCCGCTCATGCCTCCGACCTCCCCGCCGGGCGAAGCAGCGCCGACCGCCGCAACGCGTCCAGCGCCCGCGAACTCTGGCTCTTCACATTGCCGTTGGAACACCCCATCGCCGCCGCCGTCTGCTCGACCGACAGGTCGCAGTAGTAGCGCAGCACCACGGTCGCCCGCTGCCGCGGCGGCAGCGCGGCCAACGCCTCCCGCAGATCCAGCGAGACCGCCAGATCCGCCTCCGGCGGCGGCGACTGCTCCGGCGGCCGCGCGGTCGGCCTGGTCCGCCGCCACCATGCGGTGCGCTGCTCCGCGAGGAACGCGTTCACCAGCACCGCCCGGGCATACCCGTCCGGGTTCTCCGCCCGGCTCACCCGGCCCCAGTGCAGATACAGCTTGGTGATCGACTCCTGCACCAGGTCGTCCGCACGATGCCAGTCCGCGCACAACAGGTACGCGACCCTCCGCAGCCAGACCGCCCTGGAGGTCACGAACGCGGTGAACTCCTCGTCCCGCGCCAGCTCCGCCATCTCCGGCGCCCCTCCTCCCACTGGAACGACGGCACGACCGCGCCGCCGACCCCCTGATGCGGCCCGCCCCCACGAAGGTTGCACGGCGGATGGCGAACGACCGTACGACGGCGCCCGGCACCCCCTGCTGCGGGGATACCGGGTGCCGTTGCGTTCACGACTGCGGCAACACGTCCGTGGTCCAGCCGCTCTCGTCCATGCCGTGCGGCACCACCAGCGACAGCCAGTCCGCCGGATCCGCGGCGGCGGCGTCACCGCTCGACACCTTGATCAGCCGCACGCACCAGTGCAGCCCGTTCCCGGACGCGCACTTCTGCGAGGTGGTCACCGTGGCCAGCCCGTCGTTCGAGCTCCTCGGCGCCGAACCGTTCGGGTCGGACCCCCGCTCGCCCGGACCCACCTCGACCGTCGCGAACCCGTAGGCCTTGTTCCGGAAGGACAGCGAGGCCGACCACCCGCCGGACCCCGATCCGCCGGACCCCGACCCGCCGGACACCGGCCGCAGCAGAGTCACCCCGGCCACCTCCGTCTCCGGCGGCAGGGCGGACATCGACACCGGCAACGGCACCCGGAACGCGCCCGGCACCACACCCGCCGCCATCTGCAGCGGCAGCTGCTGACGGTCCGCGCCCTTCAGACCGGTGGCCTTGACCTCCATCCAACGACCGTCCGCGTCCCGGAAACGCAGCCTGTCCACCGCGGCCCGCGGCCCGGTGCCGTCCACGGACAACCAGTACGCGTCCTGCCCGTTCACCTGCGGGGCGTCCCGCCGCACCACCGGCTCGTCCGACGGGAGACGCGGCTGCTCCGGGGCCACCCCGGCCGGGAACACCGCCAGGTCGAACATCGCGGACCCGTCCCCCGAGTCCGTCTGCGCCCGTACCGTGACCCCGTCCGGCATCGACCGGTACTCCACGGACCGCACCGTCTCGGGCAGCCACCCGAACTTCGCCGGCGCGGTCAACACCGTCCGGCCGTCCACCGGCGCCACCGTCTTCAGCGGCCCGGGCGGCAACTGCCCCGGCTGCGCCGTCGACCAGGGCAGACTCGGCGAGAACCCGGGCGTGCCGACGATCGGACTGTCGTGCGAGCCGCCCCGCAGCCCCAGCGACGTCGCCACCACCGCCACCAGCCCGCTCACCGCGATCACCGCCAACCGCCGCGCGCCCCACGCCAGCAGCGGCGACCCCACCGGCTCCGCCACCGGCTTCGGCCCTGCCGTCGGCGCGGACCGTCCCTCGCCATGCACCTGATCCCCGGCCATGTCTCCGACCCCCCCACCTGACGGCGCTCTCCCGAGCGCCCGACTCCGCCGACGCCTGCGAACTCCGGTGCGGCTGGAACACTTCAACCCGGCCGCGACCTGCGCGGCTGTCAGATGGTAGTACCGAAACGATCTCCGCTCCGACGTCGGGCGGCGACCGATACCGTCCGCCCCCGGCGAGGTCCGCACGTAGGCTTTCCCCCATGCCGAACGGCCGCTACTCCCTCCACGACCCGCACGACGGAACCCCGCTCGGAGAGGAACGCTTCCAATGCGCCCCCGGCCCCGCCGGCTGGCGCTACGTCGCCAAGAGCTACCGGCCCGACGGCACCGTCCTCGGCACCACCGACCTCACCCTCGACGCCCGCCACCGCCCGATCCGGGTCGAACTCCGCAGCGGCGGCTGGCAGGTGCGCGGCGGCGCACTCGACGGCGTGCACTGGGTCCGGGCCGCCACCGACCCCGCCGCCGAAGCCACCGAAGGGACGGACCGGGCGCACGCCTTCACCGGCGACTCGCCCGCGTTCCTGATCGCCACCGCGCGGCTGCTCGACCTCGAACCCGGCGGCAGCACCCGGATCCGCCTGGTCTCCTTCACCGGCCAGGCCCTCGCCCCCCGCACCCTCGACCAGAGCTGGCAACTGCTCACCGTCGAGGATCACCCCACCGACAGCGGGCCGCTGCCCGTCGAGCACTACCGGGTCACCGACCTCGAAACCGGCGAGCTCCGCGACGTCCACCTCACCGGGGACGTGCTGCTCTCCGCCCCCGGCATCGACCTCGAAGAGCTCGACAGTCCGCCCAACGCCCGGCGCTGACACGGGCTTTCGCTCGGGCGGTCACGCAGGCTTTCGCCCGGGCGGTCACTCGGGGCGGGCGAAGCCTTCGCCGTCGGCGGGAGCCTGCGCGGGCACCTGTGCGGGCGGGGCGGGCGGGGTGGCGGGTGCTGCGGGCTGCGCCTGCTCCGGGACGCCGAGCACCCGCATCGGCTTTCCGTTCGGCTGCTGCGGCACGGCGGCCGGCGCGGGAACCGTCTGCGGCGGCGCCGGCTGGTACGCCGCCGGAGCCCCGTAGGTCGGCGCCCCATAGGTCGGTGCCGCGTAGGCCGCGGCAGCGTACGTCGAGGCCGCCTTCTCCCACTCGCGGCGCTGGCGCTCCATCGTCACCGCGCCCAGGTACACCATCGGCGGCAGGCCCTGCGGCACCGGCCAGCCGGTCCGTCCGGCCAGGTCCGCGGCCAGCCGGTCCGCCAGACCGGTCGCCACCTGCTGATCCAACTCGTGCATGCGGCCCAGCAGTTGGCGTATCGACAGCCACAGGCCGTCCGGCACTGCGGACAGGTCCAGCGCCACCAGGTCGGCACCCAGCATGTGCATCACGTGCGGCGGCACCGGCGGAACCACGCCGTGGCTCTGCGGCACCCGCTCACGGATCACCAGCGTCCCCGCGAAGATGTCGCCCAGCCGGCGTCCCTGCGCCGAGAACAGCGACACCACCACGGCCGGCATCGCCAGCAGACCGAAGTCGATGACTCCCACCAGGCCGCGCACCAGGGCGTGCCGGAACCGGATCGGCCCGCCGTCGGTCCGCACCACCCGCAGGCCCAGCACCACCTTGCCGACCGAGCGGCCCTTGGACAGCGTCTCCGCCATCACCGGCAGCAGCACCGTGAAGAACACCATCAGCACGACCGCGATGGCGTCCGCTGCGGCCCCCTCCATCGCCGACAGCCCGAAGGCCACCATGAACCCGCCGATGAAGTACACCGTCAGGTAGACCAACGCGTCCAGCAACCGGGCCAGGCCGCGCGACGGCAGCCTCGCCGCCCGCAGCCCCAGGACGACCGCCTCACCGGTCACCAGCTCGCTCACGCCACCCACCCGTTCCGCTCCCGGGCACGCCCGACGACCCGCGCCGCGCCACCCGAACCCTCGATCAACAGCGGCAAACATACGGCCGAGCACCCCTGCCCGGTAACCCCGGGCACCGCATCCGGCATCGCCCGACACACCGCGCTCCGCCTCTGGCATGCTGAGCCCCGCACAGCCCCGGCCGCACACCAACCAGTGCCCGCCGTCCTGCCCCACCGCGCACCCGGAGAGAGCCGCAATGGACCTGGACGTCTTCGTCGCCGCCCACCAGGCGGAATGGCAACGGTTGGAGACGCTCTGCGGCCGCCGTCGACTCACCGGCGAGGAGTCCGACGAGCTCATCACCCTCTACCAGCGCGCCACCAGCCACCTCGCCCAGGTCCAGGCCGCCGCCCCGCACCCCGGTGTGGAAGGGCGCCTCACCAGCCTGGTCGTCCGCGGCCGCAACGCCGTCGCCGGCGCCCGCAGCTCCTCCTGGCGCGACGCCACCCGCTACTTCACCGTCAGCTTCCCCGCCGCGCTCTACCGCGCCCGCCGCTGGTGGCTGACCATCGGCCTGGTCTTCTTCCTCCTCAGTGCCCTGGTCGCCTGGTGGATCGGCACCAACCCGGAGGTCCGCAACGCCCTGGTCCCGCCGGACCAGCTGAACGACCTCACCAAGCCCGGCGGCGAGTACGAGGCCTATTACACCGACCACCCCTCGGCGAACTTCGCCGCCAAGGTGTGGACCAACAACGCCTGGGTCGCCGCCTACTGCCTGATATGCGCGGTGCTGCTCGGCGTCCCGGTCGTCTTCATCCTGTTCAGCAACATGCTGAATCTCGCCGTCGGCCTCGGACTGATGGCCTCTGCCGGCCGCCTCCCGCTCTTCCTCGGCCTGCTCCTTCCGCACGGCCTGCTCGAACTCACCGCCGTCTTCGTCGCCGCCGGCCTCAGCCTCCGCCTCGGCTGGACCGTCATCGACCCCGGCCCCCGCACCCGCGGCGCGGCCCTCGCCGAGGAAGGGCGCGCCGTCATCGGCTCCGTCATCGGCCTCACCGCCGTCCTTCTGGTCACCGGCATCATCGAAGGCTTCGTCAGCGGCTCCGGCCTCCCCACCTGGTTGCGGGTCGGCATCGGCCTCACCGTGGAAGCCCTGTTCCTCGTCTACGCCCTCGTCCTCGGCAAGCGCGCCGCCGCCCGCGGCGAGCTCGGCGACGTCGAGGCCGCCGACCGCACCGACCTGCAGCCGACGGCCGCCTGAGCACGGCGTGCCTGGTCACGGGTGCCGTTTCAAACCTGGTAACCTGGTGATCACCCCGAGGGACCATTGACTTGATCTCTTCGGGTCAGTAGGTTTGAACGGTTGGGCGATTGGACATACAGTCCGGTCCGGCGTAGAGTCTACGAAGTCGCCGGAACAAGGTGAGTGCCCGAAAGGGTGCAGAACCGAGTCAAGCGAAAAACCCTGAAGCAGAGCAACGCAAAACCTTTGATAAGGTCTGCAAGCGAAGTCGAAGGAATTCCCACTCCAGCGGGAAGCGAAAATCGGAGCGAAAAACCTCTGATAAGCTGGAAACACGAAAGAACGAAGCGCCCGGAGGGCCGGTCGGAAGGCCGCCTGAAGGAAGCGTCCGTTCCTTGAGAACTCAACAGCGTGCCAAAAGTCAACGCCAGATATGTTGACATCCCCGGCCGGTCCTCTGGATCGGTTGGAGATTCCTTTATGAAGTAACACTAGCGAGGACGCAGTGCGCAGGACCGCCTATTCCGGTGGTTGCTGTGCCGCTCTTTCGTGGAAGCATTCACGG
>NZ_LISX01000010.1 GCF_001905465.1 Kitasatospora sp. CB01950
ATTCCTGCGGACCCTCCGGGCGCTTCGTTCTTTCGTGTTCTCAGCTTATCAGATGTTTTCCGCTCCGTTTTCCGGAGTTTCGATCCGACTTGCTGTTTGTCTTCCCTGCCTCGCGGCCGTTCCGACGTTTCAAACTCTAGCCGATCCCCGCTCCGAAAAGCGAATCCGCCGCAATCTCCGAAAACGCGCACAGCAAATACGAACAGGGACGCGAAAAGGACGCGACCCGGAACGGATCCACTGGGTGGTTCTCAAGGGATTGGCCGCTCCGGGACCGTCCACACAGATGCGTGTCCGGTGCTCCCTGCCGAGCGACTAGGTAACACTACGCCGTTCGGTAGGCAGGTGCAAACACGTCCGCACGGACCACCCAGTCGCAGGCTGCACGGGTGGTCTCCACGTGCGCGGCGTTGGGCCGGTCGTTGGTGTCGACGCGGCGGCGCGCGGTGGAGTGGTCCTCGCCGCCGGCGGTGTGGCGGGCGAGGAGCCGGGCGTCCCGGGCCGCGTGATCGGCGTCGACGTACCAGAGTTCGCGCAGCAGGGCCCGGGCGTCCGCCCACGGGGTGGCGGGGGACGCGAGGTAGTTGCCTTCGGTGACGACCAGTCGGGTGCAGGGGCGGATCAGGTGGCAGGCGGCGACGGGCTCGTCGAGCGTGCGGTCGAAGTCGGGCGCATAGATGTCGTGGAAGCGGTCGGCGGCGACACGCTGGACGAGGGCGAGGTAGCCGAAAGCGTCGAAGGTCTCGGGGGCGCCCTTGCGGGGGCGCAGTTCGAGGCGGTCGAGCTGGGCGTTGGAGAGGTGGAAGCCGTCCAGTGGGAGGTAGGCGGCGGTGTCGGGGCCCTCGTGGCGGTTGACCGCGTCGATCAGCAGCCGAGCAAGCGTTGACTTTCCGGCCGCGGGCGGTCCGGCCAGGCCGAGGAGTACTCGGCCGCTTCCGCTACCGGGGCCGTGGAGCAGGCCGAGCGCACGTTCCACTGCCGCCACAGGGGCGGACGGCCGCTCGTCGGCCAGGGCGGTGGTGAGGGTGTCCGCAGCGGAGGCGCCTTCGACGTGCATGGCTCGCAACCCTACGCATCGACGGGGGCGGTGAGAACGGGTGCGTCGAGGGTGAGCGTGGCCGCGTCGGCGTCCAACGTGGCGGGCACGCCGAGCGGGACGGTGATCGAGGACGGGCCGTGGCCGAAGCCGAGTTCCCAGACGACGGGGACGCCGAGGTCGCCGAGGTGGTCGAGCATCACGGCGCGTACGCCGTCTTGCGGTCCGCAGAGGTCCCAGGAACCGAGGACCACACCTGCCACTCCCTCCAGCGCCCCGCTCCGGCGCAGCTGGGTGAGGATGCGGTCGAGTTGGTAGGGCTGTTCGTTGACGTCCTCCAGGACGAGCAGGCCGCCGGCGAAGGACGGACGGGCAGCGGGGGTGCCGCGATCGGCGGCGAGCAGCGAGGGGCAGCCACCCATCAGGACGCCGTGGGCGCGTCCGGGAACGAGGGTCGTGGCGTCCGGTCCGGTGAGGACGGTCGTGGTCGCCGGCTCGAACAGGGTGCGGCGCAGGTGTTCGGCGGTCGCGGCATCGGTGGTGAACACGCCGGCGCCGGGCATCGGGCCGTAGAGGGTGGGGACGCCGAGCTGTTGGGCGACGGCTTCGTGCAGGACGGTGACGTCGCTGAACCCGATCAGGAGCTTGGGCGGGACGGCGCGCATCGCGTCCCAGTCGAGCAGGTCGACCATCCGGTGGGCCCCGAACCCGCCGCGTACACAGAGGACAGCGGCGATGTCGGGGTCGAGCCAGGCGGCTTGCAGGTCGGCAGCGCGATCGACGTCGGAGCCGGCGAGGTACGGCAGCGTGCGGTGGGTGTCGTGGACGTGCGGGAGGACGACCACCTCCAGGCCCCAGGACCGCAGGATGTCGGTCCCGAGGGCGAGTCGTGCGGGGTCGACCGCGCCGCTGGGGGCGACGAGGGCAACGCGGTCACCGGGACGGAGCGGACGCATCGGCATCGGGTGACTCCTTCGTGGTGTGGAGCGCGGGCGGGACGACCGGACGCCTGGCACGGCACGGGGCCGGCCGGTGGTGCCTGCTGACGGTATCCCCCGACCGTGAACTCTCCACCCCGGTCCGGTGACTGCCGATCCGCCGGGGTGGTTCCGGCCGGGTGCCGCATGCGTGCGGTCCCGGTAGAGAGGAGCGGCCGGGCCCGGCCGGTGGTGTGCGGGCCGTCGTCGGTGGACGGCCCGCACACCACCCCGGGGTCAGAACGTGCCCATGGCGGTGCGGACTTCGGTGAGGGTGCGGTCGGCGATGGCGTTGGCGCGGGCGTTGCCGGTGTGCAGAACTTCACGCAGCAGCGCGCGGTCTGCGGCCAGTTCGGCTCGACGGGTGCGCAGGGGGCGGAGGTGCTCGTTGACCGCCTCGGTGGCGGTGCGCTTGAGGTGGGCCGCTCCGCCGGAACCGATCTCCTCGGCAACGGCGTGCGGGTCGCGGTCCTGGCAGAGGGCGATCAGCAGCACCAGGTTGGAGACGCCCGGGCGGGTCTCGGGGTCGTAGCTGATGTGCCGGTCGTTGTCGGTGACCGCGCCGCGCAGCAGCCGCGCTGTCTCGTCCTCACCGGCGCCGAGAGTGACGGCGTTGCCCCGACTCTTGCTCATCTTGCCGGCGTCGGTGCCGAGCAGCAGCGGGGCCTCGGACAGCAGGGCCTGGGGCTCGGGAAACAGAGGGGTGTAACGGTCGTTGAAGCGGCGGGCGATGGTGCGGGTGGTCTCCAGGTGCGGCAGTTGGTCCTGGCCGACGGGGACCAGGTCCGCCTTGCAGAACAGCAGGTCGGCGGCCTGGTGGACGGGGTAGGTGAACATCAGTCCGCTGACGGCGGCCTGTCGGGAGTGGGCGATCTCGTCCTTGACGGTGGGGTTGCGGGAGAGTTCGGCGACGCTGATCAGGCTGAGGAAGGGCAGCATCAACTGGTTGAGGGCGGGGACGGCGCTGTGGGTGAAGATCGTGGCCTGTTCCGGGTCGACTCCGGCGGCCAGATAGTCGAGGACCAGGTTCTCGGCGTGCTCGGCGACCCGGTCGGCCCGGTCCCGGTCGGTGATCACCTGGTAGTCGGCGATCACGATCAGCAACTCGATCCCCAGGGCTTGGAGTTGGACCCGGTTTCGGAGTGTGCCGAAGTAGTGGCCGAGGTGCAGCGGTCCGGTCGGGCGGTCGCCGGTCAGGATCCGGCGGTGGCCTTCGGCGGTCGGGGCGATCAGCGGGGTGGCGGTGCCCGGCGTGGTGGTCGTCGTGGTGTCTGCGGTGGCGGTCATGGCGGGGTTCTCCTCGGTTGCGGGGGTGGCCGCCCGCCGGGGTGGGCCCGGGTCCGTCGGAGATGATCGCGCCGGGGCCGCCCGTACGGACGGCCCTGGAGTCATGCATGGGGATCGGCCGTCCTAGGACGGCCACCAGCGCAGGCATGACGTGAGAGACATGCGGTCACGATAACGCGACCGCAGGATCGGCGGGCCGACTTCCGGCCGGACGGCACGGAACCGGCAGGCTGTGCACACACGTCCCTTGGCCCGGCACGCACTCGTGGTGCAGGATCGGGCGAGCCGAGAATCCGGAGGGTGTCCAGCCATGACCTCGCTCGACCAGAACGCGCCGACCCGGCCGGACGCGGACGCCAATTACCCTGCGGCAAGCGCGAATTCGGCGGTGTCCGGCTCGGCTCCCGGCTTGGGGAGCGGTTTGGGGCCTGGTTCCGGGCACGGCTCGGCACCGTCCGGGTCCGGCCCGGACGGAAGCTTGGATGCCGAGGCGGGCGGTCACGGAGTCCCGAACAGCCGTGACGAGGTCCCCGACTGGTCGTCTGCGGTGGGCGAGCCGTCGCTGCCCGGGGCGCCGGCGGTGCCCGGGCCTGCTCGGGAGGCCGAGGGCCTCGGGGCCGCGGGTGCCGAGGGCTTGGTGAGGGGTGGGGCTACGGGCTCTCCTGGGTCGCTCGGTTGGTCGTCGGGGGTCTGGGGCACGGGCATGGTGACGGGACGGGTGCGGCCACCGCGGCGGCCGACCCCTTCGCGGCGGCTGAGCCAGGTGCGGGCCGTTCCGTCCGCCCCGGTGCCGCCCGGGGGCGCACTGGCGAACGGGCTGGTCGCCGCCGAGGTGGAGAGCGCCCCGGCCGCCCCGGTGGGTGTGCCGATGGGTGTGCTGATCGGCGGGTCCCCCGGGTTGGTCGACGCTGCCGGCCCCGGCGTGGCCCGGGTCACGGAGCGCCGGGTGTCCGCCCAACTGCTGCGGTTCGGCTCCGGGACCTGCCAGGTGGTGCTACCGGAGTGGCGGCCTGCCATCGCGGTGTCGGTTCCCACCGAGCAACTGCAGCGCTCGACCGGGATGACTCCCGAGGAACTGCGCTCCGCCCTGCTGTCGGTGGTGATCAACCCGGAGGCGGTGCACGACCGTGAGCTGGGGCTTCGCGACTGGCAGGCCGAGGTTCCGGTGGCTCGCGGGCGCCGGAGGGGTCGGCGTCAGGTCCGCTGACCGTCGGGCCCGGTCGGCTGCGGCGCGGCTGCGATGGTGTCTGTGGGGTCTGCGGGTGCTGGGACGAGCGGCTCCTCTCTTTGCGCTGCCGAGGTTCGGTCCGGGCCGGGGTGTTGCGGCTTGCCGTACCTGCTGTCAGCCGGGCTGGTTCGTGGCGGTGTTGGGCACGTAGCCGAGGTGGACGGGGACGATCGAGCCGTCTTCCGCGGTGCGGAGTCCGGTGAGCAGGGCCGACAGGTCCGGCGGCCAGAGCGGATCGGCATCCGGTGCTGCCAGTTCGGCGGATGTCCACCAACGCCAGCCGAGGATGCCGTCGGCGCGGTGGGCCGCTGCTGCCACGTCTTTGGGCTCACGTCGCGGGCCGCGGGTCAGGAATATGTGCTCGTGTTGACGCACGGGTGTGCCGTGCCAGGTGAAGTCGTGCTCCCAGGTGCAGAGGAGTTCGCCGGGCTGGAGGTCGGTCCAGCCGGTTTCCTCGCGCAGCTCGCGGAGCGCCCCCTCGGCCGGTGTCTCACCTGGCTCCAGGCCGCCACCCGGAGCGTTCCAGTGCACCCCGACTTCGGAGTTGTCCGATCGGAACAGGAACACCTCGCCCTCCGGCGAGAGCACCACCGTTCGCGCCGCTCGGCGGGGCAGCCGTTCACCTTCGGGCTTCTGACGTCCTGTGATCCATCGCACACAGAAAGCCTGACAGTGCAGCTGTCGGACTGTCGATCGAGTTTTCGGCCACCACGGCGGGTCGGCGCGGGCCTGCGGAACAGAATGCCTGGTCAACGCCGGGTCAAGGACAGCTCCTCAACCGATCGGTGGACCTAATCTGAGCCTCATGGTCGACCCCACCGTCATCCTTCCCTCCGACCCGCTCCTGCCTCGTCGGGCGGACCCGCACTTCGCCTGGGAGGCCGGACTGATCCGGGCCGCCGGCGGCAGCCCCGCGCTGCTCGACCACGACGCGCTGCTGACCGGGGATGTCGAGGCCGCCGTCCGACGCGTCCCCACCGGGTCGGGGCCGCTCTGGTACCGCGGCTGGATGATCCCCATCGCCCGGTACGCCGCACTGGCCGGGGCCCTGGCCGACCGGGGCTGCACCTTGCTGACCGGACCGGACGAGTACGCCACCGCCCATGAACTGCCGGGCTGGTACCGGACGTTCGAGCCCGTGACACCCGCCAGCACCTGGCTTCCCGGCCCCTCCTGGGACCGCACCGTCCTGGCCGCAGCCGCCTCCGCTCTGGGCGGGCACGGCCCTGCGGTCGTGAAGGACTACGTCAAGTCCCGCAAACACGAGTGGCACGAGGCCTGCTACGTCCCCGAGTTGGCCGACCTCGACGCGCTGGAGCGCGTGGCGGCGCGTTTCACCGAGCTGCAAGGCGAGTTCCTGGCGGGCGGGTTGGTGCTTCGCCGCTTCGAGTCCTTCGCGCGGACGGCTGACGGCCGGGCGCAGGAGGCCAGGGTCTGGTGGGTGGACGGCGAACCCGTGCTGATCGGGCCGCACCCCGACTGCCCGGCGAGCCGGGTCGAGCCCGATCTGTCGGCCGTCCGCCCGCTGGTGCGGGAGCTGGGGTGCCGCTTCGTCACCACGGACCTGGCGCGGCTGGCCGAGGGCAACGCTGACGGCCGCGACGCCGCCGGTCCGAACGGCCGGGGTGCCGGGAGCGGTTGGCGGGTAGTGGAGGTCGGGGACGGCCAGGTCAGCGAGCTGCCGTCCGGAGTGGATGCCGAGGTACTGTTCCGGGTCCTGCTGGATGCCGCACGACCCGGGCGGGCTTGAGCATGCGAAAAAACGCCCCGGGCCCGGCAATCTGCCGGGCCCGGGGCATCGATGAACTGATCAGCCGAGCACCGGCGCGGGGTGCCCCTCCGCGATGAAGGCGTTCCACAGCTTGGCGTAGGTGCCGTCGCGGTCGAGCAGTTCGGTGTGGGTGCCGTCCTCCACTATGCGCCCGTGGTCGAGGACGACGACCCGGTCGGCACGTTCCGCGGTGGTGAGCCGGTGGGCGATGACCAGGGTGGTGCGCCCGCCGCTGAGCCGGTCCGCCGCGTGGTTGACGGCGGCTTCGGTGGCGAGGTCGAGGGCGGCGGTGGCCTCGTCGAGGAGCAGGATGTCGGGGTCGACCAGCTCGGCCCGGGCGAGGGCGATGAGTTGACGCTGACCGGCAGAAAGGTTTCGGCCACGGGCGGCGACGGTGTGCTGGTAGCCGCCGGCGAGTCGGGTGATCATGTCGTGCGCGCCGACCGCCTTGGCCGCGGCCTCGACCTCGGTGTCACTCGCCCCGGGGTGCCCGTACGCGATGGCGTCGCGAACCGTCCCGGCGAACAGGTAGGCCTCCTGCGGGACGACGCCGAGCCGATGCCGGTATCCCTCCAGGTCGTAGCTGGTCAGGTCGGTGCCGTCGACCCGGACGGTGCCACCGGTGGCGTCGTAGAACCGGGCGACCAGTTTGACCAGGGTGGACTTGCCCGCGCCGGTCTCGCCGACCAGCGCGACGGTCTGGCCTGCGGGTATGTGCAGGTCGATTCCGGAGAGGACCTCGGGCTTGCCCTCACCTCCGCCGTTGTAGGCGAAGCTGACGTTCTCGAAGGCGATCTCACCGCGCAGCGCCCCGACCGGAACGGGCTGTTCGGCCTGCGGAGTACTGGTCGGGGTACGCAGGAGTTCGCGGATGCGGCCGAGGCCGACGGCCGCCTGCTGGTAGCCGTCGAAGATCTGCGAGAGCTGGCTGACCGGTGCGAAGAACAGGTCGATGTACAGCAGGTAGGCGACCAGTGCACCGATGGTCAGCGTGCCGTGGTCGACGCGGGAGGCGCCGACGATCAGGACCATGGTGGAGGCGACGCTGGACAGGAACTGCACGAACGGGAAGTACACCGAGATGTACAGCTGGGCCTTGACCCGGGCGTGCCGGTACGCGAGGCCCCGCTCGACGAACCGGTCGATGTTGGCGTCCTGGCGACGGAAGGCCTGGACGATCCGCATGCCCGCGACGTTCTCCTGCAGATCGGCGTTGACGGTGCTGATCAGGTCGCGGGAGATCTGGTACTGCTGGGCGGACTTCTTGCGGAACACCAGGGTGCCGATGATCAGCGGCGGCAGCACCATGAGCACCACCAGCGCCAGGCCGGCGTCGATCACGACGAGGGCCACGAAGATGCCGAAGAAGGTGAACAGGCTGACCACGGCGGTGACCACGCCGGTCTGCAGGAACGAGGATATGGAGTCCACATCCGTCGTCATGCGGGTCATGATCCGGCCGGTCAGCTCGCGCTCGTAGTAGTCGAGGCCGAGTCGGTTGAGGTGGGCGAAGATCTTCAGGCGCAGCGTGTAGAGGACGCGTTCGCCTGTACGCCCGGAGACCTTGCTTTCGGTGGCCTGCACCAGCCAGTCGAGCATGACGACGACGAGTGCCAGCAGGGCTGCGACCGCGACGCCGCCGATGGCGGCCTTGCTGACGCCGTCGTCGATGCCGTGCCGGATCAGCACCGGCAGGGCCAGGCCGGCTGCGGTGTCCAGCGCGACCAGCAGCAGCGCGAGCAGCAGGGGGCGACGGAACGGGGCGAGCAGCCGGGCCAGGTTGAACCTGGGGTCCGCGATCTCGGCCTGCTCGACCGGGACGTCGGGGGTGTCGGTCGCGGGCGGCAGGGCGGCGACCTTGGCGAGCAGTTCGGCGTCGGCTGCGGGCTTCTCGGCGGCCGGTGCGGCGTTCCTGCTCTCCGCGGCTTCTGTGCCCTGCTCGGGCTCGGTGGGCACGGGGGCCGCCAGTGCGTCCGGGTCGGTGATCAGCGACCGGTAGCGCGGACATCGGGCGGTGAGTTCGTCGTGGGTGCCGATGTCGACCAGCCGGCCGGCGTCCAGGACGGCGATGCGGTCGGCGAGTTGCAGGGTGGAGCGGCGGTGCGCGATCAGCAGGGTGGTGCGGCCGGCCATCACGCTGTCCAGCGCGTCATGGATCTCCGCCTCGACCTGCGGGTCGACGGCGGAGGTGGCGTCGTCGAGCAGCAGGATCCGAGGGTCGGTGAGGATGGCGCGGGCCAGGGCGATGCGCTGACGCTGGCCACCGGAGAGGGTGAGGCCCTGCTCGCCGACCTTGGTGTCGTAGCCGTCCGAAAGCTCCCGGATGAAGCCGTCGGCCTGGGCGATCCGGGCGGCGGCGAGGATCTGCTCCTCGGTGGCCTCGGGGTGGCCGTAGGCGATGTTGGTGCGGACCGTGTCGGAGAACAGGAAGCTCTCCTCCGGCACGATGCCGATGGCAGCGCGCACCGAGTCGAGGGTGACTTCGCGGAGGTCCTGTCCGAACAGGCGGACGCTGCCGAAGGTCGGATCGTAGAAGCGGGGCACCAGCTGGGCGACGGTCGACTTGCCGGAGCCGGACGCGCCGACCAGTGCCAGCGTCTCCCCCGGTGCGATCCGCAGGCTGAGGCCGTCCAGTACCGGAACGCCGTCGGAGGCGCTGCCCGGCTCGGGGTGTTCCTCGGCCCGGTAGTGGAAGTCGACCTGGTCGAGTTCGAGCGCGGGCGTGCCGGCCGGCACCGCCGCGTCCGGGTCGAGGGGCCGGGCGTCCGAGGCCTCGGTGACCAGCGGGCGCTGGTCGATCAGCTGCATGACTCGTTCGACACCGGCGCGGGTCTGCTGGGCGACGGTGATCACCATGGCGAGGAACCGGACCGGGCTGGTCATCTGTGCCAGGTAGGTGGAGAAGGCGACGAAGGTGCCGAGGGTGACGTCGCCCCGGACGGCCAGCCAGCCGCCGACGGCGAGCACCGCGACCTGCCCGAGTGCGGGGACGGCCTGCATCGCCGGGGTGTAGCGGGCGTTCAACCGGATCGAGCGGAGCCGGGCCGCGAACAGTTCGCGCGAGACCCGCTCCAACTTGCCGCGTTCCTGGGCCTCCTGTCCGAAGCCCTTGACCACCCGGACGCCGCCGACGGCGGCATCCACCACGCCCGCGACCTCGGCCGCCTGCTGCTGGGCCGCCCAGGAGGCGGGGAAGAGGCGCTTGCGGCTGAGTGTGGACAGCCACCACAGGACCGGGGCCATCACCAGTGCGATCAGGGTGAGCGGTGGCGACAGCCAGAGCATGACCACCACCGACATGCCGAACATCAGGGCGTAGCCCGTCATCATCGGCATCATCGACAGCAGCCCGTTGACCAGCTGCAGGTCGGAGGTGGCGCGGCCGACCACCTGCCCGATGTCCAACCGGTCCTGGCGGTGACCGTCGAGTCTGGTCAGCGCGCGGAACAGGTCGGCACGCATGTCGTTCTGGACGTCCACCGCGAGCTGCCCGCCGTAGTAGCGGCGCATCTGCGTGCACAGGAACACCGCGGCGGCCGCGACCAGCAGCAGCACCGCCCACGGGGTGAGCGGGCGACGGTGCGTGGTGATCACGTCGTCGATGATCAGCTTGGTGATGAGCGGGATGATCGCGGTGATCGCCATACCGACGAGCGAGGACCCGAAGGACAGCAACAGGTTGCGACGGTAGCGCCAGCAGTAGCCGCCGAGCCGGCGGAGCCAGCCTTGCTCTGGGAAACCATGAGTCTCGGGCATATTTAGTGATGCTAACCATTCGGCCGATTGAGCGTCCACCGGATTGGACGGGCGCACAGGAGGCTGAACGGCCGGGGGCCGAGCTTCCTTCCCGTCTTCAGCCTGCCCGCGGCACGCGGTGGTGCGCCTCCTACGGTCGGCTACATCCGGATCGTCCGATCGTCCTAGGCGGGGGTGCAGCCGACTACAGCCCGGACCCTGGCTCCACCTGGAAACCCGCAGGTCAGACGGCCTGGTTCGACTCCACGGCGGCTGCGGCAGCGGCTACGAACGCGCCCTGGGCCAGTGCGCGCAGCAGTGCGGCCATCGCATCCCGGGTCAAGCCTGCCCGCTCGACGGCAAGGTCCGCCGGGGCAGCCTGTGGTGCGGCACTGTGCGGGGTGGAGTTCAGCAGGCCGAATACCGCGTGCACGGCGGCACGGGCGACCGGCTCCGCTTCGGCGGCGGCCAGCGGGGCGAAGGCCTCGCGCACCATGGTGACCCACAGCTCGACATAGCCACGCTGCAGCCGGCGGACCCGACGGCGGTCCTCCTCCTTGAGATGGAGCAGTTCGCGATCGTGCAGGATGATCAGGTCCCGGTCGTCCAGGGCGAAGTCGATGTGCCCGTCGATCAGGGAGTCCAGCGCGGCCTGCGGCCCCGCGGCCGCGCCGACCCGACGGCGCCCCTCGTCCAGCAGGCGCTCGCTGATGCCGACCAGGAGGTCGGCGAGCATCGCGTCCTTGCCCGCGAAGTGCCGGTAGAGGCCCGGACCGCTGATGCCCACCGCCTTGCCGATCTCGTCCACCCCGACTCCGAGGAAACCGCGGGCGGCGAACAGCCTGGCGGCCTCCTTCCGGATCTGGTCACGGCGTGGGAGCACAGGGGCGACGGGGCGGTTGGGCATGCTGCCCATCGTAGACAGTCGGGTTATCGCTGGTTAACCTGGCCACAGAGTTAACGCTCATTAACACGGGCTGGCCGGCTCGCCCTTCGGCCTGCCCCGATCCGATCCGAGGGCAAGGGAGCTCTTGGGATGGTCCCCTCTTCGGCACCGACCTCATCGCTGTCTCCGGCTTCGCCGCGAGACACCGCCACGCATGCACAGGTACCGCTGTTCGGCGCGGCCGCGGCACCCGCACCTCGTCTGGAGAGCGCGGTCGACCCGGCGTCGCCCACCGGTCTCGCCAACGCACAGGCCCACCGGGCGCTGGTCGCCGAACTGCGCGAGAAGCTTGCGACGGCGGCCCTCGGCGGCGGCGAGAAGGCACGCGCCAAGCACACCGCCCGCGGCAAGCTCCTGCCCCGGGAACGGGTGGACACCCTGCTCGACCCCGGCTCGCCCTTCCTGGAGCTGGCCCCCTTGGCGGCCGACGGCCTGTACGACGGGGCCGCCCCCGCTGCCGGCGTGATCGCCGGCATCGGACGGGTAGCCGGGCGCGAGGTCCTGGTGGTGGCGAACGACGCCACGGTCAAGGGCGGCACCTACTACCCGATGACGGTCAAGAAGCACCTTCGCGCGCAGGAGGTGGCCCTGGAGAACCGGCTGCCCTGCATTTACCTGGTGGACTCGGGCGGCGCATTCCTGCCGATGCAGGACGAGGTGTTCCCCGACCGCGACCACTTCGGCCGGATCTTCTACAACCAGGCGCGCCTGTCCGCCGCCGGGATCCCGCAGATCGCGGCGGTGCTCGGCTCGTGCACCGCGGGTGGCGCCTACGTTCCGGCGATGAGCGACGAGGCGGTGATCGTCCGCAACCAGGGCACCATCTTCCTCGGCGGCCCGCCGCTGGTGAAGGCCGCCACCGGCGAGGTGGTGACCGCCGAGGAACTCGGCGGCGGCGACCTGCACTCGCGCACGTCCGGCGTGACGGACCACCTGGCGGAGGACGACGCGCACGCGCTCTCCATCGTCCGCACCATCGTGGCCGGGCTCGGCCCGCGCGCCGCCAAGCCCTGGCCGCTCGCCCCGGTCGAGCCGCCCGCCGTCGACCCGGCCGGACTGTACGGCGCGGTGCCGGTGGACCCGCGCACTCCTTATGACGTGCGCGAGGTGATCGCCCGGCTGGTCGACGGCAGCCGCTTCGCCGAGTTCAAGGCGGAGTACGGGACCACCCTGGTGACCGGGTTCGCCCGCATCCACGGCCACCCGGTCGGCATCGTCGCCAACAACGGCGTCCTGTTCGCCGAGTCCGCGCTCAAGGGCGCGCACTTCATCGAGTTGTGCGACCAGCGGGGCATCCCCCTCCTCTTCCTGCAGAACATCACGGGCTTCATGGTGGGTCGCCAGTACGAGGCCGGCGGCATCGCCAAGCACGGCGCCAAGATGGTCACCGCGGTGGCCTGCACCCGGGTGCCGAAGCTGACGGTGGTGATCGGCGGTTCCTACGGCGCGGGCAACTACTCGATGTGCGGCCGGGCCTACTCGCCTCGCTTCCTGTGGATGTGGCCGAACGCGAAGATCTCCGTCATGGGCGGGGAGCAGGCTGCCTCGGTGCTGGCCACCGTCCGCCGCGACCAGTTCGAGGCCCGCGGCGAGGACTGGCCGATCGAGGCCGAGGACGAGTTCAAGCGCCCGGTCCGCGAGCAGTACGAGCGGCAGGGCAACGCGTACTACGCCACCGCACGGCTGTGGGACGACGGCGTGATCGACCCCATGCAGACCCGTACCGTGCTCGGCCTGGCGCTCACCGCCTGCGCCAACGCCCCGCTCGCCGAACCCCGCCCGTACGGGGTCTTCCGAATGTGACGCCCCACCGGAGGGCCGAGCCACGGACCGGTCACCGCTTCTGAAGCATCGTCATCTCGCTCACTCGTTCCTCTCGCAACGGAGGCACACCTCCATGTTCGACACCGTGCTCGTCGCCAACCGCGGCGAGATCGCGCTACGGGTGATCCGCACCCTGCGGCAGCTGGGCGTGCGCTCGGTCGCCGTGCACAGCGACGCGGACGCGGACGCCCCGCATGTCCGGGCCGCCGATCTGGCAGTCCGGCTCGGGCCCGCCGACCGAAGCGACAGCTCGGCCGCCGAGACGTACCTGCGCACCGACCTGATCCTCGACGCCGCCCGCCGGACCGGAGCGCAGGCCGTCCACCCCGGCTACGGGTTCCTCGCCGAGAACTCCGCCTTCGCCGAGGCCTGCACGCAGGCCGGGCTGGTCTTCATCGGCCCACCGCCGGCTGCGGTGGAGCTGATGGGCGACAAGATCAACGCCAAGGAGGCCGTCCGGGCCGCCGGGGTGCCCGTCGTCCCCGGCAGCGAAGACGGCTCGCCCAGCGACGACCAGCTGATCGCGGCGGCTACCCGAATCGGCTATCCGGTGCTGCTCAAGCCCTCGGCCGGCGGCGGCGGCAAGGGCATGCGCCTGGTCCGGGACCCGGCCGAGCTGCCCGCCGAGCTCGCCGCCGCCCGCCGGGTGGCCCGCACCGCGTTCGGTGACGACACCCTGCTGCTGGAGCGCTGGGTGGACCAACCGCGCCACATCGAGGTGCAGGTCCTGGCCGACACCCACGGCCGGACCGTTCACCTCGGCGAGCGGGAGTGCAGCCTCCAGCGCCGCCATCAGAAACTCATCGAAGAGGCTCCTTCCGTCCTGTTGAACGCCCGGACCCGGGCCGCGATGGGCGCGGCCGCGGTGCGTGCCGCCGAGGCCTGTGGCTACACCGGCGCCGGCACGGTCGAGTTCATCGTTCCCGGCGGGGACCCCGCGGGGCCGGACGGGGACGACGTCCTCGACTTCTTCTTCATGGAGATGAACACCCGCCTCCAGGTGGAACACCCCGTCACGGAACTGGCCGTCTCCGTCGACGGCCCCGAAGGACCGCAGCGGCTCGACCTGGTCGAGTGGCAGCTGCGCGTCGCCGCGGGCGAGAAGCTGTCGTTCACACAGTCGGACATCTCCTTCCTGGGCCACGCGATCGAGGCCCGTATCTGCGCCGAGGATCCGGAACGGGACTTCCTCCCCACCGGCGGCGAGGTACTGCTGCTGGACGAGCCCTCGGGCGAGGGCATCCGGGTGGACTCCGGAATCGCACCCGGCGACCGGATCGGCAGCCTGTACGACCCGATGCTCGCCAAGGTGATCGCGTACGGGCCCGACCGTCCGACCGCGATCCGTCGGCTGCGGGCCGCACTCGCCGAGACCCGCATCCTGGGCGTCACCACCAACACCGGCTACCTGCGCCGGCTGCTGGCTCAGCCCGAGGTGATGGCAGGTCGGCTCGACACCGGCCTGGTGGAGCGCAGCGCCCAGCAGAACCCCTCCCTGCTGAGCTCTCCGTACACCCGGCCCGAAACGATCGACCTGCTCTACTTCGCCGCTGCGCTGGTGCGACAGCTCGGACTCGGCCACGCCGACGCCTCCGACGGCTGGACCGATCCCTTCTCCCTCCCTTCGGGGTGGCGACTCGGCGGCGAGGCCGCCTGGACCACGCACCGGCTGCGACTCCCCGGACGGGAGCCCGTCGCAGTGCGTTGCCGAATGACTACCAGTGGTGAATTCGAGAGCGCTATCGGTTTTTCCGTCACGGCAACCCCCGAGTGGCAGATCCAACTCGACGACGGCCCGGTCCGGAAGGCCCGAGCGACCCTGGACGGAAACCTGCTCCGCCTTGCGGTTGACGGCCTGCAGGCCACTTTCACGGTCTCCGAGGAGCGCACCGCGGAGGGCCTCACGCACTGGCTCGGTGTCGACGGAGATGCCTGGCCCGTTCACCCGTTCGACGCAATCGCCGAGCGGGCCGCCGCCGGCACCGCCCACCACGGCACCCTCACGGCACCGATGCCCGGCACCGTCACCGTGGTGAAGGTCGAGGCCGGCGAGCGGGTCCACCGCGGACAGGCACTGCTCGTCCTGGAGGCCATGAAGATGGAGCACGTCATCTCCGCACCGCACGACGGCACCGTCGAGGACCTGCGGGTCACCACCGGCGCGACCGTCGCGATGGACGCGCCCCTGGTGACGGTCGCCTCCGACGAGGAAGAAGCTACCGGTTCCGAGGCGGAAGCCGACACCAGCGCGAAACTGCCGGAGGCTGCACGATGACCACCGCTCCCGACCGGGCCGCGCCCGAGCCGACCGTGCTGGCGCTCGGTCTGCCGGACACCGTGCGCGACCCCGACCTGCCCGCGCGAGTGCGAATCCACGAGGTCGGCGCCCGCGACGGGCTGCAGAACGAGAGCGGCCTCGTCCCCGTCGAGGTCAAGGCGGAGTTCATCGCCCGACTCGCCGCCGCCGGGCTGCGCACCGTGGAGGCCACCAGCTTCGTCCACCCCAAGTGGGTGCCGCAGCTGGCCGACGCCGAGGAGCTGATGCCTCGGTTGGCCGAGCTGCCCGCGCGGTATCCGGGCCTGCGCCTGCCCGTCCTGGTGCCCAACGAGCGCGGCCTGAACCGGGCGCTGGCTCACCACGCCGGTGAGATCGCGGTGTTCGCCAGCGCCACCGAGACGTTCGCGCAGCGCAACCTCAACCGCTCGGCGGACGAGGCGATGGCCATGTTCCGGCCGGTGGTCGAACGTGCCACGGCTGCGGGCGTCCCGGTGCGCGGATACCTGTCGATGTGCTTCGGCGACCCGTGGGAGGGCCCCGTCCCGATCGCCCAGGTGGTCCGACACGGCGTGACTCTGCTGGAGATGGGTTGCACCGAGCTGAGCCTCGGCGACACCATCGGCGTCGCGACGCCCGGCCAGGTCAAGGCGCTGATCGACGAGTTCACTCGATCCGGCGTACCGGTCGACCGGATCGCAGTGCACTTCCACGACACCTACGGGCAGGCACTGGCGAACACCCTGGCCGCGCTCCGCTCCGGCGTGACCATCGTGGACTCCTCCGCCGGCGGGCTCGGCGGCTGCCCGTACGCCAAGAGCGCGACCGGCAACCTGGCGACCGAGGACCTGGTCTGGATGCTGCACGGCCTGGGCATCGAGACCGGCATCGACCTGGCGGCGCTCGCCGACACCAGCGGCTGGATGGCGCGCCACCTCGGCCGCCCCAGCCCCTCGCGGACCGTCCGCGCCCTGCTCGGGCCCACGGCCTGACCTCTGACTCCACCACCCCCGCCCGGCCCACCAGGCCTCGATCCCAGGAGGATCACCCGTGCTCGACCACCGGCTGAGCAGTGACTACGAGGATCTCCGCCGCACCGTCGCGGAGTTTGCCAACGACGTGGTTGCGCCGAAAATCGGCGAATACTACGAGCAGAATGAATTCCCGTACGAAATTATTCGGGAAATGGGGCGGATGGGCCTGTTCGGGCTGCCCTTCCCCGAGGAGTACGGTGGCATGGGCGGTGACTATTTCGCGCTCTGCCTGGTCCTGGAGGAACTGGCACGGGTCGATTCCTCGGTCGCGATCACCCTGGAGGCGGCGGTCTCGCTCGGTGCCATGCCGATCCACCTCTTCGGCACCGAGGAGCAGAAGCGCGAGTGGCTGCCGAAGTTGACGTCCGGGCAGATGCTCGGCGCGTTCGGTCTCACCGAGCCCGAGGGTGGCACGGACGCCGGCGGAACCCGCACCACCGCCCGCTACGACGAGGCCACCGACGAGTGGGTGATCAACGGCAGCAAATGCTTCATCACCAATTCCGGAACCGATATCACCGGGCTGGTGACCGTCACCGCGCTGACCGAACCGATCACACATTCGAGTGACGAAGGTGTAAACAACTCGCCCACGAGGGAGATCTCCTCCATTATCGTCCCCACTGGAACTCCCGGGTTCCAGGTTTCGAAGAAGTACTCGAAGGTCGGGTGGAACGCCTCCGACACCCGCGAACTGTCCTTCACCGATTGCCGAGTTCCCGCGGCCAACCTGCTCGGTCGCCGGGGCCGCGGCTACGCCCAGTTCCTTCGCATCCTCGACGAGGGCCGCATCGCCATCGCGGCTCTGGCCACCGGCCTGGCCCAGGGGTGCGTCGACCAGTCGCTGTCCTACGCCGCCACTCGCCGCGCCTTCGGCCGGCCGATCGGCGCCAACCAGGTCATCCAGTTCAAGCTCGCCGACATGGAGATGCGCGCACACACCTCCCGCCTGGCCTGGCGGGACGCCGCCTCCCGGCTGCTGCACTCCGAGCCCTTCAAGAAGGAGGCAGCCATTGCCAAGCTCTACGCCTCCGAGGCCGCGGTCGACAACGCGCGCGAGGCGACCCAGATCCACGGTGGCTACGGCTTCATGAACGAGTACCCGGTCGCCAGGTTCTGGCGCGACTGCAAGATCCTGGAGATCGGCGAGGGCACCTCGGAGGTCCAGCGGATGCTGATCGCGCGCGAGCTCGGCGTGAACTCCTGAACTCCACCCGCTGACCGGTCCTCCTGACGGCCCGGCACCTGCAGGCCGGTCCGGACCGCCGCATCCCGGATCCACCCGCAGGCCGGTTCGCCGGGTCAGGGCTGGAACAGCAACGGCGGCAGAGCCGACGTCCTGGCGTCGGTGTCGATCTGGTCGAAGCGCTCCAACGCCAGTTGGAACGCGGTCGGTTGGATCCGCACCGCGCCGGAGAACGGTCCGCTCATCACCGCCACCATGCTCACCCCGAACGCCACGGAGGCACCCACGAAGCACATCAGCATCAGATTCCGCGTGGTCGCCATCAGCCCGATCACCGACGGTGTGGCCAGGACGAACACTGCGCCCACCAGCAGCCCACCGATCGCCACCACCGGCACGGAGGCACGAATATCGCCGAGCCGTGCGTTCCGCATGGAGTTGACGTCGGACAGACTGTGCAACACGTCGGTCCGCGCGGTCGTCTCCGCAGCGGTCTGCACCGCGGCGTGATCGACTGCGGCCTGCACCTGGTCGACCGCCTGCCAGGCGACCTGACTGCCGGTGTTGTGCTGCATTGCCGCCCACTCGTCGTCGATCACCACCCTGGTGTAGTTCCGCAGCAGGTCCCGCACCTGCGCCCGGTCGGCGGCCGGGAGGCCGCCGGCGTTCCAGTAGGCCTCCGCGAGAGCCCGTGACTCCTCGTAGGTGTGCTGGCGGGCCGAGTTCATCTGCTGCCAGGTGCCGGCGATGCTGAAGCCGAGGAAAAGCGCGAAGAAGCCGAGGATCGCCGCCCCTGCGAAGGACAGTGCCTGCGGTGTCGTGGACCCCTCCCGCGCCCGCTGGGTCCGCCCCAGCAGCAGGCCGATCACCAGCGCGAGCACCGCACCCGACACGGCGGCAATGGCGACGATCAGCATCGCCACCACCGGTCCCCGCTGCCCGGAACACCCGACGCGGCATCGGGCCTGCCGTGGGTCGTCACGGCCGCCGGTCGAACGGCGAACGCGCCCTGGCGTTCTTCCTCGCTCCTTGACTCGACAACAGTTGCGCCATCGACAGCCCAGCGCATGGCCGGATGGACAGCGGGCCCGCCACCGACCAGTCGAATCACCTCACCGCGCGCGCTCACCGTCGCCACCGGCCCCGAACGGAGAACGCTGCTGCCAGCACACACAACACAGGAAGGAGGATCACCAGCAGCAGCACCATCACCCCGGTGATGTCCCAGGGGTTTTCCTCGCCCTCCTGCGGCGCCCAGTCCTCGTCCCCGTTCGCCAGCGCTTGCCCGCCGGGTGACGGCCCGCCGGCGGACGCGCCTGCTCCAGGGCTCGCCACTGTATTCGTCCCCTCGCTCCGCCCGGAAGTCGCGCCCGGAATCGGACCGGACGCCGCTCCACCTCCCGGCTGCCCCCCGCCCGGGTTCACCTGACCGACCCCAACGAGGTTGCCGCTGAGCCCAGTTGAGGACCCAAGCGTTCCCGGTGCGGCAAAGGGCGAGGCCGGCAACGCGAACGCCGCGCCACCGGGGATCAGCGCCGGTGCCGCCCCTGGCAGGAACGGCGTCAGCACCTGGGCTGCGGGGGCCACTGCTGCGGGCTGCCCGGGTGCGGCAGCAGCAGCCCCGCCAGCCGGGATGGGTACGGGAAGCAGTCCGGCCGGTGCCGCCGCTCCGGCCACTGCGGCGGCACCTCCTGCCCCCAGGGCGGCAGCACCAGGGGCCCCGACCGCACCCGCACCCGCCGCACCAGCGCCCGTGGCGGTGCCGGTGCCGGTGCCGCCGACAACCCCTGGAGCCGCGCCCGCGCCCGCACCCGCACCGACGCCTGCCCCAGCACCGGCGCCCGTGCCCGCACCCACGCCTGCGCCTGCGCCTGCGCCTGCGCCTGGGACGGTTCCTCCGCCGGGCGCGGTGGGTGCTCCTGCGGGTGCCGTGGCGGGAGGCGCGGGACTGAGTCCGTCGTAGGATCCGGGCGCATCGGCGGAGACCCGGCGAGGCCCCTGGAGGGCGCCGTCCGGTCCGACGGTCGCGTCGTCCGCCAGGCCGTCGGCGTGCGCTGTGCCGGTCTGGTGGCCTGGATGGGCGGTACCGCCGGCTTGGCACTCGACGCCCTGTCCGGGGGTGAGGGTGTGGCCGCCGTCGGGGCCCGCGCAGCTCACGGCTCCGACGCCGGGCAGCCCCTCGACCACGGAGACGTCGGTGATCGGGACATCACCGAACGCCTCCAGGAGGTAGCGGAGTTCAACGGTTCCCCCGACCTCGGTCAGCGCTCTCGGCGCGGCACGACGGGTGCCGGCGGCCTGCTCCGGTACCGCCTCCGGCACGGACCTGAGGCTGCGGGCCAGGCCTGTGCCAGTGGGCGCTCCCAGTCGGATGAGGCTGAGGCCCGCAGTGATGCCCAGGTAGCCGGCGGATGCGTCGGCGTGGGCCTGGGGCAACTGATTGGGGGCCTCGGCGGTGGCAGTGACCTGAGCGGCCTGGGCGCCGCCGACGACGGTGAAGGAGGCGGTGCAGTCGAGGCTGCCGCCCGGCGGGATGCTTCGACCGGATTCGCACGAGGCTTGTCCGCCCGGCAGTTGAGGGTCGTTCAGCACGATGTCGGTCAGCTGGTACTCGGCGTGGTTGGTGAGGTGGTAGGCCCGACTGGCCACCTCGTCGGCGCGGAGCCGCACGTTGAGGTCAGTACTGGTGTTGGTGCTGACGCTGAGGGTCAGGGCGTCGTGCACCTCCCCGCCTCGGGTGGTGCCAGGTTCCGATGTCCAAGCACCGAGGGCGGCCGGCACCAAGAGAGCTGCTCCGAGTAAGGGCGACATGGGACAGCGGGCAGCGCTCGCTGCCGCACGCCATCTGGCGGCCCGTAGGCCGATATGACGATGGGTCACCTACGAATGGTTCACCATGCGCCGGTTCGGCAGCTGATATGACGCACACCGTAGCGCCGGAACGACTCGTTCGGCCGTATCCGAGCGCTGGCCGAGCCGATGCCGCGGGCCGCAACGCACGGTGGGTGGCCGGTTCCCTCTACCCGCATCCGGCCATGACCCGACGACTCCGCACAGCATGTATGAGGCCAAAGAAGTCGCGGCCCAAGGGGTCGGCCGGCACGGTCAGGGGATGACGATGACCGGGCGGTTCGCGCGGCGGGCGAGGCGGCCGGAGACCGAGCCGAAGAGCTTCCCGAGCAGACCGTGGGTGCTGCCGACCACGATGGCGTCCGCGGCGTACTCGCGGCCGACCTCTTCGATCTCGTGGCAGATGTCCCCGCCCCGTTCGACCAGGATCCAGGGGACCCCGGAGAGAAAGTCGGCGCAGGCGAGTTCGAGACCGAGGATCTCGGTGCGCTGGTCGGGAAGGTCCACGAACACGGGAGGCTCGCAGCCGGCCCAGACCGTAGCGGGGAGGCGGTTGGCGACGTGGACGATCACCAGTCCGCACTGCGAGCGGCGGGCCATGCCGACGGCGTAGGCAAGGGCGCGCTCGCTGGAGAGCGAGCCGTCGAAGCCGACCACCACGCCGTGCTGGAACTGCGGGTCACAGGCGCGTGAGCCGTGTTCCTGGAGTTGCGGTTCGCCTTCGCCGCCACGACGGCCGACGGCCGGACGGGAACTGTCGGTCATCGCGTCCTCCGCGGTACCGGGGCGTGCGGCGACGGCAGGATCGGCCGCCGCGCCGGGAGTGACAGGAGTGAGGTGCCCGGGGTCGTCGGACCCCGATCGGTCCGGACGCCGACGGCGAGCAGGACGTCCGAACACGCCCGCATGCCCGACCCGAGCCGCCCAACTCGCCCAGCCGGAACGGTCGGAGCGGTCGGGCCGGCCGGGCGCGCCCTCGGTGCCACCGCGTCCGCCCCCGCCATCGCTGCCGCCGTCAATGCCCTCGGCTTCGCGGACGGCATCGACGGGATCTCCGCCCCCTGGAACATCGGCACCAGGAACAGCGGCGCCGGGGCGGTGTCCCGGGTCAGTCCCGGGCGGGGTGCCGCGACGCTCGGCAGTGGACCTGTCGTCCCTCGAACTGCCGTGGGCAGAACCGGAAAGCTCTCGACCAGCCATGGCTCAAAACTCTTCAACCGGGATGGGCCTGCACAAGGGGAAACGATGGCGGACCGCCGTGGTCCGGAGGGAGGCACGACCGAGGCGGCGGACCGTTCGGAAACGACTACCACCGTTGGCGACCTGTGCCTTTCAGAGTACGACGCGGAATGGGCCGCACCGGGCGGCGAAGCCCTCAGTACGACCAGGTTCCCGCTTGTGGGGGAATCACACGCCGGCGCGTGCGCCCCTCCTGCGGCGGGTTCCATGGAGCTTGACCGACGACCCGCGGTACGCGCAACAGGGCAGGCACACAACGTGATCCGACTGTCATCGCCTGAGATCGCCCCTGCCCGTGGACGGTGCCGGTAAACGATCGACCGGGCCGCAAAGGGCAGTTGGTGGGGCGCGAAAATGGCATTCGGCCGATCATGGTGGGAGTTGGGTGCGTACCAGCCGGATTCGGCCAATTCAGGGGAATTCGATTCGCCTTTGGCAATTGCCACGTGCATACGAGGCACCCGCTGGCAGCATGCTCGACATGCCGCTGCTCCTGCTCGACCTCGACAACACCTTGCTGCCCAGGGATGCCGCATTCCGGGCCTGGGCGGAGGACTTCCTCGCCGAGAACGGTCTGCCCGCCGACGACCTCGACTGGTTGGTCATGCTCGACGGCAGTGGTTACGTGCCGCGAAGCACCGTACTGGGCGCGACAAAGCGTCGCTACGGCATCGATCACTCGGTCGAGTCGATGCTCGGGCACTACCGTCACAGCATCAACTCCCACATTGCCTGCCCGGATTCGCATGCGAGCGCGTTACGCGCGGCCCGGGAGGCGGGCTGGACACTGGGGATCGTCAGCAACGGGGGAACGCTGCCCCAGCTGGAGAAGATCCGGCTCACCGGGCTCGCCGCCATGGTGGACGGCTGGGTCATCTCGGAGGAGGCCCGGTGCGTGAAGCCGGACCCGTTGATCTTCGAAATTGCGGCCCGCCGCTGCGGGTTCCGGCCGACGGGAGACTGGACCGCACAGACCTGGATGGTCGGCGATTACGGCCCGTCCGACATCGCGGGGGCGGAGGCCACCGGGCTCCGCAGTGTCTGGCTGCACCACGGTCGCCCCTGGGCCGAGCGCGGTTACCGTCCGACGGTCAGCGCACCGGACCTTCCGGAGGCGGTGCGCCTGGTCCTCGGCGCGGCCGAACAGCCCACCGGTGCCCGCACCTTCGCCGCCGGGGCGCCCGGACGCAAGCGCCCGCCCCGCACTCGCATCGCCGTCCCGGCGTCCAGGTTGGCTCCTTCCTCCAACCTGAGCAGGCCGAAGGCGCCCTTCGTTCAGCCTGCACCGTTCACCCGGGCAGTGCCGCTGACGCCGCTCAAGCCGGTCGCCAAGCCGGTCGCCTCCCCCACCGCTCCGCCGGTCCGGCCGTCCGCCCTGCAGCCGGTCGTCCACGTTCGCTGCAGCGACACCTCGGCAGCCGCCGGCTGATCCCGTCCGGCGTGCGAACTCCTGCCCGCCCAGGTCGAGTTGCCCCTCCCGGCTCGACCACGTCCGCGAAGGGGCGCCTCGCCCGACCCGGCCGCTCCCCCGCTCGCCCGCCCGCGCGCCCGCATGCCCGCGCAGACGCTCAACACACCGACTGGTCAGTGGAGTTGGGCGCGCCGCCTTCCCTCGCCCCCGACCGCCCGGGCGGCGCGACCCTGCGTCCGGGACGCCGAGGGTACGTGAAGCTCACGTTGCGGGGGGTTGGATTCGGACGAATGTTCAGCCGAAGGCTCGGTGTCGCGCGGCCCTCGTGGGGGCTGTTGGTCGATGGGGCCAGTGGGGCAGGTGGGGTTACAGGGACTGGTGGGGTTGAAGGGGAATGGAGGGTACGAAGTGACGGAGTGTGAGGTGGGAGGCGGTCGGAGGTGGCCGGTTCGGGTTGGGCCAGGGGGCTGACGGGGCGCGGGGATCTTGGCTCAGGTGTGCGCTGCGGCGCTAAGGACGTAGGCTCACGCCCCCGATTTGAACCGTATATTTTCGGCCAACTTGCGGTCCCGGGCCGCCGTTCCGGCAAAGCCGCAGCACACAGCGGCCGACGGGTGCGCCGCTGGTGGGTGAATCACGAACGGGTCGTGCGACAACCAGCCACGGTTGTCCGCGCCCCCTTCACAGCGGGGTCGACGGGTGCCACGCTTCGTGATCGAATGCTTCACGCCAAATTGCCATGTCGACATAGCGTCGGATGGTGAACTTGTCACAACAGCAACGGTCCACCAAGTAGATTCGATCTTGGCTCGCAGAGCGGCAGCCGAGACCACCACACCACCGAGGGGGCTGGAGCGCCTTGAGCAGGGTGAGCAGGAGCGACGCGGGTCCTGAAGGCGGCCGCCAGCCGTCGGGCCTTCCTGGTGGCGGAGCGAGACTCGGCAAGTTCGGTGGTGCGTCGGCCGGTTCGCTCGGCGTCGGACCGAGCGCCCATCAACCCTTCGGTGGCAGCGGTGGATTGACTGTGAGTCAGCACGCTCAGGCCGCAGCCCACCAGGGCTCCTCCACGCTCGCCGGGCACGGCGGTCTCGCCACCGGTCCGGTCAACTCCTCCCCCATGAACGCAGGCTCCGGCTCCGAGGCGCTCGGCGCCACCGGCCCGGGGGTGCTGGGCGCGCCGCGCAAGTTGGCGGGGCGGCGGCGGCGCGAGACGGTCGCGGTGCTGCTGTTCAGTGGGGCGCCGATCTTCGAGAGTTCGATCCCGCTGTCGGTGTTCGGGGTGGACCGCCAGGACGCCGGAGTCCCCCGCTACCGCCTGCTGGTGTGCGCCGGCGAGGAGGGGCCGCTGACCACCACCGGCGGACTGACCCTCACCGCGCCGTACGGGCTGGAAGCGTTGTCGCGGGCCGGCACCATCGTGGTGCCCGCCTGGCGTTCGATCTCGCAGCCGCCTCCCGTCGAGGCCATCGCCGCCCTGCGCAAGGCGCACCACGAGGGGGCTCGGATCATCGGCCTCTGCACCGGCGCGTTCGTCCTGGCCGCGGCCGGGCTGCTCGACGGGCGTCCGGCGACCACCCACTGGATGTACGCACCGACGCTGGCCAAGCGCTACCCGCGGGTCCACGTCGATCCGCGCGAGCTGTTCGTGGACGACGGCGACGTACTGACCTCGGCCGGTACCGCGGCCGGCATCGACCTCTGCCTGCATGTGGTCCGCAGCGACCACGGTACAGAGGCCGCCAATGCGCTCGCCCGCAGGCTGGTGGTGCCCAACCGGCGCGGTGGCGGAGGTCAGGCCCAATACATCGATCAGTCTTTACCTGAAGAGATCGGCAACGACCCGCTGGCCGAGGTGGTCACCTGGGCGTTGGAGAACCTCAACCAGCAGTTCGACGTCGAGGTCCTGGCCGCCCGCGCCTACATGTCGCGGCGCACCTTCGACCGCCGGTTCCGCACGCTCACCGGCAGTGCCCCGCTGCAGTGGCTGATCACCCAGCGGGTGCTGCAGGCGCAGCGGTTGCTGGAGACCTCGGACCTGTCGGTGGACGATGTCGCGCGCCGCTGCGGCTTCCGTTCCCCGGTGGCTCTGCGTGGTCACTTCCGCCGTCAGCTCGGTGTCTCGCCGGCCGCGTACCGGACCACCTTCCGGGCCCGCCGTCCAGCGGCGGGCAACTCGGCGATGCCCGCTCCGGGTGTCCCGGGCGAGCGGATGGTCGGTGCGCCGGGTGTTCCGGGGATGGGCCAGGGCGGGCACGGTCAGCCGGGCCAGGGCCTGCCGGGGAACGTCGGGATGACGCCCGGTCAGGCGTTCGGCGCGCCGAACGGTCCGGGCCTGGGCGGTTCGGGCCTGGGCGGTTCGGGGCTGGGCGGGCCGGGTGTGGGTGGTCCTGCCGGTGCGGCGGGGCGGCCTCGGCAGCGTCCGATGGTGCCGCCGCAGTCGGGTCCGCCGGCGGGGGTGTTCGGTCCGCGGACGTCGGAGCGTCCGGGCGACCCGCGGTACGCGGGCCGTCCGACCGTCGGCGGCGGTGCGGGCGCAGCGCAGGCCGGTCACCCGGGCGGCGGTCCGAACGGGCAGCCCGGCGGTCCGTACCCGAGTGGCCACCAGGGTCCGCCGCCCGCGCATGCGCACGCGCAGCCGTCGACCGGCCAGCCGGTGCGGCCGAGTGCGGCGTACCCGGGCGGCCACGGTGCGGCTCCGGTCGACCGGACCGACCGTTCCGACCGGAGCGGCGTTCCGAACCGCGCGGACCGGACGGACCGCGGCGACCGCGGCGACCGGGCAGACCGGGCGGACCGGCCGGTGGAGCATGCGGTCGCGGAGGAGCCGGACGGTCAGCAGCCGAGCGCTCGGGGCCAGCGAGTGGCGCACCGCCCGGAGGCCGAGCCGGAGCGCGGGGCGCGCGGGACGGCGGACTTCGGTCCGGACGGGGCGCGTGCAGTGTCGGGGGCGCGTGACCGCGCCGTAGGGTGAGGGGCGTGAATGACCGTTTGGTATGGATCGACTGTGAGATGACCGGCCTCGACCTCGATCGGGACGCCCTGATCGAGGTTGCCGCCCTGGTGACCGACTCCGAGCTGAATGTGCTCGGCGAGGGTGTGGATGTGATCATCCGCCCGCCCGCCGAGGCGCTGGAGACCATGCCCGAGGTGGTGCGCGAGATGCACACCGCCTCGGGTCTGCTCGACGAGCTCGCGGACGGCCTCACCATGGCCGAGGCGCAGGAGCAGGTGCTGGCGTACATCCGCCAGCACGTGCCCGAGGCCGGCAAGACGCCGCTGTGCGGCAACTCGGTGGCCACCGACCGCGGCTTCCTGTCCCGGGACATGCCGGAGCTGGAAGGCCACCTGCATTACCGGATAGTGGACGTCTCCTCGATCAAGGAGCTGGCCCGCCGCTGGTACCCCCGCGCCTACTACAACAGCCCGCAGAAGGGCGGCAGCCACCGCGCGCTGGCCGACATCCGGGAGTCGATCGCCGAGCTCCGGTACTACCGCGAGGCGGTGTTCGTCCCGCAGCCCGGCCCGGACACCGACGTCGTTCGGGAGATCGCTGCCCGCCACCAAGTGCCGACCGCCTGACCAGAGCTCGGGTCCGGGCGGTCCGGGCGGTCCGGGAAACCCTGGCGCAAGCACCCCTCGGCATCCTGTAGAGTTCTTCCTGTCGGAGCGGGAACGCGAAAGCGGGAAAGCACCAGACAGATGGTGGGCGTAGCTCAGTTGGTAGAGCACCTGGTTGTGGTCCAGGTGGCCGCGGGTTCAAGTCCCGTCGCTCACCCCATCGAAGAAGGGCCCTGGCCAAGGGAATTGGCCAGGGCCCTTCTTGCGTTCCCGATGTTCCCGATGTCGCTCAACACCCATCAACACCGGCCAAGGCCGCTCAACGCCGGTCGGTGGCCGCCGGATCCGACGCCTCGTCGCCTGATGCGCAGTGGGCCCGCCCGGGCGACAGCCCCAACCCGCGGGCCCGCACCGGAGAGACCGTGGACGGCGAAGCTACCTGTCAGTAACATCGGCGGCATGACCACTACTGCGATCGGCCAGCTGCTCACCGACACCGTCCCGATGGTGAAGACCCTGCAGCTGGAGTACCTGGAGACCACCCCGGAGCGGGCCGTGCTGCGGCTGCCCGACCTGCCGGAGTACCGCAACCACGTGGGCGGGCCGCACGCGGGCGCGATGTTCACGCTGGCCGAGTCGGCGAGCGGCGCGATCGTGCTGGCCGCGTTCGGCGACCAGCTGGGGCGTGCGGTGCCGCTGCCCACGGTCGGCGAGATCTCGTTCAAGAAGCTCGCCCGCGGTGTGGTGACGGCCACGGCCACGCTGGGCCGCCCGGTCGCCGACGTGCTCGCCGAGCTGGACGAGGGCAAGCGCCCCGAGTTCCCGATCACCGTGGAGATCACCCGCGAGGACGGCGCCGTCACCGGCGTGCTGGAGATCGTCTGGACGCTGCGCCCCAACTCCTGACCCACACCGGGGCCACGGGCCCGCGCCGGGGCCCGAACCGGGCCCACGAACCGCGGGCCCGACCACCCACCTCGGCCACCCACCCCGGCCGCGCACCCAACCCACGCCCAAGCCCCGAAGCCAACCCGCGCCCAGGCACCCACCCTGGCCCGCACCCAGCCCGCGCCCCAGCCCGCCGCCGTCATGCCGAGTCGCGGATGATCAGCTCGGTCGCCAGCACCACCTGCCGCCGGGCCCGGGGGCGTTCGGCGATCTCGTCGAGCAGCAGCCGGGCCATCGTGCGCCCCATCTCCTCGATCGGCTGGCGCACGCTGGTCATCGGCGGGTCGGTGTGCCGGGCGATGATCGAGTCGTCGAAGCCGATCACCGCGACGTCGTCGGGGATCCTTCGCCCGGCGGCCCGCAGCACCTGCATCGCGCCGGCCGCCATCACGTCGGAGGCGCAGAACACGCCGTCCAGTTCGGGCCGCCGCTCCAGGAGTTCGCGCATCGCGACCCGGCCGCCCTCCTCGGTGAAGTCGGCGAGGCCGACCAGTTCCTCGTCGTAGCTGCGCCCGGCCTCCTCCAGGGCCCGGCGGTAGCCGTCGAGGCGGGCCTGGGCGACCTCCATGTCCAGCGGGCCGGTGAGGGTGGCGACCTGGCGGCAGCCGCGGCGCAGCAGGTGCCGGACGGCCATCCTGGCGCCGCCGGCGTTGTCGGCGTGGACGTAGCTGAGCGGTTCGAGGTCGCCGCGTCGGCCGGCCAGTACGGAGGGAATCTCCAGGCGCTCGAGCAGGGCCGGCAGCGGGTCGTCGCGGTGCACCGCCACGACCAGTGCGCCGTCGACGCGTTGGGCGCTCAGGTAGGCCGAGAGGCGTTCGCGTTCGCGCGGGTTGCGGACCAGGATCAGCAGCAACTGCATGTCGGTCTCGGCGAGTTCGGCGGAGACGCCGCTGATGATGTCGGAGAAGTACGGCTCGGAGAACAGCCGGGTCTCGGCCTCGGGGACGACCAGCGCGATGGAGTCGGTGCGTGAGGTGACCAGGGTGCGCGCTGCCCGGTTGGGGACGTAGCCGAGCTCGGCGATGGCGTTCTGGACGGCCTCGCGGGCCTTGGCGCTGACCCGGGGCGAGCCGTTGACGACCCGGGAGACGGTGCCGCGGCCGACGCCGGCCAGCGCGGCCACCTCCTCCAGGGTGGGGCGCGCGCCGGCTCTGCCGTCGGCGCCCGGGCGGGGTGCTTCGGGGCGCTGTGCGGTCGGGCTCATCGCGGCACCTCTTGGTCTCGATGGATGGAACGGCTGGAACGGCTGGAACGGGCGGCACCGGAGCCGGCCCACCCCGCGCGGCCGCACCGGGGTACGGACGCGCGGACTGCTCATTGTGGCCGGTCCGGCGCGGTGGACGACCGTCCGGGCGGCCCCCGTTCCACCCCGGGGCGGCCCGAAGCCCGGCGGTGGCCCCGGAAACGCTCCGGCAACGTTTGTGGCTCCATGTCTTGACACTCACCCCCGCGACCGAGCAACCTTCCGGCATGCCAAGTGTGGGAGCGCTCCCACACTGTAGCCGGAAATCGGCGCACAGAGAACATCCCGAAACCTCTCCGAACCACCCACGGATCCCCTCCGATCCACCCCGGAAGACCCGGATCCCGCCCCGGGCAGAGCGCCCGGACAAGCACCCGGACAAAGGAGTTCGCCCCATGCGCACCACCTCCCGCCCTCGCAGAGCCGCCGTCCTCGCCACCGTGGCCGTGGCCGCGTCCGCGCTGCTGCTCTCGGCCTGCTCGTCCGGCTCGGACAGCGCCGGCAGCGGTTCGGGCGACGCCAGCGCGAAGGTCACCCTGACCGTCGGCGACTTCGGCACCTTCGGTTACAAGGAGGCCGGCCTGTACGACGAGTACATGGCCGCGCACCCGAACATCACCATCAAGTACCAGACCACCCAGGACGGCCAGAAGTACTGGGACGCGCTGACCACCCACCTGGGCTCGGGCAGCGGCCTGTCCGACATCCAGGCGGTCGAGGTCGGCTACATCGCGCAGGCCACCAACACCCTGGGCGACAAGTTCGTCGACCTCGGCAAGGCCGAGGGCGTCAACGCCTCCAACTGGCTGCCCTGGAAGTCGCAGCAGGCCACCACCCCGTCCGGGGCGCTGATCGGCCTGGGCACCGACATCGGCCCGATGGCGATCTGCTACCGCACCGACCTGTTCCAGCAGGCCGGCCTGCCGACCGACCGCGAGCAGGTCGGCAAGCTGTGGGCGGGCGACTGGTCGAAGTTCGTCTCGGCCGGCCAGCAGTACCAGCAGAACGCCCCGGCCGGCACCTTCTTCACCGACTCGGCCTCCGGCCTGTTCAACGCCGTGCTGTCGGCCCAGCCGGAGCAGTACTCGGACTCCTCCGGCAAGCTCGTCTACAAGACCAGCGCCGGTGTGAAGACCGCCTGGGACCTCGCGGTCTCCGCCTCGAAGGCGAAGATCAGCGCCGGCCTGCGCCAGTTCCAGGACCCGTGGAACGCGGCCGTCGCGAACGCCAAGTTCGCCGCCGTGGTCTGCCCGTCCTGGATGACCTCCTCCCTCAGCAAGTACGGCGGCGAGGCCGGCAAGGGCAAGTGGGACGTCGCCGCCGCGCCGGTCGCCTCCAACTGGGGTGGCGCCTTCCTGACCGTCCCGAAGGCCGGCAAGCACATCAAGGAGGCCACCGAGCTGGCCTCCTGGCTGACCGCGCCGGAGCAGCAGGCCAAGGTCTTCACCAAGGTCGGCAACCTGCCCTCCACCGTGGGCGGCCTGCAGCAGCCCGCCGTCCAGGGCGCCAAGCTGGAGTACTTCAGCAACGCCCCGACCGGCCAGATCTTCGCCGCGTCCGCCACCTCCATCAAGCCGGCTCCGATCGGTGAGCAGGACGGCAACGTGAAGACGATCATCACCGACAACGGCATCCTCGACATCGAGGAGCACGGCACCGACCCGGTCAAGGCCTGGGAGAACGTGACCAAGCTGATCGCCGACAAGACCGGCCACTGATCCGGGCCGGCACGCGCCGGTAGCCGGTCCCTACTGCCCGGCCGGGTCCGCCCACCCGGCCGGGCGCCGTTCCGCCGCCCCTCGCCACCTCCGGGAAGGAAACCCCAAGTGGCCACCCACGTCCGCGCCGAGGCACCGCCCGCCGCGCGCTCCTCCTGGCGCTCCCGCCTGTACCGGTTCGACCTGAAGGCCTCCCCGTACGCCTTCATCGCGCCGTTCTTCCTCTGTTTCGCCGCCTTCGGCCTCTTCCCGCTGGTCTGGACGGGCTGGCTGTCGCTGCACTACGTCGACCTGCTCAAGCCGGACGTGATGGAGTGGAAGGGCTTCGGCAACTACACCCGCCTGTGGTCCAACGACCAGTTCTGGACCGCGCTGCGCAACACCTTCACCATCGGGGTGATCTCGACCGTCCCGCAGCTGCTGACGGCACTGGGGCTGGCGCACCTGCTGAACTACCGGATGCGCGCCCGCGGTTTCTTCCGGGTCGCGATCCTCGCCCCGTACGCCACCTCGATCGCCGCGGCGACCCTGGTGTTCGTCCAACTGTTCAACCCGGACTACGGGTTCATCAACTGGATGCTGGACCTGGTCGGGTTCCACCCGAACTGGTACTCCGACACCTGGCCCTCGCAGATCGCCATCTCCACCATCGTGACCTGGCGCTGGACCGGCTACAACGCGCTGATCTACCTGGCCGCGATGCAGGCGGTGCCGAAGGACCTGTACGAGGCGGCCAGTCTGGACGGGGCCAACCGGTGGCAGCAGTTCACCCGGATCACCATCCCCTCGATCCGGCCGACCATCATGTTCACCATCATCGTCTCCACCATCGGCGCCACCCAGCTGTTCGGTGAGCCGATGCTGTTCGGAGGCGGCGTCGGCGTGTCCGGCGGCTCGGCCCACCAGTTCCAGACGCTCAGCCTCTACATGTACGAACTGGGCTGGCCGTCGCGCCAGTTGGGCCGTGCCTCGGCGGTGGCCTGGACGATGCTGCTGATCCTGCTGCTGATCGGCCTGGTGCAGTTCCTGATCACCCGTTACCGCAAGCGCAACGAGCTGGGAGGCTGACATGGCCACCACCCTGTCCACCCCCTCCCCCCGCGAGGCGAAGCACGCCGAACCGGCCCGCCCGCGCGGCCTGTTCCGGCGCAAGGCGGGCGAGCACGACAAGGCCGGCCCGGTCACCTACGTGCTGCTCGGCGTCGCCGCGCTGGTCTCGCTGTTCCCGCTGTACTGGACCTTCGTCGCGGCCTCCAACACCGGTGAGCGGGTGGCCCTGTCGCCGCCGCCGATGGTGCCCGGCGGCGAGCTGTGGAACAACATCTCCACCGCCTGGGACCAGGCCGACATGGGCACCGCGCTGCTGAACTCCACCATCGTGGCGGGCTGCGTGTCGCTGTCCACGGTGCTGTTCTCCACGCTGGCCGGCTTCGCCTTCGCCAAGCTGCGCTTCCGCGGCCGCAACGCGCTGCTGACCCTGGTGGTCGCCACCATGACCATCCCGCCGCAGCTCAGCGTGATCCCGCTGTACCGGATCGTCACCGGCCTGGAGTGGAGCGGTCACCTGCAGTCGGTGATCCTGCCTTCGCTGGTGGCGGCGTTCGGCGTGTTCTTCATGCGCCAGTTCCTGTCCGAGGCGCTGCCGTTCGAGCTGATCGAGGCGGCCCGGGTGGACGGCGCGAACAGCCTGCGGGTCATCTGGCACGTGGTGTTCCCGATCGCCCGGCCCGCCATGGCGGTGCTCGGCATGCTGGTGTTCGTCCAGTCCTGGAACGACTTCTTCTGGCCCTTCGTGGTCCTCACCCAGCAGAACCCGACCGTGCAGGTCGCCCTCTCGGCGATCGGCGGCGGCTCCGGCCACGACATCAACCAGGCCGTGATCATGACCGGCGCACTGGTCGGCACCCTGCCGTTGCTGTTGATCTTCGCCGTTCTGGGGAAGCACATTGTCGGCGGGATCACCTCCGGCGCCGTCAAGAGCTGACCGTCCGGAACACCCTGGCACGCCCGCCCCGTCCAACCCCTCAGCCATGGGAGCGCTCCCGTATGACCACGACCGATCCGACCATCGTCTCCCACTCCTCGGCCCCCCGGGTCGCCTTCCCGCCCGCGTTCCACTGGGGGACGGCCACTGCGGCCTACCAGATCGAGGGCGCCGCCGACGACGGCCGCACCCCCTCCATCTGGGACGTCTTCAGCCACACCCCCGGCAAGGTGGTGAACGGCGACAATGGCGACATCGCGGTGGACCACTACCACCGCTTCCGTGAGGACGTCCGGATGATGGCCGACCTCGGCCTCACCTCGTACCGGTTCTCGCTCTCCTGGTCGCGGATCCAGCCGACCGGCCGCGGACCCGCCGTCGAACGCGGGCTCGACTTCTACCGGGCCCTGGTCGACGCCCTGCTGGAGCACGGCATCTCCCCCGTCGCCACCCTCTACCACTGGGACCTCCCGCAGGAGTTGGAGCAGGCCGGCGGCTGGCCGGTCCGCGAGACCGCCTACCGCTTCGCCGAGTACGCGGCGCACGCCGCCCGCGCGCTCGGCGACCGGGTGCCGGTCTGGACCACCCTCAACGAGCCCTGGTGCAGCGCCTTCCTGGGCTACGGCTCCGGCGTCCACGCCCCCGGCCGCACCGACCCGGCCGACGCACTCAAGGCCGCCCACCACCTCAACCTCGGCCACGGCCTGGCCGTCGGCGCGCTGCGCGAGCTCCTGCCCGCGTCCGCGCAGCTCGCCGTCTCGCTCAACCTGCACATGGTCCGCCCGCTCACCGACAGCGCCGAGGATCTGGAGGCGGCCCGCCGGATCGAGGCGGTCGGCAACCGGATCTGGACCGGCCCGATGTTCAACGGCGGCTACCCGGCGGACCTGAAGGCCGACACCGCCTCCTTCGTCGACTGGGACGAGCTGGTCCGCCCCGGCGACGAGGCCGAGATCGGCCGGCCGATCGACCTGCTCGGCCTCAACTACTACAACCCGACGATCGTTTCGGCCCCGCAGAAGGACTCCGAGGCCCCCGAGCCCGCCCGCAACGACGGCCACGGCAACAGCCCGCACAGCCCCTGGCCCGGCTCCGAGGACGTGGTGTTCCACCTCGCCAACGAGGACGTCACCGCGATGAACTGGTCGATCGACGCCAGCGGCCTCTCCGACTCGCTGATCGGCATGCACCACGACTTCGGCCTGCCGCTGATGGTCACCGAGAACGGCGCCGCGTTCGAGGACGTGGTCGGCCCGGACGGGACGGTCGACGACCCCGAGCGGATCCGCTACCTCCGCCTGCACCTGGCCGCGGTGGCCGACGCGATCGCCGCCGGGGTGGACGTCCGCGGCTACTACCTCTGGTCGCTGATGGACAACTTCGAGTGGGCGTACGGCTACAGCAAGCGCTTCGGCATCGTCCACGTCGACTTCGAGACCCAGCGCCGCACCCCCAAGTCCAGCGCCCACTGGTACACGGAGGTGATCCGGCGCGGGGGGCTCGACTGACACCCCGCGCCCCACGATGTGACGGAGTGTGAGTGACGGGCGTGACCGCCGGGGGTCCCGCTCGTTCTCCCCGGGTGTGCGAACCAACCACGCGAAGCGGCCGCGACGTTCGGACACCCCCCGGCACCGGTGGGGCCGGCACCGGGCGCTGGCGGCGAGCGGGATGCTCGCCGTCCAGCTGCTGGGCCTGGCCATAGGCACCGCCGACGCCCACGCGACCGGCCTCGACCCCACTACCCGCGCCCTCGTCGCCCCCGTGGACGGGAACGACCTGCTGGACGGAGCGATCGGCGAACTCGGCACCGTCCTTCAGCAGCACCTCGGCAGCGGCGAACTCCCGCTCCCCGGCCAGCACTCCGGCGGCCCCGACGCCTTCGCCATCGCCGCCCGCCTGCTCTCCGCCGTCCCCGGGCAGGACCGCCCCGACGACGCCGGCCGCGCCTCCCGCTCCAACCCCGCCGAGGGCCGCCCCGGCGACCGGGTGGCCCCGATCCCCGCACCCGACGAGCCCGCACCCGATCCGGCCACCCCGCTCCCGTCCCGCCGGCACGTCGACAACCTCACCACCACCCCCGAACGGCCCGCCCCACCGCCCGCCGCCCCCGACCACGGCGCGCCCCTCGCCCTCACCGCCGCCGCCCCCGCCACCCCCGACGACGACTCCACCGCCGCCGTCCTCCTCCCCATCGCCGCCGGCCTCCTCCTCACCGCCGCCGCCGCCTACAAACACCGCGGCCTCCCGGGCGGCCACTGACCGTTCGATCCGCCAACGGGTGTCGCCGACCAGCGCCGACAGAGACAATGGAGACACTCCACTCACCGGCGTCGAAGGAAGGTGGGAAGGACCATGAGCGTTGCCGTTTCCGATCACTTCGGACCGTGGACGGTCGAAGACGTCCTGGCCCTGCCCGAGGACACCCGCCATCGGATCGAGCTGGTCGGGGGGGCTCTACTGATGAGCCCGAACCCCGGTGTCCCGCACCAGCGCACCAGCTCGCGGCTGTGGGCACTCCTGGACGCCGCGCTCACGGCCACCGGAGCGCCGTTCGAGGTGCTGGAGGCCGTCAACGTCCTCGTCCCGGACGGCCTGCTGATCCCCGACCTGGTCGTCGTCGACGCAGCTGCCGCCGCCGAGGCCGGTTCCGCCCTGCACGCGGACGACGTGCTGATCGCGATCGAGATCGCGTCCCCGTCCACCCGGGTCATCGACCGCAGGACGAAGCCCGGCCTGTACGCGGCAGCGGGCATCCCGCAGTACTGGCGCCTCGACCTCGCCCCCGCGCTGCGGCTCCACCTCGGGCGGCTGGAGCGCGGCGACTACGTCGATCGCACCGTCGAGCCCGGCGAGACCGTCACGCTCGGCGAACCGTTCCGGTTCGACCTCGATCCGGGTGTACTGCTGCGCTGAGCGGTGGGCCGGTGGGTCAGGCGAAGGCCTTCGGGGGTGGGGGTGGGGACTGGACGGCCTGGGTGTCGGGGACGGGGGTGGCGCCGGCGAGGAAGTCGGTGAGGTCGCGGGCGTGCAGGAGGCGGGCCTGGGCGGGGTCGGCGGCGAGGCGGCGGGTGAGGTCGGTGAGCGGGAGGGGGGTGTGGGCGGCGGCCAGGACGAGGTTGCCGAAGCGCTTGCCGCGCAGCACCGCGGGGTCGGCGATCAGGCAGACCTCGGGGAAGACGGCCAGCAGGGTCGCGGCCTGGGCGCGGGCGAAGGCGAGTTGGCCGCCGTCGGTGATGTTGGCGACGTAGCGGCCGGTGCCGGTGAGGGCCCGCGCGGCGAGCCGGGCGAATTCGACGGTGGCGCAGTGGGCGGGGACCCGGGCGCCGGCGAAGACGTCGGCGATCACCAGGTCGGTGGAGTCCTCGGGGGTGCGTTCCAGGACGGCGCGGGCGTCGCCGCCGCGGACCCGGATCTGCCAGCCGCGGTCGAGCGGCAGCTCGGTGCGGACGAGTTCGGTGAGCGCGGTGTCGATCTCGGCGACCTGCTGCCGGGAGCGCGGCCGGGTGACGGCCGTGTAGCGGGCCAGGGTGAGGGCGCCGCCGCCGAGGTGGAGCACCGAGACGGGCTGCCGGGCGGGGGCGGCGAGGTCGATCAGGTGGCCGATCCGCCGCTGGTACTCGAAGCCGAGGTGGGTCGGGTCGGCGAGGTCGACGAGTGACTGCGGGGCGCCGTCGAGGACGAGCTGCCAGGCGTGCGGCCGGTCGCGGTCGGGGCGCAGTTCGGCGGTGCCGGAGGCGACCTTCGCAGTCAGCGGGCCGTCGGTGTGCACGCGGCCGGGGACGGTGGGGGCGGGGGTGGTACGTGAGCGGCCCATGCGCCCATTATCCGGTGATCGACCGAACCCTCCAGCGCACCGGACTCCCCCGCCCCGCCATCCCCGACTCCCGGCCCTCAGGCCCCTGCCCTCAGGCCCCGACTCCCCGGCCCTCAGGCCCCCGACGCCATCCCGATGATCCGATTGGCCAGCTCGACCACCCCGGGCCCCAGGCTCCGCGCCGTCTCGGCCACCCGCCGCGCCGTCTCCAGCGCCCGGTTCAGCCGCGCCCCGCGCTGGTCCGCGGTCTCCCCGGCCGGCGCGTTCGCCGGGTCGAGGTCGGTGAGCGTCTCGTCCAGCCGCTGCGCCTCCGGCTCCGGAACGTGCCGGCGCAGGTCGGCGACCAGCGCCCGGAGCAGGGCGAGCTGCTCGGGGCCGGGCTGCGCGGAGCCGCCGAAGTTGACCGAGCCGATGTTCCCGCTGCCGCTGACGTTGGTGACGTTGCCGAGGTAGAAGTGCTGCTCGCCGCTCATAGGGTGATCCTTCCGACGTTGCCGGTGCCGTGGACGTTGACGGTGTCGCCGAAGTAGTAGTGCGCCGGGTTGATCGACAGGGTGTCCACGTGGACGGTGAGGCCGGCCGCCGGGTCGTCGATGGCGGCGGCGATGTGCTGGGTCAGGGCCAGTCGGCGCTGCGCGTCGGGCGCGGTGATCAGGGCGACCGAGGTGCCGTTGGTCTCGATGGCGACCGCCTGCTGGGGCTTCTGCAGCACCACCTGGAGCAGGTTGACGACGTGAACGACCAGGGCGATCACTCCGAACGTCACCACCGTCCGGGTGAACGAGGACGCGTTGTCCGACCGCGTCGACGACCGCTGCGTCATCTCGATCGAGAGGTTCCCGATCGCGGCCACCACGAACGCCACCGACACCGTGATCGCGAGCCGCCGACCGAAGCGTCCGAAGGCCTCCGCGTACCGCGGGGTGAGGACCACCGGGAACACCCGGGCGATGTTGTGCAGCGGATAGGCGGCCTGGCCGATCCACAGCGTCCGCCGGTCGATCCGGAGTTCGATCTGCCCCGGGCGGAAGGGCGGCATCGGCGGTGGTGCGGGCGGCAACGGCGGTGGCACCGGCGGTGTCGGCGGCACCTGCCCAGGAACGTTCTGCGACACTCGAACCCTCCCCCAATTCTGGCGTGGCGGACACTATATGAGTGCCTGTCAGCCACGGCCAGGCATTTCGCGCCGGGACGGCTCAGAGCGGGCCCAGGCCGCCCGCGGTGAGGGTGGTGGCGGCTTCGCAGAGGACCGAGCGGAGCACCCAGGCGTCGGTGGGGCGGGCGCAGGGCTGGGCACCGGCGGGCGGGATGATCCAACGCGGGTCGGTGGGCGGGAGCAGATCTGCCCCCGGGGTACAGGACGAACCGGGCAGGTGCCAGCGCAACGCGGTGCCGGCCGGGACGAGGAAGGCGATCGCGGATCCGCCGGAGGTCTGCTGCACGGCCCCGCAGGCGCGCCGCAGCCGCAGGATGTCGACCGCCTCCAGCCCGTGCCGGACCTGCACCGTCACCGTGTCGTACTGGGCGACCCGCCCGGCGACCCCCCCTCCACCACCGCCCGGACCGCCACCGCCGGGGCCGCCACCCGGACCGCTACCGCCCGGCCCGCTGCCCGGGCAGGCGGAGAAGGCCGACGGGACGGGCAGCACGGCCGGGGCGGTCGGGCTGCGGTACTGGGGAACTCCGGTGGCCATGGGGGACCTCCTGTCGCCTGGGGTCGCGCGGACACCGGATGACGCCCCGTCGCCCGGCGGGGCGTCGGGGCTCCGGCGCGGGAGGGGGCCCGTACCGCCGACGTCCATGTATCAGGACAACGCGCGACCACCCGTCCAGGCCACGGCCTCCGACACGGCAAGCCATGGCATTTCATGGCGGAACGCGGCAACTGAGTCCGTATTGTCCCGAATTGACCCACCCTCACCCGACAACTCGCCGTGTACGCCGAGTAACTGCGGGTACTGTCGTGGCGACGCGGCGACCCTCCCCCGAGGCCGTCGCGACCGCGCCGGTACGACCTCGGAGTTCAGCATGGCAGCCACGCGGATCGGCGAGCCCCGTCCGGCGTACGTCCCCAACCAGGCGATGCGGGAACTGCGCGGCGACCTCTCACCGAGGGAGTTCGCCACGCTGGTCCGCCGCGCCGCCCGGGAGATCGGCGAGCACGTGTCGTGCGACGCGCGCTACATCGGCCGGGTGGAGTCCGGCGAGATCCGCTGCCCCAACTACGCCTACCAGCGAGTGTTCCGGCACATGTGGCCGACCAAGTCGATGACGGACCTCGGGTTCGCCCGCCGCAAGGCGGTCCCCCGTGCACCGAAGGCCGCGCCGAACACCGCCCCGACCGCACCAACCGCACCAACCGCACCAACCGCACCAACGCACGCAGAACCGGCAAGGACAGGGACCGCAGAAACGGCCGTCGAGCAGTCGGCCGCCCGCCCCACCACGAGCACATCCACGCACCAACCCATCCATCCGGCCGCCCGGCCCGCCACCCCGGCGGGCCCGTCGGACCGGTCGCATCGGTCTGACGAGGAGAGCGACGACGTGCTTCGCCGTACGTTCCTGAACGGTGCCCCTGCTGCGGTGGCGGCCGCGCTCGGTGTGGATCGCCTGCCCGCCGCTTCACCCCCGTCCGCGGCCCCGCCGCTGCCCGCCAACCCGCTGGTCCCGGAGCGCCACCGGGTCGGCACCGCCGAGGTGCGCGGCGTCGAGGATGCGGTCCGCAACATCCGGCTGCTGGACGACGTGCACGGCGCGGACAACCTGTTCGAGCTGGCCGGCCAGTCGCTGCGCAGCGCCTACGTGCTGCTCAACGACGGCCAGTACAACGCCGCCACCGAGCGCCGCCTGCAGTGCGGCGCGGGCGAACTCGCCATCTCGGTCGGCTGGTTGGCGCACGACTCGAACCGGATGCTGGACGCCAGGTCGTTCTACTCGGAGGCGCTGGCGACGGCCCGGATGGCGCAGGACGCGGGCCTGGAGGCGCACGTGTTCAGCAACAGCTCCTTCCTGGCGCGGGAGGCCGGCCACCCCCGGGAGGCGCTGCGGGCCGCCCAGGCCGGGCAGGCCGCGGCGGTGGGGCTGGGCTCGGACCGGCTGAAGTCGCTGCTGGCGCTGCGCGAGGCCAACGGCTGGGCCCTGCTCGGCGACCGGGGGGCCTGCCGGCAGGCGTTGAAGCGGGCGTACACGCTGTTCGACCGGGGGCCGCAGGACGCCGATCCGGAGTGGATGTCCTTCTTCGGGGAGGCGGAGCTGGCCGGTCAGGAGGCGCAGTGCTGGTCGGCGCTCGGCGACTGGAAGCTGGCGAGCACCCGGGCCGAGCAGGCGGTGGAGCTCCAGTTGCCGCACTTCGTCCGCAACCGGGCACTGTACCTTGCCGAGTTGGCGCACGACCGGCTGGGCCGGGGCGATCTGGCGGGCGCGGCACTGCAGGGCTCGGAGGCGGTGGCGATGTTCGACCAGGTCCGTTCGGCGCGGATCCGCGGCATGCTGGCGCACACCGCGGACCGTCTGCGCGGGCACTCCTCCGTGGCGGAGGTGCGGGAGTTCCTGGAGGGCTACGACGGCACGGTCGCAGCCTGACCCTCCGCCACCACGGGCAGGGCCTAAGCCTGTTCGAGGTGGCTGTGGTCGTTCCAGATCTCGACGGCGGGCAGTCCGTACTCCCAGGACAGCACGGAGAGTGCGGCGGTGCCGAGCTTGAAGCGCTGCGCGTACTCGGGGGCGAGGCCCAGCCAGCGGGCGGTGAGGATGCGCAGCAGGTGGCCGTGGGCGAACAGCACGATGTCGCAGTCGGCGCAGTGCATGGTGGTGGTGTCGGCGTCGGGGACGCCGTGCCGTTCGTTGAGTTCGGCGAGGAAGGCGTCGACCCGGGCGGCCACCTCGGAGAGCTTCTCGCCGCCGGGCACGCCGTCGCGCCAGATCAGCCAGCCGGGCCGGTCGGTGGCGCGGATGTCGGCGCCGGTGCGGCCTTCGTACTGGCCGTAGTCCCACTCCAGCAGTTCGGGGCGTTCGACGGCGCGGTCGCCGAAGCCGGCGAGTTCGGCGGTCTCGCGGGCGCGGGAGAGCGGGCTGGTGTAGACGGTCGCGTCGGGCAGGCCGTTCCAGGGGGCGCGGCCGAGGCGTTCGCCGAGGGCGCGGGCCATGGCGCGGCCTTCGTCGGTGAGCGGGATGTCGGTGCGGCCGGTGTGCCGGCCGGTGGCCGACCAGTCGGTCTCGCCGTGGCGGACCAGCACGATACGGGCGGGCATGGGGGGCTACCTCGTTCGAAGGGTCTCGAAGGGGCTCGAAGGGTGTCCCGGAGGGTGTCCCGAGGGTCTTCGAGGACTGCGGTGCACGGGCCGCTCCGTCGCGGACCACCGGCCCATGATCCCCCACCGGGGTCGCCGGATCGAGCGGCGGGCTCCGCTTTGTCGGCGTCGGATGCGAGACTGGGCCGCACCATGAACGTCTCGCACTTGGGGCAGGCTTCCCCTTCGCTGCGGCGGCTCTCCGAGCTGCGCGGTGCCGCGCCGCAGCGCAGTCTCGACGCCCGGGCCCTTGCCGCTCTCGCCGCCAATCCCGGATGCCGCCGCCGCGCGCTGCTGGACGCCGCGGGGGTGGACAAGACCGCGTTGGCCGACCGTCTGGGCCGGCCTGCGCCGTTCGGCCAGTCGCCGTTCGCGATCCGCCGCGGCCTGCAGTTCGAGTCCCGGTTGAAGCGGGACGGCTACGCGGTGCTGATGGAGCCGCTGCGCCGGCTGCTGGGGGTGCCGGAGGACGAGGTGGCCTCGTTGGCGGTGCCGGATCTGCTGCCGTCGCTGTCCCCGGCGATGCGCACGGAGCGGACGTCGGCGGCGCTGGCCGAGGCGGCCGCCGATCCGTCGGCGTGGACGCTGCTGGACCGTCCGATGCTGCGCCTGGAGGTGGCGGGCAGCCCGGCGTACCTGGAGCCGGACGCGCTGGTGGTGCACGGCGGCCGGTGCACCGTGGTGGAGATCAAGTCCTTTCCGGTGCTGGACGGGTCGGCCGATCCGGCGAAGGTCGGCGCGGCGGCCCGGCAGGCCGCGGTGTACGTGCTGGCGTTGCAGCAGGCGGCGGCCCGGGCGGCGGGGCGCGAGCCGTCCGCCGATCCGTACGCGGAGCAGGACCTGCCGGGTGCGCCGGAGTTGACGGTGCTGCTGGTCTGCCCGAAGGACTTCTCCAACCGCCCGGTCGCGATGCCGGTCGATGTGCGGCGCGAACTGTCCACCACTCGGCGGCAGTTGTCCCGGATGACCAAGGTGGAGCAGTTGCTCGCGGCGCTGCCGGAGGGTATGACGTTCGACCTGGCGCGGGACGACTCGGGCGCGCCGACCCGTCCGGTCGAGGAGTTGACGCGGGCGGTGGAGGCGGTGCCGGCGGCGTACGGTCCGGAGTGCATCTCGACCTGCGAGCTGGGGTTCCACTGCCGGGCGCAGGCCCGGTGTGCGGGCGCGGTGGAGCAATTGGGTCGCGGGGTGCGCGGGGAGCTGGGTTCGCTGCGCACGGTGGAGGCGGCGTTGGCGGCGGCCGGGCGTGGCGCCGAGCCGGGGGTGGAGCCGGCGCTGCTGGCGGAGTTGGGCCTGGACGAGGCGTCCGAGCGGTTGGCGTACGCGGCGCGGCTGCGGGCGGAGGCGTTGGCGGCCGGGGGCGTGCGGTGAGTCTGTTGTCCACGTTGGCGCGGCTGGAGGCGGTGCGCGGTCAGCGGGCGGAGCCGCTGGCGACGGTGCGGCACCGTCATCTGTCGGACCGCCCGATGGTGCTGGTGCCGTTGGCGGCGGCGGGTGAGGCGGGTGCGCCGCTGGCGGTGCTGCTGGGCACGGACCGGGACGCGCCGCGGCTGCATCTGGTGCCGCAGCCGCTGAACCGTACGCAGCGTTCGGAGTTCCTGGCGGCGATGGCGGCGGACGTGGTGCCGTACCTGGAGTCGTTCGGCGAGCAGGTGGAGCTGCTGGAGGGTTCGGAGAAGGACCCGGTGAGCGGCGAGAAGCTGCCGGTGGTGCGGGAGTTGTGCGCGGACGCGCCGCAGTTGGTGGTGCCGAACGCGGCGGGGGTGGCGCATCTGGCGCTGCTGGGCCGTTCGACCCGGTTCCGTCGTACGGCGGAGGATCCGGATCCGGGCGAGTACCCGGCGCCGACGCAGGTGCCGCTGCTGGGGCGGTGGTTGACGCATCTGACGGACCGGGCGCAGGTGCCGGGTTCGTCGATGCTGCTGTCGATGACGGGTCTGTTGGCGCGGCACTGGGCGACCGGGCAGTCGAACCTGGAGGACCAGCATCTGGCGGCCCGGATGGCCTGGCATCTGTCGCCGTCGGGTCTGGAGCCGCCGGCGACGGGGGCGGTGGCGGCGGAGTGGGTGGAGTCGGCGCGCGACGCGGAGGGCCTGCTGGTGCATCCGCCGGCCGGTCCGTCGACGGATCCGAAGTTCGACGAGCGGGTGCTGGCACCGGCGATCCTGCGGTACGACGCGGCGGTCGCGGTGCGGGTGCGGGCCGAGGGCTCGCGGGACGCGGCGGAGTCGGAGCGGGCGGCGGGGCTGGTCGAGCGGGCGCGGGCGGAGTTGGCCCGGGTGCTGCTGGCGGCGGCGCTGCCGACCTGGCACGACGTGTGGCACGGCCTGGAGCTGCTGCGCGAGCTGCCGCCGGCGGATCATCTGCCGGACCGCTGGGAGGGCGACCGCTGGTCGTTCACCATGCACCGGGACCGGGTGGCGGCGGGCGAGCCGCCGCAGCCGCGCCGGGACGACGCGGTGACGGCGGCCCGCAAGCTGGCGCAGCGCGAGCGGGAGCAGGCGAAGCTGGAGATCCAGGAGGCGCTGGACGACCCGTTGGCGATGGCGGAGCGCCGTTTGGCGGGCGAGGCGTTCGCCGGCGAGGTGGTGGACGTGGTGCCGGAGTGGTCGGCGGGCCGTTCGCCGAAGCCGCGTCCGCTGCTGGTGGTGCGGACGGGCGACCGTCCGCACGCGGATCCGGGCCGGGAGGTGTACCGGGCGCACGCGGAGCCGGCGCAGCGGGCGGAGATCGTGTCGGCGGAGTCGGGCGAGGTGGTGGTGCGGCTGCTGTCGGGGATGGGGCGGCGGAAGGACCCGGAGCCGGGCAGTGTGCCGGAGGTGGGCAGCCGGGTGGTGTTCACGCTGTTCGAGTTGGCGCCGCGCCAGTCGGCGCCGTTGCCGGAGCCGGCGGACACTCCGTGGACGCACGGCGGCCCGCCGGTGGTCGGCGAGGATTCACCGGCCGGTGCGGACGAGTGGGAATGACGTGCGGATGAGTTTCTCTGGAGAGCTGGTGCCCAACCCCCTGGACGCTGCTGGCGCGTTGCCGCCGGGCGAGGCGGCGGACCGGGCCGTGGCGGGGATCCTGGACGCGGTGGTGCGGCCGCGTCCGGGTGCGCCGCGCGGGGTGGTGGTGGATTCGCCGCCGGGCGCGGGCAAGTCGACGCTGGTGGTGCGGGCGGCCCGGGAGCTGGTGGATGCGGGCGAGCGGCTGATGATCGTCGCGCAGACCAACAGCCAGGTGGACGACCTGGTGGACCGGTTGGCGTCGAAGGCCCCGGAGATGTCGATCGGCCGGCTGCACGCGAGCGATGCGAAGCCGGCGCCGGAGGCGTTGCGGCATGCGAACGTCACGGCGAAGGACAAGGTCGCGGACCTGCTGGAGCAGGACGTGGTGATCTCCACGGCGGCGAAGTGGCAGTGGGTGAAGGCCGAGCAGCCGTGGCGGCAGGCGATCGTCGACGAGGCGTACCAGATGCGGTCGGACGCGCTGCTGGCGGTGGCCCGGCTGTTCGAGCGGGCGCTGTTCGTGGGTGATCCGGGGCAGTTGGACCCGTTCACGGTGGTGGGCACGGACCAGTGGGCGGGCCTGTCGTACGACCCGTCGAGTTCGGCGGTGGTGACGCTGCTGGCGCACAATCCGGCGATCCGGCCGCACCGGTTGCCGGTGTCGTGGCGGCTGCCGGCGTCGGCGGCGCCGTTGATCTCCTCGGCGTTCTACCCGTACACGCCGTTCCGTTCGGGCACCGGCCCGGGTGAGCGGACGCTGCGTCCGGGGGTGCGGGCGGACGGTTCGGCGGTGGACACGGCGATCGACGAGGCGGCGGAGAGCGGTTGGGCGTTGCTGGAGCTGCCGGCCCGGCACACGGTGCGGACGGACGCGCAGGCGGTGGCGGCGGTGGCGCAGACGGTGCGGCGGTTGCTGGACCGGGAGTTGACGGCGGTCTCGGAGCAGGGTTCGGCGCCGTTGACGGCGGGCCGGGTGGCGGTGGGGACGGCGCACCGGGACCAGGCGGCGGCGGTGCGGGCGGAGCTGGCGCGGCTGGGGGTGCCGGTGGATCCGGCGCTGGGCGAGGCGGTGACGGTGGACACCGCGAACCGCTTGCAGGGCCGGGAGTACGACGTGACGGTGGTGCTGCATCCGTTGTCGGGGCGTCCGGATGCGACGGCGTTCCATCTGGAGACGGGCCGGCTGTGCGTGCTGGCGTCGCGGCACCGGCATGCGTGCATCGTGGTGGCGCGGGCGGGCATCGCGGAGCTGTTGGACGAGCATCCGTCGACGGAGCCGGTGCAGCTGGGGGTGGCGGTGAAGTTCCCGGACGGTTGGGAGGCGAACCACGCGGTGCTGGCGCGCCTGTCGGAGCACCGGGTGCGCCTGTCCTGATGCGCCCCGGCGCGTGTCGGTCGGCGTGCGCCGGTGGCAGGGAATAGCAGCCGGGGGCGCACCGTTCCGCTACCTGCGGTCGGCGCGCGACAATGGACGGCGGCCGTCTTCCCCTTCACCACCCCCGGAGGTGCCCCGCCATGCCCGACTCGCACCCGCAGGCGTCCGACCAGAGCGGTGCGCCGTCTCCGGCTGCCGTACCGGCCGTGCCGGGGCCTGGCGATCGGGGGCGCCGGATCCGCCCGGCCCAGTTGATCTTCGAACCGGAGGGCACGGAGCCCGAGCCGGAGCGTTTCTTCGACCTGGAGTCGATCGCCGACCCGTCTCGACTGCTGTCGCGTTCCACCGAGTTGGCGTTGGCGTTCCGCGCCGCGGCGGAGCGGGCCACGGACTTCCAGGCGATCGCGGCGGCCCAGCTCGCCGATCCGCGCCGCTTCGACGCGCTGTCGGCCGAGCAGATCGCCGAGCGCGCCGAATGGACGCCCGACTACGCGCTGAAGATGGTCGAGTACGGCCGTACGCTGCAGCGTCGCCTTCCCGAGGAGTAGGCGGCACCCGGGGCCCACCAGGCCGCTGGCATATGCGGCGGGCGATGGTACGCCCTGACCGCCGCCGGTGTCCGGTGAACGCGGGTTTCGCCGCGGGCCCGCGCGTGGCCGGTCCACGCTGGGCGGGTGGACATCTGGACCTATCAGGCCGTCGAGTACGTCAGCGTCGCCGGAGAGGCGTGGCTGGCCTCCGCCAGCGAGTACCCGAGCAGCATGCGCGCACTGTGGGAGGCCCGTCCGTGGGCGCCCGCCGTCCTCCCGTGCGGCCGGGTCTTCGACGTGATCAGCATGCCCGCGGTGTTCGGCCGCCGGGTGCTCGACGAGCTGTGGGCGTCCGGCCCGGGCTGCGGCCCGGTGGCGGCCTTCCGCGGCCGCACCCTGCTGTTCGTGCAGCCCGGCACGGCGGCCCGGCTGCGCACTCTGCTGGCCTGGGAGGAGTGGGCGCGGGACGTCCCGCCGCTGCTCTGCCACGGCATCGGCGACGCGGTGACCGTCCCCCCGGTCCAGCGGGCCGTGGACTCCGCCGACACCGCCGGCGGCCGCTGGATCGTCGCCCCGGACACCCGCGAGCCCTGGCTGCCGGGCGCGTCCGTGATCCTCTGGGCCGCCGTCCGCGCCGCCCGCGCCCGGGCCCCGCACGAGTCCGGCGACCTGCTGCCGAACCCCTGCTGAACCCCGGGTGCCCGGCCTGCGGCGCTCCGGCCGGAAACGGATTTGGGCTCCGGCCCCGGCCGCTGCTAAAGTCTTCCACGTCAGCAAGCGCCGCTAGCTCAGTTGGTTAGAGCAGCTGACTCTTAATCAGCGGGTCCGGGGTTCGAGTCCCTGGCGGCGCACAGACAGTCGAAGGCCCTCCGCGCGAGCGGGGGGCCTTCGTCGTCTCCGCCGCAGGTCGCCGAGGCCGGGCCAGGTGGGCGTAAAGGGCTGCTAATGTCCCGGTCATGGCGTCCGACGACCTGCATTCCGACTGGGCCGCCTGGCTCGACGCCGAGCTCGCCGAGGCCGAGGCGGCCGCGTTGCGCGCCCATCGGCGCGAGGGGCTCCAGCGGCGGCTGCGGTGGGTGTTCACGTGGACGGGGGCGGTGACGCTGGTGGCCGGCCTGGGGTTCGGGCTGGTGTACACGGCGCAGCACGGCCCGGAGCCGCGTCCGGCGCCGCCGTCCGCTTCGATGGCACCGCCGTCCGCTTCGATGGCGCCGCCCCCGGCGGAGGGCTGATCAGGGCAGCAGGACCACCACGAGTCGGCGTGGTCCGTGGACGCCCTTGACCCGGATCATCTCGATGTCGGCGGTGGCGGACGGCCCGCTGACGAAAGTGAGCGGGCGGGCGGGGTCGAGCACGGCGAGCGCGCCGGGCAGCGCGGAGTGCACCTGTTCGGCGCGGACCACGCACACGTGAAGGTCGGGCAGCAGGGTGGCGGCGCGCCGGCCCTGGCCGGGTCCGCCGTCGAGGACGAGGGTGCCCGATTCGGCGACGGCGGCGGCGCAGGTGGTCAGGACGGCGTCGGTGGCGTCGAGCCGGTCGTTCGTCAGGGGCGGTGCGTCGAACCGCACTTCGCCGTCCCAGCCCGAGGTCCAGCCCTCGGGGAGCCCGGCGGGCGCGACCACGCTGCGGGCGCCGGCGAGTGCCTCCGCCACGGCCGGGCCGGCGTGCTCGGCGTGCAGCACGGTGGCGCCGTACTCCTCCAGCCGTTCGGTGAACAGCGCGAGGACGGCGGGCCGGTCGTGCTCGTCGAGGCCGGGGGCGTGCCGCAGGTGGCGTCGGGGCGGTTCGGGGGCGGGCGGGACGGCGGCGGCGCGGATCCGGCGGAGGATCTCGGTGCGGGCGTCGGTCATTCGGTGGCTCCTTCGGTCCGCTTCCACCAGCCACGGAAGGACTCGCGGGGGATGTCGGGCAGGGCGCGGCTGTCGGTCCAGCCGCCGAGCGGTCCGGGCAGTCGGATCTTGCGGGGCAGCAGCAGCGGGCCGACGACTCCGATGCCCTTCACGGCGGCCTTCCAAGCGGCCTGGTGGGCCATCACGCTGCCGACGGCGCCGAGCGCGGCGCGTTCGACGGGGTGCTGTCCGCCGTCGGCGACCTGGGCGCGCAGGTCGAGCAGGACGTCGGTGAAGCGGATCCGCACCGGGCAGACGTCGTTGCAGGCGCCGCACAGCGTGGAGGCGTACGGCAGGGACGCGGTCTGCGGGTCGTCGAGGCCCTTGAGCAGCGGGTTGAGGATGGCGCCGATCGGCCCGGGGTAGACGGAGCCGTAGGCGTGGCCGCCGGTGCGCTCGTACACGGGGCAGATGTTCATGCAGGCGCCGCAGCGGATGCAGCGCAGGGCCTGCCGGCCGACGGGGTCGGCGAGGGCGCGGGTGCGGCCGTTGTCGACGAGGACGAGGTGGAAGGCCGCGGGGCCGTCGCCGTCCGTGGTGCCGGTCCAGGTGGAGGTGTAGGGGGCCATCCGTTCGCCGGTGGCGTTGCGGGCGAGCAGTTGCAGGAAGACTTCCAGGTCCTGCCAGCGGGGGACGGTCTTCTCGATGCCGACGACGGAGATCAGGGTGTCGGCGAGGGTGAGGCACATCCGGCCGTTGCCCTCGGATTCGACGACGACCAGGGTGCCGGTCTCGGCGACCAGGAAGTTGGCGCCGGAGACGGCGACCTTCGCGCCGAGGAACTTCTCCCGCAGGTGCAGCCGGGCGGCTTCGGCGAGTTCGGCGGGGTCGTCGGTGAGGCCTTCGGGCGCGGGCCGGCCGTGCCGGCCCATCTCGCGGACGAAGATGTCGCGGATCTCGCTGCGGTTGCGGTGCAGCGCGGGTACCACGACGTGCGAGGGCAGGTCGTCGCCGAGTTGGACGATGGTGGCGGCGAGGTCGGTCTCGCGGGCATTGATGCCGGCGGCTTCGAGGGCGGCGTCGAGGCCGATCTCCTCGGTGAGCATCGACTTGACCTTGACGATCTCGGTCTCGCCGGTGGCGCGGACCAGGTCGGTGACGATCCGGTTGGCCTCGGCGGCGTCGCGGGCCCAGTGAACGGTGCCGCCGGCGGCGGTGACCTTCTCCTCGACCTGGAGCAGGTACTCCTCCAGATGGGACAGCACCTGGTCCTTGATCGCGGCGGCGGTGTCCCGCAGCGCCTCCCAGTCGGGGCGTTCGGCGGCCAGCACCGCGCGCTTGCCGCGGATGGTGTGCGTGGCGCGGCGCACGTTCTCCCTCAACTGCCGGTTGCCGACCTCGCGTTCGGCGGCCTCGGGGAACGCGGGCCAGCCCAGGAACGACCTCGTCATCGCACACGCTCCACCACGGGGACGCCGGGCAGCGGCCCGTCCTGTTCGGTCCGGGCCAGGATCTCCGCCAGGTGCAGGGTGCGCACCGGGTCGCCGTCCCTGGTGAGCCGGCCGCCGATGTTCATCAGGCAGGAGTTGTCGACGGCGGCCAGCACGGTCGCCCCGGTCTCCCGCACGTGCCGGGCCTTGTCGCCGTTCATCGCACCGGAGACCGCCGGGTTCTTCACCGAGAAGGTGCCGCCGAAGCCGCAGCACTCGTCCTGGGCGGGCAGTTCGACGAAGTCGATGCCCTGCACGGCGCGCAGCAGCCGGTAGGGGCGCTCCCCCAGCCCGGTGGCGCGCAGGCTGTGGCAGGTCGGGTGGTAGGTGACCCGGTGCGGGAAGTACGCGCCGACCTCGGTGACGCCCAGCCGGTCGGTCAGGTACTCGGTCAACTCGACGACGCGGGGCGCGATGTCGGCGACGGCGCGGGCCAGGCCGGGGTCGTCGGCGGCGACCAGGGGGTAGGCCTCGGCGGGCATTCCGGCGCAGGACGCCGAGGGCACCACGATCTCCTCGTAGTCGCCGAAGGTGTCCACGAAGTGCCGGGCGAGCTTGGCGGTCTCCTTGCGGTAGCCGGTGTTGAAGTGCATCTGCCCGCAGCAGCTCTGGCCGGGCGGGAAGTCGACCTCGACGCCGAGGCGGCGCAGCAGGGTGACGGCGGCGCGGCCGGTGCCGGGGAACAGGGTGTCGCCCAGGCAGGTCACGAACAGGGCGGTTCGGGGGGCGTTCGGAGGCATGCCCGCCATCATAGATGCAAGCATGGATGCAAGACGGGACGCCGTGGCAGAATGGCGTGGTGACCGACGACCAGCCCACCCCCGCCGCCGCGCACACCGAGCCCGCCGCCGCGCACGCCGAGTCGACCGCCGAACGGGCCTACCACCACGTCCGCACCCGGCTGCTCGACGGCTCCTGGCCGGGCGGCACGCTGCTCTCCGAGGGCGTGGTCGCGATCGAGCTGGGCCTGTCCCGCACCCCCGTCCGGGAGGCGTTCCTGCGCCTGCAGTCGGAGGGCTTCCTACGGCTGTACCCCAAGCGCGGCGCGCAGGTCGTCCCGATCGCGCCGGGCGAGGCCCGCAGCGTGCTGGCCGCCCGGGTGCTGTTCGAGCGTGCCGCCGTGGACGCCCTCGCCGAGCGCGGCCCGGACGCCCTGACGGCGGTCGCCGCCGAGCTGCACGCGGCCTGCGAGCACCGCGACCCGCACCCGGTGGAGGCCGGCCGGCACTTCCACCTGACGCTGCTGCGGGCGGCCGGCAACCCCGTCCTGACCTCGCTGTACGAGACCCTGTGGGACCGTCAGATACGCATCTCCGCCGCCGCCACCGCGACGCGCGCGCATGCCGACGAGGACCACGCCGAGCACCGGGCGCTCGCCGACGCCCTCGCCGTCCCGGACCCGGAGCTGGCCCGCGCACTCATCGGCGCGCACGCGGACTCGCTGCTGGCGCGCATCGCTTGACCCCTGGCACGACGAGGGCCCCGGGGGAACGCGGCGTTCCCCCGGGGCCCTCGGCCGTCCGTGCCTACTTGCGGCCGCGCAGCTCGCGGTAGCGGCCGACCAGGGCGGCGGTGGAGGCGTCCAGCGCCTCGCCGCCCTCGCCGGTCAGCAGCACCGGCTCGATCTTCTTGGCGAGGACCTTGCCGAGTTCGACGCCCCACTGGTCGAAGGAGTCGATGTTCCAGATCGCGCCCTGGACGAACACCTTGTGCTCATAGAGGGCGATCAGCTGGCCGAGCACGTGCGGGGTGAGCTCGTCGGCGAGGATGGTGGTGGTCGGGTGGTTGCCGCGGAAGGTCTTGTGCGGGACGAGCTCGGCGGGCACGCCCTCGGCCGCGACCTCCTCGGCGGTCTTGCCGAACGCCAGCGCCTGGGTCTGCGCGAAGAAGTTGGCCATCAGCAGGTCGTGCTGGGCGACCAGGCCGGCCTGCAGGTCGTCGACGGGGCGGGCGAAGCCGAGGAAGTCCGCGGGGATCACCTTGGTGCCCTGGTGCAGCAGCTGGTAGTACGCGTGCTGCCCGTTGGTGCCGGGGGTGCCCCACACCACGGGGCCGGTCTGCCAGTCGACGGGGTGGCCGTCGCGGTCCACCGACTTGCCGTTGGACTCCATGTCGAGCTGCTGGAGATACGCGGTGAACTTCGACAGGTAGTGCGAGTACGGCAGCACGGCGTGCGCCTGAGCGTCGAAGAACGCGCCGTACCAGACCCCGAGCAGGCCCAGCAGCAGCGGGACGTTCTGCTCGGCGGGCGCGGTCCGGAAGTGCTCGTCGACCAGGCGGAAGCCGGCCAGCATCTCCTGGAAGCGCTCGGAGCCGATCGCGATCATCAGCGACAGGCCGATCGCCGAGTCGTACGAGTAGCGGCCGCCCACCCAGTCCCAGAACTCGAACATGTTGGCGGTGTCGATGCCGAAGTCGGCGACGCCCTGTGCGTTGGTGGACAGCGCCACGAAGTGCTTGGCGACGGCCTCCTCGCCCGCGCCGAGCTGCTCCAGCAGCCAACTGCGGGCGGCGACGGCGTTGGTGATGGTCTCGATGGTGGTGAAGGTCTTCGAGGCGACGATGAACAGCGTCTCGGCGGCGTCCAGGTCGCGCACCGCCTCGTGCAGGTCGGCGCCGTCCACGTTGGAGACGAAACGGACCGTCAGGCCGCGGTCGGTGTAGGAGCGCAGCACCTCGTAGGCCATCGCGGGGCCGAGGTCGGAGCCGCCGATGCCGATGTTGACGACGTTGCGGATCCGCTTGCCGGTGTGGCCGGTCCAGACGCCGGAGCGCACCCGCTCGGAGAAGTCGGCCATCTTGTCGAGGACGGCGTGCACGGCGGGGACGACGTTCTCCCCGTCGACCTCGACGACCGCCTCGCGCGGGGCGCGCAGCGCGGTGTGCAGGACGGCGCGGCCCTCGGTGGTGTTGATCTTCTCGCCGCGGAACATGGCGTCGCGCAGCTCGGCGACGCCGGTGGCGGCGGCGAGTTCACGCAGCAGGTCGAGGGTGCGGTCGGTGATCAGGTGCTTCGAGTAGTCGACGAACAGGTCGCCGACCTGGAGGGTGTAGCGGGTGCCCCGGTCGGGGTCGGCGGCGAACAGCTCGCGCAGGTGCTGGTCGCCGAGCTCGGCCCGGTGCTTCCCCAGCGCGGCCCACTGCGGAGTGCGGTCCAGCGGGGTCCGGCCGTTGGCGGTGTTGTCCGACATCGGTTGCTCCTTGCGTCATGCGGGTGCAGATACCGGCTGGTTCCGGCGGGAGGGTGGCGCTGGGGCCGGCGGGGACGGTGCACGAGCCGGCACCGTCGCCGGCCTTGCCCGGCCCAACCCTATTCCCTGCCGGCCGCCCGGCCGGGACATCCGCCCCGCGGTCGACGGACCGTCACTTCCTGGCCGACTGGAGGTCGAGCGCCCGCAGCACGCGGTCCGCGATCTCGGGGTCGGCGCCGGCCTCGCCGCGCGCGATCAGCACCTCGCGGCGGGACGCGGCGATCATCTCCTGCTCGACCGCGAACGCCTGCCGCCACTTCTTGCCGCGGCGCTTCGCCTCCATCGCCTCTTCCTCCTCGTACCGGTCCGGGCAGAGCCGGGCCAGCCGGTCGTGCTGGCGCTCGCGCAGGCGCTCGGTGATCTCCGGCGGCAGCTGGTCCTCCTCCTCCAGCTCGGACAGCCGGTGCAGCCCGGCCTTCGCGGCCCGCCACCACAGGTCGCGGACGGCCTGCTCGTGGGCGTCGTGGTCGCTGTCCAGGCCGAGCAGCTTCACCACGTACGGCAGCGTCAGGCCCTGCACCACCAGGGTGAACAGCACGACGCTGAAGGCGATGAAGATGATCTCGCTGCGGGCCGGGAAGTCCACGCCGCTGTGCAGGGTGAGCGGGATGCCGAGGGCCAGCGCGACGGTGGCGACACCGCGCATCCCGGACCACCACAGCACCACGGTCTCCCGCCAGCTGATCGGGGTGTCCTCCTCGCCGTTGCTGACCCGCTTCGACAGCCAGGCGGCGGGCAGCAGCCACAGCAACCGGACCAGCACCACCACGGCGATCACGATCGCGGTGTCGCCGAGCATGGTGTGCCAGGTGTCCTTGACATCCCGCAGGACGGTGGACAGCTCCAGGCCGATCAGGCCGAACGCGACGCCGGTGATCAGCGTCTCGACGATCTCCCAGAACGCGTTGCCGACCAGCCGGAACGAGACCTCGTCGGCGTCCGAGGCCCGGTCGGCGAGGTACAGCGCGCAGACCACCACGGCCAAGACGCCCGAACCGTGCAGCTCCTCGGCGAGCGTGTACGCCGCGAACGGCACCAGCAGGTTCAGCGCCACCTGCTGGGTCGGGTCCTCCAGCCGCCCGGCCAGCTTGGCGTTGGCCCAGCCCAGACCGATGCCGACCGCCACCGCGACCACCGCCGACAGCAGGAACCGCAGCAGCGCGTGCCCCACCGAGAGGTCGCCGTCGACCACCGCCTCGATCGCCAGCGAGTACACGACGATCGCGGTGACGTCGTTGAACAGGCCCTCGCTCTCCAGCACCGAGACCAGCCGGCGCGGCAGCCCGACCTCGCCCGCCACCGCGACGGCCGCCACCGGGTCGGGCGGCGAGACCAGCGCGCCGAGCGCGACCGCCGCCGCGAGGGGCGCCGCCGGCACCAGCCACGAGAAGACGCCCGCGACGGCGGTGGTCGTGACGATCACCAGCGCGACGGCGAGCAGCAGGATCGACCGGATGTTGGCCTTGAAGTACCGCATCGAGGAGCGCCGGGCGACCGCGAAGATCAGCGGCGGCAGCACCAGCGGCAGGATGAACTCCGGGTCGATCTCCACGTTCGGGATCTGCGGCACCAGCGCGAACACCAGGCCGACCATCGTCATCAGCACCGGTTGCGGGATCCGGGTCTTCCGGGCCAGCGGCATCGTCACCACTGAGGCGAGCAGCACCAGGAAGAGCAGTGACAGCTGGCCCACGACGGATCCTCTCGGCTTAAGCGGACGGGCCGCTTCAGCATACGTTCCCACCCCAACCGGACCGATTGTGTGTTTCCGGCGCTGACCAGGTAATGTTCTCTCCGTCAGCAAGCGCCGCTAGCTCAGTTGGTTAGAGCAGCTGACTCTTAATCAGCGGGTCCGGGGTTCGAGTCCCTGGCGGCGCACAGACAACCGAAGGCCCCTCGCACTCGCGAGGGGCCTTCGGCGTTCTTCTCCTCTTACTACTCTCCTCTTACTACTCCGCACGCCGCTCGTTCACGCACAGCACGTTGCCGTCCAGGTCCTTGAACCACGCGGCCCGCATGCCGTCGTTCTCGGCCACACCGTCCAGGGTCTTCAGCCCCGGCAGGTCGTACTCCTCGAACACCACGCCACGACCGCGCAGTTCGGTCATCTCGGCATCCAGGTCGGCGACCTTCCAACTGGCCAAGGTGTGCCCGGCCTGCCCGCCGTACGGCGTCCGGTACATCGAGAACTCACCGCCCCCGCACCGGAACACCGCCTCCTCCGCCGTCTCCTGCACCAGCTCCAGCCCCAGCGTGTCCCGGTAGTACGTCTTCGCCTGCCCGAGGTCGGTCACCGGAATCACCGCACACAACGGCGCATCTCCCAGCATCACCACCACCTCCTCCCCCCAGGCTATTCACCCACCCCGCCCCCGGCGACCGGGTACGAAACGCCCGAGCGCAACCGGGGGCGGGGAACTGCGAGGGTGCGAACCCAGGGGTGCCTCGGCTGCTACCCGAAGTAGTTGTGGAAGTTCTTCGAGAACTCGTTCCCGTTGTAGTTGTCCCAGTTGATCGACCAGGTCATCAGCCCGCGCAGGTTCGGCTGCTTGCCGGCCCGCGGGGTGTAGGAGCCGCAGCCGGTGCCCTTGGTGAGGCAGTCGAGGGCCTGGTTGACGACGGCCGGGGCGACGTAGCCGTTGCCCGCGTAGGTGTTGGCGGGCATGCCGATGGCGACCTGGGAGGGCTTGAGGGGCGGGAACATGTTGGCGGTGTTGCCGGCCACCGGGAAGCCCGCGAGGAGCATGTCGGTCATGGCGATGTGGAAGTCCGCGCCGCCCATGTTGTGGTACTGGTTGTCGAGGCCCATGATCGAGCCCGAGTTGTAGTCCTGGACGTGAAGCAGCGTCAGGTCGTCACGCAGGCCGTAGATGACCGGCAGGAAGGCCCCGGCGCGCGGGTCCTGGCCGCCCCAGGGACCCGATCCGTAGTACTGGTAGCCGAGTTGGACGAAGAAGGTCTCCGGCGCCATGGTCAGCTGGAAGTTCGCCCCGTACTTGGCCTTCAGGCTCTTCACGGCCGAGATCAGGTTGGTGATCACCGGCGTGGTCGGGTTCTTGAAGTCGTTGTCGCCGGTGTTGAGCGACAGCGAGTGCCCCTCGAAGTCGATGTCGAGGCCGTCCAGGCCCCACTTGTCGATGATCGCGGAGACCGAGGAGACGAAGGCGTCCCGGGCGGCGGTGGTGGTGAGCTGCACCTCGCCGTTCTGGCCGCCGATCGACAGCAGGACCTTCTTGCCCTTGGCCTGCTTGGCGGCGATGGCCGCCTTGAAGTCGGCGTCGGACTCCACGCCGGGGCACTGCGCGACGGGGCACCGGTTGAAGTGGATGTTGCCGGAGGTGATGGAGTCCGGCTCACCGAAGGCGAGGTCGATGATGTCCCAGCTGTCGGGCACGTCGGACATCTTCAGGTACCCGGCCCCGTTGGCGAAGCTCGCGTGCAGGTACCCGACCAGCGCGTGGCTCCCGGCCGGCGGCGGCGTGCTCGGCGAGCCGGACGGACTGGCCGAAGCGGAGGGAGAAGCCGAGGCCGAGGCAGAAGCCGAGGCGGAAGCGGAAGCGGACGCGGACGCGGAGGCGGACGGGCTCGGCGAGCTCGGCACCGAGGGAGAAGAGCTCGGCGCGCCCGGCCCGTCCAGGGAGACGTCGTCCGCGTAGTAGGTGCCCTGCCCGTACCAGCCGTGGGTGAAGACGGTGGCGCTGGTCTGGGTGGCGGTGGTGGTGAAGCTGACGGAGAGCTTCTGGTAGGCGCCGCCGGTGCCGGGCGTCCAGGTGGAGGCGCCGCCGTTGACGCCGAGGTAGGTGTACGAGCCGTTGACCCAGGCGCTGAGCGTGTACGTGGTGTTGGGGGCGACGGCGACGGTCTGGGTGCACTGGGCGGTGTCGGTGGCGGAGGCGGCGCCGGCCAGCGCGTAGGTGCCGCTGTGGGCGTGGCCGGTGACGACGCTGCCGGTGCTGCCGGAACAGGTCCAGGGGTTGAGCGTGCCGGTCTCCAGGCCGCCGTTGACGAGGAATTCGCCGGCCGAGGCCGACCCGGCCAGTCCGAAGCTGATCGCTACGGCGCCCGCGGCGGCCACGGCCCAGGCCGTTCCGGCGGCGAGCAGCCGCTTCCTTCGGGGAGTGCGCATGTGGGGATGCTCCTGCCTCTGTGTGGGGGAACGTCCGTCTCCCGCCCGCCGGACTGTGGGGTTTCCGGCCCGGGGCATGCCGCCGCACCGGCACGCACCCTGGGAGTTGGACTAGACCACTGAACCGGCTCGGCCCGCCCCTGTCAATGCACCGGCGACCCTCGCTCCTTGACGACCGATCAGTCGACGGAAACGCACCCGGACCCGCCCGCGTTGCGGCCCCCGGCGCGGGGTCGAACCATGGAGTGGTGCCCGGATATCTGCGTTTCCCCCATGTACGCGACGGTCTGCTCGCCTTCACCGCCGAGGACGACGTCTGGGTCGCGCCGCTCGCCGCGGACGGCTCGGTCGGGCGGGCGTGGCGGGTCAGTGCGGACCGGACCAGGGTGAGCCACCCCCGGCTGTCGCCGGACGGCACGGTGCTGGCGTGGACCAGCTGGTTCGCGCTGACGCCGGAGGTGTTCACCGCGCCGGTGGCGGGCGGCGCGGCCACCCGGCTGACGTTCTGGGGCAGCCAGGACACCCGGGTGCGGGGGTGGCTGCCGAACGGGGAGGTGCTGGCCGTCACCTCGTACCACGAGCCGTTCGCGCACTACACGTGGGCGTGGGAGCTGCCGCCGGACGGCGCGCCGGGGCGGCGGATGCCGTGGGGGCCGGTGGCGGACGCGCAGATGGGGGCGGGGCACACGGTGCTGCTGACGGACGCGGCCCCGCACGAGCCGGCGTTCTGGAAGCGCTACCGGGGCGGCGCGACCGGCCGGCTCTGGGTGGACCACGACCTGCTGCTGCCGGACCTGCCGGGCCACCTGGCCGCGCCGATGCCGGTGGAGACCCCGGCGGGCACCCGAGTGGCGTTCCTGTCCGACCACGAGGGCGTGGGCAACGTGTACTCGGTGCGCCCGGACGGCACCGACCTGCGACGGCACACCGACCATGCGACGTACTACGCGCGGGAGGCCGCCACCGACGGCACCCGGATCGTCTACCAGCACGCGGGCGACCTGTGGCTGCTGGATTCGCTGGACGCGCCGGCCCCGCGCCGCCTGGAGGTGCCGCTCGGCGGCGCCCGGGCGGGCCGTCGCCCATACCAGGTGGGCGCGGCGAACAACGTCAAGGACCTGGCCTGCGACGCCACCGGCCGGGCCGGGGTGATCAATGTGCGCGGTTCGCTGTACTGGCTGACCCACCGGGACGGCCCGGCCCGGGTGCTGGCCGACACCCCGGGGGTGCGCTGCCGGCTGCCGCTGGTGCTCGGCTGGGGCGGCCAGGCGGCCTGGGTGACCGACGCGGAGGGCGAGGACGCGATCGAGCTGGCGCACCTGCCGGGCAAGAACGACCCGGCCCCGCACCGCCGGATCGCGGCGGGCCTGATCGGCCGGGTGCAGGAGCTGTCCGCCGCCCCGGACGGCAGCCGGCTGGCGGTGGCCTGCTCGGACGGCCGGCTGCTGCTGGTGGACACCGCCGAGGGCGGCGTCACGGAGGTCGTCGCGTCCCGGTACGGGCCGGTCTCCAGCCCGTCGTTCTCCCCGGACTCGCAGTGGCTGACCTGGTCGCAGCCGGTCGCGGGCCGGTCGCTGCGCGCCGTGCGGCTGGCCCGGGTGGACCGGCCGGAGCGGGCGATCGACGTCACCGGCGGGCGGTTCGAGGACGAGCATCCGGTGTTCACCCGGGACGGCCGGTTCCTGGTGTTCCTGTCCTGGCGGGGCTTCGACCCGGTGCACGACGTGCACACCGGCGACCTGTCGTTCCCGCTGGGCTGCCGCCCGTACCTGGTGCCGCTGGCCGCCGACACCCCGTCGCCGTTCGCCTCCCCGGCGGAGGGCCGTCCGCCGGTCGGTCTGGACCCGGAGGAGGCCACCGGCGACGGCACGGTGCAGGTGGACGAGGAGGGGCTGAGCAAGCGGCTGGTGCCGTTCCCGGTGATCGCGTCCAAGTATTCGGCCACGGCGGCGGTGCGCGGCGGCGTGGTGTGGCTGCGCTGGCCGATCTCGGGCGCGCTCGGCCAGACCTTCGCCAATCCGGAGGACACCTCGGGCCGCCCGGCGCTGGAGTTCTTCGACCTGGCCCGGGGCCGCCGCAGCACGCTGGTCGAGCAGTTGGACGGTTTCGCGGTGTCGGCGGACGGCTCGGCGGTGTCGGTGTTCTCGGGCGGGGCGCTCAAGCTGTACCTGCTGTCCGCGCCGACCGCGCCGCTCGCCGTGGACCTGCGCCGGATCACCCACACCGTGCATCCGGCCGCCGAGTGGCAGCAGTCCTACTTCGAGGCCGCCCGGATCGTCGCCGACCAGTTCTGGGACCCGGGCATGTGCGGCCTCGACTGGCCCGAACTCACCGACCAGTACGCCCCGTTGCTGGAACGGGTGGCCTCCCCGGACGACTTCGCGGACCTGCTGCGCGAGCTGCTCGGCGAGCTCGGCACCTCGCACGCCTACGTCACCCCGGCGCGACGCGGCGAGGGCCCGGCGATCGCCCAGCAGCCGCTGGGCCTGCTCGGCGCCAACGCGCACCGCGACCCGGACGGCCGCTGGCTGGTCGACCGAATCCTGCCCGGCGAGTCCTCCGACCCCAAGGCCCGTGCGCCGCTTGCCGGTTACGGCCTGCACGACGGCGACGAGCTGCTCGCCGTGGACGGCCGCCCGCCGGACCCGGTGCGCGGTCCCACGCCGCTGCTGGCCGGGACGGGCGGCACCACGGTGGAGCTGACGGTCCGCCACGGCGAGCGGGTGCGCCGGATCGCCGTCACCCCGCTGACCGACGAGCGGCCCATCCGCTACCAGGACTGGGTGGCCAAACGCCGGCACCTGGTACGGGAGTTCAGCAACGGCGTGTGCGGCTACCTGCACATCCCGGACCTCGGCGGCTCCGGCTGGGCGCAGTTCAACCGCGACCTGCGCTCCGAACTCGCCCGCCCGGCCCTGGTGCTGGACGTCCGCGGCAACGCCGGCGGCAACGTCTCCGAACTGGTCCTGGAGAAGCTCCGCCGCCGGGTCCTGGCCTGGGACTTCACCCGCGGCCGGCAGCCCGTCCGCTGGCCCCGGGACGCGCCGCGCGGCCCGGTGGTCGCGCTCGCCGACCACGCCACCAGCTCCGACGGCGACGTCATCATCAGCGCGATCAAGGCCCTCGAAATCGGCCCGGTGGTCGGCACCCGCACCTGGGGCGGCGTGGTCGGCATGACCGGCCGGAACGCGCTCGGCGACGGCAGCCAGATCTCCGTCCCGAAGAACGCGTCCTGGTTCACCGGCGGCGTCGGCTTCTCGGTCGAGAACCGCGGCGTCTCCCCCGACATCGAGGTCGTCCGCACTCCCCGCGACTGGGCGCGCGGCGAGCACACCGACCTCGCCGCGGCCGTCACCCTCGCCCTCGACCTGCTGACCCACACCCCCGCCGCCGCGCCCCCGCCCCCGACCATCGGCCGCCCGAACCTCCGCCGCCCGCCGCTGCCGCCGCGGGCCTGAGACCCAGGGCGAACGCCGACGCCCGCCCGGGCGCCGGCGTTCGCTGTCGCGGTCAGCCCCAGGGGTCTCCCTCGGCCGTCATGTTCTCGGCTGCCTGTCGGTCCTCGCGTTCCTGCCGGACGCGGCGCTCCGCTTCGTCGCGGGCGCGTTCCGCGCGGTCGCCGAAGGCGTCGGCGGCCTCGTCGTGGGCGAGGGCGGCCCGCTCGGCGGGGTCGGCCGCGGGCTCGGCGGGGTGGTTGCGGAACCTGTCGAAGATGCCCATGTCTCCTCCTCGGGTGGGCGTCCCCCCTGCTGTCGCTGCCCCACTTCTCACGGTACGCCGCCCGGTTTGCCGGGAGGGCGTGGACAGTGGGCTCCGACCACCCTCGCACCGGCCCTGCGGGGTCGCACCCGGACGGCCCCGGCTCACCCGCCCGGCGCAGGCCGCCGCCGCATCGGGGCCGGGGCCGAACTGCCGTGCGCGGCAAAGGAGAAGGCGTCCGCCCGGGGGCCGATCGCGGCGGGCGGGCGTGGCCGCCGCCCGGCCTGCCGCCCGAGGCTGAGGGGGTCAGCCGCCCCACAGCCGCAGCTTGAGAGGTGAGCGCGCCATGTCCGATCAGCCGTCCCCCGACGGGAGCACCGACGCCGTCGACGCCCTGGTCCGCAACGGGCACAAGGCCCTGCGGGAGTACGCGGGTCTCACCCAGGAGCGGGTGGACCGGATCGTGAAGAAGGCCGCGCTGGCCGCGCTGGCCGCGCACACCCGGCTGGCGGCGCTGGCCGTCGAGGAGACCGGGCGCGGGGTGTTCGAGGACAAGGCGGTGAAGAACGTCCTCGCCTGCGAGAACGTCACGCACTCGCTGGCGGGGATGCGGACGGTCGGGGTGATCGCCCGGGACGACATCGAGGGGATCGTGGAGATCGCCGAGCCGGTGGGCGTGCTGGCGGCGCTGACCCCGGCGACCGATCCGACCTCGACCACCGTCTTCAAGGCGCTGATCGCGTTGAAGACCCGCAATCCGATCGTGTTCGCGTTCCACCCGTCGGCGCAGCGCTGTTCGGCGGAGGCGGCCCGGGCCGTGCGGGACGCGGCGATCGCGGCGGGCGCCCCGGCGCACTGCGTGCAGTGGATCGACGCCCCGTCGGCGGCGGCGACGGACGCGCTGATGCGGCACGACGGGGTGGCGACGATCCTCGTCACGGGCGCGGACCGGCTGGTGCGGGCGGCGTACTCGTGCGGGAAGCCGGCGCTGGGGGTGGTCGCGGGCACGGTGCCGGCGTACCTGGAGCGGAGCGCGGACCTGCGGCGCGCGGTGAACGACATCGTGCTGTCGAAGTCCTTCGACAACGGGATGGTCTGCGCCGCCGAGCAGGCGGTGATCCTGGACGAGGAGGTGTACGAGGCGGCGCTGGCGGAGTTCCGGACCTTGCGGGCGCACCTGGCGGACCCTGCCGAGACGGCCCTGCTGGAGCAGCAACTGTTCGACGGCGACGGCGAGTTGAGGGCGGAGCTGGTCGGGCGGTCGGCGGCGGAGGTGGCGCGGGCGGCGGGCTTCGAGGTGCCGGAGGACACCTCGGTGCTCCTCGCGGAGGTCGACGGGGTCGGCCCGCTGACCGGGCCGAAGCCCTGCCCGGTGCTGGCGGTGCTGCGGGTCCGGTCGCGGGCGCAGGGCGTCCGCCTGGCGGCGGAGCTGGTGGAGCTGCGCGGTCCGGGGCAGTCGGCGGTGGTGCACACCGAGGACGCGGCGTTCGCGGAGGAGTTCGGCGCGGGGGTGCGGGCGGGCCGGATCGTCTGGAACGCGCCGGGTTCGCACGGCGGCATCGGCGACGTGTACAACGCCTTCCTGCCCACGGTGTCGGGGAACGTCTCGGCGCCGCATCTGATCGGTGTGCGGCGGATCGGGCGGCGCAACACCAACATGCAGTGGTTCAAGGTCCCGCCGAAGATCTTCTTCGAGCGCGGCTCGCTCCGGTACCTGGCGGACCTGCACGGGGCCCGCCGGGTGGTGGTGGTCACCGACCGGGCGATGGTGGAGGTCGGCCACCTGGAGCGGGTCCGGGAGGTGCTGCGCCGGCGGGCGGAGCCGGTGGAGGTGCGGGTGGTGGACTCGGTGGAGCCGGAGCCGAGCGTGGCGACGGTGGAGCGGGGCGCGGAGCTGCTGCGCGAGTTCCGGCCGGACACCGTGGTGGCGCTGGGCGGCGCCGGGCCGATGGACGCGGCGAAGGTGATGTGGCTGCTGTACGAGCACCCGGGGGTGGAGTTCGCGGACCTGACGGAGAAGTTCTTCGACATCCGCAAGCGCGCCTTCACCTTCCCCGACCTGGGCGAGAAGGCGCGGCTGGTGTGCGTGCCGACCACCTCGGGCTCCGGCAGCGAGGTCACCCCGTTCGCGGTGGTCACCGACCCGGAGACCGGCCGGCGGTACCCGCTGGCGGACTACGCGCTGACCCCGACGGTGGCGATCGTGGACCCGGCGCTGACCGGCGACCTGCCGGCGGCGGTGACGGCGGACTCCGGTTTCGACGCGCTGACGCACTGCGTGGAGACGTACGTGTCGGTGTACGCCAACGACTTCACCGACGGCCTGGCGCTGCAGGGCGTCCGGCTGGTCTTCGAGAACCTGCCCGCGGCGGTGCACGACGGCCCGGCCGACCCGGTGGCGCGGGAGCGGATGCACAACGCGGGGACGATCGCGGGCATGGCGTTCGGCTCGGCGTTCCTGGGCGCGGTGCACGCGATGGCGCACACCCTGGGCGCGACCTTCCACGTGCCGCACGGGCGGGCGAACGCGCTGCTGCTGCCGCACGTGATCCGCTGGAACGGCTCGGCCCCGGCCCGGGTGAGCAGCTGGCCGAAGTACCGCAGCTACGTGGCCCCGGAGCGCTACCGGCAGATCGCCCGCACCCTGGGCCTGCCCGCCGACTCCCCCGAGCAGGGCGTGGAGTCGCTGGCCCTCGCGGTGGAGGAGCTGCGCGAGCGGGTCGGCATCCCCCGCTCGTTCAAGGAGGCGGGGGTGGACGAGACGGCGTTCCTGGCCGGCCTGGAGCAACAGGCGATGAACGCGTTCGAGGACCAGTGCGCGCCGGCCAATCCGCGGCTGCCGATGCTGCGGGACCTGCGGCGGCTGATGACGCTGGCCTACTACGGCGACGACCGGGCGGTGTGACGGCCGGGGCCGCGGCGGACCGCCCAGGGCCTGCCTTCCCGTTCGCCGACACCCCGGCGCCGGGCCGTGCGCGACGTCTTCGCCGCACCCGGCCCGCACGCGGGGTGCCGGGCGGTCAGCCGGAGATCGAGGCGGCGCCGGTCTCCAGGTGGCCGGTGAAGCGCTGCGACCAGGCGGCGTCGCCGCTGACCGTCACGGTGAAGTCGTACCAGCCGTTGGTGTAGGCGGCCGCGTTGAACCAGTCGCCGACGCTGCCTCCGGCGGGGACCTGGTAGCTCCAGGGGCCGTCGGTGCGGTAGTTGGTGGAGGTGATGGTGAACGTCATCGGCGCGGTGCCGGTGTTGGCGAGTTGGAACCAGATCGCGAGCCTGCCGGTGTCGGGCGCGGGCGCGTACGTCGCGGTGACGGCGGCGTTCCGGCCGGCGGCGGTGGTGTCGCCGGTGAAGCGGCGCAGGAAGCGGTTGGGGCCGATCACCGTCAGGTCGTACTTGCCGGAGCCGTAGCCGGTGCCGCAGTTGAAGAAGTCGCTGGTCGTCGCGCCCGCGTCCACGGTGTACTGCCAGGGGCCGCCGGAGCGGTAGGCGTTGGCGTAGGCCGCGAAGTGGCTGGTGGCGGTGCCCTGGTTGGCCATCGCGATCCAGACCTTGGTCACGCCGCCGGAGCCGAACTCCAGGTGGTCCAGGTTCGCCACCGGCTGGTACGGCAGGGCACGCGCCGGACGGGTGCCGGCCTCCTGCGCGGGCAGCTGGTTGTTGACGGGCGCCGGGTTCGGCAGCGGGCCGCAGGCGGCCAGGCCGATGGTGCCCGAGGTGTCGGGCAGTGCGGGCATCCCGTACACCGGGTTGGCGAAGTCGAACAGTCCGGTCAGGTCGCCGCACACCTTCCGCCGCCACGCCGAGATGTTCACGCAGGTCGCGGGCTTGCCCTGGGCGGCCGTCCACTTCTCCAGGAAGCGCAGCACCGAGGTGTGGTCGAAGGTCTCCGAGGACACCCACCCGCCCCGGCTCCACGGCGAGACGGCGAGCATCGGGACCCGGAAGCCGAGGCCGATGTTGACGCCGCTGTAGAACTCCCCGGCGGTTCCGGCGGGCGCGGCCGGCGGCGGGACGTGGTCGAAGAAGCCGTCGTTCTCGTCGTAGTTGACGAACAGGATCGAGGAGTTGAAGACGTCCGGGTTCGCGTTCAGCGCGTCCATGACGTTGTGCACGAAGTGCGCGCCGTCGGCGGGCGTGGCGTACGGGTGCTCCGAGGACGCCTGGTCCGGCACGATCCACGACACCTGCGGCAGCGTGCCCGCCACCACGTCCGCGCGGATCGCCGCCACGATGTCGTCCGGCGTCCGGTTGGTGGCCTTGGGAACGGAGCCCATGCCCTTCACTGCGAGCGCGCTGCCCGCCGGGGCCGAGGAGAACTGGGTGAAGTACGCCAAGGCGTTGTCGCCGTAGTTGTCGGACGCGTTCTGGTAGACCTTCCAGCTCACCCCCGCGTTCTCCAGCGCCTCCGCGTAGGTCTGCCAGCGCAGGCCCGACTCGTCGCCGCCGTCGTAGGCCGGGCCGCCCGCCGCGCCCGACGGGTCGATCTGGCCGGACCAGTGGTAGGTGCGGTTGGGGCCGGTCGCCGACAGCACCGAGCAGTGGTAGGCGTCGCAGACCGTCCAGTTGTCGGCCAGTGCGAAGTGGAACGGGATGTCCGCCCTGGTCAGGTGGCCGAGCGTGCGGACGTTGCCCTTGGCCGCCACCCAGGAGTCCAACTTGCCGCTGTTCCACGCCCTGTGCTGGTCCGACCAGGCGTGCGAAAGGTCGCCGTTGCACTGCGCGAGGCGCTCCGGGTCCGCGCCGCCGGCCGGCTTGGTGGCGCTGAACTGCCACGGGTACTGGCGGCCCAGCAGGTTCGGCTGGTTGAACACGCTGTAGCCGCCGGATATCTGGATCGCCGAGCGGTCGGCGAAGCCGCGCACGCCCTTGAGCGTCCCGAAGTAGTGGTCGAAGCTCCGGTTCTCCTGCATCAGGATCACCACGTGCTTCGCGTCCGTGATCGTCCCCGTGGTGCCCGCCGGCGCCGCGACGGCCGGGGCCGCCCCGCCCCCGACCACCGACCCGGCCACCGCCGCACCGGCCGCCGCACTCGCCGACAGCGCCATGAACTTCCTGCGACTCAGCTCTGCCATTTCGACCCGCCCTGCCCTTCGGCTGCTGATGATGTTGTTCAGACACCTGGTGTCCGAACGCCGAGCATCCTCACGCAGCCGAGGGCGACATGGCCATGACCTGAACCGAACGTTTGTCGAACCGTTCACCAGATGAACGGCCGGTACGGCGATCCGGAGTTCTCGTTCAGTCCTTCACCGAGATCCCCAGCGCCTGCGCGAACTGCGGTGCCAGGTCCAGCAGTTGCCCGGTCGAGATGATCGCGCCGCGCAGCCCCAGGTGTCCGTCCGGCAGGCCGAGCCGCGCGGCCCGGCGCAGGTCGGTGTTCTTGAGCGTCGCGCCCCGCAGCCGCACGTCCTCCAGCGTGGAGCCCGGGAACGACACGTCGGTGAGCTTCGCGTCGGCGAGGTCGACGTCGCGCAGCAGGCAGTCCTCGAACACCACGTCGCGCAGCGTCGCGCCGCGCAGGTTGACCGCCTCCAGCTTGCACTGGCGGAAGACCGTGCGGCGGATCGCCGAGCTGTACGCGGAGATGCCGGCCAGCACGGTGGAGTCGATCTCGGCGTCCTGCCACTCGCTCTCGGCGAGGTCGACGCCGACCAGCCGCCCGCCGTGCAGCCACACCTCGTTGAAGCCGGCCCGGCGCAGCTTCGCGCTCTCCGCGCGGACGCCGGTGAACGCGCACTCCAGGAAGCTCGCGCCGCCGAGCTGGCCGGTCAGGTCGAGGTCGTCGAAGTGGACGGTGTCGTAGCGGGCGTCGGCCCGCAGCGGGCCGGTGTGGCGTTGCAGCAGGTGGGCATAGGGGAGGTCTTCCAGGCGCACGGGGGTCGTCAGCTCCGTTTCGCGGTCTGTGCGGTCATGGCGATGCCGATGGTGACGGCGAGCGCCACCAGGAGGCCGGCGATCAGCACGCCGGCGTCCCCGGCCAGCGTGGCAGCCAGCACCGACAGTGCGGTGACCGGCAGGACCGGCTGGGCGGCGCCGCGCTTGTGGTGGCGCGAGTGCAGGGCCCAGACGGTGAACAGGAAGAGCGCGGTGGGGACGGTGACGGCGGCGGCCGCGGCGCGGTCGGAGAGGTGGGTGGCGCCGACGGCGTGCTGGACGGCGACCTCCAGGCCCGCGCCGACGGCGGCGGCCGAGGCGAAGATCAGGAAGTGGCCGTAGCCCCAGGGCAGCGCGCGCCGGACGGAGTCCAGGTAGGGGTGGGCGTCGTCGGCGAAGTAGATCCACCAGGCGCCGAAGCAGATCAGCAGCCCGCCGCCGGCGATCGGCAGCAGTTCGGCGACGGCCTTGTGCTCGTCCAGCGCGGTCTGGATGGCGACGGTGGCGGCGGCGACGGTCTCGCCGAGCACGATGATGGTGAACAGGCCGTACCGTTCGGCGATGTGGTGCCGGTGCCACGGGGTCCGGTTGTGCAGTTCCGCCCAGACGGGGACGGCGAGTTCGGCGACCACGCCGACCGCGAACAGCGGGGCCCGGGCCTCGTGCGGGACGAACACCAGCACCACCCAGAACGCCTGGACGAGCGTGATGCCGACGGCGTACCGCAGCGCGGCGGTGCGGGCGGGCCCGGTCTCGCCGCGGGCGGCGCGCAGCCACTGGGTGACCATGGCGAGGCGCATCAGCAGGTAGCCGGTCACGCCGAGGTCGAGGTTCTGGTCCTCGAAGAGGCGCGGCACACCGGCGGCGAGCACCAGCACGCCGGTGATCTGGACCAGCGTGGTGAGCCGGTAGGGGACGTCGTCCACGTCGTACGCGGAGGCGAACCAGGTGAAGTTCATCCACGCCCACCAGATGGCGAAGAAGGTCATCAGGTATCCGGGCAGGGCGAGCGAGAGGTCGCCCTCGGCGAGCGCGTGGGCGAGTTCGCGCCCTGCCTGGGCGATGGCCACCACGAAGCACAGGTCGAAGAACAGCTCCAGCGGGGTGGAGACCCGGTGGGACTCGCCCCGGTCGCGGGCCAGCATTCGGCGGACCGCGCGGTAGCGGTCGGGGGCGGCGGTCATCGGCCTGCTTTCACGGAATGGCCGCACGGCAGGAGGCACGCGCGGCCGAAGAGTTGGACTCCGGCGATCCTGACATCCGGTCCGCGGCGGCGCACGCACCGCGTCCGGCCTGCCGATTGGCCCGGTTCCCGCCGATGTGGCCGGTCGTCAGGCTGAGTTGACGCCGCAGTGCGCGATCCGGGTGACAGCGGGGGCCGTCCGGGGCGTGTGGCGGGCAGCTTGTCCCGTCCGCCCGGTTTGGCCCGATAGATTCCTCGGCGGATGGATGGACGGACGGGCGCTTCACGGGCAACGCGGAAGGTCAAGGAGGACGGCGGGGACACTGGGGGCGGACCTTGTCGCTGCACCTCCGTGTCCGTCCCCGCCGGCCGCCTCGCGATCACCGCGCTGTCCGGCGGCGCCTGACGGCCGGTCGGCCCATCCCCGTTCGCCGCCCGCGCGCCCGCGTGGCCCGATGACGGTATGCGTACAGGTGTCCACCGAGGTCAGTGGGGGTCGTCGTGAACTGGGTCGATGGAGCCATCCTGGTCGGCATGCTGGTGGCCACCGCAGCCTGCATGTTCCTGGTGCAGCGGTACGCCTCCGTCCCCGCCCGGGAGAACTGCAACGACGTGGCGGGGTTCATCTTCGCCGCGGTGGGCGCGTTCTACGCGGTGCTGGTGGCCTTCGTGGTGATCGTGGTCTGGGAGAACACCTCGACCGCGCGGGCGACCACCTTCGAGGAGGCGGACGAGCTCGCCGGGGTCTACTGGATGTCCCGGCAGATGCCGCTGCCGGAGGGCGCCGAGCTGGAGGGGCTGACGCTCGGCTACGCGCACGCGGTGGTGAACACCGAGTGGCAGGAGATGGCCGGGCACCAGAGCGACCCGGGGGCGACGGCGCTGATGTACCAGATCCGCGACTCCGCGCTGGCCTTCCAGCCCAGCACCAACCAGGACTCGACGATCTACCAGAACCTGGTGCAGCACGTGGACGGCCTGGCCAGCAAGCGCCGCGCCCGGCTGAACCTGATCGCGGACTGCGTGCCGCCGCTGCTGTGGGCGTCGCTGATCGCGGGCGCGGCGGTCACCATCGCGTTCACCTTCCTGTTCGGCCTCTCCAACACCTGGGTGCACCTGCTGATGGTGGTGTCGCTGGCCGGGCTGATCGGACTGTCGTTGATCGCGATCAAGGAGATGAACTACCCGTTCGTCGGGCCGAACAAGGTGAAGTCGACCGCCTTCGAGGTGTTCCTGGCCAGACTCCCGCCCCCGCGCTGAGCGGCGGGCACGCTGCGTGGCGGGCCTGTCACAATTCGGCGGAACGGTGCCGGACGTGTAGTGTTCTCCAGGTCGGCAGGCGCCGCTAGCTCAGTTGGTTAGAGCAGCTGACTCTTAATCAGCGGGTCCGGGGTTCGAGTCCCTGGCGGCGCACAGACAACCGAAGGCCCCTCGCGAAAGCGGGGGGCCTTCGGCGTTCCCGGGATGCCGACCGACCCCGGGCGGGCCGGTTTCACCGCAGGTCGGGAACCGTGTAATGTTCCCTCCGTCAGCAAGCGCCGCTAGCTCAGTTGGTTAGAGCAGCTGACTCTTAATCAGCGGGTCCGGGGTTCGAGTCCCTGGCGGCGCACAGACAACCGAAGGCCCCTCGCGAGAGCGAGGGGCCTTCGGCGTTTTCGCGTCTGTGACGTACGCCTCGATCGCGTGATCGGGAGGCCCATGTCCCCTTGCGGGGTCCGCTCGTTGAGGAAGCGGGCGACACCCCGCTAAGAGGTATTTAAAGATCGCCTTAGGAGAAATGGGACATAGGCCCCTAACATCTGACAAGTCTATCGATCAAGCCGGCGAGGCTCGTACCCTCGCCCGAGCGAGCAGCCCGTCCGGGGCCTGCGGGAAGGTCTCCGTTGCCTCGAAAGCCTCGTGAACGTACGAAACGGACCGGGTGGCGCAGGCTGATACCCACCTGGCGGACGGCGCTGATCGGCATGGCGGCCTCGGTGCTGCTGGGCGTCGGCCTGTTCGCGCTGGGGGTCGCCCTGGTCAAGGTGCCGGACGCGCACGCCGCGGCCACCGCGCAGTCCAACACCTGGCTGTACTCGGACGGCACCCTGCTGGCCCGCACCGGGCAGACCAACCGGCAGAACGTCCCGCTGGACAAGGTCTCCAAGGAGGCGCAGCACGCCGCGCTGGCCGCCGAGGACCGCAACTTCTACTCGGAGGGCGCGGTCAACTTCAAGGGCATGGCCCGCGCCGCCTTCAACACCGCTTCCGGGGGCGCCACCCAGGGCGGCTCGACGATCACCCAGCAGTACGTGAAGAACGCGTACCTGAACCAGAAGCAGACCGTCAGCCGCAAGGTGAAGGAAGTCTTCATCGCGTTCAAGGTCGACGCCACCCAGAGCAAGGACGAGATCCTCTCCTCCTACCTGAACACCTCGTACTACGGGCGCGGCGCGTACGGCATCCAGGCCGCCGCGCAGGCCTACTTCGGGGTGGACGCCAGCCAGCTGAACGCCGCCCAGGGCGCATACCTGGCGACGCTGCTGAACGCGCCCAGCGCGTACGACGTGTCCTCGGCGACCGAGAACGGCAAGCAGAAGGCGACGGCGCGCTGGAACTACGTGCTCGACGGCATGGTCGCGAAGAAGTGGCTGAGTGCCGAGGAGCGGCAGCAGACGACCTTCCCGGAGGTGCAGGCGCCGAAGTCCGCGCCGGGCCTGTCGGGCCAGGCCGGCTACCTGGTGGCGGCCGCCACCTCGTACCTGACCGAGCACAACATCCTCAGCGACGCGCAGCTCGCGCAGGGCGGCAACACCATCACGCTGACCGTCGACTCCAAGAAGCAGCAGCAGCTGCAGGACGCGGTGCAGGCCCAGCTGACCGACAACCTGAAGCCGGACTCCCGCAAGGTCGACGCGGCCGCGCAGGCCGGCGCGGTGTCGGTCGACCCGAAGACCGGACAGGTGCTGGCGCTGTACGGCGGCGCCGACGCCACCAAGCACTGGATCGACAACGCCACCCGCACCGACTACCAGGCCGGTTCCACCTTCAAGGCGATCGCGCTGGCCGCCGCCCTGGACTCCGGGGCGCACACCCAGTACGGCGACCGGATCAGCGCCGACACCGTCTACGACGGCACCAACCGGCGGCCGGTGCGCGGTGCCAAGGGCGTGCCCTACGCGCCGCCGAACGAGGGTGAGCGCTCGTACGGTCAGATAAGCCTCCAGCAGGCCACCGACTGGTCCGTGAACTCGGTCTTCGCGCAGCTCGCCCAGGACACCGGCCTGGAGAAGGTCCGCTCCACCGCGGTGGCGCTCGGCCTGCCCGCCGACACCCCGCAGCTGAAGGCCATCCCGTCGATCTCGCTGGGCACCTCCAGCCCGAGCGCGCTGGAACTGGCCGGCGTGTACGCCACGCTGGACAACGACGGCCAGCAGATCACGCCGTGGCTGGTGAAGTCGCTGGAGTCCGGCGGCGAGCAGGTCTCGCTGCCCGAGCACAAGGCCACCCAGGCGATCTCCAAGGACGCCGCCCGCAGCACCACCGCGATCCTCCGCGGCGTCGTCGAGGACCAGGGCGGCACCGGCTACCGGGCCTCCTCGCTGAACCGCCCGACGGCCGGCAAGACCGGCACCACCGACGACTCCAAGTCGGTCTGGTTCGCCGGCTACACGCCCGAACTGGTCACCGTGGTCGGCCTGTTCGGTCAGGACCCGGCCACCGGCAAGCAGGTCAGCCTGGACGGCGTCGGCGGCGCGGGCAGCGCGGCGGGCGGCAAGTTCCCGGCGCAGATCTGGACGGCCTACATGAAGTCCGCACTGGCCGGTCAGCCGGTCAGCTCCTTCCCCGGCGCGAGCCGGACGCCGGCCACCACCGTCCCGTCCGTGCCGTCGGACTCCCCCTCGCCGAGCCAGAGCCCGTCCGCGTCGGACGAGGCCTCCGCCACGCCGTCCCCGTCCGCCTCCGACGGCACCGGCAGCCCGAGCTCGCGGCCCACCGGCGGCACCGGGAACGGCGGCGACGGCACCCTGCCGCGGCCCAGCCGCAGCCCGTCGGCCAAGCCCAGCGGGGGCGCCACCTCGCCGGATCCGAGCACCCCGGCCGGAAACGGCGGTGCCGGCGGGCTGCTCGGCACACAGGACCAACCTGCGGGATAGCGCCTTACGACGGAGGGGGCCGAGCTGGCACAATGCGGCGATGCACAGCAGCTCGGACCCCTCCGCCATGTCGCTCGACCCCCGGCAGGCACCCCCGGCGGACCGCCCCTCCGAACCCTCTCCCGCCCACCGCGCCGCCAAGCTCGGCCTGGTGCTGGCACTGGTCTCCGCGGTCGCCTTCGGCGGATCCGGCACCGCCGCCAAGCCGCTGATCGAGACCGGGCTCTCCCCCACCCACACGGTGTGGCTGCGGGTGGCCGGCGCGGCACTGGTCCTGCTGCCGGTCGCCTGGAAGCACCGCGACGCCGTACGCCGCCGCCCCGGACTGCTGCTCGGCTTCGGCCTGCTCGCCGTCGCCGGCGTGCAGGCCTGCTACTTCGCGGCGATCTCCCGCATCCCGGTCGGCGTCGCCCTGCTGATCGAGTACCTGGGCCCGCCGCTGCTGCTCGGCTACGTCCGGCTCGTGCAGCGCCGCCCCGTCTCCCGCCGCGCGGCGGCCGGCGCGGGCGTCGCGGTGGCGGGCCTGGCCTGCGTCGTCGAGGTCTGGCACGGCCTGTCCTTCGACGCGCTCGGCGTCCTGTTCGCCCTCGGCGCGGCCTGCTGCCAGGTCGGCTACTTCGTCCTCGCCGACGCCGGCCGCGAGGGCGACCGCCCCGTCGACCCGCTGGCGGTCTCCGCGTACGGGCTGCTGATCGGCGCGATCCTGCTCACCGCCTTCACCCGCCCCTGGGACGCCGACTGGTCACTCCTGACCCGTTCCGTCACCATGAACGGCCACCAGCTGCCCGCCCTGGTCCCCGCCCTCTGGATGATCCTGGTCGCCACCGTCCTCGCCTACCTCACCGGCGTCGCCTCGGTCCAGTACCTCTCCCCGCCCGTCGCCGGCGTGGTCGCCAACCTCGAAGCCGTCGTCGCCACCGTCCTCGCCTGGATCCTCCTCGGCGAACACCTCGGCACCCCCCAACTCATCGGCGGCACCCTCGTCCTCGCCGGCGCATTCGCCGCCCAGACGGCCTCCACCGCCAAACACTGACCCCACCCGGGCCAGGGGCGTGCCAACCGACCTCAGGCCGGCAGGCTCTCGCAGTACGGGGACAGTTCCGGGCCGGTGGTGGTGGGGACGAACTCGGTGATGCGGCAGGCGGTCGCGCCGGCCTGGGCGAAGGGGTCGGTGGCGGCGAGGGCCTCGATGGCGTCCCGGTTCTCCGCGACGGCGATGATGACGCCGCCGTCGCGCGGTACCTTGCGGCCGGAGGCGAGGAAGGTGCCGTTCGCGTAGTGCTGTTCCAGCCAGGCGACGTGGGCGGGCAGCAGCGCGTCGATGCGCTCCAGCGGGGCGGTGTAGGTCAGCTCAAGAATGAACACGTGATCATCGTACGACCCGGCTCCCGCCCGCCCGGATCAGCCCCGACTCGTAGGCGGCGATGACCAGTTGGGCCCGGTCCCGCGCGGCCAGCTTCTGCAGCAGCCGACCGATGTGCGTCTTCGCCGTGGACAGGCTGACGTGCAGGTGCGCAGCGATCTCCTCGTTGGACAGGCCGAGCCCGACCAGTGACAGCACCTCCCGCTCGCGTTCGGTGGTCCCGGCGAGCGAGGCGGACACGGGCAGGCCCGCGGGCTCGGGCCGACGGGTGTACTCCTCGATCAGCCGGCGCGTCACCCGGGGTGCCAGCAGCGCCTGCCCGGCGGCCACCACCCGTACCGCCTCCAGGAGTTCGGCGGGTCGGGTGTCCTTGAGCAGGAACCCGGCCGCGCCCGCGCGCAGCGCCGCGAACGCGTAGTCGTCCAGGTCGAAGGTGGTCAGCACCAGCACCCGGACGTCGGCCAGCGCGGGGTCGGCGGCGAGTTCACGGGTGGCTTCGATGCCGTCCAGCCGGGGCATCCGGATGTCCATCAGGACCACGTCGGGCCGTTCCCGGCGGGCGAGTTCGAGCGCCTCGATGCCGTCCGCGGCCTCGCCGACCGCCGTCAGGTCGGGCGCGGAGTCGACCAGCAGCCGGAAGCTGCCGCGCACCAGCGCCTGGTCGTCGGCGACCAGGACCCGGATCACCGGGCCACCGCCAGCGGGAAGAGCGCCGCGACCTCGAAGCCGCGGCCCTCGCGCCGGCCGGCCCGGAACTCGCCGCCGTGCACCGCGACCCGTTCCCGCATCCCGGCCAGCCCGTGCCCGCCACCACTCCCGAGGACGCCGCCGCTCCCGTGCCCGCCACCACGCCCGGGAACGCCACCACGCCCGGGAACGCCGGCACTCCCGGGGGAGCCGCCCCGCCCCTCGTCGACGACGCTCAGCGCCAGCGCGTCCGCCCGGTACTCGACCCGCACCCGGCAGCGGTCGGTGCCCGCGTGCCGGACCACGTTGGTCACCGCCTCCTGCACCACCCGGTAGCCGGCCAGTTCCAGCCCCGGTGGCAACTCCCTTCGCTCACCGAGCAGTTCGAGCTCGACCCGGACGCCCGCGGCCGCCGCCCGGCGGACCACCTCGTCCAGTTCGGACAGTCGCGGCGCGGGCAGCCGTTCGCCGTCCTCGCCGGTGCGCAGCACGCCCAGCAGGGCCCGCATCTCGTCCAGCGCGGTGCGGCTGGTCTCCTCGATCGAGGCCAGCGCGAGCCGCGCCTGTTCGGGCTGCTGGGCCGCGATGTGGTTGGCGACCCCGGCCTGTACCGCGATCACTCCGAGGCTGTGCGCCACCACGTCGTGCAGTTCGCGGGCGATCAGCACGCGTTCCTCGCGCAGCCGGGAGCGTTCGTCCTCGGCCCGGCGACGGCGGCGCTGGTCCGTCGCATACCCGGCCGTCCAGCCGGTCACCAGGATCAGCACGACCGTCAACGACGCACCGGGGCCGCCGAGTTCGGGGCGCGCCCAGGGCCAGTGCAGCACGCCCGTCCGGCACAGCGCGGCCACCGCGAGCGCGGCCGCCAGCAGTCCGCCGGCCGTCCGGGCGGGCAGCGCGCGCGGCGCGGGGTACAGCACCGCGGCCACGGCCACCCAGGGTGCGGGCGACGCCGCCGTCCCGGCGCTCAGGGCCGCGAGCACGAGCACGGCCGGCACGACGACGGCAGGGCGGCGTCGGGCGAACGGCACCGCGAGCGCGGCCACCGCGACCATCGCCCAGTCCGCCGGTCGCGGCCCGAGCCCCACCGGCGAGGCGAGCGTGACGTCCACCTGGTGCGGGCCGGACGAGGTCGCGTCCCACGCCGCCGACGCCGCCAGCCCGGCCAGCACGGCCGCCACCACGCCGTCCACCACGGCCCGTGCCCGGACGCCGAGCGGTCGGTGCAGATCCATGCGCGCCACGGTAGCGGTGCCCGCCGCCGGGGCGGATCGGACCGGAGGACGACAGGCGTCGTCGTCCCCGGGGCCGACGCACCCGGCCGGGGCCCGTCGGGGCGCCTGCGGAACGGCGGGGCGCGAGCAGGCCCGCCCGCGTCGGGCCCCGTTCTTCGACCGCGCCGGTCGTCCCCCGGTACCGGTCGCAGGTCCGGTCCGGAGCACGACGCGGCGCGCCCCCGCCGACCGGGAGGGTGTGCCGGGTCCGAAACCGGAGGAGGGCTTGTGATCGAGGCACGGGACGTAGGTCGGCGCTATCGCGGCGGTTGGGCGCTGCGGGGCTGCACGTGGGAGGTGCCGGCCGGGCGGATGGCCGGCCTGGTCGGGCCGAACGGCGCGGGCAAGAGCACCCTGCTGCAGTTGACGGTGGGTCTGCTGCGGCCGACCGAGGGCGAGTTGCGCGTGCTGGGCGGCCCACCGGCCGGACCGCGCCTGGCGCGGATCGGCTTCGTCGGCCAGGACGCCCCCGTCCACCGCTCGTTGACGGTCGCCGAGCACCTGAGGCTCGGCTCCCGGCTGAACCGGACCTGGGACCGCGCCTGGGCCCGGCGCCGGATCGACGAGCTGGGCCTCGACCCGCATCGTCGCGCGGCCCGGCTCTCCGGCGGCCAACGGGCCCAGCTCGCCCTGACCCTGGCCCTGGCCAAGCGCCCGGACCTGCTGGTGCTGGACGAGCCGGTGGCGGCGCTGGACCCGCTGGCCCGGCGGGAGTTCCTGGACTCCCTGGCGCAGGCCCGCGCCGACAGCGGGGCGACCGTCCTGATGTCCTCCCATCTGGTCTCCGACCTCGCCCGGGACTGCGACCACCTGATCGTGCTCGGCCGCGGCCGGGTCCGGGCCGCCGGCCCCCTGACCGATCTGCTGGCCGGTGGCCGCGACCTGGAGGCGTACGTGCTGGAGCAGTTGGAGGAGGCCCGATGATCTGGTTGACGTGGCGTCAGTACCGCGCACAGGCCTGGACGGCGCTCGCCGCGCTGGCCGCCGCCTGCGCCGTCTACCTCCCGTCCGGCCACCGGCCGGCGGACCTCTATGCCGCCGCCGGCCTCCCGGCCTGCGCCGACACCGCGACCGGCTGTGCGCAGGCCCAGGCCGCCTTCGCCGCTTCGCTGCGCGCCGACAGCACCGTCACCGCCCTGTTCCACCTCGGCACGGCGCTGCTGCTGATCCTGCCCGCACTGCTCGGCATGTTCGCGGGTGTGCCGTTGGTGGCACGGGAGTTGGAGTCGGGCTCGTTCCGCCTGACGTGGACCCAGGGCGTCACCCGCACCCGCTGGCTGACCGTCCGCCTCGCCCTCGTCGGCGCTTCGACCCTTCTGCTGTCCGGCCTGCTCTCCCTCCTGGTGACCCGGTGGGCGGCTCCGCTGGACCGGGCGGCCGCCCTGCCCGGCGGGGACGGCGAGTCGGCCCTGCCGGGTCGCTTCGGTCCGCCGGTGTTCGCCGCGCACGGCCTCGCGCCGGTCGGCTGGGCGCTGTTCGGTCTCGCGGTGGGCGTGGCGGCGGGCCTGCTGCTGCGCCGTCAGGTCGCGGCGATGGCGGTCGTCCTGGCGGTCCTGGCGGCCGTGCAGATCGCGGTCCCGCTGCTGGTGCGCGCCCACGTCGCGGCGCCGGTACGGGCGGACCGCGCGGTGGCACTGGCCCCGGACCGGCCGGGGGTGATCCGGATCGAGGGCCGACGGCTGTACGTCTCGGTGCCGGTGTCGGCGCCGGGTGCCTGGGTGGTGTCGGTCCGGACGCTGACCGCCGACGGCCGGCCGTTCACCGGGCCCGCCCCGGACGTGTGCCGGCCGGACGTCGGTTCGCTCGCGCAGTGCCGGGAGGCGATCGACGCGCTGCACCTGACGCAGCGCGCCGAGTACCAGCCCGCCGACCGCTACTGGCCGTTCCAGTGGGCGGAGACCGCCGCGCTGGCCCTGCTCTCGGCGGCCGTCGCCGCGGCCTGCACCGTCCGCCTGCGGCGTGGCGTGCCGGCCTGACGCGGGCTCAGCGGCCGGTCCAGCCGAACCAGGTGAAGTGGTTGAGCGGCCAGACCACGGCGGTGGTCGGCCCGACCAGGTCGGCGACAGGGACGGCGCCGCCGCCGGGCTGGTCGCGGTGGTAGCGGGAGTCGGCGGAGTCGCTGCGGTGGTCGCCCTCCACCCAGACGTGGTCGGCGGGGACGGTGACGGGGCCGAAGTCCAGCCCGGAGCAGGAGTCGTCGCCGGGGTGCAGGTAGGGCTCGCTGACGGGCTGGCCGTCGACGGTGAGGGTGGTGCCGCGGCAGGCGACGGTCTGGCCGCCGGTGGCGATGACCCGCTTGACCAGGTAGTCGTCGCCGGGCGGCAGCAGACCGATCGCGCTGAGGCCGGAGTGCAGGGCGCCGGTGAAGGCGTTGCTGTCCTTCGGGGTGGGCGGCAGCCAGCCGCCCGGGTCCTTGAACACCACCGGCTCGCCCGACTGGGGCTTCCAACCGGTCAGCGGGGCAAGCTTGTTGACGGCGACCCGGTCGCCGACCTGGAGGGTGTTCTCCATCGAGCCGGACGGGATGGAGAACATCTGGAACAGGCAGGACTTGATCACGACCGCGACCGCCAGGCCGACGGCGATCATCACGGGCAGTTCGACGTACCAGGGCCGGCGCTTGCGCCAGCCCTGCTCCTGCGTGGTCCTCTCGGTCACCGCTACCGACACCGAAACCGCCTCCTCCGACGGACAGCACGCTAACCCGCCCACCGGACGGCGCGAAATCCGCTCCTTACGCGGACCGGACACCCGGGCCGGGCCGAGGCCGGGCCGGCCCGGGCGCCGGTCAGCTCCCGGCGCGGCTGCTGTCCTCGGCGATCGCCTCGTGATGCCGGATCACCTCGGCGATGATGAAGTTCAGGAACTTCTCCGCGAACACCGGGTCCAGGTGGGCGCTGACGGCCAGTTCGCGCAGTCGGGCGATCTGCCGGCGCTCGCGCTCCTGGTCGGCGGGCGGCAGCCGGTGCTCGGCCTTGAGCCGGCCGACCTGCTGGGTGGCCTTGAAGCGCTCGGCGAGCATGTGGACGACGGCGGCGTCGATGTTGTCGATCGACTCGCGCAGGCGGGTCAGCTCGGCCCGCACGGCAGGGTCGATCTCCGTCGGGACGGGGGTGGGCTGGTCCGTCATGGGGGTGGCTCCGATGCGGGTTCGGTGGGCTCCGGGCGCGGCGGGGCACGGCGGACCGGCCGCCCCGGGCGCGGGCGAACGGCCAATCTAACAGGGCAAACACACCCTTCTCGCCCCGTTTGCCGACACGTTCCGGGATGTGGGACGGCCGCTGGACGACCACCGGACGACGGCCGGACGACCACCCGGCGACCACCGGACGACGGCCTGGCGCGGCGGCGCGGCGTTCCCCTGCCGGGCGGGCGGTCAGGCCCTAGGCTGGGCGGGCCGCGGCCGCAAGTGCGGTCGCGGGTGGAGCAGTTCGACCGGCAGTTCCCCCTACAGGAGGTACCTGATCGTGGCAACGACCCGCACCGCGCACACCGAGTGGGAGGGCAACCTGCTCGACGGCAAGGGCCTGGTGACCTTCGACTCCTCCGGCATCGGCGAGTTCCCGGTGTCCTGGCCGTCCCGGGCCGAGGCCGCGAACGGGAAGACCAGCCCGGAGGAGCTGATCGCGGGCGCGCACTCGGCGTGCTTCTCGATGGCGCTGTCGCACGGCCTGACCGGCGCGGGCACCCCGCCCGCCAAGCTGGAGACCAAGGCGGACGTGACGTTCCAGCCGGGCACCGGCATCACCGGCATCCACCTGACCGTGGTCGGCACCGTACCGGGCCTGGACGAGGCGGGCTTCGTGAAGGCCGCCGAGGACGCGAAGGCGAACTGCCCGGTGAGCCAGGCGCTGACCGGCACCACCATCACCCTCTCCGCTTCCCTGGCCTGACCTGCCGCGACCCGGCCCGGAGCGACCCGCCCGCTACGGCGTGTGAGCAAGGGCGTACGCCCTCGGCGTGCACCAAATCCGGTGCGCGCCGGGGGTTTCGTGCGTCACGCCGGAAGACATCTGCGGACAATCCGCCCGAATCACCCCGGCGGCGGTCGCGCACAGTTACACCGGCGGCCTATGATCGGCGGACGTGGCCCGAGGCCGCCGACAGCTCCCCGGTCATCGGCCGGGGCCGGGCGGAACGGGGCCGCGGACCGGTCTCCGCCCACGTGGGTGTCGGCCGTGATCAGTGGCAGCAGCGGACGGGAGCGTGCCGTGCCGGGCCGGAACGTCGGGGCCGACGCACACCATCGGGGTGGGCGGCCCGAAACGCCGCGCCCGCAGGAGGGTGCGCCGCCGCCCGGGACAGCCGCCAGTGCGCCCCAGACCTGCGCCGCCTGCGGCAGTTCGCTGAGCGCCGACGCGGTGCACCTGGCGGACGCGCTGCGGGCCAGCGAGTCGCGTTTCCGGGCCGCGTTCTCGGACGCCGGCATCGGCATGGCGCTGATCGACACCGACGACTTCGTGATCGAGGGCAATCCGGCGTTCGCGGCGATGCTCGGCCGGGAGACCCGCGAACTGCCCGGCATGCACATCCATCAGATCATCGACCCGGAGGACCCGTCCCGGCGCCGCTACCGCGAGCTGGTGCGCGGCGAGCGCGACCGGATGCGCACCGAGAAGCGGCTCAAGCACCCCGGCGGGCGCGAGGTCTGGGGCCGGGTCACCGTCTCGCTGATCCGGGACGGCGCGGGCCACCCGTACTACACGCTGGTGATGGTCGAGGACATCACCGAGCAGCGGCAGCTCGGCGACCGCCTCGCCTACCAGGCCCTGCACGACCCACTGACCAGGCTGCCGAACCGGACGCTGTTCTTCGAACGGCTGGAGGCGGCGTTCAAGCCCGCCGGGCAGGCCGGGTCGAAGGAGCCGGAGGGCGAGCCCCGGATCGGGCTGTGCTACGTCGACCTGGACGGCTTCGCGGCCATCAACGAGACGCTCGGCCACCACATCGGCGACCAGCTGCTGGTCGCCGTCGCCGCCCGGCTGGAGCACGGATTCGGCAGCGGCGAGGGCCAGTTGGTGGCCCGCCTGGGCGGCGACGAGTTCGCCGTGCTGGTCGCCGACAGCTCCGGCCACCAGCAGCTCACCCACCTCGCGACCGGGCTGATGGACGCCCTGGAGCGGCCCTTCGAGGTGGCCGGGCACCGGCTGACGGTGACCGCCTCGATCGGCGTGGTGGAACGCCCGGTGCGCGGCTCCACCCCCACCGACCTGCTCCGCGACGCCGACTCCACCCTGTACTGGTCGAAGGCCGACGGCCGCGCCCGCTGGACGCTGTACGACCGCGACCGCGGCGCCGACCAGCTGACCCGCCACCTGCTGGCGACGGCGCTGCGCCCGGCCGTGGAGCGCGGCGAGTTCGTCGTCGAGTACCAGCCGCTGGTGGGTCTGGCGGACGGCGCGGTGCACGGCGCGGAGTCGCTGGTGCGCTGGCTCCACCCCCGCTACGGCCTGCTGTCGCCTGACCGTTTCATCCCGCTCGCCGAGGAGTCCGGGGCGATCGTCCCGCTCGGCAAGTGGGTGCTGGAGGAGTCCTGCCGCCAGGCCCGGCGCTGGCTCGCGGAGTTCCCGGACGCGGAGACCTTCGTCTCGGTCAACCTGGCCGCCCGTCAGATCTGGGACTCCGACGTGGTCGCGGACGTCGCCGAGGTGCTGGAGCGCACCGGGCTGCCGGCCCGGCTGCTGCAGTTGGAGATCACCGAGAGCGCGATCCTCGGCCCGAGCGGACGCCCGCTGCAGGCGTTGCAGGCGCTCGCCGACATGGGCGTGCGGATCGCCATCGACGACTTCGGCACCGGCTACTCGAACCTCGCGTACCTGTCCCGGCTGCCGGTGCACGCGCTGAAGCTGGACGGCACGTTCATCGAGGCGTTCCGGGAGAGCTCCCCCGGCGACGGCGGGCGGCGGCGCGCCGCCGACGAGCAGATCGTCGGCGCGGTCGTGCAGTTGGCGCACGCCCTCGGACTGACCGTCACCGCCGAGGGCATCGAGAACGCCGCCCAGGCCGAGCGCCTGCGCCAGACCGGCTGCGACACCGCCCAGGGCTGGTACTTCGCCCGCCCGGGCGCCGCCGACCGGATCGCCGAGATACTGCGGGAGCGCTCCCCCGGCTCTCCGTGAGCTAGCTCTCCGTGCGCTAGCTCTTCGTGAGCCCGTACGCCTCGGCGATCAGGCCGTAGGAGGTGAGGCGGTTCCGGTGCCCGTGGATGTGCGAGGTGACCATCAGCTCGTCCGCGCCGGTGCGACGGCGCAGCGCCTCCAGGCCCTCGGCGACCTCGGCGGGGGTGCCGAGCACCACGTTGGCCAGCCAGGAGTCCATGAAGTCCTCCTCGGCGAGGGTGTAGGGGTGCGCGGCGGCCTCCTCGGGGGTGGGGATCGGCCCGGGGCGGCCCTGGCGCAGCCGGAGCATGCCGAGGCCGGCCGAGCGGGCCAGCCACCGCGCCTGCTCGGTGGTCTCGGCGGCGACGGCGCTGACGCCGATCAGTGCGTACGGCTCGGCGAGCACCTCGGACGGGCGGAAGGTGTCCCGGTACAGGTCGAGCGCGGGCACCGTGTTGGCGGCGCTGAAGTGGTGCGCGAAGGCGAACGGCAGGCCGAGCCGGGCGGAGAGCTGCGCGGAGAAGCCGGAGGAGCCGAGCAGCCAGATCGGCGGACGGGCGGCCGAGCGCGGCACCGCTTCGAGCCGGGCGTAGGGGTGGCCGTCGGGGAAGTCGCCGTCCAGGAAGTGGGTGAGTTCGGCGAGTTGGCGGGGGAAGTCCTCGGCGCCGTCGGCCAGGCCGCGGCGCAGGGCGCGGGCGGTGGCCTGGTCGGTGCCGGGGGCGCGGCCGAGGCCGAGGTCGATCCGGCCGGGGTGCAGGGCCTCCAGCAGGCCGAACTGTTCGGCGATGGAGAGCGGGGCGTGGTTGGGGAGCATCACGCCGCCGGAGCCGAGTCGCAGGGTGCTGGTGTGCGCGCCGAGGTGGGCGAGCAGCACGGCGGGCACCGAGGAGGCGACGCCGGGCATGCCGTGGTGTTCGGCGACCCAGAACCGGTGGTAGCCCCAGCGCTCGGCGTTGCGGGCGAGTTCGGTGGTGGCGGCGAGGGCCTCGGCGGCGGTATGGCCGGTGCCGACGGTGGCGAGGTCCAGGATGGAGAGCGGGGCGGGGGCGGCGCCGGCCGCCCGGCCGCGGATCCGGCCGTCGTCGTCGGGCTGCCGTTCGCTCGGTGCGGTGCTCATGCGGTCCCGTCCTCCTGTGGCCCCGGCCGGGTGCCCGGGCGTTCGTCGGTGCACAACCCGCGCACCGGGCGCACTGTTCCCGCCCGCCGGGCGGTTCCCTTCGGCTGGCGACTTCCCGCGCTGGCGCGAACTCGCCAGCCGATGTGGTCGAGCGGGGCCCGGGGATGCGGCAGGCTGGTGGTCGTCGCGGTGGCCCCACCGGCCTCGCGCACCGCACGGACCGGCGGGCTCGACCAGCACCGCCCGGTTCTCCCCGAGCCCCCGCAGCGGCACCCCGCCGGGGGCTCTCAGCGTGCCCGGGCCCGTGTGCGACATCCCACACGGGGGTGCTTCAGGTGATGAAAGGTGTTCGCGCTAGCGTTGACCCCTGTTGCAGCTGCCTCTCCCCCGGGCGGTCTGGAGGGAGAGAACCATGGACGCCAACACGGTGATCACACCGGCGTGGTACTGCGCGCTGGCGCTGGTCGCGGTGCTGGGTGACGCCTTCCTGCCGTTCCTGCCCAGCGGGACGCTGGTGATCCTGGCCGTGCTGAAGACCGGCCAGATGGGCGGCTCGCCGCTGCCGCTGGCGGCGGGCGTGGCGGTGGCATCCTTCCTCGGCGACCTGCTGCTGCTCAACCTGGCCCGGCGCGGCGCGCCCGCAGTGAACCGCCGCCTGGAGCGCCGGCCGCAGCTGGCGGCCAGCGTGGCCCGGGTGCAGCGGGCGCTGACCGGCCGCACCACCAGCCGGACGGCGGCGACGATCGTGATCGTGGCCCGCTTCGTCCCGGCCGGGCGGACGGTGCTGGACCTGGCGGTCGGCCACTCCCCGAACCGGCCGTGGACGTTCCTGCGCTGGTCCGCGGTGGCGGCGGTGGTGTGGGCGGCGTACATCGTCAGCCTGGGCTGGCTGAACCTGCACTGGTTCGACACCGAGTGGCTGAGCCTGGTGATCTCCTCGGCCGCGGCGACGGTGATCAGCAGCCTGGTGGTCCAACTGGTGCGCCGACGCCGCCGGCTGGCCGTGCTGGTCGAGGGCGAACCCGCCTAGGCATGCGGCCCAGCTGGGCTTTTCTGTCCCAGAACGGCAACAGGACGCCATCGGCGGGAGCCGTCGGAACTCGGTCCGCGTGGTGACTGGTTGAGGGTGGGCGGCGTTGGACCGTCCGTCCCGGGCATGCCATCCTTGGGTGGCGAAACCGTCAAATTGTCCGAGTTTGCCAGAAGTTGACCATCCGGAGCCGCGGGCCGGCGTCCGGATCTTCTTCTGGTCGGGCCCACTGCGGCAGGGGAGACCATGAGCACCATCTCGCGCAGGACAGTGCTGTCCGCGACGGCGGCCACCGCGGCCCTGGGGGCCGTCGCCGCCTGTTCGAGCGGGGGTGGTGCGGCCGGCCGACCGGGTTCCGACGCGGGCACCGGCAGCGGCGGCGCCAAGCCCGCACCGGGCCAGTCCGACGCCAAAGGCACCCCGATCGGCGACGGCTCGAACGCCGACACCGGCCCGCAGCCGAACCAGCCGAAGCCGGAGAAGCTGAAGCCGGGCGAGACCCCGCCGCAGTTCGTGGTGCTCTCCTGGGACGGCGCGGGCGCCACCGACGACGGCCAGTTCGCCCGGTTCCTCAAGCTCGCCGAGGAACACAAGGCCGCCATGACGTTCTTCCTCTCCGGCATCTACACGCTGCCGAAGGAGAAGTCCTCGCTGTACCACCCGCCGAAGCACTCGCAGGGCGCCTCCGACATCCCGTTCCTCTCCGAGGGCGCCGTCCGCAACACGCTGAAGCTGGTCAGCCAGGCGTGGCTGGCCGGCCACGAGATCGGCACCCACTTCAACGGCCACTTCTGTTCGACCCGCTCCGACGGCAACGGCGTCAACAAGTGGACGCCGGAGGACTGGGAGAGCGAGATCGAGCAGGCGGTCGGCTTCGTCACGCAGTGGCGGACCAACACCGGGATCACCGACGTCGACCCGCTGCCCTTCGACTACAAGAAGGAGCTGATCGGCGGCCGCACCCCCTGCCTGGAGGGCCAGAAGGCGCTGCTGCCGACCGCCGCCAAGCTCGGCTGGAAGTACGACGCCTCCTCGCCGGGCGGGCAGCAGATCTGGCCGCAGAAGGTGCAGGACGGCAAGATCTGGGACTTCCCGCTGCAGGGCATCCCGTTCCCCGGGCACGGCTTCCAGGTGCTGTCGATGGACTACAACATCCTGGCCAACCAGTCCGCCGGCTCCACCAAGGGCGACCCGGGCAAGTACGGCCAGTGGCGCGACCAGGCCCGGGACGCGTACCTGGCGGGCTTCAACCGCGCCTACACCACCAACCGGGCGCCGTTCTTCGTCGGCAACCACTTCGAGCAGTGGAACGGCGGCATCTACATGGACGCCGTCGAGCAGACCCTCAAGGAGATCGCCGGCAAGCCGGACGTCCGGCTGGTGTCCTTCAAGCAGCTGGTCGAGTGGCTGGAGGCGCAGGATCAGTCCACGCTGCGCAAGCTGCGCACCCTGAACGTCGGCCAGTCCCCGGCGGGCGGCTGGCAGACCTTCCTCGGCACCGCCTGACGGTCCGCCGCCTGACGGTCCACCGGCTCCACCGCCCCGGCCGCCGCACTGCGCGGCCGGGGCGCGCGCCGCGGGTAGCGGTCCTGCACGGCGGCGGCGATCGTCCGGGAGGCCCGCCCGTCGCCGTACGGGGAGGGCACCTCGGCGAGCCGCGCCGCGACGCCCCGGTCGGCGAGCAACTCCCTCAGGGCGGCGTCGAGTTCGGCCCCGGGGCGGGCGAGTCGGGCGAACCCGGCGCGGACCGCCTCCGGGCGTTCGGTGGAGTTGCGGACCACCACCAGGGGGCGCTTGAGCACCGTGCACTCCTCCTGGACGCCGCCGGAGTCGGAGACCAGCAGCCGGCAGTGCCGGGCCAGCGCGAGGAACGCCGCATGGTCGAGCGGCTCGATCGGGCGCAGCCGCCCGCCGCCGCCGAGCAGCCCGGCCGCGGCGGCCGCCGCCCGGGTGCGGGGGTGCAGCGGCAGCAGCACCGGCAGGTCGAGGCCGCCGAGCTGGCCGAGCAGCCGGGCGAGCCGGGCGGGGTCGTCGGTGTTCTCGGGCCGGTGGACGGTGGCCAGCAGGTAGTTCTCGGGCGTGACGCCGTACCGGTCCAGCACGGCGCGGGCGGCGCTCTCCCCGGGCAGGGTGGCGAGGGTGGCCTCGACCACGGTGTTGCCGGTGACCAGGATCTGCCCGGGGTCGATGCCTTCGCGCAGCAGGTGGGCGGCGGCGGTCCGGGTGGGCGCGCAGTGCAGGTCGGCGAGGGGTGCGATGACGCGCCGGTTGGCCTCCTCGGGCATGTCGCGGTCGAAGGACCGCAGGCCCGCCTCGACGTGGACGACGGGGATGCCCGCGCAGTGCGCGGCGAGCGCCCCGGCGGCGGCGGTGTTGGTGTCGCCCTGGACGATGGCGGCGGCGGGCGGGTGTTCGGTGAAGTGGTGGCTGAGTTCGCCGACCATCCGGCCGATCTGCCGGCCGCGCGGTTCGCCGCCGATGCCGTCCAGCCGGTGGTGCGGGGCGGGCAGGCCGTAGCCGGTGAAGAACGCGGTGGTGAGGGCCGGGTCCCAGTGCTGCCCGGTCCACACCACCCGGGCGCGCGGGCCCAACAGCCGTGTGACTGCGGCGAGTTTGACGATTTCCGGTCGGGTTCCGAGGACCAGGGCGAGGTCGCGGGAGGTCATGGTGCTCCGTGGGTGGGACGGGATGACGGACCGAGCGGCGAGATGAGCGGACAAGATTTTCGAATGGCGATCACATGGTTGTGACGCCACGTCAGGGATCACCGTGCGCCGCGCCCGCGCCGACCGACCGCACCCGCAGGACCACCCGCCCGGCGCAACGGCCGGACGCCCGCGAGCGCCGCCGCCGTTCGAGTTGACGCCCCCGCGCGGCCGTTGGAGTTGACGGCCGATCGCCGCGTCCGGCGTCCGAGTGCTCTTCCGCCCGCCCCGCGCGTCGGTGCGGTCTGATGATCGGCCCGGAAGTCACCTTTGGCGAGGCCTGGAAGCCACCGGGCCGGGACGAGAGGAGACAACCGTGTACGGACCCATCACCGGGGGAATCCCGCCGGTCGCGGCCGGCGGCGGAGTGCTGGCCTCCACCGGGTCGCCCGGGCTCGGCCTGGCCGCCGCCGCGGCCGCCGGTCTGCTGCTGGTCGGCGTGCTGCTGGTGCGGCGCGGCCGGCTGGCCGCCTCCGGACCCCGGTCCGACCGCCCGGGCCCGGACCGCCGCCCCTGACCGTCCCCGGACCCGGGCGGCCCCGTCCGCCGGGTCCGGCCGTCCGCCCCTTCGCGTGGAGCCGCCCATGCCTGCCACCGCACTCTCCGGGCCGCCGGTCCGGTCGGCCGTCCGTTCCCGCCCCGGCCTGCTCGGCTCGGTGTGCGGCCCGCTCGCCCTCGCCCTGGCGGGCCTGCTGGTCGGCGGCGAACGCATGTACCGCAACCTGGAGTTGACCGCCGTCGCCCAGATCACGACCCACCTGCTGGGGCTGCGCACCCTGCTGCTGCCGAGCCCGGGCGCACCGGTGCTGTACGCGGGCGGACCGGATCACTTCGAGCGCGGCATCGCGCTCACCACCGGGTGCAGCAGCGCCCTGCTGATCGCGCCGTTCGCGCTGGTCCTGGGCCTGCTGCTGGTGTTCGGCCACCGCCGCCCGGGCCGGCTGCTGCTGGCCCTGGCGCTGGCCGTCGCGATGATCGCCGGCACCAACCTGGGCCGGCTCACCCTGATCGTCGCCATGCAGCACCGCTACGGCAGCTCCGGGTTCGAGTGGACGCACGTGCTGTTCGGCTCGCTGCTGATGATGGTCGCCGCCCTGGCGGCGCTGCTGCTCTGTCTGGCCGTGGTCGCCCGCGGCTCCGCCCCCGCCGAGGACGTCGCCCCGTGAGCCTGCTCGACCTCTCCGTCTGCCTGTCCTTCGTCCTCGGCGTCGGCTTCCTCGGCTACGTCGGGGTGATCGTGACGGGCTTCCTGCGCGCCCGGCCGGACGCCCCCGGCGACCCGTCCGGCTACCAGTGGCACTTCGCCGTCCCGTGCCGCGACGAGGAGACGGTGATCGGCCTCACCCTCGACCACCTGCACCGGCGCTTCCCCACCGCCCATCTGTGGGTGGTGGACGACCACTCGACGGACCGCACCGCGGAGGTGGTCCTCGCCCTCGCCGTCGCCGGGCTGCCCGTCCACCTGGTGCGGCGCCGGCTGCCGGACGCCCGCACCGGCAAGGGCGACGCGCTGAACGCCGCGTACCACGCGCTGGAGGAGTGGCTGCCCGCCGGCGCCGACCCGGACCGGGTGGTGCTCACCGTGGTGGACGCGGACGGCCGCCCCTCGCCCAACCTGTTGCACGTACTGGCCGGACCGGCCTCGTTCGGCGACCCGGCGATCGGCGCCGTCCAGGTGGAGGTCCGGATGTCCAACCGGGCGGTGGCCGCGCCGCTGCCCGGCCGCGGCCGGATCGCCAACGCCCGGGCCCGGCTGCTGGCCCGGCTGCAGGACCTGGAGTTCCGCGGGCCGATCTCGGCCATGCAGATCACCCGGCGCCGCACCGGCACCGTCAACGTCGGCGGCAACGGGCAGGCCAACCGGCTCAGCGCGCTGCGCGCGGTCGCCGCCGAGACCGGCAGCCCGTGGGGGCGGGCCCTGCTGGAGGACTTCGAGCTGGGCCTGCGAATGATGCTGGCCGGCCGCCGCAACGGCTACACCACCACCGCCTGGGTCGAGCAGGAGGCGCTGTGGAGCGTCCGGCAGCTGCTCACCCAGCGGGTGCGCTGGGCACAGGGCTCGATGCAGTGCGCCCGGTACCTGCCGCGGATCTGGGGCTCCCGGGAGTTCAGCGCGCTCGGCTTCCTGGAGGTGGGCTATTTCATGGCGCAGCCCTGGCTGCAGGTGGTCGGCATGTTCGCCTACCTGGTGCCGATCGGGGTCTTCGGCTACCACGCCTGGGCGTACCCGGAGTTCACTGCGGACTTCCTCGCCCACGGCGGCGCGCTGCTGATCGGCCTGTACCTGTTGATCGGGATCTCCGAGTTCGCCGTCTGGGGGCCGCTGTACCGGCGCCGCTGCGAGCGGGACATCGGCCGGGGCTCTGCGCTGGCGTACGGGCTGGCGCTGGCGGTCTACGCGTTCGGGACGTACCTGGTCGCGGTGCGCGCGTTCTGGCGGCTGGTGCGCGGGGAGCGGGACTGGCACAAGACCGCTCGGGCAGCCGTGCACTGATGGTCCGTCATGCCCTTTTCGGGGCTACTCCATTCGACCGGATTTTCCGACTGTTCACATAAATCCCTTGCCTGATACGGGAATTGATCGACAGCCATCGGAACCGGCAGCACCCCCTCCTCCCCTAGAAAGGCGGTCCATTCCGTGACCACCGTCTCCACCCGCAACCGCGTCCTGGCCGGAGCAGCCCTCGCGGCCGGCCTGTTCTGCTCCACCGCACCGGCGTTCGCCGCGCTGACCTCGCCCGTGGCAACGGCGTACGTGGTCTCGGCCGACGCTCTGAACGGCGCGGCGGCCGTCCCGCCGCAACCGTTGTCCACCTACCCCCCTGGCGGCACCCAGACCGAAGTGGGCCTGACGGTCGGACCGTTCGCGACCGACGCCACGCTCACCGCCACCACCGCGGGCGACCCGGCGGCCGGCACCTCCTCCGCCTCGGCCACCGTCGACCGGTTGGGCCTCACCTTCGGTCCCACCCTGACCGGGTCGCTGACCGGCGTCGAATCCACCTGCAACGCCACCCCTGACGGGGCCACCGGCAACGGCATCATCGCCAGCGGCACCGTCACCATCCTGGGCATCCCGACCACGCTGGAGGCCAACGCCCCGAAGAACACCGGCGTCACCATCGCCGGCCTCGGCGAGCTGATGCTGAACGAGCAGTCCACCGACGCCAACGGCGTGCTGACCGTCAACGCCGTGCACTTCACGCTGCTGCCGACACTCGGCGGCGCCAACGTGATCATCGGCCACGTCGAGTGCGGCGGCGCCCCGGCGGCCGCGACCGTTCCGATGATCAACCGGCAGGTCGGGGTGATCGGCGGTTCGCTGGCCGCCGCGGTCGTCCTCGGCGCCGTGTACCTGCGGCGCCGCGCCTGAGCGGTCCGGGCCCGAACGCCGGGTGCCCTCCCGCTCCGGATGCGGAGGCGGGAGGGCACCGGAACGTCCGCGCTCAGACCAGCAGTTCGGCCAGCCGGTCGGCCCAGATGATCGAGTAGTGGCTGGTGCCGCCGAGCAGCTCGGTCGGGACGGTGACCTTCGCCGCCGTCAGCCGGCCCTCGTCGTACAGCGCCTGGGGCTCGTTCAGCAGCCCGCGCTCGGCGTACAGGAACCGGGTCGGGACGGCGAGGCGGTGGATCGCGCCGGCCGCCTCCGGGTCGAGCAGCACCTGGGCGCCGTCGGTGGTGATCGCCTCGTGGACGCAGGAGGAGACCAGCTCGGGGGCCTCGCCGACCAGGTCGCGCTGGGTGTACGCGTCCATCTCCTCGTTCCAGTCGGCGAACGCGGGGTGCGCCTGCCAGAACGCCCGGTAGGCGTCGCGGCTCTCGAAGGTCATCGACAGCCGGGCCAGCGCGGGGCCGAGCACCGCGGCCAGCGCGTCCTCCTCGCGGACGCCCTCGGGCAGCGGGAAGGTCACCGCGCCGTCGACCAGGACCAGGTCGGCGAGCAGCTCGGGGTGGCGGGCGGCGGCGACGGCGGAGACCCAGGCACCCATCGAGTGGCCGACCAGCCGGACCGGGCCGGCGTCCAGGTGACGGATCAGTGCGGCGACGTCCTCCGCGTGCCGGCCCAGGCCCCACGGGCCCGGCAGTGCGCGGCTGGCGGCCCGGCCGCGCAGGTCGGGGGCGTACAGCGCGACCCGGCCGTCGAGCAGCCGGGCCAGCCCGGCCCAGGCCAGCGCGTTGGCGGTGATGCCGTGCACGGCGACCACCACGGGCGCGTCCGGGTCGGCGGCCGGCCAGTGCAGGACGGCGAGGTCGCCGCCCTCGACGGGGACGGTGAGGTGCTGGGGGAGAGTCATGCGGCGCCTTCCGGTACGGCGGTGACGGACACCTTGGCGGCCTTGGCGGCCCGGCCCGAACGCAGCCGGGCGGGCAGCTTGGCCAAGCCGCCGGGCAGCAGGTAGACCACGGCGACGAAGAGCGTACCGAGCAGGAACAGCGGCTGGGAGAGCGGAACCCGCAGCACGGACGGGAGTTCGGCGATGGACGCGGAGTTGGCGAGGTCGCCGAGCCGGTGCGCGGCCCAGGTGTAGAGCACGCCGCCGAGCAGCGGCCCCCACCGGGTGCCGGACCCGCCGAGCACCACCATCACCAGCAGCGCCAGCGTCGCGTCCGAGCTCGCGGCCTGCGGCGTCGCGCCGCCGGTCAGCAGCAGGTAGACCACGCCGCCCGCGCCGGCCAGGCCGCCGGACACGGTGAACGCGACCAGCTTGAAGCCGTACGGGCGCAGGCCCAGCACCTCGACGCGGCGCTCGTTCTCCCGGATGCCGGCCCAGACCCGGCCGGTCGGCGAGGAGACCGTCCAGTGCACCACGGCGAGCGTGACGACCAGGTACAGCACCGCGATCCAGTACAGGTTGGCGGTGTTCTGGATGCCGATCAGCGCGTCGGGCAGGTGCTCGGCGGGCGTCGAGCGGCCCTCCTCGCCGCCGGTCAGGCCGCCGGGGTTGCGCTGCACCAGGATCGCCCCGGCCTGCGCGAACGCCAGCGTCACCATGGAGAAGCCGATGCCGGTGACCTTCAGCGAGACCGAGCCGAGCAGCAGCGCCAGCGCGATCGAGCAGAGGATGCCGAACACTGCGGCCGGGACGAAGCCGAGGCCGAACTCCAGCATCGCCAGGTCGGTGGCGTACAGGCCGGTGGCGAAGTACAGGGCGTGGCCGAAGGAGAGCAGGCCGGTGCGGCCGAGCAGCAGGTCGTAGCCGGTGGCGAGACCGCCGTAGACCAGGCACAGGGCGATCAGTTGGAGGCTGCCGGGGCTGCCGAGCGGGCCGTCCAGCAGGCCGGGCAGCGGCAGGGTGCTGTACGGCGCGATCACCAGGACGATCAGCAGGGCGAGCGGCCACCAGCGCTTGAGGTGGGTGGTCATGCGAGTCTCCCGGTGAGTCCGCGCGGCTTGACGAGCAGCAGCACGGCGAGCAGGACGACCACGGAGAGGTCTCCGAGGCCTGCCGCGGTGTAGTAGTTGGCGAACTGCTGGACCAGGCCGACGCCGACCGAGGCGACGGCGGCGCCGGTGACCGAGCCCATGCCGCCCATCACGACGACCACGAAGGCGAAGATCAGCAGGCCGGTGCCCTGGCCGGGGTTGATCGAGCCGAAGTACAGGCCGGCCAGCGCCCCGCCGAGCGAGGCGGCGGCGCCGCCGATGGCGAAGACCAGGGTGAAGGCCTTGCGGACGTCGATGCCGAGCGCGGTGACCATGGCGCGGTCCTCGACGCCGGCCCGGACGATCAGGCCGTACCGGGTCTTCGCCAGGAACAGCCGCAGCAGCACCAGCACGACCAGCGCGGCGGCCATCAGCACGAAGCGGTTGACGGGGACGGTCGCGCCGAGCACGTCGACGGTGCCGGCCAGCGCGGCGGGCTGCGGGAAGGGCCGGGCGTCGGCGCCCCAGATGCCCATGATCAGGGCGGGCAGGGCGAGTCCGACGCCGACGGTGGCGAGGATCTGGTCGCGCGGCCGGGCGTACAGCGGCCGGATCAGGGCGAGTTCGAGCAGCACCGAGGCGGCGGTGCCGACCGCGGTGCCGAACGGCACGGCCAGCCAGAAGCCGAGCCCGCCGTCGGTGGCGGCCCACCAGGCGGCGTACGCGCCGATGGACAGCAGCGCGCCGTGCGCGAAGTTGAGGACGTCCATCAGGCCGAAGATCAGCGAGAGGCCGGAGGCGACCAGGAAGTACAGCGCGCCGAGCCCGAGTCCGGTGCAGGCGAGCAGGACGACGGTGTTCATCGGGGAGACACCTCGGGATCAGGAGCGGTGGGGCGGTGGCTGCCGACGCCGAGCAGGCGGCGGGCGGCGTCCTCGTCCGCGAGCAGTTCGCGGGCGTTGCCCTGGTGGGCGGTGCGGCCGTCGGCGAGGACGGCGCAGTGGCCGGCGACCCGGCGGACCAGGGCCAGGTTCTGTTCGACCAGCAGCACCGGGACGGTCTCGGCGGCCCGGGCGAGCACGTCGGCGACCTCGGTGACGATCTTCGGCGCGAGGCCCTTGGTGGGCTCGTCGGCGATGATCAGCCGGTTGCCGTTGAGCAGCGTGCGGGCGATCGCGACCATCTGCTGCTGGCCGCCCGACAGCGTGCCGGCGGCCTGCTTGTGACGCTGCTTCAGCTCCGGGAAGAGCTCGAAGACCAGGTCGTAGGCGGGAGTTCCGTCGCGTTCGGCCAGCCGGAGGTTCTCGGCGACGGTCAGGCCACCGAAGATGCCGCGGTCCTCGGGGGCGTAGCCGATGCCCTGCCGGACCACCAGGTGGGTGGGCAGGCGGCCGATGTCGGTGCCGTCGAAGACCAGCGAGCCGGTCCGCGGGACGAGGCCCATGACGGCCTTGACGGTGGTGGTCTTCCCGGCGCCGTTGCGGCCGAGCAGTGCGGTGACGCCGGTGGCGGCGACGTCCAGGTCCACCCCGTGCAGGATGTGCAGGCCGTCGATCACCACCTTCAACTCGCGAACCGCGAGCAGGGTTTCCGTCACAACGCCTCCCCGAGGTAGGCCCCCTGGACGGTTTCGTCGGCCATTACGGCCTCGGGGGTGTCGAGTGCGAGCAGGGTGCCGTGGTGCATCACGGCGAGCCGGTCGGCGAGGCCGAGCAGCACGTCCATGTGGTGTTCGACCATCAGGACGGTGCGGCCCTGCTCCTGGTGGACGGAGCGGATCAGCTCGACCAGGGCGGGCACCTCCTCGGCGCTCACCCCGGCCATCGGCTCGTCGAGCAGGATCAGCCGGGGGTCGCCGACCAGCAGCACGGCGAGCTCCAACTTCCTTTTGCCGCCGTGCGAGAGGGAGCCGGCCAGGTCGTCGGCCTGGTCGGCGAGGCCGGTGCGCTCCAGGGTCTCCTCGACCTGCTGCCGGTAGCGGTCGGCGCGCCGCCAGATCCGGTAGGACGCGGCGGGGCCGGCGGCGGCCTGGGCGGCCAGCCGGACGTGGTCGGCGACGGTCAGGCCGGGCCACAGCGAGGAGGTCTGGAAGGTCCGGCCGAGACCCCGCCGGGCCCGGGCGGGCACCGGCAGGGCGGTGATGTCGGCGCCGTCCAGGTGGAGGGTGCCGTGGCCGGCCGGGTAGATCCCGGAGATCAGGTTGAACAGGGAGGTCTTGCCCGCCCCGTTCGGGCCGATGAAGGCGACGAACTCGCCCTCGGCGACGTCGAGGGTGACGTCCTGGACGATCGGGACGCCGCGGACCGACCAGCCGAGGCCGTTCAGCCGCAGGACCGGGGCGGGGGTGCTCATGTGCGTCAGCCCGCCATCTTGGCGACCGGCGGGGCGACCTGCTCGGCGGACAGCACCTTCTCCGCGGTGGGCTTGGCGTCGGCGCCGGTGCCCGCCAGCTTGACCTGGAACATCGGCTGCAGCAGCGCGTGGTCCTCGGCGCGGACGGTGAGCTTGCCCTTGACGCCGTCGAAGCTCCAGCCCTCCAGCGCCTTCACCAGCGCGTCGGTGTCGGCGTCGGAGCCCTTGTTGGTCTCCAGCGCGTGCACCACCATCTGCGCGGCGGTGAAGCCGTCCGGGGTGAACAGGTCGGACTTGGAGCCGTTCTTGGTGACGAAGTCGTTCATCGCCAGCTCGGCCTCGGTGCCGCCGGCCGCGCCCGAGAAGTAGTGGTTCAGGAAGTCGATCTTCTCGGCGGCGGGGCCGAACAGCGGGTAGGAGGCGGCCACGTCGAGGCCGGTGACGACCTTGGTCGCGGAGAACACGTCCTGCTGGTTGAGCGAGGTCCACAGCGCGGAGGCGGTGTCGCCGGCCCATGCGACGAACAGCAGGTCGGGCTTGGCGGCCTTGGCCTGGGTGGCGAACGGCGTCAGGTCGGTCGCGGACGGCGGGGCGAGCACCGCTTCCACGGTGGCGCCCGCGGAGCCGAGGACGTCCTTGACGGCGGCCACGTTGGCCTGGCCGAAGGCGTTGTCCTGGGCGAGGACGGTGACCTTCTTGCCCTTGGCGTCGCCGATGAACGACGCGGCGGCCTTGGTGTCCTGGTAGGACTGCCGGCCGGAGCGGAAGGTGTACTTGTTCAGGCCGGTGACCTTGTCGGCGGCGGCCGGGCCGCTGATGAACAGCACCTTGTTCTGCGCGGCGATCGGGCCGACCTGCAGGGCCACGCCGGACGCGGTGGAGCCGGCCAGGATCTTGTAGTTCTTGCCGATCAGGTCCTTCGCGGCGGAGACGGCCTTGGCCGGGTCGCCCGCGTCGTCCTGCTCGGCGATCTCCACCGGGTGGCCGTCGACGGCGTTGGTGCCCTTGGTGGCGTACGACAGGCCCGCCTTGAAGCCCTCCAGGTACTGCTTGCCGTAGGCCGCCAGCGGGCCGGTCTTGGAGTACACCAGGCCGACCTTGACCGGGCTCTTGTCGCCGCCGCCCGCCTCGGCCGTGGTGCCCGCCGTGCCCGCCTTGGCGCAAGCGGACGCGAGCAGCACGCAGGCGGCCAGCGCGGCGAGCTTGCGGACGGGTCGTCTGGGGGTGGCGTCCGTGACTGACATGGTGGCGGGCTCCTGACGTGCCTGTGCTGGTGGGATGCGGGAACCGTAGGAGCGTCGCCCCGAAGACGACATGTGACGGGAGCACGCATCGGCCGCCACCACTGTGTGGGCCGACCACATGTTCGGGCATCGGCCGCCAAGAGGTGTGCGGCACACACATGGGTCGGCCCTGCTCCATGGCGTCGTCCGCCATGGAAAGCGCCGGGGCCTGCGGCGAGTGTGGTGCCGCAGTCAGCCCTCCCCCTTCGAGAAGGTGGCCCCCTTGGACAAGGTCCTGGACTCCCCCGCCCGCGCGGTCGGGGACATTCCCGACGGCGCGGTGCTCGCCGTCGGCGGCTTCGGCCTGTGCGGCATCCCGTCCACCCTGATCGGTGCGCTCGTCGACGCGGGCACCACCGGGTTGCGGGTGGTCTCCAACAACTGCGGGGTGGACGACTGGGGCCTGGGCCTGCTGCTCGGCGCGGGCCGGATCGCCCGGATGACCTCCAGCTACGTCGGCGAGAACAAGGAGTTCGCCCGCCAGTACCTGAACGGCGAACTGGAGGTCGAACTGACCCCGCAGGGCACTCTCGCCGAACGGCTGCGGGCCGGCGGCGCGGGCATCCCCGCGTTCTACACCCCGGCCGGCGCCGGCACCCAGGTCGAGGAGGGCGGCCTGCCCTGGCGCTACGCGCCCGGCGGCGGCGCCGTCGCGGTGGCCTCCCCGCCGAAGGAGGTCCGCGAGTTCGGCGGCCGCCGCCACCTGCTGGAGGAGGCCATCGTCGCGGACTTCGCCCTGGTCCGCGCCGAGGTCGCCGACCGGCACGGCAACTGCGTCTTCCACGCCGCCGCCCGCAACTTCAACCCGCTGTGCGCCACCGCCGGCCGGATCACGATCGTCGAGGCCGACCGGATCGTCGAACCCGGCGAGATCGAGCCGGACGCCGTCCACCTGCCCGGCGTCTACGTCGACCGGGTGGTCGCCGCCGACCCCGACGACCGCCGGATCGAGCGCCGCACCGTCAGCGCCGCCGCCTCGAAGGAGTCCTGATGACCACGCAGCTCGACCCGCGCGACCTGCTCGCCGCCCGGGCCGCCCGCGAACTCCGCGACGGCCAGTACGTCAACCTCGGCATCGGCCTGCCCACGCTGATCCCCAACCACCTGCCCGCGGGCGTCCACGTGGTGCTGCACTCCGAGAACGGCATCCTCGGCGTCGGCCCCTACCCTGCGGACGACGCCGTCCACCCCGACCTGATCAACGCCGGCAAGGAGACCGTCACCGTCAACCCCGGTGCGGCGTACTTCGATTCGGCGTTCAGCTTCGGCATGGTGCGCTCCGGCCGGATCGACGTCTCGGTGCTCGGCGCGATGCAGGTCTCCGCCTCCGGCGACCTCGCCAACTGGATGATCCCCGGCAAGATGGTCAAGGGCATGGGCGGCGCGATGGACCTGGTCCACGGGGCCCGCCGCCTGATCGTGGTGATGGAGCACACCGCCAAGGACGGCACCCCGAAGATCGTCGACGAGCTGACCCTCCCCGCCACCGGCCGGGGCGTCGTCCACCGCATCGTCACCGACCTCGCCGTCCTCGACGTCACCCCGGACGGCCTCTGCCTGGTCGAACTCGCCGACGGCGTCACCCTGGAGCAGCTCCGCGCGGCGACCGAGCCGGACGTGCTCGTCCCCTGAGCCCGGGACGCCGCAGGGGCGGTGCGCACTCCTCGTGCCCACCGCCCCTGCGCCGCCCGCTACTTCACGTTCGGGACGGTCCAGTCGACCGCCTTCTGCCCGAAACCCTCCAGCGCGGCGTTGATCTGCGAGAACGGCTTCGTCCCGAGGAAGGTCTTCTGCGACAGCGGCGACGGGTGCCCGCTCTGCACCACCACGTGCTTCTCGGTGTCGATCAGCGAGAGCTTCTTCTTCGCGTACCCGCCCCACAGCACGAAGACGCACGGCTCCTCGCGGGCACTGACCGCGCGGATCACCGCGTCGGTGAACTTCTCCCAGCCCTGGTTCTTGTGCGAGTTGGCCTCGTGCGCCCGCACCGTGAGCACCGCGTTGAGCAGCAGCACGCCCTGCTCGGCCCACGGCATCAGGTAGCCGTTGTCCGGCACCGGCAGGCCGAGGTCGGTGTTCAGCTCCTTGTAGATGTTGCGCAGCGACGGCGGGGTCTTCACGCCCGGCAGCACGGAGAAGCTCATGCCGTGCGCCTGCCCGTTGTCGTGGTACGGGTCCTGGCCGAGCAGCAGCACCTTGACGTCCTGGTACGCCGTCGCGGCCAGCGCCGAGAACTCCTGCCCGGCGGGCGGGAACACCTCGTGCTCGGCCCGCTCCGCCGCCAGGAACTCCGACAGCTGCGCGAAGTACGGCTTGCCGGTCTCCTCGGCGAGCACCGCACGCCAGGACTCCGGCAGCTCCAGCGCGCCGCCCACGGACGTCTCGGCCAGCTCCGTCACGTTGTACCTCCCACCGGCCGCGCCGCACGGCGACCGCTCGATCGTCCGGGCCCGTGGCGGACCCGCTGCGAAGAACGCTACACAGTCGCGCCGACAGCCTGCGCCGCCCGCCGCACCCGCAGCTCCTCCCAGCAGCTCAGCCCGACCAGCACGGCCGCCAGCAGCCCCAGCACGGCCAGCGCGGGCAGCCGGTGCAGCGGGGTGAGCAGCAGCAGCGCCAGCAGCGCGGTCACCAGCAGGCCGGCGGCGCTGCGGGTCGGCGAGAGCCTCCGGAACATCATCCAGCGGGTGTAGTTGAAGCTCAGCAGGTACAGCGCGCTGCCGCCGTACAGCAGCCCGAGCGCCCCGCCGCCGAGCGCCGCCCCCGGCCGGGCCACCGTCTCGCCGAAGCCCACCGCGACGGTGATCACCCCGGCGATCAGCGCCAGGTGCCCGTACGAGAACACCCGGCGCAGCACGTCGCGGCGCGAGCTCGCGGTCTCCAGGACGTGCCGCATCGCGTCGGCGGCGTACCCGAAGTACTGCCACCACAGCGCGCAGGAGATCACGAACGCCAAGGCCACCGAGACCAGTTGGCCCGGGTGCAGCGGCGAGCCCGCCACCGGGGCGCCGATGCCGACGATGGACTCGCCGAGCGCGACCAGCAGGAACAGGCCGAAGCGCTCCGGCAGGTGGCCCGGGTGGTACTCGACCTTCGCCAGCCGCCGGCGGAACACCAGCGGCGCGGAGAGGTCCGCCGTCGCGGCCACCGCCCACAGCAACTCCCGTGCGGGGGACGGCAGCAGGCCACCGACCACCAGCAGCGGGCCGCTGAAGAACGCGCCCACCCCGTACGGGCCGAGCCAGATCCGCCGGACCCGCCGCGCCAGCAGTCCGACCAGCACCAGCCGGGCCGCCCAGTACGCGCCGCCGAACAGCACGCCGCGATCGCCGAACGCCCCCGGCAGGGCGAGCGCCAGGAACAGCCCGGCCAGACCGACGGCGAAGATCCCGACCCGGTCGCGCGGGTTGTCCACGTCCCGGACGTTGGCCTGCACCGTGGTGCCCACCCAGCACCAGTACACCGGCACGAACGCCACCAGGGCCCGCCCGCAGCCTGCCCAGTCGTGGTGGTGGCGCAGCAGCGCCGACACCTGCGTCACTGCGAACACGAACACCAGGTCGAAGTACAGCTCCGCCCAGGTGACGCGCTTCTCCCCCATCCGAACTCCCCCGTACCACAGGCCACTTGACACCACCTCCCCGGGGGCGACCGGCACAGGGTACCCGGACCGTGATCCCCTCCCCCTGACGGACCGTCCGTTCGTACCGCTATCTTGAACGCGGCCAATGCCATCGGCGGGCCACCACGGGGGTGGGTCCGCCAAGGGGGAGGGGGATCGGTGATGAGTGACGTCTCCGGCAACGGATGGTCGGGGTTGGTCTACAACGCGGTGTCGGCCGCGACGGCCGTACAGACGCAGGCCATGGTCGCCGCCTCGCAGGCGCGGGCCATCGCCGGCCAGGTCGGCGGCAGTGCGGTCCAGGTCGAGGTGGAGAACCTGCAGACCTTCAAGAACAAGGTCGACCAGATCCTGCGCGAACTCGACGGCTCCCCCGCGAGCCACGGCGAGGTGTCCCAGCAGCAGTTGACGGCCGGCCAGCTCGGCCGGGACTTCGGGCAGGCCGGCGACCTGATGACCGCGTACAACACCGTGCACGGCAACCTGGAGCAGCTGTCGCAGACCCTCGCCGCCCAGATCGCGGCGATGAGCGCCGGCATCGGCAGGGCCGCCGGCACCTACAGCAGCGCGGACGCCGAGCAGGAGGCCCGGTTCTCGTCGATGGCCGGGGCCCGCTCGCAGCTCCCGGCCGCCGACCCGCGGGCCGCCTACCCGGTCCGCCCGCAGGCCCCGGCCACCGGCACCCAGCAAGGCGCGTACTGACGAGGTCTCCGGCGACGGAGAAACGGGGGAGATCAGAGATGACCGAGAGGCGCTTCGTCCGGGCTGTCCGCGACGGCGGTGAGATCGACGGTGCCAGCCACCAGGAACTGCTGAACATGGTCCAGCACACGGACCCGCTCGCCGTCATGCAGGTGAGCCAGCGACTGCTGCAGGCCGCCGACAAGATGGACGAGATCAGCAACGAGCTGCACGCGCACATGAGCGGCCTCGACTGGGAGGGCGGCGCGGCCGAGAGCTTCAAGACCTGGGGCGGCAAGGTCTCCGCGTCCACCATGGACCTGGCCTCGTACTCGCGGAACGCCGGCACGTACATGGCGTCCGCCGGCGAGACGCTCGCCGCCGTCAAGGCGGGCATGCCGGCCGTGCCGCACGCCGACATGGAGACCGTCGGCCGCTACGACGGCCAGCCCAACGGCGCCGTCAGCACGGGCGGCGCGATCCTCGGCGGCATGATCCCGGGCGTCGGCGGTGCGATCGGCAGCTGGGGCGCGAACAAGATCGCCGACATGGTCGACTCGGACTGGGTCACCAAGGACGAGGCGCAGGCGGCGCAGCGGCGGGTCGAGCAGGCGCACACCGAGGCGATTCAGCAGATGACGAAGCTGACGCAGGCGTACGAGCAGTCGACCACGCGGCTCAACTCGGTGCCGCCGCCGATGTTCCCGCCGCTGCCTGGGGACGGCGGTCTCCGACACGAGGGCTTGACGGACGTCCCGGTCGACGGCGGTGGCGGCAGCGGCCGGAACCCCGGTGGCGGCAGCACCATGCCGTACCCACCCAAGGTGGCCCCGCCGCCGTCTCCGAGGCCGCAGCCGGTGCCGACTCCGGGCCCGACGCCGAACCCGTACCCGGGGCCGACGCCTCCGCAGCCGTATCCGGTGCCCACGCCGGGACCGACGCCGAATCCGTTCCCGGGGCCGACGCATCCCGGCCCGGTCCAGGACCCGGGCACTCGCATCGACCACACGCCGACGCAGTCGCCGCCGGCTCCCGACCCGAGGATCCCGGGCACCGGGCCGGGCACCGGTGGCGGTGGTACCCCCGGGGGCAGTTGGGGCGACACGACCGGCGGTCCCGGCGGCGGCACGCGCGGTGGTGGTGGCTCGACCGGCCCGATCGGCGGAGGGCCGATCGGCGGCGGAATGGGCAGCACCGGCGGCACCACCGGCACCGGTCGGACCGGCGGCGGCAGCGCGCCGGGAGCCGGCGGCACCGGCGCGGGCACCCGTCCCGGCGGTACCGGCGCGGCGACCACCGGCACGGGCCAGGCGGGCCGCGCGGGCGCGTCCGGCATGGGTGGCGGTGCCATGGGCGGCGGCGGTGCCCATGGCGGCGCGGCCGGCGGCGGCGCGCGCGGCAGCGGACTGGTCGGCCGGGCCGGCGGCACCATCGGCGGACAGCGCGGGCCGGGTTCGGGTGCCCGCGAGGCCACGCCGGGCGGCACCGGACTGCGCGGCCGGGCCGAGCGCGGCGCGGACGGCCGGACCGGGCAGGGCTCGTTCGGCGGTGGCCACGGCGGTGCAAGCCGCAAGGGCAAGCCGCAGGGCAAGCGCCCCGACTACCTGACCGAGGACGAGGACACCTGGACGTCAGGTATGGGCCCGGTCAACCCGGGTGTGATCGAGTAAGGGCTGCACTCGCTGCCCGGCCGCAGGGGAATACCGCTCCTGCGGCCGGGCAGCATCGTGCGGTCGGGGGCAAGTCACTCGCCGAACACGTCGGCGTGCGAAGGAGTTTGTGATGCGGCGAACGGGCATGGCAGGGCGGGGGCTGCGGCTCGCCGCAGCGGCGGCGGTCGCCGGTGTCCTGTGTGGGTGGTCGACGGGGCCCGCGCTCGCGGCCGACTCGATCCGCGCGAAGGAGTGGCACCTGGAGGCGATGCACGCCGAGGAGATGTGGCGGACCAGCACAGGTGCAGGGATCACCGTGGCCGTGGTCGACTCCGGGGTGAAGGGCGATGCGCCTGACCTGGTCGGGCAGTTGGTGCCCGGGACGGATCTCAGCACTCTGCCCGGAGGGGTGCTCTCCGACCAGGAAGGCCACGGAACTGCCATGGCGAGCACCATCGCCGGTTCGGGGAAGGGTCTGAACGGCAACGGGGCGTACGGTCTCGCGCCCGGCGCGAAGATCCTCCCGATCAAGGTCGACGGCCAGGGCGGTGGGGGCCGCGACAGCACGGTCGCCGATCAGATCGCCCGAGGAATCACCTACGCCGTCGATCACAACGCGAAGATCGTCAACGTGTCGATGGGCCAGGCCGTGACCTCGCTGCAGTCCGCCGATGTCAGCAAGCTCAAGGCCGCAGTGGATCACGCCGTGTCCCGAGGCGTTCTGGTGTTCGCCGCAGTCGGCAACACCGGCGACACCGACAATCGCCTGGAGTATCCCGCCGGGCTGAGCGACGTGGTCGGCGTGGCTGCCACCGACCAGAACGGGAAGGTCACGGCGGAGTCGGAGCACGGTCCGCAGGTGACGCTCGCCGCGCCGGGCATGGACATCTACGGCGCGTGCACCGGCCCGTCCGGCTACTGCAGCGGTCACGGCACCTCCGGCGCCACCGCCCTGGTCTCCGCCTCCGCCGCGCTGATCTGGTCCGTGCACCCCGACTGGACGGCCAACCAGGTGCTCCGCGTGCTGATCAACACCGCCAGCAACCCGAAGGAACGCAGCGACTACCTCGGCTACGGCACCGTCCGGCCGCGCGTCGCGCTGACCGAACCCGGCGACCCGGGTGCGCCCAATGTCAGCCCGCTGCCCGCCGCGGCCGGGTCCTCGCCCGCGCCCGAGAATTCCGGCAAGACCGGCGGTGCGGCGCAGCCCAGCGGCTCCGCGAGTGCGCCGGCCGACTCCGCGCCGGGCCGGGGCGGGGCGGGGTCGCAGCCGTCCGCGAGTGCCGACGGCTCCTCGAAGTCGAACACCGTGCCGCTGCTGATCGGCGGCGGGGCGGCCGTCGTGGTGCTGCTGATCGTCGTGGTGATCATCGCCCGGCGGAACCGCCGGCCCGCCGCCGTGCCGGTGCCGCCGCAGGTGCCGCCGCAGGGGCCGTTCCCGGGCCAGGCACCCCCGCCGCCCTACGGTCAGGCTCCGCAGCCGCCCTACGGCCAGCCGCAGCAACCACCCTACGGTCAGCCTCCGTTCGGCCAGCAGCCCCCGTCCAACGGCGGCAACCCCTACGCGAACTGAGGCCGGGGCCACGGCCGCCCCTGTGGTCGGCCGGCGGGGCGCACTAGGCTGAGCTGCGTTGGGGCAGCCAGTGGCGCCCGGCCGGCCAGCGGTGTCCGGTCGGAGCGATGCACATTGATCGTTCGACCGTCGCAAGACCTAGGAGAGACCCACCGTGGCAGACCGCAAGCCCATCGAGACCTGGCTGACCGACATGGACGGAGTCCTCATCCACGAGGGCGTGCCGATCCCGGGGGCCGACGCTTTCATCAAGCGGCTGCGCGAGTCCGGCAAGCCGTTTCTGGTGCTCACCAACAACTCGATCTACACCCAGCGGGACCTGCACGCCCGGCTGTCCCGGATGGGCCTGGACGTGCCGGCCGAGCACATCTGGACGTCGGCGCTGGCGACCGCGAAGTTCCTGTCCGACCAGCGTCCGAACGGCACCGCGTACGTGATCGGCGAGGCGGGTCTGACCACCGCGCTGCACGACGTCGGCTACGTGCTGACCGACACCGACCCGGACTTCGTGGTGCTGGGCGAGACCCGCACCTACTCGTTCGAGGCGATGACGAAGGCGGTGCGGCTGATCGACGCGGGCGCCCGGTTCATCGCCACCAATCCGGACGAGACCGGCCCGTCCGCCGAGGGCGCGCTGCCGGCGACGGGTGCGGTCGCGGCGCTGATCACCAAGGCGACCGGGGTGGAGCCGTACTTCGTCGGCAAGCCGAACCCGCTGATGATGCGGGCCGGTCTGAACGCGATCGGCGCGCACTCGGAGAACAGCGCGATGATCGGCGACCGGATGGACACCGACATCGTCTCCGGCATGGAGGCCGGCATGTCGACGTTCCTGGTGCTGACCGGCCTCACCCAGGCCGGCGACGTGGACCGCTTCCCGTACCGCCCGACCCAGGTGGTGGAATCCATCGCGGACCTGGTCGACCTGATCTGATCAAGTCGGCCGCCCCGCCCGGGAGTTCGGGTGGGGCGGCCGACTGCGCGCACCGGCCGGACGCCCGGTCCCGGGCGTCCGCGAGGGGGTTCAGCCGAGGTCGCGGGCGTCGGTCTCCGGCAGCCAGTCGCGGCCGGGGCGGTACTCCAGCCAGCGGCGGTCGCGGCCGCGGTCGGCGAAGGCGCGCAGCAGGGCGGGCACGGCGGGGTGCGGGCGTTCGCGGTGCCAGACCAGCGACCAGGCGTACAGCGGGACGGGGTCGGCGAGCGGGCGGACCACCAGTCCGGGCGGGACGGCGAGCGGGAGTTCGGCGGGCAGCAGGGTGCAGCCGTCGGGGACGGCGCGGACGCGTTCCAGCAGGTGGGCCAGGCCGAGGTTGGCCTCGCCGGGGAGCAGCGGGACGTCGAAGCGTTCCGCGAACCGCGTCAGGAAGTCCAGCCGCGCGGGGTCGGCGGGCAGCACCAGGCGCAGCGCGGCGAGGTCGGCGGGTCGCAGGGTCGCGGCGCGGGCCAGCGGGTGGGCGGCGGGCAGCACCGCGTCGACGGGTTCGAGGCGGACCAGCCGGTGTGCCAACTGCCCGTCGGAGCCTGCGTGGTGGCGGCCGAATCCGGCGGCGCTCTCGCCGCGGGCGAGGGCTGCGGCCACCGTGTCGAGGTCCCGGGCCGGTCCGACTTCGACGGTCGACCCGGCCGTGGCGGCGAGGACTTCGCGCACGGTGCGGAGTGGCTCGAACAGGTGGCCCCAGACGTCCAGCCGGGCGGGTGCGGCGGGACGGCGGACGGCCGCGAGGACGGCCTGCCCGGCGGCGAGCGCATCCCGCGCCGGGGCCAGCAGGCGTTCGCCGGCCTCGGTGAGGCGGACGGCGGCGGGGCCGCGGTCGAGCAGCCGGACGCCGAGTCCGTCCTCCAGCCGGGCGACGCGCTTCGACAGCGCCTGCTGACTGATCGCCAACTGTCGGGCGGCGCGTCCGAAATGCTGCTGGTCGGCGACCGCGACGAAGGCGCGCAGTTGTCCGAGGTCCGGGTCCATGCGGCCATCATCGCCGACAACCGCCGGTTGTCGTCGGGGCGTTCGGGTTGTTGGACCGGGCCGCGGCGCCCGCCGTGTACTGGACGTGTTCCCGCCGGGCCCGCCCGTGAGCGGCCCGCCCCACACGTCGAAGGACATCCCATGAAGGCCCTGATTCCCGCCGCCGGCACGGTCGAGTTCGCCGAGGTGCCGCAGCCCGAGCCGCGCCCGGACGAGGTGCTGGTGAAGGTCGACGCGTTCTCGGTGAACCGCGGCGAGACCTTCCTGCTGGAGGCCCCGCCACTGGGCTGGCGACCCGGCAAGGACGTCGCGGGCCTGGTCGTGCAGGCCGCCGGCGACGGCAGTGGGCCGGCCGTCGGGCAGCGGGTGGTGGCCCACCCGCCGGGCGCGGGCTGGGCCGAGTACGCGGCGGTGCGCACCGACGCCCTCGCGGTGCTGCCGGAACGGCTGGACACCCGCACCGCCGCCGCCCTCCCGCTGGCGGGGCTGACCGCGCTGCGCCTGCTGCGCGCCGCGGGGGCCGTCGCGGGCCGCCGGCTGCTGCTGACCGGCGCGTCCGGCGGCGTCGGCCACTACCTGACGGAGCTCGCGGCGGCCGCCGGCGCGGAGCTGACGGCCGTCACCGCGAGCCCCGAACGCGGAGCTCGGCTGCGGGAGTTGGGCGCGGCCGAGGTGGTGCACACGCTCTCCGACGCGCGCGGGCCGTTCGACCTGGTGCTGGAGTCCACCGGCGGCGCGGCGCTGCCGCAGGCGCTGGCACTGCTGGCCCCGCGCGGCCGGCTGCTCTGGTTCGGGCAGGCCTCCCGGGAGCCGGTCCGGCTGGACTTCTTCGCCCTGCTGTCCGGCCCGACGTCCGCCACGATCGAGCACTTCTCGTACGCCGACGTGGACCACCCGGACGGCCCGGACCTGCGGACCCTGGTCCGGCTGACCGCCGAGGGCCGGCTGCACCCGGAACTCGGCCTGGTCGACGACTGGCACCGCACCGCCGACGCGATCGCCGCACTGCGCGGCCGCCGGGTCCGCGGCAACACCGTCCTCACCCTCGGCTGACCCCTCGCCCGCCCCCTCGAAGGAGCACCCCCATGAGCACCGGCCCGCACACCGACCCGAGCGCCGACCCGAGCGCCGACCCGCGCACCGTCGTGACCGCGTACATCGCCGCCGTCGCCCGCGGCGACCAGGACGCGATCCGCGACGCCTTCACCGAGGACGCCGTCTGGCACTACCCGGGCGACCTGCCGCTGAGCGGCGAGTGGCGCGGACGGAAGGCCGTCGTCGAGGAGTTCCTCGGTTCGATCGGCGGCCTGGTCGCCCCCGGCACCGCCGTCCACGTCGAACTGCTCGGCGCCCCGATCGTCGAGGGCGACCGGGTGGTCGCCGAGTGGGCCTCGCACTGCACCACCGTGCACGGCCTGCGCTACGACAACCGCAACCTGGGGATCTTCACGGTCCGCGACGGACGGATCGCCGAGGTCCGCGAGTACACCGACACCCAGCGCGCCGCCACCACGCTGTTCGCCGACCGCGCGTGACCGCCCGACCCCGGCCCGTCGCGGCGGGCCGGGGTCGCCTCAACACATCCTTAAGCCGCGCCTAACCGATCTGACACCCCGTCAACTTCCGCCCCTGGTGCGGATAGCGTCCCGGCCATACCCTCCGTCCGACGCAAGGAGCCCCGCCCGTGGCCTCCGTCCTCCGCACCGGCGTCCTGCTGGCCGCGATCACCATGCCAGGCGGCACCGGCGCCGTGCCCCACCCGGCAGTCGCCCTCGTCCGCGGGGACACCGCGCACGGCGTGCTGCTGTCGCTCGGCTCGGTGCTGCTGCTCGCCGGCGCGGCCGCCGCCACCGCGCGCCATTGCCGCACCCGGCCCGCCGGACCGTTCCGACCTGGGACGACGGAGTGGGTGGCGTCCGCTGCTCCGGAGGGCGGGGATGGTTGAGTGGGGGTCATGAGCACGCCCCCTGCCCCTTTCCGCGTCGGCCTGGTCGGCTACGGCCTGGCCGGCTCGGCCTTCCACGCCCCGCTGATCGCCGCCACCCCCGGACTCCGCCTGGACGCGGTGGTCACCGCCAACCCCGAACGCCGCGCCCAGCTTCACCGCGAGCACCCTGCCGCCCGCGCCCTCGACACCCCCGACCAGCTGTTCGACGAGGCCGACCGCTTCGACCTGGTGGTGATCGCCTCCCCGAACCGCACCCACGTGCCGCTCGCCCGCACCGCCCTGCTGGCCGGTCTGGCCACCGTCGTCGACAAGCCGCTCGCCGCGACCAGCGCCGAGGCCCGCGACCTGTGCGAGTTCGCCGAGAAGTCCGGCCTGCTGCTGTCGGTGTTCCAGAACCGCCGCTGGGACGGTGACTTCCTCACCGCCCGCCGCCTGATCGAGGACGGCCGGCTCGGCCGGGTGCACCGCTTCGAGTCCCGCTTCGAGCGTTTCCGCCCCAAGCCCAAGCCCGGCTGGCGGGAGCTCTCCGACCCCGCCGAGGTCGGCGGCACCCTCTACGACCTGGGCAGCCACCTGGTCGACCAGGCCCTCGCCCTGTTCGGACCGGTCGAGACGGTGTACGCCGAGATCGACGTCCGCCGGGACGGCGCGGTCGTCGACGACGACGCCTTCCTCGCCCTCACCCACGCCGGCGGCGTCCGCTCCCACCTGTGGACCAGCGCCCTCGCCCCGCTGGCCGGCCCCCGCCTGCGGGTCCTCGGCGACAGCGCCGGGTACGTCAAGTTCGGCATGGACCCGCAGGAGGCCGCCCTCCGCGCCGGCCGCCGCCCCGGACCGGACACCGCCCACTGGGGCGACGACGACCCCGCCGCGTACGGCCTGCTCGGCAGCGACGGCGACGCCGAGGCCGTCCGCACCGCCCCCGGCGACTACCCGGCCTTCTACGCGGGCATCGCCGCCTCGCTCGCCGACCACACCCCGCCGCCCGTCGACCCCCGGGACGCCGTCGCCACCCTGACCGTCCTGGAGGCCGCCCGCGCCTCCGCCGCGACCGCGAGCGTCGTCCGCGTGCCCTGACCCGCGACGTCACCGGCCGGGCGGGCCCAACTGGTGTTCCCCGCCCGGCCGGTGACGCAGCTCGGCCGGTGACGCAGCATCGGCTTCGGACCCGTGTCGCTCCGCAGGTGGAGAAACTCGGGAAGCGCCACCGCAAGGCCCGCGACCGCCTGACCCGCGAACTGCCGGCCCTGAACCGCGCCGAGGGCATCTCCCCGTTCGCCGGCCTGCTCCCGGCCCTGCTGCAGGCGCCGTTCTTCCCGGTGATGTACCGCCTGTTCACCACCGCGCCCGGCAGACCCCGCTGCCCGCCGACGCCCCCGCCGGCACGAAGTTCCTGCATTGGCCGGCCTTCGGCACCCCGGTGTTCGCGCTGCTGCTGCCGCCGGCCGGCGGCGTCTACCTGCTGACCAGCACCGCATGGACGGCGGTCGAACGCTGGTACCTCATGCGCCCGACCGCCGCCGATCTGCCTGCGGCCCCTCAGGCGGTGGGCCGGCCCGCCAAGTAGGCGTCGATCTCGCCGGTCAGCCGCCGCTTGCCCGCCGCGTCCAGGAAGGAGGCCTCCACCGCGTTGCGGGCGAGCGCGGCGATGCCGCTCTCGTCCAGGCCGAGCAGCTTCGCGGCGACGGCGTACTCGGTGTTCAGGTCGGTGCCGAACATCGGCGGGTCGTCGCTGTTGACGGTGACGACCAGCCCGGCGTCGACCATCTGCCGGATCGGGTGGTCCTCGATCCGCTCGACCACGCGGGTGGCCAGGTTGGAGGTCGGGCAGACCTCCAGCGGGATCCGGTGCTCGCCGAGGTAGTCGAGCAGCGCCGGGTCCTTGACCGACTGGGTGCCGTGGCCGATACGTTCCGCGCCGAGCACCCGGATCGCGTCCCAGACCGTCTCCGGCCCGGTGGACTCGCCGGCGTGCGGCACGCTGTGCAGGCCGGCCGCGCGGGCCCGGTCGAAGTACGGCTTGAACTGCGGCCGCGGCACCCCGATCTCGGGTCCGCCGAGGCCGAACGAGACCAGCCCGGCGGGCGCCAGGTCGAGCGCGAGCCGGGCGGTCTCCTCCGCGGAGCCGAGCCCGGCCTCGCCGGGGATGTCGAAGCACCAGCGCAGCACGACGCCGAGCTCCTTCTCGGCGGCCAGCCGGGCGTCCTCGATCGCCTCCATGAAGGCGACGTCGGGGATGCCGCGGTTGACCGACGAGTACGGCGTGACGGTGAGCTCGGCGTAGCGGATGTTCTGCCGGGCCATGTCCTGGGCGACGCCGTAGGTGAGGGAGCGGACGTCCTCGGCGTCGCGGATCAGGTCGACGACGCTCAGGTACACCTCGATGAAGTGCGCGAAGTCGGTGAACGTGAAGTACTCGGCGAGCGCCTCCGGGTCCGCCGGAACCTTGGTGCGACCGGCGTGCCGGGCGGCCAGCTCGGCGACCACCCGCGGCGAGGCCGAGCCGACGTGGTGCACGTGCAGCTCCGCCTTCGGCATTCCGGCGATGAACGCCTCGATCCCCTGGACTCCCTCGGCCACAGCATGCTCCCGTCTACTCACCCGGACCCGGACAGACCTCGCATGCTAACCCGCCGCGACAAGCGGCGGCGTCACCACTTGGCGGTCAGCTTCTTCAGCGCATCGCGGGCCTGCGCCCGGCCTTCGAAAATCTGGCGCTGGGGGTCGACGTCGACGAGCACCGACACGTAGAGAGAGCCCTTGCGCGCGATGATGTAGGAGAAGGGGCGCGGGTCGGTCTGGCCGCCGTCGCTGGTCCGGTAGACGGCGAGGCCTTCCTCGGAGTACACCTCGTCGGCACCGGGGACCTTCGGAGATTCGATGTCGTGAACGCTCTGGAACTTGTTGCTGCCGTCGGTGTAGTCCGTGCAGCGCTTGGTGATCGCCTTCTGCTCGGCGACGTCCTTGGCCGCCGCGTCGGCGGTGGTGAACTGACTCGCCGCGGTGTTCGCGAACGTACTGTCCGCCTCGTGGTCCTGGCGCACGTACCGGAACGTGCTGGCGACCAGGCCGTTGACGTTGGTGCCGTCGGCCTTGTAGACGCAGGACTTGTCCATCACGAAGTTGGCCACGCCGGTGTCGTCGTCGCCGTCGGAGACGAAAGCGTTGTCCCACTCCTCGGCGGTCAGCGCGAGCTTGTCCGTCTTCTTCTGCGCGGCGGCCGTGTCTCCACCGGTCGCGGTGTTGCTCGGACGGGCGCTGGGCTTGGCCGGCTCCTTCGCCTTGCCGCTGGCCTTCGCCGACGCCGGGGCCGAAGCCACCGCGCTCGGCGAGGTCTGCCCGGCGGCCGCCCCCGTGGCCGCGTCGTCCTCGTTGCAGGCCGTCAGCATCAGACCGGCCGCCGCCAGTGCGGCGATTCGCAGTCCGAGCGTGCGTGCGTGAACCGTCTTCACGGTCAACTCCCCCATGGAATACAAGGCCTCGACCCCCCTGGCCGTGCCGATCGGTCGATCACCCTACCGGACGGTTCGTCAACCACCCAGCGCCGTACTGACGGTGTGGATGATCAGGCCGGCCAGCGCACCGACCACCGTGCCGTTGATCCGGATGAACTGCAGGTCGCGGCCGACGTTGGCCTCGATCTTGCGGGAGGCGTCGTCGGCGTCCCATCCGGCGACGGTCTCGGAGATCAGCGAGGTGATCTCCTGCCGGTAGGTGGAGACCACGTACTCGGCGGCGTCCAGCAGCCAACCGTCGGTCTTGGCCTGGAGTTTGGCGTCGGTGGCGAGGCGGTTGCCGAGGGTGCGCAGGCCTTCGGTGAGGCGGCGGCGGAGTTCGCTGTCCCGGTCGTCGGCGGCGTTCAGCACGAGTGTGCGCACCGCGGACCAGGAGGAGGCGATCAGGTCCTGGACCTCGGGGCGGGTCAGCAGCTCGGACTTGGTGCGTTCGACGCGGGCGATGGTCTCGGGGTCGTGCTGGAGTTCCTGCGCGAAGTCGGCGAGGAAGTTGTCGAGGGCGCCGCGCGCGGGGTGCGCGGGGTCGTCGCGGACGTCGGTGACGAAGCGCAGCAGTTCCTTGTAGACGCGTTCGCCGACCTGGTTGTCGATGAACCGGGGCGTCCAGCCGGGGGTCTTGGTGGTGACCCGGTCGACCACGTCGGTGTGGTGCTCGACCAGCCAGTCGCGGGCCCGCACCGCGACCAGGTCGACCACGCCCTTGTGTCCGCCGTCGGCGACGATCTTGCCGAGCAGGCGTCCGGCGGGTTCGGCGACCGAGGTGGCGGCGGCCCGCCGGGTGACGGCTTCGGCGACCACGGCCTGCACGTCCTCGTCGCGCAGCACGGCGAGGACGCCGCGCAGGGCGGCGGCGGCCTCGTGGGTGACGCGTTCGGCGCTGCCGGGCGCGGCCAGCCATTCGCCGAGCCGCCGGGCCACGCCGATCTTGCCGAGCCGGGCCCGGACCACCGGCGCGGACAGGAAGTTGTCGCCGACGAAGTCGCCGAGGGAGCGCCCGAACGCGTCCTTCTTGGTGGGGATGATCGCGGTGTGCGGGATCGGCAGCCCGAACGGGCGGCGGAAGAGCGCGGTGACGGCGAACCAGTCGGCGAGCGCGCCGACCATGCCGGCCTCGGCGGCGGCGGCCACGTACCCGGCCCAGCTGCCCGCGCCGGCGGCGCCCGCCCAGGTGGCGAGCGCGAAGACGACCGTGGCCAGGCCGAGCAGGCCGGTGGCGATGGCCTTCATCCGCCGTACGCCGTGCCGCTTGGCCTCGTCGGCGGCGGTGAAGCTGACTCCGGTTGCCCTCTCGTCCACACTCACCCCGCCAGACTGGCACACGGGCCGCACGGAACGACCGCCGCCCCGCGAATCCGCCGCTACCGCAGGGTGTTCCCTCCTCCGAGGACGATCCGCCGCACGCCCTCCCAGCGCGCCGGGTCGGTGACCCGCCGGCCGTCCAGCAGCACCTGCACGCCGGGGAAGTCGACGGCGCCGAGGTCCCGGTACTCGGGGTGGTCGGCCTGGACGACCAGTGCGGCGGCGGGTTTGCCGTCGTCGGGCGGCAGGCCGAGCGCGGCGAGTTCCTCGGGCGTGTACAGCGGGTCGCTGACGCCGACCCGGGCGCCGGCCGCGCGCAGCGCCTCGACCAGCGGGAACACCCCGGAGACGGCGGTCTCCTTGACCCCGCCCCGGTAGGACGCGCCGAGCACGGTCACGGCGACGCCGTCCAGCGGGCCGAGCGCGCCGGCGAGCAGGCCGACGGCGTACGCGGGCACCTGCTCGTTGGCCTCCCGGGCGGCGCGCACCACGGTCGCGTCCGGGTCGTTCCACAGGTAGAGGCGCGGGTAGACCGGGATGCAGTGCCCGCCGACGGCGATGCCGGGCCGGTGCAGGTGGCTGTAGGGCTGCGAGTTGCAGGCGTCGATCACCTCGACGAGGTCGACGCCCACCCGGTCCGCGAACCGGGCGAACTGGTTGACCAGCGCGATGTTGACGTCCCGGTAGGTGGTCTCGGCGAGCTTCGAGAACTCGGCGGCCTCCGCGCCGCTGAGCGGCCACACGCCGTTGCCGCGCGGCAGGTCGGGGCGCGGGTCGAAGTCCAGCACCGCCCGGTAGAACTCGACGCCGCGCCGGGTGGAGGCCTCGTCGATGCCGCCGACCAGCTTGGGGTAGCGCCGCAGGTCGGCGAAGACCCGCCCGGTGCGGACCCGTTCGGGGCTGAACACCAGCGCGAAGTCGCGTCCGGCGGTCAGCCCGGAGCCGGCCTCCAGGCGGCGGGCGAACCGGCCGCGCACGGTGCCGACCGGCAGCGTGGTCTCGTAGCTGACCAGCGTGCCGGGGTGCAGTCCGGCGGCGACGGCGTCGGTGGCGGCGTCCAGCAGCGCGAAGTCGGGCCGGCCGTCGGCGTCGGTGAGCAGCGGGACGACGATCACCACGGCGTCGGCCTCGGCGGTGGCGGCGGCGGTGTCGGTGGTGGCGTGCAGCCGGCCGGCGGCGACGGTCTCGGCGAGCAGTTCGTCGAGGCGGGCCTCGCGGGGGAACGGCGGCCGTCCGGCGGTGACGGCGGCGACCACCGCGGGGGCGATGTCGGCGCCGGTGACCCGGTGTCCCTTGCCGGCGAACTGGACGGCCAGCGGCAGGCCGATCTTGCCCAGTCCGACCACGCAGATCTGCCATGCCGTCACTCGGTCACCTTCCGTCGTCGACCACTGCTGCTCGGACCGCTGCTGCGTCACCGGGCGGCCTGCCGCGTCGCGGCCCGGCCGCGCCAGGTCTGCCGGGTGCGGCGCAGGGCGCGCCGGACCGGGGCGGGGACCAGCCGCCAGCCGCCGGTGGGGCCGGGGGCCCGGCCGGCGTCGAACAGCGTGTCGGGCAGGCCGAGGCGCCGGTCGCGGTACATGGGGTAGCGGGCGTACAGCCGGCCGCGGCGGCGCCCGACGGGGGCGGGGCCGTGCTGCCGTTCCCAGTCGATGAGTTCGCACAGGGCGGCGAGGTCGCCGCGCCGGGCGAGGGCGAGGCGCAGCCGGGCGGGCACCGGGACGGCGCCGAACACGCCGGTCGAGCAGTGCCGGTCGAGCAGTCGGCCGATCTCGCCGAGGATGCGGCGCTGCATGGCGGGCGGTTCGGTGAGGAACTGCTCCTGCAGCACCTGCGGGACGTCCCAGCCGAAGTAGCGTTCCCGGACGGCGTCGCGGACCGGCCCGGGGCGGGTGTGGCGCTCCAGCACTTCCTGGACGGCGTCCATGGCGCGCAGCCGGTCGATCGGGCCGGCGCGGTGGGTGACGTTGGAGCGGTCCTGCCGCAGCACCAGGTGGTAGTAGTCGTAGTCGGCGAGCACGGACACCTTGCGGGCGTTGAGCAGCGCGCCGAGGGTGAACGGCTGGTCGGAGCAGACCGGCAGGTCCTCGCGGCGGCGCAGTCCGTGGCTGAGCACCATCGAACGCCGGAACATCTTGGTGTCGGCGAGCGCCCAGGCGAGCGCGGAGTCGGTGAAGTCGACCTGCTCCGCGGTGCGTTCGAAGATGCCCTGGGGGACGATCCGGCCGTTCTCGCCGACGAGTTTGGGGATCAGCACGTCGCACTGCCAGCGGTCGGCGGCCTCGACCATCCGTTCCAGCGCCTCGGGGCCGAGCCAGTCGTCGGCGCCGAGGTACATCAGGTAGCGGCCGCGGGCCAGGTCGGTGCCGCGGTTGGTGGGTTTGGCGGGTCCGCCGGACGCGGGCTGCCGCACGGTGCGCAGCAGGCCGGGGTGGGCGGCGGCGAACCGGGCGAGTTCCTCGGTGCTGCCGTCGCTCGATCCGTCGTCGACGGCGACCACTTCCATCCGGGTCGCGCCGATGGTCTGTTCGACCAGCGAGTTCAGGCAGTCGGTGAGGTACGGCATGGTGTCGTGGACGGCGATCACCACACTGACGTCCGGTTCGGGCTCGGTCACGAGTATGCCAACTCCCGTACCGGCCGTTCGGTCACCTCCCCCACTCGATCGAGTGAGCTGGTCAGCGGGCCGGTTCGGCGGCGCTGCCGGTGTAGATCCGGGCGATGACGTCCTCGATGGCGGGTTCGCGCACCGACAGGTCGACCAGCGGGTAGCGCTCGGCGACGGCGGCGACCAGCGGGGCGGCGCTCTGCCGGGCCGGGAACGCCAGCCACTGCCGCGGGCCCTCGACCTTGACGGTGCGCACCCCGGGCAGTTCGATCGGCGGGTGCGGGGCGGCCAGGTCGACCACCAGGGTGCGTTCGCTCTCGCCGGCGGCGTGCAGGTCCTCCAGCGGGCCGTCCAGCACCAGCCGGCCGTGGTCGATCACCATCACCCGGCCGCACAACTGCTCGATGTCGGTGAGGTCGTGGGTGGTGAGCAGCACGGTGGTGCGCTGTTCGCGGTTGGTCTCGCGGAGGAACTCGCGGACCTTGGTCTTGCTGATCGTGTCGAGTCCGATGGTCGGCTCGTCGAGGTACAGCACGGCGGGGTCGTGCAGCAGGGCGGCGGCGAGGTCGCCGCGCATCCGCTGGCCGAGCGAGAGTTGCCGCACGGGGGTGTCCAACAGGGCGCCCAGGTCGAGGAGTTCGACGCACCGGTCGAGGTTGGCCCGGTAGCGGGCGTCGGGGATGCGGTAGATCCGGCGGGCCAGCTCGTAGCTGTCGCGCAGCGGCAGGTCCCACCACAGGGTGGTGCGCTGGCCGAACACCACGCCGATCCGCCGGGCCAGCGCGGCCCGCCTGGCCGCCGGGTCCACTCCGGCCACCCGCAGCCGTCCGCCGCTGGGCACCAGGATGCCGGTGAGCATCTTCACCGTCGTCGACTTGCCCGCGCCGTTCGGCCCGATGTAGCCGACGCACTCCCCTTCCTCGACCTGGAAGGTGAGCCCGTCCACGGCCCGCACCTCGCGCTTCTCCCGCCGCCAACGGCCGTTCCTGGTACGGACGGTGAACGTCCGCCGGACGTCCTCCACCTCGATCACCGCCATGGGGTCCCCTCCTCTGTCAGCTTCCGGTGGAGCGGTAGGCGCGCAGTCCCGTCCGCCAGGCCAGGCCCGCCGCCAGCACGCACAGCACGGCCACGACCGGCGCGGCGAACTCGAACGCGACGGGCAGCCCGAGCGGGTCGGGCCGGTCCAGGACGTACAGCGCGGGCAGCCAGTTGACGAACGCCAGCGGCACGCCGAACACGGTGCCCGCGACGATCTCCTTGGCGAACACCGTCGGCGGGTACTGCAGCAGCGTGGCGCCGCCGTAGGTGACGGAGTTCTGCAGCTCGGCGGCGTCGCCCCACCAGAACTGCACGCAGGAGCAGCCGACCAGGACCGCGCAGAAGATCACCACCCCGCACAGCAGCAGGCCGGGCACCATCAGCACCCGGTCCCAGGTCCACCGCAGGTCCAGCGCGGTGAGCGACCAGCCGAGCACCACGAACGCCTGCACCAGTCGACCCAGCCGGCGCAACGAGAAGCGCTCGGCGGCGAGTTGGGCCAGCGCGGGCGCGGGCCGGATCAGCATGGTGTCCAGCGTCCCGGAGCGCACCCGCTCGCCCAGCCCGCTCACCGAACCGACCAGCAGGTTGGCCCCGCCGAGCGCCACCGAACTCGTCCCGTACAGGAACCCGGTCTCGGCGAGCGTCCAGCCGGCCAGCTGCCGGGTGTGCCGGAACATCAGGATCAGCACCGCGAAGTCCAGGAACGTGATCAGCACATTCGCGGCCAGACCCAACAGGAACGACGTCCGGTACGTCAGCATCGAACGGGCCCACATCCCGGCGATCAGCCACCACGACCGCACCGCCCAGCCCGCCCGGGCGGCGAGCGACTCGCGCTCAACCACCCTGCACCACCATCTTGCGCACGGCGAGCGCCTGCGCCACGCGCCCCAACCCCAACAGGGCCACCGCCCAGGCCAGTTGGAACGCGTACAGGGTCACCAGGCTGTGCCCGGTGCGCCGTTGCAGCAGCACGTCGGCGGGCAGCTGCACCATCGCCGAGAACGGCAGCACCCGGGCCAACTCCCCCAGCGCGCCCGGGAACAGGGCCAGCGGCAGCAGCATCCCGGAGAAGAACATCGACAGCACCGTCATCGCCGCCCGCACCCCCTCCGAGTCGTGCAGCCAGAACCCCGCCACCGAGACCAGGAACCGCACCCCGAAGCTCACCACCACCGCCAGCAGCACCGCAAGCAGGAACTCCGCCCACACCAACGGCCGCAGCGGAAGCGCCAGTTCGAACATCAGCGACCCCAGCACGAGCGGCACCGCACCCCTGGTCAGCAGCTGGAACCCCGCCCGCCCCAGGTCCGTCGCCAGCCACCACCCCTGGAAGTCCACCGGCCGGTACAGGTCGATCGCGATGTCCCCGCTCCGGAACCGCGCCTGCACATCGTCCTGGAACCCGCCGCCCCACACCGCGACCGTCATCAGCAACGCCTGACTGATCCAGACGTACGTCACCGCCTGCCGCGCGTCGTACCCGCCGAGCCCCGGCCGCGCATGCCACAGCGCGAGCATCGTCGACGCCAGGATCCCCCCGAACACACTGTTCGTGACCACCCCGGCCACCGTCGCGGCCCGATACGTCGAATACCGCCGAAACGCGCCGCACGCGACGGCCACGTAGACCCCGGCCATTCACCGCCTCCTAGTGAACGCAGGCGCCCCTGGTTGTGCGCTCCCTGTCTTCGCACCCGCTACAGGTACAGCCCGGTCGACCCCTCGAGATCCCCGAAGCGGCCGGCGGCCACCGCGTGCAGGTCGCGTTCCCGGAGCAGCACATACGTCGCTCCGCGGACCTCCACCTCCAGCTTGTCCTCCGGGTCGTACAGCACTCGGTCGCCGGGCTCCACGGAGCGGACGCTCTGGCCGACGGCCACGGCTTCGGCCCAGGTGCAGCGGCGGGAGAGTTCGGCGGTGGCGGGGATCAGGATGCCGCCGGTGGAGCGGCGTTCGCCTTCGCCGCCCTCGGTCCTGACGAGCACCCGGTCGTGCAGCATCCGAATCGGAAGCTTCTCCCCGAGCCGGTCGTGTCTGCTCTGCGTGTCGTTCTCACTCACGCTCCGACCGTACCGGACAGCGAAAACGGCGGGGTCCCGGGCACCAAAACCCGGGATCCCCGCCGTCCGCAGGAACTGTCAGCCCTTGCGGCGCTTGCGCGCCGACGCGAAGAGCAGCACCACGCCGATGCCGACCAGCGCGACGGGCGCGATCCGCTCGGGCCGCGGCCGCCCGTCCTCGTCGACGAACTTCGACTTGACCTGCTCGACGGCCCCGCTCGCGGCGACGTACGCCTTGCCGGCCTTCTGCTCGACCGTCGCGCGCAGCTTGGCCTTGGTCTGGGCGGCGACGGTCGCCGGGTGGACTCGCATGGCGAGTTCGTCGAGGGTCGCGGCGAGCCTGTCCCTGGTCCCGGCGATGTCCGCCTCGATCTGGGCCGTCGTGCGCGGTGCCGACGTGTCCTTGCTGCTCGCTGCCACTGGGGCCACCCCATCTCTGTTACCGCTAGGTACTTCTCTGCACCGACAGTCTGTCAGCTCCCCGTCGCGCTCGCGCAGCGCCACCCACCAACGGAGGTAGGTTGGCTGGCAGCACGACCCTCCGCACCACCACCCCGTCCCGGCTCAGAGGAGAGAAGCACCATCGTGAGCGAGCGCCTGCAGGCGGGCGACACCGCCCCTGCCTTCACCCTGTCCGACGCCGACGGCAACCGGGTGTCGCTGGCCGACCACCTGGGCCGCAAGGTGATCGTCTACTTCTACCCGGCGGCGCTGACCCCGGGCTGCACCAAGCAGGCCTGCGACTTCACGGACAACCTGGAGGTCTTCGCGGGCGCGGGCTACGACGTGATCGGCATCTCGCCGGACAAGCCGGAGAAGCTCGGGAAGTTCCGCGAGAAGGAGGACCTGAAGGTCACGCTGCTGTCCGACCCGGAGCACCAGGTGCTGGAGGCGTACGGCGCGTTCGGCGAGAAGATGAACTACGGCCGCACGTACCAGGGCGTGATCCGTTCCACGGTGATCGTGGACGAGCAGGGCAAGGTCGAGCGGGCGCTCTACAACGTCCGGGCCACCGGCCATGTCGCGAAGCTGCTGAAGGACCTGAAGGTCGGCCAGTAGCGGCGCCGGGACACCGCAGCGGTGGCGGCCGACCCCCCGACCGGGTCGACCGCCACCGCCGTTCATGGGCTCGGGATCAGCAGGCCCCGAGGTCCGTCCAGGCGCCCCAGGCGCCGCTCAGCGACGGGTCCTCGCCCGTGGTCCACCACTTGTTCTGGTAGTAGTGGCCCTTCCACGACACCTTGGTGACGGTGGCGTAGGCGGTCGCGGCGCTCCAGCTCGGCGCGGCCGAGCAGGTGCCGGCCGACGCGGACGGCGAGGCCGACTGCGAGGCGGACGCCGACGGCGAAGCCGACTGCGACGGAGAGGCCGAGGCGGAGGCCGAAGCGGAGGCCGAGGTGCTCGGCGACGGCGAACCGGTGCTCGCGGTGGTGCCGCGGGTGTAGTCGCCGGTGATGCCGTACAGGGTGCCGCCGACGTTGACGGTCCAGTTGGCGGGGGTGGAGACCGGCAGGTAGTAGACGAAGGCGACGTCCACCGAGGCGCCGGGAGCCAGCGACTGCCAGGTCGGCAGCTTCAGCGAGACGCGGTTGTAGGTGCCCTTCAGGCCGCCGATGTTGTTCCCGGTGTGGTCGGCCCGGATGACCTTGGAACCGAAGCCGGACTGGTCGGCGGCGTTGCTGGGCGCGGAGGTCGAGTAGTCGAACTGGAACTCGGTGCCGCCGGGCAGGGTGACGGTCGAGTTGTTGACGATGTGGATCTTCGGGTTGATCGGGTAGTTGTTGTCGCCCAGCGCGAAGTTGGTGAACGACACGTCGATCGGCAGGGTCTGCTGCGGCAGCGCGATGGTGGAGCGGGTCGCGCCGTACGCCGAGGCCGACTTGAACTTGTCGTACAGCAGCGAGGTCATGGTGTTGCCCTGGACGTACTCGCCCTTGCCGCCGTTGGCGGTGGCGTCCCACTTGTAGTCGCCCGCGAGCTCCCAGATCATCGCGCCGCCGACGCCCTGGTTGACCACGTAGTCGGCCTTCGCGGCGATGGACTGGTCGTCCTCGGTGGAGAGGAACACCTTCTTGTTGGCGTTCCACAGCCACGGGGAGGCCAGCGCGGAGCTGTAGTTGCGGGTGTAGGCGCCGTTCAGCGCGGTGTCCTTGACGCCGTACTTGGCCAGGTAGTCCGGCAGGACGCCGTTCTCCAGGTTCTTGGCGTGCCACATCGGGTTGGAGCCGGCCGGCGACTCCTTGCCGTTGTCGTCCAGGTCGTGCCAGATGTTGTCGATGCCGACGGCGCCGTCACCACAGGTGGTCAGACCGGAGCCGGCCGGACAGTTGGTGGTGGAGGCGGTGCCCCACAGGCCGTTGGTGCCGCCCTGGACGTTCTGGAAGCCGCGGGTGTAGTACGGCACGCCGAGGTTGATCCGGCCGGCCGGCATCGCGCCGCGGAAGTAGTGGACGGCCCAGTCGCCGTTCAGGTAGCCGATGCCGCCGTACTGCGAGGTGCCGTACACGTTGGCGGCCGCGAGCTCGCCGTCCTTGCCGTCGTCGTACAGCGCGGCGTTCGGGCCGACGTACTTGTTCCAGGCGCCGTGCAGGTCGTACGACATGATGTTGACGTAGTCCAGGTACTGGGTGACCTGGAAGGTCTCCATGCCGCGCAGCAGGTAGCCCGAGGACGGGGCGGCGACCGACAGCAGGTAGTACTTGCCGTCGGCGGCGGAGGCCCGGTCGAGCTTCTCGCGCACGGTCTTCATCAGCGCCGCGTAGCCCTTCATCAGGGACGCGCGCTTGGCGTTGGAGAGGGTGTAGTCGAGCGGGTTGCCCGCGTCCTTCATCGAGGTCGGGTACTCGTAGTCGAGGTCGACGCCGTTGAAGCCGTACTTCTTGATGAAGTTGACGGCGGAGTCCGCGAAGGTGTTGATGCCGGCCTGGTTGACCGACCCGTCCGCGTTGACGGTCATCGAGTAGAAGCCGCCGGAGTTGACCCGCTTGCCCGAGTCGTCGAAGTAGCCGCCGGTCTCGGCCCAACCGCCCACCGACACCATGGTCTTGACGTTCGGGTACTGCTTCTTGTACTTGGTCAGCAGGTTGAAGTGACCCTTGTACGGCAGCGACGGGTCCAGCTCCGCGCCGGCCACGCCCGGGAAGGTCATCCCGGTGGCGGCGTTGTCCGCGGTGTCGGAGCCCACCGAGAGGGTGTTGTCGCTGCCGACGTGCGCGAACGCGTAGTTGAGGTGGGTGACCTTGTCCCAGGGGATGTTGTTCACCAGGTAGGGCGGCGTGCCGTCCTTGCCGGTGCGCCAGCCGGTGAAGTAGCCGATGACGCGGCGCTGGTGGTCGGCGCCCATCTGCTCGCGGCCGCTGGTGTCGTAGACGTTGCAGTAGGGGACGTCGACGCCGGGCGTGGTGTACATGCCGTCGGGGCGGCAGGCCTGGTTGTCGACGGCGGCGGCGGATGGCGCGACGCCGAGCGTGCCCATCAGCAGGGCCGCGAGGCCCGCCGCCGCGGTGGCGGCGAACGCCACCTTCCGGCCGGTCTTCTGACGGTCGGCAGCGGTGGGGCGCTGCTCCGTCGCGTGTCGGATCAACACTCGGTCCTCCAGGAGAGAGTGTCGCGTGCACGCCCGTGGGAGGGCATGCACATGTGGGGGAAGTTCCGCCGAACTTAAGAGGTCTGGACCACCCACGTCAACAGGTCTGTACCAACTTGGCAAGAAAGGCCGAACCGTCCGCACTCGGACGATCCGGCCTTCCCCAGGGTGAGTTGACGCTACTTCATGCTTCCGGTCATCGCGCTGACCAGCGAACCGGACGGGTCGTCGCCCTCCAGCGAGTAGGCGAATATGCCACCCAGCCCCTTGCTCGTGGCGTACGCGCCGCGCGCCGCGATGGCCTGCGGGGTGTCACCGGTCCACAGGTTGACGCCGTCGTAGATCCACGAGCTCTGCGTGGTCGGGTCCCAGTGCACGGTGGAGCCGGTGGTCTTGCCGGCCGCCGCCAGCTCCTTCCAGAACGCCACGCCGGCGGTCTGGCTGGTGCTCTGCGCCCCGGCCGGGCCGGTCGCGGTCCGGTACAGGCCGTAGTCGGACCCGGCCGGGACGCCGGTCCAGCCCCGGAAGTAGAACGGCACGCCCAGCGCCAGCTTCTTCGCCGGGAACCCGCCCTTGATGCCGTACGCGGGGGCGCCGTTCAGGTAGGCGTTGACCGCGTTGTCCACGGTGTACTTCTGGGTGCCCGGGGAGACCACGTTGCTCGGGTCGTTCGGGCTGTCGTACAGCGGGTCCTGGAGGTTCGTCGGGCCGGTGGCCTCCCAGGCGCCGTGCATGTCGTAGGACATCACGTTGCCGTAGTCCAGGTACTTTCCGATCTGGTCGGTCTGCAGCAGCGCGATCTTGTCCTGGCCGCTCGGCAGCGCCGCGGTGAGCAGGTACTTCTTGCCGACGGTCTGCCCGTACGCGTCCAGCTGGTTGCGGAACTCGGCCAGCAGCGCGGTGAAGTTGGCGGTGTCGGCGGCCGTCGAGTGGTTGCCGGTGTGGCCGCCGGCGGAGGCCGGGTACTCCCAGTCGATGTCGATGCCGTCGAAGATGCCCATCGCGGCGGCGGCGCCGCCGGTGATGTCGCCCTGGATCGAGGGCAGGTTGCCCTTGATGAACATGTCGAGGCAGGAGGAGACCAGCTTCTTGCGCGAGGCGTCGGTGGCCGCCGCGTCCGAGAAGTACTTCGAGTAGGTCCAACCGCCCAGCGACATGGTGATCTTCAGGTTCGGGTACTTCGCCTTGAGCTCCCGCAGCTGGTTGAAGTTGCCCTTCAGCGGCTGGGTCCAGGCGTCGGTGGTGCCGTCCACCGAGATGTCCGAGGTGTAGCCCTTCTGGTAGTCCGCGAACGCGTCGCCCGCGCCGTCGCCGGCGTTCGGGTTGTTGTCGTTGGTGTCCGCGGCCTTGATGGTCTCGAAGCAGCTCAGCGTGGACGGGTTGATGTTGGCGAACGCGTACGTCATGGTGTTCAGCCCGCTCGCCGCGCCGGTGGCCGCCATGGTGGACGGGTAGTACTTGTTGCCGTAGATCCCCCACTGCGCGAAGTACGCGGACTTCAGCGGCCCGGTGGGAGCCGCGCCGGTGGTCACGGTGACCGGCGCCGAGTAGCCGCTGCTGTGGCCGTCCTTGTCGTAGCCCTGCACGGTGAAGGTGTAGGCGGTGTTGGGCAGCAGCGAGGAGACCGTCACCGCGGTGCCCATCGAGGTGGCGGTCTGCACGCCGCCGGAGAAGATCCGGTACACCGCGCTGTTGCCGTTCTGCGCATTGTCGGCGGAGGCGTTCCACTTCAACGTCACCGCGGTGCCCGCGACGCTCGCGCTCACCCCGGTCGGCGTGGTCACCACCCCGTCCCCGCCCGGCGACCCGGTCGGCGAGGAACTGGCGGACGGCGACGGACTGTTGCTGCTGCTCGGGGAGGCACTGGCCGACGCCGACGCCGACGCCGACGCGCTCGCGCTCGTGCTGGCCGACGGACTGGCCGAGCCCGAACCGCCGCCCGGGCCGGTGAGCGTCAGGTCGTCCGCGTAGTACGTCCCTTGGCCGTACCAGCCGTGGGTGTAGACCGTCACCGAGGTGGTGGCGGCGCCGGTGGTGAAGGTGGCGCTGCGGTTCACCCAATCCGCGCTGGAGCCCCAGGCGTTGGTGTCGGTGGTGCCGGTGCCGGTGACGCCCAGGTAGGCGTAGTTGCCCTTCAGCCAGCCGCTCAGGCTGTACGTGGTGTTCGGGCTGACCGCGACGGTCTGCGAGCACTGCGCGGTGTCGGCTGCGGAGGCCGCCGCCTGCAGCGCCTTGCCGCCGCCGTGCGGCGCGGTGGAGGTGATCGAGCCGAGGCCGCCGGAGCAGCTCCAGCCGGACAGTGTGCCGGTCTCGAAGTCGCCGTTGACCAGAAGGTTCACGGTGGCGGCCGAGGAGGCGCCGCCGATCACGGTGACCAGTCCGGCGGCTCCGGCGACCAGGGCGGTCGCGGTCGCCAGCACCGTGCCGGCCTTCAACGGACTTCTACGGGCGGGGCGTTCGGGCATGAGTCGCTCCAATGTTCGCGCCCGGTAGGGGGACCGGACGCCGTGGGGGAGGAATGACGCGGCGCGAACGTACGTGGTCTGGACCACACTGGTCAATAGGTCTGTACCAATTCTCAGCCACCCCGACAGGCGCCCGAACGCCGCCCGAAAGGGTGGTGCACGCCGAGGTGACGGCCAAGTAGCATGACGGAGAAGTCGCTGCCTGCGGTCTTGGCGGAATTGGCAGACGCCCGGGTTTTAGGTGCCCGTGAGAGCAATCTCGTGAGGGTTCGAGTCCCTCAGGCCGCACATGTCGCGAAGGGCCCGTCCGGAACGTTCCGGACGGGCCCTTCGCATGTCGACGCGGCGTCTCAGCCGAGCAGTTCGGCCACCACCGGGGCGAGCGAGCGGAACGCCTGGCCGCGGTGGCTGATCGCGTTCTTCTCCTCGGCGCTCAGCTCCGCGCACGTCCGGCTCTCGCCGAGCGGCTGCAGGATCGGGTCGTAGCCGAAGCCGTTGGCGCCGGCCGGCTCGGTGCGCAGGGTGCCGTGCAGGCGGCCCTCGACCACCCGCTCGGTGCCTTCGGGCAGGGCGAGCGCGGCGGCGCAGGCGAAGGACGCGGCACGGTGTTCGGGGGCGATGTCGCCGAGCTGGGCGAGCAGCAGGTCCAGGTTGGCCTTGTCGTCGCCGTGCCGGCCGGCCCAGCGGGCGGAGAAGATGCCGGGCGCGCCGCCGAGCACGTCCACGCACAGGCCCGAGTCGTCGGCGACCGCGGGGAGTCCGGTGGCGCGGGCCAGCGCGTGCGCCTTCAGCAGGGCGTTCTCGGCGAAGGTCACGCCGGTCTCCGGGACGTCCGGGATCTCGGGGAAGGCGTCCGCGCCGACCAGTTCGACGTCCAGTCCGGCCGCGCCGAGGATGTCGCGCAGCTCGGCGACCTTGTGCTGGTTACGGGTGGCGAGAACGAGGCGCTTGGTCATGCCCGCAAGCCTAGTGCCGCGGCAGGCAGCCTCTGTCGCGACGGGGCGAAGGCTGCCTGCCGCGGCACCGGCCAAGCCCGACCGCCTGCCGCGCTCAGCCCGTGCACACCTTGCTGACCCGCCCGGCGGCGTCCCCGAGCGGCCCGAGGTCGGGCGTCTCGTGGTTGTCGATGGCCTTCTGCACCTTGTCGACCTGGGTCTGCAGGTCGCCGACGGCCTTGGCCAGGTCGGCGTCGCCGGAGTTGCGGCCGATCTTGTCCAGGTCGCCCTTGATCTTCTGCACGGCCTTCCCGGCGGCGGCCGGGTCCTTGTCCGCGTTGTTGTACGCGGTGCCGAGGTCCGCCACGTCGGTGGAGATCTGCACCGCGGTGTTGGCGCAGCTCACCGCCTTCTCCGCGGCGGAGCAGCTGACCGCGCTCAGCGGCAGGATCAGCACCAGCCCGGCGACGGCGAGCACGGTGGTGCGGTTGATGCTGAGCGGCTGCTGCATCGGCGAGTCCTCCAGGAGGGTGTGCGGGCTCACAGCGAACGTTAAGGGTCTGCCCGCGTGGCTGTACAGCACACGCGGGCCGCTCCTCGGGTTCTGACGGCCGTTCGGCCCACCGCGGTTCCCTCGGGCAGGACTACAGGCCGAGCGCCTTGCGCTGGATCTCGTCGAGCTCGGCGCAGCCCAGGCTGCCCAGGTCGAGCAGCTGGTTGAGCAGGTCGCGGTCGAACGGGGCGCCCTCGGCGGTGCCCTGGACCTCGACGAAGCGCCCGTCGGAGGTGCAGACGATGTTCATGTCGGTCTCGGCCCGGACGTCCTCCTCGTAGCGGAGGTCGAGCATCGGGACGCCGTCGATGATGCCGACGCTGACGGCGCTGACGCCGCCGGTGATCGGCTGGCCCTTGGCGCGCAGGAGCTTCTTCTCGCGGGCCCAGGAGACAGCGTCGACCAGCGCCACGTACGCGCCGGTGATGGCGGCGGTGCGGGTGCCGCCGTCGGCCTGGAGGACGTCGCAGTCCAGCACGAAGGTGTTCTCGGCGAGCGCCCGGTGGTCGACCACGGCGCGCAGCGAGCGGCCGATCAGCCGGCTGATCTCGTGGGTGCGGCCGCCGATCTTGCCGCGGACCGACTCGCGGTCGCCGCGGGTGTTGGTGGCACGCGGCAGCATGGCGTACTCGGCGGTGACCCAGCCCTCGCCGCTGCCCTTGCGCCAGCGCGGGACGCCCTCGGTGACGCTGGCGGTGCACAGCACCTTGGTGTCGCCGTAGGAGACCAGGACGGAGCCTTCGGCGTGCTTGCTCCAGCCCCGCTCGATGGTGATGGGGCGGAGCTGGTCGGCGGTGCGGCCGTCGATACGTGACATGCCGACGAGCGTATCCCGTCCGGCTCGCGACCCCGCCCCGTCCCCGGGCGTCCCCCACCCCGGACGTACGACGGCCCCGGACGTGCGACGGCCCGCCGCCGGGGATCCGGGGCGGGCCGTCGGGGGCTCGGTTCTCACATCATGTCTTCGATGTCGGCGGCGATCGGGTCGGCGTCGGTGCCGATGACGACCTGGATGGCCGTGCCCATCTTCACCACGCCGTGCGCGCCGGCCGCCTTGAGCGCCGCCTCGTCGACCTTGGAGGGGTCGATGACCTCGGTGCGCAGCCGGGTGATGCAGCCCTCGACCTCTTCGATGTTGTCGATTCCGCCGAGACCGGCGACGATCTTCTCAGCCTTGCTGGCCATGGTCTTTCTCCCTCTGTCTCGGCGCTCCGGCGGTCGGTCGCCAGGGTGCCGTACTGCGTGTGCGGTGGTACCGGCCGGAAGTGACTCGGGATCAGTCTGCCGCGCTTTCCGACGGCGCGACCAGCATCACCCGATTCCGGACGATATGCCATGTTGATCCACGTTCGGACCAGCTCCGCGCGCGGCCCGCTCCGTGACCGCCCGAGGATGACGATCGTCGGGCTCGCGAACCCGGCGGACCGCCTCCGGCCCCAGAAATGGTCTACACCAATTGTAGGTGTACTCCGACAACGCCGGACGGTCCGCCGGTGTTCCTGGCCCCACCCAGAGACCGGACGGGCACGGAAACGGAGGCCGACCAATGAGTTCAGCGGGCGCCACGGCTCATCAGAGCACCTGGTGGCACACCTTCTACGGCGGCCTGCAGAAGATGGGCCGCAGCCTCCAGCTGCCGGTCGCCGTCCTGCCTGCCGCCGGCATCCTGAACCGCTTCGGCCAGGACGACATCTTCGGGAAGAACGGCCTCGGCTGGGACCGCGTCGCCACAGCCATCGGCGCGGCCGGCGGCGCGCTCCTCAACCCGGCGCTCGGCCTGCCGCTGCTGTTCTGCATCGGCGTGGCGATCGGCATGGCCAAGAAGGCCGACGGCTCCACCGCGCTGGCCGCGGTCGCGGGCTTCCTGGTCTACTACGGCGTCCTGCAGGCCTTCCCGAAGGCCTGCCCGACGCCCTCGGTGCTCGAACAGACGGTCTGCGTCGACTTCGAGGCCAAGACCGCCATCAAGGTGGACTTCCAGAATCCCGGCGTGCTCGGCGGCATCCTGATGGGCCTCTTCTCGGCCTGGCTGTGGGTGCGCTACCACCGGGTCAAGCTGGTCGACTGGCTGGGATTCTTCAACGGCCGCCGCCTGGTCCCGATGATCACCGCCCTGGTCGGCCTGCTCTTCGGCTCGCTGATGGTGTGGATCTGGCAGCCGATCGGCACCGGCCTGACGGACTTCTCCAAGTGGCTGGCCGACCTCGGCGCCGGCGGCTCCGGCATCTTCGGCGTCGCCAACCGCGCCCTGCTGCTGGTCGGCATGCACCAGCTGCTGAACACCTTCGTCTGGTTCCAGTTCGGCACCTACACCAACCCCGAGACCGGCAAGACCGCCACCGGCGACATCGGCCGCTTCCTGGCCGGCGACCCGACCGCGGGCCAGTTCCTCTCCGGCTTCTTCCCGATCATGATGTTCGCCCTGCCCGCCGCCGCGATGGCCATCGCCGCCTCCGCCAAGCCGCACCGCCGCAAGGAGATCTACGGCCTGATGACCTCCGTCGCGCTGACCTCCTTCGTCACCGGCGTCACCGAGCCCATCGAGTACTCCTTCGCCTACGTCGCCCCGCTCCTCTACGGCATCCACGCCTTGCTCACCGGCGCCTCGATGGCGATCACCTGGGCCCTCGGCGTCCATGACGGCTTCAGCTTCTCGGCCGGCCTGCTCGACTACGTGATCAACTGGGGCCTGGCCACCAAACCCTGGCTGATCATCCCGATCGGCCTCTGTTTCGCGGCGGTCTATTACGTGCTCTTCCGATTCGTGATCGTCAAATTCGACCTGAAGACACCCGGCCGCGAGGACGAGGACGAGGTCGAGGACGTCACCAAGGCCTGACGAATTCGCCCCGCGCGCCCCCGGTGGGAGACAATTCCCCACCGGGGGCGCAGGTTTCGATTGCGCAGCGCTTGCCGGGGGCGGACCTTCGGAGGGTTACGGAGCCTCTACGGCGCGTGCTAGAAACTGGACTGGACCAGTGGTCTAGACCAGGATCGCGCTGCCGTGAGGAACCGCCCGCTATGAGCACGACCGCACCGAACTCGCAGGCGGCACCGGGGATACGGACCCTGGCCTCCCGGGTCTTCCCCGCCCTGCAGAAGATCGGCCGCAGCCTCCAGCTCCCGATCGCCGTCCTGCCCGCCGCCGGCATCCTGCTCCGCCTCGGCCAGGACGACGTCTTCGGCACCCGCGGCCTCGGCTGGACCAAGGTCGCCGAGGTCTTCGCCGCCTCCGGCCACGCCGTCTTCGACTGGATGCCGCTGCTGTTCTGCGTCGGCATCGCGATCGGCGGCGCGAAGAAGTCCGACGGCTCCACCGCCCTCGCCGCGCTGGTCGGCTTCCTGACCTACCACCAGGTCCTCACCGCCTTCCCCAAGACCCCCTACCAGGTGCTCCCCGGCAAGGACATCGAGGCCACCTACCAGGACCCCGGCGTCCTCGGCGGAGTCGTCGTCGGACTGCTCTCCGCCTTCCTGTGGCAGCGCCTGCACCGCACCCGCCTGGTCGACTGGCTCGGCTTCTTCAACGGCCGCCGCCTGGTCCCCATCGTGATGGCCTTCGCCGGTACCGGCCTCGGCGTCTTCTTCGGCCTCTGCTGGGGTCCGATCGGCTCCGTCGTCGACTCCTTCAGCAACTGGGTGATCGGCCTCGGCGCCGTCGGCTCCGGCATCTACGGCCTGATCAACCGCGGCCTGCTCCCGTTCGGCCTCCACCAGTTCGCCAACACCTTCTTCTGGCAGCAGGCCGGCAGCTACACCGTCGGCGACCGCACCTTCCACGGCGACCAGACCCGCTTCTTCCAACTCGACCCCAGCGCCGGTCAGTTCATGTCCGGATTCTTCCCCGTCATGATGTTCGGCCTCCCCGCCGCGGCCCTCGCCATCGCCCACTGCGCCCGCCCCGAACGCCGCCGGGCCGTCCTCGGCATGATGATCTCCCTCGCCCTGACCTCCTTCGTCACCGGCATCACCGAACCCATCGAATTCGCCTTCGTCTTCATCGCCCCCGCCCTCTACGCCGCCCACGCCCTCCTCACCGGCCTCTCCATGGCCGTCACCTGGGCCCTCGGCGTCCACCACGGCTTCACCTTCTCCGCCGGCGTCATCGACTACGTCCTCAACTGGGGCTACGCCACCAGACCCTGGCTGATCATCCCGATCGGCCTGGTCATCGCGGCGGTCTACTACACGACCTTCCGCTTCGTCATCCTCCGCTTCGACCTCAAGACGCCGGGGAGGGAGGAGGACGAAGGCTTCGAGGACGGGTGAGCAGGGCACGCGCGGGCGACGACGGCGTTCAGATCCACCCCAGACGAGCCGCGTGCACCCCCGCCTGGAACCGCGACTGCGCCCCCAGCGCCGCCGTCAGATCCGCCACCAGCCTCCGCACCGTCCGGTCCGAGATCTCCAGCTTCCGCCCGATCGCCTGATCCGTCAGCCCCGCCGCCAGCAGCCTCAGCACCTCCCGGTGCCGGTCGTCCGGCGCGGTCCTGCCCAGCAGCTCCGGCGGGACCCAGCTCGCCGCCCAGAAGTGCTCGAACAGCTCCCGCACCACCGACACCACCGCCGGGTCCCGCACCACCACCGCCGCGCTGCCCGGCGGCTCCCCGGGCGCGGGCAGGACGGCGAGGTGGGAGTCCACCACGATGAGCCAGAGCGGCAGCGTGTGCGCGACCCGGATGCTCGCGCCCGCGGCGGTGAGCGCCTGGACGTGCGCCAGCACCGCCGCCTGGTGCAGCGCGGCGGCGGGGTAGATGGTGCGCAGTGCGACCCGGTGCGCGAGGGCGATCCGTTCGCGGGCGAGTTTCTCGGCGAGGCCGCTCTCGGACTGGTCCTGCCCGGGCCGCAGCGACAGCGCCTCCGTCCGGGCGGCCCTCGCGGCGTCCTCCAGCAGCGCGGCGACCCGGTCGGGCCCGCGGACGAGTTCGTGCGCGGCGGCGGCGCGCAGCGGCAGGTAGTGGCGGTGCAGGTGTTCCACCTGCTCGTGGGCGTGCCGGGCCTCGCCGAGCAGTGCGGTGAAGCGGCGGTCGGAGTCGGCGAGCAGTCGGCGCACCGCGGTGTCGATCGACACCGCGGCCAGTCCGCTGGCCGTGGCGGTGGTCGTCCGGAGCAGTCCGAGCGCGTGCAGCTCCTCCAGCGCCCGTTCGAACTCCCCTCCCCCGCAGTCGAGTTCCGTCCGCAGCGCGTCCAGCGGACGGCCGGGGTCGGCGAGCAGTCGGGCGTACAGGGCGGTGCTGGTCTCCACCCTTCCGAAGCCTAGGACCGTGACCGCAGCGCGGACGTCTGCTTTTCACCATCCGAGACGGGTCCGCCATCCGAGACGGCCGCTCCGGTCGCGGCCATGGCCCGATCCGGCGGGCCCGACGCTCTTCGCCGCGGCCGCCGGGCCGCCCAGGATGGCGGGCATGGCGATTCCCGAGTCTTCCGTGATCTGGTTCGACGGCGCGCTGGTGCCCTGGCACGAGGCGCGCGTCCACGTGCTCTCCCATGCGCTGCACTACGGGACGGGGGTGCTGGAGGGCACCCGGGTCTTCGGGACGGCGGACGGGCCGGCGGTGTTCCGGCTGCCCGAGCACCTGGCCCGGCTGGACCGCAGCGCCCGCATGCTCCGAATCGAACTGCCTTATTCCCCCGAGGAGTTGGCCGAGGCCACGGTCGCCCTGGTGGCGGCGAACGGCCACCGCGAGTGCTACCTGCGGCACCTGGCGTTCCTGGGCTACGGCTCGATGGGCCTGGACATGCGCCACTCCCCCACGAGCGTGTCGATCGCGTCCTGGGAGTGGCCGGCCTACCTGCCGGCCGGGCGCGGACTGCGGCTGATGACCAGCAGTTGGCGGCGCACCGACCCCAACTCCGTCCCCCCGGCGGCGAAGGCGACCGGCCCGTACCTGAACTCGGCGCTGGCCCGCCGGGAGGCGACCGACGCCGGGTTCGACGAGGCGCTGCTGCTGGCCCCCGACGGGACGGTCAGCGAGTGCAGTTCGGAGAACGTGTTCGTGGTGCGCGACGGCGTGCTGCGGACCACCCCGGCGAGCGCGGGGGCGCTGGAGGGGATCACCCAGGACACCGTGCTGACGCTGGCCCGCGACCTGGGCGCGGAGGTCCGGGTGGAGCCGCTGCTGCGCTCGGACCTGTACGCGGCCGACGAGGTGTTCATCTCCGGCACGGCCGCCGGCGTGGTCCCGGTCGGCTCCCTCGACAACCGCGAACTACCCTCCCACGAGGGCGAGTTGACGAAGAAGCTGGCCCAGGCGTACCGGGCCGCGGTACACGGCGAGGACCCGCGCTACCGCCACTGGCTGACGCCGGTTCACAGCTCGTAGACGGCTCCGGCCCGCGCCAGCTCGACCGGCCCGGGGTAGACGGCCGCAGCGTCCCGGCGGTTGTGTTCGGCGTCGGTCCACGGCGGAATGTGGGTGAGCACCAGGCGCTTGGCCCCGGCCCTGGCGGCGTGCTCGCCGGCCTGGCGGCCGTTGAGGTGGATGGACTCGACGGTCTCCTTGCCGTGGGTGTAGGCCGCCTCGCACAGGAACAGGTCGGTGCCGCGGGCGAGTTCGACCAGGTCCGGGCAGATGCCGGTGTCGCCGGAGTAGACCACGCTCCGGCCGCCGTGCTCGATCCGGAAGCCGTAGGCCTCGGACTCCAGGTGGTTGACGAGGGCCGTGGTGACCGTGAGCGGGCCGAGTTCCAGCCGGGCACCGTCGGCGAGGTCGCGGAAGTCGAAGACCTCGGTCATGCCGGGCTTCTCCGGCATGTCGTAGGCGCGGGCGAGGCGGTCCGCGGTGCCGGTCGGGCCGTAGACGGGCAGCGGTTCGGGGCAGCCCTCGACCCGGTAGTTGCGGGCCACCCAGTACGCGCACAGGTCGATGCAGTGGTCGGCGTGCAGGTGGCTGAGCAGCACCGCGTCCACGTCGTACAGGCCGGTGTGCTTCTGCAGGTTGCCGAGGGCGCCGTTGCCGAGGTCGACGACCAGGCGGTAGCCGTCGGCCTCCACCAGGTAGCTGGAGCACGGGGAGTCCACGGACGGGAAGCTCCCCGAGCACCCCACCACGGTCAGTTTCATGCCGAGCCCTTCCCGCCCCGTCGGGCCATCGTCCGCGGCCGTCCGCGCCGCCGGGGGCGGAGCGGCTTCTTTGAGTGTCGAGGGTAAGGGCCGGGCGGCACTTTGCCCCCTCTCCCGTGCCGCGCTGTGGGCGGAATCACCAGGACGGGGCGGGCGTTTCAGCGCCGCCCGGGCCGGGCTCTGGCCCAGTGCCGGATGGTCTGCGGGTACCAGCGGGGGCGGCCCTCGGGGTCCAGCCGGTCGGGGTGCGGGAGCAGGCCGTGGCGCTTGTAGTTGCGGACGGTCTCGGCCTGCACGTTGATGTGGCGGGCGATCTCGACGTAGGACCAGAGCTTCCGGCCGGGCATGGACGCCCACCTCCACGGTGACGGTGAACCAAGGGTGCGCCGTCAGCCTTGGGGGGCGGTCGCGCGAAGCCGTCGCACGACGTGCCGCGGTCGCGGTTCCGTGACAGAGCGGTCACCGGGAACGGACAAATACCGGGATGTCACAGCAGTCCGACGATCCGACCGACCTACCGTACGACCGCAGCTTCGACCGCCCGAAACGCCGACGGCGCGCCACCCGAACGAGGGTGCCGCGCCGCACAGTTGACGGTCCGTCAGGCCCAGAGCTGACCCTGCAGGGCCTCGACCGCGGCCTCGGTGGTCTCGGCCGTGTAGATGCCGGTGGACAGGTACTTCCAGCCGCCGTCGGCGACCACGAAGACCACGTCCGCCCGCTCGCCGGCCCGGGCGGCCTTGCGGGCCACGCCGAGCGCGGCGTGCAGGATCGCGCCGGTGGAGACGCCCGCGAAGATGCCCTCCTGCTGGAGCAGTTCACGCGTACGGGCGACCGCGTCGGCGGAGCCGACCGAGAAGCGGGTGGTGAGCACCTCGGCGTCGTACAGCTCCGGGACGAAGCCCTCGTCGAGGTTGCGCAGGCCGTACACCAGGTCGTCGTAGCGCGGCTCGGCGGCGACGATCTGCACGCCGGGGACCTTCTCGCGCAGGTACCGGCCGACGCCCATCAGGGTGCCGGTGGTGCCCAGGCCGGCCACGAAGTGGGTGACGGTGGGCAGGTCGGCGAGGATCTCCGGGCCGGTGCCGTGGTAGTGCGCGCCGGCGTTGTCCGGGTTGCCGTACTGGTAGAGCATCACCCAGTCGGGGTGCTCGGCGGCGATCTCCTTGGCGATCCGCACCGCGGTGTTGGAGCCGCCGGCGGCCGGCGAGGGGATGATCTCCGCGCCCCACATCCGCAGCAGCTCGCGGCGTTCCTCGCTGGTGTTCTCCGGCATCACGCAGACCATCCGGTAGCCCTTGAGCTTGGCCGCCATGGCGAGCGAGATGCCGGTGTTGCCGCTGGTCGGCTCCAGGATGGTGCAGCCGGGGGTGAGCCGGCCCTCGGCCTCGGCGCGCTCGATCATGTGCAGCGCCGGGCGGTCCTTGATGGAGCCGGTCGGGTTGCGGTCCTCCAGCTTGGCCCACAGCGTGACCAGGCCGTCCTCGTTGCCGGGCACGGCCGCGGACAGCCGCGGCAGCCGCACCAGCGGGGTGTTGCCGACGGCCTCGATCGGGCTGTCGTAGCGCATTACTTCATACCGCCGGCCACGGCCGGGAGGATCGTGACGCTGTCGCCGTCGGAGAGCTCGGTGGCCACGCCGTCCAGGAAGCGGACGTCCTCGTCGTTCAGGTAGACGTTGACGAAGCGGCGCAGCTCGCCAGCGTCCAGCAGGCGGGCGGCGATGCCGGGGTGCCGGGCGTCGAGGTCGGTGAACAGCTCCCCGAGGTTGGCGCCGTTGCCGTCGACGGCCTTGGCGCCGTCGGTGTAGGTACGGAGGATGGTCGGGATGCGGACCTCGATGGCCATGGCTGCGCTCCTGTGGAGTGACGTCGGTTGCCGGACCGGGCGGGGCACGGCAGGGGGAAGGGCCCCGGGGCAGTCGGGGCGGGAGGATCGGGAGGCTGTCGGCCGGCTCAGCCGGTCAGCGCGCGGCGGTGCCGGGACAGATCGCGCTGGCGAGCCGGCACAGGTCGACGTGCAGGCGCGCCACGAGGCGGGTGCCTGGGGCCTGAATGCTCACATCGACGGAACGCATGGACTCATCGTATAGATTCCCGCCCCCGCTTTGACATGCTTGTCTCACCATCCGGCCGGGCGTGTCCCACTCAATGAGAAAACGGGCCCGCCCGCCGCGCGACAGCACGGCCGGGCGGGCCCGTCGGTGGGCTGTCGGGCTCAGGCCTGGTAGGCCTCGACCACCTCGACGTCTTCCTCCGTGATCACGCCGTCCACGATGCGGAACGAGCGGAACTGGTAGGCGTCGTCCTCGCCGCTGCCCTCGGCGGTGGAGACCAGGACGTAGTGGGCGAACGGCTCGGAGGCGTAGCTCACGTCGGTGCGGGACGGGTAGGCCTCGGTGGCGGTGTGCGAGTGGTAGATCACCACCGGTTCCTCGTCCAGGTCGTCCATCTCGCGGTACAGCTTCAGCAGGTCGCCGGAGTCGAACTCGTAGAAGGTGGGCGAGCGGGCCGCGTTGAGCATCGGGACGAACCGCTCGGGTCGGCCGGTGCCGGCCGGTCCGGCGATCACGCCGCAGGCCTCGTCCGGGTGGTCGGCGCGGGCGTGGGCGACCATCCGGTCGCGCAGTTCTCGAGTGATGGTCAGCATGCGGCCAGGATAGCGAGGGGTCATTCGCCGCTTTCGGCGTGCAGGTGGGAGTGCGGATCGCCGTGCACGGCGGCCGGGTCGCGGCGGGCCAGCAGCCGGTAGCCGACGATCAGCAGCACCGCCCAGACCGGGAAGACGTACAGCGAGATCCGGGCGGTCGGGTCGAGGGCGATCAGCACCGCGACCATCACCAGGAAGGCCAGCGCCACCCAGCGGGTCCAGCTCCCGCCGGGCGCGCGGAAGGTCGGCGCGGGCAGCCGGCCGGCCCGCCAGGCGGCGTGGTAGCGGATCTGGCTGGCCAGGATCGCACCCCAGGTCCACAGGCCGCAGACCGTGGCGACCGAGGTGATGTACTCGAACGCCCGCTCCGGGACGAGGGCGTTGAGCACCACGCCGGCGCCCATCAGCAGGCAGGAGACGGTGATCGCGGCGGCGGGGGTACGGCTGGCGGTGAGCCGGGTGAGCCGCCCGGGGGCCTGCCGGCGCAGTGCCAGGTCGCGCAGCATCCGGCCGGTGGAGTACATCCCGGAGTTGCAGGAGGACAGCGCCGCGGTGAGCACCACGAAGTTGATGATGCCGGCCGCCGCGGGGATCCCGACCTTGCCGAAGGCGGCGACGAACGGGCTGACGCCGGGCTCGAACTCGGACCACGGCACCAGCGACAGGATGATCAGCAGTGCGCCGACGTAGAACAGCGCGATGCGGGCCGGCAGGGTGTTGATCGCCCGCGGCAGGGTCTTCTCGGGGTTCTCGCTCTCGCCCGCGGTGACGCCGACCAGCTCCACGCCCAGGTAGGCGAACATGACGATCTGCAGGGACATCACGGTGGCGCCGACGCCCTTGGGGAAGAAGCCGCCGTCCTTCCACAGGTGGGTGATCGAGGCGGTGTCGCCGGCCGCGGAGAAGCCGAAGACGAGCACGCCGATGCCGATCAGGATCATGCCGACGATCGCGGTGACCTTGACCATGGAGAACCAGAACTCGATCTCGCCGAACAGCTTCACCGAGATCAGGTTGGCGGCGTACAGCAGCAGCAGGAACACCAGCGCCGTCCCCCACTGCGGGACGCCCGGCTCCCAGAACCGCACGTAGACGGCGGCGGCGGTGGTCTCGGCCATGCCGGTGACCACCCAGAACAGCCAGTACGTCCAGCCGGTGACGAAGCCGGCGAACGGGCCGAGGAACTCGCGGGCGTACTCGGCGAAGCTGCCCGACACCGGTCGGTAGGTGAGCAGTTCGCCGAGCGCCCGCATGATCACGAAGATCACCACGCCGGCCAGCGCGTAGGCGAGCAGCAGGCTCGGGCCGGCCTTGGAGATGGCGGTGCCGGCGCCGAGGAACAGGCCGGTGCCGATCGCGCCGCCGATCGCGATCATCTGGATCTGCCGACTGCCGAGGCCCCGCTCGTAGCCCTCCTCGTCCGGGACGGGGTCGGTCGCCTCGTTCGTCTCGTGCGCCATCTGGCCGCCTCGCCCTCCCGGTCCGCGGCGACCGGTCGGCCCGCCCCGTCTTCCCTGGCTGGCAGCAGTGAATCATGGAGAAGCCCGACAATCGTGCGATTGCCGGGCTTTCTCAGAACAATCGGACAATACGAACGGATAGCCGGGCCGGGCGGCTCAGCCCGCCATCGCCTCCAGCAGGCTCTCCTGCATCGCGCCCAGCCACAGGTAGGCGATCACCAGCGGCTTGCGCGGGTCGCTCTCCGGCAGGTCGTACAGGCCGTCGTCCTCCTCCTCGGTGACCTCCAGTCGGGAGCCCAGGGTCAGCCGCAGGTCGTTCAGCGCGCCCAGCCAGCGCGGGCAGTCCCCGGCCGCCACCGCGACCACGCCGCCCTCGCCGCCCAGGCCGTCCAGCGCCCGCACCACCGCGAGGGCGTCCTCGCGCTTGCGGGCCCGCAGGTCCAGCTCGGTGTAGCGGCGGAACTCGGAGGCCATCTCGACGGCCTGCGGGTCCTCGGCCGCGCCCGGGCCGCCGTACGCGTCGGGGAACAGCCGCAGCAGCGCCGGATCCTCGGGCGGGGTGCTGGGACCCTCGGCGAACAGCGCCGCCAACGGATCCTCGTGCTCGCCGCCGGGCGGCGGGCCGATCAGCTCCAGCATCTGCACTTCCAGCGAGCGCAGGATGGATGCCTCGAACTCGTCCAGCGGGATCGCCGCGCCGCCGCTCGCGGCGCTCTCGAACAAACCGGCCATGTGTTTCGGATCAGTCCCTCGTGGATCGGTGGTGACGGGCCGTCAGTCGTGCTGCAGGGTGGCCCACAGACCGTAGCCGTGCATCGCCTGCACGTCGCGCTCCATCTCCTCGCGAGTGCCGCTGGAGACCACCGCCCGCCCCTTGGTGTGCACGTCCATCATCAACTGGCGTGCCTTGTCCTTCGGGTAGCCGAAGTAGCTCTGGAAGACGTGCTGGACGTAGGTCATCAGGTTGACCGGGTCGTTGTGGACGATGGTCACCCAGGGAGTGTCCGGCTCCGTGACCGGAACCCCCTCCACTTCCGGGCGCTCGATCTCCACCGGCGCGACACTCACAGTCCGTCTCTCCTCGTCGACCTCGATCTTTCCCCTCGCCCCATGCTTCCATCCGAGGGACGCGGGAGCGAATCAGGGTCGCCCGACACGGGCCGAACGGGAAATCGTCACTCTGACGCTAAGTGGTAGTAGCATCATTCCCATGGACGCCATCACCGCGCAGCGCAGCTCCGCGCTGCTCACCGACCGCTACGAGCTGACCATGCTGCAGGCCGCCCTGCGCAGCGGCGCCGCCCACCGCCGCTCGGTCTTCGAGGTGTTCACCCGCCGCCTGCCGAACGGCCGCCGCTACGGCGTCCTGGCGGGCACCGGCCGGGTGCTGGACGCCGTGGAGAACTTCCGGTTCACCACCGCGCAGCTCGACTGGCTGGCGGACCAGCGGGTGGTGGACGAGGACACCCTGCGCTACCTCGGCGACTACCGCTTCACCGGCGACATCCACGGCTACCCCGAGGGCGAGGTGTACTTCCCCGGCTCGCCGCTGCTGACCGTCGAGGGCAGCTTCGCCGAGGCGGTGATCCTGGAGACGGTGATCCTGTCGATCCTCAACTACGACTCGGCGATCGCCGCCGCGGCCTCCCGGATGACCGCCGCCGCCGGGGACCGCCCGGTGATCGAGATGGGCGCCCGCCGCGCCCACGAGCAGGCCGCCGTCTCCGCCGCCCGGGCCGCCTACCTGGCCGGCTTCTCCGCCACCTCCGACCTGGAGGCCGGCTTCACCTACGGCATCCCGACCACCGGCACCGCCGCGCACGCCTTCACCCTGCTGCACGACAGCGAGAAGGACGCCTTCACCGCGCAGATCGAGTCGATGGGCCGCACCACCACGCTGCTGGTCGACACCTACGACCTCGCCGAGGCGGTCCGCACCGCCGTCGAGGTGGCCGGCCCCCATCTCGGCGCCGTCCGGATCGACTCCGGCGACCTCACCCTGCTCGCCCACCGGGTCCGCCGCCAGCTCGACGAGCTCGGCGCCACCGACACGAAGATCATCGTCACCTCGGACCTCGACGAGTACGCCATCGCCGCGCTGGCCGCCGCGCCCGTGGACGGCTACGGCGTCGGCACCAGCCTGGTCACCGGCAGCGGCCACCCGACCTGCGCGATGGTCTACAAGCTGGTCGCCCGCGCGACCTCCGCCGACGGCGAGCTCGTCCCGGTCGCCAAGCGCTCGGCCGGCGGCAAGACCAGCGTCGGCGGCCGCAAGTGGGCCGCCCGCCGCCCCGACGCGGACGGCGTCGCCGAGGCCGAGGTGTTCGGCACCGGCCCGGTGCCCGCCGAACTGGAGCCGTACCTGCTGCACGTCCCGCTGATCGCCGCCGGCGAAGTGGTCGGCCGGGAACCGCTGGACGACGCCCGCGAACGCCACCGCCGCGCCCGCGCCACGCTGCCGCTGTCCGCCACCCAGCTGTCCCGCGGCGAGCCGGTGATCGGCACCGAGCGGCACATCGGCTGAACTCTTCCGTCGCCGCCCGGCACTCCCTAGAGTGCCAACCGCCCCACCGTCCCCACCCCGACACCCGTGCGCCCGGGGCCCCGCGCCCCGGACCCCACCACCCGATGGAGAGAAGCCAGTCATGCACCGGGCCCTGATCGTCGTCGACGTGCAGAACGACTTCTGCGAGGGCGGCAGCCTCGCCGTCGCCGGCGGGGCCGAGGTCGCGGCCGCGATCACCGACCTGATCGCCGACTCCGCCCCCGGCTACGCCCACATCGTCGCCACCCGCGACCACCACATCGAACCCGGTGCGCACTTCGCCGCCGAACCGGACTACGTCCGCTCCTGGCCCGCGCACTGCGTGGCCGGCACCGAAGGCGTCGGCTTCCATCCCAACTTCGCACCCTCGGTGACCTCCGGCGCGATCGAGGCGGTCTTCTCCAAGGGCGAGTACGCCGCCGCCTACAGCGGATTCGAGGGCCTCGACGAGCACGGCGGCACGCTCGCCGACTGGCTGAACGAGCGCGGGGTCACCGACGTCGACGTCGTCGGCATCGCCACCGACCACTGCGTCCGCGCCACCGCCCTGGACGCCGCCCGCGAGGGTTTCGCCACCCGCGTCCTGCTCGATCTGACGGCCGGTGTCGCGCCCGCCACCACCGCCGCCGCGCTCGACGAACTGCGCGGCGCGGGCGTCGAGTTGACCGGCACGCCGGTACTGCACGCCTGACGGATCGTCAACTGTCGGGCGCTCAGCGCCCGGTTACCACCAGCTCCACCACGTCCTCGCCGCCGAGCCGGTGGGCGGCGGCCAACTCGCCGCCGACCGCGTCCCGTTCGGCGGCGAGCCGGGACGAGCCGACGTACACCACCCGCACTCCCAGGTACTCCATCCGGTGCTGGCCGGCCCGCACCCAGGCGGCCTCGCCCTCGCTGACGCAGCGCACCTCGGAGTCCACCTCCACCGCCACCGCCGCCTCCGGCCAGAAGAGATCCGGCACCGCGATGTACGTGCCGCCGCGCATCCGCAGCTCGGGGCCCGGCAGCGGCAGCGGCAGGCCCCGTTCCAGCGCCAGTTCCATCAGCGAGGACAGCGCCGACTCCCGTTGCGCGGCCAGCAGTTCGTCCACCGCCGCACGCACCCGCGGCTCCGCCAGCAGCTCCGCCTCGGACAGTTCCGCCAGCAGCTCGGCCGCGCCGCAGCCGCCCGGGCGCTCCAGCGCCTCGCGCAGCACCGCCCGCAGCAGCCCCGGGCCGACCCTGCCGCCCTCGAACGCGCCCTGCTCGGACCACTCGCGGATCGCGTCCGCGACCGCCCGGGCGACCGGTGCGCAGGCCAGTCCGTGCACCTCCCGGGCCTCCAACTCCCGTTCCGTGCGCCGGATCCGGACCTGCCCGGCGTCCCGCAGTCGGCGCTGCCGGGGGACCAGCACCTCCACCCCGAGCACCGCGGGCAGCCGCGGCATCGAGACGAACCCGTACAGCGCCAGCGCCGCCGCCCCGGTGATCACCGCGCGCTCCCGGCCGCCCTCGGCCCGACCGTTCTGCGCCGCGTACAGCAGCGCCGCCCACATCCGCTGCTCCGGGGTCGGCGGGCCGTCCTGCAGCAGGTACACCCGCGGCAGCAGCCGCTGCCACGGACCTCCTTGCCGGCAGTGCTCGCTCACCAGGCGGGCCGGCACGCCCCGGGCGCGCAACTGGCTGGCCGTCACCACGTTCTGCTGGCGCCGGGCGAGCTCTTCGAGGGAGGTGGGCTGCTGCGGAATCCGGTAGCTCATACCGACAACACTCCCCTTCGCCCCCGACAGCCGACGCCGTACCTGACGTCCTGTTACCCAACCGTCGTCAAACCAGGACCGTCCTGCACTAAAGTCCTCATACCCTCACCCATTCGGCGGATCGGATGTTCGAACCACTGTCCGATCAGGTCGGACTTTTCGCCTACAATCCGACTTTCATTGGATCGACACAGCATTGCGATCCTGTCCGACCCGGGCTGCCGACCTGCGGAATCTGACCGAACGTGACCGATTCCACACACAGCGGCACCACGCGCGGCGTCGGCGGGCGTTGCGAATTGCCTACCATCAGGCACATGTCCCGCGACGAGTCATCCGCCCAGCGCGCTGCCAGACTGCGCCTCGGCCGCCTGCCCGGCTACGTCCGCCAACCCGATCCCGCCCGGCGTGGCGGAGAGGACGGACGTGCGTACAAGAAGGGCTGGGAAGTCCGTTTCACGGCGCGCAGCGAAGAGGAGATAACCGAGATCCGCGAGCTGGTCACGGCCGCCGGGTTCGCCCCCGCGCGGCCGTTCTTCAAAGGTCACCAGCTGATCCAGCCGGTGTACGGGATCGCCGCCGTGCAGGCCTACCTGGCCGCCCGCGAGGCCGCCGAGGAGACCGGCCGGATCCGCCGCACCGCCGGCATCCCCGAGCAGTCGCGGCGCGAGCCCGACAGCGTGGCCGCCGCCGCGCGGGCCGCCGAGACGGCGGCGGCCGAGGCCGCGGCGCAGGCGGCCGCGCAGGTCTCCGGGCGGCCCTCCGCACAGGGGGCCGGACCGGGGTCCCCGCAGAGGTCCGTGCAGGCCGAGGCGCGGAGCGAAGTGCGGGGCGAGGGCTCCAGGGGCGTTCTGCGGCCCGTTCGGGAGGCGGGTGACCCCGAGGTTCGCTGACCGCCCCGAAAGGTCGCCAGGGAGCCCTTCCGGGCTCCCTGGGGCGGTTTTTGACGGTGCGTCAGACCTCAGGCACCGCAGACGGGCTCGATTCGGGGTGCGACGGGGTTCCGTCGGCCGAGTGGTTCAGACCTCGGCCGGCGCGTGGTCGATGCGGACGGTGGCCGCCAGCAGCCGGGGGACGGCGCGGATCAGCGCCCGCTCGGCGGCCGCCGCCACCTGACGGCCCGCCACCACCGTCAGGGTGCGGTCCACCACCACCTCGGCCTCGGCCCGCAGCGCGTGCCCGATCCAGCGCATCCGCACCGCGCCCACCCCGCGCACCCCGTCCACGGCGGCCAGTTCCCGTTCCGCCACGTCCACCAGGGCCGGGTCGACGGCATCCATCAGCCGTCGGCCCACCTCGCGCACCGTGCCGCGCAGCACCAGCAGGATCGCCGCCGTGATCAGCAGCCCGACCAGCGGGTCCGCGAGCCGCCAGCCCAGCGCGCCGCCGGCCGCGCCGAGCAGCACCGCCAGCGAGGTCAGCCCGTCGGTACGGGCGTGCAGGCCGTCCGCGACCAGCGCCGCCGAACCGATCCGCCGCCCGGTCGCGATCCGGCGCCGGGCCACCCACTCGTTGCCGACGCACCCCACGACGGCCGCGCCCGCCACCGCCCACAGGTGCGCCACCGGCTGCGGGTGCAGCAGCCGGTCCACCGCCGTCCAGCCCGCCACCAGCGAGGACGCCGCCACCGCCAGCACCACCGCGACGCCCGCCAGGTCCTCCGCCCGCCCGTACCCGTAGGTGAAGCTGCGGTTCGCGGCCCGCCGGCCGAGCAGGAAGGCGACGGCCAGCGGCACGGCGGTCAGCGCGTCGGCGGCGTTGTGCACGGTGTCGCCGAGCAGCGCGACCGAACCCGACAGCACCGCGATCACCGCCTGCACGGTCGCCGTCAGGCCGAGCACCAGCAGCGAGACCCACAGCGCGCGCAGGCCCTCGGCGGAGGACTCCAGCGCCGCGTCGACCCGGTCGGCGGCGTCGTGCGAGTGCGGGCGCAGCAGGTGGGCCAGGCGGTGCCCGAGGCTGTGGCGGTGCTCGGGGCCGTGGCCGTGCTTGTGGCTGCTTTCGCGCCCGCGCCCGTGCCGGTGTTCGTGCCGGTGTTCGTGTGCGTGTCCGGCTTCGTGCGCCTGTTCGTGCTCCTGTGCGCGCCCGGGCCGGTGAGGGGTCGCCGGGTCGTGGTGGTCCGGGTGGTGGCCGCCGTCCACGTGCGGGTGGCGGTGTGCGTGTTCGTGGCGGTGCTGTCGGTCCGATGTGTGATGGTGGTCATGCCCGTGGTCCGGGTTTCGCCCGTGAAGGTGAGCCCCGTTGCCGTGTCCGCGTTCACCCATGAGGCCTACAGTGGCACACCAACTGCCTTGCAGCCACTGCCGATCTACCACCCTTGACCAGGTGCGATGCGCTCGCAACTGGGCACGGCCGGCGGCGGTTGCCGACGGGTCGTCGAGCGACGCCCGGAAGTGGCTCCGCCCCCGGGCATCTCAGCAGACTTGTCACCCACAGCACCCGCCCGAGGGCCTAGAGTGAGCGCTGACGCTCCCCGTCCGGACCCAGATCGAGAGGCAGCTGATGTGACCGATCGTCATATCCCGGCCGCAGGCTCGGCATTCGCTGATCGGTCCACCGAACTTCCCCGCGTCTCGGTCGAGTTCGCGGCGTTCTGCGAGCTGCACGAGCCGCGGTACCGCAGCTACGCCCGGGTCTGGTTCCAGGAGCCCGCCGCCGCCGACCAGGTGGTCCGGCTCGCCCTGTGCGAGCTGGCCGAGGTCTGGCCCGCCGTGCTGGAGAGCCCCAACCCGGCCGCCGCGGCCTGGCAGATCCTGCGCGACACCGTCACCGCGCAGCACGCGCTGGCCGGTGCGGAGGAGCTGCGTCCGGACGTCGACGCCGAGGAGGACCTGGCGATCCTGCACTACGTGGTCGGCCTGGCCACGCCCGAGATCGCCGACGTGGTGGGCGTCGACACCGCCAGGATCACCAGCCGGCTCCGGCAGACCCACCGGCGGCGTGCCACCGACTGGTGACCCGCGCCGGATCGGCGTGCGCCGGCGGCGGGCGTGCAGCGGCACCGGGCGTGCAGCGGCACCGGGCGCGTGGTGGTTGCCGCGCGCCCCGGGGTGATCCTGTCGCCCGCGTGCGACTCCGCACGCGGTCGCCCGGGTGGTGAGCGCCGGTCGCACCGGTGCCGTCCGTGATCGAGATCACCGCCGGGGCCGCTACCGGCAGGGTCGGCCGACGGCGAAGGATGGCGTCCTGAGCACCCTGCGGCGGAGGAGTTTCCCAATGTCCATCGCACACGCCGTGGCCATGTTCCGGCACCAGGCCGAGGCCTGCGCGGAGCTCGGCTCACCGCTGTCCGCCGCCCTGCTGCGGCGCGCCGCCGAGGACCTGGCCGCGGGCGGCCCCTGCGCCGCGGCGATCGCCGGCCACGAGGACGCCCCCGGGCCGTCGGCGATCGCGCTGCGCCTGCTCGGCGCCGTCCACGCCCTGGTGATCTCCGGCCGGGCGCCCGCCCTGGCCGCCCACTACCCGAGCGCCCGCGGCGCTTTCGACCCCGCCGACCCCGACGCCCCCTGGCCGGCGTTCCGCGCCACCGTCGCCGACCACCTGCCGTGGATTCGCGAGTGGCTCACCCGCCCGCCGCAGACCAACGAGGTCGGCCGCGCCAACCTGTTGCTCACCGGCCTCGCCTGGGCCCAGCAGCAACTCGGCCCGTCCGCCCCGCTGCCCGTCCGGCTGCACGAACTCGGCTCCAGCGCGGGCCTCAACCTCCTTGCGGAGAAGTTCCGTTGCGCCTCCCCCGGGTTCTCGTACGGCCCGCCGGACTCGCCCGTGGTACTCGCCGACGCCTGGCACGGCGAGCCGCCCGCCTGGCTGCGGGACGCGCCGCTCCAGCAGGTGGTGGAACGGCGCGGCTGCGACCCGACGCCGATCGACCCGCGTTCCGCCGACGGCGCCCTCGCCCTGCGCGCCTACCTGTGGGCCGACCAACTCCCGCGCCTGGAACGCCTGAACGGTGCCCTCGCCCTCGCCGACCGGCTCCCCGCCCCGGTCGCACCGATCGGCGCGGCCGAGTTCCTGCGCGACGTCCGGGTCGCCGACGGAGCGCTCACCGTGGTCTGGCACTCGATCATGCGCCAGTACGTTCCCGCCGATGAATGGCGTGCCGTGGAAGGCGAGTTGGACCGCCTCGCGGCCGCCTCCGGCCCGTCCGCCCCGTCCGTCCACCTCGCCCTGGAACCCCGCCGGGTCGGCCCCTCCCACCGCTTCCTGCTCACCGCCCGCCTCGGCGCCGGGCCCACCACCGTCCTCGCCGAGTCCGTGCCGCACGGCCTGCCCGCATGGACCCTGGCCGCCGACGACCCCGCCCTCAACTCGCTTGGTGCCGCGCCCCGGTGACGTCATAGCGGTGGTGCACCGGGTCGTGGATCAGGTACCGGGCGAAGGACTCCACCGTGAACCGCGCGCCGTCGCTGCGCAGCCCGGTGCGGCCCCGCTCGGAGTCCGTCACCGCCTCGAACGAGCGCGCCAACTGCTCAGCGCCGGCCGCGAGTTCCACCGACACCGCAGCCGGGTCCTGCTCGCCGTAGCGCTCCTCGACGGCGGTCGCGTCCTGGTCCCAGTTGGCGAACAGCGGGCCGTCCTCGGTCAGCATCAGCTTCAACCGGACGTCGAACAGCCGGAACACGTCCCGCACGTGGCACGCGTACTCGAGCACCGACCACACCTCGGGCCGCGGCCGCTCCCGCAACGCCGCCGGATCACCCGCCAGCAGCCCCGTCCAGGCCGCCGCGTTCTCCCGGATCATGCCCGGGACCTGCTCGAACCCCACGGCAGGCGTGTCCAGCCCGCAATCCGCGCAGGGGCGCTCCAGCACCCACGTCCAGTCCTTGGTGTCAGGGATCATCATGCGCCCCAGCATCGTCCCCTCACCCCCCACCCCGCCAGCGGCGCCACCGCCACCGGCCGTCGAGATCCCGCCAGCCTCAGCGCACCTCTCCGAGCGCGGCAGCGACCTTCCCCCCGATCACGTTCATCTCCTCCTCAGACACCGCCCGCTCACCCGCCCGCAACAACCCGAACACCCGCGGCCCGCGCAACTCCACCGCCAACTCCCGCCCACGCGGCACCACATGGAAGTGCACGTGCCGGAACCCCGCCGCCTCCCCGAACTGCGCCACATACGCCTTCTCGCAGCCCGTCACCACCTCCACCGCCCGCGCCAACCGCACCAACCACCCACCCAGCGCCGCCGCCTCGGCCTCACTCAGCTCCGCCATCGACACCACGTGCCGCCGCGGCAACAACACCAACCACCCCGGCAACGCACAGTCCACCGCGTGCACCACCCGCCAGTGCGCGTCCACCGCGATCCGCTCGTACAACGGCAGCCCCTCGAACCCGGCCTCCCGCCCACACGCGTAACACCCCGTCACACCCATCGCCTCCCCTGCCCCCCAACGCCGAACGGCCCCCCGGGGACCGGCAGAGCCAATCCCCAGGAGGCCGTCAACAACAACAACCCACCCTCACCGCTGGTACGGATTCCCCCCACCCGGCGGCTGCTGCGGCGGATACGGCGCCTGCTGCGGCGGGTACCCCTGCCCCTGCTGCGGCGGATACTGCGGCTGACCGTACCCCCCGGGCTGCTGCGCCGGCGGATACCCATACCCCGGCCCCCCAGCAGGCCCGCCGGGCCCGCCGGGCCCGCCACCATTGCCGCCCTTGGAGCGCCGGACCAGCAGCACGATCACCACGATGACGATCAGACCGACGACGCCGCCGCCGACCGCGATCAGCATCCCGCTGCCGCTCTTGGAGTCACTGCTCGCCTGAGCCCCGGTCGAGTCACCACCGCCGGCCGGCGTCTTCGCCGGGTCGGACGCCGCGCCGGAGGGCTTGGCGGACGAGCCTCCGTCCGCGCCTGCACGGTGAAGCAGCGGGTTGTCCTTCGGTCCGTTGTCGACCGCCGGGTTGGCGGCCAGCGAGGCGGACGGCGACACGATTCCGTAGCCGTACTGGTTGTTCGGGAACGTCCCCTTGCCGTTGACCTTCACCGCGCTCTTGATCATCCGGTTGATGACCTGACCCGCCGACAGATTGGGGTACTTCGCCCGCACCAGCGCCGCAGTCGCAGAGACATATGCTGCAGCATCGGACGTGCCACTGCCCGTGTTGTAGCCCTGCTTCTGATTTGCGTGATAGATGTTGTCGCCCGGAGCCGCAAGCGTCACTTCGGACCCCGTGGATGAATTCGGCCAGAGGTCTCCACTCTCCTCAACTGCCGTTACCACGACCACGCCAGGGAACGCCGCCGGCCAGGGAATCTTCAGGTCCGCGGTGTTTCCGGAGCTGGCGACGAGAACGACATCCTTCTCGATCGCATAGTTGATTGCGTCCTGGTAGCCCTCATCGAACTTGGTGCCGCCACCGAAGGACATGTTGATGACCTTCGCGTTGTGGTCGACTGCGTAGCGAATCGCTTCTCCGAACTCCTTCTCGCTACCGGCCGGGACATTGATCCCATCACCGACGTGAATCTTCACGGGAAGGATCTTGGCCTTGGGCGCCAGGCCCATGATCCCGGCATTGTCGCCGTGTCCATGCCCTGCAATGACACTGGCCATCGCGGTTCCGTGACCATCGGTGTCACTACGCCCATTCCCGCCAGGACTCATGAAGTCAGTCCCGGACAGGACCTGACCGCTCAGGTCGGGATGGTCCGCGACGCCCGTATCGAGGACTGCGACAGTCACCCCATTGCCCTCGCTGATCGGCCAAACCTTCTCAGCCGCGCTGTAGTTCTTCAGCGCCCACTGCCCGTCGCGAATGGTGTCCGCCGCCGCAGGCCCGGTGCTGACGCCCCAGACCAGGGCTCCCGCAGCAAGCGCGGCCAGACCGCGCACGGATCGGCTGGTCGTCAAGCCTCGTCACCCCACTCGTTGAAGCGGCCGCCCCGCAGACCATCGGATCTGCGGGACGGCCGGTCGTGTTCGACAGTTCTACTGACCGAACGTCATTCCACCACGTTCGGGTTGACCTGGTCGCCGGACGCCCAGGTTTCCTCATCTTCGACGAGGTAGTCCGGACGATCCTTGCCGCGCTTCTTGTCCTTCTTTCCGGCCTGGCCATGACCGCCCATGCCGCCACCCTGCCCGGCACCGCCCTGTCCCGGGCCACCGGCCTGGCCACCGGCACCGCCCTGGCCGAAGCGGTTGCGCCCGATGCCGGACCCACCTTCGGTGAACGCCCGTCCACCGGCGTTGGCGTGGGTCGCGTCACCGATCACACCGCCGGCCTTACCGGCCAGGTTGCCACCGGAACGCGCGCCGATGCCGGTTCCGCCGCCCGCACCGCCGCTGCCCAGGCCACCGCCGGCGCGAGCCCCCATGCCGCCGGCACCAGCACCGCCACCCGGGCCACTGCTGCCGCCCAGGCCACCGGAACCGAAGGTGCCGGCCTTGGAGGCGCTGTTGCCGGTGAAGCCGACACGGCTGGTGCCGATTCCGGACCCACCGCCGAGCAGGCCGCCCGCGCCACCGCCGACGCCAAGGCCGCCGCTGGCTCCGCCGGTCGTCCCGAGCCCACCACCGGACGGACCGTGCACCCCGCCGGCCCCACCGGTGCCACCGATCGTCCCGGTGCCCCCGCGGACACCGCCGTTTCCACCCGGCGTCCCGTCAATGCCCGTGCCCGGGCCCTTGGGCTGCGGAACAGGGTTGGCCGTTCCACCGGAAATACCCGCGTCGGTCGGACGCACCACGACAGGCTGCAGCTTCGGGGCCTGGGGCGTACGGCTGTTCACCGAGTTCTGACCGGAAACACGCGACCCGGCCGAGCCCGTCGCGCCAGCACCGTTCGGCCCGGAAAGACCGGCACCGACACCCATGATCAGAGCCCCGAGAGCGGAGGCACCACCGTTGTCCGGCGGCGTCAAGTCCTTGGAGTCCTCAAGGCGCGGGGGCGGCGGCTTCAGGTAGCTGGTGGTGGCACGGTAGCTGGCCGCCAGCGTCTGCATCACCGTAACCGCTTCCTGCTTCCGCGAGTCCGCGACGGCAGTGCGAGTGTCTTCGTTGTCGATGCCGACCGTCTGCTGGGCGGTGTCGCTGACCGCGTCGCCCACCTTGTCCCAGAATCCGGGCTCCTCGGGCATGTCACGCTTGGCCTTGTCGATGGCCTCGGACATCATCTCCAGCGCGTTGGCCGCATCGTTCGAATAGGCTGCGACGTTGTTGACGGAGTTGGCAAGCTCAGTCATCCGCGAGTAGAACGCGTTGCTGGTGTCGCCCTGCCAGGAGTCACTGGTGTCGGCAGCCGCGGTGTTCAGCGCCGTACGGATCTGCTTCAGGGTGCTGGTGGCGCGACGCCAGGGGTCGGCGGCAGCCATGACCGCGCCGGAGTCCATCGACTGGACCATGGTGCGCATCTGACCATGGCTGTAGGCGGTGAAGTTGGTCATCTCGGTCACGATCGGCTCCCCTCACGTCGAACAGCGCCTCGGCGGTCACCCAGTTTCGTTGTGTCTCCGACGATCACCACTGCGGCCTCGGCTCTCCGCTGCCCGCCGGTGACACGTTCCCGACCGGCGACGCGGCCTGCGGAGCGGCTGCTGTGGTGCGCCGAGTCGAGGTCGCAGGATTGGGAACCGCCGTGGACCAGCCGTCACTCGCCAGCTTCAGGTGGTTGCTGGCGTCGTGCTCCTGCTCCTCGTAGTTGGTCGCAGTCCGGTCCGCATTCTGCTGCGCTTCGTCGATCGCCTGCTGGATGAGATCGAGGACCCTCTTCAGGTTGTCCCGCATCTCGCCGTACTTGGCGTGCAACGCCTCGGCCTCCGGGAAACTGCCGAACGCCGTCGGCGCCAGCCCCGTCTGGCCGTGGACCTTCGCGCCACCCGCGCCGTCTTCGAACTCCTTGAGCAGTCCTCGGACTTGCGACGCGAATGCGCGCAGGCTGTCCACCTCTACCTGGTAGCCCTTGCCGCCTGTGCTCATGTACTCGTACCTCCCCCGTACCTGCTGCCCGCTGGACTGCCCGCTCGACCGCCTGGGGCCTGATGGAAAAAGTTGGCTCCAGTCCATATGTCTAACACATGGAACGGTCCGTCAAAACGCCCCCTGGTGACGGAGGGTGGGGTCAGGGGGTGGGGACGGTGGCGGCGAGGGCCTGGCGGCAGAGGGAGTCGGCTCGGCGGGTGGTTTCGGGGAGGCGGTAGGAGGGGGTGAGCGCGAGGGTGACGGCGGTGGCCTCGGGTAGACCGATGCGGTGGCCGACGGAGACGAAGACGGGCTTGACGCCCTGCCGGGTGCGGACGGCGCGGCCGACCGTCTCGGGGCCGTCGAGGAGCGGGGACCAGTCGCCGCGGTGGTCGCCGGGCGGCTGGTGGGTGAAGGTGAAGGGGGTCTTGGCGATCCCGAGGGTGGGCAGGCCGGTGTGGACGCCGAGGTGGCTGGCGAGGCCGAGGCGGCGGGGGTGGGCAAGGCCGTAGCCGTCGCAGACGATCAGGTCGGGGGTCCGGGTGAGCCGGGACAACGCGTCGAGGACGGCGGGGAGTTCGCGGAAGGCGAGCAGTCCGGGGAGGTAGGGGAAGGCCACCCGGCCGACGGCGGTGACCTGTTCGACGACGTCGAGGGTCGTGTAGTCGAGCAGGACGGCCGCGGCGGCGACCACGTCGCGTTCGTCGTCGTAGGCGACGTCGACGCCGGCGATCAGGGTGCCGGGGCGGCGCGCGGGTTCGGGGCCCTCGGGGACGACCAGGGGGCGCAGGCGTTCCTGTTCGGCGCGGGCGGCTTCCGCGGTGGTGGGCCAGTGGGTGGGGACGGTCACGGGGGCTCCGGGCAGGTCGGGAACAGGGGCTCGGGGCGGCCACCCGCCCCGGCGTTGTCCGTGTGCACGCTATCGCTCGCGAAAGCCCGACGGGGACGGAGGGCGGGAGGGAGCGCGGGAGGGAGCACGGGACGGAGGGCGGGACCGATGGCGGGACCGAGGGCGGGGACGGCCGACGCGGAGCGCCGGCGTGAGCCCGTGCGCCCCCTGTGCCCCCGATCAGCTCAACTCCCTGGCGTTAGGCTGAACTTACTGCTCAACGCCGAGGAGTCCGAACCGGAGCCCGACCCCGTCTCCCTGCCCGCGCGAAGGGTTGATCGCCATGACGCGCCCCACTGCCCCGCCGCCCGGCACCACCCGCTCCCCCGTCGCCCGCCCGGGCCCGGTCCAGGTGGGGCTCGGCGCCCTGATCGCGACGGCCGCCGCGGTGACCCTGCTGGCCGTGTCCGGGGAGACGGGGGTGTGGCGGGTCGCGGTGCTGGTGGCGTTCGCGGTCGCACTCGGGACGCTGTCCGCCGTCCTGCTCACCACCCGCCCCCGGGTACCGACGGCCCCGAAGGCCGCCCCGCAGGCCGCCCGCCGACCCGAGTACGCCCACCAGTCCCACTGAAGTCCCACTGACGGACACGCCCGCACCGAACAACTCCCGGGCACCGAACGACTCCCGGGCCCGCGGCAGGTCGATGGCTGCCGCGGGCCCGGGGCCCAACCGGAATCGTCCCCCGAGGGACCGTCAGCCGGTGGAGACCACCACCGTCTTGGCCGCCTTGTCGTGGATGCACTGGCGGTAGGGCCGGTCGAAGACGCCGAACAGGCCGTCGACGGGCCACCAGAGGGCGCCGCAGCAGAGCAGGGCGGGGACGACGAAGACGGCGGCGCGGGTCCAGGCGGCGCCGGTGTTCGGGGGCGAGCCGTCGGCGAGCATCGCGACGCGGATCTTCATCAGCTTCTTGCCGAGGGTCTGGCCGTCCCGGCTGAGCATCAGACCTTCGTAGATCAGGTAGAAGATGTAGCTGAGCCAGGCCGAGCCGACCCAGCCGTCCTGGTTGGCGAAGTTGGCGAACGGCAGCAGCACCACGACGGCGAGCGCCTCCACCATCAGCCAGTCGACCAGGCGGGCGACGATCCGCGCGCCCCAGCCGCCGAGCGCGGGCATCCCGGGGACCGGTCCGGGGCCGGGCGTGCCGTAGGGCGAGCCGTACGGGCCGCCGGGGGGCGGGGTCTGGCCGGGCGGGGGGCCGTAGCCGGGCGGCCGGTTGTCGTAGGGGGAGCCCGATCCGGGCGGCGCACCGTACTGGCCACCGTAGCCCGGCGGCGTGTCGTACGGGCTGCCCGCCGACGGCGGCTGCTTGTCGAAGGAAGGCTTGCCGCCCTCCTCCGGCTCGGTCCCCGAGGGGTCGTCGTGGGTGCTCATGCGACGAGTAGAGCACCGCGATTACTACGATGTTGGGATATCTGCGATGTTTCGTTTCGTTTCAGAGGCATTCGACGGCGCCCGGCACCGCAGGCGAACAGGGCCGCCACTCCGACGCACCGTCAAGGCGACGACCCATCAGCACCACGGCGTCAGCGCCGCGCCACCCGCACCACCCGGGTCCGGGCCGCCCGGTCGTGCCAGCCGCGCCGGGCCGGACGGTCCAGCAGCGGCGCGACCAGGCCCACCAGCACCAGGGCGCCGAGCCCGCCCACCAGCCAGCGCAGCAGCGCACGCCCGAAGCCCGGCGGGCGGGTGCCGCCCGCGGCGACCACCCGGATCCGGGCCAGCCGCTTGCCGAAGGTCTGGCCGGTCCGCGCGACCGGCAGCACCTGGTACAGCAACGCGAACAGCACCAGCACCCCGAGCACCACGCCCAGCCGGCCGAGCACCGTCTGGTCCAGCAGCCACACCTGGTGCTGCCGACCGGTCAACTGGGCAGCGTGCTGGGCCTGTTCGATCTTCCTCCGGACGTGCGCCGAGACCGTGGCCGCCATCGGCACCGCTACGGCCGCCCCGACCACGAGGGTCGCCGCACCGTCCACCAGCCACCCGAACGCCCGCGCCGCGAGCCCGGCCGGAACGGGCGCCTGCACGGCCGCCCGCCGCCTCTCACCGCTGCCGGTGCCGCTGCCGGCGCGCACCCGCTCGGCCCTCGACGCGACCCGGGGCTCCGGCCGAGCCGCACCTTCCCGCGACGGCCGCACCCGCTCGCTGGTGACGTGCGCCGCCCGCGGCTCCCGCACGGCCCGCTCCACGGGCGACGGCGCGGCGGCCCGCTCCACCGGCGACGGCACGTCGGCCGGGGCCCCGGCGGACGGCGCGTCGACGCCCCAGGACACCCGACGCGGCGCCGCCCCGGTCTCCATCAGTCCGCGCTGCGCCCACGGATCCGCCCGCCATCCCGAACCGGCGGCGGCCCCGTCGACCCGCACCTCCTCCGCACTCTGCCCCCGCAACGGTTCGTACGGCGCTGCCCGCTCGTACTCCGGCCGCGGCTCGTACAGCGACGCAGGCCCCGCCGACATCCCGACCGAACCGCCGCCACCGCCACCGCCACCGCCGCCCCCGCCCCCGTGCCAGGGCGTCCCCCCGAGCGGCTGCGCGGGCCGCGGCGCGACCTCCTCCTCGATCACCGAAGCCATCGGCTCCTCGACCACCGGCTCCGGCTGCCGGACCTCGGCCCGCACCTCCCGAGCGGCCTCCCGCCCCGCTCCGGCGCGCCGCGGCGCCACCACCGCCGGCTCCGGCACCGACACCGGCCCCAGCCGCAGCGCGGCGGCGGTCGCCCAGGACTCGGCGGCGGGCTGGAGCCCGTTGCCGGTGATGGCCCAGGGCTCGCCCGGTGCGACGCTCCGCGGCCGGAGCTCGACGGCGGCGGACGGTGGCTCGACCGGGTCGGGGTGGGCGGGCATGTTGAAGGCGGTGTGCGCGCCGGTCTCGTCGAGGTAGATCGGGCCGGTCTCGATCAGCGGGCCGGTGGGCGCGGCGGGGACGAGGCCGGGCGGGACGGTGTAGGGCGGCGGGCCGATGTAGCGGGCGACGAAGCGCGGGGGCTGGAGCTGTTCGCCGGGAGCGGGGGCGACCCGGCTGGTGCCGGGGACCCAGGCGTGGCCGGCCCAGTAACGGACGAAGCCGGGTACCGAGGGGTCGGGGTAGTAGCCGGGTGCTCCGGCGTCGGCGGGCACGGTCGTGCCGAGCATCGGTGCTGCGGTGGGGGGCCGGTCCGTCATTGCCTCTTCCTTCGTACCGGCACCGCGGCGTGCAGGTGTGCGGATGTGCGCAACAGGGCCGCGGGCGGAGAGTCGCCGGGCAGTCACAAAGGGTAGCGCCTGGCGGGGTCCGGTCCGCCTGGTTCACCGGAACTCGTGGAACCGGTGGTACGGAACGGACGCGAGTGGTAGGGCACGAATCCTGGGGGTCGGGTGGTCCGGCCGGCGGGCCGCGACCGCCCCAATGTCCCGCCCGGAACAACCGGGTCGGCGGGGAAAAGGTTCTGCGGAAAGTCCGCCGGAAAAGTTCTCGGAAACCCGTGTAAGAGTGTCCGGCCGATCCGCTCTTGTTCGGGTGTGGGGCCGGTCGGCGGCCTCGCGCGGAGGCGAGAGGGTGAGCGGCATGGCCGGACAGTCGACCGGAGTGGTGGAGCAGGAACTCGAACTGGAACTGGTGCTGTCACCGGAGCGCAGCGTCTCGGTGCCGGCCCGGTTGTCGTACGGGAGCCACGATCCGTTCGCGGTGTACGTGACCTTCCACCTGGACAGCGGGACGCCGGTCACCTGGGTGTTCGCCCGCGAGCTGCTGGTGGAGGGAACGTTCCGTCCGTGCGGTCAGGGCGACGTGCGGATCTGGCCGACCCGGGCGGGTCGGCGCAGCGTGCTGTGCATGGCGCTGAGCTCGCCGGCGGGCGACGCGCTGCTGGAGGCGCCGCTGCCCGTCGTGGCGGCGTGGCTGGAGCGGGCGCACCGGCTGGTGCCGCCGGGCGCGGAGCTGGAGGCGATGGACCTGGACGGTTCCCTCGCCGAACTCCTCGCGTGACCGGCCGCACACCGCAGGCCGCGCCCGCACCACCGGCGACCGTCGGAACGCCGGAGGCCGCGCCCGCACAGGCCACTGGCCGTGCAGGACGCCGCGGCCGTGCCGGAAGCTGCAGCCGTACCGGCGGGCCCGGCGCTCAGCGGGCCGCGGGGGCCTTCTGGGCACCGGTGCTGCCGAGCCCGTCGGGCTCGGTGCGCGGGGCGGGCAAGCGGGCCGGCGTGGTGCCGGCGGCGCGGCGGCGGGAGGCCACGCGCAGCGCGGCGACGGCCAGGAAGCACAGGCCGAGCAGCGGGTAGACGGAGGCGGGCAGCTGGCTGGGCAGTGGCAGCCAGAGGTCCAGGTCGCCCTTGTGCGGGACGATCCACATCGCGAAGGAGAGGAACCCGAGCAGCGTCAGGCCGAACACGAGCCGCCACCGGAAGCGCCGGACGGCGGCGGGGCGGGAGCGTTCGTGGGCGGCCTCGGCGGCGAGCAGCACCAGCATCGGCACGCACCACACCCAGTGGTGGGTCCAGCTGATCGGGGAGATCAGCACGGCGGTGACGAGCGCGGCGCACACGCTCCAGGCGTCGGCGCGGGGCGACCAGCCGGCGCTGCGGTGCGCCCAGGCGGCGACGGCGAGTCCGCCGACGGCGACCAGGGCGGCGAGCGCGGTGGCGGGCAGTCCGGGGTTCTCGGTGTGCAGCAGGCGGGCGACCATGCCGCTGATCGACTGGTTGTCGACGATGACGGTCTTGCCGACCCGGGTGGAGTCGAAGAGGTACTCGGTCCAGAAGCCGCGGGTGGCGTCCGGCAGGACCAGCGCGCCGATCAGGAAGGTGCCGAGGAACGCGGCGCCGGCCGTCAGGGCGGCCCGGACCCGGCCGGTGATCAGCAGGTAGACGGCGAACAGGCCGGGGGTGAGTTTGATGCCGGCGGCGAGGCCGATGGCGAGGCCCTTGGAGCGGGCGTGGTCGGGGCGGGTGAGGTCCCAGAGGATCAGGCAGGCCAGTGCGAGGTTGATCTGTCCGTAGCGCAGGGTGGTGAAGACGGGTTCCAGCCAGACGCCCAGTCCGGTGATCAGGAGCACGCCGATCGGCCGCAGCTCGCGGCGCGGCCAGTCGACGAGTTTGAAGGACAGGTGGGCGAGCGTGGTCAGCAGCAGCAGGTTCCCGACGGTGACGGCGACGCGCAGGAACGGGACGCCGACCCAGGTGGTCGGCACGAACAGCATGGCAGCGAACGGCGGGTAGGTGGCCGGCAGGTCCCACTCGGTGACCCGGATCGCGTACAGGTCCTGGCCGTGGGCGACGGCGGCGCCCTCGGCCCGGTAGACGATCATGTCGACCATCGAGGTGCCGACGAAGTGCCGCACGGTGGCGTAGCCGAGCAGCGAGACCAGGGCGATCGCCGCGGCGGTCAGCATCGGCCGCCGGGGGGCGGCGCGCAGGGCGGCGTTGATGTCGGCGAGCAGGCGGACGGGTGCGGTGAGAGTGCGCTGCCAGGCGGGGACGGGTGGCTGTTCGGGTCCGCCGGAGGGTGGCGTGGCGCGTTCCGCTTGCACCGTGGTCACTGTCTTGCTCCGTCCGCCGTCGACCTGCGCTGGGCCAGCAGCCGACACTACCCGACCTCCTCGTTCGCGCCACCGGTCGCGGTCGCCCCGGGTTCCGCTCCGGGGAGCCGGGCGGGCGGGCCGCGACGGCGGGCCCGGGACGGCATGAGGTGCCGCTGAGGCGGTACTAGGGAGTACTTAAGGAAGAGGAGCGACACCAGCTGTCGCCCCCGCGGTAACAGCTGCTGTGTCGGTGTCATCGGCCTGCGTCAGTCCTTGCGGATCGGTCGGCCGGGGCGGCGCCGTTGCTGGCGCGGCAGTTCGACTTGGGTGCGGGTGTTGAGGCGCACCCCGATCTCGGCGCCGCCGAGTGCGGCGGAGCGGCCGAGGGTGACGTCGCCGCCGGTGCTCTCGGCGAGCTTGCGGACGATGTCCAGGCCGAGGCCGGTGGAGCCTTCGCCGCCGTGGCCGGCGCCGCGGCGGATCGCCGGGGCCGGGTCGGCGAAGCCCGGTCCGGCGTCGCCGACCAGGACGGTCACGGCGTCCTCGGTGGCGGTCAGGTCGACGGCGAAGGCGGTGCCGACGGCGGTGTGCCGGAAGACGTTGCCGAGCAGGGCGTCGACGGCGGCGGCGAGGTCGCCGCGCTGCACGGGCACGGGCGCCGGTTCCCCGTCGCCGGCCAGCTGCCAGGGCCGGCCTTCGTCCTCGGCGAGGGCGGACCAGAACGCGACGCGTTCGCGGACCACTTCGACGGCGTCGCAGCCGAGGACCAGCGGCGGCGCGTCGACGGGGTGCCGGCGGGCGGTGCGGATGATCTGGTCGACCTCGCGTTCGAGCTGCGAGACGGCGTGCCGGGTGGCGTCGGCGGCGTCGCCCTCGCCGAGGGCGGCGGCGTTGAGCCGGAGCACGGTGAGCGGGGTGCGCAGCCGGTGCGAGAGGTCGGCGGCGAGTTCCCGTTCGGCGGCGAGCAGGTGGACGACGCGGTCGGCCATGGCGTTGAACGCGAAGGCGGCTTCGCGGAGTTCTTCGGGTGCGCCCGCCGCTTCGGGACCGTCCACGGGGACGCGGACGGTGAGGTTGCCGGAGCCGAGCGAACGGGCGGCGGTGGCGAGGCGGCGGGCGGAGCGGACGATGCGGGCGCCCATCCGGTCGGCGACGCCGACGGAGACGGCCACCAGGGCGAGCGCGACGCCGGAGAGCACCAGCCAGGCGGTGCCGACGCCGCGCGACAGATCGGCGTCGGGGACGAACACCTCGACCATCGCGACCCGGCCGTTGTCGACGGCGACGGGCTGGAGCAGCGCGTAGCCGCCGGTGGTGCGGACGGTGCCGCCGCGCACCCCGGCCTGGCCCTGGTCGTCGGCGGCGGCCTGTCCGGCGTCCGCCCGGGCGTGCCCGACGACGGTGCCGCCGGGCAGGTGGACAGCGAGACGGTCCTCGGCGCCGGCGTCGGTGGAGGCCAGGGCGCGGGCGATGGCGTCCTGGTCGGTGGTGATGGCGAGCGCGGGCCCGAGGGCGGCGGCCTGCCGTTGGGCGGCGGTGAAGGCCCGGTCGCGGGCGGTGTGCTGGACGACCAGGCCGAGCGGGATCAGGAACGCCAGCGCGACCATGACGGTGCCGGCGATGGCCGCCTTGACCATCGCCCAGCGCAGCGAGCGGAGCAGGCGTTTCATGGCGCGCACCCGACCGGTTCCGAGGGCGCTTCCAGCCGGACGCCGACGCCGCGCACGGTGTGCAGGTAGCGCGGGCTGGAGGCGGTCTCGCCGAGCTTGCGGCGCAGCCAGGACAGGTGGACGTCGATGGTCTGGTCGCCGCCGTAGGTCTGCCGCCACACCTCGGCGAGGATCTCCTTGCGCGGGACGACCACGCCGGGCCGGGCGGCGAGGAAGGCCAGCAGGTCGAACTCGCGCCGGGTGAGGTCGAGCCGTTCTCCGTCGAGCAGGGCCTCGCGGCGCTGCGGGTCGATGGCGAGGCCGCCGACCCGCAGGATCTGAGGGGCCATCAGGGAGCCGCCGCCGAGTCTGCGCAGGACGGCGGCCATCCGGGCCGTGAGGTGCTCCCCGGAGAACGGTTTCACCAGGTAGTCGTCCGCGCCGTCGTTCAGCAGCCGGACGATCTCCGCCTCGTCGTCGCGGGCCGTGGAGATGATGACCGGTACGTTGGTCAGTCCGCGGATCATCTTGAGCGCCTCGCTGCCGTCCAGATCGGGCAGGCCCAGATCGAGGACCACCAGGTCGCAGCCGACCTGGGCGACTTCGCGCAGCGCCTCCAGGGCGGTGCCGACGGAGCGCACGGCGTGGCCGGATTCGGCCAGATGGCGGATCAGGGCGGAACGCACAAAGGGGTCGTCCTCGACCACAAGCACTGTTGCCATGGGGCTGCACGGTACGGCATCGGGACCAACTGGTCTGTACCTCGGGGGGTAGGGGTGGCGCGATCCCGTTGTCTGACGGGTCCTCTGGATCCGTGATCTGCAAGGTTGCTGAGGATTGACCGGGGCACTGACCTGCTCGTGACCTGAGTACGGCAGGATGGCCCGCAAATGCGGAGCGGATGGGTTCAACTGGGTGCTTGGACGGCAGCCACCGGGGCGGCGGTGGCGCTGTCCTGGCTCGGTGTGCACGCGGTGCTGGCCGACACGGAGTTCGAGGGACCGGTGGCGCTGCCACTGCCGGCGACGGGCCCGCCGCACCCGGGTCCGGCGGCGACCCCGCCGACGGCCCCGACGACGGGCGACCCGCCCTCCGCCCCGGGCCCGGGCCCCACCGGCGGCCCGGGCGGCTCCGGCGCCCCGGGGTCCTCCGGCACCTCGTCGGCCCCGCACCCCGGTCCGGACCCGAGCGCGGACCCGACGCCGAGCGCGACCCGGTCCCAGGCCGGGCCGTCGCACGGCTCGGCGTCGATCCAGTCCACGCCGAGCAGCACCACCGGGACGGTACGCAGCTACCTGATGCCGGGCGGCCGGGTGGCGCTCGACATCCGTCAGCACGACGTCCGGTTGGTGTCGGCGACCCCGGAGGCGGGCTGGACGATGCAGGTCTGGCACGGCGACCAGTGGATGCGGATCAACTTCAGCAAGGACGGCCGGGTCTCCTCGGTCTGGGTGACCTGGAACGGCTTCGAGCCGAACGTGCAGGTGGACCCGGGGTGACGCGCGCCCACGACAGGCCCTCGGGGGCTGACGGGGGGCCGGTGCCGACCGCACAATGTCGGTCGACGCCCGCACCACCGAGGAGCCGCCCGTGCCCCCGCAGCCCGAAGCCATCGACGCGCTGGACGGAAGACTGATCCGGCTGCTCGCCGAGGAGCCGCGGATCGGGGTGCTGGAGTGTTCGCGCCGCCTGCAGGTGGCGCGCGGCACGGTGCAGGCCCGGCTGGACCGCCTGCAGGCCCGCGGGGTGATCGGCGGGTTCGGCCCGCAGGTGGACCCGGGGGCGCTGGGCTACCCGGTGACGGCGTTCGCGACCCTGGAGATCTCGCAGGGGCAGGGCACGGTCGTCCGGGCGCACCTGGCGGCGGTGCCGGAGGTGCTGGAGCTGCACACCATCACCGGGCACGGCGACATGCTGGTGCGGATCGTGGCCCGGTCGAACGCGGACCTGCAGCGGGTGATCGACCGGGTGGTCGGCTTCGACGGCATCGTCCGGGCGTCCACCGCGATCGCCCTGGAGAATCCGGTGCCGTACCGGATCCTGCCCCTGGTGGAGCAGGCCGCGGGGGCGCCGGAGGGGGTCTGACGGCGAGCCCTTGTCCAGCTTTTGGCGTGTCCACGGGTGACGGCAGCGGATTTATGGCATATGCCTATGGCTCGTGCACGCATTGAACGCAATCGCGAACCCCGGGGCAACCCTCTCCCAAGGCCCGCCGCCGACCGCTCCCGCCGCCGGGACGCCGCAATGAGGCGGGTCACCGCGGAGGCGCCCACCCTCATCGCCTCCGCCCAACGCGCCCTCCGACTGCTGGAGGCCGCCGCCCAGCACCCGGCGGGCGCCACCGCCAAGCAGCTCGCCCGGGACACCGGGCTGGCCCTCGGCACCACGTACCACCTGCTGCGCACCCTCGTGCACGACCGGTACCTGGAGCGCCGGGAGGGCCGCTACCGCACCGGGCCGGCGGTGTCGGGGCTGAGCCCGGAGGAGCCGTTGGACGGTCCGGAGGCGGGCCGGAGCCGACTGGACCGGGTGCTCGGCCGGATCGCGCACCAGCTGCACGCCGCCGTGCACTACGCCCGGTACAAGGACGGCGAGGTCGAGCTGGTCGCCGCCCGGGCCGCGCCGGGGGCGAACATCGTCGATCCGGAGCGCTTCCGGATCGGCGCGCACGCCCACGCCAGCGGCAAGACCCTGCTGGCGCTGATGTCGGCCGAGGAGCGCCGGGCGCACCTGGCCCGCCACCCGATGGTGCCGTTCACTCCGTACACCCTGCGCGAACCCGCCCAACTGCCACTGCTGCCCGGGCCGGGGCCGCAACGGGCGGCGCCGATCACCCAGTACCAGGAGTACGAACTCGGCCTGGTGGGGGCGGCGGTGCCGATCGTGCTGGGCAGCGACCTGGCGGCGATCGGGGTGGCGCTGCCGCTCTCGCAGGCGCACCGGTTGACGGCGGTGGCCGAGAAGCTGCGGACCCGGGTCGGCGAGGAGCTGGTGACGGCGGCGTTCGGCGTGTAGGGCCTGTCCGGTCGGGCTGCGGGGTGGGGCCCGGCCGGTCCGGTTCAGCAGTGCGGGACGGCGCCGCCCTCGCGCACCGCCTGGAGGGCGGCGATCGACTCGGCCAGCGTGTCGACCGGGACCAGCCGCAGCCCGTCGGGGGTGTTGACCTTGCCCTGGGTGCACTCGCTGCGCGGCAGCAGGAACACCGTGGCACCGGCCGCGTGCGCCGCCTGGGTCTTGAGCGGGATGCCGCCGACCTGGCCGATCCGCCCGTCGGCGTCGATGGTGCCGGTGCCCGCGATGTTCATCCCGCCGGTGAGGTCGCCGCCCTTGCCGTCGCCGGCGATCTTGTCGATGATGCCCAGCGCCAGCATCTGGCCGCCGCTCGGCCCGCCGATGGCCCCGAGCTGGATCTGCACGTTCACCTGCTCCGGCGACAGGTGCAGGTAGCTGAGCGCGGCCATGGTGGCGCTGTCCTGGGACTGCGTCATCTGCTGCTGCGTCACCTCGTTGGCCTTCTTCGGGTCGCTCTGCGGGTAGACCTCCGCGGTGGGCACCACGGCCCGCTCGGGGTCGACCCAGGCCGCCAGCGAGTCCCACAGGGTGTTGCGCCGGCCCGGCACGGTGGCCTCGATGGTCACCACCCGCAGGTTCCCGGCGGTCTGGCGCTGCGGCGCCCCGGTGATGGTGAGCACCTCGACGGTCTGTTCCGCGCCCTGGGCGTCCTTGACCCGGACCGCGCCCAGGGTGTCGGCGGTCTGGCCCGGCGACTCCAGGGTGAAGGGCAGCGGCACGAACGCGGCCACCGCGAACAGCGCCAGCACCGGCAGCGCGCACAGGGCGAGGGCGCGGCTGCGCGGGGCGGTCAGGGCCGGGGGCAGGGTCTTCGAAGGCACACCCCGCATCCAAACACACCGGGGCCCCCACCCGGGGCGGCCTCGCGGATCGGCCGGCCCCGGCCGGTTCAGCGCAGCGCGTCGGCGACCTCGGTGGCGGCCTCCACCACGCGCGGGCCGACCCGCTCGGGCACCAGGCCGTTGAGCATCACCACGCCGACGCTGCCCTCGATGCCGCTCAGGCCGATCAGTGCGGCGGCGGCCCCGCACGCGCCGGACTGCTCCTCGGCGCGGGTGATCACGAAGCCCTGGTCGGGGCGGCGCTGGCCGGGGAAGCCGCGGGCGTCCAGGATCGCCCGGCCGGCCGCGCTCTCGGTGAGCGGGTGGCGCAGTCCGGTGCGGTAGGCGACGTGGAAGTCCGTCCAGGTCGGCTCGACCACGGCGACGGCGAGCGCCTCGTTGCCGTCGACCAGGGTGAGGTGGGCGGTGGCGCCGAGGTCCTCGGCGAGCGAGCGCAGCGCGGGCAGCGCGGCCTCGCGCAGCAGCGGGTGCACCCGGTGGGCCAGGCGCAGCACCCCGAGGCCGACCCGGGCACGGCCGCCGATGTCCCGGCGGACCAGCCCGTGCTGTTCCAGGGTGGCCAGCAGGCGGTAGACCACCGTGCGGTTGACGGCCAGTCGGGCGGCCAGCTCGGTGACCGTCAGCCCGCGCTCGGAGTCGGCGAGCAGTTTCAGTACCCGGACACCCCGGTCCAGGGTCTGGGAGGTCTCAGCAGTCACGAACGCCAAATCCTTTCCGCGGCGAGTCCGACCATACGGCACAACTGCCTTGGGCAGTACCGGAATTGATCACACGTCAGACGAATGTCCGACGTGGGAGTCCGGCCTCGGCGTGGTCTGCCGGTCGCTGGGCTCCGCGGTTGCTCCGGCCGGGCTGCGGGGTGGGGCCCGGACGGGGTTGGGGAGACGCTAGTGAACGGGAGGTGCGCTGCGGAAGTGCTTGTTCAAAATCCGATCCACATCGTTGGAAAGTCGCGATGAAAAAACGGACAAGACACACAAAACTACGGGCGTAACCGATCAGGTGTTCGATATCTGACCGGTAGCCGGACAGCGGCCTTCCGCTGCTGCGGGGCGGGCGCGGACACGCGAACGGCCGGCGCCCCCGCCCGCGGGTGTCCGCGGGTCGGGGGCGCCGGCCGTTCGCCCGTCGTCAGGCCCGGGTCGCCCACTCCCGGATCCGGCCGATCCGCGCCTTCAGCTGGTTGGCGGTGGCCTGCGCGGTGAGCGGCCCGCCGCACTCGCGGCGCAGCTCGTTGTGGATGGTGCCGTGCGGCTGGCTGGTGCGGTGGTGCCAGGCGGCGACCAGCGCGTTCAGCTCCTTGCGCAGCTCGCGCAGCTCCTGGTGGGTGACCACCGGGCGCTGCTCGGCGGGCAGTTCGATCAGGTCGGCCTCTTCGGCGGGGCGGGCCTTGGAGCGCTGGATCTGCCGGTGCTGACGTTTCTGCAGCAGCATCTGCACCTGGTCGGGTTCGAGCAGGCCCGGGATGCCGAGGTAGTCCTCCTCCTCCTCGCTGCCGGGGTGCGCCTGCATGCCGAATTCCATGGCGTTGTACAGCACCCGGTCGAAGACCGCGTCGCTGCCCAGCGCCTCGTAGGAGAACTCCTCGCTCCCGGTGTCCGGCCCGTCGTTGGCCTTCTCGGCCTCGGCGAGCAGCCGGTCCTCCTCGTCGAACAGGCCCTCGCCCTCCTTCTTGGGCCGGTCCAGGACGTGGTCGCGCTGCAACTCCATCTCGTTGGCGAAGCCGAGCAGCATCGGGATGGTCGGCAGGAACACCGAGGCGGTCTCTCCGCGCTTGCGGGCGCGGACGAAGCGGCCGACGGCCTGCGCGAAGAACAGCGGGGTGGAGATCGAGGTGGCGTACACGCCGACGCACAGCCGGGGCACGTCGACGCCCTCGGACACCATGCGGACCGCGACCATCCAGCGCGAGTCGCCGGCCGCGTAGTCGGAGATCCGCTTGGACGCCTCGGTCTCGTCGGAGAGCACCAGGGCGACCTTCTCGCCGGTGATCTCGCGGAGCATCTTGGCGTACGAGCGGGCCACCGTCTGGTCGGTGGCGATCACCAGGCCGCCAGCGTCCGGGATGCCCTTGCGGACCTCGGTCAGCCGCCGGTCGGCGGCCTGCAGCACGGCCGGGATCCACTCGCCCTGCGGGGACAGCGCGGTGCGCCAGGCCTGGGCGATCAGGTCCTTGGTCATCGGCTCGCCGAGCCGGGCCTCCAGCTCGTCGCCGGACTTGGTGCGCCAGCGCATGTTGCCGGAGTAGCTGAGGAAGATCACCGGTCGGACCACGTGGTCGGCGAGGGCGTGCCCGTAGCCGTAGGTGTAGTCGGCGACCGACTTGCGGATGCCGTCGCTGCCCGCGTCGTAGCCGACGAACGGGATCGGGTTGGTGTCCGAGCGGAACGGCGTACCGGTCAGCGCGAGCCGGCGGGTGGCGGGTTCGAACGCCTCGAAGCAGGCCTCGCCCCAGGACTTGGAGTCGCCCGCGTGATGGATCTCGTCCATGATCACCAGCGTCTTGCGGGCCTCGGTGCGGTTGCGGTGCAGCATCGGGTTGACGCCGACGCCCGCGTAGGTGACCACGATGCCGTGGTAGTCCTTCGACAGCTGGCCCGAGGAGTACGCCGGGTCCAGCCGGATGCCTATCCGGGCGGCGGCCTCGGCCCACTGCTTCTTCAGGTGCTCGGTGGGCGCGACCACGGTGATCTGCTGCACCAGGTGGTTGTGCAGCAGGTAGGACGCCAGGGTCAGGGCGAAGGTGGTCTTTCCGGCACCCGGCGTCGCAACCGCCAGGAAGTCCCGGGGCTGCTTCTCGATGTACTTGTCCAGCGCGCCCTGCTGCCAGGCGCGGAGCCTGCCCGCGGTGCCCCAGGGGGCACGGCCGGGGAAGGCCGGGGAGAGGTGCGCGGCGGCGGAGGTGCCGGTGGGGCGGGGGTGGGAGCTGTCGACGTGCGAGAACAGCGGGGCCATCGAGGAGGAGGCGGCGGTAGTCACGGTCTCCGAACGGGGTCGTCGCAGGTCAGAGCCTGTGCGAGGCCCTTGACCCGCGGTCGGCGGGCGGTCGTGGAACCCGCCCAGCCTAGCCCCTTCCGGGGGGCGGACCGCGGCGACGGCGTGCCCCTGTGGCGCGCGTCCCACTCCGCCCGCGCGACCCTCACCACACCTTCACTCGACACGGTCGGCCGTTCACCGTGATCGCGTCGGGGACGGCGAACGGGTGTGTCGCGACGCCGGTGAAGGCGCTCTCCGCACCGGCCCCCGGCCGCAGGACGGAGCCCTCCTCCAGCAGCACCGCCCCCGCCACCTCGCGGGCCTGCCCGGCCCCCGGCCGCAGGACGGAGCCCTCCTCCAGCAGCACCGCCCCCGCCACCTCGCGGACCTGCCCGACGCCCGGCCTGGGTGCCACCAGGTACTCGCCGTCGGCCGGCGGCCGGCCCAGTGTCCAGCCGCCGACCGGCCGGTCGGAGGTGTTGCGGACGGCCGGCCGGGCCAGGAACCGGACGCCCGGCTGCGCGGTGATCCGGTGGCCGACCTCGCACCCGGGTTCGCCGCCGCGCAGCCCGGCGCCGCCCGCCGGGGGCGCCACCAGCGCGGCCAGCAGCGCCATCGCGGTGCCCACCAGCCCGGCCAGGCCCAGGTTGACCCGGCGCAGCAGGGCGAGCCTGCGGCGGCAGTCCGCGCAGTGCGGCAGGTGGTGCTCCACCTGCCGCTCGGCCCGCCGTCCGGCCCGGCCGCGGGCGTGCCCGGCCAGCGTCCGCCAGTGCCCGGCGCAGGCCCGGTCGCGCGGGCTGCCCGGGTAGGCCCGCAGGTACGCGAGCCGCAGGCCCTCGCGGGCGCGGTGCACCAGGACGGCGGCCGCGCCGCGCCGCACCCCGAGCCGGGCCCCGATCTCGCCGGGCGGCAGCCCCTCCACCTCGGCCAGCCACAGCGCGTGCGCCCACCGCTCGGGCAGTTGGGCGAGCAGGCGGCGCATCCGGTCGGTCTCGGCCACCGTCGCCGCCGGGTCCTCGCTCTCCCCGCCGGGCACCTCGGGCCGGGCCGTCTCCCGCACCGGCGCGGCGGCCAGGTGGCGGACGGTGGTGGCCAGGTAGGCGCGCGGGTCCTCGATCCGCTGCCCGGCGGCCAGCCGCCGCCACACCCGCAGGTGGGCCTCGGCGACCAGGTCCTCGGCCTGCCAGCGGTCGCCGCCGGTCAGCCGGCCGGCGTAGCGCAGCAGGCCGGGGTGGTGGCTGCGGTAGAGCTCGGTGTAGCTGGTGTGCGGCGGGCGCTCGGCGGTCCGCACTGACGAATCGGTGATCTTGTCCTCCCTGCCCGGCCGGACCGGCGGCGGCCCGGTCGACTCCCGCGATCCTGCCCGGGCAGCCGAGCGGCCGAACACACAACCCCCGCACCAGGTGGGCGAAATGACCGACTGATCCCCGTCGATGTGGCGCAGATCACGGGAAATGGCCCCAAAACCGGTGTAATTCCTCCTACCCCTCCCGACTCTCTACATCTCGGAAGGCGACACCGGTCGCACCCCCACCTCCCGGAGGAAACGTCGTGTCCGCAGCCCCCGCGTCGATCGAACAACACACCCAGGCCCGACTGATCCTCGGCACCCACCGCTCCGTCCTGCTCCGGGTCACCCTGCGCTACCGCGCGGAGGACCCGCTGGCCGTCCGGATGCTCTTCCCCGCCGAATACGCGCTGGACGCCGATCCGTACGACCCCCACGGCCCGCACAACCCCGACGACCCGTTCGACACCGCCGCGCCCGCCGCGCCCGCCGCGCCCGCCGACCGGTCGGTGCCGGACATCGAGTGGGTGTTCGCCCGCCAGCTGCTCTCCGCCGGCCTGGACCTGGCCGTCGGCGAGGGCGACGTCCGGGTCCGGCCCGCGTTCGGCATGCGCACCATGGTCGAACTGCGTTCCCCGGAGGGCGTCGCGCTGCTCCAGTTCGCCCGCGCGGACCTGCGCCGCTTCGTGTGGCGCAGTCACCTGGCCGTTCCGGAGGGCCAGGAGCTGCGGCACCTGGACTGCGACCGGGCGCTCGCCCAGCTGCTGGCCTGACGCCCCGGGCGGGTCCCCGCCCGGCCCGCCGAGTGCCCGTCAGGTCCGCCGGTCACTCGTCAGGCCCGCTGGGTGCGCACCAGGTGCGCGTACACCACCACATTCCCGTCCCAGCCCCCCGCGCGGGTGTAGCCGCCGCCGCAGGTGATCAGCCGCAGCTGGGCGTCGGGGGTGGCCGCGTACACCTTGGTGTCGGGGAACTCGCGCTTCGGGTAGACCTCCACGCCGTCCACCTGGAACCAGGCGGTGGCCCGGTCGGCGCGGGCCACCTCCACCTGGTCGCCCCGGCGCAGCGCGCCCAGCCGGTAGAACACCGCCGGCCCGCGCGCGGTGTCGACGTGCCCGGCCAGCACCGCCGCGCCGCTCGACCCGGGGGCCGCGCCGCTGCGGTACCAGCCCGCCAGGTTGCCGTCGGCCTCGGGCGGCGGCTGCAGGCGTCCCTCGCCGTCCAGGCCCAGCGGGTCCACGGGGGCGTCCACGCCCAGCGCCGGAATCCGGATCCGCACCGGCGGCGAAGACGGCAGCGGAGGCACGGCGGGCCCGACCGGCGTCCCGTCGTACGCCTGCGCGGCGAGCGGGGCCGGCGGCAGCGCGCCCAGACCCCCGTGCAGCAGCCACGAACCCGCCACGATCGCCCCCGCGGCCAGCGCCGCCCCGCCCCACGCCCGCTCGCCCACCGCACCCTCCGAAACCGTCCGGACCAGGCCCCAGTCAACCCATCGCCGGGCGGCCCGGCACGCCCGGCGTTCCGCCCGGGTGACCTGCCCTCAGCGGCGGCCGCGGCGCAGCCGGGGGCGGGTCAGGTAGCCCTCGGCGAGCGCGTTGGCCAGGCCGATCGCGGGCAGTTCGGAGGTCTTCTCGTACAGCACGTACCGGGGCTGCCAGTACGGCCGGTAGCGGGCGTTGGCCCGGTACAGCTCCTCCAGCCGCCACCAGCGGGACAGGAACCGCAGCACCCCGCGCCACAGCCGCAGCACCGGCCCCGCGCCGAGCCGTTCCTCGAAGACCTCGCGGAACATCGCGAAGTTCAGCGACACCCGCCGCACCGCCGGCATCCCGTCGCGGGCCTGTTCGAGCAGCCGCGCCACGGTGTACTCGACCAGCCCGGGGTCGGACTCCCGGTCGCGCCGCATCAGGTCGAGCGACAGCCCGTCCTCGCCCCACGGGACGAAGGACAGCAGGGCGGCGGTCCGGCCGGCCTCGTCGCGGCACTCGGCGATCAGGCAGTCGCCGTCGGCGGGGTCGCCGAGCCGGCCGAGCGCCATCGAGTAGCCGCGTTCGGTGCGGCCGTGCCGCCAGGCGTCGGCGAGCCGCACCAGGTCGGCGAACTCCTCGACGGGGATGTCGCGGTGCCGGCGGACCACCACCCGGTACCCGGCCCGCTCGACCCGGGCGCAGGTCTGCCGCAGCCCGGGGTCGTCCGGGGTGAACCGGGCCGGTTCGACCACCGCCTCGTCGCCGAGGTGCAGCGCCCGCAGCCCGGCCACCCGGGCGTACACGGTGCCGCCCCGCTCGCCGGCGCCGGTGACCGCGGGAATCCAGGCGTGCGCACGGGCCTGCCGCTGCCACTCCTCGATGGCCTGCGGCCACGTCTCCGGGTCGCCGATCGGGTCGCCGGAGGCCAGCGCGACGCCGTTGACCACCCGGTAGGCGACGGCGGCCTTGCGGCTCGCCGAGAAGCACAGCGCCTTGTCGCGGCGCAGCGCGAAGTACCCGAGCGAGTCCCGTCCGCCGTGCCGCTCCAGCAGCCGGCGCAGCTCCGCCTCCTCCTCGGGGCTCTGCCAGTCGGTGCCGAGCGGGGAACGCAGCAGGATCCGCAGGGTGAGCAGCAGCAGGGCGGTGCCGAGCAGGTTGAGCGCGAGGTCGATCCAGCGCGGCACGTCCACCCCGGTGACCCGGACGACGCCGGAGAGGGTGACCAGCCGCAGCAGGCCGTAGCGGGCGGCCTCGCCCCAGTCCGGCACGCCGTCGGTGTGCCCGACCCGGACGGCGACCGCGCCGAGGCCGGTGAGCAACGCCCCGCCGAGCACCAGCACGGCGGCGGCCAGCGGCAGGTTGCCGCGCCCGCCGCGCACCCGGAACACCGGCCGGCTCAGCAGCAGCGCCAGCAGCACGGCGAGGGTGAGCGCGACGGAGAACCAGTTGAACGGGTGGGCGCGGAACTCCGGGAAGGCCAGCGCGAGGGCGTACAGCCCGGCGTGCACCAGGACGACGGCCACCGCGGCGATCCAGGCGGCGCGTTTGCGGCGGCGCAGCATCACTGCGAGCAGCCCGGCCAGCAGCGCGGTGGTGAACCCGGGGGTGACCAGCGCGGGCGTGAAGTACTCGCCGCGGTCGACCCGTTGGACCTGCGCGCGGAACGGGGCGACGACCGCGCCGAGCAGGTCGATCAGGGTGACGATCCGCAGGTACCACTGGGCGAAGGCGGCGCAGCGCAGCCGCCAGGTCGCGGGCGGCGCGGGCGGCTCGAACGGCGCGGGCGGCTCGGGCTCGACGGCGGGCGGTCGGACCGGCGCGGGCTCCGCCGCTCTCGCGGGCGCCGCGGGGTCGAGGTCGGCGTCGGGGGTGCCGGCCAGCAGGTCGTAGACGGCGGTCTTGGCGGAGACCAGGCGGCGGTGGATGCGTTCCTCGCGCCGCTCGGCGCGGGCCAGCCGGCGCGGCCGGGCCCGGTAGCGCCAGCGGGCCCACGGGCTCTGCGGCCGGGCCAGCCGGACCGCACCGACCAGGGCGAGCGGCCAGAGCATGATGCCGAGCAGCCCCGTCCAGGTCTTGCCCTTGAGCAGGCTGACCACCACCAGGGCGAGCAGCCCGCAGGCCCCGGCCAGGGTGGGCCCGTCGGGGTGGCGGGCGAATCCGCCGAGCGGGAGTTCGCCGAGCAGCAGCAGTCCGATGGTGGCGACGGCGAGCATCACGGCGTCCACCGAGGTGCGGCCCTGGGTGGACCAGTAGACGTCCTTCAGGTGCAGCACCAGCGCGAACTCGTCCAGCACGAGTCCGCAGCCGACGCCGAACCCGAAGCCGAGCAGGTTCCACCAGGAGCCGCCGTCGCCGCGCAGCGCGAACGCGGCGACGCCGCAGACCAGCAGCAGGGCCTGGCCGAACACCACGTGGTGGATGTGCAGCCCGCCGGGGGCGACGTTCCCGGGCCACCAGCGGACCTGGGCGCGGATCAGCCGGGTGCTGATCCGGATGAACAGGAACGACAGCACCAGGCCGAGCAGCAGCAGGAACAGCGGCTCCCGTCCGGTGTCGACGATCCGGTCCCGGTAGGCGTCCAGCACTGACTGCCACATCGGCGGGTGCGACCTCCGTGTCCTCGGTCCGATCCGGTCCGTGCCATCTGATGCCAGGTCAACTCCGCGACGCCGGTGCCGCTCCGACCGGGTGCGCCGAACAGGTGAGCTGTTCGGCGTGGCGTCCCCCGGTCATCCGTACCCCGGGGCGTCCTTCCCGGCGCACGGCGACACCCCGTGCGATGCTGGGGCCGACTCCCCCCGGACGACGCCTCGGTCATTCCACCCGACGGACCGTCCCTCCGGCCGGTGCCTTCTCCTTACTCCCTGGTGAACGGATGTGAGACATGGACGCCCTCTCCCGCAGGACGCTGCTGGCCGCCGGTGCGGCGACCGCCGCCACCCTCGCGGCGGGCTGCGCGAGCACCTCGGGGAGCGGGGGCGGCGGCGGACAGCCGGCCCAGGCCGACGGCCTCGCCTCGAACGGCAGCCCCAGCGCCGTCCCCAAGCCCCCGGCCACCCTGATCGGCGACGGCTCCACCTCCGACACCGGCCCCCAGCCCAACCAGCCCACCCCCGAACCGCTGGAACCCGGCCAGAAGCCCCCGCAGTTCGTGGTGTTCTCCTGGGACGGCGCGGGCGAGCTCGACGACCGCCTGTTCAGCCGGTTCCGGCAGCTCGCCAAGGACCACGACGCCACCATGACGTTCTTCCTCTCCGGCATCTACACCCTGCCCGAGTCGAAGAAGTCCATGTACCACCCGCCGCAGCACTCCGTCGGCGCCTCCGACATCGGCTACCTGAGCGACCCCCACATCCGCGCCACCATCGAGCAGATCAGCGCGGCCTGGCTGGACGGCCACGAGATCGGCACCCACTTCAACGGGCACTTCTGCGGTGCCAACGGCGGCGGCCGGTGGTCCCCCGAGGACTGGGACAGCGAGATCCAGCAGGCGATGGACTTCGTCATGAACTGGAAGACCAACACCGGCAACACCGACCTGCCCGCGCTGCCGTTCGACTACCGCAAGGAACTGATCGGCGGCCGCACCCCCTGTCTGGAGGGCCAGCGCGGCCTGCTGCCCACCGCCGTCAAGCGCGGTTGGAAGTACGACAGTTCGGGCCCCGGCGGGCTGCAGATGTGGCCGCAGAAGTTCGCCGGCGGCGCGCTGTGGGACATGCCGCTGCAGTCCATCCCGTTCCCCGGGCACACCTTCCAGGTGCTCTCGATGGACTACAACATCATGTACAACCAGTCCGGCGACAACACCAAGGGCGACCCCGCCCGCCGCTCGTTCTGGCAGACCCAGGCCCGCGACTCGTACCTGGCCGGCTTCGACCGCGCCTACCACGGCAACCGGGCGCCGTTCATCATCGGCAACCACTTCGAGGGCTGGAACGGCGGCATCTACATGAACGCCGTCGAGGACGTCCTGAAGGCCGTCGCCGGCAAGCCCGAGGTGCGGATGGTGTCGTTCCGGCAGCTGGTCGAATGGCTGGAGGTGCAGGACCCGGCCGTGCTCAAGAAGCTCCAGGCCCTCACTCCCGGCCAGAGCCCCGAGGGCGGATGGAGCAGCTACCTCGGCGGGGCCGGCGCCCCGGCCTCCGCGCCGGCCACCACCCGGCCCTCCGTCCCGCCGGTGGCCGGCGGCAAGTGACCCCCGCTCAGCCCTCCGCCCGGCCGGATCCGTTCTCCGGCCGGGCGGTTCGGTTCTCCGGCCGGGGCTCGGAACTCTGCGGGGCCGGTCAGCTCTTCGCCCGGCCGGCGAGCGCCGCACCGAGCAGCGCCACCACCGGCATGGTCAGGAACACCGCCGCGAACGCCCCCGCCGGCAGCGCCGCGTCCCGGGCCACCGCGCCGACCGCGCCGCCGCCGAGCGCCGCGAACAGCACGCCCGCGAGACCGGTCAGCAGCACGTTGCCCAGCGCGTCGCTGAGCTGCAGCGCCGCCGAGTTCTCGCCGGTCTCCTCCGGCGCCGACAGCTTCATCATCAGCACGCTGATGCTGGCGATCGCCAGACCCATGCCGGCGCCGCCGACCGCCCAGGCCGCCGCCGTCACCCACACCGGCACCGACGAGACCAGCACCAGCGCCGCCGCGCCGATCGCCACCGCCGTCAGCACGAACCCGTACCGGATCATCGCTTCCCGGTAGCGCTCCGCGCCGGGCCGGCCCTGCAGCCAGGACCCCAGCGCCCAGGACAGTCCGCCCGGCGCCAGCGTCAGGCCCGCCATCGTCACCGACAGGCCGCGCTGGGTCTGCATCATCAGCGGGATGAACAGCTCGGACGCGAAGAACGCGCCCGCCGCCAGCCCGCGCAGCAGGATCACCGTCGGCAGGCCGCGGGCCGCCCGCAGCGTCCCCTTCGGCAGCAACCGCAGCACGGCCGGGCCGATCAGCGCCGCACCGGCGCCCGCCCACAGCAGCGACCACACGTCCAGCCGCTGACCGGCGTACTGCAGCAGCGCCGCGCCGAGCGCGACCATCGCCGCGTCCCGGGTCCGCCGCCAGTCGTACGGCTGCGCCTTCAGCGGCGGCTGGCGGCGCTCCGAGCGGCGCAGCGCCGGGCCCATCACCGCGAGCGGCAGCAGCACCAGCACCGGCACCGCGAGGAACACCCAGCGCCAGCCCAGGTGCTGGGTGACCGCGCCGGAGATCACCGGGCCGAGGATCGACGGCAGCACCCAGGCCGCCGAGAACGCGGCGAACACCGCCGGACGCAGCCGCTCCGGGAACGCCCGGCCGACCACCACGTACAGCGCCACGATCACCAGGCCGCCGCCCAGGCCCTGCACCGCCCGGCCCCCGACGAACATCCACATGTTCACCGCGGTGCCGGCCGTCACCAGGCCCGCCGCGAACACCGCGATGCCGGCGAACAGCGGCGCGAGCGGCCCGCGCCGGTCGCACCACTGCCCGGACACCACCATCGCCAGCAGCGTGGTGGTGAAGTAGGCGGAGAACGCGAACGCGTACAGGCCGATGCCGTCGAGCTGCTGGGCGGCGGTCGGCATCGCGGTGTTCACCGCGGTCGCCTCGAAGGCCAGCAGCAGCACCACCGAGACGATGCCCAGCGTCAGCGCCCGCCAGGGCCCGCTGAGCACTCCTCCCGTGCCGTCGTCGCCGTCGGATATCTGCTGCGGTATTGCCGTTTCGGCCGGGGAGGTGGTGGTCACCACGACATGGTAAGTGCCGTCTTCCCGTTTTGATCCTGACCTGGGGGTGTAACCCGCCTCCTCCGCAGGTCCTAGGGCCTGTCCGGCCGGACAGGCCCTGGGACCGGGCACGACTCAGTGCAGCGCCTTCAGGCCCACCACGCCGGCCACGATCAGCACCAGGCAGGTGATCCGGGCCGCACTCACCGAGTCCCCCATCGCCGCCATCCCGTACAGCGCCGTCCCCACCGCGCCGATGCCCACCCACACCGCGTAGCCCGTCCCCAACGGAATCGACCGCATCGCGTACGCCAGCCCGCCCATCGACAGCGCCAACGCCACCACGAACACCAGACTCGGCACCAGCCGCGAGAACCCCTTGCTGGCCTCCAGGGCCACCGCCCAGACGGTCTCCAGCACACCGGCAACGATCAGCACAACCCACGCCATGACGACGGACTCCTCGCAGTAGTCGAACCACCTACCGCGCCGTCTTGTCATACCGGGTACGACGCACCTCGTCCGGGACGGGCCACCAACGCCCGACTCGCTCCCGACCGTAGCACAGCCCCGACACGCGGAATTCATACGCGAATTACCGCTTTCCATTGACGCCGCCCCGACCCGGCCCGCTATAGTGAATTCACCGGAACGAACCGGAGCAGCACCCCGACGACAGGAGAAGGCCATGAACAGGAAGCCGGAGGCCCTCGCAGCGCCCCGCACCTGTGCCCCCTGTCCGGGTTCCTCCTGTTGCGCCTGACTCGCAACCCTCTTCGCCGCCAGGCTGGTTGATGCCTGCGCGCGCCCATTTGCAGCACCCCTCCGCACCCCTTCGCGACCGTGTGCCCGAGTGGTTCAGGGAACCGTCTGCAAAACGGTTTACACGGGTTCGATTCCCGTCACGGTCTCTTCCGGAATTCACCGGGCGCAATTCATGCACCGCCGCGCCCGGTGAATTCCGCTGCCTTTTTCTATTTCTCCCCCCGCAACACAACGGGCGCCGGTGACGATCCCTGAGGACCATCGCCGGCGCCCGCCGTTCTCTTGCCTACTGCTGCCTGCTACTCGATGACCGGCGGGTTCGCCGTACCACCGCGCCAGGTCTCCTCGTCCTCGGTCAGGTAGTCGGGACGGTGACCCTCGGCCTTCTTCTTCCGGTTGGCGCTCCCGGAACCCGGCGCACCGTGCATGCCGGCCGCACCGCCCTGACCGGCAGCCCGGCCCTTGCCGATGCCCGAACCGCCCTCGGTGAACGCCCGGCCACCGGCACCGCCGCCCTTGGCGCCGCCGATCGTGCCACCGGCCTTGCGCACCAGGCCGCTGCCACCCTTGGCACCGCCGCCCTTCGCACCACCGGCGCCACCCGTGCCGCCACCGTGCATGCCGCCGCCCATGCCACCGGCACCCGCAGCGCCGCGGCCACCCGCAGCACCCGCACCGCCGGCACCGGCCCCGGCACCGCCCGCACCGCCGGCCTTGCCCGCGCCACCGGCCCCGGCACCGCCGGCGCCGCCGACCTTGCCCGCGCCGCCGCCGCCACTGGTCCCGAGACCGCCGGTACGACCGCCGCCGGACCCGAGCCCACCGCCACGACCGCCACCGGACCCGCCACCGGGCAGGGACCCGCCGCCGAGACCGCCACCGGGCATGTAGACACCGCCGCCGCCGCCGATACCGCCACCGCCGGACCCGCCGCCCCCGGTCCCCGGCAGAGTCCCGGTCCCGCCGGGCAGACCGCCCCCGGGCCCGGTCGGAATCCCCGGCCCCGTCTCAGGCGGCGTCCACCCGTCCAGCCCGGTGGACGGCGGCTTCCACGGCTGTCCCGGGTTCAACGGCGGCACCGTGTGCGTCGGCTGCGTCGGATCCACCTGCCCCGGCGACCAGGGCACCTGCTGCCCCGGGTTCTTCGGCGGCACGTACCCGGGCGGAGGCAGGTCCTTGGGGTGCCCCTCCGGGTACTGCGGCATCGGCGAACTGGGCGGGGTGTGGCCGGCCGGGGGGCTGACCTGCGGCGGCGGCGGGTAGGCCTCGAGGCCGCCGTCATAGTTCTTCTTCGGCGGGCTCTCGAGGTAGCTCGCCGCCTCGGTGTACTGGGGGCCGAGGTGCTCCATGACACCGATCGCGTACTGGTGGGCGACCTCGGTCGCCGACAGGTCATGGGCGTTCTTGTTCACCGCGTCGATGCGGTTCATCCCCGAGGCAACATCGCGCTTGAAGCCCTCGTCGGAGGAGGCGAAGCCGTCGCTGAGGGTCTTGCCGACCCGGTCCATGAAGCTGGGGACCTTGATCTGGGCCATCGTCGACTTGGTCTGCTGCAACGCGGTTGCCGCATAGTCCATGGCGACCGAGGTGTTCTGCGCATGTGCGGCGGTGTTGCTCAGGCTCTGCTGGATCTGACCGCCCTTCTGCGCGAAGCCCTGGGCCGCAGCACCCTCCCAGTGGGTGGTGGCGTGCTGCACCGCCTGCTGCAGGTCCGCGGCGACCTGGGTCAGCTCCTCGTGGACGCTCTTCCAGTGATCACCGACGTCGCGGATCTGCTGCGGGCTGGAGTGCCCGACCATGTTCTTGAGCGGGATGAGGGAATAGTTGTCGAACGAAGTCTTGTGTGATGCCATGTCACACCACCTTCGGGCTCAGCTGGTTCATCTGCGCCTGCTTGTCGAGCTCACCGCCGGTGTATGCGGCATGAGCGGTCTGGGTCTTGTCGCCGTACTCGTTGATGAGCGCGTCAAGATCCGAAATCGTCTGGGTCAGGAACGCCTGCATCTTGCCGTGCGCCTCGTACAGCGCCTGCGCCTCGACGAAGTCACCACCGAAGGCATCCCGTTGGATGTCGGTCTTGTACTTCGTATTGGTGCCGCACGTACTGATGTTCTGCTGGAGGGCCCGCAGTCGCTTGACAACTGCCTCCAGCTCATCCGGGTTTACGCGGAATCCGTCGGACACGAGGCCCTCTCCCCCTGGAGTGTCGAAACTTCCCCGTGGTAGCGCTCTGGTGGGTGGGCTGACCGTTAACTCAGAGCGTTCGATCGTATCGCGTTCGGAGGGCGTATTGACACGCCCCCGACGCGACTGATTACTGGCCCTGGTAAGGGTTCTGATAGGACGTCGGCGGCTGGGGCGGGTAGCCGGGCGGCGGCTGCTGACCGTACTGCGGAGCTCCCTGCTGCTGGGCGGGCGGCCAACCCTGCTGCGCACCGTACGGGGCCGGACCACCCGGCTGACCGGGCACGGCCTGCGCCCGGTTGCGCCTCCGACCGTTCGCCACCACGATCGCGATGATCACGACGAGTAGAACCACCACACCGCCGAGCCCGCCGAGGATCAGCGGCATGGTCGAGCTGGACGACTGCTTCAGCTCAGGCACCGCCGCGGGATCGCCCGACCCGGCCCCGGGATCGGCGGAACTTCCGCCGCCGGCAGTCGCCCCGGCGCTGGCTGCGGGACTTGAACCGCCGTCCTTCACGCCGGCCGGAAGCGCCAGAGGCCCTTGGGCGGGCCCCGCCGGTATGTCCATCGTCAGCGCTTCGTAGGGACGGACGACGCCGTAGCCGTAGCGCTCGTCGGGAAGCTTGCCCGCTCCAGCGGGCTGTGACGCCGACTTGACCAACCGCTGCGCGACCTGTCCGGCCGTCAGCTTCGGAAACTTGGCGCGCACCAAGGCCGCAGTGGCGGCAACATAGGGAGCCGCGAAGGAGGTGCCGTCACCCATGCAGTACTGGCCGCCACTACATCCACCCGCGGAGACGATGCGCGCGCCCGGTGCCGAAAGAAGCACTTGCTGGCCGAAGTTGGACCTCGCCCAGATCTTCAGGTCCTGAGAGACTGCGCCAACCGCGAGAACCCCCGGGTCCGCAGCGGGGTATCCCACCGAGCTTCCGTCGTTTCCCGTGGCTGCCACGATCAGGACATCGTGCTCGTAGGCGTAGGCGACGGCTTCAGTCTCCTTGGCGCTGGTCGACGGCCCGCCCTGCGAAATGTTGATCACCTTCGCACCGTTGTCAACCGCCCATTTGATGCCCTCGGGAATCCCGTCCCGGTCCCCGGTGCCCATCTTGTAGATGGGCAGGATCTTTACCCCGGGAGCCAAGCCCACCACGCCATCGGCATGGCCGGCACCATGGCCCTGGCCGGCAATCAGGCTGGCCACCCCAGTCCCGTGCGGGTCGGAAGTTCCCACTTCATTGCCGCCACCACTCGGGTCGTACCCGGGCAGCACGCGCCCTGCGAGGTCCGGATGGTTGGGATCCACTCCGCTGTCGATCACCGCGACTTTGACGCCCTCGCCCTTGGTGATCGACCACACCTTTTCGAGGTTGAAGTACTGGTTCGCCCATTGCCCGTCGCGCACCTGGTCCGCGGACGCCGTCGGCAGGCCCGCGAGCAGGAAGCCCGCGGTCAGCGTGGTCGCGCCGAGCACGCGCGTGAGTCTGGTCAGCCTCATCAGTACCCCGTCAGTCGAGTGACAGCCCGTTCGTTCTCGCAACGCCCCCGGAACGCAGGACCGTCCGATCGTATCGCCCGCCCCGGCCCGTGCGCAGACCCTCTGTGACGAGCCCACTGCATTTCACCCGCCGCAGCCAACTTCGGCTGTGACGGGTGTTCTGATGCAGCGTCTGCTGCCGCCGGGCGGGGCTCAGGCGAGGGTGGCGTCCTCCGGGAGGATGGGGAGGCGGCCGACGGGGAGGCCGGTGGCGGCGCGGACGGCGGCGGCGACGGCGGCGGGGGCGACGACGGCGGGGGCGGCGCTGACGGCTTTGGCGCCGAAGGGGGCGACGACGTCGCGTTCTTCGAGGAGGGCGGCGATGCGGATGTCGGGGGTGTCGAGGGCGGTGGGGAGGCGGTAGCCGGTGAGGGAGGCGTTGAGGGGGATGCCGTGTTCGGTGCGGAGGTTCTCGAGCAGGGCGAGTCCGACGCCCTGGGCGACGGCGCCCTCGATGCGGTTCTCGATCTGGCGGGGGTTCAGGGCCCGGCCGACGTCCTGGGCGACGGTCATGTCGACGACCCGGACGGCGCCGAGTTCGATGTCGACGTCGACGACGGCGCGCATCGCGCAGAAGGCGATGGAGACGAAGGCGTCGCCCTGCCCGGTCTCGGGGTCGAGGGGTTCGGTGGGGTGGGGGCGGCACTGGGCGGTGGCCCAGAGTTCGCGGCCTTCGAGCGCCTGGCTGACGGGCATGCCGAGCACACCGTCGTACGAGGTGATCTTCCCGTCGTTGATGGTGAGGAGTTCGACGGACATCCCGAAGTCCGCGGCGATCGGCTGCAGCATCTGGTGGCGGACCATCAGCGCGGCCCGTTCGACGGCGCCGCCGGAGACCCAGGTGTGCCGGCCGCGGGCGGCGGGGCCGGCCGCGGTCTGGTCGGAGTCGACGGGCGCGATGTACACCTCGCTGACGCCGAGCACGGACTGGACGATCTGCCGGGCGAGGGTGGCGAAGCCCTGTCCGGAGTCGACGGCGGCGCAGATGACGGTGGCGTGGTCGCCGGAGACCCGGACGGTCGCGGTGGAGACCTCGTCCTCGCCCTCCGCGCCGAGCATGTGCACCATGCCGACGGCGTAGCCGATGCCGCGTCGCACCGCGGCGGGGTCGCCGGCGCCGCCGGGTCCGCCGGGCAGCAGCCAGTCGGCCTCGGGGTCGTCGAGGGGCAGCGCGGGCAGCGGGGAGTCGGCGAGCGCGTCGAGCAGCGCGGTGACCGGCGCCGGGCAGGTGACGGCCTGTCCGGTGGGCAGCGGGTCGCCGGTGGACATGGCGTTGCGGCGGCGGATCTCCAGCGGGTCGACGCCGAGCTGCTTGGCGAGCTGGTCGAGCTGCGACTCGTACGCGAAGCAGCTCTGCAGCGCGCCCTCGCCGCGCATCCGTCCGGCCGGCGGGTTGTTGGTGCGCACCGCCCAGGCGTCCACGAAGACGTTGGGGCAGGTGTAGGGGCCGACGGAGAACGCGACGGCGGCGGCCAGGGCCTCGGCGGAGACGTCGGCGTAGGCGCCGCCGTCGAGCAGGATCTGCGCCTCGACCTTGACCAGCGTGCCGTCGGCGTCGGCGTGGTGGCGGTAGCGCAGCAGCGCGGGGTGCCGGGTGGTGTGCGCCTGGAAGGACTCGGCGCGGGTGAGGGTCATCTTGACGGGGCGTCCGGTGCGCAGCGCGAGCAGCGCGAGGGTGACCTGGAAGGAGAGGTCCTCGCGGTCGGCGGTGGCGCCGGGGACGCCGGTGGCGACGAGCCGGACCCGGTCGGGTTCGAGGCCGAGGCAGGCGGCGGTGCGGTCGCGGTCGCCGTGCGGGTCGGTGGAGGAGAGGTGCAGTTCGACGCCGCCGTCGGGGCGGGGCACGGCGAGGCCGGCTTCGGCGCCGATCGGGGCGGGGTCCTGCCGGCCGACCTGGTAGAGGCCTTCGACGACGATCGTGCCGACGGCGTCGGGGTCGCCGGTGCGCAGCGGCAGGTGCCGCAGCAGGTTGCCGTCGGGGTGCAACGGCGGGGCGTGGAAGGCGACTTCGGGGTCGGTGACGGGTTCCAGGAGCTCGTACTCGACCAGGATCGCGGCGGCGGCGACCCGGGCGGTGTCGGGGTGGTCGGCGGCGACGGCGGCGACGGGTTCGCCGTGGTGGCGCACCACGCCGGCGGCGAGCACCGGCCGGTCGGCGACGACGGGGGTGCCGTCGGGGCCGGCGGGCAGGTCGGCGGCGGTGACCACGGCGTGCACGCCGGGGACGGCGAGCGCGGCGGAGGTGTCGACGGAGACGATCCGGGCGTGCGGGTGCGGGGAGCGCAGCACGGCGCCCCAGAGCAGTCCTTCGGCCCACAGGTCGGCGGCGTACGGGTAGATGCCGAGGGCCTTGGGGAGGGCGTCGGTGCGCAGCGGGGAGGTGCCGAGGCCGGTGGTGCCGGTCTCGTCGTCCGCGGGGGCGGCCGCCGGGAGCTCGGTGGCGGAGGTCATGCGTTCTCGTCCTCGGGGAGCCTGATGCCGTGGGCGGGGGTGGCGTCGTGGCCGGGAGTGGCCTGGTAGCCGGTGTACTGGTGTCCGTAGCCGTCGGTGGCGTAGACGGTGCCGTCGAAGCCCGGATCCTGGTGCGGGACGCCCTGGTAGACGCCCGGTTCCTGGTGCGGGGTGCCGTGCGGCGGGGTGGGCAGGTAGGGGGTGCCCTGGGCGGGGGTGCCGTAGAGGGCGCCGTCGGCGGCGGTGCCGTGGGCGGGGGTGGGTTCCCAGCCGGCGGGCGCGGGGGCCGCATAAACGGCGTCGGCGGGGGCGGACCAGTCCTGGACGACGGGTTCGGCCTGCGCCTGCGGCGGGATCAACTGGTCTGCCTCGTGCCAGAGTTCGGAGTCGGCGTAGAGCGGCAGCTCGCCGGCCAGCGGGAGGTCGGCGAAGGACTGCTCGGTGGCCCGCGGCGGGGCCGCGGCGGCGGTCGGTTCGTCGGGTGCGGCGGTGGCGGCGGCCTGTTCGGCGGCGTCGAGTTCCGCTTCGAGGGCGGCTTCGCGGGCTTCGGCGACGGTCTGGACGGCGGCCAGGGCGCCCCGGTAGCCGGTGCAGCGGCAGAGGTTGCCGCAGAGCGCCTGGCGGGCCTCGATCTCGCTGGGCCGGTGGTTGCGCTGCAGCAGGTCGTGGACGGCCATCGCGAGGCCGGGGGTGCAGTAGCCGCACTGGACGGCGCCGGAGTCGGCGAGCGCCTGCTGGACGTCGCTGGCGCCGCCGCTGCCGGACAGGCCCTCGACGGTGTTGATCTCGCTGTCGGCGGCGAGCGCGGCGGGCACCAGGCAGCCGTTCACCAGCTGCCCGTCGACCTGCACCGAGCAGGCCCCGCACTCGCCCTGTTCGCAGCCGTCCTTGGCGCCGGCCAGGCCGAGGCGTTCGCGCAGCACGTACAGCAGGCTCTCGCCGATCCAGGCGTCGCTGACGGGTCGTTCGACGCCGTTGACGCGCAGTGTGTACGAGGCGGTGGGGCGCACGTCGCCGGTGAGCGCCCCGGGGTGGTTCAGCAGTTCATCGGTCACTTCAGCGCCCTTCCCAACGCCCGGCGGGCCAGCACGGCCACGGTACGCCGCAGGCGGGCGCCGGCCGGGCCCGCCCCCTCGCCGCCGGCGGCGCCCTCGGGGACGCAGGCGCCGGCCACGTAGTCGCCGAACGCGGCGAGCGCGGCGGGGTCGATGACGACGGCGCCGTCCTCGCCGCGGGCGTCCCAGTCGATGCAGCCGGCCACCCAGTTCTCGGCCTCCAGCGGCCGCAGCGGGACGGGGGCGGCGGCGCCGACGGCGCAGCGCACGCCGCGCCGGGCGGGGTCGAGGACCAGGGCGACGGAGGCGGCGGCGCGGGACGGTCCGCTGCGGCCGGTGGACTTGAGGAACACCTGCGGGGCGTGCAGCAGCGGCACCCGCACCCAGGTGAGGAGTTCGCCGGGGCGCAGCGGGTCGAGTCCGGTGAGCAGGTGGCTGATCGGCACGTCGCGGACGCCGCCGGGCCGGGCGAGGGTGGCGGTGGCTTCGAGGGCGGCGAGCACCGGGAGGGTGTCGCCGGCGGGTGCGGCGGTGGCGATGTTGCCGCCGAGGGTGCCGACGTTGCGGACCTGCGGGGGGCCGGCGGTGCGGGCGGCGTCGGCGAGGGCCGGGATCAGGGCGGCGAAGTCGGGGCGGTCCATCCGGGCGTGGGTGAGTCCGGCGCCGAGGACGGCGGTGCCGCCGTCCTCGTAGCGCCAGCCGCGCAGTTCGGTGATCCGGCCGAGTCCGATCAGTGCGGCGGGCCGCAGCCGTCCGCCGTTGACGGCCTCCATCAGGTCGGTGGCGCCTGCCACCGGCACCGCCCCTGGGGTGGCGGCCAGCGCTTCGACCGCCTCGTCGACCGAGGACGGCATCATGATCGTCCGGTTCACCAGGTTCCCACCGTGCTCCATTTGCAGTGCGGCCTGCCGCCCGTAGGGTACGGGCGATCGGTGCGGGTTGGGCAACTCTGGCACACAAAGACCGCTGATCATTTCCGGGGTCGCGGACAGGTCCGAACAACTCGGGACAACTCCGGGCGCGAACGCGCACGAACACGACCTGGCCGATGTCCAGCCGATCGGCTGTTCATCTGATCATGACGTGGCGACCGCGCCCGAAGTTCCGGTACGTCCTATTCCGTCGATCCCGGCCGGCCGTCCGTCGGCCGGCCGACGATGCCGGGCTTGCGCTGCCAGGGGCGCGGGCCCTCGGGGCGGCGGTACTCGATGCCGAGCGCGTCGAGGCGCGGGTAGTGGCCGGCCATCCGGGTCTCGAAGTCGGCCCAGTCGCGGGCGGCGGGGTCGCGCGGCAGGTCGGACCAGGCGACCTCGGCGAACGCGGCGAGCCGCGGGAACACCTTGTAGTCGACGTCCCGGCCGTCGAGCATGAACTCGGTCCAGATGTTCGCCTGGGTGCCGATGACGTGCCGGGCGGCCTGCTCGTCGAGCTGCGGCGGGACGGGCTCGAAGCGGTAGACGTCCTCCAGCGAGCGCACCCAGCCGACCGGGACCGGCTCGTCCTCGCCGCCGTCCTGCCGGTGGTCGAGGTAGACGTGCTGCTCGGGGCACATCACCACGTCGTGCCCGGCCTGCGCGGCGGCGATGCCGCCCTGGTAGCCGCGCCAGGAGGAGACCGCGGCGCCGGGGGCGAGGCCGCCCTCCAGGATCTCGTCCCAGCCGATCAGGCGACGGCCGCGCTCGGCCAGCCAGCCGTCGAAGTGCCGGATGACGTGGCTCTGCAGCTCGAACTCGTCGGCGAGGCCGAGCTCGGCGATCCGGGCCTGCGCGGCCGGGCTGGCCTTCCACTGGTCCTTGGGGCACTCGTCGCCGCCGAGGTGGACGAAGGTGGAGGGGAAGATCTCCAGCACCTCCTCCAGCACGTGCTCGTAGAAGCGCAGGGTGGCCTCGGAGGCGTTCAGGATGTTCTCGCTGACGCCCCAGTCGGTCCAGGTGCCGAGCGCGGCGGTGTCCACCACGTCGGTGTTGCCGAGCTCGGGGTAGGCGGCGATGGCGGCCTGGTTGTGGCCGGGCAGGTCGACCTCGGGGACGACGGTGATGTGCCGGGCGGCGGCGTAGGCGACGATCTCGCGCAGGTCGTCCTGGGTGTAGTAGCCGCCGTGCGGCTGGTCGTCGTGCCGCTTGCCGGCCCGGTAGCCGACCATCGACCGCTCCCGCCAGGACGCGGTCTCGGTGAGCTTCGGGTAGCGCTTGACCTCGATCCGCCAGCCCTGGTCGTCGGTCAGGTGGAAGTGGAGGACGTTCAGCTTGTGTGCGGCCAGCTGGTCGATGAACCGCAGCACGCCGGCCTTCGGCATGAAGTGCCGGGAGACGTCCAGCAGCGCGCCGCGCCAGCCGAACCGGGGCGCGTCGTGGATCTCCACCGCGGGCACCGTCCAGCGCGCGCCGGGCAGCGGCGCGGTGCGGTACGCGGCGGGGCCGAGCAGCTGGCGCAGGGTCTGCGCGGCGTACGACAGGCCTGCGGCGCTGCCGCCGGTGAGCCGCACCGCGTCCGGACCGGCGCTCAGCCGGTACTCCTCGGCGGCCAGGGCGTCGTCGAGCGCGAGCACCAGGCCGTCGGCCTGCCCGGCCGGGGCCGGGTCCAGGTCGAAGCCGGTGGCGGCGGACAGCTCGGCGCGCAGCCGGCGGGCGACGCCCTCGGCGCCGGGCGCGGCGGCGATCCGGCTGCCGGCGTGCAGCTCGAACGGGGCGGTGTCGGCGGGGGTGTGGACGTGCGACGGGGCAGGGATGAGGTCCATGCGCCTCATCCTGCCCCGGTGAACCCCGATTGGCATAGACCATTCGGGGCCTGCGTACGGCCCGGCCGTCAGTCCTTCTTGTCGTCCCCGCCCGGGTTGTTCAGCCCGTCGAAGATCTCCTTGCACATCGGGCAGACCGGGTACTTCTTCGGGTCGCGGCCGGGCACCCAGACCTTGCCGCACAGCGCCACCACGGGGGACCCGGAGAGCGCGCTCTCCATGATCTTGTCCTTCTGGACGTAGTGGGCGAAGCGCTCGTGGTCGCCGTCCCCGTGCGAAGTCTGCGGGACGGGCTCGACCAGGGTGCCGGTGCCGAGGCCGCGCTCGGGCTCAAGAGTGCTCATGGGTGCCAAGTCTATGGGGGTCGCCCGGAAGGGGGCCACCATCCGGAGACAGGCTGCCGGTCAGTTCAGCGTCGGGTCGTCCGGGTAGGTGGCGAGCATCGCCAGCGGCCCGCGCTGGCGGCGCAGCACGGCCCGCCACATCCGGTCCGGCTGCACGCAGGAGACGTCGCCGGCCTCGCACTCCACCGGGTACCAGGCGCCCTCGGCGATCTCCTGTTCCAGCTGGCCGGGCGACCAGCCCGCGTAGCCGGCGAACACCCGCATGCCGCCGAGCACCCCGGCCAGCACCTCCGGCGGGGCCTCCAGGTCGACCAGCCCGATCGCCCCGTGCACCCGCCGCCAGCCGAGCGGCCCCGGGTGGGCCTCCTCGCCGGGCACCACTGCGATCGCCAGCGCGGAGTCCAGCCCCACCGGCCCGCCCTGGAAGACCACCGCCGGGTCCCCGGTCAGCGACGCCCAGCCGTCGAGCACTGCGGCCACGTCCACGGGGGTGGGCCGGTTGAGGACGACGCCGAGCGCGCCCTCGGCGTCGTGGTCGAGCAGCAGGACCACCGACCTGGCGAAGTTCGGGTCCGTCAGCACGGGCGTCGCCACGATCAGTCGGCCGGTGAGCGAGGGGGCCGCTTCCATGCCTGCCATGATGCCTCCCTACAGGCCCTGCGGGACACCCGGCAGGCCGTCGGCGGGGCCACCCGTCCGGCGCAATGGCGGTGCCGCTCGACACCCCTTACAGCATGATCACCAATAGGGCACACGGGAACCAATCGCCCACCCTCTACCATCTATGAGGTGGCGAAGGGCCATTCCCTCAGCTCCCCAGCCGAAAACCTCCCCTGCGCACCCGGATTGCGAGAACGATGACCGACGACGTCCTGCTGGTCCACGGCGGAAACCCGCTCGAAGGCGAGATCCAGATCCGCGGCGCCAAGAACCTGGTCCCCAAGGCCATGGTCGCCGCGCTGCTCGGCCAGGGCCCCAGCAGACTGCGCAGCGTTCCGGACATCCGGGACGTCAAGGTCGTCCGCGGCCTGCTGCAGCTGCACGGTGTCACTGTCCGCACCGGCGACGAGGAGGGCGAGCTGATCCTCGACCCGTCGCACGTCGAGAGCGCCAACGTGGCGGACATCGACGCGCACGCCGGCTCCTCGCGCATCCCGATCCTGTTCTGCGGCCCGCTGCTGCACCGCCTCGGCCACGCCTTCATCCCGGGCCTGGGCGGCTGCGACATCGGCGGCCGGCCGGTGGACTTCCACTTCGAGGTGCTCCGCCAGTTCGGCGCCACCATCGAGAAGCACCCCCAGGGCACCTACCTGGTGGCCACCCAGCGGCTGCGCGGCACCAAGATCGAGCTGCCGTACCCGTCCGTCGGCGCCACCGAGCAGGTGCTGCTGACGGCGGTGCTCGCGGAGGGCGTCACCGAGCTGCGCAACGCCGCGATCGAGCCGGAGATCGTCGACCTGATCTGCGTACTGCAGAAGATGGGCGCGATCATCTCGCTGGGCACCGACCGCACCATCCTGATCACCGGCGTCGACGAGCTGGACGGCTACACCCACCGGGCGCTGCCGGACCGCCTGGAGGCCGCCTCCTGGGCGTGCGCGGCGCTGGCCACCAAGGGCGACATCTACGTCCGCGGCGCCGAGCAGATCCCGATGATGACCTTCCTGAACACCTTCCGGAAGGTCGGCGGCGCCTACGAGATCGACGACGCGGGCATCCGCTTCTGGCACCCGGGCGGCGAGCTCAAGGCGATCGCCCTGGAGACCGACGTCCACCCGGGCTTCCAGACCGACTGGCAGCAGCCGCTGGTGGTGGCGCTGACCCAGGCCACCGGCCTCTCGATCGTGCACGAGACGGTGTACGAGTCGCGGCTCGGCTTCACCGGCGCGCTGAACCAGATGGGCGCGCACATCCAGCTGTACCGCGAGTGCCTGGGCGGCACCCCGTGCCGGTTCGGCGCGCGCAACTTCAAGCACTCCGCGGTGGTCTCCGGCCCGTCCAAGCTGATGGGCGGCGAGCTGGTCATCCCCGACCTGCGCGGCGGCTTCTCGTACCTGATCGCGGCGCTGGCCGCCGAGGGCACCTCCACGGTGCACGGCATCGACCTGATCAACCGCGGCTACGAGAACTTCATGGACAAGCTGCGCGACCTGGGCGCGCACATCGAGCTGCCGTCGGAGGTCGACTCGGCCGAGGTCGAGCTGACCGCCTGACGCAGGGCCCGAACACGCCGGTGGCCGGCCTCCCCGAGGGGAGACCGGCCACCGGTGCGTTCAGCGGAGGGTCACTTGCCCTTCGCGGCTTCCTTCAGCTTCGAGCCGGCGCTCACCTTGACGCTGAAGCCCTCGGCGATCTGGATCGGCTCGCCGGTCTGCGGGTTGCGGGCGGTGCGGGCGGCGCGGAGGGTGCGCTCGAAGGTCAGGAAACCGGGGATGGTGACCTTCTCGTCGCCCTTGGCGACGACCTCGCCGGTGATCTCGGCGAAGGCGGCCAGCACGGCGTCGGCGTCCTTGCGGGTCACCTCGGCGCGCTCGGCCAGCGCGGCCACCAGCTCACTGCGGTTCATGTGTACTCCTGTGGTCTGTTGCTCTGCCGTGCGCGGAGGCATGGCCGGTCCGCGCGACGGTGCTCGTTCAGGCGAGGGGTGGTCAGGGGCCGGGCTCGCACCGCGAAGCGCCGCAAACTGCCCGCCTGGGTACGAATCCTGCCCCGACCGGCACTGAGAAAGCCAATCGGGCACCGGCGTGGTTGACCCGAACAGCGCCCACCGGACAGAGGTGTGACGCTCCGTCGGCTCCGGGGTGGCCGGGGTGGGCGGCGGCCGGGACGACACGCCGTGGCACAACCGGGGACGTTCCGTACTTGTCGGACACGCCGCCTCGTGCCAGGGCTACCGTACGCCCTGTCACCGACAAGCCCAAACACGCCCCTTTCCCTTGTGTCGCAAGGGATCCGGCACGTTCGTCGCAATCCGGCCGCGGCGAACGTGCCGGGCGCTCACCGGCTCAGAGCTGAACGGCCGGGAACGCGGCGGTGTCGAGCGTTCCGACGATGCCCGAGGTGGGCTTCACGGGGGCCGTCTCGGCGCCCCCACGGGCCGCCACGGCGGCGTCCCGGACGGCCGAGGCGACGGTCTTGGCCACGCCGGGGTGGAAGACGCTGGGGATGATGTAGTTCGGGTTCAGCTCGTCGTCGGTGACGGTGGTGGCCAGCGCGCGGGCGGCGGCCAGCATCATCTCGGTGTCGACGCTGCTGGACTGGGCGTCCAGCAGGCCGCGGAAAACACCCGGGAAGACCAGCACGTTGTTGATCTGGTTGGGGAAGTCGCTGCGGCCGGTGGCGACCACCGCGGCGGTCTGGCGGGCGACCGCCGGGTCGACCTCCGGGTCGGGGTTGGCCAGCGCGAAGACGATCGCGTCCTCGGCCATGGTGGCCAGGTCGTCGCCGTCCAGCACGTTCGGGGCGGAGACGCCGATGAACACGTCGGCGCCGGCCACGGCCTCCTTGAGGGTGCCGGTGCGGCCGGAGCGGTTGGTGTTCTCGGCGATCCAGCGCAGGCTCTCGTTCAGGTCCTCGCGGCCCTGGTGGACCACGCCCTGCACGTCCGCGACGGTGGCGTGCACGACGCCCGCCGCCATCAGCAGCTTGAGGATCGCGGTGCCGGCGGCGCCGGCGCCGCTCATCACCACGCGGATCTCGCCGATCTCCTTGCCGACCACCTTCAGCGCGTTGGTCAGCGCCGCCAGCACCACGATCGCGGTGCCGTGCTGGTCGTCGTGGAAGACCGGGATGTCCAGCGCCTCGCGCAGCCGGGCCTCGATCTCGAAGCAGCGCGGCGCGGAGATGTCCTCCAGGTTGATGCCGGCGAAGCCCGGGGCGATGGCCTTGACGATCGCGACGATCTCGTCGGCGTCCTGGGTGTCCAGGCAGAGCGGCCACGCGTCGATGCCCGCGAAGCGCTTGAACAGCGCCGCCTTGCCCTCCATGACCGGCAGCGCGGCCTTCGGGCCGATGTTGCCCAGGCCCAGCACCGCGGAGCCGTCGGTGACCACCGCGACGGAGTTGCGCTTGATGGTCAGGCGGCGGGCGTCCTCCGGGTTCTCGGCGATCGCCATGCACACCCGGGCCACGCCCGGGGTGTAGATCATGCTGAGGTCGTCGCGGTTGCGGATCGGCAGCTTCGAGGACATCTCGATCTTGCCGCCGAGGTGCATCAGGAAGGTACGGTCCGAGACCTTGCCGATGGTGACGCCGTCGATCGCGCGGAGCTTCTCCACGATCTCCTCGCCGTGCGCCACCGAGGACGCCGCGACGGTGACGTCGATCCGCAGCGCCTCCAGGCCGGACGCGGTGACGTCGAGGCCGGTGACCGAGCCGCCGGAGGACTCGACCGCGGTGGTGATGGAGCTCACCGCGTTGCCGGTGGCCGGCACCTCCAACCGGACCGTGATCGAGTTCGAGACACTGGGCACCGTCGCCATCGACGTCCTTCTTCCTAGAATCAGCAGGCCGTGACCGGCCCGGTAATCGCGCAGCATGCTAGGTATCGATCGTCGCACCTACCGACCGCTTGCCAGAAATAACGTTCATTGAGTGTGCGGATCCGACAAACCGCCCCCGCCCGGGCAGGCGGCCTCCTTGCCCGCGGGCCGGGATGCGTTACATTGGAACGGCACCGGCTCGATCCAAGCCCCCGGGCCCAACCTTCGTCCCTTCGAGGGACCACTTGCCGCGAGGCGAGCATGGCGGGTCGGTGTTCAGCTTCACGAAGGCCCCCCACCTCCTGGTGGGGGGCCTTCGTGCGTGCGCCTACTTCAGCAGCGCGGGGACGCCAGCGGCGTCCGGCAGGTCGTCCGGGCCGGACAGCACGGTCAGCCGCTGGGTGGCGCGGGTCAGCGCCACGTACAGCACCCGCAGGCCCGCCTCCGACTCGCCCGCGATGCCGGTCGGGTCGGCGACGACGGTGGCGTCGTACTCCAGGCCCTTGGCCTCCAGACTGCCCAGCGCCACCACCCGCTCGCCCAGGCCCTCGGCCCAGGACGCGGCCTCCGCGCGGCGGTCCATCGGGACGACGATCGCGACGGTGCCGTCCACCTCGCCCAGCAGCCACTCCAGCTCGGCCCTGGCGGCCTTGCCGAAGGACTCCGCGCCGGTCTCCCGGACGGCCGCGAACCGCGGGCGCACGCCGGTCGCCCGGACCGCGCTCGGCGACGGGGTGCCCGGCGCGGCCAGCGCCAGCACCTTCGCCGCCACCTCGGCGATCTCCGCCGGGTTGCGGTAGTTCACGGTCAGCGTGTGCCGGCGGCGCGGCTTGCCCGCCAGCACCTCGTCCATCGCCGCCTGCGCCTCCTCGGGGAACGGCCAGGACGACTGCGCCGGGTCGCCGACGATGGTCCAGGTCGCCATCCGGGAGCGGCGGCCGATCATCCGCCACTGCATCGGCGTGAGGTCCTGCGCCTCGTCGACGATCACGTGCGCGTACTCGCGGCGCTCCTCGGGGATCCGCTCGCGCTCGCGCCTGCCGTACGTCCGCTCGCCGTACGTGGTGACTTCCTCCAACCCGGTCAGCAGGTCGATCGCGTCGACCTCGCGGACCTTCGGGCGGGCCGGCTCGCCGAGCAGCACGTGCAGCTCGTCCACCAGGGCCACGTCGTGCGCCGACAGGTCGCCGGCGCCCCGGTCGTCCAGGTGCCGCCAGGACGCCGCCAGCAGGCGGGACTCGTCCGGGGTGACGGCGCGGCGGGCGATCCGGTTGGTGTGCCGGTGCTGGCGCAGCGTGGCCAGTACCCGGCGCGGGGTGACCGCCGGCCACCAGGCGTCCAGGAAGTCCAGGAACGCGGCCTCGTCGGAGACGTACTCGTCGAAGGTCTCGCGTTCCTCCTGGCGCTGCTCGCGCTCGGCGTAGCCGGCCGGCTTCGGCAGGTCGCGGACGGCCTCCGACCAGAGCGCGTCGAGCAGCAGGCGGCGGGCGCGCGGGCGGAGCAGGTTGAGCGGGGTGCCGCCGCCGCCGACCACGTTGCCGCGGACGGCCTTGAGCCGGCCGGCGTCCAGCCGCAGCACCTGGCCGCGGGCGAACACCTTGAACTCGGTCGGCGCGCCCAGTTCGAGGGCGGCCCGGGCGGCCCGGCGCAGCAGCTGGACCATCCGCGAGGAGCCCTTGATCCGGGACACCTCCGGGCTGTCGTAGCGGCCGGCCTCGATGCCGTCGACCAGGCTGCCGACCGCGCGGATCGCGACCTGGCCCTCCTCGCCGAGCGAGGGCAGCACGCCCTCGGTGTAGGAGACCAGCAGCGCCGTGGGGCTGACCACCAGGATGCCGCCCGCGTAGCGGCGGCGGTCCTGGTAGAGCAGGAACGCGGCGCGGTGCAGGGCGACGGCGGTCTTGCCGGTGCCGGGGCCGCCGGTGACCAGCGTGGCGCCGGCCGCGGCGGCCCGGATCACCTCGTCCTGTTCCTTCTGGATGGACGAGACGATGTCGCGCATCGTGTGGCCGCGGGCCCGGCCGAGGGTCGCCATCAGCGCCCCGTCGCCGACCACGGCGAGTTCCTCGCCGCCCAGCGTCGGCGTCAGGTCGGGACGCAGCAGGTCGTCCTCGACGCCGATGACCTTGCGGCCCTTGGAACGGATCACCCGGCGGCGGATGACCCGGCCCGGTTCCAGCGGCGTGGCCCGGTAGAACGGCGCGGCCGCCGGGGCCCGCCAGTCGATGACCAGCGGGCCGAACTCGGCGTCGAGCACGCCGAGCCGGCCGATGTGCAGGCTCTCGGCGACCGCCGGGTCGGCCGGGTCCATCGGGGTCTGCGAGGGGATCCCGTGTTCCTCGGGCGCGTCGGCCTCCTGGAGGTCGATGCGCCCGAAGAGGAAGTCCTCGAACTCGTTGTTGAGTCGTTGCAGGTGCGCGCCGGCGCGGTACACCTGGGCGTCGCGCTCGGCGAGTGCGCCCGGTGTGCCCACCTGCACGCGCTTCGCGGCGTCCTCCAGGATGTACTCCGCCTCGGCGAGCTTCTCCTCCAGCCGTTGGTAGACGGTGTCGAGATGCTGCTGTTCCCCCGCGATCTCGCGGTCGCGGACAGTGTCGGTGTAGTGCTCGGCAGAGCCGTGCGCGCCCAAGGAGCCCCCAGAGGTGCGGAGAAAAAGGCGGACGGACGATCTTACGGGATGAACTGTTCCGAGGACGAGGACCCCCCGGCCCGGAAGCGCCCCGGACGCACGAGAGCCGCCCTCCGGACGGAGGACGGCTCTGCGATGCACATGGGGTGGTGGAGATGCCGGGAATCGAACCCGGGTCCAGTGGAGAGGATTCAGGACTTCTCCGAGCGCAGTCCGCTGTGATTTTCTCGGCCCTGGCAGTCACGCGGACAAGCCGCCAACAGGCCCAGCCACTGTTTGATTTTCCCGCCATCCCCGTGGCCGGGGTGGAAGGTTGAGTTCCCTAGATTATGCCAGGATCCGGGTCGGGAACGCCCCGGGCTGACACCCATTCACTTTCGCAGATCAGGCTGCGAGAGCGAACTGCTGGGAATCGCGCTTAGAGTTGGCGATTATATTTTTGCGACAGATGGTTAACGAGATCATTGCCGCGTTCCTCGGCTCGCTTCTCCTGTTTCGACAGCCACTGTCGAAACCGATCATCCCCATGTTTTATTGACAAACAGCACCGTCGGGCGAGGCCCTCCGGGTGATGCGCTGCCATAGTACTCGGGCGGCGCGTCAAGGGTCCAGCGCATTAACGAGCCGCGGCCGGCGGATTCGTCCCGGCCGCCCCCGGGGTGCCCAACTGCTGGGCCAGCCAAGGCAGTCGGCGTTCGAACGCGCCCGCCGCGAACTGCCAGGCGTGCCGTCCGGGCTCGACGCTCAGCCGGGTGCTCAGCCCGGCCTTCCCGGCCGCCGCCTCCAGCTGCTTGGCGTGTGCGAGCTGCCCGCTCTCCTGGTCGCCGACCTCGAACAGCCCGGTCACCCCCCGGTACTTGCCGCGGTGCGCGGCCAGCACGGTCTGCGGGTCGTACGCGGCCCAGGCGGCGGCGTCGCCGCCGTACAGCTGTGCGATGGTCTGCTGCTTGTCGCCGATGTACGGGCCGAGGTCGCCGGAGATGTCCAGGAAGTGGCCGAACACCTCGGGGTGGGCGGCGGTCAGGGTGATCGCGCAGGTGCCGCCCATCGACCAGCCGGCCATCGCCCACTTCTTCGGGTCGGCGGAGGCGTTGAAGGTCTTCTCGACGTACTTCGGCAGGTCCTTGACCAGGTGGTCGGCGGCGTTCCCGGCCGGGCCGTCCACGCACTCGGTGTCGACCTTGAAGCCGCCGGTGGCGTCCGCGAACACCAGCACCGGGGAGAAGCCGTTGTGCTGGGCGGCGTAGGCGTCGGCGGTCTTCACGGCGTTGCCGGCCCGCACCCAGTTGTCGGGGGCGGCGAACTCGCCGCCGACCATCTCCACCACCGGCAGCTTGGGCCGCGTCTTGCTGCGGAACCAGGCCGGCGGCAGGTAGACCAGCTCCTGCCGGTGCGCGAAGCCGCTCGGCACCGCGGGGACGTCCACCGCGACGACCCGGCCGGTGCCGGTGCGGCCGGTGGTGTGCAGCGCCTGGTCGAGGGTCATCTGGTCGGGCACCGGGGAGCCGGAGAGTTCGCCGATCGCGTCGCCGATCGTCGGGTAGTAGCCGGTCGCCGCGTTCAGCGTGTTGGCCCCGGCGAGCACCGCCAGCAGCACCGCGACGGGCACCGCCGCCCACTGCCACCAGTGCGACCCGCGTCGGCCGAGCAGCACCGCGAGCACGGCCAGCAGCGCCACGCCCAGCCAGGCCCACAGCGCGGCCGGCAGCGGGTCGGTGATCCCGGACAGCTCCAGCACCCCGACCGCGACCAGCGCCGCCGCACCGGCGGCCGCGCCGACCGCCACCGGCAGCCGGCGCAGCCACCAGCGTCGTCCGGGCCGGCCGATCACGGTCAGCAGCGCGGCGACGGCGAGCGCGCGCACCGTCCACGGGAACCAGCCGTCCAGCAGCGAGATGTCCACCCGGGGATGGTAGGCGGCCGGACGGCGGCACGGCGGGCCGGACGGCGGACGGTGACGAAGCTGCGACAGTGCGGGCCGGTCAGCCGCCCGTGCCCTGCAGGCCGAGCTCCTGGGCGAGCCAGGGCAGCGACAGCTTGAAGGCGAACGCGCCGAACTGGAAGTCGTGCTTGCCGGGGTGGACCTCCTCCTTGGTGGTCATCCCGGCGGCCTTGGCGGCCTTGTCCAGCTCCTTGGCGGCCTGGATGTGCTTGGGCTCCTGGTCGCCGTTGAGGAAGTAGCCGCTGGAGTTCTGGTAGGTGCCCTTCTTCGCCTTGCCCAGCACCGTCACCGGGTCGTGGGCCTCCCAGGCGGCCTCGTCGCCGCCGTACAGCTCGTCGATGGTCTCCTGCTTGCTGCCCAGGTTCGGGCCCGCGTCGCCGGAGATGTTGACGAAGTGGCCGAACACGTCGGGGTGGACGACCGCGAGGTCTATGGCGCAGGTGCCGCCCATGGACCAGCCGACGACGCCCCAGGAGCGCGGGCCGGAGGCGGTGCCGAAGGTCTTCTCGATGTACGGCGGGACGTCCTTGACCAGGTGGTCCTCGGCCCGGCCGGCCTTGCCGTTGACGCACTCGGTGTCGGACTTGAAGTTTCCGGTGGCGTCGACCATCACCAGGATCGGGGCGTATCCGTTGTGCGCGGCGGCGTACTCGTCGGCGGCCTTGATCGCGTCGCCGGCCCGTATCCAGTTGTCGGGGGCGGAGAACTGACCGGCGATCATCTCGACCACCGGCAGCTTGGGGCGGACCTTGGTGCGGAACCAGGCGGGCGGCAGGTAGACCAGTTCGTGGCGGTGCTTGAAGCCGCTCGGCTCGGCGGGGACGTCCACCGAGACGACCCGGCCGGCGCCGGCCTTGCCGACGGTGGTGAGGGCCTCCTCCAGGCTGATCTGCTGCGGCACCGGGGCGCCCGACAGGTCGCCCACAGCGGCGTCCACGCTGGGGTAGTAACCGGTGGAGATGTTGATCGAGTTGGCGGCGCACAGCAGCGACAGCGCGGCCGCCACCGGCACCGACGCCATGTTCCACCACTCGGCGTCGCGGAAACCGGCGGCCAGCCCGCCGAGCCCGAGCAGGGCGCAGCACAGCCAGAACCAGAGGCCGAACGGCAACGGGTCGTCGATGCCGCCGAACAGGGCGACCAGCAGCGCGATCAGCGCGGTCAGCCCGACGGCGGCGCCGGCCACCCAGGGAAGTCTGCGGCGCAGCCAGAACGGACTGAGCCGGAACAGTGCCCCCGCGACCGCCACCAGAGCCAGGATCCGCAACGTCCAGGGCAGCCAACCGCTCAGCAGTGAGATCTCCACCCGCCGATGGTACGCAGGCTCCAACTGTCCGCGTACAACCGGGAGGTACCGCCGCTGACGTGCAGTCAGTCGCCCGCCGGGCGGTTCAGCTCTGGCGGCGGCGGGCCGCGGCGACGGCGCGGTCGGACTCGCGGCGGTCCTGGCGCTCGCGCAGGGTCTGCCGCTTGTCGTAGAGCTTCTTGCCGACGGCGAGGGCGATTTCGAGCTTGGCGCGGCCGTCCTTGAAGTACAGGGAGAGCGGGACCAGGGTGTGGCCGGTCTCCTTGGCCTTGGACTCGAGCTTCCGGATCTCCATCTTGTGCAGCAGCAGCTTGCGCTTGCGGCGGGCCGAGTGGTTCGTCCAGGTGCCCTGGGTGTACTCGGGGATGAAGACGTTGTCGATCCAGACCTCGCCGCCCTGGATGTACGCGTAGCCGTCGACCAGGTTGGCCCGGCCCTCGCGCAGCGACTTGACCTCGGTTCCGGTGAGCACCATGCCGCACTCGTAGGTGTCGAGGATGGTGTACTCGTGCCGCGCCTTCTTGTTCTGCGCGACCAGCTTCTTGCCCGTTTCCTTTGCCATAGCTCCGCCATTCTCGCATTTCGTGGGCGGCCTCGGCAGCCCCTTTACGGCGTGCCGGGCGCATCGGCCGGGCTGAGCCCGTCCAGCACGCGCAGTGCGAGGTCGTCCGTCCCGTTGTCGTCGCCGGCGGGGGCGGGGACGTCGGGCTGGACGCCGGTGCCGTCCGGGGAGCGGCCGGCCGGGGTCTGGTAGCGGCCGACGGTGAGTTCGAGGACCGAGCCGTCGGCGAGCCGGCTGGGCTGCTGGACGGTGCCCTTGCCGAAGGTGCGTTCGCCGACCAGGACGGCCCGGGAGCGGTCCTGGAGCGCGCCGGCGAGGAGTTCGGCGGCGCTCATGGTGCCGCCGTCGACCAGCACCACCAGCGGGACGGAGGTGTCGCCGCCGGGGGCTGCGGTCAGTTCGCGCTGTTCGCCGTGCGCCTGGTAGCTGGCCACGGGGCCGCCGTCGAGGAACGCGGAGGCGACGCCGACGGCCTCCTCGACCAGGCCGCCGGAGTTGCCGCGCAGGTCCAGCACCACACCGTGGGCGCCGGCCGCGGCGGCGCGCACCTGACCGGCCACGCCCCGGGTGAAGGCGTGCACGGCGATCCGCGCGACCCCGGGGCGGGGGCGGTCGGTCTCCACCTCGCGGACGGCCAGTTCGGCGCGGGTCAGGCCGAGTTGACGCACCTGCCCGTCGCCGCCCTGCACGCCGAGGCGGACCTCGCTGCCGGCCGGGCCGCCGCGCAGCCGGGAGACCACCTCGGTGACGGGCAACCGGTCGGCGGGGACGCCGTCCACGCTGACCAGCCGGTCGCCGGCGGTGATGCCGGCCCGGTCGGCGGGCGAGCCGGGCAGCACCTCGGCCACCTCGGTGGGCCCGTCGCCGACGCGCTGCACGGAGAGTCCGACGCCCGGGTAGCGGCCGCCGGTGAAGTCCCGGTACTGCTGCGGGCTGAGGTACGCCGCCCACCGGTCGCCGCTGGAGCCGACCAACTGCCGGGCCTCCTGCGGGCTGAGGTCGGCCCCGGACAGGTCGGCGCCGCGGACCCCGTCGGACGACAACGGGGCCCGGGGCGAACCGATCGGCTCGCCCCAGGCCCCGGAAGCGGCTCCGGCGAACAGCACGGCGCCGAACACCAGGCCGAGGGTCATCCCCTGGCGTACTCGCGGAGCGGTCGGCATGCCAGCGAGTGTAGGGCCACTCGCGGGCGGTGCCGACGGCCCGTCAGACCTTCAGGTACTTGCGGAGGGTGAAGAACGCCGCGATGCCGGCCATCGCCATACCGACCACCACCAGCAGCGGAATGACCGCCAACACCGAGGACAGGCCGATGAAGTGGATGAACAGCACCTTCTTCGCCAACCACCCCTGGATGAAGAAGTGCCCACCCAGAAGCAGCAACGAGGCCAGCGTCGCACCGAGCAGTGCGGAGAACGCGGCCTCCGCGATGAACGGCATCTGCACGTAGAAGTTGGACGCGCCGACCAGCCGCATGATGCCCGTCTCGCGTCGTCGGCTGAACGCCGACACCCGGACGGTGTTGACGATCAGCAGCAGCGCCACGCAGAGCATCAGCGCCATGATCACGAAGGCGGCGGTCTGCAGACCGCGCAGCAGGCCGAACAGGTTCTCCAGGATCTTGCGCTGGTCCTCGACCGACTTGACGCCGGGCTTGCCGGCGAACCGGCTCTGGATGACGTCGTACTTGGTCGGGTCGCTCAGCTTGATCCGCCAGGACGCCGGCAGCGCGTCCGCGCCGACCGCCGCGAGCAGCGGGTTGTCCGGGTTGGACTCCTTGAAGTGCTGGTACGCCTCCTGCGGGGTCTCGAAGGTGGCGCTCTGCACCAGCGGCGTCATCTTGTCCAACTCGGCCTTGACCTGCTGGATCTGGTCGTCGGTGGCCGCACCGGCCGCGCACTGGGGCGAGTTGTGGTCCGCCTTCGCGCAGAAGTAGACGCTGACCTCGACCTTGTCGTACCAGTAGTCCTTCATGGAGTTGACCTGGTCGCGGACGAGCAGCGAGGCACCGGCGAGGGCGAGCGAGAGCGCGACACTGACCACGACGGCGATCGTCATGGTCAGGTTGCGGCGGAGACCGACGCCGATCTCCGACAGAACGAACTGGGCGCGCATGCTTCTCTCTTCTAGCTCTGGTAGCCGTAGACGCCGCGGGCCTGGTCGCGAACCAGCAGGCCCTTGTCGAGCTCGATGACGCGCTTGCGCATCTGGTCGACGATCGCCTGGTCGTGGGTGGCCATCAGCACGGTGGTACCGGTCCGGTTGATCCGGTCCAGCAGCTTCATGATGCCGACCGAGTTCTGCGGGTCGAGGTTGCCGGTGGGCTCGTCGGCGATCAGCAGCATCGGACGGTTCACGAACGCGCGGGCGATCGCCACGCGTTGCTGCTCACCACCCGACAGCTCACCGGGCATCCGCTCCTCCTTGCCGCCGAGGCCGACCAGGTCGAGCACCTCGGGCACCACCTTGTTGATGGCGCTCTTCGGCTTGCCGATGACCTCCAGGGCGAACGCCACGTTCTGCCCCACGGTCTTGTTCGGCAGCAGGCGGAAGTCCTGGAAGACGGTGCCCAGTTGGCGCCGCATGTGCGGCACCTTCCAGTTGGAGAGCTTGCCCAGGTCCTTGCCGAGCACGTGCACGTCACCGGTGGACGGGCGCTCCTCGCGCAGACACAGGCGCAGGAACGTCGACTTGCCCGAACCGGACGAGCCGACCAGGAAGACGAACTCGCCCTTCTCGATCTCCAGCGAGACGTTGTCCAGGGCAGGACGGTTCTGCTTGGGATAGGTCTTGGAGACGTTGTCGAATCTGATCACGGCTGCATCACGGGGGCCATCCTAGGTGGATCGGAGCCAGTGACCATACGCGACGTCCGAAAGCACCCGCAGTAACCGAGCAGCTACCGTACGGGGTTTCGCGAGCTGCGGTTCCGGTTCGGACCCGAAAGTGCGAGCCAGGTCACAGATCGACAACCCTTCCCCTCCGGGGGCTCAGGTGTCCGGAACCTGGCAGAGTGGTAGGAGAGTCGGAACAGAAGCCGCCTCCGGCACGTTGGCTATGCAGCAAGGAGGACACGCATGACCTGCGACCAACTGGTGTGCGCCAACTGCAACGGCCGCGTCATAGACGGACGCTGCCCGGTGTGCCGCGCCAACCGCGCCCGGCTCCAGCAGGAGCAGCACGGGCCGTTCGCCACGCTCAACCCGACGGTGCTGCTGGTCGTCCTGTGCGCCGCGGTGCTCGCACTGGCACTGCTGATGATGACGCGCTGACCCGAGACCGCAGAAGAGAAGGGCCCCACCGCCGAAGCGGTGGGGCCCTTCCTCATTGCCTACCGGGCTCAGCTCTCCCGCTGCTTGCGCCACCGGATGCCGGCCTCGATGCTGCGTCCTTCGTTCATCTCAGCCGGCCTCCTCCCTTGCAGCGTCAGCTCTCCCGCTGCTTGCGCCACCGGATGCCGGCCTCAATGAAGCCGTCGATGTCGCCGTCCAGCACGCCCTGCGGGTTGCCGACCTCGTGCTCGGTGCGCAGGTCCTTGACCATCTGGTACGGGTGCAGGACGTAGGAGCGCATCTGGTTGCCCCAGGAGCTGCCGCTGTCCTTGAGCGCGTCCATCGCGGCGCGCTCCTCCTGGCGGCGCCGCTCCAGCAGCTTGGCCTGGAGGACGTTCATCGCCGAGGCCTTGTTCTGGATCTGCGAGCGCTCGTTCTGGCAGGAGACCACCACGCCGGTCGGGAGGTGGGTGATGCGGACCGCGGAGTCGGTGGTGTTGACGCCCTGGCCGCCGGGGCCGGAGGCGCGGTACACGTCGATGCGCAGGTCGCCCTCGTCGATGTCGACGTGGTCGGACTGCTCGACGACGGGGAGCACCTCGACGCCCGCGAAGGAGGTCTGCCGGCGGCCCTGGTTGTCGAACGGGGAGATGCGCACCAGGCGGTGGGTGCCCTGCTCGACGGAGAGGGTGCCGTAGGCGTAGGGGGCCTTGATGGTGAAGGTCGCGGACTTGATGCCGGCCTCTTCGGCGTACGAGGTGTCGTAGACCTCGGTCGGGTAGCCGTGCCGCTCGGCCCAGCGCAGGTACATGCGCATCAGCTGCTCGGCGAAGTCGGCGGCGTCCACGCCGCCGGCCTCGGCACGGATGTTGACCAGGGCCTCACGGGCGTCGTACTCGCCGGAGAGGAGCGTGCGGACCTCCAGCTCCTCGACGGCCTTCTTGACGGACTCCAGCTCGTGCTCGGCCTCGACGCGGGTGTCCGCGTCGTTCTCGGCCTCGGCGAGTTCGAACAGGACGCCCAGGTCCTCGACGCGGCTGCGCAGGGTCTCCACCTTGCGCAGCTCGCCCTGGAGGAAGGAGAGCCGGCTGGTGACCTTCTGCGCGTTCGCGAGGTCGTCCCACAGGGTGGGGGCGGCTGCCTCCTCCTCCAGGGTTGCGATGTCTGCCCGGATCTTGTCCAGGTCGAGGACTGCCTCGATCGACGACATGGTCGAGTCGAGGTTCTTGAGCTCTTCGGAAGGATCGACGGCTGCCACGCCTCAAGGGTAATGGTTCGCCGGGGGGGCTCGGCTACAACCGGGGGCACCAGGTGCTCGACACCGCTCCGGCCGCGTGCGCGGGGGCCTCGGCGGCGAACGCCGTCCAGGCGGCGGCGGCCCCCGCGAACAGCAGGATCACCGCGATCAGCACGGCCAGCGTGCGGCGGCGGCGGATCAGCTGGGCCCGGGTGCGGCGGTGGGCGGGCGCGGGCTGGGTGCGCTGGGCGCGGGACTCCTCCGCGTAGGAGGCGAGCTCCCCGGCGGACGGGCGGCGCAGGCTGGTGTGGGTGTCCCGGGTGGAGTCGGGGGTCGGACCGGGCACCAGCGGGACGGCGGGCCCGCGGCGGCGGCGGTGGGTGCCGCGGCCGGCGTCGGCCTCGGCGTAGACGGCCTCGCCCGGGGTGGGCGCCTCCTCGGTGACGGCGCGCTGCGCGGGCACCGCGAGCGGGCCGACGTCGGCCAGTTCGGGCAGCAACTCGCGCAGCCGGGAAGCGAGTTCGGCGGCGCGCAGTCGGGAGGCGGGGGCCTTGGCGAGGCATTCGGAGATGATCCGCCACAGGCCGTCCGGCATGCCTTCGACCGGCGGGACGTTCTCGGTGACGTGCCTGCGCAGCACCGCCCCGGTGTGGCCGCCGCCGAACGGGGTGGCGCCGGTGAGCAGTTCGTAGAGCACGGTGGCGAGGGCGTAGATGTCGACGGCGGCGCGCGGCTCCAGGCCCTCGATGATCTCGGGGGCCAGGTAGTCGGGGGTGCCGATGATCCGGGTGGCCCGGGTGCGGCGGGGGGCGTCGACCAGGCGGGCGATGCCGAAGTCGGTGAGCTTGGCGCGCGGGGCGCCGCCGGGGCCGGGCGGGGCGGCCAGGTCGAGCAGCACGTTCTCCGGCTTGACGTCGCGGTGCACGATGCCGGCGGCGTGCGCGGCGGCCAGGCCGTCGGCGACGTCGGCGATCACCGAGGCGGCGACCAGCGGGTCGAGCACGCCGTCGCGTTCCAGCCGGGTGCGCAGGTCGGTGCCCTGGACCAGATCCATCACCAGGGCGAGGTCGCTGCCGTCGACCACCATGTCGTGCACCCCGACCACCCGCGGGTGGTCGAGGCAGGTCAGGGCGGTGCGTTCCTGGACGAAGCGGCCGACCAGGACCTGGTCGGCGGCGAGGTCCTCGCGCAGCAGCTTCACCGCCACCGGCCCGTCCGGGCCCTCGCCGAGCCACACCGTGCCGGCCGAGCCGCGGCCGATCACCTGGTGAACCGTGTACCGGCTGCCGATCTTGCGTGCCAATGCTGCTCCGTGGGCTCGTGAGGTCGGTGCTCGACGAACAACCTACGCGCCCGCGAGGCCCCGGGGGGCCGTGGAGGGCCCCCCGAGCGGTTCCGATCCGGTGGAATTTCGCGGGATTGTCGACAAAGCGTCAATTCGAACCGGTGAGGCCGCCGATCCAGCCCTTCGCCGAATCGAACCAGCCCACCACGTTGTCCCAGTAGTGCGGCAGCGGCGTGAAGTTCCACAGCGCCAGGCAGCCGAGCGCCAGCACCACCAGCACCACCAGGCAGCCCTTGGCGCAGCCCAGGCCCGGAATCCACATCCGGTTGCGGCTGCGGCGGCGCGGCTCGCGATCCCGCTCGCGGGACGGCTCCGGCTCCCGGTACGGCGGCTCCTGGCGGCGCGGCGGGGCCGGCTCGGCCCGGCGCTGCGGCGCGCCGTAGCCCTGCGGGCGGCCGTCGTAACCGGGCGGCGGGCCGGCCTGCTGGGCCTGGTACGGCGGCGGTGCGACCGGCGGACGGCCGCCGCGGCCCTGCGGGGGCTGCCCGCCCTGCTGGGGGTGCCCGCCCGGCTGCGGGTGCCGGCCGGACTGCGGCTGGTAGGGGCCGCCCTGCGGCTGGGCGTACCGGCCGCTGCCCGGGGGCTGCGGCGGCTGCTGCTGCGGGTGCGGGGCCTGGTACGGCGGCGGGGCGACCGGCGGGCGCTGCCCGGGCGGCGGGTACTGGCCGGCCTGGTAGGGGTGGGGCGCGACCTGCGGTGCGGCGAGGTCCTCCGGCTCGAAGTAGCCGATCCGGGTCTGCTCGTTGCGGTCCCGGGCGGCCTGCATCTGGGTCTGCCACGGGTGCGGGCCGTCCGGCTGCGGCGGCTCGGGGGCCGCGGCCGGCATGGACGGCATCACCCTGGTCCGGTCGGCGGGCGAACCGGGCGGGCCCGGCGGGGGGCTCATCAGCCGGGTGCGGTCCTCGGCGCCGGGGACCGCCTGGTGGGTCATAACCTGGGTGGCGGCCGCCGGGTCGTACCCGTTGCCGTTGGCGGGCGCGGGCGGCGGGGCGAGCGCCGGGTCGGGCCGCAGCAGCGCGCCGACCGCGAGCGCGGCGTCCACGGCGGCCGGGGAGGAGTGCACGCCGATGCCGGCCGCCACCACCCGCAGCGCCTCGGCCAGCGAGACGGCGGTGGGCCGCTCGGCCGGGTCCTTGCGCAGGCAGCGCTCGACCACCGTCCACAGCGGCTCGGGCATGGCGCGGGGGCGCTGCGGTTCCTGCGCGAGGTGGGCCTGGAGGACGGCCAGCGGGTTGTCGCCCTGGAACGGCGGGCGGCCGGTGACCAGCTCGTACAGCATGATGCCGGCGCCGTAGACGTCCACGGCGGCGGTCTGCGGGCGGCCGTCGGCGGACTCCGGGGCGACGTACACGGGGGTGCCGACGAACTCGTGGGTGCGGGTGATGCCCGGGGAGTCGGCGAGGCGGGCGATGCCGAAGTCGGTGAGCATCGGGTACATCTGCTCGCCGCCGTCGACGGCCAGGGTGGCCAGCAGCACGTTGGCGGGCTTCAGGTCCCGGTGGACCACGCCGTCGGCGTGGCTGGCGGCCAGCGCGTCGGCGATCTGCGCCATCAGCAGCGCGCCGGCGATCGGCGACAGCGGGCCGGACTCGCGCAGGTAGCGGAACAGGTCGGGGCCGTCGATCAGGTCCATCACCAGGGCGAGCAGCTCGCCCTCGACCACCAGGTCCCGGGTGCGCACGATGTTGGGGTGGGTGAGCCGCAGCAGGACGGAGCGCTCGCGCAGGAAGCGCATCACGACGTCCGGGTCGGCGGCGAGTTCCTCGCGCAGCACCTTCACCGCGACCGCCTGGCCGGGCTCCAGGCCCGGGACGACGACGTCCTCGCGCACCCGGCCGCGCCAGACCGTGCCGGTCGCTCCGCGTCCGAGGCTCTCCTCGAGCAAGTACTTGCTGCCGACAGGCCGCACCTGTGCACTCCGTTCGGTCACCCGGCGCCCGCTGCCGGGGCCGCGTTCCGGCACTCCCCCGTTCCCGTGAACGGCGCCGGGGCCTTGGGGAACCGCCCGCGTGCGAGGGCTCCCGTATTTTCGGCAACTCTAACGGTGCCCGCGCGGGTTTCCGAGGTGTTGCCGGGGCCGGTCGCGCACTGTCGGCCACCTGGGGCGTCCCGGTGTCCTTGACCTGACCCGGCGTCGGATTCACCATGGCGATGATCGCAAGATCGTCAAATCCGGTACCGTGCGCGGACTGTCCGTCCCGAGTGGCAGGATGGCTGGCACCACACGTGTGCAGAAGGGACCCCGGGCGTGATGCAGATCCGGCTCACCGTCCTTCGACCGCGCAGCGGCCCGACCGGCCCCGGGAGCTCTGCCGACGTCCTGGTCACGGCCCCGGCCGGCACCGCGCTCGGCGCCGTCGCCACCGCCCTGGCCGGCGCGGTCGGCGTCCGCGGCCCGCGCTCCGCCACCCATGTCCACCTGTACGCGGGTGAGGAACGCCTGGACGAGCAACTGCCGTTCGGCCACCCGCCGTTGGTCGACGGCGTCGTCCTCGCCCTCGGCGAACCCGACCCGGACACCGAGGACACCGCCGGGCAGCCCGCCGCCGAACTGCGCGTGGTCGGCGGCCCCGACGCCGGCGGCGTCCACCGCCTGCACGGCGAGCGGATCCGGATCGGCCGCTCCACCGAGGCCGACGTGCCGCTCGACGACCCGGACGTCTCCCGCCTGCACCTCGCCCTGCACCTGACCGCCGACGGCCACGCCACCGTCCAGGATCTCGGCTCCACCAACGGCACCCTGCTGGACGAGCGCTACCTGCGCGAGGAGAGCGCCGACCTCGCGCCCGGCGCCCTCCTTCGGATCGGCGAGTCCACCCTCCAACTCGCCCACCCCGCCGACATAGCGGCCCGCACCACCACCCCCGACGGCGAGGGCCGGCTCCGGCTCGCCCCCCGCCCCACCGCCCGCACCGCGCCCGGCCGCCCCACCGCGCCGCCCACCGTCGACGAGGCACCCGAGGCCACCCACGGCGGCGGATTCGGCGGCCGCTGGCTGCGCCGCACCCGGCCCGAGCCGCCCGCCGTCGACACCGACCGCCAGCACGCCACCGCCCGCCTGCGGCAGGCCGCCAACCAGCGCGAACGCTTCCCCGACCCGGCCGCCCTGCTGCTCGCCGCCCTCGGCACCGGCCCCCGGCTGTGGGAACGCGGCCCCGACCACCCCGACGCGCTCACCCTGCGCCTCGGCACCGCCGACCTCCCCGGCGGCCCCGGCACCGCCCCCGGCACCCTGCTGCCCGCCGTCCCCGCCACCGTCGACCTGCAGACCGCCGGCAGCCTCGGCCTGGCCGGCCCGCGCCACCGCCTCACCGGCCTGGCCCGCGCCGCGCTCGCCCAACTCGCCGCCCTGCACCCGCCCAGCGGCCTCACCCTGGTCGTGGTCGCCCCCGAGCAGCACGCCGAGGACTGGGCCTGGGCCCAGTGGCTGCCCCACCTGCGGCCCGCCCACGGCCAGTCCTGCCGGCTGCTGTACGGCCTCGGCCCCGAGCAGGCCGAGGCCCGCCTCGGCGAACTCGCCTCCGCCACCGTCACCGCGCCCGCCACCGTCGTCCTGGTCGACGGCGACCCCGGCACCGACGCCGCCCGGCGCGCCCTCGGCCTGCTCCTCCGGCAGGGCCCCGCGGCCGGCGTGTTCGCCCTCTGCCTCGCCGAGACGCCCGAGGAACTCCCCACCGGGCTCGGCGCGTTCGGCCTCATCACCGGCGAGGTCGCCACCCGCCTCACCCTCGACCGGCCGGTCGGCGGCACCCGCGAACGCCTCACCGACATCGCCCTCGACGCGGTCTCCCCCGCCTGGGCCGAACGCCTCGCCCGCACCCTCTCCCCGCTGCGCGAGGCCGCCACCGACGGCGAGACCGCCCGCGGGCCGCTCCCCGAAGCCCTGCGCCTGCTCGACCTGCTGCGCTCCGAATCCCTCTCCCCCGCCCGGCTCGCCGAGAACTGGAACGCACTGCCCGCCGGCGCGGGCGCCGCCGCCGCGCTGCTCGGCACCGCGCGCGGCCCGGCCGGCGAGGAGACCTGCGCCGTCGACCTCGCCGAGGACGGCGACCACCTGCTGATCGGCGGCGGCCCCGGCTCCGGCAAGTCCGAGCTGCTGCGCAGCCTCGCCGCCTCGCTCGCCGTCTCCGAACGCCCCGACCGGCTCGCCCTGCTGATGATCGACGGCGACCGCGCCGAGGACGGCGGCCTGGCCGGCTGCACCGACCTGCCGCACGTCACCGACCACGTCAACGCCGCCGAGGACCCGCGCGGCGCGCTGCTCGCCGCCGAACGCCTGCTCGACGAACTCTCCCACCGCGAAGCCCTGTTCGACGGCCTCGGCTTCACCGACTGGCACTCCCGGCGGCTCTTCGACAAGGCGCCCGCACTGGTCGGCGGCCCGGCCGGCGACCGCGTCCGCGTGGTCGAACCCCGTCGTTCCCCCGACAACCCGCCCACCGACGCCGCCCCCGCCCGCCTGGTCGTCGTCGTCGACGACTACGACGCCCTGCTCGGCCCCGCCTCCCCCGGCGGCCGCCCGCTGGCCCGCGCCCTGGCCGCCGCCGCCACCCGCGGCGCCCGGCTCGGCGTCCACGTGATCGCCACCACCGGCGAACCCGAGGCCACCACCGGCACCGAACTCGACGAGGCCGCGCAGCTGCGGATCGCCCTGCGCACCGAACAGCCCGGCGACTCCGACCTGCTCATCGACCTCCCCGACGCCGCCGCGCTGCCCGGCAGCACCCCCGGCCGCGGCTACCTGCGCCGCCCCGACGGCGCCGTCACCGCCTTCCAGGGCGCCCGGGTCAGCGGCCGCATCCCCCGCACCGCGACGCTCAGACCGACCGTCGTCGCCCAGCGCCTGGAGGACCACGGCGCCGCCCCCTCCCCCCGCCCCGTCCGTGAACTCGGCAACGGCCCCACCGACCTCGCGCTGCTCGCCTCCGCCCTCCGCCGCGCCACCGAGAGCTGACCGCCGCCGCCCGGACGCCGCTCAGCCGGCGGCGTCCGGGAGCTGCGACGGGCAGCGGCCGCCCGGCGTGGTGAGCAGCTCGAAGTGCCACATCTCGTTGGCGTACACCTGGCACAGCCCGTACTTCGCGCCCTTCCGGTTCAACCAGTCGTCGGCATCGGTCGGCCCGACGTCCACCGCCTTGCCCGACACGTGCGCGGACTTCTCCGGCGTGTTCACGTACCGCCGCGCCAGCTCCAGACTGCCGTGCTTCGCCACCGCGGCGTCCAGCAACCGCTGCTGGTACCCCCGGCTGCGCCACCCCGAAGTGATCCGCAGCTCGATCCCCTGCGCCTTCGCGTCGGTGGCGGCGGTGCGCAGCGCGGCGAGCAGCGCCGGATCGAGCTTGCCGACAGCGGGCGAGCCGGTGTCGAACGGACTGGCCGAGACACCGGTGGCCAGCTCCCCGTCGGCCGCCCGCGCCCGGTCCGATCCCCCCACGGCAACCCCCGCCACCACCCCGAGCACCGCCACCGCCCCCACCCCGGCAATCGCCCACCGCGTCGTCTTCCGCATCTCCGCCTCCTGCTCCGTACACGTGCTTCCGGGTTCCATTACAGGGACAGCGCTGTTGCGAGGGCGTCTGCGTTTCCGCATACGTTTTCGACATGCGGTGTCGGGTTCAATGGATGTCCGATTGCCGAGGAGCGGAGCTGTGCGTGCGGGTGCTGGTGGTGGAGGACGAGGAGTACCTCGCCGAGGCCGTGCAGGCGGGGTTGCGGTTGGCGGCGATCGCCTGCGACGTCGCGGGGGACGGCGAGGCGGCGTGGGAGCGCTTGGGAGTGCACCGGTACGACGTCGTGGTGCTGGACCGGGACCTGCCGGGGATGTCTGGGGACGAGGTGTGCCGGCGGATCGTCGCGGCGGGCCTGGGCTGCCGGGTGCTGATGCTGACGGCGGCGGCCCGGCTGGACCAGAAGGTGGCGGGCTTCGAGCTGGGCGCGGACGACTACCTGACCAAGCCCTTCGACCTGCCCGAACTGGTCGTCCGGCTGCGGTCGTTGGCGCGCCGCCCGGAGCAGTCCGCACCGCCGGTGCTGGAGTTCGCGGGCCTGCGGCTGGATCCGTTCCGCCGCGAGGTGTTCCGCGACGGCCGCTATGTCGCGTTGCCGCGCAAGCAGTTCGCGGTGCTGGAGGTGCTGATGGCGGCGCGCGGCGGCGTGGTGAGCGCGGAGGACCTGTTGGAGCGGGCCTGGGACGAGCACGCGGACCCGTTCACCAACGCGGTGCGGATCACCATCTCGGGCCTGCGCAAGCGTCTCGGTGAGCCGTGGGTGATCCACACCGTGCCGGGTGTCGGCTACCGCCTGGACGCGGCGTGAGCCGCCCGCGCCGGTTGACCGCCCGGATGCGGCTGACGTTGAGCTACACGCTGTTCACCGTGACCACCGGCGTGCTCTGCCTGGGCGTGGTGTACGTCGGGATGAAGTACGTCCCCAACTATCCGTTGACCTCGGCGAATCCGCGCTACCGCTCGGACGCCCCGTCGCGGCAGGAGATCCTGCGTTCGCTGCTCACGGCGGAGGCGTTCGCGCTGGTGCTGCTGACGGTGGTGGGGATGGCGGGCGGCTGGCTGGTGGCGGGGCGGGTGCTGCGGCCGTTGCAGGAGGTGACGGCGGCGGCGCGGCGGGCGTCCGGCGGGGATCTGGGGCATCGGATCGCGTTGGCGGGGCCGCGGGACGAGTTCACCGATCTCGCGGACGCGTTCGACGAGATGCTGGCCCGGCTGGAGCGCTCGTTCGAGGCGCAGCAGCGTTTCGCGGCGAACGCCTCGCACGAGCTGCGCACGCCGCTGGCGATCGATCGGACGATGCTGCAGGTGGCGGCGGCCGACCCGGCGGGGCAGGACTGGCCTCGGCTGGTGGGACGGCTGCTGGACACCAACCGGCGCGGTATCGAGGTCACCGAGGCGCTGTTGCAGCTCGCCGAACTCTCGCACGGCACACCGGAGTCGGCGCCGCTGGAGCTGTCCGCGACGGTCCGCGAGGCGCTGGCGGCGGTGGCCGTCGAGGCCGCCGAACTGGGTGTGGTCGTCACCGACGAACTGGCCGCCGCCCCGGCCGTCGGCAACGAGGTGCTGCTGCGGCAGGCGGCGGTGAACCTGCTGCAGAACGCCGTCCGCCACAATCTGCCGACCGGCGGCCGGGTGGAGGTCACCACCGGCGCGGACCCGGAGCACCCCGGCCGGGTCCGGTTGACGGTGCGCAACTCCGGTCCGGTGCTGGAGAGTTCGCTGGTCGCGACGCTCACCGAGCCGTTCCTGCGCGGCGGCGGCCGGACGGCGCGGCGCGGCCGGGCGCGGCGGGGCCACGGCCTGGGGCTGGCGATCGTCGCGGCGGTCACCGAGGCGCACGGCGGGCAGCTCCGGCTGGCGGGCAACCCGGACGGCGGTCTGACGGCGGTGCTCAGCCTGCCCGGTAGGGCAGGTAGTGGGGCTGCGGGCGCGGCCAGGTGAGGTCGAGGAAGAGCGGGTAGTCCTCGCGTTCCAGGCAGCGCAGCAGGAACGCGGGGAAGGTGCCGCGGGTGGCGTACCACTGGCCGGTGTCGCTGACCACGACGATCGGCCAGCGGTCGGGGTCGGGGCCCTGGGCGAGGAAGAACCAGGCGCCGCCGTAGTGGTCGGCGCCCCAGCCGATCAGGCCGCCGGGTTCGGGGTGGTACGGGAACGGGTCGAAGTCGTGGTTGCGCTGCCGGCCGGGCTTCCAGCCGTACCAGAGTCCCCACAGCTCCCGGGCCTCGTCCGCCGTGCCGTCGACCGGCCCGAGGACGGTCAGGAAGCCGTCCAGCGTGCCGGGGCCCCAGCGGTCCACGAACGTCTTGTAGCCGCTCGGCAGGCGGACCCCGAGGAACTCCTCGGCGGCGTCCCAATTCCCTTGCGGGGCCTGCCGGTCGGGCTCGCCGAGCAGCGCGGCCAGTCGGTCGAGCACAGCCTCCGTCATGCCGGCCATTGTGCCGCAGAAGCCGAACAAGCCCACGAACCCGCAGAAGCCGGAGAACCCCGAAGGGGCCCCGGGCACAGTGCCCGGGGCCCCTTCGGGGCGGTGGTCAGCGACCGGCGCGCAGCAGGGTGCGGATGACCCGCATGGCGACCGAGAGGCTGGACAGCTCGTAGTTGTCCGAACCCCTTATGTCGTCGAGGGTGGTGCGGGCCCGACCGAGCAGGTTGCCGTTGAGCTCGGCCCACTCGGTGTAGCGCTCCTCGGGGCTGGCCCCGGCGGGGCGGGCGGCCAGCACGTCCGCGGTGAGGGCGGCGTGCGCGGCGTACAGGTCCTCGCGGATCGCGGCGCGGGCCATCGAGGACCACCGGTCGGTGCGCGGCAGTTCGATGATCCGGTCGAGCAGGTGGCTGATCTCCAGGCGGTCGCCGAGGTCGTAGTACAGCTCGGCGACGTCCATCACGTCGGCGTCCGAGCGGTCCGCGACACCGACGATGTCCAGCGTCGGGAACGCGGAGGACAGCCCGGCCATCCGGCCGGCCAGCTCGTCGGGGACGCCGGCCGAGGACAGCCTCTGGTACACCGACTCGTACCAGGCGAGGTCCTCGCCGCGCAGCGGCTTGGGCAGCGCGTCCCAGACCTGGTTGACCCGGTCGTGGAAGAACGCGATGGTGCCGGCGATGTCGAGCGGCTGGCGGCGGTTGCCCAGCATCCAGCGGGTGGCGCGCTCGACCAGGCGGCGGGCGTGCAGCCGCATGGTGGTCTGGATCTTGGCGCCGACCTGGTTGTCGAGGCCCTCGACCTGGTCCCAGAGCTGCTCCAGGCCGAACACCGCGCGGGCGGCGGCGTGGGTCCGGGCGATCTCCTCCATCGTCGCGCCGGTCTCCTCGCGGAGCCGGAACGCGAAGGTGCAGCCACCGCGGTTGATCGTGTCGTTGACGATCAGCGTGGTGATGATCTCGCGGCGCAGCGGGTGGTTGTCGATCTGCTCGGCGAACCGGGCGCGCAGCGCGCTCGGGAAGTACGCGTGCAGCACGTCCCGGAAGTACGGGTCGTCGGGCAGGTCGGTGGCGAGCAGCTCGTCGGCCAGGGTGATCTTGGTGTAGGCGAGCAGCACGGACAGCTCGGGCTGGGACAGCCCGCGGCCGGCCTGCTGGCGCTCACGGATCTGCTTGTCCGCGGGCAGGTACTCCAGCGCCCGGTCGAGCTGGCCGTTGGACTCCAGCCGGTTGATCATGCGGGCGTGCACGTTGACCATGCTGGCCGCCTGCTCGACGGCGTTGGCGAGCACCACGTTCTGCGCGTAGTTGTTGCGCAGCACCAGGTGGCCGACCTCGTCGGTCATCTCGGCGAGCAGGGTGTTGCGCTGCTTGACCGTCATGTCGCCGTCGGCGACGACCTGGTTGAGCAGGATCTTGATGTTCACCTCGTGGTCCGAGGTGTCGACGCCGGCCGAGTTGTCGATGGCGTCGGTGTTGATCCAGCCGCCGCGGTTCTGCGGGCCGCCCTGCGAGGCGTACTCGATCCGGCCGAGCTGGGTGCAGCCGAGGTTGCCGCCCTCGCCGACCACCCGGGCGCGAATGTCGCTGCCGTTGACCCGGATCGAGTCGTTGGCCTTGTCGCCGACCTCCGCGTTGGTCTCGGTGGAGGCCTTGACGTAGGTGCCGATGCCACCGTTCCAGAACAGGTCCACGGGGGCCTGCAGGACGGCCTTCATCAGCTCCGCGGGGGTGAGCTTCGAGGCCTCGATGCCGAGCCGCTCGCGGACCTGCGGCGACAGCGCGATCGACTTGGCGGAGCGCGGGAAGACGCCGCCGCCGGCCGAGATCAGCGACTTGTCGTAGTCGTCCCAGGAGCTGCGCGGCAGGTCGAACAGGCGGCGGCGCTCGGCGTGCGAGGCGGCCGCGTCCGGGTTCGGGTCGAGGAAGATGTGCCGGTGGTCGAACGCGGCGACCAGGCGGATGTGCTCGGACAGCAGCATGCCGTTGCCGAACACGTCGCCGGACATGTCGCCGATGCCGATGACGGTGAAGTCCTCGGACTGGGTGTCGACGCCGAGCTCGCGGAAGTTCCGCTTGACGGACTCCCAGGCGCCGCGGGCGGTGATGCCCATGCCCTTGTGGTCGTAGCCGGCCGAGCCGCCGGACGCGAACGCGTCGCCCAGCCAGAAGCCGTACGACTCGGCGACGCCGTTGGCGATGTCGGAGAACGTCGCGGTGCCCTTGTCGGCGGCGACCACCAGGTAGGTGTCGTCCTCGTCGTGGCGGACCACGTCGACGGGGTGCACGACCTCGCCGGCGACCAGGTTGTCGGTGATGTCGAGCAGCGCCGAGATGAAGGTCTTGTACGAGGCGACGCCCTCGGCGAGCCACGCGTCACGGTCGACGGCCGGGTCCGGCAGCTGCTTGGCGACGAAGCCGCCCTTGGCGCCGACCGGCACGATGACGGTGTTCTTGACCATCTGGGCCTTGACCAGGCCGAGGATCTCGGTGCGGAAGTCCTCGCGCCGGTCGGACCAGCGCAGACCGCCGCGGGCGACCTTGCCGAAGCGCAGGTGGACGCCCTCGACCCGGGGCGAGTACACCCAGATCTCGAAGGCGGGGCGCGGCGCGGGCAGGTCCGGGATGGCCTTGGGGTCGAACTTCATCGACACGTACGAGTGCCGGTTGCCCTCGTCGTCGTGCTGGAAGAAGTTGGTCCGCAGGGTGGCCTTGATCAGGTGCAGGAAGGAACGCAGGATGCGGTCCTCGTCCAGCGACACGACCTCGTCGAGGGCGCCGTCCAGCTCTTCCAGGATGGCGTCGGTCAGCTCGTCGCCGCCGGAGCGGTGGCTCGGCGAGAGCCGGGCCTCGAACAGGTTGACCAGCAGCCGGGTGGTGTGGGTGTTGTTGTTGAGCGCGTCCTCCATGTAGTCCTGGGAGAACGTGGAGCCCGCCTGGCGCAGGTACTTGGCGTAGGCGCGCAGCACGACGGCCTGGCGCCAGGTCAGCTTGGCCGTGAGGACCAGCTCGTTGAAGCCGTCGTTCTCGGCCTGGCCGCGCCAGGTCGCCGCGAAGGTGTCCTGGAAGCGCTCGCGGTCCTCCTCGGTGAGGTCGGTGCCCTCGCGGAGCTTCAGGCCGAAGTCGACCACCCACGCGGTGGTGCCGTCGGTGCGGCGCAGCGCGTACGGGTGCTCGTCGAGCACCTCGACGCCCAGGCGCTGCAGGACCGGCAGGACCTCGGTGAGCGAGATCGGGCCGCCCACCCGGTAGATCTTGAAGCGGCGATCGTCGTCGCCCGCGCCGACCGGCTGGTACAGGTTCAGGCGGAAGTCGCCCTCGCCGGCCAGCGATTCGATCTGCTTGAGGTCGGCGACGGCGGTGCGCGGCGGGAAGTCGGCGCGGTAGCCGTCGGGGAACGCGGTGGCGTACTTGTGGCCCAGCTCGGCGGCCTTCTCCTCGCCGAACTCGGTCTGCAGCTGGTCGTTGAAGCCGTCCATCCAGAACCGGGCGGCCTCGGCGAGCCGGTTCTCGATCCGCTCGATGTCGGCGTCGGACAGCTGCGGCAGCTCGGTGCCGGGGGCGACCCGGACCACGAAGTGCAGGCGGGTCAGCACCGACTCGGTGGCGTACACCGTGTAGTCGATGGTGTCGCCGTCCAGCTCCTCCTTGAGGATGCTCATCAGGGCGAGCCGGATGCGGGTGGTGTAGCGGTCGCGCGGCAGGTAGACGTACGCGGAGAAGTAGCGGCCGTACTCGTCCTGGCGGAGGAACAGCCGCAGCCGGCGGCGCTCCTGCAGGTACAGCACGCTGGTGGCGACGGACTGCAGCTCGGCGGCCGCGGTCTGGAACATCTCGTCGCGCGGGAAGGTCTCCATGATCTGGAGCAGGTCGCGGCCGTCGTGGCTGTCGCCGGAGAAGCCGGCGCCCTCCATGACCTCCTGCACCTTGCGGCGCACCACGGGGATGCGGGTGACCGACTCGGTGTAGGCGGCGGAGGAGAACAGGCCGAGGAAGCGGCGCTCGCCGATCGGCTCGCCGGCGGCGTTGAACTTCTTCACGCCGACGTAGTCGAGGTACGCGGGGCGGTGCACGGTGGCGCGGCTGTTGGCCTTGGTGAGGACCAGCAGCTTCTTCTCGTGCGCCTTGAGGCGGACGGGGGCGGAGAGCCGGCCGAACGCCTCGGAGACCGGGTGGTGGTCGGAGTCGTGGCTGAGCGGGTCGGAACGCAGGATGCCCAGGCCGGTGCCGGCGACCGTCTTGAGCACCTCCTCGCCTTCGTGCTCGACCAGGTCGTACTCGCGGTAGCCGAGGAAGGTGAAGTGCTCGTCGGCGAGCCAGCGCATCAGCTCCCAGGCCTCGCCGACCTCCTGCTCGGCCAGGTGCGCGGGGGGCTGCTCGGCGAGCTCGTCGGCCAGTCGGAGCGCGGAGTCGCGCATCTTCGACCAGTCCTCGACGACCTCGCGGACGTCGCCCAGCACGCGGCGCAGACCGGACTCGATGTCGCGCAGGTCCTCGCGGGCCGTCTCGCGGTCGATCTCGATGTGCATCCAGGACTCGACCACGGCGTCGGCGGGCCACTCGGCGCCGGCGGCCTGGGCGCGGTTGCAGGCGTCGACGTCGAGGATCTCCAGCAGCTTGCCGGTGATGTCGCGGCGCACCGCCAGCTGCGGGTGCACGACCAGGTGGATGGCGCGGTTCAGGCGGGTCAGCTCGTTGGTGACCGAGTCGACCAGGAACGGCATGTCGTCGGTGACGATCTCCACCACGGTGTGCCCGCAGGACCAGCCGTTCTCCTCCACGGTCGGGGTGGAGACCCGGACCTCGGCGGTGCCTTGGGGCCGCTTGAGGCCCAGCCGGTAGTGGGAGGCCGCGGCACCGTAGACGTCCACCGGGTCCCGGCTGATCAGGTCCTCGGGCGCCGTGTGGAGGTAGTAGTGGTGCAGGTAGGCGGCCAGAGCGCCGTTGCTCAGCCCTTCCCCGGGCGGCGCTCCCCCCACCTGGCTGTTCTCAGCGGCTGCTGCTGCCTTCTTGAGCAGTTCGGCCTTGGCTGCGTCCAGCTTGGTCTGCATGGCTGTTTGGCTCCTGTCGCGCGCCGTTGCGTGACTCGGTGATGACTGGTGGGTGCACCGCCGGGCCCCGTCCGCAATCCTCCCGCACGCACCGGGTGGAAAAGCGCTCATGGCACGCATGAGTCGCGTTCCGCCCGGGTACGACAAGTCGTTTGGCCTGCGTGACCGAAACCGGCGACGCCAGCCAGCCTAACGTGGCGAAACCGGGGTGTCAGGGGACATGAAGGCGCAATCCTGTAGGAAGATCGTTCCTTCCTGGACACCTTGTCCAATGCTGTTCGAGCGGCTTGTACGTCACTCGGGTGACCACTCCATGTGGGGGTGGACGTAGTCCGTCGAAGGAGTGAACGTCTCCTTGATCGACCGGGTGGACGTCCAGCGCTGCAGGTTCTGCGCCGCACCCGCCTTGTCGTTGGTGCCGGACGCCCGGCCGCCGCCGAACGGCTGCTGGCCGACCACCGCGCCGGTCGGCTTGTCGTTGACGTACAGATTTCCCGCGGCGAACCGCAGCCGCTCCACGGCCCGGGCGATCGCCCGCCGGTCCTGCGCGATCACCGAGCCGGTCAGCGCGTACGGAGCGGCCTCGTCGACCCGGTTCAGCGCGTCCTCCCAGCGGCTGTCCTCGTACACCTGGACGGCCAGGATCGGCCCGAGGTACTCGGTGGAGAAGATCTCCCCGCGCCGGTCGCCGCCGAGCAGCACGGTCGGCCGGACGAACCACCCGATCGCGTCGTCGTGCTGGCCGCCGGCCAGCAGCACGACCTGCGGGTCGGCCAGGGCGCGCCCGATCGCGTCCCGGTTGCGCGCGAAGGCGCGGGCGTCGATCAGCGCGCCCATGAAGTTGCTCAGGTCGGTGACGTCGCCGACGGTCAGCGCGTCGACCTCGCCGAGGAAGTCCTCCTTGATCCGCCGCCACAGGCTGCGCGGCAGGTACGCCCGGGACAGCGCCGAGCACTGCTGACCCTGGTACTCGAACGCGCCGCGCAGCATCGCGGTCCGCAGCACCGCCGGGTCGGCCGACGGGTGCGCGATCAGGAAGTCCTTGCCGCCGGTCTTGCCGACGATCCGCGGATGGCTGCGGTAGCGGCCGATGCCGCGGCCGATCTCCTGCCACAGGTGCTGGAAGGTCGCGGTGGAGCCGGTGAAGTGCAGCCCGGCCAGCGCCGGGTCGCGCAGCGCCACCTCGGTCACCGCCTGCCCGTCGCCGGTGACCAGGTTGACCACGCCCGGCGGCAGACCGGCCTCCTCCAGCAGCCGCATCAGGAAGTGCGCGGACAGCATCTGCGCCGGCGCGGGCTTCCACACCACCGTGTTGGCCATCAGCGCGGGCGCGGTCGGCAGGTTGCCGGCGATCGCGGTGGAGTTGAACGGGGTGATCGCGCAGACGAAGCCCTCCAGCGGGCGGTGGTCGGCGCGGTTCCACACCCCCGGCCCGGAGATCGGCTGCTCGGCCAGGATCTGCCGGGCGAAGTGCACGTTGAACCGCCACAGGTCGACCAGCTCGCACACGTCGAGCTCGGCCTGCTGCACGCTCTTCGACTGCCCGAGCACGGTGGCGGCGACGATCGTCGCCCGCCACGGCCCGGCCAGCAGGTCCGCGGCGCGCAGGAACACCGCCGCCCGGTCGTCGAACGACAGCCCCCGCCACTCCGGCGCCGCCGTCAGCGCCGCGTCCACCGCGTCCCGCACGTCGGCGGCGGTCGCGTTGCCCAGCACGCCGAGCTTCGCCGCGTGGTGGTGCGGCTGCACCACCTCGATCCGCTCCCCGCCGCCGAGCCGCTGCTCGCCCCCGACGGTCATCGCCAGCGCGGTGTGCTGCCCCGCCAGCCCGTCCACCGCCCGCAGCAGCCGGGCCCGCTCCGGACTTCCCGGGGCGTACGCCTGCGGCGGCTCGTTGACGGGCGTGGGGACGGTGGTGACCGCGTCGATCGGCATGCTGCTCAACTGCTCCGTACGGTGGTGTGTGCGCTTCCCCTTCCAGGGTGAACGCGCGTACCCCCGTTGACGTGCTGTGACACGCCTAGCCGGCCAGTTCCTCGGCGACGGCGACGGCCTCTGCCAGCGAGTCCACCACCGGGACGCCGACGTGCACCAGCTTCTCCCGGGTGTGCGACCCGCCCGTCCACAGCACCGCCTTGAGACCGTGCGCCAACGCCGCCTGCGCGTCGTCCGCCGCGTCCCCGATCAGCACGGTGCGCCGCCGGTCGATCTCCCCGCCGAGCGCCGCCAGGTGTCCGGCCAGCTCCTCCGCCTTCCGCCCGCCGGAGTCCCCGCGCCGCCCGTCCACCCGCACGAAGTGCCGGGTGAGGCCGAACGCGTCCACCGCCGGCACCAGCTTCTCGTGCTCGTACATCGACAGCACCGACTGGCTGCGCCCGCCCGCCGCCCACCCCGTCAGCAGGTCCTCCACGCCCGGCGTCAGCCCGCAACCCGGGAACAGCTCCGAGTACTTGACGTGGAACGCGTCGTCCAGCTCCACCCACTCGGCCCGGCTCGGCATCCGCCCCAGCAGCCGCTGGTAGAAGTTCGGAATCGGGATCTCGTACTGCGCCCGGTACTCGTCCAACGTCATCGGCCCGATCCCGAGCAGCGCGAACGCCGCGTTGCTGGCCCCCAGCACCGCAGGCATGTCCGACAGCAGGGTTCCGTTCCAGTCCCAGACTATGTGTGTACGCACCCGCCAAGGGTACGGGCCGGCCCTCAGGCTGCCGCCTTCCCCGCCGCCACCAGTCCTCCGGCGGGGTCTCGCAGGTCAGCCGATCAGGCCGGGGATCTCCTGGGTGGCGAACCAGAGCAGCTCGTGGTCCTCCGCGCCGTCCACGGTGAACTGCGCGTCCTGGTCGCCCCGGTCGGCGGCGGTCACCGCGTCGGCGGCGGCGGCCACGTCGGCCTGCACGTCCGGGTCCAGGTCGTCGGCGTGCACGGCGGCGGCCTTCACCAGCCGGATCGGGCCGCCCAGCACCACGCGGCCCAGCGAGGCCTGGTCCTGGTACTCGTCGCCGGGGAACGGCGTCACCGCGGAGTCGGCGACCTCGACGGCCACCACCACGCGTCGGCGCGGCGCCTTCGGGTCGGCGGCCAGCAGCCGGACCGAGGACAGCGCCGCCCGGTTGAGCGCCGCGTACTCCAGCTCCTCCAGGTCGTCGCTGACGTACCACTCGCGCAGCGCCGGAGTCACGGCGTACGCCACGCTCTGCTCCAGGACGCCCTCGGGGTGCGCCACCGCCAGGTCGTTCAACGTGGTGGGCACGTACACGCGCATGGGGGCACCCTTCTCGGTCACAGTGCGACGGGTCAAGAATACGCAGCCCGCGGGCCGCCGGTCCGCGCTGGGCCGGTCAGGGGACGGAGGGTGTCCCCCTTGGTGCCGCCCGGCCACCACCCGAGGGCCGGCCGTGCGTCAACTCCGCGCCCGGCCGCGCCCGCCGCATCCCGTCCGCCGCCCCGGGCCCCGCCCGCACGGGTGGACTTCCCGGGCGCTTCGCCCGCGCGGAACACGGCTTGGGCTCGCCGCCGTACGCCCGGTACCAAGGTCCGACACAACCTCCCCCACCGACCCGAGAAGGCGCGATGACCGAGCAGCTCACCCGGACGCCGGGCCCCCGCATCCGCCCGCTGGTCCACCCGGTGCACTCCGCCCGCCGCCCGGTCCGGCACCCGCATCCGGTCGGCGCGACCGACCGGACCGTCCGCAGCCCGCGGGCGGCCTGCGGAAGCGGTGGTCGCCCGGCCCGGCCGCGCAGCCCGGCGCCGACCCGGACGGGGCACAGCGAGCTGGCGGCCCGTTTCGCCCGCCGCCTGGTGGAGGTGCTGTGCGGGGCCCGCCCGGTGCACCAGTTGCAGCGGCACACCACGCTGCCGGGGTTCCACCAGCTCGCGGCGCTCACCCGCGGCGGGCCGCTGCGCCCGCGCGGCCGGTCCTGGCAGCCGCGGCTGGGCCACGTGCACGACTCGGCGCCCTCGCCGGGCACGGTGGAGGCCTGCGTCCGGGTCGAACTCGGGCCCCGGCACCACATGCTGGCGTTCCGGCTGGAGCAGCACACCCGCACCGGCCAGTGGCAGTGCGCCGCCGTCGAGGCCCGCTGACCACCGGCAGCGGGCGACGGCCCCGGAAAGCGGCGGGGCACCACCCCCGGGAAGGAGGTGGCGCCCCGTCACATCGACGCTGCGGGTCAGCCCTTGCGGCGCCGGCCCTTCGCGGCCTTGGCGGCCTTGCGGCGCTCGGCGCGGGTCAGGCCGTCCCCGTCGGGAACGAGGCCCTCCTCGTCGAAGTCGCCCTCGACCACGCCGCCGCCGATCTCGTCGGACGGGGCGGTGTAGTGCAGCTTCTTGCGCTCGGGGGCCTCCAGGCCCTTGGCGCGGATCTCCGGGCGGGCCGCCGGGATGGCGTCCTTCTCCAGCTTCTCCAGCAGCACCTGCTCGTCGTCCGGCACCGGGACCTCCTCGACCTGCTGCTCGACCTGGACCTCCAGGTTGAACAGGTAGCCGACGGACTCCTCCTTGATGCCCTCCATCATCGCGGAGAACAGGTCGAAGCCCTCGCGCTGGTACTCGACCAGCGGGTCGCGCTGGGCGTAGGCGCGCAGCGCGATGCCCTCCTGGAGGTAGTCCATCTCGTAGAGGTGCTCGCGCCAGCGGCGGTCCAGCACCGAGAGGACGACGCGGCGCTCCAGCTCACGCATGATCTGGTCGCCGAGCTGGTCCTCGCGCCGGCCGTAGGCGGCCTGCACGTCCTCCTGGATGACCTTGGTGAGGTACTCGGTGGTGACGCCGCCGTTCTCCGCGGCCTCCTCCTCCAGCTCGTCGAGGTCGAGCGAGACCGGGTAGAGCTGCTTGAGCGCCGTCCACAGCTTGTCGAGGTCCCAGTCGTCCTCGAAGCCCTCGCCGGTGGCGGCGTTGACGTACGCGGCGACGGTGTCGTCCATGAAGTGGCCGACCTGCTCCTGCAGGTCCTCGCCCTCCAGGACGCGGCGGCGCTCGCCGTAGATGACCTCGCGCTGGCGGTTGAGGACCTCGTCGTACTTGAGGACGTTCTTGCGGATCTCGAAGTTCTGCTGCTCGACCTGGGTCTGCGCGGAGGCGATGGCGCGGGTGACCATCTTCGACTCGATCGGCACGTCCTCGGGGACGTTCGCCATGGAGAGCACGCGCTCGACCATGCCGGCCTTGAACAGGCGCATCAGGTCGTCGCCCAGCGACAGGTAGAACCGGGACTCGCCCGGGTCGCCCTGACGGCCGGAGCGGCCGCGCAGCTGGTTGTCGATCCGGCGGGACTCGTGGCGCTCGGTGCCCAGGACGTACAGGCCACCGATGTCCTGCACCTCCTCCTGCTCGGCCTTGACCGCGACCTTGGCCTTCTCCATCGCGGCCGGCAGCGCGCTCTCGTACTCCTCCGGGGTGTCCTCCGGAGTGACGCCGCGCTGGGCGAGCTCGGCGGCGGCCAGGTGCTCGGGGTTGCCGCCGAGCATGATGTCGGTGCCGCGGCCGGCCATGTTGGTGGCGACGGTGACGGCGCCCTTGCGGCCGGCCTGGGCGACGATCTGCGCCTCGCGCTCGTGGTGCTTGGCGTTCAGCACCTCGTGCGGGATGCCGCGCTTGCGCAGCTCCTGCGACAGGTACTCGGACTTCGCGACCGACACGGTGCCGACCAGCACCGGCTGGCCCTTCTCGTGGCGCTCGGCGATGTCCTCGACCACGGCGGCGAACTTGGCCGGCTCGGACTTGTAGATGAGGTCCGGCTGGTCGATCCGCTTCGGCGTCTTGTTGGTCGGGATCGGGACGACGCCCAGCTTGTAGATCTGGTGGAACTCGGCCGCCTCGGTGGTGCCGGTGCCGGTCATGCCGGACAGCTTGCCGTACAGGCGGAAGAAGTTCTGCAGGGTGATGGTGGCCAGCGTCTGGTTCTCGTTCTGGACCTCGACGCCTTCCTTGGCCTCGATCGCCTGGTGCATGCCCTCGTTGTAGCGGCGGCCCGCCAGGATACGGCCGGTGTGCTCGTCGACGATCATGACCTCGCCGTTGATCACGACGTAGTCCTTGTCCGCCTTGTAGAGCTCCTTCGCCTTGATGGCGTTGTTCAGGAAGCCGACCAGCGGGGTGTTCACCGACTCGTAGAGGTTGTCGATGCCCAGGTAGTCCTCGACCCGGGTCACGCCCTCCTCGAGGATGCCGACGGTGCGCTTCTTCTCGTCGACCTCGTAGTCGCGCTCGATCTTGAGGCGCTGGACCAGCTTGGCGAAGTCGGCGTACCACTTGGTCGCCTGGTCGGCCGGGCCGGAGATGATCAGCGGGGTACGGGCCTCGTCGATCAGGATCGAGTCGACCTCGTCGACGATCGCGAAGTTGTGGCCGCGCTGCACCAGTTCGTCCTGCGACCACGCCATGTTGTCGCGCAGGTAGTCGAAGCCGAACTCGTTGTTGGTGCCGTACGTGATGTCCATCCCGTACTGCTTCTTGCGCTCGGCCGGCGACATGTTCGCCAGGATCACGCCGACTTCGAGGCCCAGGAAGCGGTGCACCCGGCCCATCCACTCCGAGTCGCGCTCGGCGAGGTAGTCGTTGACGGTGATCAGGTGTACGCCCTTGCCGGTCAGCGCGTTCAGGTACGCCGGCAGGGTGCCGACCAGGGTCTTGCCCTCGCCGGTGCGCATCTCGGCGACGTGGCCGTGGTGCAGCGCGGCGCCGCCCATGATCTGCACGTCGTAATGGCGCTGGCCCAGGACGCGCTTCGCGGCCTCCCGGACGGTCGCGAAGGCCTCGGGGAGGAGGTCGTCCAAGGTCTCCCCGTCGGCGAGCCGGGCCTTGTACTCGTCGGTCAGTGCGCGCAGCTCGTCGTCGGTGAGGTTGACGAAGTCCTCTTCGATCGAGTTGACCTGGGCGGCAATCCGCTGCAGCTTGCGGAGGATCTTGCCCTCGCCTGCGCGCAGGATCTTGTCGAAGACGGACACGTGAGCGGGCTCCTTGCCTGGATCGGCTCTGGATTGGTGACGGAGGGGAGTCCACCCCACCGTACGGGCCATCGTATGCGAGGAGGCCGAGCCCCCGGGAGGTCCGTCAGCACGCTATTCCTGTGTCACCCCTGGGGGCACATCGGCCGAAGCAGGGTACAAACGGTCAAAGCGCTCGGGCGTGGCCGGGCTGTCAGTGCCCTGCTCTAGCCTCGCCCCATGGCCGCGACCCCTGCCCCGACCGTCCGGATCTCCGCCGACCACGCCCGCCGGCTCGCGCTGCGCGCCCAGGGCATGCTCGGCTCCCCCGACCGCCGCGCGGGTGCCCGCGGCGTGCTGCGCCTGCTCGGCGCCGTCCAGCTGGACACCATCTCGGTGCTGGCCCGCTCGCACGAACTGGTGCCGTACGCCCGGCTCGGCGCGGTCGGCCGCAAGCCGGTGGAGCAGGCGTACTGGGGGCACGGCACGGCCTTCGAGTACTGGTCGCACGCCGCCTGCATCCTGCCGATCGAGGAGTGGCCGCTGTTCGCGTTCCGCCGCCGCGCCAACCGGGTCAAGGGCCGGGTCTGGGGCCACCAGGTGTCGGAGGAGGTGTACGCGCAGGTCATCGACCAGCTGCGGGCCGAGGGCCCGCTGACCTCCACCCACCTGGGCGGGGCGAAGAAGACCGCCGAGTGGTGGGACTGGTCCGACACCAAGATCGCGGTGGAACGCGCGCTGGCCTTCGGCGACGTGGTGGTCACCGAGCGGCGCGGCTGGAAGCGCGTCTACGACCTCGCCGAACGGGCCGTCCCCGGCGATTTGTTCGAGCAGGACCTGTCCGACGCCGAGTGCCTGGAACGCCTGGTGGCGCAGGCCGGCACGGCCCTCGGGGTGGCCACCCGGGCCGACCTGATGGACTACCACCGCCTCAAGGGCGCCCAGGTGGACGCGGCACTGCCCGCCTCCGGCCTGGTCCCGGTCGCGGTGGAGGGCTGGTCCGCCCCCGCCTGGGCCGACCCGGCGGCCCTGGAGACCGAGCCCCGCGGCCGGCACCGCACCACCCTGCTGTCCCCGTTCGACTCACTGATCTGGGACCGCCCCCGCACCGAGCGGATCTTCGGCATGAGCCACCGCCTGGAGGCGTACACCCCCAAGCACAAGCGGGTGCACGGCTACTTCGCGATGCCGCTGCTGGCCGGCGGCCGGCTGGCCGGCCGGGTCGACCCGGCCCGCGAGGGCGCCACCCTGGTGGCCCGCCAGGTCTCGCTGGACGGCCCGCGGTCGGTGCCGGCCCTCGCCGAGGCGCTGCGCGAGGCCGCCGACTGGGTGGGCTGCTCGGACGTCCGGGTCGAGCGGCTCGACGACGAGGCGCTGCGGCCGGAACTGGAGAAGCTGCTGGGCTGACGGGCACTCAGGGGGCGCTCAGCCTATTTCGAGGATCTTTTCACGCATCGCGTAGACCACGGCCTCCATCCTGGAGTGCAGTTGCAGCTTCTCCAGGATGTTGCGCACGTGGTTCTTCACGGTGTTCTCGCTGATGAACAGCTCCTTGGCGATCTCCCGGTTGTTCATCCCGGTGGCCACCAGCTTGAGCACCTCCAGCTCCCGGTCGGTCAGCCGGGGCGCGGGCACCAGTTCCCGGTCGTCCGAGCGGCGCTGGATCATCGACTTGAACTCGGTCAGCAGCTTGGCCGCCATCGACGGGCTGATCTGCGACTGGCCGTCGGCCACCGCGCGGATCGCGGTGGCCACCTCGTCGGTGGAGATCTCCTTCAGCAGGTAGCCGGTCGCCCCCGCCTTGATCGCCTCGTAGAGGTCGGCCTCCTCGTCGCTGATCGTCAGCATGATGATCTTGGCGCTGGGCACCACGTCCTTGATCGCGGTGCACGCCTCGATACCGCTGCGCCGGGGCATCCGGACGTCCATCAGGATGATGTCGGGCAGCAGGTCGGCGGCCTTCAGCACGGCCTCCGCGCCGTCCCCCGCCTCGCCGATGACCCGGATGTCCTCCTCCTCGGCGAGCACGATCTCCAGGCCGCGGCGGAACAGTGCGTGATCGTCCACCACCAGGACCCTGATCGGCTCCGCGCGACGCGGCGGGTAGCCGGCGTCCTCCGGGCCCAGGCTCTCCCCCATCCGCTTCTCCCCCGCCCTCCGCGTGTCACCGTGACGCGCCCATCATTCCACGCCCCGGACGGCCTGTGATCACCCTGTGACGCCGAACCGCCCGGCCGGGTGACTCCCCGAACGCCGGTGACCCCGGCGGCCGTTCACGGCCACCGGGGTCACCACTTCCTCCGTTCGACGGACGCGGCCGCCGCTCACTCCTCGTCGGGGCCGTTGATCGCGCCCCCGGCCCCGGCGAAGTCGACCGCCGCGGCCTGGTCCTCCTTCAGGTGGATCACGCCGTAGTGGTAGCCGTGCCGGCGGTAGACCACGCTCGGCATGCCGCTGTCCTTCTCCTGGAACAGGTAGAAGTCGTGGCCCACCAGTTCCATCGCGTACAGCGCCTGGTCCAGCGACATCGGCGCGGCCGCGTGCGTCTTCTCGCGGACCACCAGCGGGCCGTCCCCCTCGACCTCCAGGCTGCCCGCCAGGGTCTTGCGCGGCGTGCCGTTGACGCCCTCGGTGGCCTCCGTCGCGGGCAGGGCTGCCAGCGCGGCGGTGGCCGCGGCGACGCTCAACGGGCCGCGCCCGTTGGTGCCGCCCTTCTGCACCCGGCGGCGGTCGGCGGACTTCCGCAGCTGCGCCTCCAGCTTCGCCGAGGCGAGGTCGAGCGCGGCCCACGCGTCGTTGGCGGACGCCTCGGCCCGGATCACCGGGCCCCGGCTGCGGAGGGTGATCTCCACCCGGTCGGAACGGTCGGCCTGCCGCGGGTTGTGCTCCTTGGACACCTCGACATCCAGGCTGATCGCCTTGGTGTCGAACTTCTGGACCTTCTCCAGCTTCTCGGCCACGTGCTCGCGGAACCTCTTGGGCACCTCGGTCTTGCGGCCCTTGACGACGATGTCCACGCAGAACTCCGATCCCTTGTGCTGACCGGCCCGGAGTGCGTCCCGGACCGGCGTGAGACCCAGCCGGACCAGCCGGTCACCGCCCGCCCCCGGAACACCGCCCGGGGGACCCGCGAGAACCGCCGGCCCCTTACCTCACTTCCTCCCCACCAGGAGCGTTCAAAACCCCTGGAGCCCTTATGCAACACCTCACCCGGGGATCTCGCCTCCCCAGTCGAACGAACGTACCGACAAGCGTTTGACAGTCCGGCTGTTCCTCCCTGTCTACCCTCCTACGGGTGAAACAGTGGTAAACAGCTGGACAACACGCCTGGCACCACCGACCGTATGGCTGAACTCGCCGCCCGGCGAGCGTTCCGGAGGGTTTCCGTGACGAGCCGCAGCACCGCCCACCGGCCCGGATCCGGCCCCGCACCGGTCCTCGCCGCCCTGCTCGACCTGCTGATCCCCGCCCGCTGCGCCGGCTGCGGCGACGGCCGCACCGGCCTGTGCCCGCCCTGCCGGGGCCTGCTCGACGGCACCGCCGCCGGTCCCGCCGGGCCGCTGCGCCCACCGCCCGGCCTGCCGCCGGTGCACGCCGCCGCCCCCTACGCCGGGCCGGTGCGCCAACTGCTGCTCGCCCACAAGGAACGCGGCGCGCTGCGGCTGGCCGGCCCGCTCGGCGGCGCACTGGCCGCCGCGGTCCGCTCCGCCACCGGCGCGGGCGCCGCCCCGCTGCTGCTGGTGCCGGTGCCGTCCGCGAAGGCCGCCACCCGGGCCCGCGGGCACGACCCGATGCTGCGCCTGGCCCGGGCCGCCGCCCGCGAACTGCGCCTGGGCGGGGTGGCGACGCTGGTCGCCCCGGTGCTGCGGCAGGCCCGTCCGGTCGCCGACCAGGCGGGCCTGGGCGCGGCCGAGCGGCACCGTAACCTGCACGAGGCGCTGACGGTGCCGGCCCGGCTGGCCGCCCGGCTGGCCGGGCACCGGCTGGTGCTGGTGGACGACCTGGTCACCACCGGCGCGAGCCTCGCCGAGGCGGCCCGGGCGCTGCGCGCGGCGGGCTGCCCGCCGCGGGCGGCGGCCACCGTGGCGGCGGCCGTCCGGCGCGGCCCCGGGCCGGTCCTGCGGGGCGCGCCCGCCGGGGAGGCCGGACTCAGCCCGGGTAGATGAACGCCGCGGGCGTCGCATTGCTGGTCACCGCGTGCCACTGGTTGTCCTTCAGCCGGTACACGCCGTTGCCGGACGCGGCGAGCACCGCCGGGCCGACCTGGTCGGCCTGCAACCGGGCCTCGGTGGCGGACAGCGCCGTCATCGACTCGCCGCCCTGCAACGGGGAGTCGGTGGACTGCGAGCCGTCGGTGCCCAGGAAGTGCAGCTGCTGCAGCCGGTCGGCCTCCTTGCCGAGCACCACCAGCTGATCGGTGTCGCTCCAGGAGACGGCGGCGACCTCGGCGAGCTGCGGGGCGAGCTCGCGCAGCCCGGTGATCCGGGCGGTCGGGGCGGCGGCGGTGCCGCCGTGCGTCACCAGGCCGAGCGACAGCTTGGTCTTCCCGTCGGGGCCGCGCAGCAGCAGCGCGATCCGGGCGCCGTCGGAGGAGATCCGCAGTGCCTGCACGGAGCGCTTGTCCAGCCCCTCCACCGTCACGGGGACGACGGTGGGCTCGCGCACCATCAGCACCCGGGGCGCGGCCGGGTCGCGGTCGACCAGCCACAGGTCGCCCCGGCCGTCCCAGCTGGGCGAGGCCAGGCCCTGCGGGGCGTGGCTGGAGACGATCGGCTCGCTGTACTTGTCGGACGCGGTCAGGCCGGCGCGGTACAGGTTGCGGCCGTCCTTGTCGATCACCGCGACGGCGTTGCCGTCCCGGCGGACGGCGAGCTCGCCGGGCCGCGGCTGGCCGCCCTGCGCGGGCTGCCCGAGCACCCCGGCGACCGGGACGGGCTCGGCGGCTCCCGGGCCGGGGTCCCCGCCGGGCTGGCCGTAGCGGGTGAGCCGGCCGTCGGCCAGCTGGATGTACGCCTGCATGCCGCTCTCGCCGCCGGCCAGCGCGCCCGGCGCGACCACCGCGGCGTCGGCGCTGCTGATCGCGCAGCCGCCCTTGGGCGAGGACAGTTCGAGCCGGTTCAGCTTGCCCTGCTGGTCGGCCAGGGTCTGGAAGAACTGCTGGGCCAGTTGCTGGCAGCCGGCCGGGTTCTTCCCGAGCTCGACGCCGTCCACCTTGACGGAGGCGACCCGGTTGTCGCCGGCGGTGGCGCTGAGCACCTTGACGCCTTCGATCGGGCTGGTGACCACCGGAGCGAGCCACAGCGAGGGCCCTTCGACGGTGGCCCGGGCGGCCTCGGTGAGCGGGTCTATTCGGCGGCGCAGGTAGATCGGGTCGGGCACCAGCACCGGGTTGGCCTGGACGCGTTCGCTCGGGTCGGTGACCGCGAAGAAGTACCGGTGGACCGGCTTGTAGGTGTTCTTGAAGTTGGTCAGGTCGACGATCAGGCCGTCGGGCAGTTCGTTGATCCGCCACTGTCCGGCGTCGGGGCCCTCGGCGACCTTCACGAACTTGAAGGTCTCCCCGTACTCGCTGGAGCGGGCCTGGTAGGTGTGCCGGACGTCGAGTTGCGCGACCTGCGTGCCGGTGACGTTGATCGGCACGCTGGTCTCGTCCGGCCCGGGAACGGGATGGCCCAGCCGCGGGGGTTCGGCCAGCACCACGACCTGCGCGTCGGGGCGCCAGCGCCTGGCGGCGTCCGCGGTCAGGTACTGCTTGGCGGTGTCGTAGTTGGCCTGGTCGGCGTTGGAGGAGTCGAGGAAGCCGGCCAGCAGGTCGCCGGGGCTCTCGCCCTTGTGCGGGGCGACCGGGTAGACGTGCACCTGGACGCCGTCGGCGGCGCCCTGCGGCACCTCCAGGCGGTGCGCCGCGCCGCCGGACGGCATCGCGACGCAGCCGGTGGCGGTGACCGCCAGCAGTGCCGCGCCCCCCAGGGCGCGGGTCCGCCGATCAGTCGTCCTGTCGTTCCTGTGCACCGGGGGTCCCCTCCTGGTCAATGTCGGCGCCGTCCGGTGCGGGCGGGGCCGGCTGCGTCGGGCGGCCGCCCCGGTCCACCACGATCTGTGCGCCGGTGGCACCGTATCCGGCGGCCCCGGCACGGACGTCGGACGGGTCGGCGACCGGGGCGGCGCTCGGCCGGCCCAGGCCCGGTCCGATGCTGAGCACGCCGCCGAGGCCGGAGCCGAAGGTGGAGCGCTCGTTGGTGTCCGGGGTCTCCGGAACGGCGACGGGCTCGCCGCCGCGCACCGCGCGCCGGTAGGGCGTGCCGGCCGAGGCCATGCCGCGGTTGTGCCGGGAGTCCTCGGGCTCCAGCCGGAACGGGGCCCGGGAGATCTCGCCGCCGCGGGTGCGCGGCAGGGTCAGCCGGAAGTGCGAGCCGCCCCCGGGCTCGCCCCAGGCCTGGAGCCAGCCGCCGTGCAGGTGGGCGTCCTCGACGGCGATGGACAGGCCGAGGCCGGTGCCGCCGGTGGTGCGGACCCGGGACGGGTCGGCGCGCCAGAAGCGGTGGAACACCCGGGAGGCCTCGCCGGGCTTCAGGCCGATGCCGTAGTCGCGCACGCCGACGGCGACCGCGCCTTCGCCCGCGCCGAGCCGGATCACCACGTCCCGGCCCTCGCCGTGTTCGAGCGCGTTGACCACCAGGTTGCGCAGGATCCGCTCGATCCGGCGGCTGTCGACCTCGGCGATCACCGGGGTCTCGCCGCCCCGGATCAGCACCGCGCTGCCCTTGGCGCGGGCCAGCGGGTCGGCGGCCTCCACGACGCGGGTGACGATGTCGCGCAGGTCGACGGGTTCGGCGTCCAGGATGGCCGCGCCGGCGTCGAAGCGGCTGATCTCCAGCAGGTCGGCGAGCAGCGACTCGAAGCGGTCCAGCTGGTCCTGGAGCAGCTCGGCGGAGCGGGCCGCCATCGGGTCCAGGTCCTCGCGGCTGTCGTAGATCAGGTCGGCGGCCATCCGGACGGTGGTCAGCGGGGTGCGCAGCTCGTGCGAGACGTCGGAGACGAACCGCCGCTGCACCCGGGAGAGCTCCTCCAGCTTGCGGATCTGCGCCTGCAGGCCGTTGGCCATCCGGTTGAAGGAGTCGCCGAGGCGGGCGATGTCGTCGGTGCCGGTGACCTTCATCCGCTCGTCGAAGTGCCCGGCGGCCAGCCGCTCGGAGATGCCGGCGGCCATCCGCACCGGGGTGACGACCTGGCGGACCACCAGCCAGGCGATGCAGCTCAGCAGGATGACCAGGAACAGCCCGGCGGTGGCCAGCGTCCCCATCACCAGGTTCAGGGTGCTGGTCTCCTGGTAGAAGGAGAAGACGTAGTACAGCTGGTACGGGTTGCCGTCGGGCCCGTTGAACTGCTTGCCGATCGCCAGGCCCTTGTTGTCGTCGGGCTTGGCCTGGCTGTCCGGCGAGCGGAGCAGCTTGACCGGCTGCTCGTGCGGGACGGACGGTTCGGCGGCGACCATGTCGCGCATCTCGGAGGTGATCGTGTCGGGCAGGATCGAGCCCGAGTAGCGGGCGCCGCCGCGCAGGCCGGCGCTGGCGGCCGTGTCCTCCTGGCCGCCGGGCCCGATCGCGATCACCGAGTAGACGCCGGCGCCGCCGGACGCCAGGTCGGAGACCTGCTTGGTCAGCCAGGCGTTGATCTGGTCGCGGGTCGGGTCGGCGGTCGCGCCGGCCTTGGCCTGCAGGTTGATCGCCTCGTTGATCTTGTCCTGCTCGATCTGGAAGCCGCCGATGGCCTGCCCGTGGGCGGCCTTCTGCTTGGCCTCCAGCAGGCCGGTGCGCACCTGGGCGACCACCACCACGCCGAGCACCAGCACCACCACGAAGGACAGCAGCAGCGTCGCCGCGACCACCCTCAGCTGGATCGAGCGGCGGTACAGCGACAGCACCCGGCCCACCGGGTGCCGGAACTGCCGGATCACCGGCGCGAACAGCACCGTCCACCACCGCCGCCGGCGGGGCTGCCCGGTGGTGGAACTCAGCACGTCGCCGCGCACAGCAGCCTCCCCGCCGGAGAAGTCGTCCGACGGGGAGGCGGCGGCCTGCTCCTCGCTCATCCTCAGCTGGGCCCGGCCTTGTAGCCGACGCCGCGCACGGTGACCACGATCTCCGGGCGCTCCGGGTCCTTCTCGATCTTGGAGCGCAGGCGCTGCACGTGGACGTTGACCAGGCGGGTGTCGGCCGCGTGCCGGTAGCCCCAGACCTGCTCCAGCAGCACCTCGCGGGTGAACACCTGCCAGGGCTTGCGGGCCAGCGCGACCAGCAGGTCGAACTCCAGCGGGGTCAGCGGGATGCCGCGGCCCTCGCGCTTGACCGAGTGCCCGGCGACGTCGATCACCAGGTCACCGATGGTCAACTGCTCCGGCGTGGGCTCCTCTGCCCGCCGCAGCCTGGCCCGGACCCGGGCGACCAGTTCCTTGGGCTTGAACGGCTTCGTGACGTAGTCGTCGGCACCGGACTCCAGGCCGACCACGATGTCGACCGTGTCGGTCTTCGCGGTCAGCATGACGATCGGAATGCCCGACTCGGCCCGGATCTGGCGGCATACGTCGATGCCGTCCCGTCCGGGCAGCATCAGGTCGAGCAGTACGAGGTCCGGCTTGGTCTCCCGGAAGGCGGCCAGCGCCTTGTCCCCGTCCGCGACGAAAAACGGCTCAAAACCCTCACCACGCAGCACAATGCCGAGCATCTCGGCAAGTGCGGTGTCGTCATCGACGACGAGGACACGTCCCTTCATGGCTCCATCTTCTCATCACCCCAATGTGACCTGACGCACAGCTGTTCCGTTGCCGGCCCCCCGGCCGTCGACCGAAGCAGTCATACCATCGCAAAGGTATCGGCTCCTGGGCCCTGCTCGGACCGTTGCGGATCAGCAACGGGATACCCCTGGGGTACGCGTGCGCACCATGGCACGATGTCACCCCGAAGCACCTGTTCCAGGGTGCCCCGTCGAGGAGCGTCGATTGTCCGAGACCCCGGGTTGGACTTCACCCGGTTCTCCCGAGCCAGCGCCCGGGCCGTCCGAAACCGGCCACCCGGCTCCCCCGGCCCCGCAGGCCGCCGCCACGCTCGCGCCTCCGCCTCCCGGACCGCCCGGTCCGGCCGGACCGCTCGGACCGACGCCCGGCATCATCCCGCTGCGCCCGCTCGGCTTCGTCGAACTGATGGACAGCGCGTTCGCCCTCGTCCGCACGTACTGGAAGGCCGCCTTCGGGCTGAGCCTGATCCTCGCGTGCTTCGTCGAACTCGTCCAGGCCGGCGTCTCCTGGTGGATCCACGTCTCCGGCAACTACTTCGACGCGGTGTTCTCCGCGTACTACACGGTGCCGCTCGAAATGCTGGCCGGCGTGGTCTCCACCGGCCTGCTCACCCCGATCCTCGGCAACAGCCTGATCGGCCGTGACACCACGGCCAAGCAGGCCTGGGCGCAGACCCGGCCGCGCCTCGGCCGGCTGGCGCTGCTGGCCCTGACGCACACGCTGATCATGATCGCCGTGTTCGCCGCGCCGATCGCCCCGCTGGTGGCGCTGGCCGCCCTCGGCGACCAGCCCGCCTGGCTGCTGCTCGCGGTACCCGCCGTGCTGCCCGGGATCTGGGTGTGGACCAAGCTCATCCTCGCCACTCCCGCGCTGGTCCTGGAGAAGCAGACCGTGGTCGGCGCCCTCAAGCGCTCCTGGCGCCTGGTCCGCGGCTCCTGGTGGCGGATGTTCGGCACGCTGATCGTGTTCGAGCTCTTCATCGGCCTGCTCGCCGCGGTGCTCACCGTCCCCGGCGAGCTCGTCACCTTCTTCATCGGCGCCTCGCCGTCGAACCTCGGCCACGTCTCCGACGGCGACGCCGCGATCGGCATCGGCATCATGGCGGTCTGCGGCATCCTCGCCAAGACCCTCACCATCCCGCTGGTCGGCACCCTGTTCGCGCTGCTCTACGTCGACCAGCGGATCCGCCGCGAGGCGCTCGACCTCGAACTCGCGGCCGCCGCCGGCCTGCCCGGCCACTACCTGCCCGCCGCCACTGCCACCGCGCCCGTCCCGGGCCAGTACCCTCCGCCGGGAGTCTGATCATCATGGGACTTCGGGGGGGAGGGGTGCTGCTCGCGGACAGCATCCCGGTCACCGTGCCGCGCGACGCCGCCCGCGACGCCGCACACGAAGAACTCCGCAAAGCCATCTACCACCAGCACGAACCCGGGCTGGTCGAGCGCTTCATGGACTGGCTCCAGCACCAGCTCGACCGCCTGACGGGCAGCGCCGGCGCACCGCTCGGCGGCGGCGACGGCGCCGCCCTGGTGGTGGTGCTCGTGCTGCTCGCGATCATCGCCGTGCTGCTCTGGCGACGCTACGGCCGGCCCCGCCGCGAGGCCCGCTCCAAGGGCCTGCTGTTCACCGCCGACGGCCCGCGCAGCGCCGCCCAGCACCGCGCCGACGCCGCCGCCCACGCCGCCCGCGGCGCCTGGGCCGACGCCGTCCGCGAACAGATGCGCGCCCTGGTCCGCGGCCTGGAGGAACGCACCGTCCTCGACCCGCGCCCCGGCCGCACCGCCGTCGAGGCCGCCGCCGAAGCAGGCCGCAGCCTGCCCGATCGGGCCCGTGAACTCGCCTCCGCCGCAAGGCTGTTCGACGACATCGCGTTCGGCGAGCGGACCGCCGACGAAGCGTCCTACCGGCTCCTGGCCGACCTCGACCGCGCCCTCGAACGCACCCGCCCCACGCCCGTGGCGGCCGGCGGAGGAACCGCATGACCACCACCGCACCCCCGCCCGCCACCGCCGACCCCGCCGAGCTGCCCGCCGTCGACCGGCCGGACGCCGCACCCCGCACCACCCTGCGCACCCTGTGGCGGCGCTGGCGCTGGCGGCTGGTCGCCGTCCTCGCCGTGCTGGTGGTCGGCGCCATGGTCGCCGGCATCCCCACCAGCAGCTCCTCCGGGCCGCTCGACCCGCGCTCCGGCGACCCGTCCGGCACCCGCGCCGTCGACCAGATCCTCCGGAACACGTACGGCGTCACCAGCCGCACCGCCACCACCGAGAGCGAACTCGCCGCAGCCCTGCGGGCCGACGACACCACCCTCGTCCTCACCTTCCCCGCGGAACTGACCGAGCAGGAAATCACCCGGCTCGCCGCGATCCCCCGCGGCGCCAACAGCCGGCTGGTGCTGCTCGACCCCGACCACTCCGCGCTGAACGCCTTCGCCCCCGGTGTCTCGGGTGCCTCCTACGTTCCCGAGAGCGCCGTCGTCGCCCCCGCCTGCACCCTGCCCGAGGCCGCCAACGCCGGCGCCGCCGAACTCGGCGGCGAGAGCTACCACCTCGGCGCCCACGACGTCGGCTGCTATCCGGACGCCGACGGCCGCCACAGCGTGCTCAGCCGCACCACCGACAGCCGGCAGGTGATCGTGCTCGGCAGCCGGCGGATGTTCACCAACGAACGCCTCGACCACGAGGGCAACGCCGCACTCGCCTTCGGCCTGCTCGGCGCCCACCACCAGCTGGTCTGGCAGCTCCCCGACCACGCCGTCGCCACGCCCGACGCCCCGCACGACAAGACCATCGGCGACCTCGTCCCGGCCGGCTGGAGCTGGGGCGCCCTGCAGCTCCTGTTCGCCGCCCTGCTGGCCGTCGTCTGGCGCGCCCGCCGACTCGGCCCGGTGCTCAGCGAACGGCTGCCCGCCGTGGTCCGCGCCTCCGAGACCACCGAGGGCCGCGCCCGGCTGTACCACCGCGCCAACGCCCGCGGCCACGCTGCCGAAACGTTGCGCCACGCCGCCCGCCGCCGGACCGCCACCGCCCTCGGCCTCCCGCACACCTCCGGGGACCCCGACCCGGCCGCCCTCACCGAGGCCGCCGCCGCCAGGCTCGGACGCCCCTCCGCCGACCTCCAGCAGCTGCTGTACGGCCCGGCCCCCTCCGACGACGCCGCCCTGCTGCGGCTCGCCGACGACCTCGACGACATGGAATGGCAGGTACGACAGCCGTGACCGACCAGCTCTACAAGACCGACCCCGGCCAGACCCGCGACGCCCGCGCCGCCCTCACCGGCCTGCGCGACGAGATCGGCAAGGCCGTGGTGGGCCAGGACGCCGCCGTCACCGGCCTGGTCGTCGCGCTGCTCTGCGGCGGCCACGTCCTGCTCGAAGGCGTCCCCGGCGTCGCCAAGACCCTGCTGGTCCGCACCCTCGCCACCGCCCTCGACGTCGAGACCAAGCGCATCCAGTTCACCCCCGACCTGATGCCCGGCGACGTCACCGGCTCCCTGGTCTACGACACCCGCACCGCCGAGTTCTCGTTCCAGCCCGGCCCGGTCTTCACCAACCTGCTGCTCGCCGACGAGATCAACCGGACCCCGCCGAAGACCCAGGCCTCGCTGCTGGAGGCCATGGAGGAGAAGCAGGTCACCGTCGACGGCGAACCCCGCAAGCTCCCCGACCCGTTCCTGGTCGCCGCCACCCAGAACCCCGTCGAGTACGAGGGCACCTACCCGCTGCCCGAGGCCCAGCTCGACCGCTTCCTGCTCAAGCTGGTCCTCCCGCTGCCCACCCGCGAGCAGGAGTTCCAGGTCCTCTCCCGGCACGCCGGCGGCTTCGACCCGCGCGACCTCGCCGCGGCCGGCGTCCGGCCCGTCGCCGGCCCCGCCGACCTGGCCCAGGCCCGCGCCGAGATCCGTGCCCTCACGGTCTCCCCCGAGGTCCTCGCGTACATCGTCGACCTGGTCCGCGCCACCCGGAACTCGCCCTCGCTCGCCATGGGCGTCTCCCCCCGCGGCGCCACCGCGCTGCTCAACACCTCCCGCGCCTGGGCCTGGCTGGCCGGCCGCGACTACGTCACCCCCGACGACGTCAAGGCCCTCGCCCTGCCCACCCTCCGGCACCGCATCCAGCTCCGCCCCGAGGCCGAGATGGAAGGCACCACCGCCGACAGCGTCATCCAGGCCGTCCTCGCCCAGACGCCCGCGCCGCGCTAGCCGCAACCGTCATCGCCGCCGGGGAGAGAGCACCGACTGCCTCTCCCCCGGCGGAAGTTCGGCCACCTTCGCGTCCACTGCTCCAGAAAGCGAGCCCCGCACCCCATGGCCCTGACCGGCCGCACGGCCCTCATCGCCGCCCTCGGCGCCCTCCTGGTCGGCCTCGTGCTCCCCTCCTGGACCGGCATCGGCGTGGTCATGCTGCCGCTGCTCGCCGCGATCGTCGCCGACCTGGTGCTCGCCGCCCCCGTCCGCCGCCTCACCCTCGAACGCTCCGGCGACCCCAGCGTCCGCCTCGGCGAAGCCGTCACCGTCGACCTGCTCGTCGGCAACCCGTCCCGCCGCCCGCTGCGCGCCCGGATCCGCGACGCCTGGTACCCCTCCGCCTGGGCCCCCGGCACCTCGCTCACCGCCTCCCGGCACTCCGTCACCGTCCCCGCCGGAGAACGCCGCCGCATCACCACCCGCCTCGCCCCCACCCGGCGCGGCGACCACCGCAGCGGACGAGTCACCGTCCGCTCGCTCGGCCCGCTCGGCCTGGCCGGCCGCCAGGCCGGCCTCGACGCCCCCTGGCGCGTCCGCGCACTGCCGCCGTTCGCCAGCCGCAAGCACCTCCCGTCCCGCCTCGCCCGCCTGCGCGAACTCGACGGCCGCACCTCCGTGCTGACCCGCGGTCAGGGCACCGAGTTCGACTCGCTGCGCGAGTACCTCCCCGGCGACGACGTCCGCTCCATCGACTGGCGCGCCAGCGCCCGCCGCAGCGTCGTCGCCGTCCGCACCTGGCGCCCCGAACGCGACCGGCACGTCCTCGTCGTCCTCGACACCGGCCGCACCTCCGCCGGCCGCGTCGGCGACGCCCCCCGTCTGGACGCCGCCCTCGACGCCGCGCTGCTGCTCACCGCGCTCGCCACCAAGGCCGGCGACCGGGTCGACCTGCTCGCCCACGACCGGCAGCGCCGCGCCGCCGTCGCCGGACGCTCGCCCTCGGAGATCCTCCCCGCCTTCACCGACGCGATGGCCCTCCTGGAACCCGCCCTGATCGAGACCGACCTGCGCGCCATGGTCTCCACCGCCCTCCGGATGGCCCCCCACCGCTCGCTGATCGTCCTGCTGACCGGCCTCGACGCCCACCAGATCGAGGACGGCCTGCTCCCGCAGCTCCCCCTCCTCGTCAAGCGCCACGAGGTCGTCCTCGCCTCCGTCGCCGACCCCCGCCTCGACGAGCTGGTCAACACCCCCCGCACCACCGTCCGCGACGTCTACGGCACCGCCGCCGCCGAACAGACCCGCGCCGACCGCCGTCGCACCGCAGAGCTCCTCACCCGCCACGGCATCACCGTCCTCGACGCCCCGCCCGAGTCCATCGCCCCCGCCCTCGCCGACACCTACCTCACCCTCAAGGCCGCCGGCCGCCTCTGACGCCCCCTCGGGCCCCTCCACCCCCAGCCACCGGACTCCCCGGGAGGGCTGGGGGTTTCTCTGTATCCTTCGCCGCGGAGGTGGGCGCTGTGGAGATCACCGTGCAGTGGGTCAGGACGTCCTGGACCAAGCAGTCCCGGGGCGGAGACGCCGCTGCTCGTCGCAACGCGGCCCCCGTGGGCTTCAGGATGCCGCCCGTACCCGCCTCGTCCGCGCATGTCGTCCGCATGTACGAGAAGGACTCCTTCGAGCCGCGGGAGACCCTGGAGGCGCGTCGCAGCCTCGCGGTCGGTCTCCGGGAGGCGGACGGCCGGCTGCGAGTACTTCCCCGCGTGGACCCACTGTTCGGCATTCCGCCTCGCCCACGCAGACCGCCGGCGGTGCGGCTCCAGCCCGGCCAGTGGGTGCGGTGGCAACTGAACTACCGCTTCAGCAGCGCGGCCGGGGTACGGGGCTGGTCGTACTGGATGGACACCTTCAACGTCGCCTACGGCCCTGTCGATGCCGACATCTTCCTGTCGACGCCGACCGTGTACATCGATGAGCGTGGGCCGGTGCGGTAATGCCCGGAAATGGTCCGGAAATGGTCCGGGAACGCGAAAAAGCCCCCCGCCGTGAGGCGGGGGGCTTTCCCTGAAAGATTGT
>NZ_LISX01000011.1:0-219488 GCF_001905465.1 Kitasatospora sp. CB01950
AATTATGAGACACGACCTAGCGTTCCCCACGGGCCGGTTGACGCGCAGTACCGCGCGTCGGCCGGCCCGTCTCCGTCTCACAGGCTCAGCTTGAAGCCCTCGTGGCTCGCCTCGAAGCCCAGCCCCAGGTAGAACCGGTGGGCGTCCGCACGCCGCTTGTCGCTCGTCAGCTGCACCAGCGCGCACCCCCGGGCCTTCGCCCGCTCCACCGCCAGCCCCATCAACGCCCGCCCCAAGCCGCCGCCCCGCCGATCCGCCCGCACCCGCACCGCCTCGATCAACACCCGCTCCGCGCCGCCCTTCCCCAACCCCGGGATGTACGTCGCCTGCAGACACCCCAGCACCGTCCCGGCGCCGTCCACCAGCACCAGCACCTCATTGCGCGCATCCGCCTCGATCGCGGCGAACGCCCGCTCGTGCGCCTCCCCGACACTGACGCCCGCCGGGTCCACCACCCGCTCCTCGTCGGCGAGCAACGCCAGCACAGCCGACAGATCGCCCCGCGTCGCGGGTCGGAGAACGGCAGCGGCGAGATCGGGCGTCGCAGTCACGAGCCCAGACCCTAACCGAGAAGACCCACGGCGGCCGCCCCGCACTCCAGCAGCCACGGCGGGTCGCGCCTGCCACCGACAGGGTTCGGGGGGTGGCCGTGCCCTGGGTGGGGCGGTTGGCGTTGATGGGGGTGGTGGGATCGGCGAGAGAAGGAGTGGACGTGGGGATTGGGTCGGGGATTCGTAGGGCGGGGCTCGTCGGGGTGGTGGCGGCTGTGGTCGTGGTGGGGGCGGTGGGGCCCGTGGGGGCGGTCGGGGTGGAGCGCCGGGGGTACGCGGATTCGAGCGACGGGGCGTTTCAGGACGACTGTCTTGCGGCGATCAATGGGCACCGGGCGAGGCATCAGGTGGCGCCGCTGGTGGTCGATCCGAAGATCGTGGAGTACGCCAAGTCGCGGGCGCAGCAGGTGTCGCGGCCGGACGGGTTCAACCATGACGGGCTGGCGCGGGGGTACGGGGAGACGTTGAGTTGGAGTTCGACGGGGGTGGCGAGGGTCTACTCGCCGGAGAGTTGTGGGGATGCGGTGGACTTCTGGTACGAGGGGAGCGCGCAGTACGACTACGGCCGGCCGGGGTTCTCGCGGGAGACGGGGAACTTCACGCAGCTGGTGTGGAAGGCGACGACGAAGGTCGGGTGCGCGCGGGTGGGGGGTCCGCGGGAGGGCGGGCCGGACAGCGAGGGGTACTCGTGGTCCGACACGTACATCGTGTGCGACTTCGCGCCGCGGGGGAACGTGGCGATGGACCCGCAGGACCCGGCGAAGGCGTACCGGGAGAACGTGCTGCCGCCGGTCGCGGGGTAAAGGGCGGCCAGCCCGGGAGTCGACCTTGTCCTAAAAGCTGATGGTCGCTCGCTTCCCGGCCCTGCTGTTATGGCCACCTCAACAGCAGAGCAGGACTCAAGGGGGAACAGTCATGGGCAAGATGCTCAAGCGCGCCGCCATGTCCACCGCCGCGCTCGTCGCGGCGACCACCGCCGTCGTCGGCACCGGGGTCGGCGCCTCGCAGGCCTCGGCCAGCACGGTGATCGTCCTCGGCACCCCGTACAGCGCCGGCGTCTACTCGGCGCCCAACGCGGGCTCCGCCAAGGTCGGCGTGCCCGACTTGCACCCGGGCGACTCGGTCGCGGTGAACTGCTGGACGGTCGGCGGCAACGTCGGCAACTTCGGCGACGTCTGGTACCACGCGTTCCAGGAGATCTACGCGGGCGCGCCCTACCAGCAGGTCGGCGGCTGGGTGTTCGCGCCGTACGTGGACGGCGCTGCGGCGTTCCACAACGGCTGGATCCCCAAGTGCTGATGAAGAACCAGTAGTTGGCTGTGCGGGTCGGCGCGCTTGGGGCCGGCCCGCACAGTGCTGTCAGCGGCCGACCGCGTCCAGCGCGGGGGCGACGGCGGCGAAGGCGCGAGCGGTGAGCGCGCTGGGGTCCTCGGCGCCGTCGCCGTCGCTCCAGAGCTGGAGAACGACCTCGAAGACGGTGAGGGCGAGGCCGGCGGCGAGGCGGGGGTGGAGCGCGGTGGGGGAGGGCAGGGCGAGGCGGATGGCGAGCTCGGCGGCCAGGTCGTCGCGCCACTGGGCCTGGCGCTCCAGGAAGCGGGCGTGCAGCGACGGGGTGCCCAGGATGAGCCGGACCACCCGCAGGGCCTTGTCGGCGTGGCCGGCGCAGGCGTCGACGCAGGAGCGGACGGCGTGCTGGAGGGCCGTCGCGGTGCTCTCCTCGGGCGGGCGGGCGGCGAGTTCGGCGCGCATGCCCGCGCCCAGGTCGGCCAGGAACTGGACGACCACGTCCTCCTTGGACGCGAAGTAGCGGAAGAACGTCCGCTTGGACATGCCCGCCGCGGCGGCGATCTCGTCGACCGTGACCGCGTCGAAGCCCTGCTGGACGAAGAGTTGCAGCGCGGTCTCCGTCAACTCGCCGGAGACGAGGCGGCGTTTGCGCTCGGCCAGGGTCGATTCGGGACGGGTCGATTCGGGGCGAGTGGTCACGGGGCGGGTGGTCACGGGTTCGATATTACACGCGGCGTCGGATGTGGCATCGCGGAGCGAACTTGACACTTGGTGACACTAGGGGCAGCGTGTGCCGCATGATGAAGCGTCAGCTCTGGAGCACCGAACGGATTCCGGACCAGGCGGGGCGGGTGTTCGTCGTCACCGGCGCGAACAGCGGCCTCGGGCTGGCGACCGGCCGCGCCCTCGCCGCGAAGGGCGGCCGGGTGATCCTCGCCGTGCGCGACGAGGCCAAGGGGCGGCGGGCCGCCGAGGGGATGCCGGGGGCGGAGGTGCGGCGACTCGACCTCGCGGACCTGGAGTCGGTCCGCCGGTTCGCCGAGGACCTGCGCGCCGACGGCGTCCGGCCGGACGTGCTGGTCAACAACGCGGGCGTGATGGCACCGCCGCGCACCCTCGGCGCGCAGGGGCACGAGCTCCAGTTCGCCGTCAACCACCTCGGCCACTTCGCGCTCACCGGGCTGCTCCTCGACCTGCTCGCAGACCGGCCGAACTCCCGTGTGGTGACGGTGAGTTCACTCAACCACCGGCAGGGTCGGATGCACTTCGACGACCTCTCCGGCGAGCGCGGCTACGCGCCGATGCGGTACTACAACCAGTCGAAGTTCGCGAACGCGGTCTTCGGCCTGGAGCTGCACCGGCGGCTGGCGGCGGCCGGCAGCCCGGTCCGCAGCCTGCTCGCACATCCCGGCTACACCGCCACCAACCTGCAGACCAGCGCGCCGACCGGACTGGTGAAACTGCTCTTCGGCCGGCTGCTCACCCCACTCGCCCAGAGCCCGGAACAGGGCGCGCTGCCCCAACTCTTCGCCGCCACCGACCCCGAGGCCCGCAGCGGGCAGTTCATCGGGCCGGGCGGCCCGGGCGAGCTGCGCGGCGCACCCACCGTGGTGCGGCCGGTCCCGGCGGCCGAGGACGCCGGGACCGGCCGGCGGCTGTGGGAGCTGTCGGAGCGGCTGACCGGCGTCCACTACCCGCTCCCGGCCACCGACTGAACCGAACGTGCGGTCAGCAGGCCGTCCGAGCCGAACGCACGGCGGCCGGCCGGCCGCCGTGCGTTCGGCTCGGGCACCGGGTCAGCCCCCGAGACCCCCGCGGCCCGCCAGCTCCGCCCGCAGGGTGCGGGCCGCCGCGACCAGGCTGTCGAGCGAGGCCCGGGTCTCCGGCCAGCCGCGGGTCTTCAGGCCGCAGTCCGGGTTGACCCACAGCCGCTCGGCGGGGACGGCGGTGAGGGCCAGCCGAAGCAGCAGGACGGCCTCGGCGGGGGAGGGGACGCGCGGCGAGTGGATGTCCCACACGCCCGGGCCGACCTCCGCCGAGTAGCCGGCCGCGGCCAGCTCGTGGGCGACCTGCATGTGCGAACGGGCCGCCTCCAGCGAGATGACGTCCGCGTCCAACTCCTCGATGGCGCGCAGGATGTCGCCGAACTCGGCGTAGCACATGTGGGTGTGGATCTGGGTGTCGGCGCGGACCGCGGAGGTGGTGAGGCGGAACGCGTCGGTGGCCCAGTCCAAATAGGCGGGCCACCCGGCGCGGCGCAGCGGCAGCGTCTCGCGCAGCGCCGGCTCGTCCACCTGGACCACCGCCGCGCCCGCCGCCTCCAGGTCCGCGACCTCGTCCCGCAGCGCCAGCGCCACCTGCCGGGCGGTGTCGGCGAGCGGCTGGTCGTCGCGGACGAACGACCAGGCCAGCATGGTCACCGGCCCGGTCAGCATGCCCTTGACCGGACGGTCCGTCAGGCTCTGCGCGTACGCGTACCACTCGACGGTCATCGGGTGCGGACGGGAGATGTCGCCCGCCAGCACCGGCGGCCGCACGTACCGGGTGCCGTACGACTGCACCCAGCCGTGCCGGGTGGTCAGGTAGCCGGTGAGCTGTTCGGCGAAGTACTGCACCATGTCGTTGCGTTCGGGCTCGCCGTGCACCAGGACGTCCAGGCCGGCCTGCTCCTGGTGGGCGACGACCGCGCGGATCTCGTCCTCCATCCGCTTGCGGTAGTCCGCCTCCTCCAGCCGTCCCGCGTTCAACTCGGCGCGGGCGGAGCGCAGTTCGGCAGTCTGCGGGAAGGAGCCGATGGTGGTGGTGGGCAGCGGCGGCAGCCGCAGCCGGGCCCGCTGCGCCTCGGCGCGGACGGCGTAGGGGGCGTCGCGGCGGGTGTCGGCGTCGGTGACGGCCGCGGCGCGGGCCCGGACCGCCGGGTCGCGGGTGATCGGGGATGCGGCGCGGGACGCCAGATCGGCCCGGTTGGCGGCGAGTTGGGCGGTGACGGTGGCGGTGCCCTCACGCAGGGCGCGGGCCAGCAGCGCCGTCTCGGCGGCCTTCTGTCGGGCGAACGCCAGCCAGCGGGCGATCTGCGGGTCCAGGTCGCGTTCGGCGGCGGCGTCCAGCGGGACGTGCAGCAGCGAGCAGGACGGGGCGACGTCCACCCGGTCGGCCAGGCCGAGCAGGGTGGCGAGGGTGGCCAGCGACTTCTCCAGGTCGTTGATCCACACGTTGCGGCCGTCCACCACGCCCGCGACCAGGCGCTTGCCGGGCAGGCCGCCGACCGCGGCGAGGTCGGCGAGGTTGCCCGCGGCCGGGCCGGTGAAGTCCAGCGCCAGGCCCTCGACGGGGGCCTTGGCGAGGGTGATCAGGGCCTCGCCGAGCCGGTCGAAGTAGGAGGCGACCAGCAGCTTCGGGCGGTCCGTCAGCGCGCCGAGCTCGCGGTAGGCGCGGGCGGCGGCGTTCAGCTCGGCCGGGGTGCGGTCCTGGACGAGCGCGGGCTCGTCGAGCTGCACCCATGCCGCGCCGGCGGCCCGCAGGTCGGCGAGGAGTTCGGCGTACACCGGCAGCAGCCGGTCCAGCAGGGTGAGCGGCCGGAAGCCGTCCGGCGCGCCGGGGGCGGCCTTGGCGAGCAGCAGGTAGCTGATCGGGCCGAGCAGCACCGGGCGGGCCCGGTAACCCTGGAGCAGGGCCTCGCGGAGTTCGCCGACCTGCTTGGCGGAGTTCGCGGCGAACACCGTGTCCGGCCCCAACTCGGGTACCAGGTAGTGGTAGTTGGTGTCGAACCACTTGGTCATTTCGAGCGGCGCGAGTTCCTGGGTGCCGCGCGCCATGGCGAAGTACCCGGCCAGCGGATCGGCGTCCACCGCGGCCCGGTGCCGGGGCGGGATCGCGCCGACGGCGACCGTGGTGTCGAGCACGTGGTCGTACAACGAGAAGTCGCCGGTGGGGACTTCGGTGATGCCGGCGCCGGCCAGCTGCCGCCAGTTGGAGCAGCGCAGGGCGGCGGCGGTGGCGAGCAGCACGTCGGCGGTGACGGCGCCCTTCCAGTAGCCCTCGACGGCCTTCTTCAACTCCCGGTTGCCGCCCTGGCGGGGGTAGCCATGGACGGTCGCCGCGGCTGCGGACTTCGTGGTCAAGGGGACTCTCCTTCGCGAGCCTCGAACCTCGGGTCCGACGGCACTGGAGGGCGCGAAGGGGTCACGGGCCGGGCGGCGTGCGTCAACTGCGCCCGCCCGCCCGGTTGTTCGCCGACCCGCCCTCGAGGTCATCGGAGGCCGGGCGCGAACGGTCGCGCCCGGGCAACGGGCAGGTATTCGGACTCGTGGGCCACGCCCGGGCCGAGGCCCGGACACCTACTGGCCGTCGCTTCCCGGGCCCGTCCGGACCCAGTGCGTATGACGGCGGTCGTTCCCACTCACCGCTGCGGGGCAGTCCCGGATTCCCACCGGGTTCCCTCTTGCGACGCGCCTGCCTGGCGGGCAGGGCGAACCAGTTGCGCGGCCAGTGTAGAACGGAGCGGACGGGATCAGGACCGAATTCCGTCACCCGTCCGCTCCGTGGGACACGGGCCGGGTCAGTCCTCGGTGCGGCGCAGCAGGTAGCTGTCCATGATCCAGCCCTTGCGGGCCCGCGCCTCCTCGCGCAACTCGGCGATGCGGTCGGCCTGTTCGGCGAGCGGGCCGGCCGCCAGGATCTCGTCCTCGGTGCCCAGGTAGGCGCCGTAGTGGATGTGCACGCCCTCGGGGTCGATCGCGGTGAACGCCGCCTGGCCGTCCAGCATCACCACCGCGTCCTCCGCGCCCGGGCCGAAGCCCTCGGCGGCCAGGCGCCGCCCGGTGGTGATCCGCACCGGGCGCGCGGTGCGGGTCAGGGTGGTGCGGTGACGGGCCGCCAGCACCGAGATGCTGCTGATGCCGGGGAGGACGGTGTACTCGAAGGCGGTGCGGCCGCGCGCCAGAATCCGGTCCAGTACGGCGATCACACTGTCGTACAGTGCGGGGTCGCCCCAGACCAGCAGCGCGCCGGTCTCGCCGTCCGCCAGCTCCCCGACGACCGCCTGCTCGACCAGATCGGCGCGCCGCTCCCGCCACTCCTCCACGGCCTCCCTGTACGCGGCCGTCGAACGGTCCCGCGCCGGGTCGATCAGCTCGACCACCCGGTGCCCGGGCCGCCCGTGCTCGGCGATCATCCGACGCCGCAGCCGGATCAGGTCCTGCCGCTCCTCGGGCTTGTCCAGCAGCAGGAACGCATCGGTGCGGCCGATCGCCTTGACCGCCTCCAGAGTGAGGTGGTCGGGATCGCCCGCGCCGATGCCGATGACGAGAAGGGTACGCATGACGCCGATTCTGCCTGGTGGCCCCGGCGGACCCGCAGGTGGGAGGCGCGTTACGCGCCCGGCCCCCGCACCGCGACCGTGCACAGCCGCTTGGTGGCGCGGGTCATCGCGACGTACAGGTCCCGTTCGCCCGCCGGCCGGGCCGCGACGATCCCCTCCGGATCCACCACGAATACCTCGTCGAACTCCAGGCCGCGCGCCTCCGACGCCGGGACCAGCCGGGCGAACTCCCCGACCCCCGCCGCCGCCAACTCCGCGACCCGGCCGTCCGCGCAGACCACGCCGAGCAACTCGCCCGGATGCGCGGCGGCCTGCGCCCGCAACTCGCCGACGAGCGCGTCGACGAGCCGCCCCGCGGCCGCCGGGACGGACCGCGGCTCGTCGCCGTGCCGGACCGACCGCACCGGCGCCTGCCCCGGGGCGATCCGGGCGAGCAACTCCCCGGTGGCGGCCAGGATCTCCTGCGTGGTGCGGTACCCGACGGTCAGCGTCCGCAGGTCGAAGCGCCCGCCGAGGTGCGGCGCGAGCGCCTCGTCCCAGTCCCGCGCGGTCGCCGCCGGGCCCGCCTGCGCGAAGTCGCCGACCAGCGTCATCGACCGCCCCGGGCACCGGCGCACGATCATCCGCCACTGCATGGCCGTCAACTCCTGCGCCTCGTCCACCACGACGTGCCCGAAGACCCGCTCCGGCGGCCCGTCGACCAGGCTCGCCGCCTCGTCGAGCAGCGGCAGGTCGGCCCCGGTCCACGGCGCGCCGGGCGTGCGCAGCAGCAACGTCCGCTCGTCGTCGGTGAGTTGCGGCAGGTGCGCGGCCAGCGCGGCGGCGTCGCCCAGCAGCGCCTCGACGACGGCGCCGGGCGACAGCCGAGGCCAGATCGCCTCCACGGCCCGGTCCAGGTGCGCGTCCTCCAGCAGCGCCGCCCGCACCGCGTCGGCGTCGAACTCGGCGCTCCCGTCGGCCGGTCGGTCGTCGACGCCGAGTCGGCGCAGGTCCCGCGCCGCCATCCGGTCGAGGTCGATGCCGGTGATCAGGGCGACCTCGGCGTCGATCCGCTCCAGCGCCTCGGCCGTACCCCGGGCCAGCGTGTCGGTCAGCGCATCCACCAGCAGCTCCAGGAACAGCCCGCGCGCCCGGTTGTGGGCGAGCCCGCTCGCCCGCGCCGCCCCGCGCGCCTCCGCGACCTCCCACTCCGCCAGCCGGACCCACTCCTGCCCGACCCGGACCGAGAACTCCCCGTCGGGCGCCTGCCGGGCCCGCACCGACCCGGCCAGCGCCCCGGCCAGGTCGGCGCCGCCCTTGAGCCGCGCCGCCCCGAACCCGTCCACGGCGAACGCGTCCACGGCGAACCCGTCCGCCCCGAACCCGTCCACGGCGCCCGGTCGGACCCCCGCCAGCTCCTCGCAGGTCGCCAGCACGACGTCGTTCTCGCCGAGCGACGGCAGCACCTGCGAGATGTAGTCCAGGAAACGCGCGTTCGGCCCCAGCACCAGCACGCCGCGCTCGGCCGCCTTCGGGAACGCGTACAGCACGTACGCGGCGCGGTGCAGCGCCACCACCGTCTTCCCGGTGCCCGGCCCGCCCTGTACCACCGTCACCCCGCGGTGCGCGGACCGGACGATCGCATCCTGCTCCGCCTGCAGCGTGGCGACCGCCGTCCCCATCCGGCCGGTGCGCCGCTCGCGCAGCGCGGCCGCCAACGGACCGTCACCGACGACGTCCCCCGCGGCCGGCTCCGAACCGTCCAGCAGCTCGTCGCTCACGCCGACCACCGTGCGGCCCGTCACGCTCAGATGACGGCGCCGACGCAGCCCCAGCGGATGCACCGGCGTCGCCTCGTAGAACGCCCGCGCCGCCTCCGCCCGCCAGTCCACCAGCACCGGCAGCTCGTCCTCGTCCCGGTGCAGGCCCAACCGCCCGATCCGCAGCACCGTCCCGTCCACCAGGTCGATCCGGCCGAAGACCAACCCGCCCTCGGCGCCCTCCAACCGGCGCACCTCGCCCGCCAGCCGCCCCGCCGCCACCTCCCGCTCGTACACCTCGCCCGCACTGCCCGGCGCCGACGCCAGCACCCGGCCCAGCTGCGACCGCGCCCCGGCGAGCCGCTCGTCGAACAGCTCGCCGATGACGGACACCTGCACCCGCTCCAGCTCGACCTGCTGTGCGGCGTTGCCGTGGATCTGCGACAAAGAGAGCCTCCTTCTCGATTCGACTCCCGATTCGACGCACCACTATGCAGAGCGAATCCCGGAAAGTACATATTGACTTGTCCCGCAGAGGTGTGGCTTTCGCTTTCCGGCGCCGATTCTCCGGGGAATTCCGGAACCATTGCTTCAATTGACGGAGGAGCCCCGGGGGCGGTCGGCGGCGGGCTCGGTCGCGTAGCGGCGCATCACGTCGACGGTGGCCTGCGGCGTCGGCGGACGGCCTGCGGCGAGGGCGTCCCGGAGGTCCCGGAAGTACTGCACGTACAGGTCGGGGGTGAAGGTGCTGAGCAGGACGGCGGGCCGGTCGGTCGGGTTGGCGAAGGTGTGCGGGGCGCCGGGCGGGACGATCACCAGGGTGCCCGCGACGGCGTCGTGCTCCTCGTCCCCGACGGTGAAACGCACCGTGCCGGACAGCACGTAGAAGCCCTCGTCGTGCTCGCGGTGGCGGTGCTGCGGCGGACCCTCGGTGTGCGGGGCGAGGACGGACTCGGCGATCGCGAGGCGGTGCCCGGTGTGGCTGCCGTCCTCCAGGACGCGCATCCGGGTGGTGCCCAGAACGATCGTCTCGCCCTCGCCGGGGCGGACCACCGACACGGCCGGACGGGTCTGCGGCTCGCCGGTCTGCGGCTTGTTGCTCTGCGGTTCGTTGCTCTGCGGCTCGTCGGTCGTCGCTTCTTCGGTGTTCGCTTCTTCGGTCTTCGCTTCTTCGCTCATGTCCACCAGTGCACCGCCGGGGCGGCGTCGATGTCCAAGACCCGTTCCGCGGCGCCGATACCCGCTGCGTATCGTGGCAGCGTGGAGCTACGGACCTTGCGCTATTTCGTGGCGGTCGCCGAGGAACTCCACTTCGGCCGGGCCGCCACCCGACTGCACATGAGCCAGCCGCCGCTGAGCCGGGCGATCAGACAGCTGGAGGCCCAGATCGGGGCCCTGCTGTTCGACCGCTCCGGGACGGGCGTCACGCTCACCGCCGTGGGATCGGTGCTGCTCGACGAGGCGCGGGCCCTGCTCGACCACGCCGACCGCGTCCGCGAGCGGGTCGGCGCGGCGGCCTGTACAGCGACCCTCACCGTCGGCATCCTGGGCGACGGCACCGACCCGGGCGCGGCCAGGCTCGCCGACGCCCACCGGCGACAGCACCCCGGCCTCGACATCCGCATCCGCGACGCCGACCTCACCGACCCGACCTGCGGGCTGCGCGCCGGCCTGGTCGACGTCGCGCTGACCAGGGCGCCGTTCGACGGGACCGCCCTGACGGTCCGTGAACTGCGCGCCGATCCGGTCGGCGTCGTGCTGCGCGCCGACGACCCGCTGGCCCACCGCGAGCGGCTGCGGCTCGCGGAACTGGACGACCGCCGCTGGTTCCGGTTCCCGCCCGGCACCGACCCGCGCTGGCAGTCGTACTGGCACGGCGGCGCGCCGCGCGAGGGCCCGGTGGTGCGCACCGTCCAGGAGTGCGTGCAGGCCGTGCTGTGGAACGGCACCGTCGGCCTGGCGCCGCTCGGACACCGCATCCCCGCCGGACTGGCCGTGGTGCCGCTGGCCGGCCTGGCGCCGAGCCGGGTGGTGGCGGTGTGGAACGAGGGCGACGCCAACCCGCTGATCCGCTCCTTCGTCGAGACCGCCGCGGCCGCGTACCGGCGCTGAACGGTGGGCTGAACGGCGGGCTGAACGGCGGTGGGCGAACGGCCGTTTCCTTCCCTCCGCAGGCGCATCGTCGCAGCTGGGAGGCGGTCTGTTCAGGGGCCCGACGGCCTGTCAGGCTTCGGCGCGCCGGACACGGACCAGAAGGGGCGCAGCAGATGACAGGACTTCGGACACTACTGACCAGGTGGATCACGGTGGCGGCCGTGCTGCTGGGCGCGTTCTCGCTCACGGGCGCGTTGCCGCTCACGGGCGCGCCGAGCGCCCAGGCCGTCGAACAGGGCGCGACCACGACGATCTGCGGCTACACGCCGGTCCCCGCCGGCTGGGTGATCACCAGCGCGAACTGGGGCGGGTGCAGCGGCTACGGGCTGTTCACCATCACCGAGCTCGGCGACGCCACCACCATTCAGGCCTGCTCGAACTCGCCGGTGCCCGCCGGCTGGGTGATCACGGCGATGCAGAACGGCCCGACCTGCGGCAGCAGTTACCCGCTGTACTCGCTGCTGAAGGTCACCACCCAGACCACGCTGAAGGACTGCGCGCAGTCGGCGATCCTGCCCGGCTTCGTGATCACCGCGATCGAGACCGTCTCGGCGGCGTGCGGCACCTGGGGGACGTACACCGTCACGCTGATACCGCCCACCGCCACCTCCTACCAGGCGTGCGCGATCTCGCCGATCCAGGACGGCTGGGTGATCACCAGCTCGCAGAACAATGCCGGCTGCGGCAACTACCCGCTGTACTCGCTGCTGAAGGTCACCACCCAGACGACCTTGCAGGACTGCGGGCAGTCCGCGATCCAGCCCGGCTGGGTGGTCACCGCCGTGCAGTCCAACTCGCCCGCCTGCGGCACCTACGGGACGTTCACGGTGATGCTGGTGACCAACCAGACCTCGCTCCAGGTGTGCGGCAACTCGCGCGTCCCGGACGGCTGGGTGATCACCGCGATGCAGAGCGGCAGTTCGACCTGCGGCACGTACAACATCAATACGTTGACGAAGGTCACCACCCAGACGAGCCTCATCGCCTGCGGGCAGTCCCCGATCCCGACCGGCTGGGTCATCACCGGGGCCGGCAGCGGCTCCGGCCAGTGCGGCGTCTACACCGTGTACACGCTCACCAAGATCACCACCCAGACCAGCATGGTGGTCTGCGGCCAGTCCCCGATCCCCGCCGGCTGGACGGCCGGCAACCAGGTCAACGGCACCCAGTGCGGGGTCTACACCGTCCGGGTCATCACCAAGAACCCCTGACACCACCGGCCCGCCCGCGCCACCAGGCCCGGGCGGGCCGACACTTCGAGCCGCGCAGCGCTCCCACGACGTCGGCCTCCGGTCCCGGGCAGGCAACGGATCGTCCCGGGCAGGTGGGGCTGTCGGTGGCGGCTGCGATGTTGCGGGGATGGCCATCTGGAACCTGATCGACATCGACCTTGCCCTGCGGGCGAGTTGGGCCGCCGACACCTGTTCGCCGGACGACCTGGCCCGCGCGGGGTGGCAGGCGGACAACCCGGCGTGGGGGCACTGCGACATCACGGCACTGCTGGTGAACGACCTGCTCGGCGGCGACCTGGTGGTCGGCGAGGTGCACCTCGGCGGGGAGCGCCAGGGCTTCCACTGGTGGAACCGGCTGCCGAGCGGCGCGGAGCTCGACCTGACGCGCGAGCAGTTTCGCGACGGGCAGCTGGTGACCGCGGCGCGGGTGGTCGAACGTCCGCCCGGGCGGCCGCCGCACCGGTGGGAGGAGTACCTGCTGCTGCGCGAGCGGGTCGGCGCGCGCCTTGGCGTTCTGCCGGGGGAGCCCGGCTGAGTGGCTGGGCCGATGGGTGCAGTGCGGCGGGCTCCGGGGGTGGGGGAGGGCGACGATCGGCGGACAGGAGGCCCGTGCGTCGGGTGCGGGCGGAGAGGTGCGCCATGGGAATGGATCGTCGGCGGTTCCTGACCGTCGCAGCGGTGTCGGCGGCCGGGCTGGTCGCGGGGACGGGGCAGGCGGTGGCCGCGTTCCCCGCGCGGCCGCGCGGGTGGCGGGCCGCGCCGCCGGACTGGCAGGCGCTGCGCCGGCGGCTGGGCGACCGGCTGGTGCTGCCCGCCGACTCCGGGTACGCGACGGCGCGGCTCGGCTTCAACGAGTTGAACGACGGTCAACTGCCGGCCGCCGTCGCCAAGTGCGTCTCGGCGGACGACGTCCGGGCCTGCCTGGACGTGGCGCGCGGCCACGGCCTCCCGATCGCGGCGCGCAGCGGCGGCCACAGCTACCTCGGCTACAGCGTCCCGGACCGGGGCCTGGTGATCGACCTGCGCGGCATGGCCGCCGTCGAGGTCGCCCCGGACGGGACCGCGCACGTCGGCGCGGGCGCCCGGCTGATCGAGGTGTACGCGGGCCTCGCGGCGGCGGGCCGGCTGCTGCCCGCCGGGAGCTGCCCGACCGTCGGCGTCGGCGGGCTCACCCTCGGCGGCGGAATCGGCGTGCTGGCCCGCAAATACGGGCTGACCTGCGACCGGCTCGGCGCCGCGCAGGTCGTCACCGCCGACTCCGCCCTGCACACCGCCTCGCCCGCCGGCGACGAGGACCTGTACTGGGCGCTGCGCGGCGGCGGTGGCGGAAACTTCGGCGTGGTCACCCGGTTCAGCTTCGACACCGCGCCCGCGCCCGCCCTGACCGTCATCTCGCTGGCGTTCCCCGCCGGGTCGGTGCCGCAGGTGCTCGGCGCGTGGCAGCCGTGGGTGTCCGGCGCGCCCGAGGAGCTCTGGGCGAGCTGCCAGATCGCCGGCGGCAACCCGCCGAGCTGCCGGGTCGTCGGCTGCTGGGTCGGCGACCCGGACGGCGCGAACCAGCAGGTCGACCGGCTGGTCAAGGCCGCCGCGACCACGCCGACCAGCCGCACCGTCGCGTCCAAGGACTACCTGGCGGCGATGAAGTACATGGCGGGCTGCTCGAAGGACACCATCGCCGAGTGCCACCCCACCTGGGAGGGCGGCAGGCTCACCCGGACCGGGTTCGTCGCGGTCTCCCGGATGCTCGGCCCCCGGCCGGTCGACCCGGCGAAGGTCACCGAGCTGATGACCGGTCACACCGGCGTCGACCTGCTGCTCGACTCGCTCGGCGGCGCAGTCGCCGACCTCGCCCCGGACGCCACCGCCTTCCCGCACCGGCACTCGCTCGCCAGCGCCCAGATCTACGCGGGCGCCACCCCCGCCACCGAGGCCCGCGTGAAGGCCACCGTCGACGCGATCCGCGACGGCCTCGCCCGCCTCGGCGCGTACGGCGGCTACGTCAACTACATCGACGCCACCCTGCCGGACTGGGGACACGCCTACTACGGTGAGAACCTGCCCCGCCTGCAGACAGTCGCCTGCCGGTACGACCCCGACGGCGTCTTCGCCTTCCCACAGTCCGTCACCGCGGCGGCGGCGAGCGGGTTCGGGAAGGCCGCCTAGGGAGTCCAGGTCAGCTCCGGGAAGGCCGCCCAAGGAGCCCAGGTCATCTCCGGACGTCGCCAACGGGCGCTCGGAGAAGGACACTTCGGGCGCCTCACAGATGCAGTCGACCGTCAGGTCGGGGTCGGGTGCCTGGCGCAGGACCGATTGCCGGGAGCGATGGGCGAGTTCGCGGTGGAGTTGATGGATCCGGGGCGGGAGGGGGTCGGACGGCCGGTCAGGGTGTGTGGCGGCGCAGGAGGTAGATGCCGGAGGCGGCGGCGAGGGCGGCCATGCAGGCGGTGAAGATCAGGGCGGCGTGGGTGAGGCCGAATGGGCCGGTGAGGAGGCCGATGCCGATGACGGGGATGGAGATGCCGAAGTAGGCGACGACGAAGAGGGCGGACAGGACGCCGCCGTGGGCCTCGGGCGGGGAGGCGCCGGCGACCTGTCCGACGGCGCCGCGCAGGCCCATGCCCTGGCCGGCGCCGCCGACGAGCGCGGCGAGTACGAGGGGGAGGAGGGTCTCGGTGGCGAGGGAGAGGGCGAGGAGCGCGAGGCCGGCGATCAGGACCAGGCAGCCGAGCGGGATGGCGCGGGACTCGCCGAGGCGGGGGACGAGGAGCTGGCCGGCGGTGGAGGCGAAGAACGCCAGGCAGACGATCGCGCCGACGGCGGCGTGGTTGTGCACGTCGAGGTCCTGCGCGAGGAACGCCGGCGAGACGGAGGTGAAGACGCCGAGCAGCGAGAACCCGGCGAACGCGGCGATCGCGGAGGGCACGAAGACGCCGCGGACCTGCGGCGGCAGACTCGGCCGGCGGGGACGGGCCTCGCGCAGCGGGCGGGCGGCGGCCACGGTCTCGGGCAGGGCCCAGGTGACGGCGAACGAGGCGGCGAGCAGGGCCAGATGGACCAGGTAGGGGAGCGTCAGCGGGTGGGAGGTGTACTCGGCGAACAGCCCGGACAGCAGCGGGCCGAGGCCGAGGCCGCCCATGTTCGCGGCGGTGGCGACGAAACCGGCGCGGGCCCCGCGCCCGGCCGGGGCGAGTTCCAGGACGTACGCGGTGGCGGTGCCGGTGAACAGGCCCGCCGAGAAACCGGACAGCAGCCGGCCCACGAACAGCAGCGGCAGCCCCTGTTCGGCGAGGAACGCGACCGCGGCCGCCGCCGCGCAGCCGAGGCCGACCAGCAGCACCGGTCGGCGTCCCACCTGGTCCGAGACGTTGCCGACCAGCAGCAGCACGCCGATCACCCCGAACGCGTAGACGGCGAACACGATCGTCACCATCAGTTCGGAGAACCCGATCTGCTCCTGGTACAGCCCGTACAGCGGTGTGGGCAACGTCGTCCCCGCCATGCACACGGCGAACGCGCCCGCCGCCCCCAGGTAGCCGGAGCTCCGACGAACAGTCATTCGCCCACCGTAGCCGCGCGATCGACCTGCACGCCCACCGCAGGGCCGCCGGTCGGGGAGACGGGCGGGAAGTCGGCGCAGGCTGGCCCGTTCCCGTCGGGTCCGCACCGGCGACGGTCGCCGCCGCATTCCGGCGGGACGCCTCAGGCCGGGTAGAGCGCCGACAGGCGGGGCAGGCGGTGGGCCAGCTCCGCGCTGTCGTCGAAGTCGAAGTCCCAGTCCGGGTCCAGGCTCGGCCAGGGCGGGGTCGGGCCGGAGGACTGGGGGAGCTCGGTGGAGGTGGCCGTGCGGTGGGCGGTCCAGGCGATGGAGAGGACGTCCCCGCACTCGATGTCGAGGCTGTCCCGTGCACATGCGCGGACGGACGGGAGGGCGGCGAGGGTGTCGGGGTCGGCGAGGACGCGTTCGAAGGTCTCGCGGCCCTGGGTGATCAGCCAGCCGCGGAAGTAGTCGAAGCCGTCGTCGGAACAGCCGCCGTTGATCAGATAAGCGGCGGCCCAGAGTGGGGCCAGGTAGGAGTCGGCCATCAGACGGTCGAGGGCCTCCTGGGCGGCGACGATCTCGGCGGCGGGGCGCAGCGCGAGCAGCGCCACCGCCCGCTCGGCGACGGCGATGCCGTCGTCGATGCCGTCGTCGTTGCCGTCATCGGGGGCAGGGGCCTGCGCGCGGGCCTGGTCGATCAGCTGCCAGAACTGCTGGTTGTCCATGACGGCCGAGCATGGCACGGGCCGCCGACAGGCTGGGCCGGGCGGGTGAGGACGGTGCCGTCCGAGCGCCGGTTGCGGGGGAGTCGGCGGGGCGGGTGCCAGAGTGGCGGGGGTTTTGATCGTCCAACGGGTGCGCGGCGTCCGGTGGATGACGCATTCGAGGCATTTCATCGCACTTCGAGCGAGGACGGTGCACTCCCATGTCCCGTGGCACCCCCCGGTCCTGGCGGTCAGCGGTGCTTCCGCTCGCCGTGGCGCTGCTGGTCGCCGCCGCCGCACCCGGCGTCGCCGAACCGGCGCCCCCACCCGACAGCGCGACCGCCGGAACGGCGCTCGACCAACTCGCCCACGACCTCGCCGACGCCCGGCACAGCGCCGAGTCGGCCGAGCAGCGCTCCACCGCCGCCGACGCCCAACTCGGCAGCAAGCAAAGGGAATCGGCGGACGCGGCGAACCGGGCCGAACAGGAGCGGGCCAAGGTCGTCGAGGCCGAGGCGCAGGCCGCCGAACTGGTCGCCGAGCAGTACCGCAACGGCCCGCTCGGCGCACTCGGCTCGCTCGCGCGGCTCTTCCTCTCCGACCGCCCCGAGGACGTCCTCGGCCACCGCCAACGGGAGTTCGAACGGGCCCACACCGCCGCCGAGGTGCTGAACGACCTGCGCCAGGCCCGCGAACGGTTCGTCCTCGCCGCCGAACAGGCCCGGCAGGCCGAGGAGTCGGCGGCCGCCGCGGCGAAGGACGCCCAACAGGCCATGACCGAGGTCCGCACCGCCGCCGACCGCACCGCCCGCCTGCTCGACACCACCCCCGCCGACCAACTCGAACTGCTGGAACGGCAGGACGGCGCCCGCGCCGACCAGGACCGCCAACAGGCCCTCGCCGCAGGGGTGTTCGGACCCGGCGGCAGCGCCTCCCAGGGCGGCCGGCGGGCCGTCGCCTTCGCCCTCGCCCAACTCGGCAAACCGTACCTGTGGGGCGGCGCCGGCCCCGACGCGTTCGACTGCTCCGGCCTCACCTCGCAGGCCTGGCAGGCCGGCGGCATCGGCATCCCGCGCACCAGCGAGGAGCAGTGGGCCGCCCTGCCGCGCATCCCGCTGCGCGAACTGCGCCCCGGCGACCTGATCGTCTACCACGACGACGCCGGCCACATCGCCCTCTACCTCGGCGGCGGCACCGTCGTCCACGCCCCGCACACCGGGACGGTGGTCAAACTCGCGCCCGTCACCATACTCCCCGTCCTCGGCGCGCTGCGCCCCGACCCACAGGCCCCGTCCGACCCGCAGGCCCTGTTCGGCCCCTGATCCGGCGCCCGGCCCCTGACCCGCCCGGGCCCTGACCCGCCCGGGCCGCGATCCGGCCGCGCGGCGGCTCAGCGGGTGGGGGCGATCGGCCGGACCTGGGTGCCGGGTTGCTGTGCGGCGCGGCGGTCCTGGGGGTTGGCGCCCTCCCAGTGGACGGTGAGGCGGCCGGTGTCGCCCGGCGGCGTCAGCACCATCGAGGTGACCTTGAACTCGTTCTGGCCGCGCTGCCCGCGCCCCCGGTACGGCAGGTAGTCGATCAGGACGTACGCCGTCCCGCCGGGCGGCAGGGTCACCGGCCGGGTCTGCGCCGCGCGGGCCCGGGGCAGGCTCCAGGTGGTGCCGTCGCTCACCAGGTCGACGCCCGGGAAGCCCTGCAGGGTGCAGGTGGACTCGCCGCGGTTGGCCAGCTCGATCCGCTCCACCACCGGCCCGTCCGAGGCCGTCGCCGCCGCACCCGCCGAGACCGTCGCCCGCAGGTCCGCCGCCGTGCACCGGCGCGTCCCGGCGGGGGCGGAAGCGGCGGGCGCGGAGGCGGCCGGCGCGGACGGGGTGCTCTCCAGGACGGGCGAGAACGGGAGCTCCGCCGCGACCGGGGCCACCGGTCCGGCGGCGGCGACCGGCCTGGCCGGCCGCTGCTCGGCGCACGCGGTGAGGGACACGCCCAGGGCCGCCACCACGGCGGTCGCGGCGGAGAGCTGACGGATGCGCATGATCGGTTCCACCCATGATCTCGGCGGCCCCGCGACGGGGACCGCGCCGAAACTGACGGCCGATCACCCGTCGAACCCACCCCCGGGACCGGCACGTCCGCCATGGTGGACCCCGCCGATCAACAACGGATCAACGCGGACGAGACGCGCGGGAGGCCGGTCAGCGCGGGGCCAGGCCCAGGTGGTCGCGGAGGGTGGTGCCCCGGTACTCGGTGCGGAAGACGCCGCGTTCCTGGAGCAGCGGGACGACCTTGTCGGCGAACTCGTCCAGGCCGGTCGGGGTGAGGTGCGGGGCCAGGATGAAGCCGTCGCTCGCGTCCTGCTGGACGAAACGGTTCATCTCCTCGGCGACCCGGGCCGGGGTGCCGATGAACGACTGGCGGCCCGTCACCTCGACGATCAGCTCGCGGACGGACAGCCGCTTCGCCTCGGCGATCTGCCGCCACTCGCGGGCGACGGCCAGCGGGTCGCGGTTCATCCGCACCGAGGCGCGGCCCTGCGCGACGGTGTGCTCGCCGAGCAGCGGGTCCTGCGCGGGGAGCGGCCCGTCCGGGTCGAGGTCGGACAGGTCGCGGTTCCACACCTGCTCCAGCAGCCGGATCGCGGTCTGCCCGCCGACCTGCTGACGGCGGATCAGCGCCGCCCGCTCGTGCGCCTCGGCGTCGGTGTCGCCGAGCGCGAACGTCACCGCCGGGAGGATCTTCAGCTCGTCCCACTGCCGCTCGTACCGGGCCAGCCGGCCCTTCACGTCCGCGTAGAACGCCTGACCGGCGGTCAGCGTGCCGTGCCGGGAGAAGATCGCGTCGGCGGAGGCGGCGGCGAACTCGCGGCCCTGGTCGGAGTCGCCCGCCTGGAAGATCACCGGACGGCCCTGCGGGCTGCGCGGCACGTCGAACCGTCCCGCGATGTCGAACTCGTCGGAACGGTGGGCGAACCGGCCCGCGTCCGGGTCGCCCAGGAAGGCGCCCGAGGCGCGGTCGGCGCGCAGCTCGTCGCCGCGCCAGGAGTCGAACAGTTGCCAGGACGCCTCCAGGAACTGCCGGGCCCGGGCGTACCGGTCCTCCTCCCGCAGGAAGCCGCCGCGCCGGAAGTTCTCCCCGGTGAAGGCGTCCCAGGAGGTGACCACGTTCCACGCCGAACGGCCCGCCGACAGATGGTCCAGCGAGGCGAACTGCCGGGCCACCTCGTACGGTTCGTTGAACGTCGAGTTGATGGTGCCGGCCAGGCCGAGGCGATCGGTGACGGCCGCCAGCGCCGCCAGCACGGTGAACGTGTCGGGCCGGCCGACCACGTCCAACTCGTAGATCCGGCCGTTCTGTTCGCGCAGCCGCAGGCCCTCGGCGAGGAACAGGAAGTCGAACTTGGCGCGCTCGGCGGTCCGCGCGAAGTGCGCGAAGGACGCGAACTCGATCTGGCTGCCGGCCGCCGGGTCGCTCCACACCGTGGTGTTGTTCACGCCCGGGAAGTGCGCGGCCAGGTGGATCTGCTTGACGGGCTTGCGGGCCTCATCGGTCATGGTCGGTGGGATCCTTCCGGGCGTCAGACGGTGGCGGCGGGCGCGTAGCGGTTGGCGGGGCGCGGCAGGCCGAGCAGGCCGCGCAGGGTGGACGCCCCGTAGGCGGTGCGGAAGCGGCCGCGGCGCTGGAGCTCCGGCACCAGGTCGCGGGTGATCCGCTCCAGGTCGTACGGCAGCGCGCCCGGGCGCAGCCGGAAGCCCGTCACGCCGGTGGCGGCCAACTCCTCGATCAGGTCGGCGAGTTCGGCGGCCGTGCCGGTGAAGATCCGGGCGTCGCCGCGGTACTCGGCGCCGGCCCGCCCGTTCAGCCGGGCCAGCCGGTCGGCGGCCGCGCCGGGGCGCTCGTCCAGGAACACCGCCAGGTCGGCGAAGACGTGCACGGTCTCGGCGTCGCGTCCGGCGGTGTGCTGCGCGGCGCGTATCGCGGCCAGCGCGGCACGGGCGGCGTCCGGGTCGGGCGGGGTGATGAACGCCAAGTCGGCCGATCCGCCAGCGAGTTGGAACGTCTCCGGGCCGTGCGCCAGGGACGCGACCAGCGGCTGCCCCTGCGGCGGGCGCGGGGTGATCGACGGGCCGCGCACCCGGAACCTCGGCCCGGCGAAGTCGATGTAGTGCAGTTTGTCCCGGTCGACGAACCGGCCGGTCGCGGCGTCGCGGATCTCCGCGTCGTCCTCCCAGCTGTCCCAGAGCCGGCGCAGCACCTCGACGTAGTCCGCCGCCTCCGCCAACTCCTCGGCCAGCACGTCGGATCGGGTCAGGTCCGGGGCCCGGCGGCGGCCGAAGTGGGCGGCCTCGTCCGGGCGTCCGGAGATCTTCACCCGCAGGCCGGCCCGGCCGCTGCTGACGAAGTCCAGGGTGGCGACGGCCTTGGACAGGTGGAACGGCTCGGTGTACGGGACGACGGCGGTCGGCACCAGCCCGATGTGCCGGGTCAGCGGCGCGATCCGGGCCGCGACCAGCACCGAGTCCAGCCGGCCCCGCACCCGGTCGGTGCGGGCGTCCGGCGCGAACGGCTCGTCGGACTGGAGGCTCAGGCCGTCCTCGAAGGTCAGCAGGTCCAGCAGACCCCGCTCGGCCTCCGCCGCCAGGTCCGCCCAGTACCGGGCGGTGAACAGCTCCTCGGGCCGGGCCTCGGGCTCCCGCCACGCGGCGGGATGCCAGCCGGCGCCGTCCAGCGCGACGGCCAAATGCAGGGAGGTGGACGTGGATTCGGGCATGGCGAACCGTTCCTGTTCACGGGTCACGGAAAGGGAAGGGAAGTGAAGGGCGAGGGAAAGGCGGAAGGGCCGACGGCCGGGGGACGGCAGCTCAGACGGCGGGCGCGGGCGCCGGACAGAGCGCGGTGCTCACCCGCAGCAGATCGACGTGCAGCCGGGCGGCCAGCACCCACCCCGGGCGGGCGACGGCCCTGCCTGTGTGCACGAACCGCACCGCCGCCACCTCCTCCGCCACCGTCTCCGTCGCACCGTAACCCCGCACCTCGGCCGCGCACAACGCTGTTCATCCAGCGGTAACGAACCGTCCGCCGAAGGCCGATCGGCAGACCCGGCAAGGGACTTGCGGCCCACCGGCGCCGACGGAGCGGGGACGGACGGCCCCGGCCGGCGGGACGTCCGGGACCTACGGCGGCCGGCCGCCGGATTCGTAGCGTGGAGGCACGCCCGTGCGTGGGGTCCGTCGGCCCCGGGGCGAGGTGTACGGAGTCCAGGAGGACCGCAATGTTCTGTTACCAGTGCGAGCAGACCGACCGTACCGGGACGGTTCCCGGGTGCGCGGGCGCGATCGGCAACTGCGGCAAGGACGCCGCGACGTCCGACCTGCAGGACCTGCTGATCCACGCGGCGAAGGGCGTCGCGCAGTACGCCGCCGAGGCGCGCACGCTCGGAGCTCCGGACGACGAGGCCGCCCGGTTCCTGCTGTTCGCGGTCTTCACCACCCTCACCAACGTCAACTTCAACCCGTCCCGGTTCGGCACGCTGATCCAGCAGGCCGTCGCCCACCGCGACCGCGCCCGCGCCGCCTACGAACGGGCCGCCCGCGCCGCCGGGGAAGAGCCGCGCGCACTCGCCGGCCCCGCCGCCTGGCAGCCCGCCGACGACCCCGACGAGCTCGCCCGGCAGGCCGCCGAGGTCCGCGTCGACACCGGCCTCGCCCTGGTCGGACCGGACGTCGTCGGCCTGCGCTCCCTGCACCTGTACGCCCTCAAGGGCATCTGCGCGTACGCCCACCACGCGCACGTCCTCGGCAAGGAGAGCGCCGAGGTGTTCGCCGGCGTCGAGAACGCCCTCGCCCACCTGGCCGGCGAGCCCACCGACGCCGCCGACCTGCTGGAACGCGCCGTCGGCCTCGGCCGGCTCAACCTGACCGTCATGGAACTCCTGGACGCCGCCAACACCGGCGCGTACGGCGCCCAGCAGCCCACCGCCGTGCGCACCACCCCCGTCGAGGGCAAGGCGATCCTGGTCAGCGGCCACGACCTGAACGACCTGGAACAGCTGCTGGAGCAGACCACCGGCCAGGGCATCAACGTCTACACCCACGGCGAGATGCTGCCCGCGCACGCCTACCCGCTGCTCAAGGCCTACCCGCACCTGGTCGGCAACTACGGCGGCGCCTGGCAGGACCAGCAGCGCGAGTTCGCCGCGTTCCCCGGCCCGATCCTGATGACCTCCAACTGCATCGTCGAGCCCCACGTCAGCTACCGCCGCCGGATCTTCACCACCGGCCCCGTCGGCTGGCCGGGCGTGCGCCACCTCGCGCAGCGCGACTTCACGCCCGTCCTGCAGGCCGCCCGCGCGCTGCCCGGCTTCACCGCCGAGGCGGCCGCCGAACCCGAGCAGCTGCTCACCGTCGGCTTCGGCGCCGACGCCGTCCTCGCCGTCGCCGACCGCGTCACCGCCGCCGTCCGCAGCGGCGCGATCCGGCACTTCTTCCTCGTCGGCGGCTGCGACGGGCCCACCCCCGGACGCGACTACTACACCGACTTCGCGGTCGGCGCGCCCGCCGACTCCGTCGTCCTCACCCTCGGCTGCGCCAAGTACCGCTTCAACGGGCACCGGTTCGGCGACATCGACGGCATCCCGCGGCTGCTCGACCTCGGCCAGTGCAACGACACCCACTCGGCGATCCGGATCGCGGCGGCCCTCGCGGAGGCGTTCGAGTGCGAGGTGAACGACCTGCCGCTGACGCTGGTGCTGTCCTGGACCGAGCAGAAGGCCGTCGCCGTGCTGCTGGCCCTGCTCGCGCTCGGCCTCCGCACCATCCACCTCGGCCCCAGCCTGCCCGGCTTCCTCACCCCGAACCTGGTGGACGCCCTCGTGCAGCGCTTCGACCTGCGGGTGATCGGCGACCCGGCCGCCGACCTCGCCGCCGCGCTGGAACCGGCCGCGAAGTGACCGGCCGCGAAGTGACCGGCCACCAGGTGGTCCTCACCACCGCCGACGGTGCCCGCCTGGAGCTGTGCTGCCCACCCGGCGCCACCGTCCTGGAGGCGGCCGCCGAGGCCGGGGCCGCGCTGCCCGCCTCCTGCAGACAGGGCACCTGCGGCTCCTGCCACGCCACCGTGACCTCCGGCGCGTACGACCTCGGCCCGCACAGCGCGCTCGCCCTCCCGGACGACGAACTCCCGGGCGGCGGCGTCCTGTTGTGCCGCACCGTGCCCTGCGGGCCGCTGACCGCCGCGCTGCCGTGCCCGCAGTCGCGGATCCTGTACGGCGGCGTGCCGCAGCGGGCCGCCGAGATCGTCTCGCTCACCCCCGTCGCCCGGGACACCCTGCACCTCGTCCTCGCCCTCACCGACAGCCCCGACTGCCAGTTCGACGCCGGCCAGTTCGTCGAACTCGAACAGCCCGGCACCGGGATCCGCCGCGCCTACTCGCTCGCCAACACCGGCAACTGGGACGGCCGGATGGAGTTCTACCTCCGCCACCGCCCCGACGGCGCGTTCTCCGCGCCCCTCGCGGAGCGGGCCCGACCCGGCGACCCGCTCACCGTCCACGGCCCGCAGGGCGCCTTCGGCCTCCACGAGACCGGGCTGCGCCCGCGCTGGCTGCTGGCCGGCGGCACCGGCCTGGCCCCGCTGCTCGCGATGGCCCGGCAGGCGGCGGAGTGGCAGGACCCGCAGCCGACCCGGCTGTTCCTCGGCGCCAACACGCCCGCCGACCTGTTCGGCGCCGCCGAACTCGACGCCGTCGCCGCCGAACTCCCGGGCTTCTCCTACGAGTTGTGCGTACGCGAGCCGGACGACAGCTGGTCGGGCCCGGTCGGCACCCCCGCCGACCTGCTCGCCCGGGCGCTGGCCGACCACACCGGCCCCGCCCCCGACCTGTACGTCTGCGGGCCGCCGCCGATGGTCGACGCGGTACGCCGCGCCGCCCCGGGCTGCCGGCTGTTCCACGAACGCTTCCTGGCCACCTGAAATTTTTTGACAGGGAGGGACGCGCGGCGAAGGAGGAGGCGGTTTGACACGGAAGTGATCAGGAACCTACTTTCACTAATTAATTAGTGAAAGTAGGTTCCTGATGGAGTATCGCCTGCGGCGCGGCAGCAGCATGCCCGCCTACCAGCAGATCGTGCAGCAGACCGAGCAGGCCCTGCGGCTGGGCCTGCTCCGCCCCGGCGACAAACTGCCCACCGCCCGGCACGTGGTCGCCGCCACCGCCATCAACCCCAACACCGTGCTGAGGGCCTACCAGGAACTCCAGCGGGCCGGGCTGGTCGAATCGCGGCAGGGCCTCGGAACGTTCGTGGTCCGCTCGCTCGGCCGGGCCGAGACCATCGCCGGCTCCGGGCTGCGCGAGGAACTGGACGCCTGGGTGGACCGGGCCGCCGAACTCGGGCTCGACCGCGAGGACGTCCTGGCGCTCGCCGGCGCCGCGGTCGACGCCCGCCTCCCGCAGCAGGCCGAACCGGAACTGCCGCGATGACCGGCCGACGGACGGCGGTCGAGGCCCTCGGCCTCGGCATCCGCCACCCCCGCCGGGCGAACGACCCGCACCTGCTCGCCGACTGCTCCTTCCGGGTGCCCACCGGGGCGGTCTGCGGCGTGGTCGGCCCCAACGGCGCGGGCAAGAGCCTGCTGCTGTCCGCCGCCGCCGGCCTGGTCCGCCCCACCGAGGGACGGCTGACCGTGCTCGGGCAGCCCTCCGACAGCGAGACGATGCTCGCCGACATCGCCCACGTCGACCAGGAACGCTCCCTCTACCGGCAGTTGAAGGTCGCCGAACTCCTCGACTCGGGCCGGTCGCTCAACGCCCGCTGGGACCGGGCCCGCGCCCAGGAACTGCTGGACCTGGGCCGCGTACCGCTCACCGCCCGGGCCGGCACCCTCTCCGGCGGGCAGCGCACCCTGGTACGGCTGGCCCTCGCCCACGCCACCACCCCCCGCCTGCTGCTGCTGGACGAACCCCTCGCCGACCTCGACCCCTTCGTCCGCCGCGCCGTCATGGGCCTGCTGCTCGCCGACGTCGCCGACGGCGACTGCACCGTGCTGCTCTCCTCCCACGTCCTCGCCGATCTGGACGAAGCCGCCGACCACCTGCTGCTCATCGACGCCGGTCGGGTCCGGCTGGCCGGACAGACCACCGAACTGCTGGCCGCACACCGCTACCTCGGCCCGGCCGACCGGATGCCGGACAGCGCGGAACCGGTGGAGCTCCACGGCTCCGCGAGCCACGGCACCGCCCTGGTCCGGATCACCGACGGACCCGCCCGGCCGGGAGACGAGTACGACCACCCCACCCTGGAGGAACTGGTCATCGCCTACGTGCGCTCGCCCCGGGCGGACTCCTGGCTGGCCCCTTCCATGCGGCCGATGCCGCGAACGGGCCTGATCGCGGAACCGATCGCATGAGCACGGCCACGCCGCGGATGGTGCCGATCCGGCTCCGGCCGCCGCGCCCCCGCCCGCCCCGCATCCCCCACCGCGCACTCGTCCGCACCGCCGTCCGCCAGCACCGCACCGTGCTGGCCGCCGCCGCGATCTGCCTCGCGGCCCTGTCCGCCTGGGCGCTGCGGACCGCCGCCACCACCGCGGCCGTCCAGACGGACCTGGACCGGACCGGCTGCCGGGGCCGCGTGTTCACCGACGCCTGCTCCTCGCTCGCCGACCCGGTCGGCCAGGCCCTCCAGACCACCCAGCAGGTGCAGTTCGCACTGCTGGCCGTCCCCGTCCTGGTTGGCGCCCTGCTCGGCGCGCCGCTGCTCGCCCGGGAGTACGAACACGGCACCCACCGCCTCGCCTGGACCCAGTCCGTGCCGCGTCGGCGCTGGCTGACCAGCCACCTGATCGTCCTCGGTGGCGCGGCCACCACCATCGGCGCCGTCGCCGCACTCCTCGGAACCCGGATCCACGCCGCCGCCACCCCCGCGCTCGCCTACGGCGCCTCGGGCTTCGACGCCCTGCCGTACAACGCCTTCGGCCCCGTACTGGCCGCCGCCACCCTGCTGGCCTTCGCCCTCGGCGTCCTGACCGGCAGCCTGATCCGGCGCACCGTCCCCGCCATCGGCATCACGATCCTCGGCCACGCCGGCCTCACCGTCCTGCTGACCTGGCTGCGCCGCTGGCTCCAGCCGCAGCTCACCCGGTTCCCCCCGCACGGCTACGACCTGAGCCCCGACGACTGGCTGCTCTGGGACGGCGTCCTCACGTCCGACGGACACCGGCTGCCGTACGCGCAGTGCCCGGAGTCCGGATGCCCGGCGGACTCCCGCACCCTCGACGTGTACCACTCCGCCGGTCAACTCTGGCCGATGCAGTGGACGCAGGGCGCGCTGATGGTCGCACTCGCGGCGGCGCTGCTCGCGGCGGCCTATCGCAGCATCCGCCGCAACCGGCTGTGACCGGCGACCGGCTGTGACGCGCGACCGGCTGTGACCCGCTGCCGACTGTGACGCGCAACCGGTTGTGACCCGCTGCCGCGCCGACCGACCCCGACCCACCCCGACCCACGTCGGCCAACACCGAACCACCCTCCCACCGAAGAGCGGCACTGCCATGTCCACTCAGCTCCCCGCCCCTGCCCGCACCGGGCCCGCACCGGCCCTCCTCCCGCTCCGCCCGCCGCGTCCCGCCGCGCACGGCGCCCGCCTCGCCGCCGTCGACGCGCTGCGGCTGCTCGCCGCGCTGGCCGTCGCCGCCTACCACTACCTGGGCACGCCGACCTCCGACTTCTGGGGCCGCTTCGACCTGCCGCAGGCCCTGCCCGTGCTGCACCGGATCAGCAGCTACGGCTGGCTCGGCGTCGAGGCGTTCTTCCTGCTCAGCGGCTTCGCCATCTGCATGAGCTGCTGGGGACGGACCCCCGCCCAGTTCGCCGTCTCCCGGGTGACGCGCCTCTTCCCGCTCTACTGGGCGGTCGTGGCGCTGATCCTCGGCTCGGGGGCGGTGGCGGCCCTCGGCGGACTGGAACCCTCGATCCCGACCGACCTGCGCACCAGCCTCGGCAACCTGACCATGATGCCCGGCCCGCTCGGCCTGGAGGCCACCGACGGCGTCGCCTGGACGCTGTGGGTCGAAGCCCGGTTCTACCTGCTGATGGCCGTCCTCATGCTGGTCGGCCTCACCTACCGGCGGACCATCGCCTTCTGCTTCCTCTGGCTCACTCTCGCCGCGATCGGCCGCGAACTCCACTCCGCGGTCCTGGAGGAGATCCTGCTGCCGCGCTACGCCGGCCTGTTCGTCGCCGGGATCGCCCTCTACCTCATGTACCGCTTCGGGCCGAACCTGATGCTGTGGCTGCTGACGGGCTTCGCCTGGTGCTACACCCTCACCCTGCTCGGTGAACGCGTCGCCGAGCACGCGGTGCCCGCCGACCGGGGCGACAGCCCCGGCTGGGCGGTCTGCGCGGCCCTGCTGACCGCGTTCCTGGCCGCGCTGGCCCTCGCCGGACCCGGACCGCTGGGACGACTGCGTTGGCGGACCCTGGTCTACGCCGGCGCGCTCACCTACCCGTTCTACCTGGTCCACCAGAGCCTGGGCATACCCGTGGCCCGAGGCGTGATCAAGGTCGCGCCCGGGCTCGGCCTGCTCCCCGCCGTCCTCGCCGGCCTGCTGTTCTCCCTGCTGCTGTCCGCGGCCCTCCACCACGTCGTCGACCGCAGACTCGCAGTCCGGCTCCGCCACCGCCTCACCGCCTCGCTCGACCCGCCACCGCCAGACCGCCTACTGCCGGCGACCGGCCGAACCTGACCGACCCGGCCAACTCCTGCCTGGGTTAAGCAAGTTGGCCGAGGGCGAAGACGGCGGCGGCGGGCGTGTGGTTCGACCGGAGCTCGGTGTGGAGATGAGGCCGTCGATGCGCCAGCGGAACGACACCTTTTCGAAAAGGTGCACCCGACGCCGGCCGCCGAGGGTTGGCACCAACCAGCCGGCCTTTCGGGGCAGCTCGAGTGGGACGAGCCACCCCGACGCCCGCCGTCGTCAACCAGGGCACTACCTGCAGTATTGCGGCCGGAGCTCTATGGGGTGCGCGGAGAGGACGCCTGCAACAGGGCGCGCAGCGCGGGCAGCTCCTCGGCGTACCGGACCTCGGCAGGCGGGCGCTGGAGCTCCTCCTCGGTGGTGCTCGTGGTCACGGCGGCCTGTCCCGGGTGGTCGTCGGTGAGGTGGCGAGGGGTCACAGCGTGGTCAGCTCGGTGAGGTCGGCGATCACCTCGGAGGCGATCACCGGGTCGAGCTCGGCGAAGGTCGGGAAGGTGCGGTTGTGGGTCCAGTAGTCGCCCGGGCGCCTGTCGAGCCACACCGTTTCCACCCGCTGCTCGGGGTAGGAGTCGAACATGCCGACGGCGATGCCGTCCTCCGGGGCGATCACCACGTAGCGGTCGGGCCCGACCCGGCGGGACAGCCACTGCTCGACGCCGTTGTCCTGGGGCTCGCCGCGCCGCCAGCCGCGCCGTTCCATTCCGACCAGCCGGGTGGTGGGCAGCACCGGACCGTTCTCGAAGCGGGTGAGGCGGTGGCCGGCCCGCTCCTCGTCGGTCAGCGCGTACACCGGGCGGCCGAGCTGTCGGAACGGCTGCAGGATCTCGTCGTCGGCGAACAGCTCCGACCAGTCGGCGAGGCCGTCGCCGAGCAGGAGCGGGTGCGCCAGCCGGACGGAGGCCGTGGCCGGCAGCGCGAACGCCTCGTCCTGGACGTCCGCCAGGGTGCGGTCCTCGGCGACGCGGAACGCCGTCACCGTGCCGTCCGTCTCGGACAGCCACACCAGGCGGCGCACCAAGTGCCACAGCAGCGGATGCCCGACGAAGAGCTGGTCGAACTCCTGCGCCGTCCACGAGCGTTGGGTGATCATCGACTCCTCCAGGCGGCGGATCTGATCCTCCGCCACCGTGCGGACGTCCTTCTTCAACGCGACGAAGCGCTTGCGCTCGGCGGGCGCCAGCTCGGCGTCGTCCCGCGCCCCCGGGGCGGGCAGGTCCTTGCGGCGGGCGCCGTCCGCGTCGAGGACGTACGGCTTGAGCTGCTCGTCGAAGCCGACCGTGAACGTCCGGGTGCCGTAGTCGATGACGGTGGTCCCGTCGGCGTCCAGCCCGAAGTCCGGGACCAGGCGGTCGGACAGCTGCTCCCCGGTCAGGCCGAGACCGGCTGCCACCTCGGATATCTTCTCCTGGGCCCGGGTCTTGAGCGCCTTGAACTTCACCCGCTGCGCGATGCCGTGCAGGTGCAGCAGGGCCACGTCGGTGCCGATGGCGGCCAGCACCTCCAGGCCGTCCACCGCACGGTGGTGGGCCCCCTCGCCCGGCCAGGCGCGGAGCACCGGCGTCAGCCGGCGGACCGTATCGTCGTCACCGAAGCGGCCGAGCACGTGCAGTGCCCAGCCGTCCTGGGCGGGCATGCCGGCCAGCCGCCACTGCTCGAACACCGCCCAGCAGAACTCCGTCAACGACCGCGGCTCGCACAGCCCGGCCACCTCGTCGAGGCCGGGGTAGAACGCCTTGGGGCCGGACAGCGCGAGCATGGTGAGCACGTGCCGCACCGCCTCGGCGGGCAGGGCGCCCTCGCCGCCGCGCAGCAGCAGCTGCGGCAGCATCACCGGCTCCGCCCAGTCGCAGGGCGGGGGCAGCTTCGCCGGGAGCGCGGTCACCAGCGGGTCGGCCGACAGCAGCGTGCCCACGGCCTCCTCCGCCTTCGGCCCGAACTCGCCGGCCACCGCGCGCACCGCGGCCGCGCCATGCGCCTCGGCGATCACCCGCAGGGCCTGCTCGGCGCCGAGCCGGGCTGCCCCGGCCTTCCCGAGCGCGGCGGGCACCAGCAGCCGGGCCGCGTCCACGCCGTGCCGGACGAACCAGGAACTCGCGGTGTTTCCGGCCGACTTGAGGCGCACCAGCCAGTCCGCCATGGTCTCGGCCACCCGCGCGTCCAGGTACGGAAGCAGCAGGGGCGCCCGCGTGGCCGGGTTCGCCACCGCTGCGGCCCGGATCGGTTCGAGGGCGTCCGTCCCGAAGCGGGCGGCGATCCGGCGCCAGGAGTCCCCGGAGTGCCCCATGTGTTCACCGGCGCGCCAGTGCGCGAGCAGGGGCCGGGCCAACTCCTCCTTGCCGTACACGAACAGTTCGAGCTCGTCAGGCTGTCCGCGGTCCAGCCGCGCGTCCTCGGGCTGCTCGATCCTGGCCCGGATCGTGGCCGCGACGCGCTGCCAGTCGTCGGCCGACCAGTGCGTGTACCAGGGCTCGGGGTTCTCCGCCCACGCCTCGCGCTCACCCGGCAGCCACCGCATCTGCGGTTCCCGAGGCGCACCGAGGCCGGTCAGCACGCGGGGCTTGCCGGCGGAGCGCGGCCGCGTCCACGGCGGGCTGGTGAACAGCTCCGGCAGCGAGTCGGGGCCGACCTCCGGCACCCGCTCGCCGACGTCGGTGAGCGGCTCGACCAGGGCCGCCTGCTCCGGCGTCAGCTCCGGCAGCAGTTCGAGCGCGGTCGCGCGGTGGACGGCGACGTGGCCGGTGAGAAGCTGCCGGGCAAGCTGCTGCACGGCCGGGTCGGTGGAGGCCGCCGCGGCCTCGGCGAGCAGGCGCAGGGCACGCCGGGGGAAGCGGCGGAGACCGGCCATGAGGGCGGCACGGGTGGACTTGATGCCATCCTGCTGGGCCAGCAGCCCCCGGAAGCCCTCGTCGGAGGGGAGCTCGGCGAGCGCGTCCAGGATCCGCTTCTTGCCGTCCTTGTGGTGGTAGCTGGTGACCAGTTCGTGCAGCATCACCGGTGCTGCGTCGCCGCCGAGGCCCTCGGCCACGGTCGCGATGATCTCGGTGGACCAACCGTCATAGCCCAGGATCGGCAGCGGGGGGAGCTTCTCCAGCGGTTCCGCCGAGGAGAGCGAGCACAGCAACATCGACCACTCGACGGCGGCCAGACGGGAGCCCGACGCGACGCACTCCTCGACCCAGGCGGTCTTGGACGGCACCAGGTACGCCGCCACCACCAGGCGGGTCAGGTCGTTCCGGCAGTCCGCCAGGGCCTCGACCGCCGCGCGGTGGGTCTCCTCGTCGCAGTCCGCCAGCAGCGACCGGACCCGGTCCGCGGCGGGACGGTACCCGCCGCGCCTCTGGTCGGCCCCGCGCCGGACGCGGGGGTGGACGGACCTCTGGTGGATCCAGTCGGTTTCGACAGCAGTCGTGAACAGCTCGACGGTGGCCCTGGCCGCGAACGGCAGGCCGAACTCCGCCACCCAGGCGTCCACGGCCACGCGGACTTTGTTGTTGCTGGGATACGAGAACACGGAGGCGAGCACCGCCGCACCGAGCGGGTCCCGGCTGCCGGACTGGTGGGCGCGGGCGGCCGCGACCAGCTCCGGGTCGCTGCGCTCCGAGGTGAGCGTCTGCTCCAGCCAGTCCCCCATCTGCCGCAGCCCGTCGCGGTACGAGGCCACCGGGCCCTTCCCCGGCGCGGACGGCTTCCGGGGAATGCCGCCCCGGCGCGGAATCAGGGCCCGACGCCAGGCGTCCGGCATGACGAAGACGTCCTCGTCCCCGGGACCGGCGGCCTCGGCCGTGGGCGCGGACACGCCGAGCTGCGCCACGGGCACCGAATCCGCCGCCGCACCCGGCTCCGTACCCGCCCCCGCACCGATCTCGCGGTAGCCCTTGCGCTCCTTCTCGGCGACCACCTTGGCGAAGTGCGCCTCCGCCTCATCCACGGTCGGGAACGCCTTGACCTGCTCCCGCCCGTTCGTACCGGACCGCCCGTACCGCACAGTCACCGCGACACCGTCGACCGCGGCCTCCCAGAACTTGTCCGAGCCGCCCTCGACGAACTCCCAGCGCCGCACAGCCCCGCCCCTCTCCTCGCACTGATGATCAGGAGACGAACGTTAGCGAGCCCTACCGACAAGTCCCCGGCCGACCGCCGCCGCACTCACCTCCCCGTCGAAGTCACCGTGCGCGGGCGCCTCGTGCCTCCACGAGCGGCGTACACGTCCTGGACGGACTTTTACAAACCGACGCGTTCCCGGAAAAGTACTGACTCCATTCAGCGAATGGCGATCACCGCATAGCCCCATTCGAGGGGACATAGCAGCTGCGGTCATCACTCCCGGCAGGTCGCGCGACGACCGCAGCAGCCGAAGCCGGTTGCCCGAACTTCGCAAAAACTCAACGGAGTTGGCCGAAGTCGAAGACTGCCGTGACGGGGGCATGGTCGGACCAGCGTTCGGCGTGGGAGGCGGCCCGTTCGACGTAGGCCTCGGCGCAGGTGGCCGCGAGTTTCTGACTGGCCATCAGATAATCAATCCTCCAGCCGGCGTCGTTGTCGAAGGCGCGGCCGCGGTAGGACCACCAGGAGTAGGGGCCCTCCTGGGCGGGGTGCTTGGCGCGGAGGGCGTCCACGTAGCCGTGGTCGTCGAGGACGCGGGTGAGCCAGGCGCGTTCCTCGGGGAGGAAGCCGGCCTTCTTCTGGTTGGCCTTCCAGTTGCGCAGGTCGGCCTCGCGGTGGGCGATGTTCCAGTCGCCGCAGACCAGGACCTCGCGGCCGTCGGCGGCGGCACGCTCGCGGAGGGCGCCGAGGTGGACGAGGAACTCGGCCATGAACCGCTCCTTCTCGTCCTGGCGCTCGGTGCCGACCTCGCCGGAGGGGAGGTAGAGCGAGGCGACCGTCAGGCCCGGGAGGTCGAGTTCGGCGTAGCGGCCGGAGGTGTCGAACTCGGCCGAGCCGAAGCCGATCCGGACGGCGTCGGGCTGTTGACGGGACAGCACGGCGACGCCCGCACGGCCCTTCGCCGCCGCCGGGGCCCAGACCGCGTGCCAGCCGTCGAGGCGGGCCAGGATGTCGCCGAACTGGTCGGCCTCGGCGCGAACCTCCTGGAGGCAGACGACCTCCGACTTGGTGTCGTCGATCCACTCCAGGAAGCCCTTCTTGGCGGCTGCCCGGATCCCGTTGACGTTGACCGTGGAAACACTCTTCACCCGGTGAGAGTACCGGGTCGCGGGTGCGCACCGGTGCGCGAAACCGGCCAGGAACCCACTCCATTGGTCTTGACCATGTCCACGGGCACCCCCTACTGTCACTTACTGCAAAGACCTTTAATAAAGAAGGACGGATAAAGGCCGCCCTCCCCACCTGCTGAAACCGGGGAGCCGCGGCGGGCCGTCGCTCTTCAGGGTGGAGGACACGGTGGGGCAAGGAACGCTCACGGCGACGGTTGCGGAGCCGAAGTACTGGCACCTGCGCACGGTGCTGCTGCGCACCATGAACACCGAGTTCTCCACCGGCCAGGTGCTACCGAACGAGCGTGAGCTCTCGGCGCGCTTCGGTGTGGCCCGCGCCACGCTGCGGCAGGCCCTCGACCAGCTGGAGCTGGAGGGTCGCCTGGTGCGTCGTCGCGGCATCGGCACCCTGGTCGCCGCCCCGCGGGTCGGCGTTCCGGTGGGCGAGCGCGAGTCCGGCCGGGCCGGGGTCGTCCTCGGCCACGAGTGGAAGGCCGTCGACTGCACCACGGCCGCCGCCTCCGCCGCGCTGGCCCGCACGCTCGGCATCGCCGAGGGCGAGCAGGTGCACACGGTCCGCCGGCTGCGGGTCGTCCAGGGCGTGACGGTCGCCGTCGAATCGCTGCACGTGCCGGCCGCCGGCCTGCCGCACCTGGCCGTCGTGGTGGACGGCGGCGACCGCGCCCGCAGCGTGCTGCGCCAGCTGGAGCGCCTCGGCATCGACGGCGAGTCCCGCTCGGTGGAGCTGGGCGTGGCGGAGTCCGTCGAGGCCGGACTGCTGGAGCGCCCCCCGGGCACCCCGGTGCTGGTGGTCACCACCCAGTACGCGGCGGCGGGCCGGCTGGCGGCGTTCGCCGTCTCCACCTACCGCTCCGACACCTGCAAGCTGACCTTCGGCGAGTCCGGCGCGGCGGCCGTCCAGGTCGCTACCCCGGTCGCCGCCGCCACCGCCTCCTGACCGGGCACTGATCTGTCGGAGCGGCCCGTTACGCTCCCGCTCACTGGCGCAGATCGGTGAACAGGGGTGGTACAGCGGTGAGTTCGCACGACGTCAACGATCGCGGCAATAACGGCCACGGCAGTAACGGCCACGGCAGTAACGATCGCGGCGGCACCGGCCAGGCCGGCGACGACCACGGAGGTGCGCTCGTCGCGCGGGTGATCGCCGCCGTGGCCGCCGATCCGTCCCGCCCGGTGCTGGCGTACCACCGCTTCGCCGGGCCGTGGGTGGAGGGCGCGCCGCAGCCCCGCGTGGTCGAGGAGTTCCCGGGCGGGCACCCGCTGCCGCCGAGCCTGCGTGCCTGGTTGGCGTACGACGGCGGGATGTTGGAGCGGCACGGCTGGTTCGACGTCGACGGCCGGCTCGCGCCGCGCACCCTCGGGGAGATCGCGGCCGAGGAGTTCGGCGAGCCCTGGGACGCGTGCTTCGCCCCGTTCGAGGAGCGCTTCGGCGGGTGCTTCCTGCTGCCCGGCGGCTCTGACAGCCGCCGCATCCTCTCGCTCGGGCCGAACGGCGAGCGCGACGAACTCGGCGAGTACCCGGTGTTCGCGTTGGACGTCGACGACCTGCCGTGCGCCGTGCTGATGTATCCGGGCCTCGACGCGTACCTCGCCGACACGGCCGGGATCCTGGACCCGGCCGCAGGCGAGGGCTACGACGCGCTCAAGAACGACCGCCGCTACGCGCACCGGATGCGCACCCACGCCCGCGACCGCTTCGCGGGCGACTACGAGCTGCTCTGCCTGCCGTAGAGCTGCGTCACCGGGCCGGCGGATCGACCGCGAACAGCTGTTCCTCGACGTGGTCGAGGGCCACCCGCAGCGCGCCCATCGCCACCACTTCGGAGCCGAGCGCGGCGAGTTCGACCTCGGGCGCGCGCAGCGTGTAGCGGGCGAGCTGTTCGCGCAGCGGTTCCAGGACGCCGTCCAGACCGGCCGCCCAGCCGCCGACCACGACGAGTTCGGGGTCGAGGGCGAGGACGAGCGCGGTGACGTCGTGGACGAGGCGGCCGAGGAAACGGTCCATGGCGACCTGCGCGACCTGGTCGCCCTCGCGGGCGAGCCGCAGGACGCGGGCCACGGCGGCCTCGTCCAGCGGGTCGAGGGGCTGGCCAGTGGTGGAGAGCAGGCGTTCGGGGGTGGCCTGGCGGCCGAGCAGGTGGAGGGCGCCGATCTCGCCGGCGGCGCCGCCGAAGCCGCGGTGGAGTCGCCCGCCGATCAGCGAGCCGGCGCCGGGGCTGAGGCCGGCCATCACGAACACCACGTCGCCCCTGCCGACGGCGGCGCCCTGCCAATGTTCGGCGATGGCCGCCAGGTTGGCGTCGTTCTCGATCACCACGGGGCAGCGGAACGAGCGGCGCAGCCGGGCGCCGAGGTCGAGGCCGGTCCAGCCGGGCATCGCGGTGCCGAGGCGGACGACGCCTTCGCGGTCGACGATGCCGGGGGTGCCGACGACGACCTCCCACAGGCTGTCGCGGGAGACCCCGGCCTTGCGGAGCACCTCGGCGACGGTGGTGCGGAGTTGGGTGAGCCGTTCCTCTGCCTCGGTCGACTCGTCGACCGGCTTGGCGTGGCTGGTGATCACCTCGCCGGCCAGGTCGGCGAGGACGACCCGCAGGTCGTGGACGCCGATCTCGATGCCGAGGACGTGCCCGGCCTCGGCGCGGAAGCGGAACCAGCGGGCCGGGCGGCCGCGTTGACGGCCCGACTCCTGGACGTGTTCGACCTCGGCGACCAGGCCGGATTCCAGCAGACCTTCGATGACGCCTTCGACGGTGGGTCTGGACAGGCCGGTGTCGCCCACGAGTTGGGTGAGGGTGACGGCCTGTCCGTCGCGCAACGACCGCAGGGTGACCGCCGCGTTGATCCGCCGCAGCAGTGAGGAGTCCCCGCCGGTAAGACGATCCGCCAAGTCGCTTGCCCTTCCGCTTCGCGCGACTGCCCTGGCGCGCGGTGCCGTGAACGCGGGTCGCGGCGCACCGGCGTTCAGGTGCCGGGCACGCCCCCGTGCGAGCCGCCGCCCGCGGCCGGGCACGAGCATGTGCCGTGAACCGGGGCGTCTGCCCGGATCGTACTCGGGCGTCCCTTGCGGAGCGAGCGTTTCCGCAGCTCATCACGGCTTCGGTATCGAAACGGTACGTGGCCTGTGATCGCGCGGTGATCGTCCGGCCGTGTCGTGGCGGCACGGAAGCGGTGATCACTGCCCCTCGGGCCCGTCTTCAAACCCCCGCCTGCCCCACGGCCCCTGGCACGCACTCTCGCCGCACCGGGCGAAAGACCGAGACACCCAGTACGAGGCCTTCCACCCGGCACGCCGAGAGCACGCACCAGACGCCGCGGGGCTGCGGCGCGGGTTCGAAGACAGGCCCTAGGCTGTGCGCCATGGGGAACGACGCCGCCACGTTGCGGAATGCCGCGGACTGTCAGATCGGCTCCGCCGACGCGGAGTTCGTGCGGGCCCACACCGAGCCCGGGCCGGTGCCGTTCGTGCCCGAGGTGCGGCTGCACATGGCGCAGGACGCGATCGCGCTCTGGGAGGTCACCGAGCGGGAGCGCGGCGAGATCGGACTGCCGCCGCCGTTCTGGGCGTTCCCGTGGGCGGGCGGCGTGGCGGTGGCCCGGCACGTGCTGGACCGGCCCGAACTGGTCGCCGGGCGCACCGTGCTGGACCTGGCGGCGGGCTCCGGCCTGGTCGGGGTGGCGGCGGCGCTGAGCGGTGCGGCCGAGGTGCGGGCGGCGGAGATCGACGCGTACGCGGTGGCGGCGATCGCCGTGAACGCGGCCGCCAACGGGGTGTCGGTGACGGCGGAGCTCGCGGACGTGCTCGACGGCGACGGCGGCGAATGCCAGGTGGTGCTGGCCGGTGACGTGTTCTACGAGCGGGCGATGGCGGCGCGCTTCCTGCCGTTCCTGGAACGCGCCGCCGCCCGGGGCGCCACCGTGGTGGTCGGCGACCCGGGCCGCGCCTACCTGCCGCGCGAGCGTTTCACCGCGCTCGCCGAGTACGCCGTCCCGGTCGCCGCGGACCTGGAGGACGCCGCCGTGAAGACCACCACGGTCTGGGCGCTGCGCGGCTGACGCACCGTCAGCCCGCTCGTTCCAGCGGGTACGGGGTGAGGCAACTGGCCGTCGGCGTCACGGTGTTCGCGTTCGCGGCCGCGGCGGCGCTCGACGGCGACGGGGGCGGGGGCGTCGTGGCCGGGCGCGACGGGGACGGGGGCGGGGGCATGGTGAACGACCCGCACGGGACCGGGGCGCGCGGGCCGGTCAGCGTCACCGAACTCGCGTGGTACGCCTCCTGCCCGTACCAGCCGTGGACGTACACCGTCAGCCGGGTGGTGGTCGGGCCGGTGGTGACGGTGGTGGAGAGTCGGCCGCTGCTCGGGTAGTTGGCCCAGGTGTAGGTGTCGGGGGTGTCGCCGCCGACCGCGCCGAGGAAGACGTACGGCCCGGAGATCGCGGCCTCCAGCTTGTAGGTGGTGTGCTCCAGCACGGCGACGGTCTGGGAGCAGCGCGCGTAGTCGTCGCCGACGGGGTGGCCGGTGATGCCGGCGCCGTCCCGGGCCACGTTCGTGCACTGCCAGTTCAGGCCCAGCGGCCCGGCGAAGCTGCTGTCGATGAGCAGTTGGGCGTTGGCCGGGTCGTCGGCGGAGGCGCTGCCGCCGAGCGTCAGCGCGGCGGCGGTGGCCAGGGCGAGCGTCGCGGCGGCCGCGCCGCGTAGGGGTGTGCCGCGCAGGGGGGTGCCGTGATGGTGCTGGGTCGGTGCACGCATGCCGTCTCCCGGTGGGGTCGGTGGATGAGGGGCGGCGGTGCGAGGGAGTGGACCACACCCTGGAGGGCGGCACGGGCCTCCGTCAAGGGGTGGCAGGGACGGCAAGGGTGGTGAGGGGCGGTCAAGTTCCCTACGGCGAAAGGATGATGGGGAAAGACCGCGAAAAGCGCTGGTGTTCGGGGCATCGCCGCTGGTAGGAAGGCGTGCCATGAGCGAGTACGAACTGCGGGCCGCGGTGCCCGCGGACATCGACGCGGTGCTGGCGTTCTGGGCGGAGGCCGCCGAGGGCACCAGCATCAGCGACGACCGGGCGGGCGTGGCGCGGCTGCTGGAGCGCGACCCGCAGGCACTGATCCTGGCCGAGCAGGGCGGCGCGATCCTCGGCACGGTGATCGCGGGCTGGGACGGCTGGCGCTGCCACCTGTACCGCCTCGCCGTCCACCCGTCGGCGCGCCGCCGGGGCATCGGGGCCGCGCTGCTGGACGCCGCGCACGAGCGCTTCGAGGCGCTGGGCGGCCGGCGGGCCGACGCGATGGTGCTGGAGCGCAACGAACTCGGGCAGTCGGCCTGGCTGGCGGCCGGGTACGGGCGCGAGGAGCGGTGGCGGCGCTGGACCCGTCCGCTGACCTGATCAACCGTCAGTTCTTGTGTGCTCAGGCGGCTTTGAGGGTTCCGCCGTCGATCACCAGGTCCGCTCCGTGGACGTTGCCGGCCCGGCCGGAGAGGGCGAACAGGACGACGTCGGCGACCTCCTCCGGGGTGGGGAGCCGGCCGGACGCGGTACCCGCCTTGGCGGGCAGGCCGGCCAGCAGGTCGTCGAGCGGCATGCCCAGGGCGTCTGAGGCGCTTGCCGCACCGGGTGAGCGCCGCCTCGGCCTCCGCTAAGTCGACCGGAGAGCCGCTGGGAATACGGGAGTTGATCGAGGAGACGTTGACGATCGCGCCGCGCCGCTCCCGCAGACTGGGCAGTGCGGCCCGGGTGGTGCGCACCGCCGACATCACGTTCGGGTCGAACAGCGACTGCCACTGCTCGTCCGGCGCGTCCAGCACGCCGCCCAGGGTGAACATCGACGGGTCGCCCGGTCGACGCCGAACGCGTCCCCACCCACGTCATGCCCAGCCCCGTCCGAGCGGCGGGATGCTCAACCTGCGTGCAGGTCAAGGGAGTCGGGCCTCGGTGGTGAGGCGGGCGGCGAGGGCTTCGGCGAGGTGGGCGCGAGGGGTGCGGCGACGGCGGGAGAGGGCGAGGCCGAGGTGGCGGCGGGGGGCGGGCTCGGCGAGGGGGCGGGAGATCAGGTCCGGGTGGTCGGCGAGGGCGATCTGCGGGATCAGAGCGATGCCGATGCCCGAGCGGACCAGCGACTGGGCGAACTCGTAGTCCGTCGCGGTGCAGGAGATCCGCAGGTCGACGCCAGCCAGCGCGCCGAACCGGGCCAGCTGTCCGGCGGACTTCCGGCAGCCCAGGATCCAGCGCTGGTCGGCGAGTTCGGCCAGGTGCAGGACCGGCCGGTGGCCCAGCGGATGGCGGCGGGGGAGGACGACGAGCAGCGGATCCTCGACCAGCGGCGTCCAGTCCAGGCCGGAGCGGTCGCCCGCGCGGGCCGGCGGCGGGCCGTCCAGGTGGTAGGCGAGGGCGAGGTCGGCCCGGCCCTCGCGGACGGCGGGCAGGCTGTCCTCCGGCTCGGCCTCCACGATGGTCAGCTCGACCTCCGGATGCTCCGCGACGAACCCGGCCAGCGCACCCGGCAGCAGCCGGCGGCCGCCGCTGGCGAAGGTCGCGACGGTGAGCGTGGTGCGGGCGGCGGTCAGCCGGGTGATCCGCTGCTCGGTGTCGGCGAGTTCGGCCGCGATCGCGTCCGCCGCCTCGACCAGTACCCGGCCCGCGCCCGTCAACGTGACGCCCCTGGTGGACCGTTCGACCACCGGCGCGCCCAGGCCGCGTTCCAGCGCCGCGATCTGCTGCGAGACCGCCGAGGCCGTGCAGTGCAGCGCCGCGGCCGCCTGGTTGAAACTGCCCCGGCGGGCCACCTCCCGCAGAACGGCGAGGCGTTGAACGTCGATCAACAGTTCTCCTGAAAACGAGGTCGTCGACCGGACACTACCGCTGGCGACCGGCTCCCGGCAGGCTTCTCACCGGAGAGATCACCGGAGAGATCACCGGAGAGATCACCGGAGAGATCATCGGACGGGAGAGAGTGGGCAACGTGAAGGAGCAGCAGGGGGAGCGCGGCACCCGCGCGATCGGCGGGGTCCCGGTGGGGGCGATCGGGCTCGGCGCGATGCCGCTGTCCGTCGAGGGCCGCCCCGACGAGGCGCAGGCGATCGCCACCCTGCACGCCGCACTCGACGCGGGCGTGCGGCTCATCGACACCGCCGACAGCTACCACTGGCACGCCGACGAAGTCGGCCACAACGAACGGCTGATCGCCCGTGCCCTCGCCACGTACGGCGGCGACACCGACGGCGTGCTGGTCGCGAGCAAGGGCGGCCGGGGCCGGCCCGGCGACGGCTCGTGGACCGTCAACGGCGACCCGCGCCACCTGCGCCGCGCCGCCCACGCCTCGGCGGCGCGCCTCGGCGTCGACGCGATCGGCCTCTACCAGCTCCACAAGCCCGACCCCGAGGTGCCGTTCGAGGACTCGGTCGGGGCGCTGCGCGAGCTCGCCGAGGAGGGAACCATTCGGATGATCGGCCTGTCCAACGTCGACTGCGCACAGATCCGCACCGCGCACGCCGTCCTCGGCGACCGGCTCGTCTCGGTGCAGAACCGCTTCTCGCCCGCGCACCAGGACACCCGCGACACCCTCGACCTGTGCACCGGACTCGGCCTGGCCTTCCTCCCCTGGAGCCCCCTCGGCGGCATCTCCCGCAGCGCCGTCGACGACCCCGCCACCACGCCGCCGCCCACCACGTCCTTCCACACCCTGGCCGCCACCCTCCATGTCAGCCCCCAACAGGTCTGCCTCGCCTGGCACTTGGCCCAGTCCCCGACCGTCGTCCCGATCCCCGGCGCCCGCCGCCCCGCCTCCATCCACGACTCCGCCGCCGCAGCCACCCTCACCCTCGGCCCCACCGAACTCGCCACCCTGGGCCGCTGATCGGCTCGGAGGGGTCGCGCGGCACCGGCGCACCGGGTTCTGGCCGGGTGGGTCAGACGGTCGGGCGGTAGGTGGTGAGGGTGGCGCCGTTGCTGAAGGCCAAGGTCTCGGTGGGGGTGAACGGGCGGGGGTGGAAGTCGCCGGCGAGGGCGGGGATGCCGGTGCCGGCGATGACGGGGTAGCGCTTCCAGAGGAGTTCGTCGATCTCCGGGAGCAGTGCGCCCGCCAGTAGGCCGCCGCCGCAGAGCCAGATGTCGCCGTCGCCGGGCTGCTGCTTCAGCTCCCGGACCAGGCCGAGCGGATCGGCGCGGACCACGGTGATCGCGGGGTCGGTCGGTTCGGGCAGGGTGGAGGAGACCACGTACTGCTTGAGGTGCGGGTAGGGGCTGGTGATGCCGTGGTCGTACGCGGGGCGGTACGTGCCGAGGCCCATCAGGACGGTGTCGAAGCGCTTGTTGGGCGCGCCGTCGAGACCGATGTGCGGCCGGACGTGGCCCGGCATGGTCTCGGGGAACTCGGCGCGCAGGTGCGCGACCAGGTCGTCGGGCTGGGGGTAGAAGTCGAACTCGCCGGACGGGCCGGCGATGAAGCCGTCGATGGAGACGGCGACGAAGTACACGAGCTTTCGCATCCTGATGCCTCTCGAAGAAGAACGGTGACCACTTGGTCTGTAGTACTCTGACTGAAGTGGTAAGACCGTAGCACTACGAGTGGAGTGGTTACAGGCAATGGCTCGAAGCAATCCCGAACGGCGCGCGGCCCTGCTCGACGCCGCCATCGAGGTCCTCGCCGACGAAGGCGCCCGCGGACTCACCTTCCGCGCCGTCGACCAGCGCGCCGCCGTCCCGGCCGGCACCGCCTCCAACTACTTCGCCAACCGCGACACCCTGCTCACCCAGTGCGCCGAGCGCGTGTACGAGCGCCTCGGCGCCGACCCCGACACCCTCGCCCAGGGCCTGGCCGGCCCGCGCGACGTCGCCCGCGTCGCCGAACTGATGCACCAACTCGTCGACCGGATCGCCGACTTCCCGACCGGCTTCCTGGCCCTGCTGGAACTGCGACTGGCCGCGCTGCGCCGCCCCGAACTGCGCGAGACCGTCACCCGCCGGATCGGCGAGGACCTGAAGTTCAACATCGACTACCACCTGGCGTCCGGCCTGCCGGGCGACGCCACCGCCGTCCAGCTGCTCTACCTGGCGCTGAACTGGCTGATCCTGGAACGCCTCGCACTGCCCGACCTGTTCACGCCCGAGCAGCGCGCCGAGCTGGTGAACGAGCTGGTGGCCCGCCTGATCGGCGAGCAGGGCGCGGCCGGCGGCGCGGGCGGCAGCGCGAGCGGACGGTGAGGGAGCACTGCACCCGGGCATGAAAAAACGGCGCGACGGGGGATTCCCGTCGCGCCGTTGCCGCGAGACCCGGCCGTGGCGGCGGACTCAGCCGGGGCGGTGCGCCGTCGCGAACGCCTCGGCGTCCCAGTGTCCGCCCAGCGCAGGGGCGAGCGAGGACGCGGCCAACTCCCGGAAGGCCGGGGCGTCGGCGGCGCCCGCCGGCAGGGCGCCCAGCAGGGGCGCGCCGGCGGCGGACGGCAGGTCGGCGAGGTTGCAGCGGGCCGCGAGGTCCGGGTCGGCGGGCCAGCTGCCGACGACCACGCCGCGCAGTGCCAGACCCCGGTGGCGCAGCGCCTCCGCGGTCAGCGCCGTCGCGTTGAGGGTTCCCAGCCCGGCGGCCGCGACCAGCAGGAACTCGACGTCCACGCCCGCGAGTCGGCAGGCCGCGGCGAGGTCGGCCAGGGTCCGGCCCTGCTCGTCGTAGCGGACCAGCAGGCCGCCCGCGCCCTCCACCAGCACCGCGCCGAAGCGGTCGGCCAGGTCGGCCACGGTCTTCGCCACCTCGTCCGGTGCGAGGGTCGGCAGGCCGGACCGGCGGGCCGCCGTGTCGGGCGCCAACGGCTCGGGGTAGCGGGCCAGTTCGACCCCGTGCACCAGCGGCCCGGCCAGCCGGGCCACCTCGTCGACGTCGCCCGGCTCGCCCGGCGCCAGGCCGGTCTGGCCGGGCTTGAGCACCGCCACCGGAGCGGTGTGCAGGGCGGCGAGGGCCGCGGTGGTGACGGTCTTGCCGACCTCGGTGCCGGTGCCGGTGACGAACAGTACGGGCGACATGGTGCTTCCTCAGGAGGGTGGTTCAGTTGCTGTGCGCCGCGTGGGACGCGGCCGCGGCGGCGGCGATGCCGCGGCCGATCGCGGCGACGTCCGCGTCCCCGGTGACGAACGGCGGCATGGTGTAGATCAGGTCGCGGAACGGGCGCAGCCACACGCCCTGTTCGGCGGCGGCGGCGGTGGCCGCCGCCATGTCGACCGGCGCGTCCAGCTGCACCACGCCGATCGCGCCCAGCACCCGGACGTCCCGCACCCCGGGCTGGTCGGCGCAGGGCGCGAGGGCGCCGTGCAGCGCGGTCTCGATGCGCTTGACCTCGGTGCGCCAGTCCTGACGCAGCAGCAGGTCGATCGAGGCGTTGGCGGCGGCGGTGGCGAGCGGGTTGCCCATGAACGTCGGGCCGTGCGCCAGCACCGGGACCTCGCCGCGCGAGATGCCCTCCGCGACCCTGCCCGTGCACAGGGTGGCGGCCAGCGTCAGGTAGCCGCCGGTGAGCGCCTTGCCGAGGCACATCACGTCCGGGGAGACGCCCGCGTGGTCGGCCGCGAAGAGTTCGCCGGTGCGGCCGAAGCCGGTGGCGATCTCGTCGAAGACCAGCAGCACGTCGTGCGCGTCGCACAACTCCCGTAGCGCGGTCAGATAAGCGGGGGAGTGAAAGCGCATTCCGCCCGCGCCCTGCACCACCGGCTCGACGATCACGGCGGCCAGCTCGCCGGCGTGCCGCTCGATCAGGTCGGCCAGGTGCGCCAGGTACTCCGGGTCGGCCGGGGCGTCGTACCCGGCGGGCGGCTCGGCCGCGAACAGCTGCTGCGGCAGCACCCCGCCCCACAGGTGGTGCATCCCGCCCTCGGGGTCGCACACCGACATGGGGTGGAAGGTGTCGCCGTGGTAGCCGCCGCGCCAGGTCAGCACCCGCCGCTTCTCCGGCCGCCCCAGCGACTGCCAGTACTGCAGGCACATCTTCAGCGCGACCTCGACCGCCACCGAACCGGAGTCGGCGAGGAACACGTGCTGCAACGGCTCCGGCGTCAACTCCACCAGTTTGACGGCGAGTTCGACCGCCGGGCGGTGGGTGAGCCCGCCGAACATGACGTGGCTCATCCGCTCCAGCTGGTCGCGGACCGCCGCGTCCAGCTCCGGGTGCCGGTAGCCGTGGATCGCCGCCCACCAGGACGACATCCCGTCGATCAGCTCCTCGTGCCCGCCCACCGGCTCGGCCAGCCGCAGGCGCACGCCCGCGGCCGACTCCACCACGAACGGCCGGACCGTGCCCGGCATCGGGCCGTACGGGTGCCAGACGTGCGCCCGGTCCAGGTCGAGCAACTGCGTTGCGTCCCTCACGCGTTCGGCGCCAGTTCGGTGCCCGCGCCGCGACGGCGCACCCGCACCAGGTCGGTGCGCGCCTCGTCGTCCGAGACCTGCGAGACCTGCGAGACCTGCGAGGCCTCCGCGGCCGCCGAGACCGCCGGGGCCGCGTCGTCCGGGGCCTGCTCGGGAGCGTGCCCGCCGCACGGGCCGCAGGCGGTCGGCTCCTCGTGGCCGCCGCAGCCCGAGCCGCTGCCGCAGCCCGCCTCGGCCGACTCGCCGCCGCACACCGATCCGCAGCCGCCGCCGGTGGCCGCCGCGCGGTGGCGGGGCAGGGTGGTCTGCTCGGCGCCCTCGACCTCGAAACCGGCGTCCTTGATCATGTCGAGGTCGGCCTGCCCGGCCTGGCCCTCGCTGGTCAGGTAGTCGCCCAGGAAGATCGAGTTGGCGATGTGCAGGCCGAGCGGCTGCATCGAGCGCAGGTGCACCTCGCGGCCGCCCGCGATCCGCACCTCGATGTCCGGGCAGACGAACCGGACCATCGCCAGGATCCGCAGGCAGCGCTGCGGCGTCAGGTTCCACTCCTCGGCGAGCGGGGTGCCCTCGAACGGGATCAGGAAGTTCACCGGCACCGAGTCCGGGTCCAGCTCGCGCAGTGCGAAGACCACGTCGACCAGGTCCTCGTCGCTCTCGCCCATGCCCGCGATCAGGCCCGAGCAGGCCGACAGGCCCGCGCCGTGCGCCTTGGTGACGGTGTCCACCCGGTCCGCGTAGGTGTGGGTGGTGGTGATGTCGCCGTAGGTGCTCTCGGAGGTGTTCAGGTTGTGGTTGTACGCGTCCGCGCCGGCCGCCTTCAGGCGCTCGGCCTGGTTGTCCGACAGCAGGCCCAGGCAGGCGCAGACCTCGACCTGCTCGTCCGCGCCCTTGATCGCCGCGATGGTGTCCGCGACCCGGTCGATGTCCCGGTCCGTCGGCCCGCGCCCGCTGGCGACCAGGCACACGCGCTTCGCGCCGCCCGCGACGCCCGCGGCCGCCGCCTCGGCGGCCTGGTCCGGCTTCAGCCAGGTGTACTTGAGGATCTCCGCCTTCGAGCCGAGGCGCTGCGAGCAGTACGAGCAGTCCTCCGGGCACAGGCCGCTCTTCAGGTTCACCAGGTAGTTGAGCTTCACCCTCCGCCCGAACCACTGGCGGCGCACCCGCCCCGCGGCCGCGACCACATCCAGCAAGTCGTCATCCGTGGTGGCCAGGACGGCCAGCGCCTCCTCGCGGGTGGGCAGTTCCCGGCGAAGGCCCTTGTCGGTCAGCGTGTCGAGGAGATCCATGAGCCCGATCCTGCCCGGGCTGCCCCACCGTTCGCCAGAGGGAACACGCCAGAAGATCGCCCGGAGCGTGTGCGAGTAGTCACAACGCCTGCTGACCTGCGGCGACGAACCGGGCGCGGAGGGGCGCACGGGCGCACGGCGCGGCCGGGCCCGGGCGGTCCGTCCGCGTACGGCAGGCACCGGCGAGGCGCTAGCAGGCCGTCCGGGAGGCGGCAAGGGGGCGGTCGCTGGCGGGATCCCGCCAGCGCGGCGAACGGGGCGATAGCGGGACAAGACCGGCAGGCAGGCGGGCGGCCCGGCCCGGCCCGGTGGCGGGCCCTGGCCACTGTACGGAGAGAAGCTGTCATTTCGCCCCATGTGTTGTCATGCTTCTGCCCAACTCCCGTTCGGCGGCCGTCCCCCACCCTGACGGGCCGTCGAGGACCGCACGGGAGCAGCACGTCAGCGCCCGTACCGCCCCACGGCGCCAACCCCGGCGCCCCGGTGCGCGGCGCGACCGCGCACCTGCGGTTTCGTGGAAGGGACCCCGCACGTGAAGCGAATGCTGACAGTCGGAGCCGTACTCTCCGCCACCGCCCTGCTGGCGGGCGTCGTCCAGGCCGCCGCCGCCCCCGCGCAGGCGGGCGTGCCGTCGGCGGCGCAGCAGCACGACGCCCTGCTCGCGCTGGCCGAGGCCCAGGCCGCCCCGGTCGCCGGGGCGCTCGCCCTGGGCGACCGGGAAAGACTCGTCGTCAAGGACGTGGTGACGGACGCCGACGGCACCCGTCACCTGCGCTACGACCGGACCTTCGCGGGCCTGCCCGTGATCGGCGGCGACCTGGTCGTGCACCAGCGGGCCGACGGCTCGATCGCCTCCGTCGACCGGGCCTTCGCCGGGCGGCTGTCGCTGCCCAGCCTCGCCCCGAAGCTCTCCGCCGACCGGGCCGCCGCCGGAGCGGCCGACGCCGTCCGGGCCACCCTCGGAGCGAGCACGGCGCAGGAGGGCGCGGCGCTCGCGCAGGTCGGGTCCGCCGGCGAGGCGCAGCTGGTGGTCTGGGCCGGCGGCGACACCCCGCGACTGGCCTACCGGACGGTGGTGCAGGGCGTGCGCACCGACGGCGTCCCCAGCAGCCGGCGGGTGATCACGGACGCGGGCACCGGCGCGGTGCTCGCCAGTGACGACGCCGTCCGGACCGCGACGGGCACCGGCACCGGCGTCAACGTCGGCGCCGTCACCCTGACCACCACGCAGAGCGGCGCGACCTACCAGCTGAAGGACGCCACCCGGGGCAACCAGTCCACCGTCGACGGCGGCGTGCCCGGCAACCCGCTGTTCACCAGCACCACCAACAGCTGGGGCAATGGATTCGCCTCCAACCGCCAGTCGGCCGCCGTGGACGCCCAGTTCGACGCGGCCGTGACCTGGGACTACTTCAAGAACACCTTCGGCCGCAACGGCATCAGGAACAACGGCGTCGGCATCACCAGCCGTGTCCACGTCGGAAACGGCCTCATGGACCTCTTCTGGGACGACACCTGCTACTGCATGAGCTACGGCGACGGCCGCTCCAACAGCAAGCCGATGACCGAACTCGACGTGGCTGCCCACGAGATGAGCCACGGCATCACCGCGGTCACCGCCGGACTGCCGTACTCCGGCGAACCCGGCGGCCTCGACGAGGCCACCTCGGACATCCTCGGGACCATGGTCGAGTGGTACGCCAGCCTGCAGGCCGATCCGCCGGACTACCTCATCGCCGAGAAGCTCGACTTCATGGGCAACGGCACCCCGCTGCGCTACATGGACGAGCCCTCCAAGGACGGCTACTCGCGGGACTTCTGGTACTCGGGCATCGGCGCCCTGGACCCGCACTTCTCCTCGGGCGTCGGCAACCACTTCTTCTACCTGCTGTCCGAGGGCAGCGGCGCGAAGGTGGTCAACGGCGTGGCCTACAACAGCCCGACCGCCGACGGCTCGACGCTGGTCGGCATCGGCCGGGACAAGGCCGCCGCGATCTGGTACCGGGCGCTGACGATCTACTTCACCTCCACCACCAACTACCGCACCGCCCGCAACGCGACCGTCGCCGCGGCGAGGGACCTGTACGGCCAGCCGGAGGTCAACGCGGTGGCTGCGGCGTGGAAGGCGGTCAACGTCAACTGAGGCCGCGACCCGGCCGGGCCCGGCTGCGGGCCGCACCCGGCCGGGCCCGCCACCGGGCGGCGCACGTCCGGCCGGAACCGAGCTCCTCCCTCGGGCGTCCTCTTCCGACAACGGCGACCGGTGATCATGAATGCCACCGGTGCCCCCACAGGAGGAGCATCGTGGCTGACCGCAGGTCGGGAACCGGTTCACCCGCGCGGAGACGGTGGTGGCGTCCGAGCGCGACCACCCTGTGCGGCCTGCTGCTGCTCGGGCCGGCCGCACTCGCCGCGGTCCGCGTGCTGGGCCTGGACGACGGGACGATCCTCGCCCTGCCGATGGCCGGGCTGCCGTACGCGGCACTGCTGACGCTGCTGTCGGCGGCGGTGCTCGCCGTGCTGCGCCGCCGCTGGCTCGCGGTGGCGGCCGCCGCCCTGGTCGGGCTGCAACTGTGGTGGCTGGTACCGAGGTTCGTCCCCGACGGGGCGGAGGCGCCGGCCGGTGCGCCGCGGCTGCGGGTGGCCACCAGCAACGCGTACCTGGGCAACATCTCGCCGCAGGCGCTGGTCGACCTGGTCCGGGCGCAGCACCTGGACGCGCTTGCGGTCGAGGAGTTGAGCGGTTCGGCGGCGGCTGCGCTGGACGCGGCGGGCATCCGCGAGCTGCTCCCGCACCGGGAGATGCCGGACGGCACCGACACCGCGATCTACACCCGGCTGCCGGTGACGGCGGCCGCCGATCCGGCCTGGCCGACCACCAACGTGACGGTCACCGTGGACGGCCGGCCGGTCCAGTTGGTGGCGGTGCACACGTACTACCCCCTGGGCGACGCAGCCAAGTGGGCGGCCGGGATGCACGCGCTGCGGGATGCCGCGCCGGGACGCAGCCGCAACGCGGTGCTGCTGGGCGACTTCAACGCGACGCTCGACCACGCGCCGATGCGGAGCCTGCTGGCGACCGGACTCGCGGACGCGCACGCCGAGTTGGGGGCCGGACTGTTCCCGACCTGGCCGGAGCACAACCTGGACTTCCCGTACCTGCCGCCGATGATCCAGATCGACCACGTCCTGCACGGCCCGGCCCTGGTCCCGGTGTCGATCGGCGAACACACCCTGGCCCGGACGGACCACCGCGCGGTGGTGGCCGAACTCGCCGTCCGCGACTGACCCCGAATGCCCGGGCGGGCAGACTCCGGGCGGTCCTGGCCGGTAGCCTCTGCGGCCATGAGCACGGGCATCTTCGGCGGCATCGAGCACCGCCACCCCGGCGTGGACGCCGGGCACCTCGACGCCGACGACGCCGAACCCTGGGTCAAGGCCGTCGACCTGTGGCCGCTGTACGACCAGAGCGACTACGCGGCCTTCGGCTGCCTGTTCGGCGTGCGGAACGACGCGGGCTTCCGCCCGCTCGCGGCCCGCCGCGGCCTTCCGGACGACGTGTCGAGCGTCCTGCGGGCCGAACTGAAAGGGTGCGAGGGGGCCAGCTGGGTCGGCTGGGCGGAACTCGCCCGGCTCGACCCGGCGACCGCGCCCGACCACTTCGCCGGCCGCCTGAGCCTGCACCCGGCGTCCGCGCGGTCGCCGCTGCGTCAGCTGCTGGTGCCCGCGCTGTGGCCCGCGGACGTCCTCGCCGAGGTGGGGCCGCCGCCGGCCGGGCTCAGCCGCTCGACCGCGACGGAGTGGACGGCCGGGGACGTGCGCTGCACCTACGAGCCGCTCACGGCCGGCTACCTGCTGGGCGGCGGCACGCACTGGCCGCACGTGTTCGCCGTGATGAAGGCGCCGGCGGACCGCCATGGGGAGGAGGCCGTCCGGCTCGTGGTGGCGTTCGACTGAGGGCTGCCTGCGGCTACCCGCGCAGGGCGGCTTCCTGGTGGGCGGTGAGCCGGCGGATCAGCAGGACGGCGAGGACGCCCGCGCCGAGGCCGGCGGCCATGTCGAAGACCGAGTAGCCGTAGGCGTTGTGCCCGATCTCGCCGACGATCACGCCGCCGACGGTCTTGGCCAGCCAGGCGGCCCACCAGGCGTTGACCAGCCAGACGCCGGTGCCGGCCGGCGCGGAGGCACGCCAGATGTCGAGCGTGACGGTGCGCGGTATCCACAGCAGCGCCACCGGCGTGAACCAGGCCCCGACGGCCCAGCCCGCGGAGTAGCGGTGGGCCCCCGGAGCGAGGAGCTCGGCGTTGAGGCGGCAGCGCCGGAACCAGACGAGGAAGACCACGACCGAGCCGAAGAACAGCAGGAGCGAGAGCGGCGTGGTCACCCGGAACAGCGTCGAGCGGGTGCCGCCGGCCGCCGCGAGCACCAGCTGCAGGGCGGTCTCAAGGCCGATCAGCACCTGTGCGGCGAGCGCCAACCCCCGGACCGCGACGGGCGATCCGCCGGGCCGGGCGGCCTGCGGACGCGGTATGTCGTGAGCGGTTTCGGAATGCACTGCGAGCCCCCACCGGACGTTACTGCGGTGCCGGTCGCACGCAGATTCGGCCTGAAGAATAGGGGGCGCGTTCGACTTGTCAAAGCGGAATCCGGCCGCCGGAGCCACCGGGGGGCGACCGGCCGTCACCGGGCCTTGCCGCGTAGGGCACTTACGGCTTGCGGGCCAATCCGCAGGAAATCATCTGTTCCCACACCGTCAGTTCCCGCTCACCCGCGCCGGACCGGTCTCCGGAGGCCGATTCGGGCCGCCACAGCGAGCAGGGGACCAGCCCGGGTTCGAGCAGTTCGAGGTCGCCGAACAGATCGGCGATCTCCCGGTCGGTGCGGAAGCGGCCACGGCCGAAGGCGGACTGGAGTCTCTGCTCCGCGAGCCGGGTCTGCTCGTTGTGGCCGGAGCGGAAGTGCGAGAGGTAGAACCGGCTGCCCGACGGCACCCGCTCCGCCCACCAGCGCACCAGCTCGCCGGGGCGTTCCTCGTCGTCGAGGTGGTGCAGGACGGCGCTGAAGACGACGCCCACCGGCTCGCCGAAGTCGATCAGCCGCGCCACCTCGGGGTGGTGGCGGACGGTCTCCGGCTCGCGCACGTCGGCCAGGATCACGGTGGTGCGCTCGTCGGCGGCCAGCAGGGCGCGGCCGTGGGCGAGGACGGTCGGGTCGTTGTCGACGTAGGCGACGCGGGCGTCGGCGCGGTGGCGCCGGGCGACCTGGTGGACGTTGTCGGCGGTGGGCAGGCCGCTGCCCATGTCGACGAACTGGCGGATGCCGTCCTCGGCCATCGCGGCGACGGCACGGATCAGGGCCCGGCGGTTCTCCACCGGGACTTCCACCGAGCCGGGCAGGTCGTTGAGGAAGAAATCGCCGATCTCGCGGTCGACCGGGTAGTTGTCCCGACCGCCGAGCAGATAGTCGTAGATCCGGGCGATGCTCGGCTTCGACCCGTCGATCCCCGGGGTGTCGTCCGTCATCGAAACCACCCTGTCGGTCGGACATTCGGAGCCCCAAGCCTAGGAGTAGGGGGCCGCCCGGGAAAGCGAATCGCCGTGCGCCGGCGGATGCCCGATGCCCGTCCCGCGCGGGTGGGTGCGGACGTCGACGACGGTCATCCCGGCGGTGCGGGCGGCGGTGATGCCCTCGTCGGTGTTCTCGTAGACGAGGCAGGCGGCCGGGGGGACGCGGAGCAGGGCGGCGGCGAGCAGGTAGCCGTCGGGCGCGGGTTTGAGGTGCGGGACGTCCTCGCGGGCGACCAGGGTGGCGGCGAGGTGGGACAGGCCGATGGCGGCCAGGCCGGCCCGCACGATGCCGCCGTCGTTGGCGGAGACGACGGCGACCGGCCCGCTGCGGGCCGCCCGCCGGGCCAGGTCGGCGATGTGCGGGACGGCGCGGACGGTGTGCGCGTGGCGGGCCCACCAGGCGCGCGCGGTGTCGATGAACTCGGCGTCCGCGCAGGCGAGTTGCTGCCCGTACTCGGCGCGTAAGCGGCGGCGCACCGCGGTCAGGTCGGCCAGCTCGACGGTGTGCAGCCAGGCGGCGGGGACGTTGACGCCGTGCACGGTCAGGGCGTGGTGGACGGCCCGGGCGTTCAGCGCGCCGGTGTCGGCGAGGGTGCCGTCGAAGTCGAAGACCGTCGCCCGGTGCGGGCCGGGGAGTCGGGGGGTCACGGGTCGGCGCTCCGCTCTCACCGGAGGTGGGCCAGGCCGCGCAGGACGTACGCGGTGGGCATGTACGGCAGGTCGATGGGCAGGCCGCGGGGCGCGGTGGTGTCGGGGACGGCGGGGAGGCTGCCGTCCGGCAGCTGCGTGTCGGCGAGGAAGGCGAGGGCGGCGGGGACGGGCCCGGTCTGCTTGAGCCGCCCCAGCGCGGCGAGCGCGCAGCCGGTGCTGGTGGCGTCGCTGGGGCTGCCGTGGCGGTGGCCCCAGCCGCCGTCCGGGTTCTGGCCGCGGGTCAGGTAGGCGGTGGCGGCGGTCAGCGCGCGTTCGATCAGGTGCTGGTCGGCGGCGGGCGGGAGCGCGTGGTCGCGGACGGCGGCCAGGCCGTGGACGGCGCGGAACAGCGCGTTGTTCTCGGCCAGGCTCCAGCCGCGTTCGAACGCGCCGTCGGCGCGCTGGGCGGCGGCCAGCAGGCGGGCGCCGCGCAGGACGGCGTCGGTCTGCCCGTCGTCGAGGCCGGGCCGGTCGGCGAGGACGGGCCGGTCGGCGAGGACGGCGAGCGCGCCGCCGGTCATGGCCGGCTCCGAGCTGCCGCCGGGGTAGGTGGACCAGCCGCCGTCCGGGTTCTGGATCCGCCGAAGGTAGGCGTGCCCGGCCGCGATCCGCTCCGCGTGCCGGGCGCGGTCGTGGCGCTGGAGGAAGGCCAGCACGGTGTAGGTGGTGTCGACGTCCGTCTGCTCGACGTCGGGCCGGTACGGCCAGCCGCCGTCGGCGTGCTGGTGCGGGGCCGCCCAGGCGGCGATCCGTGCCAGCAGGGCCGGGTCGGCCTCGGCCTCGGCGAGGGCGCAGGCCGCGATGGACGGCACCCACAGGTCGAAGTCCACGGCGACGGTGAAGCCGCCGTCCGGCAACTGGGTGGCGGCCGTCAACTCCAGGCCGTGGCGCACCGCCCGCCCGTGGGCCGGGTGCGGGGAGAGCGCGTGCAGCACGATCAGGTGGGCCAGGTGCAGGTGCTCGTAGATCACCGGGCCCTGCACCAGCGCGGCCAGCGCCGCCAGGTCGCCGGCGTCCACCGGCTCGGCGCGTGCGTGGGCGCGGATCACCCGGCAGGCCAGCCACTCGGCGCGCTTCCAGTTCTGCAACGCGCCGACCGGCACCGCGATCTCCTCCGCGCCGACCCGCAACTCGGCGTGCACACCGGCGAGATGGAGCACGGTGTTGACCAGCACCCGCTTGCGGGCGGCCGTGTAGTGGTCCAGCCCCGCCAGCACGTCCTCGCCGGCCGGCAGCCCCAGCAGCACCCGGTCCAGCGCACCGAGGCCCGCGCCGTGCCGGGCGGCGCGCAGATACCCGCGCACCCGGCCGAGCGCGGGGTCGGCGGGGGCGTGGCGCGCCAACAGGCGCTCCGTCAGCACCGATTCGAGCACCCGGCTCGGGCATCGCACCCGCATCCGGCCGTCCGCCTCCACCTGTGCGGCCAGGTACCCGGCCGCGCCACGCATCAACTGCTCCCGGACACTGCCCATCCGAGCTCCTTCACGCCGCGGAACGACACACCGGCGACACCGCGAGCCGACCGCCCCGGACGCCGCCGCCCGCACGCTAGTGATCACCGCGGGCCCGCCGCGAGCCTCTGCGCGGAACCGGACCCGAAAGCGTGAACCGCCCCTCGGCGGCGCATATCCGCAGCGTTCCCCGGGCACAGCCGCCCTCTCCGCGAAGAGCCGTTCGGGAAACGTGGCAGACGGATCGGGCGGGCCCGGGTACGGTCGGAGGCATTGGGACGGGAGGGCAGGGCATGACGGCAATGGCGGAGTCCGGCACGCTTCGGGTGCCACGGAGCATCAACGGCATCGAGCACGCGCTCACCTACGACGAACGGGCAAGGTTCTACGCAGAGTTGGGGCCGGTCGAGGACCCGCAGGACCGGGAGGCCGTGATCACCTCGTGGTGGCTGCGGGCGATGTCCGCGGCGTACGGCAGCGACCGGTCCGGGTACCGGGCCGCCGTCGGCCCGCTGCTCACGGCGGGGCGGTCGCAGCAGGTCGGGGCCGTCGCGTGAAGGGGTGGCGGGTCTGGCTCCAGGACCAGCCCGCCCAGGCGATGGTCGAGATCTCCAAGGCGGACGACCTGCTGTTCGCGCTGGTCACCGCCGCGCTGGTGACGCTCGACGGCCGGGCGGGCGCGGCCGTCGACGAGTGGGGCGACCTGCGCAGCGCGGTGCTCGCCCCGTCCGTCACCGCCGAACTGTTCGTCAACCCGGACGAGCGCACCATCGACGTGCTGCGCCTGGTGTGGGTGCCGGGCCTCGGCGAGTGAACCCGCGGGCGGCGGCGAGTGAACCGGTGGGCGGCGGCGAGTGGGCCGGTGGGCCTCGGGCGGTCCGCCAGAAACCGCCCGCAGTGCGCAAGTTGGACATAACCTCCGATCTGCTGACAAGTTGATTGTCGGCCGCATGCCCGTGGTGGGCCAGGTGCTTCCGGTACGTCCCACCCGAAGGTGGGATTGTGGGATGACCTGCTTAGAATCTGCGCCATGACCATCCAGGGGGGCGTGACTGCGAGCGCCGACGAGGACCAACCGGCCACCAGTCACCGGGCCGTCGGCGAGCGCAGACGGCTGGCCGCCCTGTGGAGCGTCGTCGCCGTCCTGGCCGCCGGCGGGGTCTGGGTGGTGTCCACACCGCACCCCGGCGACATCCTGCCCGGCCTCGGCCCCACCAGCACCCAGCCCGCTGCCGCGGCCGCCGCGCCCGGGCAGGTCGCCAAGCCGATGACGGAGGTTCAGGCCTTCACCGTCGACCACTACTTCCCCGTGCAGCGCGCCTACGACCACGAGCTGTTCAAGAGCCGCCGGACCGCCGGCCGGGACGGCGTCGACTGCCAGGGCGTCCAACTCGACAAGAGCCACGACCTGCTGGAGAAGCTCGACTGCAAGGACTGGTTCGGCGTCGCGCTCACCCGCACCGACCAGCCCGTCATCACCAGCATCACCGTGCTGCGCTTCAACGACCCGGCCGCCGCCGCCCAGGCCCTCCAGGCCGTCCGCGACCACGCGGCGGAGTTCGAATTCACCTTCCCCGACGGACTGGTCGCCCCCGCAGCCGGCGTCAAGCCGATGGCCGCGATCCGGGTCGAACTGGTCGGCCACCACATCACCCTCGTCGAGGCCCGCTACGCCGACCAGCACCCCGGCGACGGCGCCGACGAGATGTTGACCGCCAGCGCGCGGTCCGCCGCCGCGATCGCCGCCCAGCCGTTCATGTGGATGTAGCACCGGCGCGCCCGCGCGCTGCGGTGACCCGGAGGAACACCGCCGCGCCGCACGACAGCACCGCCGCCAGGACGAACACCGCCGCCGCGCCGTGCGGCAGCGCCAACCCGCCCAGCACCGTGCCCGCGCCGATGCCCAGATAGATCGCGGACGAGTTCAACGACACCACCAGCGGAGCCTGTTCGGGCGCGGCCGCGAGCAGCCGGTGCTGCTGCGCCGGGGTCTGACACCAACTGCTCGCACCCCACAGGAACGCCAACACCCCCACCGCGACGGCGCTGCGCGCGTGCACGGCGGCGAGGGCGGTCAGCGCGGCGAACGCCACCGCCATGGTCGCGTAGCCCGACGTCAGCACGCGGACCGGGCCGAGCCGGTCCGTCCAACGCCCCGACAGCAGGTTGCCCGCCACCGCGCCCGCGCCGTACAGCACCAGCGCGACCGGCACCGCGACCCGCCCCGAGACGCCGACCGCCGCCAGCACCGGCACGCTGTACGAGTACGGCACGTAGCACGCCGCCATCCCGAGCACCGTCAGCGGCAGCACCCGCAGCACACCCGGACGGCGCAGCGCGGCCAGCCGCGAACGGAGCGGAACCGGCTCCCCGCCCGGAATCCGAGGCAGCGTCAGTCCGACGGCGAGCGCTCCCAACGCGGACAGCACGGCCACCGCGCCCAGCGCCGCCCGCCACCCCAGTCCGGCGGCCGCCACCCGCCCGAGCGGCACCCCGAGCGCGGTGGCCGCCGTCAGCCCGCCGATCACCACCGCGAGCGCCCGCCCCCGCGACTCGGCCCGCGCCAGCGCCGCGGCCGTCGCCCCGGCGGTCGGCGTGAAGGCGGCGGCGGCGAGAGCCGCGAGGGTGCGGCCGACGAGGAGGACCGGGTACGTGGGGGCGAGTGCGGACAGCGCGTTGGCGGCGGCGAGCAGCAGGAGCGCCCCGAGCAGGAGGGTGCGGCGGGGGAGTCGGGCGGTGGCGACGGCGAGCAGCGGCGAGGCGAGTGCGTACACGGCGGCGAACAGGCTGACGGACTGCCCGGCGGCGGCGGTCGACACGTGCAGCGAGCCGGCCATGGCGGGCAGGAAGCCGGCGGTGACGAACGCGTCCGTGCCGACGGCGAAAGTGCCGACGGCGAGGACGGCGGCGGGGCGGAGGCCGGGGTCGGTGGGCGAAGTGGCGTTCGGGGGAGGGGGCTTGACTGTGGTGGGCATGGTGGGGCTCCGTGATTCGGGATGTTTGGTATCCGGAATAGGGGGAGGGGTGCGGGGAACTGCGCGACAAGCGCACGTCACGTCCGCAAGGTCGCGATCACGTGCAGGTCACTGTCCTGCGTCGCGATCTTGCGGATGGGGTGCCTTCCGCTTCGCGCAGTTCTCCCCCAGCCCTGGCGGGCCGGGAGGTGCCCCCACGCGCCCCTGGGTTCGCACCCTCGCAGTTCCCCGCGTCCCTGTTTTCGCACTGTCCCGTGCCCGGCGGCTGTTCAGGCGGTGGAGGTCAGGCGGGCGTAGTTGTGGCGGATGCGGGCGATGGAGGTGGCCGGGGCCTCGTGGGCCAGGTCGGCGACGGTGCGGGCGGCGAGTTCGCGGCGCCAGGCGAGTTCGGCGCGGCGCATCGCGGCGGCGATGCCGCACGGGCGGGCGAACTCGCGGGTGTGCGCGCCCTCCGCCGATAGGCCCTGCTGCCGGATCTCGGCGCAGGCGAACAGCGGATCCGCGCCCTCGACGGCCGTCACCACGTCCATCATGGTGATCCGTCCGGGGTCGCGGGCCAGCCGGACGCCGCCGCGCGGACCCGAGGTGGACGTCAACACGCCTGCCCGGGTGAGCCGTTGCAGCACCTTGTTGAGGTACGTCGGCGACAGCTCGAACATCGCCGCCAGTCGGGCCGACGGCACCGGGTCGGTCTCGTCCAGCCACACCAGGGTGAGGCAGCAGTGCAGGCCCCACTCGACGCCTTCGCTCGTCCGCATATTCGGGATACTAGCTGTCCGGAAAGCCGGATGGCCAGCGGTTCAACCCGGCGGCTCAGGAGGGAAGTTCGTCGAGCCGGGCGAGGACTCCGGTGAGCTGTTCCACCATGGGGCGGAACGAGACGGAGCGTTCGGCGGCCAGCGCCCGGTAGAGGCCGAGCGCCTCCGTCGCGGCGGCGCGCGCCTCCGCGTGCTGGTCGAGGTCGCGCCGGAGCAGGGCGAGGATGCGCAACCCGGCTGCCAGCAAGTGCAGATGGGAGACCGGATCGGCTCGATGGAGTGTGCGGATGATCCCGACCGCCTCGACGGCCGGGGCGAGTCCGTCCGAAGGGCGATGAGCCAGGCCGGAGTTGACGGCAATGGCGGTCAACGCCTGTACCAGCGACAGCAGATGGGTGTCGGGATCGGACTCGGCGAGCCTGCGCCAATGGGCTGTCGTCCCCTCGGCCAGGGCCAGGCTCTCCGCCCACCGGTCGGGTTCGCCGAGGACGTCGGCCAGGCCGGTCAACGCGGCTGTCAGAGACGGGAGATGGTGCGGCGGCACGGCTGCGGCCAGCGCGCGGCACCGGCCGAGGGTCTCGCGGGCAGCACGGACGGCCCCGGCGACCTCCCCGGCCGGCCGGAGCTGCTCGACGAGCCGGACCAAGGCGTCGACGAGACGCGGCAGTTGGCTGTCCGGGGCGGACTCGGCCAGGGCCGCGCGGATCTCGACGGCCTCCGCGTAGTGGAGGACCGCTTCGGCGTGGCGGCCCAGGCCGCCGAGCTGGCCGGCGAGGCCGCTCAGCGATTCGGCCAGCCCGGCCGATCGCGCGGCGTGAGTGCGGAGGTGGTCCACCGCTTCGACGCGGTCGGCCAGTGCCTGGTTCGTCCGGCCCAGCAGGACGAGGTGGGCGGCCGATTCGTCGAGCGCGGCGGCGAGGCCGATCGCGTGGTCCCCGGGGTGATCGGCGTCGAGCGAGCGGCAGAGCCCGATCGCCTCCTGAGCGACCGTCCATCCTTCCTCCGCACACCCGTGAACACCGAGGTGGAAGGAGAGGTTGAGCAGCGCGGCGACGAGTTCGGACCGGTCGGCCCGCACCCTGCGGGCAACGGCCAGCGCCTCCCGGGCCACGTCCAGGGCCTCGGACGGACGGTCGACGGCGTTCAGGTGATTGGTGAGGGTGAGGAGAACGAGGAGCAGCGTCGACAGGTGCGCGTCCGGGTTGTGCTCCGCGAGGCCGCGGAACAGCGCGGCCGCCTCCTGCGCCGAGGACAGGCCCCGTTCCCGGCGACCGAGGACCAGACAGAGCTGGGCCTCGCGGGTGAGCGCCCCGGCGAGCGCGGGCAGGTACGTGTCCGGGACGGACTCCGCGAGCGACCGGTACAGGTCCACCGTGCGGCGGGCCGCCTCCGCGCTCTCCGGCAAACGGTCGAGACCCTGGAGCCGCAGGCTCAACGAAGCCGTCACGCTCGCCTCCAGGAACTCGTCCGCCTCCGCCCCGAACTCGGCGAGCCGGTGCGTCACCGCGAGCGCCTCCTCGGCGGCGGCCAGTCCCTCCGCGTCCCGTCCGAGACTGCCGAGGACGGAGGACAGGTTCACCAACGCGGAGACCAGCGGGGACAGCCCGGCATCGTCGCGGGACCGGTGCAGCGCGACGCCCTCCTGGGCGGCGGCCAGCGCCTCCTCGTGGCGACCGGCCTCGGCGAGCCGCACGCCCAGGTTGCCGAGCATGAGCGCGAGGCCCAGGGTGTGGAAGTCCGGATCGGCGTCGGCCGGCGACCGGAACAGCTCGACCGCCTCCTGCGCGGCGGCCAGACTCTCTTCGACGCGGCCGAGTTCGCGCATCCGGACGGACAGCGCGGTGAGCGCGGCGGACAGCCGCGGTCCGTACCGGTCGGGGTCGGCGGCCCACGCCGTCCGCAGCCGGCCCGTCACGGTGCGCGCCAGCCGGGCCGCCTCGTGCACCAGGGCCTGGCTGAGCCCCGGCATCAGTTGATCCAGCTCGAACAGGTCGTCCAGGGGCGTCCCCGGGTCCTCGACGATCGCCGCCAGCGCCGCCAGCAGCGGCCCCGGGCGCGGGGTGCGGGTCGCCAGCGGGACGAAGTGCCGGGCCAGCGCGGTGCGGTGGCGGACGCACAGCGAAGTGAGCGCGGCGTCGAGGCGGCCGTCGAGCGCCGGATGGGCGGCAGCGCGGGTGCAGACGGTGAGCAACTGGGCGGTGCGGTCCGGGTCGAGAGCGGGGAGCAGGTGCTCGGGCAGCGCCGGGTCGGTGTCCAGGACCCGGGCGATGTGGCGCTCCGCGAGGCGGTCGGGCGGCAGCGGGCCGAACGGGTGAGGTGCGGGCGCGGGGTAGAGCGCGCCGAGCCAGGCCGTCACGGTGTCGCGGCGGTCCCGTGACTGGTCGGCCAGCGCCGGGAGTTGACGCCACAGCCGGTCCGCCTGGTCCCGGTCGGCGGCACCCGCCAGGTTCGCGGCGGCGACCACCGCGTCCAGCGCCCGCACCGAGAGCGCGGGCGCGAGGCCGAGCGCCGACGCGGTGCGCTGCCAGTAGCGGCGTTCGTGGCCCAGCAGCCGGTCCTCCACCACAGCGGCGCCGGGCCGGCCCGCGAACTCGGCCGTCCCGGTGGTGTCCAGCAGGTCCGCCAGCGCCGCCATCTGCAGGGTCAGCGCATTGCCGAAGCCGGGCTGGTCGAGCCCGGGCGCCGTCGGCAGGGCCGCCGCCACGCCCGCCCAGTCGGGGCCCGCCTGGCCGTCCACGAACGGCAGCGCGGCGGCCAGCGCGTCCAACGCGGCCCGGTACGCGGGCGGGCGGGCGGCGGGCTCGGCCAGCAGCGGGTCCAGCCGCCGGGTCGGGGCGAACTCCAGATGGTCCTGCGCGACGTCGTCGGCGGTGACGGCCTGCTGCCACCAGTCGCCGTCGGTGCGGGCCAGCAGCAGCACCTTGAACGCCGCCGGACCCCGGTGCGCGGCCGCCGCCGCGACCAGCGCAGACAGCTGCGCGGTGCGGTGCTCCGCGTAGTCCAGCACGACCAGCAGCGGACGCGCCGCCAGCCGGCACTCCGCCAACTCCTCCGGCCCGGCGTCCGGGCGCGGCCACAACACCGCCCACTGCCGCTCCGACAGCCGCGCCGCCAACTCGTGCGCCAGCCGCGTCTTGCCCTGGCCGCCGGGCCCGTGCAGCAGCCACGCGCCGAACCCGCCCCGCCCGCACCACTCGACCAACTCGCCCAGCAGCTCCGCCCGCCCGTGGAACGGCACCACCTGCCGGGCCGCCCGCAACAGCGCCGCCGGCGAACGCACCGGCCCCGCCGCCCGCTCCGGGACGACCGCCGGATCGGCCAGGCGCCGCAACTCCACCGGCTCCAACGCGGCCGCCGGCACCCCGTGCGCCGCCAACACCGCCCGGAACGCCGGATCGTGGTGCAGCACGTACCCGGGCACCAGGTTCAGCTGCGCCCCGCCCGCATGCGCCCGGTCGGACGCCACCACGGCCACCAGCAGGTCGTCGCAGTGCACCGCCGCCCCCGAGAGGCCGCCCCACGGGGAACCTCCGGCGGACCACTGCGGCGGGTGCTGACGCAGGTCCATCACGTGCCGGTTCTCGACGAAACCGGTGCCCGGGTTCAACTCCCCGACCAGCTGCACCGCTTCGGCCGGCCGGCCCGGGCGCTGCGCGAGGTCGGGCAGGCCCCAGGTCGCGCAGGCCGTCCCCGGACGGTCCGTCACCAGCCGCCCCCAGCGCACCGGGCCCGGCGGCTCCGCCCACAGCGGGCCTTCGAGCAGCAGCAGCGCCGCATCGTCCCGACCGCCCGGCGTACCGCACCACACCACCTCGGCGCCGACCGGACCCGGCCCCGCCGGACGGAACACCCGCACGCCCGACGGGCCTTCACCGCGCGCCACATGGGCGGACGTCAACACCAGCCGCCCACCGACCGCCCAGCCCGACCCCGGCCCACCCAGACCGTCCACCCCCACCAGCCGCGCCCGCTCCACGCCGCCCCCGCCCCCTTGCCGCCCTGCCAAAACCCCACCACCTTAGGGCCTGTCCGGCCGATCTTGCCGGGCGCGCGCCGCCGGATCATCCCGGCTGGAAGCACCGCCGAAACATCCAAGTACACCCAGTACGAGGACGTTCCGGCGGCACTCCCAGCCGGGCGCCCGCCGCCGCGCGCTGATCCGACAAGATCGACCGGACAGGCCCTGGGCGGTCGGCGACAGGTGGGTTCGGTGGTGGCTGCCCGGTCACGGCAGAGGCCGCCGCCGTTCGGGGAACGGCGGCGGCCCGATGAGCGAATCGGCGGTGCGTCAGCGGCGCAGCGTGGTGACGGTGAGGCCCGGCGCGGAGCGGATCTCGGCCTCGGTGAAGCGCTCGGTCACCCACTGCTTGGCGGCGTACCGGCGGGTCTGGTCGGTGAAGTGCGGCGAGGTCGGGTCGGCCGACTCCCCGTAGGTGAGCAGCGTCCGGGTGCGCGGGCCCCGGTCGGTCAGCTCGGTGGCCATCACGAAGCTGGAGCCGTGCGGCACGCTCGCGCCGCTTGCCGGGTAGGTGCCGCCGCCCGCGCCCGAACTCGGCCCGGCCGTCAGCACGTTGAAGCACCCGATCTGCCCGGCGCACCCGTGCAGCGGGATACCCGCCCAGCGCTGCACGTCGCCGATCGCGGCGTTCACCGGCAGCCCGCGCGCCGCCGGCGCGCGGACGGCGTCGGCGAACGCGCGCTGCGCGTCCGGGCTGTCGGCGGCGATGCCGCGCGGGGTGGTCAGCGGCTCGGCCGGGTCGTACGGGACGGTCTGCCAGGCCCTGGTGCGGGTGCCCGCCAGCGCGTCGCGGTACGCCTGCCAGAGCACGGTGCCCCTGCTGTCGGCGTCGCCCCGGGTGTTCCACGCGGCGAGCACGTCGCACGCGGCGCGCACGTCCACGCCGGTGCCGTCGGAGGCCGTGATCTGCGGGTGGGCGCGGCACAGGGCGACGGCGTCGTCGCGGTCGAGCTCGGCGCTCTGTACGCGGTTGCCGAACATGGCGTCCTGCAGCGTGCCGAGGGTGAAGCCGGGCGCGCCCAGGCCGTCGGTGCCGGCCCGGCGGTCGGCGATCATCCGCAGGCCCAGCTGCGGCCGCGAGGCGAGTTGCGGGCCGCCGTTGTAGACGGCGGGCAGGCCGGCGAGTGGCGCGTCCGCGTTGGTCAGGTACGGGCCGTTGTTGGAGTTGGCGACGTAGTCGGTGCGGCTCAGCGTGGGGTGGTCGGCCGGCCCGAACACGCCGGGCACCCGCGCCTCCGGGTCGCTGCCCGGGTCGCACGCGGTGGTCGACCCGTTCAGCAGCCCGTCGATCATCGGATCGTCCACCAGGCAGCGCGCCCGCTGCTCGTCGGGCAGGTGCGGGACGGCGGAGGAGTCGGTGAAGTACGTGGTCCCGGACGTGTCGACGGCCGTGGTGTACACCCACGGCGCGCCCTGGTAGGTCCGCTGGGCCTGCCGCAGCTGGTCGAGGTTCTGCGAACGGCCCATCGCGATCCACTCGTTGAGGGAGCGGAGGTTGTCGGCGTTGGCGTCGCGCAGCGTGTAGGCCTGCTTGTCGGTCCAGCCGGCGGCCAGCACGAAGCCCTGCCGGGAGCGGTAGACGGTCCGCTCGACGGTGGACAGCGTGCCGTCGGCCGCCCGGACGGTGACCGGGACGGTCTGCGCCGTCATCCGCTCGACCTTGCCGTCCACCAGGTACGCGGTCGGGTCGCCCGGCACCAGCGACAGGCGGTAGAACGTCGCGTGGTCGGCGTAGCTGGTGGTGTGGCTCCAGGCGAGGCCGGCGGTGTGGCCGATCTGCAGGAACGGGATGCCGTAGAGGCCGGCGCCGCCCAGGTCCAGCACGCCCGGGATGGTCAACTGGGCCTGGTAGAACCGCTCCGAGCCCACCCACGGCAGGTGCGGGTTGGCCAGCAGCAGCCCGTGGCCGTCGCGGGAGGCGTCCCGTCCGATCGCCCAGGCGTTGCTGCCGGTGTCGGGGGTCTCGGCCGGCGCGGTGGCGGCCTTGAGCGCCGCCGGGCCCGTCGCGCCTGCGGCGGCCTTGAGCGCCGCCGGGCCCGTCGCGCCGGCGCCCGGGACGGCGGTGGCCGTCTCCTTCTTCGCCACGCCCGCAAGGGTGTTGACGTCGTACAGGATGTTCCATAGGTCGTCGGCGGTGATCGGCCCGACCCAGTCCTTCCCCCGGCAGGACGGGTCCGGGAGCCGGCCCACGCCGGTGTCGTGCAGGTAGCGGTTGTAGCCCGCGACGTAGCCGTCCACCAGCTGCCGCGCCTCGGCGGTCGGGCCGAGCGGCGCCGGCTGGTCGAGCAGCTTCCGCACCGTGCCGGAGCGGAGCAGGCTCTGCTGGTAGGTGTCGCTGTCCAGGTTGCGGAGCCGGTCCACGGTCTGCCCGTCCGGCCCGTACCGGCGCGAGCGTTCGCCGCGCACGGTGACCACCTGGTCGGCGAGTTGGCACAGGTTGTCCTGCGCGAACGCGTAGCCGTAGCCGTAGCCGAGACCGCCGAAGTCCTGGGCGAGGACGTGCGGGATGCCGAACTCGGTCCGCCGGATCTTGGCGGTCCAGCCGCCCCCCGCCTGCCCGGCCGCCAGGTCGGTGTCGGCGGCCTGCGCGGAGGCGGGCGCGAGGGCCGTCAGCAGGCCGGCGGCGAGCCCGAGGACGAGCGGGATCGCTCCCGAACGCCGTACTTTCGCGCGAGACTGACGGTGCGTCAGTTTCGTGTTCTCTGTCATGTGCTCCACGTTTCCGTCCCGGTCTGTCGTCGGTCATCGACCCACGGGACGACGTGGGCCTCGCCCGGCAGGCGTACGGACTACATCCGGAGGAGGACGGATCTCCGCACCGTGGTCGTGATCACCGTGGCGCGCAGTGAAATCGGTTGCCCCGTCCGGAAGTTGCCGGGGGCCGACCCGGCCGGGCGGTGGCCTGCGATGCCGTCCTGGGGCGGGGCGAAGCCCTGCGGGTGCGCCCGCTCGTCCCGGAGCGTGGTGACGGCGCGCACCCTGGGCGGCGACCACCGCGTGAGGCCCGACCTCTTCGACAGGACGACCGCCGCCCCTCCCCGGCCGGAGTTCCGGCAGGTCCTGGCATACTTCAGGCCCAACCGACCTGTGCGTGGAGGCCTTGGTGGAACGGGAGTTGACCGAGCCCTGGGAGGGCCTGCTGTGCACGCCCGACGGCGACGACAGCGGCGCGGGGGTGCTGGTGCTGGCCGGCTCCAGCGGGCGGGTCGATCGGGAACGGGCCCGACTGCTGGCCCGCGCCGGGCTGACCGCACTGGCGATCCGCTGGTTCGGCGGCCCCGGCCAGCCGCCCGGCATCTGCGAAGTCCCGCTGGAGACCTTCACCGCGGCGATCGACCTGCTGCAGCGCCGCGGCGTACGGCGCATCGGCGTACTCGGCTCCTCCAAGGGCGCGGAAGCCGCCCTGCTGACGGCCGTTCACGCCCCCCGGGTCGACGCGGTCGTCGCGATCTCGCCCACCTCGCTGGTCTGGAGCAACGTCGGCCCCGGCCTGGACGGCGCCGAGCGCCCGTACCGCTCCTGCTGGACGTGGCAGGGCCGCCCGCTCCCGTTCGTGCCGATGGACGAGACCTGGACGCCCACCGAATCGCCCGGCCGCCCGGTCGCCGTCCGCGGCGCCTACGAACAGGCCGCCCGGACCTTCCCCGACGCCCTGCCCCCGGCGGCCATCCCCGTCGAACACACCCGGGCCGACCTCCTCCTCGTCGCAGGCGGCGACGACGCGATGTGGCCCTCCGCCCCCTTCGCCGAGCAACTCGCCGCCCGCCGCCGCGCCGCCGGCCTCCCCAGTCGACTCGTCCACCACCCCGCCGCCGGCCACCGCCCCCGCCTCCCCGGCGAACCCCTGTTCCCCGCCTCCCCGACCTACGCCTACGGCGGCACCCCGGAGGCCGACGCCCTCCTCGGCGCGGCCGCCTGGCCGCACATCGTGGAGGTCCTGACGACCAGTCGGATGCGCTGACCGCGGGGGCCGGTGCCGGAGTCGGTCCCGATCGCCAGGGTGCCCTTCACGTCGTCGTGCGGTGCGGATCTCGCGACGGCTCCCTCCGACGGCGAAGGACCCTGTGATGACTGCTGAGCCGGTGCCCCGGCAGCCGCTCGACGACGAGCGGATCGGCCGACGGCCGGCCCGGATACGCGAACTGTTCGCGCGCCGGGCCGCCCTGCGGCCGGGCGACGGCGAGGTGTGGCGGACCGGCTGCTCCGCGTTGACGGAGGCCGAGGTGGTGGAGACGGAGAGCGGGCTGGGGCTGCGGCTGCCGGAGAACTATCGCCGGTACCTGCTGGAGTTCGGCGAGCCCGCCCACCTGCTGATGGCGTACGACGGGCGGCTCGTCCGCGAGCAGAAGGGCCCGAGGCCCGCCGAGCCCTTCCCCCTCGACCGCCCCTGGGCCGGCCTGTCGGCACAGATCACCGACTGGGAGGAGACCGAGGGGACCGACTTCTTCGAGGACGGACCGGGCGAGTTCTACGGCCAGTTCGACGATCCGGAGGCATGCGGCCCGCCTCCCAGCCTTCCCGCGCCGACCGATCGACGGCGCATCACAGGATCGATCGCCGACCCGGCCCGCCGTCGATCGGGCGATTGACGGAGGGCCGGAGACGGAGTCGTGATCGGCCGGCCCGGCTGTCACAGTCGCGACTCGGTGGGAAACCCGGTCCGGCGGAGCTCGGCCGGAAGGTGCGACATGTCGCCGTGGGCCAGCAGGGTGGCCGGGCGGCCCGGCGTCCGGCGGATGACGGTCAGCGAGGCGTTGCCGTGGTTGAGCCCGAGCCGGCGCCAGCTCGGCGCGTCCAGGGCGTGGCGCACCAGCCGGCCGATCAGGAAGTTGTGGGTCACCAGCAGCTCGTGGCGCTCCTCGCCGCCCGCCACCGGCTCGGTGAACCGCTCGACCGCCTGCGCCGCCAGCCGCAGGCCGCGCGCACGCTCCTCCGCCGTGGCCTGCGCGAGGAACGCGAGGAGGAAGTCCGTTCAGTCGGACGGCAGTTCGGCCCGCGACGGGACGTACGGAACATAGTCGCCCGCCGGCTCGGACACCTGCGCCGGGACACCGTCGAGCTGCTCGCACACCAACCGCGCAGTCTGCGCGGCCCGGGCCGGCGGGCCGTGATGGACGACGGACAGCGGCCGCCCCGCCAGCCGACGGCCGAGCAGCACGGCCTGCCGCCGCCCGCGCTCCGACAGCCCGCTCTCGTCCGCCAACGCCTCGCCTCGCCGTGCCAGGTACAGGTAGCGGGCGGCTCGTTCCGTCATCCTCGGGGCTCCTTCATGCGGTCGGTGCGTTCGGCGGCCGATCGTCATGACTCCCGCGCGGGGGCGACCGGTTCGCCGGGAGTCCGACCGGGCGTCGGGCGGGCAGGTAACGAGGCTCGTCGAATCACTCGCCCCGACTGCCCGCCGGGCGGTTCCATGGACTCACGCCGGAGGCTTGCCGGACACTTCACAGACCGTCCGGGAAGAAGCGCCCCAGCCGGTGATCACGGCCCAACTCCGTTCGTGGGAAAGGACATTGTCCATGAAGATCGCGCGCAGGCCGGCGGCCGCCGCCGGAATCGTGGCGGCCGCCATGGGGCTCGTGACGGCGGTGACCGGCCCGGCCGCCGCCGGCCCGGTGGTCGGCGTCGACCGCGCACGCTTCGTCGCGCACTTCGATGCGGCTGCCGGGCAGACCACGGAGAACATCGCCCTGGAGCCCGACGGTTCGGCCGACGTCACCTTCTCGGTGAGCCACCAGGTCGCCCACGTCGGCCTCGACGGTCGCACCCGGGTGCTGGCCACCCTCCCGACCCCGCCCGACGGCGGCGTCGACACGCCGGTGTTCGGTCAGCCGCTCGCCACCGGCATCGCCCGCGCCGACGACGGCACCCTGTACGTCCTGTACGTCGCGGGCAGCGCCGACCTGACGGGCGTCTGGCGGCTGAGCCCCGGCAGCCGCACACCGGAGCGCATCGCCGCCCTCCCGGCGGACAGCATCCCCAACGGCATGGCCCTGGACCGGCGCACCGGCACCCTCTACATCGCCGACTCGAACCTGAGCACGATCTGGACCGTCCCGGTCACCGGCGGCAGCGCGGTTCGCTGGGCCACCGCCCCGGAGCTCGCGCCGGCCGTGGGCGACCTCGGGGCGAACGGCCTGAAGGTGCACGGCGGTGCGGTCTGGGTCACCAACACGTCCTACGGGACGGTCCTGCGCGTCCCCATCGGCGACGGCGGCCGGCCGGGGGCGGTCGAGACCCGGGCCGCCGGCCTCGGCCCCGTCGACGACTTCGACTTCACCGGCCGCAGCGATCAGATCCTCGCCGCCCTCGTCGAGGGCCCCAGCCAAGTCGTCCTGATCGAGCCCGACGGCACCCGCTCCACCGTCCTTACCGCGGCGGACGGCCTCCAGAACCCGACCTCCGTTGCCGTACGCGGCCACACCGCCTACATCGGCAGCGCCGCCTACGCCACCGCCACCGACCCCAACCTGATCACCGCCCACCTCACCCCCGGGCCGTCCCACCCCTGACCAGGACACCCGAGCACCCGCCGGAGGCCGATTCACGGCAGCAGCGAGCGCTCCGCGGCCTCCAGCGCGAGGTGGATCGCGCCGGTGGCGGCGGACTCGTTGCGGAGGGGGGAGCGGTGCAGGGCGGGCGGCGAGAGGGCGATGCGGCCGAGACGGGCGCGAAGGTCGTCGACGAGGTCCGGGGCGCGTTCGATCGCGCCGCCGCCGAGCACGACGGCGTCGGGGTCGAGCAGGTGGGCGAGGGCGGCGAGGCCCGCGGCGAGGTGTTGGACGGCGCTGGCGCGGCCGGCGGGGTCGGTGAGGTCGACGTCGAGCAACTGTCGCTCCAGCCAGCCGCGTTCGGACGCATTGATGCGCGGGTCGCCGGGGCCGGCGGAGGGCGCGAGATGGCCGAGTTCGCCCGCCGCTCCCGTCGCGCCCCGGTGCAGGCGGCCGTGGATGAGCAGGCCCGAGCCGATCCGGGAACCCCAGTGGACGTAGGCCACGGTGTCGAGGCCGCGCGCCGCACCGCGCCGGTGCTCGCCGAGGACGGCGAGGTTGGCGTCGTTCTCCACCAGGATCGGACAGCGGGGGTGGGCGTCGCGCAGGTCGGCGAGGAGGCCGGCGACCGGCCATGGGCCGGGCGGGGCCGTCCCGGGGGAGGGGACGAGGCCGGGCGTGGCGACCGCGATGCCGCGCAGGCCGCCGGACTCGGGTACGGCGGCCAGCAGTTCGGCGAGGCGCTCGGACACCTCCCGCCCGGCCCGGGCGGGCGTCAGGCCGTGGTCGTCGAGCCGCCACCGGCCGACCACGGCGCACTGGAGATCGGCGAGCAGGACCACCAGCCGGTGCGGTCCGACGTCGATCCCGACGACATGGCCCGCCTCCGCCCGGAACCGGACCGCCCGGGCCGGCCGGGCCGGCCGGCCGAGCCCGGTGCGGGCGTTCTCCTCCCCGGCGCACTCGACCAAACCGGCCGCCTCCAGCACTCTGACCAGCTCATTGACGGTCGGCCGGGACGGTACCTCCTTGACGGGTGCGGACTCCGACACTTAGAAAGGAAACCCACTCAATGATGTGTCACCCCGTCAACTCCCCGTCCCTGAAGGGAAGTCATGACCGGCACGCACGACCCCGCCGACTGGTTCGCCGACCGCCGGGCCGTTCTCTTCGACTGCGACGGTACCCTCGCCGACACCCACACGGCCCATTTCAAGGCCCTGTCCGACACGCTCGGCCCGCTCGGCATCCGGATCGGCCGGGACTGGTACCAGGACCACACCGGCACCTCCACGCCGGAGACCGTCCGGGCCGCCCTCGACCAGCACGACGTCACCCCCGCCGACCCGCTGGAGGCCCTGGTGGCGGCCTGTGAGAGGCGCTACCTCGACCACCTCGACGACGTCCGCGAGATCCGCTGGGTCGCCGACCTGGCCCGCTCCCTGGCCGGGTGCCTGCCGATCGCGGTCGCTTCCGGCGGCATGCGCGAGACGGTCGGGGCGACCCTGCAACACCTGGGCCTCGCCGACCTGTTCGCCTGCACCGTCACCCGCGACGACGTCACCGAGGGCAAGCCCGCCCCGGAGATCTTCCTGCTCGCGGCCGAGCGTCTCGGCGTCCCCCCGACCCGTTGCCTGGTCCTGGAGGACACCGACTCCGGCCTGCTCGCCGCCCGCCGCGCCGGCATGCCCGCCGTCGACATCCGGACCCGCACCCGCACCGCCGGCTGACAGCGGGGGACGGCATTCGGTCAGACGGGCGGGATACGGGCGCGCAGGAGGCAGAAGACGTTGCCCTCCGGGTCGGCGAGGACGTGCCAGGGCTCCCGGCCGGTCTGGCCGACGTCGGCGGGCTTCGCGCCGAGGGCGAGCAGGCGGGCGAGTTCGGCGGCCTGCTCGCGGTCGGTGGGGCTGACGTCGAGGTGCAGCGGGAGGCGGGACGGGCGGGGGTCGGTGGTGGGGCTGAGGATCAGCGTCGGCAGGGGGCCGCCGAAGCCGGTGGCGGGCGGGCCGATCTCGATGCCGCCGTCGGGTTCGCGGCCCAGTTCGACGTAGCCGAGGACCTCGCACCAGAACGCGGCGAGGAGCTCGGGGTCGCTGCAGTCGAGGATCAACTCGCTGATACGGCATGCCATTCGGCCATCCTAGAGAGGCAAGGGTGCCCTGCGGGGGCATGCCGGGGATAGGCTGCGCGAGATTCGGGGGAACGGCTGAACGGGGTGTGGCATGGAGGTTCTGCGGGGCAGTCACCGGGTCCACTTCGTCGCCGCGTGGGTGCTGTGCGCCGTCGAACTGCTCTGCCTGGCGGCCACCGTGCCGCCGCTGCGGTGGGTGGCGCCGGCCTGGCTGTGGGCGTCGACGCTGGCCGCGATCGTCCTGGTCTTCGCCGCCGCCCTGGCCCGCTCCTGGTCCGTCCCGTTCCTGCGCCGGGACAGGGTGGACGGACTGCCGCACCAACTGCGGCGGCTGCCGCGCGGGGTGAAGCTCTGCTACGTGCTGACGGCCTGTCTGATCGCGGTCGGCCTGGCCACCGGCTCCGACGCGGCGGAGGTCCACAAGGACGCCACCGGCTACTACTGGACGAAGGCCGAATCCGGCGCGCACGGACGCACGTTGGTCCGCACCGAGATCGGCCAGGCCGAGTACGACCGCCGACGCGGGGCGGAGGTCCGGATCTTCACCGGCGTCCCGGCCGCGTTCGCCGTCATCGGCAGCTTCCTGGTGCTGGCCGCCGCCCTGACCTCGTTCGGCGCCGCCGACGACCCGCGGACGGGCCGCCGGCGGCGACGGCGGTGACGAACAGCCCGACCTCGGCGGGCCGTTGGGGCGTCAGCCGAGGCGGGGCCAGTCGAGGAGGAGCGGCAGGAGCGCCGGGTCGGCGCCGGTGGTGCGGACGGCCGTGGGCGGACGTCGCCGGTGCAGGGTGAGGAGCAACTCGCTGGCGGGGCCGGCGAGTTCGAGCGCGACCGGGTCCTCGTCCGGGGCGAGGGCCTTGGCGCCGTCGGCGGTGAGTTCGACGAGCCAGGTCGGGCCCTCGTCGGTGCGCAGGCGGACGCGGGCCGGTCCGTGCGTCCAGTGGTCGGCGGTGCCCCAGGAGAGGACGAGGAACTCGTCGATGCCGTCGAGGGCGACCTCCTCAACGACCGACTGCGGTGCGCCGACCGCGAGTTGGGCGTCATGGGCGTGGACGGCGACCTCCTGCACCTGATGCCGGGCGGCTGCCCCGGTGGTCTGCGGGGCGTCGGTGCCCGGCCACCACGTCCAGCACGGGCCGTCCGGGCCGGCTGCGCGAAGTGCCTTGAGCAGATCGGCAGTTGTCTCCGCCGAGCGGGCGAGTTCCTGCTCGGCGGAGAGACCGGTCTCCAACTCGGGCCGGCTCGGGACGAAGCCGGCCCCGGCGGTGACGGCGGACGTCCAGAACCGCTGCACGACGGTGACGTGTTCGAGCAGGTCGGGCAGCCGCCAGCCCGGGCAACTGGGGACGACGGCCCGCGGGTCGGGCGCGGCGGCGACGGTGCGGCGAAGGGCCGCGGAGTGCTCGTCGATCTGGGCCAACAGGGCCGGGAAGGCGAGTGTGAGAGCCATTCCCCCTGCCTATCACGGGCCCTCGCCGCAGCGCGCGGGAATTGTTGCGGAAAACGTACCGATAAACACTGTGGAAAGATTTATTAATGTGATATGATGTGGTGTCAGCATATTAGTTTTCTGGGCATGGACCATCACGCTCCCAGTCGAACCGCCCTGATGTCGGCCGCCGCCCGCGCCGCCCACCTGCTCGTCGATCAGCAACCGCCGATCTTCGCCGACACCCTCGCCTCCGCCCTGCTCGGCGAGCGCGCGGACGAACTGCTCGGCTACCACCGCGCGTTCGGCGCCCACCCGATCCTGGCCGGTGCCCGGACCACCGCTGTCACCCGCAGTCGCTGCACCGAGGACCGCCTCGCCGAGGCCGTCGCCCGGCGCGGCATCGACCAGTACGTGGTCCTCGGCGCCGGCCTGGACACCTTCGCCTACCGCAGCGAACTCGCCCACCCCGTCCGGGTGTTCGAGGTCGACCACCCGGCCATGCAGGAGTGGAAGCGGGCCCGGCTGACCGCCGCCGGAATCGCCGTCCCGACCACCGTCTCCTTCGTCCCGCTCGACCTGGAACAGGGCGACCTGACCGATGCCCTGACGGCTGCCGGATTCGACACCGAACGGCCGGCGGTGGTGAGTTGGCTGGGCGTGACGATGTACCTCGGCACCGAGGCGATCGGCCGGGTGCTGTCAGCCGTCGGCGCGCTCGCGCCCGGCACCGAACTTCTCGCCGAACACCTGCTACCCGCCGAACACCGCGACCCCGCCGGGCAGTTGTACGCCGAACAGGTGCACGCAGCGGCCGCCGAGAACGGCGAACCGTGGCGGACCTTCCTCACCGTCGAGGAGATGGACACCCTGCTGACCGGCCACGGCCTGCGCCCGCTCGGCTACCTGCGCCAGCGCGACACCCTGGTCCCCCAGCCGTGGGAGGAGCGGACCGATGCGCTGCGCCCGTTCGAACTCTCCGTGCTGGCCCACGCGGTGGTGCCGGAGCGGTAGGCCGGGGCGCTGCTGCGGGAGCGTCATACCGGGGTAGCCCCGGGCGAGTTGGCTCCCCGGTATGACGGTTTCGCACCCGCCCCGCCCGTACCGTCCCTCCCGTGCCGAAGAACGTAGCGAAGACACCAGTAGGGGGACGGACGATGGGCAGGCGGGGACGGGCGATGGCGGCGGCGGTGCTGGCCGCGACGGTGGCGCTGGGCGTGGCCGGGGCGCCGGGCGCGATGGCGCAGACGGTGGGGCGGCAGGCCCCGGCCGGGCAGTTGGCGACGGCGACGCTGCCGGCGCCCACCGGCCCGTACGCGGTCGGCACGACCAGCGTGCACCTGGTCGACCAGGGACGGGAGGACCCGTGGAAGGCCGGACGGCCCCGCGAGCTGATGATCAGCCTCTGGTACCCGACCGCCCGCCCGGCGTCCGGCACCGACCGAGTGCCGTACATGACCCCCGACGCGGGCGCGCACTTCGGCAGCGCCGGGAGCGTCGGATGGATGAACGAGCGCTTCGAGCCCGACCGCACCGACTGGTCGGGGGTGCGCACCCACGCCCGCGTCGACGCGCCGGCGCTGCCCGGCCGGGTCCGGCCGGTGGTGCTGTACTCGGCGGGCCTGGGCGACCCGCGCACCTGGGGGACCGGCCTGGTGGAGGACCTCGCCTCGCGCGGCTATGTGGTGGTGACCGTCGACCACACCTGGGAGGCGTCCGAAGTCTCCCTGCCCGGAGGCGAGTTGGCCACATCGGTGTTCCCCGAGCTGGCCCAGGACCCGGCCCTCGACATGGGCGCGCTGCTGCGGAAGATGATCGGCACCCGGGTCGACGACACCAGGTTCGTCCTCGACGAGCTGGCCCGGCTGAAGGACTCCCGCACCCTGCCGCCCGGCGTCGGCGCGGCCCTCGACCTCGGCCGGATCGGCATGGTCGGCCACTCCGGCGGCGGCTCCACCGCCCTCCAGGCCATGCACGACGACCCGCGGATCTCTGCGGCCGTCAACATGGACGGGCAGCTGCACTTCCCCGGCTCGGACGGCCGCACCGGCGTCTACCTGACGGATGTTGCCGAGAAGGGCCTGGACCGCCCGTTCCTGCTGCTCGGCACCCGCAACGGCGACTCCGGCCCGCACCAGCAGCAGCCCGGCTGGGAGGCGCTGTGGCAGCACAGCACCGGCTGGCACGCCGACTTCACCCTCGACGGCTCCCGCCACGCCTCGTACACCGACGCCGAGTCGCTGCTGCCGCAACTCGCCCGCCAGGGCGCGATCTCCGCCGAGGCGCTGCACGAGGGCGTCGGCGACATCCGGCCCGACCGGGCGGTCCTCGCCACCCGGACGTACGTCGCGAGCTTCTTCGACCGCTGGCTGCGCGGCCACGACGACCACCTGCTCGACGGGCCCTCGGGGAACTTCCCGGAGATGGTCTACGAACCGTGACCGGCCCGGGGCTCAGAGCCCGGCCGGGTCGTCCAGGACGGCGCGCAGACGGGCGACGCACTCGGCGACGAAGGCCGGATCGCTCTCCCAGTAGTACGGCACCCCGCTGATCGCCACGGCCACCGCCCATCCGCAAGCCCGTTGCCACGTCTGCTCGTCGACGCCGAGGGCGGCGCGGTAGGCGTGGCGGGCGGCGGCCGGCACGTCCCACAGCGGGGCGTGCTCGGCGTCCGGGAAGCCGATCGACAGGCAGCCGAAGTCGATGAGCGCGTGCAGCCGGCCGTCCCGGACCAGCAGGTTGGACGGCTTCAGGTCGCCGTGCAGCCACACCGGGGGTGCGGACGGGGCGGGCAGGGCCAGCGCGGCGCGCCAGACGGCTTCGAGGCGGTCCAGGTCCAGGTCGCGGTCCAGGTCAAGGCCCTGGCCGGAGTCCTGGCCGGAGTCCTGGCCGAGGCCGGGGAGGGCGCGGGCCTGCGCGAAGGACGCGCCGATCGAGTCGGCGCAGGCCGCCAACTCCTCGCCCCGGTACCACTGGAGGCCGTGCCGCTCGTCCTCGGGCGGCAGCGGGACGGCGTGCAGGGCCCGGACCGCCGCCGCCAGCTCCGTCCCGAACGCGGCCCAGTCGGCCACCGACTCCGGGCCGGCCTCGGCGCCCTCGATCCACCGGTACACCGACCACGGCAGCGGGAACCCGCCACCGGGCCTGCCCCGGTGCACCGGCTCGGGCACCACGCATGTCAACTCCGGTGCCAGGCGCGGCAACCAGACCTGCTCCTTGCGCACCGCGTCGGCCGTCCCCGGCGTGCGCGGCAGCCGCACCAGCAGCCCGTCACCGAGCCGGAACATCCGGTTGTCGGTGCCGGACCCGGCCGCCCGGACGGGCAACTCGGCCCACTCCGGCCGCTGTTGCGCCAGCAGACGGCGGACCAGCAGTTCGTCGGTCGGGATCTCGTCCTCGTGCAGTGTCATGCCTCCGAGGATTCAACACGCACCCGTTCCGAAGCGAACGAAATACCCCCGGGGCCGGGGGAGGCGCCCGCCGCACGCGGCCGGTCAGGCCGCCGCGAGCGGGAGCAGGCCGCGCTCGGCGAAGACCTCCTTGGCGGCGAGGGTGGCGTTCAGGGCGCGCGGGAAGCCGCAGTACACGGCGGAGTGCAGCAGGGCCTCGACGATCTGCTGGGGGGTCAGGCCGACGTTCAGCGCCGCGTTCACGTGCACCCGCAGCTGCGGCTCGCAGCCGCCCAGCGCGGTGAGCATGCCGAGGGTGACCAACTGGCGATCACGCGGGGCGAGTTCGGGGCGGGCGTAGATCTCGCCGAAGCCCCAGGCGGCGACCTGGTGGGCGAGCTCCGGCGAGACGTCGGACAGCGCGGCGAGCACGTTCCGGCCGGCCTCGCCGTCGATCCGGCCGAGGACGTCGAGGCCGTGGTCGAGGCGCTGCTGCCGGGTGGTGGCGGCGTCAGTACTGGTCATGGGGTGGTCTCCGTTCGTGGGTGCACGGTGAATGGTGGAGACCGTAGGAGTTGGAGTGCGCTCGAACGCAAACGCGAGTCAGGCCTCGTTCAGGGCCGGAGGAGTGCGCAGAAGCGGTCCAGGGCGAGGTCGGTGCGGTGGCGGTCCCCGGTGGTGGTGAGGTCGAACAGCAGGCCCCGGACGACGGCCATCACCAGGGTGGGCGTGACGGTGTCGCCCGGGCCCGCGGTGATGCCGCGGAGCGTGGTGCCGAGGGTGTCGAACCAGCCCGTGATCGCCTCGGCCCGGTCCGGGTAGTTCTCCGGGTGGGCGAGACCGTCGGCGTGCACCTCGAAGAACAGCCGGACGAACGGGGCGCGCTCCGGGGCGCTCATCCAGGTCCAGATGGCGCGCAGGTGCTCCTCGGCGGAGACGGCCGTCGGGGGGAGCTGTTCGGTCAGCCGGTGCGCGCCCCGGCGGCGGGCCTCGGCGAGCACGGCGGCCACCAACTCCTGCTTGCTGCCGAAGTCGTAGAGCAGCATCCGCGGGCTGGTGTCGAGCGCAGCGGCCAGCGGGCGCAGGCTCAACCCGGCCAGGCCGTGCGCCAGCACGTAGTCGGTCGCCCGCGCCAGGGTGGCCTCCCGGCGGTCCGGGTCCGGCGGTCGGCCCACGGTGAACGTCCTTTCTTCGCTGCGGAGTTGAACGTGCGTCGGTATATGGTACGACTGTTTCAACAACGAGAGGGGACAGTCATGCACACCCGGGCACTCGTGCTGGGCGCCGGAGGCCTCGTCGGCACGGCCTGGACGGCCGGCCTCGCCGCCGGACTGCGCCGCAGCGGGCTCGACCCGGCCGACGCCGACCTCTTCGTCGGCACCTCGGCCGGCGCGATCACCGCAGCCCTGCTCGCCACCGGCCGGGACCCCGACCACCTCGCCACCCCGCCCCGCCCCGCCGGCGGCACCCCGCCCCAGGTGGACGGACGCCGCCTGGGCGAGGCGTTCGCCGTCCTCCGCGACGCCGCCGCGAACCCGGACGAGGCCCGCCGCCGGGTCGGCCGGATCGCGCTCGCCGCCGAGACCGGCCCCGAACAGGCCCACATCGACCGGATGCACGCCATGATCGGCACCGACCGCTGGCCGTCCTCGCGCGAGCTGCTGATCCCCGTGACGGACGCCGAGACCGGCGCCCAGACGGTCTTCTCCCGCACGAGCGACGCACCGCTGGCCGCCGCCGTTGCCGCGAGCACGGCCTTCCCGGGCATCTACCCGCCGATCACCGTCAACGGCCGCCGCTACCTCGACGGTTCGCTGCACTCCGCGACCAACGCCGCACTCGCCACCGGGGCCCGCACCCTCGTCGTGGTCGACCCGCAGGCGCACCTCTTCCCCCGCGAACTGCTCCACCGCGAACTGGCGGCCGCAGCCCCGCACACCGCCCTGACCATCGAGCCGGACCAGGCTTCCCTGCACGCCTTCGGTCCGGACCTGAACGACCGAACGGCCTGGGCCCCGGCCTACGCCGAGGGCCTCCGGCAGGGCGCGGAGACGGCCGAGGAGTTCCGCCTCGCCTGGAAGACCGGAGCCGACGCGGACCGAGACTGACCAGCCGCGGGCGGCCCGCCCGACCGGACAGTCACCGGTGGCACTGCGGAAACCGTGTCGCGGCCGGCGGCGACGGCGTGCGACGGTGACCGCCATGACTTCCGATCCGATCGCCCAAGCCCGGCGCCTGGTGAACGACCGCTTCCCGGACGCGCTCGCCGCCGTTCTGGCCGGCTCGGCGGCCTCGGGGCGCGCCACGGCGTCCAGCGACCTCGACATCGCGGTCCTGATGCCGGAGGACGGCGCGACCTACCGCGAGACAGTGCGCTTCGAGGAACGCGTCGTCGAGCTCTTCGTCCACACGCAGGCCGGCCTCACGGACCTCTTCGCCGTCGACGCGGCCTCGCGCCGCGCGGTCGCCCAGAGCATGTACGCCACCGGCCGGGTGCTGTTCGACCCGCACGGGCACGGCGCCCGGGCCCGGGCCCGCGCGAAGGCCGACCTCCTCGACGGGCCACCGGCCCTCGACCCGGAGGCGGTCGACACGAAGCGGTACGGACTGACCGACCTCCTGACCGACCTGACCGACTCGACCGACCCGACCGACCCGACCGACCTGGCGGACACGCGGGACCGGATCGAGGAACTGGCCGTCGCCGGTGCGGTCCTGAGTGCGGCGGCCGACCTGCTCTGCGACCACCGCCGCGCCTGGGTCGGCAGCGGCAAGTGGTTCGCGCGACGCCTCCGGGAAGCGGACGGGACGCTCGGCCCGGCCCTGCTCGAAGGCCACCGCCAGCTGTGCCACTCCGGCGACCCGGCCCTCCTGGCCAGGGCCGCCGAGCAGGTGCTCGACCTCGTCGGCGGCCCCCTGTCCGTGGGCTACCGGAGGACCTGGCGGGGCGTCGCCGAGTCGGCCGCCGGGCGTCGAGCGTCGGCCGGGCCAGGGCCGCGCATGGGAGTGCCCCGCCGGACGGGGGTGCCGGTCCGGCGGGGCGGGTGGAGGAGGGCGTCAGGGCTTGAGGATCAGGCGGATCGGGTTGCCCTGCTTGGTGTGCAGGCGCTCGACGGCCTCGGCGGCCCGGTCGAGCGGGAGGACGTCGCTGACCGAGCGGGAGAAGTCGAGGCGGCCGCCGGCGGCGAGGGAGATCAGCTGGGGGACGGCGGTCTCGCCGGAGCCGTAGTGGCCGAGGATCTGCTGCTGGAGGTAGGAGAAGCGGACGCTGTTGGTGACCGTCAGCGGCTGGTCGGTGAGGCCGACGAGGACCAGTCGGCCGTGCGCGCCGAGGACGGTCATCGCCTGCTCGCGGACGGCGGGCACGCCGGCGAAGTCGAAGGCGGCGGCCAGGCCGGCCCCGCCGGTCGCGGCGCCGATCTTCGCGGCGAGCTCAGGGTCGGCCGAGTCCAGGACCAGGTCCGCGCCGAAGGCGAGTGCGCGTTCGCGGGCGGCGGGGGAGGGGTCCACGGCGACGATCGGGTTCGCGCCGATCGCCCGGAGCAGCTGGACGCCGTGCGCGCCGAGACCGCCGACACCCCACACGCCGACCGGCTCGGCGGGCCGCACCTGGCCGGTGGTGGTGATGGCGCCCCACGGGGTGGAGACCGCGTCCGGGATGATCGAGCCCTGCTCGAACGAGATCGACTCGGGGAGCGGAATCAGGGTGTCCTTGCGGGCGAGCGCGTACTCCGCCCAGCCGCCGTCGTAGTCCACGCCGCGCGTCCAGGTGATGCCGTCGCGCTGCTCGCCGGCCTGCAGGACGACCCGGTCGCCGACCTGCCACTTGCCCGCTTCCTCGCCCAACTCGGCTACGGTGCCCGCGACTTCGTGCCCGAGGGTGACGCTCTCGCCCGGGAGGTAGAGCGGGGTGAGCGAGCCGTCGATCAGGTGGACGTCGGACAGGCAGACACCGGCCGCCTCCACCTTGATCAGCACCTGGCCGGGGCCGGGGACGGGACGCTCCACCTCCTCGACGCTCAGCTTGCGGGTGGGCAGGTGCAGGCGGACGGCACGCATCCGGGCCATGGTCGATCCTCTCCGGCCGACGGCGGGCTGTCGGCGGCCTTGTTGCCGCAGCGCCCTGCGCGGATATCGAGGGATATCGCAAGGCGACTTGCATTGCCGAGGCTACGACGCTGTGCGCAGCAATGCAAGGAGGCCTGCGTTAGGCTTCGGGGGTGTCGAGCGACAAGCAGAACGGACCTGCGGAAGACGAGGCCGGGCCGGCCGCGCCACTGCGGCGGCGCGGTGCAGCCATGCGGCGGGCCGTGCTCGACGCGACCGTGCGACTGCTCGCCGAGGGCGGGCTCGACGCCGCCAGCGTGTCGGCCGTCGCCGCGGCCGCCGGCGTCCACGAGACCTCCGTGTACCGCAACTGGGGCACCCGCGAGCGGCTGCTGCTGGAGGCGCTCGCCGACTGGACCGACCACGCGCTGCCGCTGCCCGACACCGGCACCCTGCGCGAGGACCTGCGTCAACTCCTCACCGCCCTCGCCGCGTTCCTCGACACCCCGGAGGGCCCCGCGCTGCTGCACCTGAGCATCGCCCCGGCCACCGCCGAGACCCGCAGCCATCGTGACGCCTACTGGGCCGCACGGCTGGAGCGCGCCGAACTGCTGCTGAGCCGGGCCGCCGAACGCGGCGAGATCCGGGCGGACATCGACCCCCGGGCGGCCGTCGAGGCGCTGATGAGCCCGCTGTTCGCCCGCCACCTGCTGCTCGGCGAACCCGTCACCCCCGCCTTCCTCGACTCCCTGGTCGACCTGGTGCTGGACGGCCTGTCCCCGCGCTGACCCCGGCCCCGCCCGGCCCCGCCCGGCGCTGACCCCGGCCCCGCCCGGCGCCGCACGGCGAGTGGCGCGCGCCGCTGCCCGAAAGGGCACGCACCCGGACTCCCGGCCACGGCACTGCCCTGAGATGCCTTTGTGAAAAATCGGAGTCCGAGGCATCGGATTTGTGTGCGCCTTCCCGTAGCCTGAACCGCGCAATCCGCCACACACACCCCATGCCTGACATGTCGTCAGTGCATCGCTTCTCCCTGCCTTGGAGCCGCCATGAGTTCCGACCGTTACCACTGGGACCGCTCGCACCCCGGCCTGACCGCACTGCGCGAGGCGATAGAGCCCGTGCGTCAGGAGGTCGTCGGCCACCCCATCTACCAGGAGCTGAACTCCCTGGAGCGGGTCCGGACCTTCCAGGAACGCCATGTGTTCGCGGTCTGGGACTTCATGTCGCTGCTCAAGTGCCTGCAGCGGCAACTGACGTGCGTGGAGCTCCCGTGGCTGCCGAGCGGCCCGACGGCGAGCCGGCGACTCATCAACGAAATCGTCCTGGTCGAGGAGAGCGACGAGCTCGGCGACGGCTACATCAGCCACTTCGAGCTCTACCTCGACGGCATGGCCCGGGCCGGCGCCGACACCGGCGCGGTGACCGAATTCCTGCGCCTGCTCGGCACCGGCACCGCGGTCGCCGACGCGGCGAAGCAGGCCGAAATCCCCGCCGCAGCCGCCGAGTTCATGGCGGTCACCTGGGACATCATCGAGAACGCGCCGGTGCACTGCCAGGCCGCGGCCTTCGCGTTCGGCCGCGAGGACCTGATCCCGGAGATGTTCGAGCAGGTCATCCGGATCGAGGACGCGGACAACCGGCTGACCGTCTTCAAGGACTACCTCGCCCGCCACATCGAGGTGGACGGCGAGCAGCACACGCCGATGGCCATGCAGATGCTCATCGACCTCTGCGGCGACGACCACGAACGCTGGACCCAGTGCGCCGACACAGTCCAGCGCGCCCTGGCCGCCCGCGTCGCCCTCTGGGACGGAATCCTCGCGGACTGCACCGCCTGAGCCCCGACCGCCCCGCCCCCGCCGGGCGCCGGCCCCCGCCGGCCGCCCGGCGGCACCGCCGAGACCCCCCGGGCAATTCGAACTGGCCGCTGCCGGCCGGATGACGAGACCTCGTGCCGACCTCGGCGCGGCAGTTGCGCCGGGGTACTGCTCGGAGGGCACGGCCGGTTCCGGGCTCCGCGACGCGGCCTGTCCCAGCGCCGTCCCCGGCCCGGCCGTCACCGCTCGGCGGGCGTGGCGGTGGGACGGCCCGGCTCGGTGCGGGCGCACCGTGCGGAGGGTATGCCGGGGGGATGGCCGACGCCACGGACTTCGACGCCGCCGCGACCGCGATTCCCCTCGGGACGGCCTCCCGGTTCACCGACGGCCGACGTCCGGACGCCGCCCCCGCCGTCCGGCTCGTCGCCCGGCCACGTGCTGACCCACCTCGCCCGCAACGCCAACGGTGGCCTCCGGCTGCCGAGTTGGGCCCGGTCCGGGGTGGAGACGCCCGAGTGTCCGAGCCCCACCGCGCCCGACACGCAGACCGCTCACGCCCCCGTCAACGGACAGCAGACACTCCCCGGTCCACCCCGGCAGAATGACACGGCCGGGCGGCCGCCGCTCAGCATTCAGGCCCCAATCCTGGCTCGCTGCACACCACCGGCACATCGCAGGGACCACCACCTGTCACCACCGACAACACGACGAAAACCTCAGTAGGTGCCGCCCGGGCCCCGCGAGTTGCCGGCGGACCCCGCTCGCGCGGGGAGGACCTGGCACGCCTCGGCCTCCGTAGGGACAGAGCGGCGTGCACCAGTCAAAGACGTGCCCGTGGAGGGACGTTGAGAGGAGGTCACTGCCCGGCTCGGCGCCCGGGCCGAGGGAAGGGAGCCCCGCAGCGACGCCGTAAAGTGCTCCGTGTGCCTCCGCTTGAGATCTCCGACCTGATCACCGCAGCCGACCCGGCCACCGGACGACGGCTGCCGGTTCGGCGTGCCGAGGTCGTCGAGCGGCTGCGCGCGCACGGCGACTCGCGGGCCGCCAGGATCGTGGCGGGCCTGCCCGCCGACCGGGACGGAGTGCTGGACGGGGTCGCCGTGGACCGGCTGCTGATCAGCGTGCACACCGAGATGCAGCGCCTGAGCGAGGAACTGCGCATCGGCGAGCGCCTCGTCCACCTGCTCCGCCCGCTGTTCACCGCGATCCGGGCCTCAGGCGTGCCGGGGCCGTATCGCCTGGTCGACATCGGCTGCGGGCTGGGCTACCTGGTCCGTTGGCTGGCGGCCACCGGCGCCCTTGCTCCGGACGTCGAGCTGCTGGGGGTCGACCTCGACGCGGCGCTGGTCGGCGAGGCGGCGCGTCTGGCCCGGGACGAGGAACTGAACTGCCGCTTCGTCCACGGCGATGCCTTCGCGCTGCCGGAGGCCGCCACCGTGTACGTGTCCACCGGCGTGCTGCACCACTTCCCCGAGCCGGCGCTGACGGAATTCTTCGCAGCCCAGGGAGCGTCCCCGGCCCTGGCGTTCTGCCACTACGACATCGCCGCGACCGGCCTCGCCCCCGTCGGCGCGTGGATGTTCCACCGCGCCCGGATGCGCCACCCGCTGGGCCGACACGACGGCGTCGTCTCCGCCCGGCGGGCCCACAGCGACGAGACCCTGCTGCGGACCGCTGCAGCCTCGGGCATGCGACCACTGCTCTACGAGCCCCGACGCATCGCCAACCCCTTCTGCACCACCCTGCGCCCGGTCCTCGGCCTGCGCCCGCACCTGGAAGCACCCCTGCGCCAGGCCCTCGGCCGCTCCTCCCGCCGGCTCCTGGGCCCCGAGCAGCTCGTCCAGGCCGCCCGATGACACCTGCTCTGCCACTGGCGGCACTCGGCGTGATCGACGCGGCGTTCAGCGGTTTCCGCGCCTATGCCGGCCGCGACGCCCGCATCCGCAAGCATCGGGCCAACACGCGTGCCGCCCTGCGCGGACTGGCCGTCGGGACCGTCCTGCTGCTCGCCCCCGCAGTGACCGCCGTCCTCCACCTGCTCACCGCCGCCGACCCGCAGCGCGCCTACGCGGCGCTGACCGCCGGCGGCTCGGGCTACCTGCTCCCGCTCACCCTCTACGCCACCGCAGTCCTCCTCTCGCTCGCCGCCTACCTCCTCCTGCCGTTCCGCGCCAGCACCCTCGCCATGGTCGTCGGACTCGGCCCGCTCACCCTCCTGCGCCCACTCGCCATCGCCGCCGCCTGCCTCGGCGCGCTCCTCAACGGCGGCGGCTGGGCCTCCCTCCTGGTCGGCGCAGTGGCGGGCGCAGCCATGCTGTCCGTCGAGCCCCTCGTCCACCACCACTGGTACCGCCCCGCCCACACCGTCACCGAGCACTGACGGCGCTCCTCACCACCTCGGCGGCGAGGTCACCCCGCCTCCCGGCCGGCCCGGTGCCGGACCTGGGGAAAGGCATCAGGCCGAGCCGCGCCTGGGATGCCGCTACCGGTGCACGTTCGCCTGTACCGGGTTGCGTGCCTTCACGTGTACGCCGACACCCCCGCTCGCGCGGGGAGGACTTGACGTTGAACGAGAATCGGTCGCCGGTGGCTGGCTGACCCCCGCTCGCGCAGGGAGGACACAAGAGGTCGCCAGCAGAATCGGCACCGACCTGGCCGACCGTCAGCGCAGGTCGGCCGCCAGCCTCATCGTCCCGGACCGGGACCGCTCGCGCGGCACCGCCGCCGGTCTGCAGCCGGTGATGCTGTGCAGGCGTCACGGAACAGTGACGCGTAGGTGAATGACCCCATGGGCGCAAGGCGCGCCTCGGCGCTCTAGCTAGTCGTCCCCGTCCCCGACGCCCCCGTGGGGTGGCTACCATCTGCTTATGGTCGATCACGAGACGGCGTTTCAGTCCCTGGACGGTACCGCGCTGTTCGGCACGGTCTGCTCGGCGGAGACGCCGATCGGGATGGCGGTGTTGGTCCACGGGTCGGGGGTGACCCGGGAGGAGGGCGGCTTCTTCACGCGCCTGGCCGCCGGCCTGGCCGCCTCAGGGGTGACCAGTCTGCGGTTCGACCTGCGGGCGCACGGGGCCAGCGGCGGGCGGGAGTCGGAGCTGACGATCGCCTCGGTGACCAACGACATCCGCGCGGCCTGCGACCACCTGCGTGCGCACACCGGCCGTCCGGGCCCGGTGCACGTGATCGCCGCGTCGTTCTCCGGCGGCGCCGCCGCGCTGCACGCCGCCCACCGGCCCGATGAGGTCGACAAGTTGGTGCTGCTGAACCCGCGGCTGGACTACAAGGAGCGGTACGTCACCTCCCGGCCGGGCTGGTCGGAGGACTACCTGTCCGGGGACATGGCGGTGCGGCTGGAGGAGCAGGGCTTCACGGAGAAGTCGCCGTTCGAGCTGAACCGGGCCCTGTTGAACGAGGTGTTCTACCTGGACACCCCGGCGATCCTGGCCGTGGTGCGGGCGCCGGTGCTGATTGTGCACGGCACCGCGGACACCTTCGTGCCGGTCGAATCCTCCCGGCGGTACCGGCCGATGTTCGGCGGGCCGGTGGAGCTGGTGGAGCTGGACGGGGCCCAGCACGGCTTCGCCGTCCACGACGACCCCAAGTACCTGCACCCCAAGTCGCAGGCGTGGCAGAGTGAAGTGATTGGGAAGGTCGGCGCCTTCCTGGGTTAGGTCACCGCCAGGTCGCCGAGGCGTTGGCGGAACTCCCGTGCGGCCGGTCGGTGGGCGTATGGCGCGAGGTCGGCGGCGGTGCGGTGGAGCTCGGCCAGGACCTGCCCGAAGCGGGTTCCGGCAGCGAGTGCCAGGGCTTCCATCGCGGCGCCGGCGGCCTCGTCCGGTTCACCGGCCGCGACCAGGGCACCGGAGTACTGGGCGGTGAAGAACGCGCGGTCGCGCGGCGCGAACGCGGCCGTGGCGAGGTGTTCGCCGAAGAGGCTGACGGCCCGTTCGCTCTGGCCGGCTTCTCGGTAGCAGATCGCGCTCTGCGCCATGAGGCGCTGGTTGGTGTAGCCGTCGCCGAGCGGGCCGGTGCAGCTGGCGGGCCCGCTCGGCGGGGCGGCCTGGCCAAGGGCGGTGTGCGCCTGGTCGAGCGTGCGGGCCACCTCCTCGATGCGGGCGCCGGTCAGGGCCAGCGCCCGGGCCTGCTGCTGGAACGCTTCCGCGCGCGGCCGTGGCGGCAGCGTCCAGGGGCCGGTGGTGGCGGCGCGGGCGAGGTCGAGCATCCGGGCCGCGTCGGTGCGGTCGGTGGCTTGGGCCTGGCGGAGCAGGACATAGGCGTGCATGGCGCCGTCGCCGGTCAGTGTCGCCCACTCCTTCGCCTGGTGGTGCCAGTACGCGACGGAGGGGGCGGGGGCGCCGGCGTCGTGGTGGAGCCAGGCGGCGAGCTCGGCGCCCCGGGCTCCGAGGACCAGCAGCTCGCGCCGCAGACCGGGGGCGGTGGTGCGGGCGGCGGAGTTGATCGCGGCAAGGATGCCCAGCACGGTGGGCAGCGCCTCGTGCGGGCCGGCCAAGCCGTCGGCGCGGGCGGCGTCGTCCAGCGCGGTCCGCAGGTGTCCGAGGAGCTCGCCCTCGTCGTAGCGCCGGGCACCGTGGGCGGCGGCGGTGAGGTGGTCCAGGGCGTCAAGGTCGAGCACCGGGGCGGCGTCCGCCAGGCCCAGGAACGTCCGTCGGCGCACGTCGCGCTCCTCCAGCTTCTCTTCGCTCCCGTCCGGGCGCCGTCCGGTGGGCCGGGCGGGCCGTCGAAAGCCGAGGTCCTCAAGAGGGCAGCCGAACATCTCCTCCAGGACGCGTCTCGCGTCGCGGTTGGGCCAGGTCGACTCACCCGACTCCCATCGCCTCACCTGCCGCACCGAGATCCTGGCCTGCTCGCCCAGCTCACGGGCCGTGTCGTCGTACGCGGCGGTGAAGTCCTCCTGGGTGTGCCAGCCGCGCTCGACGCGAGCCGCGACGAGGCGCCAGTTGGCGAAGGCGTGTTCGGGCACGGGCACCCCCGGATTCCAGGACAACCACGGTAGCCATCATGGCCACCGTGAGCGAGGTGCCGGTACCTACCCGTCACGGTGTCCGGTGAAGCGTCCGGTGATCCGGCCTCGACCCGGGCGGCGCCCGGCGCTGAACTGCGAGCACCGGACCGGCCCACCCGGCCGAGTCCCCAACACCCCCTCTACACAAGGAGGACGCCATGAAGACCACCACCCCGGCGAAGGCCCCGGCCGTCACGCTCGACCCGAAGAAGGTCGCCGCGCTCCAGGCCAAGGTCAACCGGCTCGTCGGCACCGGCGCGCTGGCCGCCGCCCCGCACACCTACCACCACTGAGGTGCTCCCGGAGGGCGGGACGGCTGGGGCCGTCCCGCCCTCCGGGGCTCTCTACCCCCGGTTCCGAACACCCCTTGGAGGCAACCCGTGGACACCCGCTTGGAGCTGACGTTTTTGGGCCACCAGACCTGGCTGGTCCAGGGCGCCGACCACCGCGTCCTGATCGACCCCGTCCTCACGGAGGCGTTCGGTCTGCCCGGCCGGGCCGAGTGCCGGGTGTGGCCGCCGCGCCGGATCGACGCCGGGCTGATGCCCCGCCCGGACGCCGTCGTGCTCACCCACGAGCACCTCGACCACTTCCACCTGCCGTCCCTGGACCTGTTGGACCGTCAGACGCCGGTCTACACCGGTCCGCTGCTGCCCGCCCCGGTCGAGGAGGCGATCGTGAGGCTCGGCTTCGAAGTCCGCCGGGTCGACCACACCACCCCGATCGAGCTGGGCGACCTGCGCGTCACCCTCTACCCGGCCGGCGCCCGGACCCTGTTCTGGGAGGACCGCGTCGTCCAGCCCTGCCTGCGGGTCGGCGACGGCCCAGCGGTGTTCATCGCGGTCGACGCCGACCCCTCGGACCTGTACCTCCAGCAGGTCGCCGAAGGCGCCCAGCCCGTGCCGCGGATGGCGATCGTCTCCAACAACTCCCAGATCGTGCCGCCCGGCATGCCCGCATCCTCCGTCAACCTGCTGCCCGGCATGGACGGCACCCGGCACAAGGCCGGCCTGAGTGTGCTCAACCAGCTGCTGCTGGAGGTCCTCGCCCCGCTCGACGGCGTCGCGGACGTGGCGCTGTGCGGCAACGGCTTCCTGCCCCCGGGCTCGCCGCACGGACCGTTCCTCTACTCCGATCACCCGAAGATGGCCTCGGCCGCCAACGGCCTGCAGCACCTCTTCCACGTCCACGGCCCGCGTCCGGGTGAGCGGCTGACCGTCCCGGCCTTGCCCGCGCAGAAGGTGACGTCGGATCAGGTCGGCTGGGTGCGGATCGACGACGACTTCGAGTACGAGGCGCTCATCGCCCACGCCGCGTTCCTGGCCGACCCTGGCGCCGTCGAGCTGGTCCCGCTCGCCGAGCCGCCCGTTGACCAGGACCAGGCCCTCGCCGAGGTCCGGGCCGCGCTGCCGCGGCTGGGCCGCGAGCTGCTGGCCACCGGCACCGGGATGCTGGCGTGCAGCATCCACGAGTACCTCTCCGGCCCGCTCGGCCCCCACCGCGCGGTGCTGCGGCTCAAGGACGGCCCCGGCGGCGAGCTCTGTCAGTTCGCCTGGGACGTCACCACCGCCGGCTTCGTCCAGGTCGAGGCGACCGGCCGGGAGGAGGCGATGGCCGCCTACCCGTTCGGCGTGGAGATGTTCTTCCAGGACTACCTGGCCCTGCTCCAGGGGCGGCTGCAGGTGTGGGACGTGGCCGGCGGCGCGATGGAGTGCTGGCACATCGGCCGCCCCCTCGACAGCCTCGTCTACGCTTTCTTCGGCATCTACGGCGAGCACCAGCGCCCCGACCTCGCCGCCCTGTCCTACGTGAACCTGGCCGCGGGCATCACGGCCCGGGCGGGAGCCCGGTGACCACCGCCCCGGCCACGGCCGCCCAGGCACTGACCGGACTGGCCCGCATCCGCCCAGCCGGGTGGCTGGCCACCCCGATGCCCTCCGACCCCGTCGACCTTCTCGTCCGCGCCCGCCAGGTGCTCTCTGCCGACCACCCCGGCGTGAACGGCCGGGTCAGCGTGGTCAGCGCCCGGTACACCGCCGCGGTGTTCGTGGTGCACCGGCCGCCGCCGGAGGTCCCGTTGGTGCTCAAGCTCCACGCCGACCCGGCCGCGTACGCCGGGGAGACGCTGGCGTACGCGCTGCTGGCCGAGACCGCGCCCATCGCCCGGCTGTACGCGGAGGCCGAGGAGTCGCTGTCGCTGCTGCTGGAGTACCTGCCCGAGCCCGCCGACTGGACCGGGACGGCGATGCCCGCGCTGCTGGCCGAGCGGGTCGCCGCCATCCACACAACCTCACTACGGCTGCCCGGCGAGGCCGCCGAAGCGATGGCCGGCTTCACCCTCGCGGCTCTGCACGCCGCCCCGGCCCCCGCCTGGATCACCGACCCGCCCGCGTACGACGAGGTGCTGGCCGCACACCTGGACGCCTACAGCCCCGACCTGGTCCCGCTGGGACACCTCGACCTCAAGTCCGAACACCTGCGCAGGCGCCCGGACGGCGAGCTGGTCCTGCTCGACGTGGAGAGCGTGCGCCCGGACGTGACCGGGCTGATCGACTTGGTGACCCTGCCCGCCGTCCTGCGGCAGGCCGGGCACGACATCGGCCCGGCCCGGGCGCTGGGCCTGTACCTGGACGCCACCGCCGCGCGCGGCGCCCGCTGGACGGCCGGCTCGCTGAAGGCCGCCCTGCGCGCGTACGCAGCGGCCACCGGACTGGATAGCCTGCACGGCCTGGACCGGTGAACGAACAACGCCCGGTGCCCCGCCGACCGTGGTGGTCGGCGGGGCACCGGGCGTTCGCGTGCCGCTACGGGCCCTCGATGCCGACGATCGTGCCGAACGGGTCACGCAGCTGGGCGATCCGCCGACCCTGCTCGATCGTCAGCGGGCCGCGGTGGTGCTCGCAGCCGGCCGCCAGCAGCCGTTCCCGAACCTGGTCGATGTCGTCCACACCCCAGTACACGACCGGACTGCCGCCCCTCGGGTTGCGCTCGTCGTCGGCGGGGTGGAAGCCGAACTTGACCTTGCCCACCTCCACCCAGGCGTAAACGGCCCCGGTGTCGCTGACGTCCAGCTTCACGGGGACGTCCAAGACCTCACCCCACCACCGGGCCGACGCCTCGGGGTCCACGGCAAAGGTCATCACGGTGGTCACTTTCTTGAACACGGTCTGCCTCCAAGGGGGTTGCCAGCCTTCGGGGGGCCGGCCAGGGTGAGCCCGAAAGCCGTGAGGGGATGAACTCGGTGCATCAGCAGTGCGGTTCGGCGGGGTCATCGCCGGCCGGGTCGTGCTCGTCCTCCTGGCCGCCCTGGCCGGTCCAGGCATCGAGGGGTCCGGGCAGGCCGGGCTCGTCGGCGCCGAGCTGGAGGGCACCGACCTTGAGTCGGCGCAGGCCGGGGATCACGGGTGCACCTCTTCGATCTCGGCGGCGGTGAGGACGGTGCGCTGGGCGACCAGACGCTCGCGCAGGTCGATCTCCTCGGCGGTGAGCGGGTCTTCGGGCTGGCGGATGCGCGCGGGTACGGACCGCTGCGGCAGGTCGTCCTCGGCGGCGGCGTTCTCCTCGGCTTCGGCGAGCGCCCGGTATTCGGCGAGCGCCCGGTACACGGAGGTGACGGAGAAGTTCTTGCTGGCGTTCCTGCCGTCCTTGATGACGAGCTTCCCGGCGATCTCGGAGACGGGGACGCCCTTGGCCTTGAGCGCGAGGGCGAAGGTGAGCATGTCGTCGCTGATGACCTTCGGCCGGCCGCCATGGTTGCCCTTCGCGGCGGCGGCCACCTGGCCCTCCAGGGTCTTCTCCCGGATGTAGTTGCGGTCGAGCTGGGCGCCGACGGCCAGCACGGCGAAGAACATCGCGCCGAAGCCGTTGGGGTCGTAGATGCCGGTCATCGGGCCGGTGAGGAGTTCGAGCAGGATGCCCGCCCTCTCAAGGTCGGCGGCCATCTGCATGAGCTCGGCGGCGTTGCGGGCCAGGCGCTTCAACTCGTGGACGGTCAGGATGACCACCTGGTCGGGGGCGGCCTCCTTGAACTGGCGGGCGAGGCCGAGCGCGGCCTCCATCTGCGGCCGGTGCTTGATCCGTGTGCTGATCTTCTCCTGGAAGACCTTCGCGCACCCGGCCGCGGCCAGGGCGACGAGCTGGCTCTCCAGCTCCTGCTCGGCGGTCGAGCAACGCGCCTACCCGATCCGGATCGGCGGGCACCAGCACCTCCAGGTCCTCGCGGAGCCTGGGGACGAGGATGAACCGGGCGGTGCGGTAGTTCGCCGCCGTCTTGCCGCCCATCGTCCGGCACGCACTGTCCGCCGGGACTTCACACTTCGGGCAATCGTGATGTTCCACCGCAGATGCGGCCTGATCGGGTGTCAGATCCACGCCGGAAGTCTCTCAGAGGTGCGTTGCAGAACGCCGGAGCTTTTTTGGGAGGTTCTTTGCGAGTGGAGACACGGGCAAACCGGACACATCTCGGGGGTCTCGCAGAACTCTCGCGACTGTTCATTTGCGAGAGTGACGTTCCGTCATATCCCTGACTCTGCGCTACTTGACCCCTGGCGGCGGCCATACGAGCGTCGCACGGGTGTTCAGGTGGGTTCGAGGTCGGCCGCGTCGGCCTCCCACTCGAACCCGCCTCCGGCCGGCCGGACGAAGATCCGTCGGCGCAGGAGCTTGCCCGTCTCGGTGTCGCGCTCGACCAGTTGGCCGCTGATCGTGCCGGTGCGGCCGTCGCGCTTGTCCCGCACCAGTTTGCCGAGGGCCGGGTGGGGCGGGCTGCTGATGGGCACGCCCCACCCTCTGCGGCCGTCGGGCGTCATCGGCGGCCCACTATGGCAGTCACCGCAGCCGTCACATCGTGCCGCGGCCCGGCCCCTGCTGGTCGTCGAACGCGGCCATCTCGCGGGCCCGCTCGGCCCGATCCTCGGCGTCCTGGGCGATCCACGACGAGAAGATGTCGCCGGTGGCGTCGATGATGTCGTTCAGGAGCTTGGCCCCCTTGGGGACTTGGAGGCTGCCGAACAGGCGCCGGCCTGACGGCTCCTGCTGGCGATGGCGCAGGTGGTGCGTCAGTATGCTGACTTTCTGTGAGTGTGCGCGTCGCAGGATGTCACCGCTGTGCACCGCCGCCACGACGCTAACCACGGGAGTGGAGAGGAGCGTGAGCAGTATCGGCCCGTATCCGCCGTCGGAGGCCACTGCCACGACGACGGTCTCGCCGAGATATGTCGTCCCGGCGACAATCCCGGCGAGTAGTCCTCGCAGCGAAGTGCGCCCAGCCAGCCACTCAGGTGACAGCGCAAGTGCTGCACCGGTGATCGCGCCGACCAGAACGCCGACACCCAGGCTTCCGCCACCCATGATCGCGAGTCGGGAGAGACCCGGCAGGGCATGCGGCTTCGTGAGGAGCTGCGCGACAGCGGCGCCGAGCCATAACGAGGCGGCCAGCCCGGCAGGCACAGCTCCTATTCGGACTCCCAGTCGAACACCACGTCGGATCACAACGGCGATCACGGTACGAACCCCCACCACTTGACCACGACCACTCTATGAAAAACATTGAACGCGTTCAAATTGGCTGTGAAGATGTGCCCTGCTGACCCCCGCTCGAGCAGGGAAGAGGGCCGTGTGGGAGGAAGTCGAGTGAAGGATTCCGGCTGATTCCCGCTCACGCGGGGAGGGCCGCATCAGGCGCTCGTGCGCCAGGGTGCTGGTCGGCTGACCCCCGCTCGCGCGGGGAAGACGTTCGGATGGTCGACCTCGGCCAGGAAGCGGCGGGCTGACCCCCGCTCGCGCGGGGAAGACGCTTCGCGACCCGCAGCGTTCCAGCGGCTTTGCAGCTTCTTTGCCATGTCCGGCCGCTGGTGGAGCTTCAGGTACCAAGGAGCGACGTGCGGGAGCACCGTGCCACGGCGGTGCGACGTTACCGCGGGGAAGTAGAGGGTATCGGTGCCCGCGCCGCCAACTGGCCCCGCTCGAGCGGGGGCTGGCGTTCACCTTGCAGGGGTGAGGACGGCCTCTCCGCATGCCGGGCGCCGGCCCGGTGGTGCGTCGTGCTCCGGCGCTGTCGAGGTTGGCGTTCTTCTGCTGGCGGCCGGGCCTGCGGCTCCGTTGTGGCCCGGGTCTCCGGTGAGAGTGCATTGCTTCGGGAACCACAAGATCCGCGTCTCTTCCACTTTGCCCGCCGTCCGGGGGACCCTGGAACTACCGGGCTGGTCCGGCCTGTTGACGAAACGTCGGAACTCTCTTGGAGGGGCAGCCATGGGCGAGGACTGGTACGTGGACGATCGGTGCACCGGGTGCGACGTGGCGCGGCAGCTCGCGCCGGGGCTGATTGCGCAGGTGGGTCGGGGTTCGGAGGTGGCGCGCCAGCCGCGTGACGCGGTGGAGACGGCGCGGCTGAATGCTGCCGCGTTCGCCTGCCACACCCGGTCGATCCGCCGGCACTCGGGGCCGCTGGATCCGGTGGACGATCCGTTCCCGTTGGCCATCGACGAGCGGGTGCTGCTCTGCGGCCACAATGCGCGTCAGACGGCCGGTGCCAACTCCTACCTGCTGCGCCGCCCGGGCGGCACCGTGATGATGATCGACACGCCGCGCTGGTCGGAGTCGCTGGCCGCCCGGTACGAGGCGGTGGGCCCGGTGACGGACGTCCTGCTCACCCATCGGGACCACGCCGCGCACGGCCGCCGCTACGCGGACCGGTTCGGCGCCCGGCTGTGGATCCACGAAGGCGATCTGGCGGCCGCACCGGACGCCGACCGGGTGCTGAGCGGCGTCGATCCGGTGGAGATCGCCGAGGGCGTGGTCGCCCACCCCGTGCCGGGCCACACCGAGGGCAGCGTGCTGTACCTCGCCGACCGCCGGTACTGCTTCAGCGGCGACAGCATCTACTGGTCGCGCGCCGCCGGGGCGCTGGCCGTCGCCGAACACGTCACCTGGTACTCCATCGAGGAGCAGGCCGCCTCGCTGGCCCGCGTCGCGCCGCTGCTGCACTTCGAGTGGATGCTGCCGGGCCACGGCGACCGCAAGCACCTGGCGCCCGCCCGGATGGCCGAGCAGCTGCGCGACCTGGTCGCCCGCACCGCCCAACTGACGTCCGGGCCGGTGGACTTCGCCGCCCACCAATGGTGATCGACCGGTGATCGACACCGCGTGCCGCCGGGCAGGTACGGTGTCCCGATGACCATTCGGGTGATCGTGCTCAACGGCGGTTCCAGCAGCGGCAAGAGCAGCATCGCGCGCTCGCTCCAGGCCCAACTGCCGGAACCCTGGCTGATCTTCGGCATCGACGGCCTGATCGACTCGATGCCGCTCGCGCTGCTCCAGGGCGACGCCGGGATCGAGCTCGGAGGGGACGGCACCGTCGCCGTCGGCGGCACCTTCCGCCGCCTGGAGGCCGCCTGGATGGCCGGCATCGCCGCCACCGCCCTGGCCGGCGCACCGGTCATCGTCGACGACGTGTTCCTCTCCGGACGCAACTCCCAACTCCGTTGGACCAAAGCACTGTTGGACCTCGACGTGCTCTGGGCCGGGGTCCGCTGCGACCCCGCCGAGGCGACCGCCCGCGAGCGCGCCCGCCCCGACCGCACCCCGGGCATGGCCGCCGACCAGGCGCTCCGCGTCCACCTCGGCGTCCACTACGACCTGGAGCTCGACACCACCCGCACCCCGCCCGCCGACTGCGCCCGCGCCATCGTGCAACGACTGGCGCGGTCGGGCCGGTAGCGGCTTCTCCCACTCGGGTCCCGACCGGTTCCCGAGGACGGTTGCGGAGGGAGGCGGGCGAGGGAGGCGGGCGAGGGCGGTGGCCGGCACCGGACGGATGCCCGCCGCTCGGCATGGGCCCGGCCTGCTTCGGGATCGCCGCCGCGGGCTGGAAGTACACGCTGTTCGCCGCCCCGCCCGAGGAGCCGATCTCCGGGGAGTTCGCGAACTACCCGTGGCTGGAGGCGAGCTTCATGTCCGGGCTGTACGTCCTGGTCGGGATCGGCGCGCTGCTGTTCCCGTTCGCCCTGCGCCGCCCCAGGACCTGGTTGAGCCCGACCATCGGGATCGTCTGGGGACTGGCCGGGCTCGCCTTCCTGATCTTCGGCGGGCTGAACTACTTCACCCACATCGGACCGATCGTCAACACCATGTGACCCGTGGGCCGTGAGTCCCCGTCACGGCCCACCGGGCGTCAGCGTGCGCCCACCGCATCAGTGCGCACGGCGTCAGCGCGCGCCCACCGAGTCAGTGCGCCCACCGCATCAGTGCGCACGGCGTCAGTGCGCGCCCACCGCCGTGATCTTGACGACGGCGCGGCCCTCCTCGTCGGAGCCGTACAGGTCGACCTCGGCGGAGATGCCCCAGTCGTGGTCGCCGTTCGGGTCGTCGAAGATCTGCCGGACCCGCCACAGGCCCTCGTCCTCGACCTCCTCGATCAGGAGCATCTTCGGGCCACGCGCGTTCGGGCCGGTGAACAGGTCGTCGTACTCCTCCCAGTACCCGTCCATCGCGTCCGCCCAGCGGTCCGCGTCCCAGCCGTCCTCGCCGTCCAGCCCGGCCAGCTCGTCGTAGTGCTCCAGCGCGCACAGCTCGACCCGGCGGAACAGCTCGTTGCGGACCAGTACCCGGAAGGCGCGGGAGTTCGCGGTGACCGGCGCCGGCTTGTCGTCGAGGCGGACCTCGCCGGCCTCCGGCTCGGTCGGGTTGGCCAGCGCCTCCCACTCGTCCAGCAGCGAGGAGTCGACCTGCCGGACCAGCTCGCCCAGCCAGGCGATGACGTCCTTCAGGTCATCGGTCTTGATGTCGTCCGGGACGGTCTGCTCCAGCGCCTTGAACGCGCCCGCCAGGTAGCGCAGCACGATGCCCTCGGTGCGCGCCAGCTCGTAGAAGCCCACGTAGTCGGTGAACGTCATGGCCCGCTCGTACAGGTCGCGGACCACCGACTTCGGACGCAGCGGGTGGTCGCCGATCCACGGGTGCGCCCGCCGGTACACGTCGTAGGCGTGGCCTAGCTGCTCCTCCAGCGGCTTCGGGTACGTGATCTCCTGGAGCCGGTTCATCCGCTCCTCGTACTCGATGCCGTCGCGCTTCATCTCCGCCACGGCCTCGCCGCGCGCCTTGTTCTCCTGCGAGGCGAGGATCTGCCGCGGGTCGTCGAGCGTCGCCTCGACCACCGAGACGACGTCCAGGGAGTAGGACGGCGACTCCGGGTCGAGCAGGTCGAACGCGGCCAGCGCGAAGGTGGACAGCGGCTGGTTCAGCGCGAAGTTCTCCTGCAGGTCCAGGGTCAGACGCACCGTGCGGCCCTCGGAGTCCGGCTGGTCGAGCTGCTCCACCACGCCGCCCTCCAGCAGCGAACGGTAGATGGCGATCGCGGTCCGGATGTGGCGGCGCTGCGCCGGGCGGTCCTCGTGGTTGTCGGTGAGCAGCTTGCGCATCGCCTCGAACGCGTTGCCCGGGCGGCCGATGACGGACAGCAGCATGGCGTGGCTGACCTTGAACCGGGACACCAGCGGCTCCGGGTCGGCGCCGATCAGCCGCTCGAAGGTCTCCTCGGTCCACGAGACGAACCCGTCCGGGGCCTTCTTGCGGACGACCTTCTTGCGCTTCTTCGGGTCGTCGCCGGCCTTCGCCAGCGCCCGGTCGTTCTCCACCACGTGCTCCGGCGCCTGCGCCACCACCTGGCCGACGGTGTCGAACCCGGCGCGGCCCGCGCGACCGGCGATCTGGTGGAACTCGCGGGCCCGCAGGATCCGCACCCGCTGCCCGTCGTACTTGGACAGCGCCGTGAACAGCACCGTGCGGATCGGCACGTTGACGCCGACGCCCAGGGTGTCGGTGCCGCAGATCACCTTCAGCAGACCGGCCTGCGCGAGGCGCTCCACCAGACGGCGGTACTTCGGCAGCATGCCGGCGTGGTGCACGCCGATCCCGTGCCGGACATAACGCGACAGATTGCGACCGAACTTGGTGGTGAAACGGAAGTTGCCGATCAGATCGGCGATCGCGTCCTTCTCCTGCTTCGAGCACATGTTGATGCTCATCAGCGACTGCGCCCGCTCCACCGCCTCCTTCTGCGTGAAGTGGACGACGTACACCGGCGCCTGACCGGTGTTCAGCAGCTCCTCCAGCGTGTCGTGGAGCGAGGTGCGGCGGTACTCGTAGAACAGCGGCACCGGGCGGGTCACCGAACGCACCGCCACGGTCGGGCGGCCGGTGCGGCGGGTCAGGTCCTCCTCGAAGCGGCGGACGTCGCCGAGGGTCGCCGACATCAACAGGAACTGCGCGTGCGAGAGTTCGAGCAGCGGGATCTGCCACGCCCAGCCGCGGTCCGGCTCCGCGTAGAAGTGGAACTCGTCCATCACGACCTGGCCGATGTCGGCGCGCGGGCCGTCGTGCAGCGCGATCTGCGCCAGTACCTCGGCGGTGCAGCAGATGATCGGCGCGGTCGGGTTCACCGAGGCGTCGCCGGTCATCATGCCGACCTGCTCGGTGCCGAAGATCTTGCACAGGTCGAAGAACTTCTCCGACACCAGCGCCTTGATCGGCGCCGTGTAGAACGTCCGCTTGCCCTCGGCCAGCGCGGCGAAGTGCGCGCCCGCCGCGACCAGGGACTTGCCGGAGCCGGTCGGCGTCGCCAGGATCACGTTGTTCCCGGAGACCAGCTCGATCAGCGCCTCCTCCTGGGCGGGGTAGAGGGTGATGCCGCGATCCGACGCCCACTCGGCGAAGGTCTCGAACAGCGAGTCGGGCGTGGCGGGTTTCGGCATCAGGTCCAGGAGGGTCACCCCGCTATCTTGCCCGCCCGGCACGACCATGGGCAAAGCTCGCCCCCGCACGGTCCTTTCTTGTGACCGCCGGACCGCCCGGCGGCTTCGGTGTGTCGCCGCCCGATCGCCGTGCGTGACGGGAACGATCGGGTTCGCCCGCCCCGAAACCTCCGGGGGCGGCCCGACCCGACGGAAGGACATCCATGCGCAGACAACTCGTCGGCACCGGCCTGGCCGCAGCCCTGGTGGTGGCGGTCGCGGCAGGCCCGGCCGCGGCGTTCGCCGAGACCGTGACGGCGACGGGCGCCCCGAGCGGCGTCATCGCGATCTGCCCCGACAACATCAGCCCCACCGACGTGCACGTGACCGACGGCGACGGTACCCCGCTGGGCCCCGGCCAGCGGGTGCGCACCACCGCCGTCGGCTCCACCGGCGTCGGCGCGTGGATCGCCCCTTACGACGGCTCCCCGCCGCCGCCCGCCGCCATCCGCCTCACCATCACCTGCACCGACGGGAGCTGACCTGCCGGCGGCGGGTCGGGCGCAGGTGACGACCCGGCCCGCCCGGGACGGGCCGCCGCGACCTGCCGGGGGTGGCTCAGGGGCAGGTGACGACCTGGCCCGCCCAGGACAGGCCGCCGCCGAAGGCGAACAGCAACACCCTTGCGCCGGACGCCAGTTCACCGCGCTCCACGAGCTTCGCCAGCGCCAGTGGGACGGACGCCGCCGAGGTGTTGCCGGAGTCCACCACGTCCCGGGCGACCACCGCGTCCTCGGACAGGCCGAGCTTCTGCACCAGCGACTCGATGATCCGCAGGTTCGCCTGGTGCGTCACCACCCCGTCCAGCTCGGCCGGGCTCAGGCCCGCCGCCCGGCACGCCTGCTCGGCCAGCGCCGGCAGCTCCGTGGTCGCCCAGCGGAACACCGCCTGCCCGTCCTGCTCGAACCGCGGGTGCCAGTCGCCCAGCAGCCGCACCGCGCTCGCCCGCGACGGGTCCGACCCCCACACCACCGGCCCGACCCCGGCGCTCTCGCCGTCGGTCGCCGACAGCACCGCCGCGCCCGCGCCGTCGCCCAGCAGGATGCAACTGCGGCGGTCCGTCCAGTCGGTGACGTCCGACATCTTCTCCGCGCCGATCACCAGCGCGTGCCGGGCCGCGCCCGCCCGCAGCGAGTGGTCGGCCAGCGAGAGGGAGGTGCAGAAACCCGCGCAGCCGTTGTTCACGTCGAACGCGACGGCGGACGGAATGCCCAGGCGCGCCGCGACCTGCGCCGCGATCGACGGGCAGCGGTCCATCGCGCTGCACGTCGCCACCGTGATCTGCCCGATCTCCGCCGGGTCCAGGCCCGACGCCGCCAGCGCCTTCGCGGCGGCCACCGCGGCGAGGTCCGTCACCGACTCGTCCGGCGCGGCGATCCGCCGCGTGACGATGCCCGTCCGCCGGCGGATCCACTCGTCGTCGGTGTCCACCATGGTCGCCAGCTCGTCATTGGTCAGCACCCTGCTGGGCTGGTGATGACCGAGACCGGCGATACGGACTCCGGGCATGGCAGTTCCCTTCCGCGACAGCGGCCACCGGCCGGTGCCGGAGGCAACGGTCGCGAATATAGCAACCGACCGATCGGAAGCTAAACGCCCACCCGCAGGCCGACCGCGCTGCGCGGCGATCCTTTGGACCGAAATACCCTGGAGCCCTGACCAGGTGGTCTGCGATCCTCGTGCGCGTGCCAGCTCGTAACCGCCGCCTGCCGCGGCACCTGTCGTGGCCGCTCACCTCGACGGACATATGCTCCGTCCTCGATGAGACGCGCTCCCAGGCCCTCCATCTCAGCTTCTTCGACCGCCGCTGGACGGACGGGGCGATCCTCAAGGCCGACTGGGTGCCGCCGATCGGCTCGAACTACGGCGCCGGTCTTCCTCCCGAGTGGTGGTCGAGTGTCTGGATCACCGTCGGCCCCGTCCCGAGCGGTGAGCGGGCCGCTGCCCGTCGGATCCTGCGCGAGCAGGCGCTGCCCGAGCTCCGGAGTTGGGTGGAGAAGGCCCGGAACGGGTCCGAGGCATGGGCGCTGAGCAGGCACAGCATCGCCTGGCAGTACGCCAACCAGTCGCTGCGCATCAGCCATGACGGGCAGCTGTACCAACCGGTCGAACTTCCCTGAGACTCGTCAAAGTTCGATGAGACGGGACATCCACGGCATGGTCACAGTCGATCTTGTCGGGGAGGGTGGCCAACCTGCGGCGAAGCCGAAGGGCGGCGATCGGGGAGGGGTTGCAGTGGGTGGCAACGAGTGGACGATGACCGGGCCGTACCAGGAGGACCTGGCAGCGGCGTTTCGGCAGGCCCAGGCCCAGGCCCAGGCCCAGGCCCAGGCCCTGGAGCTGGTGCAGGACGATCGGGGTTTTCCGGGGCTTGGCATCGTCGAGTTGTGGCAGGACGAAGCGTGGCAGGAGTACATCGCGACCGGGGGCACCGGTACGGTGCTCGACTTCTACGAGTTGGTCGTCACCGAGGACGAAGTTCCCTTCGTGATGCGGCCCTTGTCCCGGAACGAGGTCGTGGCCTGGGCGCCCGACGGCCGTCCGACCCGCGAGCAGTGGGATGCCGCACAGCGCCGGTTGCTTGATCCGATCGGGCGTGGGGAGGGCCGCTGCACGGTGCTCTATCGCGAGGACCGGCCGGCTGAGGTCGGCTACTGGGGCTGTCCTGCGGACTGACCCCGGCCCCGGAGCGGGAGCCGGTCAAACCTCGTTGAGACTGGTCAAGGTTTCATTGGGACCGAGCCTGCCGCCACGAGACCGCTCAACCTTGCCGGACGCGCCTTGGGGGTTCGGTCAATGGCTTCGGGTCAGGTCCGCTTGCGGCGCGCGATCGCGTCAGAGAGCTGTTGCACGTGGGCAGGGTCCGCGTCCCGGGCAAGGGCGACGTAGTGGTCCATGACGGCCGGCCGGTAGCGCACGGGAAACGTCTGTCCTGGGGCGAGTCGGGTGAGCTCGGTGATCGTGAGGCCTTCGTCTGCGATACCGCGGAACGAGATGCCGTCGGCGGTCTCCACGTCGAACATCAGGGCCACGCGTGGATTGCTGTTGACCTCCCGCCAGTCGACGAGAACGCCGAGCGCAAGCGCCCCCGTACGCAGTTCCGCATTGCGCTTCCGTGCATCACTGCTCAGGAACGGGTTCGGGGCGATGCCCGGGAAGTCGGGCCCGACGCCGAGCGATTCCCGGCTCAGGTCGGGCCTGAGCTGCGCCATCATGTCGTTGAGCTTCTTACTCGAACCGAACATCCTGATCCCTCCCGCACGCCGGTGCCGGAATCTCGGCCTGGCGCTTCGCCCTCAGTGCGATCGTACGTCGCGGCCATTCCCGACCTCCGTCGACTGCGGTGTCGGTGTGGTTCACCGCGCGAACCTACCCGGCCCGTTCGGCGGTGGGCCAGCGTTTTCCCGCTCCGCTCGGCGACGGGAACCGCCGGCCCCGTCACCTGTGTGCCGTACCCCGTCACCAGGGCTCCAACCCGGTGGCCGACAGGCAGCGCGCAGCGACCGACGCGAACGCCGGTGGTCACACTTCCCTGAGACGCGCCAAGGTTCGTTGAGACGGGTCACTTCGGCCGACCGTCGTTCGGCGGGACGGCGCGAAGCATCCGGGCGCGCCTGCCGGGACCGTCTGCGATCCCCGGGCGGGCGCCGGTTCGAAACCGCCGCCTGCCGCGCCACCTGGCGTGGCCGCTCAGCGGATCCGGGGGTGGGCCCTGACCGGCCGCGAGTTGTCGGTGGTGGCGGGCATGATCGTCGTGGTCGGCGCGGGGCGCGTCGGTGTGGCGGACTCGTGGGCGGCTCGAATGGACACGTGGCAGGAACTCGACGCGGTGGTGGCGGAGCGGCTGAGGTCGGTGTCGTCGGAGGAGCGGCAGGTCTTCGCGGCGGGCGTCGCGGAGCGGCTGATGCGTCGGCACGAGACCCTGCCCGAGGGGGAGCGGGCGCCGTTCACGCTGAGTCTGCGGCCGCTGCTGGACGCCGTGTGGGAGGGCGTGCTCGGCGACTCGACGGCCTTCGCGGCGATCAACCGCGGCGTCGCCGAGTACATGCTCAGCGAGTACTGCCACAACGAGGGCCAGCACGGCCCGGACGACGCCGACGAGTCCGCCGCGGCGGCCGCGCTGTACGCGGCGCACGCCTACCTGTTCGGCTGCCGGAAGTACGCGAGGTGGACCAGCGGCCGGGCGCTGGAGGCCGTCGAACTGCACCTGGAGCAACTGTCCGAGACGGTCGAAGTCTTCGACGCCGACCAGGACGAGGCGATGTCCGCCGAACTGCGGCGGCAGCTGCGCGACCTCGACCTGATCGCGGGGTTCTCGAACGAGCTCCGCTACGCCAACCTTGGTCTGCCCGTCGACACCTCGACGCGCCTGCGGGCGGAGCTGCGCGAAGCGCTCTCGTCGGAGTCGCTGCTGCCCCTGCTGCCTCTGCTGGCCGGTGACGAGGACGTCGTCGCGTTCTTCGCCGCCGTCGCGGACCTCGACGCGACGAGCCCGGACGACCACGAGCTGGAGGACGGGATCCGGCTCGCGTCCGGGGCCCGGCTGGAGCAGTTCGCGCGGGCGGCCACCGGGGACGCGTACTGCTTCGTCGGCGAGGGCGGCGAGGAGCGTCCGGTGGTGTACGTGAGCCTCGACGGGGAGGCCGGGCTGCTCGCCGTCGGACTGCCCGAACTGGTGCGCCTGTGCCTCGCAGTGCCGTGGTGGGGAGAGGTGCGCGGAGGCGCGCTCGACGGGCTCGGGAGCGCCGCCGCCGACTACCGCGCGGACATCCCCGACCTCGACGCCCGCCGCGACCGCGCCGCCCGGGCCCTCGGCCTCGACCCGACTGCGCTGCCCGCCGAGGCGACGGCCCTCGCCCGCCTCGCCGAACTCTCCCGGGGGCCGGTCGCCGGGACGTGCCTCGTCCTCGGCGGGGAGGGCGAGCCGCTGGAACCGCTCTTCCGCACAACAGCGGCGTTGGCGTAGGGAGTTGGCGGGCGCGCCGGTGTGACGACGACGACGTACGGCGCGGGCGGCGCGGGCGGTACGGAGCCGGCCCCCGGTGCGTTCGGGGGCCGGGGAGAGCTCCGGCAGCACTCGATGAGCCATTTCCGAACGCGCCGAAGCAACCTGAATCACCGGAAGCGGGCGCGGTGTTCGTTCAGGAAGGCGTCGAGGGTGCGGGGCGGCCGGCCGAGGATGTCGGTGACGGTGCTGGTAGGGAACTCGGGTCGGGCGATGGCGAGTTGCTGGATCTCCACGACGTGGTCGGCGAGCCAGGCGGGCATGCCGGCCTGGTGGATGAGGTTGTCGCGCAGCTCGTCCGGAGCGAGGTCGATGTACTGGATCCGGCGGCCGGTCAGTTCGGTCAGCCGGGCGGCGAGGTCGGGGTGGGAGACGGCTTCCGGTCCGGTCAGCGTGTAGGTTCCGCCGGCGAGGTGGCGCCGGGTGAGCACGGCGGCCGCGATGTCGCCGATGTCGCGGCAGTCGATGTAGTTGCAGGGCGCGTCCCCCATGGCGCCGAGGACGAGACCCTGGGCCACGGTGGGCGCGAGGCGCAGCAGGTTCTGCATGAATGCGTAGGGGCGCAGGACGGTGCCGGTGAGTCCGGAGGCGTGCAGGTGTTCCTCGACGGCGTGGTGTCCGCGGGATATCGCGACGGGTGCCTCGGGCTCGGCGGCGGGGGCGGAGAGCTTGACGATGTGTCCGATTCCGCTGTGGGCGGCGATGTCGATGACACGGGTTTCGAGTTCGACCTGTGCGGGGCTGTTGGCCATGGCAAGGAAGAGCTGGTCGGCGCCGGAGAAGGCCGTGCGCAGCGAGTCGGGGTCGTCGGCGTCGGCGTACCGGACCTCGACGCGCCGGTCGTGCGGGCCTGTGGTGTCGGGGAGCAGTCGGTGCGGGGTGCGGGTGAGGGCGCGGACGGGGACGTCGAGGGCGCGCAGGCTGTGGAGCAGGGCGGTCCCGGTGGTTCCGGTCGCTCCCATGACGACGATCATCGGGTGTCTCCTCGGTGCTTGGTGGCGTCTGCGGCAGCCGGTGCTGCCGGGGTGGGTTCGGTGCGTCCGGGCGCCGGTGCCCGGGTGTCGGGGCCGGTCACGGCCGGGCTTTCGCGAGGGTGCCGCGCCAGCGCAGGGTGACGATGGTGGTGGCGAGGACGGCGGAGACGGGCAGGTCGATGCGCAGACGCCGCAGCCAGGGGGCGGCGTGGAGCGAGGTGCGGGCCGGCAGCCACTCGGCGGCGAACCATCCCAGCGCTGCCGCCACACCGGTGGCCGCGCTGACAAGCAGCGCGGTCAGGACGAGGCGCGGCAGGGTCGTGGTCCAGCGTCGCGGCTGCCCGCTGTGCCGAAGCCAGGTACCGACCAGGAACGCCACCACCGCGGAAGTACCGGCGATGGAGGTGCAGGCCGCCACTGTCAGATCCGCCTGTCCGGTGACGACTCCCGCGGTACCCGCCATCAGGGCGGGGGCGGCGTAGGCGGTCACCACCTCGCGCCACAGCGTGAACGGCCGGGCGGCCGCCCGGCGTGGGCCGGTTCTGTCGTTCGTTGCGGGCATCTTGGCCTCTTCATCTCGTTGGAGTTCCGAAAGGCGAAAGGGTGCGGGTGGGGCGTCGACGGGCCTCTCCCGCAAGGTAATTAGTTGGCTAATTACTGCCTGGTGAAAAGGGCTCCCATCCACGGGACGGGAGCCCGAGCCCGGCGGTCGGCCGGGTCAGTCGGCGGTCAGGGCCGAGCTGCCGCGCACGACGCGCGCGAGCAGGTCCAGGAACGTTGCGCGCTCCTCGGCGGTGAGCCCCGCGACCATCGCCTCCAGTCGCCCGAAATGCTCGGGCGCCATGTCGCGCAGGCGCTGTGCGCCGCGCGCGGTCAGGATCGCGACCGTGCCGCGTCCGTCCTCGGTGGACGGACGCCTGGCGATCAGGCCCTCGCGCTCCAGGCCGTCCAGCAGGCCGGTGACCGTGGCCCTGGAGACATCGAGGTCGGCCGCAAGTTGTGAGGGGGACTTCTCGCCCCCGTGGCCTTCGAGGTCCGCGAGCAGCCGGTAGCGGCCCGTCGACAGCCCGAACCTGGCGAAGTGGGCCTCGGCCGCCCGGCCGACCCTCGCGCCCGCGGAGATCAGCCGCACCGCGACCAGTACCGCCTGCGGGTCCATCTCCAGGCCGTAGTGCCGCAGCTGCCGTCCGGCCTGCTCCAGTGTGGGCTGTTCGCTGTCGGCCTCGTCCCTTGTCATGCAAGTAATATGGCAGCTAATGACTTTGGCCGTCAAGGTGCTCGGCCTCAGGTCAATGGCACCCGACGGCTCCTGGCCGGCCGGCGCCTCGCAGGGCGGGATCCTGGTCGGGCGAAGCGTCGACGGGGCGGGCGTCGGGGTCCTCCGGTCGGGTGGCGGCCGAGGCGGCTGATGGCCGGTGATGCCTGCGCCGCACGTCAGGCCGGTCACCACGTAGGATGCGCGGACCGTACTGTCCGACCGAGAGGGAGCGATGAGCCCGCGCAGCACCGTGGCCCAGGCGCGTCGGACCCGGGACCGGATTGTCGACCGGAGCGTGGCGCTGGCGTCCGTGGACGGGCTCGAAGGGCTCACCATCGGACGGCTCGCCACCGATCTCGGGCTCAGCAAGGCCGGCGTACTGGGCCACTTCGGCACCAAGGAGACCCTCCAACTCGCCACCCTGGAACGGGCGTCCGCGCTCTTCACCAGCCTCGTGTGGGAACCGGCCGCGCACGCCGAGCCCGGACTGCGGCGGCTGCGCGCCGTCTGCGAGAGCTGGATCTCGTACCTGGAGCACGCCCGCGAGGTCTTCCCCGGCGGCTGCCTGTTCACCACGGCCGCCGTCGAGTTCGACGCCCACGACGGCCCGGTGCGCAAGAACGTCGCCCGCCTGCTGCTGGTGTGGCGCCGCCGACTGGCCGGCGAAGTCCGCCTCGCCGTCGACGCCGGCCATCTGCCTGCCGACACCGACCCCGAGCAGATCGTCCACGAGCTGACCGGGATCTACCTGGCGCTCAATCAGGCCCTCCAACTCCTCCGCGACCCCCTCGCTGCCACCCGCACCCGCCACGCCCTGAACCGCCTCCTGCCGTCGGCCGCCTGAGCGGGATCGCGGCCGGGGGATCGGATCGGGTTCCCCACGGGTACGGGAGAACCGTCGATCGAACGCTTCCCGCCCGGTTGCTGCGCGGTGGCTAGGACTTCCCGCCCTTGCCGATGGCGATGCTGCCGTTGCGGGTCCGGACGGCTACGGAATGGCCGCTCGCGTCGTCCTTCGCGACGTTCACGGTGACGTCGCCCTTCTTCGCGGCCGTGCGGACCGCGTACGTCGATTCCGGCAGGCCCAGCTCGACGTCGCCGTCCCTGCTCTGCACGTCGACCAGGTCGGGCACGGCGGCCAGGCCCAGGTCGACGTTGCCGTTGCGCGACGTGACGCTGACGGACCGGGCGGAGATCCCGTCGCCCTCGATGCTTCCGTCGCCGCCTTCCAGGGCCAGCTTGGCTCCGTGGAGGTCCGACAACCGGACGTCGCCGCCGGCGGTCCTGGCCGAGAAGTCCGCGGTGAAGCCGGTGGCCTCGATGCGCCCCTTGCCGCTCTCGGCGGTGACGGCGACGGCGCGCGGCACCTTCACGGTGTACTTCGCGCTGCAGCCCACCGAGATCCCCGTGCAGTCCAGCGAGAGTGTGAGCGTGCCCCCTTCGAGTTGCCAGCCGGACCCCACCTCCCCGCCGACCTTCCTGCCGCTGACCCGTCGTTCCACCTGAATGCCCTCGATGTCGGCGGCCACCAGCACGAGGTCGGCGGAACCGGAGTTGACGGTCAGGCTGCGACCGGTGAAGTCGAAGGACTTCGACTCCACGGTCGCGTCGGCCGATGCGCCGTCCGTGGTGCAGGCCGTGGCGGCGAGGCAGAGGAGCGCGGCTCCGCCGAGGGCGAGAAGCGTGCGGGTGGTCGGTTCCATCGAAATTCTTCCTTCGTCAACGAACATGGTGGTGTGGATTCCCGCACCCCGGTTTACGGGCGCAGCGCCCGGACCGCGACCGTGCGCGACACCCGGGCCGCCTGCAGGACCAGCGCGAGGCAGGTGGTGACCAGCGTCCCGGCGGCGAGCGCCCCGAGCGTGGCCCAGGGGAGGCCCGCCAGGACCCGGACGACGTCGATCCGGGCTCCCAGGGCGATGGTGAGACTCGACACGGCGACGAACAGCGCGCCGAAGACGATCGCCGTCCCCGCGTAGATCGCCCCCTCGTAGACCATCGACCGGGTGACCACGCCCGGCCGCGCACCGGCCACCGTCACGACGGCGGAGTCACGGGCGCGCTCCCGCCCGACGAGGGCGATCACGGCGAGGCCCCCGACCCAGGACACGACGAAGACCCAGCCCAGCACGACCAGGATGTTGTCCAGCCCGGCGCTGCCTCCGGGCATGGCCTTCCCCATCACCATGAAGAGGCCGACGAACGACAGGGAGAGCGCGAAGGGCAGCACCGTGGTGACGCTCCTCGTCGCGCGGGCCCGGCACGACTGCACGGCAAGGTGCCAGGCGACGCCGCGCGAGGGCACCAGCGCCGTCCAGAGCTTCATCAGCGGGGTGAGCACCCACGGCCCCATCAGCAGCAGCAGGCAGACGAGGAAGAGGTTCCCGGCGAACGCGAAGGCCGTCCGCTGGGCGAGCCCGCCCTTGAGTTCGAGGCCCAGACCGGGGACCCACATCCCGACCACACCGGCGAGCAGGCACAGGGCGAGGCCAGCACGGGCCACGCCCGGCCGCGCCGGGGGATCGGAGTAGTCCCGGAAGGCGCGCATCTCCGGCGTCCGGGCGGCCCGCCGGGTGACGCCCCAGCCCCCGAGCAGGCACGGGACCAGTCCGAACAGCACGCTCGCGCCGACGTACCAGAACCGGAACCCGACCGAGGCCCCGTGCAGTTCGAGACCCGTCCCCTTCCACTGCGCGAGGGTGACACCCGCGACCAGCAGGGCGAGCGGTGCGGCCAGCGCGCCGGCCACCGCGCCCAGCACCACCATCTCCGTCCGCAGGATGGACCTGACGCGGTGGCGCGGAATCCCGAGGATCACCCACAGGGCGTGCTCGCGCCGCTGGGTCGTCAGCGTCAGACCGACCGCGGAGGCGACGATGCCCACGGCGGCGAGCACGGTGAAGAAGACGATGTTGCCGCCGAGGGCGATCGACGCGGAGACCATCCGTGCGTCACCCGCCGCCCGCGCCGCCGAGACGGCGGTGAACATCGCGATGGCCGAGCCCGCCGAGCACGCCGCGCCGACCGTGGCGCACAGGAGCGTCCACCACCACATCGACGCCTGCAGGCGGATGTCCGACAGTACGAGCCGGATCACGACTCCTCCCCGCCCGCTTCGTCCGCCGACTGCGCCGCGAGGACGGCGTCGCCCACCGCGTGGGAGTCGCCACCGGGGATGACGGCGTGTACCCGCCCGGACCCCATCACCACGACCTGATCGGCCCGCGCGGCCGCATGAGGGTCGTGGGTGACCATGAGCACCGTGCTCCCCTGCGCGGGAAGCGCCTGCAGCCAGTCGAGCACCACATGACCCGACTTGAGGTCGAGCGCACCCGTCGGCTCGTCGGCGAAGACGATCCGCGGCTGGTTCGCCACCACCCGGGCCACCGCGACGCGCTGGCGCTCGCCACCGGAGAGGCGGTCGGGGCGCCGCCGCGCGTGCTTGGCGATGCCGAGCCGCGCCATGGCGTCCTCGACCCGCGCCCTGGGCACCCGGCGGCCGGCGAGCCGCGCCGGCAGGGCGATGTTGTCCTCGACCGTCAGCGAGCTGACGAGGTTGTACTCCTGGAAGACGAAGCCGATGTTCTCGCTGCGGAACGCGGCCTGCTTGCGGGGGCTGAGCGAGCGGACGTCCGTCCCGAGGATCTCGACGGACCCCGCGGTCGCCCGTTCCAGCCCGGCCGTGCAGAGCAGGAGCGTCGACTTGCCCGAACCGGAGGGGCCGACGACGGCGGTCAGCCGGCCTTCGGGAATCTCCAGGTCGATGTCGTGCAGGACGCGCGTCGTCTCGCCCCGGCGGCCGGGAATAGGGAATTCCGTCCGAAGGCCGCGCAGACGAATGCACGGCACGGGAGCGGTAGTGGAAAATGGCATGAATCAAGGAAAGCAGGGCCGGGCAGTGGAGTGCACGGGTGCCTGCACTGCTATTGGAGGTAGACTTGGATCTACCGCCCGACCGATCCGAACTGTGCGAAAATGTTGATCATGGCGCAGATTCGTGTTGCCCGGAGGCTGCTGACCGAATTCGTCGCAGCGGTCGCCTTTCCGATTCTCCTGATTTCCGTTCTCGCTGCGCCGGTCTCGGTTCCGGTGGTGGCCGAACTGGACCGCTCCAGGGCGCAGTGGTGCGGAGTCCGGACGATGCCGCTGCGACCCGCCGGCCGCAGCTGGCCGCAGTGGGTGGCCGGTCGGCTGCGGACACGGTCGGTGTGGAGGACCGACCTCCCCGTGTTCGTCACCGCCGTGCTCCTGTCCGTGCTCTCGCTGTTGGTGGGTTTCTTCGGATTCGTCGGCGCTCTGGCGCTGGTTTTCTCCCCCGTCTTCTGGGGTTTCGGCATCGCCGCGCAAGTCGGCCCGTTCACCCCGGCCGCCCTGTGGGAAACCCTCGTGGCGGTGCCCGCGGGAATCGCCCTCGGTGCGGTCACCGTGGGCGCGCTGGCCGGCATCTCCCTGCTCCGCGACCTGCTCCTGCGGGCCTTCTCGGGGAGCCGGAACCCCGACCTGCTCGCGAAACTGGAGGAACTCCGCGCCAGCCGGGCCTCGCTGACGGCGGCCTTCGAGAACGAGCGCCGGCGCATCGAGCGTGACCTGCACGACGGCGCCCAGCAGGAACTCGTCGCCCTCGTCATGCGCCTGGGAATCCTGGAAACCGCAGCGACGGCCACCGACCAGGCGCGGATCGTCCAGCTGGCCCGCCAGGCCCAGGCCCAGGCGGAACGCGCGCTCGAACGGCTGAGGGAGACGGTGCGCGACATCCACCCCAGCGAACTGAGCGATCTCGGTCTCATCGCCGCCGTCCGGGAACTGGTGGCCAGATCACCGTTGCAGGTCGAACTGACCAGCACCGGTACGGACGCCCGGCTCTCCTCGCCGATCGCCACGGCCGTGTACTTCACGGTCTCCGAGGCCCTGACGAACATCGCCAAGCACGCGGGCGTCGGGAGCGCCCGGATCGAGATGCGGTGCACCGAGAGCGGCGTCCGCGTCCTGGTGGGCGACGACGGCGCCGGCGGCGCGCGGATCAGCACCGGATCCGGGCTCTCCGGGCTGCGTGAGCGGATGCGGAGCGTCGGTGGGAACCTCGAAATCATCAGCCCGCCGGGCGGCGGAACGGAGGTCGTGGCATCCGCCCCGGCCCAACCCCCGTGGTGAAGGAATTCGACAGGGAAAAGCGATGGGAAATCGATTGTGAGAATCATCCTGGCGGACGACAGTCTGCTGATACGCGCCGGAATCCGGGAGATCCTGGTGTCCAGCGCCCACGACGTGATCCGCGAATGCGAGGACGCCGACGAACTGGTCGCCGCTGTCGACGACCTCGCCGCCGCCGGAGCCGCCCCCGACCTGGTGATCACGGATGTTCGCATGCCGCCCGGGAACACCGACGACGGACTCCGGGCCGCGATCGACATTCGGTCGCGGCACCAGGACCTGCCGGTACTGATCCTCTCCGCCTACGTCACGGGCCCGTACGTGCGCGAACTCCTGAACGGCCCGGGCGCCGACGGGGCAGTCGGCTACCTGCTCAAGGAGAAGGTGGGCAGAGTGGCGGAGTTCCTGCGGGCCGTCGAGACGGTCTCCGGCGGCGGAGTGGTGATCGACCCCGAGGTGGTTCGCCACGTCACCCGCGCCGACCCGCCGCGGGGCCCGCTCGCCCGGCTCACGGCCCGCGAACAGGAGGTGCTCGCTCTCATGGCCGAAGGCCGCTCCAACGCGGAGATCGCGGCAGAGCTGTTCCTCTCGGGCGCCGCCGTGGCCAAACACGTGGGGAACGTCTTCGTGAAACTCGGCATGCCCTCCGGCGAGGACAACCGCCGGGTGAAGGCCATCCTGACCTGGTTCGAATACAACTAGGACTTCAACGCCGTTGCGTCTACCGGGAGGCGTGATGCAAGTCCGTCTTCCATGACGTGGATCTCGACAGAAAGTGCGTAGGTCTGGGCGGTTTGCGGGTGTTCTCCTGCGTTCGGCCCGTACTTGCCCGTTGGGTTCTTGCGGCTGCGGGCCTTGACGCGCCGGCGCCGCGCGGTGGGCAGCAGGCTGTCCAGGACCATCCGGCCGCAGATGACGTTGCTGCCTCCGCGCAGGGTGGTCAGGGGTGCGAGCGTGGTCGGTGCCACGGCCGGTTTCTCCCTAGGGTTCGGCGGTGATCGCCTTGAGGGCGAGGGCGCGCAAGGGCGCGAGGGCGGTGCGGTTGTCCTGGTGGTGGTAGACCGCGTTGGTGCAGATCACCAGGTAGCGGCCGGTGGCCGGGGCGAGGTAGAGGCTCGTGCCGGTGAAGCCGTGGTGGTAGGCCACTCGGCCGTTGCCGGTGAGGAGCCAGGCCAGGCCCCGGTTCAGGCCCGGCTCGATCACGGCCTGCGGGACGGTGCTGCGGGCCAGCCAGCGCCCCAGGTCGGTGCCGTCGCGGTGCCCGCTCAGCAGGGCGGTCGCGTAGGTGGCCAGGTCGGCGGCGGTGGTGAAGACGCCCGCGTGCCCGGCGACGCCGCCCAGCAGGGCCGCGTTGTCGTCGTGCGGGATCCCCCACAGCCGCGGGGCCCCGGCCAGTCGCTGTTCGGTCGGCGCGACCCGGCTGGAGCGGCCGATCGGCCCGTAGGCGGTGCTGGTCATGCCGAGCGAGGTCCACAGGTCGGCGGCCAGCTCGTCCAGGCGGCGGCCGGTCACCTGGGCGAGCAGGAGGCCGGCGAGGATGAAGCCGCGGTTGATGTACCGGTGCCCGGCGCCCGGTTCGGCGATCAAGTCCTCGCCGCAGATCAGGGCGGCCAGGTCCTGGTTTCGGTTCCGGTACTGGTCGAGGCGGGTGTCGGCCCGCAGCCCCGTGGTGTGGGCCAGGATCTGGCCCACCGTCACCTTCCCGCCCGGCACAACGGCCGCGACGGTGGGCAGGAGGGTGTGGACCGGGGCGTCGAGGTCGATGCCGGTGCTGCCGATCAGCGGCCAGGTGGCGACCACCTTGGTCAGCGAGGCCGCGTCGTAGACGGTGTCCGGGCCGGGGCGGGCGTCGCCGCACTCGGGTGCGACGATGCCGGCCGTCAGGAAGCCGGGCTCCCCCTCCAGGTCGCCGTGGGCGATGACGCCGCCGGGCACGGTCCCGTCGGCGGTCATCAGCTCAAGGCACTCGCGCAGGTCGGTGAGCTGGGCGGGCTTCCACGAGGTGGTCACGGCATCTCCTGATCAATCGTCAGCTTTGCACCGAGCGAGGCGAGTTCGGGTAGCAGGCCGCCGTAGCCGCGTCGCAGGTGGCACATGCCTCGGATCGTAGAGGCGCCCTCGGCCGCCAGGGCGGCGATCAGCGCGTCGGGCGGCCCGCCGGCGGCGGACCCGGGGGCTCGGCCCGCGTGTGGCGCCGGCAGAATCCGCGGCATGACGGGAGACCTGCGGGAGATCTTCGAACGGGCCGGCTGCGAAGGCGCGTTGTGCGTGCGGGAGGTGGCGGGGGACGGCGAGATCGTGCTGGATGCGGACCGGGCGATGGTGTCGGCGTCGGTGTTCAAGGTGCAGATCGCGCTGGAGATGGAGAGCGCGTTCGTCGACGGGCGGCTGGACGGGCGGGAGCGGGTGGTGCTGGGGGCCGCCGAGCGGACGTTCGGGCCGGTCGGGACCTCGCTTTTCGAGGACGAAGTGGCCTTGTCCTGGCGGGACTTGGTGGTGCTGATGCTCACCATCAGCGACAACCCGGCCACCGACGCCCTGCTCGGCCGGGTCGGCGTCGACGCGGTGAACGCGACGGCGGCGCGGCTCGGCCTGTCCGGCACCTTCGTCGAGTCCGATCTGCGGACCATGCTCGACAGCATCGGCGAGGACCTCGGCCGCGCCGACTGGGCGGATCTTCAGGACTGGGCGGCCGGTGCCGCGAAGGATCAACTGGCGCGCGCGGACGGGAAGTTGCCGACCGCTCGCGCCATGGATCCGGCGCGCGGCACCAGGACCACCCCGCGCGACATGGCCGAACTGCTGCGCCTGATCTGGACCGACGGGGCCGGCCCGGCCGCGGCGTGCGCGCGGGTGCGGAAGGTGATGGCGAGCCAGTTGACCCGGCACCGGATCGCGAGCGGGTTCCGCCCGCCGGTGCGGGTCGCGGCCAAGAGCGGCAGCCTGCTCGGCGTGGTCCGCAACGAGATCGGCGTCGTCTCCTTCCCGGACGGCCGCCAGTACGCCGCCGCCGTCCTCACCCGCTCCCCGTTGGGCTCGGACGACGCCGCGATCAACCGCGCCATCGGCGAGGCCGCCAGGCAGGCGGTCGCGGCCCTGCGGGAGTAGACCGGGAGTAGGCGATTCAGGCGGTGGTCATGACCTCGAAGAGGTTGCCCGCCGGGTCGGTGAAGTAGAGGCCGCGGGCGCACAGCGGGTGGTCGGTGCGGCCGTTGTCGGACGTGGACGGGTCGTTGCCGTACGGGGTGCCGGTGGCGTGCAGGCGGGTGAGGATGCCGTCGAAGGTGGCCGGGTCCACGTCGAACGCCAGGTGGTGGCCGGCCGGGTCGGGGACGGTCAGGAAGTCCAGGGTGAGGCCGGGGTTGACCCGGACGGGCGCGAAGTGGCGGTCGGGGCCCGCGTACTCCAGGCCCATCACGGCGGCGAAGAAGTGTGCGGCGGCCTCGTTTTCGACGGCCGGGACGACGGTGTGGTTCAGGGTGATGGTCACGATCGGCCTTCCGGGGTCGCAGGGGTGGCAGGGGCGGCAGGGGTGGCGGGGTCGGTGAGTGCGCCGTGCAGGAGGACGTCGACCAGCTCGGCGGAGCTCAGGGGCCGTTCGTCGGCCGCGTCGGCCGCGTCGGCCGCGTCGGCCGCGTCGGCCGCGTCAGCCGCGCCGGCGAACAGCAGGCCGAGGAACAGGGCCGCCAGCCGGTCGGGCGAAAGTCGGAGCAACTCCCGTTCCGGCTCGAACAGTTCGGCGAGCGCCAGGCGCACCGGCAGCGTCCCCGCGGCGCGGTCGGGCGCGGCGCCGGTGCGGGCCTGTCTGCCGATGCGGGCCCGTCCGCCGGTGGCGTGCAGCGCGCCCAGCAGTGCGCCCAGCCGGTCCAGGTGGGCGCGCAGTGCGGCGGCGGCCTCGACCAGCCGGTCGGGGAGGGGCAGCGCGAGCGGGATCGCGGCGATCCGGTCGAGCACGGGCCCGGGACGCAGCGCCTCGCCGACGCACGCGTCCAGCACCGCGTCCTTGTCGGCGAAGACCCGGAAGATCGTGCCCTCGCCGATCCCGGCGGCCCGGGCGATCTGCCGGGTCGTCACCCCGCCGCCGTGCTCGACGACCAGCGGCATCGCCGCTCGGACGATCATCTCGCGCCGCTGTTCGGCGTCCATCGCGGGCGCTCTGCGCCGCCGTTCGGGCGGGGTGTCGGTCATGGCCGCCAGTATCGGAGTGAGTGCTCACTCCGGTCAAGGGTCGCGCGTCCGTCGGCAACTCGTCGCCGGCTCCGGCGGGCGTCGCGCATCCGTCCAGTGCGGCGCGCACGCGGGGAGGCGGTGAGGAGGAGTTCGCCACCGACAAACAGACGATCCGGAAATCGTGCCGATGTCGAATTTCCGTCGCTTCCCGCGTGGCACTTCGGCATTCCCCCTTCACCTCCTAGTCTCGACGATCTACGGTGCCTTTTCCGTCGGGCCTTCGAGCGAGGAGTGCGACCATGAGTCGTATCGTCAGGGCCGCCCTGTTCCAGACCGCGTGGACGGGCGACAAGGAATCGATGATCGCGGCACACGAGAAGGCCGCGCGGGACGCCGCCGCGCAGGGAGCGGGGATCATCGGCTTCCAGGAGGTCTTCAACGCGCCGTACTTCTGCCAGGTGCAGGAACCCGAGCACTACGCCTGGGCCGAGCCCGTCCCGGACGGCCCGACCGTGCAACGGATGTGCGCCCTGGCACGGCAGCTCGGCATGGTGATGGTGGTGCCCGTGTACGAGGTCGAACAGGCCGGGTTCTACTACAACACCGCGGCCGTGATCGACGCCGACGGCAGCTTTCTCGGGAAGTACCGCAAGCACCACATTCCCCAGGTGCACGGATTCTGGGAGAAGTACTACTTTCGGCCCGGAAATCTCGGCTGGCCGGTGTTCGAAACAGCGGTCGGAAAAGTGGGCGTGAACATCTGCTACGACCGGCACTTCCCGGAGGGCTGGCGGGCGCTCGGCCTCGCGGGCGCGGAGATCGTCTACAACCCGTCGGCGACCAGCCGCGGCCTCTCCGCGTACCTGTGGCAGCTGGAACAGCCCGCCGCGGCCGTCGCCAACGAGTACTTCGTCGCGGCGATCAACCGGGTCGGCGTCGAGGAGTACGGCGACGACGACTTCTACGGCACCAGCTACTTCGTCGACCCGCGCGGCCGGTTCGTCGGCGAGGTCGCCTCCGACAAGCACGAGGAACTCCTCGTCCGCGAACTCGACCTCGACGTGATCGACCAGGTCCGGCAGCAGTGGGCGTTCTACCGGGACCGCCGCCCCGACGCCTACGGCCCGCTCACCGGGGCGTGAGCGCCGTGACCCGGACCCTGATCAGCGGCGGACTGGTCGTCACGGCCGCCGACGAACTGCACGCCGACGTACTGATCGAGAACGGCGTCGTCGTCGCCCTCGCCCTGCCCGGACGCCACCACTGGACCGCGGAGCGGGTGTTCGACGCGAGCGGCAAGTACGTCGTCCCGGGCGGCGTGGACGCCCACACCCACATGGAGCTGCCGTTCGGCGGCACCTTCGCCTCCGACACCTTCGAGACCGGCACCCGCGCCGCCGCCTGGGGCGGCACCACCACGATCATCGACTTCGCCGTCCAGTCCAAGGGCGCCTCGCTGCGGGCCGGCCTCGACGCCTGGCACGCCAAGGCCGGCGGCCGCTGCGCCGTCGACTACGGCCTGCACATGATCATGTCGGACGTCAACGAGTCGACGCTGCGCGAAATGCCCGGCCTGATCGGCGAGGGCGTCACCTCGTTCAAGCTCTTCATGGCCTACCCGGGCGTCTTCTACTCGGACGACGGCCAGATCCTGCGCGCCATGCAGCAGGCCGCCGACACCGGCGGGCTGGTCATGATGCACGCCGAGAACGGCCCGGCCATCGACGTGCTGGTCGAACAGGCCCTCGCCCGCGGCGAGACCGACCCCCGCCACCACGGCGAAGTCCGCAAGGCCCTGCTGGAGGCCGAGGCCACCCACCGCGCCGTCCAACTCGCCCGCGTCGCCGGCGCGCCGCTGTACGTGGTGCACGTCTCCGCCCGCGAGGCGCTCGCCGAAATCGCCGCCGCCCGCGACCTCGGCCTGCCGGTCTTCGGCGAGACCTGCCCGCAGTACCTGTTCCTCTCCACCGACAACCTCGCCGAACCCGACTTCGAGGGCGCCAAGTACGTCTGCTCCACGCCGCTGCGCCCCAAGGACCACCAGGCGGCGCTGTGGCGCGGGCTGCGCACCGACGACCTCCAGGTCGTCTCCACCGACCACTGCCCGTTCTGCTTCAAGGGGCAGAAGGAACTCGGCCGCGGCGACTTCTCGAAGATCCCCAACGGCCTGCCCGGCGTGGAGAACCGGATGGACCTGCTGCACCAGGCCGTGGTCGACGGCCACCTGACCCGCCGCCGCTGGATCGACATCGCCTGCGCCGCGCCCGCCCGGATGTTCGGCCTCTACCCGCGCAAGGGCACCCTCGCGCCCGGCGCGGACGCCGACGTGGTGATCTACGACCCGCACGCCACCCACACCCTGTCCGCCGCCACCCACCACATGAACGTGGACTACTCGGCGTACGAGGGTCGCACCGTCACCGGCCGGGTGGAGACCGTCCTGTCGCGCGGCGAGGTCGTCCTCGACCGCGGCCAGTACCTCGGCCGCCCCGGCCACGGCGCCTTCCTGCCCCGCTCCACCTGCCAGTACCTCTGAGACCCGCCGGCACCTCTGAAAGTGGGAACCCCCGCAGTGGACTTCGGACTCGTCCTGCAGACCGACCCGCCGGCCGCCACGGTCGTCGACCTGATGCGCCGCGCCGAACGCAACGGCTTCCGCTACGGCTGGACGTTCGACTCCGCCGTGCTCTGGCAGGAACCGTTCGTGATCTACAGCCAGATCCTCGAACACACCGAACGGCTGCACGTCGGACCGATGGTCACCAACCCCGGCACCCGCACCTGGGAGGTCACCGCCTCCACCTTCGCCACCCTCAACGACATGTACGGCAACCGCACCGTCTGCGGCATCGGCCGCGGCGACTCCGCGATGCGGGTGGCCGGCCGGGCGCCCAACACGCTCGCCCGGCTCGGCGAGGCCGTCGACGCCATCCGCGACCTCGCCGAGGGCCGCGAGGCCGTCGTCGACGGCAGCCCGATCCGCATCCCGTGGATCAAGGACGGCCGGCTGCCCGTCTGGATGGCCGCCTACGGCCCCAAAGCGCTCGCCCTGGCCGGACAGAAGGCCGACGGCTTCATCCTCCAACTCGCCGACCCCTACCTCACCGAATGGATGGTCAAGGCCGTCCGCCGCGCCGCCGAGGACGCCGGCCGCGACCCCGGCGCCATCACCGTCTGCGTCGCCGCGCCCGCCTACGTCGGCGACGACCTCGACCACGCCCGCGAACAGTGCCGCTGGTTCGGCGGCATGGTCGGCAACCACGTCGCCGACCTGGTCGCCCGGTACGGCGAACACTCCTCCGTCGTCCCCGAGGAACTCACCGCCTACATCAAGAACCGGCACGGCTACGACTACAGCCACCACGGCCGCGCCGGAAACCCCTCCACCGACTTCGTCCCCGACACCGTCGTCGACCGCTTCTGCCTGCTCGGCCCCGTCGAGGCGCACATCGAAAAGCTGCACAGGCTACGGGAGTTGGGCGTCGACCAGTTCGCCGTGTACGCCATGCACGACGCCCGCGAAACCACCGTCGACGCCTACGGCGAGCACGTCATCCCGGCGCTGACCGCGTGAACCGACGCACCTTCCTCACTCTCGCCGCCCTCTCCGGCACCACCGCGACGGCCGGCCTCGCCGCGGGCTGCGGCTCCGACGCCGAACCGCACCCCGCGCCCCCGCCGCTCGACCTGTCCACCCCGCTACGGATTCCGCCGCTGCTGAACCCCGCCACCGAACCCGACGGCCTGCGCCGCTTCGAACTCATCACGTTCGCGGGGCAGTCCGAACTGCTGCCCGGAAAACCCACCACCACCTGGGGCTTCAACGGCGCCTACCTCGGCCCCACCCTGCGCGCCGGCCGCGGCGACCGGATCGCGATGACCGTCCGCAACACCCTCCCCGAGGCCACCACCGTCCACTGGCACGGCATGCGGCTGCCCGCCGCCATGGACGGCGGCCCGCACCAACTCATCGCCGCCGGCGGCCACTGGAGCCCCAGCTGGACCGTCGACCAGCCCGCCGCCACCACCTGGTACCACCCCCACCCGCACGGCACCACCTCCCGGCACGTCTACCGCGGCCTCGCCGGACTCTTCCTGATCGACGACGACCAGGACACCCGACTGCCCACCGCCTACGGCACCGACGACATCCCGCTGATCCTCCAGGACAAGAAACTCACCGAACGCGGCGGACTCGACGGCGACCCGATGAGCGGCCCGTTCGGCATCCTCGGCGACCGCATCCTGGTCAACGGCACCTACAACCCGCGCTTCACCGTCACCACCGCGCGCGTGCGGCTGCGCCTGCTCAACGCCTCCAACGCCCGCATGTACCACCTCGCCTTCGCCGACCGGCGCACCTTCCACCAGGTCGCCACCGACGGCGGACTGCTGCCCGCCCCCGTCGCGGCCACCACCCTCGACCTCACCCCCGGCGAACGCGCCGAGATCCTCGTCGGGTTCGCGCCCGGCGACAACGTCGTGCTGCGCACCCTCGACAACGGCCTCGACATCGCCAAGGGCGACCTCGACCTGATCCGCTTCGTCGCCGCCGAACGCCTGAGCCCCGCGCCCGAGCTGCCTGCCGCACTGCCCGCGCCCGAGCCGATCGTGCCGCCCGCCGGCGCGAAGGTCCGGCACTTCACGCTCAGCGGACGCGACAGCATCAACGGCCGGCCGATGGACATGCAGCGCATCGACGAGGTCGTCCCCGCCGGCGCCGTCGAGATCTAGGAGGTCGAGAACGCCACCGGCACCTCGCACAACTTCCACATCCACGAAGTCGCCTTCCAGGTGCTGGACGCCGACGGCCGCCCCACCGGCGGCCACAAGGACACCGTCTTCACCCCCGCCCGCACCACCGTCCGGCTGGCCGTGCGGTTCGGCCCGTTCAGTGATCCCGTCGAGCCGTACATGTACCACTGCCACCTGCTGCGGCACGAGGACGCCGGCATGATGGGCCAGTTCGTCACCGTCGAGCCCGGGACGGAGAGCAGCGTGTCGCGACGGTACGCGGGCGTCGCGCACGCGCACTGACCCGCGCGGCTGTCGGTGGCGGATGGCAGCATGCCCGGATGGAACAGACGATCACCTACCTGCGCGGGGACGCCACCGCGCCGCAGGGCAAGGGCGTGCGGATCGTCGCGCACGTCTGCAACGACCTCGGCGGCTGGGGCAAGGGCTTCGTGCTCGCGCTGTCGCGCCGCTGGCCCGAGCCGGAGGCCTCCTACCGGCGCTGGCACCGGGAACGGGCCGGCAACGACTTCGGGCTCGGCGCCGTCCAGCTGGTGCAGGTCGAGCCGTACCTGTGGGTGGCGAACATGGTCGGCCAGCGCGGCATGAAGACCGGCCGCTCCACCGGCGTCCCCGTGCGGTACGAGGCCATCGACACCGCCCTCGCCACCCTCGAAGGCCACGCCCGCCGGCTCGGCGCCTCCGTCCACATGCCGCGGATCGGCTGCGGACTGGCGGGCGGCCGCTGGGAGCGCATCGAGCCGCTGGTGACGGCCCGGCTCGCCGACCAGGGGATACCCGTGACCGTCTACGATTTCTGATTGTCCGTCAAGTCCGGTGCCTGGATTCGGTGTTGACCGTCGCGGCGGAGCCTGCCTAGATTGTCTTTGCTTGCAAACGCAATCCGGGAGCGGGGGAGAGGATCAGCCATGGAGAAGACCTTCAACCAACGGGTCGTCGAAGAATTCCGGGCACACGGCGGACGGGTCGAGGGCTTCGCCGCGATCCTGCTGCTCACCACCGCCGGCCGCAGCACCGGCCGGCCCCGCACCACCCCGCTCGCCTACCGCGAGGACGGCGGCCGCTACCTGGTGTTCGGCTCCAACGCCGGCGCCGCCGAACACCCCCAGTGGTACCGCAACCTGTTCGCCGCCGGCGGCGCCACCGTCGAAATCGGCGACGGCGAAGGCGGGGTGACCACCCTGTCGGTGCGGCCCGTCGACCTCGACGGCGAGGAACGCGAGCGCCGGTTCGCCGAACAGGTCCGCCGCGTCCCGGCCTTCGCCGACTACGCCGCGCGCACCGACCGCACCATCCCCGTCGTCGCCCTGCACCCGCTCGACCTGTCCGCCGACCCCGCGATCGCCGGCCGGGTGCTCGCCCAACTCAAGCTCCACCACGAGGACCTGCGCCGCGAACTCGCCGACCTGCGCACCCGACTCGACACCGCAGGACCCGTCCCCGGCCCGACCTCGCCGCCCAACTGCGCGACCACTGCCTGCAGTTCTGCTACGGCCTCGGGATGCACCACACCCGCGAGGACGGCGCCTTCACCGCCTTCGAGAAGCAGTACCCCCAGCTGATCCCCGCCCTCGCCCGACTGCGCCGGGAACACCGCACCGTCGCCGACGCCCTCGCCCGCTTCGAGGCCCGCCTCGCCGCACCCGACACCGACCCCGCCGAGCTGCGCGCCGAACTCGACCGGCTCACCGACGGCCTGGAAGCCCACTTCGCCTACGAGGAAACCCAGTTGGTGCCGCCGTCCGCCCCGCACCCGCCGCGCTGAGCACGACCCCCCGTCAGCTACCGTGAGCGGGCAGAACAAGCCCGCAGGACCGTGCAGCAGCAGGAGGCCCGGATGGCCCGCCCGGAACCGGACCGCGACCCGGACGACGGCCTCACCGCGCCCGACGCCGTCCGGGCCATGCTGCTGCTGATGCCCCGGGTCGCCGCCCGGGTCAAACGGATCGCCGTCCCCGACGCCCTGGCCGGCCTCCAACTCGCCCCCCGGCACCTGTCGTTGCTCTCCTACCTGGTCTACGACGGCGCGATGCCGGTCGGCACCCTCGCCGAACGCCTCGAAGTCGCCCCCACCACCGTGAGCCTGATGGTCGCCGACCTCGCCAAGCAGGGCGTCCTCGACCGGACCCCCGACCCCGCCGACCGCCGCCGCACCATCGTCTCGCTCACCGCCGACCCCGCCACCCGCGCCGCCATCCACCGCTGGCTCGCCAATGGTGCCGCCGCCTGGCACGCCGCCTTCGCGCCCCTCACCGCGCCCGAACGTGCCCTGTTCGTCCGCACCATGACGGCCTACGAACAGGGCGCGGCCGGCGACGGGCCGCCGGCGGGACGGTGACGGCCGCGCGTCGCGGACGCTCACGTCCCGCGTGACGCCGGTTCCTCCCGGTAGCGCGCGACGAGCGCGGCGGAGTCCTCGGCGTCCAGCACGATCCCGAACTCCTCGGCCAACAGCCCGGGCAGTTCCCCCGCCGGCACCCGGCGTCGCTCCTCCGTGAAGTCCGGCAGCAGCCGGGCGAGTTCCGTGTCGCGGAGGACCAGCCGGCGGTCGGCGGCCGGCTTCTGCACCAGCAGCCTGCCATGGAAGGGGGAGAGCGGGTGGGTGGAGGTGAAGTGGCTGGTCACGGTGAAATCGATCGGGAAGCGCGGCTCGCCCCCGATCGCGTAGAGGCCGAACCAGCCGTCGGGCCGCAGGAGGCTCAGCACCAGCGGCCCGGTCGTACCCGGGGTCGGGCCGCCCTCCCGGACCAGCCCGTACGTCCAGCCGGACTGCCGCGCGACCTCGCCGTCGCGCAGCCGGATCGGCTCCAGCAGGCCCTCGGCGCCGAAACCGACATCCGTGAACCACGCCTCGCCGTCGAGTTCCACCCGCAGCGAGTAGTGCGTGGCCGGGCGGAGCCGATGCTCGCCCAGGCGCACGCGGGACGCCGTCGCGGTGAAGACGAAGCCGAGCGCGTCCAGCGCGGCGGCATAGAGCAGGGTCTGTTCGCAGCAGGTGCCCCCGCGTCGCCGCCGGACCATCTTGGCCTGGACGGACTCCAGGTCGAGCCGGACGGCGCGGCCCAGGACGACCTCCAGGTCCTCGAAGGCGAACGCGGCGATGTGGGCGGCGTGCAGCGCGCGCAGCACCCTCGGCGTCGGCGCGCGTTCTCCCGCGTACCCGATCCGGGCCAGATAGGCGTCCAGGTCCAGCTGCTGACCGCCCCAGACGGAGCCGACCGGCCTGCCCATGCGCTCCTCCTCGAACCGGCTGCCACCACCCCGCGTGCCACCTCGGCCCGCGGAATCCGAGGCCGCACGGCGTCCCGACACCTCCGGAGACAGCCCGGCCGACACCCGATGGTCTCTTCCTTACCCTTCCGGGTGCGCCGCAGCTTCGCAGGACACACCGGCCGACCCGCCGCCGTGTCAGAGTGCTGGCACGGGCCCGGCGAGCCGACGGGCCCGGGCGCCGAGGACCGGTCCGCATCGGGGGTGCCGTCCTCGCCCCACCCGAGGGAGCAGGAATCCATGCCGGAGCTGTTCGACGCCATGCGCCCGCTGCCCGCCACCGCCGCCCGGTACCGCGAGCAGGGCTGGTGGCGCGACGAAACCTTCCTGGACGACCTGCGCGACGCCGCCGAGCAGTCGCCCGACCGGCGCGTGATCATCAACTGGCGCTCGGCAGAACGCCGGGCCGTCACCCTGACCTTCGCCGAGCTGGCCGGCCAGGTGGAACGGTTCGCCGACGGGCTGCGCCGGCTGGGCGTACGGCGCGGCGAGGTGGTGGCCCTCCACCTGCCCGACCGGTGGGAGACGGCCGCCCTCACCCTCGCCTGCTGGCGCACCGGCGCGGTCACCATGCCGCTCTCCCTGCGGTTCGGCCGACGCGAGGTGCGCCGGATGCTGGCCGCCACCGGAGCCGTCCTGCTGGTCACGGCCGACCGCCCCGCCGAGCTGGAGCACACGGCGGGCCTCGACGGCCTGTCCGCCCTGCGCCACCACACCGCTCTCGACGACGTCCCCGACGCCGACGTCGCCGTCGCCGACACCCGCCCGCGTGCCGCCGACCGGGCCGCGCCGCACGACAGGGCGCTGGGACCCGACGAGGCCGCGACGGTGCTGTTCACCTCCGGCACCAGCGGCAGCGCCACCGCCGTCGTGCACAGCCTGAACACCCTGTACGCGGGCGTCCGCCGACCGCTGCCGATCCCCGCCCTGCGCCCGGGCCAGCCCTTCCCGGTGCTCACCCCGCTCAGCCACGGCGCCGGGATCCGGAACGGCATGCTGCGGCCGCTCGTCCACCGCACCTGCGCCCTGTACGGCGACGAGTGGGACGCCGGCCGCTGGCTCGACCTGATCAGCACCTACCGGGCCGGCGCCCCGTTCGCCCCGCCGGCCATGCTGGAGGCCCTCGCCACCGAACAGGACCGCCGACCGAGGGACCTGCCCGAATGGGAGGCCGTGGCCGCGATGGCCGCGAGCCCCTCGCGCGAGCTGGTCGACCTGCTGCGCCGCACCCTGAGCGGGCACGTCGTCAACGCCCTGGGCTCGACGGAGTCCGGCGGGATCCTCGCCACCGGCCTCGCCGACCCGCCCGAACGGGCCGCGCGCAGCGTCGGCCGCCCGATGTCCGGCATCGAACTGCGGATGACCCCCGCCACCGGACCGGACCAGGCCTCGCCGGTCGACCTGCGCAGTGCGTCCACCTGCCTGGGCACCTTCGACCGGGACACCGGCCGCCTGCTGTGGCGCGCCGCCGACACCGACGGCTGGTACGCCACCGGAGACCTGCTGCGCACGGACGCCGACGGCGGCCTGCGCTACGCCGGCCGGGCCTCCGACCGGATCTCCGGCACCACCCAGCTGATGATCCCCGTCCTGGACGTGGAAGCGGAGCTGCGCGAGCATCCGGCGGTCGCCGACGTCGCCCTGGTCGGCTACCCCGCCGAGCACGGCGACCTGCCCTGTGCGGTCGTGGTCCCCGCCGACGGGCGTACCCCCGAGCTGGCGGAACTGCGCAGCTGGCTGGCCGGACGCGGCATGACCGACTGGTACTGGCCCACCCGCGTCGAGACCGTGGCGCGCTTCCCCCGCAACGAGCTCGGCAAGATCCGCAAGAACGTCCTGCGGGACTGGCTCACCGGCGCCAGGCCGCTGCCCGACACCGACGACGGCCCGACCGCCGCGCCCGCCGACAGCTGATCAGGCACGGCACGGTGCGCGAATCGCCCTACGGCGCCGTCCCGTTGCGCCAGCGGCGGTGCCGGGTGGCGGCGGGAGCCGGGTCGGGGAGCAGGGGCGGGCGCGCCCGGCGGGCCTCGACACGTCCGGCGTACGGCGGCCGGCTGCCGGGCCGGTACGGGACGGGCCAGAGCGCTCCCGGGCCGGTGTACCCCTGTTCGGCGGCGGCGTGCAGGGTCCAGTGGGGGTCGTACAGGTGCGGCCGGCCCAGGGCGCACAGGTCGGCGCGCCCCGCCAGGATCAGCGAGTTGACGTCGTCGTACGAGGTGATCGCGCCGACCGCCACGACGGGGACCGCGGCGGCGTGGCGGATCCGGTCGGCGAACCCGGAGTTGTGGAGCCGCCCGCGGTCGGGCCGCTCGTCCGGGACGACCTGGCCGCTGGAGACGTCCAGCAGATCGGCGCCGTGACCGGCCAGTGCACGGGCGATCTCGACGGCGTCGTCCCCGGTGTTGCCGCCCTCGGCCCAGTCGGTGGCGGAGATCCGCACGGCGAGCGGGCGGTGGTCGGGCCAGCCGTCCTGCCGGACGGCGTCGAGGACTTCGAGCGGGAAGCGGAGCCGCGCCGCCGGCGAGCCCCCGTACGCGTCGGCGCGCCGGTTGGTCAGGGGGGAGAGGAAGGCGGACAGCAGGCTGCCGTGGGCGTACTGGAGCTCCAGCAGGTCGAAGCCGGCCCGCGCGGCGCGTCGGGCGGCCCGGACGAACTCGTCCCGGATCCGGGCCAGGTCGGTGCGGGTCAGTGTCCATGGCGTCGGGCCGTCGGCCGGGAGCGGTCGGTCAGGGCCGTCCCAGCCCGCGTGCGTCGGGCCCCGGCGGCCGGCGTGGCCGAGCTGCACGCCGATCGCGGAGCCGCTGTGCTCGTGCACGAAGTCGGTGACGCGGAGCCAGCCGGCGGTCTGTGTGTCGTTCCACAGCCCGGTGCCGCCGGGGCCGAGCCGCCCCTCGGGACCGACCCCGGCCATCCCGGTCATGACCAGGCCGGCGCCGCCCAGCGCGCGGGCGCCGAGGTGGACGAGGTGGAAGTCCCCGGGCTCGCCCCCGGCGCTGTCGGGGCCCGGCGCGGCGGAGCACATGTCCATGGGCGAGACCACCACCCGGTTCCTCAGCGTGAGTTGACTGATCGTCAGTTCGGTGAACATCGGTGGGGTGCCCGCCGGAACGCCGCAGGCGCGCTCGACCCGGGCCGTGAACTCCGGGTCGCGAAGCCGCAGATTGGCGTGGGTGACCCGGCGGCTGCGGCTGAGCAGGTTGAAGGCGAACTGCAGCGGCGGCTGGTCGAGGTACAGGGCCACGTTCTCGAACCACTCCAGACTGGCCCGGCCCGCCCGCCCGAGGGACTCGGCCACCGGCCGGCGTTCCGCCTCGTAGACCTCCAACGCGGCGTCCACGGTGGGCTGTTCGTGCAGGGCGGTGGCGAGCGAGGAGGCGTCCTCCAGGGCCAGCTTGGTGCCGGAACCGGTGGAGAAGTGCACGGTGTGCGCGGCGTCGCCGAGCAGCACGATGTTGCCGTCCCGCCAGCGGGAGTTGGCGACGGTGCGGAAGGTCGTCCAGTGCGGGGCGGCCCCGCCGAACAGGCGGCGCCCGGCCAGGACGTGCGCGAACAGCCGCTCGCAGGCGGCGACGGGCGCCTTGCGGTCGAGGCCGGCGGCCCGCCACACCTCGTCGCGCATCTCGACGACGAAGGTGCTGGCGTCCGCGCTGTAGGGGTAGGCGTGGAGCTGCATCACGCCGTGCTCGGTGGGGACGAAGTCGAAGCGGAAGGCATCGAGGACGAGGTCGGTGCCGAGCCAGATGTACCGGCAGCGGTGCGAGGTCACGGACGAGCCGAACGCCGCGGACCGTGCGTCACGGGTCGCGCTGTGCACGCCGTCCGAGGCCACGACCAGATCGTGCTCCGCGGCCAGGACCTCGGCCGGCGGCGCGGGCCGGCCGAAGCGCAGCCGGACACCCAGTTCGCGGCAGCGGTCCTGGAGCACGGCGAGCAGCCGGCGGCGGGACATCGCCGCGAACCCGTGGCCGCCACAGGTGATCACCTCGCCGCGGTAGTGCACGTCCAGGTCGTCCCAGCGGGCGAACTCGAGCGCCATCGCCCGGTAGACCACCGGGTCGGCGGCGGCGACACCTCCCAGCGCCTCCTCGGAGAAGACCACGCCGAAGCCGAAGGTGTCGTCCGGCGCGTTCCGCTCCCAGACCGTGACGTCCGCGTCCGGCGCGAGCCGCTTGAACAGCGCGGCGAAGTACAGGCCGCCGGGCCCGCCGCCGATGCAGGCCACCCGCATCGGGCGGCGGTGCGAACGGGCGGCCCGGGCCGGTCCGCCGTCCGGCGTGTGCCCGGTGTGCGGTTCCGCCATGTCCTGAGCCCCTTCCCATCCTGGCCGCGCCACCGGCCGATCGCCGAAGGGCGGCGCGGGCGGCGCGGGTGGCGCGGGCGGCGCGGGTGGCGCACGGGGTGCTACGCCGAATCTCCGGCCTCCGGGTCCGCGCCGCAAGCAGCGGCGGACCGGGCCCTGAGCCGACGGCCCGACCCTGCTTCCCGGGCGGAGTTCCGCCGTCGCCTACGGTGAGCGCATCCGTAGCGATCACCATCCCCGGGACGTCCTGCTGATCGGGGGTGCCTCCGGCGTCGGGAGGAGTCGGGCCGCCGCCCGCCTCGCCGAGGCCCGCGGCGCGTTCACGGTCCAGTTCGACGACGTCGTCGCGGCGCTCCAGGCCGCCACCCCACCGGCCACCCACCCGTCGCTCCACCTCTTCGCGGCCCACCGCGACCCGGAACGGGAGCTCGGCGCCGACCGGGTTCTGGAGCTGCAGATCGCCACCGCGCAGGCCATGGACGAGGCCGTGCTCGGCGTCGTGCGCAACCGGCTGAGCGTCGAGGTGCCGGCCGTCGTCGAGGGCGACTACCTCACCCCCGCCGCCGCCACCCGGGCCGCCGCCGAGGCCGCCGAGCAGCACAGGCGCGTGCGCGCGGTCTTCCTCCACGAGGGCGACCCGGCACGGATCGGCGCGAACTACGCCCACCGCGAGCCGCACCTCGGCCCCCGGCCCGCCCGCGCCGCCGTCAGCGCCGGATACTCCCACCGGCTCGCCGCCCAGGCCCGCGCCCACGGCCTCCCGGTGCTCGACTGCCGCCCCTACGACACTCTCCCGCAGCGCCTGGCAGCCGCCCTGGCCTGAGCGCTCCTGGGCACTTCGCCGCTCGGCAACGGGCCGGGCAGGTCCCCGGTGGCGGCAGTGGGTCAGGACGCGGGAGTGCCGTCGGCCGGCGGCCACGGGCCGGCCAGCAGGCGGCGGGCCTCGACGACCGTCGCGCGGGCGAGGTCGGTGCGGGTGGAGGCGTCCCGGGAGAGGAGTTCCGGACTCAGCTCGACCAGCGGGCGCAGCGACTCGGGGTGGCCCAGCGAGGCCCAGCCGCCGTGGGTGATCACGCCGACGCCCGTCGAGGCGCGCAGCCCGCCGTCCACGATCAGCCGCAGCCACCAGCGGACCAGCTCCCAGCGGGCCCGCTCGTACGGGAGGTCGGTGTCGTCGGCGGGCAGCGACTCGGCCAACCCCAGTTCCGCCAGCACCTGTTCGAACAGCTGCGCCGGGTGCTCGTCCCCGGCCGGTGCGGCGAGGTGCGGCAGCGAGGGCGCGTCGACGCCGAGCGCGTCCGCCACCAGGCCCGCCGTGATCAGCTGCCCGTCGTCCACCTGACGGCCCACCAGCCGCTCCAGCGCCAGCATCCGCAGGTACTCGACCGCCTCGGCGGCGGTGGTCGCCGTCGGGTCGTGCGGGGTGAGGTGGGCGGTCTCCGGGCCGTCCGTCACGAAGTTCGACCAGAACGGGACGGTGGAGACCGCCACGCCATGATGCGGGCCGCCCGTGAACTCGACGCGCAGCCAGTCGGCCAGGTCGCGGCCGTACTCGATGATGTCGGTCTGGTACACCGACAGCACCGGGTGCCTCGGCCCGAACGGCGCCGCCGGCAGGTAGCGGTGGCCGTACAGCGGCACCAGTTGCGGCACGGACGCCAGCGCCGCCCGGGCGACCCGCTCCCGCTCTGCCGCGTCCTCGGGCTCGGGGCCCCAGAGCGGGAACCAGTACCCGTGGCTGACGTCGAACAGCGTGCCCTCGACCGGCCAGGCCAGTCGCCCGCGCAGCTGCTCGGGGTCGCCGTACCGCCAGTCCGGCCAGCTCGGCCCGGTCGGCAGCCCCGCCGCCAGGAACACCCGGTGGTCGGGTGCGAACCGGAACCCGAACCGGGCCTCCACCGCGTCCAGTTCACGTTCCGACAGCCCGGGCGCGACGTTCCGCAGCCCGCTCTGCCACGTCCGGGCCGTCTTGACGCTCGGCACCGCCACCGCCCGCACCCCTCTCCTCGATCACCCCACCCACCGTATCCGCCCCGGCCGGAGGGTTCTCGGCCGTCAGAGGTCAGTCGTGCACCCGACCCTGCAGGGCCTTCGACAACTCGGCCACGCAGGCGGCGAGTTGGGAGTTCGTGAGCTGGTTCGGGTCGCCGCCGCAGCCGCTCGCGGCGGGCTGGCCGTTCGGCTGTCCGCTCGGTTGGCCCGAGGGTTGGCCCGTCGGCTGGTTCTGCGGCTGGCCGCCCGGCGGGGTGATCGGGCCGGTCAGGGAGACCAGGTTGGGGGAGACCGTCGCGTCGCCGGAGAGGTCGATGTAGTCCTGGGTCTGCCCGTTGAAGTCCACGAAGCCGCGCCACATGTCCTTGCCGAACGGGACGAGCTCCTGGAGGGCGCCGCCCTGGCCCGCGCTGATGGTGATCGAGGTCTGCTGCGCCATGTAGGAGACCATGCGGCTGGCCAGCACGTCCAGGTTGACGGCCGGGGCGTCGTCGCTGCGGACGTACACGTGCAGGTCGTTGAGGCCGCCGCCGGCGCGGTCGGCCTGGAGGACGGCGTAGGCGACCACGAGTTGGGAGGAACTCTCCTTCGGGACCAGGGGAGTGACGTAGTACAGGTGGCCGTCGGCCTTCGAGCGGAGCAGGAACTCGCCGGGGTTGGTGGCGTTGGTGCTCGCCGAGGTGTGGTCGAAGCCGAAGCCGCGGTCGTCCTTCGCGCCGCGACCGCCCAGCCACTGCACCTCGTGGATCTGCGAGCGCACCACCGACGCCGGGTACACCGCGCCCGGCAGGTCGCCCGGTGCGACCTCGGCGCGGTAGGTGATGTCCGGCCGGCCGCTGGGCGAACCGCGCAGGACCAGGACACCGGCGGGCGCGAGGACCGTGCGCTGCTTCCAGACGGTCTGGCGGGCCACCGAGATCACCACCACGGGCTGCGCGGTGCGCGGGTCGGGGCCGTCGCAGTAGCCCCAGACGTCCTGGTCGCTGTGGACGAGGTCCGGGAAGCGCTCGGCCAGCAGGTTGCGCAGGCTGACCGCGCCCGTCCCGCCGAACGCCCGGTTGAACGCGTGGTCGCCGCGGAAGGCGCAGCTGACCACCGAGTTCGAGCCGCCGTCCCAGACCGCGATGCCCTCCATCGGCTGCTCGCCCGAGCCGTCCAGCACCGCCGTCCAGACCCCGCCGTCCTTCCCGGCGTTCGGCAGGTAGTGCAGGCTGTGGCCCATCAGGTGGACGCCGGAGGAGAGGCCGGCGCTGTCGGTGAGCGCCTTGGTGGCCGCCGCGTAGGAGGCGGTGCGCGCCTCGAAGTCGAAGTCCGGCATCGGCGCGGTCTTCACGCAGGCCGGCACGTCCGCCGCCCCGACCAGGTCGCAGCGGGTGCCGTCGCCGGGGCGGGTGTGCTCCGTCACGGCCTGCACCGAACGGGGGGTTTCGCCGCCCGCCGGCACGTCCAGGACGGTCGCCGCGGCGTAGAAGCGGCCCGCGTCCTTGTCGTTGTCCCAGATGCCCGTCCCGGCGCGCACCAGCGAACCGGCCACGGCCAGCGCCAGCACGGCGGCGGTCGCCTGGGCCCGCCAGCCGAGGCGCGAGCCCGTTTCGCCAGCGGCCCACAGCACCACCGCGCAGGCCGTGCCGCCCAGCCCCACCGCGACCCAGAGCCAGAACAGCGGCGCGGCGTCCACCAACCCGCCGTGCGGGAAGAACTCCCGCTTCAGCCACAGCCGGTAGCTCTGGTCCTGCTGGCCGAAGCCGCCGAACACCACATGTTTCACCGCCCACACCAGCGCGGCGAGCAGCGGCATCCACAGCCACCACAGTGCCAACCTCATTGTCCAGCTACGTGCTTGACGCCCCATCGTCGTTCCCCTCCCCGGATCCGCCCCCGGACCATCCCCGTTCCGTCGGCCCGCCAAGCCTCCCACCCGGCGGTGACAGCGGCCGGGCGGTCGGCCTTCCTGATGCGTACGACGGTTGACGCCGGATTGGCAAGGTGACGCTGCGTCAGAAACCCTTGTGGGGCCGATCGTTCCGTGTCTTGGAGGAGAAGCGTGTCGAACCCCGCTCCGCCGCCCGTCCCGCCGGTGTCCGTCGCCGGGGGCGGGGCCGACTGCGTGCCGCAGTACTTCGCGTTCCCGGCAGAGACGACGAGCCTCGGGCCTGCGGCCGGCTACGCGATCGGAGCGCCCGCATACAGTTCCTGGCTCGACTCGAACGACGTGCGGGTGGTGGGCGCCGGGGCCGCGCGTTTCACGGTGCGCGCCCTGCACGAGGGGACCGTCATCATCCAGGGCATGCGCCTCACGGATGTCCGGTGCACGGCCCCGACCGACGGCACGCTGGTGCTGCCGGGACCGATCGGCGGGCCGGGGGAGGAAGTGGAGAAGACCGTCCTGGCGTTCGACCTCGCCGAGCGCAGTCCCAGGGCCCGCACGTTGCTTCCGGGCGACACCGGGAGCCACTTCGCCCTCGGCGACCCGTACTTCTCGAAGTCGATCTACCTGGAGGGCGGGGCCGCCGGTGACGCCCGGACATTCGAGGTGTACTTCGTGGCGGGCAGCCAGGACTGCGAGTTCGGGCTCGACGTCAAGGTCACGAGCAACGACAAGGAGAGCTGGGTGCCGGCCGAGCCGGCCGAGGGGGTGCAGCGCTCCCGGGTGGCAGCGTTCGCCACGGCGTACCGGTCGATCGTCGCGCCGACCGGCCCGGAGGACGGCTGGGTCGGGCAGAAGCCGGTGCCGGTCGGCACCTCGGTCCCGGGGCTCACGGTCACCAGTCCGGCCCGGAACTAAATCGTTTGGCGGTACCGGAGGGCGGCTGCTAACGTGCAGCTCACCGTGACAGGATGCGAGGAGGTGAACACCCATGAGAGCTGGACCAAGGTGGGTGCTCCCCCTTTTCCTCACGGTGTGCGGCTGATCGAGCCGCTGTCGGGAGCGCCTTGCTGTGCAGGTACTTCCGAAAGGCGACAGCCATGAACACTGTGATGATCAACCGGGTCGACGAGGCCCAGTGGCAGGCGGTGGCGGACGAGCAGATCGTCGGCCACGGTGACGTCTCCCAGCGGCCCGACGGCCGACTCTTCGTCAGCATCGACGTCTGGCAGGACGAGGCGTTCGACCCGCTGGCCGACGCGATGCTGGGCGAACTGCCGGGCGCCGTGCTCCACACCCTGGTCGGCGGCGAGGACGCCGAACTGGCGTCGCGTTGGCAGCGGGCCGGGTTCACCGTCGAACGGCGCGAGTGGGAGTACCTGATGCCCACCCGCACCGAACCCGCCGCCGACCGGGCCGAGCAGGCCGGCGAGAACGTGACGATCCTGCCCGCCGGCACCGCCGACGAGCAGCTGCTGCGCGCCCTCGACCGGGACGTCCGGGCGCAGGTCGAGGCCGCCGTCGGCTGGCACACCATGCCCGCCGAGCTCAGGCCGCACGCCGCCGAGGACACCCTGATCGACCCGTCGCTGTACGCGGTCGCCGTGCTGGACGGGCAGTACGCGGGCCTGATCCGCGTGGTGTCCCGGGGCCGTCGGGCCCGGATCGGGCTGCTCGCCGTCCGGGCCGAACTCCGCCGCCGGGGCGCGGGCCGGGCACTGCTCCGGCACGCCCTCGCCACCCTGCGCGAGGCCGGCATCGACACGGCGTGGACGGAGATCGACCAGTCCCACACCGCCGCCACCACCCTGTTCGAAGAGTTCGGGGCCCGGCGCACGGGCCACCTCGTCGAACTGGTGCGCCGCCCGCACTGACACCGGCGGCTGCCGCCCTCGCCACCCCTCACGACCACCCCCCGCCACCCCCGCTTCACCGAATCGAGAAACGAGAAACCTTGCCGCGTATCAGCAAAGGCCTGGAAATAGAGGGCACCGTACTGGAGTGCCTGCGCAACGCCACCTTCAAGGTGGAGCTCGAGAACGGCCACCAGGTGCTCGCCCACATCAGCGGAAAGATCCGCAAGAACTACATCAAGATCCTCCCGTTCGACCGGGTCCTGGTCGAGCTCAGCCCGTACGACCTGACCAGGGGACGGATCATGTACCGCTACCGCAACTGACCCGGCCGGAACGGCAACGGCCGCCGTCGGTGTGCGAAGGCGCACATCGCGGCGGCGGCCGTTGCCCCCGCGCCCGGCCGGGTGACAGAGTGCCGGGCATGGAAGAGTCGCAGGTCAGGGCAGGGGTGCGGGCCGCGCGCCCGGAGACGGTGTTCGACTGGGTGGACGCGGCCGCCGCCGCACGGGAGGCCGCCGGGCTGACCAGGCGGCTGCGCAGCCGCACCGCCGAGGACGACGTGCTCGACCTCGCCTCCAACGACTACCTCGGCCTGACCAGGCACCCGGCGGTCACCGGTGCCGCCGCCGAGGCCGCCCGGCGGTGGGGCGGCGGCTCCACCGGCTCCCGGCTGGTCACCGGCACCACCGCCGCGCACACCGAACTCGAACGCGAACTCGCCGAGTTCTGCGGCTACGAAGCGGCCCTGGTGTTCTCCTCCGGCTACACCGCCAACCTGGCCGTGCTCACCGCACTCGCCGGCCCGGACACCCTGATCGTCTCCGATGCCCACAATCACGCGTCGCTCATCGACGGCTGCCGACTGTCCAAGGGCCAGATCGCCCGCGCCGCCCACAGCGACCCGCAGTCCGTCCGCGAGGCCCTCGCCGCCCGCACCCTGCCGCGCGCCCTGGTGGTCACCGACTCGGTCTTCTCGGTCGACGGCAACGCCGCACCCCTCGCCGAACACCTCGCCGTCGCCCGCGAGTTCGGGTCCGCCCTGGTCCTCGACGACGCGCACGGCCTCGGCGTGCTCGGCCCCGGCGGCGCCGGAGCGGGAGCCGCCGCCGGAATCGCCGGACAGCCCGACGTGGTCGCCACCGCGACGCTCTCCAAGTCGCTCGGCGCCCAGGGCGGCGTCGTGCTCGGCCCCGAACGGGTGATCCGCCACCTGGTCTCCGCCGCCCGCACCTTCATCTTCGACACCGGCCTCAACCCGGCCGCCGTCGGCGCCGCACTCGGCGCGCTGCGCCTGCTGCGCGCCGAACCCGGCCGGGCCGCCGACGCACTCCGGGTGGCCCGCGAACTCTCCACCCGGCTCGCCGAGTTCGGCCTCGACACCACCGCACCGGACGGTGCGGTGGTGTCGGTGCGGGCCGACGACCCGGAGCACGCCGTGCGCTGGGCCGCCGCCTGCCGCGACGAAGGACTCGCGGTCGGCTGCTTCCGCCCCCCGTCCGTGCCCGACGGCGTACCCCGGCTGCGCCTGACCGCCCGCGCCGACCTGACCGACGACCAGATCGCCTTCGCGGTCGGCGTGGTGGTCAAGACCCGGTAGGCCCCGGTCGCCGCTCAGCCGCCGGTCACCTGCCGAACACGACCTGGTCGACCGTCCAGAACGCCGAGTTGGTGCCGCCAGCGCGAACAGGTGGAAGTGCGCGAGCATGCCGGGCGCGGCGAAGTGCTGGGCACGCACGACTCGTTGGCCGGCGGCCATCCGGACCGGCACGGCCGAGCGGGGATCTGCGGCCAGGGCCTGGGATCTCCGCCGGGCTGCCTCCAGGGCCAGGGCATTGGTCGGGTCGGCTGCGACCTCGCTGCCACGAATGGTGGCGACGACCTTGCGCGGGTCGACGGTCGCGACCGCTGTGTGCGCTGCCAGGGGGACGAGCGGAGCCAAGGTGAGCATCTGGAAGTCATCCGGCAGCGCCGCGAGCAGGAAGTCTTCGGCTCGTCGGATGTCCGCGAACGCTGTCGGGGCCGGGGTCACGAACCGGTCGGTGCGATAACGCCGCATCACCTCGGCCGGGGTGAGCCGATCGGCGCGCCGTCGGAAGACCTCCAGGAGCAGTGTGGTCAGATCCGTCCCGGTCAGCCCCTTGGCCAGCAGGTCCAGCAGTTCCGGTCCACCGGCCTTGGCCAGTACTCGTCGCAACGCCGGATCGGCCGAGTGTTCATCGCTCGTCATGGCGCGCCAGTATCACCTGGCCGGCATCGGAGAGACCATCGATTTCCGCGCATCGCGGCGGGTTCCACCATGGACGAGCGGGACGAGGCGGGCACCGTTGACGGCCCGCCAACGGACCTGGGCCGACTCGACGAGCTTGAACACCACCGCCAGACCGGCGGCGCGGGAGCCGGTGCTTTTGGTGAACCCGCCCGCTACCTTCCCCACATGGAACGGGTCGCCCTCTTGAGCAGCCTCGCCGCGCGCGGAACCGACATCGTCCCGCGGCGACTCACCGAACTTGACGTCCCCTGACGGCAGGGGCCGTCTTGGTGCCGGTGCCGAGCCCCGCCCTTCTGGAGCGGCTCCGGCGTCATCACCGCGGCAGAGCGTCGGCGGCGGCCCGGCGCAGAGCGTGGGGTTCGCTCCGGCCGGGCGTTCACCACGACTGGCACCGTCACCGCGGCCGGGCGGCTGCGGGCCTGGGGCGGCTGCCGGCCTGGGGCGGCTGGTGGTGCCCGGCGCTTCCGGTTGGCGTCGTCCGAGCACCGCCCAGGCCGGCGGGTCAGGCCGGGATGGTGTAACTGTCGCCGTAGACCTTCCAGTTCAGGGGCGCCCGCAGGTCGAGGTTGCCGGCCTGGAGGAAGACCCGCTGTGCGGTGTCGATCCTGGAGGTGTTGCGGTTCGGGTCGGCGGCCAGCATGTAGGCCTTGCGGGCGTCCAGGAAGGCGTTCAGGAATGCGGTCTCGTCGCCGCCCTTGGCCGGGGTCTTGGCCTTGCCCAGTGCGGCGGTGCGGATGGTGGCGAAGCCGACCGGGCCGTGCACGATGAGCGCGTCGTAGTAGGCGAACTGGCCGAGCGCGTGCAGCCCGTCCGTCTTCGCCTGCTGCACTGCCGGGGTGAAGTACTGCCGGTCGCGTTCCTCGTTCTGCGCCTGCTGGAGCAGCGGGTCCTGCGCGGCGAGCCGCCAGTCGCCGACGAAGGTCGGGTCGAGGCCCTGGTGCGAGGCGCTGCCGTCGAGCGCGGCCAGCGCGGGCAGGTACTTGGCCAGGATGTTGTTCGGCTTCAGCGCGGTATAGCGGGTGATGACGTCCGCCAGGTCGCCGGTGCCGGAGCAGAAGCCGATGATGCCGGCGGTGTAGCCGTTGCCGTCGCCGATGTCCTCGACGTACGGGTACTGGGAGCGCCAGTCGAGGGTGGAGTTCTCCGCGCTGGAGACCAGCTCCTGCGCGTACTCCTTCCAGCGCGGGTCGGTGAGGTCCGGCCGCGCAGGGGTCGAGGCGGTCGGGGAGGGCGGCGGCGTCGAGGGGGCCTGGGCGGCGGACGGAATGCCGGAGGGGAGCGCGGTGGCGCCGGCCGGTGCGGGCCGGAACGGGGCAACGGCCGTGGGCGAGCCGGTCGGCGAAGTGAACGCCGCAGCGGGAGAGTTGGACGCGCCGGCGGATATCGACGCCGGGGCCCCGGCGTGCTGGGCGGCGGCCGATTCGCCCGGGGCGCCGGCCGCGGTGAGGCCGGTGGTCATCGCCGCGACCACCCCCACCGCCAGCGCCACCTGGACGGGGCGCGGCCGTCCACCGGTTCTGTTTGCTCCGCTCTGCATGGGAATTCGGCTCCGTTTTCTGGTCGGTGACCGCCCCGCCCGGGGGAGCGGGGCCGCAGTGGTCCGACCGGCGGCTGCCGCGCGGCCGGGGTTCCTCCCACCGAAAGCGGAGCATCCGAATCCGGACCGGGGCCTGACGCTACCTCAGTCCCGGGCCGGTGTCTGCCCGGACCATCCGATCACCCGGGCACTCGCCCACCCGGCACTCGCCCCGGTCGCCCGATCACCCGGGCGCTCGCCCGGATCGCCGCCGGCCCGAGGGAGGCCCGCGCGCGGGCGGCCGGCAGGGGTGGGCAGCACCCTCAGAGGGAGTCGAGGTCGCGGATCCGGGGGACCGGCGAGACCAGCAGCCACAGGGCGGACAGCGCGCCGCCCACCGCGGCGACGAGCAGCGCGGCGCGGAGGCCGAACGCGGTGGCGAGCAGGCCGCCGGTGAGCGCGCCGAGCGGGCGGATGCCGTAGTTGACGGTGGCGAACGCGCCGGAGACGCGGCTGCGCAGGTCGTCCGGGATGACGGCGGCCTGCAGGGAGTTGAGGTTGATGTCGAACAGCATGACGCCCAGCGCGGACAGGAACTCGGCCGCCGCCAGCACCCCCGCCCGGGCCCAGCCGGGGCCGTCCGCCGCCGCCAGCAGGGCGATCGGGGCGGGAAAGAGGACCGAGCCGAGGACGATCGTGCGGCCGAGGCCGAGGCGGCGGGACACTGCCGGGGCGAGCAGCGCGCCGAGCAGGCCCCCGGTCGCGCCGAGGCCGAACGCCGCGCCGATGGTGCCCGCCGAGAGGCCGAGCGTGCGGCCGGCGAACAGCAGCACCAGGCCGTAGCCGAGGAAGGTGAAGAAGTTGACGGTGGTGCAGCAGCCCAGACTCGCCCGCAGGACGGGGTGGCGCACCACGAACCGCAGGCCCGCGCGGGCCCGGGACAGCATCGGCTCACTGTCGGTCGCCGCCTCCGACACCCGGATGCGGCCGATCAGCAACGCCGAGGCGAGGAAGGACAGCGCGTCCACCAGTACCGCGACGGGTGCGGTCAGCGCCTGCACCAGCGCCCCGCCGAGGGCCGGTCCGGCGATCTGCGCCGCCGAACGGGTGGCGCTCAGCCTGCTGTTGGCCGCGAGGTAGGCGGAGCGCGGCACCAGGTGTGCGAAGAACGGCGCGTACGCGTTGTTGAACAGCACCCCGGCCGCGCCCGTCACCACCGCCACCGCATACAGCTGACCCAGCGTCACCGCGCCGGCCAGCGCTGCCAGCGGCAGCGAGGCCAGGGCCGCCGCCCGGACGAGGTCCGCGACCACCAGCAGTCGGCGCCGGTCGGCGCGGCCGTCCACCCAGGCGCCCAGGAACACCGCCAGCAGGTTCGGCGCCCAGAGCAGCGCCGTCAGCGCGGCGACCTGCGCGGTGGAGGCGCGCAGCGCCGTGACGGCGATCAGCGGGAGGGCCAACTCCGTTATTCGGTCGCCGAATTGGGAGACCGCCTGGCCGGCCCAGAAGCGCCGGAAGCGACGGTCGCCGCGCAGTGCAGGGGCGGCCGGAGGTCGGGTCGCGGTGGTCACTCCTCGCCCTCCGGCAGGGCGTAGCGCATCAGCCGGACCGGGCGGGCGTCGGCCGGCCGGTCGCCGGCGTCGCGGTGCACGTACGGCGCGAGCAGGCGCTCCACCGCGTCCGCGAGTTCGGCGAGTTCGGCGGGGGAGAGGACGACACGGGTGTTGGCCAGGCCGCCGAGGCGCCGCCACTCCAGCGGCAGGCCCGGCTCGACCTCGGTGATCCAGCGCGACGGCAGGTCCGCGGAGCGCAGGAACATCTGCTGCGAGAGCGCCCGCGCGGCCGCACCGCCCTCGCCGTCGTCCGTCGGCGCGAACCGGAACCCCCGCCCCACCGCCTCCCACCGCCGCGTCCGCCGATCCGTCCCGGGCTCCGCGTCCCGCACCAGCCCGAACTCCGCGAGGTGCCGCAGATGCCAACTGGTCACCGTCGGCGTCGCCCCCACGTGCGGAGCCAACTCGCTCGCCGTGGCGGCCCCATGACGGTTCAGCCGTTCCAGCACGGCCAGCCGCACGGGGTGGGCGAGGGCGCGCATCGCCCGGGGATCGGTGAGCTCGACATCGCCGAGCGGGTTCTCCGGATTCATTCCTGAGAGTGTCCTCTCACTCTTTCTGAGAGTCAACTCTCAGATCGCCGACGACGGTTGGAGCCGACCGGTGGGGAGGCGCGCTGTTGCGGGTCGGGCCCTGACGGGGGGCCGGGGGGACCCTTGTGCGTCCCTTGTGGGGTCGGCGAGGGCATGTCGGGAGGGGTGTCGGTGGATCTAGCGTCCTGCCCGCCGAGCTGAAACCGGTCGCGACGCCACACCCCATCGGTGTCGTCGGCCGTCCCCCATCAACCCCGGCTCGGTGGGAGGAATACCCGATGAACCGCAAGACCGCTCTGGCGGCAGCCGTTGCGGCGGCCCTCACCCTGGGCACCGCCGCACTGGCCACGTCGCAGAACGTCGCGCAGGCCAGCGCCGCCGCTCAGCCCGGTGCCGGGTTCCAGGCGATGAGCACGATCGGCCGGCAGGCCGCGCTGGACCAGGCCGGCAAGGAGGCCGCCGAGACGGCGAAGGCGTTGGGCCTGGGCCCGGACGAGCGCCTGGTGGCCAAGGACGTGCTGGTCGAGAACGACGGTGCGCGGCACGTCCGGTACGACCGTACGTACAAGGGCCTGCCGGTGGTCGGCGGCGACCTGGTCGTGCACCGCGCGAAGAACGGCAAGCTCACCTCCACCACCTGGGCCCACGACGGCGCGCTCAAGGTTGCCGGGGCCACGCCCAAGCTGTCCACGCAGGACGCGTCGAAGGCCGCCGAGCGCAGCGCCAAGCACGTCAAGCAGGCCCGCACCACCAACCTCGACAGCAGCCAACTGGTGGTCTGGGCGGTCGGCAAGGTCCCGGTGCTGGCGTACCGCAGCACCGTCACCGGCGCGGGCGAGGCCGGCGCCAACACCCGCGAGGCGGTCCTCGTCGACGCGGCCAGCGGCGCCGTCCTCGACCAGTACGAGGTCAACCCGGAGATCTCCGGCACCGGCAACGGCGTCAACGTCGGCCAGGTCACCCTGGAGACCAGCCAGGGCGGCAGCGGCTACACGCTGACCGACGCGCTGCACGGCTCCACGGTCGTCTACGACTCGTACAACAGCCCGCAGTCGAACCCGGCGCAGAACGCCCGCACCTTCAGCAAGTCCACCAACTCCTGGGGCAGCGGCTCGACTTCGAGCCGCGAGAGCGCCGCCGTGGACGCCTCCTACGGTCTCGCCAAGACCTGGGACTACTACAAGAACACCTTCAACCGCAGCGGCATCCGCAACGACGGCCGCGGCGCCCCGGCGTACGTGCACGTCGACAACCAGCTGCTGAACGCGTTCTACGACGACAGCTGCTTCTGCATGTCCTTCGGCGACGGCTCCTCGCAGAACGGCAACACGCCGCTGACCGCACTCGACGTCGCCGGCCACGAGATGAGCCACGGCGTCACCGCCGCCACCGCCAACCTGAACTACTCCGGCGAGTCCGGCGGACTCAACGAGGCCACCTCCGACATCTTCGGCTCCATGGTCGAGTTCTACGCCAACAACGCCACCGACGCCGGTGACTACTACATCGGCGAGAAGCTCCACATGGGCAACGGCTACCTGCGCCGGATGGACAACCCGGCCGCCGACGGCAGCTCGCTGTCCTGCTACAGCAGCCGGGCCGGCCAGGTGGACGTGCACTACTCCTCCGGCATCGCCAACCACTTCTTCTACCTGACCGCCGAGGGCACCGGCGCCAAGACCATCGGCGGCCTGCCGCACAACGGCACCCCGTGCAACGGCGACACCTTCAGCGGCATCGGCAAGGACAAGGCCGCGGCGATCTGGTACCGCGCCCTGTCCACCTACATGACCTCCACCACCAACTACTCCTCGGCGCGCACCGCCACCCTGCAGGCCGCCGCCGACCTGTACGGCGCCAACTCGCAGGAGCGGTACATCGTTTCGAAGGCGTGGGCGGCCGTCTCGCTCGGCACCGCGCTGCCCGACCCGGGCGGCTCCACCTCCTCCCCGAGCCCGTCCCCGAGCGGCTCGCCGACCGGCAACCCCAACCCCGGGAACGCCCTCACCAACGGCGACTTCGAGCAGGGTGCCACCGGCTGGACGCAGAGCGCCAACGACATCACCAACTCCAACCAGCAGACCGCGCACGGCGGTTCGTGGTACGCGTGGATGATGGGCTACGGCTCCGCCGCCACCGAGACCCTCTCGCAGAACAACATCGCGGTGCCCTCCTCCGGAAGCCCGAAGCTCACCTTCTGGCTCAAGGTCACCACCCAGGAGACCGGCTCGACCGCGTACGACACCCTGAAGGTCAACGTCAACGGCGCCACCGTCGCGACGTACTCCAACGCCAACGCCAGCGCCGGCTACGTCCAGAAGACCGTCGACCTCAGCGCCTACCGCGGCCAGACCGTCAACCTCCAGTTCGCCGGCCAGGAGGACGCCTACCTGTCCACCCTCTTCCTGATCGACGACGTCTCCGTCGGCTGACCCCGACGCCCCCGACGCCCCCGACCGGCCTCAACCCGGCAGCCTTAAAGGGGACTTAACGCAGGGTCGTGAAGGTGTCGTGTTCATGTGACACCCTCGCGCAACCCCGGTCGGAGGCGGCACACTGACCGCCATGACCGGCATCCTCCCCGGCCCGGCCGGACCCGCCAGCACCACGGCAGGTCCGGCCGAGCCCGCACTCGTCGACCGTGCGAACCTGCTCGCCGACATCCGCTCCACCCTTGCCGCCACCGGCGGCGCCCTGCTCCACGGCCCGGCCGGCATCGGCAAGACCGCACTGCTCGACGCACTCGCCCGGGAATCCCACGCGGCAGGGGAGCCGGTCCTGCGCAGCAGCCCCACCGCGGCCGAGGCGGACCTGCCGCACCTCGCCCTGATCGACCTCCTCGGCGAGACCCTCCCCGCGCTCGCCGAGGAACTCCCCAGTCACCTGCGCCAGGCCCTCGAATGCGCCCTGCTGCACCGAGCCCCCCAACCCGGCACCCCCACCGACCCGTTGGCCGTCCGGGTCGCCGTACTGGAGACCCTGCGCCGACTCGCCGCCCGCGGCCCCGTGCTCGTCCTGCTCGACGACACCCAGTGGCTCGACGAGGCCAGCCGCCAGGTCATCGCCTTCGCCGCCCGCCGCCTCACCGACCGCCGGGTCCGCTTCGCCGTCACCGAACGCACCGAACACGCCGACACCGCCCCCACCATGGGCGCGCTCTGTCCGCCCGCCGCCCGCGACCTCCCCGTCGGGCCGCTCGGCGAACGCGGCACCGGCGCCCTGCTGCGCGAACGCCTCGGCCTGCGCCTCAGCGGTCTCACACTCAGCCGCGTGCACGCCGTCAGCGGCGGAAACCCTTACTACGCCCTGGAGTTGGGGCGCTCACTGGCCGCCGGCGGCAGCGACGCCGCACTCGCCACCGACCCCGCCCGCCCGCTCGACGTCCCGCACCGGCTGCGCGCCCTGGTCTCCGCCCGCCTCACCGAACTCCCCGACTCCGCCCGCGCCGCCCTCACCGTCCTCGCCGCCGCCCGCCCCGGCACCGCCCTGCCCGCCACCGTCACCGAACCCCTCGCCGCCGCCCGCCGCCACCGCATCATCCGCCAAACCCCGTTCGGCACACCCCAGTTCGGACACCCGCTGATCGCCGAAGTGGTCCTCGCCGACGCCACCCCCGCCGCCCTGCGCGACGCCCACCGCCTGCTCGCCGCCCTCACCGCCGACCCCGTCGAGCAGGTCCGCCACCAGGCCCTCGCCGCCGAACACCCCGACCCCCACCTCGCGTCCCGCCTCACCCGCGCCGCCGACACCGCCCTCACCCGCGGCGCCCCCGGCACCGCCGCCGAACTCCTCCGACACGCCGCCCACCACACCCCAGACCCCGACACCGCCGGACGCCGTCTGCTGGCCGCCGCCCGCAACGCCGCCGCCGCCGGCCTCCCCGACCTAGCCCGCGCCTGCGCCGAAACCCTGCTCGGGGCCCCCGCCGCCGACCTGCGCGTCCACGCCCGCCTGCTGCTCACCCGCCTGCTCGGCCCCGACCACCCCGACGCCGAAATCCTGCTCACCGCCGCCGCCGACGACACCGGCGGCCACCCCGCCCTCACCGCCGCCGTCCACCAGGAACGCGCCGTCCGCGCCCTGCACCGCGGCGACCGCACCGAGGGCTTCGCCGAACTCGAAACCGCCGAGAAGTACGCCGACCACGCCGACAACCCCGACCTGCTCGTCGAACTCCTCGCCCTGCGCGCCCCCATCACCCTGCTCACCGACCCCGCCCACGGCCTCGCCCTGCTCGAACGCGGCTGCCGCCTCGCCGCCGGCCGGCCCCCCACCGCCGCCGCCGTCCTGTGCCGCGAAGGCCTCGCCGTCGCCGCCCTGCGCAGCGGCGACACCCCCCGGGCCCTCGCCGAGGTCGAAACCCTCCGCGCCGAGATCGACGCCGCCGGCCGCACCGAGGACCTCGCCAACGTCCTCTACATCGCCGCCTCCGTCTACGAACGCGCCGGCCGCTGCACCGAGGCCTACGACGCCGGCCGCGCCGCCCACGACCTGCGCGAACGCATCGAACCCACCCCCGGCCCCGCCCGCGTCCTCGGCGGCGCCGCCGAACTCAACGGCGGCACCGCCGAACGCGCCGCCCACCTCCTCGACTCCGCGATCCGCGCCGCCGAGGACGACCACGACCACGAATGGCTCGCCTACGCCCACGGCCTGCGCGGCCGCGCCGCACTCCTCCTCGGCCACCTCCCGACCGCGGTCCACCACCTCACCCACTGCCAACTCCTGCTCCGGCGCATGCAGTTCACCGACCCCAGCCTCTTCCTGGTGGACGCCGACCTCGCCGAGGCCCGCGCCCTCTCCGGCCACCCCGCCGACGCCGCCGCCACCCTCGCCGACGCCCGCGACCGCGCCACCCGCCTCGGCCGCGACGTCGTCCTCCTCGGCCTGCACCGCGCCGAAGCCCACCTCACCGCCCTCACCGACCCCCGCCGCGCCGCGGACACGCTGCGCTCGCTGCTCCCCGCCGCCCATCCCTATCCCCTCGAACTCGCCCGCGCCCACCTGGCGTTGGGCACCCTCGAACGCCGCGCCCGCCGCCGCGCCGCCGCCCGCACCGCCTTCCAGGACGCCCACGCCCGCTACACCGCAGCCGGCTGCCTGCCCTGGGTGCGGCACACCGAGAACGCCCTCGCCTCCCTGGACGCACTGGAAGCCGACCCGACCCCCACCCAGCAGCAGATCCTCGGCCTCGTCCGCAGCGGCGCGACGAACCGCGAGATCGCCGCGACACTCCACCTCTCGGTGAAGGCCGTGGAGGCGAACCTCACCCGCCTGTTCCGCCAGTACGGCGTGCGGGGGCGCACGGAGCTGGCCAAGTGGGATGGGTAGCAGGCGAGTTGATCATTCGACGAGGATGCCGCCGAGCCGGACGATGGCCGCGAGGGTGTCCTCGTCGAACCCGCAGTCCCGCGAGAACCGGGTGCCGCGCAGGCGCTCGGTGAGCGGGACGCGGGCCAGTATTTCGCCGGTGCGGAAGTCGAGCAGCCAGAGCTCGCCCATCGCCGTCGCCATGGCCAGACGGTCGCCGGACGGAGCGGCCCCGAGCCCGGCGACGCCGATCGGGACGCCGTGCTGCCACAGCACAGGCTGATCCCCGTGGTCGAGCCGCCACCCCCGCAGACCGCCGTCCGCCGCCAACGCTGCCAGGCCGGAGCGGGTGCGATACAGGAAGCTCCCCGCCAGGTCGGACACGGGAAAAGGCAGCGTCAACCCGTCCGGGGTGAGGCGGACCTCGTCCGACGTGCCGTCCACCACCCCCACCACGCGGCCGTCGGCGGCGATCAGGGCACTGTCGGCGGAGGAACTGAGGAACCAGTCGTCGGAATTCAGCCTCAGCGCCGCCCGGCGGACGGAACGCCAACCACCGGCGGCCGTCTCGTCCGTGACCAGGTACTCCACCGCGGTCGGGCCGGCGGCCAGCAGACCCACCCGTGAGCCGTCGGAGAAATAGTTGCCGTAGCGCTGATCAGCCATCGGCGACGGGATCTGCTCGACCACCGCCGGGCCGTGGGAGCTTCGGACTTCGTGTCGCATGGCATCGAACACCTGCTGACGACCACGCCAGCGAACTGCGAGCCCTGCATTGTGGAGGGGAGGAGTGCTGCCGACCACCTCACCCGTTGCGGATCGGATCAACCGCCCGCCGTCCGGCCCGACGGTCCACCAGATGTCGGCGTCCCAGGCCCTCAGTAGCCGGTCGTGACCGGCCGGCAGCCGCAGCGGCGGATCGGCCAGGTTGCCGCCCGGCCAGTGCAACAGCGAACCGTCCGCCGCCGTGACCACCGTTCCGTCGGGCATCAGAAGAACGTCACGGTGATGCTCGTCGTGCAGCAGCTCGTTGCGGAGCCGCGCTCCCGTCAGATCCGCACCGGCTAGGTCGGCGCGGCTGAGCCTCGCCAGGCGCAGATCGGTGTCCCGCAGGTCCGCGTCTGCCAGTGAGGTCCTGCGCTCCTTGTCCCACGCCCCGAACCCGTACAGGTTTCGGCAGGGCAGCGACGCCCCCGCCAGGCTGAAGCCCGCGTAGACCGCCAGGTTGAGGCAGTTGCCGTCCAGGCGGCCGGTGTCCGAGTGGCCGGTCAGCTTCACCAGTCGGGCGAGGTTCTCGGGCCGGTCGCGGACCATGGCGGCCATGAATTCGAACACCGTCCGGTTGTGGTCCAGCGACCCCAGCGAGCGGGCCAGGGCGTCGATCGACTCCGTGGCGAAGGACTCCAGCGGTGCGAGTGAGCCGTCCGGGCCCCGGGAGGTGAAGTACTCCGACCACGATGCGACGACGCGCATTCCATCGGCCCCGTCCGACCCGGCGGGTTGTACCGCCGCCAGGAAGTCGCCCTCCAGCATGCCGAGTTCGGCCACCAGCCGGAGCGCCACCAGGAACTCCAGCAGCGACTTGTGCGAAGGCCCGTAGTCGCCCTCCGCGTTGCGCACCAGCATGCCCTGGTTGCGCATGTCCTGCTCCCAGAAGTCCAGATCCTTCGCGCTCTGCACGGCCGGGCCGAAGCAGTTGCGCAAGTGGTCGGGAAAGTCACGGTAGTTGAGAGTCAGCCGGTCCGTGGAGAGCATCTCCCAGGCGACCTCGCACAGGAAGTACAGCTTGTCCGCGCGAGAGGTGAAGGTGCGTTCCTCCAGCACGTCGCGGTCCATCTTCCGCTGCACCGCGTACAGGTAGATCCGGGCCAGATCGACCTCCGCGCCGTGCTCGATCTCCGGCAGCGCGTCGATCACCAGCTCCGACATGACGGGCCGCCGCATCAGTTCGAGGACGTCCGGGTGGCCCATGACGGTGCGCACCTTGTCGTCGTCCCCGAGGTCGTTGCGCAGCATCCGCTCGATCTGCTCGTCGTCGAACGGGACCAGCTCGACGATGTCGAAGGTCGGTCCGTTGACGATCGTGCCGTGGCCCGAGGCGCTGATCTTCGCGCCGAACAGGTCCCGCGCCTCCTGGGCGTCGCGGAAATGCTCCTTGCGGCTGCTCAGCAGCACCTTCGCGCCCTGGTCCACCGCAGAGGCCAGCGACCAGAAGTTCGCCACCACCGTGTTGCGGTCCGCCCGCGCCGCCATCTCGTCGAAGCCGTCGAAGATCAGCAGCAACCGGCCCATCCGGTTGAGCACCCGCACCACGTCGGCGCTGCGCAGGTCGATCTTGTGCTTGTCGAAGAAGAACTCGGCGAGCAGTCCCTGCACGGTGGTCTGCTTGACGTAGTCGCGCAGCGGTATCAGCAACGGCAGCCGGGGGCGGGGCACGCCGCGCCGCTTGGCGTCCCGCCAAGCCTGCACCATGGTGTGCGCCAGGTGCAGGGCGAACCAGGACTTTCCCATGCCGAACTCGCCCAGCACGGACAGGTGCTGCTTGGCCGGCTCGTCCAACCAGCGCGCCACGTAGTCGTCCAGGCCGCCGTCCTGCCAACGGTAGTCGCTGGTGGCGAGGCGCTGGCCGGTGCCCGGGTCGATCTCGTCCTTCTCGCAGGACAGCGGGACGTAGCGGGTGTCGATGCCGCGCCGCCGCACCTCCTCCTCGACCCACGCCAGGTACGGCTCGAAGTCGGCCTCCTCGTCGATGAGCTCGTCGAACGAGTAGCAGAACAGCCGCTCCTCACTGGCCTCCGCCAAGGCCCGGGCGGCCGCGCTGACCCGCAGGCGGGCGATACCCCAACCCTCCGCCGCAGCAGCCGAATCGGCCAGCTCGGCAAGGGCGTTGAGGTGGTGCGGACCCAACTCGCCCGCCACGCACAGCATCACCGTGCGGTCGAAGCGTCCCCGGCGGCGCGGAATGTCCACCAGCAGCGCGACCGCGTCCTCGCCGACCGGCCACTGCTGCTGCCGGATCTCGTATCCGACCGCCCGGAACCACTCCTCCGCGTCCTGGGCCAGCCGCTGCGCCGGCGTCAGCTCGGCGCGGCCGGGCTCGATACGCAGCCGGCGGCCCTCCTCCTCGTCGCGTGTCCGGCCGACCGCGCTGACCAGCGCCTTGACGGTCTCCTCCAACCGCGCCTCGTGCGGCGCCCTGGTCCGGTCGACCACCTGCTCGAACGTGGCGGCGAACGCGTCGACGTGCTCCTCGAAGCCGTGCGCCAGGTGCCCGAACTCCCCGGTCTCCCGGTTCCGTTCGACCGCCTCCGCGACCTCCCGGCGCACCCGCGTCAGGTCCCGGGCCTCGAACGACCGGCGGAACGAGTCGATCACGTACTGGTCGCGGAAGACGGCGAGCACCGACTCGGCGCGGTTCGCGCAGTACTCGATCAGCGCGTACGCGTAGATGCCGTCGAAGTCCCTCGGCGGCTTTCGCGGATCCAACCGGACGGCCTTCAGCGCCCGGAGCACCCGCTCCTGCCGCAGTGCCGCATCCGTCAGCGGCTTCGCGACCAACTTCCCGAGTACGCCCGCCGCCGTCGCGATCACCGACATGCCACTGCCCCCTTGCTCCCGCACGTCCCCGCCCGCACCCTACCGGCCCGGCGCGGGGCACGGCCGCTTCGAGGGTACGAGGCCCCGGACTCCCTTTGAGGCAAGCCGAGTTGGAGGGTCGGGGTGGGAAGGCTTCCTGCTTCGGGCGGGTGAACCCGGAGTCGGCGGGTCGTGCTGACTGAACGTCAGGAAAGGCGATCCGCGCAGCCTTCCTGCCGGTCGTGAATCGGCCGTATGTTCGAGAAGGCGGGAAGCCTCGCTGCCCTGATCCCGGCCCCGGCGGGGGCAAGAGCTGACGGATAGTCAGCGAAAGAGCCCTTCCGCCCCCGAGGAGGCACCCCTCAAGGGTGAACCTTCGAGGGGCTCCGGCCCGGCAGGCGCAAGGGCTCCTGATGTGGCGTCAGGACCACACGGACGCACGGTCCCTTTGCGGGCCTCCGGAACCCATGGCGTCCTGGAACAGGCAGGGGCAACCACCGCGCCCCGCCAAGAACCGAACCACTCGGAGGAGAAACATCATGCGTGCCATCAAGCGTGTCCTGGCCCTCGGCGCCCTCACTGCCCCCCTCGTGATCGGCTGCGCCGGACTCGCCGCCGCCGACGAGCCGAGCGCCCACTTCAGCCAGAGCCAGTTCGTGGCGAACGAGGACGGCGCCGGTGAGGCCGGCGTCTCCTCCGTCGTCTCCCCGAACTGCGTCGAGCACATCAAGGGCTGGGTCTGGTCCGGCGACGAGGGCGTCACCGGCTCCTTCTCCGACTCCGGCGCGCACTTCTAAGTCCACAGGCTGACGCTCCGCTCATCCGGTGCCCGGCGGGAACCCCACCCGCCGGGCACCGGCGTGTCGGGCCGTCGACGTTCCGCCAGGACCGTCCGGGCGGCTGCCCCTGTTGCCGGCGGCTGCCACCCTGCCCCACCCATCGAAACCACTCGGAGGAGAAGCATCATGCGTGCCATCAAGCGTGTCCTGGCCATCGGCGCCCTCACCGCGCCCCTCGTGATGGGCTGCGCCGGACTCGCGTCCGCCCAGGAAGGCCTGGACGCGAACTTCGGCCAGGGCCAGTTCGTGGCCGGCGGGGAGGCGAGCGGCGTCGGTGACACGAACTCCGCCGTCGGCGCCGACGGCGCCCAACACGCCGACTTCTGGATCTGGTCCGACAGCACCGGCGTCTCCGGCGCCGGTGACAACTCCGGGGCCGGCTGGCCCGGTCAGTAGCACCAGAAGGCCAGGTGCCCGGCGGGAACCCCACCCGCCGGGCACCGCTGCGCGGCTACGGGCGGTAGTGGCCGTGGCACGATGGGCCTCATGAGCGACGAACCCCGCCCCCTGCTGGTGGACCGCACGCCCTTCCCGGACGGAATCGACGAGCGCCTGCGGGCCCAACTGACCTTCCTGGTCGAGATCGACCGGCTCAAGACGATCCTGCGGCAGTCGCCGCTGGTGGCCGCCGAGCGGCGGGAGAACGACGCCGAGCACTCCTGGCACCTGGCGATGATGGTGACCGTCCTCGCGGAGTACGCGGACGAACCGATCGACACCGGCCACACCGTCCAACTCGTGCTGCTGCACGACCTGGTGGAGATCTACGCCGGTGACACGCCGCTGTACGACACGGAGGCGGGCGTCGACCAGGAGGAGCGGGAGGCGGCGGCCGCGGACGAGCTGTTCGGGCTGCTGCCGAAGGAACAGGCGCTGCGGATGCGGGAGTTGTGGGACGAGTTCGAGGCGCGTCGCACGCCGGAGGCGCGGTTCGCGAAGGCGATGGACCGCTTGCAGCCGCTGCTGCTCAACTGGATGGCTCAGGGCGGTACTTGGCGCACCCCGGGAGTGACGGCGGACGACGTCCGGGCGCGCAAGGCGGTGATCGGTGACGCGTCGGCGGCGCTGTGGGAGGCCGGGCGGCGGCTGATCGACGAGGGCGAGCGCCGCGGCTGGTCCCGCAAGGGCGGCGGCTGGCAGAGCTGAACGGCACCGGCCGTGAGGGTGCCGGGGACGGATCGGCACCCTCACGGCCGGACGCGAAAGGTCAGCCGATCTTCACGTCGTCGACCAGGAAGATCGTCGCGAGCGACGCGTCCTCCTGGCCGGCGAACTGGAGGTTGACGGTCTGGCCGCGGTAGGCGCTGAGGTCGACGGTCTTCTGGACGTAGCCGGCGCTGGCGTTGGCGTTGGAGTACGTCGCGACGGTGGCGCCGTTGACGTTGACCTTCAGGGTGTCGTACGCGGTCGAGCCGGTCTCCTGGGTGGTGACCTTGAGCCAGAAGGTGAGCTTCGGGCTTCCGGAGGAGGGCACCGCGATGTTGTTCTGCGAGAGGGTCTCGGTGGCGGCGGAGCCGTAGCCCATCATCCACGCGTACCACGAACCGCCGTGCGGGGTCTGCTGGTTGGAGTTGGTGATGTCGTTGGCGCTCTGCGTCCAGCCGGTGGCGCCCTGCTCGAAGCCGCCGTTGACCAGCGCGTTGCCCGAACCGGGCGTGCCGGTCGGGGACGGGGTGGGTGTCGGGGTCGGGGTGGAGCCGCCCGGGTCGGGCAGCGCGGTGCCGAGCGAGACGGCCGCCCACGCCTTCGAAACGATGTACCGCTCCTGCGAGTTGGCGCCGTACAGGTCGGCGGCGGCCTGCAGCGTCGCGGTGCGGGCCGCGGCGTAGTCGGTGGTGGAGGTCATGTAGGTGGTGAGGGCGCGGTACCAGATCGCCGCGGCCTTGTCCTTGCCGATGCCGCTGAAGGTGTCGCCGTTGCACGGGGTGCCGTTGTGCGGCAGGCCGCCGATGGTCTTGGCGCCGGTGCCCTCGGCGGTCAGGTAGAAGAAGTGGTTGCCGATGCCGGAGGAGTAGTGCACGTCCACCGAGCCCGCGTTGCTGTTGTAGCAGCCCAGCGAGCTGCCGTCGAGCGTCGGGTCGTCCATCCGGCGCAGGTAGCCGTTGCCCATGTTGAGCTTCTCGCCGATGTAGTAATTCCCGGGATTGACCGGGTCGTTGGCGTAGAACTCGACCATGGTGCCCATGATGTCGCTGGTCGACTCGTTGAGGCCGCCGGACTCGCCGGAGTAGTTCAGGTTGGCGGTGGCGGCGGTGACGCCGTGCGTCATCTCGTGGCCGGAGACGTCCAGTGCGGTCAGCGGCGTGTTGTTGTTCTGCGAGGAGCCGTCGCCGAAGGACATGCAGAAGCAGCTGTCGTCGTAGAACGCGTTCAGCAGCTGGTTGTCGACGTGCACGTACGCCGGGGCGCCGCGGCCGTCGTTGCGGATGCCGCTGCGGTTGAAGGTGTTCTTGTAGTAGTCCCAGGTCTTGGCGAGGCCGAACGAGGCGTCCACGGCGGCGCTTTCGCGGTTCGCGGTGGTGCCGTCGCCCCAGCTGTCGGTGGACTTGCTGAACGGCTGGGCGTTCTGCGCGGGGTTGGACTGCGGGCTGTTGTTGGAGTCGTAGACGACCGTGGAGCCGTGCAGCGCGTCGGTCAGCGTGTAGTTGCCGCTGCCGTCCTGGCTGGTCTCCACGGTGACCTGGCCGACGTTGACGCCGTCGCCGCTGCCGGAGATGCCCTGCTCGACCGGGTAGCTGTCCAGCACCGCACCGGTGTTGGCGTCGAGCAGGACGGCTTCCTGGGAACTCGCGCCGGCCTCGCCCGCACCCGTCACGGTGGTCCGGTAGGCGAGCACCGGGGTCTTGCCGGCCGCCGCCCAGACCACCAGTTGGCTGCTGTCGAGGTTGGTGGTGCGGGCCTGCTTGACGTGCTTGGCGCTGCGCTCGGCGGCCTTCGACGCGTCCTGCGTGGACAGCTTCGGCGTCACTCCGGCGACCGTGAGCGCGCCCTGGTGGGCCCAACTCGTCGACGTGAGCTTGCCGTTCTTCGCGCGGTGCACGACCAGGTCGCCGCCGACCACCGGCAGGCCCTTGTACGTACGGTCGTACCGGACGTGCCGCGCACCGTCGTTCTCGACCAGCACGTCCTTCGGCACCAGGCGCTCGTCCGGGCCCAGGCCCAACGCCTTCGCCGTCCCGGCGGCCTCCTTGCCGGCCTGGTCCAGCGCGGCCTGCCGGCCCGTCGTGCTCATCGCCTGGAACCCGGCACCGGACTGTGCGGTGCTGCTCGCCAGCGCGACGTTCTGCGAACTCGCCACCACGGCGCTGCCCAGGGTGAGGGCCGCCGCAACGGCTGCCGCCAGAGCGGTCTTGCGGTTCATCGCGTTTCCTCCCACCGAGCCGGGTTGACGGGGGGACGGCCGACGACACCGAAGGGGTGTGGTGTCGCGGCGGGAATCGGCTCGGCGGCAGGACGCTAGATCTGCCGGAAGCCCTTGCGACATGTCCGCGTCGAACGGCAAGGGAATCGCAAGGGGAAAGCAAGGGGGAATGCCGCCCCGGCGTAGGGTGGGACCGATCCGACATGCCGTCAGTAAAGCGACGGGAAAAGGAAGTTGTCGGTCGATTCAAGGTACCCCGGGAGACGATCCGAGCACAAGGACTCTTGGCATCGGCAATGCTCACACGTGGGAGGACCGGGGGCCGATGCGGGGGCGGAACAGGCCTGCGGATGGCGTGGGAGGCGGTGGTGAAGGTCCGCTAGGGAATGCGACTGGGCGGGAATTGAGCGACATTCCGTGCGCGTCAGGGGAGTTGAGTTTCGAGCTCGGCGAGGTGGGCGGCGAGGATCTCCTCGAACGCGGCGGTGCGGTCCGCGCCGAGCGGGCGGATGTCGCGGACGAAGTGGGCCAGGGCGGGGAGGTGTTCGGGGTCGGCGCCGAGTACGGGGAGAAGGAACTGCTCCATGGCCTGCTCGTAATCGGTGGCGGTGATGCCGGATTCCGGGTGCGGTGGTCGAGTGGCAGACCCCCGCGCTGCCCGGGCGCGACCTGCCGGTGCGGGTGTACCGGCCGGCCGGGGCGGGGGAGCCGCTACCGCTGCGGCGGCGGGTTCGTCGGGACGGCGGCGCAGTGCGACTGGACCAGCAGCCACCTCGCGGCCCCGACTGGCCGTCCCGCCGGGCGTCGACGCCCTGTCGCCGCTGCACGCGGACGACCTGGGCGGGCTCGCGCCGACGCTCGTGGTGGTGCCGACCCGGGACGTCGTCGCCGACCACGGGCGGCGCTACGCCGAGCGGCGGCGGTGAGACGGGGACGGCCGTGCGGCTCTCCGAGTACCCGGGCGCGAAGCAAGCGTTCCTCTCCCTGCCCGGGCTCGAACCGCAGGCCGGGGCCGCGCAGACGGAGATCCTGGCGTTCCTCCGCGCGGCCGCCGGCGAGCTGGCGCTGCGTCAGACCCGGTCGAGTGGCCGGTGCGGCCCGTCCGGCAGGGTGACGGCGATGGAGTCGCCGGGCCGGACCGGGCCGCCGGCCCGGACGACGCCCATGATGCCCGCCCGGCGGACGATCGCGCCGTTCTCGTCGCGTCCGACGACCTGCTTCAGCAGCCCGTGCTGGAAGGCGTCGATCTGCGTACACGGGTTGCGCAGGCCGGTGACCTCCACGACCGCCTCCGCCCCGAGGTGCAGCAGCGCGCCGACCGGCAGGCCCAGCAGGTCCAGCCCGCGGGTGGTGACGTTCTCGCCCAACTCGCCCGGCGCGACCGCGAATCCGGCCTCGGCGAGCTCGTCGAACAGCTCGGCCTGGATCAGGTGGACCTGACGGAGGTTCGGCACGGTCGGGTCCTGGGCCACCCGGGAGCGGTGCTTGACGGTCACGCCCGCGTGCACGTCCCCCTCGACGCCGAGGCCTTCGAGCAGCCGGATCGCGTCCCGGTTGGGCTTGGTGAACGAGTACTCGCCGTTGCTGCTGACCGCCAAAACAGTGCCGGACATCCGGACCACCTCTCGTCGTAACGATGTTCCGTGCACCCACCCTATGCGTGGCCGGGGGCCGGCGGAAGGGGCGTCCGGCTCGCGGACCGGGGTCAGTCCGGCGGCAGCAGCCGGGTGCCCGGGGGGAGGGAGCCGGCGCGGTCGGCTTCGACGAGGTAGGCGAGCAGGGTGCCGCGGAAGGCGTCGGCGGCGTGGGTGAGGGGGAGGTCGCGGCCGTGCGCAAGGGCGATGGTGCGGCCGAGGCCGGGCGGGGCGAAGGCGGCGGCGTGCAGGCCGGAGCGGGCGGCGACCATGCCGGGGACGACGGCGGGGCCGAGGCCGGCCCGGACGGCGGCGAGGACGGCGTCCATCTCGCCGCCCTCGACGGCGTAGGAGGGCTCGAAGCCGGCGGCCCGGCACGCGGCGAGCGTGGTCTCGCGGACGTCGTAGCCCTCGCGGAACATCACCAGGCCCCGCCCGCGCAGGTCGGTGATCCGGGCCCGGCGGCGGGGGAGCGGCTCGGCGGAGACCAGCACCAGGTCCTCGTGCAGCAGCGGCGTGACGGACAGCGCGGCGGGCGCGGCCGACGGCGCGGCGATGATCAGGGCGAGGTCGAGTTCGCCGGCCTCCAGGTCGCGGACCAGGTCGCGCGAGCCTCCCTCGGTCAGGCGCAGGTCCACCCCGGGGTGCAGCGCCCGGTAGGCGCGCAGCACCTCCGGCACCAGGCTGGCGCAGAGCGAGGGCGGCGCCCCGAACCGGACCCGGCCCCGGCGCAGCTGCACCGTCTCGGCGACGGCCCGCCGGGCGCTCTCCGCGTCGGCCAGGATGCGCCGGGCCAGCGGCAGCAGCGCCTGCCCGGCGTCGGTCAGCGAGGTGCCGGAGCGCGAGCGGTGGAACAGCTCCGCGCCCAACTCCCGCTCCAGCGAGCGGATTTGTTGCGAGAGTGACGGTTGTGACACGTGGGTCAACTCGGCGGCCCGGGTGAAGTGCCGGGCGTCGGCGACCGCGACGAAGTAGGCGAGCTGCTGCAACTGCACACCGGCCATCATAGGCATCACCTATCGTCGGAAGCGCTTTCATGTCTTGGACACGCCCTGCACGACCGTCCTACCGTCATGCCCATGGCTTCTGCTACCCGGACAAACCGGGTGAACCGGAATCCCGCCCCCGGTCGGACCCCCGAGACCCCCGGTCCCGGGCGGCGCCCGTCCAAGGCGGCGGCACTGTGGCGCAGCTCCGTCGGCAAGAAGGCGGTGATGGCCGTCAGCGGGCTGGTGATGCTCGCCTACCTGGTGGCCCACATGCTCGGCAACCTCAAGGTGTTCTTCGGCCCGGACGACCTCAACGGCTACGCGCACTGGCTGCGCACCATCGGCGAGCCGGTGCTGCACCACGGCTGGTTCCTGTGGCTGGCCCGGCCCGTCCTGCTGGCGGCCGTGGTCGCGCACGGCGTCGCCGCCTACCAGCTGAGCCGCCGCGACCTGAAGGCCCGCCCGCAGCAGTACGCGCACCGCCGCCGGCAGAGCACGTACGCGACCCGGACGATGCGCTGGGGCGGGGTGATCCTCGGCCTGTTCATCGTCTGGCACATCCTCGACCTGACCACCCTGACGGTGAACCCGCTCGCCGAGGAGGGGCACCCGTACCAGAACATCGTGGCCTCGTTCTCCACCTGGTACGGCGGCGGGATCTACTGCCTGGCGATGCTCGCACTCGGGCTGCACGTCCGGCACGGGTTCTGGAGTGCCGCGCAGACGCTCGGCGTCAACAACCCGCGCCGCGACCGGGCGTTGAAGCTCGCCGCGAACGGGCTGGCGCTGCTGCTGACGGCCGGCTTCCTGTCGGTGCCGGTCGCCGTGATGGCGGGACTGGTCCGATGAACCACGACGACGCGAACGCCGGAGAGGCCCCGATGAGCTACCTCGACTACACCGTCGGCGCGCCGGTCGCCGACACCCGGGCCCCGGCCGGACCGATCGAACAGCGGTGGGACCAGCGGCGGTTCGAGGCCAAGCTGGTCAACCCGGCCAACCGCCGCAAGCACACCGTGATCGTGGTCGGCACCGGCCTGGCCGGCGGCGCGGCCGGCGCGACGCTCGCCGAACAGGGCTACCACGTCGTGCAGTTCTGCTTCCAGGACTCCCCGCGCCGGGCCCACTCGATCGCCGCCCAGGGCGGCATCAACGCCGCCAAGAACTACCGCAACGACGGCGACTCGATCCGCCGACTGTTCTACGACACCGTCAAGGGCGGCGACTTCCGCGCCCGCGAGTCCAACGTGCACCGGCTGGCGCAGGTCTCGGTGGAGATCATCGACCAGTGCGTGGCGCAGGGTGTCCCGTTCGCCCGCGAGTACGGCGGCCTGCTCGACACCCGCTCCTTCGGCGGCGTCCAGGTCTCCCGCACCTTCTACGCCCGCGGCCAGACCGGCCAGCAGCTGCTGCTCGGCGCCTACCAGGCGCTGTCCCGCCAAATCGCCGCCGGGAACGTCGAGTTGCATGCCCGCACCGAGATGCTCGACCTGATCGTGATCGACGGCCGGGCTCGCGGCATCGTCGCCCGAAACCTGGTCACCGGCGAGATCCGCACCCACCTGGCGGACGCCGTGGTGCTCGCCACCGGCGGCTACGGCAACGTCTTCTACCTCTCCACGAACGCCAAGAACTCGAATGCGACGGCCATTTGGCGCGCGCACCGGCGCGGCGCGTACTTCGCCAACCCGTGCTTCACGCAGATCCACCCGACCTGCATCCCGCGCTCCGGCGACCACCAGTCCAAGCTGACCCTGATGAGCGAGTCGCTGCGCAACGACGGCCGGATCTGGGTGCCGAAGGCCAAGGGCGACACCCGGCCGCCCGGGCAGATCCCCGAGGACGAGCGGGACTACTACCTGGAGCGGATCTACCCGGCGTTCGGCAACCTGGTGCCCCGCGACATCGCCTCCCGCGCCGCCAAGGTGGTCTGCGACGAGGGCCGCGGCGTCGGCCCCGGCGGCCAGGGCGTGTACCTGGACTTCGCGGACGCCATCGCCCGCCTCGGCCGGGACGCCGTCGAGGCCAAGTACGGCAACCTGTTCGAGATGTACGAGCGGATCACCGCCGAGGACCCGTACCGGGTGCCGATGCGGATCTACCCGGCGATCCACTACACGATGGGCGGGCTTTGGGTCGACTACGACCTGCAGACCACCATTCCGGGCCTGTTCGCGATCGGCGAGGCCAACTTCTCCGACCACGGCGCGAACCGGCTCGGCGCCAGCGCCCTGATGCAGGGCCTCGCCGACGGCTACTTCGTGCTGCCGCCCACCCTCAACGACTACCTGGGCCGCACCCCGTTGCCGCCCGTCCCCGACGACCACCCCCAACTCGCCGAGGTGGAGGCCGAGGTGACCGACCGCCTGCACCTGATCCTCGCGGTGGACGGCGACCGCACCCCCGACTCCTTCCACCGCGAACTCGGCGAACTCCTGTGGGACAACTGCGGAATGGCCCGTGACGAGGCCGGCCTGCGGCGCGCGCTGGCCCGGATTCCCGCACTGCGCGAGGAGTTCTGGCGACGGATCAAGGTCCCCGGCACCGGCGCCGAGTTCAACCAGGCGCTGGAGAAGGCGAATCGACTCGTCGACTACTTCGAACTCGCCGAGCTGATGTGCCTGGACGCGCTGCACCGCGGCGAGTCCTGCGGCGGTCACTTCCGCACCGAGTCCGCCACGCCCGACGGCGAAGCCGCCCGCCGGGACGAGGAGTTCAGCTACGCCGCCGCCTGGGAGTACACCGGCGACGCACCCGTCCTGCACAAGGAAGAGCTCGTCTTCGAGCACGTCCACCCCACCCAGCGGAGCTACGCGTGAACCTCACCCTGCGCATCTGGCGCCAGCAAGGCCCGGACACCCCGGGCGAGATGACCGTCTACCAGGTGTCCGGCATCAGCGAGGACATGTCCTTCCTGGAGATGCTGGACACCCTCAACGAGGAACTCATCCTGCGCGGCGAGCGGCCCGTCGCCTTCGACCACGACTGCCGCGAAGGCATCTGCGGCGCCTGCGGCATGGTCATCAACGGCCAGGCCCACGGCCCCGAACGCACCACCACCTGCCAGCTGCACATGCGGCACTTCAACGACGGCGACACCATCGACGTCGAACCCTGGCGGGCCGGCGCGTTCCCCGTGGTGCGGGACCTGGTGGTGGACCGCTCCGCGCTGGACCGGATCATCGGCTCCGGCGGCTACATCACCGCGCCCACCGGCTCCGCGCCCGAGGCGCACGCCACCGCCGTCCCCAAGGAGGCCGCAGACCTCGCCTTCGAGCACGCCGAGTGCATCGGCTGCGGGGCCTGCGTCGCCGCCTGCCCCAACGGCTCGGCGATGCTGTTCACCGCCGCCAAGGTCGTCCACCTCAACGTCCTCCCGCAGGGCGCGCCCGAACGCGCCTCGCGGGTACGGAACATGGTGGGCGCGATGGACGCCGAAGGGTTCGGCGGCTGCACCAACACCGGCGAGTGCGCCACCGCCTGCCCCAAGGGCATCCCGCTGACCGGGATCGCCCGACTCAACCGCGAATTCCTGCGGAGCTGACCGGCTCGCCGTACAGCCGTCCCTGGTAGACCTCCGGAGCACCCCGTCCTCCTGCTCGTGCAGTCGGTACACCAGGCTGCCCGGGAGGGAGCGCGAGGGCTCCACCAACTCGGCCAGCAGGACTGCCCCCCTGCGTGCGCGACCGACTCACCGCCCAGCTCGCCGAACTGAACGCCAGGATCGGCGAGTTGAGCACCGCGCGGGACGCCCTCGCGGACCTCACCGCCCGGGTGTCGCAGGCTGCCTGACGGTCCGTCAACTCGGCTGCTCGGAAAGGAAGTCGATCACCGGGCGGGTGAAATCCCGCGGGGCTTCCTCGTGCACCAGGTGGTCCACTGGGACGGTGTGCGGGCGCGAAGTCCGCAGCCCCCAGGCCGAGTCCGTGCAGCAGCATCAGCGGGGGGCCGTCCAGCGGCCCGGCGGCCAGGCCGGTCGGTCGGATGCCGGCGGCGTCGATCAGCAGGGTCTCCGTCATGTCGGCACGCTACTTCCGGCGTCGGCGGACACGCCCACGATCCGTCCAATGCGGAGGTTCGGTCGGCTCGGGCAGGTGTGATCTGGAGTCAGATCGTCCGATCATCACTCCAGGAGAATTCCATGCGTATTCGCACGTCCCTCGCCGCCTCCGGTCTGGCCGTGGCCTGTCTGCTCGTCGGGGCGGGCTCGGCTGCCGCCGACGCCATCGCGGAAGGCGTTGCCTACGGTTCGCCCGGCGTCCTCTCCGGCAACCAGATCCAGATTCCCGTCGAGGTCCAGCTCAACATCTGCGGCAACTCCGTGGACCTCGTCGGCATCGCCAACCCCGCGTTCGGGAACATCTGCGTCAACCGCTGACCGCCGTCGCTCGGGCCCGTCGCGCGAGGTGCGCAGCGGGCCCGAACGGCTGATCTCCCGCGGCGCTACGCGGCGAGCGCCGCCGCTGCCGCCCGGACGAAGGCCTCCGGGTTGTCCAGCATGATGTTGTGCCCGCAGTCGGGGACGGGCACCACCGACACTCCGGCGGCGACCAGCCCCTCCGCGCCCGGCAGCGGGCAGTCGGCCGCCGGGAAGAGGAACGTGCGCGGGACGGACAGCCCGATCAGTCGCTCCCGCACTGTCGGCGAGGTGTTGCGGGCGCTGTGGACGGCGCTGCGGTACAGCGCCTCCCGCCCGGTCAGCCGCATGGTGGACCACCAGTGCGGCCCCACCAGATCGGCGAACTCGGCCCAGCCGCCGGAGACGAACTCCTCCTCGGTGTACGCGGCGATGCCGCTGCTGCCGGGCTGTCCGGGGCGCGGGGCGGTCGGATCGAGGTTGGCGTCGACCACCACCAGCCGGGACACCAGGTGCGGGTGCCGGTCGGCGAGGACCACCGCCACGGAGCCGCCCATGCTGTGCGCGATCACCTCGGCGCCCGTCACGCCTGCTGCTGTCAGCACGGCGGCGAGAGTGTCCGCGTGGGACTCCAGGCGGTAGTCGAAGTGGGTCGGCCGGTCGCTGAGGCCGTGACCCAGCAGGTCCACCAGCAGCGAGCGGCGGCCGGCCAGCAGCGGGTGGACGGCCGAGGCCGCGAAGTACGCCGGGGCGCTGGACCCCAGCCCGTGCACGTAGACCCGGGCGGGCTCCTCTCCCGCGAACTCCACCCAGCGCATCCGATCGCCCTCGGGCGTCACCGTCGTGGTCTGCACAGTCCCCCAGCTCCCTCTGTGTCCCAGGAATCGACGGGGCGAGATCCTACGTTATTCGCGCGTGTGTTCGAACTGCTATTTCTTCCGCGCCCGGCTGGGCTGCACCCGGGCCGGCTCGCCCGGCATCTTCGGGTGGTCCGGCGGATACGGCAGATCGCCCGCGTCCTGGTGCGCGTACAGCTCCAACACCCGTTCCAGGGAGAAGCGTTGCGCCTCCATGTCGGCGTGCACGTCGCCCAGTTCGGCGAACCGCTCGGGGACGGTGCGCAGGGTGAAGTCGGCGGGGGAGACCTGTTCGACCTCGTCCCAGCGCAGCGGGGTGGAGGCGGTGGCCTGCGGGCGGGGGCGCAGCGAGTACACGGAGGCGATGGTGCGGTCGCGGGCCATCTGGTTGTAGTCGACGAAGATCCGCTCGCCGCGTTCCTCCTTCCACCACTTGGTGGTGACCTCGCCGCCGGTGCGGTGCTCCAGCTCGCGGCCGAGCGCGATGACGGCGTGCCGGCAGTCGGTGAACGTCCAGCGCGGCTCGATCGGCACGTACACGTGCAGGCCCCGGCCGCCGGACGTCTTCGGCCAGCCCGTCAGGCCGAACTCCTCCAGCAGCGGCCGCAGTTGGAGCGCAGCGCGGGCGGCGTCGGTGAAGTCGGTGCCGGGCTGCGGGTCGAGGTCGATGCGCAGTTCGTCGGGGTGCTCGGTGTCCTCGCGGCGCACCGGCCACGGGTGGAAGGTCAGGCAGCCGAGGTTGGCCGCCCACAGCACCGCGGCCTCCTCGGTCGGGCAGATCTCGTCGGCGGTGCGGCCCGAGGGGAAGGCGATCCGCGCGGTCGGCAGCCACTCCGGCAGGCCCTTCGGTGCGCGCTTCTGGTAGAAGAACTCCGCGTCCACGCCGTCCGGGAAACGCTGCAGCGTGGTCGGCCGGTCGCGCAGCCCGCGCAGCACGCCCGGGGCGACGGCCAGGTAGTACTCGGCGACGTCCCGCTTCGTGTACCCGGGCTCCGGGTAGTAGATCTTGTCCGGGTTGGTCAGCCGCACCGTCCGGCCGCCGACCTCCAGTTCCACAGCAGAAGGCATGCGCTCCACGCTAGGCCCTCTCTTTCGGATCTTGTCGGATCAGCGCGCGGTGTCGGGCGCCCGGCTGGGCGTGCCGGCGAAACGTCCTCGTACTGGGTGTACTTGGATGTTTTGCCGGTGCGTCCGTGGGGGCACCTCCCAGCCCGCCAGGGCTGGGGGAGGGATGATCCGGCGTCGCGCGCCCGGCAGGATCCGGAAGAGAGGGCCTGGGCGCGGGCCGCCCGCAGGCCGCGCGTTGCGCCGCTCCGGGCGTGGCGGGGGCGTTCGGACAGCTGCCGACACGCCGGGTGGGCCCGACACGCCGTGGCGCGGCGCGGGGGACAGCGACCATCGGAGGCATGCAGCTACCCGTGATGCCGCCGGTCTCGCCGATGCTCGCCAAGGCGGTGGCCGCCATCCCGCCCGACATGCAGTACGAGGCGAAGTGGGACGGCTTCCGGGCGATCGTGTTCCGCGACGGCGACGAGATCGAACTCGGCTCGCGCACCGGCAAGCCGCTCACCCGGTACTTCCCCGAGGTGGTGGCGGCCGTCCGCGAGCAGCTGCCCGAACGGTGCGTGGTGGACGGCGAGATCGTGGTCGCGCACGACGGACGACTGCACTTCGAAGAACTGCTGGAACGCATCCACCCCGCCGCGTCCCGGGTCCGCACCCTCGCCGAACGCACCCCCGCCTCGCTGGTCGCCTTCGACCTGCTCGCCCTTGAGGACGACGACCTCACCGCCCGCCCGCTGGTCGAACGCCGCGCCGAACTCGCCCAGTTGCTCGCCGACGCGGCCCCGCCCGTCCACCTGGCCCCCGCGACCACCGACCTGGACCTCGCCCGCACCTGGTTCTCCCGCTTCGAGGGCGCTGGCCTGGACGGCGTGGTCGCCAAGCCGCTCGACGCCACCTACCGGCCCGGCGAGCGCACCATGTTCAAGGTCAAGCACGCCCGCACCGCCGACTGCGTGGTCGCCGGCTACCGCGAACACAAGAGCGGACCCGTGGTCGGCTCCCTGCTGCTCGGCCTGTACGACGCCGACGGACGCCTCCAGCACGTCGGCGTCAGCGCCTCCTTCACGATGGCCCGACGGGCCGAACTCGCCGAGGAACTCGCCCCGTTGAGACTGGACGCCGAGGACCTGGGCGGCCACCCGTGGGCGGCCTGGACGGACGAACGGGCCCAGGCGGAGGACCGGCTGCCCGGCGCGGTCAGCCGCTGGACCGGCAAGAAGGACCTGTCCTGGGTGCCGCTGCGCCCCGAACGGGTGGCCGAGGTCGGCTACGACCACATGGAGGGCACCCGCTTCCGGCACACCACCCGGTTCAAGCGCTGGCGGCCGGACCGCACACCGGAGAGCTGCACGTACGCACAGCTGGAGGAGCCGGTCTCCTACGACCTGGGCGAACTGCTGCGCTGAGCGGCGCCCGGTCCGGTCGGCACGGCGCCCGGTGGGACCAGCACGGCGAAGCCGTCCAGCAGGCGCTGCAGGCCGAACTCGAAGAGCTGGTCGAGGTCGAAGTCGTAGCCCTCGCGGGTGAGCCGGAGGAAGGTCGGGTACGCGGCGACCAGGTCCAGGAACAGGGCCTCCTGCTGCGCCATCCAGGCCTCGGCGTCCTGCCCGGTGGCGGCCTCGGCGGCGGCCTCCATCTCCAGGTTGAGCGCCGTGCCGCGGACGTAGTTGAACAGCGACAGGTACACCGTGAACGCCGTCGGCAGGTCCAGGCCCTCGGCGACCATGGTGGACAGCATCCACTCGCCGAACGGTAGCGCGTTGCCGATCGGCTGGGGGCGGGTCAGCGACAGCGCCGACGCCAGCCAGGGGTGCGCGCGGAACAGGTCCCACATCAGGCGGGCGGCCAGCTCCAGCCGGGGCCGCCAGGGCAGTTCGGCGTCGGCGTCGGAGAACGCGACGGGGGCGAAGACCTGTTCCATCATCAGGGTGACCAGGCCGTCCTTGTCCGGGACGTGCCGGTACAGCGACATGGTGGCGGCGTCCAGCTCGGCTGCGACCCGGCGCATCGACAGGGCTTCGAGGCCCTCCGCGTCCGCGATCTCCACCGCCGCGGCGACGATCCGATCCGTCGTCAGGCCGCCCTCCGCGGCGGGCCGGCGGGGGATCTGCCGTTCGCCGGCGGCCGGGCGGGACGGGGGCCGCACGGGTGCGTCGGCGTCGGCGACCACCGTGCCGACGCCCGGAACCGCCCGGACCAGGCCCTGGCCGCGCAGCTCCGCCAGCACCTTGGTGGCGGTGGCCATCGCCACGTTCCACCGGCGGGTGATCTCCCGGGTGGACGGCACCCGGTCGCCGGGCCGCAGCTCGCCGCGCTCGATGTGCTGCCGCAGTTCGCCCGCGATCTGCTCGTAGCGGTCCACCCGCTCCACCTCCGCACTAGTGCACCAGTCGGCCCATGCTAGCTGCCGAGGCCGGTGCCGCACCAGGGCTCGGGCCTCTCCGGGGCGCACTAGTGCACTAGTGCGGCAGCTCGGGAATCCGTGATTAATTGCTTGCGCAGTGCGGTGCGTACAGCGTACGTTCAGTGGCATGAAGAGCGACATCGAGAACGCGGACATCCTCGTCTCCGGCGGCGGCATCGCCGGACCCACCCTGGCGTACTGGCTACGCAGGTCCGGCTTCCGTCCCGTCGTGGTGGAGCGCGCCCCCGCGCCCCGCCCGGGTGGGCAGACCGTCGACCTGCGCGGCGCCGGGCGGACCGTCATCGACCGGATGGGCCTGCTCGACCAGGTCCGACAGGTCGCCGTCGACCAGCGCGGCCTCGCCCTGGTCGACCGGAACGGCAAGCACCTCGCCGAACTGCCCACCGAGGCATTCGGCGGCGAAGGAATCGTCTCCGACCTCGAAATCCTCCGCGACGACCTCGCCGCCGTGCTCCACCGGGCCACCGCCGACGACGTCGAGTACCTCTTCGACGACACCGTCACCTCCCTCCGGGAGGACGCCGACGGCGTGCACGTCACCTTCGAGAACGCCCCGCCCCGCCGGTTCGACCTGGTGGTCGGCGCGGACGGCCTGCACTCCACCGTCCGCCGCCTCGCCTTCGGCCCCGAATCCGAACTGGTCTCCCCGCTCGGCTGCTACACCGCCTGGTTCACCGCCCGCACCGACCTGGACCTCGACGGCTGGTTCCTGATGTACAACGCCCCCGGCGGCCTGGTCGCCTCCGCCCGCCCCGGCCGGCTGCCCGGCGAGGTCAAGGCCGGCTTCAGCTTCCGCTCCGGCCCGCTCGCCCACGACCGCCGCGACCTCGCCGCCCAGCAGCGCCTGCTCACCGACCGCTTCACCGGCCGCGGTTGGGAGTGCGACCGGCTGCTGGCCGCGATGGCCGACGCGGACGACTTCTACTTCGAGTCCCTCGGCCAGGTCCGCCTCGACTCCTGCGCCCGCGGCCGGATCGCCCTGATCGGCGACGCCGCCTGCTGCCCCAGCCCCCTCACCGGCCTCGGCACCAGCCTGGCCCTGGTCGGCGCCTACCTCCTGGCGGGCGAACTCGCCTCCGCCCGCGGCGACTTCACCACCGCTTTCGCCCGCTTCCAGCAGCAGATGAAGCCCTACGCCGCCAAGGCCCAGGAACTTCCCCCGGGCGGCGTCGCCGGCTACGCCCCCAACCGCCGCACCATGATCACCCTCCGCGCCGCCTCCATGCGCTGGATGACCCGCCGCCCCTTCCGCACCCTCATGGAGGCCCAGGCCGCAAAGGCGGGCGACGTCGAACTGCCCGACTACACTGCGGCGTCGGCCGCGCACGGGGCCTGAGCGGGCGGCCGCGCGCGCCGGTCACGGAGCGGTGCGCCGAAGTCGGGGCCGCCCGACGACCACTGGAAACCGCCGCAAGGGAACGGCCCCGGCCCCGTGGGGGAGGCCGGGGCCGTTCGGGAACGGGACGGGTCAGCCGGTGAAGCCGGCCGTGATGGTGCTGAACTGCCAGTCGCTCTGGGCGATGCCGGAGCAGGTCTCCTGCAGGCCGCCGCCCGGGCAGCCGCGGTCGCGGTTGACGGACCAGAAGGCGAGGCGGGCGATGTGGTTGGTGTTGGACCAGTCGCGGATGGCCGTCCAGTTGGCGATGGAGGTGGTCTCGTTGTTGTCGCTGAGACCGTTCATGCCGGAGATGCCCAGGTGCGAGTAGGCGGTGGCGTCGTCCCAGCCGTACACCGACTTCAGCTTGTTCTTCAGGCCGTTGGCCGCGCTGACGGTGGCGGCGTACATGTCGGTCGAGGCGTTGCCGAAGTCGAACGGCATGATGGTGAAGACGTCGATGTCCACGCCCAGCGCCTTCGACTGCTCGATCAGCCGGTTGCCGGGCGCCGTCGGACCGCTGGTGGCGGTGCCGAAGGTGACGATGGTGCGGATGCCCGGGTTCTTCTGCTTGACGATCTTCAGCGCGCCCAGGATGCGGTCCTGGACGGTGTAGTTCTCGAACTCGTCGGTGTTCTCGATGTCGATGTCGATCGCCTTCAACTGGTAGGCGTCGATCACCTTCTGGTAGGCGCCCGCCAGCGCGGTGGCGTCCGCGCAGGCCGGGCCGAGCTTGTTGCCCGACCAGCCGCCGAAGGACGGGACGACGTCGCCGCCGGCCGCGCGGACCGCGTTGATGGTCTGCTGGTCGACGCCGTTCAGCAGCGGCCGCTGACTGTCCCAGGTCGGGTTGCAGCCGTTCTGCGCCAGCACGAACGCCAGGGTGAACCACTTGATCCCACTGGCGTTCATCACCGTGGTCGGCGACGGCGGGTTGCCCCACCCGTTGTACAGGTACGGCGCGGCCTGCTTGAAGCCGCCCGGCGTGCCGCCGCCGGTCGAAGGCGTCGTCACCGCAAGGGAGTTGGAGGCGGCCGAGACGTTGCCCGCGGCGTCGTGGGCCTTGACGGTGAAGGTGTAGGCGGTCGAGGCGGTCAGGCCCGTGACGGTCGCGGAGGTGCCGGTGACGGTGGTCGCCGGCGTCCCGTTGCGGTACACGTCGTAGCCGGTCACGCCGACGTTGTCGCTCGACGCGCCCCAGGAGAGCGAGACCTGCGTCGCGGCGGTGGCGGTCGCCACCAGGCCGGTCGGGGCCGTCGGCGGCTGGGTGTCGACGGGGCCGCCGCCGGGGCCGTCCAGGCTGACGTCGTCCGCGTAGTACGTGCCCTGGCCGAACCACCCGTTCAGGTAGACCTCGGCACTGGTCTGGGCGGCGCCGGTGGTGAACGTCACCGACAGCTGCTTCCAGTCGGACGCCGACGGCGTCCAGGTCGAACCGGCGCCCGTCACGCCCAGGTACACGTAGTTGCCGCGCACCCAACTCGACAGCGTGTACGTGGTGCTGGGCTGCACCGCGACGGTCTGCGCGCACCTGGCGGTGTCACCGGCGGTGACCGCGCCGGCCAGCGCCTTCGAGCCGCCGTGCACGGGGGTGGAGACCACCGAGCCGGTGCCGCCCGAGCAGGACCAGCCGCTCAGGGTGCCGGACTCGAAGCCGGGGTTGGTCAGGATGTTCGCGGCACTCGCGGAGCCCGGGACGGCCGCGACCGCGGCGCCCGCCAGCAGCAGCGCCGCGGCTCCTACGGCCGTGGCACGGCGATTGAAGGCATGCATGGGGGACCTCCAGTGGGGGGTGGGGGTTGGAGGTGCGGGGAGCGCGGACAACAAAATGGACTGGACCAATCCCGGCTGTCAAGGCCAGGTCAAGGATCGGACGGTGAACCGACCCGCCGTCAGGGCCCGCCGCGCTGCTCCGTCCGGGTGCCTTCCGGCACGCCGCCGAACCCCGTGCCGCCCTGCTCGGGCACGATCGTTCAGCCCTGCTGTGGCACCCGTTAAGAATTCCTCGATGGACCGCACCCACCGTGACCAGGCAGATTTCACCCTGCCCGGCCGGTCCACCGCCGCATGCCGGGCCGCCCCCCGGGCCTGCCGACCGCAGGACCACCCGCACTTCGCGTCAGGAGCCCTCGCAGTGAAGGCACTCGTCAAGCTGGACGCCGCCCCCGGCCTGTGGATGACCGACGTCCCGGAGCCGGAGATCGGCCCGGGCGACGTCCTGATCAAGGTCCTGCGCACCGGCATCTGCGGCACCGACCTGCACATCCGCAAGTGGGACGGCTGGGCCCAGCAGACCATCAAGACCCCGATGACCATCGGCCACGAGTTCGTCGGCGAGGTCGCCGCCATCGGCGCCGCCGTCTCCGACATCACCGTCGGCGACCTGGTCAGCGGCGAGGGCCACCTGGTCTGCGGCAAGTGCCGCAACTGCCTGGCCGGCCGCCGCCACCTGTGCCGCAACACCATCGGCCTGGGCGTCAACCGGGACGGCGCGTTCGCCGAGTACGTCGCGCTGCCCGCCTCCAACGTCTGGGTGCACCGCGTCCCCGTGGACCTCGACGTGGCCGCCATCTTCGACCCGTTCGGCAACGCCGTGCACACCGCGCTGTCCTTCCCGATGGTCGGCGAGGACGTCCTGGTCACCGGCGCCGGCCCGATCGGCATCATGGCCGCCGCCGTCGCCAAGCACGCCGGCGCCCGCAACGTGATGATCACCGACGTCTCCCCGTACCGGCTGGAGCTGGCCCGCAAGGTCGGCGTCACGCTTGCCCTGGACGTCTCCCAGCACACCATCGAGGACGGCCAGCACCAGCTCGGCCTGCGCGAGGGCTTCGACATCGGCCTGGAGATGTCCGGCCGCCCCGAGGCCATGCAGTCGATGATCGCCAACATGACGCACGGCGGAAAGATCGCCATGCTCGGCCTGCCCGCCGACCAGTTCCCGGTCGACTGGTCCGCCGTGGTCACCTCGATGCTCACCATCAAGGGCATCTACGGCCGCGAGATGTTCGAGACCTGGTACGCGATGTCCGTGCTGCTCGAAGGCGGACTCGACCTCAGCCCGGTGATCACCGGCCGGCACCCCGTCCAGGAGTTCGAAGCCGCCTTCGACGAGGCCGCCGGCGGCAACTGCGGCAAGGTCATCCTGGACTGGACCACGCTCTAGACACCAAGCTCGGCAAGCCAGTTGACCCTTCGTTAGGAGCGACACACCCGTGTTCGACACCGTCCGCGACGACCTCGCCGCCACCCTCGCCGAGATCCGCGAAGCCGGCCTGTTCAAGCCCGAGCGCGTCATCGGCACCCCGCAGTCCGCCGAGATCACCGTCACCTCCGGCAACGGCGGCCAGGTGCTCAACTTCTGCGCCAACAACTACCTCGGCCTCGCCGACCACCCCAAGGTGGTCGACGCGGCCAAGGAGGCCCTCGACCGCTGGGGCTACGGCATGGCGTCCGTCCGCTTCATCTGCGGCACCCAGGACGTGCACAAGGAACTGGAGCAGCGGCTCTCCCAGTTCCTCGGCCAGGAGGACACGATCCTCTACTCCTCCTGCTTCGACGCCAACGGCGGCGTCTTCGAGACCCTGCTCGACGAGCGCGACGCCGTCATCTCCGACGCCCTCAACCACGCCTCCATCATCGACGGCATCCGCCTCTGCAAGGCCCGCCGCCACCGCTACGCCAACCGCGACCTGGCCGACCTGGAGCAGCAGCTCAAGGACAGCCAGGACGCCCGCCGCCGCCTGATCGTCACCGACGGCGTGTTCTCCATGGACGGCTACATCGCGCCGCTCGCCGAGATCTGCGACCTCGCCGACCGCTACAACGCCATGGTCATGGTCGACGACTCGCACGCCGTCGGCTTCGTCGGCCCCACCGGCCGCGGCACCCCCGAACTGCACGGCGTGATGGACCGCGTCGACATCATCACCGGCACCCTCGGCAAGGCCCTCGGCGGCGCGTCCGGCGGCTACGTCGCCGCCCGCCGCGAGATCGTCGCGCTGCTGCGCCAGCGCTCCCGCCCGTACCTGTTCTCCAACTCGCTCGCCCCGGTGATCGCCGCCGCGTCGCTCACCGTGCTCGACCTGCTGGAGACCAGCGACGACCTGCGGGCCAAGCTCGCCGCCAACACCGCGCTGTTCCGCACGAAGATGACCGAGGCGGGCTTCGAGGTCCTGCCCGGCGAGCACGCGATCGCCCCCGTCATGGTCGGTGACGCCGCCAAGGCCGGACGCCTCGCCGAGCTGCTGCTGGAGCGCGGCGTCTACGTGATCGGCTTCTCCTACCCGGTGGTGCCGCACGGTGCCGCCCGGATCCGGGTCCAGCTGTCCGCCGCGCACAGCACCGAGGACGTCGAGCGTGCCATCGCCGCGTTCATCGACGCCCGGGCCGAGCTCGGCGAGTAGCCGCCACAGCCTGGCGCGGGCACCCTCAACCGCGCCATCCCGACGGATCGCCCCGACCTTCCCGTCCCGGGGCGGCCCGCCGCGGGCGCGGGGAGCCATCCTGCCGGCTCCCCGCGCCCGCTCTCGTCCGTGCGGACGGCCCGGACCCGCGCGCCCGGACCGCGTGCACAGACCCGCGTGCACGGACCCGTACGCCCGGACCCGCGTGCCCGGACCCGCCCGTACGGAGCAGTCCCGCGGCGCTGGCAGAATTGAGTCGTGATCGACGCACGACGGCTGCGGACCCTGCGGGCCGTGGCCGACCACCGGACCGTGACCGCCGCGGCGGCCGCGCTCTACCTCACCCCCTCCGCGGTCTCCCAGCAGCTCGCCGCCCTCGAACAGGAGACCGGCCACACCCTGCTGGTCCGCGACGGCCGGGGCGTCCGCCTCACCGCCGCCGGCGAGATCCTGGTCTGCCACGCCGACGCCGTCCTCGCCCAACTGGAACGCGCCGAGGCCGACCTCGCCGCCTACAGCTCCGGCGCCGCCGGCGAAGTCACCGTCGCCGCGTTCGCCACCGGCATCGCCATGGTCCTCGCCCCCGCGATCGCCGCCCTGGCCGGCAGCGACCCCGGCCTGCGGGTCAAGGCGCTCGATGCCGAGGGCGACGCCAGCCTGCCGATGCTGCTCGACGGCCGCGCCGACATCGCCGTCGCCGTCGAGTACCGCGGCGCGCCCCGCCCCGACGACCGGCGGCTCACCCGGCTCCCGCTGTACGCCGAACCCTTCGACGCCGTCCTCCCGCTCGGCCACCCGCTCGCCGACCGCAGCGGCCCCGTCGCCGTCGCCGACCTCGCCGCCGAACCGTGGATCGGCCCCTACCCCGGCAACCCCTGCCACGACGTGGTGCTGCTCGCCTGCGAGAACGCCGGCTTCCAGCCCCGCCTGGTGCACTCCTCCGACGACTTCAGCGCCGTCACCGCACTCGCCTCGGCCGGCGCGGGCGTCGCCCTCGTCCCGCGCTCCGCGCTGCGCGTCGCCGACCTCGGCCGGGTCGCCGTCCGGCCCGTCGACAGCGCCCTCGCCACCCGCAAGGTGTTCGCCGCGACCCGGGCCGGGGCGGAACTCCACCCGCTGATCCGGCCCGTCCTGGTTGCCCTCGCGGAGGCCGCCGAGCACCTCGACCGCCGGGCCGCGCAACCGGCCTGACGGCCCGCCCGGAAAATCGTTGGACGGGGCGTCATCCCCTGACTACTGTCGGTGCCCGAACCGATGGGAACTCGGGAAGGAGGCGCGCCGCGATGAAGCAGCAGCAGGAAGAGGACCGACAGCACGATCCGCGGCAGCACGCCTGGCTGCCCGGGCAGCGCGCCGAGCGGCGGGCCGCGCTGGTGGCGCGGATACGCGCGGCCAACGCGGAGACGCTGGAGAGGCTGGCGGAGCTGTGACGACCGGTCTGCTCAACGGCTTCACCGACTTCCTGGACGAGGACGACATCGGCTATCTGCTGGGCGAGGCCGCCACCGTCCGTGAGCACTCCCTGCTGCAGTCCGCGCTGGGCCGCCCACGGGCCTCGGTGTTCGGCGCCGACGCATACCCCGACGTGTGGACCAAGGCGGTCGCGCTCGGTGAGTCCCTGTCCCGCAACCACCCCATGACGGACCGGAACAAACGCACCGCCTTCGAGTCGATGCTGCTGTTCCTCGACTACAACCAGCAGCCCTACACCGACCCGCACCCCGACGCGGCGGTCGACTTCGTGCTGCGCCTCGCCCAGGGCGGCTACGCGGGTCAACTGCCGGACGCCGTCGCCGACTTCCGCCGGATGGTGGGCGCGTCGGAGTAGCGCCGGCACGGGGCGCGGTCCGTCGTGCGGTCGTGCGGCCCCCGCGTCCCGACAGGCGGGCGCGGGCCCTGGCATATGCTGCCCGGTGGCCCGCGCCGGCCGTCACCCACCTCGCAGGAGAGCACCGATGAGCGATTTCGAGTCCGACCGCACCGCGCTTCCGATCGGCGTCATCGGGCTCGGAGACATCGCACAGAAGGCGTACCTGCCGGTCCTGACCGCCCAACCCGGCCTGGACCTGCGGCTGATGACGCGGGACCGGGCCAAGTTGGACCGGATCGCGGACTCCTACCGGATTCCGTTCCGCACCACCGACCTCGACGAGCTGATCGACTCCGGCATCCGGGCCGCGTTCGTGCACGCCGCCACCGAGCAGCACGTCCCAATCGTGGAGAAGCTGCTCACCCGAGGCGTGGACGTGTACGTCGACAAGCCGCTCGCCTACGACCTGGACGACGCACGCCGCCTGGTCGAACTCGCCGCGAGCACCGGCCGTTCGCTGATGGTCGGCTTCAACCGGCGGCACGCGCCCGGCTACCTGCTGGCCGCCGAACGTCCCCGCGACCTGATCGTGCTGCAGAAGCACCGCGAGGGCCTGCCCGAGCAGGCCCGCACCCTGGTGTACGACGACTTCATCCACGTCGTCGACACCCTGCGCTTCCTGGCCCCCGGCGAGATCGAGCACGTCGACGTCCGCTCCCGCACCCGGGACGGGCTGGTCGAGCATGTCGTGCTCACCCTCGCCGGGGAGGGCTTCACCGCGCTCGGTCTGATGAACCGGGTCTCCGGCTCCACCGAGGAGATCCTCGAAGTGTCCGGCGCCGACTCCAAGCGCGAGGTCCACAACCTCGCCGAGGTCGTCGACCACAAGGGCCAGCCCACCGTCCGCCGCCGCGGCGACTGGGTACCGGTCGCCCGCCAGCGCGGCATCGAACAGGTCGTGCTGCACTTCCTGGACGCCCTGCGGGCCGGCAAGACCCTCGACGCCACGGACGCGCTGCGCACCCACGAACTGTGCGAACTGATCGTGGAACGCATCGAGTCCGCGATCTGACCCACCGTCGGGCTCTCCCCGTGGCCGGTCGCTCGAACGAGCGATTCACTCGATCGGTGCGCACCCCGAAAGGATCAGTTCCGCTTGTGCCGGGACGGGGCATGCGCCCAGCAGCGAAGCCGCTGATCAGCTGCCCGGCAGCCGCGGCCGCCGGTCCGCCCGGACCGGCGGCGGCCCGGGCCAACTGTACGGTGGCGAACGAGATCTGACCGCATGGAGAGCCACCGTGACCGCACCCGAGCCCGGGCCCCCGCCGCACGAAGGGGAGCACCCGGACGGCCCGCACCACGACGAGGGCCACGCGCCGGACCGGGTGACGTTCCACGCCTCCCGCGAAGGCGTCTCGTGGGAGGCCCCGGACACCCCGGCGACCCGCCGCGCCATCCTGCTCTCGCTCTCCATCGTCGGGACGGTCGCCACGATCACGGTCCTCGCCATGAACGCGGCCGGCATCATCACGGCCCTGCCCATCGGCGCCAAGTCCATCGACGCCGTCCGCACCAGCCAGGCCCCGCCCGCCACGCCCTCGCCGCCCGCACCGTCGTCGGCACCGCCGTCACCGTCGCCTTCGCCGGTGCCTTCGCCGGTGCCCTCGCCGGTGCCCTCGCCGTCCGCCGAGCCAGGCCCGAGCGTCCGCGCGCCGCGCACCGTCCCGCTCCAGATCGACGTGGTCAGCGGCGGCTACGAACTGATCGACCTGGACGCCCCGAACGACAAGCCGATCTCCACCCTGGTCAGCGACGAGGACTGGAACGCCATGACCGACGCCGACCAGAAGTCCTACGAGATCGTCGTCCACGACCACCCCGCCCCCACCCTCGTCCTCGGCACCCTCGCCGCCGTCCTCCCGGCCGGGGCCGACCTCACCGAGGCCACCTGCCGCGAAGCCGCCCGCGCGGGCACCATCAAGAGCTTCCGCTACGCCACCGCCGCCGAACGCCCCGCCAACGACGCCAAGGGCATCCGCGCCGGCGCCATCCTCTGCCTCACCAGCAGCAAGGGCGCCGTGATCGCCGTCCGGATCACCGACATCCCGTACGACCTCGGCCTGGTCAAACTCGACGTCACCAGCTGGCCCCCGACCACCACCGCCCCGGGCTGACGCCCCGGTTCACACCCGCGCGCGCCCGGGGGTGCTCTCCCCGGTTTCGAGCCCGGCAGCGGAACGTTCGCGCCATTTGCTCGTGGCCGTTCCTCGGCGGAGCCGGTGTGCGGGGTTAGCCTGTGGCCATGGTTGCCCAACGGAGTGAAGAAGTAGCCATGTCTGACGGGGAGTTCGTCAGCGGGCCCGCGCTCGTCCTTCGGTCTCTTGCCGCCGACCCCGATCGGCGGGCCATCGTCGACGCCGACGGCGTCGGCATCACCGCGGGGGAGTTCGCCGCCGCGACCTACCGCCTCGCGCAGGAGCTGGTCGCCCGCGGCGTCACCGTCGGCTCCACCGTGACGCTGATGACGGGGAACACGCCCGAGGCGCTGAGCGCCCGCTACGCGGCGGGCCTCGCGGGCGCCCGGGTGGTGAACCTGTACGACGGGATGAGCGCGCCGGTGCTGGCCGAGATCGTGTCGAGCGTCGACACGGCGGTGATACTGGTGGACGCCGAACGGTACGCCGGCGCACCGGAGTTGCTGCGGCACGTCGAAGTGCCGACGGTCCTGACCCTGGGCCCCGGGCCGGACGGCGGCGGGACGCTCGGGGAGGACGTGATCGCCGCGTCCGCGCACCGGCCCGCCGGCCCGCCGGACGTCCGGATCGGGCCGGACGACGACATCAGCATCCGCCACACCGGCGGCACCACCGGCATCCCGAAGGGCATCCTCACCCGGCACGGGACGTACCGGCTGATCTTCGACGACCCGGTCGGCAACGAGGAGGCGCCCCGCCTGCTGGCCGCCACCCCGCTGGCGCACCTCGCCGGGGTCTTCTCCGACCTGGTCCTGTACCACGGCGGTCTGGTGGTCCTGCTGCGTTCCTTCGAGCCCGGCGCCGTGCTGTCGGCCGTCGAACGCGAACGCATCACCGAGTTCTGGGTGCTGCCGGCGCTGCTCCACCAACTGCTCGACCACCCGGCGCTCGCCCGCACCGACCTGTCCAGCGTGCGGCAGATCATCTACGGGGGCAGCGCCGCCTCGCCGACCCGGATCCGGGAGGCGATGAAGGTCTTCGGGCCGGTGCTGGTCGGCGTCTACGGGATGTCGGAGGCGCAGATGATCTCCGTGCTGACGCCCCCGGAGCACGCCCGGATCGGCAGCGGCGGGCAGGTCCCGGTCGGCAGGCCCGTCCCGAACGTCGAGGTGGTGATCCGCGGCCTCGACGGCAAGGAGGTGCCGACCGGCGAGCAGGGCGAGATCCACCTGCGCTCCGACGCGATCATGGCCGGGTACTGGAAGCAGCCCGAACTGACCGCCAAGGTGATCCAGGACGGCTGGCTGAACACCGGCGACGTCGGCTACTTCGACGAGGACGGGTACCTGTACCTCTCCGACCGGGTCAAGGACCTGATCATCGTGGTCGGCGGCCACGTCTACCCGTCCGAGGTGGAAGACCTGCTGGTCACCCACCCGACGGTGGCCCGCTGCGCCGTCTTCGGCGTCCGCGACGACCAGGAGACCGAGCACGTGCACGTCGCCGTCGTCCCCGCCGCCGGCCGACAGCCGCACCTGGACGAGCTCCGGGCGTTCGTCACCGAGCAGAAGGGCCGGATCTTCGCGCCCGAGGCGCTGCACCTGGTCGACGAGATCCCGCTGACGCCCGTCGGCAAGCCGGACAAGAAGCGCCTGCGCGAAGCAGTCGCCGGCTGACCGCCGCCGTGACCGCCTCTGACGCCGACGAAGCGTCAGGGGCGAGGCGCGTCAGGGGCGGCGCGGAAAGCGGGAGGCGGCGGCCCGGCGGCGGCCGGTACGTTGAGCCGATGCTGCTGACGAAGTATGCCCACGCGTGCGTCCGGATCGAGGACGGCGAGAAGTCCGTGCTGATCGACCCGGGCTGCTGGACGGTGCCGGAGGCGTTCGAAGGCGTCCGCGCGGTGCTGATCACCCACGGGCACGCCGACCACCTGGACGACGAGCTGCTCGCGGCGGCCCGGAATGCCGCCCCGGCGCTCCAGGTGTTCGCGCCGCAGGACGTCGCGGCCGAACTGGGCGACTACGTAAGGCCGTTGACGGTGGGGGAGCGGTTCGAGGCGGGCGGCTTCGCGGTCCGCGCCGTCGGCGGCCGGCACGCCCAGGTCATCGACAACCACCCCGACTGCCCGAACCTCGGCTACCTGGTCGAGGGCGTCTACCACCCGGGCGACTCCCTGCACGTCCCGGACGAGGAGGTGCGCGCCCTGCTGCTGCCCGCCTCCGGGCCGTGGCTGACGATGCGCGGGGCGATCGAGATGGTGCGCGCCGTCCGGCCCGAACGGACCTTCCCGATCCACGACGCCAACCTGAGCGAAATCGGCATGGCCAACTTTGACGGCTGGCTCGGCGAGGAGGCTGACACCCGCTACGCGCGGATCGCGATCGGCGGATCCGCCCCGCTCGACTGAACCGGCACGCGCGGTCCACGGGCCCCCGGATCGGGTGAGACGATCCGGTCGTCCGTCCGTGTGCCGTCTGGGAATTCACTGGGAGCCGGGGCGCGCGGCACGAGGTTTCTCAAAGACGGTCTTGCTAGCTTCGTGACGCATGATCGACTCGTCCCACCTGGCAGCCCGGTCACGATCGTTGGTGGTCCACCTGCTGGCCCGGCTCCGCCCCAGGCACCTCGCCTGGCCGCTGTTCGCCCTCGCCTTCTGGCGCTACCTCGCGGTCTACGGACTGCCCTACGCCAACGACGTGGTCTTCCTCTGGCTGATCGCCGCGCTGGTCGCCGCGTCCGTGCACAGCGGCGGCCGCAAGGGCTGGCTGCACGTGCTGCGCGACTGGGTGCCGGTGATGGCCGTCGTCTGGGCGTACTCGCTGCTCCGAGGCTACGGGGCGCACACCCCGTGGCGGCCGCACTACGCCCCGCAGATCGCCTTCGACAAGGTCCTCGGCTTCGGCGAGACCTGGACGGTGCGCCTCCAGCACCTGCTGTACCACCCCGGACAGCCACAGTGGTACGACTACGCGATCGTCGTGGTCTACATGTCGCACTTCTTCGCGGTGTTCGGGATCCTCGCCGTGCTCTGGAAGCGCAACCACGCCCGCTTCCGGCACTTCCTCGCCTGCTACCTGGCCATCACCTTCGCCGGCTTCCTCACCTACGTGCTGTACCCGGCCGACCCGCCGTGGCTGGCCGCGATCGAGAACCACCTGCCGGCCGTCGACCGGATAGTGAACGCCGTGCTGGAGAACAGCGGCCTGCACCGGGCCGGCACCATCTTCGAGAACGGCAGCCGGTTCGCCAACGACGTCGCCGCGATGCCCTCGCTGCACTCCGCCTACCCGATGATGATCGCCCTGGTGTTCTGGCCCCGGGCCGGCCGCACCCTGCGGGCGGTGCTGGCCGCGTACCCCGTGGCGATGGGCTTCACCCTGGTCTACGGCGGCGAGCACTTCATCATCGACGTGCTGGTCGGCTGGGCCTACGCCTGGGCGCTGGTCACCCTCGTCAACCGGCTGATCGCCCGCCGCGCCGCGACCCGCGCCGCGAAGCAGGAAGCCGTGGCCGTCGCCGCGACGCCACCCTCAGTCCCGGTCGGCTGAACGCCGATCTTCACCCGTGCGGGGCACCCGGCCCCGGTCCGGCAAGGTGGCGCCGGACCGGGGCCGGGGCGTTTCCGCAGGACCTCCGCAAGGCCGCCGCGCGCTCGGCGCGTTCTCCTCACCGCCCGCGCAACCGCCTCGGAACCCCCCTCCGAGCGGCCGGGGAGTTTCCTGGGCGTTCGCTGGGAGCCGGACGCCCCGCGTCGCCGCCGGTCGGGCCGCGTACGGGAGCTGACCCACCGTCAAGAACCGCAGCCGGGCCGGGTCCCCGGGGGATGCGGCGAAGGCTTTGCCAATCCGTGGCGGAGTCTTGTTGCGGGCGGAGGTAGCGTCGTGCGGAACACCGCAGGAGGACCCCACCATGGCCGCACCCAACCCCCCGTCTGCGCCCGGCGAGCGCCCCCGACCCGCCGCCCGGCCGACGGCCCGATGATCTCCGGCCACACTCTCGCGCCTGCGCTGTGGGTGATCCTGACCCCGCTCGGTGTCCTGCTCTTCGGCGCCGGCCTGGCCTCCACCATCCGCATCCGCCCCGGCGCCGACCGCCCCCGCGACCACCTCCTGGGCCCGCTGCTGATCGCCGCCGGCATCGTCGTCGCCGGCTTCGGCCTCTGGCTGCTCTGACCGCCCCGGCGATCAGTCGGCGAACAGCCGCACCCGGTCGAAGTTCCGACGCCACGCCGTCAGGCCCGCCGCCCAGCCGACCAGCGCCCCGACGACGGCCGCCGGGTCGTCCGTGAAGGCCTGGTAGTGCTCGGACGGGACGCCGTCGCGGTACTCCACCTGGTAGCGCTCGGTGTCGCGCAAGTAGCGGACCTGCGCGTACCAGTCGCCCGGCTCGTCCGGGTCGGTCCGCGTGAGGATCAGGAACGAGTCGCCGCAGCGGAGGGCGGCCACCTGCCGGCTGATCGCCGTCGGCCCGGGGTCGCGCACCGACAGGCCGCGCTCGGTCGTCATCAGAAGCATGGCCGGAGCATGGCGCACCCCACCGACACGTCCCTCAGCCGGCGGCCGCCGACCAGCGGTGGAGCGTTCCGGTCGGGGCGTCGAAGGTCAGCCAGGTGCCGTCGCCGAGCGGTTGGGCGTGGCCGGGGGTGCGGCCCGTCGGGTAGGCGACGCGGTGGCGCGGGGCGAGGGTGGCGGTGTCGAGCAGCCAGTGGGCGCCCTGGTCGTCGTGGCAGTCGAGGGCGGAGGCGAGGACGGTGCGCGGGTCGACGAAGCCGCACGGCCAGTCCCAGCGGGCCGGGCGGTCCGGGTCGGCGGTGGGCGGCGGCGTGCCCTCGGCGAGCAACGCGCCGTCCAGGGCGTGCAGTTGGATGTCCCAGCCGTCGTGCTGCACCGTCAGGTATGAGGGCCGCTCCGGGTGGACGCCGGTCAGGATGCGCTCGCCGACCGCCTCCGCGCGGACGTCGTGCAGCCGCGCGCCGTCCCAGCGCGCCCAGTACAGGCCGATGCCGTCCTGGCCCATGCCCACGCACAGCCCGACGTGGCCCGTGCCCGGGTGCGAGAGCTGGTGCGAGCCCGCCGCGAAGGACTCCGGAAGCGGCAGCCGGGCCAGCTCCCGGCCGTCGGCGGCGTCCAGCACCACCCACGCCTCGGCGTAGTCGTCCTCGCCCGGGCCGGTCACCGGGATGTGCGCCCACACCGTCCGGCCGTCGTCCGCGACCCGGCAGGAGCCGTGCTCGGAGCCCTCGCACACCTGCTGCTCGTCCCCGCTGTGCGGATGGCCCGGCTCCGGCCCCCAGCAGCTGTGCCGGAACTCCCAGCGGGTCGTGCCGTCACGGTTCACGGCCCGCACCGCGCGCTGCCCGGAGAACACGGCGAACGAGCCGTCCGGGCCCACCGAGTGCACGCCGCCCGACCAGCCCGGCCACGGCAGCGGGAACGTCGCCTCCGGGGGCCCGCCGGCTACCGCGTCCAGGTCGAACACGGCCAGCCGCGCCCCGTCCCGCAGCAGCGCCCGGCGCGAACCGGCGCGCCCCTCGAACCCGAACCCGTGCACCAGCTCCCGCCCGCCCGGCAGGGCGAGCGTGCCGCGCAGCACCGCATCGACCGTCATCCGGCCGACCCTACAACGCGCTACGGGCAGACCCAGCAGTACAGGTGGGCGCCCCGGGCCGCCGAACGCGCCGCGATCGCGGCCAACTCGCCGAGGAACTGGGCGAGTTCGTCCGGATCGGCCGGGCCGTGGAAGACCTCCTCGGCCGCCGCCCAGCGCTCGGCGACCTCGCGCAGCGCGTCGTCGCCGCGCCGCGCCAGCGCGTCCCGGAAGGCGTCCGACAGCGCCAGCACCACCACCTCGCCGTCCTCGATCATCCCGACCAGCGCCCCGCGCCGCCGGTCCGCCCGGAGCTCCGCGCCCGAGCGGCCCGTCACCAGCTCCTCGGCCGGCCCGAGCGTGACGATCGGATCGATGCCCTTCACCTCCGTCCCGTCGTACCCCGCCCCGAAGGGCTCGTCGTCGTCCCGGACGATCGCGCCCAGCGCGTCGTCGTCGTCAGCAGCGGCGAAGTAGCCGAACAGCACACCCATGGGCCGGAGCATGGCACTCCCCGCCGACAACGGGCCGCGGACCGCGGACCGCGGCTGCTGCTTTCGTCAACTGGCCGCCGTCGAAAAGCAATCGAGGGCAAGATCCACCTTTGCTATGGTGGCGCGATGCCATCGGTCAAGAAGTTCCAGATCACCTTCGACTGCGCCGATCCGGAGCGTGTCGGCCGCTTCTGGTGCGAGGCGATCGGGTACGTCCCGCCGCAGACGCCGGACGGGTTCGACAGCTGGGAGGCGTACACCGCGGCGCAGCCCGCCGAGCAGCGCGGCTCCTGGTTCGTGGCGAGCGACCCCGAGGGCGTCGGCCCGCGGATGTACTTCCAGCGCGTCCCCGAGGGCAAGGTCGTCAAGAACCGCGTGCACCTCGACGTCCGGGTCGGCACCGGTCTGGTCGGCGAGGAGCGCCTCGCCGTGCTGGAGGCCGAGTGCGCCCGCCTGGTCGCGCTCGGTGCGACGCGCGGTCAGCTGCTGCTGGCGGACGAGCACAACGAGTCCTGCCAGAACATGCAGGACGTCGAGGGCAACGAGTTCTGCCTCGACTGACCGGCCCCGTCACCCCGTCCCGTCACCCGGTCCCGTCATTCGGCCCCGGCGTGCGGCGTCCAGCCCGTCGACGCCGCCCAGGGCTCGGCGACGGTGACGACGAGGTCGACGACCGGGTCCTTGACGTCGGCGTAGGTGTCGATGTCGTGGACGACGCCCGCCAGCACGGACTTGAACCGCGCGTACGCGGGCACCGCCTCGGGGTGGGCGCGGAACCAGTCGCGGAAGAGCAGCGCGAGCCGCTCGTTCGGCGAGCCGAGAAGGCGGACGTGCAGGTTGCAGTCCGCGCCCGGGTGTCCGCGTCGCCGCCAGAACCGCTTCGTCCACCGCTCGGGGTCGTCCTCGATGCCCGCGGGCACATGGTCGTACCGGTGCGGGAGGCGCTGGAAGCCCTTCTCGGCCAGCACCCGGTCGAACGCGCGCTCGGCCTCGGGCAGGTCCGCGACGGTGATCTGCAGGTCCAGGACCGGCTTCGCGGCCATGCCGGGGATCGCCGTGCTGCCGATGTGCTCGACGTGCAGCGCCAGCGGCGCGAGGTCCGCGCGGAGCTCGTCCGCGAGGGCGCGGCCGCGCTCCGCCCACGCCGGGTCGTGGTCGAGGACGAGGGGCGCGGAGGTCGTGTCGGTGGTCATCCGATCAAGGTACCCCAGGGCCGTCACGGGGCGACCGGAAGCTCCAACAGCTCCTCGGGCGGCCGGAATCCGGAGCGCCGGTAGAGCGGGGCGCTGCGTTCGGACGGCCGGACGATCAGCGTGTCGAGGCCCTCGGCCTCCGCGTACCGCCGGACGGCCGCGAGCAGCGCCGCGCCCGCGCCCCGGTTCCGGTGCGGCGACGCGACGTAGAAGTTGGTGACGTACCCGAGCGGGTCGTTGTCCGCGTACGGCTCCGGCACCCGCTCCACCAGGTGCAGGAACACGTGCCCGCAGACCTCGCCGTCGTGCTCCACCACCCAGGCGGGCCACCGCCCGCCGCCGAGCCGGTCGCGCAGCCACCGCTCGGCCTCCTCCACCGGCCGGGCGCCGGCCGCCGCGGACCCGTCGTGGTCCTCGTGCTTGAACGCCCAACGCGGTTCCGCCAGCACCCGCGCGTCGCCGGGCCGGGCCGCGCGTACGGTCGGATCGTCCGTCATGACGAAGAGTCTGGCCGACCCCGGCGCACACGGACGAACCGCCCCTGGCACTTCCCGCGGGGGAGCGGCCGTTCGGTCCGCCGCCGCGGCCTTCGGCCACCGCCGGAGCGACCGGCCGGGGCCGATATTCGGCCGATCCCGTTCCGGATCCCGGTGGCCGCAGGGCCTCACTCGCCGATGGCCGCCCGGTAGCCTGCGGCGTCCAGCAGCTCCTTGAGCTCGGACTTCTCGGACGGCTGGAGCTTGAAGATCCAGGCGTCGTAGGGCTCTTCGTTGAGCAGCTCCGGGCTGTCGGCCAGTTCCTCGTTCACGGCGACCACCTTGCCGGCGATCGGCGAGTAGATGTCCGACGCGGCCTTGACCGACTCGACCACGCCGGCCGCGCCGCCGGCCGTGAAGACCTTGCCGACCTCCGGCAGCTCCACGAACACCACGTCGCCGAGCGCCTTCTGGGCGTGATCGCTGATTCCGACCGAGACCGTCCCGTCGCCCTCCAGGCGCGCCCACTCGTGCGACTCGGCGAAGCGCAGATCGGCAGGGATGTTCGACATTCTCTTCTCCTTCAGGGGGTGGGGCGAGCAGCAGCCTCAGCATGCCCGAGGCCGTTCAGCGGCGATCGGATTTCCCGCGCGTCGCCGACGGAACGTCAATGCCGGTTGACGGAAGGGCGGTCGACGCAGCCCGTGTCCCGCTTCCGTCAGTGGAATTCGACCGCGAGCCGGTCGGTGGCGAGCATCAGGTCCTCGATCGTGCCTTTCCCGGTCGCGTCGTCGACGTCCCGCCGGCCCAGTCGGACCGGGACGGCGTCGGTGATGGTCCAGGTGGCGAGCAGGGTCTCGCCGCTGCCGTCCGTGAGGGAGACCCGGCAGTCCTTCCGCTCGACCCGGTTCCGGCTGGCCTCGTGGAGCCAGCTGAACAGTGGGCCGTCCTTCGGAGCGACGCCCTGGCGCAGGCTGATGGTCGCGGACCGCCGGCGACCGGGTGTGCGGTACCGGACGTCCTCGGCGTCGAAGGCCAGGCCCAGGGCCGAGGCGAAGAAGCCGTCGGCCCTGCCGTGACCGCCGAGGTCGAGGCGGAACCAGTGGTTCGGAACGCTGTGGCCCGAGGTGGCGAACTCGGTGGGGGCCATGCCGGTGCTCCTGGGCGGAGAGAAGTGGATCAGTCGCACGCATGCTCGCGAACAACTCCCGAGGCCGGCGCGGAAACGCGAAAAGATCACCGGTTCGGGGGATGGCGGGGCGAGACGGCCGGGCCGGTGCCGGGTTCGGCGAGAAACAAGCACGCGTGCTTGATTTGTCGGCGGGGTGGTGCCACGCTCGGTCCCGACCGGATCGGCGGAGGGCTCGCCGAACCGGCCGAACGACTGTTCTTCGAGCGGGAGTTGAGGAGGTGCGCCGTGTTGCGGATCGGCAATGCTTCGGGGTTCTACGGGGACAGGTTCGCGGCGTTCCGGGAGATGCTGACCGGCGGCCCGCTGGACGTCCTCACCGGCGACTACCTGGCCGAGCTGACGATGCTGATCCTGGCCCGCGACCGGCTGCGCGACCCGCGACTCGGCTACGCGCGGACGTTCCTGCGGCAGGCCGAGGAGTGCCTCGCGGAAGCGCTCGACCGGGGCGTGCGGATCGTCGTCAACGCCGGTGGCCTGAACCCGGCGCGGCTCGCCGAGGCGCTCGGCGAGCTCGCCGACCGGCAGGGGGTCCGGGCCCGGATCGGGCACGTCACCGGCGACGAACTGCTGCCCCGCGCACAGGAGTTCGGCTGGACCGGGGAGGACCCGCGCCGCCCGCTGCTCGCCGCCAACGCCTACCTGGGCGCGTTCGGCATCGCCGAGTGCCTGCGCGGCGGCGCCGACGTGGTGGTGACCGGACGGGTGACCGACGCCGCGCTGGTGGCCGGACCGGGCATCGCCCACTACGGCTGGACGCCCGACGACCTGGACGCGCTGGCCGGTGCGGTGGTCGCGGGCCACGTGCTGGAGTGCGGGGCACAGGCCACCGGCGGGAACTACGCCTTCTTCGCCGAACACGCGGCCGGGAGCCTCGACCGCCCCGGCTTCCCGCTCGCCGAACTCCACGCCGACGGCAGCAGCGTGATCACCAAGCACCCGGGCACCGGCGGAGCGGTGACCGTGGAGACCGTCACCGCCCAACTCCTGTACGAGACAGCCGGACCGCGCTACCTCGGACCCGACGTCACCGCCCGCCTGGACACCGTGACGCTCACCCCGGACGGACCGGACCGGGTACGGATCGACGGAGTGCGCGGCGAGGCCCCGCCCGCCACCCTCAAGGTCGGGCTGAACCGGCTCGGCGGCTACCGCAACGAGCTGGTGTTCGTCCTCACCGGACTCGACATCGAGGCCAAAGCGGCACTCGTGCAACGGCAGTTGACGCAGGCGCTGACCGACCCGCCGGCCGAGCTGCGCTGGACGCTGGCCCGCACCGACCACGAGGACGCCGACACCGAGGAACGGGCCAGCGCGCTGCTCCGCCTCGCCGCCCGCGACCCGCAGGAGGCCAGGGTCGGCCGCGCCCTCACCGCCGCCGCCGTCGAACTCGGCCTGGCCGGCTACCCCGGCTTCCACCTGACCGCGCCGCCCGCCCCGGCCGCACCCTACGGGGTGTTCGAGGCAAGGGAGTTGGACGCCAAGGAGGTCGAGCACCTGGCCCACCTGCCCGGCGGCGACACCGTCACCGTCCGGCCGGCACCCCACCCCGGGGCCCAATCCGCCCAGGAACAACCGCAGTTGCCGAACGGGCCCGACCCGGGACCGACCCGCCGCGCCCCGCTCGGACTGGTCGCCGGCGCCCGCAGCGGCGACAAGGGCGGCGACGCCAACCTCGGCGTGTGGGCCCGCGACGACGCCGGCTGGCGCTGGCTCGCGCACACCCTCACCATCGAACGCATCCGCGAACTCCTGCCGGAGACAGCGGAGTTGACCATCGAGCGGCACCTGCTGCCGAACCTCCGCGCGGTGAACTTCACCCTCCGCGGACTGCTCGGCGAAGGCGTCGCCGCCCAGGCCCGGTTCGACCCGCAGGCCAAAGCGCTGGGGGAGTGGCTGCGCTCCCGGCACCTCGACATCCCGGAGGCACTGCTGTGACCGTACTGCCCACCCGGCTGGACACCAGCGGGCCCGCGTACACCGCCGACCGCGCCGCCATGCTGGAGAAGCTCGCCGCGCTGGACGCCGAGCACGCCAGGGCACTGGCCGGCGGCGGCCCCAAGTACGTGGAACGGCACCGCAGTCGGGGCAAACTGCCGGCCCGCGAACGGATCGAGCTGCTGATCGACCCGGACTCGCCGTTCCTCGAACTGTCGCCGCTGGCCGCCTGGGGCAGCGACTACCCGGTCGGCGCGTCGCTGGTCACCGGGATCGGCGTGATCGAGGGCACGGAGTGCTTGATCACCGCCAACGACCCCACCGTGCGCGGCGGTTCGTCCAACCCGTGGACACTCCGCAAGGCCCTGCGCGCCAACGAGATCGCGCTGCGCAACCGTCTCCCGCTGGTCAACCTGGTCGAGTCGGGAGGAGCGGACCTGCCCAGCCAGAAGGAGATCTTCATCCCGGGCGGCGCCCTCTTCCGCGACCTCACCCGCCTCTCGGCCGCCGGAATCCCCACCGTGGCCGTCGTGTTCGGCAACTCCACGGCCGGCGGCGCGTACGTGCCCGGCATGTCCGACCACGTGATCATGGTCAAGGAGCGGGCCAAGGTCTTCCTCGGCGGCCCGCCGCTGGTCAAGATGGCCACCGGCGAGGAGGCCGACGACGAATCCCTCGGCGGCGCCGAGATGCACGCCCGCACCTCCGGCCTGGCCGACCAGCTCGCCCTCGACGAACCCGACGCGCTGCGCCTGGCCCGCCGCACCGTCCACCGCCTGCACTGGCGCAAGTCCGGCCCCGCGCCCGACAGTCGGCTCCGGCCGCCGAAGTACGACGAGGACGAGCTGCTGGGCGTCGTCCCCGGCGACCTGAAGGCGCCGTTCGACCCGCGCGAGGTGATCGCCCGGATCGTCGACGGCTCCGACTTCGACGAGTTCAAACCGCTGTACGGCAGCAGCCTGGCCACCGGCTGGGCCACCGTCCACGGCTACCCGGTCGGCATCCTGGCCAACGCGCAGGGCGTGCTGTTCAGCCAGGAGTCGCAGAAGGCCGCCCAGTTCATCCAACTCGCCAACCGGCGCGACCGGCCGCTGCTGTTCCTGCACAACACCACCGGCTACATGGTCGGCCGGGACTACGAGCAGGGCGGCATCATCAAGCACGGCGCGATGATGATCAACGCGGTGTCGAACAGCACCGTCCCGCACCTCTCGGTACTGATGGGCGCCTCCTACGGCGCCGGCCACTACGGCATGTGCGGACGCGCCTACGACCCGCGCTTCCTGTTCGCCTGGCCCAGCGCCAAGTCCGCCGTGATGGGCCCGCAGCAACTGGCCGGCGTGCTCTCGATCGTGGCCCGCCAGTCCGCCGCCGCCAAGGGCCTGCCCTACGACGAGGACGCCGACGCCGCCATCCGCGCCATGGTCGAGCAGCAGATCGAGGCCGAGTCGCTGCCCGCGTTCCTCTCCGGCCGGCTCTACGACGACGGGGTGATCGACCCCCGCGACACCCGCACCGTGCTCGGCATCTGCCTCTCCGCGATCCACAGCGGCCCGGTCGAGGGCGCCCGCGGCTACGGCGTCTTCCGGATGTAACACCAGCCCACTGACGAAGGGGAACTGACGGATGATCACCTCACTGTTGGTGGCCAACCGCGGCGAGATCGCCCGCCGGATCTTCCGCACCTGCCGCACCCTCGGCATCGCCACCGTCGCCGTGTACGCCGACCCGGACGCCGACGCCCGGCACGTCCAGGAGGCCGACACCGCTGTCCGGCTGCCCGGCGCCGCGCCCGCCGACACCTACCTGCGCGCCGACCTGCTGATCCGGGCCGCCCTCGACGCGGGCGCCGACGCCGTCCACCCCGGCTACGGATTCCTCTCCGAGAACGCCGCCTTCGCCCGCGCCGTGCAGGACGCCGGACTGCGCTGGGTCGGCCCGCCGCCCGCCGCGATCGCCGCGATGGGCTCCAAGACCGCCGCCAAACGCCTGATGGCCGCCGCCGGCGTGCCGGTCCTCACCGTCGGCCCCGAACCCGCCGAGGCCGACCTGCCGCTGCTGGTCAAGGCCGCGGCCGGTGGCGGCGGACGCGGCATGCGGGTGGTGCGCACCCTCGCCGAACTGCCCGACGCGCTGGCCGCGGCCCGGGCCGAAGCGGCCGCCGCGTTCGGCGACGACGAGGTGTTCTGCGAGCCCTACCTGCCCGCCGGCCGCCACCTGGAGGTCCAACTGCTGGCCGACGCGCACGGCACCGTGTGGGCCGTCGGCGACCGCGACTGCTCGCTGCAACGCCGGCACCAGAAGGTGATCGAGGAGGCCCCCGCGCCCGGCCTCGACCCCGCACTGCGCACCCGCCTGCACGCCGCCGCCACCGCCGCCGCCCGCGCCATCGGCTACCGCGGCGCCGGCACCGCCGAGTTCTTGCTCGCCCCCGACGGACGACTCGCGTTCCTGGAGATGAACACCCGCCTCCAGGTCGAACACCCCGTCACCGAAGCCGTCACCGGCCTCGACCTGGTCGCCCTCCAACTCGCCGTCGCCGAGGGCGAGAAGCTCCCCGCCACCGCGCCGCCCGCGCGGGGCTGCGCGATCGAGGCACGCCTGTACGCCGAGGACCCCGCCCGCGACTGGCAGCCCGCCACCGGCACCGTCCACCTGCTCGAAGTCCCCGGCGTGGACGTCGAGTTCGACACCCTCCCGGCACCCGCCGGCCTGCGCCTGGACGCCGGCATCGGATCGAGCACCGGCGACGCGCCCGCCGAACGGATCACCGTCCACTACGACGCGATGCTCGCCAAGGTGATCGCCTGGGCCCCCACCCGCCGCGCCGCCGCCCGCCGCCTCGCCGACGCCCTCGCCCGCACCCGCCTGCACGGACCCGCCACCAACCGCGACCTGCTGGTCCGCGCCCTGCGCCACCCCGCCTTCCTGGACGGCGCCGTGCACACCTCCTTCCTCGCCGAGCACGCCGACCAACTCCTCGGCCAGGACGCCAAATCCGCCCAGCTCGCGGCCCTCGCCGCAGCCCTCGCCGACGCCACCGCCCGCCCCGGCGCGACCGCCCCGTCCGGCTGGCGCAACCTGCCCTCCCAGCCGCAGCACAAGCGCTACCGCACCACCGACGGCGCCGAACTCGACGTCCGCTACCGGCTCACCCGCGACGGCCTGCGCGCCGAGGACCACCCCGACGTCCAACTCCTCGGCAGCACAGCGGAATCCGTCGACCTCGCGGTCGGCCCGCTGCGCCGCCGCTACCGGATCGCCCGGCACGGCGACCAGGTCTTCGTGGACAGCCCGACCGAGCACCACACGCTGACCGTCCTCGACCGATTCCCGGACGCGGCAGCCCAGTTGGCCCCCGGAACGCTGCTCGCGCCGATGCCCGGCACGGTCGTCCGGATCGCCGCCGAACCCGGCCGGGCCGTCACCGCCGGGCAGCCGCTGCTCTGGCTGGAGGCGATGAAGATGGAACACCAGGTCACCGCCCCGGCCGACGGCACACTCGCCGAACTCCCGGTCGCCGTCGGCCAGCAGGTCGAGACCGGCGCCGTCCTCGCCGTGGTCACCGCCACCTGAGACTGCCTTCGAAACCCTTGCGCACCAAGCCGGTTGGGCGACCCCGCACACCGGCCACCCTCGCCCGGAAGGACCCGCCGATGTCCGCACCGCGCACCACCGCCCTGCCCGCCTCCCCGCTGATCGAGTCAGAGGACCGCCGCGCCCTGCGCGAAGCCGTCGCCGCGCTCGGCCGCCGCTACGGCCGCGAGTACTTCCAGCGCAAGGCCCGCGAGAACCAGCCCGTCGAAGAACTCTGGTCCGAGGCCGCCAAGTTGGGCTACCTCGGCGTCAACCTGCCCGCCGAACACGGCGGCGGGGGCGCGGGCATCGGCGAACTCGCGGTCGTGCTCGAGGAGTTGGGCGCGGCCGGCTGCCCGCTGCTGATGCTGATCGTCTCGCCCGCGATCTGCGGCACCGTGATCGCCCGGTTCGGCACCGAGGAACAGAAGCAGCGCTGGCTGCCCGGCCTCGCCGACGGCAGCAAGGTGATGGCATTCGGCATCACCGAGCCCGACGCCGGCTCCAACTCGCACCGCATCTCCACCGTCGCCCGCCGCGACGGCCAGGACTGGCTGCTCAGCGGCCGCAAGGTCTTCGTCTCCGGCATCGACCACGCCGACGCCGTGCTGTTCGTCGGCCGCACCGAAGACGCTCGCACCGGCAAGCTCAAGCCCGCCCTGTTCGTCGTCCCGCGCGACACCCCCGGCTTCGAGTACCGCCCCATACCGATGGAACTCACCGCCCCCGAACGGCAGTTCCAGGTCTTCCTGGACGACGTGCGGCTGCCCGCCGACGCCCTGGTCGGCGACGAGGACGCCGGGCTGCTGCAACTGTTCGCCGGACTCAACCCCGAGCGGATCATGACCGCCGCCTTCACCCTCGGCATCGCCCGCTACGCCCTCGACACCGCCGTCGCCTACGCCCGCACCCGCACCGTCTGGGACAAGCCGATCGGCGCCCACCAGGGCATCGCCCACCCGCTCGCCCAGTGCGCCATCGAGGTCGAACTCGCCCGCCTGATGACCCAGAAGGCCGCCCACCTCTACGACGCGGGCGACGACCTGGCCGCCGGCGAGGCCGCCAACATGGCCAAGTACGCCGCCGGCGAAGCCTCCTGCCGCGCCGTCGACCAGGCCGTCCAGACCCTCGGCGGCAACGGCCTCACCCAGGAGTACGGCCTCGCCGCACTGATCACCGCCACCCGGGTCGGCCGGGTCGCCCCGGTCAGCCGCGAAATGATCCTCAACTACGTCGCCCAGCACACCCTGGGCCTGCCCCGCTCGTACTGACGGGCCGTCAGGAGACCCCGTGCGCCGGTGCGCGAAGCAATCCGAGGGATCGGCGTCCCGCACCGGGACGGACGGTTACGCTCCCGCCATGACGATCATGTACAGGTCCGACGAGCACACCGACGCCGGTATCGCCCGCCGCGCCGCCGAGGCCGGTGCCGAGGCCGTCCGGGCCCACGCCTGGGCCACCGCCGAGAAGCACCACAAGGGCGGCGGCGACTTCGCCACCGCCGCCGACCTGGCCGCCGAGGCCGCCGTCCTCGACCTGCTGCGCGCCGCCCGCCCCGGCGACGCGTTCACCGGCGAGGAGAGCGGCCGCACCGGCGCGGCCGACGCCGACCGGCGGTGGCTGATCGACCCGCTCTGCGGCACCCTCAACTACGCCGTCGGCACCCACCTGGTGGCCGTCAACGTGGCCCTGCGCGAGCACGGCCGGACGGTCGCCGCCGCCACCGCCGACCCGTACACCGGCGAGACGTACTGGACCGACGGCGAGCGCGCCCACCTGCGCCACGACCGGCAGGACACCCCGCTGGTCCCGTCCGCGCAGTCCGCGCTCGTCGACCTCAACCTCGACCCGCCCTACCCGAACGCCGCCGCGTTCCGTGCCGCGCACCTGCTCACCGACCCCGACTTCGAAGCCGCGTTCCGCCCCCGGGTGGTCTCCAGCACCCTGGCCGTCGCCTGGGTCGCCGCCGGCCGCCGCGCCGCCTATATCACCGACGGACACCTCGCCGACAGCGTCCACTTCGCCGCCGGCCTCGCCCTGTGCGAAGCGGCCGGCTGCACCGTCACCGACCTGCGCGGCAAGCCCCTGCACAGCGGCGGGGGCGGCCTGCTGGCCGCCGCCGACGCCGACACCCACGCCCGCCTGCTCGACCTGATCGACCGCCAGTACCACCGCGCGACCCCCTGATCACGCCACGCGCCCTGCCCGCGCCCCTCCCCGCCCCGGCAGCCTTGGCCAACAGCAGCCAGGAGCCCGCACCACCGAGACGCACACCCGCACCACCGAGACCCACGCCCGCACCACCGGCACCACCGAACAGGACCGCGCCGCCACCCCGACCGCCGAGCCCGCCCCGGAGGCCCGCATGGTGTTCCACAGCGACTACCCGACCGTCGCCCCGCTCGACCTGCCCATCCACGACGCCGTCCTCGGCGACTGCGCCACCGGCGAGCACGCCGAACGGCCCGCCCTGGTCGACGCACTGACCGGGCGGACCGTCAGCTACCGCGAGCTCGACACGGGCAGCCGCCGGATCGCCGCCGGGCTGGCCGCGGCGGGCGTCGGCAAGGGCGAGGTGGTGGCGCTGTTCAGCCCGAACACCGTGGCCTACCCACTGGCGTTCTACGGTGCCACCCGCACCGGTGCCACCGTCACCCCCGTCGGCTCGCTCGCCACCGCCGCCGACCTCGCCGGCCAGCTGCGCGACTGCGGCGCCCGCTGGATCATCACCGTCGCCGCGTTCCTGCCCGTCGCCCTCGAAGCGGCCGCGAGCCACCCCGTCGCCGAGATCTTCGTCTGCGACAGCGCCGACGGCCACCGCTCGCTCGCCGACCTGGCCGCCACCGACGCCCCCGAGCCGACCCCGGAGTTCGACCCGGCCGCCGACCTCGCCGTGCTGCCGTACTCCAGCGGTACCACCGGCCTGCCCAAGGGCGTGATGCTGACCCACCGCTCGGTCTCCACCAACCTCGCCCAGCTCGACGCGATGCTGAAGACCGCCCCGGGCGAACGCATCCTCGCGGTCCTCCCGTTCTTCCACATCTACGGCCTGACCGCGCTGCTGAACCGCCCGCTGCGGGCCCGCTCCACCGTCGTCGTGCTGCCCCGTTTCGACCTGGAGCAGTTCCTGACGGCCATCCAGGAGCACCGCATCGAGGCCGTGTTCGTGGCCCCGCCGATCGCCCTCGCCCTCGCCAAGCACCCGCTGGTGGACCGCTACGACCTGTCCTCCGTGCGCTACGTGCTCAGCTCCGCCGCCCCGCTGGACGCCGAACTCGCCGCCGCCTGCGCCCGCCGGCTCGGCCTGCCGCACCTGCTGCAGGCCTACGGCATGACCGAACTCTCCCCGGCCACCCACGTCGTCCCGCCGCACGACCCCCACCCGCCCGTCGGCACCGTCGGCCGCCTGCTGCCCGGCACCGAACTGCGGGTGCTGTCCTTCGACGAGCCGCGCCGCGACCTCGGCCCCGACGAGGACGGCGAACTGCTGTTCCGCGGCCCGCAGGTGATGAAGGGCTACTTCGGCCGGGACTCCGACACCGCCGCCACCGTCGACGCCGACGGCTGGCTGCACACCGGCGACGTCGGCCACGTCGACGAGGACGGCTACCTGTACGTCGTCGACCGGGTCAAGGAACTCATCAAGTACAAGGGCTACCAGGTCGCGCCCGCCGAACTGGAGGCCCTGCTGCTCACCCACCCCGCCATCGCCGACGCCGCGGTCATCGGCGTCACCGACGCCGAGGGCACCGAACGCCCCAAGGCGTACGTGGTGCCCGCGTTCGGCTGCGAGATCGCCGAGCAGGAGGTCATCGAGTACGTGGCCCGTCGGGTCGCCCCGTACAAGAAGGTGCGCGAGGTGGAGTTCCTGGACGCCGTGCCGAAGTCCGCCAGCGGCAAGATCCTCCGCCGCGAACTGCGGGACCGGGCCGCGCGCGGCTGACGGTCTGCGAGGATCGGGACACGCCGAGAACCAGCCGAGCAGGAGCCGCCGATGACGACCAGCACCCCCGCCGCCCGCACCCCCCAGCAGGACCGCAGCCGCGCCACCCGCCGCCGGCTGCTGGAGGCGGCGGTGGAGTGCCTGGCCGACGTCGGCTGGAACGGCTCCACCGTCGCCGTGGTCGCGGAACGGGCCGGCGTCACCCGCGGCGCCGCCCAGCACCACTTCCGCACCCGCGAGGACCTGTTCACCGCCGCCGTCGAACACGTCGCCGCCGAGCGGCTGGCCGCCGTCCTGGCGCACATGCGGGAGCTGCCGCCGCCCGGGCCGGAACGCACCGAGGCGGTGGTCGAGATGATCGTCCGCCTCTACACCGGCCCGCTGTTCCGGGCCGCCCTGCACCTGTGGGTGGCCGCCGCCACCGAGCAGCCGCTGCGCGAACGGATCGTCAGCCTGGAGAACCACGTCGGCCGCGAGGCGCACCGGGCCGCCGTCGAGTGCCTGGGCGCCGACGAGAGCGCCACCGGCGTCCGGGAGACCGTCCAGGCGACGCTCGACCTCGCCCGCGGCCTCGGCCTGGCGAACCTGCTCACCGACGACGGCCCGCGCCGGGCCGGCATCGTCCGCCAGTGGTCGCGCCTGCTGGACGCCGCGCTGGCCGGCTGAGCCCCGGCCGGGCCGCCGTCGGGGCTGGTCACGGCCCTGACCGGCGGCGAAACCGGCAGATCACCGCCTTCCCCTTGCCGCGAAAGGCCCGGATCGAGGAGACTTCGACCTTCGGTCACATCGCCCGTACGACCACCAGTCGCAGGGGTGCGACAGGCCATGCAGTCTGGTGGAAGCCGGAACGACCGGCGGAACCGGGGAAGGTACCGGGCAGGTGTCCAACTGAGCACGCACGGATTCGAACAGAAGCCCGGTCGCGACGCGGCGGGCGACGCCTCCGCGCGTCTGGCCGGGCACCGCCTGGTTCCGTTGGCCACCGCGCTGGTCCAGGACGACGGCCGCATCCTGCACTGGAGCGAGGAGGCCGAGGCGCTCACCGGCTGGACCGCCCAGGACGCCCTCGGCGCCCACCCCGCCCGGCTGCTGCTCGCCGACGACGGGGTCGACGACGGCGAGAAGCTGTTCGCGAAACTGCTCGCCGGCCGCGGCTGGTCCGGCACCCACCCGGTCCGCCGCCGCGACGGCTCCACCGTCGAACTGGAGTTCCACACCTACCCGATCGCCGGGCCGGACGGCTCCACCCTGCTGCTGGCCACCGCCTCCGACGTGCACGCCCTGCACGAGGTGGAGTCCGACCTCGCGGTCTTCGACGGCTTCTTCAACCAGTCGCCGATCGGCCTCGCCGTCTACGACACCGACCTGCGCTTCGTCCGCCTCAACGGGGCACTCGCCCGGATCAACGGCCTCACCGTCGAACAGCACCGCGGCCGGCGGATCACCGCCGTGCTGCCCGGCATCAACGCCGCCGAGGTCGAAGCCGTCATGCGGCAGGTGCTGGCCACCGGAAAGCCCGTCATAGACGCCCGCTCGCACGGCCGCGTCCCCGCCGACCCGCGCCGCGACCGGGCCTGGTCCGCGTCCTACTTCCGGCTGGAGGACTCCACCGGACGGGTGCTGGGCGTCGCCTCCTCGATCATCGACGTCACCGAGCGCTTCCAGGCCGAGGCCCGCGCCGCCCGCGCCCAGGAACGCCTCGCCCTGCTGGCCGCCGCCGGCGCCCGCATCGGCACCACCCTCGACCTCCAGCGCACCGCCGAGGAACTGGTCGAGGCGGTCGTCCCCCGGTTCGCCGACTTCGCCACCCTCGACCTGCTCGAACCCGTGGTGCGCGGCGAGGAACCCGCCCCCATCCAGCCCGGCAGAACCGTCCAGGTCCGCGCACTGGCCGTCGGCGAGGCCTACGGCACCAGCCTGACCGGCGCCGCCGACCAGGTCGGCGGCACCGTCGAGTACGGCCCCGAGCGCACCTACACCAAGTGCCTGCGCAGCGGCCGCACGATGTTCAAGCCGCAGGTCGACGAGGAGGTGCTGCGCGGCATCGTCCCCAGCGAGGACCGGGTCGCCCCCGGCGTCGCCGCCGGCATCCACTCCTACCTGCTGGTACCGGTGATCGCCCGCGGCATGGTGCTCGGCGGCGCCGAGTTCATCCGCACCCGCAACCCCGAGCCGTTCGGCGCCGCCGACGTCTCGCTCGCCGAGGAACTCGTCGCCCGCACCGCCCTCGCCATCGACAACGCCCGCCTCTACCGGCGCGAACGCGAAACCGCCCTCACCCTGCAGCGCAGCCTGCTGCCGCAGGAGATCCACCGCACCCTCGGCCTGGAGATCGCCCACCGCTACCTGCCCTCCAGCGTGGTCAGCGAGGTCGGCGGCGACTGGTTCGACGTCGTCCCGCTGTCCTGCGGACGCGTCGCACTGGTGGTCGGCGACGTGATGGGCCACGGCATCCGCGCCGCCGCCACCATGGGCCAACTCCGCACCGTCGCCCGCACCTTGGCCACCCTCGACCTGTCGCCCGAGCAGGTCCTCGGCCGACTCGACGAGACCGCCTCGGCGATCGGCGACGGCCAGTTCGCCACCTGCGTGTGCGCCGTCTACGACCCCGTCGACCGCAGCGTCGTGATCGCCTCCGCCGGCCACCTGCCACCCGTACGGGTGGAACCCGACGGCACCGCCCAGATCATGCACCTGCCGCCCGGCGTCCCGCTCGGCATCGGCGGCGGCGCGTTCGAATCCACCGGGTTCACGCTGCCCGCCGGCTCCACCTTCGCGCTCTACACCGACGGCCTGGTCGAACGCCGCGGCCGCGACATCGACGAGGGCATCGACCTGCTCGCCCGCACCCTCGCCACTCCCGGCCGCACCCTGGAGGAGAGCTGCGACGCCGCACTCTCCGCCCTGGTCACCGACGGCACCGAGGACGACATCGCGATGATCATGGCCCGGGCGCTGCCCCTGCCCGCCGACCGCATCGCCACCCTGGTCCTGCCCACCGAGGGCCCGCTGCCCGCCCGCGCCCGCCGCTTCACCCGCGCCACCCTGGAGAGCTGGGGCCTGTCCGGCCTCACCGACTACGCCGAACTCGTGGTCAGCGAACTCGTCACCAACGCCCTGCTGCACGCCGACGCCCCCCGCCGGCTGCGCCTGTTCCGCGACCGCACCCTCACCCTGGAGGTCTCCGACGCCGGCGGCCAGCCGCCCCGGCTGCGCACCTCCGCCGAGGAGGACGAGGGCGGCCGCGGCATCCACCTGGTCAGCGAACTCGCCCACCGCTGGGGCACCCGCCCGACCAAGCACGGCAAGGTCGTCTGGGCCGAGATCGAACTGCCCTACCGGCAGGGCTGACACCCGCCCGGCGGACACCGCTCGCCCGTCCGGCGGGGCTGACGGACAGTCGGAGGAACCCCCTCCTCCGTCCGGAAGGCCCCGCCGTGCAGCTCCGCCTCCCCGCCGCCCTCGCCGCCCTCGCCCTGGGCCTGGCCCTCGCTCCCGCCGCCGTCGCCGACGAGGAACCCGGCGCCTCCGACGCGGCCACCGCCATCGAGATCACCGGGATCACCATCGACCCGAAGGTCCCCAGCCGCGTCCGGGTCGAACTCGACTACACCTGCGCCGCCTCCGACGGCCCGCGCTCGCTCAACACCTCCGTCGAACAGACCGACCCCGACGACCCCGCCACCGTGGCCTTCGGCTCCACCCGCACCTCGCCCACCCTGGTGGTCTGCGACGGCTCCGAACACAGCCAGAGCGTCGTCGTCCAGTCCAAGACCAGCAACTGGCTGGAAGGCGTCGACGCCGTCGTCATCACCACCCTCGCCGACCTCGGCGCCGCCCCGCCGGCCTTCGCCGACGCCCAACAACTCGTCCTCGACCTGCCCGCCGACGCCTGACCCGCAGTCGGCCGACCGGCCGACCGGCCGTCAACCCCGGCGCGCCGCACGCCCGCCGCCGTCCGCGCCGCCCAGACTGGGACGCCGGACGGAAGGACACCGCGCATGGCCCAGCCCACCACAGCCGGCGACACCACCACCGAGGTACGCCGCTGGCGGGCCCTCGCGGTCTGCCTGGTCGCCGGCTTCATGACGCTGCTGGACGTGTCGATCGTCAACGTCGCACTGCCGTCCGTGCGCGCCGGCCTGGACATGTCGGAAGCAGGCCTCCAATGGGTGCTCTCCGGCTACTCGCTGGCATTCGGCCTGGTCCTCGTCCCCGCCGGGCGGCTCGGCGACGCGGTCGGCCGCCGGCCCGTCTTCCTCACCGGCCTCGCCCTGTTCACCGCCACCAGCGCGCTGGCCGGCGCCGCCCAGAACGAGGACTGGCTGGTCATCGCCCGACTGCTGCAGGGCATGTCCGGCGGCCTGCTCGTCCCGCAGGTCTCCGGCTTCATCCAGCAACTCTTCCGGGGCGGCGAACGCGCCCGCGCGTTCGGGCTGCTCGGCACCACCATCGGCTTCTCCACCGCCGTCGGACCGCTCCTCGGCGGCCTGCTGATCGCCGCGTTCGGCGCCGAGGAGGGCTGGCGCTGGGTCTTCTACGTCAACCTGCCGATCGGCCTGGTCGCCCTGCCCTTCGCCCGCCGCCTGCTGCCCGCCCCCACCCCCGACACCTGCGCCCGCCGCGACTTCGACCCCGTCGGGGTGCTGCTGCTCGGCGTCGGCACCGTCCTGCTGCTGCTCCCGCTCGTCCAGGCGCAGTGGCACGACGCCCGCAAGTGGCTGCTGCTGGCCGGATCGCTGCTCGTGCTCGCCGCCTTCGTCCGGTGGGAGCGGTGGTACGCGCGCCGCCGCGAACCGCTGGTCCACCCCGAGCTGTTCCGGACCCGCTCGTTCACCGCCGGCTCGCTGGTGTCGCTGCTGTACTTCGCCGGGTTCACGGCCGTGTTCTTCGTCTTCACGCTGTACCTGCAGTCCGGCCGCGGCTACAGCGCGCTCTACGCGGGCCTCGCCATCACCCCGTTCGCGCTCGCCTCCGCGGTCGCCTCCACCATCGGCGGACGGATCGTCACCCGGCACGGCCGCCGGTTGATCGCGTTCGGCCTCGCCACCGTCGCCGTGGGCCTGGCCCTCGCCGCGCTCGCCGTCCACCTCTTCAACGGCCCCTTCGTCGGCTGGGCCACCGCCCTGCCCCTGCTGATCGCCGGACTCGGCAGCGGCCTGGTCGTCTCCCCGAACCAGGCCCTCACCCTCAACGAAGTCCCCGTCGCCCGGGCGGGCAGCGCCGGCGGCGTCCTGCAGACCGCCCAGCGGATCGGCTCCGCCGCGGGCATCGCCACCGTCGGAGCCACGTTCTTCGGGCACCTGCACACCCCCGCGGACTACCCGGGGGCGTTCCAGCTCAGCCTCGCCGTGGTCATCGGCTTCGTGCTGCTGGCGCTGGTCGCTGCGCTCCGCCCCTGAGGACCGGGGAGCGCGAGAGCCGACGGGCGCGAACCCAGGGGCGCGGGGAACTGCGCGACAAGCGCACGCCACGTCCGCAAGGTCGCGATCACGTGCAGGTCATTGTCCTGCGTCGCGATCTTGCGGACTGGGTGCCTTCCGCTTCGCGCAGTTCCTCGCACCCCCGGGTTCGCGCCCGCAGGGCTATCGTCGCGGCCCGGCGAAGGCGTACAGCGTGGTGCCGACCAGGAACAGGGCCGACGCCGTCACGGTGGACGCCGTGGTGCCGGCGGGCTGGTTCAGCCACATCGCCACCCGGCCCGGCGTCCCGCCGATCGGCGGGACCAGCAGTGTGAAGGCGAGCCAGCCGGTCGGCAGCGTCCACCCGTACGTGGTGCCCCAGCAGGCGGCGCCGAACGCGGCCAGGCCCGCCAGGCCCGCACTGTCACGGACCACCACCGAGGCGCCGGCCAGGTGGGGCCCCACGGCCTGGACGGCCAGCAGGACCGCTCCGGCGGCGGCGCCGATCAGCAGGACGTGCGCGGCCCGGCGCGGCGCCCAGCGGATCGCGGCGGTGCGGTCGAGCACCGCGTCCTGCCCGCCGAGGCCGACGATCGCGGCCAGCACGTTCGCGGCCAGCACGAAGGCGGTGGTCCCCAGGTCGTCCGAGCCGTCCGGGGCGCCGTCCACCAGCGCCCACACACTCAGCGCGACGGCCGCCACCACCGCCGCCGAGAGCGGCACCTGACGCGAACGGGCATACAGCACAAGCCAGTTCATCGGCCCTCCGTTCCGGCCAGGACAGTCGCACGGTGGTCCACCGAGCAGGACAGCGCGGCGTCGTGCAGTGCGGCGATCCGGGCCCGCTGCTCGGCCGGGGGAGTGGCGGCGAACGCCGTCCAGGCGGTCCGGGCGTCCTCCCAGCCCTGCCGGTCGTACATGCTGGTGCCCGGGGTCTCCACCGGGACCAGGGCGCTCTCGCCGAGCGCCCAGCTCGCGGCGACGCTCTGCGTGGCGGCGTCCTCGACCATCCCGCCCTCCCGGTCGGTGCGGGCGTAGCAGGTCGGGACGAGGCCCTGCGCGACCAGGGCGCGGGTGAGGTCCCGGCCGCTCGCGTGGGCGAACTCCCGTTCGTCGAAGTCCACCAGGACCGTTCCGGCGTCGACCGGCCGCAGCCCGCCGAGGGCGCGCGGCTCGGCGTCCTCGCGGATCGCCTGTGGCGCCCGGTCGCCCAGTACCTCGTGCAGAATGTGCAGCGCCTCCGCGCCGCGCGCCGACAGTTCGGGCAGCCGGTGCCGGTTCTCCGTCGTCACGCACACCGGTCCGTCGCAGACCGGCCGGGCCGCCGCCGCGTCCACCACGTACGTGCGGCGGGCGTCGCCGGGCAGCACCGCCAGCGCCAGGGCCGCGCCCACCAGCACCGGGACGAGGGCCAGCAGCCGGGCCCGGCGGGTCGCGGCGACCAGCAGCGCGAATCCGGTCGCGGCCAGGCCCAGCAGCCACAGCGTCTGGCCGAGGTGGACGGAGCCGGACAGGGTGAGCAGCGACTCACGCGGGTCGACCGTCACAGGGGAGAGCAGGGCGAACCGGTTCGGTGCGAAAGGGGCGCTGGGCACCGCGCCGTCGGTGGTGAACCGCAGCAGCGCGGCCACCGTCATCAGCGAGAGCACCACCAGCGCGGGCGGTGTCAGCACCGACGGCACGGCCCGCGCCACGCCCATGCCGAACACCGCGGCCGCCGCCAGGGCGAGCACCGCCACCAGCGAGATCGGCACCCAGCCCAGCGGCCGGTACCGGGTGTCGCCGAGCGCCACCTGCACGCCGCCCGCCGCCACCACCAGGCCGAACCCGGCCATCAGTACCCCGGCCATCGCCCCGGCGGGCAGCGCGGCGCGCCGCCAGGCCGGCTTCGGCACGGTGCCGAACAGCTCTGCCGTCCCCGAACGGGCGTCGCGCAGGCCGTACAGCGCGCCGGCACCGACCGACAGCGGCCACCAGAAGGCCAGCAGCCAGCGCGTCCACATCGCCATCGGCGTCCACTGCGCCGTCCAGCCGGCCGTGCCGCGCCACCAGATGCCGTCGATCGCGAACAGGATCGCCAGCGAGCCGCCGAGCACCAGCAGCCCGGCCCAGGGCGCGGCCGAGCGACGCAGCTCGGTCCGCAGCACACGTGTGTTCACCAGATGCCCCCGGGTTGTTCGGTGTGGCGGAGCAGCGCCGAGTAGCCGCGCTCCAGCGGGCTGTCGCCCGGGTGTTCGGGCCCGCCGGCGGCGGCCAGGTCGTCCGGGGTGCCCTGGAAGACCAGGCGGCCGTCCGCGAACAGCACCACGTCGGAGCAGGCGGCGGCGACGTCCTCGACCAGGTGGGTGGAGACCACCACGCAGGTGTCCCGGCCGAGTTCCTGCAGCAGCTCGCGGAAGCGCAGCCGCTGCGCCGGGTCCAGCCCGGCGGTCGGCTCGTCCAGCAGCAGCAGGTCGGGGTCGTTGACGATGGCCTGGGCGATGCCGGCCCGCCGCACCATGCCGCCGGACAGCGTCTTCATCCGGTGGTCGGCGCGGTCCGCAAGGCCGACCCGTTCCACCGCCCGCTGGACGGCGCCGGGGATCTCGGCCTTCGGGACCTCCTTCAGCCAGGCCATGTACTCGACGAACTCGCGGACGGTGAAGCGCCGGTAGTAGCCGAAGTCCTGTGGCAGGTAGCCGATCCGGCGGCGCAGCGCCCGCAGGTCGGCGCCGTCGGCGGCGGTGCCGAGCAGTTCCAGCTCGCCGCCGGCCGGGCGCAGCACGGTGGCCAGCGCCCGGATCAGGGTGGTCTTGCCGGCCCCGTTCGGGCCGAGCAGGCCGTGGGCACCGGTGCCCAGGGCGAGGTCGAGGCCGTTGACGGCCATTTTCTTGCGTCCGGCCCGGACGAGCAGGCCCTCGGCGCGGATCTCCCAGGCATGGGTTTTGGGCGCGACGGAGGCCGCGCTGACGGCGCGTGGCATGAAGGTGGTTCCTTCCGGAAAGGGGTGGGTCAGGTACGGGGTGCGGAGTAGGCGCGCCGACGGGCGAGCACGGTGGCCGCGCCGAGGACGAGCAGCAGCGCCCAGCCGGGCAGCTGCTCGGGCCGCAGCACGAACGGCAGGCGGCCGGTGGCCCAGAGGGGAGCCGCGACGGCGGCGGCCCAGACGGCGACCAGCGCGGCGGCGGCCCGGCCGACGCCGACGACACTGCCCAGGGCGAGTGCGGTGGTGGTGAACGCCAGCGAAGGCAGCAGCCACTGCGCGGCCGACATCGCGCCGGTCAGCCAGCCCGCCGCCAGCAGCACCGGCAGCACCACGGCGAGCGCGGCGACGGTGCGCCGCAGCAGCAGCGGAAGGCCGGAGCGCGGAGCGGCGGCGGTCAGTTCGTGCGCCGGGTCGAGGCCAGGCGCCCAGGCGGCGGCGGCCGCGCACAGCGGCAGCACGGGCGCCACCAGCAGCAGCGGAGACACCCGGCCGAGCAGGTCCGGCGGCCCGGCGGAGTCCAGCGTCAGCGCCAGCACCACCACCGCGACGGCGGTCAGCAGCCAGGGCGTCACGGCCGGCACGGCCCAGGCCGGCAGCCACCGGGCCCGCCGCCGCACCGGCACCGGGCGGGCCGTGCCCAACTGCGGCCCCAGCGCGGCGTGCACGGAGCCGACCAGCGCCGCGACATCGGGCGCCGCGGCCGGCACGGCCGCCGCCAGCAGCCCCCGGCAGGGCGCGCAGCCCTCCAGGTGCGCCTCCAACGCCCAGACGGTGTCCGCGGGCAGGCCGTCGCCGCCGCGCGCGTACTCGTCGATCAGCCCGGCCGAGGCGTGGTCCGTGCTCATGCCAGCTCCTTCCGCATCGCGATCCGGGCCCGGCGGGCACGGGTCTTGACCGTGCCCTCGGGCAGTCTGAGCAGGACGGCGGCCTCCCGCACGGAGAGCCCGTCCAGGACGGTGGCCTGCAGCACCGCGCGCAGCTCGGGGGCCAGACGGCGCAACGCGTCCCCCACGTCGCCGCCGACCGACGCGGCCAGCGCCTCCTCCTCGGCCGCCGGGGCGGCGGCCAGGTGGGCGGCGGCGGCCGGCGGCTCGGCGTGGTGCGCCCGGCGGCGGAAGGCGTCGACCAGACGGCGGGCCGCGATCGTCCACAGCCAGCCGACGGCGCTGCCGCCCACCACGCTGCCGGCGAACGCGCCGGCCGCGCGCCACACCGCCAGGAAGGTCTCCTGCATCACCTCGGCGACGATCTGCTCGTCCGCACAGCGGCGGCGCAGACGCACCGCCAGCCACGGGGCGGTGCGCCGGTACAGCTCGTCGAACGCCGCGCGGTCGCCCTTGGCGACCAGGCGGAGCAGACGTTCCTCGTCCAGCTCGTCCAGTGCTCTCCTGCGTGCTCTCACACCTGCCAGACGCGAGGGCTGACGCCCGGGTTCTCGGTTCGGCGTGATCCCCGTCACATGCACGGGGGTGCGAGTGCAGGAGCGCGGGGAACTGCGCGAAGCGGAAGGCACCCAACCGCAAGATCGCGATGCAGTGCTATGACCTGCACGTGATCGCGACCTTGCGGACCGGCCTTGCGCTTGTCGCGCAGTTCCCCGCGCCCCTGGCGGTGCTTCTCTCAGGCCAGGCCGGCGATCCCGCGGACGGCGACCCGCAGGGCCGCGGCCGGGTCGCCGACGGCGCCTGTCGCGCGCCAGCCGACGAAGCCGTCCGGGCGGACCAGTGCCGCGCCGCCCGGGTGCAACCCGTACGCGGCGGGCCAGGTGGTGGGGGAGACCGGGCCGGTGGGGCGGGCGCCGGAGGGGAGGTCGGCGGGCGGGGGCTCGGGGAGGAGGTCGCCGCCGTCGCCGATCAGCAGGCAGCGCAGCGGTACGCCGGTCTGTTCGGCGACCAGGCGGGCGGCGGCCGGCCAGGCCCCGCCGCCCTCGACGGGGGCCAGCAGCAGCGGGCCGGCGGAGAACAGGTCGAGGGTGGAGAGGCGCGTCCCGGCGGCGTCGCGCAGCCACACGTGCGGGGCGCGGGTGCCGGGTTCGCCGGTGGCGGCGAAGCGCTCGGGGACGACGCCGGCCGTGGCGTCCGCGCCGATCAGCGCGCCCTCCGGGTAGCGGTAACCGAGCGCCACCGCAAGGACGTTGGTGCGCGGCCCGCCGGCGGGGGCCGCGTCGAAGCCGGGGTGCTGGTGCTCGACGGACCGGGCCGCCGCGCGGGCCGCGGTCTGCACGGCGACCGGGCGGCGCTCGCTCTCGTAGGAGTCCAGCAGCCGGGGCCCGCCCCAGCCGGCCAGGACGGCGGCGAGCTTCCAGGCCAGGTTGTGGGCGTCCTGGATGCCGGTGTTGGAACCGAACGCGCCGGTCGGCGGCATCTCGTGCGCGGCGTCCCCGACCAGGAACACCCGCCCCGCGCCGTACCGGTCCGCGACCCGTTCGGCGGCGTGCCAGGGGGCCCGGCCGGTGATCTCCACCTCCAGGTCGGGGACCCCGGCGGCGGCCCGGATGTGAGCGGTGCAGCGGGCGTCGGTGAAGTCCTCGACGCTCTCGCCGCGCTCGGGGTGCCAGGGCAGGTGGAACACCCAGTTCTCGTCGTTGTCGACCGGCAGCAGCGCGCCCGCCCCCGCCGGCTCGGTCAGGTAGCAGGCGATGAACCGCCGGTCGCCGACCACGTCCGCCAGCCGCTTGGCCCGGAAGGTGACGCTGACGTTGTGGAACAGGTCGCCGCGCCCGGACTGCCCGATGCCCAGGCGCTCCCGGACGGGACTGCGCGGACCGTCCGCGGCGATCAGATAGTCGGCCCGCACCTCGCGTTCCTCGCCGGTGGCCCGGTCCCGCAGCCGCGCCGTCACCCCATCCGGGTCCTGCTCGAAGGAGAGCAGCTCGGTGTTGAAACGGACGTCGCCCCGCCCGGCGGCGTGCCGCAGCAGCACCGGCTCCAGGTCGTTCTGGCTGCACAGGCACCACGCGGACGGACTGAACCTGGCCAGGCCCCCGCCCGGGTCGATCTCCCGGAACAGCCACTCCTGCTCGCCGCCCGACAGCGTCTCGGCCTGCAGGATGCCGTGGTTGTCGGCGAGCACCGACGCCGCCGCCCGGATGTCGTCCTCCACCCCGGCGGCGCGGAACAGCTCCATCGTGCGCAGGTTGTTCCCGCGCCCGCGCGGATGCCGGGAGGTCTCCGCGTGCCGCTCCACCAGCAGGTGCGGCACGCCGAGCCGGCCGAGGAAGAGGGACGCCGACAGCCCCACCAGGGAACCGCCCGAGACCAGGACCGGAACCCGGTCCGCCATCTGTGTGTTCATCAGCTCTGCTCCATCCGTGCGGGGCGCTGGATACGCCGGACCCTGCATCCATCCCCCGCCGCCGACGGCCACGCAGGGTGCTTCCCTCGGATGGCCGTGAAGTCTCGCGCCCGCCCCCCACCCCCGTGACGATCGAGTGCGAACCACGCCCCGCCCGCCGAGACCGAACGGCACCGCGGCCGGCCGAGGGCCCCGGAGCGAACCAAGGACAGGATTCCGCCACCATGACCCTGCTCTCCGAACCCGAGGAGACCGCCACCGGCCGGCCCGTCGCGGGCCGGCTTCGCGTCGTCCTGATGCTCGACGTCCACGACGGCGCCCAGGACCGCTTCCTCGACGCCTACGAACTACTGCGGCATCAGGTCTCCGCCGTGCCCGGCCACGTCAGCGACCAGCTCTGCCAGTCCATCGACGACCCGTCCCGCTGGCTGATCACCAGCGAATGGGACAGCGCCGTACCGTTCCTCGCCTGGGTCGACAGCGCCGACCACCGCGAGATGGTCAAGCCGATGCACGGCTGCGTCCGCGACACCCACTCGCTGCGCTACACCGTGCTGCGGGAGACCCACGGCGACCGCACCTTCGACAGCGCTGCCGCGCCGCTGCGCCCCGGCGAGCACCATCCGGGCGTGCCCGCCGCCCCCCGTCCCGGGCCCGACGGCGTGGTCCGGCACGCGCTCAGCTTCGCCGTCAAGCCCGGTGCCGAGGCCAGGGCGGCCGAGTTGCTGGCCGGCTACCGCTCCCCGCAGGCCCGGGTCGACGACCGCACCCGGCTGCTGCGCACCTCGCTGTTCATGCGCGGCAACCGGATCGTGCGCTGCGTCGAAGTCGCCGGCGACCTGGTCGTCGCCCTGCGGCACGTCGCCAGGCAGCCCGAGGTGCGGGCCGTCGAGGAGGCCATCAACCCGTACCTGGAGGAGGACCGCGACCTGGACGACCCGCTGTCCGCCCGCGACTTCTTCCAGCGCGCCGCACTGCCCGCCGTCCACCACCACGCCGCGCTCAAGTCCGGCCAGGTGCAGCGGCACGCCTACCTGTACCCCGTCCGGCCCGGCTGCGGCTCGGCGCTCGCCGCACTGCTGGCCGGCGAGGACGAGCACGCCGCCGCCGACCCCGGATCGCCGCTGGTGCGCGCCACCGTCTACCGCCGCGAGGACCTGGTGGTACGGCTGGTCGACCTGCTCGCCGACCCGGCCGCCGACCCCGCCACCGCACTCGGCGTGGCCGGACCGCGCGCCGCCGCCGTGCTCGGCAAGCTCGCCGACATCCCCGCCGAACACCCCGTGCCCAGTGCCGACGGCCTGCGCCACCTGCTCGCCGAGTGCGCGATGACCCCGGTCACCGACCGCCGCTCGGCCGACACCTGACCACCCGCCACCCACGTCCCCATGCCCGAGAGGAAGCCCACCGTGACCACCGAGATGCCACGAGTCGTCCACGTCGACGACGCGCCCCCGAACCGCAAGCGCGGCGGCGACCTGCGGGCCATGCTCACCCCGACGGCGGTCGGTGCGACCAGCGGATTCATGGGGGTGGCGATCGTCGAACCGGGGGAGCGGATCGGCGAGCACTACCACCCGTACTCCGAGGAGTTCGTGTTCGTGATCTCCGGCGAACTGGAAGTCGACCTGGACGGGGAGACCCGGCCGCTGCGGCCCGACCACGGGCTGATGATCCCGATCGGGATGCGGCACCGGTTCCGCAACGTCGGCGCCGGCCAGGCCCGCATGGTCTTCCACCTCGGGCCGCTCGCGCCCCGGCCCGAACTCGGCCACGTCGACACCGAGGAGCAGAACGCCCCCGAGTCGGGGCCGCCCGAACCGGCCGGGGCGGCGTCGTGAACCGCCGGGTCGCGGTCACCGGGATCGGCGTCGTGGCCCCCGGCGGCATCGGCGTCCCGCAGTTCTGGCAGCTGCTCACCGACGGCCGCACCGCCACCCGCGGCATCACGCTGTTCGACCCGGACGGCTTCCGCTCCCGGATCGCCGCCGAGTGCGACTTCGACCCCGTCGCGCACGGCCTGACCGCCGACCAGATCGCCCGCAACGACCGCTACGTGCAGTTCGCGCTGGTCGCCGCCGACGAGGCGGTCGCCGACGCCGGACTCGAACCCGCCCGCGAGGACCCGTGGCGGATCGGCGTCTCGCTCGGCACCGCCGTCGGCGGCACCACCCGCCTCGAACACGACTACGTGCTGGTCAGCGGCCGCGGCGAGCACTGGGACGTCGACCACCGGCCCGCCGAACCCCACCTGGAGCGGGCGTTCTCCCCCTCCACACTGGCCTCCGCCGTCGCCGAACGGCTCGGCGCGCACGGCCCCGTGCAGACCGTCTCCACCGGCTGCACCTCCGGCCTGGACGCCGTCGGCTACGCCGCCCTCGCCATCGAGGACGGCCGCGCCGACGTCATCGTCGCCGGAGCCTGCGACTCGCCGATCTCCCCGATCACCGTCGCCTGCTTCGACGCCATCAAGGCCACCTCCGCCCGCAACGACGACCCCGAACACGCCTCCCGCCCGTTCGACGCGAGTCGCGACGGCTTCGTGCTCGGCGAGGGCGGCGCCGTCATCGTGCTGGAGGAATGGGAGCACGCCGAGAAGCGCGGCGCCCGGATCTACGCCGAACTCGGCGGCTTCGCCACCTTCGGCAACGCCTACCACATGACCGGCCTCACCCGGGACGGCGTGGAGATGTCCGAGGCCATCGACCGGGCCCTCGCCCACGCGAAGCTGCCCGGCGACGCCATCGACTACGTCAACGCGCACGGCTCCGGCACCAAGCAGAACGACCGGCACGAGACCGCCGCCGTCAAACGCTCCCTCGGCGCGCACGCCCGGCGCACCCCGATGAGCTCCATCAAATCCATGGTCGGGCACTCGCTCGGCGCGATCGGCGCCATCGAACTGGTCGCCTGCACCCTCGCCCTGCACCACGGCGTGGTCCCGCCGACCGCCAACTACACCGAACGCGACCCCGAGTGCGACCTCGACTACGTCCCCCGCACCGCCCGCGAACTGCCGCTGCGCCACGTGCTGTCGGTGGGCAGCGGCTTCGGCGGCTTCCAGTCCGCGGTGGTGCTGAGCAGAGCGGAGGCGGCATGAGCCCCACCCGCAGCGCGGTGATCACCGGCGTCGGCGTGGTCTCCCCGCAGGGCATCGGCGCCGACGACTACTGGAAGGCGCTCTGCCAGGGCCGTTCCGCGCTCGCCCGGATCGACCGCGAAGGCTGCGAGAACCTGCCGCTGCGGATCGCCGGCCTGGTGCGCGGCTTCGACGCCGAGGAGTACGTCGAGCCGCGCTACCTCGTCCAGACCGACCGGTTCACGCACTTCGCGATGGCCGCCGCCGAACTCGCCATGACCGACGCCGGCCTGACACCCCAACCGGACGACCCGTTCCAGGTCGCGGTGGTCACCGCGGCCGGCTCCGGCGGCGGCGAGTTCGGCCAGCGCGAACTCCAGCACCTGTGGGCCGAGGGACCCCGCCACGTCGGCCCCTACCAGTCGATCGCCTGGTTCTACGCCGCCTCCACCGGCCAGATCTCCATCCGCGGCGGCTTCAAGGGCCCCTGCGGGGTGGTCGCCTCCGACGAGGCCGGCGGCCTCGACGCCCTCGCGCACGCCGCCCGCGCCGTCGGCCGCGGCACCGACGCCGTGCTGGCCGGCGCCGCCGAAGCGCCGATCGCCCCCTACTCGATGGTCTGCCAGCTCGGCTACCCCGGACTGTCCACCACCGACGACCCCGACCGCGCCTACCGACCGTTCGGCTCCGACGCGGCCGGCTTCGTCCCCGCCGAGGGCGGCGCGATGTTCGTCGTCGAGGACGCCTCCACCGCCCGCCGGCGCGGCGCCCGCACCCGGGCCCGGATCGCCGGACACACCGCCACCTTCACCGGCGCCGCCCGCTGGGCCGACAGCCGCGAAGGACTCGCCCACGCCGTCCGCGGCGCCCTCGCCGAGGCGCACTGCGCACCCGACGAGATCGACGTGGTCTTCGCCGACGCCCTCGGCGTCCCCGAGGCCGACCGCGCCGAAGCCCTCGCGCTCGCCGACGCCCTCGGCGAACACGCCGAACGCGTCCCCGTCACCGCCCCCAAGGCCGGATTCGGCCGCGCCCACTGCGGCGCCCCCGCGCTCGACGTCGCCGCCGCCGTGCTCGCCCTCGAACAGGGCCTGATCCCGCCCACCCCGCACACCGAGGACTGCCCGTACGGCCTCGACCTGGTCATAGGCCACCCGCGGCCCGCCGAACTGCGCACCGCCCTGGTGCTCAGCCGCGGCCTGATGGGCTCCAACACCGCCCTGGTACTGCGCCGGGCCTGACCGCCACCCCACCGCAAGGAGCAACAGATGGCATCCGAGATCACCTACGAGGAACTCGCCACCCTGATCAAGGCCCGGGCCGGCGTCCAGGTCACCGTGGACGAACTCGCCGACCCGGGCTGCATGTTCCTCGACCTCGGCGTCGACTCGCTGGGGGTGCTCGGCGTCCTCTCCGACCTGGAGAACCGCTACGGCGTCTCCATCGACTCCTCCGACCTGCTCGGGCGTCCCGTCGCCGAGTTCCTGCAGACCGTCAACTCCACCGTGAAAGCTGGTGCCTGAGATGCCCGGACACACCGACAACACCATCCTCATCAACGCCCCCGTCGACCTGGTCTGGGACATGACCAACGACCTGGAGCAGTGGCCCCAGCTGTTCAGCGAGTACGCCTCCGTCGAGGTCCTCGACCGGCAGGGCCAACTGGTGCGGTTCCGGCTCACCATGCACCCCGACGAGAACGGCCAGGTGTGGAGCTGGGTCTCCGAACGCGAGACCGACCGCGACGCGCTCGCCGTCCGCGCCCGCCGCGTCGAACCCGGCCCGTTCGAATTCATGGAGATCCGCTGGGAGTACGAGGACCTCCCGAAGAGCACCCGGATGCGCTGGATCCAGGACTTCGCGATGAAGCCCACCGCGCCCGTCGACGACCTCTGGATGACCGACCGGATCGACCAGAACTCCAAGATCCAGATGGAGCTGATCCGCGCCAAGGTCGAACACCGCGCCGGCGCGGCCGGATGACCGGCATGCACCGCACCCTGATCGTCGCCCGGATGAAACCCGGCACCGCCGACCACATCGCCGGCGTCTTCGCCGACTCCGACCGCGGCGCCCTGCCCGGCCTGATCGGCGTCAGCGGCCGCAGCCTGTTCCAGTTCGGCGACGTCTACCTGCACCTGATCGAGTCCGAGCGCCCCGCCGGACCCGAGGTCGCCAAGTACGCCGACCACCCCGAGTTCCGCGACGTCAGCGAACGGCTCGCCGTCTACGTCGACGCCTACGACCCGGCGACCTGGCGCAGCCCCAAGGACGCCATGGCCCACGAGTTCTACCGCTGGGAGCGCTGAACACCCGCACCACCACAGGGAATTGCACAGAGAAGGGAGAGCCGCCGTGGCCGAACCGGGCGAACCGACGGACTGGGTGCGCTGCGAAGGCTGCGCCGGCCTGCTCTACGGCAGACGCTGGGCGCGCACCCTGCAGGTGTGCCCCGACTGCGGGCACCACGGGCGGCTCACCGCCCCGCAGCGGCTCACCCAACTCCTCGACCCGGGCACCGCCGAACTCCTCGGACCGGTGCCCGCCCTGCACGACCCGCTCGGCTTCGTCGACAGCCGCCCCTACCAGGACCGCCTCGACGAGGCCCGCGACCGCACCGGCCTGCACGACGCCGTGCTGTGCGCCGCCGGACAGATCGAGGGCCAGCCCTGCGTCACCGCCGTGATGGACTTCCGCTTCCTCGGCGGCAGCCTCGGCTGCGCCGTCGGCGCCCTCATCACGCACGCCGCCACCACCGCGCTCGACCGCCGCGTCCCGCTCGTCCTGGTCACCGCCAGCGGCGGCGCCCGCATGCAGGAAGGCGTGCTGTCGCTCATGCAGATGGCCAAGACCGCGCAGGCCATGGCCGAACTCGACGAAGCCGGCATCCTCACCGTCTCCGTCATCACCGACCCCACCTACGGCGGCGTCGCCGCCTCCTTCGCCACCCTCGCCGACGTCATCCTCGCCGAACCCGGCGCCCGAATGGGCTTCGCCGGCCCCCGCGTCATCGAACAGACCACCGGCGAGAAACTCCCCGAAGGCTTCCAGACCGCCGAATTCCTGCTCGCCCACGGCATGGTGGACGACGTCGTGCCCCGGATCGGCCTGCGCCCCGTCCTCGGCCGCCTCCTCGGCCTGCGGCCCCCCGGCCCGACCGGGTCCGCCGCCGCACCCGACCCCGCCGCCATCCTGCGCGCCGTCGACGAACTCGCCGACCGCGACCCCTGGCAGAACGTCCGCCTCGCCCGGCACCCCGAACGGCCCACCACCCTCGACTACATCCGCCGCCTCGTCGACGACTTCCAGGAACTGCACGGCGACCGGCTCACCGAGGACTGCCCCGCCATCGTCGCCGGCACCGGACGCCTGGCCGGCACCCCCGTCGTCCTGATCGGCCACGACAAGGGCGGACCCGACCTCGGCGAACGCCGCCGCCGCCGCTTCGGCATGGCCCAGCCCGCCGGCTACCGCAAGGCCAACCGGCTGATGCGCCTCGCCGCCAAACTCGGCCTGCCCGTCGTCACCCTGATCGACACCCCCGGCGCCAACCCCGGACCCGAGGCCGAGACCGGCGGACAGGCCGCCGCCATCGCCGAGAACCTCCGCCTGATGGCCCGCCTCCCCGTCCCCATCGTCGCCGTACTGATCGGCGAGGGCGGCAGCGGCGGCGCCCTCGCCCTCGCCGTCGCCGACCGCGTCCTGGTCAGCGCCAACGGCATCTACTCGGTGATCAGCCCCGAAGGCTGCGCCGCCATCCTGTGGAAGGACCCGCAGGCCGCCCCCGCCGCCGCCGCCTCGCTGCGCATGCACCCCGGCGACCTGCTCAGCCTCGGCGTCGTCGACGGCATCGTCCCCGAACCGCCCGAAGGAGCCCACCAGGACCACGCCGCCGCGGCCGACCTGCTGGAAGCCGCCGTCACCGAGGCCCTGCGCGAACTGATCCCCTGGGACCCGGACCGGCTGCGCGCCGCCCGCCGGGCCCGCTTCCACCGCTACGGCGCCGACCAAGGCGCCGCTGCGGCAGATTGGAGCCAGCCATGACCGTCGAGGTGAAAGACCAGCCGTCCCACGGACGGATCGCCCTCACCGGTGACGGCTCCGGCGGCCCCGAGCCCGGCGCGGACCTCGCCGAACTGTGCCGCAGCATCGCCGAACTCGCCCGCACCAGCAGCCGCCCGCCCCGCCGGATCCGACTCGAACACCTCGGCACCGCCGTCGAGGTCGAATGGGACGGGGACGGCGCTCCGGCCGCACCCGGGACGGAGGGCCGGTCGCCCGCCGCCGCACCGGAACCGCAGGACGGCCACCACCACGTGTGCGCCCCGATGATCGGCACCTTCTACCACGCGCCCGAACCGGGCGCGCCGCCGTTCGTCAAGGTCGGCGACAACATCACCCCCGGCCAGCCGATCGGCCTGCTCGAAGTGATGAAGATGATGAGCCCCGTCGAGGCCGACACCGCCGGCCGGGTGGTGGAGATCCTCGTCGCCGACGGCACCGCCGTGGAGTTCCAGCAGCGGCTGATCGCCGTCGAACCGGCCTAGGAGGACGGCGTGTTCACCACCGTGCTGATCGCCAACCGCGGCGAGATCGCCCTGCGGATCGCCCGCACCTGCCGCGAGATGGGCATCCGCACCGTCGCCGTGCACTCCACCGCCGACCGGGACTCGGCGGTGGTCCGCTTCGCCGACCGCGCCGTCCACCTCGGCCCGGCCGCGTCCAGAGCCAGCTACCTGCACATCCCGTCCATCGTCGAAGCCGCCCGGCTCACCGGCGCCCAGGCCGTCCACCCCGGCTACGGATTCCTCTCCGAGGACCCCGACTTCGCCGAGATCTGCGAAGCCAACGGCCTCACCTTCATCGGCCCGCCCCCGCAGGTCATCGAACAACTCGGCGACAAGTCCGTGGCCCGCCGGCTGATGGCCGAAGCCGGACTGCCCGTCCTGCCCGGCTCCACCGGCGCCGTCCGCAGCCCCGCCGAAGCCCGCGAGATCGCCGCCCGCACCGGCTACCCCGTCATCCTCAAGGCCATCGCCGGCGGCGGCGGACGCGGCATGGCCGTGGTCCGCGACGCCGCCGACCTGGCCACCGCCTTCCAGGAGACCCGCGCCCACGCCCGCGCCGTCTTCGGCGACGACCGGCTCTACCTCGAACGCTACGTCGACAGCGCCCGGCACATCGAGGTCCAGGTGCTCTGCGACCACCACGGCAACGCCATCCACCTGGGCGAACGCGACTGCTCCGTGCAACGCCGCCACCAGAAGCTGATCGAGGAATCGCCCGCACCCAACCTGCCCGACCCGCTGCGCCGCGAGATCTGCGCCGCCGCCGTCCGCGGCGCCCTCGCCGTCGGCTACGTCGGCGCCGCCACCTTCGAGTTCGTACTCGGCCCCGACGGCTCCTTCCACCTGATGGAGGTCAACTGCCGCCTCCAGGTCGAACACCCCGTCACCGAGATGGTCACCGGCATCGATCTCGTCCGCGAACAGCTCACCATCGCCGCCGGCGAACCCCTGACCCACCGCCAGGACACCGTCGCACCGCGCGGCGCGGCCGTCGAAGCCCGGGTCAACGCCGAGGACCCCGACCGCGGCTTCCTGCCCACCCCCGGACTGCTCACCGAATTCGTCCCGCCCGGCGGCCCGTTCGTCCGGGTCGACACCCACGCCTACCCCGGCTGGCCGATCGGCCCCGACTACGACTCGCTGCTCGCCAAGACCATCGCCTGGGCGCCCGACCGCGAACAGGCCGTCGCCCGCCTCGACCGCGCCCTCGCCGAGTTCCGCATCGACGGCCCCGGTGTCCGCACCACCACCGACTACCTGCGCCGCACCCTCGCCGACCCGCGCTTCCGGGCCGGCCGGCACACCACCGCGCTGGTCGCCGAGATGGCGGCGGAGGCGGTGTAGCGCTCCCGCGTACTCGCGCTCCCGCGCACTCGCGCAACGGAGAAGCCGTCCGGACGATCTCCGGACGGCTTCTCCGTCGGCACCGGTCAGGGGCCTCAGGGGACGGTGCAGGTGAAGGCGTGCAGGTACGCGTTGACCGGGGCCACCGACCGCAGCAGCAGGCCGGACTCCTCGATCAGCGCCGTCAGACTGCCCAGCGTGTGCTTGGCGCCGCCGACGTTCAGCAGCAGGAGCAGGTCCATCGCAGTGGTGAAACGCATCGACGGGGAGTCGTCCACCAGGTTCTCCACGATCACCACCCGGGCCCCCGGACGGGCCACCTGACGCAGATTGCGCAACGTGCGGCGGGTGGACTCGTCGTCCCACTCCAGGATGTTCTTCACCAGGTACAGATCGGCCTGCACCGGGATCGCGACCCGGCAGTCGCCCGGCACCAGCCGGGCCCGCTCCGCCAGCGCACCGCCCGGCAGCAGCCGCGGATCGGCGTGCTCGACCACCTTCGGCAGATCCAGCAGCGTGCCGTGCAGCGCCGGATGACGCTCCATCAACGCCGCCAGCGCCTGCCCCTGGCCGCCGCCGATGTCGGCCGCCGTGGCGATGCCCGCCAGATCCAGGAAATCCGCCAGGTCCTGCGCGGACTGCCGGCTGGACTGCGTCATCGCCCGGTTGAACAGCGCCGCCGACTGCGGCGCGTCGTCGTGCAGGTACTGGAAGAACTCCTTGCCGAAGGCATCGGCGAACACGCTGCGCCCGGTGCGCACCGCGTCGTCCAGCCGCGACCAGGACTGCCACGTCCACGGCTCGGTGCACCACAGCGCGATGTCGCGCAGGCTGCCCGGCTCCTCGGCGCGCAGCAGCCGCGACAGCGGGGTGTGGCGGTAGCGGCCGTCGGCGGCCCGGTCGAACACCTGGTAGCAGACCAGGGCCCGCAGCAGCCGCTCCAACGGGCCGGCTTCGACGCCCAGCCGGGACGCCAACTCCTCGGCGGTGGCGGGCTGTTCGTCCAGCGCGTCGGCCAGCCCCAGACTGGCGGCGGCGCGCACCGCGCCCGCGCAGGCGGCGCCGAAGACCAGCTCGCGCAGCACCATCGCGGGCGGCACACCGGCGGCTTCGGCTGCCTCGGTCGCCTCCTCTGCTGCGGTGGCCGCGGCGATGGGTGAGGTGGCGGCGGGGGTGGGGGACGACGGGACGGGTCGGGTCGGGGCGGAGGTCATGGGCGCGGCGGCCTTTCGTCGGGGCTGGAGGGCTCGGATGGCCGGTCAGCAGTGGCCGGCGGGCTGGGAGGTGCGGCAGGCGTTGTTCGTGAAGGAGCTCCCGGTGTCCTGGTCGAGGTCGGCGATGTCGGCGGGCTGGTTGTCGCTCAGCATGTTGCCGGTGATCACCGCGCGGGCGTTCGGCGCGCCCACCACGCTCGGGTACAGCACGATGCCGCCCGACATCGGCGAGGTGCCGGAGTGGTCGGCGACCTGGTTGTCGGAGACCACGACGTCCTCGGTGCCGGTCAGCAGGATGCCGGTGCCCTGGACCGCGTCCAGGCGCGGATTGGGTGCGCAGTAACGGTTGTTGGCGCGCACCACGTTGTCGGAGACGGTCAGCGAACCGGCCCGCGGCACCCCGTCGTCGCCGACCACGAAGATGCCGCCGCAGTTGCCGTACGCCAGGTTGCCGATCGCCGTCAGGTCACGTACCCGGCGCAGCTGCAGGCCGATCCGATTGTCGGTCAGTCGGTTTCCCGCCACCTGGGTGCCGCGGGTCTCCAGCGCACCGCCCTTGCGGTCGAACCAGTTGGCGACGAAGATCCCCGCCTGCCCGTTGTCCCGAGCCTCGTTGTCGGTCAGCACCGTACGGGTCGACATCTCGACGCTGATGCCCTGCAGGCCGTTGTCGTGCGAGGACACCTCATGGACCGTCAACCGGTCGGTGACGGCCGCGGCGATCCCGCTCTTCGGGAAACCCGCCACCGCCAGCGACTCCACCACCGCACCGGACACCGGCCGCACCGGCATCCCGCGGTCGTCCGCCACCCCCGTCACGCACAGCCCGTTGCCGGCCGCGGCGCACGCGCTGCGGTCCGCCGGGTCGGGCACCAGCACGGTGCGGTTGCCCTGCCCGCGCAGCGTCACGCCGTCGGTGGCGAGGGTGACGCTGCCCGGGAAGGTGCCCGCGGCCAGCTCCACCACGTCGCCCGGGCGGGCCGCGTCCACGGCGGCCTGCACGGAGGCGCCGGGCGCGAGGTGGTGCACGTTCGGGCGACCGGCGCTGCCGGGTGCGGCCGGACCGGGCACGGCTGCACCGGGTGCGGCTGCTGCGCCGGGCACGGTTGTGCCGGGCACGGCTGCGCCCGGAGCGTGGCCGGGGGCGAGCAAGGGGGACTTGTCGACGGTGAACGGGGCGGGCGTCGTGGCGCCCAGCAGGGCGGGCACGGTGGCCGCGGTGGCGAACAGAACGGCGGCGAGGCGGATGCGCGGACGCGCCGGGGCGAAGAGAGAAGTCATCTGGGGAAGCCGGCTTCCAGGGGTCGCGGTCGCGGACGGCCTTGGCGCGCGCCCGCCGCCTCGACGCTATGGTCGCGCCCCGCCCGCGGCCAGCCGGGTTCGGTCGCAAGAGTTGCCCACGCCGCCGACCGGGTGGCCCGACGCGCCCAGACCCCCGGTACACCCGATCGGGGGGCACACCGGCCGGGCACCGGGCCCGCCCAGGCCCACCGAACCACTATGGACCCATGAACATGCAAAGTGGACGAATCGCCGAACACACCGACCCAGCCCCCGACGACCTGCGCCCCACCGGCGTCGGCCGCACCGACCTGTTCCCCGCCGAACCGCACTCCGCCGACCACTACCGCACCGAGCGGCAACGCAGCGAGGAGTACCGGCTCGACGAGGAACTCGCCGCCCGACAGGCCGCCGTGGACGTCGGCCCCGAGACCGAAGCGGAGACCGCGAGCTGGCCGGACGCCGAGGACCCCGCCTGGGACTACGACGACGTCATCCTCCGGTCGGTCAACTGAGTGCCCCTCAGCACGCGGTGCCCGCCGCTCGGCCACGGTCGAACGGCGGGCACCGCGCGCTGAGGGGCACTCAGCTCCGCGGACGTCAGTAGCGCTGGGCCTTCACCACCACCGGCACCAGCGTGGTGTCCGAGCTCTTCGTCGAGAACACCACCGGGTTCTCGGTCGCGCCCGCCGCCAGGTTCTCCACGCCCACCACCGCCGAGTCCACGGTCTGCCCCGAGCCGTCGGTGAAGTCCACCTGGATCGCGTACGAGGCGGTCGCCCCAGTGCTGTTGCGGACCGTCACCTTCGCCGCGGTCAGACCGCCGGTCACCTGCGTCGGCACCCCCGTCAGCGTCACGTCGCCCAACGCGTTGCCCGCGTCCGGGACGCCCGCCAGCACCTGGGTCGCCTTCTCCCGGCCCGCCGCCAGCTGGGCGTTGGCCGAGGACTCGAACGCCGCCGCCTGCCGCGACGCCGACGCCTGCGCCGACGAGACCGACGCCAACGCCGAGGAGTGCACCGAGGCGAGCGGCGACGCCGGCTCGCCCGAGAAGTTCTCCGCCCCCACCGTGAACGTCGACATCGCCGCCTGGGTCGGGTTCTCGCCCGAGGTGCCGCCGCAGGACGCCATCACCGCGATCCCGGTCGTCGCCGCGCCCAGCGCCAGCGCCAGCCGCACCCCGCGGCGGGCCGGCCGACCGGGCCGGACCGGCCGGACCGGCGGGCCGACCCGGCCCTGGCGCAGCAGCGGCCCGCGGGGCGCGCCGGTGGGGGAACTGTTCTGGTCCGCGTCTCGCATCGCGCTGCACCCTTTCGCTCAGGACCGCGCCGGCCACTGTGCGCCGCGGTCGATCGGGCGAGCCGTCGGCCCGCGCCAGGACGTGCGGAACCGACGCTCCGCCCACCGTCCCCATCGTCGGAGCGCGCCAACCCCCGGAGCCAGCGGCGCTGCGCCATTGGGAGGAGTCCGACGGGCCGTCAGATCGACGGCCCGGGCGACGGATACGTATGGCGGGTGACCGATGGACGAAGCAGCGCGGCGACAGCGCCGAGGGCAGTGGGGGAGCAGCGGATCGTACGGCGGTGGCCGAGCTGGAGCGCGCTGGTCGGGGCGGTGCTGTTCTACTGCCTGTCCTTCACGCCGTCGCTGCTGCCCCGGCCCTGGCACCTGCAGGCCGCGGCCGGGGCGATCACCGCGCTCTTCGGCTACGGACTCGGCGCGTTCTTCGGCCTGGTCGCCCCCCGGTGCGGGCTGCGGCCGGCGCCGGCGGTGCGGCGCGCCGGGTGGTGGGCACTGGCCGCGGTGGGCGGCGGGGCGGTCGTCGCGGTCACCGCCTGGAGCGTGCGCTGGCAGGGCGACGCGCGGCGGGCCGTCGGCCTCGACCCGCAGATCGGCTGGTGGCAGTGGGCGCTGGTGCTCCCCGTCGCCGCGCTGCTCGGCGCGCTGCTGGTGCTCGCCGCGCGGGCCGTCCGGCTCGGCACCCGGACGCTGCGGCGGCTCCTCGGCCGTGCCGTCCCCGGCTGGGCGGCCGCCGCCGGGGCCGGCGCGCTCGCCGCCGTCCTGGTGTTCGGCTTCGTCGAGGGCTTCCTGCTGCGAGGCCTGCTCGGCATCGCCGAACGCGCCGCCGCCCTCGCCGACCGCTCGACCGCCCCCGGCATCGTCCGCCCCGACCTTCCCACCCTCTCCGGCAGCCCCGCCTCGTTCGAGAGCTGGGACAGCCTCGGTGCGAAGGGCCGCGACTTCGTCGGCCACGCCCCGACCGCCGCCGAGATCTCCGCGTTCACCGGACGGCCCGCCAAGGACCCCGTCCGGGCCTACGTCGGCCTGCGCTCCGGCGAAGGGATCGGTCTCACCGACCCGGTGCACGTGCTGGAGGACCGGGCCCGGCGGGCCGTCGCGGAACTCGACCGGGCCGGCGGCTTCCGGCGCAAGGTCCTGGTGGTGATGGGCACCACCGGCAGCGGCTGGGTCAACGAACGGATCGCCCAGCCGCCCGAGTACCTGTACGACGGCGACAGCGCCGAAGTCGCCTTCCAGTACTCCTACCTGCCGAGCTGGATCTCCTTCCTGACCGAGGGCGAGGCCACCGACGCGGGCCGGGCCCTCTACGACGCCGTCCACGCGCACTGGTCGCAGCTGCCCGCCGACAGCCGCCCCCGGCTGCTGGTCGCCGGCGAGAGCCTCGGCTCGTACGCCGTCGAACGGGCCTTCCCCGACGGCGTCGACCAGCTCGCCGCCGAGACCGGCGGGGCCCTGCTGGTCGGGCCCACCCCCGACAACCCGCTGCGCAGGACGATCACCGACGGGCGGGCGCCCGGCAGCCCCGTCTGGCGGCCGGTCTACCAGGACGGCCGCACCGTGCGCTTCGCCCAGCAACCCTCCGACTTCGCCGTCCCCGACGCGCCGTGGCCGCAGCCCCGCGTGGTGTACCTGCAGAACGGCAGCGACCCGGTGGTGTGGTGGCAGCCCGCGCTGATCTGGAGCCGCCCCGCCTGGCTGAACGGGCAGCGCGCCCACGACGTCTCACCCGCCATGCGCTGGTACCCGCTGGTGACGTTCTGGCAGGTGTCCTGCGACCTGGCGGCCTCCGAGGCGGTGCCCGAAGGGCACGGGCACCGCTACGGACTGATGCCGGTCGAGGCCTGGGCGCGGATCGTCCCGCCCGAGGGGTGGAGCTCGGCGGACACCGAGCGGCTGGTGGCCCACCTGCGGGAACAGGGGTGAATCAGTGGTGGGCCGGGTCGTGCCGGGGAGCGGTGGCGCTCCGGGCGGCGTTCTCGGTGCGGGGGCGCAGGAGATGGCGGGCGAGGGCCGCGGCGGTCAGCAGCAGGGCGGCCGAGATCCACGCGGCGACGTTGATGCCGTGGACGAACGCCGTGTTCGCGGCCGCCAGCAGCTGCTCGGCGGGGCCGGCCGGCAGCGTCGAGGCCACCTCCACCGCACCGCCCAGCGACTGCCCGGCCTGGTCGGCGAGCGCCGGGTCCGTGTGCGCAGGGACGGTCAGCGACCCCGCGTACAGGGCCGTCACGATCGAGCCGACCAGCGCGATGCCGAGCGCCGCGCCCAGCTCGTACGCCGTCTCCGACACCGCCGAAGCGGCGCCCGCCTTGTCGGCCGGAGCGGCACCCAGCACCAGGTCCGAGGAGAGGGTGTACACCACGCCCTCGGCGGTGCCCAGCGCCAGGAACGACGAGCCGATCAGCAGGTAGGCGCTGTCGGCGTGGATCACGCCCAGCACCGCGATGCCCAGCCCCATCACCAGCAGGCCGACCGTCAGCACCCGGCGCGCACCGGCCCGCCGGGCCAGCCGGGCCGTCAGCAGACCGCCCGCCACCGAACCGACGAAGGCCGGCAGTTCGGCGACACCCGCCGAGAGCGGCGAGTAGCCACGGACCAGCTGGAGGTACTGCGACATGAAGAAGATCACACCGGACAGGCCGATCAGACTGATCAGCGAGGACAGCACCGCCGCCGTGAAACGAGGGTCACGGAACAGCCGGATCTCCAGCAGCGGCGTCGCCAGCCGGAGCTGACGCCGTACGAACAGCGCCAGCGCCGCCGCACCGAGGACGAACACCGCCGGGGTCGCCCAGTCGGACAGGCCGTGCGCGGCGAACTCCTTGATCCCGTACACCACGCCGATCACGCCCGCCATCGACAGCAGCACGCTCGGCATGTCCCAGCGGCCCGGGCGCGGATCGCGGGACTCCGGCAGCAGCCAGCCGCCGAACACCAGCAGCAGCACCATCACCGGCAGGTTCAGCAGGAACACCGAGCCCCACCAGAAGTGCTCCAGCAGCACCCCGCCCACCAGCGGCCCGAGCGCCGCACCTGCCGTCGCGCCCGCACCCCATACACCGATCGCGGTCGCCCGCTCCCGGGCGTCCGGGAACAGTGCGCGGATCAGCGACAGCGTGGACGGCATGATCGTCGCCCCCGCCACGCCGAGCAGCGCCCGGGCCAGGATCAACCAGCCCGGACCCGGCGCGTACGCCGCCAGCAGCGAGGCCGCGCCGAACGCCGCCGAGCCCGCCAGCAGCACCCGCTTGCGGCCCAGCCGGTCGCTGAGCGCGCCCATCGACACCAGCAGGCCGGCCAGCACGAACGAGTAGACGTCGCCGATCCACAGCAGCTGGGTGCCGGACGGGCGGAGGGTTTCGGTGATCGACGGGATGGCGAGGGAGAGGACCGTCGCGTCGACCGCCACCAGGGTGACGGCGAGCACGAGGACGGCGAGGCCGGTCCAGCGGCGGCCGGTGGTGGGGTTGGGGGCGGTCTCGGAGCCGGCAGTTGAGGTGTGGGTGGGCGGCAGGTGGCCGGGCGGGCCCGGCGGGGTTGTGGAGAGGGGGGAACTCATCGGGTATCAGGTCTCCGTAGAGCGCCGCCGAGGAACAACTCGGCGAGCGAGAATGCGCTTTCGCGAGGGGCGAGCCGGCCTTCCTGGACGGCCCAGCCGATGCCGGCCACCAGGTCGAAGAACGCCTCACTGAGCCAGCCGGCCGAGAGCTCGACCCTGAACGCCCCCTCCTGCTGGCCGCGCAGGAACAGTGCGCGGACCCGGGCGTCTTGGAGCTCCCAGAGGTCGTTGATCTCGGGATCGTCGTACAGCTGGTTCTCGCCGGCGAGGAAGGCGCACAGCGCGGCATCCGGCACCACCGCGTCCACCAGTCGGCGCAGCGCGGACTCGGCGTCGCCCTCCTCGATCTGCGCGGTGTCCAGCGCGGCCGAGAAGCGACGCAGGCCGAGCGCGCCCACCTCGCGGATCAGGGCCTCCCGGCCCGGGAAGATCCGGTGCAGGGTGGCGCGGCTGATGCCGGCGGCGCGGGCGATCTCGTCGAGATGGGCGGTCGGGCGTCGCGAGAGGACGCCGACGGCTGCCCCAAGGACGGAGTCGCGGTCGGTTGCCATGAGAGCAGCCTAGCGCAGGTGAGACATTGATGTCTCAATTTGGGGGTGGAGGTCTCAACGGTGGTGGGAGTGCGAAGGGGGGCGCACGACGAAGACCCCGCGCGGGGCGCGGGGTCTTCGGGGGGTGGCGCTGTGGTATTGCCGTGCGGCCGGGGGCGTTGGATCCGGTTGCCAGGGTGGCCGGCGCTGGTGGTCAGCGCTGGTGGCGGCCCTGGTCGTCAGGCCTGGTCGTCAGCTCTGGTTGTAGAAGCCGGACTCGTCGAGCGGGCGGTCGATCACCATCACCTCGACGTCCGCCGGCGTGAGCAGGAACACCCGGCGGGCGATCCGCTCGATGCCGCCGCAGGTGCCGAAGATCAGACCGGAGGCGAAGTCGACCATCCGCTTGGCCTCGGCGTCGTTCATCTCGGTGAGGTCCATGACCACCGGCGTGGCAGCACGGATGTGCTCGCCGACCGTGCGGGCGGCCTCGAACCCGGTGGGCCGGAGCGAGACGATCTTGGACGGCCCGGGCTGCCCGCTCGGCAGCGTCTCCTCGCCGTCCCACGATTCCTCGTACATCGCGGCCGGGTAGCTGCCGGAGGGCATCAGCCACCCGTTGTGGTGCTCGTCGCGAAGTGCTCCCATTAGCCGCGCCTCCCTGTCTCGTTCCGTACTCGTCCCCCGGGGGACAACGGTCGTTTTGACACGTCATCCACTTGTTGGAACTGTCCGAGTATCGCACTGATCACTGTCGAAGTGCCCGCACGCGACGCCCCAGCAGGTTGTGGCGTGGGCGAATATCCGTGCTTGCCCGGATATTCGCAACGACGCAGTCGGCCGGTGAACGGTTGCGCGCGACGACACTATCGGTGGCGGCCGGAGGACAGTTGACTGTGTGTCAACAATCATGTAACGGCTTCACCCGATGGGGTTCACCTTGGGTGGTCGGTTCGCGGGACTGTGCTCTCTTCCGACCGCGTGTCGTGGGGGTCGGCGGGGCCGGATCCCTGGAAGTGGGGCTGGGCCGGCGTTCGGTGGGGTCACTCGCCGGTGGCGCCGTCGATCCGCTCGCGGATCAGGTCGGCGTGGCCGTTGTGGCGGGCGTACTC
>NZ_LISX01000011.1:219536-220036 GCF_001905465.1 Kitasatospora sp. CB01950
TGTGGCGGGCGTACTCCTCGATCATGTGGACCAGGATCCAACGGAGCGTCACCTCGTCGCCGCGCCGCGGGAGCTTGGCGACCGTGTCCAGCGGGACGTCCTTGACGGCGGCGCGGGCGTAGGCGACGTCCTCCTGCCAGGCGGCGGTGTCGGCCACCACGTCTGCGTCCTCGACCAGGTCGAAGTCGCCGTCCGGGTACGCCTCGGACCAGTACCGGCTGGTCGGCCCGAGATCCTCGCCGTTCAGGTACCGGCGGAACCAGTGGCGCTCCACCTCCGCCATGTGCCGGACCAGCCCGAGCAGCGACATCGGGGACGGCGGGCAGGAGCGTTCGCGGAGCTGGTCCGGTGTCAGGCCGTCGCACTTGAGGGCGAGGGTGGCGCGGTGGAAGTCGAGCCAGGACGTGAGCATGGTCGCCTCGTCGGAGGCGAAGGGCGGGTTGGTGCGGGTGACGGCGGGGGCGGGGTTGTCTGTCATGTCGCCATGGTGGGGGAGGGGC
>NZ_LISX01000012.1 GCF_001905465.1 Kitasatospora sp. CB01950
CCGGCGGTGGTGCTACCGATCGGCCGGCCGCTGGACAACACGCGGGTCCTGGTGCTGGACGGGCGCCTGCGGCCGGTGCCGGTGGGTGTCGCGGGTGAACTGTATGTCGCGGGAGCGGGGTTGGCGCGCGGGTACCTGAACCGTCCGGCGCTGACGGGCGAGCGCCCAACTCACCAACGAGGTCAAGGCCCGCAAGGGCTGACCTGCCTCAGGCCGAACAGCGGCGCGGCCCCCGGGAGTTGTCCCGGGGGCCGCGCCCTTTCCGTGCTCGGCGGCTGCGGGTCAGCGGCCGGCGATGGCGTGCACGAAGCGGTTGGCGTCGATGGTGCCGAGGCCGGACGCCAGGTCGTAGCCCTTGACGGCCTTGTAGCCGGTCACGGCGTCCCAGGAGTTGTCGCCCGCGGTGACGTCGACGATGCCGCTCAGCTGCGGGGGCAGCGCGGCCATCGCGTACATGCGCGGGTTGAGCTGGCCGAGGCGGTGCCCGGCGAGCTGGTCGGCGAGCGCCACGATGCCCGAGAAGATCGGGGTGGCCTCGCTGGTGCCGCCGGTCAGGTGCCAGCCGACCCGGGTCGGGTCGTAGGACTCGTACGTCCAGGCGGCGCCGTCCACGGCCGCGCTCATCGAGATGTCCGGGGTGCCGCGGTGGTTGCCGGTCACGTTGGCGACGCCCGTCTGGTACCAGGGGCGCTCGAAGACGCCGGACACGCCGCCGCCGGCCGCGCCGTAGTCGTCGTGCCAGACCTTGTCCGGGGCGGTGCGGTTGCCGTTGTTGTCCAGGGTCAGCTGGGTGCCGCCGACCGAGGTGACCAGCGGGTCCGCGGACGGGAAGGAGTTGACCCGGTACGGGTACAGGTCGGAGCCGTTCTCCATCGCGTCGGTGGCGCCGTTGTCGCCCGAGGCGGCGAGCACGGTGACGTCCTTGGCGGCGGCGAACTTGAACGCGTACCGCAGGCTCTCGATGGACTTGAAGTTGCCCTTGTCGAAGCCCGGGAAGGTGTTCTCGGTGGCACCGAAGCTCTGCGAGATCACGTCCACGTCGCGGTGCTGCATGAGCGACTTCTCGGCGTCCATCATCTCCGGCAGGCCGGTGACGCCCTCGGTCTCCGCGACGCCTGTCTCGACCAGCACGATGTGCGCGTCGGGGGCGACGGCGTGCGCGTACTCCACGTCGAGGGTGGTCTCGCCCGCCCAGCCGGTGTGCTCCTCGTTGGTCGGGTCGAACGGCGGGACGTTGCCCCACTTGACGACCTCGACCTGGGTGTCCGGGATGCCCCACTGCTTGTCGAACATCTCGAGGTCGTGCTGGATGGTCGGCGAGCCGAACGAGTCGACGATCACGATGGTGCGGCCCTTGCCGGTGACGCCCTGCTGGTACAGCGGGTTCAGGTTGTAGGCCTGGCGGTACTGCAGCGGCGAGTAGCAGTGGATGCCGAGCTGCGACACGCAGTCGGACGTCGATATCGGCGCGACCCGGCCGATCGCGTCGATGTGCCCGGCCGAGGCGGGACGCAGGTGGAACGCGGCCGGCAGGTGCAGGTCGGCCGCCGTGCGGGCGGTCGCGGTGGCGCCGGTCAGGGCGGTGGCCCCGACGGCGAGCAGCGCGGCGGCGCGCAGCGCGTGGGAGCGACGGGGACCCGCGGTGGCGGGGTGCATGCCCAAAGGGACTCCTCGAAAGACGGTTCCCGGCCGGACCGGCCGGGACGACCCCTATCCCACCGGCCCCGGCGGGGCCCGGCCATAGTCCGAATCGGGCGGTAGAAGTGGTTCCGGTAGGCCACGAGATTCGGTAAAGGAACTGGAGGGGTTCGGTAACGTCCCAGCTCAGCACGGTGAATGACGTCCCGCCAGGTGGGCGGCCCGGCGGGTGTACTCCGACGGCCGCGCCTCGTAGAGTCGGGCGGCATGGGACTGCTGACAGCACTGGACGGCACGTACGGGGACCGCGCGGACGCGGTGGCGGTGGACGGGCGGGCACTGTCGCTCGAAGAACTGCTCGGCGCCGCCGGAGCGGTCGCCGAACGGGCCGCCGGCGCGCCCGCGCTGGCGGTGCTCGCGCGGCCCGAGGCGGAGACCGTCGCGGCCGTGGTCGGCGGACTGCTGGCCGGCGTCCCCGTGGTGCCGCTGCCGCCCGACTCCGGGCCGTTGGAACGCGCCCACATCCTGCGCGACAGCGGCGCCACCCTGCTGGCGGGCACCCGTCTGCCGCAGGACGCCGACGGGCCCGCGCCGCTGCCGGTCCGGCTCGCCGACCGGGCGAGCGCCCAGTGGCGGCCCGCTGTCGAGGACCCCGACCGGACGGCGTTCGTGCTCTACACCTCCGGCACCACCGGCGCCCCCAAGGGTGCGCTGATCCCGCACCGCGCCGTCGCCGCCGGACTCGACGGCCTCGCCGACGCCTGGCAGTGGAACGCCGACGACACCCTCGTCCACGGCCTGCCGCTGTTCCACGTCCACGGGCTGGTCCTCGGCGTGCTCGGCGCGCTGCGCACCGGCAGCCGCCTCGTCCACACCGGACGGCCCACCCCCGCCGGGTACGCCGCCGCCCGCGGCAGCCTGTACTTCGGGGTGCCCACCGTGTGGTCCCGGATCGCCGCCGACACCGACGCCGCCCGCGAGCTGGCCGCCGCCCGGCTGCTGGTGTCCGGCAGCGCCCCGCTGCCCGTCCCCGTCTTCGAACAGCTGCGCCGCCTCACCGGCCAGGCCCCCGCCGAGCGGTACGGCATGACCGAGACCCTGATCACCGTCGCCACCCGCGCCGACGGCGAACGGCGGCCCGGCGCGGTCGGCGTGCCGCTGCCCGGCGTCCGCACCCGGCTGGTCGGCGAGGACGGGCAGGCGGTGCCGCAGGACGGGGAGAGCGTCGGCGAGTTGCAGGTGCAGGGGCCGACGCTGTTCGACGGGTACCTCGGGCGGGCGGACGCGACGGCCGCGTCGTGGACCGCCGACGGGTGGTTCCGGACCGGGGACGTGGCCGTGATCGAACCCGACGGGTTCCACCGGATCGTCGGACGGGCGTCCGTGGACCTGATCAAGAGCGGCGGCTACCGGATCGGCGCCGGCGAGGTCGAGGCCGCCCTGCGCGACCACCCCGGCGTGCTGGACGCCGCCGTGGTCGGCGCGCCCGACCACGACCTCGGGCAGGTGGTGGTGGCCTATGTGGTCGCCGGGGAACGGGAGTTGACCGGGGAGCAGCTGATCGACTTCGTGGCGCGGCGGCTGTCCGTGCACAAGCGGCCGCGGCGGGTCGTGCTGGTGGAGGACCTTCCGCGCAACGCGATGGGCAAGGTGCTGAAGAAGCAGCTGCTGCTCGGACCCGAGGCGTAGGCCCGGACAGGCCCCGGGCGCCTCCCGGGGCGGGAAAGGCGGTCCTTTCAGGAGGGCGGGGAGTGGGTACCAGAGGAGATGGCGCCGGGGCCCGGGTCCCGCGCTGCCCGGCGGACCGGTCGGGCCGGCACAGAGGGGCAGGGGTGCTGTGATCGTCTGGGTCAATGGGGCAGTCGGAGCGGGCAAGACGAGCGCCTGCCGGGAACTGGCCGGGCTGCTGCCCGGAAGCGTGCTGTTCGAGCCGGAGACCGTCGGGACGCTGCTGCGCGCCACCCTGCCGCCGGGCCGGGTCGGCCCCGACGACCTGCCGGACCTGCCCGCGTGGCGGTGCCTGGTCGCCGAGACCGCCGCTGCGCTGGCCGACGAGGCGGACGGGCCGGTGCTCGTCCCGATGACGCTGCTGCGGCAGGAGCACCGCGACGAGATCTTCGGCGCGCTGGCCGGGCGCGGGCTGCCCGTGCACCACGTCGTCCTGGACCCGGTCGAAACGATCCTGCGGGCCAGGATCGCCACCCGCTCGGGCGCCTCGATCGGCGACGGCGCGGCGGCGCGGCAACGCAGCCGGGAGGCGCTGCCGGTCTACCTCGCCGCCCGGGGGTGGCTGGCCGGGGACGCGCGGATGATCGACAACGGGGTGCTGACGCCGCGGCAGACCGCGGAGCGGATCGCCGAGGTGGTGCGCAGCGGGGCCGCGCGCTGTCCGATCGTGCGCACCGAGGGCGGGGACGGGGACACCGTCGCCGCCGCGGTCCTGCTGTTCGACGACCGGGACCGGGTGCTGCTCGTCGACCCCGCGTACAAGCCGCACTGGGAGTTCCCCGGCGGCGTCGTCGAACGCGGTGAATCGCCGACCGCGGCGGCGGTGCGGGAAGCCGCCGAGGAACTCGGCCTGCGGCTGCGCCCCGAGGAGCTGCGGCTGCTCGCCGTCGACTGGGAACCGGGCAGGAGCCGCAGCCGCGGCGGCCTCCGCCTCGTCTACGACGGCGGCCGGCTCGGGCCCTCCGAGGTGCTGCGCCTGCGGCTGCCCACCGGCGAACTCCGCGACTGGCACTTCGCGACCCTGCGGGAGGCCGCGGAGATGCTCCCGCCGGCCCGGCTGCGCCGCCTGGTCGCTGCGCTGGAGGCCCGTGCGGAAGGCGAGTTGAGGTACTTGGAGGGCGGGCGGCGGGCGGCCACGGGGGCTGCGCCGGCACGGTGAGGGCGGGCCTGTCCGGGGGTGGGGCCGGGTGCGTGCTGTGTCCGTGCGGGCTCGTTGCGGCGCGCGAGGCTTGTGCCGAGGGGGTGGCAGTCGGTCGGCGGGGCCGCTGCGGCGGGGCCCGTGGTGTTGCGGCGCGTGGTGCCGCGCTGCCCGCGCGGGCGGGTGAGGGGGCGGCGACGGCCAGGGCGGCTGCATGAGTGCCTGTGGGTGACCGTGTCGGCCCAGGGCCGGGGCGGGGGAGTGGGAGGGTGGGGGGATGCCGTTCACGTTGAGTCATGTCGCCGGGGTGCTGGGCGGGTTGCGGGGGGCCCGGCGGCGGGGGGCGGTGGTGGCGGCGGGGCTGGTGGCGGGGGCGATGGCGCCGGATGTGCCGTTCTTCGTGGAGTCGGTGGCGCCCGGGGCGTACCGGTGGGGCGGGGTGACGCATCGGTGGTGGGCGGCCGGGACGGTCGACGTGGTGATCGGGGCCGGGCTGGTGGCGGGGTGGTACGGGGTGTGGCGGCGGCCGCTGGTGGCGGCGGTGCCCGGGGCGTGGGGCGAGGTGGTGCCCGAGGCGCGACCCGGGACCGGTGAACTCGCCCGGGCAGCCGGGGCGTTGGCGATCGGGGCGGCGAGCCACCTGGTGTGGGACGCGTTCACCCATCAGGGCCGGGCCGGCGTGCGGGCGTTGCCCGTGCTGGAGCGGCGGGTGGCCGGCGTCCCGCTGTACACCGTTCTGCAGTACGGCACTTCGGCGCTGGGGCTGGCGCTGTTGGCGCGTCATGCCGGGCCGTGGCGGGCGGCCGATCGGCGTACCGCGTCGTTGCTCGCCGCCGCGACGGTGCTGGGTGCGGTCGAGCGGGTGCGGCGCGGGGAGCGGGGCGTCGTGGACGAGGCGTGCTTCGGGGCCGGCGCGGGGCTGGCGGTCGGGGCGGCGCTGCTCGGCGCGGGGCGATAGTCTCTGCCGCTGCACCGAGAGACGGGGGAACGCGGGATGAAGACCGAAGTGATGGACCGCAAGCTGGCGTTGGTGTCGGCCGCGCGCCGGGCCGTGCTGCGGCTGGACGAGAGCGAGCGGCCGCGACTGGTGGTCCTCGGCGTGGGCGCCCACACCAACTGGCTGTTGGCGACGGTCGGGGTGATCGGGCTGATGTTCCAGGAGGCCTACTACCTGGCGGTGACGGACCGTTCGGTGTACGTGCTGCGAGGGCCGCGTACCGAGACGGGCCCGAACCGGCTGATTCACGTGGTGCCGCTCGCGGATGCGGCCGGCCTGGTGGCGAAGGTGAAGCTCGGCCGGACGTGGAACTCGCTGTGGCTGCGCCTGCCGGGGCGGCGGCGGCCGGTGCGGGTGAAGGTGTCGGTCTTCTCGCGGGCCGAACTCGACCGTTTCCTCGCCAAGTTGTGAGCGTGGGGCCGCCGCCCGGCCGGGGTCGTCCGGGCGGCGGACGGGAGGGGTCGGGCGGGGCTATTCGCCGGGCTGGGGGAGGTAGCCGTGGTCGGAGAGGTGGGCGCCGATCTCGCGGTAGAGGGCGGGGTCTTCCGGGGTGATGGCGCCGAGGCCGTCGACGTAGCGGTTGTACATGCAGAACGCGGCCGCGATCAGCACGGTGTCGTGGATGGACGCGTCGTCCGCGCCGAGGGCGCGGGCCGCGGCGATGTCCTGCTCGGTGACGGACAGTCCGCTCTCGGCGACCTTGCCCGCGATCTGCAGCAGCGCACGCATCAGGTCGGAGACGGGGGCGGTGGACAGGTCGCGCTGGACGGCCTCGACCAGGGCGAAGTCGCCGTCCAGGCGGTGCGCGGCGGTGGCGCCGTGCGCGGCCGAGCAGTAACGGGTGCAGTTGAGCGAGGAGACGTACGCGGCTATCAGTTCGCGTTCGCCGACGGACAACGGGGACTCGCCGCGCAGGAGTTGCTCGGCGAGCTCGCTCAGCGGCAGGCCGGAGGCGGGGTTGAAGGACAGCAGGCCCCGGATACCGGGGTAGGGGGTGGGGAGCGCGATATGCGGCATGGCACTTACTGAACCTGTTCATGACGCCCTTGGCAAGGCCTTGACCTGCGGTTGTGCTGTCACAGCAGGTAGGCGGCGGCGGCCGGGACGCCCGCCCCACGGCCGGGGCGGGTCCTGGCCGGAGACCCGGGCGGGCAGATTAGGATGGGCGACCGTGACTGACACCGGTAGCACCCAGGAACAGGACCCCGTCGAGCCGGTCGCGGCCCCTGCCGCGGACACCGGTGACGAGGTGTCGGACGAGGCGGTTGTGGCGCCCGCGAGCACGGACATCGATCCGGCGGCGGCCGCCGAGAGGGCGGCGCTGCTGGACGGCGTGTGGGACGTGGTCGTGGTCGGCGCAGGACCGGCCGGCTCGTCGGCGGCGTACGCGGCCGCGACGCGCGGACGGCGGGTGCTGCTGCTCGACAAGGCCGAGCACCCCCGGTACAAGACCTGCGGCGGCGGCATCATCGGCCCGTCCCGCGACTCACTGCCGGCCGACTTCAAGTTGCCCTTGCAGGACCGGATTTCGGCCGTCACCTTCGCGCTGAACGGCAAGTGGACGCGCACCCGGCGCTCGAAGCGGATGCTGTTCGGCGTGGTCAACCGCGACGAGTTCGACCTGCGTCTGGTGCAGGCCGCCGAGCAGGCCGGCGCGGTGCTGGTCACCGGCGTCACCGCGACCGGCGTCGAGCAGCAGGGCGGCGACAGCCGCACCGTGTTCGTGACGCTGGCGGGCGGCGGGCGCGTCGAGGCGCGGGCGGTGGTCGGCGCGGACGGCTCCGCGAGCCGGATCGGGCGTCATGTCGGCGTCAGCTTCGACCAGATCGACCTGGGCCTGGAGGCGGAGATCCCCGTCCCGGAGTCCGTCTCCCGCGAGTGGGCCGGGCGGATCCACCTGGACTGGGGGCCGCTGCCCGGCTCGTACGGGTGGGTGTTCCCGAAGACCGACTCCGGGACGCTGACGGTCGGCGTGATCTCCGCGCGCGGCGACGGCGAGCGGACCAAGCAGTACCTGGCGGACTACATCCGTCGCCTCGGGCTGTCCGGGTTCACGCCGCTGGTGGAGTCCGGGCACCTGACGCGGTGTCGCGCCGAGGACTCGCCGCTGTCGCGCGGGCGGGTGCTGGTGGCCGGTGACGCGGCCGGGCTGCTGGAGCCGTGGACCCGCGAGGGCATCTCGTACGCGCTGCGGTCGGGGCGGCTGGCCGGCGAGTGGGCCGTGCAGGTCGCGGAGGCGAACGGCGCGGCGGACGTGCGGCGGCAGGCGCTCAACTACTCCTTCGCCATCAAGGCGGGGCTGGGCGTGGAGATGCGGGCCGGGAAGATCATGCTGGCCTCGTTCGAGAAGCGGCCGCAGATGTTCCACGCGGCGGTCTCGCTGATCACGCCGGCGTGGCGGGCGTTCGCGCGGACCACGCAGGGGCACACGACGTTCGCGCAGCTCATGCGGGACCACCGGGCGGCGCGGAAGCTGGCGTCGGTCGCGGGGCGGTAAGGGTTGCGGATCCGCCCGAGGAGGGGAGTTCCCTTCTCGGGCGGATCTTTGCGTGGGGCGCCTTCCGCTTCGCGCTGTTGGGCGGGGGGCTTACTTGAGGCCGGTGTCCAGGGCGTTCATCAGGGTGCCGGAGGGGGTGTCGCCGGACATTTCCCAGACCATGGCGCCGAGGAGGTTCTTGGACTTGAGCCAGGCGGTCTTCCGGTCGATGGACCAGGCGTCGTCGAAGGTCCACCACTGGCCGCCGTTGCCGGTGTAGGCGTAGGTGGAGACGGACACCGGGTCGTGGTAGACGGTCAGGTTGGGGACGGACGTGATGAGGTTGTTGTAGCCGCGGGTGCCGGCCTCCTCGGCGAACTGGCCGGGGGCTGCGCCGCCGGCGGCCTGCCAGGCGCCGTGGGCACCGCCGTCGGTGACGTTCTGCCAGCCGCGCCCGTAGAAGGGGAAGCCGATGGTGAGCTTGCGGGGGTTGACGCCGGCGTCGAGGTAGGTGGTGACGGCGTTCTCGACGGAGAAGTGGAACGGGTAGGGGTCGGTGGGGTCGGTGTGGAGGTTGGCCTGCTGGCCGGTGCGGTTGGGCTCCCAGGAGTTGTCGGAGCCGGAGCCGTGGAAGTCGTAGCCCTGGACGTTGGCGATGTCGAGGGACTGGAAGATCTTCGAGAGGTCCCAGCCCTGGCCGATCTTGGCGGGGTCGGCGGGGGTGAAGGCGGTGAGCAGCTTGTGGGAGCCGCCGAGGGCGTCGAGCTGGCGGCGGAACTCGGCGAGCAGCAGGGTCAGGTTGTCCTTGTCGGCGGCGGAGTAGTGGTTGCCGGGGTGGCCGTCCGCGGAGCCGGGCCACTCCCAGTCGATGTCGATGCCGTCGAAGATGCCCGCTGCGGTGCCGGGGCCGCCCGCGCCGTTGTAGGAGGGCAGGTTGCCCTTGATCCAGACGTCGATGCAGGAGGAGACGAGCTTCTTGCGGGAGGCGTCGGTGGCGGCGGCGTCGGAGAAGAACTTGGAGTACGTCCAGCCGCCGAGCGAGACCACCACCTTGAGGTTGGGGTACTTGGCCTTGAGCTTCTTCAGCTGGTTGAGGTTGCCGCGCAGCGGTGACCAGCCGTCGTCGGCGACGCCGTCCACGGACTGGGCGGCGCTCATCGGACGGGCGTAGTCGGCGTCCGCGTCGCCCGCGCCGGTGCCCTGCTCGGGGTCCTCGGGGTCGGAGGTGGTGCCCTTGGTGACGCCCGCCAGGCAGGTCAGGTTGACCGGGTCGATGTTCTCGAAGGCGTAGTTGATGACGTCGAGCTTGGCGGCGCTGCCGGAGGTGTCGAGGTTCTTGACGAAGTACTGGCGCCCGTAGATGCCCCACTGGACGAAGTAGCCGACCCGTGAGTACTTTCCGGGGCCGGCGAGGTCGCCGGTGGTGACGGTGAGGGCGTTGGAGGCGGGGGAGTTGTTGTCGGCGGCGTCCCGGGCCTTGACCGTGAAGGTGTACGGGGTGGCGGGGGAGAGCTGTCCGACGGTGGCCGTGGTGGTGGTGACGGTCTGGACGAGGGCGGCGCCCTGGTAGACGTCGTAGGCGGCGACCCGCTTGTTGTCGGTGGCGGCGTCCCAGGCGAGCGAGACGCCGGTGGAGGTGGTGCCGGTGGAGCGCAGGTTGCCCGGGGCGGTCGGCGGCACGGTGTCGGTGGCCGGGTCGACGGTGGAGAAGAACACCGGGGTGCTGAGCGGGCCGGTGTTGCCGCGGGTGTCCTTGGCGCGGACGTTCAGGGTGTACGTGGTGGCCGGGGTCAGGCCGGTGAGCGTGGTGGACAGGCCGGTGGCGGAGCCGAGGACCGTCGAGCCGTTGAGGATGTCGTACGAGGCGACGGGGAAGTCGCCCTTGCTCGCCGCCGTCCAGCCGAGCGAGATGGTGTGGGCGGTGGCGTCGACCGGAGTCGGGGCGCCGGGCGCGGTCGGCGGGACGTCCGGGGTGCCGTCGCACTTGTCGCCGTTGACGCGGCAGTTGAGCGGCGCGGTGATCGGGCCGTTGCCGATGAACCAGAAGCTGTACGGCTCGGTGGAGCCGTTCGCGGGCACCGTCGCGTTGTAGTACGCGTTGGTGGCGACGACGTGGCTGCCGGTGGTGGTGGCCGTGCCGTTGTAGGTGCCGGTCATGGTGACGCCGGAGGGCAGGTCGAACTCGAGCGTCCAGCCGTTGACGGCGGTCGCGTTCGGGTTCTTGACGACGAACGTGCCCTTCCACCAGGAACCGTAGTTGTCGCCGGTGAAGGTGGCGGTGAGCTTGGCCGCGGCGTGCGCGGGGGTGGCGGCGAGCAGGGCGATCGGCAGGGCGAGCGTGGCGAGCAGGGCCAGCAGTCTGGCCCGGAGGCGTTGCCTGGAGCGGACGTGCATCGGTACTCCCTGTCTGGTGTGGGGGATTCCGTACAGGGGTGCCCGGGAGCCGGCAACAGGAGGGTAAGTGGACTGGACCAACTCGTCAACAGGTCTATACCTGAACGGAGTTGACGGCGCGGCCCGGCGCATGATCCACCCGGTGTCGGCGCCGGCTGGCAGGATCGCGGGCATGGGACTCGATGTGATGGTCGGTGCGTTGATCGACGCCGAACAGGACACCGCGGACTGGTTCCGCGAGGAGTGCGCGACGATACGCGCGGTGCTGGAGCGCGAGGGCCTGCCGGGCTGGCGGGAACCGGAGACCGGCGAGCAGTTCTGCGACCGGGTGTGGGGCTACTCGGGGCTGCACACGCTGCGCCGCGTCGCCGTGCACCTGGCGACCAAGGGGCAGCTGCCCGAGCCACTGGAGGACGGCCGGCGCGCCACCGACGACGAGCTGTTGAGGGAGGCGTACTTCGACGTGCCGGACGACCCGCCGGGCCCGTTCGACCACCTGGTGCACCACTCGGACTGCGAGGGCTACTACGTCCCGGTGGACTTCGGGCCGGTGCTGGTCGACGAGGAGCTGTCCGGCGGCTCGCTCGGCTCCTCGGTGCGGTTGCTGGCGGAGCTGAAGGCGCTCGCCGAGGCGCTCGGGCTGCCGGAGGACCTGGACCCGGACTCCGAGGAGGTCTCCGACGCCTGCGACGGCCCCGCCCCGGACGCCGAGGGCTGGCGGCGCTACGGCACCGAGTCGTTCATCTGCCTGCAGCTGATGCGGGCGGCCCGGCACTCGGTGGCGACCGGCGCGGTGATGGCGTTCTGCTGAGCGGCCGTCAGGGCCCGACCAGCTGGTCGGCGAGCGGGCTGCGCGCGTACAGCACCAGCCGGCCGTACCGGGCGCGGGTGACCAGGCGGGTGGCGTGCAGCACGGCGAGGTGCTGGCTGACCGCGCCCGGGGTGACGCCCAGGCGGCGGGCCAACTCGGTGGTGGCGGTGGGTTCCTGGAGCAGGGCGAGCAGGCGGGCCTTGGGCGCGCCGAGCAGCTGTTCCAGGGCCTGCGGTGCGGGTGGCGGGTCGACGGGCCCGGTCAGATTGCCCTGGCCGCGTGCCAGGTAGCTGATCGACGGGGTCAGGTCGGGGCCGATCGCGGTGATCGCGCCGCGCGCGAAGCAGGTCGGCAGCAGGGCCAGGCCGCGCCGGTCCACCCGGATGTCCTGGTCGCCGTCGCCCCAGTTGCGGTCGATGGTCAGCACGCCGTCCGTCCAGTGCAGCCGGTGGTCGAGGTCGGCGAACAGGGCCGCCGCGCCGCGTTCGGCCAGCACCCGGGAGCGGTGCACGATGTCGGCGTGCAGCACCGAGCGGGCGCGCGGCCACCAGGCGGGCTCCAGGACCTGCGTCCAGTACTGCTCCAGGGCGTCGGCGATGTCCCCGATCAGCTCCGCCGGGCGGTCGGCGAAGGACGCCAGCAGCGGCGGCACCGCGCGGTCGTGCGGCAGGAAGGTGACGGCGAACTCGTGCCGCAGCCGGGCCGGTTCGAAGGCGCGGACGACGGCCAGCTCGGCCCGGAAGTCCGGGAACGGGACGCTCGGGCGGGGCGTCAGGAAGTCCGGCACGTACTTGTTGCTCGCGATCAGGGCGCGCAGCAGCGGCGCGGCCGGCAGCGCCTCGAAGGCGGGGCGCATCGCCTCGAACGCCGCGCCGTGCGGGTACTGGCCCGGGTGGGTCCACATCCGCAGGCTGAGCACCGTCTCCTGGAGCGGCGAGCAGGCGAAGTACGTGGCGGCCAGATCGGCCAGGCCCAGCCGGAACCGCAGCACCATGGTGTTCCCCCTGTTCGGGCCGGTGGATTCAGGCCCGGGCTAAATCAATACCACGGCCGCTCCGCACCCGGTCTGATCAGGTCATGACCGCCACTGAACTCGCGGCCGACGAGGCCGCGTTGCCCAGCCATGCCCGAAAGAGCCGGTTCGCCCGGCTGCTGCCCCAGGACCCGGTGCTGCGCCGGCTGTCCGTGATCACCCTGATCAACACGGCCGGCAACGGCCTCTCGATGACCCTGTCCGTGCTGTTCTTCACCCGCATCCTGGGCTTCGGGGTCGCGCAGGTCGGCGTGGTGCTGACGGTCGCCGGGGCGTTCGGGCTGGCGGCGGGCGTGCCGGCGGGCCGGCTGTCCGACCGGTTCGGGCCCAAGCCGGTGCTGGTGGTGCTGCTGGTGGTCCAGGGGGTGTGCGCGGTCGGGTACGTGCTGGTGCACGACCTGGCGGTGTTCGCGGCGCTGGCCTGCCTGCTGGCCGCGGCCGACCGGGGAGGCTCGGCGGTGCGCGGCGCGCTGTTCGCCGAGGTGCTGCCGGTGGACGGCCGGGTCGCGGGGCGGGCCTACCTGCGCTCGGTCACCAACGTCGGCATCTCGCTGGGCACCGTCGGGGCCGCGCTGGTGCTCCAACTCGACACCCGCGGCGCGTACTTGACGGCGCTGCTGGTCGACGGCGCGACGTACGGCGTGATCGCGGTGATGTACCTGCTGCTGGTGCGCCTTCCGCCGCGCACCGCCGAACAGGCCGCGAGGACCAAGGCCGAGGGCGGCGTCAGGGCGGTGCTGCGGGACGGCCGCTACCTGGCGATGACCGGCCTGAACGCGGTGATCACGCTGCAGTTCGTGATGATCGAGGTCGGGGTGCCGCTGTGGGTGGTGCGGGAGACCGACGCGCCGCGCTGGATGGTGGCCGGCGCCCTGCTGGTGAACACCGCGCTGGTGATCGCCCTCCAGGTCCGGGCCACCCGGGGCACCGAGGAGGTCGGCGCGGCCGCCCGGATCTTCCGCCGGGGCGCGCTGCTGGTGGCCGGCTCCTGCGCGGTGCTGGCGCTGGCCGCCGGCCTGCCCGGCTGGGCGGCGGCGCTGGTGATCGCCGCCGGCGTCGGACTCCAGGCGCTCGGCGAGGTGTACAGCCAGGCCGGCGCGTGGGCGCTCGGCTACGACCTGGCGAAGGAGCACGCGCACGGCACCTACCAGGGCGTCTTCAACACCGGCATGTCGGCCGCGATGATGGTCGGCCCGGTGCTGATCACCTCGGTGGTGATCGCCCACGGCCCGTCCGGCTGGCTGCTGCTGGGCGCGCTGTTCGCGGCCGCGGGCGTCGGCATGACGATGCTGGTGCGCCGCTGAGCAGTGCGGTCGCAACGGCGCGCGGGCGACGTGCGGCGCGTACGGCGAGCGGCGCAGGGGCGACGGGCGGTTCGGGGGCGACGGGCGGCGCGGGTGACGAGGGTCCGTCACCCGCGCCGCCGGCGGGTCAGCAGCTCAGGTTCGAGCCGGTCGGGACGCCGAGGACGGACGTGAAGTTGGTGTACGCGTTGATCCGGCTCTGGACCTGGGCGGGGTTGCCGCCGTTGCACTCCAGCGAGCCGTTGATGGAGCGGATGGTCTCGCCGAAGCCCTTGCCGTTGACCATGGCGTTGTGGGCGGTCATGGTGCCCGGGCCGTTCTGCGTCATCCAGTACCAGATGCCGGTCTTCCAGGCGACGGCCGCGTCGGTCTGCACCAGGTTCGGGTTGTGCAGCAGGTCGATGCCGAGCGCGTCGCCCGCCGCCTTGTAGTTGAAGTTCCAGCTCAGCTGGATCGGGCCGCGCCCGTAGTAGGCGGCCTGGCCGGCCGGGCAGCCGTAGGGCTGGGAAGTGTCGCAGTAATGCGGGTAGTTGGCGGTGTTCTGCTCGACGACGTACACCAGCCCGCCGGTCTCGTGGTTGATGTTGGCGAGGAACGCCGCCGCTTCCTGCTTCTTCACGGTGTCGGAGCCGGTGCCCGCGAACGCCGGGTAGGCGTTCAGCGCCGCGACCAGGCCGCTGTACGTGTAGAACGGGTTCCGGCTCGGGAACATCTGGTTGAACTGGGCCTCGGAGACCACGAATCCGCCCGGGTTGGGGCTGGTGCTCGTGCTGGTGCTCGGGCTCGGCGAGGGCTGGTCGGTGCCGCAGGTGTTGTACGGGCTCCAGTACCAGGTGGAGATCGTCGGGTCGTAGCCCGGGTTGTCGTGGGTGGCGATGTAGAACTGGCCGTTGGGCGCGTACCGGACCACCGTGCCGGTGGTGTACTGGGTGCCCGCGATCCAGGTCTGGAAGGCGCAGACCGTGCCGGTGGGGGTCGGGCTCGGGCTCGGCGTGGTGCCGCCACCGGTGCCGCAGGCGCCCTGGTCGGCCCAGACGCCGGTGCCGGCGGTGCTCGGCGTCTCGCCCTGGGTCCACCACTTGGCGTTCCAGTTGTGGCCGTTGTAGGAGGCGGCAGTGCCGCCGGTGTACACCTGCGAGGCCGAGTAGGGGCTCGCGCAGGCGGTGGCGGCGGTGGAGGAGGTCGGCAGCATGACCGCCAGGCCGGTGGCGGCCAGCGCACCGGTCAGCAGGGCGGCGATCCGGCCGCGGGCGGTGCCGGTGCGGCGGTGGGAGATGGTTCGGGTGGGGGGCATCGGCCACTCCTTGTGGGGGGAACGAGCGGTGTGCCATGCACTCAAGCCAGGTTGGCTGTTAAGTGTCAATAGGTCTAGACCTTAAGGGAATTGAGACTGTGTACGACATATCGGGTACTGGTCAGTAGACCCGGTGTCGTGCCAGGGTGCAGGCGGAGACCGTCCGACCCACCCTCAGCCGGAAGGCAGACCGCCCGATGACCAGCGAAGCCCCCCTCCTGCGGCGCAGCACCGCCGACGCCGTCGCCACCCTCGAACTCGACTCCCCGCACAACCGCAACGCCCTCTCCACCCGGCTGATGGCCGAACTCACCCGGGGCCTCGCCGACGCCGCCGCCGACCCCGACGTCCGCGCCGTCGTCCTCGGCCACACCGGCCGGGTGTTCTGCGCCGGCGCCGACCTCTCCGAGGCCACCGGCGACGACCCCACCGTCGGACCGCGCGGCCTGGTCGCCCTGCAGCGCGCCATCGTCGACTGCCCCAAGCCCGTCATCGCCCGCCTCGACGGCCACGTCCGGGCCGGCGGACTCGGCCTGGTCGGCGCCTGCGACCTCGCCGTCGCCGGACCCGCCTGCACCTTCGCCTTCACCGAGGCCCGCCTCGGCCTCGCCCCCGCCGTCATCTCGCTGCCGCTGCGCCCCAAGCTGGAACCGCGCGCCGCCGCCCGCTACTACCTGACCGGCGAGACCTTCGACTCTGCCGAGGCCGCCCGGATCGGCCTGGTCACCGAGGCCGCCGACGACACCGGCACCGCGCTGAAGACGATCCTGGACGCGCTGCGGCTGTGCTCGCCGCAGGGCCTCGCCGAGTCCAAGCAGCTCGCCAACGCCGCCGTCCGGGAGTCCTTCGAGCGGCACACCGAGGAGCTGGTCGCGCAGTCCGCGCGGCTGTTCGGCTCCGAGGAGGCGCAGGAGGGCATGCGGGCGTTCCTGGAGAAGCGGCCCGCGCGCTGGGTGCGCTGAGCTGGCGGTACGTCGGAAGTTACCGGCCGGTGTGAGCTTGGTCCCGTTGCCCGTCGCGGGTCGTCGGCGGCCGATACGGTGAGCGCATGTCGATCGTCCGCGCGCTGCTGGGATCCGTCCGCGAGAGGTCGCGCCGGGCGGCCGGGCGCCTGGTGCACCGGGGTTGGCGCTGGGTGCAGGACACCGGCGCCGTCAGCAACCGCAACCCCGGGCCGTACCGGTTCGGGGAACTCGGCGACGGCACCAAGCTGGCGTTCCCGCTCGGCGCGGTCTTCAACGAACAGTGGATCACCATCGGCCCGTTCTCCATCATCGGAGAACGCGTCACCATCTCGGCCGGCTTCCTGCCCGGACTCGACCTCGGCCCCGAGCCGATCGTCCGGATCGGCGGCGGCTGCGTGATCGGCCGCGGCAGCCACATCGTCGGACACCAGCAGATCGTGCTCGGCGACGACGTGTGGACCGGCCCGAACGTCTACATCACCGACCAGGCCCACGAGTACCGCGACACCGAACTGCCCATCGGCAAGCAGTGGCCGCGCAACGAACCCGTCTCGATCGGCGCGGGCTCCTGGATCGGCACCGGCGCGGTGATCCTCCCCGGCGCGCGGATCGGCCGCAACGTGGTGGTCGCCGCCAACTCCGTGGTCGCCGGCGAAGTCCCCGACTACGCCGTGGTGGCCGGCGCCCCCGCCCGCCAGGTCCGCACCTGGAACCCCGAGGACGGCTGGCAGCCCCCCATCCGCCACGAGGCCCCCCGCCCCGTCCCCGACGGCGTCACCGCCGAACAACTCCGCGCTCTGGTCGGCTGGGACCTCCGCCTCCCCGGCGAGGACGCCGCCCCGGAGGCGTAGCGCCGGGGGCTCGTCCTGACCTGTCGCGGCGAGCGTCGGCACCGTGTCGGAGGGGTTGTCAGAGGGGGTTGGACGACGTTTCCGGGTGGACGGTCGTCCAGTGCGGGAAGCGCTGGTCCAGGACGGACCGGGCTCGGTCGAGGTCGCCGTCGACGCCGACGGCGATCGTGCCGTCGGGGGTGATCCGGGTCGAGGTGACGGTGAAGCCGTCGCCGGTGGTGCGATTCACCCAGTACCGGGTGACGAGTTGTTGCGGAGTGTGCTTGCCACTGTCGTCGGGTTGGTACATGTGAACATCGGTCAACCCTGGGAATCGCTGTTCGAGTGCCGTACGGGCCTTTGCCGGGTCGCCGCAGACGTCCACCCGATAGTGATGGCCGGCAGGGGTGACAGCGCCGGATATGCCACAGAGCGTGAATCCGTCGCCGGTCAGAGACATGATCCGCCCCTCGGTGTCCGCGGCGGGCGGAGGTGAGATGGGGGAGCCCCCACGAGTGGTACCGCATGCGGCCAGTCCCATGGTGAGGAGCACAACGGCGGCAGTACGAACGGCGGACCGGTTCACGGGGGCTCCTCGATGCATCAGGTGTACAAGGTGAAGCCGAGCGTGTTCACGATGGCAGACATGCCGATGAACTGTACGCCTTCGTAGCAGGTGGTTTCCATGGCAATACCGACACCCCACGTCGGACACACGACATACCGTCCCCAGGATCCACTGATCAGACCGCGAGCCTGCATGTCATTGCCGTAGCTGCAGTCAGGACTGGTGACAACCGGGCCGCCGCTGTCTCCCTCTGCGGCAGCGTGGTCGCCGGTGTTGGTGCGCATCGCCTGAACCACATTGTGCCGGGTGATCCCGCCGATGTTGGAATCCACCCCGGCATACCTGACCTGGATACCGCACTTGACACCGGACATGGCGCCCGAGGTGCAGACGTAGTCGCCGTCATGGTTGAGGCCCCAGCCCGCGATGTGCTTGTGGTATCCGTTCGGATCGTTCCACGCGCCATCGTAGAACTGGTTTCCAGCCGATCCGTTGAGCGCGATGAAGGTTGTGTCGTAGCCGAGGTCGGAGGATTGCGCCCAGCCCTCGAAATGGCCGGTCCCTGTAGCGAACGTTCCGGAGGTTCCACAGTGTGAAGCGGTGAGAATGACGTCAGTGCCACCATGAGATCCGCCGAACCCGGACGTACAGAACTTGTTGCCCGGCGCATTGAGCTCGGCACCCGCCCAGAAGGGGGTCGAGTCGTCATGGCGGCCGTAGGTATCAGTACCTTCAGGTCCTTCGGCGGCCTGGACAGGGACGCCGGCCAGGGCCTGGGCACGTGTGGCGAACTCCTTGGCCGACACGGTAGTCACGCGGTGGGCCGGAACCTCGGACGGCGAGGGGTTTGCCAGGGCCTGGGATGTGGGGCTGTTGTAGCTGATGTAGAGACCGGTGCCGTTCGACAGGACAGCGATGGAGTTCCATGCTGCGACGGGCTCAGTCCCTGCGTCCTTGCCCTTGACCGCATCCTCCAGCCTCCGCCGTGCGTCCTCCAGCTCCTTCGCGGAATAGGAGGTTTGAGTGATGGAGACCTTGAGCCCCTGAGCGGCGGCGTCCTTCCGTACGTCCTCGATGTTCTGCGGAACCGCTCCTTTCCAGTACAGGGCGAGCTCTCCGCCGGCGGCCTTCACCATGGCTCCGGCGTATCCGCCGGTGTGGTCCGCCTCGGTTTCGGACTTACCAGTGACCCGGTCCGCGAGGGCATCCAGTTGGTACTGGCGGTGGAGGGTTGCCTTGTCCACTGTGACAATGCTGGAGGAACTGGGGGAATCGAGGGCCGTTCGATGCTGAATTTGCCACACTTGCAGATCTCGTGGGCGCTGTTTTCGACAAGCAGTCAGGAAGATTCCGGTTCGGGTGCTGTGGTGTGGAGTTTGGGGCGATCCGTGCAGGTTTGACCGCTTGATTGGCTTACATTTCTCCTGGGTGCGATCCGCAAGATTCGTGGACGATGTGAGCAGTTCCGCGTCGTTTGTCTCAGTGGTTTTCGTCATGCAGATGTCGGATGCTCTCGTGGGTCGTCAGGCCCATCCGTCACGAGGTCCCCCGCCCCGGAGGGGTAACTGTCCTGCGGCGCTGGGAGGATGGCGGGATGAGCGAACACCCGGGTGGCGCGGGTGCCGGTCTTGAGCAGGCGGCGCGGGAGATTTTAGTGCAGGTGGCGAGCACTGCGCCCGAGCAGTGGGCGGTCCTGCGCCTGGACTTCCGCGGCGGGCCCGTCCATCGATGGGTGGACGGGCACTGGACGCTGGCCGACGGTGCCCGCCGGCATCTGGTGCCCGACACCCGGGACCTCTACGCGCTCGCCACCGAGATCGGTGCGCTGCGCCGCTGGCCCCGGACCCGGCTCGAACTGCACCACCTGGCCGACGGCCCGTTCACGCTCACCGCGACCCGTGACACCTCCCTCGTCCGGCCCGCCAGGGGCGGCCACGGGGCCGTCCTCGACCCCGATCTGTATCTGCCCGCCCCCGGAGAGGACCGGCCCGACTCCACCGCGCCCCCGGCGGGCGACCCCGAACGGGCCGCCGACCTGTTCCGGGCGTCGATCGACCGTCGTGCCGAACTTCTCGGCCATCGCGCCGAGTTGCCGCCGCCCGCCACGCCGCGGCGGATCGCCGGGATCGAGGCGGCCCTCGGCTTCCCGCTGCCCGCCGACCTGCGCGCCCTGTACCTGATCGCGGACGGCAGCGGCGAGAACGACGTACTCGACGGGCCGCGCCTGCTCTCGCTCGCCGAACTCCCCGGTGCGCACGAGTACTTGGCGTACGCCGCACCGCCGTTCGACTGGAACTGCCCGGCCTGGCTTCCGTTCGCCACCGACGATGCCGGCAACTACTACGCCGTCGACCTCGCCCCCGCCGGGGCCAGCCGCCCCGGGCAGGTGATCGAACTCGGCGGCGACCACTACGAGGGCCCCGCCTACCGCGCGGACTCCGTCACCACCCTGCTCACCCGCTGCCTCGACCTGCTGGAACGCGGCTGCTACGAGATCGAGGACGACGAACCGCCGTACCTGGAGTTCACGGAGTCCGCCGAGGAACCGGACGGCCCGCCGACCGCCCTGACGGCCGCGACCACGCCCGGCACCGTGCCCGCCACCCTGCTGCACGCCCGCCTCACCGGCCCCGCCCCTGTCCTTGCCCCGCTCGCCGCCGCACCCCGCCTGCGCCGCGTCACCCTGGCCGCCCGCCCCGCCGACGGCCTCGGTGCGCTGCGAGGCGTGGCCGTCGAGTCGCTCACGGCCGTCGTCGCCGCCGACGACCTCGCGCCGCTGGCGGGCCATCCGCACCTGGGCGTTCTCGACCTGTCCGGTGACGGTCCGTCGGACCTCGCCGTGCTGCGCACACTGCCCGCCCTGTGGTGGCTCGACCTGTCGCGCTGCGGGACGCTCGACGTGGCCGTCCTGGGCGAGTTGACGGGACTGCGGCACCTCGCGCTGACGGCCGCGCATTGGGAGGCGCTGACGGTGCTGCCGCCGGGGCTGGTCTCGGCGCGGCTCGCCGACCGCGACGCCACCGCCGAACAGGCGGCGGCGTGGGCGGCCCGGCTCGGGCTGGTCCCCGGTGAGCCGTACCGGATCACCGGGGTGTGCAGGAGCTGAGGGTGCGGTATGGGGCGCAACGACTGTCACAGGGGCAACACCGGCAATGGGGAGGGGCGGATCGGTGTGGTGGGTGCTGTCGGGTGGGGCAGGACGCTCCCCCGTGGATCCTGGTTGTGACGTCGGCAACGACACCATGACCCTGCTGTTTGACGCCGACCTCAAGCCAAGGAGGTCGACGTCTTCGTCTTCATGAAGGCCAAGGACACCCTGCATTCAGCACAAGCAGCCCACCGCGCCGTACCACTGTTACGGCAACCAGTACGTGGTGAAGCTCGACTCGAAGGGCACGCTTCAGAGCGTGACGCGGCTCTACAAGCCCTGACAGGTCGCCAGTGACGGGACGGCGGTCCGTGCGGGCCGCCGTCCAGCATTTCGGTAGTCAGGGGTGCGGCCGGACGGTGGACGGCCGACTGTCGGGTGTGGTCATTGTGCTGGGATTCCGTCAAGAGCCTGCTCGTTCTCGAGGAATCAGCCGGTGCTGAGTTGCAGTATCAGGTGACACCCGACCCCATCGGGCGAGAGTCTGAGAACGGATCGATGCCTTCGCCACTTCCCCCCGGACGTGGCCCATGCAGTGCGGCCTCACGGGTGCAGGTAAGGAGGCTTCATCCATGGTGAAGCGAGGTTGAGTGCTGCTGGAGGTGCAGGGGAGGCATCGGCGTGACGTCGGATGACTCGTCAGGCTACTTCTGGAAGAATCCCCAGGCGTGAGTACTTCAAATGCCTTGCCGGTTCTGCGAACCACCGATCTGTCGGAAGCCTACGGGGCGGTCCGGTGTCTGCTGAGCCTTGCTGTCCCCATGGACGACTTCCACTTCGGGGCGTTCAGTGAGGCGCTGACACTCGTAGAGGCACAGCGCATGGTTGCCGCATTCCCGAACGGCGTGGTCTGTCCTGATGACCCGTTCACACCCGAGTCCACCGATGAGGTCCGGCACCTGGTCGTGACAGGGGATCCGCGAGTGGCGGCACTGCTTCCTGTCAAAATCAGCCTGGAACACCAGCAGGTCGGATCGACCGAGCAGGCATTCCTCGATGTGGTCGGCTCCGGGATCGGTTCGATCGAGTGGACCTACTTCAACTGGCCGGCCGTGCCGGAACTTCAGCTGGAGATGCGCCACAAGGACGCGTATGTCCAGATCGCCATCAATAGCCGCGATATTCACGGCGATGAGCCAGCTTCGGACCATACGGTGTTCATCCACGTTCCGCATGGCGCCACGGAGCGTGCCAAGTGGCTGGCCCGACGGGTAGGGCTGCAACCCCTCGGGCCCCTGGGTCCCGGTTGGTAGCGCGGGCGGGCCCAGGCCTACGCACGTCGATTCCGGCCGCAGAGCGGCCGGGAAAAGGGCCGAAAGCCAGGATGTGCCGACCACGTGAATTGGTCGGCACATCCCATTGAAGGGCTCAGAGGGCCCCGAGCCCGACGGCTTGCATCATATCCAGAAATGCAGCACGTCGAGTGCTAGAATTTTCGGTTCGCGGCTCAGCAGCTGCCGTGGCACTTGGGCTTGGAGCCCACTGTTCCAGTGATGCTCCAACCGCCCCAGTCTCCAGTAGCACTGATCTCATAAGACTTGAAGTCTGCCGTATTTGAGGCTTCGAAGGAGCCAATTCCTCTCAGTGCTTCCGATGCCTTGGAATTGTCGGCGGCCCTGATGATGACTTGATCGGCACCCTTGCCCTTGCTGTTTTTGAAGGCCTTCTCGATCGAATTCTTCGTTCCAGCCACTGTCTTGAACTCCGTTGCCACGCCGTCGACCCACGCATCGAAGGCTTTATCGGTCCCCTCGGGGACCGCTACCACACTCTTGCCGTGCGGACCTGAAGCCAGGTCGTAGGCGATGCGGTACTCCTCGTTGTTGAACCCCCAACTCATGTCCTTGTTCTTTCCGGTCATGTAGTCGAACTGGGCTTGATCGAACACATAGGAACCTTCGTCAATTCGATTGGCGGCATCCTCGACGAATTTTTCCAGCATGTAGATGGTGCTCACATTGGCATACTGGCACCCGTCGCGAGAGCCCTTGACGCAGCTGTTGTGGTAGCTCCTCTCCATGACGTCAAGGTTGGAAATTTTATTTCCAGGCTTCTTGAGCCACTGGATGCGGGCCTTCCGCCACTTTTTCGTCTCCGCCGGATCCGGTGGAGGAACGTATGCAGGCTTGTCCTTGTAGCCAGGCTTGGACCGTACCTTGTTGACTTCCGCCTGGAGGTCGGAAGGCTTTCCGACAGAAACCTCCGTCAGCGGGTCCCAGGCCATCAGGCCTTCGGGGTCGCTCTTCGCCACAGGGTTGCTGGCTGCGTAGTTGTAGCCGCCGAGTTGCTGTGCGTCGGTGAATTCGAAGAGCGGGTCGAGGCTGATGAAACGGCCGGTGACGGGGTCGTACTGGCGGACGCCGAGGACGGTCAGGCCGGTGGCTGTGGACGCTGGGGCGTTGAGGAAGCCCCGGTTGTCGGGCCAGGTGGCGGCGGTGCCGCGCGGGGCGCCGTAAGGGGTGAACTGGCGCCAGGTCGGGGTCTGGCAGGTGCGGTCGAGGACGAGGGTCGCGGTGCCGTGCGGGTCCGCGATCTCGAACCGGTAGTTGGTCAGGGTGCCCGTGCGAACGACGGTGCCGCCGCCCGGAAGGGAAAGGTAACGGATGCCGGTGACGGCACCTGTGGCGGTGTTGAGGGTGTACTGCTGGTCCGCCAGGTAGAGGATCGTGCTCCCCGGGTCCTTCTGGAGCAGGACCTTGCCGTCGGTGCCGTAGACGTAGCTGCTGTCGCCGGCCGTGCCGCCCTTGATGGACGTCAGGCGGCCCGCGTCGTCCCAGGTCAGGTTCTGGGTGCCGCCTGCTGCGGTGGCGCGCTTGGTGGCGTTGCCCGCGGTGTCGTACTCGAGGCTGGTGCCACCGGTGGCCGAGGTCAGGGTGTGGGGCTGGTTCTTTCCGTTCCCGTTGTAGGTGTAGGTCGTGGTGGCGTCGGCACCGTTGGTGGTGGAGTGCTCCACCTGGCTGGTGCGGTTGCCGAGGGCGTCGAAGGCCCACTCGGTCCAGTAGGCGCCGCCGGCGACGGCGTCGCCGACCTGCGCGTGTGCCGCCTTGGTCGGAGCGGCCGCGCAGGAGTCGGTGGCGGTCCACGCCTGGGTGAGGCGGTCGAGCTGGTCGTAGCTGTAGCACTGCGTCTCGGACGTCGTACCGAGGCGGGTGGAGACCTGCCGGGTGGTGTTGCCGGCCAGGTTGTAGTCGTAGTGCTGGCGGTCGACGTCGCTCGGGGTGCTGGTGCTGGTGGCGCGCTGGACGAGCTGGTCGGTCAGGCGCCCGGTGTGGGCGTCATAGGTGTTGGTGATGACGCCGTAGCCGACGGTGGGGCTGCCGATCTGCGACTGGGAGACCCGGCCGTAGGCGTCGTAGGTCGTGTCCTGGGTGTAGGCGTAGCTGCCGGACGACAGACCGGCCGGCAGGTCGTGGACGGGGGTGTACGTGTGCATCACGGTCTCGGCCGACAGGCCGTTCCCGTTGGGGTAGGTGTCGGTGTAGGGCAGGCCCGTGTTGGCGGTGTAGGTGTGCGTGACCGCATAGGACTTGCCGCCGAGCGCCGTGCCCTCGGTGTCCGGGATCTTGACCGTCTCGCCGAGGGACGCGCCGAAGACGTTGAAGCCCGAGGCCTGCGTCTCGTAGGCGGCGCCGTTGGAGTAGGACGTCACCGTGGTGGCGTGGCCGATGGGGTTGGCCATACCGGCGACGGCGTTGTTGTCGTTGTCGTACACCCAGGAGGCGGTCCGGGTGGCGTCCGACTGTGCGGTGACCGCCGAGGCGTAGGCCGCGGTCTTGCGGTTCAGCGCGTCGTAGGTGTAGCTGGTCTTCTTGCCCCGCGAGTCGGTCGACTCGACCAGGTTGCCGACGGCGTCGTACTGCATCGTGGCGCTACCGGCGTCGGGATCGTTACGGCCGGTGACCTCTCCGAGCAGATTGAACGAAGTGGTCCAGGTGGATCCTCCGGCGGTGACGGTGTTCTGCGTGCCCTGGACGTCGAAACCGTAGGTGATCGACTGGCTGGTGCCGCCGCTCACCGTGTAGTCGCCGGTGAAGGTGTCGGCCGGTGCCGTCACAGTCGGGCGCACGCTGTAGTCGTCGAGCCGGACGGTGCGACCGAGCGGGTCGGTGACGGTCGTCCTGACCGTGGCCCCGTCGGGTGGGACGACCGTGGTGCGGTCGCCGCCGTAGACGGTGGTCGTGCTCTCCTGGACTGCCGAGAACTTGAGCGAGTCCACCCGCACCGCACGGCCGAGACCGTCGTAGGTGGTGAGTTCCTGGTTCGGAACCTTCGCGTCCGCGGCGTCCGTGGCGAGTGCCGTCGTCGGGAGGTGGTCCGGGTCCCAGAAGGCCTTGTTGGCCTTGGTGACCCAGCCGTGGGAGTCGAAGAACGACTCGGTGATCAGTCGGCCGCCCTGCGGGGTCGGCGACTGGGTCTGCCGGACACGGCCGAGCGAGTCGTACACGGTCACCGACGTCAGATAGTCCTGAGCTTCGTTGAGCTTGGCCGTCGTCGTGCCGGACAGGCCGGTGTTCGACACCGTGTAGCCGAACTTGAGGTTGGCCGGCTGCGCCGTCGATCGGGACTGCGTCCACACTGCCGTGAGCCGGCCGAGTGCGTCGGACTGGCTGGTGGTGGTGATGTTGTTGGCGTCGGTCACCGACACGGCCAGGCCGCGAGCCGGCGCGATGGTCGTCTTGAGGGGCTGGCCCTTGGCGTTGGTGCCGTTGGTGCCGGTGGTGAGGCCGACGCTGTTGATGGTGTACGCCGTGGTCGTGGCGTTGCCGTTCGCGTCCTTCACGACCAGCGGGCGTCCGTACGTGTCGTACGTGGTGCGTGCACCGGTCTGCCAGGTATAGGCACCTCCGGTGTAGCCGGAGGCCTTTTGCGACATGGTGACGTCGCCGAGGGTCGGCGGGGTGGTCTGCGGGAATGCGGTTCCGAACTTCGGGTCGTCGTAGAACGTTCGGGTCGCTGACTCCACCTGCGCGGGCCGGTTGACGGTGGCGGGGGCGGTGAGCGTGTTGTAGCCGGCCGGGGCCGAGGCGATGCTGCCCTCGGTGTAGCCGCCGCATGCCACCGACACGGTCTCCTGCGAGGCGACCAGGCCCACGAGATTCAGAGCGGTGTTCGCGGGGGCGTAGGTGTACGTGGTGCACTGGTCGTAGGCGGGGTTCGCCGGCACGGTGTGCGAGTAAGTGGCTTTCAGCTCGCCGAAGTTGGCGTCCGCAGTGTCCGAAATGTAGGTGTGGTCGGTCGCCCCCACCCGCCACGTCGTGGGCTGGGTGGAAGTGATGGCCTGACGGTTGTAGCTCTCCGCGTCCTTCACCGTGAGCGCGGTGAGCGCGGGGAGACCGGTGCGGTTGCGGGTCGCGGTGGCCGGGGAGACCCAGTACGAGCTGATGCTCAGATTGTCCACCGTACTGCCGTCACCCTTGAAGACCGTCTTCTCGAGGGCCATGCCGAACAGTTGGTCGCTGTCGGGGTGGCTGGCGCCCTGGGAGTCCGTCAGCGAGACGGACCGGATGGAGGTGGGCGACAGCCAGTCCTTGTCCATGCCGCGGTAGTAGCTGGTCTTCTGCTTGGTCCGACGGTCCTTGGTGCCGTCGCCGACCCAGGTGGTGACGTCGGCGTAGCCGCGGAACTGGCCCCAGGTGCGGTACTTGGCCTGCACGACCTCGTTGTCGTCGTAGTGCCAGGCCGCGCCGCCGCCGTACTCGTAGGAGGTGACCTTGGTGAGCGCGCCGCCGGTCTGGTCGGTCTCCCGGACCTCGGTGACGGCGTACTTCCGGAACCAGTCCGTGATCGGGTCGGTGTAGAACTTCGGCGTCCAGCTCACCGGGTAGCAGGAGTTGGTGTTGCTGGAGGCGTTCGCCGAGGCCACGTAGGCGGGGGTGCACTGGTTGGGCAGGCCGTAGCTGATGCCGGTCAGGCCGCCGAGTTCGGTGGTGATCGAGGTCAGCCGGTAGCGGTACATGCCGGGGAAGTTGGCGGTGTCCACCCGGTTCTGCATGGTGGTGCCGCCGAAGACCACGGGCGGGAGTTTGATCGAGCCCGATCCGCCGGCCGTGGTGTCGCTGCCGGTGCGGGTGATCGACGCCAGCCACAGGGTCGGTGACGTGCCGTCGCCGGTGGGCGGCGCGGTCTGCGCCAGGTCGTAGGTGTCGACCGGCGCGTACTGGGAAGTCGCCGTCGAGTACTGCTTGGTGACGATCTGCTTCAGGCGGACGGTCGAGAAGAACGACGGCGACTTCGAGGTGCAGGTCGCGCCGCTGTTGCAGACCAGGTCGAACGGCACGTCCGGGTACTGCGTGCCGGCGTTCGAGGACGAGATCGGGTCGCAGGTGGCGGCCACGCAGCGCGAGTCGGTGAGGAAGTGCACCTGGTTGGGGACGGTGCCGAAGGCGCCGTTGTCCAGCAAGCCGTAGTCGATCCGGGACAGGTAGGAGTCGCGGACGTACTTGGTGTTCGACGCGCCCTTGTTCTGCCCGTAGTAGTTGGTGTCCTGGGTGTACCAGTAGGACATGGCCTGGCCGCGGACGTCCTTGGCGTAGTCCAGGTGCCACTTGTAGGCCATGGTGCAGGCCGAGGAGTTGAATCCTGCGGCGTTGTAGCACGGGTCGCCCGGGTGCGAGGAGTAGACCGGCACCGAGTCGACCGAGTTGGTGACCGGCTTGCCGGTGCTCCAACCGGGCAGCTGGTTGCGGCCGAAGTAGTACACCGTGCCGGAGCGGTCGGTGACCGTCCAGTAGTCGGTGTTGTAGGTGCCGGTGCCGTTGTTGGAGCCGGTGACGTGGGCGATGACCTCGCCGTTGTCGTTCTGCGGCTTCCAGGTGCTCTTCCCGGAGTCCCAGACCAGCGCGCTCGACGAGCCGTTCAGCGACAGGGTCAGGACCGGCCCCGCGTAGCACTGGTCGTTGGTCTCCGAGGGAGACGCGGTGCCCTCGGGCTTGTCGGTGCAGGAGGTGAAGGTCTGCTCGATGAAGGAGTCCGGGGTCGACCAGCCGTCACCGACCCAGGAGGACTGCGCCTGCGTCGAGGCAGTCTTGCCGTCCACCAACGCCGAGTCGTATCCGAGGTTGAAGCTGGGCGCCAACGATGAACTGGCGGTGGGCAGCTGGATCGGATACCCGTAGGTGAACGAACCGCCGGCGCTGCCGCCGGTCCACGAGCCGGACGGCGACAGGGTGCCGGCGGCGTAGTTGCCCGACGGGCCACCGCCCTGGTTGCCGGAGTCGGTCGCGGCGAGGACCTGGACGCCCGACGTCGAAGCGGCCTTCAGCGCGACCGACCCGTCGCCGGACCAGACGGCGGGAACCGCGTGACTGCTCGTCCCGTCGGTCGAGGCCTGCACGGCCGACGACTTCGCGAGTTCGAGCTCCGCGGACACGCTGGACGCCTTGGCGTCCCGCTGGGTGGGGAGCGGGGTCTGCACGCGGCAGGATGCCACCTCAGGGGTGGTCAGCGCGCAGGCCGGAAGGGTGACCAGCTGGAGGCGGGACGCGTAGTTGCCGCCATAGGCTTCGGCGAAGGCCGAGTAGTCGACGCCGACCCGGACCTTGCCGTCGGCCGCGCCGCCGGTGGACGCATCGACACTGAAGACCACGCCGGAGACACCGAGCGCGGCGGACTTCTCATGGTCGAGCACCGTCACACCGACATCGGACGGCCCGTTGTGGGCGCCGCTGCCGGACTTGGCCGCCTGGAGCCAGACCGGCGTACCTGCAACGGCCTGCCTGGTGCCATCGGACTTCTCCGAAGGCGCGGCCAGGCGAGCCTGGCCCTTGGCTGCCTTGGGCCACGTGGTGCCGCGCGGAGTGAAGGTGCGCTGCGCCTCGCTGACCTGCTTGGCGATCTTCGGCTTGAGGTCCTTGACGCCCTTCACGGCAGCCGTCGAGGGCGCACCGGGCTTCCAGGGTTGAGACTTCTCGGCCGCCTGCGCGGGCACGGCGATCAGTGCGGAGACCAGCGTTGCCGCCGAAATTCCCCGAACCCATTGCCAGGGCCTTTGTTGACGGTGTATCACATCTGTGGCTGGTATGCCGACTTGGTTTTTTGCTCTACGGAGCATGGGGGTTCGTCACGCCTTTACAGTCGGCTGCACGAGGGCAGCACCGATGGCCCGACGTGGTGATCACCGCCGGGTCCGGCGACGATCATGGCAAGGGTGTCCACCCCGCGTCACCAGCCAACTCCTGCTCAAGCAAGCGATTTTGCGAATTCTTTACTTCGTCTGCGATGGTCAAATATGGGCAAAATATAGGCAAGCTCTGCAATTCGTTCTGACTGTTTATCAGGGCGCTTCGGAGGCCGGTCGGGCCGTGTGCGAATCTCTCGCCTGGAGTCGGCGTACTGCCGCCTCTGAACCGATGAACGAAAGGGCAGGGGACACTCTCGTGCCACCTTCCACGCCAAGACGCGCGCTCGCCGCAGCCCTGGGTGCGACGCTGACCGCACTGACCCTCACCGCGGCGATACCGGCGCACGCGGACACCCCCGCAACGCCGTCGTCGTCGCCCGCGTCGGCTGCCGGTCCGTTGACGGCCGATCAGGCGTCCTCGAAGGCCCGGACCTCCGGGAAGGCCGTCGTGGTGCAGGGCGCGACCACTCCGACCGGCCAGTTGACTGCCAACCCGGACGGCAGTTTCACCCTGGAGCAGTCCGTCACTCCGGTGCGCACGTACCGGGACGGCGGCTGGAAGTCGCTGGACGCCACCCTGGTGAAGCGTGCCGACGGCTCGATCGCGCCGAAGGTCAGCAGCAGTGCGCTGACCCTCTCCGGCGGTGGCTCCGGCCCGCTGGCGGAGATGAGGAGCGGCAATCGCTCGCTGTCGCTGTCCCTGCCGGCCTCGCTGGTGAAGAACCTGCCGAGCCCCGTGCTGGACGGCCCGACCGCCACCTACAGCCTGCTGGCCGGCATCGACCTGAAGGTCACCGCCGACGCGCAGGGCGGTTTCTCCGAGGTCCTGGTCATCAAGGACGCGGCCGCGGCCGCCAACCCGGCCCTGAAGAAGCTCTCCTTCACCACCCGGACGACCGGGGTCGACCTGGCCGCCGACGCAGCGGGGAACATCACGGCCAAGGACAAGCACGGCAGGGTCGCGTTCTCCGCGCCCGCGCCCGTCCGCGGTGTCTGGGACTCGGCTGTCGACGCCTCGGTGCCGACCGTCACCGACCCGACGGACGGCAAGGTGCTGGATGCCCGCAGTGGCAGTCCGGCCCGCTCCGGCGTCGCCGGCCCCGGTGCCACCGCTCACACCGCGCCGCTGAAGGCCGAGTACGCGTCGGGCGCCATCACCCTCACCCCCGACCCGGCACTGCTGTCGGGCCAGGGCACCGTCTGGCCGCTCTATCTCGATCCGACCTTCGCCGCCGATCCCCCCAGCCAGGGCGGCTCCGCGCTCGGCTGGACATACGTCAGCTCCGCGTTCCCGACCACCAGCTACTGGAAGACGACGGACAGCACGGGCCTGCGGGTCGGCTACAACAGCTGGGACTCGCCCTACTACGTCGGTCGGTCCTACGCGCGGATGTCCGTCCCCAACAGCATCTACGGGGCGCAGATCGTCTCATCCACGTTCTATGCCACCGAGACCTGGGCGCCGTCCTGCAGCGCACGCGAAGTCGAACTGTGGCACACCGGTGCCATCTCGTCGTCGACCACGTGGAACAGCCAGCCCGGCTGGAGCAGCAAGAGCGCGACCAAGAACGTCGCCAACGGCTACAGCAGCAGCTGCCCCGCCGCCTCGGTCGGCTTCGACACCACCTCCGTGATGCAGAGCGCGGCCAACGGCAACTGGGGCGACATCACCCTGGGCCTGCGCGCGACGAACGAGTCCGACGGCTATGGCTGGAAGAAGTTCCAGCCCAGCTCGATGACCATGACGACGACGTACAACCACGTCCCAAACACTCCCACCACGCTGACGACTTCGCCGGCGACCTCCTGCACCGCAGCCCCCCCGACCGTGGTCGGCAACGGCGACGTGGTGCTGCGCGCAGCCGTGTCCGACCCCGAGGGCGGTCGCCTCGGCGCCTATTTCCGGCTGGTCAAGACATCCACCGGTACCGTCGTGGCATCGGCGGACGATTCGCCGGCCGACTCGGGCACCACGGCCCAACTCCAGGTCAGCAGGCAGACCTTGGTGAACGCCTCGGGCGGCGCGGCGACAACCTTCTCCTGGACCGTCTACACCAACGACGGACTCGCCAACAGCGGCACCAGCGCGACCTGCAAGTTCACCTTCGACCCGACCGCACCGGGCAAGCCGAATGCGAACATCGGCTCCGGACCGTTCAAGGTCGGCACCCCGACCCAGGTGACCATTTCCGCCAACCCGGTGGGAAGCGTCCCGGCCAGCTACACCTACCAGCTCAACGGTGCCGCACCCAGCACGGTCCCCGCCGCGGCCGGTAGTGCGACCGTCACCATCAAGCCGACCCGTGCGCACAACGTGCTGACCGTCACCGCGCTCTCGGCCGGTGGCAACCCCAGCGGTGACAGCGAGGTCGTCGAGCTCAACGCGGCGCCCGCCGCCACCGCTCCGGAGAACGACCTCACCGGCGACGGCCTGCCCGACCTCGCCGCCGTCGGCGGCAAGTCCGCACTGCCCGCCGGACTCTGGCTCGCCAGCGGCGCCACCGACAAGTCGCTGAACGCGGCAGCGGACAATCTCGGTGCCCAGGGAACCGCCGGTTCCAACCCCGCACCCGCGGACTGGAACGGCACCCAGGCGATCGTCGGCCACTTCCGCTCCGGCGGCGGCTTCAACGACGTTCTCCAGTACAACCCGACCACGGGTGCGGGCATGGTCCTCTACGGCAACGGCGACGGCTCCGCCCTGTCACCGCTGGTCGGAAAGGGCGTCCCGTCGGTCGCCTTCACCTCGCCCGTCACCAGCGCCAAGGCCGCCTGGATCGCCAACGCCGGGCAGCTCTACACCATCGCGGCCGAAGGAGAGCCGAACCCGTTCCCCTCGCTGCTGAGCATCCTCGACGGCTCGCTCTACCTGCAGCCCACCACCGTCCAGCCCGGCGGCTTCTTCCCCGCCGAGGTCGACCTCTCCGACACCAACCCGACCGGCAGCGGCACCTGGGCCGGCTGGACGATCGTCACCGCACTCGGCACCGACGGCATGCCGAGGATGTTCGCCCGCTCCGACACCGGCGGCCAGCTGTACTACTACAGCTCCGCGAACCTGCTGGCCATGACCCTCGGCAACACGGCAACCCCGGTCCTGGTCGCCTCCAGCGGCTGGACCAAGGCCGCCAAGCCCACCCTGCAGGCCGCGGACATCGACCGCAACGGCACCCTCGACCTCTGGTCCGTGGACGCCAACGGCGCCGCCTCCGCGAACCTGTTCAACGGCACCACGATCAGCGGCCGGCCCGCCCAGACCCTGGTCACCGCCACCCACAGCTGGGCGCTGAACGACAACGCCACCGAGGGCGCGGCCGTCACCACCGCCGCCGACCGCACCGGCACCCTGAACCTCACCGGTCAGGCCGGCGCGACCTGGAGCAGCAAGGACCTGTTCAGCCCCGACGTCCACCTCAACGGCACCTCCACCGGTGTCCTGAGCACCACGACGCCGGCGCTCGACGTGGCGAAGAGCTTCACCGTGTCGGTGTGGGCCAAGCCGGACGTCGAGGGCGGTGTGCTGCTCTCGCAGGACGGCAACAGCACCTCCGGGTTCACGGTCTACCCGGACAGCACCACCCACCAGTGGACCTTCTGCATGGCGAAGGCCGACTTCGGCTGGTCGTTCGACTGTGTGCGCCCCGGCACTGCTCCCGTCCGGACGGGCTCCTGGTCGCACCTGACCGCGACCTACAGCAGTACGACCGGCGTGATGGCGCTGTACGTCAACGGAATCGTGGTCAGTTCGACGCCGCACGCCGCCGTCACGGGGTTCACCAAGGGCTTCCGGGTGGGTGACTTCCTCAACGGCGGCACCCGGCAGAGCTTCTACAAGGGGGCGGTCTCCAATGTCCAGGTCTGGTCCGGCATCGCGCTGACGCCCAGCCAGGTGGCGCTGCTGTCGGGCACTCCCGGGTACGTGCTGTTCCCGAGCGACGACACCAACTACCCGAGCGGCACCACCTGGGCCGCGGGCGCGGCCCGGATGCGCTTCGACGGGGGCGAGCTGGTCATCAGCAGCCCGGGCTACGGCACGTGGAAGACGGGTACCGGCGGCCGGGCCAGCGCCGTGCTCACCCTGCAGGCCGACGGCAACCTGGTCGCCTACCCGCAGGCGGCCCACACCGATGGCACGGCCCTGTGGGCCAGCGGAACGGACACGGCGGGCAACGTCATGTTCTTCCAGCCCGACGGCAACCTGGTCATCTACAAGGCGGACGGCACGGCGATTTGGTCCTCCGGGTCGTTCAGCTACGGCCGCCACTCCGCCGGCACCGAGTCCGGTGGCGACGGCAAGCTCCGCTGGGGCGACTTCAACGGCGACGGCCTGATGGACGCGATCACCGTCGCCGACAACGGTGCGATCGGCGTCAAGCTGAACAACGGCGGCGACGGCCACGGCGGCTGGACCGACCTCGGCCAGGTCGCCGTCGGCCTGACCAGCGACCGGGCGAAGGTCCGCTTCGCCGACTGGGACGGCGACGGCAGGGTGGACTACCTGTATTTCACTTCCAACAGCGCGGTCAGCGTCTTCCTGAACAAGGGCGGCGACATCGCCGGCGGCGGTGGCTGGCAGGGCATCGGGCAGATCACCACCGGCAGCGCCGACTACGCGCACGTCCGCTTCGCGGACTGGGACGGCGACGGCAAGGCCGACTACGTGATGTTCAACGACAGCGGCGCGTTCAGCGTCTTCCTGAACAAGGGCGGCGACGTCATCGGCAACGGCGGCTGGACCGGCCTCGGCCAGGTCGCCTGGGGCGTCACCAACGACCGCAGCCGCGTCCGGTTCGCGGACATCGACGGCGACGGCCGGGCCGACTACAACATCGTCAACGACGACGCCGCCGTCACCACCTACATCAACCAGGGCGGCGACGGCCACGGCGGCTGGTACCTCCGCCCGAAGACCATCACCGGGACGACCACCAACCAGAACCTGGTGAACTTCGCCGACATCAACGGCGACAACCAGACGGACTACCTGGTCACCAACGGCACCACCACGGCCCGGCTCTCCAACGGCGGCGACGACTTCGCCACCCCGGGCTGGATCGACTGGGGCCAGATCCTCGGCACCGTCTGATCAATAGAACAGGCACCACGTAGAAGAGACGCCTCCGCCCCGTTCGGCAGTTGCCTGCTGCCGAACGGGGCGGTCGGGTTTCCACTGCAGTGGTGCGGGGCGTCGGCAGGACTTGGTGGGTCGGCGGTCACAGAGCCGCCCCCGGGCCCTGTGCCGCGATCGGCCGGAGACGTGCCGCCGCCGGTGCTTCCGTCGCCGTTGATCATCCTGCGTGGATCTGTCAGGCCCACTTCGTGTGGCGCGAGGATCGGGAGGGCGGAGTGGGAGGGCGTCAGGTGGTGCGGGGGCGGCGGACGGTGAGGGAGAGCAGGCCGGCCAGGGCGGAGGAGGCGGCGACGGTGAGCAGGGCCGTCGGGAGGGACAGTGCGTCGGCGAGGAAGCCGATGACCGGGGGGCCGATGAGCATGCCCGCGTAGCCGAGGGTGGAGGCGGTGGCCACGCCCTGCGGGCCGGCGGTCTCGCCGGCGCGGGCGATGGCGAGCGGGAAGACGTTGGCGAGGCCGAGGCCGACCAGGACGAAGCCGGCGAGGGCGGCGGGGACGGACGGGGCGAGGGCGGCGGTCGCCATGCCCGCGCAGGCGGCCAGGCCGCCGAGCAGCAGCACCCGGGTGTGGCCGAGGCGTTCGGTGAGCCAGGTGCCGGAGAGGCGGCCCACCGTCATCGCGAACGCGAAGGCCGCGTACCCGGCGGCGGCCAGCGCCGCGCTCGCGTGGACGTCGTCGGTGAGGTGCAGGGTCGCCCAGTCGGCGAGCGCGCCCTCGCCGTACGCGGTGCACAGTGCGACCAGGCCGAGCAGCAGCACCAGCAGCCGGGCGTGCCCGGTCGGGCGTGAACGCCCGGGCGCGGCAGGGCTGTTGACGGTGCGGGGGCGGGCGGCCGGGGCGCGCAGCAGGGCGGCGCCGGCGACGGCGGTGACGACGGCCCCGAGGGCGGCGGCCAGCGTCAGCGCCCAGGCGGCGGAGAGGCGTCCGGCGAGGAGTCCGCCGATCGCCGCGCCGAGCAGGCCGCCGAGGCTGTACCCGGCGTGGAAGCTCGGCATGACGGGCCGGCGGAGTTCGGCGACCAGGTCGACGGCGGCGCTGTTCATCGCGACGTTGGCCGCGCCGTACCCGGCGCCGAACAGCAGCAGGACGGTGCCGAGGGCGAGCACGGAGTGGGTGTGCGCGGGCAGGGCGACGGAGAGGGAGAACACGGCGAGGGCGGCGACCGTGACGGGGCGGGAGCCGAAGCGCAGGCAGAGCCGGCCGACCAGGGCCATGGTGGCGACCGCGCCGGCCGAGATGCACAGCAGGGCCAGGCCCAGCGCGCTGTGCGAGGCGGCGACCTGGGCGCGGACATCCGGGATGCGGACCACCCAGGAGGCGAACAGGAAGCCGTCGACGGCGAAGAAGGCGGTGAGGGCGAGGCGTGCCGCCGACCAGGAGGAGCGTCGGCCGGACGGGGAGGCGAGGGAGGAGGAACGGGCTTCTGTTTTGTTCAGTAGCGGCACAAAGTCAGAATAGGGGAGTGCCGCACACACCTTCAAGCCCGAATCGGAGCCCCGCCGTGAGCACCCCGCACCGCACCGCCCCCGATCGCGGCCGCACCCTGCTCGGACCGGCGCTGCGCCTGATCCACACCGGACAGGCCCCCACCCGCTCCGCGCTCACCGGTGCCCTCGACGTCACCCGCGCCACCGCCGGCGCCGTCACCGGCGAACTGGAGGCGCTCGGTCTGATCAGCGTCGACTCCCGCCCCGCCGGCGGCGGCCGCGGCCGCCCCTCGCACCGCCTCGCGCTCGCCGACCCCGGCCCCGCCGTGCTCGCCGCCCAGCTGCACGCCGACGGCGTCTCCGTCGCCCTCGCCGCGCTCGGCGGCCGGCTGCTGGAGACCGCCCACCTGCCGCTGCCCGCCGACACCGCGCCCGATCGCCTGCTCGGCGCCGTCGCCGAGGCCGGCGCGACGCTCGCCCGGGGCAGCCGCCGCCGGGTGCTCGGCTTCGCCCTCGCGCTGCCCAACCCCGTCACCGAACCCGACGGCGCCGCGCTCGCCGCGCTGCACTTCGACTGGCCGGCCGGCGCGCCCGTCGCCGAGCTGTTCGCCGACCGGGTGGCCGGCGCGGACCTCGGCCCGCGCGCCCGTACCGTGCTCCCGACCGCCGTCGCCAACGACGCCAACCTGGCCGCGCTCGCCGAACACCGCCACGGCGCCGGACGCGACGCCCGGCACCTGCTGCTGGTCACCTCCGGACACCGCGGCGTCGGCGGCGCCCTGGTCGTCGACGGCCGCCTGCACACCGGCAGTTCGGGCCTCGCCCTGGAGGTCGGCCACCTCACCGTGGACCCGCTCGGCCGGCCCTGCCCGTGCGGCAACCGCGGCTGCCTGAACGCCGAGACCGACCCCGACGCGCTGTTCGCCGCCGCCAAGCGCCGCCCCGACCCCGACCGGCCGCTGCTCCCGCAGGCCCGCGAACTCGCCCGCGACCCGGAGTCCGCCGACGCCGTCGAACACGTCGTGGACCGCCTCGGCCTGGGCCTGGCCGGGCTGGTCAACATCCTCAACCCCGACCGGATCGTGCTCAGCGGCCTGCACCTCGACCTGCTGGCCGCCGCCCCCGACCGGCTGGCCGCCCAGGTCGCCGAACGCTGCCTGTGGGGCCGCAGCGGACGCGTCCCGATCGTCCCCGCGCAGGTCGCCCACGCCGGGCTGGTCGGCGCCGCCGAACTCGCCTGGGAGCCCTACCTGGAGGACCCGCAGGCCGTCGCCGGGAGCTGACGGGAACGCGAACGGCGCGGGTCGACGGATCGTCGACCCGCGCCGTTCGGCGCACTACCGGAAGGTCACTTGCCGAAGCGGAGCTTCCACGGCGCGACGGCCGACTCCAGCTGCACGCCCAGGCTCATCTTCGACATGCCCTCGACGCGCTCCTCGAAGCGGATCGGCACCTCGGAGATGCGCATGCCGCGCTTGACCACGCGGTAGTTCATCTCGACCTGGAACGAGTAGCCGTTGGAACGCACCGACGGCAGGTCGACCTTGCGCAGCGCCTGCGCCTCCCAGGCCTTGAAGCCCGCGGTGGCGTCCTTGACCTTCAGCTGCAGGATCGCGTTGACGTAGAAGTTCGCCCACGCCGACAGCGCCTTGCGGTGCCACGGCCACTCCGACGCGGTCGAGCCGCCCGGCACGTAGCGCGAGCCGAGGACGACCGAGGAGTCGGTGGTGGTGAGCTTCTCCACCATGGCGGGGACCGCGGTGTGCGGGTGCGACAGGTCGGCGTCCATCTGGATCACGATGTCCGCGCCGTCGTCCAGCGCCTTGGTCATGCCCGCGATGTAGGCCCGGCCCAGGCCGTCCTTCTCGGTACGGTGCAGCACGGTGAGGGTGCCGCCCGACTCCGCGCCCAGCTTGTCCGCGACGTCGCCCGTGCCGTCGGGGGAGTTGTCGTCCACTACCAGAACGTGCAGGTTCGGCATGCCGAGCTCGCCCAACCGACCTACCAGGATCGGGAGGTTCTCCCGCTCGTTGTACGTCGGAACAACCACAACAACCTTCGGGTGGGCCTCAGCCATGTTTCTTCTATCCTCGATACGGTTATGAGAGCCGGATGCGGCAGTCTAGCGTTGATCCCCGCACGTACGTTCCGGGGGGCCGCCGCGGGAATGGCCGTGACCTGCCGTCCGTTCAGCCGGGCATGACCGACAACACACCGGCCGATCCGGCCGAGCCGCTGCGCTACGCCGCCTTCACCGCCGACCCCGCCGGCGGCAACCCGGCGGGCGTGGTCCTGGACGCCACCGCGCTCGGCGACCGGCAGCAGTTGGCCCTCGCCGCCGAGCTCGGCTACTCCGAGACCGCGTTCCTCACGCCCGTGCCCGACCAGCCGCGCAGCCGCACCGTCCGCTACTTCAGCCCCCGGCTGGAGGTGCCGTTCTGCGGGCACGCCACCATCGCCGCCGCCGTCGCGCTCGGCGAGCTGATCGGCCCCGGCGAGCTGCTGTTCGAGACCAAGGCGGGCCCGGTGCCGGTCGCGGTGGAGCGCACCGCCGGCGGAGAGTTCACGGCGACGTTGACGAGTGTTCCGCCGTATGTCGAGGAGGCCGACGCCGCGGACCTCGCCGAGGCCCTCGACGCGCTCGGCTGGAAGGCCGGGGAACTCGACCCGCAGCTGCCGCCGATGATCGCCTACGCGGGCGCCCGGCACCTGGTGATCGGCGCCGCCACCCGGGCCCGACTCGCCGACCTCGACTACGACTTCGAGGCGCTGGCCGCGCTGATGCGCCGCCTCGACCTGGTCACCCTCCAGCTGGTCTGGGAGCAGGACGCCGCCACCTTCCACGTCCGCGACCCGTTCCCGGTCGGCGGCATCGTCGAGGACCCGGCGACCGGCGCGGCCGCCGCCGCGTTCGGCGCCTACCTGCGCCACCTGCGGCACCTGGAGACCGCCCGGCTGACGCTGCACCAGGGCGAGGACCTCGGCCGGCCCGGCCTGCTGACCGTGGACCTGACCGAGGGCGAGGTCCGGGTCCGGGTCACCGGCCGGGCGGTGCGCATCCCCTGACGGCCCGTCGGCCCCGGCCGGCTACTCGCCTCCGGCCGCCCGCTCGGCCCCGGCTGCCCGTCCGGCCCCGGTTCCCCGCTCGGCCCCGGCTGCCCGTCCGGCTCCGGGGCCCGGCCGGGTGCGGGCCAGGTCGAGCAGCGGCGGCCCGTACTCGGGGTGCGCGAGGGCGTGCGCGAACTGGGCGAGCAGGTATGCCTGCGGGTTGCCGGTGTCGTACCAGCGGCCCTCGATGACCTGGCCGTACACGGCGCGCCGGGCCGCGTACGCGTTCAGCGCGTCGGTCAGGTACAGCTCGCCCACCGGGTTGGCCCGGAACTGCCGGTACTGCTCGCGGAGTTCGTCCACCACGCCGGGCGTCAGCACGTAGCCGCCGATCGCCGCGTAGTGCGACGGGGCGACCGACGGATCGGGCTTCTCCACCAGGCCGGTGATGCGCAGCGCGCCCTCGCCGAGATCCTCCTTGACCATCGGGACGCCGTAGCGGTGCGACTCGGCCGGGTCCATCGGCATCAGCGCCAGCACCGGAGCGCCGGTCTTCTCGTGCGCGGTGATCAACTGTCGGGCGCGCGGCACCCGCGCGACGAACACGTCGTCGGGCCACAGCACCAGGAACGGCTCGTCGCCGAAGTCGCGGGCCGCGTTCAGCACCGGCGTGCCGTTGCCGTACGGGCCGTGCTGGAACAGATAGGTGATGTGGCCGCGCCGGGACAGGTCCGCGACGTCCTCCACCGCGTCCGCGTACGCGTCCTTGCCGGCCGCGCGCAACTGCGCGACCAGCGCCGGGTTGGGCCGGAAGTGGTCCTGGATCAGCGACTTGTCGCCGGACACCACGATGGTGATGTCGGTGATGCCGGAGTCGATCAACTCCCGCACGGTGTGCTCGATCACCGGCCGGTCGCCGACCGGCAGCATCTCCTTCGGGATGGCCCTGGTGAGCGGGAGCAGCCGGGAGCCGAGTCCGGCCGCGGGGATGACGGCTCGGCGCAGGGTGGTGGGCATGGGGCCTCCTCCGGGTGGGCGGTCGCGGTGCCGGACCGACCGTACCAGGGGTGACGGATCGATCACGGCGCGTGGCCGGGCGTACTGCGGCGGGAGTACGCGGGTCTGCTCCGCGCGGCCGATGGTGCGGGCCCGGGGCGCGGTTAGCCTTCCGGTATGGGAGACGTTCGGCAGCCGTGGGTGCCCGTGTGGGTGCGGGCCGGCAAGGCGGGGTGGCCGGTCGCGGCCGCCGTCGTGGTGACGGTCGTCCAGGTGGTCGGGACGACCGTGGCCGGCCGGCACCAGGGCGAACGCGTCCCGCTGGACGCCTGGGGGTACCTGCTGCTGGTGCTCGGCCCCGCGCTGCTGGTGCTGCGCGCCCGGTACCCGGCGGTCACCGTCGCCGCGAACACCGCCGTGACGGCGCTCTACCTGTGGGCCGGGTACCCGTACGGGCCGGCGTTCGTGGCGATGGTGGTGGCGTTCTTCTCGGCCGTGCAGCGCGGCCACCGGCGGGCCGCCTGGATCAGCGCCGGCAGCTTCTACCTGCTGCACCTGCTGGTGAGCTACGCCGTGCCCGCGTCCTGGCTGCGCGCGCCCGCCGGCTCGGTCGCGGGCTGGCAGGAGCTCGGCGTCACCGCCTGGCTGCTGCTGGTCTTCGTCGGCGCCGAACTGGCCCGGTTCCGGCGCGAGCAGATGGCCGCCGTGCGGGCCGCCGAGGAGGAGGCCCGGGCACGCCGCTCCGACGAGGAGCGGCTGCGGATGGCACGGGAGTTGCACGACATCCTGGCGCACTCGATCTCGCTGATCCACCTCCAGGCGGGCGTCGCCCTGGAACTGCTCGACGCCCGGCCCGAACAGGCCCGGGACGCGCTCACCACCATCAAGGCGACCAGCAAGGAGGCGCTCGGCGAGGTCCGCCAGGTGCTCGGCACGCTGCGCACCCCCGGGGCCGCCGCGCCGCGCACCCCCGCCCCCGGCCTGGAACGCCTCGACGAACTGGTCGCGCAGGCCGGCCACGCGGGCCTGGCCGTCACCGTCCGCACCGAGGGCCGCGCCGGGCAGCTCGGCGCGGGCCTCGGACTCGCCGCGTTCCGGATCGTCCAGGAGGCGCTGACCAACGTCCTGCGGCACTCCACCGCCCGCACCGCCACCGTCGAACTGGCGTGGCTCCCCGGTCGGTTGGAGGTGTCGGTGGCCGACCCCGGGCCGCCCGGCGGCGGGGACGCGGGCGGCAGCGGCACCGGGCTGGTCGGCATGCGCGAGCGGGCCGCCGCGTTCGGCGGCGCCGTGGACGCCGGGCCCGACGGCGCGGACGGCTGGCAGGTCCGGGCCCGGCTGCCGCTCACCGCGAAGGAGGTCGACGCATGATCAGGGTGCTGCTCGCCGACGACCAGCGGCTGGTCCGGGCCGGATTCCGGGCGCTGCTGGACGCGCAGGACGACCTGGAGGTCGTCGGCGAGGCCGACGACGGCGAACAGGCCGTCGCCCGGGCCGCCGAACTGCGCCCCGACGTCGTCCTGATGGACATCCGGATGCCCCGCCTGGACGGCCTCGCCGCGACCCGCCGGATCTGCGCCGACCCCGCACTCGCCGCCGTCCGGGTGGTCGTGCTGACCACCTTCGAACTCGACGAGTACGTCTTCGAGGCGCTACGGGCCGGCGCCGCCGGATTCCTGGTCAAGGACACCGAACCCGGCGACCTGCTGCGCGCCGTGCGGGTCGCCGCCGACGGCGACGCGCTGCTCTCCCCGGGCGTCACCCGCCGCCTGATCGGCGAGTTCGCCGCCCGTTCCAAGGAACCGTCCACCGCCCGCCTGGACGTCCTCACCGACCGCGAACGCGAAGTCCTCGCGCTGGTCGGCCTCGGCCTCACCAACGAGGACATCGCCCGCCGCCTGGTGGTCAGCCCGCTCACCGCCAAGACCCACGTCAGCCGCACCATGGTCAAACTCGGCGTCCGCGACCGCGCCCAACTCGTCGTCGCCGCCTACGAATCCGGCCTGGTCCGGCCCGGCTGGCTCGGGTAGTACACCGGGAGTAGCCGCGGTGCCGCCCGGTGGGGGACGCGGCGGGGGCGGGGCCGGCGGGACGGTGGAGGGGCGGGCAGGGGACGATCCCCGCCCCCCTTCCGAGGAGATGACTTCCGATGGTCGAACTGCTGGCCGACGGCTACGGGCACTGGCCCGGCCCCTGGGTGCTGGTGTTCCCGTTCTTCTGGCTGCTGGTCGTGGTGTTCGCCGTGCTGGTGCTGCGCCGGACGGTGTGGCGCCGCCGCGGCTGGTGCGGCGCCGGCACGGCCGAGCACGCGCCGCTGGCGGTGCTCGGACGCCGCTACGCACAGGGCGAGATCGACGCCGACGAGTACCGCGAGCGCCGCGCCGTCCTCACCGAGGGCCAGGACACGCCCGGGGTGAAGCGATGAGCGCCGCCGCCCGGGTCGAGGACGCCGTCAAGGAGTACGGCGCGGGGGAGACCCGGGTGCGGGCCCTGGACGGGGTGAGCGTCGAGTTCGCCGCCGCCCGGTTCACCGCCGTGATGGGGCCCTCCGGCTCCGGAAAGTCCACCCTCATGCACTGCGCCGCCGGGCTCGACACCCTGAGCGGCGGCCGGGCCTGGCTCGGCGACACCGAGCTCTCGACGCTCGGCGACCGGGAGTTGACGCTGCTGCGCCGCGAACGGATCGGCTTCGTCTTCCAGGCGTTCAACCTGGTGCCGACGCTGACCGTCCGGGAGAACATCACCCTGCCGCTCGACCTCGGCGGCGCCGCCCCCGACCCCGACTGGCTGGACGCCCTGATCGACGTCGTCGGCCTCGCCGACCGCCTGCACCACCGCCCGAGCCAGCTCTCCGGCGGCCAGCAGCAGCGCGTCGCCGTCGCCCGGGCGCTCGCCGGACGCCCCCAGGTGGTGTTCGCCGACGAACCCACCGGCAACCTCGACTCCCGCAGCGGCGGCGAAGTCCTCGGCCTGCTGCGCTCCGCCGTCGACACCATGCGCCAGTCCGTGGTGATGGTCACCCACGACCCGGCCGCCGCCGCATACGCCGACACCGTGCTGTTCCTGGCCGACGGCCGCCTCGTCGACACCATGCAACGGCCCACCGCCGAACGGGTGTTGGACCGCATGAAGGCCTTCGACGGACGCCGTTCCCCGGCGGCCGCCCGGTGAACGCATCCGTCCGGATCGGGGCGCGCTCGCTGCTCGCCCACCGTCGCCGCCTGGTCGGCACCGTGCTGTCGATCGTCCTCGGCGTCGCCTTCCTGACCGGCACCATGGTGCTCGGCGACACCCTGCGCGCCAACTTCGACACCCTGTTCGCCGACGCCAACGCCGGCACCGACGCCGTGGTCCGCAGCGCCGACGCCCTCGCCGACCCCGCCGTCCCGGGCGGTGTCCGCGCCCCGCTCGACGCCGCGATCGTCGACCGGCTGCGCGCCGTGCCCGGCGTCGCCGCCGCCGAAGGGGCCGTCCAGGGCGCGGGTCAGCTCATCGGCGCCGACGGCAAGCCGGTCGGCGGCCAGGGCCCGCCCACCTGGGCCGGCAACTGGATCGCCGACCCGACCCTCAACCCCTACCGGCTCGCCGAAGGCCGCGCGCCCGCCGCCCCCGGCGAGGCCGTCATCAACCGCGGCGCCGCCAAGGCCGGCAAGCTGCACGTCGGCGACACCACCGTGGTGCGCACCCCCGACCCGGTGCGGATCACCGTCGTCGGCATCGCCACCTTCGGCGCGGACGCCGACGGCATGGGCCCCAGCACCTTCACCGCGCTCACCCTCGCCGACGCCCAGGCCCACCTGACACCGAACGGCAGCGGCCAGGTCTCCACCGTCCGGCTGCGCGCCGCCGACGGCCTCGGCCAACGCCAACTGGTGGAACGCGTACGGCCGTTGCTGCCCGCCGGAGTGGAGGCGCTGACCGGCGCGGACGCCACCGCGCAGTCCACGGCGGACGTCTCCGGGCGCTTCCTCGGACTGTTCACCACCCTGCTGCTGGTGTTCGCCGGCATCGCGCTGCTGGTCGCCACCTTCACCATCCACAACACCTTCGCCATCGTCACCGCCCAACGCACCCGCGAGAACGCCCTGCTGCGCGCCCTCGGCGCGAGCCGCCGGCAGGTCCTCGGCACCACCCTCGGTGAAGCGCTCACCCTCGGGCTGCTGGCCTCCGCGCTCGGCCTGCTCGGTGGCTTCGGCGTCGCCGCCGGACTCAAGGCGCTGTTCGCCGCGATCGGCTTCACGCTGCCCACCGGCGGCACCGTCGTCAAACCCGCCACCGTCCTGCTGCCGCTGCTGGTCGGCACCCTGGTGGCGGCCGGCTCCGCGCTCGCCCCCGCGCTGCGCGCCGCCCGCACCGCCCCGCTCGCCGCACTGCGGGAGACCGCCGTGGACGAGGCCGCGACCGGGCGAAGTGCCCTGGTACGGACGGGCGTCGGCGTGCTGATGGTGCTCGGCGGGCTGCCGGCGCTGATCCTCGGCGCCACCCGCGGGCCGTCGCTGGCGCTGACCGTCGGCGGGGCGCTCGCCCTGCTGCTGGGCACCGTGGTGCTCGGGCCGGTCGCCGCCGCGTCCGCCGTCCGGCTGCTCGGCGCGCCGCTGCCCCGGCTGCGCGGCGTCACCGGCGCGCTGGCCCGGCGCAACGCCGCCCGCAACCCGAAGCGGACCGCCGCCACCGCCAGCGCGCTGATGGTGGGCGTCGCCGTGGTCACCCTGTTCACCGTGTTCGGCGCGTCCGTGCGGGCCACCCTGGACGACACCGTCGCCCGGTCCTTCGCCGGCGACCTCGCCGTCAGCGCCCCCGCCGCCGGGGCCGGCGGCAGCGGGGTCTCCCCGAAGCTCGCCCCCGCCCTGGCCGCCCTGCCGGAGGTCCGCGCCGCCGCGGGCCTCGGCCGGGGAGTGGCCCAGGTGGACGGGCACGGCAAGCAGTTGGACGTCGCCGACCCGGAGCAGCTGGCCCAGGTCACCGACCTCGGGCGGATCGACGGCTCGCTGGCCGAACTGGGCGCCGACGGCCTCGCCGTCTCCCGCACCGAGGCGGCCGCCCGGGGCTGGCGGGTGGGCAGCGTCGTCCCCGTGCGCTTCACCGACGGGACGGTCACGTTCACCGTCCGGGCGCTGTACCGGGGCGGCGGCGTCACCGGCGACTACCTGATCAGCCGCCAGGCCTGGCAGCCGCACCGCGTCCAGGACTCCGACACGCTGGTCGCCGTCGCCCTGAAGCCCGGGGTGAGCCTGGACGCCGGGAAGGCCGCGATCGCCGAGGTGGCCGACGGCTACGGCAACCCGCAGGTGCAGACCCGCGACGAGTACGCCGAGAGCGCCGCGTCCGGCGTCGACATGATGCTCTCGGTGGTCTACGCGCTGCTGGCGCTCGCCGTGCTGATCGCGCTGCTCGGCATCGCCAACACGCTCACCCTGGCCGTCCACGAACGCCTGCGCGAGCTCGGCCTGCTGCGGGCCGTCGGGCAGACCCGGGCGCAGCTGCGGGCCATGGTGCGCTGGGAGTCGGTGCTGGTCGCCGCGTTCGGCACGGCCGGCGGGCTGGCGCTCGGCGCGCTGCTCGGCTGGGCGCTCACCCGGGCCGCGGACAGCGCCGGGACCGGCTCGTTCGCGCTGCCCGTCGGGCGGCTGGCCGTCGTCGCGCTGGTCGGCCTGGTGGCGGGCGCGCTGGCCGGGCTGCGGCCCGCGGCGAGGGCCGCCCGGCTGGACATCCTGCAAGCGGTGGCGGCGGTTTGACGAGCCGTCAGGCTGTGCGGCCCCGGCTTCCCATAAGAGGAAGCTGGGGCCGCCGTAACCGTCACTTATCGTAGTCGCCTGTTACAGTGGGTGGGTGTCCGGCGGGTGCGAGGAGAGTGTGCGATGACCGTTCCGACCCTTTCGACTTCGGACGTGGACCGTTCCGATCCGGAGTACCGGGCCTGGCTCAAGGAGGCCGTGCGGCGCGTCCAGGCCGACGCGAACCGCTCCGCCGACACCCACCTGCTGCGCTTCCCGCTGCCCGCCGAGTGGGGCATCGACCTGTACCTGAAGGACGAGTCCACCCACCCCACCGGCAGCCTCAAGCACCGGCTGGCCCGCTCGCTGTTCCTGTACGGCCTGTGCAACGGCTGGATCCGGCCCGGCAAGCCCGTCATCGAGGCGTCCAGCGGCTCCACCGCCGTCTCCGAGGCGTACTTCGCGCAGCTGATCGGCGTCCCGTTCGTCGCGGTGATGGCCCGCTCCACCAGCCGCGCCAAGATCGAACTGATCGAGTTCCACGGCGGCACCTGTCACCTGGTCGACAACGCCTGCGAGGTGTACGAGGCCTCCACCCGGCTCGCCGCCGAGACCGGGGGCCACTACATGGACCAGTTCACCTACGCCGAGCGGGCCACCGACTGGCGCGGCAACAACAACATCGCCGAGTCGATCTTCGCCCAGCTGCGGATGGAGCCGCACCCCGAGCCCGCCTGGATCGTCGCCACCGCCGGCACCGGCGGCACCTCCGCGACCATCGCCCGGTACGTGCACTACATGCAGCACGACACCATGATCTGCGTCGCCGACCCGGAGAACTCCTGCTTCTTCGACGGCTGGGTGCGCCGCGACCCCGAGGCCACCGTCCCCACCTCCTCCCGGATCGAGGGCATCGGCCGCCCCCGGATGGAGCCCTCCTTCGTGCCCGGCGCGATCGACCGGATGATGCGCGTCCCCGACGCCGCCTCGATCGCCGCCGTCCACCTGCTGGAGGCCGCGCTCGGCAAGAAGGCCGGCGCCTCCACCGGCACCGGCCTGTACAGCGCGCTCAAGCTGGTCGCCGAGATGCGGGCCGCCGGCCGCACCGGCAGCATCGTCACGCTGATCTGCGACCCCGGCGACCGCTACCTCGACAAGTACTACTCGGACGAGTGGCTCGCCGCCGAGCACATCGACCCGGGGCCGCACCGCGCCGCCCTGGAGGCGTTCCTCGCGGGCGGCGAGTGGGCCTAGCGGCCAGCGGTGCTGCGCTTCTCGGCGGCGCCGGTCTTCCCGGTGGTGCCGCCGGTCTTCTCGATGAGGACCAGGGCGGCGGTGGCGAGCATGAACGCGGCCGTCGCCCAGTGGACGCCGAACGCCATGGCGGTGCTGCCGTGGTGGGTCAGGATCGTGGTGCCGTCGCCGATCGGGATGAGCGCCGTGACCAGCAGTGCCCAGCCGGAGGCACGGCGGTGGCCGAGCAGCAGCAGGGAGAGCGGGACGAGGCCGGAGACCACGTCGCGGATGCCCTTGGTGATCAGGAACATCGCGGCGTCGCCGTGCGGCCACGCAGGGAGGCCGAAACCGGGCGCGGTGGACTCCGGGGCGACGATGTAGCTGATGCCGAACCAGAGCGGGAACAGGCCGATCAGCACGGTGCCGACGGTGGCGAGGTGGAACCGGACGCGGCCGGTGGCGGGTGCGTCCGCGAGAGTGGCGGCGATGGACATGGTGGTTCCCCCAAGGTCGTGAAGTGGGCTGCACCGCCCGCTGGTTAGCGGCGCTAGCGATGTGAACAACGCTAGACCGACGGCCCGTCAGTTGTCTAGCGGTGCTAGGGTTTCGGGCATGGCTATCAAGGAGCGCAGGGCGCGCGAACGCGCCGAACGGGAACAGCTGATCGTCCGGGCCGCCCGCGAACTCGCCGAGACCGAGGGCTGGGACGCCGTCACCACCCGCCGCCTCGCCGAACGCATCGAGTACAGCCAGCCCGTCCTGTACAGCCACTTCGCCGGCAAGGACGCCATCGTGGCCGCCGTCGCCGTCCAGGGGTGCGCCGAGCTGGCCGTCCAACTGCGGGCCGTCGCAGCCGAGTTCGACGAGCCGCGAGCCGCGTTCGGGGCCGTCGCCCGGGCGTACCTGGCGTTCGCCGTCGCCAACCCCGCGCTCTACGACGCGATCTTCACCATGGCCAACCCGCTGCCGTTCGGCACCCCCGAGGCACCCGCCGCCCTGCACGAGGCGTTCGCCGCCATCGCCGAGCCCGCCACCGCGAGCGCCACCGCCGCCGGCCTCGACCCCGCCGGCTACACCGAACTCGCCTGGTCCGCCCTCCACGGCATGGCCACCCTCACTCGCGGCGGCCGCCTCCGCCCCGACCTCGACCACAGCCGAATGGCCGCCTTCACCGCCGTGTTCTGACCCTCCGTCGGCGCAACCGCCCGGGCGTGCCGCACGTCCGGGAGGGGGGATGGGCGCGCAGCGGGCGCGGCCCCGAGGAGGAGGCGCCGTGAACCTGCTGGGACGACCGGCCACCGCGAGCATCGGAGCGGTGCTCGCCGCAGGTGCCACCCTGGCCGCGATCAAGATCGTCGCCAGCAGCTGGACGGGGTGCGACACCCGCCTCGAACCCGGCAGCCTGTCCGCCCTGAACGCCCTGCTCCCGGTCTGCTTCACCCTCGTCGCCGCCGGCGGCGCCCTCGCCGGGCGCCTCACCCGCTGGACCGGCCTGCGCACCCGAATCCCCGAGGACCCCGAATTCGTCCGCCTCCTCGCCGTCGTCGCCGGCATCGCCGCCACCGCCGTCGCCCTGACCGTCCTCCTCGCCGCCCCGGCCCAGACCTGCCCGCTCGGACCGTAGCCCGCGCCGGGGCTGTCGGCGCCCTCCGCGCGGCGCTCAAGCTGCGCCGAGCGTCCCGGACCGGGCCCGGCGTCGCGGGGAAACCGCCTCCGAGGGATGCTCGGTGACGGTGTGTCAGGGATAGGATTGTCCACCACTGTTTCGCCGATGGAGGGGGAACCTATGGACAGGTCGTGGGAGGCTGATGTCTCCGCACCGTTCGCCAGGCGTCTGGGGAAGTCGGCCGCCGAGCTGGGAACCTCCGACGGCCGCGACGAGTGCCCCGACATCTGGCAACTCGCCAACGGCGACATCGCCGTCATCGGGACGGACGCGACCGACGCCTACCGGGACCGCCTGCCCGACGGCGTCCTGATCGGCGAGGACGAACGCCTGGTCGTCATCCCCGGCGCGATGCTCGCCGCCGCGAAGCCGGACATCCCGGATGCCTGAGCGCCGCGCCCCGGCGTTGAATCCCGAGGACGGATGCCGACTCACCCGGGAGGAGTACCGGCGCGACTTCCGGGAGCGGGACGCGCGGATCCGTGGGCGGGACTCCTGGAAACTCGAACGCCGGCAGTACTTCGAGGAGCAGAACAGCCCCAGCCGGGACGCGCTGCGCCGTGGCGACTGGGCGGGCGCGTTGCGGCTGCTGGAGGAACGGCGCGGGGCGCTGGAGGCGATCGGGCGCGAGGACGAGGAGCGCGGATCGTTCTTCCACCGGGTCCGGGTGGTCGAGCGGCCGCTGAGCGCCTACCTGCGGTGGGAGCTGCACTCGTTGCGGATGCGCGCCGAGTGCGGGGAGCGGGTCCGTATCGTCCACGCCGAGGAATTGGCGGAGGAGTCCGGCCCGCTGCCCGAGATCGTCGTGCTCGGCGGCGGCACCCTGTACCAGGTGCTGTACACGGGCACCGGCGAGCCGGCCGGCGCGGTTCGCCACACCGAGCCCGAACTCGTCGCCGTCTGGGAGGGGTTCATCCGTTCGCTGTACCGCCGGGGAGAGGACGTGGCGTCCTGGTTCGCCCGGGAAGTGGCGCCCCTCGAACCGTCCCGCGCGGAAGGGGAGTAGGCGATCGACGGGCACAACGAGCTGTCGGGCACCGCGCACCAGGCCGTGCAGGCCGGGACGGTGAGCGGCGGCATTCATCTGCACGGTGTGCCGGAGGCCGGGCGGGGTGCGCCGGTGCCGCGTCAACTGCCGGCGGATGTGCGGGGGTTCGTCAACCGGGTCGGGGAGCTGCAGGAGTTGGACGCGGCGCTGGCCGGTGCGGGTGTTCCCGTGTGCGTCATCGCGGGGACGGCGGGGGCGGGAAAGACGTCGCTCGCGCTGCGGTGGGCGCACCGGGTGCGGGAGCGGTTCCCGGACGGGCAGTTGTACGTCAACCTGCGCGGGTACGACCCCGGGCGGCCCGTCGCCGCGCGGGAGGCGTTGGACCGGTTCCTGGTCTCGCTCGGTGTGCCGGCCGGGTCCGTCCCGGCGGACGAGGACGCGGCGGCCGCGCTGTACAGGTCCCTGCTGGCCGGGCGCCGGATGCTGGTGGTGCTGGACAACGCGGCCGGGGTCGGGCAGGTGCGTCCGCTGCTGCCCGGCAGCGCGGGGTGCCTGGTGCTGGTCACGAGCCGGAGCCGGTTGTCACCGCTCGCCGTGCGGGACGGGGCGCGCCGTCTCACGGTGGGCACCTTGCCCGAGCCGGAGGCCGTCGCGCTGCTGCGGGCCGTCACCGCCGGGCACCGGCCGCCGGACGACCCTGCGAAGCTCGCCGAGCTCGCCCGGCTGTGCGCCCGGCTCCCGCTCGCCCTGCGGATCGCCGCCGAGCGCGCCGCCAGCCTGCCGCACCTCGGGCTGGACGACCTGATCGCCGACCTGCGGGACGAATCCGCCCTCTGGGACGTGCTGAGCGTCGGGGACGAGGAGGAGGCGGACGCCGTTCGCACCGTGTTCGCCTGGTCCTACCGGGCGCTGCCCGAGCCCGCGGCCCGGCTGTTCCGGCAGTTGGGCCTGCACCCCGGGCCCGAGTTCGGGTTGCCCGCCGCCGCCGCGCTCGCCGAACTGACCGCCGGCCGGGCCCGACAGCTGCTCGACACCCTGGTCGGCGCGCACCTCGTCGAGCAGACCGCGCCCGACCGCTACCAGTTCCACGACCTGCTGCGCGCCTACGCCACCGACCAGGCCCAGCAGGAGGAGTCGCCGGCCCGGCGGGAGGCCGCACTCCGCCGGGTGCTCGACTGGTACCTGCACACCGCCGACACCGCCCAGCAGTGGCTGAGCCCGGCCGAGGACCGCCTCCCGCTCGAACCGCCGGCCGACGGCGTGCAGCCCCTGACCTTCGCCGACCACAACGCCGCCGTGGACTGGGCCGAACGCGACCGGACCAACCTCCTGCACGCCGTACGCGCCGCCGAAGCGGCCGGACTCGACCGGCACACCTGGCAGTTGGCCGCCGCGTCCTGGAACGCGCCCGCCCCCTCCCCGCCCGGCGCGGACTGGATCCCGGTCGGCAGCCTCGGCCTGGCGGCGGCCGAGCGGCAGGGAGACCGGGCCGCGCGGGCCCTGCTGCTCACCGACCTCGGAATGGCCTGCACCCGGATCAACCTGCTCGACACCGCCGAACACCACCACCGGGACGCCCTCGCGCTCTGGCACGAGCTGGGCGACCGGGCCAACGAGGCCCACGCGCTCAACCTGCTCGGCCTGGGCCACCTGCGACGCCGCCAACTCGACGAGGCCGCCGCCCACTTCGAGCAGGCCCTCGCCGCGTTCCGGCACCTCGGCGAGGCCCACTGGGCCACCACCGTGCTCGCCAACCTGGCCGGCGTCCACCACCACGCGGGCCGCCCCGAACCGGCCCGGTCCGCCGCCGAACAGGCCCTCGCCGCGTACCGTGCGACGGACGACCGGCGCGGCGAGGGGAACGTCCTGCGCCTGCTCAGCGACATCCTGCGCGAACAGGGCCAGAACGGGGAGGCCCTGACGTTCGCCCAGGAAGCCGTGGAGATCGCACTGGGCCTGCGCAACCACCGGCTGGAGGCGTTCTGGCTGCTCGCCCTCGGCGACGCCCAGCAGGCCACCGGCCAGTACACGGAGGCGCTCGACGCCTACCACCGCTCCGCTGCCCTGAACCGCCGCCTCGGCGACCGCACCCGGGAAGCCCTCGCCTGGCACGGCGCCGGACAGACCCACCTCCGCCTCGACCGCCCCGACGAGGCCGCCGCCTTCTTCCACCTCGCCGCCGCCACCCACCACGACCTCGCCGACCCCTGGCACGAAGCCCTCAGCCTCGACGGCCTCGCCCAGGCCCTGCACACGCGCGACCCGGACGCCGCCCGCACCCACTGGACGGCCGCGCTCGCGCTGCTCGCCGAGTCCGGCGACCCGCGTGCGGTCCGGCAGCGGGGACGGATCGAGTGTGGCCTTGCGGGGTGAGGGGCGGGCCGGTGCGTCAGTGGTCCTGCCGGCCGGAGGAGTGAGGTGAGCCGGGCTCCCGGCCCTGCTCGGCCATGGTCCGCAGCTGTTCCTTGGCCTGCTGGGCCTGGCGGGTCTTTCGACGGTCCCAGGCGCGCTTGGTGACGGCTCCGCCGGCTATCAGGGCGGCCACCGCCATGGTGCCGACAGCGCCGTTCCTGACGCCTCGTGTGTGGCCCTTGCCCGCGGCGGTCTTCTCGATGATCTCGATCAACTTGTCGACGCCGCCCGCGAGTTTCGCCTCCGTCACGATGTCCTGATATCTGCCCAGGTTGCTCATTCCGCATCCTCCTGAAGTCGCGTTCGTCCCCTGCCCGTTGCGCCGGTGCGCCCGGGCAGCGGCAGCAATCCTTGCACGTGGACGGCGGCGGCCGGCTCGCCCGAACGCCCGTGCTTGACCTTGACGTTGGCGGCAGGGTCGGACGATCCGTGGCATGACGAACGAGCAGCGGATCGTCCTGGTCACCGGGGCGGGCAGTGGGATCGGACGGGCGACGGCGCGGGCCTTCGCCGAGCAGGGCGCCCGGGTCGTGGCCGTCGGCAGGGGAAGGGGGCGGCTGGAGGCAACTGCCGATCAGCACAAGGGAATCGACGTGCTCGTCGGGGACGTGGCGGTGGACGGCGGCCCGGAGTGGATCGTCGCCGCCGTGACGGAGCGGTACGGGCGCCTGGACGTGCTGGTCAACAACGCGGCGGTGGTGCGCAGTTCGCCGCTCGGGCAGCTGCGGCGGGAGGCGGTCGCGGAGCAGTTGGCGACCAACCTGGTCGGACCCGCGATGCTCACCAGTGCTGCGCTGCCGCTGCTGGCGGCCGCCCGCGGGGTGGTGGTGAACGTCAGCACGTCGATCGGTCAGCGCGGCTGGCCGGGCAGTTCGGTGTACGCGGCGACCAAGGCGGGCCTGGACACGCTGACCCGCAGCTGGGCGGTCGAACTCGCCCCGCAGGGGGTGCGGGTGGTGGCCGTCGCGCCGGGGGCGATCGAGACGCCGATCGTCCGGGACCTGGGCCCGGAGCAGCTGGCCGCGCTGCGGGCCCGGCAGCTGGCGCACACCCCGGCAGGGCGGCTCGGCCGGCCCCGGGAGGTGGCCTGGGCGATCACTCAACTCGCCGATCCGGCAGCGGAGTTCGTGACGGGCGTGGTGCTGCCGGTGGACGGCGGGGCGGTGGTGGCATGATCGTCCGGGTGCGGATCGGTGAACTGGCCGCCGCGACCGGGGCGACCACCCGGGCGCTGCGGCACTACGAGCAGGCGGGGCTGATCGGTTCGGCCCGGGCGGCCAACGGCTACCGGGTGTACGGGGGCGGCGCGGCCGTCCGGGTGCGGAACATCCGGGCGCTGCTGGCGGCGGGCCTCACCCTCGACGACGTGCAGGTGTTCCTGCCGTGCCTGGACGGCGACGTGACCAGCGGCCCGCCGTCGGGCCGGGCGCTGGCCGTCGCCCGGGAGCGGCTCGCCGTGCTGGAGCGCCGGATCGAGGCCCAGACCGCGTTGCGCGACCGCCTCGCCGCCACCCTCGCCCGGCACGCCGACACCGCTCAATGCGCCCACGGGCCCCACCACTTGGGGGGAAGCGGGTCGGCCGGCCCGGAGGTCGGCTGATCGGGGTGCAGTCCGAGCCGGCGCAGCGCGTCCGCCCGGACGCGGAGGTAGTGCGTGCCGTGCCAGTCCCCGTCGTCGCGGATCCCGCACATCAGGCCGGCCTCGACCTCGCCCTCGGCGAACGGGAACCAGTCGATGCCCCGGTCACGCAGTCAAACGACGAGCTGCCGGCCGAGCCGCCGGCGCTCGCCGGTGTTCGGGTGGCGGAAGAGCGTGACCCAGCCGTCGGGGGTGTGTCCGTCCATGGCCGCCATCCTGCCGCACGGCCGGCAACTGCCGCGCGGAAAAAGGCAGGTCAGGACGGCAGGTCGGCGGGCACCAGGAGTTGCAGGTCCTCGGTGGTCGGGTCGGTGAGGTGCGCGACGCGGGAGGCGTGGCGTTCGATCATGCTCTCGAAGACCTGCCGGGCGGTGCGGCCGTTGCCGAAGCCGACGCCCCGGTCGAGGGCCGCGAAGTGGGCGTGCAGGGCGGACGCGGTGGCCTCGTCGAGGTGGTACTCGTGCTCGGTGGCCTGGGAGCGGGCGATGTCGAGGAGCTCGTCGGCGGTGTAGTCGGGGAAGGTGACGGTCCGCGAGAAACGCGAGGACAGACCGGGGTTGGCGGCGAGGAAGCGCTCCATCTCGGCGGTGTAGCCCGCCACGATGATCACCACCTCGTCGCGGTGGTCCTCCATCAGCTTCACCAGGGTGTCGATCGCCTCCCGGCCGAAGTCCCGCCCGCCGTCCTCCGGGGCCAGCGCGTACGCCTCGTCGATGAACAGCACCCCGCCGCGCGCCTTGTCGAACGCGGCGGCGGTGCGGATCGCGGTGGACCCGATGTGCTCGCCGACCAGGTCCATGCGGGCGACCTCCACCAGGTGGCCGCGCTGCAGGACGCCCAGCGAGGTCAGGATCTCCCCGTACAGGCGGGCGACAGTGGTCTTGCCGGTGCCGGGGGAGCCGGTGAAGACCAGGTGCCGGCGCGGCGACGGGGCCTTCAGGCCCGCGCGCTGGCGGGCCCGGCCGACCGAGATCAGGTCGATCAGCGTCCGCACCTCCTGCTTGACCGTCGCCAGGCCCACCAGGGCGTCCAGTTCGGCGAGCGCCACCTCCGCCGGGCGGCAGTCCGGGATCGGCGCGATCACGGCGGTGGACGGGGACGAGGACGCGGTCTGGACGGCGGTGGCGAGCGTCGCCAGCGGCGGCGGGGCGGGCTCGGTCGGCCGCGGCGCGGGGACCGGCGCGGCCGGCGGCGGCGCCACGTCGTCCGAGGTGCAGCCCTCCGCGACCGGGCCCGGCTCGGAGAACTCGAACCCGGCCCGGGCGTTGCGCTCCGCCCGGCAGCGCACCAGCTTCGTCCGGCAGCCGTCGATCACGTGGAAGCCGAACCCGCCGCCCTGCGACACCCGTACGGTGTCGAACTCGCCGCGGCCCTGCGCCGACACGTACACCCCGGCCTCGCTCGCGCCGCGCACCGTGCACTCGCGCAGCACCGGGTCCGCGCCCTTGGTGACGATCACACCGGTCGCGACGTCCGCGATCTCGCAGTCCGTCAGCATCCCGCCCGAACCGTGGTCGCGGAACCACAGGCCGGTGCCCGCGCCCTGGATCCGGCAGCCCGACAGGTCCGCGCTGGCCCCGCCAGAGACGGAGACCGCGGAGGAGCGGATCGCGGTGAACGAGCAGTCGCGGGCCGAGGCGGACGAGCCCTGGTCGAGGACGAACAGGGCGTCCGGCAGGTCGTCGAGGGCGCAGTCGACGAGCTCCAGGGCCGCGCCGTCGCTCACCCACAGCGCCGGATAGTCACCCTGCGCCGAGTGGAACCGGCAGCCCTCCGCCAGCACCTTCGTCCCGCCGTCCCACACCGACAGCGCACCCCGGCCGAACGCGTGCACCGTCACCTGCCGCAGCGTCAGCCGGGAGCCGCCGCGCAGGTCCGCCGCGTTCTCCGGCACCTCGTGCACCCGGCAGTTGGACAGCTCCAGCTCCGCCCCGGTGTCCAGGCTCAGCCCGTTGCCGGACACCCGGTGCACCGCGCAGTCCGTCAACCGGCCCACCGCCTGCGCCTCGGCCTGCACGCCCGAGCCGCGCACCTCGTACACCTCGCAGCCCGTCAGCTCCGCCAGCGACCCCGGGTCGGCCAGCAGCACGCCCGCGCCGCCCGTGTGATGCACCTTCAGCCGCTCCGCGCGCAGCCGTGACCCCGACAGCACCGCCACACCGCTCTGGCCCGCCGCCGACACCTCGCAGTCCACCAGCTCGGCCTGCGCCTGCGCCCGCAGCCGCACGCCCAGACCGGACGGGTTCTCCACCGTGCAGTTCAGCAGCTGCGCCCGGGCGCCGTCGGTGATCTCCACGCCCACCGCGGACGAGGTCTCGATCCGGCAGTCCGCCAGCACCGCGCCGTCCGCGTGGGCCAGCAGCACCGCCGGGGCGCTGCGGTCCGAACTCTCCACCGTCAGGCCGCGGATCGTCGCGCCCGCCATCACCGTCAACGCCGTGCCGCCGCGCACCGCGCTCTCCGGCGGCGAGATCCGCACCGTGCCCGGCCCCAGCTCGGCGACCAGCGTCACCGGCTTGTCGACCACCACCGCCTCGCGGAACAGCCCGGCCCGCACCGTCAGGGTGTCACCCGGCTCGGCCACCTCCAGGGCCTCGCGGAGCGTCGCGTACTCCCCGCTGCGGCGCCGCCACCGGGAGGCGCTGTCCTGCGTGACCCGGACCCTGAGCTCACCCATGACGATCTGTCATCCCCGCCTTCGTCGAGTGCGTGCGAGACGCTGCGCGATCGCCCCCACCGTAGCGCGAGGGGCGGACCGGACCGTCGCCCGGTTCAACGAATGAGCCGGGGGGTGGTTCCGGGTGCTGCTCAGCGGCGGTCCGGCAGCGGGGCCTCGACCCGCTCCAGGACCTCCACCTCGTCACCGACGGTGAGCGTGCCCAGCACGTCGGCCTCCGGCGTGGGGCGGACCGGGATCAGGTTCTGGCCGAACACCAGCTTCTGGCCGAACTTGTGGTGCCGGGCCAGCGCGCGCAGCGGTTCCGGGCCGCGACGCTCGCCGGTCTCCTGGTCGGTGGTGGTCACCACGCAGCGGCCGCAGGGCTTCACCACGCGGAACTCCAGGGCGCCGACCCGGATCCGGCGCCAGCCGTCCTCCTCCCACGGCTCGGTGCCGGCCACCACCAGGTTCGGGCGGAAACGTTCCATCGGCAGGGCCGCGCCCTTCCGCCCGTCGCCCGGGTGGTCCTCGGCGATCCGGGCGTTCAGCTCGGCCAGCGAGGCGGTGGTGGTGACCAGCAGCGGGTAGCCGTCCGCCATCGAGACGGTCTCGTCCGGGCCCGCGTACTTCGGGTCGATCGGACGGCTGGTGCCCGGGCGGTCCAGGTGCACCAGGCGGACCTCGCCGAGCTTCGCGGGCAGGCGCTCGGCCAGCCACGCGCAGGTGTCCTTCGCGGCGGTGGCGGCGGAGAAACGCGTCCCCCAGACCTCGACCGACGCCTCCTCGGCGCCGCCGGCCAGGGTCGGCACCGGGAGCGTGTGGGCGGCGCCGTCCGGGCCGGTCAGGGTGAGCGAGGCGCCGTCGGCGGACGGCGACGGGCGGAACCGGCCGATCGACGGCTCGTCGCGCTGGGTCAGGGCGACCCCCTCCGCGTCCACCAGCATCCAGCGCCGGTCACCGGCCAGGCCCCAGGGCTGCACCTCGGCGGAGGCCGGGCTCAGGCGGTACATGGACTTGACCGGGTACAGGTGGACGGAGTCGAGAGTCGGCATGCGGTCCATCCTGCCAGAGGCCGACCGGCGCTCCGGGCCCGGTCGGTGGACCGGCGGCACCCCCGGATGCACAGGTCCCCGCGCCCCTGGGTGGGGGACGCGGGGAACACTGTTTCGCTATGAGACCTTGCCCCTGTGGGGAGGGGAGTTGCCGTTGCTCCGGATCAGCCCGCCTGGGGGTACTGGCGGTACTGGGGGTACTGCTGCGGCGGGTTGGGCTGGGCCGCCGGGCGCAGGCCGTTGCCGCCGAAGGACTGGTCGGCGAAGCCCTGCTGCGGGGCGGCCGGCTGGTTCCCGAACTGCTGGGCGCCGAACTGCTGGCCGCCGCCGCCGAATTGCTGGGGGGCGAAGCTCTGCGGCGCGGTGGCGAAGGAGTTCGCCGGGTACGCCTGGGCGGGCTGCGGGTACGCCGGGGCGGCCGGACGCTGGCCGGGCATGAACGGCTGCGGCGGCACGGGCGCGGCGGCGTAGCCGGGCTGCACCGGGATGTGCGGGGCGGGCACCGGGGAACTGCTCGGGCCGGGGCCGAGAGCGAGACGGGCCGGGGGCAGGGCGGGCAGGTTCGACCCCGGGGAGTCGAAGCCGCCGCCGAGGCCGCCGGTGCCGAACCCGTCGGTGAGGGAGCTTCCGTAGGCGGAGGACCAGGTGGTGGCCGCGTTGGCCGGGGGCACGTTGATGGGTGCGATCTGCGGGATGCCGCGCTCTGCGACAAGGCTGTCGTAGATGGGCGTGCCGGAGCCGAAGGACGGAGAGGGGTAGCCGACTCCGTCGTAGGAGCGGGGCGAGGTCATGGGGCATACCGTAAGCCCACAACATGCCTGCTGAGGAGAGCGGGACGGCCCGGACTTCACTTGTTTACAGACTCTTCGCGGGCTCAAACCGGGCAATTCGTTTGATAGTCGGCCGAATGGGTTGCGTCATTTCGGCCATCCCCGACGTATGGTCGGTGCGCGATCCTCCGGTCGGAAGGGGACAAAAGGATCATCTCGGCCGGGGATGAGGATCCCGCAGGATTCGCTTAAGCCCGCTCGGGCGACTGATGCGCGGCGCGGCGGCCGGCGTCCAGGGCGGTGCACAGCCGGCGGCGGTGGGTGTCGAGATCGCGCCGCCGGTCGGCGGGCCGCGGCTCGAAGGCGAAACGCCGGTGGCCCGGATACCGGAGCCAGTGCCACGCCGCGACGGCGGCCCGGCCGCCACGATTGCCATCAGCCGGCCGATCACTGCGCCCATCGAGCCCTCCCCGCACGGTGGTTGACGCATCCCGCCGACTCCGGGAGCGTCGGGCACGAGTATCGACAGGCGCGGGAAGGCCAAGCGCGGGCGATCCGGGGCGTCGGGTTCCGGACAGGCGTCGGCCCGGGCGGCGGGCGCCGTCCGGGCCGGGATGGTGCGGGGTGGAGCGGGATGGTGCGGGGCGGTGGCTCAGCGGGCGGCTGCGCCGGCGGTGGCGGCGGTCGCCTGGGTGGGGAAGCCCGGGCGGCCGGCCAGTTCGCTGGTGCAGTGCGCGCAGCGGGTGGCCGCGGCGGGCACGGTGCTGAGGCACTCGGGGCACTCGGCCTTGGCCACCGGGGTGTCCTTGACCGGGTTGAACCGGTTCTGCAGCCTGCTCACGGGCAGCACGACGGCGAAGTAGATCACGGCGGCGACCAGCACGAAGCTGATCATCGCCTGGAGGAAGGCGCCGTACGGGAAGGTGACGTCGGCGACGGTGAACGCCTCCTTGCTGAAGTCGCCGACCGCGCCGGACGCGACGCCGACCAGCGGGGTCAGGAAGGCTGCGACGAAACCGGTGACGACGGCGGTGAACGCGGCGCCGATGACGATGCCGACCGCGAGGTCGACCACGTTGCCGCGCAGCAGGAAGCTGCGGAATCCCTTGAACATGCCGCTCATCCTGACGTCCCAACCTCCTGGGGGTCCAACCGAGTTCACCCGATCCGACTAATGGGTCTGTCCGGTCGATCTCGTGCGCCCGGCAAGATCGACCGGACAGGCCCCAATTCCCGGACCGCCGTGCGAGGCTCGGTCAGGCGTCGCCCAGGGCGGCCCGCACCTCCGGCGCGAAGGACCGGATGCGCACCACCGCGTCGGCGACCCGGCGGACGGTCGCGGCGTTCATGTGCGACCACAGCGGGACGGTCAGCACGGAGTCGGCGAGCCGGTCGGTGCGCGGCAGTTCGGCGGCCTGCCCGAGGTGGGCGTACGCGCGCTGCCGGTGGACGGGCGGGTGGAAGTAGCGGCGGGTGTCGACGCCCTCGGCCTTCAGCGCGGCGGCCAGCTGCCGGCTGCTCAGCCCGAAGGCGTCGGCGTCGAGGATCAGCGTCAGGTCCTTGAAGGTGGACGTGTCGCCGTCCTCCGGCAGCGCCAGGCGCAGGCCGGGCAGGCCGGCGGTGGCGCGGGCGAACTCGGCGACCAGCGTGCCGCGGTGGGCGACGCGTTCGGCGAGGCCGGCCAGCCAGGTCAGGCCGACGGCGGCGTGCAGTTCGCTCATCCGGGCGTTCAGGCCGGGGAACAGCGTGTCGTAGTCGCCCGGGTTGCCGTAGTCGCGGGCGGTGCGCAGGGTGGCGGCGAGCGCCGCGTCGCGGGTGGCGACCAGGCCGCCCTCGCCGGCCACCGCGACCTTGGTCGGGCTCATCGAGAACACCTCGGCCAGGCCGAAGTTGCCGATCGGCACGCCGCGCCGGGCCGAGCCGAGGCCGTGCGCCGCGTCGTACACCAGCGGCACCCCGGCGGCGTCCGCGATCCGCTCCAACTCCTCGACCTGGCACGGCGTTCCGTACACGTGGGTGGCCATCAGTGCGGCCGGGGAGTCGGCGGCCTTCAGCCGGGCCTCGGCGTCCGCCGGGTCGAGCGTGATGTCCTGCTCGCGGGCCTCGGCGAACAGCGGCGTGCCGCCCGCCCAGTGCGCGGCGTGCGCGGTCGCCGAGAACGTGAAGCCCGGCATCAGCACCGGGCGGCGGCCGTCCACCCCGGCGGCCTGCAGGACGAGCATCAGGCCCGCCGTGCAGTTCGACACCGCCACCACGTGCGGCACGCCCATGAACTCGGCGGCCTCTTCCTCCAGTTGGCGGACGGTGGGGCCGTTGGTGAGCATCCCCGAGTCGAGCACCTCGGCGAGCCGGCCGAGCAGCCGCTCGCGGTCGGGCACCCGGACCCGGGTGAGCGGCAGGCCGTCGGGGAAGGCGGGCGCGCCGTCGAGGACGGCTGGGCGCAGCTGGTCGGTGGTCATGTGGTCGATCCCCCCTGGATTCGTGACACGGTGTCCGGTACGCCGACGGCGACCGGAGGTTCGGGCCCTGGGCCGCCGCCCCACTGGCCGGGCTGCACCCGCCACACCGGCGGGCGCCGGCGCCCGGCCACCGGCCGGCCGGAGCCGGCCGGCCGGGGGATCGCGAGCAGCACCAGGACCAGCGGCAGCACCTGCACCCGTTCGCGGGACAGGATGCCCATGTTGTTGATGGTGGAGAACGCCCAGCAGAACAGCAGGGTGTACACCACCGTGAAGGCGACGTAACTGCGCTGGACGAACAGCTTGGGAATGCGGGCCAGTTGGGGCCACGCCCGGACGAACATCACCAGCAGCGCGAAGCACTCCACCGACTGGATCAGGTTCTGGATGTTCGACGCCTCGAACGGGAACGGTCGGAACAGCACGCTGATCACCGACACCGGCAGCCGCGCCGGATTCAGGCTGAACGCGGGCGCCGGATCCTCCGCCGTCGCCGCGTTGATCACCGAGGAGCCCTGCGAGGTGCGCCGCGAGGTCTCCGACAGCACCTGGTTGACGGCGTCCCCGCCGGTGCCGCTGGTGCCGAAGAACGTCGACACCTGCTGCAGCATCAGCATCACGCCGAGGCCCAGCACCGCCACCGTCAGCACCGTGCGCAGCGGTCCCAGCGCCGACACCTGCTGCGGCCGCTTGCGCAGCACGTACGCGACGGTCAGCCCCGCGCCCGCCAGCACCGTGACGTGCGGGCGGACCATCGCCGTGCCCAGCGAGCCCAGCGCGATGCACACGAACGCCCCGAAGCGGCGGTCCAGCAGCCGGGCCACGCCGTACGTGGTCAGGCCCAGGCAGAACATCATCCAGGCGTCCTTGCCGATGCTGGAGGGCCAGAACAGCAGCGACGGCAGGAAGAACACCAGCTTCGCGTAGCGCCGCGAATCGGCCTCCGGGAAGGCGATCTGCAGCGCCCGCCAGAAGAACAGCAGCCCCCAGAAGCCCAGCCAGGAGAAGACCAGGAACCCGCCGACCAGGGTCGGGCCGGTGATCGCGTAGACCACGCCGGTGACGATGATGACGAAACCGGTGCCGGCCACCTTCATGCCCAGGTCGTAGTGCAGCCCCGCGAACAGGTCGGTGGTGGTCAGGTACCGGGCGAGCTCCGTGCCCTTCTGGTCGTACATCTTGGCGTCCGCCGCGCCGCCGTACAGCACGAACGCCATCAGGTAGCGCGGGAACGCGCAGAACAGCTTCGCGCCCATCGCCACGATCAGCAGCTTGAACACGCCCCGCTCCGGGTTGTTCGCCGCCACCCGGGCCAGGATCGGCGTGCCGATCGCCATCAGCGCGGGCGCGACCAGCAACGCCCCCCAGGTGTCGTACGAGGTGTGCACCATCGCCAGCACGAACACCGTCACGTAGCCCATCACCAGCGCCCACGCCAGCGCGGTCAGCCGGCCGCGCCGCACCGCCGCGCGCAGCCGCAGGGCGGCCGGCCACGCCGTCGTCATCAGAAGACCTCCAGGTCGCCGAGGCTGAACCGCCAGTCGGCGAGGGTGCGTTCGGCGGGCAGCGGGCCGGTCGGGGTGCGGGCGGCCAGCACCATGCCGGTGCGCGGCGCCGTCACACAGCCCGCCCGCAGGCCCGCTGCCGCCGCCTCGGTGCCCGGCGCGAGATGCGTCGCCGCGTGGTCGCAGCCGGACGCGGCGGCCGCGCTCAGCAGCCGGGCCGCCGCCGCCCGGTCACCGGGGCGGACGATCAGCTCGGCGAGGGTGAACTCGGCCAGCGGGCCGCGCCGCCGCGGCCGGCCGAACGCCAGCCCGACCAGCTCGCCGCCGCGCTCCACCGTCACCACCCGGTAGTCCAGGCCCGGCGCGGCCCCGTACCGCCACGCCAGGTACTCGACGGTGCGCACCGTGTGCAGCCGCGTCTCGGCGGCGTCCGCCAGCGCCCGCTCCGCCAGCAGCTCCGGCAGTCGCGGATCCGGCAACGCGAACCAGTCGGCGGCGGTGGGCAGTTCGCAGCGCGGCGGCCGGGACGGGCCCGGGCGGCGGGTCAGCGCGGCCCGCGCGCCCCGGGCGAACGACAGCGGCCGGGCCACCCGCAGCGCCACCGGCACCCGGCCCAGCTCCCGCCAGCCCATCCCCAGGTAGCCCGGCAGGCTGTTGCCGTTCGGCGTGTTGAACACCAACTCGGCGTCACCGGCGACCTGTTCGAGCAGGTCGAGGGTCAGTCGGCGGAAGATCCCGCGCCCCCGGAAGTCCGGATGCGTCGCGGTGTCCACCGGCCGCACCGCCCGCACCTCCCGGCCGCCCTCGCCCTGCCACGACCAGCGCAGGAACAGCCGCACCCCCGCCGTCCGGCCGTCCGGCGCCACCGCCACCAGGCCCGGGCTCGCCCCGAACGGGTTCGCCCGGTGCTTCCAGTCGAAGAACTCGGCGCTGCGCCGCCCCGTCGGGCCGCCCGCCAGCGAAGCCGTCAGCAGCTCCAGGACCGCCGGTACGTCCGCCGACTCCAGGCCGCGGTACGTCAGTTCACCGCTCACGTCGTGCTCGTCCCCTCCGGACTCAGCGTGCCAGCACGCGTGCGTACACCCGCTCGACCGCCCGCTGCGCGCCCGCCACGTCGAAGGACTTCGAGCGCTCCCGGGCGGCCGCGCCCATCCGCCCCCGAAGGCCGGCATCGGACGCCAACTCCTCCAGCGCCGCCGCCAGTTGTGCGGGATCGTCGGGCGGAACCAGGCGGCCCTCGGCGCCGTCGTCCAGCACCTCCGGCATGCCGCCGACCCTGGTCACCACCGACGGCAGGCCGCTGGTCATCGCCTCCATCAGCGCCACCGGCAGGCCCTCCTGGCGGGAACTCAGGCAGAACACGTCCCAACCCGGCAGCAGCGCCGGCACGTCCCCGCGCGAGCCCGCGAACAGCACGCCCTCGCCCGCCAGTTGACGCAGCCGCGCCTCCAGCGGGCCCGAACCGACCAGCACCAGGCGGGCGTTCGGGTGCGCCCGGCGGAGCAGCGCGAACGCCGCCAGCAGCGTGGCCTGGTCCTTCTTCGCCGTCAGGTTGCCCACCGTGCCGATCACCAACGCGTCGTCCGGCAGGCCGAGCTCGGCCCGGGCGGCGTGACGGGCGGCCGGGCCGGACGGGGCGTCGCCCAGGTCCGGGCCGTGGTGCACCACCGTCAGCCAGTCGCCCGGGCGGCGGCGGCCGATGCCCGCCGCCACCGCGTGCGAGACCGCGACCACCGCGTCGTTGCGGCCGTACGTCAGCGCGTTGGCCCAGCGGGTCGGCAGGCGGTAGCGCTCCCACAGGTTGTGCTCCGTGTGCACCAGGCGGGTGCCGCGGCCCACCGTCAGCAGGCGGGCCGCGACGGCCGGCACCGGCATGTGGGTGTGCACCAGGTCGTAGCGGCGCTCCGCGAGCAGCGCCCGCAGCCGCAGCGGCCAGCGCCGGGCGGGCGCGCCGCCCAGGCAGTGCACCGGGACGCCGGCCGCCTCCAGGGCGGGCGCCAGTGCGTCCTTGTGCGGAAGTACATACGCCACCTCGACGGCGAAACGCGAACGGTCCACGTGGCGGGCGCAGTTGAGCAGCAGCTGCTCCGCGCCGCCCCGGCCCAGGCCCTTGGCCAGCCAGAGCACCCGGGCCGGACCGCCCGTCACCGCTCCTCGCCGAGGCGCAGCTGCAGGGTGGTCTCGTTCTGCTCCTCCGGCGGCTGCTCGGCCGGGCGGCGGCCCCAACTCGTCGTCCCACCGCGGCGGTTCTGCTCCTCGCCGTAGCCGGGCGCGGCCGGGCGGGGATCGGCCGGACGCTGGTGCTCGCCCGCGCGGCGCTGCGGCTCCACCCGGTGCGGCGGCTCGGCGCGGTGCTGCGGTTCGCTGTGACGCTGCGGCTCGGCGCGGTGCTGCGGTTCGCTGTGACGCTGCGGCTCGGGACGGTGCTGCGGCTCGCTGCGGCGCTGCTGCTCGGGACGGCGCGGCTCGGCCTTCGCGGGCGCGGGCGGCGCGGCGGGGGCGCCCTTCGCGCCGGCCCGGCCCGGGCGCGGGATGCGCTTGCGGCGGCCCGTGGTGCCCTCCGCGCCCAGCAGCGCCACGCCCGCCACCGGGACGCCGGTGCGGGCCAGCAGTTCGGAGACCCGGTCGGCCTCCTCCGGGCGGACGTTGCCCGCCATCACCGTCACCAGCACGGTGTCCGCGTGCTGCACCAGGTCGTAGGCGTCGTTGGCGTGCAGCAGCGGCGAGGAGTCGATCAGCACCACGTCCGCGTGCCGGCGGGCGAGCGTCAGCACCTCGCCGGCGCGCAGCACCAGCGCCGCCGGGTACGCGGTGGTGTTGCCGCCGGTGATCAGCGCGACGCCCGCCACGTTGGTGCGGCGGATCAGGTCCACCGGGTCGGGCAGCTGCTCGCCCGACAGCAGCTCCGCCATGCCCGGGCCGTCGCCCACGCCGAACTGGCTGCGCAGGTCGGGCTGGCGGAAGTCGCAGTCCAGGACCAGGACCTGGCGTCCGGTCTCGGCGAGCGTCGCCGCCAGGTTCGCCACCGTGGTGGTCCGCCCGTCGCCGGAGCGGCCCGACATCACCAGCACCACCGGCGCCGGTTCGGCGGCCCGCCGGGCCCGGCGGTCGTCCGGGTCCAGGCCGCCCTGGCCGAGCTGCGCGGACAGCGCGTGCGGGCCGGTCAGCAGCAGGGTCGAGCGCAGCGAACGGTAGGCCTCGGTGGCCGGGTCCTCCGGGCGGGCCGTCACCAGCGGCTCGCGCAGCCGGCGCAGCCGCCGCGACAGCCGGGGGATCTCGCCGATCACCGGCAGGTTGAACGCCTCCTCGGCGCCGTCGCGGGTGCGCAGCCGGGTGTCCATCCGGGACAGCATCAGCGCGGCGACCACGCCCAGCGCCAGGCCCAGCACCACCGCCAGCGCGAGGCGCACGCCCCGGCTGGGCGAGGTCAACAGGTTGCCGCCGAGCTCCTTGGCGTCGATCGACCCCCACTGCTGGATGGCGTCGGTCTGGCTGTAGTTCTGCAGGTCGGCGATGGCGCCGAGGGTCTTGGTCAGCGCCGCCGTCGCGGTCGACAACTGCGGCTGGAGCTTGGCCTGATCGGTCGCACCGGCCCGGCTGAACTGCTTCTGCAGATCGTCGAGTTGCTGCTGTTGGGCGTCGGCCTGGGCGCGCAGCCGCTTGATCGACTCGTCGGCGCTCTTCTTCGACTCCTGGCTGTAGCCGGTGATGGTGGCCTCCGACAGCGCCGCCGCCAGGTCCGCGCAGGACTGCTGGGTCGGGCCGGTGGTGGTGAACACCAGCATCTGGGTGGACGCGGCCGCCACCGTGCGGCGCGCCGAGAGGCCCGCGACGTCCGTGATGTGCAGCGTCTGCGCCGCCGCCGTGGTCACCGCCGAGCCCTGCGCGTACGACAGCACCTGGTCGGCCCGGACGGTGTCGGCCGCGCCCGCGACGGGAGTGATCGCCACCTTGCACTGCCACTTGCCGTTGTCCACCGCGTCACCGGCGGGCGTCAGCACGAAACCCACGATCAGTGCGGCGGCCGTACAGCCGGCCAGCAGCCGCCAGTACCGCCGCAGAACGGTGAACAGATTTGCCGGTTCCACCGGTTGGTTCCCCTCGCCTCGTCCCGACGCCCGCGCCCGCCCGCCCTCCGGGCGGGCTGCGACCACGACAGTTGGACGGTCCCCCCAGACCATTGCCCCTGCGATCGATGCTTCCCGGCCCGGACCTGCGGCGCAAGCACTTTGGCGATTCCGGTACCAAGCTGTGGACGTATTCCGGTCGCCCGCACACAATCTGACGAAACATCATCAAACGTCCACACCGGCCGGAGGAGGGCCCCGGAAGCGCTCCGGGAGCGAACCGACCGTGCGGCGTCAGGTCAGTGCGCGCTCGTAGAACTCCACCATCCGCGCGGACACCTGCTGGAGGGTGAACCTGGTCAGGAAACGCGCCCGCGCGGCCTTCGCCCGCACCAGCGCCTCGCCCCGGTCGTCCAACGCCCGCAGCAGCGCGGCCGCCAGCTCGCGGGGCCGCTGCGGGGGCACCAGCAGCGCGTAGTCCTCCGAGCCGACGGTCTCGCGCAGCGCCGGGACGTCCGCGCACACCAGCGGCACGCCGACGCCCATCGCCTCCATCGCCGCGCTGCCCAGGCCCTCCCAGCGGGACGGCACCGCGCACACCTCGGCCGCCGCCATCAGGTCGAACACGTCGTCCCGCGGCCCCAGGAAGCGCACCCCCTCGGTGCGGGCGGCCAGTTGCTCCAGCCGGGCCGTCTCCGCGCCGCGGCTGCCGGCCAGCAGCAGCACCGCATCGGGACGGGCCGCGCGCACCTGGGGCCAGGCGGAGAGCAGCACGTCCAGGCCCTTCTGGTACTGCTGGCGGGCCGCCGCCAGCACCACCGGCACGTCCTCGGCGAGCCCGAGCTCCGCCCGCACCGCCGCCCGGCGCTGCGGGGTCACCGAGCCGAGCAGCTGCGGGTCGCGGCCGCGCGGCACCACGTCGATCCGGCGGCGCGGCACCAGCAGGCGGGCCGCCATCGCGTCCGCGACGTGCTCGGTCAGCGCGTGGAAGCGGCGCACGCCCTGTGCGGTCAGCGCGTCCACGCCCTGCGCGGCCCGCACCTTCCACGGGCTCAGGCCGCGGGCCCGCAGGTGCTCCGGCCCGTACGCCGAGTTGACCAGGCTGGAGACCACCGGCACCCGCGCCGCGAGCGCCGCCGGGCGGCCCAGCACGTCCGACTCGTACAGGGTGGTGTGCACCAGGTCCGGCCGGCGGCGGCGGAACTCGGCGCGCAGCGCGGCCAGCCGGGCCGGACGCGAACCGCGCAGCACCGGCACCGGCTCGGCGCCCGCCGCCCGCAGCTCGGCCTGGAAACCGCCCGGCGACTCCTTCAGGAACGCCACCTGCAACTCGACGCCCGCCCGCACCAGCAGCGGGGCCATCGCCGCCAGGCCCTGCTCGGCACCGCCCACCCGGCTCACACTGTCGATCACGTACACCACGCGCACCGCAGCAACCCCCTTGCCCAGGCGACCGCCCGACCGCCGCTCAGCATCCCAGCCGGACGGGGCCCGCGTCCGCGAAACCGGAGTAAACCCGGCCGGTGCCGCTACGCGAGGGTCTGCGGGGGAGCGGTGGTCAGCATGCCGGTCAGGGCGAGGTCGAGCAGCCGGTCGGCCTGCTCCGGGGTGTCGTGCTCGCGGCTCCACGCGGCGGCGTTCATCAGGGTGAACAGGTCGGCGCCGGTGGTGTCGCCGCGCAGCACACCGGCCGCACGGGCCCGCTCGGTGAACCCGTCGCACAGGGCGGTCAGTTCGGCGCACGACTCGCTCAACTCGGCGGCTCCGGCCGCGAGCTGCTCGGTCAGGCCCTGGTAGGCGGCGGCGTGCCGGACCACCGCGCGGACCCACTCGGCGAGCGCCCGGCCCGGGTCGCCGCCCTTCGCCAACTCCTCGCCGTGTACCAACAGTTCGGCCGTGCGCTGCTCCAGCAGGGCGGCGATCAGCGCGGCGCGGGTCGGGAAGTGCCCGTACAGGGTGCCGATCGCGACGCCCGCCCGGCGGGCGACCCCCTCCAGCGAAGCCCCCGTGCCCTCCTCCCGGAACACCGCGTCGGCCTCGGCGAGCAGGCGCTCCCGGTTGCGCAGCGCATCCGCGCGCGGGCGGCGACGGGCGGGGGGCGGTCGGGGGCGGTCGGCCGATCGGGCGCGGTCGCCGATTCGGGTGACGGGCGGCTGATCAGCCGCTACGGCGACGGGCCGATCTCGCACATCGACTGCCACGACATCGCCGCCTGCGCCGACGTCCTCCTCACCGGACCCGCCCGCCCCGGCGAGACCTTCGTCCTCACCGGCCCCGAAGCCCTCACCGACGCCCAACTCGCCGACCGCGTCGCCACCGCGCTCGGCCGCCCCGTCGGCCGCGTCACCCTCACCCCCGGCGACCTCGCCGCCGCCCTCGCCGGCCGGGGCGCGCCCATCGGCTTCGCGGAGGACCTCGCCGTCCTTCTCCGGGGCGCGGCCGCCGGCTCCCTCGCCGAGGTCACCGCCGCCGTCGCCGACCTCCTCGGCCGCCCGGCCCGGACGGTGGACGAGTTCCTGGCCGACAACCTGGCCGAACTGCGGAAGTCGGCCGCCGGCCAGCGGAGTTGAACCCGCGGGTCCGGCAGGTCCGGCGGGTCCGGCGGGTCACGAGCGGGCAACTGTGGGTTCGGCGGGTCCAGTTGGGTGAACCGGGCCCGCCGGCCCGAGGCGTCTCGGTAGGGTCGGGCGCATGGCCGAGCCGCGCGTTCTGCATGTGATCACCGACCCGCGGGCCCGTGGCGCGCAGCGTTCGGCGCGGGATCTGCACGGCGAGTTGGTGCGCCGGGGGCAGGTGTCCGAGCTGGTGGCGTTGCATCCGCATCCGGACGCGGACCCGGGGGAGCCGGTGGCCGTGCTGGGGCCGTCCCGCCATCATCCGGACACGCTGCGGGCGCTGCGGCGGGCGGCCGGACGGGTCGACGTGGTGGTGGCGCACGGCTCGTCGACCCTGCAGGCGTGTGCGCTCGGGCTGATGGCGTCCCGCACCCCGTTCGTCTACGTGAACATCGGCGACCCCCGACACTGGACGTCGACTGCCGCGCGGCGCCTGCGGGTCGGCGCGTTCCTGCACCGGGCCGCCGCCGTCGCCGCGATCTCCCCGCAGGCCGTGGACCTGCTGCGCACCCGCTTCCGGCTGCCCGCCCGCAGGCTGCACGTGCTGCCCAACGCCCGCCCCGCAGAACGCTTTTCGCCGCCCGCCGGCCCCGCCGAGAAGGCCGCCGCCCGGGCGGCTCTCGGGCTGCCCGGGGACGGGCCGCTGGTCGCCTGGATCGGCGCCCTCAGCCCCGAGAAGCGCCCCGACGTCGCCCTCGCCGCGCACGCCCTCCTCCCCGGGACGGTCCGACTCGCGCTCGCCGGCGAAGGCCCGCTGCGCGCGCGCCTCACCGCCGACGCCGGCCCCCGCACCCACCTGCTCGGCCCGCTCGCCGACCCCGCGCCGCTCTACCGGGCCGCCGACCTGCTGCTGCTGACCAGCGACTCCGAAGGCGTCCCCGGCGTCCTGATCGAAGCCGCCCTCGCCGCGCTGCCCGCCGTCGCCACCGACGTCGGCTGGGTCTCCGACGTCGTCCGCCCCGGCGAGACCGGACTGCTCACACCCCCCGGCGACCCCGCCGCGACCGCCGAAGCCCTCCGCGCCCTCCTCGCCGCCGACCGCACCCCGTACGGCGACGCCGCCCGCGCCCACGCCCTCGCCCACTTCGACCTCGACGCCGTCGCCACCCGCTGGCAGTCGCTGCTGCGCCAGGTCGCCCGCACTCGCTGACGCCGATGTCGGACCGCGCAGATACCGTCGCCCGATGGCCATGGGACACACGTATTTCGGGCGACTGGACACGGACGCGCTCCACGACACCGACGTCGTCTGGGAGGGCGCCGTGCAACTGGGGGACGCCCAGGTCGAGGCCCGGCTCTGGGCCGGACCGTCCGCCCAGCCGTCCGCCGAGGTGCTGGACGACCTCGCCGCCCGACTCACCGACCTGCCGACCCTCGACGCGGCGGCGCGCACGGCCCTGCGCGCGTACCTGCACGAGGACCGCTCCTTCATCGACTTCCACCTCGAGGAGTGGGAGGACAGCGGGACGGCCGCCCGGCTCGTCCGCGAGGCGGCGGGCGCGGAGGTCGGGCCGGACGCCTTCGTGGCGGCCATGCGCCTGACCGGCATCGGGCTGTGGCCGACCGGCCCGTCCGAAGGCCGGCCCCCGGTCGTGCTGGACTACACCTTCGAGCCCGACCTCGGCGACCAGATCCTCGCCGTCAGGGCGACCCGGGCCGGGGCGGTGGCCTCGGTCGACTGGGAGAGCTGACGGCCCCGGGCCCGCCGGCGGCAGCGGTGATCGTGCGGCGGGGCCGGTGTTCCGGCTGGACCGGTTCGAGGTGAACGGCGTCACACCGGCCGCACCGTCCGAGCCCGAACGGGACCGGCCCTGAGGGGAGTTGGCGTCCGCGCGCCGTCCCGGACGTGTAACAGCGGCGTTCCGGACGGATACCCGAGGAACCGTCCGACAGACGGACGCGTGGTGACGCATGCCCCGCCGACCGGCGGAGCGGACACAGCCCCCGCAGGAGCCCCCATGAACCTCCGCAAGCCCGCCGCAGCCGCCCTTCTCGCCTGCTCCGTCCTCGCCCTGACGGCCTGTGACCCCGACACCGCCGCCAACCCGGCACCCGCCACCAGCTCCGCCGCGGGCGGCTCGGCGGCCGCGCCGTCCGCCGGGGCCTCCGCCGGCGGCACCGGCGCCACCGGCGGAAAGTCGTCCGCGCCCGCCAAGCCCGCCGGTGACGTCAAGGCGTGCGGCGGCTCCGAGAAGGAGAGTGACGTCAAGGCCGAACTGACCCTCGACCGGAGCGCCGACCCGCGGATCACCGGCGTCATCAAGCTCACCAACACCACGAGCACGGACTGCGTCGTCTACGGCAAGGCCGACCTGCGCACCGACCACACCGCGCAGTTCGAGAAGCTCGTCAGCGGCGTCCTCGGCTCCGGCACCTTCGCCACCGACAAGGCCAACGGCACCGTGCTGCACCCCAACGTGCCGGTGTACCAGGCCGTCACCTGGCTCGCCTCGCCGCCCGTCGCGCCCAACTCCTCCTGCACCACCGGTTCGCTGCTGGTGATGGTCCGCAACGAGGGCGTGCTGACCCTGCCCATGCCGGTCAAGGACGCCCGGTACTGCCCGGTCAAGGAGGAGGGCTCCGACCAGGTGCAGATCGGCGTCCCGCAGGCCTCCGAGGCCGAGGCCAAGGCCCAGCTGCGCGCCCTCGGCAAGTGACCCCGGGCCGGTGGGCGGGGCCGGGGTGGGTGAGCGAGCGGGGGCGCGCCCGCCCACCGGGCGCCTGAGGTCCCGCCAATGCCCGGACGTCCGACGTCAGTTCGACCGGCACTGCTCCGTTCCGGCGAATTCCGCCGACCGGGGCCGGATCACCTGGCCCGCACCCGGGCGGCCTGCCACGCTGCCCTCGTGAAGCCGCTGTTGAGAACCACCGTCCTGATCGCCGTCGCCGGGGGCCTGGTCGCCGCCCCGGCCGCCGCCGCCCACGCCGTGTCCGCGTTTCCGACCGCGTCGCACGGCCTGACCGGGAAGCAGCTGCTGACTCCCGATCAGTACCTGGCCGCCGCCAAGCAGCACCACCACGCCCCGCCCCCGACCCAAGAGGCCCCCGCGCAGCAGGCCCCGGCACCGCAGGCCGCCGCCCCGCAGGCCCCCGCGCCGCAGGGTTCGACGAACGGCCCGAAGGCCACCCGCACCCACGAGGCCGTCGAGTTCTTCTGGTACGACTGCATGCACTCCGCGGCCCTCGAAGCCCCGCTCGCCGACTGGGCCGCCAAGCACCGCTCCGACGTCACGCTGCGCCGCATCCCGGCGATCTGGGTCGGCAGCCCCGACGAGGCCGAACAGCGCGCCCACGCACGGCTGTTCTACACCCTCGACCGGCTCGGCGAGGTGGATCGCCGGCAGGCCGCCGTGTTCCGCGCGGTCCGCGACGAGCACGCCGACCTGGCCACCGAGCAGGGCGCCGCCGACTGGGCCGCCGGGCACGGCATCGACGCCGCCAAGTTCCGGGCCGCGTACCGCTCCGCCGAGGTGGACCGGGCGGTGGAGCAGGCGCCCAAGCTGTTCGCCGACTACCAGGTCAACGAACTGCCCACGGTGATCGTGGACGGCAACGGCCGTACCTCGCCCACCCGGGCCGGCGGCGTCGACAACATGCCCGCCGCCCTCGACCGGTTGGTCACCGAAGCCCAGTAGCACCGGCCTCGCGTCCCGCGAACGTCCCTGGCAGGCGCGTCAGTTCGGCCCGAAACCGTCGACAACCGGGCTGAGCTGGCGCAATCTTCACGGAACCCGCCCGCCGCCCCCACACTCTGTGTCATGGTGGTCGCCGGGCCCGGCCGGACCGCAGCGTCCGCCCGGCGCCGACACACAGTCGACACAGACACCGGGCGCGGCCGCGCCGTGCCCGGAGAGGGCGGGAGTCCGTGGGGGGACAGCGCGCACAGGTCATCGACGACCGCGAGGACCGGCACCCGCCGGGCGGCGTCGCGATCCCGGACGGACCACCGCCCGAACTGGTCTTCAAACGACGGCTGCGCCCCGTCCAGGTTGCCCACGAGCTGTGGGCGGCACGGGAGTTGGTGCGCGCACTGGCCGAACGCGACCTGCGCGCCCGGTACAAGCAGGCGGTGCTCGGCTTCGCCTGGGCGGTGCTCACCCCGCTCGCGCTGTGCGCCATCTTCACGCTGGTCTTCCACCGCGCCGTGAAGATCGAGACCGGCGCCGTGCCGTACACGCTGTTCGCCTATGTCGGCCTGATCGTCTGGCAGTTCTTCAGCAACACCATGAACCAGGGCGCGCTCAGCCTGGCCAACAACCTCAGCCTGCTGAACAAGGTGTACTGCCCGCGCGAGGTGTTCCCGCTGGCCACCATGCTGGTCGCCACCGTGGACATGGCGATCGGCGTCGGCGTGCTCGGCCTGATGTTCCTGGTGTTCTGGACGGCCCCCGCCGCCACCTTCCTGTGGGCGCTGCCGCTGCTGCTGATCCAGTTCGCGTTCACCTACGGCATCGCGCTGATCCTCTCGGTGGCCGTGGTGTACCTGCGCGACGTCCGCCACCTGCTGCCGATCATCACGCAGATGGGCGTGTTCGCGACCCCCGTCGCCTACCCGCTGGCCAAGATCCCGCACCGGCTGCAGGAGATCTACGTCGGCGTCAACCCGCTCGGCGCGGTGATCGAGGGCTACCGCAAGGCCCTGCTGTACGGGGAGGCCCCCGACGGGCGGATGACGCTGATCGCGGCCGCCAGTTCGGTGGTCTTCCTGGTCGGCGGCTACCTGTTCTTCAAGAAGCTGGAAACGGGGATCGCCGATGTCGCGTGACTACCCACCGGGCACCATCCGCACCCAGCAGGTCTGGAAGCGCTTCCGCGCCGACCAGCAGCGGATGCTGCTGCGCGACCGCGTCGAACAGGCCGCCCGCCGCCTGCGCGGCGACCGCGGCGAGGACTGGCGCTGGGCGCTGCGCGACATCAACCTGCACATCGAACCCGGCGAGTCCGTCGGCCTGATCGGCTCCAACGGGTCAGGAAAGTCAACGCTGTTGAAGATGCTGACCCGGGTCATGTACCCGTACGCGGGCATCATCGACGTCCGCGGCCGGATCGGCGCGCTGATCGAGATCCGGGCCGGCATCCACCCCGACCTGACCGGCCGGGAGAACATCTACCTGTTCGGCGCGCTGCTCGGCCTCAAGCGCCGCGAGGTCGCCGGACGCTTCGACGACATCGTCGAGTTCGCCCGCCTCGGCGGCGCGATCGACCGGCAGGTGAAGTTCTACTCGTCCGGCATGCAGATGCGCCTCGGCTTCGCCGTCGCCGCGTACCTGGAGCCGCACGTCCTGCTGGTCGACGAGGTCCTCGCCGTCGGCGACGCCGTCTTCCAGCAGCGCTGCCTCGACCGGATGCGCGAAGTCGCCGAACAGGGCACCACCATCGTCTTCGTCTCCCACGACCTCCCCGCCGTGCAGTCGATCTGCCGGCGCGGCGTCTGGCTCGAACAGGGCACCGTCCGGGTGGACGCCGGGATCAAGGACGCGCTGGCCGGCTACCGCGACTCCATCGAGGCGCAGTCCGAGGCCTCCGCCCGGGTCGGCGAGCCGCTGGCGTTGCTGAAGTACGAGGTCCGGGCCGGGAGCGGCGAGGAGACCCTGCACACCGACGAACCCGTCACCGTCGAACTCACCCTCGCCGGCGACTACCGCGGCGACGCCACCCTGCACCTCGGCGTCAGCGAAGGCACCTCCAGCCCGATCTTCCAGATCAGCCACGAGATCCGGCTGACCGGCGGCGACCACCGCGTCGCCTGCGTCATCCCCCGGCTGCCGCTGCCGCGCGGCCGCTACACCCTGTGGACCGGCGTCTACTCCATCGGCAAGACCGACGGCGGCACCCTGATGAGCTGGCACTCCGCCGGCCAGTTCGACGTGTTCGGCCCGATGCTGGACACCCCGCCGCGCGCGGTGGTGCTCGCCGCGCCGGTCTTCGTACCGCACCAGTGGGAGGAGTGAGCGTGCGTTCGGTCCGTGTCCTGGTCCATCTCAACAACCTTGCGCTCGGCGGCGCCCAGCTCAACGCCGTCGACATCGCCCGCACCCTGCGCGACCGCGGGCACCAGCCCGTACTCTTCGCCCAGGGCGTCGACGGCCCGGCGCCGCTCGTCGAACTCGCCGCCTCCCACGACCTCGACCTCGTCGTCGCCGGAGACCCCGACACCCCGCACGCCGTCATCCGGGCCCGCCTCGGCCGGCTCGCCGACGAACACGGCTCCCAACTCGTCCATGCCTGGGAGGTCCGGGCCGCCCGGAACGCCTACTTCGGCCCCGGCCGGCAGGGCCGCCTCCCGATCGTCACCACCTTCTACGGCATCCGCATGCTCCGCGGCATGCCCCGCCACCAGCCGCTCGTCCTCGGCCTCGGCGCGCTGATGCCCGACGCGCGCACCTTCGGCCACCGCGACCTGCGGCTGATCGAACCCCCCGTCAACACCGCCGAGGACGCGCCCGGCTCGGTCTCCGGCGCCGCCTTCCGCGCCGAAGTGGGCGCCGGCGACGGCCGGTTGCTGCTGTGCATCGTCACCCGACTGGTGTCCGGCCTGGAGAAGGACGCGGGCGTGCGCCGCACCATGGCCGCCGTCCGCCTCCTCGACGACCCCTCGCTGGTCCTCGCCGTCGTCGGCGGCGGCCCCAGCGAGGAGCCGCTGCGCGCCGAAGCCGCCCGCCTCAACGCCGAACTCGGCCGCGAAGCCATCGTCCTCACCGGCCAGCGCTCCGACCCCCGCCCCGCGTACCAGGCCGCCGACCTCGTCCTCGGCATGGGCGGCTCCGCCCTGCGCGGCCTCGCCTTCGCCAAGCCCGTCATCGTCCACGGCGCGAACGGCTACTCCGCCATCCACGAACCCGGCCCGCTGGTCGAACCGCACGCCTCCCGCTGTATGTACGGCCACGGCGACGGGCCCGCCGACGCCAAGGCCCTCGCCGCCCAGATCCGCGTCCTCGCCGACGACCCCGACCGCCGTGCCGAACTCGGCAGTTGGGGCCGCGACTGGGTGGTCGGCCGGTTCTCCCTCGACCACGTCTCCACCGCATTCGAGGAGATCTACCGCGAACTCCTCCGCCAACCCCCCGGCCGCACCGCCTGGCTCCGCGACCTCGAACAGATGACCCGCTACGAGTACGTCAAGCCGACGGCCCGCCGCCTGCTCACCCGCTGACCGGCCCCTCAGCCTTCCGGGCGCAGCAGGAGGGTGACGAAGCCGAAGCCGTCGCGGTACTCGTGGAGCCACTGGTCGCGGTGGCGGGCGGCCGCGTCGAGGGCCTGGTCGCGGTCGGGGCCCGGCGGCTGGTCGAGGGCCCAGTCGGTGAGGGAGCCGGTCCAGGACCACTCGTAGGCGTCGAGCTCCTCGCGGGTCGAGGTGTGCCCGGCGATCGGCCACCAGCCGGCGGCGGCGATCGCGGCCAGGACGCCCGGCAGGTCGGTGAGGTCGTCGCCGAAGAACTCCCGCGCGTGGTCCGGAGGTCGGCCGTCCCAGTAGGACTCGCCGAGCAGCAGGGTGCCGCCCGGGGCGAGCAGCGGACGGGCGGCCTTCAGGGTCGGCAGCAGGCCGTCGAAGGCGTAGGCCGCGCCGACCGACAGGACGGCGTCGAACGGCTCGGGGGTGGTGAACTCCCGGACGTCGCAGTGGTGCAGGGCGATCCGATGGGTGACACCCGCCCGCTCGGCGCTCCGGCGCCCGTCCTCCAGCGCGGCCGGGTTGCTGTCGACGCCGACCGCGCGCAGGCCCGGATGCATGGCCAACGCCCGTACCGGCCAGGCGGCTTCACCGCAGCCGAGGTCGAGCAGCCGGCCGTCCGGGCAGCGCCGCAGCTGGCGTTCCAGCAGGCGGTGCACCGAGGCGTCCGACAGCGGGGCGGCGACGGGGTGGTCACGGTGGGCGATGCGCCCGATCTCCTGACGGTCCATCAGCCCATCGTGCCAGTCCGGTCGGCGCGCTGCGGGTCCGGATAGGTGCGGCCCTTCCATGCCGCGCCGCGCCCGCGCCAGTGCCGGCCGGCGGAGTCGACCGTCATCAGCAGGTACAGCAGCGCGGTGAAGGGGAGCAGCGGGGCCTCCGCCGGCGGGCGGCCGTAGTAGCGCAGCATCGGCGTGTAGGTGCCGGCCATCAGCGCCCAGGCGGCGAGCCCGGTCACGGCCGTGCGCAGGTCGCCCGCCAGAGCGCCGGTCACCGCGGCGACCGGCGGCACCAGGTAGACCAGCGCCAGGCCGACCACCGTGCCCAGCAACAGCGGCGGGGAGTAACGGAGTTGGGCGTAGGCGCTGCGGGAGACCATCCGCCACAGCGGCGCCAGCCCCGGGTAGGGCCGGACGGAGTCGACCCGGTCGGCGAGGCCCAGCCAGGTCCGGCCGCCGGTGCGCTTGACCGCGCGGGCGAGCGAGACGTCGTCGATCACCGCCCCGCGGATCGCCGCCACCCCGCCCGCCCGCGCAAGCGCCCGGCGGCGCACCAGCGAACAGCCGCCCGCGGCGGCGGCCGTCCGGCAGGCGGGACGGTTGGAGCGGCGGAACGGGTACAACTGGGCGAAGAAGTACACGAACGCCGGGACGATCAGCCGCTCCCAGCCGGACGCCACCCGCAGACGCGCCATCTGCGACACCAGGTCCAGCCCGTGCGCCTCGCCCGCCGCGACCAACTCCCGCAGCGAGCCCGGCCGGTGAGCGATGTCGGCGTCCGTCAGCAGCAGCCACTCGGCGTCCCCCGCCCGCTCGACGCCGTGCCGCAGCGCCCACAGCTTGCCCGTCCACCCCTCCGGCAGCGGCGGGGGCGTGGTCACCTCCAGCTCCAGCCCCGGGCCCGCCGCCAGCGCCCGTGCCGCCTCGGCGGTGCCGTCGCTGCTGTGGTCGTCCACCAGGACGACCCGCGCCCGGCCCGGGTACTGCTGCGCCAGCAGCGACGGCAGCGACAGCGGCAGCACCCCGGCCTCGTCCCGCGCCGGAACGACGACCACCACCTCCGGCCACCGCGACGGCTCCGCACCCCCGCGCGGCAGACGCTGATCGGTCCGCCAGAACCCGCCGTGACACGCCGCCAGCCACACCCACGCCACCAGCGCCACCACCGACACCCACCACAGCACGGTCACCCCGGCAGTCTGCCCCACGGGCGACGAGCGGACCCCGAGACACGACGGCCTGCGGCCGGGCGGAAGGGGGCGGGGCCAGGGGGCGGGTGGACGGTCGGGCCCGGCAAGTCGGAGGGTGAGGGCAGGGTGCGTGCGGACGTTGAGGCGGGACGGCCTGCGGCTGGGCGGAAGGGGGGCGAGGGCGGACGGTCGGGCCCGACATATCGGCGGGGCCGGGCAGAGGGGGCGCGCGGACGCCGGGGCGCGGCGGCCTGCGGAAGCGGGGGCGAGGGCAGGATGCGCGGGGACGTTGAGGCGGGACGGCCTGCGGCCGGGCGGGGGCAGGGGGTGGGCGGACGGTCGGGCCCGGCATGTCGGCGGGCGAGGGCCGGATGCGCAGGGACGTTGAGGCGGCGGGACGGCCTGCGGCCGGGCGGGAGGGGTGGCGAGGCCAACGGGCGGACGGTCGGGCCCAAGTTATCGGTGGGGCCGGGCAGAGGGGTCGCGCGGACACCGGGGCGCGGCGGCCTGCGGCTGGGCGGGAGGGGAGAGGGCAGGGGCGCGGCGATGTTGAGGCGGCGGCCGGGCGGAGGGGGGCGAGGCCAGGGGCGGACGGTCGGGCCCGATATGTCGGTGGGCCCGGGCACGCCGAGGCGGAACGACGGTCGCCGGGCTGCGGTCGGGCGGATTCGGCGCAATGGCCGCGAGGGGCCCGGGCAGGCCAGCCGGCCGACGGGCCAGTGGTGCGGCATCGGGACGCGGCGCGGGGCAGCCTGTTGGGGCTGGTCGGAGCGGGGCGTGCGGGCTGCCGTCGGGGCGGAAGGGCGTGCCTGGCCGAGGAGTGTGCGCTCGCGGGTGCTGCAGCGTCGCGGCAGGTGGCGTCCGGTGTCCCGGCGGAGTCCGGTGGCGGCGGGTGCCCCCGGGGAGGGTCAGACCCGGGCGCCGATGAGGACTTCGCCCTGGGGGTAGTTGAGGGCGGCGGTCTGGAGGGCGGCGGGGCGGCCGGAGTGCAGGACGGTGAGGGTGCCGGCGCCGGGGGTGGGGGAGGTGATGCGGCGGAGGGCCTGGGCGGCGACGGCGTCGGCGGAGCCGTGGAAGCGGGCGGGGACGGCCAGCGCGGAGGCGATGCGGTCGTCGACGAGTTCGTAGTGGGTGCAGCCGAGGACGACGTCGGTGGTGCCGGCCGGGGTGCGGGCCGCCGCGTAGGCGATCGCGGCGGCGATGGCGTCCTCGTCGGCGTGCTCGACGGCCTCCGCCAGGCCGGGGCAGGCGACCTCGTGGACCTCGCTCGCGTCGCCGCCGAACTCGGCGATCAGGCCGCGCTGGTAGGCGCTGCCGGTGGTGGCCGGGGTGGCCCAGATCGCCACCACGCCGCCCGCCGCGGTGGCGGGCTTGATCGCGGGGACGGTGCCGATCACGGGCAGTTCGGGCTCGAACTCGGCGCGCAGCCGGGCGAGCGCGTGCACGGAGGCGGTGTTGCAGGCGACGACCAGGGCGTCCGGCTCCAGCGCGACGGCGGCGCGGGCGCAGGCGAGGGCGTGCTCGGTGATGTCCTCGGGGGTGCGGGGGCCCCACGGCATGCCGTCGGGGTCGCAGGAGATGACCAGGTCCGCGTCCGGCCGCAGGCGGCGCAGCGCGGCAGTGGCGGCGAGCAGGCCGATTCCGGAGTCCACGAGGGCGATCTTCACGAGCAACGACTCTACCTCCGGTCGGCGCGGACCCCGGTCCGGTGAGCATCGCCCACCCTTTCTTGAACGAGTTCAAACCAGCCGCGAGGATGCCGCCTGACGGGCCCGGCGGGCCCAGGGCGGAGGGGTGCGATGAGAGTCCGGCGGCGGCTGGTGCTGGCCGTGGCGGTCACGAGCCTGTTGCTCGGCCGGGCGCGCTGGGCGGTCGCCCACGACCACGACCACGACTGCCACGACGTGGCCGGGTACCTGGGCGGCTCGGTTCCGACGGCGGCCGACGGCGGGGGATGTCGGGAGACCTCGACATCCGGGTGACCTGCCGGGACGCGCGGACGGCCCGGGTGACGATCTTCGCCTCCGGGGGCCGAACGTTCGGGGGCGAGCGTTTGCGAGTGGTCGGAGGGCGTCGGCAGGATGGCCCGGCAGCCGTGACCCCGGCAGAGCGGAGTGCGCCATGAGCAGCGATCCCGTCCCGACCTACGAGTACGCCACCTACCTGCGGGCGACGCCGGAACAGGTGTGGAACGCGCTGACCGACTCCGGGGCGACGGCCCGTTTCTGGGGCCACGCCAACGTCTCCGACTGGCGGCCCGGCTCCGCCTGGGAGCACCGTCGTACGGACGGCTCCGGCACGGTCGACGCCACCGGGCACGTGCTGGCGGCGGAGCCGCCGAAGCGCCTGACGCTGACCTTCGAGGACCGGCCGGACCTGTTCGCCGACGACGCCGCCACCGTCACCTTCCTGATCGAGCCGTACCGGGACATCGTCCGGCTGACCGTCACGCACGAGAAGCTGCGCGACCGGGCGGCGCTGGAAGCGGTCTCGCACGGCTGGCCGGCCGTGCTGGCGAACCTGAAGTCGCTGCTGGAGACGGGGGAGCCGCTGCCGCAGGACCCGTGGGAGATGCCGCCGGCCGGGCGGTGAGCCCGCCGCCTGCTCCGTCCGGCTGACGGCGGGCCGGTGGTGCGGCCGGGTCGGCCGGTGCGGGCGGCGGCGGGTGCGGAGGCTTGGGTCCCATGGGACAGGTGACGACTTCGAACGAGCGGGTGCCGGCGAGCGAGCGGATGTCGGGGACGGCGTACACCAACCTGGTGGTCGCGACGGTGGGCTTCGCGCTGACGTTCTGGGCGTGGAACCTGATCGCGCCGCTGGCCGGCGAGTTCGACAAGACCCTCCACATGACGTCGTTCGCGCAGTCGTTCCTGGTCGCCGTCCCGGTGATCGTCGGCTCGCTCGGCCGGGTCCCGGTCGGCGCGCTCACCGACCGGTACGGGGCCCGGCTGATGTTCCCGCTGATCTCGGCGCTGACCATCGTCCCCGTGCTGCTGATCATCCCGGCCCGGGACTCGTACGGGGCGCTGCTGGCGGTCGGGTTCTTCCTCGGGCTCGGCGGCACCACGTTCGCGATCGGGGTGCCGTTGGTGAACTCCTGGTTCCCCGCGCACAAGCGGGGCCTGGGCCTCGGCGTCTTCGGCATGGGCATGGGCGGCGTCGCACTGTCCGGGTACTTCACGCCGCGGCTGTGGAAGCACGGCCACGACCTGCCGTTCCTGGTGATGGCGATCGCGCTCGCCGCGTACACCGTGCTCGCCGCGCTGCTGCTGCGCGACCGCCCGGACCGGGCCGTGCCGACCGATTCGCTGGTCACCCGGCTGGGTCGGGCCGGGCGGCTGCGGGTGACGTGGGAGCTGTCCGGGCTGTACGCGATCGGCTTCGGTGGCATCGTCGCGTTCGGCGTCTACCTGCCGACGTACCTGAAGACCTGGTACCACCTGTCGGCGACCGACGCCGGTACCAAGGCGGCCGGCTTCGCGCTCGTCACCGTCGTCTTCCGGCCGTTCGGCGGCTGGCTGTCGGACCGCGTCCACCCGGCCGTGGTCACCGGCTGGGCGCTCGCACTGACCGCGGTCTTCGCCGTCGTGCAGGCCTTCGACCCGGCGCTCAGCCCGGTCGGCACGATCGCGTTCCTGCTGATGGCCGCCGGCCTCGGCACCACCAGCGGCTCGGTGTTCGCGCTGGTCTCGCAGGTCACCCCGGTCGCCCAGGTCGGCTCCGTCACCGGCATCGTCGGCGCGATGGGCGGCCTCGGCGGGTTCGTCCCGCCGCTGGTCATGGGCGCGATCTACAGCACCAAGGGCAGCTACTCGATCGGCTTCATGCTGCTCTCCGACCTCGCCCTGGCGGGCTGCGTGTACGCGGTCGGCCGGATGCGGAACATCCGGCCCACCAGCACCGCCTGACCGCCCGCCCGCCCGTCCGTACCCACGCCCGCCCGCCCAGCGGCGGACGGGCGAATCGTTACGCCCGACGGACCGTTGCGCCGCTACGCCTGGGCGCCCAGCAGGCGCTGAACGGCCGGCTCCAGGCCCGACAGGATGGTGTCGAACCGGCGGGTCGAGGTGGTGGAGTCCACCTGGAGGCGGCTGATCCGCAGCGGATGGGCCGGCAGCCGGGGGCCGAGCCGGTGGTCGGAGAGGAAACCCAGCCGGTAGCCGAGCTGGCGCAGCACCGCGTCCGCCCGCTCGTCGAACCCGCCGTCCGGGTACGCGAACGCCGACGGCGCCTCGCCCAGCCAGCGGGTCAGCGACAGGTGCGCGCCCGCGATCTCCGCCCGCACCGTCGCCTCGTCGCAGCGCCGCAGCGACGGATGCCCCAGCGTGTGGTTGCCCACCGTGACGTCCGCCTCGCGCAGCGCCCGCAGGTCCTCCGGGCGCAGCTGCTCCTGGGCCGGCGGCCGGCGGTACGCGGAGACCCGCAGCTCGGCCAGGCTGCGCCGGCGGTCCGGGTCCGGCAGGGCCTTGAGCAGCGCCAGCACCCGCGCCGGGTCCCCGCCGCCGGGCAGCAGTCGGGCCCGGCCGCCGTGCCGCGCCAGGAACGCCGCCTCGTGCCACCAGAACGGCTGCTCGGTGCCGACCATCTCGGCGATCACGAACGCGGCCGCCGGGATCCGGCGCGCCACCAGCTCCGGCAGCGCGTGCCGCAGCACCGTGCGGTCCGGGTCGTCGAAGGTCACCAGCACCGAACGCGGCGGCAGCGGCCGGCCCTCGGCCAGCGAGCGCTCCACGTCCTGCACCGACACCGGGGTCGCCAGCCGTCGCAGTCGGTCCAGCTGGGCGCCGAACGACCGTGGATCGGTGATCCCGTGATAGGCGAGCACCGCCAGCCGCTGCGCGGCCCGGGCCCGGAACAACGGCTGGGCCGGACTGAAACGCAGCCAACTGCTCCGGTCCCGCGGCTGCTCCGCCCGGACGGGGGCGGCCGGGACGGCGGCAGGCTGGGGCGGGGCGCAGACGGCGGCAGCGGTGGTGGCGTACGACACGGTTCCCCCCTCGGTCGCCGGCATGCGGCGTGGCGGTACCGTCGGCAGGCGGAGCCGGCCTCCGACCCCGGGAACGGCGGCTCCGCTCCCGAGTGATCTAGCCCGCGGCGGGTACTCCCGACCCGCACGTCGGACGGCTCCTGGATCGCTCAATGTAGTGGAGACCATCGACGTGGCGGGATGGTTGTACGGCGGACGGCGAGATTTCGCAGGCGGCTTCCGGCGGCCGACCGGAAACCGTCCGAACGGCCGACCGGGGCCGCCCGAGAACGGCCCGCGCGGGCGGCCGGAGACCGGCCGCGGGGCCGCTGACCAGGGCCGAAGGGCCGTGGCCCGCCGGGCGCGGCCGGGTTACCGTGGAGGGCATGGCAGACACCCCAAGTGACCGGCCGACTACGCGCTGGTCCACCGCGTTCGGCGGCTGCGCACTGCGCCGCCACCAGTTGCTGCTGTCCCTGGTCGGCGTCGGCTGCGTGGTGCTCGGCATCCTGGTCGCCTTCCTGGTCCCGGAGAGCGACGGCCCCGCCTGGGTGATGGCGGTGACCGGCTGTCTGGCCACCGGCGTGCTGCTGCTCGCCCGGGTCGGCCTGGCGCTGCTGCGGCCCGGGCGCGGCACCGCGTCCTGACCGGGGCCCCTGAACGGTCCCGGGGTGCTTGGGGCACGGCACCACAAGGGGTGCGAACGGCCGGAAACGTTCACCTAACGGGCAGCGCCGGTCGGATCGGCCGATTTTCGGCCTACCTCCGCACTTCTTTCACTTTTCCGCAGCAGTGGCACCACACTTCCCCCTACTGTGAGACGCATCGCCCGCGCAAGCCGCGGGCCGGGGGAGACATCAGGGTCCGGTGCGGGGGCACCGCGACCGTACTGGTCCGGTGCGGGGGCACCGCGAGGGGGAAGTCATGGCGAGCAACGCCGTCGACGCCGCACATACAGGCACGAGCGCGAACACCGGCACGAGCGCGAACACCGGCACGAGCGCGAACACCGGCACGGGCGCAGGCGCGAGCACCGGCATCAGGACGAAGGTCAAACAGCAGCTGGCCCGCGCGGCCGGCCGCGTCCCCGGCGAGGGCGCCACCGTCCTCATCTACCACCGGATCGGCGGCGGCACCGCCGACGAACTCGACCTCTCCACCGCCGACTTCACCGCCCAGGCCGACCTGCTCGCCGAGCTCCCGCCCGGCCGCGTGGTCTCCCTGGACACCGCCACCGACCGCCTCGACGCCGGCCTGCGCACCCCCAGCACCGTCCTCACCTTCGACGACGGCTTCGCCGACACCTACGACACCGCCTGGCCGATCCTCCGCGAACGCTCCCTGCCGTTCACCGTCTATCTGGCCAGCGGCATGGTCGGTGGCCCGATGAGCTGGGAGGGCTCCACCGCCAAGGGCGCCCCCGCAGTCGGGATCGGCTGGGAGCAGCTGCGCGAAATGGCCGCGTCCGGGCTGTGCACCGTCGCCAACCACACCCGCAGCCACGCCCGCCCCGCACTGCTCACCACCGGCGAACTCGACGCCTGCGGCGACGACGTCGAGGAACACCTCGGCACCCGGCCGCGCCACTTCGCCTACACCTGGGGCACGCCCGTCCCGCACATGGAGACCGCGCTGCGGGCCCGGTTCCGCACCAGCGCCACCGGCCAGGTCGGCCGCAACCTGCCCGGCGGCGACCCCGTCCGCCTGTACCGGGTGCCGGTCCGCCGCACCGACCCGATCGACTTCTTCCGCGCCAAGCTCTACGGCCGACTGATCCCCGAACGCGCCTACGCCCGGATCGTCGCCACCGCGAAGGCGGTGGGCGCCCGTGCCTGAGCTGCGGCTGAAGGGCGACGGCGGCCGGCCGCTGCGGGTCGCCCACCTCACCACCGTCGACATGTCGCTGCACCTGCTGCTCGCCACCGAACTGGCCGTCGACGTCGAAGCCGGCCTGGAGACCTACGGCCTCAGCGCCCCCGGGCCCTACCGGCAGCGCATCGAGCAACTCGGCGTCCAGCACCGGCCGCTGCCCTCGCTCACCCGCTCCTGGCAGCCCGCCGCCGACCTCGCCGCCGCCCGCGAACTGCTCGCCGCGCTGCGCGAGATCCGGCCCGACGTGCTGCACACCCACAACCCGAAGACCGGCGTCCTCGGCCGCGTCCTCGGACGGCTCGCCCGGGTGCCCGTCGTCGTCAACACCTGCCACGGACTCTGGGCGCAGGCCCACGACCCGCTCGCGAAGCGGCTGTTGGTGCTCGGCGCCGAAGCGTTCGCCGCCCGGTTCTCGCACGCCGAGCTCTACCAGAACGCCGAGGACCACCGCACCCTCGCCCGCTGGGGCGTCCCCGCCCGGCGCGCCCGCATCGTCGGCAACGGCGTCGACCTCGACCGCTTCCCCGCACCCGGCCCCGCCCGCGACGCACTGCGCACCGCCCTGCGCAACCGGCTCGGCGTGCGGGACGACGAACTGCTGGTCGGCGGAGTCGGCCGACGGGTCGCCGAGAAAGGCATCCGCGAGTACGCCGAAGCCGCCCGCGCGCTGGCCGGCAAGGCCCGCTTCGTGTGGATCGGACCGGACGACCCCGACAAGCCCGACGCCCTGCGCGACGCCGAAGCCGGACTCGAATTCCTCGGCAGCCGCGACGACATGCCCGCCGTGTACGCCGCACTCGACGTGTTCGTCCTGCCGTCCTACCGGGAAGGCTTCTCCCGCTCCGGCATGGAAGCCGCCGCCGGCGGACTGCCCATGGTGCTCAGCGACATCCGCGGCTGCCGCGAGATCGGCACCCACGACCAGCACCTGCTGCTCGCCCCCGCGGCCGACGCCGCCGCACTGACCACCGCACTCGACCGGCTCCTCACCGAACCGGCCCTGCGGGCACGCCTGGGCACGGCCGCACGCCGCCGCGCCCTCGAACAGTTCGACCAGCGCAACGTCGCCCGGATCTCCCTGGAGACCTACGCCGCCGTCGCCCGCCGACGCGGACTGCCCTGGACCACCGACTGACCGGCGCCACCCGCACCACCGCACCCGCACACGCACGGCAAGGACCGCAGTCTCTGCGCGCCCGCAGCCCGGCGCGCCCGCAACCCGCCCCGACCGGGGCCCACAACACCACAACGCACCAACCCAGTTGGGGGAGAAATGAAGCGAGGGGGGGACCTCGCGGTCGCCGCACTGGCCGGGATCATCGCCGTCCCGCTCGGCCTGGTGATCGCCCTCCTGATCCGCGCCACCATGGGCGGACCGGTGATCTTCCGCCAGACCCGCTCCGGCCGCCACGGCCAGGAGTTCCGCATCCTCAAGTTCCGCACCATGCGCGACAAACGCTTCGAGGACGAACCCGACGCGCCACGCATCACCCGCCTCGGCGCCCTGCTGCGCCGCACCAGCCTCGACGAACTCCCGCAACTGTGGAACGTCGTCCGCGGCGACATGGCCGTCATCGGCCCCCGCCCCACCCTGCCCGAACAGGTCGTCCACTACTCGCCCCGCCAGCGCGGCCGCCTCGCCCTGCGCCCCGGCCTCACCGGCTGGGCCCAGATCCGTGGCCGCAACTCCATCAGCTGGCCCGAACGGATCGAACTCGACCTCTGGTACATCGACCACCGGACCCTGCTGCTCGACCTGCGGATACTCGTCGGCACCGCCCGCATGCTGCTGCGCCCCACCGGCATCACCGCCGCCGGCGGCGTCAACCCGGGCTTCCCGATCCCCGCAGAGGCCCCCGCCGCCCCGCGGCTCGTCCTGCCCCGCCAGGCGACCGCCGCCGCACCCCGCCTGGCCCCGGAGGAACTGCGTCGCTGACGGAACGATTCGCCCGGACGGACCGGCCCCCGGACGGGTGGACAGGCCCTCGGTCGGGCGGCGGCGGATCGCCCCGTCGCCGCCCGGAGTGCCGTAAGGTCCGGGAGCAGGCGGTGAGGGGAGAGGGACACATGCTGTGGATCGCGGGCGCCGGCGGCGTCGGCCGGGAGGCGCTGGATGTCGCGATCGCGGCGGGCGTGCCCGTCGCCGGGTTCCTCGACGACCGGCTCGCGGGCGAGCGGGTGCGCGGGCTGCCCGTCCGCAAGCCCGACGAACTCCCGGCCGGCGCAGCGTACTTGATCGGCATCGCCGATCCGGCGGTGCGGGCGAGGCTGGCCGAGGCGCTGGACGCGGCCGGCGGACGGCCTGCGACGCTGGTGCACCCGCGGGCGATCGTCGCACCCGAGACCGAACTCGCCGACGGGTGCCTGGTGATGGGCGGCGCCCACGTGTCCAGCAGCGTCACCCTCGGGCCGCACAGTCAGGTCCACTACAACGCCACCGTCGGCCACGACGCCCGCCTCGGCGCCCGCGTCACCGTCTACCCCGGTGCGAACGTCTCCGGCGCCGTCCTGCTGCACGACGACGTCACCGTCGGCTCCAACGCCGTCGTCCTGCAGGGCCGCACTCTCGGGCCCGCCGCCTTCGTCGGCGCCGGCGCCGTCGTCACCCGCGACGTCCCCGCCCGCACCACCGTGATCGGCTCCCCGGCCCGCCCCATGCCCTGACGGTGGCGCTGACCGGTCCGCGGACCGGCACACCGTAGGCTCGGGGCATGGGAATTCCTGTGTTTCTGGCCGAACTGCGCGAACTGGTGGGGCAGCGGGCCCTGTGGCTGTCGGCGGTGACGCTGGTCGTGGTGGACGACGACGGACGGGTGCTGCTCGGGCGGCGGGCCGACACCGGGGAGTGGGCGCTGATCGGCGGCATCATCGACCCGGGCGAGCAGCCCGCCGACGCCGCGGTGCGGGAGTGCCTGGAGGAGACCGGCGTGACGGTGGAGCCGCAGGCGCTGACCTCGGTGACCGTCTCCCCGGTGATCGACTACCCCAACGGCGACCGCTGCCAGTACCTCGAACTGACCTTCCGCTGCCGTCCGTTGGCGGGCGAGGCGTGCGTGAACGACGACGAGTCGCTGGAAGTCGCCTGGTTCCACCCGGACGCGCTGCCCGCCGTCGACGCATACGTGCAGGAACGGATCGCGCTGGCGCTGGCCGGAAACAGTGCAGCGCACTTCGCCCTGTCCGACGCATAACGGTGCCCCGGGGCGCACAACGCCGCGCCCCGGAACGCCGGTTCGCCTCAGAGCGTCCGGAACCAGGCCGCGGTGCGCCGCAGCCCCTCCGGCAGCGGGACCGGCCGGACATCCGGGAACAGCTCCCGCAACCGGGAGTTGTCGGCCTGCGAATCCCGCACGTCCCCCGGTCGCGGCTCGACGTGCTCGGCGGCGACCGGCGCGCCCAGCGCCTCGCCCATCAGGGCGATCAGCTCCACCAGCGTCGTCCGGGTGCCGAACGCCAGGTTCACCGGCTCCGCGCTGACCACCCGGCGCAGCACCGCCTCGGCCAGCACCTGCGCGACCGTGCCGACATAGGTGAAGTCACGGCTCTGCAGCCCGTCCCCGTGGACCGACACCGGGCGGCCGTGCAGCGCCGCGTCCAGGAACGCCGGCACGACCGCCGCGTACGCGTGGCCGGCCGCCTGCAGCGGCCCGAAGACGTTGAAGAACCGCAGCGGGAGCACGCCCAGGCCGTAGCAGTGGTGGTACGCCCCCAAGTACGCCTCGGTGGCGAGCTTGGACACCGCGTACGGGCTCATCGGGGCGGTGCGCATCGACTCGCGCTTCGGCAACTCCCGGTTGGCGCCGTACACCGAGGACGAGGACGCCGCCGCCACGTACAGCCCGCCCGCCCGGCGGGCCGCCTCCAGCACCTCCAACGTGCCGGTGGCGTTGGCGTGGTGGCTGGCCAGCGGCGCCGCCACCGAACGCGGCACCGACGGCAGCGCCGCCAGGTGGACCACCGCGTCCGCCCCGGCGAACGCCGCGTCCAGCAGCGCCGGATCGAGGATCGTGCCCTCGAACAGCGTGGCGTCCACGCCCGCCAGGTTGGCCTTGCTGCCGGTGGACAGGTCGTCCACCACCCGGACCTCCGACACCTCCGGACGGGACGTCAACTCCCGGGCCAGATTGGCCCCGATGAATCCGGCCCCGCCGGTGATCACCACTCGCATCGCGCACACCACCCCTCGCCGGGCCCGGGGATCCCCCCACCGGGCCGATGCGCCGACTCTAGCCGCGCCCACCCGCCCGACGGGCCGAAAACCCGCCCGGTCGGGCCCAAACCGACCCATCGGCCACACTTCGTACGACGACCGGCAGAGACCGCGTCAGCGCTTCGGACGACGCCCGGTCTCCTCCGCCGCGTCCAGCACCGCCGCCAGGTCGCCGCCGGCCGTCGCCGTCGCCACCGCCGCCACCGCGCCCTCCACGAACGGCGCGTCCGCGAACCGCACCGGGAACGGCAGACCGTGCTCGTCCGCGTCGGTCAGTAGCGCCAGCACCGTCTCCACCGCCCCGTCCAAGTCGCACAGCACCGCCACCCCGTGGCCCTGGTCGACCCGGCGGGCCGCCGTCGCCACCAGCACCGCGCTGGTGCCCAGGCCGTCCGCGATCGAGCCGCCGGTCGCCACCACCGGCGCCGGATCGGCCGACTCCGCCACCGCCAGCGCCAACGCCCGCACCGCATCCGCCACCTCGTGGCTGTGCGAGACCAGCACCACGCCCACCCGCCCGTGCCCGGTCGGCCGGGACGGCCGGGGCACCGTCGGCGTCGGGGCGGTCAACGTGCCGGTGGCGGAGCCCACCGGCGGGGCGGACGGCGCGGTGGTGATCGGGATGACGTCGGCGCGGCTGCCGTCCCGCTGGTCCATCGGCTGCTCCCCGGTGCGTGGCTGACTGCTCGTCACCCATCCCTACCTCGAACGGACCCCGGCCGCCCGCCTTTAGCACAGGTGTCGGCCGGACACGGCCGGATCGGACCATCTCGACCACCCGCGGGGCAGACCCGGCGCGATCCGCCGAGCCGCCCGCCCGCGATGGCTACGCTGGCAGCTCGACATGACCCGCAGCGGAGGGAGCACCAGGATGGCGGCACAGGCGGCGGACCGGCGCAAGATCGAGCTGGACGTGAGCGGAGCCGAATGGCAGTCCGCGGGCGACGACCCGACCGGTGTGCAGATCGCCTTCGTCGACGGCTGCATCGCGATGCGCAACGGCGCGGAGCCCGACGGGCCGGCCCTGATCTTCACCCCCGCCGAATGGCGGGCCTTCGTACTGGGCGCACGGGACGGCGAATTCGACCCCGCGCGGCAGGAGAAGGACTGAAACCGGAGCCCCGCGAACCGAAACGGCCCCCCCGGTGTCGAATTCGGCCGCGCACGGGCCGATTTCGGCCGTTCAGGCAATGACCGGTACGCCCGGACTGCCCCGGTCCGCACCCGTCGAAACCGCTCGGAAAGATGACGAGCGGGCATACTCCGAGGTTACAAAAGAGTTCTGATGGGCCGAAACTTGTTGACTGTCCGACAAGCCTGCCAGAGAGTAAGAGCAGGCAGACGCCGTGCCGACCGCCCCCACGCGGCCTGGCACGGCGCCTGCTTGTGCTGCCCGTCACCGGCGCCGATGACGGGCCCTCCCACCCCTGGCCGCACAGAGTGCGGCAGCCGTCGCGACGGGAGCAGGCCCGACCGGGAAGAGCTACCCCCCGGCAGGGCCGAAACCCGGATTCCGCACGCCCCCACGCGGCGGTGATCCGGGCAAGGTCCGCGAACGCGACGGCTGGAGGGCCCCCGCGGACCTGGCTCGGTATTCCATATGGCTTTGTGTGCCGCCCGACCGGGCCGCCCACCGCACAACGCCTGCTGCGTCGTCCGCAGGCTGCCGCGAGGGCGAAGACCGATTGAATCAGCAAATGGTGCTTGTGAGTTCGCACGACTTGAGCTCACACGGCCACGAACGCAGTGAGGGAATGCGCGCAGGCACGCCGCGACAAGCCGCACCCAATGGATCTCGCCCGGAGCGGCCTTCGTGCTGAACCGAACGTAGCCCGGACGGTTGCTCAGAGTCAACATTGGTCCCTGAGCGTAGATCCCGGCCTGATCGCGGACCCACTCACCGGCCCCGGCCCACCGGGCACGTACGATGGGCCCATGTCATTTCTCCGCCGTCGCTCCGGACAGCCCGCCGGCCCGGACTTCGACGTCCTGGCCATGGATCCGGGCGACTGGCCCGGCCTGTTCGGGGCCATGATCATGGCCGCTCCGGACGGCTCCTGCCAGGGCATTTTCCTGCGCTACGACCTGCTCGGCGGCCGCGGCCCGGCCATGCTGATCGGCAACGTCCCGCAGGGATCGCCCGCCCGCGACAGCGAGGACGGCGTCCCCTTCGAGGTCCGCCAGCTGCTCGCCGCCCTGGAGAACGACGAGCCGGTCGACTTCGTCTCCGCCGAGGACTTCCCGGTCATGCTCGGCGACGACCTGCTGATCGTCCGGAAGGTCAAGGTCAGCGAAGGACGCCTGTACTGCTCCCAGTTCGGGCGCAGCGACGACGTCCAGGTCACCATCGCCTCCTGGGACCGACCGATTTCGGACGACCTCTACCAGCTCCTGAAGCCGCTTCCGGCGGAGATGTTCCAGCAGGACTAGGCGCGATGCCCCGGCCGCTGCTGCTCACCCGCCGCCTGCACGTGGACCTCCGGCGCACCGCCGGCGCGGCCTGTCCGGCGTCCTGACCGACCCCGAGTCCAGGACCGCCCGACCGACCACGCCCGCCCGGAGGCCCGCCGCCATGCCCCGCACCCCCGCGCACACCCCCGCCGTCAACGCCGTCCCCGCCGTCGAACCCACGGGCACCGCCCTCGAACGGGCACTCGGCCGACTGCCCCGGGTGGTCGACCTGCTCGCCGCCCGCGCCGCCGAACACGACCGCGACGGCACCTTCCCCTACCAGGGCATCGAAGCCGTCCACGAAGCCGGCCTGCTCACCCTGACGGTCGGCCAGCGCCACGCCGGCCCGGGCGCCGGACTCGCCGACACCGTCCGGGTGCTGGCCCGACTCGGCCGCGGCGACGCCTCGGTCGCCCTGCTCACCGCGCACACCCTGCTGCACCACGCCGAACAGGCCCGCACCGCGCCCTGGCCCGCCGCGCTCTACCGGCGACTGCTCACCGAGTCCCGCCGCGGCCCCGCCCTGGTCGGCACCCTGCGCGCCGCACCCGGCCGCCCGTCCGCCGTCACCGCCCGCCGGCACGGCGACGCCTGGCACCTCACCGGCCGCGCCGCGCACTGTCCCGGCGCCGAAGCCCTCGCCTGGCTCGCCGTCGAAGCCCGCACCGACGAACCGCAGCCCCGCACCGGCCTGTTCCTGGTCCGCGCCGACAGCCCCGGACTGGAGATCGACCCCGCCGCCGACCAACTCGGCCTGCGCGCCGCCGCCGGCCACGACGTCCTGCTGACCGGCGCCCGGGTCGGCGCCGACGCCGCCCTGCTGCCCCGCACCGCCCCCGCCGGCCCGCCGCTCGCCGCCGCCTGGCGTCAACTCGCCCTCGCCGCCGTGCTGCTGGGCACCGCCCGGGCCGCGCTCGACTGGTCGGCCGGCCGCCTGCGCGGCAGCGCCGCACACCGCCGACCGATCGGCGAGCTCGACGCCCGGCTCACCGGCGCCGAGGAACTCGTGCACGGCCTCGCCGCCCGGACCGACGCCGACCCGACCGCCGCCGAACGGGCCCCCGCCGTCCAGCTGTTGGCGGCCCGCACCGCCGCCGACACCGTCCAGCAGGCCCTCACCCTCACCGGCAGCGCCGGCCTCGACCGCCGCCACCCGCTGGAGCGCCACCTGCGCGACACCCTCAGCCTGCGCACCCAACTGCCCGCCGAGGACGCCGTTCTGGACTCCCTCGGCGGAGCGCTGCTGGGGAACTGACGGCCGATCAGCGGGTGCCGACGGCCGCGCGCACCGCGCGGCGGGCCAGCGCGGCGTCGTCGTACAGCCGGCGGATCATGATCCGCTGCTCCTCGCCCGCGCCCGGGAGGTCGTGGATGCGCAGCTCCCGCATCAGCACCAGCGTCAGGTTGACCAGGAACGCGTCCCGGGCCAAGGTGCCGCCGGACTGGGCGAGTTGGCTGATCTGCCGACGCGCCGCGGTGTCGCCCGACAGCACGCTCCACAGCACCGCCAGGTCGTAGCCGGGCAGGTACCAGCCGGCCTGCTCCCAGTCGAGCAGGACCGGGCCGGTCGGGGCCAGCAGCACGTTGCCGAGCAACGCGTCGCCGTGGCACAGCTGGCGCGGCACCGAGGACAGGCCGTGCAGCAGGGCGCGCAGGTCGCCCGCGTCCCGGTCGGTGAGCAGGCCCAGCGAGTGGAAGCGGCCGATCTCCTGCTGGTAGTCCAGCGGCTGGTCGAACACGTCCGTCGGCGGCCGCCACAGGTTCAGCGTGCGCACCGCGCCGAGCACCGCACGCACCTCGCCCGGCGTCGGCGCGTTGGCCGGGTGCCGCTCGCGGGCCGCCGGACGGCCCGGCACCCGCTCCAGCACCAGCACGCAGCGGTCGTGGTCCGCCGCCACCAGCCGGGGGAGCCGGACCGGCGGGCGGTGCCGCACGAACGCCCGGTACACCGCCACCTCGTGGTGGAACCGGTCGATCAGCTTCGCTGCCTGCGGGCCGCGCAGCGCCGCCGGGTTCAGGCACTTGGCGACCACCGGGGCCCGGCCGATGGTGCCCGCGACCAGAATGTGCCGGGCGCCCTCGCGCAGCACCTGCCGGGGCAGGAACGCGGGACATATCCGCGCGATGTTGGCGAGCGCCGCACGCACCCCCGGGGTCTGCAGCGCGGCCGGATCCACCCGGTCCACGAACGCCTCCACACCCCGCCCCGGCATCGGACGGCCGAGCCGCCCGGCCTGCTCCGGCATCGGGCGGGTCACCAGGGTGGTGCGCCCGCGCGGGTCGCGCAGCTCCACGGCGCGCGGCGCGGGACGGCCCGCACCGGCGGTCGGGGGGCGCAGTCCGGAGCGTTGGGGGCGCGCGGCCGCGCCGTCCACCCCGTTCGGGGCGGTCGGTCGAATACCGGTGGCGGCTGTGGAGTACATGGGCGGGTGAGGGTCCTTCCTTGACCGGGGGCAACGCTTCGAGGCCCGGACGGACAGGGGTCGGGGCCGCCGGGTGGAGCGCGGGCGCCGGGCACGGAGCCGGCCCGGCGAACCGGCCGCACCCTGGGGAAATGCGTCCGTCCGACCGTCCGTGCCATGCCCGGCGCCCCCGCGCCACCCGGTCGCGCCACCCCCTGGACGACTCGTCCGCGAACGGCTCCCGACGGACCGTCGGGTCGACATCCGGGCCGGTCGGGGGCGGTTCCGACGCGAGGTCGGGGTGGCGCATACCTACCTGACACCCGATCGGTACTGGCACACCACGTAGCGCGCCCTGGCGAACCCTGGCGAATGGTCGCTCGGCATGTGCCAGAGCCATTACTGTCGGGCTCAGCCGATCACCTGGGGGCTTCAGTTGAGCAGGGGGCCGAACAGCAGACTGGCCGACCACTTCGCCCTGACCGGCTGGTCGAAGGGCGAACTGGCGAGGCTGGTCAACCGGCGGGGTGCGGCACTGGGCGAGCAACAGCTGTCCACCGACACCTCCCGGGTCCGGCGCTGGATCGAGCAGGGCGAAATCCCGCGCGACCCGGTGCCGAGGGTGCTGGCCGCCGTGTTCACCGAGCGGCTCGGCCGTGTCGTCACCACCGAGGACCTAGGACTCGAACGGCACCGACCCGCCAGGTCCGGCAGCACGGCAACACCGCCGACGGAACCCGGGGCGCCGGACCGGACGGCCGCGGTCCTCACCGAGTTCACGGGAATGGACCTCATGCTGAACAGACGCGGACTGGTCGGCGCCACCGCAGCCCTCGCGGCGGGCGCGGTCATCGCCGACAACCTGCACGACTGGCTCACCGGCGGCGCGGTCGCCGAAGCCGCCACCCGCCCCCTCGTCGTCCGGGGCGACGGCCCCGAACCCCTGACCGAGGCCTACGAACCGGGCCCGGTCGGAAAGGACGAAGTCGCCGCCCTGGAACGCTCGGTCGAGGTGTTCCGCGCCTGGGACGCCTCCCGCGGCGGCGGACTCCAGCGCAAGGCCGTGGTCGGCCAACTCAACGAGGTCGGCGGCCTGCTCACCCACGGCCACCCCGCCGCCCTGGAACGCCGGCTCTGGACGGTCGCCGCCAACCTCGCCGTGCTGGTCGGCTGGATGTCCCACGACGTCGGCCTCGAACCCACCGCCCAGCGCTACTTCGTGATCGCCGCGCAGGCCGCCCGGGAGGCCGACGACCGCCCCCGGGCCGGCGAGGCCGTCTCCCGCGCCGCCCGCCAGATGCTCCACCTCGGCCGCGCCGACGAGGCCCTCGACCTGATGCGGCTGGCCCGGGCCGGCACCCGCGCCGCCGACGGCGCACTGCCCCGCACCCGCGCCATGCTGTGCACCGTCGAAGCCTGGGCGCAGGCCTCGCTCGGCCGTGCCGACGCCACCCACCGCGCCCTCGGCGAGGCCGAGGAGCTCTTCGTCCGACCGACCGACCGGCCCACCCCGAGCTGGATGGCGCTGTTCGACGAGGCGGAACTGCACGGCATGCAGGCCCTGGCCCACCGCACCCTCGCCGAACACGACACCGGCGCCGTCCCGGCCGCCGTCCACCACGCCGAGCAGGCCATCCGGCTGCGGCAGCGGACCGGCCGGGAACGCTCCGCACTGTTCGACCGGATCACCCTCGCCTCCGCGCACTGGATCGCGGACGAGCACGAGGCGGCCGTGGCCCAGGCGAACCGCGTCCTCGACTCGATCGGGCAGACCTCCTCCCAACGCACCTGGGACCGGCTGCGCGCAATGGACCGGCTCTCCGTCCGCCACCAGCGCCGGCCGGAGGTCGCGGAACTGCGCGAGCGGATCCGCGCGGCGCTGCCCGCACCCCGCGCCCCCCGGCCGATCTGAGGCCGGCCGGCAACCTCCCGTACGCCGGGGCGCCCGCCTTCCGGAACCGGTCGATCCGGTACGGACGGACCGGGCGCCCCGGCGCGAGCGGCGTCCGAGGCCCGGTGCGGGCAGGGCGGGCGGAGGCGGCCGGAAACAGTCGTACCTGCGGAAATCCGTTGCCCTGTGTGCGGATCGGCCCCCCAGGCGGTAACCTTCGGTGATTCCGGCGCCCGGGCGCCTGAGCTGTGCCAACCGACCCCGGCGACGGAAATCCCGTTGCCACGACGACCGCCGCAACGGATGCTGACCTCATGTTCGAGCCAGTGATAGCGCCCAGCGCCAGCCTCCTCGGCCTCCTCCAGAGAGGCCGCGGAGACGGGCAGCTGCATGCGTTGGCCGCAGACCGCGACCAGGCGATCGCCGCCGTCGAGAGCTGCGTGACCAACGACCCCCGCGCCGACTGGCAGGTCGAGAACCGCTCCTTGTACTACGCGCGGCTCTACATGGAGTTGGAGGCCCCCCTCACCGGCCTCGAACTCCACCTCACCTCCCCCGAGGACGCCACCGACACCGACGAGGCCCGCACCGGCCTCGCCCTTGCCGTACTCGGCCACCTCGCCGGCTACGGCCGCCGCGACGCCCTCGACCTGCTGCGCGCCTACACCACGACCGGGACCAACTGGGCCTGGGCCCTCGACGAACTCGCCCTGCGCGACACCGACGAGACCCTGCTCGCCCTGGCCCCCGCCGTCCTGAACCGCTTCCCGTCCGGACCGGAGGGCGACGCCGAACTGCGCGAAGCCATCCGCGCCGCGTACGAGCCGCGGGTCTGGCGACTGTGGGCCGTCCACCACCCGCGGGTCGCCACCGCGAGCGAGCAGTCGCCGTTCGACCTGTGGCAACGGCAGCTCAATCGGCAAGGCGTCACGCCGGGCTGGTCCACCGCCGACGTCCTCGCCTGGGCCGACCAGGGCGAAGGCACCGAACCCGGAGCCCTCGCCCGGCGCGCCGCCGCGGCCGCCCGCTGCCTCACCGCCGTGGTCCGACCCGAGGACGCGCCGCTGCTGGCCGAGGCCGCCGCCGGCGGACCGGCCGGCGCCCGCTGCGCCGCGATGCGTCACCTGGTCGAGCAACGCGACCCGGCCGCCGCCGAGTACATCGAGACCGCCGCCGCCGACCTCGACCACCGGATCGTCGCCACCGCGCTGGAACTGCTCGGTCGGATGCGAGGTCCCGAGGCGCTCAGGCACGCCCGCCGCTGGGCCGACCCGGCCACCGGCAGCGCCGACAGCGCCCTCGGCCAAGCAGCCGTCCGCCTCCTCGCCGACGCCGGCGAAGCCTGCGACGCCCCGCTGGTGGTCGCCGCACTCCACCAGTGGATCTCGCTGAACGGTGTCACCGGCACCGCCCTCGGCAGCCTCGTCGACGGCATCGGCCGGCTCCGCGCACACGCCGCGGTACCCGCCCTGCGGCACGTGTACGGCGAAGCGGCCTCCTCGGAACTGCGCGGCCGCGCAGCCCAGGCACTCGCCGTCACCGACCCGTACTTCGGGGAGGGCCCCGCGGTCGAATGCCTGTGGGACTGCGAGGAGTCCACCCGGGAACTCGCCGCCACGCACGTCACCACCACGGGAGACGCCCGCGTCCTCGAACGTCTGCGCCGACTGGCCGCCGACCCCGCCGAGGAAGCCGAAGTCCATGCCGCCGTTCGCGGCCGTTTGACGGCCCGCGACCGGTAGAGTCACGCCCATGCAGCGACCGCGAGCGCCTCGCCACGCCCTGACCGCCCTGCTCAGCCTCGGGCTGGTCCTCGGAGCGGCCGGAACCGCCAGTGCCCACGTCGAGGTCAACTCCTCGACCGCGCAGGCGCTCGCCGTCGATGCCACCGTCACCTTCTCCGTCGAGGGCGAGTCCTCCACGGCGGGCATCAAGGACGTCAAGGTCACGCTGCCCGCCGGGCTCGCCCCCGCCGACGTCAGCTCCGTCACGACCCCCGACGGCTGGAAGTTCACGCCCACCGCCGACGGCTTCGCCCTCGAGGGCCCGGCCCTGGCGCCCGGCGCGGCCGCCGAGTACAGCGTGAAGATCCGTCAACTCCCCGCCGCCGCCTCGGTGGTGTTCAAGACCCTGGTCGACTACTCGGACGGGCACACCGACCGGTGGATCGAACTCGCGCAGGGCGACGCCAAGCCCGAACACCCCGCCCCCGCGCTCGCGCTGCGCCCGGCCGCCGCCGGAGCCAGCGCACTGCCCGCCGCGGTGCCCTCGTCCTCGGCACCGGCCGCCGAGGCCTCGGTCTCCTCGGTCGCCACCGCGCCTGCGGCCGCTTCGCCGTCGGCTTCGTCCGACCCGGTCGCGAAATCCGACGACAACGGGGAGAGCACCACCACGATCGTCCTCGGCGGTCTGGTCGCGGTGGCCGTGCTCGGCACCGTGATCGCCCTGCTGGTGCGCCGCCGCTCCCGCCGCTCCGGCCGCTAGGACCTCAGGGCCTCAGGGCCTGCGGCCGCCGGACGCGCGCTGCTGCGTAGTCGGCGGCAACTCCTCCCGCAGCGCTGCCCGTTGGCCGCTGCGGGTCCGGGCGGAGGTCCGAGTGGTGAAGGAGTGGTGGAAGCACCCGCAGAGTGAGCGGGCGCGGGTGTCGGGGCTCTATCGTTTCGCCGTTCACCGAAACCTGGGGAAGGGCGGGGGTTCGCCGTGGTGATGCTGCGGTTGGATGCGCAGGCGTTGACGCGCTCCCGGTTCGCGCTGTCGCCGTTCGCGGAGACGCTGGCGGCGATCGTCCAACTCGCCCGTCCCGCAGCCGATTCGTGGCATCCGGAGTGGCATGCCCGGCACCGGGTGGAGTTCCACGCCCGGTTGCGGGCGGACCCGTACGCGCGGGGGCTGGTCGGGCTGATGTCGGCGAGCAAGCATCTGCCGGACCACCTTGCACTGCCGCCGGGCGGCGGGATGGAGACCACCCTGGAGTCCGAACTCGCCGAGGTGGCGCGGGTGTCGGACGAGGTGGTGCGGGAGGGCCTGCGACTGTCGCTGGCGCACAGCGCGGGTGGCGGGCACGTGGACTGGTGCACCGGGCGCGACCACGGCGCGCGGGCCGCCGAGCTGTTCCGCAGCGTCTGGGAAACCCACCTGGCCGCCGAGTGGCCCGCCCGGCGGGCCGTCCTGCAGCGGGACGTCACCCACCGGGCCGGGCTGTTGGCCGCGCACGGGTGGCCGCGCGCGCTGCACCTGATGAACCGTCGCAGCGCGTGGGTGGGCGCGGACGCGATCCGGTTCGGCGACCGGCCCGGGAACGATCGGGCGGTCGGGGCGGACGGGATGCTGTTCGTTCCGGTCAGCGCGCGCCGCAGTTCCTGGCTGTGCCACGCGCCCGGCCGTCCGCACGCCCTCGTCTACCCTGCGCGCGGGACGGGCACCGCCGGCAGCGCGACCGGCAGCGCGACCGGCGGTGCCCGGGCGCTCGCCCGGCTGATCGGGGCCGGCCGGGCGGTGATCCTCCGCCACCTCGACACGCCCGCCACCACCAGCGAACTCGCCGCCCTGATGGCCCAGTCCGTCGGCACCGTCGGCGGCCACCTAGCGGTGCTGCGCGACGCCGGCCTGGTCGACCGCACCCGCGTCGGCCGCCGCGTGCTCTACCACCGGACCGCACTGGGCGACCATCTCGCCGACGGCGCCGCGGAGTTGTGAGGATCGAGGGGCGTCAGGCGACGCAGAACTCGTTGCCCTCCGGGTCGAGCATGACCCACCAGTGGCCGATCGGGCCCTGGTCGTGCTCCTTGAGGCGGGTGGCGCCGAGGGACTCCAGACGGGCGACGGTGGCTTCGAGCCGGCCGTCGGAGTGGATGTCGAGGTGGAGGCGGTTCTTGCCCTCCTTGGGCTCGGGCACGTCCTGGAAGAGGATGCGGCGGCCCTTGCCGATGTCGGAGACCGGGTCGTACGGGTCCTCGGGGTGGCGGACGGCCGCGTAGCCGCGGAACTCCTTGCGCCCGTCCGGGTGTTCGCGGACCGCGGCGGCCGGGAGGCGGCCGGCGGCGAGCAGCGAGTCGATGAGGGCGGTGGGGTCCTCCCGCTCGTATTCGAGGGCGGCGGCCCAGAACGCGGCGATGGCGGAGGCGTCGGCGCTGTCCACGACCAGTTTCCACGAGAGTGTCATGCCACCGAATCCAATCGCACATCAGATCGATTAACAAACAGGCACGTTGACAGTGTCGGCTGCCGTGCCGCGCCATTCGAGGAAGCCCCGCCGACCGGTCGCCGACGGGCGGACGTGCGTGGGGCGGGTGCGCGGCGGTAGGGGTACGGAAAAGGGGCGGGCCGCCCGGTGGTTCGGGGGCCCGCCCCTTTCGCGGGGGTGCGGGTGGGGTCAGTGCGCCGCGCCCGCGTCCGGGGTGAGGACGCCGGCGGCCACCAGGCCGATGATGGTGATGCCGAGCAGGATCCGGTAGATCACGAACGGCATGAAGCTGTTGTTCGAGATGTACTTCAGGAACCAGGCGATGGCCGCGTAGCCGACCGCGAAGGCGATCAGGGTGGCCAGGACGGTCGGGCCCCAGGCGGGCGCCGGGCCCTCGCCGATCTTGAGCAGTTCGAGACCGCCGGACGCCAGCACGGCCGGGATGGCCAGCAGGAACGAGTAGCGGGCGGCCGCCTCCCGGCTGTAGCCGAGGAACAGGCCGGCGCTGATGGTGCCGCCGGAGCGGGAGACGCCCGGGATCAGGGCCAGCGCCTGGGCCGCGCCGTAGATCAGCGCGTGCGGGAAGGTCAGCGAGCTGATCGGGCGGGCGTTGCGGACCGCGCGGGAGCGGTCGGCGACGGCGAGGATCAGGCCGAAGACGATCAGCGTGGTGCCGATCAGCCGCAGATCGCGCAGGGTGGTCTCGATGGTGTCCTGGAACAGCTTGCCGATGATGCCGATCGGCAGCGTGCCGACGATCACGTACCAGCCGAGCTTCGCGTTCTGGTCGCGTCGCCACTCGGCCTTGAACAGTGACAGCACCCAGGCCTTGATGATCGCGCCGATGTCGCGGCGGAAGTAGATCAGCACCGCCGTCTCGGTGCCCAACTGCGTCACCGCCGTGAATGCCGCGCCCGGGTCGTCCCAGCCGAGGAGGGCGGAGAACACCCGCAGGTGCGCGCTGGAGGAGACCGGCAGGAACTCGGTCAGGCCCTGCAGCAGACCGAGTACGGCCCCGTGGAACCAGTCGATCACCGGACTACCCCCGCGGATATCGCTCGGTGGTTCAGCATGGCGTCCGTCCTGTTCGTTCGTGGGGTGGTCCGGTTGCGGCCAGGGCCTGTCCTGGGGGGCTCGGTCCGGCGTGGCCGCATGATAGGGGCTCCAGGTGTCGGGGAACTAGCAATCGGACATATGAGGTGATTTCCCCAATAGTGGGCGGGGAGCGGGCGGGCGTCCGGCGTGCGGTCAACCACTGCGCACGGAGCGGAAGTTCGAGAGTCGGTTCGCTTGAGCACCACTCCCGTCGCACGGCAGAATGCTCCGCGACACGGGGGGAAGAATGGTCTGGACAACTCGCCGCGCCCTGGGTGCTGCCCTGGGCGCGCTGCTGCTCATCGGCTCGTCGGGCTGTACGTCGGGATCGGACCGGCACCACCTGGTGATCTTCGCGGTCGAGAAGGACACGCTCGCCGACCAGCCCGTGCACCTGGTGGTGGGCGGCCTGCGGTCGGGCCAGGAGGTGACCGTCACCGCCGAGGCCCGGGACATCGCCGGCAACGGATGGCAGTCCAAGGCCGTCTACCGCGCGGACAGCCACGGCTCCGTCAGCCTCGACCGGGACGCGCCGATCAGCGGCTCCTACCACCAGGTCGACGGCATGGGCCTGTTCTGGTCGATGCTCCCGACCGACGGCATCGCCACCACGCTGTTCACCCCGCCGCCGCCCGCGGCCGGTGCCGACTTCCCGATCCGCATCACCGCCACCGCCGACGGCCCGGCCGCCGCCGAACACACCGTCACCCGCCGCTGGACGGCCGACGGCGTCACCGCCACCGCGCTGAAGCTCGACACCGACCACGTCGTCGGCACCCTCTACCTGCCGCCCGCCGGGACGCCCGCCAAGACCCCGATCCTGCTGCTCGGCGGCTCCGAGGGCGGCAACTCGGGCGTCGGCGCGGCCGCACTGCTCGCCTCGCACGGCCACCCCGCGCTGGCCGTCGCCTACTTCGGCGCGCTCGGACTGCCGCCCACGCTGCAGAACATCCCGGTCGAGTACGCGGCCGGTGCGGCCCGGCTGCTGGCCGAGCGGACGGGCGCCACCGGCGCCACCGGCGGCATCGCCGTCGAGGGCATCTCTCGGGGCAGCGAACTCGCCCTGCTGGTGGCCGCCCAACTGCCCGACCTGGTACGGCGGGTGATGGTGTACGCGCCGTCCGCCGACGTCAACGGCGGCCTGCCGGGCGGGGTGGCGTGGACCGAGAACGGCGCCCCCGTGCCGACCGGGCCGATCGCGCTGGACCGGATCACCGCCTCGATCCTGGCCGTCGCCGGCGAGCAGGACCGGCTCTGGCCGGCGCCGCGCTGGGCCCGGCAGATCGGCACCCCGACCGCCGCCGCGCCGAACCGGCAGGCCGTGCTCTACCCCGGCGCGGGGCACGCCGTCGCCGGGTTCCCGTACCTGCCCACCGGGGGCACCCTGGTCACCCTTGACGGCGCGACGCTCGACCTGGGCGGCGACGCCGCCGCGAACCAGGCCGCGCATGTCGGCGGGTGGGCGAAGTTGCTGTCCTTCCTGGACAGTTGAGAGTGGCGGCGGGCGTCCGTCAGGGGGTGCGACGGGGGCGTGTGGGCCTCGGTGCGGGGGGTGCGGAGGGCGTGTGCGGGGCATTTCCGGGCGGTCGTGGCGGCACGAATTCGAGGAATTCTCCGGTGGTGGCCGCCGGGTGGCGACAGGTCAGGTGAAGGCCTCCACGCGGACGCCTGCGGAGGCCAGCGCGCCCCTGACGCGCCAGGCGAGTTGGGCCGCGCCGGGGGTGTCGCCGTGGACGCAGAGGGAGCGGGCGCGGACGGTGATGGTCTCGCCGCCGACGGCGGTGACGGTGCCGTCGCGGGCGATGCCGACGGCGCGGGCGATGACCGCCTCGGGGTCGTGCACGACGGCGTCGGGGTCGCGGCGGGGGACGAGGGTGCCGGCCCAGGTGTAGGCGCGGTCGGCGAAGGCCTCGGCGACGACGGGGAGGCCCACGCCCTCGGCGACGGCCAGCAGGCGGGAGCCGGGCAGGCCGAGCAGCGGCAGCGGGCCGTCGCAGATCGCGCCGGAGCGCAGGACGCCCGAAACCACCGCCTCCGCCTGCTCGTTGTCGTGCACCACCCGGTTGTAGAGGGCGCCGTGCGGTTTGACGTACGACACCCGGGAGCCGGCGGCGCGGGCGAACACCTGGAGGGCGCCGATCTGGTAGGCGATCTCGTCGGCGAGTTCCTCGGGCGGGACGTCCATCGCGCGGCGGCCGAATCCGGCGAGGTCGCGGTAGGAGACCTGGGCGCCGATCCGCACGCCGCGTTCGGCGGCCAGTGCGCACACCCGGCGCATGGTGGAGGGGTCCCCGGCGTGGAAGCCGCAGGCGACGTTGGCGCTGGTGACCACCGAGAGCAGGGCTTCGTCGTCGGTGAGGTGCCAGCGGCCGAAGCCCTCGCCGAGGTCCGCATTGAGATCGATCGCCGCTTCGGCCACTTCGCCTCGCCCGCCCTTTCCCGCACGGTCCGACCCGGGGCCCCGGGTGCCCGCTCCTGGGGGTGATCGTAGGGCCTGATCGTTTCGCCGGGGGCGGTCACCGGACCCCGGGCGACAGGTTTTACCCGCCAGTTTCCGGTCCCGTGCCGCACCGGCCACCCGCTCGGGTGCAACGCGGTCGGGGGAGCGTCCGGCGGCGCGAATTGACGCCGGGCCGGCGGACGGTGACGAGGGGCGCGGGCGTCGGCCGCGCGGCCGGGGGAGCGGTGCGGAGCAGCGGTGAGGAGGGGCGCGGGCGTCAGGCGCGCGGCCAGGGGCGGCCCTGGATCTTCTCGATGTCGCGGTTGAAGCGTTCGAGTATCCCGGCGAACGCGGCGAGGTCCTCGGCGGACCAGTCGTCGACCACCCGGGCCAGGCCCTGGATCGACCAGTCGCGGTCGCGGTGCAGGCGGCGCAGCCCGTCCTCGGTGATGCGCAGCTTGCGGGCCACCCCGCCGTCCGGGTCGGGGATCCGGTCGACCAGGCCGGCCCGGAGCATGGCGGCGGTCTGCCGGTTGACGGTGGAGGTGTCCAGGCCGAACGCCTCGGCGAGCTGGCCGATGGTGAGCGGGCCTTCGGTCTCGATCCGGCTGAGCAGGGTGTAGGCGCTGCGGTCGAGGCTGTCGGGGCTGCCGGAGGTGCGGGCGGTGGCGAGCACCTGGTGGCGGCTGAGCAGCATCATCTCCCGCTCGATCAGGGAGAGTTCCTTGGTGTGCCGCATGCTCCTCCGTCCCGTGCGTCACTTTTCGGCAGCATATCCCGCAAGACTCAAATATGTATGGTACACAATATGTGCATCATGCATATGCAGGTGCGGAGAGTCGTAGAGAAGAGAAGAACCCCATGAGTCAGGCACGCACCGGCCCCGTCGTCGGAGTGCTCGCCGGCGCGGGCATCGTGGTCTCGCTGATGCAGACCCTGGTCGTCCCGCTGATCCCCCAACTGCCCGAGCTGCTCCACACCACCGCCGCCAACGCGTCCTGGGTGATCACCGCCACCCTGCTGGCCGGCGCGGTCGCCACCCCGGTGCTCGGCCGACTCGGCGACATGTACGGCAAGCGCAGGGTGCTGCTGATCAGCCTCACCCTGCTGGTCATCGGCTCGGTGATCTGCGGCCTCAGCAGCTCGCTCGCGCCGATGGTGATCGGCCGCGTCCTGCAGGGCGTCGGCGCCGGCGTCATCCCGCTCGGCATCAGCATCATGCGCGACGAACTGCCGCCGCAGAAGCTCGGCTCCTCGATGGCGCTGATGAGCTCCTCGCTCGGCATCGGCGGTGCGTTCGGCCTGCCGCTGTCCGCCGTCATCGCGGAGAAGGTCGACTGGCACGCCCTGTTCTGGATCTCCGCCGCGCTCGGCGCGCTGATCGCCGGCGCCGTGCTCGCCCTCGTCCCCGAGTCGCCGGTGCGCTCCGGCGGACGCTTCGACGTGGTCGGCGCCATCGGCCTCACCATCGGCCTGGTCTCCCTGCTGCTCGCCATCTCCAAGGGCGGCGACTGGGGCTGGGCGTCCGGCTCCACGCTCGGCATGTTCGCCGTCGCGCTGGTCGTGCTGCCCGTCTGGGGCTGGTGGGAGCTGCGCACCGAACAGCCGCTGGTCGACCTGCGCACCAGCGTCCGCCGTCAGGTGCTGATGACCAACCTGGCCTCCGTGGTGATCGGCTTCGCGATGTACGCGATGAGCCTGGTCTCCCCGCAGCTGCTCCAGCTGCCCACCAGCACCGGCTACGGCCTCGGCCAGTCGATGGTCAACGCCGGTCTGTGGATGGCCCCCGCCGGCCTGGTGATGATGCTGCTGTCGCCGATCTCCGCCAAGCTGTCGCGCGCCAAGGGCCCCAAGGTCTCGCTGCTGGTCGGCGCGGTCGTCATCACCGGCGGCTACCTCGCCGCGCTCGCCCTGATGGGCCACGCCTGGGGCGTCCTGGTGTTCTCCTGCCTGATCAGCGGCGGTATCGCGTTCGCCTACGCGGCCATGCCCGCGCTGATCATGGGTGCCGTCCCGGCCTCCGAGACCGCCGCCGCCAACGGCCTGAACGCGCTGATGCGCTCCATCGGCACGTCCACCTCCTCCGCCGTCATCGGCGTGGTGCTGGCCCACATGACGGTCGACTTCCACGGCCACGCACTGCCGTCGGAAAGCGGTTTCCGCACCGCGTTCCTGATCGGCGCCGTCGCGGCCGTGCTGGCCGGCCTGGTCACCCTCGCCATCCCCGGCATCCGCCGGACGGCCGCCCTGAAGGCCGTGCCCACCGACGAGGCTCCGGCTGTCGCCGAGGGTGCGGCAGAGGGCGCCGCCGCGAAGTAGCCCGACCGTGCTGAATCACGGGCCGTCCGCAGCCGCGGGCGGCCCGTGGCCTTGGGCCCGCTCTTCGGGATCTTGCCGGGCGCCCGATGCCGCGCGCTGATCCGACAAGATCCGAAAGGGAGGGCCGAGCCCGAGGCACAGCAGTAGGGTGCGCGGATGGCGACCCATGAGCGTGAGATCACCGAACCCGTCGACCTGTGCCGCCCCGACGGGCAGCTCGACCCCGACGCCGTCGGCTGGTCCCGCACCCCGCTGCACCGGGCCAACCTGCGCGGCTGGGGACGCACCAAGCGCTTCGAGTACTGGTGCGTCACCACGCCCACCCACCTGGTCGCGCTGACCGTCAGCGACCTCGACTTCCTCACCCTCGACAGCGTCCACTTCCTCGCCTGGGACGACCACGGCGTCCTGGAGGACCACGAACGCACCGCACTCGCCCCCGGCCTGCCGCTGCGCGCCACCGCCCTGCCGGAGGGGATCGCCGGCTCCGGCGGCCCGCACGGCGCGGACCTCGTCGTCGGCCCCGAGCGCCCGAACCGCCGACAGGTCCGGGTGGTGATCCGGCACGAGAAGCACGGCACCCGGCTGCAGGCCCGCGCGCTCACCGCCGACCTGCGGCCGCTCGAAGTGGACCTGCTGGTCGCGCTGCCCGACGGCCACGAAACGCTGTCGGTGGTCGTCCCCTGGGACGGAAAGCGCTTTCAGTACACCTCCAAGCACACCGCGCGCCCCGCCACCGGCACCGTCCGGCTCGGCAACCGCAGCTACGCGTTCGACGAGGACGCCTGGGGCGTGCTCGACCACGGCCGGGGCCGCTGGCCGCGCTCGCTCGGCTGGAACTGGGGCGCCGCGTCCGGCCGCACCGACGGGCACGTCGTCGGCCTCCAGTTCGGCGGCCAGTGGACGGTCGGTACCGGCTCCACCGAGAACGCGCTCTGCGTGGACGGCCGGCTCAGCAAGATCGGCGCCGAACTCGACTGGCAGTACGACCCCGCCGACCCGCTCGCGCCCTGGCGGATCACCACCCCCGGCAGCGACCAGGTCGACCTGACCTTCACCCCGTTCCACGACCGCCGGGTCCGCACCGAGGCCGGCCTGCTCGCCAACCGCACCGACCAGTGCTTCGGCCGCTACCGCGGCACGATCCGCACCGACGAGGGCCAACTCGTCGCCGTGGACGGACTGTTGGGTTGGGCCGAGGACGTCCGGATGCGGTGGTGACGGCAGAGCCGCGCAAAAACCGGTGTCCGGCGGGCGGGCGCGGCTGGTACAACACCGCGCGTGGACAACAACCCTGACTTCGCCGGCCCCGGCCCCGGCCCCGGCCCCGGCTTCGCCGAGCTGCTGCGCCTGATCGACGACCGTGCGACGGCGTTCCGCGCCGCGATCGCCGCCGCGCCCGACCTCGACGCGCCGGTGCCCTCCTGCCCCGGCTGGACGCTGCGCGACCTCGCCCAGCACATCGGCGAGGGCCGCCGCGCCTGGGCCGCGACCGTCGCGGCCGGGCCGGCCGCTACCGCCAAGCAGGACCCGATCGGCGAGACTGCCGCCCCCGAGGAGCGCGAGGCGCTGCTCGGCTGGCTGGCCGCCTCCGTCGCGCTCCTGCTGGACGCCCTGCGCGAGGCCGGCCCGGAGCGCACCTGCTGGGGCTGGTGGGGCAAGTCGCAGACGCCGCTGACCGGCGCCGGCGTCGCCCGCCGCCAGCTCCACGAGATCGCCGTGCACACCTGGGACGCACAGCTCGCCGCCGGCGCGGCCGAGCCGGTGCCCGTCGGGATCGCGCTCGACGGCGTGGAGGAGTTCCTCTCCACCATGTGCACCACCACGGAGGCCTGGCCGCACGAGGCCGCCACCGCCGACTACCACGCCACCGAGGGCCGTTCCTGGCGCAACGACCTCTCCGCCGCCGGCGCCGCCCTCGTCGCCGTCCCCGCGGACGCCGTGCCCTCGGCCGCCGCCGCGGGCCCGGCGTCCGACCTGCTCCTCATGTTCTACGGCCGCTTCCCGCTCGAGGATCTGAAGCTCGGCGGCGACACCCGGGTCTTCGACCGTCTGATCGACTGGGACCCGGAACGCTGACCCCGCCCGCCGCCGCGGGCGAGGGTCCGAAGCTCCGGTGGGGGAGCCGAGGGTCAGGCGGAGGCGGGCACCAGGCAGAACGGGTGGCCCTCGGGGTCGGTGAGGACCGTCCAGCCGTCGCCGCCGGGCTGGAAGTCGGGGCGGCCGGCGCCGAGGGCGAGCAGGGCGGCGACGGCCTGGGGGAGGTCGGCGACGGTGAAGTCGAGGTGGAGGCTCGGGGCGTCCTCGGGCCAGTTCGGGGTGCGGTCGGCGGGGACTCGCACGAAGGCCAGGCCGGGGCCGGCCGGACCGGCGGAGAGGGCGGCGAAATCCTCGCCGCTGTCGGCGAGTTGCCAGCCGGTCGCCTTCTGGTAGAAGGCGGCCAGGGCCACCGGGTCGGCGCAGTTCACGGACACGGTGGCGAGCTGGGTGAGTACGGACACGGAAACACTCCTCGGGAAACGGAAGCCGTTCGCGGCTTCGCGGAGCAGCCTCGCCCACCCGGCCCGCCCGGGTCTTGAACATCCTTGCGGGCCAAGCCCGTTGTCGGACCCGCCGAGTACCGTTCGCCGGTGCTCTCGCTACGATCCGTCGCCGCCCGCCCCGACTTCGACCTCAGCGCCGTCGCCTGCCGCAGCGACCACACCCGGTGGTCACCGCCCGAAGTGCACGGCGGCCACCGGGTGGTGCTGGTCCGGAGCGGCCGCTTCCGCCGACGCTCCGGCGGGACGGCCGCCGACCTCGACCCGAGCGTCGGCTACCTCGGCGTCCCGGGCGAGGAGGAGGCGTTCGCGCACCCGGCGGGCGGCGACCGGTGCACGGCGGTCATCGTCACGCCCGCGCTCTGGCGCACCCTCGCGGGGGACGGCGACCGGCAGCGGCCCGGCGCGTTCTACGTCGACCCGGCGCTCGACCTGGCCCACCGCCGGGTGCTGCGCGCCGCCCGCGACGGGGACGTCGACTACGCGCTCACCGAGGAGCTGCTCGCGCTGCTGGCCACCGCCGTCGCCCGGACGACCACCGGCCCCGCGCCCTGCACGGACGAGCACCCCGACCGCGCCCTGGTCGCGGCCGCCCGGGAGGCGATCGCCGCCGACCACCCGGCCGCCGGCACCCTGCTCGGGCTCGCCGACCTGCTCGACGCGTCCCCGTACCGGCTCAGCCGGGCCTTCCCGCGTGAGCTCGGCGTCACCGTCACCCACTACCGCCACCGCGTCCGCCTCGCCCGCGCCCTCGACCGCCTGGAGGCCGGCGAGACCAGCCTCAGCACCCTCGCCGCCGACCTCGGCTACGCCGACCAGGCCCACCTGACCCGCACCGCCCGCCGCCACCTCGGCCGCACCCCGACCGCGCTGCGCCGGCTGCTGGCCGGCGGCGTCGCTCCGGGAGGCCCGCCTGCCGCCGGAGCTTGCTGATCGCCGGGTTCTCCCGCAACTCGGGGAACTTCCACGGGGGCCTGCTATCCGTCGGTGTCGTCCGGCCGCAGTTCGATGTGGTCGGCCGCCAGGTCGGCCGCCACCCGGTGTTCCATACCGAGGGCGGCGAGGAACTTGGCGGGCAGTTGCACCCGGCCGGTGCGGTCGAGCATGACGTACTCGCGTTCGCTGACCGTCTCCTGGCCGTGTTCGTCGGTGACGGTGCGGCGCAGCACCTCGCTGCTGGTGCGGCCGTCTCGGATGGCGACGGTGCGGCGGACCTCGCCGGCGACCATCGGGTCGTGGGTGACGACGACGACGGTGGTGCCGAGGTCGCGGTTGACGGTGCGGAACGCCTCGAAGATGCCGACGGCGGTCTCGGAGTCGAGTTCGCCGGTGGGCTCGTCCGCGAGCAGCACCGCCGGGTCGTTGGCCAGGGCGACGGCGATGGCGACGCGCTGCTGCTGGCCGCCGGAGAGTTCGGCGGGGCGTCGGTGGCCCAACTCGCCGATGTCCAGGGCCTCCAGCAGTTCGGTGACGCGGGTCCGTTGCTTCTTCGCGGCGCGGTGCCCGGAGCGCAGCTGCATCGGCAGGGCGATGTTCTGGGCGGCCGTGAGGAACGGCAGCAGGTTGCGGGCGGTCTGCTGCCAGATGAAGCCGACCACCTCGCGCCGGTAGCGCAGCCGGTCCTTGGCGGTCATCGTCAGCAGGTCGCAGCCGGCCACGGTGGCGCTGCCCGCGGTCGGGGTGTCCAGCCCGGCCAGCACGTTCAGCAGGGTGGACTTGCCGGAGCCGGACGCGCCGACCAGGGCCACCAGGTCGCCCTGGTCGACCGTCAGGTCGAGGCCCTGGAGGGCCTGGACCTCGATCCCGTCGCTGCTGAAGATCCGGACCAGCCGCTCGCAGCTGATCGCCAGGTCGGAGCGGACGGCGCGGGGCGCACTGGCGGCCAGCGCCTTGCGCTGGAGCTCGTCCAGGCTCGGGGGCGGAGTGCTCATCGGTTGTCTCCCGCTCGTAGCTCGGTGGTGATCTGGCGACGGGCGGTGACGGCGGTCTCGGCCAGCACCGCGAGGGCGGCCAACAGCGCCAGCCCGAGGGCCTGTTGGAGGATCGGTGCGGCGGTGAGCCGCAGCCCGGTCGGGTCGGAGGCGCCGACCAGGGGGGCGATGTCGACGGCCGGGCCGAGCATCAGCACGCAGCAGACCGCGGTCAGTGCGCCGCCGAGGGCGGCGACCAGGGCGTGCGGCAGGGCCTCGGCCAGGATCAGCGCCAGCCCCTGCCGGGGCCGCAGGCCCATGGTGCGCAGCCGGGCCAGGGTGGCGGCGCGCTCCGGTCCGGCGCGGAACAGCGTGAGCAGGACGGAGAGCAGCGCGAACAGGGCGGTGGCGCCGACCGAGACCCAGAACCGCCGTTCGGCGGAGGACTGCAGCGGGTCCTTGGCGAGCTCGCCGACCTCCCCGGCGCGGGTGCGCACCTGGTGGCCGGGTTTGGTGCCGACGGCCGGCGGCCCGAGGTGCTTCTCGGCCAGGGCGCGCACCGCGGTGTCGTCGACGTTGCCGGCGGCGAGCCACTCGTGGGGGCTGCCGAAGCGCGGCATCAGGTCGGTGACGGCGGAGAGCGGCAGCACCACGGTGGTGCCGGCCGAGCCGTTCAGGGCGGGGGTGCCGTCGGCGACGGCGACGCTGCGGATCGGGACGGCCTCGCCGCCGGCCAGCCGGAGGTCGAACCGGCCCTTCGGCAGGTCGCTGCTGACCACGGCCGGTATCGGCCCGCCCGGCTCGACGGGTCCGGTGAGCACCGACGGGTCGAACCGTCCGCGCCCGGCGACCTCGGCGATCTTCGCGTACTTGACCGGGTCGGCGACCACGATGTTGACCCGGGCGGACCAGTTCCCGTCGGTGACCAGCACGACGTCCTCGTCGACCCAGACCGGCAGCGAGACGTCCGCGCCCGGCAGCCGTTCGGCGGCGGCGACGAAGTCGTCGGGCAGCGATGCGAGCGAGCCGGCGCCGACCATGACGTCCGCGCCGATGTTGTACCGGGCGACGGTGGAGCGCTGCGCGGCGACCGAGCTGAGCACGGTGGAGCCGATCGCGCCGCAGGTCACGGCGAGCACCAGGGCGAGCAGCGGCAGCATCGAGGGGCGTGAGCGGGGGCCGCTGCCCCGGGCGGCCCGGGCCAGGCCGAGGAAGCCGATCACGCCGGGGCGCCGGCCGGCCCAGCGGGCCAGCAGCCCGATCAGGGCGGGTTGGAGCCGGGCCAGCAGCAGCGCGCCGGTGAGGGCGACCAGCAGCGGCGCGGTCACCAGCAGCGGGTCGACGCCCTCGCCGAGCGGGGCCACGCCGCGTCGGACGACCTGGGTGACGGCGGCCGTGGTGGCGACCAGCACGCCGAGTTCGGCCAGCAGGCGGCGGCGACCGGACGGGCCGGCGGAGGCCTTGACGCGGAGCATCAGCGCGGTGCGGACCGGGAAGGCCAGCAGGGCGAGCAGCGTCACCGAGCCGGCCGCGACGGCGGCGGGCAGCCAGCGCGGGGTGGGCAGCAGGGTGAAGGCGAGCAGCGCGCCGAGCCCGGCGGCGGGCAGCACCGTCAACGCGCCTTCGCCGAGCAGCCGTTGCCAGATCCCGCGGGTCGAGGCGCCACGGGCGCGCAGCAGCCGCAGTTCGGTGGTGCGCCGTTCGGCGGTCAGCGCGGCGGCGAGGCAGAGCACCACGGCGGCGACGCCGGCTGCGCCGGCCGGGCCGACGTAGGCGAGCGAGTCGATGGCGGACTGCCGCTTCCAGGCGTTGTCGACGAGGGTGCGCAGCTCGGTGGTGATCCGTACGTTGGACCGCCCGAGCGAGGTGGAGGCCTTGACGCCGACCGGGCCGGTGGTGACGGCGGCGAGATCGTAGGAGGTCTCCCGGAGCCGGTCGGCGCGCAGGGCGTCGACCCGTACCGGCATCCGCCAGTAGTCCTCGGCGGCGCGGCCCCAGTCGGCGATGCGGGACATGCCCTCCGGGCCGGTGAGGGCGACGGCGTACCAGTACCGCTCCGGCGGGTCGCCGGGGCCGCTGCTGGGGGTGAGGTTCATGCAGGTGGTGACGGCGCAGCCGAACCGGTCCCAGAACGGGTCGGACGGGTTGTCGACGGTGTACAGGCCGACCACCTTGATCCGCTGCGGGCGGAGCTTCTCCAGGTTGCGGTCCTGCACCGACTTGCCGCCGTCGTACACCGTGCCGAGCGTGAGCTTGACGGTCCTGGCGGTGGCCTCCGACACCGCGACCGGGATCGGTTCGCCCTCGGCGGCGGCGCCCGGCCACTGGCCGGCCGTCAACCGGGCGTGCTCGGTCGTGCCGTGCTGGTACTGCACGGCGAACTCGGGCTCCACGCCCTCGGGGCGGTCCAGCGCGGGGTCGCCCAGCGAACGCGCCCAGCCGGCCCGGCGTCCGTACACCGGGCCGCTCGGGTCGAGCGGCAGCACCGGGTCGATGGTGTCGGTGAGCCGGCCCGCGGTGGTGTCCAGCTGCTGCGACGGGTCGCCGGTGGTGGGGACGGCGGCGGTGATCTGGATGCTGGTGGCGGTCGGGCCGGCGGTGCGCAGGAAGCTGTGCAGCGCGCCGTCCGCGCCGCGGTCCTGCGCCCGGGGGAGTGCGGCGGCCAGGAAGACCACGGTCAGCGCCAGGGCGCCGGTGAGCAGGGCGGCCAGCGGCGCGGTGCGCAGCCGGGTACGGACCCAGGGGGCCGGGGTGCTCATTTGTCCTCCACGAACCGGAGCCGGGCAGCCACGTCCCGGCGGCGGCCGCCGACCAGGAAGGCGGACAGCAGCGGCAGGGCGGCGGTCCCGGCCGCCAGGATCAGCACCTGGCCGAGCGGCAGCCCGACCAGGACCTCGGGTGTCGGCGGGGTCGCCGCCGGGGTGAGCACCACCAGCGGCACCACCAGGTGGGCCAGCACGGCTCCGAGCAGCAGCCCGACGCCGGTGCCGATGCCCACCAGCACGACCTGTTCGGCGGCGGCGGTGCGCCGCAGCAGCCGTCGGGGGGTGCCGAGGGCGAGCAGCACCGCGGACTCGCCGGCCCGTTCGCCCGCCGAGGCGGCCGCAGCGGCGGCGAAGCCGATGGTGGCGAGGACGGCGGCGGCCAGCGCCAGCGCGGCGAGCGCGCTCTGCGGGGCGGCGCTCAGCGGGTCGCCGGACCGGGCGGCGACGTCGTCCTCGCGGAGCGTCAGCCGCTGGGCGGTCGCTCCGGAGCGCAGCGCGGCGGCGGCCTCGGCGGGGGTGCGGTCGTCGGGGCCGGTGGCGGGCAGCCACCACTCGGAGACCGGCGCGAGTTCGGCGCTGCGGTCGTTCAGCCAGCGGTCGGTGGTGGCGAGGTCGAGCAGCAGCGCGCTCGCGCCGTACACGGGCAGCGCCTCGACCTGGCCGGTGATCCGGACGGGCACGCTGGTGTTGCCGTCCTGGACCTTGATCAGGTCGCCGACCTTGGCGCCGGCGTCGGTCAGGTAGGCGCGGGTGGCCAGGCCCTTGACCTCGGGGCCGGTCATGCTGCCGCCGGGGGCGTACACCAGGGCGTGCTTGCTGTCGCGCGCCTCGGTGGGGCTGCCGGGCGGGGGCGGGGTGTAGGAGGCGGTCATCATCCGGTCCTGGTCGGGGCCGCTCACCCGCACGGGGGAACCCGACGCGAGGCTCCAGGCGCCGGCGGGCGCGGAGACGGGTGTGGGCGCCGCGGTCACGGAGTCGGCGACGGCCAGCCGGCGGAGCGTCACCTCGCTGGCGGCCTCGCTGGAGTTCGTGCCGTACGTCAGCTCCAGGCCGGTGAGGGTCAGCGGCGCGGCGACGGAGCCCAGCGGTGCGGCGGTCAGCGCGTTCAGGTTGACGGAGAGGGTGGTCTCGCCGCGGATCGGCAGCTGCGGGGCCAGGATGCGGTACGCCGCACCGAACTTGTCGCGCAGCTGGAGCCACAGGTCGGGGGCCGTCAGCTGCTGCTGCCGCCAGGGCGGGACCGACCCGTCGGTGGGGAGGTCGGCGACGTGGACGTCCAGGGTCAGGTCGATCCGGGACGGCGTGCCGGGCAGCGGGACGCCGGTGGGCTGCGGCTCGGCGAGCGGACCGAACAGCTCGGTGGCCGGGCGGTGGTCGAACAGGTCGGGCCGGACGTGCAGTTCGGCCGCGGCGCGGGCGGTGTCGGTGAGGATCACCCGGCCCTTCCGGTCGCCGGGCAGCCACTGGTCGAACCCGGCGACCGGGAGCAGCCGGTCGCCGCCGGGCAGCGTCGCGTACCGGCCGCCCTGGCCCATCGGCGGCAGCGCGGACGCCTGGATCCGCAGGCCGCCCGCCGCGGCGAAGTCGGCCTGGTCGTGCTGCGAGTCGCGCCAGGCGGCGTGCTGACCGAGCGCCAGGACGCCGGTGGCGACCGCCAGCACCAGCAGCAGCACCGGGCCGTTCGCCCGGCCGGGGCGGCGGGCCAGCTGCCAGCCGCCGAGCGCCGGGCCGAGCCCGCGGCCGCGGGCCGCCAGCCGGGCGCCGAGCCGTGCCGCGAACGGCAGCACCCGCAGTACCAGCAGCGTTCCCGCGCAGAGCGCCAGGGTGGGCGCCGCGACCAGCACCGGGTCGATGCCCAACTGCCCGGAGGAGTCGGCCGACAGGCCGCCGGTGCGGGCGTCGAGCTGCTGGTAGGCGATCACGGCGAGGGCCAGCAGCGTCAGGTCGGCGCCGGAGCGGGCCGCGGTGGAGACCACGGCCTGCCGGCGCGACACCACCCGCTCGCCGCCGCGCCGCAGCAGGCCGGGCAGCGCGGCGAGGAGGACGCAGGCCAGTGCGCACAGCGCCGCCACCGGCCAGCGGACGGCCGTGTCGGTGTGCGCCAGCGGCAACCCGGCGAGCGGGCCCCAGGAGGTGAGCAGCTGCAGCAGCGGAGCGGTCAGCAACGGGGCGAGCACGGCGGCGGGCAGCGCGAGCAGCAGCGTCTCCAGCACCGTCCAGGCGACCAGTCGGCCCCGGGTCGCGCCGCGCGAGGTGAGCAGCGCGTTCTCCGGCGACTGGCGCTCCGCCACCAGGTGCACCACCAGCAGCAGCGCGGCGCCCGCGAGCACCGCGAGCTGCAGCGCGCCGATCAGCAGGGTGGACCGGGTGACCAGCGTCGCCGAGTTCAACTCGGCCAGCAGGGCTGGTAGTTCGGAGGTCTGCTGGAGGTCGGGGCTGTACTGCTTGGCGAGCTCCGGCAGGTGCTCGGCGCGGGAACGGATCCGGTCGATGCGCTCCGGGTCGGCGGTGGAGAAGTCGGCGGTCAGCATCGCGTTCCGGCGGCCCTGCGCCAGCAGGCCGGAGGTGAACACGCCGTCGTCCACCAGCATCGGCCCGTACGTGGTGAAGCCGCTGATCTGGATCTCGCGGCCACCAAGAGGGTCGAGCCGCCAGTAGGGGTCGTCCCGGTCGGCGACCTGGTAGACGCCGGTGACGAGGAGCGTCAGCGGCTTGCCGCCGTACCGGTCGGAGAGGGTGATCTGCGCGGGCAGCGCGTCCTCGGCCAGGCCGAGCCGGACCAGGGTGCTCTTCGGCACGGCCGCCCGGACCGTCCCGCCGGTGCCCGGGCCCGCGGCGGCGCCCTCGGCGGTCGGCCACTGGCCGGCCGCCAGCCGGACCTGCCCGTGGTCGAGCGCGGCCAGCACCGTCAGGTCCGCCTCGTGGGTCGGGTTCGGCGGGCCGGGCAGCCCGTAGGCGCGGCTGAGCGCCAGGGACTGCGTGGCGACCGGCAGCCCGTCGAACAGCCGGGCGCCGAGCGCGGCGGCCTTCGCGTCGTCCGCCGACCTGGTGTCGACCGTGTGGTCGGCGCTCAACTGCACGACCGGTCGACCGCCGCCGTGCAGGTTCCGGCGCAGGCCGGCCTCAGCGGCGGTGCGGTTGAAGGCGACCAGTGTGGTCAGCACCGTCGTGGTGATCAGCACCGTGAAGAGCACGGCGGCAGCCAGCGGCAGCCGCCCGCGAAGTCGGCGCAGGACAAAGCCGAGCATGTTCCCACTTCCCCCGTCACCGGTCAGCGTGTACCGGATGGCGGACGACTCTGTCAGATACGAACGAGCAGCGGAAGGGCCTTGCGCAAACAGGCTCGGAGGTGGGCAGAATCGATCCCCTTCCTTCACAACGGCGCGCGCACGGGGGACCAGAGAATGAACGAAACCGACAAGTCTTCGCCGATGGTCGTGGTCGAGGAGCTCTGGCGCAGCTTCGGCAGCGGTGAGCGCACCGTGCACGCACTGCGCGGGGTCTCCTTCACCGCGGCCCGCGGCGAACTCACCGCCCTCAAGGGCCGCTCGGGCTCCGGCAAGACCACCCTGCTCAACCTGGTCGGCGGGCTCGACACCCCGACCGGCGGACGGATCTCGCTCGACGGCGCCGACCTGTCCGCCCTCGACGAGTCGGGGCGGCTCGCGCTGCGCCGCGACCGGATCGGCTTCGTCTTCCAGTCCTTCGGGCTGCTGCCGACGCTCACCGCCGCCGAGAACGTCGGCGTCCCGATGCGGCTGCGCCGGCTGCCCGCCGCCGAACGCGAGGAGCGGGTCCGCACCCTGTTGGCGCTGGTCGGGCTGGCCGACCACGCCGCGCAGCGGCCCACCGAACTCTCCGGCGGCCAGCAGCAGCGGGTGGCGATCGCCCGGGCGCTGGCCAACGAACCGGCCCTGATCATCGCGGACGAGCCGACCGGCCAGCTCGACTCGGAGACCGGCCTGGCCGTGATGGAGCTGCTCCGCGCGGTGGTCCGCTCGCAGGGCGTCACCGCGCTGGTCGCCACCCACGACCCGGCCCTGATGGCGCAGGCGGACCGGGTGATCGAACTGCACGACGGCACGGTGAGCCTGCCGGAGGCCGCTGCGGCGAGCTGACCCGCACGTCCTGCGGGCCACCGGCGCAGCGCCGGTGGCCCGCCGCATGTCGGTCAGGGGGAGGGGATGACCCGGGCGAAGTCGTGGTGGGTGCGGACGGCCCGGTCCCACTCCAGGGTGCGGATCAGCCGGTGCACGACCAGCAGCGGAATGACGCCGAAGACACCGAACGACATGTCGACGAATTGCCAGAACAGCGGGATGTCGCGCAGCGGACCGCAGATCAGCGCGAGCGGAACGACGCCGCCGCAGGCGATCATCGCCCAGCGGATCACCCACACGTTGCGCACCGGATCCTTCAGCGGGCCCCAGAACGCGGCCGCGATCACCAGGTGCGCGAACGCCAGCCAGTCGGTGCCGTAGGCGAGGAACGGGTGGCTGCCGTAGCCGTCGGCGACGCCGTCGCCGACCCGCAGCACCCAGGCGTCCAGCGCGGGGAGCGCGTCGGCGAGGCCGGTGGCGTCCATGAACCTCACCAGCAGCGAGGTCTCGGTCTGCAACGGGAACGCGGTCAGCCCGCTGAGCACGAGGCAGACGATGAACAGCCACAACCAGCGCCTGATACGGCGTTGAACAAGTGCGGTGTCGGTGACGGTGGCAGGACCGGGGCCGGCGGTGGTGGAACCGGTCGGGGCGGTGGCGATGTCGGACATGGGGAATCCCCCCTCCATGACGCGGGTGCCGGAGACGGCACGCAGTGTCGCGAGAAGGACTCTAGACCTGAATTTGAACGCGTTCAACACGCTGGAACAGCTTCCCCCAAACGGGACGTTTCGGACCTGTCCACGGAAAGCCCTAATCTTGTCCCCCGTGACCGCCATCGCAGACCAGCCCACCAGGCCCGCCCCCGGACCGGCCGCCGACGAGGGACTCGCCCGCCGGCTCAAGGCGCTCGCCTGCACCGCGCCGCTGCACGACCTCGACAGCCGCAAGGTCAACCTGGCCGGCGAGTACGCCTCGTACACGATGGCCGAGATCGGCCTCGCCGCCATCGACCTGGTCACCCTCAACATGGACTTCGACACCGGGGCCGACCGCGACATAGTCCTCGGCCGCCTCCTGCCCCGGATCGCCGCCCAGAACCCCGGACGCGCCGTCACCGAGCACGAGCGGGTGGCCCGCTGGGTGCTCGAATCGCTCATCAACGTCGGCAGCGTCGATCGCGGCTTCCGCGCCGTCTACGGCACCTTCGGCCCCGACGGCGAATACACCCGCCGCGACTACGACTTCAAGCTCATCGAGGAAGTCCCCGGCCAGGACGGCGGCGTCTACCTGCGCACCACCGACGAGGCCGTCAACGTCCTCGTCGGCGCCCTCGACACCGACGTGACGAGCGCTCAGATCGCCGCCGAGGTCAAGCTGGAGGTGCTGATCCGCCGCGGCCGCCTCGCCGACGCCCAACTCGCCGCCGAACAGGCCCGCTACCGCACCGTCCAGTACGCCGAGACGCTGCGCCGCGCCCTGGAGGCCACCCGCCGCAACGTCCGGGCCGTCGACTGGATGGAGACCGTCCCCGACCTGATCGACGAGGCGCTCGACCACATCGCCGACCGGTACCGGCACGAGAACGCGATCCTCACCAACATCCGCAAGGCCCGCGACGAGAGCGCCGACGCCGAGCACAAGCGGCGCGCCGCCGAACTCGTCGACATCGTCAAGGACTGCATCCGCCGGCACACCCAGCTCCAGACCCGCCTGCTGGAGGCCGGCCCGCTGTTCCGCGCCGAACAGGACCGGCAGGCGTTCTCCGCGCCCACCGCCCGGGCCGGCATCGACCTGTACGGTCAACTCCTCGCACCCGTTCTCACCCTGCCGCTCGCGGACGCCACCCGGCCCACCGACGCGTTCTTCGCCCGCGGCACCGGACTGCGCACCCCCGTCTCGGTCCGGGTCAGCGACCTGGTCGAACTGCTGCTCACCCCGCCCGTGGAACGCGAACACCTCGGCGTCGAACTGCCCGAACCCGACCTGGTCGCCACCCCCGACGACAGCCGCTTCTCCGAAGCCCAGCTGGAGACCGCGCTCGACCTGCTCGACCTGCCCGCCGACGCGCCCCGCCGGCTCTCCGGCCTGCTCGCCGACGCCCGCGCCCGCGGCGCCGAACTCGCCGAGGACGGCGAGGAACTCGCTTACCTGGTCGCCCTGTTGGCCGTGCACGCGGCCAGCCCGCCGGTCGGTACCGCGTACCGGCAGGGCGAGGAACGCCTGCTGTTCGCCGTCGACGACGGCACCCGCCTGGACGACCCCGGCTTCGGCGGCGCGGACCTGATCGTCGGCAGCGCCCTGCTGGACGCCGCCGGCATGGCCGCCGACCGCCGGGACGCCAAGTGACCGGCCGTCCCACCCGCACCGGCCGCACCGGCCGCACCGCGCGCACTGCCCGCAGCACCAGCACCGCCCGCAGCACCCGCAGCACCCGCAGCACCCGCACCGAAGGAGCACCCGCATGACCACCAGCGCCGAGGCGTGGGCACCGCAGGACGCCGAACCGGCCGCCGCCGCTGCCGCCGCGCCCGCGCCGATCAGCCCGGCGGACGTCGCCGAAGCGGCCCGCCTGGTCTCCTTCGGCCTGCAGGCCAAGCTGCTGCCGTCCCGCGACGCCGAGTACGCCGAACTGGTCCGCCGCTACCGCGACGACCCGCCGTTCGGACGCCTCGCCGACGCCGTCGCCACCGGCATGGGCCTGGTCGTGCTGGAGGTCTCGCCACGGGCCGGCATGGCCGTCGCCGCCGCCGAGGACTCGGTGTTCGCCGTCCGGATGGGCGACTACTCGCGCCGCGCCAACTCCGAGTCCACCGACCGCTTCCTGCACGGCCTCGCGCACCTCGCGGTCGCCGCGCTCGCCTTCCCCCGCCCCGAGGACCTCGCCGACGACGGCTACCTCGGCCGGGTCTCCGTCAACGGTGTGGACGCGTTCGTCCGGCAGGCCTGCCGCCGCCTGGAGGAACGCGCCGCCGCCGAGGGCAGCAACACCGACCCGGCGAGCGCCGCCCCCGCGCTGGAAGCCGCCTGGCGCGTGTGGGCCCGCCGCTCCGCGACCGGCGCCACCAAGGATGCCCGCCGGCTGTCCGGCTCCACCACCGGCATCGTCTCCAAGGCGGTGTCCTTCCTGGTCGACTCCGGCTTCCTGCAGAAGACCTCCGACGACGCCGGCGGCACCTACCGCACCACCGCCCGCTACCAGTTGCAGGTCCGCGACCTGGCTGGCAGCGCCGCCATGGCCGAACTCCTCGACCTGGGCGTCGTCCCCGTCAGCGACGGCACCGCCACCCTGCTGCCGCCCGACGACAGCGACGAACTGGTCGCCGACGCCGGCCTGCCGTTCCACTCGCTCTGACCCGCCCCCGCCACGTTCTGAACTGACCGCTCCAGGAGAACCACCGCACATGTACGAGCTGAACCGGGTCCGCCTGTACTCGATCGGACCGGCGGGCGCCCGCTATGCCGACACGGTGCTCGACCTGCGCGGCGTCGGCGAGCCGGTCCCCGAGCCGCAGCCCCAGCAGATCGGCCTGTTCGGCGAGGAACCCGAGGGCCCGCAGCGCCGCCCCGCACCCGCCGGCGTGCTGTTCCTGGAGAACGGCGGCGGCAAGTCCGTTCTGCTCAAGCTGATCTTCTCGGTGATGCTGCCCGGCCACCGCAACACCCTCGGCGGCGCCTCCTCCGGCGTGCTGCGCAAGTTCCTGCTCGCCGACGACTGCGGCCACGTCGCCCTCGAATGGCAGCACACCGTCACCGGCGAACTCATCGTCGTCGGCAAGGTCAGCGAATGGCGCGGCCGACAGGTCTCCTCCGACCCGCGGAAGTTCGCCGAACTCTGGTACTCCTTCCGGCCCGGCCCCGGCCTCACCCTGGACGGCCTGCCGGTCGCCGAACGCCCCAGCCTGGCCGGCGACCAGAAGACCCGCGGCCGCCGCCGCACCATGAAGGGCTTCCGCGACACCCTCACCGAGGCCGGCAAGGCCCACTCGCACCTCGACGTCACCTTCGAAGAGATCCACGACCGCTGGAACGAGCACCTCGGCGCGCTCGGCCTCGACCCCGAACTCTTCCGCTACCAGCGCGAGATGAACGCCGACGAGGGCGAGGCCGCCGGCCTGTTCGCGGTCCGCAACGACGCCGACTTCACCGACCTGCTGCTGCGTGCCGTCACCGACACCCGCGACACCGACGGCCTCGCCGACCTCGTCCACGGCTTCGCCGCCAAGCTCGGCCGCCGCGCCGAACTCACCGCCGAACGCGAGTTCACCGCCGGCTCCGTCGACCTGCTCCAGCGCATCGTCGACGCCACCGCCGGACGCGAGACCGTCCGCGAGGGCCACCGCGCCGCCGAACGCCGCACCCGCAGGCTCGCCCTGTCGCTGTCCGCCCGCTCCGCCGTCGAACGCGACCGCGTCCACGACCTCGCCGTCGAGGTCGCCGCCGCCGCGAGCGCCGTCACCGCCGCCGAGACCGACCGCACCCGGCACGACCGGATCGTCGCCGAACTGACCTACCGGCACGCCACCCTCGGCCTGGAGGCCGCGACCGCCGAAGCCGGCCGACTGCGCCGCGAACTCACCGACGCCCGCGCCCAGTTCGCCTCCTGGCAGGCCGCCGAGGCAGTCCTGCGGCACCGCGCCGCCGCCGACCGCGCCGGCCGCGTCGCCACCGCCATCCGGGAGGCCGAACTCGACGCCGCCCCCGCCCTCGCCGCCCGCGACCGCGCCGCCGGCGCCCTCGCCCGCGCCCTCGAAACCGCCGCGCTCAGCGCCGAGACCCGCGCCGACCAGGAAGAACTGCGCGCCGACGAGCTCCAGCAGGACGGCTCCGCCGCCCAGGCCGAAGCCACCGCCGCCGCCACCGCCGCCCAGAAGGCCCGCTCCGAGGCCGAACACCTGCGCCAGCGCCTCACCGAGGTCGAGCAGGAGACCGCCGCCGCCGTCGAAGCCGGCTGGATCGACGACTCCGGCGCCGAACCCGACCCCGCCCGCGCCGCCCTGCACGCCGCCGACGCCGAACGCGCCGCCACCGAAGCCCTCGACCAGGCCCGCACCGCCGCCGACTCCGGCGCCGTCCGGGCCCGCGAGTCCGCCGCCGCCGAAGCCCGCGCCGAACTCGCCGCCGCCCGCGCCACCGACGCCCGCACCGCCGCCGAACGCACCCTCGCCGCCGAACAGCGCACCGCCGCCCAACTCGCCGCCGAACCCCGGCTCGCCGAACTCCTCTCGCTCTCCCCGTACCAGGACGGCGCGGACGAGACCGAAGGCTTCCTGACGCCCCGTCAACTCGACGCCTCCGCCGAGGACCTGCGCGAACTGCTCGACCAGGCCGTCGCCAACGCCGAACGCACCCTGTTCGACCTGCGCACCGCCGCCGCCGACGACTCCCGGATCCTCGCCGCCCTCGGCGACGGCGGCCTGCTGCCGCCCGGCCCCGACGTCCTCGCCACCGTCGAACACCTCGGCGAACAGGGCATCCCCGCGCTGCCCGGCTGGCGCTACCTCGCACAGTCCGTCGACCCCGCCGACCACGACGCCATCCTCGCCGCCCGCCCCGAACTCGTCGACGGCGTCGTCGTCACCGACCCCGCCTCGCTCGACCGGGCCCGCGAAGCCCTCGCCGCCGCCGCCCTGCTGCCCCGCTCCACCGTCGCCGTCGGCACCGCCGCCGCCCTCATCGCCCCCATCGAGGGCGAACCCGGCTTCTTTCTCGTGCCGCCGAACCCGGCCATGCACAACGAGACCGCCGCCGACGACGAACGCCGCGAACTGCGCGCCCGCGCCACCGCCCGCGAGGAACACATCCGCGAACTCGCCGCCCGCCTCGGCGGCGACCGCGCCCTCGCCGCCCGACTCGCCTCCTGGCACGCCGCCTGCCCGCCCGGCACCCTCGCCGAACTCGCCGAAACCGCCGCCGCAGCAGCCGACCGCGCCGAAGCCACCGCCGCCGAACTCGCCACCCTGCGCGCCGACCACGCCGAAGCCGACGCCGACCACCAGGCCGCCGCCGCCCGCCACGAGGAGTGCCGGGAGACCGCCCAGCGCACCCGCCGCCGCGCCGACGCCCTCGCCGGCCTCGCCTTCCGCCTCCGCGAACGCGCCAACTGGACCCGCCGGCAGCGCGAACTCGCCGACGACGCCACCGAATGCGAACGCCGCCAGGCCCTGTGCACCGAACGCGCCCGCACCTGCGACGAGGACCGCCGCGCCGCCCAGCGCGCCGCCGACGACGCCCGCCGCACCGTACGCACCCTGCGCGGCGAACGCGCCGAGATCGCCGCCGCCGAGATCGCCGCCGACCCCGACGACACCGCCGTGCCCGCGTCCCTCCCCGCCCTCCGCGAGGCCTACCGGGCCGCCGCCCAGCTCTACGAAAAGGTCGGCGTCGGCGCCGACCTGCGCGCCGAACAGGCCCGCGCCGAAGGCGACCAGGCCGCCGCCGCAACCGAGCTGGAACGCCTCAGCAACAAGGTCAAGGCCCGCGCCGAAGAACTCCTCGCCAGCCCCGACGGCGCCGACGGCCCCGCCCGCCAGGCCGCCGCCGCCCGCGCCGAGGAACTCGTCACCATCATCGAGGCCCGCTCCGGCGCCGCCGCCGAAGAAGTCGGCCGCCTGCGCGGCGACGCCGAACGCTCCGCCCCGATCAACGGCGACGCCCACACCGACCTCCCCGAAGACCTGCTGCCCGCCGACCCCGAACACGCCCAGGCCCTGCTGCGCACCGCCACCGCACTGCTCGCCGAACGCCGCGAACGCGTCGACACCGCGCGCACCGAACACGCCGACCTGCAGCGGACGTTGGACCAGGCCCAGGCCGCCGCCACCGACTTCGAGGAACTCGCCGTCCAGCTCCGCGACGCGCTGCGCGACAACACCGGCGACGAGACCGAGACCGCCGACGTCTACCTCGGCGGCCTCGCCGCGGCCCGCGCCGCCGCCGCCGACACCCGGCGCGCCATGCGCACCGCCGCCACCGAGCTCACCGGCGCCGAACTCGCCGTCCGCGACGCCTCCGACGCCCTCGTCCGGCACGCCAACGCCGCCCGCTACGAGGCCGTCCGCACCCCCGCCCGCCAGCAGATCCGCGAGCTGCCCGCCGCCGCCCTGCCCGACCACGCCGCCGCCTGGGCCGCCGCGTTCGCCCCCCGCCTGCGGGTCCTCACCGACGAACTCGCCCAGCTCGAACGCAACCGCGCCTCCATCGTCGACCGCCTCCGCGGCCTGGTCGAATCCTCGCTCGCCACCCTGCGCGCCGCCCAGCGACTCTCCCACCTCCCCGAAGGCCTCGGCGAGTGGTCGGGCCAGGAGTTCCTGCGCATCCGCTTCGAGGACCCGGACCACGCCGTCCTGGTCGAACGGCTCGGCGAAGTCATCGACGAGGCCACCCGGTCCGCCGTCAAGAAGAACTCCGACCTGCGCCGCGACGGCATGTCCCTGCTGCTGCGCGGCGTCGCCGCAGCGATCGGCCCCAAGGGCGTCTCCGTCGAGATCCTCAAGCCGGACGCGGTTCTGCGCGCCGAGCGGGTCTCGGTCGGCCAGATGTCGGACGTCTTCTCCGGCGGCCAGCTGCTCACCGCGGCCATCGCCCTCTACTGCACGATGGCCGCCCTCCGCGCCAACGACCGCGGCCAGTCACAGCTCCGCCACGCCGGCACGCTGTTCCTCGACAACCCGATCGGCCGCGCCAACGCGACCTACCTGCTGGAGCTCCAGCGCGCCGTCGCCGACGCGCTCGGCGTCCAACTGATCTACACCACCGGCCTGTTCGACACCACGGCGCTCGCCGAGTTCCCCCTCGTCATCCGCCTCCGCAACGACGCCGACCTCCGGGCCGGCCTCAAGTACATCTCGGTCGAAGAACACCTCCGCCCCGGCCTCCCGGCCCCCCAGGACCCCGACGGCCCGACGATCCACGGAGAGATCACGGCAACGAGGATGTTCCGCAAGCCCGAGTAGGAATCACTGTGTTCGAGGCGACCGAGGACGGGCCGGGATCACCTGGCCTGCTCGGTCGCGCGCTGCCGCAACTCACGGACATGAGTGTTGCGGTGGAACGGGCCGGTCATGGCGAGCATGGCGTCGATGCGGTCGTGGCATCGGGCGGACTGGACGAGTGGGAAATCGTCCAGCGCCCGGTGCCACTCGACGCACGCTTCCTCGATTCGTCCGGCTTCGAACTTTCGCTCGGCGAGCATCGCCCCGTACCGGACCCGGGTGCGCCGGAAGATCGGCTCGCGCAGACGATGGGATTCCTCCATCGACCTGATCGACCCGTTCAGGTCGCCGAGCTCGTAGCGGACTTGTGAGATGTGGTAATTCAGAGCTGAGGGGTCGTAGGAGCCGAACGCTTTGGCCTGGGACTCGGCCTTCTCCATCGAGGCCTCGGCCTCGGCGATCCTCTGAAGAGCCACCGCCCGGTCTCCGACGATGGAGGCGGCGTGTGCCTGCTGGCCTGCCAGGAACGCGCGCATCCGGGGCGAGGCCTGGGGTGAGGCGGACGAGGCGTCATCCGCCAGTCGAAGAGCTGTCGCGCCGTCGCCGAGATCCCCGTGCATGACGCTCATGCCACGCAGGGTGGTGCAGAAGGTGAGCCGGTCCCCGGCGGCTGCAGCCAACTCCAGTGCCTTGGCGTAGTAGCGGTCGGCGAGGCCGTCCAGCCGCTCGTCCATGGCCATGTATCCGGTCAGGTAGCAGTGGTCGGAGGCGGCCGAGAGCATCGCCGCTCTGACCTCGTCGGTAGCCTCGGCGTGGAGGTAGGGCACGATCGTGTTCACCAGGAACGCCGCGGCCATGGGCCGGGCGAACCGGCCGCCGAACTGGTCGTCCAGGGCGCTGACCTGCTCGGTCATCGCAGTGACGGCCTCGACTTCGCGCATGCCGATTCGGGTGTGCGGGTTGGCCCGGATCAGCTTGGAACGGCTTGTGGCTTCCTGCCAGCCGGGGATGGCCATGGTTGCTGCGTAGAGGCCGGCAACGCCCATCAGCGCTCGGCGAGATGGGTCCATGTCCGCCCTCCCCAGTTCAGCCAGTCCGGTCAGCGTATCGGCGTCGGTGGCGACCGCAGATGTGGTGGCAAAGCCGGCTTCCACCGCTGTCACCGGCCGCCCGAGGCCTCGTGCCAGGACAACCAGGATCAGGTCCTGGGTCTTCCTTCGGGGCAGCGTGCCGTCGTTCAGCCAGTGACTCACCGACGACTCGTCGTACTTCAGGCGCAGGCCGGCACGGGTGCCCGCGCTGTTGATGGCACGGGCGAACTGTCCATGCTTCCAGCCCAACTCGTCCAACAGCCCCGTCAGGGCGGCATTCTGATCGGCCCTCATTGGCATGGGCGACATCATGCCTGAATTCAAGTCTTTCAACTCGCGATCACGGCGGAGCAGTTCACTCCAAGCAGAGGTGGACGGTTGGCTGTTGGTGCGGCAGATCGGCATCCGGGCATGCCCTGGCCTGTCGCGCATCCGGTACTCGATCGAAGGGACACGCGCGATGAACAGCATGGACGAGAAGATGCTGCTGGAGGCGTCTGGCCGAGTCTTCGGCGACGAGCCCGTGTACGAAGTCATGGAAACCACCGACCGGTACAGCTACAAGAAGATCTCCGGGTCGAGCGACTCCGTGCAGACGTACGACACCACTGCAGTCTGACGACCCGCGACCGGTCGTGACGCTTTGCGAGGTTGCGGCCGGTCGCACCATTCCCACCGACGCGTGAAGGGGAGTCCGTCGATGTTCCAGTTCCGTATGACGCATGCAGACATCACCTACGACCGGCCCGGAGATCGCCGTCGTCGACTCCGCGGGGTTCCATCGCATCCTGGCCGAGATCCCGGCGAGCAGGGACGACTGGACCACGATCGACGTTTCCCCCGGCCACACTGTTCGTCTCAGGACCGGGACCGCCTGCACCGCACCGCAGTACTTGGCCAGTGCCGACGGAGTCCTGTACGGATCGTGGGATCTCACGGACCTGCGCGCACACCAGGATCCGGACCGGCTGGACGAGGTGGCCGTCACCCGACACCTCGGACTGCGCGCCCGCTATTCGGCGTCCACCTTCTGGCAGGACATCAGGCTTCTGACCGAACGGGCGACTGCGTCCTTCGGACCGGAGGGCTCGTTGACGATCCAGTTCCCGAAGGCGGCCGAGCACACCCGGGCGCGGGTTGCCAGAGGCGGAGCCGACCCGATCCCGCTGTTCCGGGACATCCTCGATCTGGCCGTCACCCGGGTGCCCTGGACCGGCTTCAGAACTGCCGTGCAACTGTCCTGCGGTATGGACTCTGCGGTTGTCGCGTTGGCGATGCAGACCGCTCCCCAGGGCCGTGGGGTCACTGCCGGGGCCGTGATGCTGGACGGCGAGCGAGGAAATCAACAGGGCGAGCGCCGGAAGCTGCTCCTGAAGTACCTCGCAGGCGGATGGGCGGACGTCACCGTGCAGGCCCTGGACCATCTGCCGTACGGGCCCGCATCGAGCTTCAGCAGCAACAATTGGGTCTCTCCGAGTGCCGACATCTACACCGATGCCCTCGGTGCTCTCTCCGGCCACTTCGCGCAGCGCGGGGTCACGGCCGTGTTCACCGGCATCGGCGGCGACGAGTTGATGGCCACCACCTCAGCCGAGGACGAGGGCGGATGGGGCGGCTTCGAACCGGCCGACCTGCCGTCCTGGCTCGGGCCCAATGCCATCGATGCGGTCAGGGACATCGACACGGCGATCACCCCGGCCTCTGCTGTGCCTGAGACCGCGCTCATGGCCAAGGCCGTGTGCGGCCCGGAGTTCCTGCGCCGTGGCCTGTGGCCGCTCCATCCGCTCACCGACCCGGTTCTGGTGCGGTACTGCGAGTGGCTGCCGCTGGAGTGGCGACGTGACAAGCGCGCTCTTCGGGAGGTGGTGGACCGCACCGGGTTGCCCGATTGTGTCTCCCGCCCCCGGATCGTGGAGAACTTTCAGCAGGTCGTCACGATGGCCATGTGCAAATACGGCGTCCCCCGCATTCGGAAGATGCTCACGGAGGGCTTCCCACTGATCGGGGCGGGTCTCCTGGACCCGGATCTGCTGTCCTCCACGGCTGACCGGCTGGCGAACGGCACCATCGTGAAGGGCGACCACGAGGTGGTGTTCGTGCTGCTCGCGGACTCCGCCCTGATTCATCGCTAGGCTCTGTGTTCCGGGCGTTCCGGGCGTTCCGAAGGAGACGATCGTGTATCGGATGCGTGAGGCCACCGCAGCGGACGCGGGCCCGATCGCGGACATGGTTCGGGCGAGGTCGGCGTGGTTGTCCGGCCGGGGGCTCGGCGAGTGCGCGGACCTGGCGGAGGAGTACGGCTCGCAGGCCGGGAACCCGGTCTTCCCGGTGTGGGTGCTGGAGCACGAGAGCGACGGTGTGGTCGGCTGCACCTCGCACTTCGGGAACGAGTCGCTGCCGCCGTGGGCGTTCACCGAGGACGAGCGGTCCGAGCCGACGCTGTTCCTGGCCACGACCTTCACCCGCCCGAACCGGCATCGGCTCGGACGGCTGATCGCCTGGTGGTCGCTGGACAGGGCCGCCGGGCAGGGGATGACCTGGGTGCGGCGCGGTACCGGACAGGACCGGCTGGCCAGGTACTACCAGGAGGCCCAGGGGTGGGACTTGCTGCGAGTCTCCGACCGGCGAGGGCAGCAGGTCCACTTCCTCCAGCGGAAGGCCGAGCCCGTGCCCGGCCTGGCCGACCTGATGGCCGGCCGAGGGCTCTGAGGACCGGCGAAGCCCACCGGGACAACGATTTCACGTCCCGGTGGGCTTCGCGTCGGGTCGTCAGCGCTTCGTCGACACGGTGACCGAGGCGACCTTCATCGGGTGGCCCGGCTCGGTGGCCGTGGTCGGGGAACTGCCGTGTGCGGCGGGGAGGTTGCCGCCGATGGCGACGTTCAGGATCAGGAAGATGCCGTGGTGCACCGCCTGGTCCCAGGCGGCGGGTTCGACCTGGTCGGAGGTGACGGCGAAGTACTCCTGGCCGTCGCGGAGCCAGCGGACCTTCTCGGTGGCGGAGGTGCGGTCCACCTCGATCGTCCAGGTGTGGAACGCGCCCCAGCAGTCCGCGCAGGGCTGTTCGCCGGAGCCCAGTCCGTTCGGCTCCTTGCAGGGGCCGTTCGGGGTGGTGCCGCAGTGCATCGTGCCGAAGGCGCCGCGGCCGCCGACCGATTCGAGGACGTCGAGCTCGCCGACGCCCGGCCAACCGGTGTACCCGTCACGGAGTTTGCCGCCGAGCGCCCAGAACGCGGGCCAGTATCCGGCAGCGGCAGGGCCGTTGACGGCGGGAAGCGCCAACTTCGCCTCCACGCGCAGTACTCCGCCCGCCGGTGCGGCGAAGTCCGCGCGCTTGGACTCGATGCGGCCGGAGGACCAGTGGCCGGAGGCGTCCCGGGTGGGCACGATCTCCAGTGAACCCTGCCCGTCCAGGCGGACGTTCGCGGTGGAGTCGGTCATGGTCTCGATCTCGCCGGTGCCCCACTGCGGGGCGGGGCAGCCGGGGTAGCAGGTGCCCAGGTCGTACTGCCAGTTCGCGGGGTCGGGCTTCGTGCCGGCCGGGCCGTCGAACTCGTCGTGCAGCAGGGTGGTCCAGCCGTCGCCGAACAGGCCCGCCTCGGTGAGGAGTTGGTCGAGCCGCGCGGTGAGGACGACGGCCGCCGCGTTGGTCAGGTGCGAGTCGTCGCGGTACAGCAGGACGTGTTCCAGGACGGCCGGGCAGGTCCGGCCGTCGCCGGGGCAGAGCACCTGGTTGACGCCGACGGTGCGCACGCCGGGGACGCGGCCGGCGGTGATCTCCTCGGCCAGCGGGTCGGCCCACAGGCCCTCGCTGCGCGGGAAGTCGCAGGCGGAGGTGGTGTCGGGGTGCCCGGAGACGCAGGCCGGGACGTCCCGGCCGGGGATCGGGGTGTCCTGCAGGTAGACGATCGGGACGCCCAACTCCCGCAGCGGGGTGAGGGTCTGCTCCCAGCCGTGCAGCAGGGTCTCCCGGTCGGCGGTGTAGCGGTTCATGGTGGAGACCACGATCAGCTTCGGCTTCGGCCCGTCCTTGAGCCTGGCCAGCGCGTTCGTCCGCCAGGTGTCGCACTCGTGGTAGGTGCGTCCCAACTGGGGGTTGTTGACGGTGAGTTCGGGCAGCGGGCAGCCCTGCTTGACGAGTTCCTCGACGGACAGGCGGTGCTGGGCGGCGACGCCGAGCATGGCGGAGAACCACTGGCCGGCGTGCGAGTCGCCGAGCAGCACGATCCGGTCGTCGCCGTTGCCGAAGCGGCAGGGCGGGCTGGTGGTGTCGGCCGGGTTGACCTCGCAGAGGCCGTCCGGCGGGAAGTCCTGCCGGGCCTGGACGGGGTTGGGCACGGTCGGGCCGTTGGCGGGCGGGGCGGCGGCGAGCAGGGTGCGGCCGTCGCGGGCGCCCGGCGGCAGACCGGCCGGGTCCGGGGGAGTGGAGGGGCCGAGGTTGCGGAGCGTGCCGGAGCCGACGACCAGCGCCAGCACCACCGGCATCACCACTGCGGTGAGGCCCAACGACAGTCCGCGGCGCGGGATTTCACCGAGCACCAGGCTGCGGCGCAGCGGCTGCTCCAGCCAGTGCAGGGCGGCGAGCGCGGGCAGTGCGGCGGCCGCCGTCAGGGCGACCTTGACGCCCCAGTGCAGGGCGCCCCACTGGGCTTCGGCGAGCACCAGCACCGGCCAGTGCCACAGGTACAGGTTGTAGGAGAGCCGGCCGATCGCGCGCGGCGCGCCGAGCGACAGCACCCGTCCCACCAGGTGCGTCCCGGAGCCGGCCAGGACGATCGCGGCGGTGCCGACGGTGGGCAGCAGGGCGGCGTACCCGGGGTAGGGGGTGCGGGCGTCGAAGAGCAGCACCGCGGCGAGCACTGCGACCATGCCGCCGAGGCCCAGCAACTCCCGTATCAGGCGCGGTACTTGCCGGATCGGAAGCAGCGCGATGACCGCGCCGGCGGCGAACTGCCAGGCCCGGGTGGGCGTGGAGAGGTACGCGCCGGCGCTCCAGTGCAGGGAGAGCCAGAACGAGCCGGCGCCGAGCAGCAGCGTCAGGCCGAGCAGGGTGCGCCGCTTCCAGACCCAGCGGGCGGCGAGCGCCATCAGCGGGGCCCACAGCAGGTAGAACTGCTCCTCGACGGCGAGCGACCAGAAGTGCAGCAGCACGCTGGGGTCGCGGCCGGCGGCCAGGTAGTCGGTCTGTTCGGCGATGAAGCGCCAGTTGGCGACGGACAGCGCGGAGGCGAGGACGTCGCGCTCCAGGTCGGCGCGGCGCAGCGGCGCGGTGAGCAGGGCGCCGAGGACGGCGACCACGGCGAGCACGACGGCGGCGGAGGGCAGCAGTCGGCGGGCGCGGCGCGAGTAGAACTCGGCGAGCCGGACCTTGCCCGTGGCGGCGCTCTCGCTGCGCAGCAGGCCGGTGATGAGGTAGCCGGAGATGACGAAGAAGACGTCGACGCCGACGAAGCCGCCGGCGAGGCCGGGCACGGCCGCGTGGAAGGCGAGCACGGCGAGCACGGCGACGGCCCGCAGGCCTTCGATGTCGGGTCTGAACTTCGGCCGTTCGACGGGTGGTTGCCCGAGAACGACGGTGAGCGGGGCGGTGCTGGTGGACACGGGAGGTGGACCTTTCAGCCCAGCCAGGGCAGCATCGGCGCCGCCCAGCCGGAGGCGAGCAGGGCGATCAGGGCGAGCGTGCTCGTGACGGCGAGGGCCTCGGGCCAGCGCCTGGGCCGCATCGCCGGGCGGGCCCCGGATTCGGTCGGTTCGGTGGCGTGCGGCCGCAGTTCGGCGTACAGGTCGCGGATCAGCGGGACGCCGAGGTGCAGCTGCACCGCGAGGTACAGGGCCAGGCCCCAGGTGTAGTGCCAGCCGTGCAGGGCGGTGGCGGCGGCGATGCCGACGGTGGTGGCGGCCAGCGTGCCGGCCGTCCAGACCAGCGAGACCAGCAGCACGTTGCGGGCCATGCCGCCGGAACGCCCGGGCTTGGCCGCGCCGGTGGGCACCCAGGCGGCGCTGCGGCCGCGGAGGGTGTGCCAGTAGGCGGTGGCGGCGGCGAAGCTCATCAGCACGTTGGCGCGCAGGACTTCGGAGCGCCAGCGGGTGCGGCTGACCCGGGGCAGCAGGACGTGCCAGAGCCACAGCAGGGAGAGCATCGGCAGCACGTACCAGGCGCGGACCTCGCCGGGGTAGGCGAACAGCATGACCAGCGGCGGCAGCGGTGCGGTGAGCACGTTCACGGCGGCGGCCAGGTAGCCGACGATGCCCTCGTCGAAGCAGCGTCGCATGCGCCAGGTCATGGCCTTGCGGGCGGTCCTGTCGCCGATCAGGTGCAGGTTGCCCATCGTCCAGCGGTACTGCTGGTTGACGAAGCTGGTGGTGGAGTCGGGCGAGGTGCCCTTGGCGACCAGCACCGGCACGTAGCGGGTGGTGAACCCCTGCTGGTGCAGGGCGAGCCCGGTGTACATGTCCTCGCTGTGGTCGAGCCGGGCGAAGCCGCCGGCGGCGTCGATGGCGGAACGCCGGTACACCGCGTTGGAGCCGCAGCAGATCGCCGCGTCGGAGGCGTCCCGGCTGGGCTGTATCCAGCGGAAGAACCACTCCTGGGCGGAGCCGGCGGCGCGCTGCACCCAACCCATCGAGGCGTCGGTGTCGAAGCACTGCGGGCTCTGCACGATGCCGACCTTCGGGTCGCCGAAGTACGGCAGCAGGTGGTGCAGCAGGTCGGCGCGCGGCGCGAAGTCGGCGTCCAGGATGGCGACGTACTCGCCCCTGCTGAGGCCGAGCGCGTGGTTGAGGTTGCCGGCCTTCTTGAACTCGCCGCGGTTCGGCCGCACGACGTAGTGGTAGCCGAACTCGGCTGCCAGCGCGGCGACTTCGGGTCGGTCGCCGTCGTCCAGCACCCAGACGTCGAGCTGTCCGGGGTGGTCGAGCCGCGCCACTGCGCGGTAGGCGTTGGCGAGGATGTCGAGCGGTTCGCCGCAGGTCGGCAGGTACAGGTCGACGGACGGCGCCTCGGCGGGCTGCCAGGCGGCGACCAGCAGTTCGTGGCCGGCCCGGGTGAAGCGCCGGCGGCGCAGTCCGTTGAGGCAGGTCAGGGCGAGCGCGACCACATTGACGCCGAGAACGGCCAGGAACGGCCAGAGTGCGGGCGTGCGCAGCGAAAAACTGAACATGGTGGCCGCGCTGAGCACGAAGGCGAGTGCGGAGAGTAGCGGAACCCAGCGGCGCTGAGGTCCGAAATACCAGTAGAGCTCCTGATCGGAGGGTGGCGACGGAAGGTGATTGACAGTCATATGGGCCCCCCACGGCCGGTCATTGACACCTGTCGCCGGTCAGATTACCCGATTGGTATAGACCAAATGACCACGGAGGATGAACGGTGGGGCAACTCCGGTAAAGCCCGTGTGACCAGGCATGACCGTGTCAGGAAGTGCCCCCCGGCATCTGCCCGGTGGGGCTTCTGAGGCGGTTGACGAACAGAGTGACGAGACGGTTCCACGGTTGAACTGGCGAAGGGTCGCCGGATCGGCTGGCGAGTATTCGCCTTGCCTGGATGGTGAATTGACGGATCGTCAGGCTCGTGGCCGGAGGCTCGGTCGGCGGCTCAGTGGGCGGCGGGCTTCGGGGTGGTGAAGCACGGCTCGGCGGCGGCGAGCACCGCATCCAGCAGGCCGGGGAAGCGCGCGGCAAGATCGCCGACGCGCAGTGTGTTCATCTTAGAGGTGCCGCGACGGTGCTGGCGGATCAGTCCGGCCTCGCGCAGGACGCGGAAGTGGTGCGTCAACGTCGATTTGGTGACCGGAAGTTCGAACGCCAGGCAGTTCAGCTCGTCGCCGCCCGCCCATGCCAGGTCCGCGACGATCCGCAGCCGGGTCGGGTCCGCCAGCGCGTGCAGCACTGCCTCGAGGCGCAGCTCGTCGACGGCCGGCTCCGGCAGCAGTCCCGGGCAGTCCTGGTGGCAGTCCTCGTCGATGGTCACGCTGCCATAGTACGAGAACTCTCGTAGTTTGACAGATCTCGTAGTACGGCGGCTATCGTACGAAGCGAAGACATCGTCGCTGTCGGGACCACAGGAAGGACGGGCCCTCATGAGCGCCCTGTTCGAACCGATCACCCTCCGTTCGCTGACCATCCCCAACCGGATCTGGCTCAGCCCGATGTGCATGTACTCGGCCGCCCCCGAAGGCCCCGAGACCGGCGTTGCCACCGACTTCCACCTCGCCCACCTCGGCTCCCGCGCCGCCGGCGGCGCGGGTCTGGTCATGGTCGAGGCCACCGGCGTCCGCCCCGACGCCCGGATCTCCCCGTGGGACCTCGGCCTGTGGAACGACCGGCAGCAGGACGCCCTCGCCCGGGTCGCGGCGCTGATCCGGCAGCACGGTTCGGTTCCGGCGATCCAGCTGGCCCACGCCGGGCGGAAGGCCTCCACCGGGAAGGCCAACGCGGGCGGCGGTCCGCTGGGCGTCGAGGACGGCGGGTGGCCGGTGGTGGGCGCCTCGGCGATTCCCTTCAACGACGGGTACCCGGCTCCGCTGGAACTGACGGAAACTCAGATCGCGGAACTGGTCGAGGACTTCGCCTCCTCGGCCCGTCGCGCACTGGCCGCAGGCTTCCAGGTGGTCGAGGTGCACGGCGCCCACGGCTACCTGGTCCACCAGTTCCTCTCCCCGATCACCAACCACCGCACCGACGGCTACGGCGGCGATTTCGCGGGCCGCAGCCGCCTGGCCCGCGAGATCGCCACCGCGGTGCGGGCCGTCTGGCCCGCGGACCTCCCGGTGCTGTTCCGCGTCTCCGCCACCGACTGGGTCCCCGACCGGCCCAGCTGGACGGTCGAGGAGAGCGTCCTGCTCGCCAAGGAACTCCAGGCCATCGGCGTCGACCTGATCGACGTCTCCACCGGCGGCCTCGTCCCGCACGCGAAGATCGCCGTCGGGCCCGGCTACCAGGTCCCGTTCGCGGCCCGGATCCGCCGCGAGTCGGGGCTGCCGGTCAGCTCGGTCGGCCTGATCACCGAGCCGGCCCAGGCGGAGGCGATCCTCACGGACGGCGAGGCGGACGCGGTCATGCTCGGCCGCGAGCTGCTGCGCGACCCGTACTGGCCGCTGCACGCGGCGAAGACGCTCGGCGTGAAGGCCGACTGGCCGGAGCAGTACGGCTTCGCCGTCGCGAGGTGAGCCACGAGGGGCGCGGGGGCCGTCCGTGGATCAGGTGAACAGCCAGGGGCGCGGAACGGCGCGGCCGAGCGTGCACCATCAGCCAGATCGCGACGCAGGAGGGGGAGTTGCACTATCTCGCGATCCTGCCGGTGGGCGCCTTCCGCTTCGCGCAGTTCCCCGCGCCCCCGGTTGTGCTCTCACTGGTCTCGAGCCCTCCTGCCATTTTGTCCGGCTCCACCATGAACATCCCGAGCAGCACCCCCACCAGCGGAACCGCCGGCAGGACCGCGAGAACGCCCTCCGGGCCGTGGGACTGGGCGATGAGGCCGAAGAGCGGGGCGAGCAGGCCGCCGACGCTGACGGCGAGGCCGAGGGTGACGCCGGCGGCGGTGCCGGGGCGGGTGGGGAGGTAGTCCTGGCCGAGTTTGACCAGGACGGCGAACGGCAGGTTGAGCATCGCGCCCGCCAGCACGGCGAAGAGGAGCGGCGCCCACGGACCCGGCGTCACCCGGAGGAGCAGCAGTGCGGGGGCGGTGAGCGCCGTGCCCCACTGCGCGGTGCGGACCATGCCGATCCGGTCGGCGAGGCGTCCGCCGCCGAGGGTGCCGACGACGCCGCCGAACAGGAAGCAGGTCAGGGCCGCGCCCGCCAGCAGGTGGGAGGCGCCGAGGTGGCGGAGCCAGTACAGCTCGATGAAGGTGCTGACCCCGAAGAAGGCGACCGAGCGGACGATCTCGACGCCCGTCAGCACCAGGAACGGCCGCCACCGGTCCTTCCCCGTCCGGACGGCCGAACCGCCGGGGCCCCCGTACCGGCGGTGGCGGGCCCGGAACAGGACGGCGGCCATCGCGAGGGCGGGCAGCACGAACACCGCCGTCGCCCGGACGCCCCACGCGGCGAGCAGCGGAGTGGCGAGCACCGGAGCGAGGAAGAAGCCGACGCTGCCGCCCGCCGCGAAGACGCTCATCGCACTCGCGCTGTCGCCCGCCGCCTCCCGGGCCGCCCGCCCCGCCGCCGGGTGGAACGCCGCCACCCCGAGACCGGAGAGCAGCACCAGCAGCCACACCAGGGCGTAGCCGTCGGCGAGTCCGCTCAGGCCGACGCCGAGCCCGGCCAGGGCCAGGCCGGCGGCGGACAGCCACGGCAGCGGGCGGCGGTCCACCAGCAGCCCGACCAGCGGTTGCGGTACCGCGCTGCCGAGGGTGGCGGCGAGCGTCAACCCGCCCGCGGCGACGTAGCCGTAGCCGCGTTCCAGCACGAAGTACGGGACGACGGCCGGCACCAGCCCCTGGTACAGGTCGTCCACGGCGTGCGCCGCGCCCCACAGTCTCATCCGGCGCCACACGCCGGCCTGTTGCATCGTCATGGACCCAGCGTGGCCGCCGCACCGGCAGGCAGGCTTCCGCTACTCTGCCAACTCATGTCGCCGGCCCGCCAATTGCCACCGCACCAGAAGGAGACCGGCCCGAGCCGTCACCCCCTGGCGCACCACGAACGCATCGACTGGCACTGGCACGACGTCAACCAGCTGATCGCGCCGGGTCTCGGCGTGCTGGAGGTCAGCACGCCGCACGGCCGCTGGGTGGTGCCGCCGCACCGCGCGGTGTGGCTGCCGGCCGGGGTGGCCCACACCCACCGGGCGCACGGGCCCAGCGAGTTGAGGTGCCTGGTGTATCCGGCGGGGACGAACCCGCTGGGCCTGTCCGCGCCCGCCGTGCTGGCCGTCACCCCGCTGCTGCGGGAGATCGTCGCGCACCTGACCGGCCCGGACGCGCCCACCGGACGGCCCGCCCGGACGCTCGAACTGGCCGCCCTGGACCAGCTCGCGCACGCCCCCGAACTGCCGCTCGGCCTGCCGCAGCCCACCGACCCGCGCCTGCGCGACCTCGCCGCGCTGCTCACCGCCGACCCCTCCGACGGGCGTTCGCTGGCCGAACTCGGCCGGGCCGTCGGGGCGGGGGAGCGCACCCTGAGCCGGCTGTTCCGCCGCGAGCTCGGCCTGGGCTTTCCGCAGTGGCGCACCCAACTGCGCCTCCAGCACGCCCTGGTGCTGCTCGCGCAGGGACGCTCGGTGACGTCCACCGCCGCGGCCTGCGGGTTCCGCTCGCCGAGCGCGTTCATCGAGGCGTTCCGGCACGCGTTCGGCACCACCCCGGGCCGCCACCAGCAGCAGTGACGGACGGTCGGCTCCCGTACCCGTAGGGCGTGGTCAGCTCCCGTACGCCGACGGGCGGCCGTTCCGACGGTGGGCGCGTTCGCGCGAACCGTCCAGCGGGCCGGTCGAGTTGGGCGTGCGATGGCGGGAGGCAGCGACCTGGCGGGAGACCACCACGTCTATCAGGCACCAGACCAGGACGAAGACGCCCATCGCCATCAGCGCCAGCGCGGGCACGATCAGGCCGGTGTGCGACCAGGAGGCCAGCACGGCGACTATCACCGTCACCACCGTGAACGCGAATGCCAGGCCCGCCCGGACGGCGGCGGCCCGCACCTCGTCCGGCAGCCGCCTGCGCCGACGACGCGCCATCGCCCCACCCCCTGTCGGACCCCAGGTTGCCCCTGTAGGGGTGAAGGTATGCCGCTACCCGGCTGAATTCCACTCAAACCGGGCGTGTCGCGTGTCGACGGACCGTCAACCCCCCGTTCAGGATCGTATTCCGCCCGGCAAGAGGGCCCGACGGGGAGTCAGTTGGTGAGGGTCGCGTCCAGTTCCTCCAGCGCGCCGACCACGATGGTGCGCATCGCCCGCTCGGCCGCCTCCGGCTCGCCCGCGCAGATCGCCTCGGCGACCTCCCGGTGCAGCTGCACCGCGTACTCGCGCGGCCGGTGCGGCATCAGGCGGTGCTCGGTGCGGCCGGTCAGCACCGCGCCGACGGTGTCCTTGAGGTGCGCGAACATCTCGTTCCCGGACGCCCGCAGCACCGCCGCGTGGAAGGCGATGTCGTGTGCGAGGAAGGACTCCAGGTCCGCCGCCCGGGCGGTGACGGTCAGCTCGACGGCCAGCGCGCCGAGCTCCCGCCGGTCGTCGTCGCTGGCGTTGCGCGCCGCCAGTGCCGCCGCGGCCGGCTCCACCGCGACCCGCAGCGAACCGAGCGAGCGCAACTGCGCGGAGCGGTCCGCGCCGGCCAGCCGCCAGCGGATCACCAGCGGGTCGAAGACGTCCCAGTCGCCGCGCGGCCGCACCGTGATGCCGACCCGGCGTCGCGGCTCGACCATCCGCATCGACTCCAGGATTCGCACCGCCTCCCGCACCACCGTGCGGGACACCCCGTGCTGCGCCTCCAGCTCCTCGGCGCGCAGCACGGTGCCGGCGGGCAGTTCGCCGGAGGCGATCGCCGGGCCGAGGTGGGCAAGCAGTCGGCCGGGCAGGCCCTGGATCTCCATTCCGCCAGCCTATCGGCGACGTCACACCCGGCCACCAAGGGCTCCCACCTGCGGCGATGCAGGAGCGAGGCAGACAAGTATGACGATTGGGTTTCGGCAGCTTGAATAAGTCATACCTTTGGGTCTACCTTGCCCGTGACCAGGCAAGGACAGGAGCACCACCCATGGCTCTCAACGTCGAGAACCAGCAGCCGCCCGTCATCGTGGTGATGGGCGTCTCCGGAGTCGGGAAGACCACCGTCGCCCGACTGCTCGCCCACCGGCTCGGCCTTCCGTACGCCGAGGCCGACGACTTCCACCCCGCCGCCAACATCGCCAAGATGAGCGCCGGGACACCGCTGGACGACCAGGACCGCGAACCCTGGCTGCGCGCCCTCGGCGCATGGCTCGGCGAGCGGGCCGAGGCCGGCACCGGCGGCGTCGTCACCTGCTCCGCCCTCAAGCGCAGCTACCGCGACATCCTGCGGGACGCCTGCCCCGAGGCGTTCTTCCTGCACCTGTCCGGCAGTCACGAGCTGGTCGGCGACCGCATCGCCCACCGCACCGGCCACTTCATGCCGCCCTCGCTGCTGGACTCCCAGTACGCCACCCTCGAACCGCTCCGGGCGGACGAGATCGGCCTCGTACTGGACGTCGACGCCGACCCCGACACGCTCGTCGAACGCGCCGTCGCCGGCCTGCCGAACTGACCCCCACCTCGTCACACCGCCGCCGCCCGGTCAGGACCCGGTCGGTGACGGCCCGTCAATGGAGACTCGCGTGACCCCCACCCTGCTGGCCGCCGCCGCGCCGGCACTTCCCCACACGGACAGCGACGGCCAACTGCTGGTCGCGGTGCTGCTCAGCATCGGCGCGATCGTGCTGCTGATCACCAAGTTCAAGCTGCACCCGTTCCTGGCGCTGACCCTCGGCTCGGGCCTGCTCGCCGCCGTCGCCGGCGCGCCGTTCGACAAGCTGCTGAGCAGCTTCTCCACCGGCTTCGGCTCCACCGTCGCCTCCGTCGGCCTGCTGATCGGCCTCGGCGCGATGCTCGGCAAGCTGCTCGCCGACTCCGGCGGCGCCAACATCATCGCCGACACGGTGCTCGCCCGGACCGGCCCGAAGATGCTGCCCTGGGCGATGGCGCTGATCGCCGCCGTGCTCGGCCTGCCGCTGTTCTTCGAGGTCGGCGTCGTCCTGCTGATCCCGATCGTGCTGCTGGTCGCCCGCCGCGGCAACGTCCCGCTGATGCGGATCGGCATCCCCGCGCTGGCCGGCCTGTCCGTGCTGCACGGCCTGGTCCCGCCGCACCCCGGCCCGCTGGTCGCCGTGGACGCCCTGAAGGCCGACCTCGGCGTCACCCTGGCGCTCGGCCTGCTGATCGCCGTGCCCACCCTGATCGTGGCCGGCCCGCTGTTCTCCCGGGTCGCCCAGCGCTGGGTCGGCCCGCTGGAGATCCCCGCCGACACCACCCCCGTGGACACCGTCGAGCGCGAGAAGACCCCGCGCTTCGGCGCCGTCCTCGCCACCATCCTGCTGCCGGTCGTGCTGATGCTCGGCAAGGCCCTCGCCGACGTGGTCGTCGACGACCCGAAGGCCGGCGTCCAGCGGTTCTTCGACTTCATCGGCTCCCCGCTGATCGCGCTGCTCGCCGCGACCCTGCTCGCCATGGTCACCCTCGGCAAGGCGGCCGGGTTCGACAAGGGCAGGATCTCCGAGACGGTCGGCAGCTCGCTCGGCCCGATCGCCGGCATCGTCTTCATCGTCGGCGCGGGCGGCGGCTTCAAGCAGACCCTGATCGACGTCGGCGTCGGCAACGCCGTCAGCGAGTGGTCCGCCAAGTGGCACATCTCCGCGCTGCTGCTCGGCTGGCTGATCGCCGTGCTGATCCGCCTCGCGACCGGCTCCGCCACCGTCGCCACCATCACCGCCGCCGGCATCGTCGCCCCGCTGGCCGCCGACATGTCCACCACCCACGCCGCGCTGCTGGTGCTGGCCATCGGCGCCGGCTCGCTGTTCCTGTCGCACGTCAACGACGCCGGGTTCTGGCTGGTGAAGGAGTACTTCGGGATGAGCGTCGGCCAGACGCTGAAGTCCTGGTCGATGATGGAGACGGTGATCTCGGTGGTCGCGATCGCCCTGATCATGCCGCTGAGCCTGATCATCTAGCGCGCAGCACCCCGTCCCACGCGCAGTACCCCACAGACCGCGACGCCCTCCGGATCCCGCTTCTCTCCCGGAGGGCGTCGTCGTGCGTCTACCGCGCCAGCAGCTCCGCGGTCCGCTTGCGGACCTCCTCGGTGTCCAGCCCGCGCACCGTCAGCGTGGTGCGCCGCCGCAGCACGTCGTCCACCGTGTACGCCCACTCCTGCTCGGCCGCGTACACCACCTGCGCCCACACGTCCGGCCCGTCCGGGTGGACCCGGGCGCCGAGTTCGGGGCGGTCGGCGAGAAGCCGGGCGATCTCGAAGGACAGCGTGCCGTAGTGGGTGGCGAGGTGGCGGGCCACCAGCGGGTCCATCCGGGAGCCCGGCTCGCGGTCCATCAGCAGGCGGTGCGCGACGGCCTGCGGGGCGCCGATGCCGGGCAGCGGCACGGTCGCCGGGATGGGCGAGACGTCCTCGGCGAGGCCCACGCCGCGCGCGTGCTTCAGCTTCTCCAGCACCACCCGGCCGATGTGCCGGTAGGTGGTCCACTTGCCGCCCGCCACCGACAGCATCCCGGCCCGGCCCTCGGTGACGACCGTCTCCCGCTTGGCCGCAGCCGTCGCCCCCGGGCCGCCCGGCAGCACCCGCAGGCCCGCGAAGGCGTACGTGATGTCCTCGCGCCGCAGGTGCTCGTCGCGCACCGCGTGGCCCGCCTCGGACAGGATCTGGTCGACGTCCGCGTCGGTGGGACGCACGTCCAGCGGGTCGCCGGTGTACTCCTCGTCGGTGGTGCCGAGCAGGACGTGGTCCTCCCACGGGATGGCGAAGGACACCCGGTACTGGTCGATCGGGATGGTCAGCGCGGCCCGCCACGGCGCCTGCCGGCGCAGCACCACGTGCGCGCCCTTCGACAGCCGGATCGACGGCTCGGCGCCCGCGAACTCCATCCGCCGCAGGTGGTCCACCCACGGGCCGGTGGCGTTCAGCACCAGGCGGGCGTCGATGCCGAACTCGGCGCCGTCGAGGCGGTCGCGGACCTCCGCGCCCGTCACCCGGCCGCGGGTGAAGCGCAGGCCCGTCACCTCGGCGTGGTTGAGCACCACCGCGCCCGCGTCGACCGCCGCGCGGACCGTCATCACGGCCATCCGGGCATCGTTCATCTGGTGGTCGCCGTAGACCGCGACCCGCCGCAGGCCCTCGGTGCGCAGCCCCGGCACCGCGCGGGCCGCCACCGCGGGGGAGACCACCCGGCCCAGGCCGTCGCGGAACGCCGACAGCGCCGAGTACAGGAACACGCCCGCGCCGAGCTTGGGCGCCGAGTGCGGGCCGCCCTCGTAGACCGGGACGAAGAAGGTCAGCGGGTTGACCAGGTGCGGGGCCACGTCGGTGGCCAGCGCCCGGCGCTCCTTGTGGTTCTCGGCGACCAGCTTGACCGCGCCGGTCTGCAGGTAGCGCAGCCCGCCGTGGACCAGCTTGGAGGACGCGGAGGAGGTGGCGTTGGCGAAGTCCCCGGCGTCCACCATGGCCACCTTCAGACCCGCCTGGGCGGCCGTCCACGCGGTGGCGGTGCCGAGGATGCCGCCGCCGATCACCAGCAGGTCGTAGCGGGCCCGGCCGAGCAGGTCGCGAGTGGCGGCGCGGGAGGCGACGCGGCCGGCGGCGCGCTCGGCGCCCAGGGTCGGGATGCTTGCCATGGTGTGTGCGGCGGGCCCGGTACGCGGCCGGTCCGCGTCTCCTTTCGGTGATGGGTCTCTGACAGGGCGTCAGAGCTGCGGCTGCTCGTCGTCCTGCTCGATCCAGCCCATGGTGCGCTCCACCGCTTTCAGCCAGTTGCGGTGCTCGCGTTCGCGGGTCGCCGCGTCCATCCGGGGCGTCCACTCGGCGGCCCGGTGCCAGTTGGCGCGCAGGGTGTCCGGCCCGTCCCAGAAGCCGACCGCCAGGCCGGCCGCGTAGGCCGCGCCGAGCGCAGTGGTCTCGGCGACGTACGGGCGCTCCACCGGGACGTCCAGGACGTCCGCGATGTTCTGCATCAGCAGATTGTTGGAGGTCATGCCGCCGTCGACCCTCAGCGCGGTCAGCGTGACACCGGAGTCCTTCTGCATGGCGTCCACCACCTCGCGGGTCTGCCAGGCGGTCGCCTCCAGCACCGCCCGCGCCAGGTGGCCCTTGGTGACGTACCTGGTCAGGCCGGTGATCACGCCGCGCGCGTCGGAACGCCAGTACGGGGCGAACAGGCCGGAGAACGCGGGCACGAAGTACGCGCCGCCGTTGTCCTCGACGGTGCCCGCCAGGGTCTCGATCTCGGCGGCCGTCGAGATGATGCCGAGCTGGTCGCGCAGCCACTGCACCAGCGAACCGGTGACCGCGATCGACCCCTCCAGCGCGTACACCGGCGGCTGCTCGCCGATCCGGTAGCCGACCGTGGTGAGCAGCCCGTGGTACGAGTTGACGATCCGCTCGCCGGTGTTCAGCAGCAGGAACGTGCCGGTGCCGTACGTCGACTTGGCCTCGCCGACGTCGAAGCAGGTCTGGCCGAACAGCGCCGCCTGCTGGTCGCCGAGCGCCGCCGCGACCGGCACGCCCGCCAGCACGCCGACCGCCTCGCCGTACACCTCGGCGGAGGAGCGGATCTGCGGCAGCATCGCCATCGGCACGCCGATCGACTCGGCGATCCGCTCGTCCCACTCCAGGGTGTGCAGGTTCATCAGCAGGGTGCGTGAGGCATTGGTGACGTCCGTGACGTGCCGGCCGCCGTGCACGCCGCCCGTCAGGTTCCAGATCACCCAGGTGTCCATGGTGCCGAACAGGATGTCCCCGGCCTCGGCGCGCTCGCGCAGACCCTCGACGTTGTCCAGCAGCCAGCGGATCTTCGGACCCGCGAAGTAGCTCGCCAGCGGCAGCCCCGTCTCCCGGCGGAACCGGTCCTGGCCGACATTGCGGCCCAGCTCCCGGCAGAGCGCCTCGGTGCGGGTGTCCTGCCAGACGATCGCGTGGTGCACCGGCTCGCCGGTGTGCCGGTCCCACAGGACGGTGGTCTCGCGCTGGTTGGTGATGCCGACCGCCCGGATGTCCTCCCGGGTCAGCCCCGCCTTCTCCAGCGCGCCCCGCACCACCGCCTGCACCCGCGTCCAGATCTCCGCCGCGTCGTGCTCCACCCAGCCCGGCTGCGGAAAGATCTGCGCATGCTCCTGCTGCTCGACGGCGACGATCCGGCCGTCCGCCCCGAACAGGATGCACCGGCTGGACGTGGTGCCCTGGTCGATCGCGGCGATGTAGCTGGCAGTCATGCGGTTCCTCGGCTCGGCTCGGGGACGGGTGGACGTCAACGGGCGCGGGGTGACTCTTCGTCAGTCCCCGTGCGCGCGGGTCCGGCAAACCACGCGAGGGGCGCGGCACGCCCGGACCCTCCAGCCGCCGTTCGACAATGTCGACCGACGTTTGGAAGCCAACAGCAGCCGGACGCCCGACGTCAAGGCGTTGTGACACGCGACGCGTTCATGATCACGCCCTGCCGTCGAACGGTCACCCGCTGCGGCCCGATCGACTGATTGCTCTTCGGTCGTGCTTTCGGTTGCTCTTCGGTCGTGCTTCGGGTTGGTCGTGATTCGGTCGTGCCTCGGGCCGGTCGTGCTTCGGGTCGGTTTTGCTGCGGCCGGTCGTGCTTCGGGTCGGTCGCGCTTCAGAACCGGTGCGCGCCGAGGTCCCGCGAGATCGCCCGGGCCGCCGTCCGCACCGACGCCACCAGCGAGGGCCGCACCGCGCCGCCCTCGCACACCGTCTCCACCGCGCCGCTCACGCACACCGCGCCCACCGGATTGCGCCGCCGGTCCTGGATCAGCGCCGCCACCGAAGCCACCCCCTCCCAGGTCTCCTCGACCGCGTCCGCCCAGCCGCGCTCCCGCACCAGCGCGCACTGCGCGTCCAGCGCCGCCGGCTCGGTCACCGTCCGGGGCGTGAACGCCTCCCACGGCCCGTCGCCCAACTCGCCGCGCGCCACCGGGTCGTACGCCAGCAGCACCTTGCCCAGCGCCGTCGCGTGCAACGGCTGCATCGAACCGACCTCCAGCACCTGCCGGGTGTCGTCCGGCCGGAACACGTGGTGCACCACCAGCACCCCCCGCTGGTGCAGCACCCCCAGGTACACCGTCTCGCCGGCCGCCCGCGCCAGGTCGTCCGCCCACACCAGCGCCCGGGCCCGCAGCTCGTGCACGTCCAGATAGCTCTGGCCGAGCCGCAACAGCTCCGCCCCCAACTGGTACTTGCCGCTGTCCGGGTCCTGCTCGACGAACCCCTCCTGCTGCAGCGTGCGCAGAATGCCGTGCGCCGTGCCCTTCGCCAACCCCAGCCCCGTCGCCACCTCCGACAGGCCGAGCCGCCGCTCCCCGCCCGCCAACAGGCGCAGGATCGCGGCCGCCCGCGACAGCGACTGGATCGCACCGGGCACCGGCCCACCTCCACTGACCACCGGTCGGCCATGCCGACCCCACCTGACGTCCTCCGACCGTACTACCCCGGCGACCCCGGAACCTCACACCGGCCTCACCCGGGCGTCACATCGGCCTCACCCGGGCGTCGCGCAGGCCTCACCCGGGCCTCACGCCGGTCTCGCGCGGGCCTCACGCCGCTGCGGCCGGATCCGCCACCCAGCCCGCCACCAGCACCAGACCCGAGGGACGGTGCACCGCCAGGAACGCGAACGGCCGGTCGAAGCGCGCCACCGCCCGACGCGCCCGGAACCGCCGGATCATCAGCCCGGCGGACCTGGTCATCGCCACCGCCGTCACCGCACCCGCCTCGAAGCCCTCCGCCGAGAACTCCGCCACCGCCACCTGCTTCGCCTGCGACACCTTCAACGGCGCGCTCCCGCTGATGCCGCGGAACCAGTCGCCGTCCTGCGCGGCCGTCCGCAGCCCGAACAGCTCCGCGCGCGCCAGCAGGTCGTGCTCGGCCCGGACCGTGAAGCCCACGGTCCGCAACTCACCGACATCGCCGGGCTTCGACGCGTCGACCGTCGCCAACTCCAGCCCCGGCCACGGCTCCCCGTCCGACAGGCCCGCCACCGGCATCCGCCACGACTCGCCCGACACCAGCCCGAACCCGGCCGCCACCACCGCCCCCGGCGCCGCACCCTCCTCGCCCAGCACCAGATGGACGTCCACCTCGCCGTCCCCGACCACCCGGACCTCCGTCACCGGGCCCGCCGAAGTCTCCGCCACCGCGATCCGCTCGTACCACTCCGCCCCGGACGCCTCCAGCATCATCAACTCCCGCCGCCCCCACGGACCTTCGGCCACCCGCCGCCGCGCCGGACGGAACGGCGCCACCCACCTGGTCCGCACCGCCACCGCCGACGCCAGCACCAGATCCGCCCCCACGACGTCCACCGGCATCCGCCGCAGCAGACCGCCGGTCCGCTCCGCCGCCCACGCGTCCAGCGCGGCCCGATCGACGTCCGGATCACCCGTCAACCGCCCCCACACCGACTCGCCCAGCTGCTCCACCCAGCCGGCCTCGACCTCGGTCCGCTCCGCCGTCCACACCCCGAGCGCCGCCGCACACCCCGGCACCCGCCGCACCGACGCCAACACCTCCCGCGCCGCCGCCGGAGCCTCCTGCGCCGACACCCCCAACGCCCCCGCCAGCTCCTCCCGCACCGGCCCGTCCGCCCCCGCCGCCAACATCCCCAACAGCGGCCACACCCCCACCGCCGTCCACACCTGCCCGCGCTCGAACCCCAACTCCCGCCCCCAGCACACCCCGAGCCCATTCACCAACCCGACCACCCGCACCTCGGACCCCTCTCTCCACTCTCTCCACCGACCACCCACCGCGCCCATCGTCCCTGCCCCCACCCGGGCTCGGCGGCATATCCGAAGGCGGGCGGCCACGCGGCGGCCGTACGGTGCAACACCTGACCGCCCACGTCCCGCTCCACTTCTCCCGCACCACCGACCGCAGCGTCCACGGCGACCTCCTGCAGAGGCTCGGCGTCTGGCGGCACGTCTGCGACTCGTACTACCTCGCCATCGACGAGACCCACGGCGCGGGCCTCGGCCGGCTTCTCGACCAGTGGCTGGAGCAGCTCGAACGGCTGCGGGTCCTCGGGCGCCCGGTCTTCCTGCCGTTCGACTTCTCCGACCGGTGCGCCGCCTGGCTGCACGTGTCGAACCGGGATGGAAGCCGGGTCGTGGAGGAGGCCGGGTGGAGCATGATCGAAGGCTGGAGCTTCCACCCGTCGGACATCGCCGAGACGGCGAGCCGGATCGACGACTTCGCACCGATCCACAACACCGACATCGAGTGCGACCTCGACGACCTCGTCGCGTCCGTCAGCCGCCGGCGCGCCGAGCTCGGAACCGCCAGGAGCACCGCCGACGGCGCAGCCTGACGATACCTCCGGCCGGGCGGACTGCCAGGGCACGCACGGCTGCTCCGCATCGGCCGGGGTCCACCCGCGTCGGAACGGCCTTCCGCGCCCGGCCAGTTGGCGGTCACCCGCCGAGCGTCGCCGCCAGTTCCGCGATCCGGTCCGGGCCCACCCGGCAGCAGCCGCCCACCAGTTGGGCGCCCGCCGCGACCCAGGACGGGGCGTCGGCGGGGTCGAAGGCGGCCGGACCCGCCCAGTCGCGGTTCGTCGCGTCCCAGTCCTCGCCGCTGTTCGGGTACGCCACCGCCGGCCGGCCCGTCACCTCCACCGCCAGCCGCACTGCCGCCGAAACCCCCTGCGGCGCACAGCAGTTGACGCCAACCGCCACCACCTCCGGCACGTCCGCCAGCAAGGCGAACGCCTCTGCCAACGGCTCACCGCCCCGCGTCAGACCGTCCGCCGCGCCGAACGAGAACCACGCCGGCAGCCCCAACTCCCGGACGCACTCCGCCAGGACGGACGCCTCCAACAGGTCCGGCACCGTCTCCACCGCCAGCACGTCCGGCCCGGCGGCCGCCAGCACCTCCAACCGGGGGCGGTGGAAAGCGGTCAACTCGGCGGCGGACAAGCCGTAATGACCCCGGTACTCGGAGCCGTCCGCCAACACCGCCCCGTACGGACCGACCGACGCCGCCACCCACCGCGTCCGGCCGTCACCCAGCTCCGCCGACACCTCCTCGGCCGCCTGGCGCGCCAACTCCACGCTCAACGTCAGCAGTCGGTCCGCCGTGGCCGCGCCGACGCCGCGCGCCGCGAAACCCACCCGACTCGCCTGGTAGCTCGCCGTGGTCGCCACCTGCGCGCCCGCCTCGAAGAACGCCCGGTGCGCCGCCACCAGCTGCCCGGGATCGTCCAGCAGCAGCCGTGCGGACCACAGCGCGTCCGACAGATCGCAGCCCTGCGCGGCCAGTTGCGCGGACAGCCCGCCGTCCAGCACCACCGGTCCGGTCGCAGTCGCTCCCGCCGCCGCCGTCGCCGCCGCGAAACCGCCGAAAGTCGTCGCCATCCCTCCAGCCTGCCGCACCGCCCGCCACCGGGCGAACCCGCGCGACCGGTCAGCCCTCGGCGGCCGGCACCGGGCGGGAGGTGACCGCGATCCGGTTGTACGCGTTGACCACCGTCGCCGCCCACGCCACGAACGCCGCCTCCGGATCGGACAGCTCCGCGCGCGCTTCACGCTGCGCCCGTGCGCCCTCTGCGTGGTCCGGAAGCCGGGTGACCGCCTCCGCGAGGGCCAGCGCGGCGTACTCACGGGGGGTGAACAGCGGGCCGGACTCCCGCCAGGCCGCCAGCAGGCCCAGCCGTTCGTCGGTCTCGCCGGCCTTCCGGGCGGCCGCGGTGTGCAGGTCCACACAGTAGGTGCAGCCGTTCAGCTGCGAGCAGCGCAGCCGTACCAGCTCCAGCAGCAGCGGTTCCAGCCCGGCCGTCGTCGCGGCCTCTTCGACGGCGGCGTGCAGGGCGTGCACGGCGGCGAAGGCCTGCGGGGCGAGTTCGATCAGCGGGAGCGGGCGGAGCGGGGGGAGCGTCCCCGTCGTCCCGGGTGCAGAAGTCTCGGTCACAGCGCGAGAGTAGAGGCCCGCGGTGGGTCCGACGGCGTCGAACCGCGCCTCGATCACCCACTCGGGAGACCCCTTGAGGAGTCGTTGACCGTGTCCCCACATCGTGTCTGAGGCCTTGGAGTTCAACGGTCCTGAACCTGACGGTCAGTCAATTCGTGGAGTATGTCACCCGGTTGGCCACACGCCCGGGAACCGGAGCACGTCCTGTCGGTAGTGTGACGTTCCGTGGCCAACCGCACCGATTGTGTGATGGCCACTCTTCGAACCCCGGCGGGCGACATCCGTCGGCCCTGTCCCTGGACCGGCGGACGCCGCCCGCAACAGACTCACCAGGAGAACCCACCATGACCAACTCCGTGCAGGCCGACCGCACCCAGAAGCGCTTCGACCTCTGGGACGTGAACGGCGACGGCCAGATCGACCGGGCCGACTGGGACGCCGAGGCCCAGCGCATCCTGCAGGCCTTCGGCGAGGTCCCGACCTCCCCGGCCGGCCGGGCGCTGACCGAGGCCTACCTCGGCATGTGGGGCTTCTTCGCCGACAAGGCCGGCATCGACGAGCAGGACGGCGCGCTCACCCCCGAGCAGTTCAACCACATCGCCGAGGAGCACATCCTGGAGAACGGCGGCGCCGGCTTCGGCCAGGTCGTCAAGCCGACCATCCAGGCCATGGTCGAGCTGGTCGACGTGGACGGCGACGGCCAGGTCAACCCGGCCGAGTTCAAGACCTGGCTGGACGCCATCGGTGTCGAGGGCGTCCAGCCCGCCGAGGCCTTCCGCCAGATCGACGCCAACGGCGACGGCCAGCTGTCCGTCGACGAGCTGGTCAGCGCCGTCCGCGCCTACCACCTGGGCGACCTCGACGTTCCGCTGCTCGGCCGCTGAGTGACGCCGCGCGGCCGGTGACGGCTCGACGCTGACGCACCCGGGCCCGGAGTGGGGAAGGCGCCCCCCGCTCCGGGCCTTCGTCGTGCGGCGGGCCTGTGCTTGGATTCAAGGGGCCGTGCGGGCCTGTGTCCTTCGGGCCGGGCGTCCTACGGGCCGGGCCTCACAGGCGCGGGACGAACCGCACCGGCAGCTCCGGTCGCAGGTCCAGCTTCTCTCCGGTCAGCAGGTGCTCGGCCGCGATCAGCACGTTGTAGTGGTTGGGGAAGTGGCAGGCGTCGAAGCCCAGCACCGTCCCCACCCGGTGCTCGCCGACGTACACCTCGTCGCCCCGGTCCAGCACCCCCGCCTTCGCGATCTCCGCGAAGCCGAGGAACCCGACCCGGTCGATCCGTGCCCCCGCCGCAGTGTCGCGCTGATCGGTCGTGACCAGCTCGTGCACCTCGCCGGCCCGCACGCAGCGGCTGGCGAACGGCTCCAGGCTCATCCCGCGGTCCGTCCGGCTGTGCAACAGCACCTTCACCAGGGTGCCCGTCACCTCCCGCTTCGGACCGTTCTCCCGTACCGCGCCCGCCGGTCGGGGCCCGCGCTGCCGGATCATCCGCGCACCTCCGCGCGCTCGGCGCGGTACGCCGCCTCGACCACCCGCAGCGCGTCCACCCCGTCCGGGCCCCGCTCGTCGTCCGTCACGTCGTCCGTCACGTCGTCCGTCGTGTCGTCCCCCGCGCCGTGGCCCGCGAGCAGCCCGGCGAACGCGGTGACGATGCCCTCGTACTCGTGCCACAGCGACTGCTTGAACCCGTCGTGCCCGGCCAGCAGGTCCGCCCGCAGCACCGATCCGTCCGCCAACTCCACTGCCACGTCCTTCAGTTCGCCCGGGTACGACCAGTCCAGCTCGATCCGGCCGCGGACCCCGCCCGCACCCGACAGTTCCAGGACCGCGTGCCGGTCCACCCCGTCCCCGTCCCGCACCACCTCTGCGGCGTCCAGGCCCATCGGCCCGGCCAGCAGCCGCAGCAGGTCGTAAGCGTTCGGGCCGTTGTCGGCGACGCAGCCGCCGCCGCAGCGCTCCGGGTCCAAGTACCAGCGGTCCCGGCCGACATGCTCCTCGATCAGCTCGAAGTACCGCGCCGTCACCGACCGCACCGGCGCCGCACCCGCCAGCGCCCGGCACAGCTCCCGGACCGCCGCGTTGTACCGCCGGTGGAACGCCGTGAACAACGGCACCCGGCGCTCCGCCGCCAGCGCCGCCAACTCCGCGCCCTCCGAGGCCCGCAGAGCCAACGGCTTCTCCACGCACACCGGCAGCCCGGCCCGCAGCGCGTCCCGGCAGATCGCCAGGTGCAGGTCGTTCGGGACGGTCACCACCACGGCGTCCAGCCCGCCCGCCGCCAGCATCGCCCGGTGGTCCGTGAAACACCCGACCCGGCCCTCGAACTCCCGCAACAGCTCGGCCTGGTGGTCGCACACCGCCGCCAAATCCACCCCCGGGACGTTCTCCAGCGCAGCCAGATAGAACCGCGAGATCACCCCGAGCCCGATCACGCCCACCCGCAGCCCGCTCACTCCGCCACCTCCACGGCGATCGGACGGACACCGAACTGCTCTGCCACAGCGGCGAGTTCCACCAGCAGCGGGGCCGCCAGCGGCACGCCGTCACGGTGCGCCTCGGCGGTCCGCCGGGCCTCGTGCCAACCCGGGTAGACGACCGGCCCGACCTGCCCCCCGGCAGGCGGACAGTCCAGCACCGTGGAGAACAACCTCCGTGCGTCCTCGGCCACTTGACCCGGGTCGCGGAGCGTCGCCGGGGCGATCGCCAGGGCGAAGAGGCCGATGTCGTCGTCCCGGCCGGTCGGGCCCCCGTCGCCGTCCAGCGCCGCCGGTTCCGGACCGAGCCCCGCACCGGGCAGCATCGCCGCCAACACCTCCACCATCAGCCCCAACCCGAACCCCTTGAACTCGGCGCCCGAACCCGACCCCAGCCACAGCAGGTGCGCCTCGCCCCGGTCGAACGCCGCCGGGTCCGTCACCGGTCGCCCGTCCTCGTCGGCCAGCCACCCCTCCGGGATCGGCCGCGCCGCCCGCGCCGCCGCCCGCACCCGGCCCGTCGGAACGGCCGTGGTGCTCATGTCCAGGACGTACGGCGGCAGTTCGCCCGCCGGAGCGGCCACGCTCCACGGGTTGGTGCCGAGCAGCGCCACCGCGCCGCCCGGCGGCCGGGCGATCCGCTGCCGCCCGCAGTTCGACGCCAGCAGGCCGATCATGCCGCGCCCGGTCACCCGCGCCGCATGGTGCCCCGCGCAGCCGAAGTGCGTCGCCCGGCGCACCGACACCAGCCCGATGCCGAACCGTGCCGCCCGCTCCGCCGCCAACTCCATGGCCGCACCCGCCTGCCAGAGCCCGAGCGCATTCCCCGCGTCCACCAGCACCGCAGCCCCCCGGTCGGCCACCACCGCCGGCTCGGCCAGCGGATCGGCCCGCCCCTCCGCCAGTAACGGCAGATACAGCCGGGTCAGATTCACCAGCCCGTGCGAATCCATCCCCGCCGCATCGCCGTAGCACAGTGCCTCGGCCGCCAACTCGGCCCGCTCGGGCGGTAGATGGTTCGCGGTGAACACGTCGGTGGTGAACCGGAGCAGCTCGGCGTACGGGACGCGAACGGTGTGGGTAGCGGCGGAGCCGGGCGCGGATGTCACGGTGCTCATGAAGGGTGCTCTCCTTGCTGTGTCGTGTGCGTGAAGTTGGCTATGTAGAAGCCAAGTTGATGGGCATTCGGGGTTTTCGGGGTGGCTACCGGCGGGCGAAGGCCACCAGCAGACGGGCCACCGCCGAGGCGAAGCCGTCGAGTTGGGCGAGGTCGGCGAACTCGCCCTCCGCGTGCGCCCGGTTGGCACCGAGGTCGCCGGGGCCGAGCACCACGGTGAACGCGTCCGGCAGGCCCGCCGTCCAGATCGCGTCGCAGGTGAACGCCGGTTCGTCGTCCGGGAGTCGGGGGATGCCGGCCTGCCGGGTCAGCAGGTCCTCGAAGGCGGGATGCCGATTGTCCAGGACGGGCAGGCCGCGCTTGAGCCAGTCGAGTCGGGTGATCCGCGCGCAGTCCGCCGCTGTCCGGGCGAACTCCGGCAGCCCGCCGAACTCCCGCCGGAACGCGGCCAATCCGGCCTCGACCGCTGCCTGCACGGTCTGCTCCGCGCGCCGGCCCGAACGGTCGTCCCGGTAGGGGAGGTTGAGCAGCAACTCGCCCGTGCCGTACACCCGGTTGTGCAGCGGACCGGTGCTCAGGCCCGCCACGCAGACCGGGTCGCGGGGAACCGGGACGGTCGTCAATTCCCGTGCCAGGAACTGGGCGAGGAATCCGAGCAGTACGGTCGCGTTGTGGCCCTCGCCCGGGCAGTCGTCGATCGCGTCCTCGCCGCGCACCCGCAGCCGGGCGGTGGCGGCGGCTGTGGCCCGGGGCAGATACCGCAGGCCGGTCGGTTCGCAGAACACGTTCAGCGCGCCCACGTACCCGGCCTCCACCAACGGGCGGGTGCCGAACGTGCCCAGCGCGCCGCCCTCTTCGCCCGAAACGGCCTGCACGAGCACCCCGACCGAACGGCCCACCAGCGGCTCCGCCGCGACCGCGGCCCGGATCCCCGCCAACAGGGCCACCGCCGGGCCCTTGGCGTCGATCGCGCCCCGCCCCGTGAACCGCCGCCCGTCGAAGCCGACCGGCTCCAGGCCGGCCACCGTGTCCAGGTGCACGTTGAACATCACCGTCGCCGACCGTGGCAGCTCCGGGCCGAGCCGCAGCACCAGGCTCGGTTGGCAGGCCAAGAAGCCCTCGTCGGCGGCCTGTTGGCGTACGGTGAGCGGCACGTCCGGCCGGTCGAGGTCCGTTGCCGAGGGAGCGCCGCGGTGCACCTCGGCCAGGCCGATCGCCTCCGCCGCCCGCGCGTAGACGTCGAGCGCCTCGGGGAGGCGCGGGGGTGGCGCGCCGGGGCCGGTCTCCAGCGGCCCGGCGGTCGGCAGGCGCAACAGGTCGAGCAGCAAGTCGCGCTCGCTCTGCCGGAGTTGGGCGTCTCGCGAGACCGTTTCGGTCGTGGTCGTGGTCGTGGTCGTGGTCGTGGTCGTGGTCGTGGTCGTGGATGTGGTGGCGGTGTCACTGTTCACGCGTCACCGCCGTCGCGCGTCCGAGCCCGCCCGGCACCGCGCGCCAGCCCACCGTGGACGGCAGGAGTTCGCGCTCCACCAGCGTGCTCAACGCCCTTCCGGCGGCGACGAATCCGCTCACTGCGGTGCCGTCGGCCGCCAGGCCCTGGTGCGGGCGGGTGGCGAGGTGCGGCTCCAGCGACCAGCCGCCGCTCCAGCCCCGGTCGAGCAGGTGGCGCAGGCTCTCCGTCAGGCGCGCCGTCCCGTCGCCGGGCAGCACGTAGGCGGTGTCCTCGCCGCCGCCCACCGCGTCCTTGATGTGCACGTGCGCGACATGGTCGGCAATCTGACGAAGCATCAGAAATCCGTCGTAGCCGTGCGGGACGCCGTTGCCCGCGTCGAAGAGCAGGCGCAGGGCCGGGCTGTCCACCGTGACGAGCAGGTCGAGTTGGCGTTCGGCCGAGGCGCCGGCCCAGCCGCTGCAGTTCTCGTGCAGCAGGGTGAGGCCGTGCTGACCGGCCAGATCGGTCAGGCGGGTCAGCCGGTCCAGTGCCCGCCGGCGCCAATCCGGCTCCGACAGGCCCGCGTTGGGGTAGGACATGACCCGGATCCGGTCGGTGCCGAGCACGGCGGCGCGGGTGGTGAGTGCGGCGAGTTCCGCCAGGTCCTGGTCGAAGTCGTCGGTGATCCGGCGGGACCAGTTGCCGATCCGGGACGCCAGGCCGGTCGCCCGGATGCCCCGGGCGGCGAGCGTCTCGGCGATCCGGCCGATCCGGTCGAGCGGCAGGTCGGCAATCCACCGGCCGTCCACCGTCCGCAACTCCAGCTCGCGCCAGCCGAGTTCGTCGAGGGCGTCGAGTTGACCGGGCAGGTTCGGGGCGGCCTCGTCGCCGATGCCGCCGAAGCCGATCGTCGGGGCGGGGCTCCGGCGCGGCGGGTCGCCGAGCGGCGGCTCCGGTGCGGGGTCCGCGGTGCGCGGGGCGGCGGCAGTCATCGGGCGGCCGCCGCGCGGCGTTGCACATCGTCGGCGGGCGCGCTGCCTGCCTGCGGGTTGCCCGCCTGCGCGGCGCGGTCCTGCGCGGCGCGGTCCTGCGCGGCGCGGTCCTGCGCGTCGCGGGTCTGTGCGTCGCGGGTCTGTGCGGCGATCGTCTTGGCCTGGTCGAGCAGCCGCACCACCTGGGAGTTGACCGCCAGGTCGGGGTGCGGGTGATGGGCGCCGGCGGCCGCGCCGCCCGCCGCGAAGTAGGCGTACACGCGATGCAGGAAGGTGCTGAGCGAGTCGTCGTGGAGCAGTTCGGTGCTCTCGCCGTTGTGGTCGATGACGGTCAGTCGGGCGTAGGCGTCGGCCTCGCTGCCGGGAAAGTGGCCGATCAGGGTGCCGTGGGCGAGTTCCAGAGTGACCCGGCGCTCCCGGACGGGGGAGGTGAGGTCGGAACGGATCCGGGTCCAGGCGCCGCTGTCGTGCTGGAGGTTGAGCCAGGCGGTGCCGAGCCGGGGGAGTACCTGCCCGCCGATCACCATGTCGGTGCCGCCCGCGCCGGTGACCCGGCCGGACCCGGCCAGCGAGAGGCAGAGGCCGAGGGAGTGCGGCAGTTCGATGTCGAACGCGGTGGGGTGGCCGCCGCCGGCCAGCGAGCGGGAGAATCGAGGTTTGCGCTGCACCACGTGGATCGTTCGCAGCGGGCCGTACGCCCCGCTCGCCAGTGCGGCGCGCAGCCGGTCGGTGAGTCGGCTGCCGAGCCACTGGGCGACCACCACCAGGTCCAGCGCGTGGCGCTCGCGGAGCTCCAGCAGTTCGTCCAACCCGGCCGCGTCGGCGGCGAACGGCTTCTCCAGCAGGATGCGCCGGTAGCCGAGCCGGCCCAGGGTGTCGAGCGCGGCGGCCCGTTCGGTCGGCGGGGTGCAGAGATGGACGACGGTGTCGGCGGGGTCGGCGAGCCGGGGGGCCTCGGCAAGGCTGACGGGCCGCAGATCGATGGTGGCGGCGGGGCGGCGGTGCGGGTCGACCGCGAGTATCGGTACGGGTGCGAACAGGTGCGCGGAATCGGCGGCCGTGCGCAGTCGGCGCAGCACCGGCAGATGGAGTCCGCTGCCCGCCCGGCCCATTCCGACGAGTAAGGTCCCGAGTCCGTTCGACATGGCGCGCCGTCCTTCCGTCCGATTCGCGGGGATCGCATCGCCGGGTATTCAACCAGCACTTCCGGCGGGGCCCACCAGAACGTCAACTCGCATATATGCCAAGCCATTCGAACGGGTGAAGGTGTCATTTGCCCGAGGTGGACGGCGATGGTCACGGCATAGATTCAACGGGGTGCCTCCGGGCGGTGCATCGGTGCGCCGGTCGTCCGAGGGTTTCTTCTCGCAGTTTCCGGGAGGGAATCGGAAAGCGCTTTCCGGTTGCCTCCCATCACCCGATCGGGGCGTTCGGAAAGCGTTTTCCGGTTACGCCCGGAGGCCTCCTGAACCACCGACACAGCACCGCCCGCTCCCGGCGGCACCGCCCCCGTCCGACCCGCTCGTCCGACCCGCCCGTCCCCGTCCGACCCGCCCGTCCCGTACTGCCGCCCCACCCGTCCGCCACCGTCCACAACCCGATGAGAGTTCCATGGGTGCCTCCTCCGGCGTCTCCTTCTTCGATCAGACCGCGACCTTCGAATCCCTCTGGCCCACCACCCGGCGCCACCTCGACGAACTGATGGACCGGGGCAAGTACTCGCACGGCCCCAAGGTCGCCGAACTGGAGGCCGCCCTCGCCGCCCGGACCGGCGCCCGCCACGTCGTCGGCGTCAACAGCGGCACCGACGCGCTGGTCCTGCTGCTGCGCGCGGCCGGCCTGCAACCCGGCGACGAGGTGATCGTCCCGACCTACACCTTCGTCGCCTCCGCGTCCGCCGTCGTCCTGGCCGGAGGCCGCCCGGTCTTCGCCGACATCGACCCGCACAGCTACAGCCTCGACCCGGCCGGCGCGGAAGCCGTCCGCACCGAACGCACCCGCATGATCATGCCGGTCCACCTGTTCCACCAACTCGCCGACCTGGACGCCCTGCTGGCCTTCGCCGACCGCCACCGGCTGACCGTCGTCGAGGACAGCGCCGAGGCCTTCGGCATGAGCTGGAACGGCGTCCACGCCGGACTGCACGGTGCCGGCGGCGTGCTGTCGTTCTTCCCCACCAAGACCCTCGGCGCGATCGGCGACGCCGGCGCCGTCCTCACCGACGACCCCGCCGTCGCCGACGCCGTCGCCGCCATGCGCCACCACGGCCGCACCGGCGCCACCGTCGACGACTTCCCCACCATCAACCGCCCCACCGAACTCCTCGGCACCAACAGCAAGATGGACGACATCCAGGCCGCCGTCCTGCTCGCCAAACTCGACCGCGTCGACCAGGCCATCGCCCGACGTGCCGAGCTCGCGGCCCGCTACACCGAGCGCCTGGTCGGCACCCCCGGACTGACCCTCCCCACCGTCGTCCCGCGCGCCGCCGCCACCAACCCCGTCTGGTACGTCTACCTGATCGAGTCCGACCACCGCGACGAACTCGCCGCGCACCTCGCCCGACACGGCGTCCAGACCGAGACCTACTACCCGACGCCACTGCACCTGCAGCCCTGCTTCGCCGAACTCGGCCACCGGCGCGGCGAGTTCCCCCATGCCGAGGCCGCTTGTGCACGCGCCCTCGCGCTGCCGCTCCACCCCGACCTCGCCGACCACGACCTGGACCTGGTCAGCGACCTGGTCCGCGGCTTCCAGCACGGAAAGCACCGATGACCACCACCGCACCCCCGCAGATCCCGTTCTTCCCGCCCGACCTCTTCGAGGACGACCGCGACCTGCTGCTGGACGTCGTCCACGAGGTCGCCACCGATCCCGCCCAACGCTTCATCCTCGGCGAACGCACCGCCCGCTTCGAGGAATTGCTGCGGACCGACCTCGGCGTCGCCGACGTCGTGGCCTGCGGCAGCGGCACCACCGCACTCACCCTCATCCTGCGCGCCATGGGCATCGGCGCAGGCGACGAGGTGATCGTCCCCGCGTTCGGCTGCGCCCCGCTCGCCAACACCGTCCTCGGCGTCGGCGCCACCCCCGTCTTCGCCGACATCGACCCGAACACCCTGGTCATCGACCCCGACGCCGCCGAGGCCCTGATCACCGCCCGCACCAAGGCGCTGATGCCCGCCCACATGTTCTCCGTGATGGCCGACATGCCGCGCCTGCGCGCCCTCGCCGACCGTCACGGCCTCCGCCTGATCGAGGACTCCGCCGTCGCCCAGGGCGCCGTCCTGGACGGCCGACCCGCCGGCACCTGGGGAGACGCCGGCCTGTTCTCGTTCGTCCAGGTGAAGTCCTTCGGCGGCCCCGGCGAAGGCGGCGTCGTGGTCACCGACGACCTCGAACTCGCCCGCACGGCAAGGATGCTGCGCAACCACGGCCAGGACGGCGTGCACCGCTTCCGGCACCACCTGATCGGCATGAACAGCCGCTTCGACGAAGTCCTCGCCGCGTTCCAGCTGCGCCGCCACCCCGGCCTGGCCCGCCGCCTCGCCCGCCGTGCCGAGATCGCCGCCCACTACACCGAACAGTTCACCCCGCTCGCCGCCGACGGCATCACCCCACCGCCACCCGGCACCAACGGCCGCTGCTACTACGTCTATTCACTGCTCGCCACCCACCGCGACCAGCTCAAGCAGCACCTCGCCGCACACGGCGTGGAGAGCCACATCTACTACCCGCGCCCCCTGCCCCGCCAGCCCGCCTTCACCGCATTCGCCCCCGCCGACGCCCACTGGCCGAACGCCGAACGCGCCGCCCGGCAGTGCCTGTCCATCCCGATCTACCCCCACCTGACGGACGCCCAGGTCGACCGCATCACCGCCGCGGTGCACTCCTTCGCGGCCGCCCCCGTACCCGCCGCCTGAACCGTCGGGCCCACCACTGCGGAAGCCTCGGAGGGCCCAACAGGACTACGGCAGGCGGCTCTTGGCAACGGCAGGACCGGCCGCACGAGCCTGCCCTAGGCTTGCAGGATCCGGACCCGGACCCGGACCCGGTCGTCGAGTTGCCAAGGATGACGCATGATCAAGCGCCGTTCCCTGCTCACCCTCGCCGGCCTGGGCGGGGCCGCCGCCCTGCTGCCGGCCTCGCCCGCTCAGGCCTCGCCCGCCTCGCCGCCGTGCCCCATCGACCTGCCCGCGCCCACCGTCGGCCGACCGGTCGGCACCACCAGCCTGCACCTGGTCGACCACAACCGGCTCGACCCGTTCGAACCCGCCTCCGGCGCACGCGAGTTGATGGTCCAGCTCTGGTACCCGGCACGCACCGTCGCCGGCCGGGCCAGAGCGCCCTACCTCACCTCGCGGGTCGCCGCCGCGATCGATCGGTACCTGTCGCTGGACCCGGGCACTCTCGCACGGCTCCGACCCGCCGCCCACCTCGACGCCCCCGCCCACCCGGGCCCCCTGCCCCTGCTGCTGCTCGGGCACGGCCGCAAGGGCGGCCGCAGCAACTGCACCGCCCTGGCAGAGGAGTTGGCCGCCCACGGCTACCTCGTCGCGGCCGTCGACCACACCCGAGACGCCACCGCCGTCGAATTCCCGGACGGCCGACTGGTGTACAGCGTCCTGTCCGACGACCCGCCGAGCTGGGACGCCGCCGACCGCCTGGAGATCGCCGCCCGGGTCGCCGACCTGCGCTTCGTCACCGACCAACTCACCAGCAGCAGAATGCCGTTCAGTGTCGACGGCCGACGGATCGGCGTGCTCGGCCACTCCATGGGCGGAGCCGCCGCCGCCGAGGCGCTGCGCCAGGACCCGCGCCTGCGGATCGGCCTCGACCTCGACGGCGGCCTGTTCGGCTCACCCGTCCCCGACCTCGGACTGGACCGGCCGTTCCTGCTGCTCACCTCGCTCCACGACCACGACACCTGGCAGCGCTGGCGCGAACACCACCACGCCTGGGGCCGCCAGTTGTACACCCGAGGCGCGGGCCACCTCAGCTTCACCGACCTGCCGCACGCCGCCGAACCCGGCCACCTCGCCGACCACCTCCCCGCCGACGCCTGCACCGCCCTCCTCGGCACCCTCACCCCGGCCCGCGCCACCGAACTCACCCGCACCTACGTGCGCGCCTTCGCCGACCACTTCCTCCGCGACCGCCCCACCCCACTCCTCGCCGGCCCGTCCCGGCGCTACCCGGAAGTCGACTTCCGATGGAGCCTGCACTGAGAACGTCCGCTGTGCCACTGCGCGCCGCGTTCCTCGCGGCGGCGACCGACGCCACGCTGGTCAACCGGCTCCGTGTGGTCGGCCGGGCCGGGGTGGGCACGGATCACGTCGAATTGGCAGCGGCAGCCCGGTACGGGGTCGCTGTCACCCATACCCCGGGTTCCAACGCGAACGCGGTCGCCGAGTTCACCCTCGCCCAACTCCTCGCCCTGACCCGAGATCTCCCGGCGTACAACGAGGCCGCGCACCGGGGCCACTGGCGCGCACCGACCGCACCGACGGTAGAGCTGTCGGAGCTGACCCTGGGCATCGTCGGGATGGGCCGGATCGGCCGGGCCTTGGCCGAGCGGGCGACCGCCCTGGGTATGGATGTCCAGGCCATTTCGCGGCACCCCGCCGAGGCCTCGGTGCCCCGGGCCCACTCCCTCGACGCACTGCTGGCGACCAGCGACGTGGTCTCCCTGCACCTACCGCTCACCGTGCAGACCCGAGGGCTGATCGGTCGGACGGAGCTGGCGCTCATGCGCCCGGGGTCGATCCTGCTCAACACCGCCCGGGGCGGAATCGTCGACGAGCAGGCGCTGGCCGATGCGCTGCGCGACCCCGCACACCCGCTCGCGGCAGCCGCCGTCGACACCTTCGAGCAGGAGCACGCCGCCTTCGCCTCGCCGCTCTTCGGTCTGCCGAACGCCCTGCTGACCCCGCATGTCGCGGGGATGAGCAGGAGCGCCGTGGCCACGGCGGCCCTGCTCTGCGCGGACCACATTGCGGCCCTGCTCGCCGACCTCCCGGACGGCGTACCCGTGGTGACCGCGTGACGGTCGTCGTCAACAGCCGCTACTGGCGGACGTTCTGAGCGCCGACCTCAACCGCCGTGTCCCGCCCGCCGGTGACGGCCGCCGCCAACTCGGTGAGCACCAGCCGGTCCGGCTTCCCCGACGCGCCCAGCGGCAGCCGGTCCAGCAACAGCAGCCGCTCCGGCCACTTGTACTTCTCCAACCCGCACAACTGGCCCAGGTAGTCGGTGAGTTCGACGAGCCCCAGCCCGCCTTCGGGTTCGCGCGGCACGGCGCAGACGCACATCCGCTCCCCGAGATCCGGGTCCGGCACCGGTACGCACACCGCCTCCACCAGCCCCGGGTGGCCCTCCAGCAGGCGTTCCACCTCCGACAGGCCGATCGACACCCCACCCCGGTTCACCATCTGCTTGATCCGCGCCACCACCCGCAACGACCCGTCCGCCTCCAGCACCCCCCGGTCGCCGGACCGCACCCACCCGCCGTCCACCCGCAGCCGCGCGTCCAACTCCGGCTCCCCGACGTGGCACAGCGGACTCATCGGCCCCCGCGCCTGCAACTCGCCCGCCACCCCCGCCGGCACCGGACGCCCGTCCGGCCCGCACACCCGGAATTCCGTCACCGCCGGATCCGGCCGACCGACCCGCAACACGTCGACGTTCGAACTCTCCCACCGGGTATGACAGTTCACCCCGTCGCTCGCCCCGTACACATTCACCACCGGACACCCGAACCGCCGCAACGCCGCCCCCAGAACGGCCGACGACAACATCGCCGAACTCGACACCACCGCCTGCAAGGACGACAAGTCCTCACCCGGGGAAGGCGGTTGCTCCGCCAGCCGGCGCAACATCGTCGGCACCGCCGCCAGCTGCGTCGGCCGCCAACGCCCCACCGCCGCCAGCGCATCCGCCGGATCGAACCGCTCCCGCAACACCACCGTCGCCCCGCACCGCACCAACGCCACCACCGCCAACGAGCCGTACGCCGTCGCCGGATGTACCAACAGCAACACCCGCGGCGGCGCCCCGTCCACCGTCCCCAACACCCGCTCCACGTAACGCCCCCGGCCCCCCGCCAGCGCATTGTGCGAGTACGCGACCAGCTTCGGTGCGGCCTCCGACCCCGACGACACCAGAATCCGCGCCGGCGCCTCCGCATCCACCGCCACCGGCGCCCAGCCCGCCCGCTCCGGCCACGGCTCCGCCTCCAGCACCACCACCTCACGCAGCCACGGCAGTTCCGGCCGCAACCCGTCCACCAGCGCCTTCCACTCCGGCACCGTCACCACCGCATCCGCCCGCGACGTCCCCAACAACGCCAACAGATCCCGCCGCCCGTGCCCCGGCACACACGGCAACACCACCCCACCCAGCGCCGCCACCGCCAGATCCACCGCCAGGCCCCGCCAATCCGCCGGCAGCTTCGTCGCCACCACCGACCCCGGACCCACCCCCCGCGCCGCCAACCCGGCCGCCAACCCCCGCACCCGCCGCGCCAGTTCGACGAACGTCACCTCACCCCCGTCGTCCACTACAGCCACCCGCCCCCCATCGACCCCCACCCGCTCCACAAACAACTCGTACAACCCGCGCCCCGGACACCACCCCCGAGCCACCCACTCCTCCCGCAACTCCCGCCCCACCCGATCCGGAAACTCCACACCCGCCACCGAGACCCACGCACCGCCCACCACAACCACTCCCATCACCGATCGATCCATCCGTCCAACCACCACTGAAAACCCACCCCGGCGCCGCGCTGTCGCCCCGCACCCTGCCGACGGCAGCCGCTCGCCAACTCCCGCCCGGCAGCACCGCGGTGAGCCGAAACGCCGCCCACCCTCCGCACCAGGTCGGAGCCCGCCGTTCCGCACCCGACTCGCTGCCTGCCGCAGCCCCACCTCCGCGAGCGCCACAGCCACCGAGACACCCTCGTGGCCCCCGAGCCCACTCACCCCGCCCCACTCCCGGGGGCGCCCCCTTCCACCTGTGCAGGAGTCCAGCCCCCGCGCACCCACCAACCTGGCCCCCTGCACCCGGCGTACACATCGCGGCCGAAACCGGCTGTCGGCACGACCTCTCCTGGGATCGGCCACTGCCGAGACCCCACGCAACCCGCGACCGCTGTGCAGCGAGCCACCTGACGTGCCGGGACGCCTGCTCGCTGCGGCAGGACGGCAGCCGCTGCGCCCCATGGAGCGCTCCACCCGCGCACGGCGTGGCCCACTCGCGCCCGAGGACGGGCCGCGGCTGACTCGTTCGCGCACCCGGCCATCCTCAACTCCCCGCCAGGAAACCGACGGTGACCTGCCGCACGGTCCGGTGTCGGTGCGGCTCCGTCGCCCCGGTCCGCTGACGGGAGACTCCAGCTCTCGCGCACCTGCCCGCGTACGGCGTGGCCCAGCTGCGCCCGAGGACGGATCGCGGCTCACTCGTGCGCGCGCCCGACAGCCCTCAACTCCCTTCCGGGAGGCCGACGGTGACCTATCGCGCGGTCCGGTGCGACCGACGGCTGTCCGAGTCGGGCCCCCGCAGGGTCCGGAAGACTCCAACCCTCGCGCACCTGCCCACGCCTGCATGCAGCACACCGGCTCGTCCATCGCCACCCGGTGCGAGATGTGCTGTCCGCAGCCTGCGCGCGACCGACCGTCCGGTGTACGTGTCGGCCTGGCCGAGCACTCATCTGTATGGGTGTCCCGCCATGGTTCGCTCGCCGCCGTTGGGACGTGACTCTCCCCGACTGCCTGAACGCGGCAGATCCGCCGCTGACCTCCGCCACGGACAACAGCACCACCTACCCGGGAACGGTCCGCCGCCCAGCCAACTCCGCACCCGCCGCTCGCCCGGGCACCGACTGGCTGCGCCAGCGCTGCGCCCAGGTGGAGACGTTGGTTCACCCGGACCGGCCAGCCGCCAACCGGCACCCTGTCGTCCCCGCGCCGGCACCGACGCGGCCCACCTGTGCGGGCGTGATGCCCACCACCACCCACCACCGCTGCGGCAACTGAGCCGCCCGCCCCGGCCGCTCGAGGACGCGGTCTCGGCCGTTGCCGAAGTGCGCCGCACGTGCCGTCGCCACCCTGCCGAGAACCGGCCCTGGGCCCGCCACCGATGTGCGCTGGGCCCGGCGTCCCGGAGCGGGCGACCAAGTGGTGTCCGGCTCCACGGGGCACCCTCTCCGCGGTGGGCGCGGAGCCACACCGCCGTGTGGGCGGCACATACGAACGCCGCACCTGCTCTCCCTTCCCGTCACGCTGCCCGCGGCTGGCACACGGCCGACCAACAGGCGTCCGAGCCCGGCCCCCACAGAGCCGGCCTGCTTCACCTGCGCGGGCACCCCACTCCGGCCCGCCCGTCACCCTTGCACCACCGCAGTCCGCGCTCCCCGCCCCGGCGGGCCGCCCAGCCGAGCCGCCGTCCCTCCCGGAACAGCCTGGTGCCGACCCGCAACCGCTGCGCGCCCAGGCACCAACTGCCCGCGCCCTCACTGCGCTTGGCCGAGCAATTCCACACCTCTCCACCCCACGCGGTCGCGCCCCGCGTTCCGGACGACACCGGACCACCGCCCTGACCCGTTGGCCGCCCAGGCCCATGGACGCCACGCCGGCGCAGCCCCGTCCGCCTACCGCCCTCCCTGCCTCGGCTTCCCGAGCGCAGCACGTCCGCTGTCGCCGAGATTCGTCGCCCGCCGCGCCACCACCCCTCCTGGAACGGCCTGGTGTCGACTCCCCACCGCTACGTGGCCAGGTGCGAGCTGCCCGCGCCTGTACCGTGTCCGACCGCACACCTCCGAGCCGGTCCGCCACCCGGGTCTGCCGTCCACTCAGGCTCCTGGGCCCCCTGCCCACCGCCCTTCCGGCCTCGGCTTCCCGAGCGCGGCACGACTGCTGTCGCCGAGATTCGTCGCCAGCTGCGCCGCCAGCCCGCCGAGGACTGCCCGTTGTCGAGGCAGCGCCCGGCTCGCAACCGCCGCGCGACCAGCGACCAGTTGCCCGTGCTCTCGCTGCACCTGGCCGAGAACCTCCACACCTGTCCACCTCATGCGACTGCGCGCCGCGCTCTTGCCGGTGCTCGCCGGCCGTGCCGGTCTGCCGTCCGCTCACGCCCGTGGACGCCACGCCGGCGCAGCCCCGTTCACCTACCGCCCTCCCTGCCTCGGCTTCCCGAGCGCGACACGCCTGCTGGCGTCGAGGTTCGTCCTCTGGAACGCCACCGCGTCGCCGAGGACTGGCCGTTGCTGAGGCAGCGTCCGGCCCGCAACCGCTGCGCAGCCAGACACCCACCGCCCGCGCCCCCGCTGCGCCACGCCTGTCCACTTCATGCAACTGCGCGCCGCGCTCCGGCCGACATCGGCACGCCGTCCGGGTTCGCCGTCCGGTCGGTCCCATGGACGCCACGTCGGTGCGGCCTCGTCTGCGTGCAGCTCTCCCCGCCTCGGCTTCCCGAGTGCGGCACGTCTGCTGTCGTCGGGGTTCGTCGGCTGACGCGCCACCATCCCGCCGGGGACTGCCCGTTGCTGAGGCAGAGCCCAGTCGGCTACCGCCGCGTGACCAGGCCCCGGTTGCCCGCGCTGTCGTCGTGTCCGGCCGCACACCTCCGAACCGTTCCGTTCTGGCCGGTCGTGCGCCGCGCTCCGGCCTGCACCGGCGCGCCGTGCGGGTCTGCCGTCCGGTCGGGCCCATGGGCGCCACATTGGTGCGGCCTCGTCTGCGTGCGGCCCTCCCTGCCTCGGTTTCCCGAGTGCGGCACGTCCGCCGTCGTCGAGGTTCGTCGCCCGACGCGCCACCATCCCGCCGGCGACTGCCCGTTGCTGAGGCATCGCCCAGTCGGCTACCGCCGTGCGACCAGGCCCCGGTTGCCCGCGCTGTCGTCGCGTCCGGCCGCACACCTCCGAACCGGTTCGCTCCATGCGGTCGCGCGCCGCGCTCCTGCGGACACCGGTCCGCCACCCAGGTCTGCCGTCTGCTCAGGCTCCTGGGCCCCGCACCGGCGCTGCCTCGTCTGCCTACCGGCTCTCCTGTCTCGGCGGTGTGAGTACGGCACGTCCGCTGCCGTCGAGGTTCGTCGCCTGAAGCGCCACCACCCCACCGAGGACCGCCCGGCTCGCAACCGCCACGCGACCAGACACCAACTGCCTGCACCCTCGCTGCGCCTGGCCGAGAACCCCCACACCTGTCGACCTCATGCGACTGTGCGCCGCGCTCCTGTGCCGCACCGATCCGCCGTCCGCTCAGGTTCTTGGGCACCGCACCGGCGTTCTGAGTGCGGAACGCCTGCCGTTGTCGAGGTTGGTCGCCTGCGGCGCCATCGCGCTGCCGGGGACTGGCCGTTGCCGAGGCAGCGCCCGGTCCGCAGCCGCCACGCGACCAGACGCCAATTGCCCCCGTCGTCGCCGTGCCCGGCCCCATACCTCCGAACCGGTCCGCTCCATCCGGCCGTACGCCGCGGTCCTGCCGACACCGGCCCACCGTCCCGGTCCACCGCCCGCTCACGCCCGTGGTTCCCGCCCCGGCACGGTTTCGTCCGCCTGCCCGAACGCGGCACGGCTGCTGCCGAGTTCCAGTGCCGCCAGCCCCCGTCCAGCCACCGCCCGATGCCAGGGCGCCGATCCACCCGCAACCGCCGCGCTGCCAGGCCCCAGCCGCCCGTGCCATCGCCGCGCCCGACCGGCGATTTCCGTGCCGGCCCATCCCGGCCGGGCACCTGGTGGCCCCCGGCGATGGCGGCACCTCGTCGCCCCCACCCGAACGCCGACCAGCCGTACAAGCACGCCGTCCTTTCCCGGCCTTGGACTTCTCACAGCCGTGGCCCCGCCTGCTTACCACCGGCCCGGTCGCAGCCCCGCGCGCCCCGCTACCCGCCCCGGCGGCCCAATCACGGAACCTCGGCCGTCGGCGGACTCCGCCACACGAAGTGCCACCACCCCGCCGCGAACCGGCCTCTGCCAAGTGACCGCGCCGCCGTTCGCCACCACCACACGGTGGGTCGGCCGGCGCTCCCGGCACCCCGGGACGGTCGCTCGGGCGGCGGTCCGCTCCGAGCGGCACGCTCGCTGCGCCAGGAGCAGAGCCACTGCGCCGTTCGCGCCCAACGGGAGAAGCACACCAACGCCGGACGCCCGCCCGACCCCCGTCACGCCGTCCGCCACCGCTGCGCAACCAGCCGCCCAGCACACCTGCCCGGGTCTCGCAGCGGCGACCCGCATCCCGCCCCGGTCCGCCCTTCACCGTCACAGCACCCCGATCCTCACGCCTCGCCCAGGCCGACCGAGTACGGGACGTCCGCCGATCGCCAGCAGTGCCGCCACAACTTCGGGCACCGCCCGCTACCTGGGCACCGCGCCGCCCGCAACCACCGCGCGGCGGAACACCAACTGCCCCAGCCCTCGCCGTGCCCGGCAGATGGCCACCTCCGCACCAGCCGACAACCTCCGGCCGACCACCACACTCCCGCCGACGCCGGGCTGCCCCGCAGGTCCGCCGCCCGCTCAGTCCCCTGAACCCGCTACCGACCCGGCCCGCGCTGCCCGTCCCCGGCACGGTCGCGGCACCCCACCGGTAACCCCTGCGCGGTCCGGCACCAACTGCTCCCGCCCCTGCACCCTGCGGCCGACCCTGATCTGTCCCGCAGGCCTTCCGCCCGTTCAGGCACCTGGACGCGCGGCCTTCTCCTCCGGTCCCCATTGCGGACGCAGCGTCACACCCCACGCTCCGCACCCAGGGGAACTGAACACGGCAGCACGCCGGGCACCGCCGAGCCCCATCGCCCTTCCACGTACCGCCTGTCGGCAAGGCCGCGCCCCACCGGCAACCACTGTTCGACCGAACATCTCTCCGTCGGCCCACGCCGCCCGCCCTACCACCGCACTCCCGCCGACGCCGGCCTGTCCCGCAGGTCCGCTGTCCGCTCAGTCGCCGAAACCCCCCACCGACGTGGCCCGCGCCGTCCGCCACCAGCGCGGTCGCGGCACCGCGATCCACCCTTCCCGCCCGGCCTGCCCGAACGCGGCACGCCTGCCGCCGCCGACCCCCAACAGCGCCCCCACTTCTCAAGACACCGCCTGCCGTCAGTGCCTCACCCTGCCTGCCACCGCCACCGCCACCGCCACCGCCACCGCCACACGCCCGTGCACCGGACGACACCCCAGCCGCACCCGGCCGAACACCGCCCCGCCCGCCTGTCCAGGTCAGGCCCTCACCACCACACCGCCCGCGAAGCCCACAGCACCCCACAACGGAGCACCGACCACCGCAGCCGCCACCCGCCGAAACCCCGCTGCGCCCGCGCCCGTCCGAAGCCCCCTCTGCGGGCGGGCAGCAGCGACCCCACCGCCCGTACGCGCAGCGCCTGCGGGCCCGGCCGGCGAGGCCCTTGCGGTGGGACGTCCGCCGCCCCGCCCGTCCGCACAGCGGTCGAGGGCGCCGCTCGCGCCACCGCCACCCGCTCACGTCCGGAACTCCCAGGGCGCACGGACGACCGCGCACCCCGAACCGTCCAGCGCCCCGCCGAACCGCGGATCACCGGCCAGCGCCGCCAGGTCCGTGCACACCTCGATCGCCTCACCAGGGAGGCCCGGCCCGCTCACCGCCCCGCACAGCAACCGTGCCGCCGACAGCAGCGACGACTCGACCCGCTGCGCCCGCCCGGTCCGGGCCCGCGCCGTCAGGCCGGCGACGGCGGCGGTCGCGCAGACCAGCCCGCCGAGGACGTCGCACACCGTCAACAGCGTGGGTCGTGGCGGCAGACCGGGCGGAGCCACCAGCGCGGCGAGACCCGAGCGCGCCTGGACGGGGTAGTCGGTGGTCACCCCGGGTGCGCCCCCGGACGCCTGCGCGTGCACCAGACCCGGACGGACCGCCTCCAGCGTCTCCGCGTCCAGACCCAAGCCGGCCACCTTCGACGGCGCGAGACTGTGCAGCAGCACATCCGAATCCCGCACCAACTCCCTTACCGCAGCACGCCCTTCGGACGAACGAAGGTCTGCCTCCAGCACCTCCTTGCCACGGTTGAGCGCAGCGAAGCGCGCCGACACCGGCTCCCCGCCGAACGCGGTCATCGGCGGCACGCCCCGCAACGGATCCCCGCCGAGCGGCTCGACCCGCACCACCCGGGCACCCAGAAGCCCCAACACCAGCCCGGCCATGGGCCCTTGCACACGACGCGCCACCTCGACCACCGTGACACCGTCCAACGGGCCACGCCCACCCGCCGCAGCCTCGCGCGGCCGCGCGCCCTCCGCCGCGCCCTCCGCCGCGCCCTCCGCCGCGCCCTGCACTGCCGCGCCCGGCACCGCCCGCCACGGCACCCCGCCCACCGCCGCCGGCCACGTCTCCACCGGCGTCACGTCGACTCCGCACCGCTCCGCCAGCGCGGCCAGTCCGGCGAACGTCAACCGGCCCGCCGCCACGAAGAGTTCGTCGGGCAGCGGACACGTCGCCGTCCCGTACCGCGCCTGGAACGGAAGCCAGGAACGGCCCACCACCCGCCGCTCGACGCCGAGTTCGACCCAGAAGCGCAACCAGCCGTCGGGCCCCAGCGCCTCCAGCTCGAACCAGACCCCGTCCGACGACCGGAACGGCGGACCACCCACCCCGACCGGCTCCACACATGCCTCCTCGGCCGTCGCCGCCGCCAAGTACTGCGACAGGCCGAGCAGGGCGGCCTGCGCCACCGACACCTCCACCTCCCGGTACGGAAGGCCCAACTCCCGTGCCCGCAAAGCAGCGAGAGTTCCACCAGCGGCCAGTACGCCGGCCGCGACCGACGCGAAGTCCACGCCCAGCAGCCGCGGTCCGCCGTACCTGCGCCCATGGACGTGCATCACCCCGCACGCCGCTTGCACGTCCGCCTCGCTCCGCAGCGGGAGCGCCACCGGCCCGGCCCACGTCAACCGGCAGCCGATACCCCCGCCGACCTCCAGCGCGCCGCCGCCGGACGCCTCCGCCACCTCGACCCCGGCGGTGCGCAGCAGATCAGCCGCGACGCCGGACGCGACAAACGGCGTCGAATCTCGCACGCCGACGCCAACTACTTCTCCAGCACGCAGCAGTTGACCGATTGTCACTCCAGCCTCCCAAACCCGTCACGGGCCGGCCGCACCGACATGCCGCCACCCAGTCGCCCTCTTGCCCCGCCACCCATTCGCCCCGCTGCCCTGTTTCCGAGCAGCGAGGGGCGATGGGCGGAACCCGACTTCACGGCTTGCGACCGTGCACGGCGTACACCACGTTCGAGCAGGCCAGGAACCTCGGATCGGTGAACATGGCGCGCAGCTCCGCGAGTTCGTCGTCCGTCAGCCCCTCGCGCAGCAGGGCGTCCCGCAGGTGCCAGGTGTTGTGCACCTGCATCTCCAACTGCGGCGTGCCGGGAGCGAGCGTGTCGAGGTACGGCGACGCCTCCACGTCGACGAACCCGGCGCGTGCCATCGCGGCGGCGCACTTCCGGCCCCACCCCTGGTCCGAACCGCGTGCCACGAAAGCCCTCAACTTGGCCTGCTGGTAACGCTCATAGAGATCCGCAGCGCGATCGTCCGGGGCGGTCAGAACCGGCGCGTACTCGGCATCGAACTCCAACAGGTGCAGCACGCCACCCGGCCGCAACGCCGCGAACAGGCGCCCCAACACGGCCTCCCGCGCGGCCAGATGGGACAGCACCAGCCGCACATGCACCAGGTCGAACGCGCCCTCCGGCAGCGCATCCCGCACCACATCGTGCCGCCGCACCGTCAAAGCGGGCCGCTCCGCCATCGGCAGCGGCGCCACATCCGTGGCCAACACGGAACCGCCGGGCCCGACTTGATCCGCCAGCCAGAGCGAGATGCTCCCCGCCCCGGCCCCGACATCCAGACAACTCATCCCGGGCCGCACCCCGACCCGGCTCAGCTCGCCGATACTGATCCGGTCCAACCACCCGGCCAGACACCGATGTTGCCCACCGGCATGCACACTGGCGTTGTCGAACAGGTACGAACCGCCACCGCGCCCGGACGTCAACTCCCTTACCGCGCCGCCCATCAGACGGACCCGGTCGACTCGTCGACGGCCCGCTCACCCGGAGCATCCGCCACCGCACCCTCCGCGACCACAGCGTCCGCCGCCGCCCCCGCCGCACGAGGCCCCGGCACCGCCACCGCCCCGGACCGCTCCGCCGCGAACGCCAGCACCCGCTCGGCGGCCAACTTGCCCGAACGGACGGCACCTTCACTGCTCGGCCGGAGCATCACCCAGTCACCGGCGTACTCCACCGCCCGGGCCGGCCGGGCCAGGAACGCGGCACGCTCCCGCACCGCCGCCGGCGAACCCTGCGGCAGACCGAGCCGGAAGCGGTGCACCAAGGTGCGGACAGTGGCGTCCCGCAGGCCCGGCAGGAAACGCTCGGCCTCCGCACAGACCGCCTCCACGACCCGCTCGTCGGACTCGTCCAGCAACTCGGGGGAGATCCACGGCGACGCGAAGACACTCGCCAGGCCCCGCCCCTCGGGCACGCGGCCCTCCGCCTTCAGATGGTCCAGGATCAGACCCGTGCACACCCGACTCTCGCTCTCCGGCACCGACATCGCATAACTGGGGGAGCGGGTCGGACTCGGCAGCGGACGGTCCAGCAGACACGCGACCTTGAGCATCGGCGTGTACGTACTGGCCGCCAGATACGGACGCGCGTCCGTCGCGGCATCTTCGTGCAACTCCAACGCCAGCGGCGCGGGCACCGCCAGCACCACCTGCCGGGCCACCACCTCCGCACCGTCGGCGAACCGCAGCCGCACACCGGCCCCGCCGGGCTGCTCCCGGACGGCCACCACCCGCGCGCCCACCTCCACCCGGAGGCGCTCGGCCAGCCGCCGGGCCAGGGTGTCCATGCCGTCCCGGTACGTCATCCACCGCGCGCCGGCCCCGCCGACCGACATCAGCGTCGCCACCATCGGCGCCATCGCGGACGTCTCCGGCCGCCACCCGAAACAGTGACTGGAAAGCGGTTGCAGCATCGCGGCCAGCAGCTCCTGCCGCCCGGCCGAACCGGCGCAGAACTCGCTCAGCGTCCGATCCCGACTGGGTGCGGTCTCCGGCCGGTCCGGGTCGAAGCCGCGCCAGGACGTGGACAGCTCCATCGCGAACCGCAACCATGCCGCCCGCCCCCGCCAGGACAGCCCGGCACCCGTCAACAGCCCCTTCGGACGGCCCAGATGGGCATGTGCCCGGCCGCCCCGCCACAGCGCGAAGCCCGGCTCGATCACCGGTACCTCCGACTCCGGGATGCCGACCGCGCGAATCAGCTCCCAGGTCGCCTCGTACCCGGCGCCCGCGATGGTCTCCGCGCCCTCGTCCAGCAGCCAGCCGTCCACCCGGGTGGACGCCATCCGCCCACCCACCCGGTCCGCACCCTCGAAGACCCGCACCTCACGCCCGGCGGCAGCCAGGTGGTGCGCCGCGGACAACCCCGCGATCCCCGCACCCACCACCGCGACATCGAGCTCGTCCACGCCCAACTCCTCCATCCGCTCCACCACCTGCCCGCCTGCCCACCGGCCACCTGCCGACCCGCCACCCACCGGCCCACCGACCGCTGACCCACCGGCCACCGACCCGCGAGCTACCGCCCCACCGGCCGCCGGCTCACGTCCACCGCCCCGTCCCGATAGGCGAACTCCCCGCCAGCACCTGTTCGCGCAGCTCGTGCCGCCGCACCTTCCCGGTGGCCGTGCGCGGCACCGCGTCCCAGGGGACGAGCAGCGGCTCGGCCAGCGGCGGAAGATCGCGCACCGCGTCCTGCCAGCGCTGCGGGTCGAGGTCGCCGGCCGCGGTGACCAGCACCGGCTGCGGGCGGCCGTCCGCCACCGAGAGCAGTACCGCCTCCTCGACGTCCGGCAGCCGCTCGTGCAGCACGTCCTCGATCTCGACGCAGCTCAGTCCGGGAACCATGTCCACCTCCCGGTCCAGCACGAAGACCCGACCGTCCCGGGTGTGCACTCCGAGGTCGCCGGTGTTGAACCAGCGGCCGTCGACCTTCTGCGCCCACCGTTCGGGTTCGCCGAGGTAGCCGAGGCACAGCGCGCCGGTGCGGGCGTACAGCATGCCGGTCTCGCCGCGCCGCACCGATCGCCCGGGCCGCTCCGGATCGGCCACCTTCACCCGCACCCACCCGGGCACCGGACGCCCCAGATCACGGGTGGTCGGATGCCGACCAGCGGGTGCGGAAAGCGCTTTCCGAGTCAGGAACCGGAAGCTCAACGGACCGGTCTCGCTCTGCCCCCAGCCCTGCATCCACAACGGCCGCCGCCGCCGACTCGCCTGCAGGAAGGACCGCACCGTCGGCGGATGCATCGCGTCGAAGGTCGAGATGAACAGCCGCACGTCCCGGAACGGATTCGCCTCGGAAGCGCCGTCCTCGGCCAGCGACTGCCACCGCACGTAGTGCGACGGCATCGCCTCCAACACGGTCGGGGGGTGGCTGCGCAGCAGCGCCGCGGCCGTCGACAGGTCGGAGTCCGGCAGCAGGGCGACGGTGCGCGGGGCCCGCCAGAACGCGCTGACGGTCCAGGTCAGCGCGCGGCCGTGGGCGAACGAGATGGCGCTGGCGACCGTGTCGTCCCCACGCACCGACAGCACCGGCCACGGTCGTGCCTCGAACGCGGACAGCCGCCGGATCAACGTCCGGGTGGAGTGCACCACCAGCTTGGGCACCCCGGTGGTCCCCGAGGTGTGAATGACCGCCAGCGGCTCGTCGTCCCCGCGCGAGTGCACCGGCGGAACCGCCCCGCCCCGCAGGTCGTCCGGCGTCAACGCACCCTCCGCAGGCCCGTCCAGGCACACCGTGCGGACGGCAAACCGGTCCAAGTCGTGCCCGGCCGCCCGGGCGCCCGCCAGGACGTCCCGCTGGGTGACCAGCACGTCCGGACGCAGCCGGTGCAGCAACGCGGCCAACCCGTCCGGCGCGACCCGGTCGGACAGCAGCGCCGGCACCGCCCCGAGCCGCGCCGCCGCGCACGCCAGCAGCACGTAGTCCCAGTGGTTGCGCTTCACGATCGCCACCGACGACCCCGGACGCGCCCCCGCCGCCGCCAGCCAGGCCGCCGTCTCCCGCACCAACTCGGCCAGTGCGGCGGTGTCCCAGCTACTGCCCCGGTCCGGCGCCAGATCCAGCGGACGCCCCAACTGGACGTCCACGGGCGGGCGTTGCTCGGCCAGGGTGTCGAAGAGTGGGCCGAGGTCGAGCGGCAACCGCCGCACCACGGACGCGAGTCCGCCGCCGCGCCGGGTCGCCCGGCCCGGCCCCGTCACAGCCCGCCGCCGAACACCGCGACCGCCAGGTCCACGCCCACCAGCAGCGCGCAGCACAGCCGGTGCAGGTGGATGCCCAGCCGGCGCGCGATCAGAATGTCGCCCCGGACGAACCCCAGCACCCACTGCCGGGCACGCAGCGCCATCACCGGAGCCATCACCAGCGGGAACCACCACGGCGCGATCCCGGCGACCGCCGAACCCACCAGCAGTGTCGCCTCCAGCGCCGAACACCCGCCCACGAAAGCGGCGTTGCCGCGCGGCGACACCAGTACGGCGACCGTCTTGCGGCCCACCGCCCGGTCGCCCGGGATGTCATTGGTGTTGGAGTACACGCCGAACAGCAGCGGACCCAGGCCGAACACCAGCGCCTGCACCGCGACGAAGCCGTCGAAGCGCCCGGTCAGCAGGCCGTACAGCGGCAGTACGAACAGCCAGCCCAGCGCGGCCAGGAAGAACTCCTGGAAGCCGTTGTAGCTGATCCGCAGCCACCACGAGTACTGGAAGCCGCACACCGCCAGCGCGATCACCCCGGCCACCGCCCAGGCCGGCCGGGCCGGTGCCAGCGCAACCGCCGCCAGCCAGCACAGCACGCACGCCGCCACCGCCGTCCAGCCGAACCTGATCGCCTGCGGCTCGGTCAACGTGCCTGCCACCAAAGGCTTTCGGGCCAGCCGACGGGCCGGCGCGTCGGGCCCGTAGTTCACCGCGTCGCTGCCGTCCCGGTAGCCGGTCACGTCGTCGAAGGTGCACATCGCCGCGCTCATCGCGACCTCGCCGCCGAGGAACAGCACCAGCACCGCCAGCGTGACGCCGACCCCTGCCCCGACCCCCGCGTCCGACCCGGTCGCCACCACCATCGCGGCGACCAGCGGAACGCTCAAGTAGTAGTCGTAGATGTCGAGTTTGGCCAACCTGGCGTACGCCCGCCAGGCGGCCGGGGCGCCCCCGGGGGCGGTTGCCGCCCCGGGGGCAGCGACCGCCGCCTCCGGGGCGGCGGACACAGCGACATGCTCCACGGAAACGCAGTCCTCTCAATGGCGGCCGCAACCCCGGGACGCCACTGCGCCGGGGGGCCTCAGACAACGAGCCGACCGCGCTGACGGAGCGTCAATTCGCCACGACAGGCGAGAAGTCGGCGCTGAACATGATGGCACAGAGCCACCGGTTTGATGCATTTCTGTGATAAGCGCAAAAGCGGGCGGGCGGCTATTTCGCCGCCCGCCCGCCCATATTTTCGATCCGCAGAATCAGACCCTCAGGCCGAGAAGCTCCCCGCACCACCCGGCACGTGCGTTCCGTTGCCGGGCTGCACCGTCACCGACGGGCCGACGCAGAACGGGTTGCCGTACACGTGCACCGGACGGTCCGTCTGGTTGGTCAACACGTGGGCGATGGTGGGGAGTTGCTGGCAGCCGGACGGGTTGCGGTAGACGTCCAGCGGCTGCGCCTCGGTGGAGAACACCACCACCTCACCGCTCGCCGAGCGCGTCGCGGCAGGTGCGGGAGCCGCCATGCCGAGCACCGAGGCCGCAGCCACCAGGGAAACCAGAATTGTTCGCACAATCATCCTTAAACATGATCGACGCCCGGGAATGTTGCGGGCTCACCCCATCGCTATCGCGCTCCCGCGCCCGAATTCCAACCGTGCACTCCGCATTCACCCACCTGGCCGGAGCCCGGCCCCGCCCGGTCACTCTGTCCGCACCACCGCGCGCCCCCGGCCGCCCGTCGATCCGCGGTCGCCGCCGGCCCCTCGCTCCCGACTATTCGCTTCGCGCCCGGACCGTCATCCGATCGAACTACCATCCCTCCATGACGACCCAGCCGTCCGCCCGTCCCGCCCACTTCGGCCCCAACACGCACTGCCACTGGTGCGGAACGTCGTACCCGGTCGGCACCGCGACCTGGCCGCGCACCTGCCCCGGCTGCCACGAGACCAGCTACCGCAACCCGCTCCCGGTCACCGTCGCACTCCTCCCCGTCCACCACCCCGACGGGGACACCCGGCTCACCGTCATCCGCCGCACCATCGAACCCGGACTCGGCGAACTCGCCCTCCCCGGCGGCTACGTCGACTACGGCGAGAGCTGGCAGCAGGCCGCCGTTCGCGAGCTGCGGGAGGAGACCGGCATCCTGGCCGACCCCGCCGACGCCCGCCTGGTCTCCACCGACTCCGACACCCTCGGCGGATTCCTCTGCCTGTTCGCCCTCCTCCCCGCCCGCAACCTCGCCGACCTCCCCCCGTCCACCCCCACTGACGAGACCGACGGCTGGCACCTCGCCACCCTCGACACCCCGCTCGCCTTCCCCTTCCACACCCGCGTGGCCCGCTCCTGGTTCAACGGAGAATTCACCCACCCACTGAGCGCGCGGTAAGCGGTAAGGGCACAGGACGAGCAGCCCGGGGGGAGAGGGAAAGCGCTTACCGCCCACCCGTTCGAGGGAGCCCGACCCAACGGGAAGGCGCTTTCCCGCCGTCCCTCCGTGCCGCGCCGCCCACTGACCCGGGAGCGGCGCGACCGAACGGGTAAGCGCTTTCCCGCCAGACCCGGCATCTGCCGCCCCGGTGGCCCGACCCGCCCGGTAAGCGCTTTCCCGTCGCCACCGGGCATCCGCCCGTCCGACGGTGCCCGACCCACCCGGTAAGCGCTTTCCCGCCGTCCCTCCAGCGCCATCCCTCGGCGGGCCCGCACCCCGCCGCTACTTCCCCAGCACCGCCATCGCCGCGTTGTGCCCGGGAATCCCACTGACCCCGCCACCCCGCACCGCCCCGGCCCCGCAGACCAGGACGCGGGCGTTCTCGGTCTCCACGCCCCACCGGCCGGACGCCCGTTCCCGAACCCCGGCGCCCTCCCGAACCCCGTCCTCCTCCCGGAACGGGAACGCCAACTCCCGGTGGAAGATGTTGCCGCCCGGCAGCCGAAGATCGGTCGCCAGGTCCAGCGGGCTCCGCACCTCCAGGCACGGCCGACCGTCCCCGTCGACCGCCAGGCAGTCCGCGAGCGGCTCCGCCAGCACCCCGTCGAGCGCGGCCATCACGCCCTCCAGTGCTGCCCGCCGCATTCCCTCCGGATCGTCGGCGAACAACCGCGCGGGCATCTGCAGGCCGAACAACGTGAGCGTGTGCCAGCCGGCCGGCACCTCCGGCCCCAGAATCGACCGGTCCGCCAGCGAGTGACAGTAGATCTCGGACGGTGCGGGGGAGGGGAGCCGCCCCGCCGAAGCCACCCGGTAAGCGCTTTCCAACTCCCGGTACGACTCCGCTACATGGAACGTCCCCCCGAACGCGTCCCGTACATCCACCGCGCCGTCCCGGAGCCGAGGGAGCCGCCGAAGCAGCATGTTGACCTTCAGCTGCGCCCCCTCCGGAGCCTCCGGAGCCCCCGGAGCCCCCTCACCCGCCACCGCTTCGGCCCCCACCCCCGCCCCCGACTCGCCACCCAACAGCCGCGCCAACTCCGCCGGCGCAGCGTTGCACAGCACCCAGCGCGCGCCGACCCGCCGCTCCACCCCGTCCGCGTCCAGGTACCCGACCTCGGCCGGTCGCCCCGGCCCGCCCGGATCCACCGCGACGACCTCGCACTCCGTCCGGAACTCCGCCCCGCCCGCCCGGGCCGCGTCGGCCAGCGCACCCGTCACCGCACCCATGCCGCCCACCGGCACGTCCCAGTCGCCGGTGCCCCCGCCGATCACGTGGTACAGGAAGCACCGGTTCTGCCGCAGCGAGGGGTCGTGCGCATGGGTGAACGTCCCGATCAGGGCGTCCGTCAGCACCACGCCCCGCACCACGTCGTCCGTGAACCGCCGCTCCAGCGCCTCGCCCAACGGCCGCTCGAACAGTTCCGCCCAGGCCACCGGATCGCCGACCCGCGCCCGCAGTTCCGCCCGCGACGGCAACGGCTCCGTCAGCCCGGGGAACACCCGCTGCGCCACCCGCCCAGTCATCCCGTAGAACTCCCGCCAGGCCGCGAACTCCTTTTCTCCGCCCGTCAGTTCGCGGAAGGAATCGGCCGTCCGCCGCTCGTCCGAGGCATCCACGAGCAGCCCGCCGGCCCGCCCGTCCCGCTCCCACGGCGTGTACGAGGAGATCCGCCGACGCCGCAGCTCCACCCGGACGCCCAGGTCCTCCAGGATCTGCCGCGGCAGCAGGCTCACCAGGTAGGAGTAGCGGGACAGCCGCGCATCGACCCCGGGAAACGCCCGCTCGGAGACAGCCGCCCCACCCACGTGCCCGAGCCGCTCCAGCACCAGCACCCGCAACCCGGCCCGCCCCAAATACCCGGCCGCCACAAGCCCGTTGTGCCCGCCACCCACGATCACCACGTCATAAGCCACCGTCATCCCGCCGTCCTACCACCCCCCACAGCCGTCCACCACCCCACCGCCCACCACCCACCGCGCAGCAGTCGCCGCCCCACTCACGTGCCCGTACCGCCCCAGCAACCCGCACTGTCCACCACCAGGATGAACCCTGGACCCCCGGCCGATCACGTGGCATGGTCTGCACCGTCAGCACCCACGGACGGCCTGCCACAAGCCCATCCGTCCCCACCGGCCTGGAGACCACCACGTGAGCACCCCTCCGACTTCCCAGGACCAGCAGCCCCCGCACCCCGAGCCGACCGAGCCGACCGAGCGGACCGAGCCGACGGCACCAGCCGAGCCGACCGAGCCGCTCTGGCGCCCGGACCCCGCCCGCGCCGCCGCCAGCCGCCTGGTCGCCTTCCAGCGCTGGGCCGCCGAGCAGCACGGAGCCCCGGCCGCCCCGCTCGCGCCGGTCGCCACCGACGCCGAGGCCGCCACCCGCTACGCGGACCTCCACCGCTGGTCCGTCGAGGACCTCCCGCGCTTCTGGACCGCCGTCACCGAGTACTTCGACGTGCGCTTCCACACCCCGCCCACCGCCGTCCTCGCCGAGCCGGCCACCATGCCGGGCGCGAGCTGGTTCCCGGGCGCCACCCTCAACTACGCCGAGCACGCCCTGCGCGCCGCCGAGGATCCGGCCAACGCCGACCGCCCGGCGATCCTCCACCTCGACGAGCGGACCGCCGAGCCCGTCGCCACCAGCTGGTCCGAACTGCGCCGCCAGGTCGGCTCGTTGGCCGCCGCACTGCGTGCCCGGGGCGTCCGCCCGGGCGACCGGGTAAGCGCTTACCTGCCGAACATCCCGCAGGCCGCCGTCGCCCTGCTCGCCACCGCCGCCGTCGGCGCCACCTGGACCAGCTGCGCCCCCGACTTCGGCGCCCGCAGCGTCCTCGACCGCTTCCAGCAGATCGAGCCGACCGTCCTGTTCGCCGTCGACGGCTACCACTACGGCGGCAAGAACCACGACCGCACCGAGGTGGTCGCCGAGCTCCGCCGCGAACTCCCCACCCTCCGCACGGTCGTCCACGTCCCGCTGCTCGACACCCCCGCCCCCGAGGGCACGCTCCGCTACGACGACCTGGTCGCCGGGGAGGCCGAGCCGGTCTTCGAACCCGTCCCCTTCGACCACCCGCTCTGGGTGCTCTACTCCTCCGGCACCACCGGCCTCCCGAAGGCCATCGTGCAGAGCCAGGGCGGCATCCTGGTCGAACACCTCAAGCAGGCCGCCCTCCACCTCGACCTCGGCCCGGACGACCGCTTCCTCTGGTACACGTCCACCGGCTGGATGATGTGGAACTTCCTCCTCGCCGGCCTGCTCACCGGAACCACGATCGTCACCTACGACGGCAGCCCGGGACACCCTGACACCGGTGCCCTCTGGTCGGTCGCCGCCCGCACCCGCGCCACCGTCCTGGGCACCTCGGCCGCCTACGTCATCGCCAGCCGCAAGGCCGAACTGCACCCCGGACGCGACCTCGACCTGTCCGCCGTCCGCTGCCTCGGCACCACCGGCTCCCCGCTCCCGCCCGACGGCTTCCAGTGGATCTACGACGAGGTCAAGCCGGACGTCTGGCTCGCCTCCGTCAGCGGCGGCACCGACGTCTGCTCCTGCTTCGTCGGCGGCGTCCCCACCCTCCCCGTCCACCTCGGCGAGATCCAGGCCCCCTGCCTCGGCGCCGCCGTCGAAGCCTGGGACCCCGCCGGCCACCCGCTCACCGACGCGGTCGGCGAGCTCGTCGTCACCAAGCCGCTCCCGTCCATGCCCACCGGCTTCTGGAACGACCCCGACGGCGTTCGCTACCACGACAGCTACTTCGACACCTACCCCGGCATCTGGCGCCACGGCGACTGGATCACCGCCACCGGCCGCGGCACCGTCGTCATCCACGGCCGCTCCGACTCCACCCTCAACCGCCAAGGTGTCCGGATGGGCTCCGCCGACATCTACGAGGTCGTCGAACGCCTCCCCGAGATCGCCGAATCCCTGGTCATCGGCCTGGAGGAACCCGACGGCGGCTACTGGATGCCGCTCTTCGTGGTGCTCGCCCCCGACGCCGTCCTGGACGACGACCTCACCGCCCGCATCCGCACCTCGCTGCGCACCGAACTCTCCCCGCGCCACGTCCCCGACGAGGTGATCACCGTCCAGGGCCTCCCGCACACCCTCACCGGCAAGCGCCTCGAAGTCCCCGTCAAGCGCCTGCTCGGCGGCACCCCGCTCACCAAGGCGGTCAACCCCGGCTCGGTCGACAACCTCGACCACCTGCGCTTCTTCGAACAGCTCGCCACCACCCGCAAGCACTGAAGCGCAAGCACTGAAGCGCAAGCACTGAAGCGCAAGCACTGAACCGCAAGCACCGAACCGCACACCAATGCCCCGAGGGGCCGCCGCCAACCCCCACGGTGGCAGCGACCCCTCGGGAGTCGAACGTCCGGACGGCGCTACGCCCCGGACAACACCTGCCGCGCCGCGGCCCGCGCCTCCTCGGCCGAGTCGGCCGCCCGCGCCGCCTCCGCCGCCTGCCGGCACTGCGCCAACGACGCCTGCGCCAACGCCGAGCGCACGTACGGGATCGACGCCGCCCCCATCGACAGACTGGTCACCCCCAGGCCCGTCAGCACACACGCCAGCAACGGGTCCGACGCCGCCTCCCCGCACACCCCGCAGCTCTTCCCCGCAGCCGTCGCCGCGTCCGCCGCCGCCGCGATCAGGTCCAGCAGCGCCGGCTGCCACGGATCCTGCAGCCGCGCCAACGACCCCACCTGCCGGTCTGCCGCGAACGCGTACTGCGCGAGGTCGTTCGTCCCCAACGACAGGAACTCCACCTCTCGCAGCAACGACCCCGCCCGCAGCGCGGCCGACGGAATCTCCACCATCGCCCCGACCTTGGCGTCCAACCCCGCCTCCCGACAGGCCGCCGCGAACGCCCGCGCATCCTCCCGGTCCGCGACCATCGGCGCCATCACCTCGAGGCGCACCGACAGTCCCTCCACCGCCCGCGTCAACGCCCGCAACTGCGAACGCAACACCTCCGGGTGCTCCAACAACGTCCGCAGACCCCGCACCCCCAGCGCCGGATTCGGCTCGTCCCCGGGCGTCAGGAAGTCCAGCGGCTTGTCCGCCCCCGCATCCAGCACCCGCACCACCACCCGGCCGCCCGGGAACGCCTCCAACACCTTCCGGTACGCCTGGACCTGCTTGTCCTCGCTCGGCGCCTTCGCCGAGTCGTCAAGGAAGAGGAACTCCGTCCGGAACAGCCCGACGCCCTCCGCCCCGTTCTCCACCGCCGCCGGCACGTCCGCCGGACCCCCCACATTCGCCAGCAACGGCACCATGAACCCGTCCGACGTCCGCCCCGGCCCCGAGGACGCCGCCAACGCCGCCCGCTGCTCCGCGGCCAGCCGCCGCAACTCCTCCCGCCGCTCCGCCGATGGCTCCACCAGCACCTCGCCGGTCGACCCGTCCACCGCGACCACCACCCCCTCCGCCAACTCCGTCGCCCGCGGCATCGCCACCACCGCCGGCACCCCCATCGCCCGCGCCAGAATCGCGCTGTGCGAAGTCGGCCCGCCCTCCTCGGTCACGAACCCCAGCACCAGCGCCGGATCCAGCAACGCCGTGTCCGCCGGCGCCAGGTCCCGCGCCAGCAGCACGTACGGCTCGTCACTGTCCGGAACCCCCGGCATCGGCACCCCCAGCAGCCGCGCCACGATCCGGTTCCGCACGTCGTCCAGGTCCGCGACCCGCCCCGCCAAGTACTCGCCCGCCGCCGCCAGCAGGTCCCGGTACGCGGCGAACGCGTCGTACACCCCGCGCTCCGCGCTGTTGCCCTCCGAGATCCGCCGGTTCACGTCCGCCAGCAGCTCCGGGTCCTGCGCCATCAGCGCCTGGGCCTCCAGCACCGCCTGCGCCTCACCACCCGCCAGGTTCCCGCGCGCGATCAGATCCGCCGCCACCGCCTCCACCGCGGCCTGCGCCCGAGCCTGCTCACGCGGCACCTCCGCAGCCGCGACCTGCGTGGTCGGCGGCTCCAGTACCGCCGTCCCCATGTGCCGCACCGGCCCGATGGCGACCCCGTGACTCACGCCCACACCGTGCAGCGTCCGCTCCATGGTCCGAACCCCTTCGCCCGTTGTCGCCGTCAGTTCCAGACGAACAGGTCGCCGCCGGCCGTGACCTCACCGGACTCCGCCACCCCGCTCAACTGGTCTGCCGACGCCTCCAGCGCCACAATCGGCGAGATCGGCGACTTCCCCGCCGCCTCGACCGCCGCCGGGTTCCACTTGATCACCGGCTGCCCCCGCTTCACCCGATCCCCCTTGTGTACGAGCAGCTCGAACCCCTCCCCATTGAGCTGCACCGTGTCGATGCCCAGATGCGTCAGCACCCCGTGCCCGTTCTCGTCCATCACCACGAACGCGTGCGGGTGCATCGACACCACCTGCCCGTCCACCGGCGACACCGCCTCCACCGGCTCCCGCAGCGGATCGATCGCCGTCCCCGGCCCGACCATCGCTCCCGCGAACACCGGGTCGGGCACATTGGCGAGGCCGACGGCACGTCCGGCGAGCGGCGACGTCACAGTGGTCATGGTGGAGCCTCCCAGGTACGGAGTACATCGCGTGCGGCCGCGGGGCAGCGGCCCGTTGATCGACGGACCCAAAGTACGTCAACTCGGACATTTTGGTATGTAGCGCCCACGAGTCGCCCGAGTGAAGATCGCCCCCGACATTCACCCCGCCGTGCACGAACCGACCTTCGCGCACCCTCTCCTCCGAACCCGCCACCCTCAAGTGGTCTAGTCCTCTTGGCCAACGCGCCGCACTCTACGGCATCCGGGCGAGCCCCCCTCGGCCCCTCCCGCACGGGCCGGCGCTGCCGTCCGGGTGATCTGCCCCGGCCTCGATTAGGCACTCGGCCACCGACCCGCTATCGTTGCTCAGGTCGCCGCGCAACGGCGGTAAACAGAGCAAGTCGAGAACGTAAACCCTCGGTCAACACCGCGGAAACGATCTGATAAGCTCGAAACACGAACGAAGCGCCCGGAGGGTCCGCAGGAATGCGGCTCGAAGGAAGCGTCCGTTCCTTGAGAACTCAACAGCGTGCCAAAAGTCAACGCCAGATATGTTGACATCCCCGGCCGGTCCTCTGGATCGGTTGGAGATTCCTTTATGAAGTAACACTAGCGAGGACGCAGTGCGCAGGACCGCCTATTCCGGTGGTTGCTGTGCCGCTCTTTCGTGAAGAC
>NZ_LISX01000013.1:0-97308 GCF_001905465.1 Kitasatospora sp. CB01950
GGGGCAGGGTGCCGTGCGGTTCGGGTGGGGCGGGGCAGGGTGGGGGGTGGGGCGGGGTGCGGGGTGGGTGTGGGCGAGGGGGTGCGGTGCGATGATCGGGTAGTCGTTGCTTGTTAATGCGGGTGGGGGTGCGGGTGTGCGCAAGGTGATGACGGGGGTGCAGTTGGCGCTACGTCTGCTGCTGGAGCTGGCCTCCCTGGTGGCGTTGGCGGTCGGCGGCTACGGGCTGTGGGGCGGAGGCCCCGTGGTGGTGCGCGTGCTGATCGCGCTGGTGCTTCCGGTGGCGGCGGCCGTGCTGTGGGGACGGTACGCAGCGCCGCGACGGCCCGTACGCGACTCGGCAGCGGCCTGGTACGGCGTCCAGTTGTTGATCTGGGGCGGCTCGGTCGCCCTGCTGGCGGTCACCGGACACGCGGGCTGGGCGATCTGGCTCGGCGCGCTGATGATCGTCAACACGGTGTGGCTGCGGATCGTCGGCGAGTGGTCGCCGGAGATCGAGCGGTAGGGGAGTGGCAGCGTCCGAGCGGTGAGGCGAGGCGGTCAGGCGGAGCGGCGGGGGCGGGCACGCCAGAGCGAGACGGCGCTGAACACGCACATCGCCGCGATCACCGACGCCGAGATCAGGAACGCCGGGGAACCGGGCGAGCTCGCGCTCGCCCCCGCGATGACGTAGGCCGCCGTGGTCGGGACGACACCGAGCACAGTCGCCGCCAGATACGGCCAGAATCGGACGCCCGAGAACGCGCACGCGAAGTTGCCCGCCTGGAACGGCGCCCCCGGGAACAGCCGCACCAACAGGACGCTGCGGAAACCCTGCTCGGACAGTCGGCGGTCGATCTCGCTCAGCACCTTGCCGCGCACCAGCGGCCGCAGCGCCTCCCGGCCGAGCGACCGGCCGAGCGCGAATGCCACGATCGCGCCGATCGCCGACCCGGCCACCGCCAGCGGCACGCCCCACAGGGACCCGAACAGCAGCCCCATCCCCGCGTTCAACGCCGGACGCGGCAGAAACGCCACCGTCCCGAACGCGTAGGCCGCCAACGCGATCGGCATCCGCCACGGACCGGTTGCCGCCGCGAGCACCGCCGCCGGACTCCAGAGCAGCAGCGAGGCCGCGGCGGCGGCCAGGACGGCCACCAGCAGACCGAGGCGCAGCAGCGCGCGGCGGTGCGGGTGGAGGTGGCTGGTGGGAGCGTTGTCGTTCGGGCCTGCGCTCGGGGTGGTGCTGGTCGCGCTGGAGTCGGCGTCGGCGGGGCGTGACGCGGTGGGGCCGGGTATCGGCTGCGGGGCGGGCACCCGGGGAGCTTAACCGGCGCTGTGACCGAGAGTTGTCGAGGGGCCCCGGTAGGGGTTGCGCGGCGCCGAAGGGGCCTCGGCCAATTGCCGAGAGGGTGTCGGGGGGAGCTCTCACCAGGGCCCGGCCGCCCAATGCGGCCTCCCGGTACTTGCGCCTTGCTGTGGACGCGTTCATGGGCGCGGTCGGGATCAGGCGGCGGGCCGGCGCAGTTTCTTCAGCAGGGCGATGTCTGCGGCGTGGCGGACGCCTTCGACGCGCTCGGGGTCGTGGCGGCCGTCCGGAGTCTCGATGATCAGCGGGACGCCGGCGGTGGCCGGGTGCGCCAGCAGAGCCGCGAACGCGGGGGCACCGATGTGGCCGGTACCGATGTTCTCGTGGCGGTCCTTGCGGGCGCCCGCGACGTCCTGCGAGTCGTTGGCGTGGATCAGCTTGAGCCGGTCCGGGCCGACTGCTCGGTGCAGCGCGTCGAAAAGCTCGTCGACGCCGTTGGCGGCGGCCAGGTCGTGACCGGCGGCGAAGGCGTGGCAGGTGTCCAGGCAGACGCCTACCAGCGGATGGTGGTCGAGCGCGTCCAGGTAGGCGGCGAGGTCCTCCATCCGCGCGCAGAGCGAGCTGCCCTGACCGGCGGTCGGCTCCAGCAGCAGCCGCGGGGCATCGTCCCCGTACCGGTCGAGGCCGTCCAGGATCGGCAGGACGTGCGCGCGAACCTGGGCCAGCGCCTCCTGCCGGGTGCCGCACAGCGCCGATCCCGTGTGAACCACCGCACCGAGCGCGCCGATCGCCGCCGAGCGGTGCAGCGAATGCGTCAGCGACTCCGCCGAGCGCTCGCGGGTCGCCTCCGAGTCCGACCCGAAGTTGATCAGGTACGGCGCGTGGACGTACGCCGGGATGCCCTGCTCGGCACAGGCCGTCCGGAACGCCAGATCGTGCGCGGCATTCCCGGCCGGCGTGGCCCACCCGCGCGGATTGGCGACGAACACCTGCACCGCCTCCGCACCGACCTTGGCGGCATAGGCCAACCCCGTGCCCACCAGCCCCTTCCCGGCAACAGGGACATGGGCGCCGATCGGGTTTCGCGGGGCGGAATTCATGGCGACGAGCATCCCACGGCAGGATGGACCCGCTTGTCACCGGGATCGACGACGGCTCTCTGCCGGAGCGGCCTGCCTTGTCGGCGCGGCCGGGTCGGCCGGGTCGGTCTCATGGGGTTGGTTGGGCTGGCCTCGGAGGGCCGGTCGGGTGGCCGGCGGGCGGACCATGGGACGGAGAGGCGAGAGCAGATGGGCGATTCGCTGGCGCGGGCGCAGCGTGAGCACTGGGAGCGGACATACTCCGCGCACCCCGGCATGTACGGGGACCGGCCGTCGGAGTCGGCGGAGTGCGCCGCCACGGTGTTCCCGCCCGGGGGAGTCGTTCTGGAGCTCGGCGCCGGCCATGGGCGCGACGCGCTGTTCTTCGCCCGCCGGGGCTTCGCCGTCATCGCGGCCGACTTCAGCCCCGTCGGCCTGGATCAGCTCGGTGCCCGCGCCGCCGCCGACGGTTTGGCGGTGACCACCCTGGTGCAGGACGTTCGTCGGCCGCTGCGCCTGCCGGACGGGTCGGTCGACGCGGTGTACGCGCACATGCTGTTCTGCATGGCGCTGACCGCGGCCGAGTTGGAGGCGCTGGTCGGTGAGGTGCGGCGGGTGCTGCGCCCCGGAGGCGTGCTGGTGTACACCGTGCGACACACCGGAGACGCGCACTACCGGGCCGGGACCGGCCAGGGCGACGACATCTGGGAGCACGGCGGCTTTGCGGTGCATTTCTTCTCGCGCGACCTGGTGGATCACCTCGCGGAAGGCTGGGGCCCGGCCGAGGTCGAACCCTTCGAGGAAGGCGACCTGCCGCGCCGGCTGTGGCGTGTGACGCAGCGACGGACGGGCTGAGATGTGGCAACGGGCCGTCGGGCGCGGCGGCGTGGGTTCGCGCGCTCGGCGTGCTCCGTGGCGCGCCCGCCGGTGACGGACGAGGCTCGGGGCCGCGCTCCTCGTGCGGCAGGGCCGGCTGTCGGCCCGGCGGGAGGTGCCACCGGGCCGGGCCGTGGTCCGGTCTCGGCGACCTCAGCCGGTGGGCTCCAGGGAACCGGCCCCGGCCGGGGAGCCGGTCTCCTTGCGGTGGCGCATGGCAGTGGCGGACGGAACCAGCGCGGCCGCCAGCAGCGTGACGACGGCGAAGGAGACCGTCAGCGAGCTGGACTGGGCGATGCCGCCCACCACGGCCGGGGCGACCAGGCCGGAGGTATACGTGATGGTGGCGACACCGGCGATGGACTGGCTCGGGTTGCTGCCGGCCCGGCCGGCGGCGGCGAACGCGAGCGGAACCACCACCGCGATGCCTATGCCGATCAGTGCGAACCCCGGAATGGCCGCGTACGGGCTGCGGGTGAGGACCACCAGCAGACCGCCGACGGTGGCGACCACGCCGCCGACCCGTACCGTGCGTACCGGGCCGAGCCGCCGGACCACCGCGTCGCCCGCCAGCCGGGCGACGGCCATGGTGGCGGCGAACGCCGTGTAGCAGGCGGCGGCGGTCGACGCGGAGGCACCGGTGATGTCGCGCAGGTAGACGCCGCTCCAGTCCATCGACGCGCCCTCGGCGAAGACGGCGCAGAAACCGACCAGGCCGATGACCAGGGATTCCTTCGGCGGCAGTGCGAAGCGGGGCGGCACCTCCTGGTCGGTGGTCGGTCGAACGTCCAGCACGCCGCGCGAGACGACCTGCGCGAGCACGACCAGGATCAGCGCCGTCACCGTGTACTGGGCCCGGGCGTCCACCTGCTGGTGCGCCGCGAGCACGCCGAAACCGGAGGCGACCAGGCCGCCCAGGCTCCACATCCCGTGCAGGCCCGACAAGATCGACCGGCCGAGCCGTTCCTCGACCTCGACGCCCTGGGCGTTCATCGCGACGTCCGACATGCCGGACGTCGCGCCGTAGACGAACAGCGACAGGCAGAGGACCACCAGGTTGGGGGAGAACGCCGGCAGCACCAGCGAGAGGCACCACAGCGACAGCAACCCCTGCAGCGCCGCCCGGGCACCGGCGCGGTGCACGATGCGACCGGCCAGCGGCATCGCGAGCGAGGCACCGATCGCCGGGAACACCAAGGCGAGACCGAGCTGACCAGGACTCAGATCCAGCTGGTCCTTGATCCACGGGATGCGGCTGACGAAGGTGCCGGTGACGGCACCGTGGACGGCGAACACCAGCGCCACGCTCAGTCTTGCGCGCCGGACGTCCTTGAGAGTTTCGCCCATGCCGGGCTCCCCCCTTGGGTCGGTCGGATTGGCAATAAACTATCAGGGACCCTGCCTGATAGAAACCTCTGGAAGGATGCAGGCTCATGACGACCGCTCGCACCGCCACGCCGAGCACCGCCCGGGCCATCAACGACCGGCTCGCTCTCGACCTGCTGCTCGAACGGGGCCCGCTCACCGCATCCGACCTGCGCACGCTGACCGGGCTCTCCCGGCCCACCGTCGCCGATCTGCTCGAGCGCCTCCAGCGCAGCGGACTGGTCGCCCAGGCCGGGGAGAGCGCCGCACTCCGCCGTGGCCCCAACGCCCGCCTGTACGGACTGGTCGCCGATCGCGCCCACCTCGCCGGGATCGACATCCGGGCCACCGGGGTCAGTCTGGTGGTGGCCGATCTGACCGGGCAGACCCTCGGCACGGCCACCGTCGCGGCCACGGCACGGACATCGGCCTGGGCGGACGGCCCAGCCTCGAGGTCTGCCCGCGCGGAAGCGGGCGAGGTCGCGGAGGGCGGGGCGGGGGACGGCGACCTGCTCGTGGAACGGACCGTCGAAACGCTGCTCGCGACCGCAGCCGAGGTCGGCGCCCGCGAATTGCACACCGTCGCCGTCGGCGCGCCCGGGCTGGTGGACCCGGTGAGCGGCTCGCTCAACAACTCCGGAAAGCTGCCGGAGTGGCACGGCAAACTGCTCGCGGCCCTGCGTGCCCGTCCCGGTACGGAGGTGATCCTGGAGAACGAGGTGAACCTGGCCGGGATCGCCGAGCATCGGATCGGCGCGGCGCGGGGCCGCAAGGACTTCGCCCTGATCTGGCTGGGCCACGGCATCGGCGCATCGGTGGTGCTGGACGGCCGGCTGCGGCGCGGTGCCTCCGGCGGAACCGGCGAGATCGGCTTCCTGCCCGTCCCCGGGACCAGCGGCCTGCCGGACGCCACCCGGTGCGACGGCGGCTTCCACTCGCTGGCCTCCAGCGCCGCGATCTGCGAACTCGGCGCCCGCCACGGCCTGACCGCCGAGCCCGCCGGATCGGAACCCGGTGCCGAGGCCGTCGTCCGCCTCGCCGTACGGAGCGGAGCCGACGACTTCCTCGACGAACTGGCCGGGCGGATCGCCGTCGGGGCCTCCGCGATCTGCGTGGTCCTCGACCCCGGCTGTGTGGTGCTGGGCGGCGAGATCGGCCAGGCGGGAGGCTCCGAACTGGCCGCCCGAGTCGAACGCCACCTGGCCCGGCTCTCTCCGCTCGCCACCGAGGTCCGGGCCGGCACGGCGGGCGGCGGCGCGGTGCTGGCCGGCGCGGTGCTGACCGCCGGGGATGCGGCGCGACGCGAACTCTTCGGAGGCGAGTGAGGCTCCGGCAGCGGCCGAGAGTGGGGTGTGAGCGGGGGTGGCTGCCGGTACGGCAGGATGGCGGAGTCTGTCCCGATTACCGCGAGCCGCCCAGGAGCTGCATTCATGGCCATCCCCGACCGGCCCGTCCACCCGTACCGCATCGGAGAGGCGGCCTCCATGCTGGGGGTGAGTGCCGACACCATGCGACGGTGGGTGGACGCGGGGCGCCTGCCCGCGACCCGTGACGAACACGGACACCGGATCATTGCCGGGGCTGAACTCGCTTCCTTTGCACGTGAGTTGGCGCGCCCGGAGAACAGCGATGCGGAGGGTCGGTCCTCGGCGAGGAACCGGTTCCCCGGGATCGTGACCGCGGTCGTGCTGGGCGACGTGGCCGCAAAGGTGGAGATCCAGGCAGGGCCGTTCCGAGTGGTCTCGCTGATCAGCCGGGACTCGGCGGAGGAACTCGGCCTGGTGCCCGGTGCACCCGCCACCGCCGTCATCAAGTCGACCAACGTGGTCGTCGAGCGTCGCTGACCCGCTGCCCGGTCGGTGAGCCGCGGCCGGTGGCCCGACGGCCTTCCGGACCGGCGGGACGCGGCGGCCGCCATCAGGTGCCGGAGGTACCTGCGCAGTGCTGGACGGGTGCCGCCTAGGATGCGGAGTCCTGCGGCCAACCGCTGGCGAAGCGGCCCGTGGTGTGAGTTGCCCGACCGTGCGAGAGGACGACCCCGTTGAAGAGCCGCGTGCGCGCCGTTGCCCACCGAGGCGAGCCGTACCAGCACCGCGAGAACACCCTGCCTGCGGTCGGCGCCGCCCTTGCCGCAGGAGCGGACGCCGTCGAGGTCGACGTGCAACTCACCCGGGACGGCGTGCCGGTACTGCTCCACGACCGGACCCTGGAGCGGCTCTGGAACGACCCGCGCCCGATCAACCGCGTGACCGCCGAACAGCTCGCCGAGGTGGCCGCGCCCGGCCTGCGGATCCCCACCCTCGCGGAGACGCTCACCGCCGTTGCACAGACCGACGGCCGACAGCTGCTGATCGACCTGGACGACGCCCAGCCGGCCGCCGCGACCTGGCGGACCGTCAGCGACCTCGGACTGGCCGACCGTGTCGCGTTCTGCGGGCCCGTTCTCGCGATGCTCGCGGTGCGGGAGCTCGCTCCCCAGGCGGAGATCTCGCTGACCTGGAACCGGCCTCAACTGCCCAAGCAGCGGCTGCTGGAAGAACTGCGCCCGACCTACCTCAATCCTCCCTTCGGGTTGGTCGACGAGCGCCTGGTCGCGACCGTGCACGACGCAGGCCTTGCGCTCGCCACCTGGACCGTCGACCTGCGCAGGACGATGCGGCGAATGCTCGACCTCGGCGTCGATTCGCTCACCTCCAACCGGGTGGCACTGCTGCGCCGGACGATCGACCAGCACCGCGGCTGACCGCCGCCGATCGGCCCGGCGGCCGGCGACCCGAGTGGCGGCTCCGGCCAGCAGCCTGAGAACGCCGACGGCCGTGATGGCACGTGAAGTCATAGAGGTGTCCGATCTGCTTGTCGGCGCGTTCGGGGAGGGCGCGTGGGTGCGTGGGCGCGGTCGGTGGTCAGGCGGGGGTCTCGGCGGGGGTGAAGCCGAGCGGCGGGGCCAGGTGGTGGCTGGTTTGGCGGCGGCGACGGTGCGTCCAGCGCGCCGCATCGTACGTACTGCAGCGGGCTATCTGCCGCGATGACCGTTATGTGCTGAAATGAGACGATCATGACGGCGCGTCAGCGGTGGAGGTGGCGGTGGCAATGGAAGGCTCCCCGGACCCACACGAGTCGAACGAGCACGGCGGACCGCCGACAGAGCCCGACGACGAGGCCGGTCCGGAGCAGCCCGAGGGGAACGGTTCGGATCGGGGCCCGTCAGCAGCAGAGCCGGCTGATCGCAGACCACCGGACGGCGGGCATGACGGTCCAGCCGATGCCGATGCCGACGACGGCGCAACCGGTGCGGCCAGCGGAGAGCGGTCCGACGGTCCTGTCCCTGGCGGGAAGGCCGGGGAGAGCGACCATGGGACTGCTGGCTCCGGCGCGGCGCACGCATCTGGTGAGCGATCGACATCAAGTGGAACCACCTCCATAGGTACTGAGAGTTCGTCGGGTGCGGGTACGGGTACGGCGGTGGCCACCACCCGAAGTGCGGCACCGGACAATCGGAGACCGGCCCTGATGCTGCCGCCGTCCATCCGCGCGGCCGCCGCCTGGTCCGCAGCGGTGATCCTCTTCATCACCGTCGCCGGGTTCGCGGTGTTCGTGGTCGTGGAACTCAGGGCAGCCACCATCCCGATGCTGATCGCCCTGCTGGCCACCGCCCTGCTCTACCCCGTTATGCCATGGCTGGTGAAGCGGGGCGTCAGCCGTGGCACGGCAGCAGGGCTGACCTGCGCCACTCTGGTGCTGGTTGTCACCGGCGGCATCGGACTGCTGGTCAACTCACTGGTGAGTAGCGCCCCGCAGATCGCTGCGGGTCTTCAGCAGGCGGGCGACCGAATCGCCTCCTGGCTCGGACCGCTCGGCGACCGGATCCAGTACGCGCTTCGGCAGAGCGCCGGTTCGGGAAGCACCCTGGTGGACTCCCTCGCCAACGGAGTGCTGTCCGGACTCGGCCTGATCACTCAGCTGCTGACCGGAGGTGTGCTCGCCCTCGCTCTGGTCTTTTTCTTCCTGCGCGACGGTCACCGGTTCGGTGACGCCATTCACGAGACGATGCCGGGCAAGCACTCCGACACCGTGATCGCCTGCGGTCAGCAGGCCTTCGCGGCCATGGCCGGCTTCATGCGCGGCACCACCCTGATCGCGCTGATCGACGCGACCTTCATCTCCATCGGACTGCTGCTCCTCGGCGTCCCGGGTGCAGCAGGCCTGGGCGCTCTTGTCTTCCTTGGGTCCTACATTCCGTTCGTCGGGGCCTTTCTCTCCGGGACGGTCGCGGTACTCGTGGCCCTGGCGAACGGTGGTCTCGGCACCGCTCTCTGGGCTCTCGGTGTGGTGTTGGCGGTCCAGGCGATCGAGGGCAACATCCTCCAGCCGGTCATTCAGAGCCGGACCGTCGAGCTCCACCCCGCGACGATCATGATTGCGGTGGTAGCCGGTTCCGGAATCGCCGGAATCATCGGAGCGCTGCTCGCCGTTCCGGTCAGCGCGGCCGGTCTCGGAGTGGTGTCAGTACTGCGCGGCGGTGCGGAGACACCGTGGGTGCCCGCGAGCCGCCGCAAGCGACAGCGCTCGGAGAGCTGAGGTGCTCGCCGCGAGGCGGTCATGGAGTGGGGAAGTAAGCGGCGAGCCAGCGGTCGAGCTCCACGAACACCTGGGCCCGGACCGGCTCGGCCGAGAGGACCAGGTCGTGGACACCGCCTTCGATGCGGATGGTGGTGACATGACGGCCGAGGCGCGGCGCGAGTGCGGCGATGTCATCGGCGCGCAGGACCGCGTCGGTGTGCATCAGTGCGGGATCCCACCGACTGGTGACGGTGGAAGCCGTGGAAGCCATCATCAGTACCGGACAGTCGACGGAGATCCCGCGCCGGAGCGTGCGGTGCCCACGCTGGATCGCCGCCAGCCAGCCGGCGTAGAGCGGAAAGCCCTCGGCCGGCTTCATCGCGAGGTCGAAATCCCAGCTGCCCCGGTGTTCGCGGTGAAGACTGTGGACGTAGTGCGGGTTGAGCGGGGCGGGCAGCTTCCGGGTGGGGGAGGCACGGCCGAGGGCATCGAGAGCCGGAGCCCCGAGCGTACGAACCGCAGGCGAGGCAGGCATTGACAGGAACGGACTGTTGAGGAACAGTCCGTCGACCAGCCCATGCCCGCCGCGCCGGGACGCCCACAGCGCAGTCACCAGCCCGCCGGTGGAATGCCCGTTCACCAGCAGCCGGGTATGACCGTCGAGTTCCCGGATCACGCGAATCGCCTCGTCCAACTCCTCGTCGTACACGGCGAGGTCCGTGACGAAGTTGGGGGAGTGGTGCGGACGGAGCGACCGGCCGTACTTGCGCAGATCCAGGGCGTAGAAGGAATAGCCGGCGGCGACGAAGTGGTCGGCGAGGTGGGTCTGGAAGAAATAGTCGGTGTAGCCGTGCACATACAGCACCGCTCGGCGGGAACCCGGGACCAGTCTGCGGACCAGGGTGGCACTGACCGCCCCTTCCTCGTCCGGGACCAGTGGGAGCTCCGCCGCCTCGTACGGGGCACCCAGGATGTCTTCGCGGAACTCCATGCCAGCCACACCCACTTCCTGCTCTGCCGCGCCGCCCCGGGCTCTCCGAGGCGGTACCACTTCCGCGACCATACCGGGCGGTAGGTCGCTCCGTTTGGGAAGACTGCCCTGGTCGGGCCTAAGCTGCCCGCATGGCTGTCCCTTCGTCGATCGTTTTCCGCCCCGTCACGTTTCGGAGGCCTGTCCGATGACCGGACCGGCCGGACTGCCGGACCCGCGCCCTGTGGAGCGCGAGGTGGCGCTGGGGACCGCCAAGTTGATGCCCGACATCGATGACGAGGGGGGTTGGCTGCTCACCCTCGACGGCACGCCGCAGTCGTATGTCGATCTTCAGGACCCCACGCATCTCGAGTTCGAGTACGTCCAGCGGATCGCTCACCTGCTGGACGTGGTCGCGGATGCCGGGGAGCCGCTCGATGTCCTGCACCTTGGCGGTGGCGCGCTCACTCTGCCTCGCTATCTTGCTCGGACTCGGCCTCGCTCGCGGCAGCAAGTGGTCGAGGTCGACGGCCCGCTGATCGAGTTCATAGCAGAGCACCTCCCCTGGCCGCCCGGTATCGACGTGGTGGTCGGCGACGCCCGGTCGGCACTCGAATCTGTGGCGCCCGGGACGTTCGACGTGGTGGTCGCCGACGTGTTCCGAGGCTCGCGGACGCCGGCGCATCTCACCAGTGTGGAGTTCGTCCGGCTGGCCGCGGCCACGCTCCGGCCCGGCGGATGCTACGCGGCGAACCTCGCAGACGGCCCGCCGCTTGCATTCGCCAAGGCCCAAGTGGCCACGGTTGCTGCAGTTTTCGCCCACGTCTGCCTGGTGGCCGAGCCCAGCGTGCTGCGGGGCCGCCGTTACGGGAACGTCCTGCTGATCGGCTCCGACGAGCCGTTGCCCGCGAAGGAGTTGAGTCGGTTGCTCGCCTCCGACCCCTTCCCGGCCCGGCTGACGGAATCGCCGCAGCAGGCTTCCGAGCCGGTCACAGATGCGACCGCCGAGGACTCGCCGCCCCCACCGGCGGGCGCGTTCTCGTTGAGTTGAGACCGACCGCAGGTTGCGCGGAGTGCTGTGCAGGAAGTCGTACTTGATGGCGAACTCCTTTCCATGGAAGACGACGGCTACGAGCCAGGCACCGGCAGGTGGTCAGGCGTCGGCCGGACGGCGAGCTGGAACGGCGGCTGGGGCGGGCCGTCCGGCCGACGGCAGTCATGGGCGGTTGTCCCGACTGGCTATGCGGTGGGGCTGATCAGCCAGCGGAGAGAACCAGCCGGCGCGCTATCTCGCTGTAGCCGAGCAGTTCAAAGGCGGCGATCATGGGGTGGTTGGTGAGGTCGGTGTCGGCACGGACGACGGTCTCCTTGGCCTCGGTGGCGAGGATTCGGGTGATTTCGGCGAGGATCTCGGCCACGAAGCCCCGTCCGCGGAACTCGGGGAGGACACCGAGGTAGCCCACCACCGAGGTGTTGCAGTTGCGCGAGGGGATCCCGAAGCCGACCACCTGACCTGTGGACATCCGGGCTATTCGCCACCAGGAGCGTTCACCGAGCATGTCGTGGCGATAGAAGGCGACATCGTTCCGGGCTTGCTCCTCGGGCCCGACGAGCAACGCCTCTCGTGTGGTGGCCGCGTCCAGGCTCCCGGGGAGAGTGCGGCGCAAGAGATCGACGAACACCTCGTCGTCGGGCTCCGGAGTGAAGACGAGCCGCTCCGAGACGGAGGGGACCGGGCCTTCCGCAGTCCACTCGAAGCGGAGACGTTCGGTGACAACGCGGAGACCGGCCGCCTTCGACGCCTCGCGGCGCCACTTCACCGCAGCCGCAGTCTCGGGTTGGTCGCGCCAACTCGGCGGCAGGAACAGATGGTACTCCGGCAGGGCGGTGAGGCCGTCAGCGGCGAAGGCCTGATGGGCGGCTGTGAGCAAGGCAGCAGCAGTTGCGGAGCGCGGATCGCCGGAAGGCTGGGACGGAGGGAACGTGCGCGCATCGGGACGGCTGAGAACCGATGAAGCAGCGGTGGAGAACAGGCCGTCCAGGCTTCGGGGGTGGGTGTCGCCAGGCATGCCCCACCAGATGGCGAGCAGCAACGGCGCTCGCCCAGGACCTGTCTCTGCGACCCAGATCCACTCCGGACGGTACTCGCCGTCGGCGAGCCGGGACCGGACGACGTCGGCGGAGAGCATGGTGGACGGGTCGGGCTGGATGCAGGAAAGGACAGCGTCCAGCTCTTGGGGAAGGATCGGACGGAAGATCACAGGGCCTCCGGAACAGGGAAGAGCGGGAGGCGATCCCGATCGTGACGATCCGTGATGACCCCCCGCAGGTGGTGGATCAGGTGGTCGCGCGAGCGATCGGGTGCGCCGTGGGGCTGGGACGAGCTATCGGAACCACCGCGGAACCTCCTCTCGAAAGCTGAAAGCGAAAGCTCGGCGTCAGTTCTTTGCTGGGTCAGTATCGAACCCTTGGTAGAACCGACCTGCCGTCAGTGGCTCGAAGACTAGAGGGCTGTCGGACCGCCTGCAAATTATTTTCCGGGGGACTTTTCGCAGGGCTTCGGTGGCCCCTCCGGCAGCAGACGTTGGTGTTACAGCTAATTACCCGAAAGAGTGGACCCGGAAATACTGCCACCGAGCGAGATTGGTGAGGCTGCGGCGGCGGTAGAACTGGCGATGGCGGCGGCGAGCTTGAGAGGAGGTGCCGGCCGATGAGTGGGCAGAGTGACGGGCCGGCACCGGCGGACGGCAGCTGCCAGGGGCTGAGGCGCCCCACGGCGATGCCGTAGGTCAGAGGCGGTCGCCGAGGGTGAAACCGGCAGAGGTGGCGGCGGCTCGGACCTGGTCGTCATCCAGGGGTTGAGACGACTCGATGATGATTCGGCCGGCCTGCATGTCGGCGCTGACGCCGGTGATGCCGGGCAGCGCGTTCAACCCGGCGGTGACAGTGCGCTCGCAGTGGCCGCAGCTCATTCCATTGAAGGTGAACACGGTGATGGTGGGCATGGATTACCTCCGTTGAACCGGTCGGGTGTGGCAGTCGGTCAGTGAGTCGACGATGCCGCAAGGTCCAACGTGGGCAAGGCGGTGCGGGCACTGGGGTGAGCCGTGTTGTGCCCCCATCGGGTGGTGTCCCGGGAGGTCCTTTGTTGATTGTCGGCTAATAATGACTCTGTGGATGGCGATCGGAATATTCCGCCTGCATTGCGGGTGCGGATTCAGCCGGCGGTCGAGGAAATCGTCTGGCCGATTTTCTGGTCAGGAGGAAAGGCGAGTGTTCGGTGTTCATAGTGGAAAGCTTATTGCCCCTGGCTGCGTCGATTCCGGGGGCTGCCGAGTGGTGAGGTCTGCTGATCTGGCAAGGTTGGCTGCAGTCGGAAACGTGACAGGGGTGGTCGTGTGGGTGAGACGGTGGGGCGCATCATTTTTCTCAATGGCACATCCAGTTCGGGGAAGTCGAGCGTTGCGCACGAGCTGCTGGACGTGCTCGACGACGAGGTCTGGTTCCATCTCGGCGTCGACACGTTCAACGCGATGCGGACCAAGCGGGCCATGGAACAGGCTCAGTTCGACGAGGCGCTGAAGCGGACCAGGATGGGGTTCCATCGGTCGATCGCCGCGATGGCGGAAGTCGGGAACAACGTGGTCGTCGACCACGTCCTGAGCGAACCGTGGCGGCTGGCGGACTGTCTCGACGTGCTCAGCCCCTATCGGGTCTTGTTCGTAGGGGTTCGCTGTGACCTGGACGAGTTGATTCGACGTGAGACCGCCAGGGGTAACCGGCCATCCGGGCTGGCGGCCGTTCAGTACGACCTGGTGCACCGTCATGGCGACTACGACCTGGAATGTGACAGCGGAGCGTACTCACCCCGCGAGTGCGCCGAGCAGATCAGAGCGTTCCTGCCGAACCAACCGGAGTCGACCGTCTTCGGGCGACTGCGGGAAGGCGCAGGTCGGTAGCCTCGTTCGGCCTCCGGGTGAGGCCGGGGCGACGGTGGTCGGTCAAAGCGGGAGGTCGGAGTGTCAGGGAAGGGAAGCGGCATGGTGCAGGTTCGGGTGTCGGCGGCGCAGTTCGAGTGCGTGCCGGGAGACGTGGAAGCGAACGTCGGGCAGATTGCAGAGCTGGCGCGGGAAGCGCGGGAGGCCGGCGCAGTCGTGGCGTTCGGCCCGGAGCTCTGCCTTACGGGGTACGAGCTCGAGATGATCGCTACGGACCGCGGGCTGTGGGCGGAGCCGGACGACAGGCGACTCGATCCGCTGCGTGAGGTCGGCATAGCCGTGGTGGTCAACGGCGTTACCGCGGGTCCGGGTGGTGAGCCGCAGATCGTCAGCACCGTGTTCGGGCCGGACGGGGCGGTGGTGACGACGTACGCGAAGGAGCACCTGTACGAGAACGAGCAGGAGGTGTTCACGGCGGGCAGCGGTGGCGGCCGGTTCTGGCTGGACGGGGTCGGCTACTCGCTGGCCACCTGCTTCGACAACCATTTTCCCGAGGTGACGGCGCGGAACGCCGAGCTGGGGTGCCAGGTCCACCTTGCCAGTTCGCTGTACGGCACCGCGGGCGGGCGGGAAGAGCGGCGTACGGTGCATCCGGCGATCGCAAAGGCGAGCGGGATGCACGTGGTGCTGGCCAACCACGTCGGTGTCGCCGGGCCGTGGACGGGCTGTGGAGGCAGTGCTGTGTGGGCGCCGGACGGGTCTGTGGTGGCGGAGGCGGACGAGACCGGTCCGCAGCTGCTGGTGGCCGACCTGGAGGTTCGGATGAGCAGGTGAGACGGACGGGAGCGGGCGGTGGACGTCAGCGGTACTCGTCGTCGGGCACACGGTCGGCCAGGTCGTCGAGAACGGTGAACCCGACCGCCTCGCGCAGTGGTTCGTCGGGGACGGCGTCGTCGAACTCGGCCTCGGCGTCCTCGTCGGGGTAGACCAGGTGCACGGCGGCCTCCTCGGCGCTGGCCGCCCCGCCGTCGGGGCCCACGTCGGAGCCGGCGGTGTCGATTCCGTCCTCGACCAGGCGTCCGGCACGCGGGGACGGCCCGGCGGTCCAGCGGTCGTCGACCACCTCGGAGTTTTCGTCGGGTTCCTCTTCGGACAGCAACTGCTCCAGGGACTCCCCGCGTGCTGCCTCCCTGGGCGTGGTGCCGTACGCGGTCGCGCCGTGGTATCGGTCGGAGGGGAGGATGCCGGTGTCCAGCGGGTCGTCGTCGAGCCGGTCCGTGAGCAGGGAGTCGGCCGGTTCGAGAACGCCGTCGTCCTCGGCAGGATCCGGGTCCTGGGAGTCCCAGTCGGTCATGACAACACCTGTCCTCGTCACTCGGGGTGAGGTCCCACGCAGCTTCTTCATGCTTGCCAGGGAGCCACCCGGCTCGCAACAGGACGCGGTGGCGGCGGCCTGGGAATGCGTTGCGGGACAGCTGGGCGGAGGCGAGTGAGCGGGGGCGCTGGTCGGGCGAGGGGCGGAGCTGGACCGGCGTCGGCTTTGTTGAGTGTGAAGTGGTGCCGAGGTAGGACGGCGGCGACGGGAGACGGAGGGCGGAGCTGGTCGGGTCGGTGGTGCAGCAGGGAATGTGAGTGGCTCGGAGATCGAGCGGACTGGTCGGTCGGTGCGGTCGGCGGGAACGATGTGGGCGAACGGAGGAGGTGCGCAGTGATGAGGGGCGGCGGAGTGCCGGGGTTCGTCGGGCGGCGGCGTGAGCTGGCTAGGCTGGCCGCAGCGTTGCGGGCGGTGCCCTCGGTGGTGCTGGTGGAAGGCGAGGCGGGTACCGGGAAGTCCGCACTGGTGCGGCAGGCACTGGCGGTGGCCGGGACGGCGCCGGAGCGGGTGCTGAGCGGGTACTGCCATCCGATCGCCGAGCCGATGCCGTACGGGCCGATGCTGGATGCGTTGCGGTCCAGCGGTCCGCTGCTCGCGGAGGTGGCACCGTTGCCGGCGAGCGCAGGTGCGCTTCGGTCGTGGCTGCCGGAACTCGGAGCGTGGCTGCCGCACGCACCCGAGGGCGGGGACGAACGGCATCGGTTGGTGCAAGGCATCCGGGCGCTGCTCGACGCGCTGGGCCGTGTGGTGCTGGTGGTCGAGGACGCGCAGTGGGCGGACCGGGCGAGCCGCGAGCTATTGCTGCTGTTGGCCAGGGACCCTCGGCCGGGTCTGTCGTTGCTGGTGACGTACCGGGCGGAGGAGCTGGCTGGGGGGGTGCCGGTGCTGGGCGCGGCCTACCGCTGCCCGCCGGGGGTGGCCGGCGGATTGGTGCAGCTCGGGCCGCTGGAGGAGGCAGAGGTACGGGAGCTGGCGGCCCGGGAGTGGAGCGCGGAGGCGGTGCCCGAGCTGGTGGCCGTGCTGAGCGAACGGTCCGGTGGCCTTCCGGCCCTGGTTGTCGAGGACCTGGCGGCCCTGCGGGAGAGCGGTCCGCACTCTGAGCCGGCGGTGGCACTGGCGGAGACCGAGCTGCCACGCGGGCTGCGAGACGTGGTCGCCGAACGGTTGGCCGGGCTCGGACCGGACGCACTCACGGTGGCGGAGACGGTGGCGGTGTTGGACGCGCCGACCAGCGAGGAGGTGATCGGCGAGGTGGCGCAGCTGTCGGCCGAACGGGTGGCGACGGCCCTGGTGGAGGCGCTGCGGGCAGGCGTCCTGGCCGAGCCCATGGCGGCCCGGTACGCGTTTTGCCGGGAACCCGTCCGGCAGGTGGCGTATCGGCGCATCCCGGGGCCGGTGAGGTCGGCGCTGCACCGGCGGGTGATCGCAGTGCTGCGTGCTGCCGAGCCGCAGCCGCTCGCCCGGATCGCCGCGCACACCAGGGCCCTCGGCGACCGGGCCGCCTGGCAGGGGGTGGCCGAGGAAGCTGCTGAGCAGACGGCCGAGCAGGGTGACCCGGCGGCGGCCGGGCTGCTGTTGCGGGAACTGCTGGCGGAGACGGATCTGGCCCCCGAGCGGCGGGTGCGGGCGGCTCGGGCGCTGTCGGCCATCGCCGCGAACGCCGCCGACGACACCGCGAGCACCGCCGCGCTGGGCGGGATCGTCGCCGACCCGCGTCTGCCGGTCCCGGATCGGGGCGAGATCCGGTTGACGCTCGGGCTGCGGGTGGCCGTCCAGGGCGGTGACCGGGCCGGGTTCGCGCAGATCGAGCGGGCCGCCGACGAACTCGCCGAGCGTCCCGCCAGGGCCGCGCGTGCGCTGGTGGCGCTGGCGATGAACGAACGCGACGGTGCGGGTGCAGCCGCCCGGGAGCACATGGCGAAGGCCGCCGCGGCGCTGGAGGTCGAGCCGGACGAGGAGGTCGCCGCCGCCTACCGGGCCACCCTGCTGACCTTCCAGGCCCGCGAGGGCGACCCCGCGCTGTGGCCCGAACTGGACCGGCTGCCACGCGACTCCACCAACCCGGAGCTGGTCCGGCAGACCACTCGGGCCCTGTACAACGTCGGCGACATCGCCCTCGACACGGGGCACGACCAGCGAGCGGGCCGGTTGCTCGCCGAGAGCCGGGCGTTGGCCCGGCAGGCCGCGAGTTCCTACCTGGAGTGCTACAGCCGGATCGCCCTGCTGCGGCTGGACGGGCTGGCCGGGCGCTGGCAGGGCCTCGAGGAACGGTTCGCGGCGCTGGGCACGGAGTTCCCGGACGTGGCGATGGCCGGTGTCGAGCGCGCCATGCTGCTGGGGCGGTTGGCCGCCGCGCGGGGGCGGCTGGCGGTGGCCAGGGCGGAGTTCACCAGCGCGGCCGAGTACGGGGAGCGGGAGTCGCAGGTCACCGCGGCGCTGCGGGCCGCGGCCGGTCTCGGTGCGCTCGAACTGGCCGAGCACGGCGGGGCGGCGGCTGCCGCCGTGGTGGCGTCCGCCGTGGCGATCCTGCGGCAGGCGGGGGCCTGGGCGCGCAGCGGGGAGCTACTGCCGGTGGCAGTGGAGACCGCACGAGCGATCGGCGACATCGACGCGGCCCGGCACCTCACGGAGGAAGCCGCGGAGGCACTGGGCGGCGTCGATGCACCGGCCGCGCACGCCGGACTCGAACTGGCCCGGGGCCACCTGCTGGACGGCCTCGGCGGCACCGGTACCGAAACCGGCGGCGGTGCGGCCGAGGCCTACCGGCGGGCACGGGACGCGTGGCGGGCGATCGGCCGCCCGTACGAGGCTGCCCGCGCGGAGGAGCGGCTGGCCCGGGTGCTGGCCGAGCACGACTCGCAGGCCGCGGCCGAGTGGCTGACCGCCGCGGAGGCGGCCTTCACCACGCTCGGGGCGGCGTCCGACGCGGCGCGCTGCCAGCACGTCCGGCGTGATCTCGGCCTCGGGCGGACGGCCTCGCCGGGGCGGCGAGGTTACGGCGAGGCTCTTTCGCCACGCGAGCGGCAGGTGGCGGAGCTGGTCGCGCAGGGGGCCGGCAACCAGGACATCGCGCAGGCGCTGTTCCTGTCGCCGCGTACGGTCGAGCACCACGTGGCGAGCGTCCTGCGCAAGCTCGGGGTGGGGCGGAAGGAGGTGGCGGAGGCGTTGGCCGCCAGGTGACGGTCAGTCGACCGTCCGGGAGTGGTGGGGCAGGCGGGCGAGGTGGGCGAGGGTGGCCCGGCGGGTCTGGCGTTCGACGGTGCCGCGGCGCGGACAGCGCGCGGCGGGGTGCTCGAGGGCGGTGAAGTGCTCGCTGGCGTAGAGGCGGAAGCGTTCGCGGCGGGTCATCCGGATCTCCTGACTGGGGGTGGGGAGAGCGGACACCAGCTTCGCCGTGGGTCGGTGGGCTGATCAATGCGTAGGGGATACCCATCCCGAACGGCGAAGAGTGCGTAGTCGCAGCGGTGGGTCGGCAGGTGAGGAGGTTCAGCGAATGATGTGTGGGAGGAATCGGGCGCCCTGGTGGGTGATGGGGCTGTCGTCGGTCTCGCGGATGCCGAGGCCGGCGGATTCACCGTCCACGACCCAGGCGCCGAGGACGGGGCGGTTGCCGTCGAAGTCGGGGAGGGGGTGGTACTGCTGGTAGCAGTGGCCTTCGGAGCCGTAGCGGTCCGGGTCGCCCGCCCAGTCGGCGAGGCGGGTCTGGGTGCCGTCGGGTTCGACGATGCGGATGCCGGCGCCCTCGCGGCCCAGCAGCGGCTTGGCTGCATAGCCGGGGCCGTCGGGGTCGGCGAGTTCGCGCGGGCCGTCGAGGTAGGCGGGCAACAGGTTCGGGTGGCCGGGGTTGAGTTCCCACAGGACGGCCAGCAGCGCCTTGTTGGACAGCAGCATCTTCCAGGCGGGTTCGATCCACAGCGTGGAGCCGGTGCCGCCGCCGAGGTCGATGACGTCGAGGAGCCGGTCGGCGAACTCGTCCTCGACGAGCCACTCCCACGGGTAGAGCTTGAACGCGGAACGGATGAAGCGGTGTTCGAGGTCGACGAAGCGGCCGGTCAGGCCGTCCCAGCCGATGTCCTCCACGGCGATGCCGACGGTCTCGAGACCGGCCTGTTCGGCGCACTCCTGGAGGTAGAGGGTGGTCAGCCAGTCCTCGCCCTCGGTGTCGCCGCGGGAGTGGGCGAAGTGCACGGGCCCGGGCGGGAGCAGGTGCTTCTGGCGCTGCCAGGAGGCGATCAGGCGTTCGTGGAGGGAGTTCCACTGGTCGGCGCCGGGGAAGCGGTCCTCCAGCCAGAACCACTGCGGTCCGGCGGCCTCGATCAGCGAGGTCGGGGTGTCGGCGTTGTACTCGAACAGCTTGGCGGGGCCGGTGCCGTCGTAGGCGAGGTCGAACCGGCCGTACACGCTGGGCTGTTCGTCGCGGCGGTGCCAGGACTCGGCGACGGCCGCGGCCAGTCGGAGGTCGGTGATGCCGAAGTCGGCGAAGCGGCCGGTGCGCACCACGTGGTCGGCGGCGGAGAGGGAGAGCTCGTGGAGTTCCTCGACGACCTCCTCCAGGGCCTCGACCTCGGGGAGGGAGAACTCGTAGTAGGCGCTCTCGTCCCAGTAGGGGTGTGGGCCGCCCTGATTGCAGGGGTCGGAGCACATCGCGTACACGAGGCCCTGGGACTCGACGGTGGCCAGCCAATCGGCGCGCGGAGTGATGGTGTGACGGCGCATCAGGGATCAGCCGCCGCCCGAGCCGCTGCTGCTGCCCTTGGGGCAGCCGAAGCCGCCGCGCTTGGTGGCGGCCTTGTCGAAGGTGCCGCCGTTGACGGTGTCGGTGCCGTACCCGCAGTAGTACCAGCGGCCCGCGCCGGCGCCGCCGGCCGAACAGGAGTGGCTGTCCAGCACCTTCAGCGTGGTCGGGTCGACGCAGCGGCTGGGCGGAGTGCTGGAGGAGGAGCAGCCGGACAGGGTGAGGGCGAGCGTGCCGACCATGCCCAGCGTGACGAAGCCCGACCGGCGGCGGGTGCCTGGTATCGGTTGGTCCGGGGCGGGAGCGGCGGGCGGCGGCGGTGTCATGGCGGATCATCGTACGCGGAGGGTGTGATGGTCGGACCATTCCCGTCGGAAACTGAGGACCCGCCAGGACGATGGGCTATCTTTTGCCAATCCTTGACCATGGCGCGGCCCGGCGCGGCCGCGCGACCCCGGGGGAGCCCCGCTGATGAACGAGATAGTCCACGGCCTCGGCGCGGCCGCCGTCTACGGCCTGGTCGGCCTGCTGCTGTTGCTGCTCGGCTACCTGCTGATCGACGTGCTCACCCCGGGCAAGCTCGGCCGGCTGATCTGGGCGGAGGGCAACCGCAACGCCGCCCTGCTGCTCAGTTCGGCGCTCCTCGGCGTGGGCGGCATCGTGTACACCGCGATCCGCACCACCTACGACGACTTCGGCAAGGGCCTGGTCTCCACGCTGTGCTTCGGCGTTCTCGGGCTGCTGCTGATGGCGCTCGCGTTCTGGCTGCTGGACCTGCTCACCCCCGGTCGGCTGGGCGCGGTCCTGGTCTCGAAGGAGCCGCACCCGGCGGTGTGGGTGTCGGCCAGCTGCAACCTGGCTGCCGCAGCGATCGTCGCCGCCTCGATCGCCTGACGGAACACCTGACGGAACACCTGACGGAACGGCTGGCGGATCGCCTGACGGGCCGCCGCCTCCGACGGCCCGTCGCGGCGTCATCGGTGTGCGCCCGGCAGGAGTTCGGCGAGCAGCGGTGCCACCTGGCCGGTCTCCAGCAGGAAGCCGTCGTGGCCGTACGGCGAGGAGATCACCCGGAGGGCGTCGGCGTGCGGCAGGTGCGTGGCGAGTTCGGCCTGTTGGGAAGGCGGGTAGAGCCGGTCCGAGTCGACGGCGGCGATCAGCGCGGGGGCGGTCACCCGGCGCAGTGCGGCGGCCGTCCCGCCCCGGCCGCGGCCCAGGTCGTGGGCGTTCATCGCCTCGTTGAGGACGATGTAGCTGCCCGCGTCGAAGCGGTGCGCGAGCTTCGAAGCGTGGTGGTCGAGGTAGGACTCGACGGCGAACCGCCCGCCGCGCCAAGGGTGTTCGCCGGCCTGTGGGGCGCGGCCGAAGCGGGTCGCGAGTTCGGTCTCGCTGCGGTAGGTGATCTGGGCGAGCCGGCGGGCCAGGCCGAGACCGCGGTGCGGCCCGGCGCCGGGCGGCAGATGGTGGTAGTCGCCGCCGTGCCAGCCGGAGTCGCTGCGGATCGCGTGCAACTGCGTCGAGGCGTGCGCGATCTGCTCGGCGGAGGCTGCCGCTGCGGTCGCCAGCACCAGCAGCCCGCCCACCCGTGAAGGGTGCGCGACCGCCCACTCCAGCGCCCGCATCCCACCCATCGACCCGCCGACCACCAGCGCCCACCGCTCCACGCCGAGCGCGTCGGCGAGGAGCGCCTCGGCGGCCACCTGGTCGCGCTGGGTCAGGAGCGGGAAGCGTCCGCCCCAGGCCCGCCCGTCGGGCGCGGGGGAGGACGGCCCGGTGGAGCCCTGGCAGCCGCCCAGCACGTTCGGCGTCACCACGAACCAGCGGTCGGTGTCCAAGGGCCGCCCAGGGCCGACCAGTTCGTCCCACCAGCCGGCCGTGGGGTGACCGGCCGCGGCGGGCCCGGCGAGGTGGCTGTCGCCGGTCAACGCGTGCAGCACCAGGACGGCGTTGGAGCCGTCCGGCGTGAGCGAGCCCCAGGTCTCGTACGCCAGTCGCGCGTCCGGCAGGGTGCCGCCCGCCTCCAGGGCGAGCGGCCCGGGCAGTGCGAACCAGTGCCGCCCGCCGGCCGGGTCGCCGTCCCGCCAGGCCCCGGTGGCAGGCGGGACGGCAAGGCCCACAGTGCTGTTCAGGACACGCCCTTCGCCGAACGGAAGCCCGCCTCCAGGTCCGCCTTCAGATCGACGACGCTCTCCAGCCCGACCGACAGCCGCACCAGACCGGGCGCGGTGCCGGTGGCCGCCAACTGTTCGGCGTCCAGCTGGCTGTGGGTGGTGGACGCCGGGTGGATCACCAGGCTGCGGACGTCCCCGATGTTGGCGAGGTGGCTGAACAGCTCCAGCCCGTCCACGAACCGCCGCCCGGCCTCGACGCCGTCACGCAGTTCGAAGGAGAGCACCGCGCCGGTGCCGCGCGGCAGGTAGTGCTGGGCGGCGGCGTGCCAGCGGCTGGACGGCAGACCCGGGTAGTGGACGGCCGCGACCTCGTCGCGGGCCTGGAGCCAGCGGGCCAGTTCCAGCGCGTTGGCGGTGTGCCGCTCCAGCCGCAGCGACAGCGTCTCGATGCCCTGCAGCAGCAGGAACGCCGAGTGCGGGGCGAGCGCGGGGCCGAGGTCGCGCAGCAGCTGCACCCGCAGCTTGGCGGCGAACGCGCCCGGCCCGAGGGCGTCCCAGAACCGCAGGCCGTGGTAGCTCGGGTCGGGCTCGCTGAAGCCGGGGAAACGCTCGGCGTGGGCGCCGAAGTCGAAGGTGCCGCCGTCCACCACCACGCCGCCGATGGTGGTGCCGTGCCCGCCGAGGAACTTGGTCGCCGAGTGCACCACGACGTCCGCGCCGTGCTCGATCGGCCGCAGCAGGAAGGGAGTCGGCACGGTGTTGTCGACGATCAGCGGCACCCCGGCGGTGTGTGCGACATCGGCGACGGCACGCACGTCGAGTACGTTGCCTCGCGGGTTGCCGAGCGACTCCGCGAACAGCGCCTTGGTGTTCGGACGGATCGCCGCCCGCCAGGCGTCCAGGTCGTCCGGGTCGTCGACGAAGCTCACCTCGATGCCGAACCGGGGCAGCGTGTGCCGCAGTAGGTTGAAGGTGCCGCCGTACAGCGACGCCGAGGAGACCAGGTGGTCGCCCGCCCCGGCGACCGTCAGCAACGCCAGCGTCTCGGCGGCCTGGCCGGAGGCCAGCGCGACCGCCGCCACGCCGCCCTCCAGGGAGGCCAGGCGCTGCTCCAGCACGTCGGTGGTCGGGTTGTGGATCCGAGTGTAGATGTTGCCCGGCTCGGCGAGGGCGAACAGGTCGGCGGCGTGCGCGGTGTTCCGGAACGCGAACGAGGTGGTCTGGTAGATCGGCACCGCCCGGGCCCCGGTTGCGGGGTCGGGCTGCGCGCCCGCATGGATCTGCCGGGTCTCGAACGACCAGCCGGGAGTGGCCGCGGGGCTCTGCTCGGACATGCTGCTCCTGTACGCGTGCGGGGAGGGGCGGACGGCTGCGCGGGCAGGGCGGAGCCGTCACGGGAGGAGGGGGCGACGGACCGTCGGGATGTTCGGGCGGCGGAAGGAGGCTGCCGGGACGGTCACGGCGTCAGGTAAGCACAGCGCGGGAACGGCCCGCCAGCGGATCGTCGGAGTGGACATGGGGGGACACGCGACGACACATCCAGGAGACCTGACGGTGCATCATCGGATATTCAGGTCATGTGATTTCAGGCGGTCGGGGCTTCGGGAGGGATGCCCAGAAGGTCGAGGAAGGCGGCGGTCGCCGGAGTCCGGCCCGAGCGGCTCCACACCGCCGTCTCGACCCGGGTGGGCGCGTCCGACACCTCGACGACGGCCACCCCCGTCAGCCGGGACACGTACGCGGCAGGAAGCATCGCCACCGCCAGCCCCGGGCCGACCAGGCGGGGGATGTATGCGGCGTCGCTGACCTCGAACGCCACGTCACGGATCAGGCCGGCCGCGTTGAACGCCAGGTCGGTCTGGGTACGGCCGGCCGTGCCCGCGGGCAGGTCGACGAACGGTTCGGCGGCGAGCGTGCGCAGGCTCACCCGGCGGCGGGCGGCCAGCGGATGGTCCGGTGCCACGACCGCGACCAGGCGGCCGCGGGCCAGCTCGCGTGCCGTCACCCCCGGCGGGCGCAGCGTCGGCGGCAGTCCGAGGAAGGCCACGTCCAGCGAGCCCCGGCGGACCTGTTCGATCAGGTCGTCGCTGGCGCCGACCCGCAGGCTGATCCGCACCTGTGGGTGACGGCCGCGGAAGGCGTGCAGTCCGGCCGGGATGTCCACGGCGGTGACGGTCGGGATCAGGCCCACCGCGAGCCGCCCGCGCACCTCGCCGACGGCCGCCGCGACCTCGGCGGCCGCTCGTTCCGCGGCCTCCAGGCACTGGCGGGCGGCCGGCAGGAAGGCCTCGCCCGCCGGGGTCAGCCGTACCCGGCGGCTGGTGCGCTCGAACAGCCGGGCGCCCAGCTCCTGTTCGAGGCGGGAGATCTGGTGGCTGAGCGCCGATTGCACGACCAGGCAGCGCTCCGCGGCGCGGGTGAAGTTGAGCGTTTCGGCGACCGCGAGGACGTAGCGCACCTGTTGAAGCTCCATGAACCCATCCTGTATCCATCGTGATTCCGGATCAATGCGCTGACAAACATGTGTTGGACTCATCGATCGGGTGAACGCCAGACTCTTCGACATGACAGCGACCGTCCCCACCCCGTCCGCCGACCCGCTCACCACCCGTCCACCGTCCGGCAGTTCGGGCCACGGCCCCGGCGTCCTGCCGCGCACGGCGCTGACCGCGATCGCGCCCGCCGTCTGGGGCACCACCTACGTGGTCACCACGCAGCTGCTGCCGCCCGGACATCCGATGTTCGCGGCCCTGCTGCGCGCCCTGCCCGCGGGCCTGATGGCGCTGGCCGTCACCCGGACGCTGCCGCGCGGCAGTTGGTGGGGCAAGGCGGCTGTTCTCGGCGTACTGAACATCGGACTGTTCCTGCCGCTGCTGTTCACCGCCGCCGAGCGCCTGCCCGGCGGAGTCGCCGGAACCCTCGCGGCCGCCCAGCCGATGATCGTCGCTGTGCTGGCCGTGGTCGTGCTGCGTCAACGCCTCTCCGGCCGACGGTTGCTGTGGGGCCTGGTCGGAGTGCTCGGCGTCGGACTGGTGGTGATCGGCCCGAGTGCCGCGCTGGACGCCGTCGGCGTGGCGGCCGGACTCGGCGGCGCCGCCACCATGGCGCTCGGGGTCACCCTCACCAAGCGCTGGGGCCGCCCCGAGGGCGTCTCCCCGCTGGCGCTCACCGGATGGCAACTCACCTCCGGCGGTCTGTTCCTGCTCCCACTGACCTTCGTCTTCGAAGGCGCCCCGCCGGCCGTCGGCGGGCGAGCCGCACTCGGCTACCTGTGGCTCGGCCTGATCGGCGGACTGCTCACCTACGCCCTCTGGTTCCAGGGCATCACCAGCCTTCCCGTCACCAACGTCGCCGTGCTCGGGCTGCTCTCTCCGCTGGTGGCCGCCGTGCTCGGCGCGGTGGTGCTCGACCAGACCCTCGGCCCGGTCCAGCTGGTGGGCTTCGCCCTCGCACTGGCCTCGATCGTCGCCGGACAGTTGCCCGACCGCCGCCCCGCCCCCGCCCGGAGCTGATCGGCGATCGGATGTCGCGGCCTTCGCCCGGCTCGTCAGACCCGGCGGATCACATTGATCGAGATGGCGTCGACCTTCATCACCTTCACCACGTCACCGGCCTTCGGCGCGTGCACCACCTGGCCGTTGCCGATGTACATGGCGACGTGACTCCGGTCGGACTTGTAGATCACCAGGTCGCCGGGCTGAGCGTTGTGCCAGTCCGTGCCCACGTTGGTGCCGACCGTGGCCTGCTCCTGCGAGGTGCGCGGCAGCGAGACGCCGGCCTTCGCGTACGCCCACACCATCAGACCCGAGCAGTCGAAGGTGCTCGGGCCGGACGCGCCCCAGATGTAGTCCGCACCCTGCTTGCTGAGCGCGGCCTCCACCGCGACCTTGGCCGCGCCGGTGGCCGGGGGCAGAGTGGTCGGGTCGACCCGGGAGGCGCTGCGCGAGGCGGAACCGTCGGTGCCCCGGACGATCTCCGCGCGATCGGCAGCGGACACCGTGGCCAGCAGGCGCTGCGCCTCCTGCAGCTTGGACTGCACGGTGCCCTTGGCGTCGTCGAGCGCCCGGGTCTGGCCGTCCAGGTCGGCCAGGACGGCCGAGGCCTCCTGCTTCTGCTGGTTCAGCCGGCGCTGCTGCTCGTCCAGCGCCTTCAGGGTCTCGGCCTGGGTGCTGGCGGCCTGGTCGAAGGAGGACGCCTGGGACAGGTACCGGTCCGGGTCGGAGGAGAGCATCAGGCGCACCGACGGGTCGATGCCGCCCTGCCGGTACTGGTCGCCGGCCACCGCCGCCAGCCCGGTGGACAGTTCGTTCAACTGTTCCTGGCCGCGCGCGATCTGGTCCTGCAGCTGGTCGGCCTGCTTGCGCAGCTGGTCGGCCTTCTCCTTGGCGCCGTTGTACTTCTCGGCCGCCTGCTCCTGCTCCTCCAGCAGCTTGTCGACCTGCGCCTTCACCTCGTTCTTGTTCGGCTGGGCCGGGGCAGCGTGCGCGCTCACCTGGGCCGACAGGGCCACCGCGGTGGCGGCGGCACCGGTCAGGACGTAGGTGCGGGCGCGGCTCGCTTGTTTCGGGCGTCGATGGGAAGCCATGAGGGTCCTGCTTTCTGCTCCGGTCGAACGCATCAGTGTGCGTGATAATCCGACAATGAGTTTGAGGCCAGACCGTAATCAGCTCAGGGCCTCCACGTCCACTTCCGCAGGTCGCCAATTGGGCCGAGAAGGCCCAGCATTGATTACTTCTCAGTAGGAAGTGGCCCTGTCGGCGAGGCTCGTTAGCGTGCACGCATGACCGGCGCCCTCCACGAACTGCGCCACCTGCGGCCCTACGCCGACCTGACCGCCGTCGCCGCCCTGCTCCCCGCCGGACGGCTGGTGAAGCCGGACGACCACGACGCGGACACCGTCCCCGTGCTCTGGATGAGCGACGGGCCCGCGCCCCTCGGCCTCTGGGAGAAGCTCCACCGCGAGCACCCGAACACCGGGCTGTGGCCACTGCTGCTCGCCCCCCTCGCCACCACCGACGCCGCGTTCCGCCCCTGGGGATCCGGCGAACTCCAGCCGCGCGGCGCCGGCGAACCCGACTGGCACGACCCTGCCGCACTGCTGCGCACCGGCTGGGAGTGCTCCACCACCCCCGCCGGCGAGGACGGGGAGGCCGACCCGCAGGAGAGCGCCGAACTCGCCGAAAGCATTGCCCCGTTCACCGACGGCTGGCCAGGAACGGCGCCCACCCCCGAACGACCCGGAGACCCCGACCGGGCCGCCCGCGCCCTCGCCCGCGAACTGCTGGCCGACAACGCGCACCTGCGGATCGGCCTGGTCCCCGCCGCCACCGGCGCCGAGGCGCTCACCGCCTGCGGCTGGACCGGGCCGGTCAACCACGAGGGCGACATCGCCAAAGTCTCCGCCGTGCTCCTCGACTGGGAACGCCGCTACGGCACCCGACTGGTCCAGGTCGGTTTCGCCGACCTCGAACTGAGCGTCGGAGCGCCGCCCGAGGACGACGACTTGGCGCTCCGGATCGCCGCCGAACACCTCGCGTTCTGCCCAGACAAGATCTTCCAGGGCGTCGGTACGATCGCAGACTACGCCCCCGGCCTGGTCAACGCCGAGCAGTGGTCCTTCTGGTGGGACTGACCGGGGCTCGACCCACCGGCAACTCCCTTTGTCGTGAGCAGAGATGGCAGCGCGTCAGCTTCGGCGGAGCCCGATTCACGCGTGCGGGCGGAGAATTGGCCGTCGGCTCACCCTGCGGGGTGGTTTGAGGCCCGGACCAGCAGGTTTGACCGGGAACCGCCCCTAGGCTTCGGACCATCCGGAACCGGCCGAAGCCGAACGGTCATTGAGTGGCCGTCGGGCCACTGGAGCGAAAGGGGGTACGGACCTATGACGCGCACCGCACAGGCGGAAGCGGACTCCATGCTGCGCCGCACCCTCGGTGAGCGGCGCATCGCCCTGGTCGCCTGGCGGCTGCTCGTTCTGCGGAACGCGCACCCTGCAGTCGGGGCCGGAGTCGCGCAACTCTCCACCTACCGCAGCCACCCCTGGCGGCGGATCGAGCACACCGTGGACAGCGGCAGACGCCTGTTCTTCTCCGACCAGGAGGCCCTGCAGCGCGAGATCGAGCGCCTCGAACGCAGTGACCGCCGGATCTCAGGAGTTGACGACCAGGGCCGCCCCTACACGGCCCTCGACCCCGCCGTCCGGGCGATGTTCCACGCCGCGGACGCCGACCACAGCGGCCAGTTGTGCGCCGACGAGTACCGCACCCTGTTCGGCGGCACCCGCGTCCACCCGGCCGAACTCCACCACGGCTTCCGCCAACTGGACACCGACGGGGACGGCTGGATCACCGAGGAGGAGTGCGTCGGGGGCTTCACCGAGTTCTTCACCGCCCGCACCGGCAGCGTGGCCGGGGCCCAACTCCTCGGCCGACCATGACGGCCGCCCGGCTGGGCGGCAGCCGGGCGGGCAGTCAGAGCGCGGTGGTGGGACGGGCGCGCAGCAAGACGCGCCCGGGGAGAGCGGTGGCGGCCAGGCACAGGAGCGTGGTCGCGGCGACGAGCGGAAGGGCGGAGGTGAGCGGAACGTGCGGGGCATCGGAGGTCAGCACACGAGTGAGCGGGGTGAGCGTCGCCCAGGCGATCGCGGCGCCGGTCACCAGACCGATCGCGGCGATCAGCAGCGCCTCCCAGCGCAGCATCGAGCGGACCTGTCGGCGGGTGGTGCCGGCCAGCCGCAGCAGGGCGATCTCGCGGCGGCGGTCAAGGACGGTCATCACCAGGGTGTTCGCGGCAGTCAGCGCCGCGAACCCGGCCAGCACGCCGGCCATCACGTTGTTCGCCCAGCTGTTCAGCTCGCGGTCCTGGTCGTCCTGCTGCGCGTAGCCCTGGCGGTCCTTCACCGACAGGCCCTGCGGGGCCAGCTCGGACAGGGCCTTCGTGGTGGCGGCGCCGTCCGCGCCAGGAGTCTCCGCGACCAGCAGGCGCGCCGGGTACGGCGAATCGGTATGCGCGGCGACCGCCGCCTTCGGCAGCAGAGCCTGCCCGAAACCGAGACCGCGGCCGTAGATCGCCACCACCGTCGGTTCGACCCGGGTGCCGTCACCGAGCCAGAACGCCGCCCGCTGACCGACCTTCACGTGCAGGCCCTCGGCCAGGAAGGAGTCCAGCGCAACCGTGTCGACGGAACGGGAGAGGTCGGCCAGTGCGCCGGACGTCACGCCCAGGTCCAGCACCTTCGTCAGGGCGGCCGGGTCGCCGTCCACCGCCACGGCGGGGGCCGAACCGAGCGCGCCGGAGGACGAGTACACCAGGCCGGTGGGCAGCAGGCCGACCGCGGCGTCCACACCCGGCAGGTCGGCCGCGCGGTCCACGACGTCCGAGGGCAGGCCGGGCGCGGCGACGGCGGTGACCACCCGGTCCGCCGTCAGCCCCTCGCGGACCTGCACCGAGGCGGCATGGTCGAGGCTGGACTGCAGGAACAGCAGCGTCCCGCAGAAGGCCGTGACCATCACGATCGGGACGGTCGCGGAAGCCAGCCGGCGGGAGGCGGACCGAGCATTGTCGGCTGCCAACGAGGCCGATGCCCCGGCGGCGCGCAGCAGCACACCCACCAGGCCGACCGCGCCGCGCACCAGCCACGGGCCGAGCAGCCCGACCGCGACCAGGAAGCACAGCACCACACCCAGGGCGAGGTTGGCGGCCGTCGCACCCGCCATGCCGGCCGCCGCCACCGCCAGGGCGACGGCGCCGGCGGCGAACAGCACACCGAGCACCGCCCGTACCGCGCCCGGCGCACCCGGCCCGATGTCGGCCGCGCCGAGTGCCTGGGTCGGCCGCATCCGGGCGCTGTGCCGGGCCGCGACCAGACCGGCGGCCAGCGCCGTCCCCGTGCAGAGGGCGACCGCGACGAGCAGCGGCAGCGGTCCCACGTCGAGCGACACCCCGGCGGGCACCGCGCCGCGCGAGACCAACTCGCCGAACCACCAGCGGGCCAGCAGCACCCCGGGCAGGACGCCGATCGCGGCGGCGACCGGGGCGATCAGGCCCGCCTCGGTGGCGATCGAACGGCGAATCTGGCGGGGCGTCGCCCCGATGGTCCGCAGCAGCGCGAACTCGCGGGCCCGCTGGCCGGTGGCCAACGTGATGGTGCCGGCCAGTACGAACACCGCGACCGTGGTGGCCGTCCCGCCGAAGGAGCCGCCGATCCCGGCCAGCACCTCCTTCGCCTCCAGCAGTGCCGGCTGCTCCACCTCGCCACGCTGCAGGCCCGTCGTCACCTGCGCCTTGCCGTCCAACGCCTGGCGCAGGGCCTTGGCCAGCGCGCGTGGGTCGGCGCCCGGCGCGGGGCGGACGGCCAGGGCGTCGATCCGGCCCGGGTGACCGGAGATCCGGTCGGCGGTGGCATCAGGGAACCAGACGGTGGCCCGGCCGGACTGCGCCTCGGCGAGACCGGAGATCCGGTAGGGCGCGGTGCCGGCAGGCGTGTCGAGGGTGAGGGTGGCGCCCGGCGCGAGGTGGGCGGCGCGGGCACTGGCGGCGTCCAGCACCAGTTCGCCGTCGGTGGGGGCGCGTCCCTCGGTGAGGTGCTCGCCGGGGGCGATGCCGAGCGCGGCCCAGCCGCGACCGGTGAGCCCAGGCAGATCGGGCAGGTTGGGCAGGTTGGCTTGCTCGGCTTGGCCGGGCTGGCCGGGTCGGTTTGCGGACACCGGGAACGCGGAGTCGGGGCGGGCCTCGCCGACGCCCGGCACGGCGGCCACCACGGCCGTCAACGAGGCGTCCAGCCGGGCCAGTTCGGGCAGGGGCCGGGTGACGGTGTCGGGCTGCTTGCCGTGGACGACCGTGATCTTCACGTGCTGGTCGGCGGAGACCACGATCGGCGCATCCGCGTACCGCTCGGGCTTGACGGACGCGGTCAGACCGGTCTGCAGCAGCACGCCGCACGCGGTCACGATGGCGGAGGCGAACAGCAGTGCCAGGAAGGTGCCCGCGAACGAGGCGGGTCGGAAGCGTACGGCGGCGCGGGCCAGGCCGTTGGTCATGCGGTCAACTCCGAGGAGGCGAAGGGGAGACGGCGGTCAGGGACGGGCGGGCCGGGCGGCGAGGGTGAGCATGCGGTCGGAGACGGTGCGCGGGTCGGGATGGTGGAGTTCGCCCGCCAGCAGGCCGCCGGCCAGGAAGACCGCGCGGTCGGCGAAGGAGGCGGCGACCGGGTCGTGCGTCACCATCACCACCGTGGCGCCCAGGCCGTCCACCGCGTCGCGGAGCAGACCGAGGACTTCGTGCGCACTGCGCGTGTCGAGCGCGCCGGTGGGCTCGTCGGCGAAGATCACGTCGGGTCGGGTGATCAACGCCCGGGCCAGTGCGACGCGCTGCTGCTGCCCACCGGAGAGCTGTCCGGGGCGGCGGGCGGCATGCTCGCCCAGACCGACCCGGGTGAGCAGTTCGTGGGCGCGCGCCTTGTCCTGTCGGCCGCCGGCCAGACGCTGTGGGAGCAGCACGTTCTGCAGGACCGTCAGCGAAGGCAGCAGGTTGAACGCCTGGAAGACGAAGCCGATCCGGTTGCGGCGGAGCTTGGTCAGCGTGTCCTCGCCGAGCGAGCTGATCGGCCGGCCGGACAGCAGAACCTGCCCTGCGTCGGGCCGGTCGAGGCCGGCGGCGCACTGCAGGAAGGTGCTCTTGCCGGAGCCGGACGGGCCCATCACGGCCGTGAAAGTGCCGGCGGCGAGCGCCAGGTCGACCCCGCCGAGGGCGTGCACCGCACCCGGGCCGCGACCGTAAGTCCGGCGCACCCCGCGCAGTTCCACTGCCGGCAGTTCGGAGGCGGACGGCCCGGGCTGTCCGGACCATCCGGACTGCCCGGGCACGGCTGCGGCTGCTGCGGCGTCGAAGGCGGGCTCGTGGGCGGGCCGGCCGGGCTGGGAACGGCGCAGGCGGGGCGACATGGTGGGGCCTTCCTCGGAGGTGACGCCCCGGGGGTCCTCTCTTCCGGGGCATCGCCAACGCTAGGAAAACCACAGGTCACCCGCCATGAAGGGGGCAGGAGGCTTCGAGGTGGGGTTATCCCCACCATCATCCGGCTACCAACCCCCGCTAGACGTCAGGGGGCTGAGGCATCACCGGGTAGTCGGTCCGCCGACGGCTCACACCGGCTTGGTGGCGTGCGCCGGGATCTGGTTGGTGACCGCCAGCACTTCGCCTCGCGGCTGCATGCCCGTGGCACGCCGGAGTTCGGCGACCTCCGGGTCGGCCACCGACACCGTGACGGTGTAGGGCGCGGGGCCGGTGATGGTGTTGGCACCGTCGGTGCGCACCATCATCCCGGAGGAGAGGGCCTGCGCCTCCACTCCCGGGCAGAGTGCCGCCACCGGCAGAACGACGTGCGCCACCGCGCCGTAGTCGGAGACCAGCCAGCCCTTGCCGTCTGCGGTGTGCTGCGCGCCTTCGATCGTGGCGGGCAGCCCGTACGCGGCGGCGACCAGCCCGTCCGGACCCTCGATCTCCACCGCGACGCCCTCCGGGCCGAGCGGTGCGGACAGCACCATCGGCGTCCCGGAGCCAGAGCTGAGCCGCAGGTCGAAGGTGAACTCCTCCTGCCGGCCGGCGTCGAGGCGCTGGTACCCGTAGGCGGCCAGCAGGAGTGCCGGCCCCGACGACCCCTCGACGGTGAGCGAGGCGGGGGCGGCCGGGAAGCGGTGGTAGCCGCGCGCCCCGCACCTGCTGCCGGTGAACACGCCGCCGCCGGGCAGCGCGCGGTCCGTCGAGGTCGAAGGGCTGCCCGGGCTGCCGGCGGCGCGGCCCAGTTGCGGGGTGTGGGCGCGCTGCGGCACGAACAGCACCCCGCCGGCCACCAGCAGGACGATCAGCAGCCCGAGCACCACCGTCCACTGCTCGCCCCGACTGAGCGAGCGGAACCCCCTCAGCCGACCGAAACCTCCACTGCGGTACGGGAGCTGGACCTCGTCCGGGTGGCGGCGGTGGCGTCGATGGCGGCGGAATCGGTGCGCGAAGCGGTCGCGGAACCGACGGCTGCGGCCCGGGTCGCGGCGGGACGGGCGGGCGGTCGACCAGCGGCGGCCGCCCGGGTCGACCGGCGGCTCGTGGCGCCAGCGCTCGGCCAGCATCCGGGCCCGCGCGGACGGCTCGCTGACGGTGGCGGAGCGGACGAACTCCTCGTCCAGGACCAGACCTTCGAACGGGTCCGGCGGTTCGACGGCGTCGGGCGGGCGATGGTCGGACATTGCGCCAGTATGCCTGCCGACGGTGACATCGCGGGGCTATGTTTTCGATCACGGACGCCACCGCCCCCGGGAGGTTCCCGGGCCGCCGCGCGTCCAGGAGGACTCCCGCCATGCCACAGATCCTGATCGACCACTCGCCCGGCCTGGACTTCGATGCGACGGCGTTCGCGAAGGAAGCCCACCAGCTGATCCCCGAGGTGATCGACACAGCCACCGCCGACTGCAAGACGCTGGTGCGACCCGCCGCCACGCACCTGGTCGGTGACGGTTCGTCGGGCGAGGCGGTCGTCCTGGTCGAGATCAAGATCCTGGCCGGGCGCAGTGCCGAGGCCCGGAGCGAACTGTCCGTCCGGATCACCGACCTGCTGCGCTCGCACATCCGGGTGCCGGCCGCGTTCTGCGTCCAGGTGAGCGAACTCGACCGGGAGACCTACGTGTTCGTCCACCACGCCGGGCACTGAGACCGGCTGCGGAGGCGCGGTTGTTCGAGGCCGGGGCGGAACGATTCGCCTCGGCCTTGGGCGGTTGGTCAGTTGGCGTCGGCCGGGTCGGGGAGGGTGGGGGCGGCGGTTACAGGCCCGGGGTGGATTCGTCGAAGAGCAGGCAGCGAGCCCGATTGTCCAGGTCGAGGGTGCGTCCGGAGATGATCTGGCGGCCATCCCTGTCCACGTCCCGGGCGGTGTGGTGGATGCCCTTGACGCCGTCCAGGTCCGGTTGGCGTGCGGTGCGTTCCGGGCGGCCGCTGCGCGGCAGGAAGATCAGATACTCCCAGTCGCGGGACGGGTCGTGCACCGTGGCGCAGCTGTTCGGCGACAGTCGGACGGTGGTGAACCCCGGGTCGTTGGCGACCGCGGAACGGCCGAAGCCGGCCGCCCCCGCCCGGGTCAGGTCGAGACGGGGCGTGGGTGCGCTGCTGTGTTTCTGCTGCTCGTACACCCAGACCCGGCCGGGAGTCCGGCCGTTGTAGTTCTCGTGCTCGTAGAGGCAGAAGGAGTCCGGCGGGCAGGCCGCGACGCCCTGGCCGTGCGTCATCCGGCCGCCGGTGTGCGGGATGTTCGCGGCGTCGGCCGGGTTTGCGGGGGCGGTGGTGATGGCGAGGAGCAGCAGCCCGGCCGACGTGCGAGTGATCATTTTCGTCATGCCCCACCAACGAGAGCGGATCGGGTCGGGCACGCGGGCGCTGCTATTCGTGACGTGGCGTCACCCGGGCGGCCGTTCTGCCCTGGGTCGGCCCGGTCGGTGCTGTCGGTCGGGTGGAGGAGGATGTCGGGATGAGCGGTGCCGAGGCGTTTTTGGAACGGGTGCGACGCGCCGCTGCGGACAGTGAGGACCTCCGGGACACGATCACGCCGGGGGAACTGGAGGCGGTGGAGCGGCAGTTGGGGTTCCCGCTGCACCCGTTCCTTGCCGCGCTCTACACCACGGTGGGAAACGGCGGGTTCGGCCCGATGGACGGTCTGCTGCGCCTCTGCGCCCCCGAGTTGACCGACCAGGACGGGAGGACGGGGCTCGGGACCACGCTCCGGTTCAGGGCGGAGGCCGGTTCGGGGCGGCGCTGGCCCGCTGACGTCCTGCCGATCCTGGCCTGGGGCTGCGGGATGATGGCGTGCGTGGACTGCCGCAGCGCCGACGGCACCGTCCTGCTCTACGAACCGAACGCGAACGAGGGCGCGGACACCTCGGCGGCGTGGTTCGTCGACTCGCCCAGCCTGGCCGACTGGTTGCGCACCTGGCTCGACCGGTGCGGCTGGTACGAGGACGACCAGGCGGACCTGCCCGTGTGGTCGGAGGTGGCGGACAGGCTCCGCTGACGGACGACTGTGTGGTGCTGGGCCCGTTCTATGGCAGCTCGGCGCGACCGGTCAAGGCCCTTGCCGACGCTGCGAACCCGGAGGAGCTCTTCCGGGGCCAGTGCCAGAACCGCCCGTCCGTCGTCGACGACGACAAGCGCTACCCGGACGGCCGTTGGAGCGAGGGTTGCACCAACGCCTGGACGCTCTGGGAGGAGATCGTCCCGCTCGGCTGCAAGGGCAGCTGCCAGTGCGTCGGCTCCTACCTGCGGCGGAAGCGTACGTCGCCCCGGCCCATGACCGTACAGCCGCCATCGCCCCGCGCCGTCGCCGGCCGGATCCTCCAGCGGCCCACGGCGCTGTCGGAGGCCGAGCAGTTCCAGCTCAAGTCCGTACTGGCCCGCTGCCCCGAGCTCGATGCCCTGACCCGGTACGTCCGTTCCTTCCCCGTCGTGCTCACCGAGCGCCAGGGCGAGCGTCTCCCCGGAATGGTTCGACGTGGCCCGCCAGGACGACCTGCCCAGCCTCGGGCGAACTGTTCGACTGCGGCGACGGGCCAGGGGTCGAAGCCTTCGGGGAGGTGGATCTCCAGGACGGGCTGCCTTGCGAGCGTTCGGTGAGTGCTTCGTCGTTCCGTCCGGATTGGGGCCGGGCTTCGTCGCATCCGGGCGTTGGGGCGTGGAGGCGCGGGTGTCCTGGGTCGGGGAGTGGGTGGTCGATCGCGTTGGTGCCGTACTGCCGGTGCGAGGGGTGGTGAGTTCAAGTATTCCGGTGCTCGGAGGGGGTTGTCACCGTTCCGTGGAAGGAGATTTGGTGCGATTCGGGTGCCTAGGGTTGCGGATGACCGGTAGGGGACCGCGAGTTGACGTGGAGTGGGGAAATGGCATCCGAATTCGAGGCATTGGCCGCTGAGTTGACTGCCATGGCGGCGGCGGATCACGAGGCGGTGCGGCTGGCGAACAGTGCGGATCCGGGGGAGCAGTTGGCGTGGCGGCGGTTGACTGTGCGGCATGCGGATCGGCTCGGCGAGGTCATGGAGGTGCACGGGTGGCCGACCGCGGAGCTGGTGGGGGAGGACGCGGCTCGGGCTGCGTGGTTGATTGCGCAGCACGCCGATCGGCAACTTGACGTTCAGCGGCGGGCGTTGGGGTTGATGGAGCGGGCGGTGTGCGCGGGTGCGGCCAGTCCGGGTGAGCTGGCGTTTCTGCGGGACCGCACGCTGGTGAACGAGGGGCGGAAGCAGGTCTACGGCACGCAGATCGCGGGGGTGAGGGACGGCGCGCCGGTTCCGTGGCCCTGTGAGGAGCCGGAGCGCATGGACGAGCGGCGTGCGGAGGTCGGCATCCCGCCGTTCGCCGAGTATGTGGCGCGGTTCTCGCCGGCCTGACTCGGTTTGGGCGGGGCCGGGTTTCTCTTTTTTGGGGGAGCTTGGAGGACTTCGATGCGCGCAGGACCGTGCCGCGGGCGGGGCGGTATGGGTCGGTGTTTCGGCGGCAGGGCCGAGGTGTTGTGTCGTTCCTGCGGTGGCGACGCCGGGGTGCCGGCGGTGATGGGGCTGGTGAAGGAGCGTGAACGTGCTGCTCGGCGGCGGGTGGAGAGCCTTGGCGTCGACCGGTGCGAGGGCACGGAGCAGCGACGCCAGGATCGGTACGACAGCGGCTTCTCGGAGTCATGGAGCCGGATCGATTCCTGGCCGGCGACGCATTCGGCTTCCGGACTCGCTCTGCTCAACCCGCCGGCGGCATCGGAGGAGATTCGGGCCCGGCATCCCGTTGCCCGGTGATCGCGCCGAGTCTCTGCGATGTCCGACCCGCTGACGTCGACGAGTTCTTCGAGGGGCCGCAGCCTGGTGCGAGGCAAGGGCTGGCAAGGACGGCTGCTGCGATCAGGGCGGCGTGGGGCAGCGAGCGTCTGTAGAAGAGGATTGACGGATGGTCAGGTTCGGGAGCGGCGAGCATCCTTTCTTGAGATGATCATGAAGCCTTGGCTTGCGGACCGGGGGCGCGGTGAGCGGATCAGATGAGCGGATCAACAGGGGCGGCTTCGGCTGAACCCCGCGCCCGGGTTCGCCGAGGCGCCCGACGTGCGGCTCGCTCCCGGGCACTGCGCCGCGCCGTCCGTCCCCGCCCAGTCGTGATCAACATGCAGGAGTACCACGTGAGTCAGACCAGCACACTGTCACCCGAGGGTCGTCAGGGGGACGCAGCCCCGGACGGTCGGCCCTGGCTGGTGCGTCGAGGGCTGCTCCTGGAGTCCGGCCCGCAGCGCAGGCTGGCGCTCGGGGGCTTCGTCAACCAGCTCGGCACTGCGGCCTTCCTGGCGACGGCGCCGCTGTACGCGCTGCGGGTGGTCGGCCTGCCGATCGGGCAGGTCGGACTCGGCCTCGGGGTCGCGGGAGTGGTCGGCCTGCTCGCCGGTCCGCCCGTCGGGCATCTCGCCGACCGTCGCGGCCCTCGCGGCGTCTTCCTGGTCACCCTGTTGATCCAGGCCGTTTCCGTGCTGTCGCTGCTGTTCGCCCACTCGTTCGTGGCGTTCATGGTGTCCATGGCGGTGACCGACCTGGCCGGTGCCTCGGGGGGCGCGGCGCGCGGCCCGATGATCCGCCGGTTCGGCGGTGACGAGGTGCCGAAGTTCCGCTCCTACCTGCGCTCGACCGCCTTCCTGGCCAGTACCTTCGGCGCGCTGGCCGCCGGTGTGGTGATCCAGCTCGACTCCGGCTCCGCCTACCGCGCCCTCATCGTCGTCAACGCCTTGACGTTCATCGGCTGCGCGGCCGTCATGCTCGGGGTGCCCAAGCTGGAACCGCTGCCCGCATCGACCGGGTCGAACCGGTGGCTCGCGCTCAGGGACAAGCCGTACATGGCGTTCGTGCTGCTGGACGGCATCCTGTGGATCCAGGGCGAGGTGGTGACCTACGCCCTGCCGCTGTGGGTGGTCCTGCACACCGATGCGCCGCGCTGGTTCACCGGCATCGCGCTCGCCGTCAACACCGTGATGGTGGTGGTCCTTCAGATCCGGACCAGCCGCGGGATCAAGGGCGGCCAGGTCGCCGGCCGGGCCACTCGGCGCGCCGGGCTGGCGTTCCTGGTCGGCATGGCGGTCATCGCGACGGCCTCGGGCCTGCCGGGCTGGGCCGCCGCGGCGGTCATGACGGTCGGCGTCGCGATCCACACCGTGGGTTCGCTGTGGCACGCGGCCGGGTCTATGGAGCTGCGGTTCCGGCTGGCACCCGCGCACGCGCAGGGGCAGTACTCCGGCGTGTTCGGTCTCGGCATGGGCCTCTGCTACACCGTCGCTCCCGGCCTGCTCGGCCTGCTCTGCCTGAGCTGGGGCGTCCCCGGCTGGCTGGTCATGGGCAGTGTCTTCGTCGCGGCCGGTCTGGCCATGCCGTTCGTGGTCCGATGGGCCGGACAGTCCCGGGAGCTCGGCGCCTGAGCGGGCGGACCGGGGCCCGGGCCGGTCCTTCGGAGGGTCCGGGCTCCTTTGAGCAGACCCTGAGTTGCACCGGAGTACCTGTCCTCATGAACGGACGGACCGAGGATCGCCCGATTCGGCCGACCCGGCAGGCGGGAGCATGCGGGGGCGGCGAGATTCTCTGCGGGGTTGTTCGGCGGCCGTGTTGCCGTCGGTGGGGGCCTCGCGGTGGTCGGAAGGTCAACGGTGCTGCGGGGAAGGGGGGTCGGGCGGGCTGCGGTAGGCGGCCGGGATGTCCCATTCGATGAGGGAAGCGGGGAACCAGGTCACCGGTTTGGTGTCGGTGCGGGTGTTGGCCCAGGTGGCGAGGCGGGCGGCGGTGGGGTGGTCGGGGAGGAGGTCGCGGGCGTCGGTGCGGATGTCGAGGTCGCGTACGGCGTCGTGGTGGAGGTCGTTGCAGAGCCAGCTGTGCAGCCACCCGCAGTCGTATCCGAGGACTTCCCAGCCGAGTTCGCGTCCGCCCGGGGTGGTGGCGAGGGCGTGTGCGCGGTCGTCGCCGGTGGGGGTGGGGTCGGTGACGCGGGGGAGGAGGACCGGTTCGTGGGCCTGGCCCGTGTGGATGTCGGCGAGGATGGCGGGGAGGTGGGCGACCGGCACCAGTAGGGCGTAGAGGCGTGCGTCTGCGGGGAGGGGCGCGCAGGCCGTCAGGGCGTCCTGCGGGGTGGCGAACCGGGTGTCGTCCGCCGGGAGTTGGTCGATCAGGCAGGCGGACGCCGTGGTCAGTCGCTCGACCCGGGGGAGGCCGGGGCCGGTCATGGGCCCCGGGACGGCGACGAAGTAGCAGCAGAGCCGTTCGTGGGGCGCTTCCTCCACCGGGCGGGTCCTCCCCGGGTGATACGGGCTTCTCCGACCGGGGGTGGACGGTGGGCCGATCGTCGCAGGTCAGGTGGTGCGGACGAGACCCGGCCGGACGCCGCGCGGCGCCGGACGTGGGCGGTGAGTCGATCGTCGCAGGTCAGGTGGTGCTCTCGGCGGGCCGGTGCGGTTCGGGGTCGGTGCCGGCCAGCCAGAGGAAGAGGGGCGGCAGGGCCAGTTCGACGGCGCCGAGGACGATCTGGAACCAGTGCGGCCAGCCGTGCACGGCGAGGGAGAGGAGCCGGCCGAGGGCGCCGAGGAAGAAGATGCCGGCCAGCCCGCGGACGGCGGTGGTGCGGATCGGGGACTGCCGGGCGGCCCGGAGCCAGGCGATGCCGTAGCCGGCGAAGATCGCGCCGAAGAAGCGTCCGAGGCTGTCGACGGTCGCGTCGGCCGAACTCTCGCCGGGGATCGCGGCGTTGCCGGCCAGGACGTGGAACAGTCCGATCGCCACGCACGCGTACCCCATGGTCAGCATCAGCCCGCGCAGCGCCTTGGCCTTCGTCATGGCAGTGCCACCCCCGTGTTAGTAGACACGTGTCAACCAGTGCTGCCAGGCTACGCGTCACTGGTAGACACGTGTCAAGTAGCATGGGTCCGTGCCTCCCCGCCAGCGTCTCAGCCCCGCCGACCGTCGTGCCCAACTCCTGGGCGTCGCATCACAGTTGTTTGCGGCGCAACCGTACGACGAGGTGCTGATGGAGGACGTCGCGGAGCGCGCCGGGGTCTCCCGCGCGCTGCTCTACCGGCACTTCCCGAGCAAGCGCGACCTGTTCGCCGCGCTCTACCGGCAGGTCTCCGACCAACTGCTCGCCAGCACGCGGTTCGACCCCGCCGACTCCCTGGTCGAGCAGCTCGCCGAGGGCCTGGACGCGCACATCGAGTACTTCGCGGAGAACCGCAACACCGTGCTCGCCGCGAACCGGGTGCTGGCCGGCGACCGGTTGGTCCGGACGGTCATGGACGACGAGCTCGACGCCCTGCGCGAGCGGCTGCTCGGCGTGCTCCCGATCGGCGACGACCGGGCCCGGCAGGCGGTGTCCGGAGTCCTGAAGAGCTGGCTGGTGTTCGTCCAAGTCCTGTGCGTGGACTGGCTGATCGACCCGCACTGCACCCGCGCCGAACTGCGCGACGTCTGCATCGGCGCGGTCCTCGGTGCGATCCGGCCGCTGCTGGACGAGGACCCCGCCCCGGACTGGCCGCGCTGAGCACGCGCTGCGCGCTGAGCAGATACAACGCGCTGGGCATGGGCTACGCGTACTTCAGGAGCAGTTCCGGCATCCGCGGGTCCTGGTGGGTGAAGCCCAGGCCCGGCCAGTGGCGGTCGAGGGCGGCGATGGCGGTCATCTCCTCGGGGGCGAGCCGGAGTCGAACACGGCGATGTTCTGGCGCAGCCGTGCGGGGTCGGTGCTCTTGGCCACCAGGGGGATGCCGCGTTGGAGCAGCCGGCGCAGCACGACCTGCGGGACGGTCCGGCCGTGGGCGGCGGCGATGCGGCGCAGGACCGGGTCGGCGTGCAGGTCGGGATTGCCCTGGGTGGGCGGGCCCCGGGACTGGAGGACGGTGCCGTGGCGGTCGTGCGCGGGGCCGAGTTCGGTCTGCTGGTGGAAGGGGTGGGTCTCGCACTGGTGGACGGCGGGGGCGATCCGGCTGTGGGTGACCAGGTCGAGGAAGCGGCCGGGGTGGAGGTTGGAGACGCCGATGGCCCGGACGCGTCCCTCGCCGAGGAGTTCCTCCCTGGCCCGCCAGGCGCCGAAGACGTCGTTGAACGGCTGGTGCATCAGGTACGGGCCGAGGTGGTCCAGGCTCAGGTTGTCGAGGAGGCCGCCGCGTTCCTCCGCTCCCGCCGCGAGCGGATCGCCCCCGGGCGGGCGGGGCTGCCGGTGCACGGCCTGCGGCGGGTGGCGGGGCTGCGCTGCGGTGAGGTCGCGACGCTGGCCGGTGTCAGCGTCGAGTACTGCACGCGGCTGGAGCGCGGCAACCTCAAGGGCGTCTCCGGCAGCGTGCTGGACGCCGTCGCGCCGGCGCTGCGCCTGGACGGCACCGAACGCATGCACCTGTACGACCTGGCCCGCGCCGCCGGGGCCGCAGCGCGGGTGCGGGTGCGGCGGCGAGAGGGCGCGTCGGCGGTGCGGCCGAGCGTACGGCGGATCATCGAGGGCATGCCGGACCTGTCGGCGTTCGTCGCCGACGACCGCCTGGACCCGCCGGCCGCCAACGCGCTCGGCCGGCCCTGTTCGCCCCGATGTACGACGACCCCACCACCCGTTCGAACACCGTCAGCCCCGCCGCCCGCAGGTTCTACGCCGATCGGGAACGCGTCGTACGCGACGCGGTGGGCGTGCTCCGGGTCGCCGCCGGCAAGGACCCGGACGACCGGAGTCGACCCGGCTGATCGGCGAACTGTCCACCCGCAGCGAGGAGTTCCGCACCCTGTGGGCCGCCCGGGACGTGCACGTGTTCCGCACCGGCGTCAAGCGCTTCCGGCATCCGGCGGTGGGCGAGCTCGAACTCGACCACGAGAGCAGGCGGCTGCCGGGCGAGAACGGGCTGAGCGTGGTCGTCTACAGCGCGGCCCCCGGCAGCGCCGCCGACGACGCGCTCGCCCTGCTCGCGGGCCGGTCCGCGACGGCCGGCCCGCAGCAGCGGATCGACGCGCCGACGCGGTGACGCGCGTCATGCGCGGGTGCTGTCAGCAATCGGTGCGCTGTCCCGTTCGGAGGGCACGCGAACCAGACAGCAGCACCCCATGAGGCACGCCACCTCCGGGCAGGTGGACCAGTTGGTGGCGATGCTCACCGCCGACGCCACCGCGGTCTCCGACGGCGCCGGGCTGGCCAGGCGGCTGCTGCGGCTCACCGGCCCCGAACGGATCGCCGCCACCATGTGGGCCGGCTTCCGGCCCACCCCCGCCAAGATCCGGCTGTCCGGCGGCACCCCCGTGCTGCACATCGCCGAGGTCAACGGCGCCCCGCGGTGCTCGCCCAGGTCGACGGCCGGGTGCGGGGTGCCGTGGTGCTCCACCTGCGCGACGGCAGGGTCGCCGGGCTGTGCGGCATCGCCGCGGCCGGCCGACCGGCCCGGCTCGACGCGGCCTGGCAGCGGCTCGACAACGTGCCGCCCGCGGTCGCCGGTTGGTGGGCGGACGCCCGGGCTTGACCTTGACCCGAGGTCAAGCTCCAGGCTGACGGCATGACGAAGAACGCGAACGCGACGACTGCCCGGACCGGACTGATCGCGGTGGAGGACACGGCGCTGGCCGTCACCGACACCGGCGGCGCCGGGCAGCCCGTGCTCTACCTCAACGGCTCCTATGCGACGCAGCGGAACTGGCGGCACGTGATCGCCGAACTCGGCGACGGCTACCGGCACATCACCTTCGACGAGCGCGCCCGCGGCCGCTCGAAGACGTCCGCCGACTACTCCTTCGAGGCGTGCCTGCGCGACATCGACGCCGTGCTCGACGCCACCGGCGTGCAACGCCCGCTGCTGGTCGGCTGGTCCTACGGCGCGGCGCTCGCCCTGCACTGGAGCACCCGCAACCTCGAGCGGACGGCCGGCGCGGTGATGGTCGACGGCGGCTACCCCTGGGACTACCTGGCCGCCGTCGAGGGCGGCCGGGACGCCGGACGCGAGCAGATCCGCACCATGTTCCGGAAGTTCGGATGGCTCATGCCGCTGGTGCGGCCGCTGGGCATGGCCGCCCGGATGTCCGCCGCGCAGCACGCCGAGATCAACATCGAACTCAACGAGATCGTCGCCGACAGCGACCCGGTGTTCGACCTGGTGACCTTCCCGATGCGGTTCCTGGTCGCCACCGGCGCCAGCCTCGGCGGCACCGAGGAAGGACTGACCGCGATGCGCGCCACCCTCGACCCGATCCTCGCCCGCAACCCGCACGTGACGGTCGGTGCCACCGTCCCGAGCAAGCACACCACCATCGTGCGCAAGGACTTCCGCGCCATCGCCACCGCCGTCCGGGAGGTTTGCCAGGACACCGCGCAGTGAGGTTCTCTGACGGTATGACAGACGGCATCACCATCGGTCGGGCCGCCGCGTTCGCCGGCATCACGGTGAAGACCGTCCGGGTCTACCACCGCAGCGGCCTGATCGAGGAACCCCGCCGCGACAACTCCGGCTACCGCCGCTACGACACCGCCGACCTGCTGCGCCTGGTCCAGGTCCGCACCCTCGCCGCAGCGGGCGTACCGCTCGCCGGGATCGGGCCGATCCTGAACGCCGAGGGCCAGGACTTCACCGCCGCGCTCGACCAGGTCGAGGAGAACCTCACCCGGCGCATCGAGGAACTCGCCGCCCGCCGCGCCACGCTGCGCCGACTCGCCACCGGCGACCGGCTGCTGCTGCCCGACCGGGCCTGCGCGATCCTCGACCGGATGCCCGGCCTCGGCTTCTCCGCCGCGGACGTCACCACCGCCCGCGAAGGACTCGTCCTGGTCCGGACGATGATGCCGGACGGCTTCGACGAGTACCTCGCCCAGATCGAGCACGGCCTCGACGACCCCCGGCACGTCGCCCTGATCAAACTCACCTGGAGCGCCGGGAACTGGGCCGCCGACGACCCCCGGATCGAGGAGCTCGCCGAGGAGGTGGCCCGCCACTTCCTCGACGACCCCTCCCTGCTGCCGACCCTGACGGGCCTCCAGGACCAGGACGACGCCGCCACCCGCCGCGACCTGCTCACCCGCCATGGCGAGGACGACCGGCCCGGATGGACCAGGCTCACCGCGCTGATCCGGCGGAAACTGCGCGCGGCCGGATTCGAACCGGACTGACGTCAGACTCCGGACTGCCTGCCTGCCTGCCTGCCTGCCCGCGTGCGACCGGCCGAGCGATTCGACGTACTTGAGCATCAGCCGGGCCGGCTCTGGGCGCTCGCGCTCGTCCCAGTCGGCGGTGATGCACTCGAACGCGGCGCGCCGGTGGCGGCGGACGTGGGCCATCAGCGCGCTGCCGGCCGGGCCGAGGTGCCGCACGGTGCGGCGGCCGTCGTGCTGCGAGGCGGCGCGGAGCAGGTAGCCGACCTTGACGGTGTCGGTGACCATCCGGCTCGCGACCGGGGGGTCGGCACCGAGGAGTTCGGCGAGGGCGCCGACGGTGACCTCGTGCTCCGGGTCGCGGGTGCCCTCCAGGACGTGGGCACCGTGACCAACCGCCTGCACGCCCAGGGCCTGCCGATCCGCGCCGCCGGCGCAGAACCCGCCGCGCCGACCGTCCAACTCGCCTACCCCGAGGCGCAGGTGGCACCCATCCACCCGGAGAACATCGCGGATATCGCCGTCGAGACGATCAGCCACGCCGAGGCCGAGCAGCAGATGAGCCGCTTCGTGCCGCCGGCGGTGGTCGGTGCGCTGCTCGCACTGTGGGCCGCCGCGTGCGACGGCCCGGCGACGGTCGGCGACACCACCCGGGCGCTGCTCGGCACGCCCGAGCGCTGCTTCCGACAGTGGGCGACGGAGAACGCTGCCGCCTTCGCCGCCCGCTGACCCGAGCACGCGGCCGCGGCGTCACGGGGTCGGTGCAGAGCCGGGAACGGAGGGTCCGTGGGGTGGGTGGGTGACGGACCGTCAGGGGCGGCGGGCCAGGAAGACGAGTTCGCGGCCGGGGCGGTCGGGGGCGTCGCGGACTTCGCGGAGGTCGAAGCCGGCGGTGCGGAGGTCGGCCGTAATCTCGGCGCGGTCGCGGAAGCGCAGGGTGGAGTCGGAGGTGAGGTGCTCGCCGTCCGAGGCGAAGACGTAGTGCCAACGGAACGTTACCAGCGGGCCGTCGACGTCCAGCAGGTCCACCCAGGTTTCCACCGGGCCGACGTCCGGCACCTCGTCGACGCGGTGGGAGGCCTCGCGGGTCCAGGTCTCCCAGGCGCGGAGGGACGGGTCGCGGGTCTCGAACACCAGGTGGCCGCCGGGCCGCAGCGCGTCGTGGACGGCGCGCAGGGTGGCGCGCCAGTCGGCCGGGTCGGTGATCGACTGGGCGGCGTTGGCCGTCATGGTGACCACGTCCACCCGGAGCGGCGGCAGGGTGGTCGCGTCGCCGGTGATCCAGCGGACGGCGTCGCCGCCCGGTTTGGCCGCCGCCACCTCGACGGACGCCGCCGCCGGGTCCGCCCCCGTCACCTCGATGCCGCGCTCGGCCAGCAGCAGCGCGAACACGCCGGTGCCGCAGCCGAGATCGAGGACGCTGCGCGCGCCGAGCTCGTCGACCAGGGCCAGGTAGGGGATCAGATCGGAGCGGTCCGCGTCGAGGGCGTCGTAGAGCGGGGCCAGCCGAGGATGGGTGAAGCATTCGTCAGCCATGAGGGTGAGGCTACGTCCGGCGGGCGGGCCGGTGCCTGTGGGTTTCGGCAGGGCTTTCGGCAGGGCTTCCGGCAGGGCGTGAATAATCCGTTGCCGTCGGGGTCGGGTGTTGCGTACGGTGTGCGCGTGAACACCGGAACGGCCATGGGCCATGCACGGATCGGTGACCCGGTGGGCGGCTGAGGCCGCCCCGGGTGCCTTCGGGGCGCCCGCCGGTTCGGGGACCGCCCGGTCCCGGGAGCACTGCCTCCCGGAACTGAGCCCTGCGTCAACTCCCCGAAACCGGAACGAGGTTCATCCAGAGCCATGCCTGCTGCCTTCAACCACACCATCATCGCGTCCATCGACCGCGCCGTCTCCGCAGACTTCTACCGTGAGCTGCTGGAGGCCGAACAGGCGCCCTCCTGGGGCCCGTTCGCCAACCTGACGCTGGCCGACGGCGTGCTGCTGCAGTTCGCCGAGCCGCCGGTGGAGATCCAGCGCCAGCACTACGCCTTCCTGGTCGACGACGAGCACTTCGACCGCGCCTACGCGCTGCTGTGCGAGCGCGAGATCCCGCACTGGGCCGACCCGCAGATGCAGCTGCCCGGCGAGACCAACGCCGGCCACGGCGGACGCGGCGTGTACCTGCTCGACCCGGCCGGCCACTTCCTGGAACTGATCACCCGCCCCTACCTGTAGGCGACTTGAGGTGCGGGTGCGAGGATGGACCGATGGACCATCGGGATCTGCGCGCAGCCCTCGCGGAGCTGCGACTCACCCTCGCCCCGCACCTGGACGCCGACTGGAGCGGGCCGGCCGGCGGGCTGGAGTGGTCGTGCCAGGAGACGCTGGCGCACATCGGCCACGACCTGCTCGCCTACGCCGGCCAGCTGGCGGCCCGTCCCGACGACCGCTACCTGCCGTTCGACCTGACGGTCCGTCCGGGTGTCGACCCCACCACCACCCTGCAGATCGCCCTCGCCTGCGGCGAGTTGCTGGCCGTCGCGCTGGCCGCCGCCGATCCCGCGCTGCGGGCCTGGCACTGGGGCCCGACCGACCCCGGCGGCTTCGCCGCGATGGGCGTCGCCGAGATCCTGCTGCACACCCACGACATCGTCGCAGGCCTCGGCCTCGACCGGACGCCGCCGCCCGCCCTGTACGCCGCCGTGCTGGCCCGGCTGTTCCCCGACGCGCCGGACGGCGACCCGGTGGCGGTGCTGCTGTGGTGCACCGGGCGCGGCGAACTGCCGGGCCTGGCCCGGCGCGAGTCCTGGGGGTGGAAGGCCGCGCTGCCCGAGTGACCCGGCCGGCCCGTCAGAAGGGGGCCGTCCGGCCCGTCAGGAGTGGCCAGGCCGGCCCGTCAGGAGGGGGCCGGGACCATGCGGTGGAGGCCCTTGCGGTCGTAGTAGGTCGTCATCGCGAAGCCGAAGGCCAGCGCCACCACGAACCCTACCCCGATCATCACCCAGGCCCGGGTCAGCCCCGCGTCCGCCTGCGCGTCGAAGTACAGGATCGCCCGCACCCCGCCCGCGACCTGCCGCATCGGCTCGAACGCGCCGAGGAAACGGTAGAAGGACGGGGTGGCCTGGAGCGGGATCGTCGCGCCGGAGGACGGCAGGGCCAGCGCGATGAAGACGAACATCGCGACCAACTGGCCGAGGGAGCCGAAGGCCGCGTTGATCGCCTGCGCGCCGAGTCCCACCGTCGCGCAGGCGGCGAACGAGAACAGCCAGAGCAGCGGCAGGTGCGGGGCGTCCATGCCGAGGATGCCGATCGTCGCCACCATGATCATCGTGGTGGTGACGGCGGACAGGCCCGCCGTCATCTCCATCTTCACGATCAGCGTCTGGGTGCGGTTGATCGGCACCGTCGGCCTGCGGGTGTGCCACGGGCCGATCTCGCTGTCCGCGTAGCCGAGCGCGGTGTCCACCCCGTTGTGCACCAGGTTGGCGCTCAGGAACCCGGCCAGCACCAGCAGCAGCGTGTAGTAGAACGCGCTCAGGCCCAACCCCGTGTGCCGGGCGATCGGATGCCCCTGCTGCACCTGCACGTCCGCCGGGTCCGCCAGCAGCAGCTTCGCGGTCGCCGAGGCGTTCGGCGCCGCCGACGTCAGCTGTTGGCCGATCGCCAGCGAGGAGCGGTGCGCCGCCTGCTGGGTGATCTGGGACGCCAGCGAGGACGCCAGCGAACCCACGCCCGGGTTGGTCAGCGTCAACAGGACCGGACGCGCCGAGGACTGATCGGACACCAGGCCCGCCACCGTGCGGGAGAAGTCCTCCGGGACCACCAGCGCCCCGTACACCCGGCCCGACGCCAGCTGCTCCTGCGCCTCCGCGCGCGACACCCGTCGCCACTGCACCTGGCCCGGCGGCGTCCCCGCCGCCACCGCGTCCGTCACCTGCGCGCCCAGCGGCGCGGACTGCCCCGGCAGCGGCGGGCCGGCGTCCGCGTCCACCAGCGCGATCGGCATCCGGTGCAGATCGTCCTGCGGGGTCAGGATGCCGCCCATGTACAGCAGCGACAGCACCAGCGCCACCAGCGCACTCAGCACCCCCGGGATCAGCCACAGCTTCCACCGGCGCAGCACCTGCCCCGCGCGGGCCTGCGGGGCGTGCACCTGCGGGGGGATTCCACTCGCCATGTCACTCCGCCCGGCTCGACACCACCTCGGCCCCCGGCCGGGGCCTCCGACGAGGCTAGGACGCGGGCCCGGGCACGCTGCCTGCGACACCGGCGGCGCACAGCTGCTCACCCCAACGGGCCACCCCTGGCGGTTCGGGTGCAGCGCCGCGTTGATCCTTCGGGGGTGCCGGTCAGCCGGCGGGGTCGCCGAGACAGAGGCCGACGGCAGCCCACTCAGAGCCGCATGAATCCCCGAAGGATCAACGCGGCGCTGCGGTTAGTACTCGAAGAGCACTTCCGGATTGTTCGGCGAGGGGCCGTCCAGCAGCGGACGGTGGATTTCCTTCAGCGTCTGGTCGAAGAACGCTGTCACGTACGCGCGGGTGATCATCATCCCGCGTTCCGGGGGGAGCGGCGAGGTCGGGAACCCGGCCTCCTCGAGAAGCAGGTCCTGGTCGGCGAAGCTGAAGTGGTCGGCGCCGGCGACCGTCAGCCACTTCTTGTAGCCGCCGAGGGCGGGCCAGGCCTGCCCCCACGTGGTGTCCTGGCCGTCGACCGGGTGGTTCTCGGCCGTGCCCAGCATGAGGAACGGCCGGTTGATCCGGCCGGGCGTCGGGGCCGGCTTGAAGGCGCCGTCCATGTTCACGCCGGCCCGTACTCGCGGGTCGGAGATCATCGTGGCGGAGGCCGCCGCTCCGCCGATGGAGTGTCCGGCCATGCCGATCTCGTGCTTGTCGATGAGGTGTGCCAGGTGCCACGCGGTAGTGCCGTGCGTCAACTGGTCGATCACGAAGGACACGTCCAGCGCGCGGCTGGCGGGGATGGAGTCGATCCGCGCCGGGTCACCGCAGATCGCGCACGGCGGCGTCCGGCCGTCCGCCAGCGTCTCGCCGCTGTCCGCGTAGGTGTCGCCGACGAGCGCGACGACGTAGCCGTGACTGGCCAGGTCGGTCGCGAGCGAGGTGAGCGTGATGCGCGGGTTCTCGGACGCGGGTGAGAGGACCACCAGCGGATACTTGCCGCGCTGCGGCCGCGCGCCGTCGAAGGCGTGGGTGGTGACGCCGGAAAGGGTCTGTGGGGTGATGCCGGAGCTCGCCGGCAGCTTCCGGCGCTGGATGATTCCGGCTGCCTCGGCGAGGGTCATGTAGGGGGCCGGAGTCCCGGTCCCGGGGACGGCCGGGTAGACCATCGTGACGGCCAGTTGGCGGGGGCCGGATGACGGCACCCACGGGTCGAGACGGCTCGCGTCGGTGAGGTGGATGACGTCCTCGCCGGCGGCGTAGGGGCCGGTCGGCGCGGGGAGCGTGCCTTGGAAGGACCGCGGGGGCGCGGCGGCAGCTGTGGCGGCGGTCGCGTGCACGGTGGAGGGCGGGGTCGTGGCGGCGAACCCGGTGCCGGTCGCGGCCATTGATGCGGCGAGGCCCAGGATGGCGACAGCGCCGATACGGCGCTTGCGGTTCGAGGTGGTGTTCACAGGCACGATCCTGCCCGGCCCCGCCCTGACGCTCGATCATGCAGGCTTCCGTCTTGAGGGTGGTACTGGCTACACCCTGAGATCCCCAGTGGCGCGAGGTTCCCTTCGCCGGCATTGTCGAGCGCCGCCTTCGTCCTGCCCCGCGACGCCCAGCACGCACTCTCGCCGCACCGGGCGAAAGACCGAGTGCACCCAGTACGAGGCCTTCCACCCGGCACGCCGAGAGCACGCACCGGACGCCGGGGGGCCGCGGCGCGGGTTTGCAGACGGGCCCTAGGCTGGGCCACATGGACGAGAGCACTCCGTTGGACACGCAGGTGACGGCGCCGTTCGGGAACTTCGCCGAGGTGCGGCGGGCGGTCGACGCCGATCTGGTCGGGCCGGTGGCCGCCGCGCTGAAGCAGTGGGACCCCGAACTGGCGTACGCCGTGCGGTACGTGGACACCGACCCGGAACTCGCCGACACCGCCGTGTTCTGCGCCGCGTACGACGTCCCCGCCGAGGCGTCCGCGAACTGCGTGGTGGTCGCCGCCAAGCGCGGCGGCGAGACCACGCTCGCCGCCGGAGTCGTGCTCGCCACCACCCGGCTCGATGTCAACAAGGCGGTGCGCGGCCACCTCGGGGCGCGCAAGGCCTCGTTCGCGCCGATGGACACCGCCGTCGGCGAGAGCGGCATGGAGTACGGCGGCATCACCCCCGTCGGCCTGCCCGCGCACTGGCCGCTGCTGATCGACGCCGCCGTCGCCGCCACGCCGTGGGTGCTGATCGGCAGCGGGCGGCGGCGCGGCAAGCTGATCCTGCCCGGCGCCGCGCTTGCGGCGCTGCCCGGTGCGGTGGTGTTGGAGGGGCTGGCGGGCTGATGCGGGCCGTGGGTGGCGGGGCCGGCCGACGCGGGGCGCCGCTGGAGGGACAGGCCGGCCGACGTGGGGCGGTGCGGTGGGAACACCGGGCGGGCGGCGGAGGTTGGACGGGATGGTTCCCCGCCGGCGACGCCGGGCGGACGGGCCACGCACCGCACCAGGGGTGCGGACGTCCCACGCGAGGAGTGAGAACGAGATGACCACGGACCGGGCTGTCCTGGCCGGCGGGTGCTTCTGGGGGATGCAGGAGCTGATCCGCAAACTCCCCGGCGTCCAGTCGACCCGCACCGGCTACACCGGCGGCGAGAACGCGCACGCCACCTACCGCAACCACCCCGGCCACGCCGAGGCGCTGGAGATCGTCTACGACCCGGAGCGGATCAGCTACCGCACGCTGCTGGGGTACTTCTTCCAGATCCACGACCCGAGCACCGTGGACCGCCAGGGCAACGACATCGGCAGCAGCTACCGCTCCGCGATCTTCTACGCCGACGAGCAGCAGCGCGCCACCGCGCTCGACACCATCGCCGACGTGGACGCGAGCGGCCTGTGGCCCGGCAAGGTGGTCACCGAGGTGACGCCCGTGGGCGACTTCTGGGAGGCCGAGCCCGAACACCAGGACTATCTGCAGCACTACCCCAACGGCTACACCTGCCACTACCCGAGGCCCGGGTGGAAGCTGCCGGTGCGGGACGGGGCCTGACGGCAGGTCGGGGGCCTCGGGCCGGGGCCCTTCGGGGTTGGGGTCAGTGCTCGGCGCGGGCGCGGAGCAGGGCGTCGAGGGAGTCGACGATCCAGTCCCAGGACGCCTGCGGGTCCACCGGCGTGTGGGCGAAGCCGCCGGCGGCCTCCAGTTCGATGTAGCCGTGGAACGCCCCGCCGAGCAGGCGCACCGCGTGCGTCTGCTCGGGCTCCGGCAGGTGGTAGCCGCGCAGGATCGCCCTGGTCAGCTGGGCGTGCCGGGGCGCCGCACTGGCGGCCGCGGTCTCCGGGTCGAGCCGCAGCCGGGTGGCCTGGTAGCGGCCCGGGTGCTCGCGGGCGTAGCCGCGGTACGCCTCCGCGAACGCCGCCAGCGCGTCGCGCCCCGCCCGTCCCGCGATCGCTTCGGACGCCCGGTCGGCGAGTTCGGTCAGTGCCAGCAGGGCGATTCGCACCTTCAGGTCCTGTGAGCTCTTCACGTGCGAGTACAGGCTCGCGACCTTGACGTCGAAACGCCGCGCCACCTCCGTCACCGTGACCTGCTCGAATCCCACCTCGTCGGCCAGCTCCGCACCCGCCTTGGTGAGCACTTCCGCCGACAGACCTGCACGTGCCACCGGACCCGCCTCCTGCTCCTTGATCGTGTCGTACGCCCGGTGATTATCCATTTGCCTAAATGGTTTAGGCAAACGGGTGCGGCGTTTCGTGGGAGGGGTGGGTTCGTGGACGTGGTTGACGCGTTGCGCGGGGTGGACGCGTTCGCTGCGCTGGAGCGGCGGATCTGGGCGGCGAGTGCCGGTGGGTACGCGGCGAGCGTCGCCCGGCTGTGCGCCCACACCGTGCCCGCGCCTGCGGAGCGCGTCGTCGCCGTGGACGCCGAGCCGGCCGTGGCGGCCGAGGCCGGGCGGATGGTGCCCGAGGCCATCGTCGCGGCGCTGCCCGAACTGTCGTTCGCCGAGCGCGCGTTCGACGTGGTGATGGGGAACTTCGTGCTCCACCACGTCGGACGGCCGGCGGTGGCGCCGGCGGAACTGCGGCGCGTGCTGCGCCCGGGTGGACGGCCCGGGCTCACCGCCTGGGCCGCCCCCGCGCCGCCCGGGCAGTCGCTGCTGGCCCGAGCCTTCGAGGCTGCCGGGGCAGTCCGGCCCGCCGACCTGCCCTCGCCGCCCGCCGCGCCGGCAGCCGTCACCGAGGTGGAGGGGTTCCGGGCGCTGCTCGCCGACAGTGGGTTCGGCGCGGTGGACGGGCGGGTGGTGCGGTGGGACCACCGGACGAGCGTCGAGGCGTGGTGGGGCGGCCCCGCTGGCGGGGTGGCGTTTCTCGGGGAACTGCTGCGCCGCCGGTCGCCGGAGGTCCGGGTGGGGGTGCGGCGGGAGTTCGAGCGGCCGACCGGCGAATTCATGCGCGTGGAGGGTGAGTTGGCGTTGCCGCACGCTGCGGTGCTGGTGTCGGCGCGGCGGTGAGGTCAGGCGCGGCGGTCGGCTGCTTCGCGGGCGTCGAGGAGTGCGGGCAGGTGGGTCTCGGCCCAGGCGCGGGCGGTGGCGATGACGTCGAGGAGGCTGCGACCGAGCGGGGTCAGTTCGTACTCGACGTGGCGGGCCGGGACGGCGTGGACGGTGCGGAGGACGAAACCGTCGCGTTCGAGCGCGCGGAGGGAGGCGGTCAGCACCTTCGGAGTGACGGTGCGCAGCGGGACCCGGAGTTCGGAGAAGCGGCGCGGGCCGCCTTCCAGGCACTGGACGATCATGCCGCCCCACTTGTCGCCGATCCGGATCGGCATCAGCTCGGACGGGCACACCGGGTCGAACATCTCCGGATCCAGGGGTTCGCGCACGGTGCCACGGTAGTGCGGTATCCGGGAGGTAACCACGGGGGTGACTAGCTTTCGGACAGGTCGGCGGAGAGGCCGACGGACGGTTCGAGAGATCGGCGGCACTTCGTGAGCGAGATCGTGGTGTTCGGTGCGGGTGGGCGAGTGGGACGGGCGGCGGTCGCGGAGGCCGTCCGGCGGGGGCGCCGCGTCACGGCGGTGGTGCGGAACCCGGATGCGCACCGGGACGTGGCGGGCCCGGGCGTCCGCCTGGTGGACGGTGACGTCACGGACGCGGGTGTCGTCGCCGACCGGGCGGCCGGGCATGACGCGGCGATCGCAGCCGCGTACGACGGTGGCGCCCGGCCGGAGGAGTTCTTCGTGGCGGCCGCGCATGCCCTGCTCGACGGGCTGGGACGGGCCGGCGTCGGGCGGCTGATCACCGTCGGCCTGGCCGCGACGCTGGAACTCGCCCCCGGCGCACCGCTGATGGACGCGCCCGGCTTTCCGCAGGAGTTCCGCCCCTTCGCCGCCGCCCACGCCACCGCGATCGCCGCCCTCCGGGCCACCGCCACCCCCGTGGACTGGCTGATCGTCAGCCCCGCCGGCGACTTCGACCACACCGCCGCACCGACCGGCCACTACACCCTCGCGGCCGGCGACTTCGCGGCCCGGGTCACCCATGGCGACTTCGCCCGCGCGCTGCTGGACGAGATCGACGTGCCGTGCCACCACCGGACGCAGGTCGGCGTTGTTGGGAGGTCAGGGGACTTGGGCGGAGAGTTGGGTGCCCAGAGGGTGGAAGCCGAGGTGGGTGGCGACGCGTTGGGAGGCGGGGATGCGGGCGCGCCATTGGGGGAGGAGGCCGGCGGATCGGGCGTGGTGGGCGGCGGCGGTGGCGGTGTGGCGGGCGAGGCCCTGGTTGCGGTGGGCGGGGTCGGTGAGGACGGCGAAGTGGGCCGTGTCGAAGGGCCAGGCGCGGTAGCCGCAGGCGGCGATGACGCGGTCGTCGGCGGTGAGGACGGCGAAGGCGGGGGAGGTGAGGCCGTCGAGGCCGGCTTCGTCGGCGTCCGCTCTGCCGGTGCGGCGTTCGAGGTCGCGGAGACGGGCATCGGTGGGCGGGAGTTGATGGACGGTCAGGTCGGTGGGTGGCTGGGGGAGGACTCCGTCCGGGGGGAGGTAGGCGAGGGCGGCCGGGCCCAACGTCTCGGTGAGCGGCAGGAGTTGGCGTAGCTGATCGGGGTCGCCGGCCAGTTCTGCCGGACGCTCGCGCAGGGCGGCCCGGACCAGTGCGGCTCGTCGCTCATCGGGCGCGGTCGCCAGGACCGCACCGCCCAGTGCGATCAGCCCGACCCAGCCGGGCGGGCAGAGGCCGGAGTCCGGGGAGACCACGACGGTGGCCCCGCCGGGTGCGGGGAAGTGCACCGGGACGCCGGCCAGTCCTTCCCAGCGGCGCCAAACGGATTGCAGCAGTGGTGAGTTCGTCATCGTCGCATCCTGTCCGGTGGGCCTCGCGTCCGGCACTCCGATTTTCTGCGGTCGGGTCGGTCGTTGCCCGGGGCGCCCGGCCGTGGCCCAGGCGCTGCTCGGGTTCCACTCCGAGGCCCGGTGGATCCGCTTCGCCCGCGCCCGTGACACTGCCCGCCGCTCCGACCTCGCGGGCCGGGCCGGCCACGGCTGCAGCCGCTCGCACGCGTGCTGGTTGCGGGGGCCGGAACGGCATCTCGTCCGTACCCCGGCCGGGGTGTCCGTCACCCGCTCACTCATTGCTCGCGACCACTGCCCGACTTCGGAACCGCTCGTCTAGTATGTCCGGCGACGCCAGGGACCAGGGGAGGGGACGGCGACATGGACATCGAACTCGCTGACGCGGTGGCGGCCGTGCGGGACGAACTGCTGAAGGCCCGCAGCAGGGGGGCCAGTTCCGACCTGGTTTTCGAAGTCGGCCCGGTGGAGATGGAGTTCGAGGTCGAACTGCGCGCCGACGCCAAGGTCGGCGGCAAGTTCCGGGTCTGGGCGGTCTCCGCCGACGCCGAGGCCGGCGTCTCGCGCGGCACCACCCACCGGGTCAGCTTCACCCTGACGCCCAGACTGCGCGACGGCGGAGGCCTGTTGATCCACGGCGACCCCGACGCCCCGGCGGGACCGGGCGACCTCGACGGCTACGTCGCGAACTGAACCCATGCCCGAGCCGCGGGTGGTGCTGGTCGACGGACCGCACGGCAAGGGGTCCGGTTACCTGATCGGCCCCCGGCTGGTGCTGACCTCGGCCCATGTGATCGAAGGCGCCGCAGCGGTGCCGGTCTACCGTCCGGGCGACCGGCAGCCCGTCACGGCCGTCGTCGTCTGGCACGGCACCAGCGGCGGACGCGACGACGCCGCACTGCTGCAGGTGGCGGACCGGCGCCGGCAGTCGGCGGGCACGGCGGGCGTGCGCTGGGGCGAGTTCGTCACCGCCCTGACGGACCGGCCGTGCGAGGCCCAGGGCTCGCCGGAACTCGCCCAGTACTGCGCCACGGCGGACGGGCCCGCCCGCAAGCCCTACACCGACGTGTGGCAGGAGAGCGGCACCGTCAACCCCGGCAGTGCGGCACTGTCCAACCGCTACGTGGTCGACCTGCGCACCTCCCGGCCGGGATGGACGGAGGAGGTCGTGCCCTGGGGCGGATTCTCCGGCGCCGCGCTGCTCTGCAAAGGGTTCGTCATCGGGGTGGTGGCCGCGGAGGTCGCCCACTCGGAACACGGCCAACTCGAAGTCGTGCCCGCCTACCTGCTGCTCCGCAACAGCTCCTTCCGGGCGGCGCTGGTGGAGTACGGCGCGGACTCGACCCGGCTGGAGGCCGTCGAGTTCGCCGCGCTGGCCGGCCTGGAGTCACTCGGTCTGGCGGGCACCGACAGCTCGCCCAGTGCACTGCTGCGGCCCGAACGGGAGACGGTCGGATTCCACGGCCGGCAGGACCTGTTGGCCGACCTGGTCGACTGGTGCCAGGAGGACGAGGTCGAAGCCCTGCTGCTGCACGGTCCCGGCGGCCAGGGCAAGACGCGGCTGGTGCGGGAGCTGGCCCGGCAGTTGGTCACCCCGTCCGACGGCGCCGACCACGGTCCGTGGGCCTCGGTCTGGCTGCGGTCCGACGAGCAGCTGACCGCCGCCGATCTCGCCCTGCTGCAGCAGACCCCCCGTCGGATGCTGGTGGTGCTCGACTACGCGGAGAACCGGCTCCAGCAGGTCGGCCAGTTGCTGGCAGTCACCCGGCCGCGCGAACTGCCGTTCAAGGTGGTGCTGATCGCGCGCACCGACGGCGACTGGTGGGACCACGCGCGCGAACTCAGCTCCGCCACCGCCGCCGTGCTCGGGCGGGCCGCCGAGATCCCGCTGCCGCCGCTGGCCGAGGACCCCGACGGGCGCCCGGCGCTGTACCGCGCGGCGGCGCTCGCCTTCGCGGCCCGGCTCCCGGCGGTACAGGGCCGCACGCCGTGGACCGAACTGGCTGCGGCCCTGCCGGACCGCGACCTCGCCGACCCCGGCTTCGCCAACCTGCTGACCCTGCACATGACCGTGCTGGCCGACCTGTTGGACGCCGGCGGACCGACCGACACCCCGAAGCCCGCCGGTCGGTCCGGCCTGCGGCGCCGCAGCGAGCGCCCCGACGACGTCGAGCAGCGCCTGCTGGGCCACGAAGGCCGTTACTGGAAGGGGCTGTTGGCGGCCCGCGGGGTCCCGACCGAGCAGGCGCCCGACGCCGAGCTGTTCCGCGACGCCCTGGCGGCGGCGGTGCTGCTCGGCGCCGACACCCCCGACCAGGTGGACGAAACACTGCGGCGGGTGCGCGGGCTGGCCGACGAAGGGGACCGCTGGAAGTTCGCCGACTGGCTCGCCGCGGCCTACCCGCCCGACCGCGCCGGTCCCGCGCACTGGGGCGGCCTGCAGCCCGACCGGCTCGCCGAACGCTTCGTGGGCGAGCGCGTGCTCACCCGCCGCCACCTGCTGCCCGCACTGGCCGCCGGAGCCGACGGCCCGGCAGCCGAGCGGATGCTCACCGTGCTCAGTCGCGCCGCTGGCCACCGGCCGCTGCAGGCCGAGCTGAGCCCGGTACTGACCCGGCTCTGCACCGGCCGGCCCGACGAACTGGCCCTGCCCGCACTCGCCGTGGTGCCCCAGGTCGAACGGCCCGGGCCGCTGCTCGCGGGGTTGGAGTCGCTGCTCGACGCACCGGGGACCGGGATCGAGCAACTGGACCGGTGGCGGAGCGCCCTGCCGGACCACTCCTACCACCTCGGACCCTGGGCCGTGCGGCTGATGGAGCGGCTGGTCACGCACCGCCGGGACGCACGGGTGGGCAACGGGCCGGACCTGCTGGCACTGGTCACCGGCCTACGGGAGCTCTGCAAGCGGTACACCGACACCGGGGAGTGGAGCCGCGCCCTGGTGGTGGTCGAGGAGGCCATTGACCTGCTCCAACCCGCCCTGGCCGAACACGAGTTGGCAACCGAGCACAGGACGGCCTGCCGGAACGGGCTGAGCGGGTGCCTCAACAACCAGGCACTCATCCTGCTCCGCCTGGGCCGGCTGGCCGAAGCGCTCGCCCCGGCCGCGCAAGCCGTCGCGATCAACCGCGACCTGGCCGAGCGCGGCGCGCTGGAGAAGCCGGAGCACCTCCCGATCACCCTCGGCACGCTCGCCATGGTGCACGGCGACCTCGGCGACCCGCAGCTCGCGCTGCCGCTCAAGGAGGAGGCGGTGGAACGCCTGGAACGGCTTGTCGCCGCCCCGGGCGGCGAGGCGCTCCAAACCAACCTGGTCCGCGCCCTGCACAACCTGGCGCTGCAGTACCACGTGCTGGGGCGCAACACCGAAGGCCTGGAGCGGAGTCGGCAGGCGATCGCGCTGCTGCGCCCGCTGGCCCGCCAACGGCCGGATGCCCACCGACCGCTGCTGGTCGTCGTGCTGGGCACGCTCTCCAACTGCCTCGGCGCCGCCGGCCGTGACGAGGAGTCCGTACAGGCGATCGAGGAGTCCGTGGCCATTCGCCGCCGACTCGCCGAGGGCCGACCGGCCGCCTACCGGGACGGGCTGGCCCGGGCGCTCAACTCGTTGTCCATCGCCCTGAGCCAGGTCGGCCGGAGCGCCGAGGCGCTGGCCGTGGTGGGCGAAGCCGTCGAGATCTACAACGATCTGGTGGAGCATCAGCCAAGGCCCTATCGCGATCCGTTGGCGATGACCCTCAACTCCTACTCCAACGAGCTGCGCGCTGTCGGCCGGTTGGCGGAGGCGGAACGCGCGGCCGAACGCGCCGTCGCCGTCTACGCCGAGCTGCACCGCGAACTGCGGGACGCCCATGCCGCCGATCACGCGATGGTGCTCTGCACCTTGGCACTCTGCCTGGACGCCGCCGGCCGACCGGAGGAGTCACTCGTCAAGCTGGAGCAGGCGGTCGGTATCTACCGCGACCTCCCCGGCCACCTGGCCGGGGCCGCCCGGCCGGACCTCGCGCGCTGCCTGAACAACATCGCCGGCGCGCACCGGTCGGCCGGCCGACCCGCCGAGGGACTCCCCTCCTGCGCGGAGGGAGTGCGGATCTGCCGCGAGTTGACCGCCGAGGACCCCGCCGCCCACAACCCGCTTCTGGCACGGCTGCTCACCACCCAGGCGCTCTGCCTGGACATGACCGGCAGGCGGGAGGAAGCGGCCGCCGTGGCCACCGAGGCGGTCGAGGCCGCGACACCCACGGCGGCCCAGCCCGAGTCGGCCGACACGCTCTCCACACTCAGCGCGCTGCTGAGCCTGGCCGGCCGGGTGGAGGAGGCGCACGCAGCGCTGCGGGTGGTGGTCGCGGCACACCGCAGACTGGCGCTGGTCGACCCCGACCGCCACCAGCCGGAGCTGCTTTCGACGCTCAGCCACTTCCAGTCCCAACTCGCAGTAGGCGGACGGCTGCTGGAGAGCGCCGAGATCGCGGCCGAGGTGCTGGCGATCCACCGCGAACGGTGGGAGGCCGAGCCCACCCCCGCACTGCGGGCCGTCCTCGCCCACGCCCTGTCCAACCTCGGCGGTGTCCTGAGCCAGCTGGGCCGGGCAAGTGAGGCGGCGGCGCACATCGGGGAGTCCGTCGAGTTGTGGCGGGCGATGTCCCGGAGCGAGTGGGACGCCTCGATGCCCGCGCCGGCCCTGGCCCTGACGGCCCACGTCCAGGTGCTCTGGGCGGCCGGCCGGCAGGCTGAGGCGCTGGACACGCTGCAGGAGGTCCGTGATGCCTTCGAGCGGATGCCGGACAGCAATCCCCTCGGTCACGCCGGGGTCGCGATGACGCTCACCACCCGCGGTGCGCTGCTGGAGGACCTGGGCGAACCGTCGGCCCCCGCGGTGCTGGACGACGCGGTCCGGGCGGCCCGGCAGATCGACGGCAGCGGGTCGGAGGCGTACGAGGGCATCGTGGCCAACGCCCTGACGGTCCGTGCCCGCGTCCGGGCGCAGCAGGAGCCGCCGCTCCCGGGAGCGCTGGACGACGCCACGGAGGCCGTCGAGATCCACCGCCGGGTGCACCTGGCCAACCCCGGACGCGGCCCGGCCGGAGTGGCCGGAGCGATGGCCGTGCTGGGCCGGTGCCTGGCCCAGCACGGCCGCAACGAGCAGGCGGAGGAGACGACGAAGCAGGCCGTCGCCCTCCTGCGCGACATCGAGGACCCGACCGGAGTGCTGGTGGCGGACGCCCTGTTCCTCCACGCCGAGGTGCGGCTGCTGACCGGCACCGACCTCGACACGGCGCGCGTCGGCGTGCGCGAGGCCATCGACCGGCTGCAGATCATCGCCGAGGACCGGCCGGCGCTGGTCGAGATCGCCCTGGCCCGGTTCGTGCGGCTGCGGGACGCGTTGGACGCGCTGGACGCCCGGTAGCGGACATCACCGACTCCACCCCGTCGAATGCGGCCGCTCCCGCGACACCGCCCGCCGATCCGACCTCGCGGGCCGGTCCGGCGGGTTGGTCAGTGCGGGTGGCTGAACCAGCGCACGATGGCTGCTGTGGCGGCGACGTTGGTGCCGAGGTGGGTGGAACCGGCGAAGTCGGGGGTGCCGAGGTCGACGACTGCCGGGTTCACCCCGTGGGATCGGAGGGTGGCCTCGCAGTGGTCGGTGTTGGTGGAGGCCGCCTGCTCGTCCGTGTCGGCCACGTACAGGCGGACCGGGACGCGTGGGGTCCAGTCGCAGGTGCTGTCGGCCACCCGGAGGGCCTCGGCCAGGCGGCCGGTGGGGTGGCGGAGCATGTCGAAGCCGTGCGGGGTGAGCAGTGCGTCGAGGGTGTCGGGCGTGCCTGCGAAGAGTTGCGGGCCGGTGTGCGAACCGTCGAACAGCGCCTCGATCGTGTCGGCGTACGGCGGCCGGAAGACCTCGTCCGGGGCGTCGTACAGCTGGTGCAGCCGGTTCCAGGCGACGAGAAGGTACGCCGAGTACAGCACGCTCGACTTCGCGTCGAGAGAGCCGGCGAGCAGTGCCGGCAGCTCGGCGTGCTCGAAGTCGTAGGCGCCGCTGACCGGGGCGACGGCCCGGAGCCGGAACCACCGGTCGTCGCCGGCCTGGAGCGCCCGGGCGAGGCCCATCGCCGCCGAGGCGCCCTGGGAGAACCCGGTGACCAGTACGTCGTGGCCCAGTGCACGGCCCGTGGTCGAGACGAAGCTGCGGGCCGCCCGGAGCATGTCGAGGGAGGCGGTCGTCTCCGACGGCACGTCCATCCAGGGGTGGAGTCCCGGGCCGGCGCCCAGACCGAGATAGTCCGGGGCGACAGTGGCGAACCCGGCGGAGGCGTACGTGAGGGCGGGCGAGGACGCGAACCCGGCCTTGACCATGGAGGAGGGAGCGTCCGACCGGTAACTGGTCGTGCCGTGGGTGAACGACACCGTCCGCAGCTCGTGTTCGCCGCCGCGGGGCAGCACCAGCAGCCCGCTGGCGGTGATCGGCCGGCCGCCGGGGTCCACGGTTTCGTACACCAGCCGGTAGGCGTCCACGCCGAACCGGACCGTGCCCGGGTCGTATCCGACGGCGGCGAGTGCCGCGGCGACGTCCTCCTTCGTGGCCATGGTGGTCGTCCGCTGGGCGGACACCAACCGTCCACGATCGCTTCGGTGCACCGGCTCCGCCGATGCGGCTCCCGTCGTCACGGTCGCGGCGGCCAGGACGGCCAGAGCCGTCCCGACGTTCAGCCGACGAAGCACGGACCGTAACCTGCCTGCCTGGTAGGGGGGTTTCATGTCGCCGACGCTACGTTCGGTCGCCCTCGTGTCGCAGTCCGGCCAGCAGGCGTATCCGTCCTGGGGCTGTCCCTACCTCGGCACCGGATGCCAGCAGGGGGTTGGACGAAGGCCGGCCGTCCGCGGTCGTAGCCTGGGGGCGTGCGGAGAGCGAAGCCGGTGGTGCCTCTGCTGTCCGGGTTGCCGGGCTGCGGAAAGACCACGTATGCGCGGGAGTTGGAGCGGCGGGAGTTGCTGCGCCGACTGGCCGCGAGGGAGGCGCTGGGCGAGGGGTGCCGGTGTCGCCCGCCGCGTTGGCGTGGATCGCGGAGCACTCCGAGGAGCCGTGCGGTGAAGGGGGAGGAGCGGGTCGTGGGAGGGCGGCGGCGTGCGGCCCGATGTGCCGTGCGACGCCGGGGCGGCGCTCGACCGTGGGCTGGCCCTGGCCCTGAGCCGGTGGTGGTCACCGAGAAGCTGCACGGAAGCTGCTGCCTGCTCACCTTCCACGCCGACACCGGCGCGGTCCAGGTCTCGTCCAAGGGGCTCGGGGCGCAGGGGTTCGCGCTGAAGGAGGCCGGGGGGAACCTCTACTGGCGTGCCGTCCGGGCCTACGGCATACCGGAGTCGGCGGCCCGGCTCGCCGATCGGCTGGGGGCGAGCCGGATCGGGATCTTCGGGGAGGTGTTCGGGCAGGGCGTCCAGGACCTCGGGTACGGGGCGAGCAGCCGCACCGAGCAGCCGCCCGGGTATGCGGTGTTCGACGTGTCGGCGGTGATCGACGGTCAGCTGCACTGGCTGGACGCGGCCCAACTGCTGTCCGGTGAGCTGCCGTTGGTGCCCGAGCTGTGGCGTGGACCGTTCGACGCGGAACGCGTGCTGGAGCTCGCCGAGGGGCGCGAGACCGTCTCCGGGCGGCAACTGCACACCCGGGAGGGCGTGGTGGTCCGGCCGGCGGTCGAGCGCTGCAGCCCGGTCCTGGGCGGCCGGGCGATCGTCAAGGCGGTCGGCGGCGGGTACCTGACGCGCAAGGGCGGCACCGAGTACGAGTAGCAGGCCGGGCGGGGTGGCACGGGACGAGGCTTCAGCCCTGGAGCCGAAGCCCTGAACCTGAAGCCCTGAACCTGAAGTCCTGAACCTGAAGTCCTGGAGCTGAAGCCTCGTCCCGGTGGGCGCTGCCTGCTCAGCCGCAGTTCCCGCCGTTGATCGGGGTCGTGCCGGCCTGCCCGGCGGGCGCGTCCGTGCAGGGCTTCGAGACGTCGGGGAGCTTCTGGTCCATGCTGGCGGGGTTGCGCTGCCAGCGCTGCGGCTGGGCCGACTCGGAGGTCTGGGCCTTCGGGGCCGAGCCCGAGCCGGCGTCGGTGGCGTGGGTGGTGCCGCAGGCGGTCAAGGCCCCGGTGGCGGCGAACATGACGGCGGCGAGGACCAGGGCGGGACGCTTCACGGCGAACACTCCATAGAACAGTGGCTGGCCCCGGACGGGCCGTTCCCCGGCGCGCATTCTTCCGTGTGCGGCGCGCCGTCCGCCAGAGTTTCCGGACGGCAGTTCGAAATTGCGTGGCGCGGGCCGGGCGGGTGCTGTCACGCTCGGCGGATGGGAGTGTTGGGCGGTGTGGCGGCGAGAGTCGCGGGTGGGGCCACGGTCGAGTTCCGGCCGAGCGGTTCGTCGATGGTGCCGCTGATCCGCAGCAGGCAGTCGGTGGTCGTCGCGCCGGTGGACGCGTCGCTGCTGACGGTCGGTGACATCGTGCTCGCCCGGGTCGCCGGCACCGTCCACCTGCACCTGGTGTCCGCGCTCGACCCGGCCCGGCGGCGCGTGCAGATCAGCAACAACCGGGGCCGCGTCAACGGTTGGACGAGCCACGACCGGGTGTTCGGCATCTGCGTCTCGGTGGACGGCGTCCCCCGGCCCGGCGCGTCGGGGCGGACGAGGTGACCCGGCCCGGGGAGGAGAACGAGCGGGCGAGGCACCGTTCGTCGTTCGGCGCGGCCGCCCGGGCGTACGCCGCGCACCGGCCCGACTACGCGCCGGACGCCGTCCGATGGGCGCTCGAACTCGCCCCCGGCCGACGGGTGTTGGACCTCGGGGCCGGGACGGGCAAGCTCACCGGGTGCCTGCTCGCGGCGGGCGTCGAGGTGGTGGCCGTCGAACCCGACCCGGCGATGCTGGCCGAGCTGCGCCGGGAGCTGTCGGGGGTGCGGGCGGTGACGGGCAGCGCGGAGTCGATTCCCTTGCCGGACGGGGCAGTTGACGCGGTGGTGTCCGGCAACGCGATGCACTGGTTCGACATGGACGCGGCCGGTCCGGAGATCGCCAGGGTGCTCGCGCCCGGCGGCGTGCTGGCCGGGCTGTGGAACCTGTTCGACGACGGCGTCCCCTGGGTGGCCGGGCTCGCCGAGGTCGGCGGGAGCGAGGCGATCGGTCCGCGCGACGTGCCCGCGAGCTGGCGCGCCGCGACGGCCGCGATGCACCTGCCGCCGTCCGGCGGGCCCGCCCGGTTCGGTGCGGCCGGGCAGGCCGAATTCCCGCACGGGCAGCGCCGGACCGCCGAGTCGCTGGTGGCCACGCTCGGCACCAAGGCGGGCCTGCTGGTCATGCCGGAGCCCGAGCGGCAGGCGCGGTTGGCGCAGGCCCGGGACTACCTGGCGGGCCGGCCGGAGACGGCGGGCGGCGAGTTCGTGGTGCCGATGCTGACGGGAGTGCTGCGGGCGACGCGACTCTGAGGGCGCGTGCGGGCGGCTATGCGTGCAGGGGGACGGCGTACACCGGCTCCGGGCCGAAGGACGTGAAGCCGGCCTTGCGCAGGATCGGGCCGGAGGTGGTCGGGTTCGCCTTGACCAGGGCCATCGTCGCGCCGTGCGTCACCGCGTAGGACAGCCGGCCGCCGAGCACGGCGCGGTACACCCCGCGGCCGCGCCATGGCTGGGCTACCACGCCGCCGGAGAGGCGGGCGACGCCGTCGACGACCGCGACGCCGCCGGTGCCGACGGGCTCACCGTCCACGTAGGCGACGAGCAGGCCGCCGCGGCCGGCCGGGACGGTCTCCGCGTTCCGGGCCGCGACCGCCTCGATCCGTTCGGCGGGCGGGAGTTCGCCGCGGAAGCCGGCGGCCTCGATCGCGAGTCCGTCGCGGGCGGTCGTGGTGTCCGTGGCCCAGCGGAGGGCGACGTCCACCGTCGGCGGGCGGAGGGTCGGTCCGCCGTCACTCAAGTCGGCGGCGAGGATCTCCAGTTCGAGCTTCACCCGGCCGCCGCGCGCCGCCAGTTCGGCGCCCAGGCCCGGCGGGTCGCCGAGCAGCACCTGCCAGTCGAGCGCGGGCACCTCGAAGGCCCGGGCCCGGGCCACCACGGCGTCAACGACCCGAGGCAGCGGGCGAGCCGGGGTGAAGGACACGACGGAGAGGTCGAAGGCGACGTAGTCGGGCAGCCGGAGCATGGTGAACTCCGGATCGGCGACGACCTCGGCGTCGTCCGGCATCCACACCCAGGCCGCACCGGCGGCGGCGACATCAGCAACTGACAGGCTCATGCGGGGAGCGTACGGGGGGAGTGGCGGCGGGGCGGCGGCTGTTGCGTGATCATGACCGGACGGTGACACAACCCGGGGCGCGGCGGCACAACCCGGGGCGCGGCAGCGCGAGTCGGGTGCGGCGGCGCGGCGAGGTGGCCGGCGGGAGCGTTCGGCGTTCGACCGGCGACCGGCCCGGCAGGGGCATGCCGTACCGGTGATGTGGGGGCCGCCCGCCGGGGCGTGGGCCGTCACGGCCTTCCGACGTCCTCCCGTTACGGTCCGGGTGTGTGGCCTGGTCGCCGCTCGACGGGGAGTCCTCGCCGGACGGTACGCGCGCGGCACAGCGCCTGACGGCTCGTCGCGGATCGGACGCCTGCTGGGCTCGCCGTCACCGCTCGCGCGGGCGTGGGTCGGTAGCCTGCTCACCGGGCGGAACCTGGGCATCGCCGAGGCGGTCGCGCGGCTGGACGAGGTCTCGGGCACATGAGCGGGGTCGGCGAAGGAGTGGACGTGCAGGGCGTGGTGGCGGTGCGGTGCGCGGATTCGGCGGGCGTCGGGGTGCGGCTGGTGGACCGGGCGGGGCCGGAGGCGGGCGCGGTCCGGTTCGCGGTGGAGGTGTCGGCGTCCGGGCTGGCCGCGCGGCTGGACGGGGTGGTCGGCTGGGTGGGGGCGACCGACGGGCTCGCGGGGTTCCTGGCGGGACTGGCGGACGACTTCCGCGGCTGGGAGGGCGAGCGGGACTGGCGGACGCCGGACCGGGACCTGACGGTCCGCGCGGTGTTCCGTTCCGGCGGCCACGTCGGCCTGACCTGGGTGCTGCGCCCGTGGCGGACGGCGCAGCGCGGGTGGGAGGCGTCGGTGACGACGTGGCTGGAGGGCGGGGAGCAACTGGCCGCGCTGGCGGCGGACGTGGGGGAGTTCGTCGACCGGGGATAGGCTCGCGCCTCATGTCGGTCGATCCTGGATTCCGTCGAACCGGAGCCGACCGACCACCCGTTGGCGGTCGGGCAGCGCACCGGGATCTCGATGGAGCGGGTGCGGGAGATCGCGGGGGCGGTGCTGCACGCCGGGGCCTGAGGCGTTCTCGGGCCGGTGCCGGGAGGTGACCGGGGGTCGGTGGCGCTGGTCGGCCCGGGCGGTGCGGGTGGTCAGTGGCTGCTGCCGGCGGGTGCCGGAGCGGGTCGGTGGTCGGTGCCGGGGGTGGCGGTGGTGCGCAGGATGCCCGCGGTGGCGGCGGTGGCCGCGCACATCAGGGTGAGCAGCAGGAAGGCGTGGTTGAGGGCGGTGAGGCGGGTGAGCCAGCCGATGACGGCGGGGCCGGCGAGCATGCCGAGGTAGCCGAGTCCGGCGACGCGGGAGACGTTGGCCCCGGCAGCGGCGGGGTCGGCGTGGCCGGCGGCGCTGAACAGTTGGGGGACGCAGCCGGACAGGCCGAGGCCGAACAGCGCCCATCCGGCGAAGGCCGCCCACACCCAGGGGGTCAGCGCGACGAGGGTGATGCCGACGGCGGCGGTGAGCGCGCCGTGGCGCAGGACGGCCATGGAGCCGTGGCGGGTCACGATCCGGTCGGTGAGCAGGCGTCCGGTGGTCATCGCGGCGGCGTAGGTGCCGTAGGCGAACGCGGCGGTGCCGGCGGGCGCGCCGAGGACGTCCTTGAGATGCAGGGCGCTCCAGTCGTTGGCCGCGCCCTCGCACAGCATGACCAGCAGGGCCAGTACGGCGAGCACCCGGATCTGCCGGCGGGCGCCGCTCCCGGCGGCGGGCACCGGGGCCTCGGTCGCGGGCCCGTCCTCGCCGGAGGGCGCGGTGCCGGGCAGCAGGCTGCGCGCGGTCAGCAGCGCGACGGCGAGGCCCGCGGCGCCGAGGCCGGCGAGGGTGGCGGCCGGGCCCAGGCCGGCGGCGCCGGCCGCGGCGGCGGCCAGCGCGGCGATCACGCCGCCGACCGAGAAGGTGGCGTGGAAGCCGGACATGACGGGCCGTCCGTAGGCCTTCTCCACGTGGACGGCGTGAGCGTTCATGCTCACGTCCAGGCTGCCGTTGGCGAACCCGAAGACCACCAGTGCGCCGGCCAGCGTCCACGGGTTCGGCGCGAGGCCGGGCAGCACCAGCGACGCGGCGCACACGGCGCCCGAGGCGGGGACGACGGTGCGGGCGCCGAGGCGGTCGGTCAGCCGGCCGGCCACCCGCATGCCGGCGAACGCGCCGAGGCCGAGCAGCACCAGCAGGCCGCCGAGCGCGGCGTGGCCGATGCCGACCCGGGTCTCGACGGCGGGGATGTGCACCACCCAGGCGCCCATCAGGGTGCCGCACAGGACGAAATAGACGTAGGTCGCGACGCGGGCGGCCTGGAGCGAGTGTTTCATGCCACCGACCATAATGAACATTCTCCGTGTTCGAAAGCTCATAGATCGAACAGCTTGCCTGTGCGTTGCGGGGTGCGGTTCAATCTCGGTATGAACACCGCGGAGCGCCACACCCTGATCGCCCAGGCCGTCCGGGACGCGGGCAGCGCCACCGTCCTCGAACTCGCCGAGCTGACCGGCGCGTCCGAGATGACCGTCCGGCGCGACCTCGACGCGCTCGCCGCCCAGGGAGCCCTGGAACGCTTTCGCGGCGGGGCGCGCACCCTGCTGCTGCGCGGCGAGGAACCGCCGTTCGCGCTGCGCGCCCGCGAGGCCGTCGACGCCAAGCGCCGCATCGCCGCCGCGGTCTGCGCTCTCGTCGCCGACGGCGAGACCGTGCTCCTCGACAGCGGCACCACCTGCGTGGAGGTCGCCCGCCTGCTGCGCGAACGCCCCGTCACCGTGATGCCGCTGTCGCTGCCGGCCGTCCACGTCTTCGGCGACACTCCCGGACCGGCCACCCTGCTCGTTCCCGGCGGGCAGCCGCGCGCCACCGAAGGCGCGCTGACCGGCCCCCTCGCCCTCGCCTCGATCTCCGCCCTGCGCTTCGACACCGTCGTCCTCGGCTGCTGCGGCCTCAGCGCCGCCGACGGGCTGACCGCCTACGACCTCGACGACGCCACCGTGAAGAAGGCTGCCATGGCCGCCGCCCGCCGGACGATCGTGGCCGCCGACAGCGGCAAGCTCGGCCGTACCGCCTTCGCCCACGTCGCTCCCGCCGGACTCCTGCACACCGTCGTCACCGACGCCGCCGCCCCCGCCGACGAGATCGCCGCACTCGAAGCGGCGGGCGCGACCGTCGCCCGCGTCTGAGCCCGCTGTCGGGTCGACGGGATGTCAGTGCCGGGTGCTTGGGTCTGCGGGACGGAGAGGAGGCGCCGGGATGGCGTGTCGAGGTGTGCTGTTCGCGTTGACGGAGGCCGAGCGGGCGCGGTTGCTGGCGTGCGGCGGGGACGAGGGCGTGCTGGCGCTGGTGGGGGAGGTGGAGGAGGCCTGGGACGAGCCGTGGGTGTGCGAGGTGGACAAGGCGTGGGACGCGCTGCACCGGTGTCTGACGGACGGGCGGCTGGAGTTCGGGAACGGGGAGTTCCCGCTGTCGCACGTCATTCTGGGCGGGCGGCCGCTGTACGACGGCGAGGACTACGTGGTCTGCTACGTGGACCCGGGCGAGGTGCGGGCGGTGGCGGCGGCGCTGGAGCAGGTCGACGAGGGACGACTGCGGAAGCGGTACGCGGAGCTGGATTTCGAGGACTACGAGGGGGCCCGGGGCGAGGAGGACCTCGGGTACACGGTGGGCTTCCTGCCGGAGCTTCAGGAGTTCTACCGGCGCGCGGCCGAGGACGGGCGGGCCGTGGTGTTCACCGTCGACCAGTGAATCAGCGGCCTTCACGATTTTGCCATCAGATGATCATTCGTTTGCCGGGGCAATGACCACGGGCGGACCACCTGAACGGATCGGATGTGCTTCGCACACCGGCCATTCAGCGAAAGGCGCCCGTCCGATGAGCAGCAGTGCCCACCGTCCCACGCCCGACCAGCAGTTGCGTGCCGCCGCGGCCCGGCTCGACCGGCGGCGGTTCCTGACCGTCACCTCGGCCGCCGCCGCGCTCGCGTTCGGCGTCAACCTGCCGAGCGCGCACGCGGAGGCGAACGAACTCGCGCCGCGCACCCTCACCGAGAACCCGTTCACCCTCGGCGTCGCCTCCGGTGACCCGCTGCCGGACGCGGTGGTGCTGTGGACCCGGCTCGCGCCGCGCCCGCTGGAGCCGGGCGTCGGACTGCCGCCGGCCGGGAACATCCGGGTCGGCTGGGAGGTCGCCCGGGACGAGCGGTTCCGCCGCGTCGAGCGGCGCGGCACCGCGCGGGCGCACGCCGAGTTCAACTGGTCGGTGCACGTGGACGTGGACGGACTGGAGGCGGGCCGCGCCTACTGGTACCGGTTCACCGTCGGCCAGTGGAGCAGCCCCGTCGCCCGCACCCGCACCGCGCCCTCGCACGGCCGCAAGCTGGACAGTACGAAGATCGGGCTGGTGTCCTGCCAGGCGTACGAGGACGGCTACTTCACCGCCTACCGCCACCTCGCCGACGAGGACCTGGACGCGGTGTTCCACGTCGGCGACTACATCTACGAGTACGGCATCGACTCCGTCGGCGGCGACCGCCGGTACACCGACCGCGTGCTGCCCGCCGCGCTCGGCCACGAGACCACCACGCTGGAGGACTACCGGCTGCGGTACTCGCTGTACAAGACCGACCCCGACCTGCAGGCCGCGCACGCCGCCCACCCCTGGTACGTCACCTGGGACGACCACGAGGTCGAGAACAACTACGCCAACGGCATCCCCGAGAAGAACCAGGACCCGGCGCCGTTCGTCGCCCGCCGGGCCGCCGCCTACCGCGCCTACTGGGAGAACCAGCCGCTGCGGATGCCGAAGCCCAACGGCACCGAGCTGACCCTCTACCGCCGGTTCCAGTACGGGCAGTTGGCGCAGTTCGACATCCTCGACACCCGCCAGTACCGCGACGACCAGGCCAACGGCGACGGCTGGCAGTACCCCACCCCCGAGTCCGCGGACCCGAAGCGCACCCTGATGGGCGCCACCCAGGAACGCTGGTTCGCCGACGGCCTGCGCCGCTCCAAGGCGGTGTGGAACGTGGTGCCGCAGCAGGTGGTGTTCTCCCGCCGCAAGAACACCACCGCCGCCAGCTCCAAGCTGTCGATGGACGCCTGGGACGGCTACCCGGCCGCCCGCGAGCGCTTCCTGACCGCCGTCGAGCAGGCCGGCGTCAAGAACCTGGTGCTGCTCACCGGCGACGTCCACGTCGCCTACGCGCTCGACGTCAAGCGCGACTTCGACGACCCGAACTCCCGTACTGTCGGCGTCGAGTTCGTCGGGACCTCGATCAGCAGCGACGGCGACGGCGAGGCCCACCCGTCCAACTGGGCCACCCTGACCGCCGCCAACCCGCACATGAAGTTCTACGACGGGCGGCGCGGCTACACCGTGGTCACCCTCGACCGGCACCACGCCCGCGCCGACTACCGCGCCGTCAGCCACATCACCCGCCCCGACGGCACGCTGCTCACCGCCGCCTCCTTCGTCACCGAAGCCGGCAACCCGGGCGTCAAGCCCGCCTGATCCCTGCACCCCTGACGGCCCGTCGGACGCCCCCAGCGGCGCCGGCGGGTCCGTCGGGTTCAGGGCGCGGTGTGCGGGAAGCGGTGGAGGAAGGTTTCGGCGAGGAACCGGGCCATCGCGGTGAGGCGTTCGGGCGGGTAGTGGTCGGGGTCGCCGAGGACGAGTCGGCCGCCCTCCTCGAGTGCCGCCAGCAGAACGCGGATCAGCAGCTCGATGTCGAGGTCGGCGGCGTCGGGGGAGTCGCGGAGGAACCAGCGGATCGCCTGGGCGAACTGCTCCCGGACCAGCGCGTCGCTGCGCTCCTTGTACCGGCGCACGGCGGGCGGTGAACCGTCCACCGGGAGCAGGATCGCGCGCCAGCGGCTCGGGGCGCCGACCACCGCGTCGTAGTAGCCGCGGGCGACGCCGGTGAAGACCTCGACCGGGTCCGCTCCGTTCAGGTCGTCCGGCAGGGTGGCCGCCATCTGGGCCCGGGCCCGCCGGCCCTCGCGTTCGAGCAGGGCGCGCAGCAGGTGGTCCGCGTCGGTGAACTGCCCGTAGACCACGGGCCGGGTGACCTGGGCGGCCCTGGCGACGGCATCCACCGAGACGGCTGCCACGCCGTCGCGGTTGATGATCTCCAGTGCCGTGTCCAGGAGTTGCTCCCGCCGTTCGGCGGGGGCCATCCGCGGGGCGTACGGGCGCTTCGCGGGTGTGCGGGGGCGAGCCATGGCACCAGCCTATCGTGCCGCCTTGTGAAAGCTACACAACTGTAGCTACAGTCCTGAAGCAATTGCCCCGCGGCTTTCGGGGCATCCTGGCGGCCCGTCGGGAGGACCGGCGCGCACGAGCCCTCCGAGACCCGCCGGCCGCACCCGCCCCTGCCGAAAGGAACGCCATGACAGGCCAGACGCTCCCGTTCAACCCGCCCCAGGACCTCGTCGACCGCCTCGCCGGCCCCGGTGCCGACCCCGACCTCATCCCGCTCGGCCACCTCGCCGAACGGCTCGGCATCCGCATCCTCGAAGCCACCCCGGACCGGGTCGTGGGCGTCATGCCGGTCGAGGGCAACGAGCAGCCGTACGGCCTGCTGCACGGCGGCGCCTCGGCGGCACTCGCGGAGTCCCTCGGTTCGATCGGCGCAGCCCTCCACGCCGGGCCCGGCCGGTACGCGGTCGGCGTCGACCTCAACGCCACCCACCACCGGCCGGCCACCTCCGGCCACGTCACCGGCGTCGCGACCGCCGTCTTCCGGGGCCGGACCGCAGCCACCTACGAGATCGCCATCAGCGACGAGACCGGGAAGCGCATCAGCAGCTGCCGCCTGACCTGCATGCTGCGCGACGCCTGATCCCTGGAGTCAGCGGGCAGGTCGGCGCAGGTCGGCGCGGCTCGGCCGGCGGCACCCGGCGGCGGCCCGCCCGGAGCCGGAGGCGTTCGCGGTCAGGCCGAGGGCGTTCGCGGTCAGGCGCCGTAGCGGCGGCGGCGGACCGCGTAGGCGCGGACCGCGCGCAGGAAGTCCAGCTCGCGGAAGGCCGGCCAGTAGGCCTCGCAGAAGTACAGCTCCGCGTAGGCGCTCTGCCAGAGCAGGAAGTTGGACATCCGCTGCTCGCCGCTGGTGCGGATCACCAGGTCCGGGTCCGGCCGGCCCGCGGTGTACAGGTGGCGGGCGACGGACTCGGCGGTCAGCGCGTCCGCGATCTCCCGGACCGAGCGGCCGGCGTCCGCCTGCTCGTGCAGCAAGTCCCGTACCGCGTCCACGAGTTCCTGCCGACCGCCGTAGCCGACCGCGAGGGTCAGCTGGGCGCCCGTCGGGCAGTCCGCGGTTGCCTCCGCCGCGTGCTTCAGGGCGCGGGCCGTGGAGTCCGGCAGGGTGTCCAGGTCGCCCGCCAGGTGCACCTGCCAGCGCGGGCGGGGGACGGTCAGGTGGGCGGTCAGGACCTCCTCGATCACCCGCATCAGGTAGCCGATCTCGTCGTCCCCGCGCCGCTGCAGGTTCTCCGCCGAGCACACGAACACCGTCACGTGCCGCACCCCCAGCGCCTCGCACCAGCCCAGCACCGAGCCCACGTGCTGCGCGCCGAAGCGGTGGCCGAGACGGGTGTCCGCCAGGCCGCGTTCGCGGGCCCAGCGGCGGTTGCCGTCCATGATCAGGCCGATGTGGCGGGGCAGTTCGGCGCCGGCCAGGCGGCGGCGCAGGCGGCGGGTGTACAGCGCGTACAGCGGTGCGGCGAGGCGCATGTGACGGCCCTTCGACGGTCGGTGGGCGGCGGTGCATACTGGAACATGAATAGCACGCACCGCGTGTTATCGGGAACCGGAACGGGAGCCAGGTGCGCACCAACGACGCCCAGATGCTGGTGCTGAACGCACTCGCCGACGGCCCGCTGCACGGGTACGCCGTCAACACCGCCATCGAGCGGACCACCGGCGCCCGGCTCGGCCGCGGCAGCCTCTCCAGCGCCCTCGCCCGGCTGCGCGACAAAGGCCTGATCGCCTACCTGGACGGCGACGGCCGACGCCGCCCGATCCGGCTCACCGACGACGGACGGGCCACGCTGACACGGGAGTTGGGCGCCCTCGCCGAGGTCGCCGAACGGCTCTTCGAGACCGTCGTCCCCGACCGGATCGCCTACCAGGAACGGCTTGCCGCCACCGACCAGGTCCGCGCCTACAAGCAGACCCTGCTGGACGCCCTGGACGCCCGCCCCGGACAGCTCGTGCTCGACTGGGGCTGCGGCCCCGGCACCGACCTGGACGCCCTGGCCCGCGCCGTCACCGCCCGCGGCCGCGTCCTCGGCATCGACCACGACCCGGCGATGGTCCGGCAGGCCGCCGCGACCACGCCGGCCCGGGTGCTGCACGCCGACGTGCACGCCCTGCCGCTCGCCGCCGGCAGCGCGGACCGGATCCGCACCGACCGGCTGCTGCAGCACCTCGCCGACGTCCCCCGGGCCCTCGCCGAGGCCCACCGGGTGCTGCGCCCCGGCGGCCGGCTGGCCGCCGCCGAACCCGACTGGGACACCCTGGCCGTCGACCACCCCGACCTCGGCATCGCCCGCGCCTGGACCAGACACCTCGCCGACCGGATCGTCCGCAACCCGGTGATCGGGCGCCAACTGCCGCGCCTCCTCGGGGAGTCGGGCTTCGAGGTGCGCGCGGTCGCGCCCGTCACCTCGGTGTACCGCGAGGTGCGGGCCGCCGACCAGCTGCTCGGGCTCCGGCGCAACACCGAACGGGCGGTCGCCGCAGGGTACTTGACGGCCGCACAGGCCGAGGAGTTCCTCGACCACCTCGCGCGCGGGCCGTTCCTGGCCACCGTCACCCTGCACGTGGTGACGGCCGAGAAGCCCCGGCAGTGAGAGGAGACGGCCCCGCTCGGACGGGGAGCGGGGCAGCCTCGGTGCCGCTGCCGGGTCAGGAGGTGGGCTTCGGACCGCAGAAGGTCCGGTCGATCAGGCCGATGACCGCCGGGTTCAGCTCGGCGCCCTTCTGCGGGTCGTACGGGTTCGCCGAGATCGCGATCTGGCGGGTGCCGGAGCGGTCGCCGAACAGGTACGTGACGTAGCCGTGGATCCCGCCCGGGTGGCCCCAGACGTCGCCGCAGGACAGCCGCAGCTGCATCAGGCCCAGGCCGTAACGGGTCGGCGGCTGTTCGTCCGCCGCCACCGTGGTCGTCATCTCGGCGAGCTGCGCCGGGGGCAGCAGCCGGCCGCCGAGCAGCGCCGCGTCGAAGCGGGCCAGGTCGTCCGTGGTGGAGATCAACTCGCCGGCCGCGCCCGCCATCGACGGGTTCAGCTCGGTGATGTCGGCCGGGCCGTCCGGCAGCGGCAGGTAGCCGTGGCTGTGCGGCCCCGGGACGGTGGTCGAGGTGCCCGGCAGGAAGGTGTGGCGCAGGCCCAGCGGCTGGAGGACGCGGTGGTCGACCTCCGTGCGCCAGTCGTTGCCGGTGACCTGACGCACCAGTTCGCCCAGCACCAGGTAGTCGGTGTTCGAGTAGTGCCAGCCGCCGCCCGGGGCGAAATACGGCTCGTGCGAGACGCCGACGGCGATCAGGTCACGGGGCGCGAGGGTCTTCCACCGGTCCACGGCGAGCAGTCGGCGCAGCGCGTCGTCCGACTCGTAGGCGAACCGCGGGTCCTCCAGGAAGTCGAACAGCCCGGCGGTGTGGTTCATCACCTGACGGACCGTGATGGTGCCGCCGTTCGGGACCAGGCCCGGCAGGTGCCGCTCGATCGGGTCGTCGAGGCCGAGGCGGTGCTCCGCCACGAGCTGGAGCACCACGGTGGCGACGAAGGTCTTGGTGATGCTGCCAGCCCGGAACTCCCCGTCCACCGGGGCGGGTTGACGGGTGGCCAGGTTCGCGACGCCGGACGTGCCGCGCCACACCGCCCGCCCGTGGTCGCGCACCTCGGCGATCGCGCCGGTGGCGCCCGCGCGGTCGGTCAGCGCGTCCAGGCCCTGCTGGAGGACGGACCGCTGCGGCACCGGCACGGAACCGGGCGCCCCGGGCGTGGCGGTCGGCGTGGTGGTGGCCTGCGCGGTGGTGGCCGCTCCGGCCGCGGGCGCGAGGGCGAACACCGACGCACCTGCCAGCACGGACGCGGCCAGCCGCAGTGCGGATCGGTAACTCTTCACACGATTCTCCTTCGACAAACGCTCTGACGTTCGGACAGGGGTTCGTCGCAGGTCAGCTTCACGGCTGCGCCGTCCGCGCGGCATCCGTCGTCGGGAGGAGGAGCCGGTGCGGAAGATCGTTCTGCGGGCGGAAGATGACGCTCCGGCACCCCGTCGATCGGCGGGGAGCGCGGCGCTGTCGGAGGCGCGCGCTAACGTCCCCGCCATGAGCGACCTTTCGCAGCAGCGTCCCGTCGTCACGCGCATGGTGGACGGCGAGATCTGCGCCTACCGGCCCGACACCGCCGCCCCGGGCTCGGGCGCGGGTGCGGGTGCGGGCACAGACGCGGGCGCGGGCTCGGTCGAGCTGGCGCCCGTCGCCGTGTTCCGGCCGGTCGCCGGCGACGAGCCGGTGAGCCGCGCGGTGCCCGCCGACCTCGCCCGGGCGTACTACGCGACCTCGGACGCCGTGGTGTGCGTGGACCCCGCCGGCGAGCAGCTGTGGCGCTACGCGTTCGAGCCGGCGCAGGGCGGGGCGTGGAACCACACGCCCAACTGCGTTGTGGCACCGGACGGTCGGACCGTCTGGGTCTACCGACCGGACGCGATGGCCGGGCGGGCCGACGCCGACCGGTGGGCGGTGCTGGACGCCGAGACCGGTGCGCTGCTCGGCCGGGCCGACCTGGAGACCGCCGGCCACGGCGGCGAGCAGTGGGTGGACGCGGGCGGCGGCGCGATGCTGCTAGACGTCGGCGAGGGCCAGGACGGCACCACCGTCCACCGGGGCACGCTGACCGAGGACGGCCTGCGGGTGGAGCGCCTGCCCTGGGACGACCGGTGCCCGATCGGCCTGTCGCCCGACGGCCGCCACCTGCTGACCGTCGACCACGGGCAGGACGACGCGACCGTGCTGGCGCTGGCCGACGGCGAGGTCCGACTCACCGTCGTCCTCGGCGACTTCGGCCCGGACGCCGAGAAGCGGGAGGCCGTGGTGGAGTGGAGCGGCGGCTACCTCGACGCGGACACCCTGCTGCTGGTCCTGGTCGGCGAGACCGAGGAAGAGGAGGAGTGGTTCCGGACGTACCGGGTCGACGCCCACGACGGCCGGGTCCTCGGCGAGTTCGCCACCCACGGTGAGCACCCCTACGACCTGGAGCCGCTCGGCGACGGCAGCTGGCTCACCACCGGCCCCGCCGGCCACCCCGTGCGGTGGTTCGCGCGCTGACGCTTCAGGCGGCGGGCTTGCGGGCCTCGATCAGGGTGCGGGACATGGTGGAGACGAACACGCCCTCCCGGCCGATCAGTTCGTGCAGTTCGCGCAGGCGCTCGCGGTAGCGGTCCACCGAGAAGTCCGGCACCGTCCAGATCACCTTGCGCAGGAACCACGCCACCGCGCCGACGTCGAAGAACTCCAGCCGCAGCCGCTCGTTGCGGCACTGCACCACCTCCAGCCCCGCCGCCCGCGCCTGCGCCGCCTCCACCTCGTGCTCGCGGGTGTCGGCCGGCTCGAACGGGCCGAGGAAGAACGCGCTCAGCTCGACGTTGGTCCGCCCGCCGACGTGCTGCGCGACGTAGCTGCCGCCCGGCGCCAGCACCCGGGCGATCTCCGCCCAGTGCACGACCGCCGGGTGACGGCTCGTCACCAAGTCGAACGCGCCGTCCGCGAACGGCAGCGGGGCGTCCTCCGGGACGGCCGCCAGCACCGCGCCGAGCGGGTGCAGCAGGCGGGTCGCCCGGGCCGCGTTCGGCGGCCAGCCCTCAGTGGCGACCATGGTGGGTGGGAAGCCCGCCGCGCGGGCGGCCGCGCCCGCGAGCACCTCGCCGCCGCCGGTCTGCACGTCCAGCGCGGCCGACGCCCCCGACAGCCGCTCGCCCAGCAGCCGCCGGTACCCCCAGGAGGGGCGCTGCTCGGTGGCCCGGCCGTCCAGCCAGGAGAAGTCCCAGCCGTCGACCGGGGCGGTCTCGGCCTCGGCGAGAAGCTCGTCGAATGAACTGTTCATGCCGAGCATCCAAGCAGGTGGGGCGTTGGCGGGCGAACGAATTGACGGTGTGCGGGGTTTCCGACGCGGCGTCGGCAAGAGGTTTGACTAAGGCAAGCCTTACCTAAATAATCGGGGTACTCGATCTCTGGAGGCCCCACCATGTCCGTCCACGCCCCCGTCACCGCCCCGTTCTCCGTCCAGCTGCGCACCGCCAGCGCCGAGGAACACCAGGCGGCCGAACAGTCCTCCTTCATGAGCGACCTGCTCGGCGGGCGGCTCGGCATCCAGGCCTACACCGACCTCACCGCCCAACTCCGGTACGTCTACCGCGCCCTCGAAGCCCACCTCGACACCCTCGCCCGGCACCCCGTCACCGGACCGCTCACCGATCGCGCCCTGCTGCGCACCGCCGCCATCGAACGCGACCTCGACCACCTGGCCGGCCCGGACTGGCGCGACACCCTCACCCCGCTGCCCGCCACCGCCGCCTGCGCCGAACGCATCCACACCCTCGCCACCGACTGGCCGGCCGGCTACCTCGCCCACCACTACACCCGCTACCTCGGCGACCTGTCCGGCGGCCAGATCATCCGCGGCGTCGCCGAACGCACCTTCGGCCTGGCCCGGAAGGGCGACGGCGTCCGGTTCTACGTCTTCGAGGAGATCGACAACCCCGCCGCGTTCAAGCGCGACTACCGCGCCAAGCTGGACGCCGCGGGCGAACTGCTGGACGAGGCGGAGCGGGAGCGCGTCGCCGCCGAGTGCAAGGCGGCCTTCGGCCTCAACGGCGCGATATTCGCCGAACTCGCCGAACGCCACCCGGCGGGCCTGAGCCACCTGGCGGGCCTGAGCCACCCGGCGGGCCGCCAGGCCTGACCGCTGCCTGCTGCCCGCGGGCCGGGACGGGGTGACGCGGCAGCCGTTCGCTCGGGCATCATCGACGCCATGAGCGACACGCACCCCGACCGGCTCGCCCGCCTGTGGCAGGACTTCCTCACCCTGCCCTTCCCGCGCAGCTGCTACCGGCAGCCCCCGGTCGGCGACGACCTCGTCCTGCTCGACAGCCACCTCGCCGGCTGCGTGTCCTCCGCCCTCACCGGCCCCCTCGACCACCGCCGCCGCGAAGCCCTCCGCCACGGCATCGCCACCCTCCACCGCATCCTCCCCGCCCTCGCGGACGACGCGGAGGCGAGCGAGTACTTCACCCGCCTCCGGGAGCTGGCGATGCTGGCCGCCGAACGCTAGAGCGTCTGGGCGCGGCGGTGACGCCACAACGAGTGCCGTCGCAGGACGTCCATCTGCCATGCTTCGTCCCGGCATCGCGGGACGGTCCGACGACACTTCCGGTCGTGGAGGCGTCCGTCGCTGCGGCGGTGCGTTCGACCCGGCCGGTCTTCGCGCCGAGGCTCTCGACGGCCTGCCGCCGGTTCCGGTAGTCGCCGGGACGGAGCGCGAAGCGCAGGTGCTGCCCGGTGGCGTGCAGCCAGAAGTCGACGGCGTCCCAGGCCCCGTGCCCGAGGCTGCGCAGGCCGGCCTGGTGACCTTTGACAGGCAGTTCTGACCGTTTGCCACATGACCTTGACCGGTGACGGGCCGTCAACGGTCCTGGGCGGTTGGTTCGGCTGCCTCGGCGCGCATCCGTAGGAGGTGGTCGATGATGGAGAGACTGCCCGTGCCGGGGCTGTTCATGTTCTTGATGCCGGATTCGATCTCGGCGAGGACGGCCTGTCCGCGTTCGTCATCACGTAGGGCGAGTCCGGCGGCGGCGTTCAGACGGGCGTCGAAGTACGGGTCTGCCAGGTGCGTGGCGAAGAGTGTGCGCAGCTCCGGAGTGTCGACGGTGGACATGAGGAGTTTGCTGAGCGCGTTCGCCCGGGTCGTGGGCACAGGATCGTCGGCCAGGTGCACGAGGGCGGCGAGGGCTTCCTGGTGTTGCGCGGTGTTGGTGTGGATGATCGTGGAGACGCTCGCCCGGACCCTGGGGTGGGCGTGGTAGGCGTGCTCCAGGACCACCGCGACCGTGTCGCCCGCGTTGTTGTAGGAGGCGAAGGCGCCGATGGCGAGGGCGAGCGCGCGTGGGTCCTGCTCGCTGTGGAGCAGCGGGCGCAGGAAGTCCTCGGCCTCGCGTTCGAAGGGGAGTTCGGCGTCGTCCGGCAGCGGGAGGAGGCTGAACGCGATCGCCAGTTGGTCCATCGTGTCGATGCCGAAGCGCCTGCGGTCGAGATCGGAGGCGTCCTGGGCCGCTTCCAGGGCCCAGTCGAAGGTCTCCTGGTCGATCCGGCGCCCCAGTTCGCAGGCCGAGGCGAACCAGTCGTCATGGTCACGGTCGGCATGCACCAGGGCACGGACCATCAGTTCGTCCGGCGAGTGACGGACACCGAGAGTGGCTTCCAGAGTGGTGATGATCGCCCAGTGCGCGGGTGGCGGCTCGTTCCCGGCTCCTACCCCGGACGCGAGCGCGTCCTGCGCGACACGCAGCGCGCGCCGGTGCGGGCTGTCGCCGCTCAACGGGTTGTCGCTGTGGGACAGCAGGGCATTCAGCACCCCGTACCGGCCGTTCTCGGCGGCCCAGGTCACGGGGTCCACGCCGTCGTCCCAGGGGCGGGTCACATCCATGCCCCAGACGGCCAAGTGGTCGACGATCCTCTCACGTCCGGCCCTCGCGGCCGCGGCCAGCAAGGTCACGGCATCATCGGCGGCCAGATCGTCCGCAGTAGCGCCATAAAGGAGTTCGAGCGCCGCGTCATCGTCTCTGCGTTCGACAGCGGCCAACAGTGCGGGCAGGTCCATCGGCCGATTGTGCCCGCGACCGGGTCGGCGGTGCGAACGAGTTTCCGGCCGACCCGGTACCGGCTTGGCTGCCTTGCGGTTCGTCGATTGTGCGGCTGCTCCGGGACGATCACGGGTCGGTCCGAGTCCGGGCCGGCCGGGCAGAGTTCGGGAGCGGAGGGCTGCGGTGTGGTCAGTAGGGGCCCGGGCGGGGGTTGGGGGCCGCCCGGGGTCGGTGGGGCGGTCAGTCGGTGGTGCGGCGGCGGACCAGGACGGTGGTGGCGCCGCCGAGGAGGACGAGGCCGGCGGCGGTGGCGAGGAGCGGGAGGGAGTTGCCGCCGCCGGTGAAGGCGAGTTCGCCGTCGGTGGTGGAGGAGGTGGTGAGGGTGGGGGTGGTGTCGGTCGTGGTGGTGCCGGAGGTGGGGGTCGGGGTGGGGGTGGGGAGGGTGGCGTTGCGGTCGAAGGCGAGGGTGACGGTGAGGGCGTCGAGGGTCTCGCCGGCCGGGTAGGTGCCGAAGGCGGGCGCGCCGGCGGCGGTGAGCCTGGCCGGGACCTGGCGGAGCGTCACCACGCCGTCGACGGGCCTGAAGTCGGCCTTGGTGAGGTCGAGTTCGGCGAGGCGCACCCCGCTGAGGGCGACCGGCGCACCGCCGCCACGGGTGGCGGCCTCGACATCGGCGACCAGGTACGCGCCGGAGCCGTCCACCCGGATGCCCAGGCGGGAGAGCCGGGTGTCCAACTCGTAGTGGCCGTCGGCGGACTGGTGGCCGAGGAAGCGGACCGAGCCCGCGAAGTCTGCCGTCAGGGCGTGGGAGTCGGTGCGGTAGCTGCCGGTGGCCGATCCGAAGCGGTAGTCGCTCGCGCCGCCGTCGAACTGCACCTTGCCGGCCGCGATCGGACCGGTGACGTAGGTGCGGAAGCCCTCCTTGACGCCCCACTCCAGGCGGCCGTCGGCGATGGCGAGTTCGTTGCTGGGCGGGGTGGAGGGGGACGGGGAGGCGGAGGCGGAGGTGGAGGTGGAGGGAGAGGGGGAGGTGGTGGGCCGGGTCGACGGCTCGGTGGTGGGTTCGGTGGTGGGCTGAGTCGAGGGTTCGGTGGTGGGCTCGGTGGTGGGTTCGGTGGTCGGGGTGGGCGAGGGGGAGGGGGATGCGGGGGACTGCTTCAGGAGGACGGACAGCGGGTCGAGTTCGGCTCCGGGCTGGTAGAAGCCGGCGAAGGCCTTGGCGCCCGCCTCGGTGAGCTTGGCGGGGGTGGGGGTGCCGTTGGTGGTGTCGCGGGCGACGGTGAAGGTGGCCAGCGGGACGTCCTGGCGGAGCGTCGGGGCGGGGGCGCCGACGGTCTCCTTGGAGGCGGTGTCGGCGGTGAGGGTGCCGGTGGTGCCGCTGGTGGTGATGCGCAGGTCGCTGAGGGCCACGTCGAGTGCGCCGCCGTGGGCGAGGAAGTGGACGCCGCCGTCGAAGGCCGCGTTCAGGGAGTGGGTCGTCGGGTCGTAGCCGGCGGAGGCCAGGTTGAAGTGGTAGGTGCCGTCCGTGTTGAGGGTTGCGCCGCCGGTCAGTTCGATGCTGCCGCCGCCCGCCGGGCCGGTGACGTAGGTGCGGAAGCCGGCCTTGACGCCCCAGTCGAGGGAACCGGTGTCGTAGCTGACGGAGGTGGGCGCGCCGGCGCCGAAGGCGAGGCTCGGCAGGCCGAAGGCGGTCAGGCCGAGGCCGGTGGTGACGGCGGCGAGGGCGGCCAGGCGGGTGCGGTTGCGGTGGGACGTGATGGTGCGGGACATGGGTGATGGGCTCCTTGAGCAGAGGGGGAACGGGGGTGGTCAGGGGTGAGGGTCAGTCGCGGCGACGGCGGCGGACGACGAAGGCGATGGCGGTGGCGGCGGCTGCGAGGAGGGCGGTCGCGGTGAGGACGAGGGCGGTGGTGGGCCGGGAGGAGGAGGTGGTGGCGGCGGCGATCGGGGCGGGGTCGGGGGAGGGGGTGGTGGGGCTGCCGAGGTCGGGGAGCGGGGGGAGGGCGGCCGACGGGTCGAGGGCGACGGCGAAGGTGAGCGGGTCGAGTTCGGTGCCCGCCGGGTAGAGCGAGCCGAAGGCCTGGGCGCCGGAGGCGGTGAGGGTCAGGGGGAGGTCGGTGGCGGTGAGCAGCCCGTTCTCGGTCTTGAGTTCGGTCGCGGGGAAGGTCGCGAGCTCGGTGGCGGGGGCGTTGCGGGTGGAGCCGTCGGGGGCGCGGCCGTTGACGTCGGCGAGCAGGCGGCCCTGACCGCCCGTCACGGACAGGCGCGGGTTGGCGAACGTCAGGTCGAGGCCGAGGGTGTCGCCCTGGCGCAGGCCGGTGAAGTGGACGGCGCCGGTGAACGAGGCGTCCAGGGCGCCGGCGGCCGCGTCCCAGGTGCCGCGGGCGGGCGTCCAGCGGAAGAATGCCCCGCCATCCGCCGCGCCGTCGGCCGGCTGCCAACTCCCTTGGGCGATCGAGCCGGTGACGTAGTCGCGGAAGGTCCGGCGGACGCCCCAGTCGAGGGCGCCGTTGGTGAAGGAGGCGGGGGCCGAGGTCGAGGGCGCGGAGGAGGGCGCGGCGGCGGAGGAGGACTCGGAGGGGGAGGGCGCGGGCGTGGAGGGCGTGGGCGTCGGGGCGGACTTGAGGGTGACGGAGAAGGTGAGCGGGTCGAGGGCCGTCCCGGCGGTGTAGAAGCCGCCGAACGCGGCCGCTCCGGCGGAGGTGAGGGTGGCGGGCACCCGGCTGAGCGTGACGGTGCCGGACGCGCCCTTCAGCGAGACGCCGGAGAGCGAGAGGTCGGCCAGCCGGGCCTGGGCGGTGGACGAGGTGCTGCCGGTCTGGCGGGACTTGGAGCTGACGTCGGCGTACAGCGCGGCGCCGCCGTCGGGGTCGGCCTTGACGGTGAGGCGGGAGATGCTCAGGTCGAGCGCGTTGCCGCCGTTCTCCTGGTGGCCGGTGAAGCGGACGCCGCCCTGGAACGCGGCGGACAGCCGGCCGGTCTCCGGGTCGTAGCTGCCGGTCGCGGAGTGGAAGCGGAACACCGAGCCGCCGATTGTGGACGCGCCGCCACTCAGGGCCCACTTGCCGTTCGCCACCGGGCCGGTGACGTACGTCAGAAAGCTCGCCTTGATTCCCCAGTCCAACCGTCCGCCGGAGACCGCCGGGTCGGCCGCGACGGCCCGGCCGGGGAGACAGAGCAGGGTCAGCAGTACGGCCAACGGCAGGGTGAGGGCGGCGCGGAGGCGGGCCGGAGCTGGGGGCCGTCCGGGGACGGGCATGGCGGATCACTCCTCGGGGAGGGGGAAGCGGCAGGGGCGCGGGGGACAGCCCGCTTGCCGGGGTGAGGTAAGGCTAACCTAATATATGGGTCATGCGTTCCGCCCACGACCCGCACGGTCGGCCTCGACGGGACGTCAACGCACCCAGAAAGGCCCGACGTTGAGCAGTCCCCGCGGCCCCCGCAGCCCACACCGTCCACGCGCTCCTCGCACCCGCCTGCGCGCCCGCGCCGGAGCCGCCCTCGGGGGGCTCCTGCTGCTGCTCGGCGCGAGCGCCTGCGCCACCGGCGAGCCCGCCGCCGCGCCGACGGCGGTCGGCGGCGCCGCGAGCCCGGACCGGATCGAGGCGCTGCCGGGGACGCCGACGCCCCGACTGCCCGTCACCGTGCCGTCCGCCGACGGGCGGCAGGTCACGGTCGACAGCGTCGAGCGGATCATTCCGCTGAGCGGGAGCCTCGCCGAGCTGGTCTTCAGCCTCGGACTCGGCCCGCACGCGGTGGCCCGTGACGTGTCCACCACCTTCGAACAGGCCGCGCAGCTGCCCGTGATCACCCAGGCGCACGAGGTCTCCGCCGAGGGCGTGCTCTCGCTGCGCCCCACCGTGGTGCTCGCCGACCGCAGCACCGGCCCGGCCGAGGCGGTGCAGCAGATCCGGGCCGCCGGCGTCCCGCTGATCGTGGTGGACGACGCGAAGCAGCTCGCCGACATCGGCGCCCGGATCGACCGGGTCGCCGCCGCCCTCGGCGTCCCCGAGGCGGGCGTGGAGCTCAAGTCCCGTACGGAGCAGCAGATCTCGGAGGTGCGGTCGGGGATCCCGGCCGCCGCGCAGCGCCCCAGGGTGGCATTCCTCTACCTGCGCGGCAGCGCCTCGGTGTTCCTGCTGGGCGGCCCGGACTCCGGCGCGCCCTCGCTGATCGAGGCCGCCGGCGGCGAGGACGCCGGAACGGCCGCCGGCCTGACCGGCGACTTCACCCCGCTGACCAGCGAAGCCCTGGTCAAGGCCGCGCCCGACGCGATCCTGGTGATGAGCAAGGGCCTCGACTCCGTCGGCGGCGTCGACGGACTGCTCGACCTCGCGGGCGTCGCCCAGACCCCCGCCGGACTCGACCGCCGGATCGTCTCCGTGGACGACGGACGGTTGCTGTCCTACGGGCCGCGCACCCCGCAGGTGCTGCGCGAGATCGCCGCCGGACTGCACCGGGACGGCGCCCGGTGACCACCACCGTCGTGAAGCCCGAAGAGGCATCGACCGGCAAGACGGGCAAGGCGGTTCGCGACCGGCGGCCGCTGCTGCTGGCCGCCCTCGGCATCGCCCTGCTGGCCTGCGCGCTGCTCGCCGCCGGCACCGGCGCGTACCGGATCCCGCTCGGCGACATCCTCGCCTCGCTCGCGCACCGCGCCCACCTCGGCGGCCACCCGCTGGAACGCGTCCCCGAGTCGGTGCTGTGGAACGTCCGGCTGCCCCGGGTGGTGCTCGCGCTGCTGGTCGGCGGGGCGCTGGGCTGCGCCGGGGCGCTGATGCAGGGCGTGTTCGGCAACCCGCTGGCCGAGCCCGCCGTGATCGGCGTCTCCTCCGGCGGCGCGGTCGGCGCCGTCGCCTGCATCGTGCTCGGCCTGGACGCCCTCGGCAGCTGGACCGTCACCGCCGCCGCGTTCGCCTCCGGACTGCTCACCGTCGGCGCCGTCTACGCCATGTCGCGCAGCGGCGGCCGCACCGAGGTGGTGACGCTGCTGCTCACCGGCGTCGCCGTGAACGCGTTCTGCGGCGCGCTGATCGGCCTGCTGCTGTTCACCGCCGACACCGCCGCGATCAGCCAGGTGACGTTCTGGCAGCTCGGCTCGCTCTCGCAGGCCAGCTGGAGCAAGGTGCTGGCCGTGCTGCCGTTCGCCGCGCTCGGACTCGCCGTCGCCCCCCGCTACGCCCGCCGCCTCGACCTGCTCGCCCTCGGCGAGCGGCCGGCCCGGCACCTGGGCGTGGACGTCGAACGGATGCGGATCGTACTGATCACCGTGGTCGCGCTGCTGACCGCCGCCGCCGTCGCCGTCAGCGGCATCATCGGGTTCGTCGGCCTGGTCGTCCCGCACCTGCTGCGGATGCTCGCCGGGCCGGGCCACCGGTTCCTGCTGCCCGCCTCCGCCGTCGGCGGCGCACTGGTGCTGGTCGCCGGCGACCTGGCCGCCCGCACCCTCGCCGCACCCGCCGAACTCCCGCTCGGCGTCCTCACCGCACTCATCGGCAGCCCGTTCTTCTTCTGGCTGCTGCGCCGCACCCGACGCCGCCAGGGAGGCTGGGCATGACGGAACTCCTGCACGCGGACGCGGTCGGCTGCACCGTCGGCGGCCGACCGCTGCTCGCCGACGTCCGGCTGACGGTGCGCCGGGGCGAGATCCTCGCGCTGCTCGGCCCGAACGGCGCGGGCAAGTCGACCCTGCTGTCGGTGCTGGCCGGCGACCGGCGACCCACCGACGGCCGGGTGCGGCTGGACGGGCGGCCGCTCGCGGCCTACCGGCCCGCCGAACTCGCCCGGCTGCGCGCCCTGTTGCCGCAGCACCACGAGGTGTCGTTCCCGTTCGCGGCCGGGGAGGTGGTCCGGATGGGCCGCGCGCCCTGGGCCGGCACCCCCCGGGCGGGCGAGGACGAGCAGGCGGTGGCCCGCGCGATGGCCGCCACCGACTGCGCGCACCTGGCGGCCCGGCCGTTCACGGCGCTCTCCGGCGGCGAACGGGCCCGGGTCGCGCTGGCCCGGATCCTCGCCCAGGACACCCCGCTGCTGCTGCTCGACGAACCCACCGCCGCCCTCGACCTGCGCCACCAGGAACTCGTCCTGCGGATCGCCCGGGAGCGCGCGGAAGCAGGACGGGGCGTGATCGTGGTGCTGCACGACCTCACGCTGGCCGCCGCGCACGCCGACCGGATCGCCCTGCTCGACGCCGGCCGCACCGTCGCCGTCGGCCCGACCGGCGAAGTCTTGGACGCCGCACTGCTCAGCCGGGTCTACCGGCACCCCGTCGAAGTACTGGCGCACCCGCACGGAGGCGCGCCCATCGTGCTGCCCGAGCGCCCCCGCGAAGCAGATTGACGGATCGTCGGCCCGGGAAGATCCACAGCCGGGGGACGACCGACCGGGGGAGATCCGGACCGCGACGCGGTCCGGGCGGGTGATCCCACGTCGGCGGCCCACATGGCCGGGCCCGGCACGGGAACGGCCACCAGCAGGAACCGGACCACCCGGAGGCACCGCATGCACCTGACCATGGTTCTGCTGCTCACCCCCCTCGTGCTGGCCGGCGCCGTGAGCGCCACCCGCACCCCCGCCCGGCGCGGCCGCCACCGCGCCGGGCCGCGCCGTCCGGCCCCGTGAAACCTCGGTAGATCGGTCAATCCGCCCGGTTGTCGAGGGGCTTCCGGTTGTCGAGGGGCTTCCGGCGGTCGAGGGGCTTCCGGCGGTCGATCAGGGCGGCCAGGCCGTCCAGGATCCGTTCGACGCCGAAGTCGAAGGCGTTGTCGCGGCCCTCGCCCGGCTCGGCCATGGCGGCGGCGAGGGCCGGGTAGCGCTCCGCGTGGGACGCCACCAACCCGCCGAGCGCGCGCAGCATCTCCGCCTCCGGCGAACCCTCCCGGGACTGCCGCTGCTGCGCGGCGATCGTCCGCACGTGGCCGACCAGCAGCACGGCGGCGTCCATCCGCTCGGCGCCGCTCAGCCCGTGGCCGTCCAGCGCCGCCACCACCCGCTCCAGCCAGGCCAGTTCGCGCGGGCCGGTGAGCCGCGGGCCGCCGGACAGCGCGTCCAGCACCCAGGGGTGGGCGGCGAACAGCGCGGCCATCCGGTGCGCCCAGTCGGTGAGTTGGTCCCGCCACGGGGCCGCGCTCGGTGGCGGGGGCTCGCCGACCGTGTGCTCGACCATCAGGGCGATCAGCTCGGCCTTGCCCTGCACGTACCGGTACAGCGACATCTTGGTGTACGCCAGCAGCCCCGCCACCCGCTGCATCGACACCGCCGCCAGGCCCTCGGCGTCCGCGATCTCGACCCCGGCCCGGGCGATCGACTCCAGGCTGAGGGCCGGCTTCGGCCCCCGGGTCGGCCGCGCCGGGGGACCCCACAGCAGCCGTACCGCCGCGTCCTGTTCGTTCACTGGCCCTCCCTGGTGCCGGGCCGGGACCGCCTTGCGCCCGGCTGGAAACTGTGTCTACGGTACACAGAAGCAAACAGTGTCCGCGAGACACATTTTCTGCTCCGGGCCCGGGGAGGGCCCGTTGGACTCTGCTCTCCGAGGGGGAAACACCGTGCAGATCCTGATCTCCGGCGCCGGCATCGGCGGCCCGGCGCTCGCCCACTGGCTCGGCCGGTACGGCCACCGCCCCACCGTGGTCGAACTCGCACCCGCGCTGCGGCCCGGCGGCCAGGCCGTCGACTTCCGCGGCCCCACCCACCTGACGGTGCTCGAACGCATGGGCCTGCTGGACGAGCTGCGCGCGCTCGACACCGGCGGCAGCCCGATGGCCTTCACCGACCGCCACGGCCGCGTCCGACTCCGGCTGCCCGCCGACTTCGCCGGCGGCGAGATCGAGATCCCGCGCGGCGAACTCGCCCAACTCCTGTACCGGCACAGCGAATCCACCACCGAGTACCTGTTCGGCGACACCGTCACCGCGCTCCAGCAGGACGACCGCGGCGTCCGCGCCGCCTTCCGCTACGGCCCCGAACGCCGCTTCGACCTGGTGATCGGCGCCGACGGACTGCACTCCCGGATCCGCGCCCTCGCCTTCGGCCCCGAACAGGACTACGTCCGCCACCTCGGCTACTACGCCGCCACCTGGCAGTTCCCCAACCGGCTCGGCCTGCCCGCCGGCAGCACCGGCGTCAACACCCCCGGCCGGCTCGCCGCCGCCGGGGCAAACCCCCGCGACCCGGACCGCGCAGGAGCGTTTCTGCTGTTCGCCTCGCCGCCGGTCGACCACGACCGGCACGACACCGACGCCCTCAAGTCCCTGCTGCAGCAACGTTTCGCCGACCTCGGCCGCCCCGTCCCGCACCTGCTGGAGACCCTCCGCGACGCCGACGACCTCTACTTCGACTCGATCAGCCGCGCCGACGTGCCCAGTTGGTCCCACGGGCGGATCGCGCTGCTCGGCGACGCCGTTTGCGGCGCCACCATCGGCGGCATGGGCACCGGCACCGCACTGGTCGCCGCGTACGTCCTCGCCACCGAACTCGCCCGCGCCGACGGCGACCACCGCACCGCGTTCGCCCGCTACGAGCGGACGGTGCGCCCCTGGGCCGCACGCTGCCAGCGCGGCGGCGACCGCACCGGCCCGTTCCTCGCCCCGCGCACCGCTGCCGGGCTGCGGGCCCGCAACGCCCTGCTGAGCAACGGGCGGATCCTGCGGCGGATGCTCGAACTCGGCAAGGACGTCGCCACCTTGGAACTGCCCGAGCCGGTGTGAGCCGGCGCGGGGCGGCCGGTGCTGAAAAATGGTTGCCTGCGTTCCCGCAGCTCAGCGAGGATCGGACGATGAACCACGTGATACGAGCCACCACCGCCGAGGACTGGCAGCGCACCAAGGGCCTGCGCCTGGACGCGCTGCGCGACCCGGTCGCGAAGATCGCCTTCCTGGACACCTACGAGGCCGCGTCCGCGCAGCCGGACGAGCACTGGCAGGAGCGCGCGGCCGGCGCCCGCGGCGACATGATCGCCCAGCAGTTCGTCGCCGAGCGGCCGGACGGGGGACTGGACGGGTCGGTGACGGTGCTGATCGAGCGGGCCGGCCGCCAGGACGTCTTCGGCGGGCCGGCCCTCGTCGACCAGGCCCACCTGGTCGGCGTGTTCGTCCGCCCCGAGCAGCGCGGCACCGGCCTGGCACGCGAGCTGTTCGACGCGGCGATCACGTTCGCCCGGCAGCTCGACGAGCCCCGGGTCGCGCAGGTGCGCCTGTTCGTGCACGAGAACAACGCGCGCGCCCAGGCGTTCTACCGGCGGATGGGTTTCGCCCGCAGCGGCCTGACCGTGCCCATGCCGGGGGACGAGGCGTCGGTGGAGCACGAGATGGTGCTGAGCGTGCCTGCGGTGTGACGGCCTGCCGGCCTGCCGGTACGGTCATCGGCCCACCGGTGCCGGTGCCGGTGCCTGGGTCTGGGTCTGGGGCGGGGGCTGGACGCGGGCCGCACCGAGGGACTCGCCCCGCACCGGCGTTCGGCCGGACCGGGAGGGGCGGAGAACCGCGCGCGGGCAGCGGGCGATACTTGGTCGACCAATCCGTCGAGAGGCGCCGTCCACATGGCCAAGAAATCCGCCGCACCCCGTGCCGGCTCCCGTCCAGCGTTGCTGAAACTGACCGGGGTGAGCCGCGCGTACGGCGGCCGGGAAGTGCTCCACCCCGTCGGCCTCGAACTGGCGGCCGGCGAATGCGTGGCGCTGCTCGGGCACAACGGATCCGGGAAGTCCACCCTGCTGCGCATCGCGGCCGGCCGTGACCTGCCGACCACCGGAACCGTTCGCTTCGACGGTCTGCCGATGAACGAGAACGACCCCCGGATCCGCGCCCGGGTCGCGGTCGTCGGTGACATGGTCGCCTGCTACCCCGACCTGACCGTGCGCGAGCACCTGCTGCTGGTCGCCGTCGCGCACGGGGTCGTCGACGCCGCCGACTGGGTCGCGCAGGTGCTGGAGAACCGTTCCCTCACCGAACGGGCCGACGCGCTGCCGTCCGCCCTCTCCTCCGGACAGATGCAGGCCCTGCTGCTGGCCTGCGCCCTCGTCCGGCCCCGGGACCTGCTGCTGCTCGACGAGCCCGAGCAGCGCCTCGACCCGGACGCGCGCCGGCGGCTCGCCGAACTCCTGACGGCGGAACTCGCCGACGGGGTCGCGGTGCTGCTGGTCACCCACCACACCGACCTCGCACGGGAGGTCGCCGACCGGGTGGTGGTCCTGGAGGAGGGACGGATCGTCCGACAGGGCGCACCCGCCGCCGTCCTCGGCGCCGACGGCACCGGCACGGCCGGTCGCGCCGCATCGGCGGGCGCCCGATGAGCCGCCCCGAGGCTGCGGCGACGGACGAGGCTGCGGCGACGGACGAGGCCGCGGCGACGGGCGAGGTCTCCGCGACTGACGAGGCCGAGAGCGCCGACCGGGGCGGCGACGAGGAGCGGGGCTGCGGCGACGAGTGGGCCGGGGGCGCGACCGCCGCGGAGTGGAGCGAGGACGACGACTGGACCGACGAGGCACTGGCGGTCCTGCGCGCCCTGCGCGCACCGCACCGGCGCAACCGGACCAAGCAGGTCGCGTTCGCGCTCTACTGCACCGTGCTCATCCTGGTGATGTGGGGCGGCCTCCCCAGCCTCGGCCTCTTCGTCCACGCCTCGGAGGGCGCCGACTACACCGGCCACGGCCCCGACCTGCTGGCCGCCATGCCCAGCGGCATCGCCGCCGTCGGACTCGCCACCCTGCTGCTGGCCGTCCGCGACGGACTGTGGCGCGGGCCCGTCCTGCCGCCCCGGGCCACCACCGACTGGCTGCTCGCGCACCCCGTCCGGCCGCGTCCGGTGCTGCGCCCGTGGTTCTGGCTCTCCTGCGGGCTGGCCGCCTTCCCCGGACTGGTGATCGCCGTCGGCGGCATGGTCGCGCTCGGCCTGACCGCGCGCGTCGGCCTGCCCGCCGCCCTCGGCTGGTGCCTGGTCGGCGGACTCTGCCTGCCGCTGCTGGGCGTCTGCGCCGGACTGCTGGTGCAGAGCAGCCCGTCGGCCGCCCGCTGGGCACGCAGGCTGACCCCGTACGCGACCCTGCTGATCCTGGCGCTCGCGACGCAGAGCGCGCTGGCCGTCGCCGGCCACCCCGTCCACTGGCTGGAGCAGGCGGAGCTGTGGTCGGGCCCGTGGGGTTGGGCGGGACTCGCCGCGCTCGGCCCGACGCCCGCCGCCGTCCCCGGAGCCGCGCCCGCCGCCGCGCTACTGGTGGTGGCGACCGCGGCCTCCCTGGTGCTCGCCGACCGGGCCGCCGGGACCCTGCCGCTGCCCCTGCTGCGCGAGCGCGCCCGGGCGGCGGCCGGCGTGCTGGCCGCGCTGCGGACCGTCGAACTGCGCGCCGCCCGGCTGGCCGTGAGCGGCGCGTCCGGCAACGGCCGACAGCTCCGGCTCCGGCTGCCCGCGCCCCGGCACGCCTGGCTGATCCTGTACTGGCGGGACGCCCTCGCCCTGCTCCGCACGCCCGCCCGACTCGGGCGCGCGGTGCTGCTGACCGTGCCGGCCGTGCTCTGCGCGGTCCTCGCGCACGGCACCGGCGGCGTGCTGTCCTGGGTCGTGACCGTGGTCGCGCTGGCCTTCGACTACCTGGCGGTCGCCCAACTGCTGGAACCCGCCCGGATCGAGACCGACGACGTGCGCCGGGCGTCCTGGTCCCCGTACCCGTTCGCCGGCCTGATGCAGCGCCACGCGGTGGTGCCCACCGTGCTCGGCCTCGTGCTGGCAGTGGCCGGGTCGGCCGTGGCGCTGTCGCTCGGCGGCGGGCCGGCAGCCTGGCTGGCGCCCATCGCCGTCCCGCCCCTGGTCGCGGCCGGACTGGTGAACGCCTGCCGCGGCGCGGCCCGCCGGGACCTGCTGTACCGCCCGCAGCCGTCCGGCGGCACCGGCGTCGCGTTCTTCGCCGCCTGGTACGCGGCCGGTCCGGCGGTCGCCGTCCCGGTGCTGGCCCTGTCGTTCTCGGCGGCGCTGCGCGGCGGGTCGGCGAGCGCCCTGGTCCAGGCCTCGGTCATCGCCCTGACGATGGCCGCCGTCCTGTTCCAGTGGGCGTCGGCGAGGGCGGGCCGGCTGCCCGCGCAGGCCCGGCCCGGCGCGGCGGGGTAGGCGGGGACATGAAGTCGGGACAAGGGCCGGGCGGTGGGTACGGCCCGCCGCCCGGCCCCGGCCTCGGCTAGCTGAACCGGAACAGCGCGGTGTGCAGGGTGCCGTCGTTCAGGCCGAGGGTGAACAGTCGGCAGCTGCCGGCGTAGGACCGATCGGTCTTCCAGACGTAGCTGTACGTGTCGGCGGCCCGGTCGTACCGCAGCCCGCCGTCCGTGGCGGCGGTGGGCACGGGCGGGCCGAGCGGTGCGCCGGTGGTGCAGTCGACGCGGGTGGCGGTCGGGTGGTCGCGGGAGACGACGTCCGGGCCGCGGTCGCCGCCCAGGCCGAACTTGATCGGGACCGCCCGGCCGGCGTTCATCCGGTTGACGGCGGGCGGGTCGGCGACCGGCGGCCGGAAGCCGCTGAACGGATACGCGTAGGTGTACCGGCCGGCGGTGCCGACGGGGCTGGTGCCCGCCGGGGTGGTCACCGTGACGTTCACCGCCCCGCCGGGCCGTGCGGGGGCGGTCGCCCTGAGGGTGGAGTCGTTGACGACGGTGACGCCGGTCGCCGGCGTGTCGCCGAACATGACCGCCCTGGCGCCGGCCAGGTGGGCGCCGACGACCGTGACGCTGTTGCCGCCGGCGTCGGGCCCGTGGCCGGCCCGAACCCCGGTCACGGTGGGCGCGACGGTGGCGACGGCCAGGCCGTACGGGGAGCTGCCGGTGTCGACCGTACGGGTGACGTTGCGGGTGGCGGTGTCGATCACGGACAGGGTGCCCGCGCGGCTGTTGGCCACGTACGCGGCGCCACCGGCCGGGTCGACCAGCACGCCGACGGGGGTGGCGCCGACCGCGACCGTGTCGCTGACGCCGCCGGTCCCGGTGTCGATCACCGAGACGGTGTCCTCGTTCTGGTTCGCCACGTAGGCGTGGGCGCCGTCCGGGGTGATCGACACGCCCCCGGGCCCGGCCCCGACGGGGACGACGCCGGTGACCGTATTACTGGCGGTCTCGATCACCGAGACGTTGTCGCCGGCGAAGTTCGCGACGTACACCCGGCCGCCGTCGGGCGAGACCGCCACGGCGGCGGGCATCCGGGCCCGGCTGTCGACGATCGTCTCGGTCAGGCTGTTGGTGGCGGTGTCGATCACCGAGACCGAGCCGCCGATGAGGTTCGCCACGTACGCGTGCGCCCCGTCGGGGGCCACGGCGATGCCGAACGGCTGGCTGCCGACCGCCACGGTCGTGGTGACCGTCCGGGTCGCGGTGTCGATGACGTCGACGCCGCCGGCCCGCGCGCTGACGTAGTGCCCGACGTACGCGTGCGTCCCGTCCGGGGAGAACGAGACCGGTCCGGGCAGCCGGCCGACCGCGATCGTCGAGCCGACCGTGCCGGTGGCAGTGTCGATCACGGACACCGTGCCGCTGCCGTTGTTGACGACGTACGCCTCGCTGCCGTCCGGGGAGACCGCCACCGCCTGCGGGTACGTGCCGACCGGAATGGTCGCGACGGCCGAGGCGGTCGACGGGTCGTAGGCGGTGACCGAGTTCGCGCGCGAGTTGGCGATGTAGACCAGCCGGTGCGCGGAGGCCCTGCCGGGTGAGGGAGCCTCGCCGACCTCGCCGGCCGCGTGCGCCGACGACACGGGCACGACCACGCCGAGGGCTCCGAGCGCGCCGGCCACCGAGACGGCCACCGAGACGGCCACCGAGACGACCGACGCCCGGTGCCGCAGCCTTCGAAGACGGCCCGGCGAGCCGGCCCGTCCGCTGGGGAGCGCTGTCATGTGACTCCACCTCTCTGTCCGGCGCACCGATCGGGGATCCGCCCGGCGAAGCGCCGCGGGGGTTGTGGGGGTGCAGGGGGGAGCCCTCGGGAGAAGCCTGGCGCACCGGGGCGGGCCGCACCAGGGCGCGTGGCCCGGCTCAACTGGCCTTTTGTGAGCCGGTATTGACGATTCCTCGGCACTTCTTCCACTGCGCCGGCCGGGGGCTGCGCGGTGGCCGAGTACCCTTATTCCATAGAATTGCCGAGAAAGGGGTCGCAGCCATGGCGGACCGGGCCGCGAAGACCGAGCTCTACGAGGCGTTCGCCGCCACCGGCAAAGCCCTCTCCAGCGGCAAACGACTCGAACTGCTCGACCTGCTGGCCCAGGGCGAACGCACCGTCGACGCGCTCGCCAGAGCCGCCGGACTCAACCTCACCACCGCCTCCGCGCACCTCCAGACCCTCAAGCAGACCGGACTGGTCGCCACCCGCCGCGAGGGCGTCCGCATCCACTACCGCCTCGCCGGCGAGGACGTCGCCCAACTCCTCGACCTGCTGCGCCGCGTCGCCGAACGCCACCAGGCCGCCGTCGCCCCCGCCCGGACCGCCTACCTCGGCCCCGAAGCCCCCGACGAGCCCGACGCCGTCACCCGCGAGGACCTGCTGACCCGGATCGCCGACGGCCGCGCCGTCGCCCTCGACGTCCGCCCCGCCGAGGAGTACGCCGCCGGACACATCCCCGGCGCACTCTCCATCCCCGTCGAGGAACTCGCCGAACGGATCGGCGAACTCCCCGAGGACGCCGAGGTCGTCGTCTACTGCCGCGGCGCATACTGCGCCCTCGCCTACGACGCCGTCCGGCTGCTCACCGCGCGAGGGCGGCGGGCGATCCGGCTGGACGACGGGATGCTGGAGTGGCGGCTCGCGGACCTGCCCGTGGACGCGGGCGGGGCGGCGGCCTGACTGCCCGCGTGTGCAGCCGGTGGCGATGATGTGAAGGCCCCGTGGGGTGGCGGTGGGCCTTCCGGGTCCGGGGCCGGTGGGGCCGCTGGGGCACTTCGTCGGCGGAGCACCGTTGCAGATCAAGGCCTGTGGAGCTCGGGTGGGCGATCCGGGCCGGTGCGGGTCAACTGCACGACGGTGGAGGTGTGGTGACAAGCTTTTGCGACGTTGGTGGGCAGCATGGCTTGGCAATGATTCCGGCCCTATGATGCAGGGACCAAAATTGGACCCGCCGCCGTCGGAACCGACCCGGGGGTCCCGAACTCACGGGGTCAGCAGTGCGAGCGGCCCCGGTGGTCCGAGTCGGGGGCGGGCATGTCTCAGCAGATCGTGGTCGATTCGCAGAACCTACGGGCCGAGGGCCGGAACATGGCCGCCGTCGGGCAGGACTTCCTCTCCGCCCTCGGCACCCTCTCCGGCCGACTCGAAGCCCTCGAACAGGGCGACACGCCGCCCTGGGGCGACGACGACCTCGGCGAGAAGTTCGGCATCGTCTACGAGGGCCTGCGCGACGGCATGAAGGAGTCGATGGAGTCCCTCGGCACCCGGATCGGCGAGATCGGCGACAAGTTGCAGAACATGGCCGCCAGTCACGAGTCCAACGAGGCCGACACCGAGGACACCCTCCACACCATGGAGGCCCGCGCGGACGAACTCGGCGGCGGGATCCAGTCGTTGCAGCGGCCGCGGGTCTACTGACGGGTTTTTGGGCGCCGGGCTTCCGGGCTTCCGGGCTTCCGGGCTTCCGGGCTTCCGGTTTTCGGGCCCCGGGCCCCGGGCCCCGGGGGCCGGCGAGGTCGGCCCTTTCCCTGTGCCGTCGGGGTGAATTGACGGTCTGTTGATCTGTCCGCTTGTTGGTCCGTTTGTTGGTCCGTTTGTTCGTTTCCCGTGAGGCGCAGGGGGTTTGGCGAAGTGTCGCTGATGTTGCCGGACAGTGTCGAGTGGGTCCTGGAGATGCTCGGCTTCGACTGGCCGACCGCGGACGAGGACAAACTCCGGGAGTCCGCGCAGGTCTGGCGGGACTTCGCCGACCAGGTCGAGGAGATCCACTACCGGGGCGCGACCGCCGCCAACAGCGTGCTGTCCAGCAACTCCGGCGACAGCATCGACGCCTTCGGCAAGACCTGGGAGAAGTTCTCCGGCGGCGGTTCGGACGGCTACCTCGCCGACGCGGCGATGGCCTCGCGTCTGATCGCCGCGGCGTTCGACGCGGCCGCCGTCATCGTGATCACCTGCAAGGTGGCGGTGATCGCCCAATTGGTGGCACTGGCAGTCGAGTTGATCGCCGCGCAGGCTGCCGCGCCGTTCACTCTCGGCCTGTCGGAGCTGGGTGCGGCCGGGGCGACCGCGGCGACGAAGATGATTGTTCGTCGTCTGTTGAAGGAGCTTCGCAAGGCGCTGATGGAAGCGATCATGGAGACCCTGAAGGAGCCCGCCGTCTCGGCGATCCAGGGCATGATCAGCGACCTGATCGCGCAGACCGTCAACCAGGGCTTCGGCGCGCAGAACGGCTACGACCTGGGGCGCACGGGCAAGCGCGGACTCGACGACTTCAAGGAGTCCGTCAAGAACTCCGGCCAGACCTTCACCGAGTCCCTCCGCGACGGCCTCGGCTCGCGCGCCGGCGGCCACGTCCGCGGCGGCATCGACCACGCGGCCGGGCGCGGCGACTCCTCGCCGGGCGGCGAGCACGACGGGGCGGGGAGCGGGGGAGGGGAGTCTTCGGGCGCCGGGGCCGGTTCTGGGTCCGGCTCCGGGGTTGGGGCGGGGTCGGGGTCGGGCTCGGGGGCGTCGGCCGGGCATGGCGATGGGGCCGGGGCGGGTGGCAGCACGGGTGGCGGCGGGTCGGTGCCGTCGGGTGGCGGGCACACGAACTCGGCCTCTGGGGGCGGGAGTTCGCCCACCGGTGGGTCATTGCAGCACGGAAGCGGCGGGAGCGGCCCGACGATCAGTTCGTCCGGCTCGGACGGCGCGAGCGGTACGAACGGCGCGAACGGTTCGACGGGCAGCGGGTCCGACCACGCGCCGAACAGCGGCCACGAGCAGTCCGCCCCGGCCCGACCGCCGCGCGACAACAGTCCGGCGCTCGACCCCTTCGGCACCCGGGTCGGCACCGACCACCAGCCTCCCGCCCACGACACGAGCGCCGGATCGTCCACCCCGTCGCACGACAGCCCCACGCGGACGGGCGCGGACGGCGTGAACTCGCCCGGCCACGACGGCCGTTCGGGCGCGCCGACGCCGACGCCGACGCCGACGCCGACGCACGACGGTCCGACGCGGACCGGTGCGGACGGTGCGGGTCAGAGCGGCGCTGACTCGGGTCGGCCGGCTGGTCATGAGGGTGCGTCGCACACGGGTGCTGACGCGGGTCGGCCTGCGGGTCATGAGGGTGCGTCGCACACGAGTGCCGATGGTGGGCGTCCGGC
>NZ_LISX01000013.1:97481-176843 GCF_001905465.1 Kitasatospora sp. CB01950
TCGGCCTGCGGGTCATGAGGGTTCGCCGCACACAGGTGCCGATGGTGGGCGTCCGGCCGGGCACGAGGGTGCGCCGCATCGGCCGGATGCTGATGCGGGTCGGCCTGCGGGTCATGAGGGTTCGCCGCACACAGGTGCCGATGGTGGCCGCCCGGCCGGGAATGACGGGCCGTCGCATCGGCCTGAGCACGAGCCGCGGCCCGGGGACGGGCACCAGCCGCGGGTGGATCACGGGAGCCCGGCGCCCGGGCCGGTGCGCGGGGGCGACTCGCCGTCGGGTCCGTCGCACGGGGCTGACGGCGGCCGTCCGCACGACATTCCTGCGCCGCGTCCCGGGGAGACGCCGCATCATGAGCGGCCGGGTGTGGCGGTGGGTGAGCCTGGGCCTTCGGGTGGGGCGCCGGGTCCGCATCATGAGCGGCCGGGTGTGGCGGTGGGTGAGCCTGGGCCTTCGGGTGCGGCACTCGGTCCGCACCACGAGCAGGGTTCGGACGGGACGCAGCACGACGGTTCGGGCGGCAGTGGCATGCGACCGCCCGTCGGGTCCCCCGCCATGGCTGGGGGTGCGCCCCCGTTCCGGGGTGGCGAGCAGCGGAGCGACTCCGACTCCTCGACGCACAGTCAGGTTCCGCCGCGTCTGGACGTGGCCGGTCTCGGCGGGACGGCCACCGCTCCGCCGCCCCACGTGGGCACCGACCAGCGGCCGGGTGCCGGCGGCACCACGACGACCGGTCCGGACGGCACCGGCCCCGTGAGCGGGGGAGGTGTCGCGGGTAGCGGCATGCCGATGGGGGGCGGCGGGATGCCGACCGGCGGGGGTGCGCCGACCGGCGGCGCTCCGGCCGGCGGGGGCGGCGCGGGCCGTCCGACGTCCGGGCCGGGCACCACCCCGACGGTGCCGGGACAGGGCCACGGCCCCGACCGCCAAGGCCAACAGCCCACCGGAAACTCGACGTTCACGCCGCGCCCGGCGGCCGACCGCCCCGACACGAGCCGCCCCGGCGGCGGCCCGGACGGCGCTCGGCCGAACACGGGACGGCCGAACACGGGACGGCCGGACACGGCACGGCCTGATGCGGCACGCCCGGGCACGGGTCGCCCGGAGGGCGGGCGTCCTGATTCGGCGCGCCCCGACGGCGGACGTCCGGACTCAACTCGCCCGGAAACAGCACGGCCTGACAGCTCGCGTCCCGATCCAGGCCGTCCCGAAGGTGGGCGTCCTGACGGTGCGCGGCCGGATGGTGGTCGCCCCGACCAGGCGCGTCCTGATTCGGCGCGGCCGGATGGTGCACGTCCTGATTCGGCTCGCCCGGACGGTGGGCGTCCTGACGCTGCCCGCCCGGACGGTAGCCACCCCGCCGGTGGGCGTCCTGACACGGCGCGGCCGGACGGTTCGCGTCCCGATGGTGGGCGTCCTGATTCGGCTCGCCCGGACGGTGGGCAGCCGGGCGCGGCCCGCCCTGACGGCAACCACTCCGACTCGCCGCGGCCGGACGGTTCGCGGTCCGACTCGCCGCACCCGGACGGCGGGCGTCCTGACGCTGCCCGCCCGGACGGTAGCCACTCCGACGGTGGGCATCCGGACTCAACTCGCCCGGATGGTGGGCGTCCTGACGCTGCCCGCCCCGATGGCAACCACTCCGACACGGCGCGGCCGGATTCGAGTCGTCCGGACTCGGCGAACCCCGACGGCGCACGTCCCGACGCCGATCACCGTCCTGACGGCCACCGCCCCGAGACCGACCACCAGTCCGATGCCGATCACCGACCCGATGGCGAGGGTCCCGGCGGCGATCACCAGGCCGACGCCGACCACCGCCCCGACGCGGACAATTCGCACCAGGACGCCGCGCCCGACGGACACAGTCCGCGGCCGGACGGCGGGCTCGCGGACAGTCGGCCGTACGACACGCCGGGCGGGCTGGATCGGCCGGATCCGCAACATCAGGCGGATCTGGAGAGCCGGGTGCCGCGGAATCCGGACGGGACGCCGCAGCGGCATCCGGATCCGAACGGGGACTGGCCGGGGGCGGTCAACGGGGACGGGCACCGGGCGCCGGGGCGGGACAACAACTGCCTCGACGTGGCGCTGTCGACGGCGGACACCTACAGCGGCAATCCGACGGCCGCCGCGCCGCGCCGGGACGGCGGGCCGGAGGGTGAGCGGGGCGGCCGGGACCGGGCGGAGAACCAGCTCGGCGCGCCGTTCCGGGACATGGGCAACGGGGATCCGGCGTTCCGTCGGGTCGAGGACCAGTTGCGCAACGACGGGCACGGTTCGCAGGCGGTGATCATCACGCAGGACGCCGACGGGCGCGCCCACGCGTGGAACGTCGTCAACCACGACGGCAAGATCACCTACCTGGACAACCAGACCGGCCAGCGCAGCGACAAGCCGCTGCACAACGGTGACCACGGCGTGTTCGCGATCACCCTCGACCCGGACCGCCACCCCACCAACGACCACCCCACCAACAACCACCCCACCAACGACCCGCCGAAGAACGACCATTCGACCACCGACCGCCCGACCACCGACCACGACAGGACGGACCGGCGGCCGGAGGACCCGGCGGGCAAGAACAAGGCGGAGGACGAGCACGAGGACGGGGCGGCCAAGAAGAAGTCGAAGCACGACGGGGACGGGAACGGGAACGCCGAAGCGGGCCCGTCGCACAGCAACCCGGACGGCGACACGCCGAAGACCGACAAGGAGGTCGTCGACGAGCGCCGGAAGAACGACCCCGACCACCCGATCCACGAGCCGGCCCGCAGCGACGAGCACCTCGACCCGAAGGAAGGGACGAAGGACAAGCTCTACGGCGTCGAGCCGGACGCCAACCAGCAGAAGCTGCGCGACACCAACGACGTCCGCCAGCTCGACATGGAGAACGTCTACAACCGCCTGAACGAGTGGGCGGAGAACGGCGAACTCGGCGACGTGCTCGACAAGAGCAAGGCCGGCAACCCGAAGACGTTCAACCGCAAGGCGCTCGAGGACGCGCTGCCCGGGTTCAAGGACATGGACCCGGGTGAGCAGGGCGCCGCGGTCGCCGCCATGGGCCGGATGAGCGACGAATTCCACAAGAACCACGGCGTCGGCGCCAGCCCCGAGCCGATGTCGTACCCCTACAACGCCGACCCCCGGGTGCAGGGCAGCGCCCCGGGCGAGGCGGACACCTCCAGCCGCGGCGCCGTCGACCACTCCACGTCCAAGGGCGAGGCGGGACTGAAGCAGTCCGCGAACTACAACGACCTCCGCAGCGACATCAAGGAGACGTTCGGCAAGCGCAGCATCCAGGGCGCGGTCAAGGACGCCGCGCACCGGCCGGACCTCACCGGGCGCAACTACGCGGTGATCGAGGTGTACGACCCCAGGACGAAGCAGGTCAGTTTCGTGGTGGACAGCTCGGTGCCGCCCAGCACCCCGCGCGCCGGGATCACGCCGCTGCACTCCGAGACGCACCTCGGCGGCTGGATGGACCACCTGAAGGCGACCCGCGACCAGAAGGACCAGCCGGAGGTGCTCAGCCTGTACACCGAGCGCGAGCCCTGCGGCATCGGCCCAGGTCACGCGGACTGCTCCGGCTATCTGTCGCGTGAACAGACCGGCGTGCCGGTCTACTATGCGACCGGGTACCGCAAGGGCGCGGGTGTCGACGTGGAGGTGCCCCAGGGCGAGCTGACGCCCAAGCAGAAGATGGAGCGGGACTTCGGCGACCACGTGGCCGAGGTCGGCCGGGCCTGGATGGAGATGGAGAAGAAGCGCCAGGGCCTGTGAGCCCGGGGGCCGCTCCGGCCCACCGCAGCGACGAACGACCATGAGCCAGTGAGCAAGGGAGTGGCCGGATGACCGGGCGCGACGAGACGGCGGTGGCGGCGGCGATCGCCGCCGCCACCGAACGACTGCAGGGCGGCAGCCGGGGCCGGCTCCACGTGACCGGCCCGGCCGGCAGCGGCAAGAGCGCGGTGCTCGCCGGGATCGCCGAGGCGTTCCCGGACGCCGTCGTGATCGACGCCGCCGACCGCGGCGCCGACTCCGTCGCGCAGGAACTCGTCGACCGCACCGGCGCGTTGCGGCGACGCGGCTACGGCACCCTGTCCGACCTGGAACGGGCGCTGCGCCGCGACCGGACACCCCGCACCGTGCTGCTCGCCAACACCCAGCGGGCCGGCACGCTGTCCTGCGGCGGCGGGGCCGAGCGCCTGCGGGCCGTCGTCGCCGCGCTCACCACCCCCGCCGAGGAGGGCCGGCTGCAACTGGTCGTCGAACAGGCGCAGCCCCCCGCGCCGCCCGCCGCCGAACCCACCGGGTACTGGCTGGAGGTCCTCCGACTGCCGGGCGGCACCGGCCCGGAGGAACTGGCGGCGCTGACCTCGGCCGTCCCCCCGCAGACCCTGGCCGCCCTGCGGGCGCTGGCCAACGCCCAGCTGCGCCGGGTGCCGGTGGCCGCCTGGGCCGAGCTGTGCCGGGCCGCGGACGTCCCCGTGACGGAGGCCGACCTGCTGGCGCTGCCCGCCGAGCCGCTGGTCCGGGCGGCGGACGGCACGGTCGGCCTCGAACGGCCCGCGCTGGTCGAGGAGTTGCGCTACACCCCGGCCGAGGCCGCCGCGTTCCACGCCCGGATGACGGAGCACCTGCTCGCCGCCGACCTGACCGACCCGTGGGCCGCCCGTTCGCTGCCCGGCCACGCCGTCGAGGCCGGACGCTTCGACGACCTGCTCGACGACCCGCGCGCCCTGGCGCACGTCCCGCAGGACGCGCTGGTGGAGGCCCTGCGCGTCGCGTACGCCGACGGGCAGTTCCGGTACGGCACGCACGCGGCCGCGCTGCGCTACCTCCTCGGCTACGGTCTGGCCGGCGCGCCGCACGGCGAGTGGATCGCCCGGCTCGCGCACGACGCCCACACTCGGGGCCAGGCCGAGCGCGCCGAGGCCCTCGCCGCCGCGTGCCCCGAGCCGTTGACGTTCCGCACGGTGTGGTCCCGGTGGAGCCCCCCCGGCGCGTTCACCCCCCGCACCGAGCCCTGGCACACCGAGGAGATCGACCGGGTGTACGCCGCCGAACTCCGGGGCACGCCCGTGGCGGTCACCGAGGACGAGGAGGAGAACGCCTTCGTCAGCGACGCCGCCACCGGCCGCCCGATCGGCGCAGCGGACGGCCGACTCACGCCCGTCGAAGCCGAGTTGACGGTCAAGGCGGGACGCGGCTACGCCACCGTCCTGGACGGCCCGGACGGCGCGCCGCTCGGACTGTTCCACCACCCCGACGCGCAGACCTGCGGTGCGGTCGGCGACCTGCTGGTGGTGGCCGGCGACCGGGGCGTCTACGCCGTCCGACCCGACGTCGAGCTGCTGCGCGACGCGCCCGAGCACCGACTCGTCCCGCTGGTCGGCCTGTTCGGCCGCCAAATGCCCCGCCGCTACGACCCGGCCGAACAGCCCGACCTCCGGCAGCTGCTCGAACAGGCATTCGGCGCAGGGAAGTTGCACCGGATCGACACCGTCCCCGACGGCATCACCCACGGCCCGACCCGCGACCTGCTCGCCACCGTCGGCCTGCCCGCCGTCGACAGCCCCACCGGCTACTGGCTCACCCCCGACGACGGACTGCCCGCCCGCCCCTGGCCCGACGGCGTCGAACGGGCCGGCACCGGCCCCTACCACCTGCTCGGCGGCTGGCTCGGCGCCGACCTGGTGCTCGACGGCAGCGACGGCCGGGTGCTGCGGATGATGCCCGCCCACTGGCCCGCCACCACCCGCCCCCGCGACCCCCTGATCGGCACCACCCTCGAACGCTTCCTCACCATGATCGCCCTCCAGGCCCAGTACCTGACGGTCTACTGGCCCCGCGAGGCCGACAGCCTCGACCTGCTGACCGAACTCCGCACCCGCGTCGCCGGAATCGACCCCGACGCCGCCGCCACCGACAGCTGGCAGCACGTCCTCGAACCCGACACCTGGGCCTGAGCCTCCCCGCCGCCTCCCCTCCCCCCGACCGGAGAGACCCGAAGTGACCGACACCACCGTCGCCCACCAGCCCCACCCCCACCTCGGCGGCCGGGCGGCAGCGCTGCGCACCCTGGCGGCCTGGCGGGCCGGCACGGCCGACGCACCGCGCACGGTGCTGATCACCGGCGACAGCGGCAGCGGCCGCACCCGGCTGCTGACCGCCTTCCTGATGCTCAGCGACCCCGCCCACCGCGACCGCCTCGACCTCGCCGCCCTCGACCCGGCCACCGTCCCGCCCGCCGACCTCCCCGCACCGCCCGTCCTCGACGCCACCGGCCTCACCGCCGTCCAACTGCGCTGGCTGCTCGCCGACACCTTCGCCCCCGGCACCGACCGGGCCGAGCGGCTGCCCGCCGTGCTCGCCGGACTCGGCACCCCCGAGCAGCCGCAGGCCGTGGTCGTCGCCGACATCGACCGGGCCGGCCTGCTCACCGGCACCGACGAGCCCGCCAGAGTCACCACCGAGGTGCTGCTGCCCCTCGCCCTCAACCCCGGCGTCCGCCTGCTCGCCGACCTGCCCCGCGCCGAGGCCGAACGCCTCGCCGGCGACGTCCCCGCCGACCAGCTGCAGATCCTCGACCTCGACCGGGACCCCTGGCGCGACCCCGACGCCCTGCTCCGACAGGCCGAACTCGCCCTCCCCGAACCCACCGTGGCCCGCCAGCTCGCCGCCGTCGCCGACACCCCGCTGGTGGTCCGACTGGCCGGCTGGTCCGTCCAGGCCCGCCCCGGCAGCCCGCTGCCGCTGCCCCGCAGCGCCGGCGACGCCCTCGACCTGCACGCCGAACGCTGCGGCAGCGACGAACTCACCCTGCGCCGCCTGCTCGCCCCCCTCGCCCTCGCCGGCCCCGGCCAACCCCTCCCGTTCGACCTGTGGGCCCCCGTCGCCTCCGCCGTCGCCGGCAAGGACCTCGGCCCCGCCCTGGCCGGCGGACGCGACCTGCTGCTGCCGTTCTTCGACCTCGCCACCACCGGCGACGGCACACCCGGCGCCCGCATCGTCCACCCCGCCGTCGCCGACGAGATCCGCGAACGCCTCGGCCGCACCGCCCGCGAAGTCCACCGCCGCATCGCCACCGCCCTGCTCGCCACCCTCCCCGGCGACACCCCCCGACGCTGGGCCGACGCCACCGGCTACCTCCGCGAGCAACTCCCCGGACACGCCCTGCACGGCGGCCTGCTCGACGGACTCCTCACCGACCCCGGCTTCCTGCTGCACGCCGAACAGCACCGCCTGCGCGCCGCCGTCGACCTCCTCGCCGCCGAAGGCACCCCGCTGCCGCCGCTCGGCCGCACCTGGCTGCGCCTCGCCCCGCTCTTCGCCCGCCAGGAACTCGGCGTCGAACTGCGCGCCGCGCTGCTCGACCACGCCGCCCGCCAGGACGGCCTCCCCGGCCTCGACACCACCGGCCTCGACGTGCCCTGGCGCACCCTGTGGGCCCGCCCGCTCACCGGCGTCGGCGCCGTCACCGCCGCCGTCCGGCCCGACGGCGGCCAGCTGCTGATCGCCCACCGACCCGGCCAGGAACCGGAGTTGGCGGCCTACGACGCCCGCACCGGCGAGATCGACCACACCGACCCCGAGCGGCTCGCCCGCCCCGACGGCGACCAGCGCGCCGCCGGCGCCCTCGCGCTCTCCACCGGCAGCGACTACGTCCGGCTCTGGCAGCGCAACCCCGACGGCACCGTCACCGGGCCGATCGCCGCGTTCCTGTCCGCCGCACCCCTGGCCGGCGCCGACCTCACCACCGACGGGCTGCTGCTGATCGCCGACGCCCACGGCGTCGCCGCGCTGCAACCGGCCGGACAGTGACCGGAACCCGTCCATTACTGTGAACACCGACCAACCGGCCCCGAAGGAGAACGACCGCGTGACGACCCGTGAGCAGGCCATCGAGGCGGCCCACCAGTGGATCAACGGCGCCCGGCCCGAGGACCAGTGGCACCGGATCGGCGTGCACGAGTTCGACCTCGGCTGGGTACTGTGGCCGGTCCCCGGCGCCGAACCCGAGCAGCCCGTCGGCGAGCGCCGCGCACCCGCCGAGATCGGCACCGCCTGCGCCGTCGTCGACCGGGAGACCGGCGAACTCACCCACTGGCCCTCGGTGCCCGTCGACGAGGTCGTCCAGCTCTACCGCGACAAGCTCGGCGCCGGCAGCCACGACCCGTCCCGCCCGCCGGTGGTCGGCCCCGGCAACTCCGTCGTCCTCACCTACCGCGACGCCGCCGGCGAACAGCAGAGCCTGTTCCAGCTCTCCGCGCCCGGCGAGGGCCACCCCGAGGTCCGCGCCTGGCGCACCCTCCAGCAGCAGGGCGTCCGCCCCCAGGACGTGCTGTCCGTCTACACCGACCTGCGGCCCTGCGAACTGCCCGGCGGCTACTGCGCGCCCGTGCTGCTCGCCGAACTCCCCGCCGCCACCTTCGACTACGGCCACGCCTACGGCCCGCGCTACGACCGCCGTGCCGCCGCCGTCCGCGCCCTCGCCGACGCCACCGAGGACAGCTTCCGCCGCGCCGGCCGCCCCGCGCCGCCCCGGCCCAACCGGATCCCGTTCCCGCGCGCGGTGCCCGCCGCCGCCCCCGAGAGCGACAGCGCGCTGGGCGCCCGGCTGGCGGAGCAGTTCGGCACCGTCCACCGGCTCGCCGGCGACACCCCCGCCGCGCTGCCCGCCGCCACCGCCGCGACCCTCGCCGAGGCCGGACTGCCCGCCGACGTCCCCGCGTTCTTCCACCACCTGCCCGGTCTGCCCACCGTCGCCGACCACCTCGCCGCCACCGGCGGGGGCACCCGCGCCCCCGAGCGGGCCCGCGCCCTGCTCGCCCAGTACCTGGTGCTCGGCGACGACGGCCACGCCCTGATCGCCGTCCAGTGCGGCGACGGCGGCACCGGCACCGGCGCGGGCCTCGGCCGGATCTGGGCCGTCGACCCCGACACCGGCACCGGCCGCTACCTCAACACCTCGCTCAACGCCCACCTCCGCTGCCTGTCCCTCCTCGCCGCCCGCCACCCCGCGCTCCGCGGCCTCGACCCGCAGCCCGCCGGCCTCGCCGTCGACGCCCTCCAGCGCGACCTGGCCGCCCTCGACCCCACGGTCTTCGGCGACCCCGAGAACTGGTGGGCCGTCATCGTGGAACAGCTGTGGGACGGGCTGCTCTGACGGGCCGTCAGTAGCCCGGCGGGAGGCCCTCCAGCACCAGCGCGACGGCCTCCTCGACGGTGGCGACCTCGACGGTGTCGCCGCCCCTGCGGCTCCGGACCAGGAAGCTCCCGTCGTGCCGCGGCTCGATGGATCCGCCGATCTTCCGGTGGTCCGGCGGCGGCGTGGCGGAGAACCACAGCATGTAGTGGCTGGTCACGGGTGCCAGTCGGCGCAGGCGGGGTTCGGCGAAGGCGGCCTCGAACATCGTCCGGAAGTTCGGCGGGTAGCGCCCGATCAGCCGGGTGTCGAAGTGGCCGAGCCGATGACGCCAGGCCAGCTCCACCCCGTCGAGGGGTTCGCGCTCGTGCGCGAACGCCCAGTCGTGGACGATCAGGAACGGTGCGACGCCCCGGACGGCCGCGAGGTCGGCGCCCGCCTGCCAGGCCGCCACGGCACGCACCGCCCCGGCGAGGTTCGGCGCGTGGCCGTTGGCGAGGGTCGCTCCGGCGCGCCGCAAGGAGACAGCGGGCCTCGCCCTGGACACCCAGGTGCGGATCCAGGCGCGGTCGCCGGTGCCTTGGTCGAGGAAATCGGCGCCGCTCTGGCTGAGCCGGTCCGGCGCGGGCAGCGTCAGGCCGAGGCCGGCGGCCGTCCGGTCGAGTTCGGCGCCGAAGGCGGCTGCGGCGGCTGCGGCGGCTGCCGGCTCGGCCGGTGTGTACGTCACGGAGGGCAGTGTAGGGCTTCAACTGCCCACGCGGGACAGTCCGTCGGGGGGTCGGCAACCGGTCCCGGAGCGGGTCAGCAGCCTCCGCCGGTGGTGGAGCAGGAAGCCGCGGCGGAGGGTGCGCCGAGGGTGATCAACTGCGGCGCGGGGGCGCCGCAGCACTCGGCGGACTGCGGCTGGGCGGGGGCGTCGTAGAGGCCGGCTCCGCCGCAGACGCCGGTCTCGGGGAGGGTGAGTTCGACGCGGGCGGCGGCTTCGTGGTCGCCGGCGAGGGCGGCGGCGACGGAGCGGACCTGCTCGAAGCCGGTCATGGCGAGGAAGGTCGGGGCGCGGCCGTAGGACTTCGCGCCGACGAGGTAGACGTCCTTCTCGGGGTGGCCGAGCTCGGCGGCGCCGTGGGGGTAGACGGTGCCGCAGGAGTGCTGGTTGGGGTCGATCAGCGGGGCGAGGGCGGTCGGGGCCTGGAGGCGGTCGTCGAGGCCGAGGCGCAGTTCGGTGAGGAAGGACAGGTCCGGTCGAAGGCCCGTCAGGACGACGACCTGGTCCACGGGTTCGCTGCTGCGGCCGTCTTCGGCGACCAGGACGAGGCGGCCGTCGGCGGCGGGTTCGAGGGCGGTGGTGCGGAAACCGGTGAGGGCGGTGGCCCGGCCGTCCTCGACGGCGGCCCTGGCGCGCAGGCCGAGGGCGCCGCGGGCGGGGAGCTGGTCGGCGCTGCCGCCGCCGTAGGTGGAGCCGGTGATGCCCCGGCGCAGCACCCACACGGCGTGGGTGCCGGGTTCGGCCTCGGCGAGGTCGGCGAGTGCGGCCAGCGCGGTGAACGCGGAGGCGCCGGTGCCGACGACGGCGGTGCGCTTCCCCGCGTACCGGGCGCGGACGGCGGTGTCGTTCAGGTCCGGCATGCGGTAGGCGACGCGGCCGGCGGCGGCGCGTTCGCCGAGGGCCGGGAGGCCGTTCGCGCCGAGCGGGTTGGGGGTGGCCCAGGTGCCGGAGGCGTCGACGACGGCGCGCGCGAGGACGCGCTCCTCGGTGCCGTCGGGGTGCTCGACGTGGACGGTGAAGGGCTGCTCGTCGCGGCCCGCGTCGACGATGCGGTCGCGTCCGGCGCGGGCCACGCCGGTGACGCGGGAGTGGTAGCGGACCCGGTCGCCGAGGGCGTCGGCGAGCGGCTGGAGGTAGCGGCCGACCCAGTCGCCGCCGGTCGGACAGGCGGTCGGGTCGGGCCGGGTCCAGCCGGTGGGGGCGAGGAGCTTCTCGGCGGCGGGGTCGACGACCTCGGACCAGGTGGAGAACAGCGGCACGTGCGACCACTCGCGCACGGCGGTGGCCGCGGACGGTCCGGCTTCGAGGAGCAGCGGCTCGATGCCGCGCTCCAGCAGGTGAGCGGCGGCGGCCAGGCCGATCGGGCCGGCGCCGACGACGAGGACGGGCAGGCCGGTGTCGGAGGTCATGGCGGATCTCTCCCCTTCGTGCCGGGCGGTGCGGCCCCGGGGCCGAGTCGCCTGATTCGACACATGTCGATGTGCTGGTGCCTTCGACCTTGCCCACTGGTTCGACAGATGTCAATATTGATGCATGTCGAATTCAAGGGCCGAGCTGCCGATGGTCGGGCTGCCGGTGGTCGAGCTGCCGACGGCCGAGCTGCCGACGGCCGAGCCGGAGAGCGCGCCGTGCTGTCCGCCGCTGGTGTCGGCCGAGCTGTCCGAGGCGGACGCGGTGCGGATGGCGGCGATGTTCAAGGCGCTCGGCGACCCGGTGCGGTTGCGGCTGTTCTCGAAGGTCGCCTCGCACGAGGGCGGCGAGGCCTGCGTGTGCGACATCCAGGACGTCGGCGTCTCCCAGCCCACCGTCTCCCACCACTTGAAGAAGCTGCGCGAGGCCGGCCTGCTCAGTTCGGAGCGACGTGGAACCTGGGTGTACTACCGGGTCGCCCCGTCCGTGCTCGCCGCGATGGCCGCCCTGCTCGACCTGAACCGCTGATACAGCGTCAACTCTGTTCTGCCGCAGGCGACTTCCGTGCGGTGGCGAGGTGCTTGCGGATGCGGTCGATCGCCCAGCCGGTGAGCGGCACGACCATCAGCGCACCGGTCGTGTCGTCGATCCAGATCGTCCAGCGCTGGTTGGCGGCGCCCGGGAGAGTGCCGAGTTGCGGGCCGACATGGCCGACCGGGTCGGTGGTGACGGTGACGGTCTGGCCGACGCGGAAGGAGGAGCCCAGGTTGCCGTCGACGGTGCCGGTGAGGGGCGGGCCGTCCAGGGCCTCCAGGGTGAGGCGCGGGTAGCTGGAGTTGTTGGCGTCGAACTCGGTGGTGACGCGGGTGACGCGGGCGTGCTGTTCCAGGCCGTGGTCGCGCAGCGCCCGGACGTCCAGCAGGTGGCCGTGGGCGATCAGCATGACGACGGCGAGGACGGCGAGGACGACCATCCAGCCGGTGGGGTCGTCCCGGTTGGACGACCAGGCGGCGAGGAGCAGGACCAGGGCGGTGATCAGTACGGCAGGGGCGACGAGCTGGAGGCTGAACCGGTAGGAGAACGCGGCCAGTTCACGTATCCCGAAGTACGCCGCCGCCCAGATCAGCGCCGCCAGCGCCACACTCCCGACCGCCCGCCCCGCTGTGCGCATCGTCCGCCTCCCCGGTGTGTCCGCACCTGACGGGTCCACCGTACGCGGCGCGACCGGCGGTGCGACAGAAAGTTACAGGCGGGCCTGCGGGGGCGCGAAGGCCCCGGGCGACGGTAAGGGCGCAGGTCGGGGTGGGGGAGAAGACGTCAACGGCGGGCGGCGCGAGGGGAGTCGGCGATGTGTGCGGCCTGCCGCCGGAGGGCGGGCGGCCGCTACCATCGGCCGAGCCGCTACGGGAGCGCTCCCACGCTCCGTTCCCCGCTGCGGCGCAGGTCGGCCCGCCCCCGCCAGGGCGGGCGTCCATCCTCTCCCACCCGAGAGCACCCCCGGAGGACACCGTGCACACCCCCGACCCCCGCCGGCGCAGCACCGTCCCACCGCGCCCCGCAGGCCGCCCCTCCCGGCGGGCGGCCGCGCTCGCGCTCGCCGCCACGACCGTCGCGCTCGGACTGGTCGTCGGCCTGAACGGTGGCGCCGACGCCGCCGTGCAGGGCAGCCTGCCCGCCGGCACCCAGTTCTACCGGGACCCGGCCTCGCAGGCCGTCAAGTGGGTGGCCGCCAACCCGGGCGACTCCCGGACGCCGGTGATCTCCAAGCGGATCGCCAGCCAGCCGCAGGGCATCTGGTTCAGCAACTACCGCCCCGCGACCGTCACTTCGGACGTTCGCGCGGTCACGGCGGCCGCCGAGCAGGCCGGACAGACCCCGGTGCTGGTCGCCTACGCGATCCCCAACCGGGACTGCGGCGGCGCGTCCGCCGGCGGCGCGCCCGACCTCGCCTCGTACGACGCCTGGGCCACCAAGTTCGCGGCAGGGCTGGGCAGTTCGCGCTCCATCGTGATCCTCGAACCGGACTCGATCGCGCTCACCACGTGCCTCGGTGCCCAGCAGCAGAGCGACCGCTTCGCCTCCCTGTCGCGCGCCGTCACCGCCATCCACGCCGCCGGCCCCAACGCCAAGGTGTACCTGGACGGCGGGCACTCCACCTGGAACTCCGCGAGCGAGCAGGCGAGCCGGCTGCGCAGCGCGGGCGTGCTGAACGCCGACGGCTTCTTCACCAACGTCTCCAACTTCAACGCCACCTCGGGCGAGACCGCGTTCGCCCGCAACGTGCTCTCCGCGCTCGGCAACCCCGGCAACCTGCACGCCGTCGTCGACACCAGCCGCAACGGCAACGGCCCCGCCGGCAGCACCTGGTGCGACCCGTCCGGGCGGGCCATCGGCAACTACCCGACGGCCAGCACCGGGGACAGCGCGATCGACGCCTTCCTGTGGATCAAGCCCCCGGGCGAGGCGGACGGCTGCGCGGCGACCGCCGGGACGTTCGTCCCCGACATCGCCTACCAGCTGGCGGCGAACGCACCCGACCCGAGCAGCCCGCCGAGCTCCCAGCCGCCGACGTCGCAGCCGCCGACGTCGCAGCCGCCGAGCGGTGGGGCGTCGTGCTCGGTCGCTTACCGGGCCAACTCGTGGAGCGGGGGCTTCACCGCCGACATCACGGTGAAGAACACCGGCAGCACCACCATCTCCGGCTGGAAGCTCGCCTGGACCTTCCCCGGCGACCAGAAGATCACCAGCGCCTGGAACGCCACCGTCGCCCAGAGCGGGGCCGCCGTCACCGCCACCGACCAGGGCTACAACGGGACCCTGGCGGCCGGCGCGTCCACCGCGTTCGGATTCCAGGGCACGTACGGCAGCAACAACACCGCCCCGAGCGCGTTCACCGTGAACGGGTCGGCCTGCGCCACGTCCTGACCCGCCCCTCCCCGGTCCCGTCGCCCCCAACCGGTGGGGCGGCGGGGCGAACCACGTTGCTCAGGGCCGGAGTTGAACGGCCATCACCATCACATAGCCGACCAGCAGCCCGAACAGGCACACCGCCGTCACGTACCGCGGCGTGAACGGCAGCCCCGCGAGCGACGGGTACAGCAGCACCGCGGCACCCGCCGCCAGGTCCGCCAGGTACAGGCCGTCCGGCGGGACGATGCCGGTGCTGTGAGCGGCCCAGCCGGTGGCGATCAGGAACCCCGTCAGCAGGGTGAACCCGGACAGCAGCCCCGAGCCGATCGCGCCCAGCGCGGGATGCGGATCCGGGGGCGGCTCGCCCTCCGGCGTCCTCGGGCGCATTCGGTGCGCCATCGCGAGCGCGCCGACGGCGAGCGTCATCGCGGACAGTGCGCCGAGCAGCGGAGAGGGATTCATCGGCTCCTCCTGGAGAACACGAGATGCTGCCCGGCCAACGCGGCGAGCGCCGCCGGCAGCAGGACGGTGAGCAGCAGCACGGTCGCCCACACCGACGGCTCGATCGCCGCCGAGTGCACCGGCACGGCCGCTGTCGGCGGCGCGGCGGCGACGGTCGTCGGGACGGCGGGGGCGGGACGCGAGGGCTCCGGCGGGGGCGCGGCGGCGGCTGGGGCGGGTGCGTGCGAGGCCGCCTTCCGTGCCGGAGGCGGGGAATGACGCGGCGAGGCGACGGCCGGCGGCGCCGGGGCGGCTGCCGACGGGGTCGCGGACGGCGTCGGTGTGGGTGCCGGGGACGGGGCCGGGGTCGGGGTCGGCGGGGGCGTGGGTGACGGGCTGGGCGAGGGGCTCGGGCAGTGGGAGTGCGGTGGCGGCCACGGTGGGTGCGGGAACGGCGGGAACGCGCTTGGGGCAGGGTCCATTGCCCGATCCTCCGGCCCTCGCCACCCGGCCCGACACCCGTCCCCGCCCAAACCCCACGAGGCGGTGAACCACCCACCGCCCGAGCCGGAATACCCGCACGAGGCCGGGGCGTCAGTTCGATGCGACCCCGCCCACGCGGAGGATCGCCTCCGGCATCAACCGCGCCGCCGGCGTCTTCTACGACTCGCAGGTCCGCGGGCGTCCAAGTCGGTATCGTCGCCGTATGCCTGAACTCATCGCGCCCACCACCCGCTTGCACTCCGCCTGGCTCGACGCGCATGCCGAGTGGGGTCCCGGCCTCCACGAGGACGGATTCGGGCTGGGGCCGTCGGACGAGGTCGACTCGCCGGACGGGTTCGCGGCCTGGGTGGCGCTGCTGGCCGAGGAGTCGGGTGCGGAAGCGGTCGCGACCGATCAGGGCTGTACGTACCGATGGATCGTCGAGGGCGACCGGGTGCACGGCGGGATCGCGCTGCGGCACGGGCTCAATGACCACGTGCTGCAGTCCGGCCACATCGGCTACGGCATCCGGCCGTCCTCCCGCGGACGCGGACTGGCCACCTGGGCACTGGGCCGGATACTCGACGAGGCGCGGGTGCTCGGTCTGGACCAGGTGCTGATCGTCTGCGAAGTCGACAACCTCGCCTCGGTGAAGACGATCGAGCACCACAGCGGCGTCCTCGAAGGCGTACAGGACACCGAACACGGCCTTCTGCGGCGCTACTGGATCAAGCTCTAGTCCGTGATCCTGCCGCACCGCGCGAGGTGGGACGCCGGTGCCTCGCGGCAGCGTCCCCGGGGGCGGTCAGTGGGTGTCCAACTCGGGGGTGGGCAGCGGTACTTCCTTGCGTCCGGGGGCGGTCGTGCGGCGGCCGGTGAAGGCGGCCGCGAGGGCGACTGCGGCGACGGCGAGGACTGGCCAGCCGGTGCCGAGGGTGAGGGCGAGGACGGCCGGGCAGCAGATGAGGGCGGCGAGGCGGGGGAGGCCGGTCAGGATGCGGGCCGCGGCGGCGGTGCAGGCGACGTAGACGGAGAGGAACAGGGCGGTCGGGACGGCGACCAGCTGGGAGGTGGTCAGGACGCCGGAGCCGACCAGGGCGATCAGGGGGCCGCCGGTCAGGGCGGTGGTGGCCAGGACCGCGTAGGAGCCGCGGCGGCCCGGGGCGGGGGTGGGCGGCAGCAGGGCCTCAAGGAGTTCGGCGGCGCCCGTGAGGTAGGTGTTGGTGGCGGCGAGGGTGAGCACAAGTGCCGCGCCGGCGGCCAGGATTCGGCCGCTGTCGCCGATCGCCGAGCTCAGCAGGTCGGCCAGCGGGACGGCGCCGCCCGCGCCGGGGCCGAGCACCGCGACGGTGGCCGCGGCCAGGCCGAGGCAGAGCAGCGACGTCACCACGAAGGCGATCAGCACCACCCGGCGCAGCTGCCGGCGAGGGTCGCGCAGCCGGGTGGTGAGCGAGGCCGCGGCCTCCCAGCCGACGAACGCGAACATCAGCGGCGGCGCGGCGCTCGCCACGCCGGCCCAGCCGTGCGGCAGGAACGGCGTCCAGTTCGCGGCCCGCGAGTGCGGCGCGGAGCCGAGGACCGCGAACAGCACCAGCGCCACCAGCACCGACACCAGCGCGAGTTGGAGCCCCGCTCCGGTGCGCACCCCCAGCAGCCGGACCGCCAGCACCAGGCCCAGCAGTACCAGCGCCGCGCGGATCGCCGTCGACTCGCCCGCGCCGAGTGCCGCCGCCGCGTAGCTGCCGCCGATCAGGCAGACCACCGGCGCGCCCGCCACCACGCCCGCCAGGAAGCACCAGGCGGCCGCCCGTCCGGCCCGCTCGCCGAGACCGGCGGCGGTGTACCCGGCGATGCCGCCGGTCGAGCCGAGCCGGGTGCCCAACGCGCAGAACACGGCGGCTATCAGCCCGGACAGCACCAGCAGGGCCAGCCAGACGAGCAGGGAGGCGGGACCTGCGGCGCGGGCCGCCAGCCCCGGGAGTAGCAGCAGGCTCGGGCCCAGCAGGGCCCCGATGTACAGCGCGGACGCCCCGGCGGTGGACAGGTGGGGACGGCTTTCGGCGATCGTCTCGGTCATGCGGCGATTGTGGCCCCGATCGCGCGGCACACGCTGGCGAATATCGCCGCACTCGGTGCCCGGAACGGCAGAATCCACCGCGCCGGCGCTACTAGGGTGCACGGCATGCCGAGCCAGCAGTACGACCGCATCGACCGTGCCATCCTGGAGCACCTCCAGCGCCACGGCCGCACCGCCAACGTCGATCTCGCCGAGGCCGTCCGGCTCTCCCCGTCCTCCGCGCTGCGCCGCACCAAGGCCCTGGAGGCGGACGGGGTGATCGCCGGGTACCGGGCCGAACTCGACCGGGAGCGCGTCGGGTTGGGGCTGACGGTGTTCGTCTCGCTGCGGGTCGAGCAGCACTCGCGGGAGACGTCGCGGCAGATCGAGCAGGCGCTGACCGAGATCCCCGCCGTGGTCGCCTGCCATGTGGTCTCCGGCGAGGCCGACTTCCTGGTCGAGATCGCGGTGCCGGACCTGGCCACCTACGAACTGGTGCTGCTGGACGAGATCCTGGCGATCGGCCCGGTCCGGGACGCCCGGTCCACGTTCGCGATCCGCACCATCCGCTCCCGGGGCCCGCTCCCGCTCGACCGCTGGCCGGCCGCGCGCGGACGCTGAACCCGGACGCCGGACCTGGATGCCGGGTCCGGACGCCGCCCGATTGATGATGAACCTTCACATCGCGGACGGATATGGCTACCAGACGGTAATGCAATTTTCACGACCGGGGATCTACCCGCATAGACCCAGGCCTGCCACGCTGACTCGGCACCGCAACCCCCCTGCCCCAGCACCGAGTCCAGGAGCTCCCCGTCGTGACGAACCGTTTCCTCCGCCGCTTCGCCACCCTCGCCGCCACCGCCGCGCTCACCGCCGGAGTCGTCACCGTGAGCGCCGGCAACGCCGAGGCCGCGCTCCCCACCCCGATCTCCGCCGCCACCGCCCGCAGCTACCTCGGCCTGCTCACCGTCAAGGCCGAGGACCGCACCGGCTACAACCGCGACCTCTTCCCGACCTGGATCACCATCTCCGGCACCTGCAACACCCGGGAGACCGTCCTCAAGCGCGACGGCTCGAACGTGGTCACCGACGCCAGTTGCGCCGCCACCTCCGGCACCTGGGTCTCCCCGTACGACGGCGTCACCATCACCGCCGCCTCCGGCCTGGACATCGACCACATAGTCCCGCTCGCCGAGGCCTGGGACTCCGGCGCCTCCGCGTGGACCACCGCCCAGCGCCAGGCCTTCGCCAACGACGTCACCCGCCCCCAGTTGCTCGCCGTCAGCGCCAGCACCAACCGTTCCAAGGGCGACAAGGACCCGGCCGAGTGGCTGCCGCCGGTCACCTCCTACCGCTGCACCTACGTCCGCGCCTGGGTGCAGGTGAAGTACTACTACAACCTCTCCGTCGACAGCGCGGAGAAGACGGCCCTCACCAACGTCCTGGCCGGCTGCTGACCCACCACCCCCCGACAGGGCGGCCGGCTCCCCGCCGCCCTGTCGGCCGTGCCGCCCAGTCCGACCTGTATGGCCACTGCCTGGACGGCGTGCGGGGCCGACCCCATGGCTGTGCACTCGCGACCTGATGGTTCGGAGGCGATCCGAATGTCTTGGCGATATCGTGGTGAAGCGTTGACGAATAGTCAACTCGCGGTCTGGACAAGGCATTACCGGTCGGTAATTCTCCTGTGGTGTGACCGAACCCACCGCTCCCGCGCCCACCGCCCGCCCCGCGCGCCGCCAGGTCATCCAGGCGGCCGCCCTCACCGCCGGGGCTCTCGCCCTGCCGCTCGCCGCCGCCCACGGCAGCGCGGCCGCCGCCGAGCCGGCCCAGTTCCTGCACGGCGTCGCATCCGGCGACCCGCTGCCCGACGGCATCCTGCTGTGGACCCGGGTCACCCCCGGCGCCGCCGCCGTCCCCGGCTCCGGACTCGGACCCGACACCGCCGTACAGTGGCAGCTCGCCACCGACCGCGCCTTCACCGCCGTCGTCGCCACCGGAACCGTCACCACCACCGCCGCCACCGACCACACCGTCAAGGCCGACGTCCGCGGCCTGCGCCCCGACACCGCCTACTGGTACCGCTTCCTGGCCGGCAGCGCCGTCTCGCCCGTCGGCCGCACCCGCACCGCCCCCGCCACCGACGCCGCCGTCGACCGGCTGCGCCTGGGCGTCGCGTCCTGCGCCAACTGGGAGGCCGGCTACTTCTCCGCCTACCGCCACCTGGCCGCCCGCGGCGACCTCGACGTCTTCCTCTTCCTCGGCGACTACATCTACGAGTACGCCTCCGGCGCGTACGGCACCCGCGGCACCGTGGTGCGCCCGCACGCCCCCGCCAACGAGATCGTCACGCTCGCCGACTACCGCACCCGGCACGGCCGTTACAAGACCGACCAGGACCTCCAGGCGCTGCACGCCGCCGTCCCCACCGTCGCGATCTGGGACGACCACGAGTTCGCCAACGACGCCTGGTCCGGCGGCGCAGAGAACCACACCCCCGGCGCCGAGGGCGACTGGAGCGCCCGGGTCGCCGCCGCCAAGCAGGCCTACTTCGAGTGGATGCCCGTCCGCCCGTCCATCGCCGGCACCACCTACCGGCGGCTGCGCTACGGCAGGCTCGCCGACCTGCACCTGCTCGACCTGCGCTCGTTCCGCTCCCAGCAGGCCGGCATCGGCAACGGCGACGTCGACTCCGCCGACCGCACCATCACCGGCCGGGCCCAACTCGACTGGCTGAAGGCCGGACTGGCCGCCTCCGACACCACCTGGCGGCTGGTCGGCAACGAGGTGATGATCTCGCCCGTCGCGTTCCTCGCCCTCCCCGACTACCTGCTGCGCCCGCTCGCCCAGCTGCTCGGCCTGCCCGGCGAGGGCCTGGCCGTCAACGTCGACCAGTGGGACGGCTACACCCACGACCGGCGCGAACTGCTCGGCCACCTGAAGGACCACCACATCACGAACACGGTGTTCCTCACCGGCGACATCCACTCCGCCTGGGCCTGCGACGTGCCCTTCGAGGCCGCCACCTACCCGGCGTCCGGCAGCGCCGCCACCGAGTTCGTGGTCACCTCGGTCAGCTCCGACAACATCGACGACATCCTGAAGGTCGCCCCGCAGACGCTCTCGCTGGTGGCCGTCGCCGCGATCCAGGCCGCCAACCGGCACGTCAAGTGGACCGACCTGGACTCGCACGGCTACGGCGTCCTCGACATCACCGCCGAGCGGGCGCAGATGGACTACTACGTCCTGTCGGACCGCACCAGGCCCGACGCCACCGCCAAGTGGACCCGCTCCTACCGCACCCGCAGCGGCACCCAGCAGATCGAACGCGTCAACGCCCCGGTGAACTGACGCCGCGCGCCACCGGGGGCCCGACGGATCGCCGGGCCCCCGGAACCGTTCAGCGCCGGCCGGTACGGTCGAACAGCCTCCGCGACCAGGCGTGGCCGAGCACGCCGATGCCCGCGCACCAGGCCAGCGACACCCAGCCGGCGGAGCCGATCGCCGAGCCCGACAGCAGACCGCGCAGCGTCTCCGTCACCGGGGTGAACGGCTGGTACTCGGCGAACAGGCGCAGTCCCGGCGCCATCGAGTCGGCCGGCACGAACGCCGAGCCCAGGAACGGCAGGAACTGGATCAGCAGCGGCTTGTTGCTGGCCGACTCCACCGTCTTCGAGAGCAGCCCGAGCGCCGCCGACAGCCAGGTCACCGCGACCGCGACCGCCGCCAGCAGCCCGAACGCCGCCAGCCACTCCAGCGCGCCCGCGTCCGAGCGGAACCCGACCGCCAGCGCCACCGCGACCACCAGCACGACGCCGACCATGGTCTGGAGGACACTGCCGACCACATGGCCGGTCAGGAACGAGGAGCGGGCGATGTTCATGGTGCGGAAGCGGTTGACGATGCCGCCCGTCAGATCGGAGCAGATCGCCACCGAGGTGGACATCGAGCCGCCCGCCACGCCCATCACCAGGATGCCGGGCGTCAGGTAGGACAGGTACGCGTCGCGCCCGCCGCCGAGGCCCGCGCCGATCGAGTCGCCGAAGGCGTAGACGAACAGCAGCAGCATCATGATCGGCGTCATCGCCTGGCCGAAGGTGAGCGCCGGGTAGCGGGCGGCGTGCTTGAGGTTGCGGCGCAGCATGGTCAGCGAGTCGTGGGCGGTCAGGGCGAGGGTGCTGCTCATCGCGGGGTCTCCTCGGCGTGGTGGCGGGATGCGGCGCTGCCGGTCAGCGCGAAGAAGACGTCGTCGAGGTCCGGGGTGTGCACCGAGAAGTCGGCGGTGGGGACGCCGGCCGCGTCCAGGCGGTCGATCAGGGCGCGCAGGGCGTCCAGTCCGGCGTCGCCGGCGATGCGCAGTGCGAGGTTCTCCTCGTCGCGGCTCGCGCCCGGGAACGCGGCGCAGGCGCGCCCGTAGGCGGCCGGGTCGGCGAAGCGCAGGCGGACGTGGTTGCCGGGGATGCGGGTCTTCAGTTCGTCGGGGGTGCCCTCGGCGACGATCCGGCCGCCGTCCAGGACGGCGATGCGGTCGGCGAGTTGGTCGGCCTCCTCCAGGTACTGGGTGGTCAGGAAGACCGTGGTGCCGCCCGCGACCAGGCCGCGCACGGTCTTCCACATGGTGCGGCGGCTGCGCGGGTCGAGGCCCGTGGTCGGCTCGTCCAGGAAGATCACCTCCGGGGCGCCGACCAGCGTCATCGCCAGGTCGAGCCTGCGGCGCATCCCGCCCGAGAAGGTCGAGGCGCGCCGGCCGGCCGCCTCCGCGATGTCGAAGCGCTCCAGCAACTCCCTGGTGCGGGAACGTCCTTGGGGTCTGGGCAGGTGCAGCAGGTCGGCCATCAGGCGGAGGTTCTCCTCGGCGGTGAGCAGGTCGTCCACGGCGGCGAACTGCCCGGTGGCCCCGATCGCCGAGCGCACCCCGTCCGGGTCGGTGCGCAGGTCGTGGCCGGCGATCTGCGCCTGGCCGCCGTCCGCGGCCACCAGGGTGGTGAGGATCTCGACCGTGGTGGTCTTGCCCGCGCCGTTCGGCCCGAGCAGGGCGAACACCGTCCCGGCGGGGATGGCGAGGTCGAGGCCGTCGAGGACGGTCCGGCCGCCGTACGACTTGCGCAGGCCGACGGCGGTGACGGCCGGGCGCGAGGGCTCTTCCCTGAGCTTTCTGGGTGTGGGCATGACAAACGTGGGCATGTGTCCCCCCTTGGTGGACCGGATGCGGTGGTGGTGGCTTAGCTGACGGTGCTGACGGATCGTCAGGAGCGGGCACGGCGGATGTCGATGTTGCCGAACCGGGTACGGGCGCGGACCTCGACGGTCTCCTCGTGCCGCTCCGGCGCGTCCGTGTCGGCCAGCGAGTTGCGGACCTGCCCGCGCTGCGCGCTGACGTCCAGCCAGGCTGCCGTGCCGGCCCGGACGCCGACCTCGATCGCGCCGAAGCCGTTCTCCAACTGCACGCTGCCGCGCGCGACTTCGCCGACCAGCAGAGTGCCCCGGGCGGTGCTGGCGCGGACCGAGGCCGCGGCCCGTTCGACCGTGATGTCGCCATTGGCACCGCTCACCTGCAGGTCGCCGGTGGCGACCGCGACGGTGGTGCTGCCGTAGGAGTTCTTCACCACCGCCGGGCCGTCCAGCAGCCCCACCCGGACGGCGCCCGAACTCGTGGTGATCTCCGCCCGGCCCTGCACCTCGTCGACGGTGATCGACCCGTGCGCGGCCGTCAGCTGCAACGGCCCGGTGCGGTCCAGCCGGATGTCCCCGGACGCGGTCTTCACCCGCACCTCGCCGAGCCGCCCCTCGCCGAGCACCTGCGCCCACGCGCCGCCGGCCTCCAGCCGTGAGCCGGCCGGCAGTTCGACGGACACGTCCACCACGCCGGTCCGCCCCAGCAGGTGGCGCTGCTTGGGGGTGCGGACGGTCAGCACGCCGCCCGCGAAGTCGATCGCGGTCTGCTCGGCGGCGCGCACGTCCGCCTCCCGCTCCGGGTCGCGCGGCCGGGCCTCGACCACGGTGTCGGTGCGGTCGGTCGCGACGACGTGCACCGAGCCCGCGGACACCTGGGCGTTCAGCGAGATCGGCTCGGGGGTGTCGAACGAAGGCATGGCAGTACCGTCCTTGGGGTCTCTGGCGTCGCGGGAGTTTCCGGCGTCGCGGAAGTCGCGGAAGTCGCGGCAGGTCCGGGAGTCTCGGGAGTTGAGGTGGCGGCGCGGGCTCAGCGGACCCAGCCGGTGAAGCTCTGGCCGAACGTCTGCGAGCGCTCCACCGGCCCGCGCGGACGGGCGCCGCCCTCGACGGCGGACGCCACCGCCCGCACCAGCCACGCGTTGACCGACAGCCCCTCGCGGGCGGCGGCCTCCTCGGCGCGCGCCTTCAACTGGGCCGGCAGCCGCAGGTTGATCCGGGCCGTCCCGCCGTCGTCCTCGGCGGCGGACAGGTCGGCGGTCGCGGGCACAGGGGCGGGCGCAGTGGCGGGGGCGGGCTCGGGGGCGGTGGGCTCGGGGAGCGGTGCGGTCACCACGAAGTCCGGGTCCAGTCCACGCAGTCGGACATCGACCGAACCCGGGGCCAGCTCGCGGGTGACCTCGGCCATCGCGGCGGAGAGCACATGGAGCATGGTCAGCCGGGTCGCCGACTCCAGCGGGGCGGTCAGCCGCTCGGCCAGAGCGCGGGCATCAGGCCCACCGGCCTCGGCGGCCACCGCCAACTCGCGGCGGAGGTTGTCGACATACGGGGTGAGGTCCATGGCCCCATCGTGGCATCACTTTGATGCCACGACAAGTCCGTTGTGGGGGGCGGTGGTTGGGGGCGCGGGGTGGACCGTCCTGACCTGCGGGGATGAGTGCGGCGTACGGTGGTGCCGGGCAGATCGGGCTGGTGCCATGTGGTGCCACGTGGTGCCATGTGGTGCCAGGTGTGTGCCAAGGGCGGCGCCGCCGGTGCCCTGCGCGTGGCGCGCCACCGGCGTACCGGCGGACGCCCGGCGGCGCCGAGGGTGCTCAGCCGATGGTGAAGTCGGCGGTGACGCCGAACACTTCGGTGGAGTCCTTGTCGCACCCGCTGCCGACCGGGTCGAAGAGCGTGTTGCGGGTGACGGCCTTGCCGACGCCGCTGCCCGCCGTGACGGTGCCCGTGCTCTTCATTCGGAAGCGGATCACGTTGCCGCCGGCCTCCTTGGTCACCGTCACCTTGTCGAAGTTCACCGTGGTGGTGTCGCCGGTGTCCCAGGTGTAGGTGACCGTCTCGGTGGTCGAGTCCGGGAAGGGGTCCGTGCAGCTGGAGTTCCAGGTGACCGGCGCGTTCTGGTTCAGCGTGCTTTTCGCACTGCCCGAACAGCCGCGGTAGCTGGTGCGGTGGGTCGCGGAGACGCTGCGGCCGTCGGTGCTCGGGGCGGGCTTGAAGAGCCAGCTCTCGGTCTGCTGCACGCCGCCGCCGGTGGTGGCGCAGTCGACGGCGAAGTTCGGGTTCGGGTCCGCGGCGGCCCCGGGGCGGCCGAAGTCGGCCGCCCCGGCGGAGGCGGGCAGGAGGGTGGCGGCCGTGGCGGCCAAGGCGGTGAGTGCGGTGCTGATCCGACGCATCGGGTGGCTCCGTTCGTGAGTGGTGTCCCCTGCGCCCTCCATCGGATTCGTATGCGACCTTTCTGAGTGGTTTCCCCCTGACGGGTGGCGTGCAGACGTGGAATGACGCCCCCGGCCCCGACCGTGACGCACACGGCAGTGCGGGCCGGGAGGCCCAGGTCCGGCACCGCTCGCCGCCCGGCGAGGGAGCGGCACGGAGCCTCGCGGCGCGCCGGATAGCATCCAGAAAGGAAACGCCGACGGGGAGGACCACCGCCATGACCGAGGAACACCGCACCCGCTGGTGGCAGCGTCGAACTCCCGCCGCCGCCAAGCCCGTTGAGGAGACGGTGGCCGCGTTCGACCTGGTGCGGCGCGGCTACGACCGGCAGCAGGTCGACGCCCACCTCGCGCTGCCGTCGGAGCAGCGGCCGCGCCCCGCCGCCTTCGACATCGTGCGGATCGGCTACGAGCGCCACCAGGTCGACGAGGCGCTGCGCGAACAGGGCTGAACACGGCGGCCTCGGCGCGGTCTTGACAGGGCGTCGGAAAACCCTTTGCGGCCGCAGCGGTCGGTGTGCGACCTTGCGCGGGTCGTCGAAGGAGGGTGCCCATTGGAGCTCTTCGCGTGCGCGCACTGCGCGACCGCACTCACCCGGCCGGTCAGCCGCGTCCGGTTCCCGGTCTACGCCCATCACAGGGTGGGCAACATGCCGCTGCCGGCCCTGATGGAGTCCGGGAGCTACGCCGCCGACCCGGACCCGTCCGGCCCGCCCTGGCGGCCCTGGGAGGAACTGGCCGAGGCCCGCGGCTACCCACCCCGCCGATCCGGTCCGGACCGCCGGCTGTCCGACGGCGCGCCCGGGCGCATCCTGCTGGCACCCGGGGACGACATCGGCACCATGACGATCCCCGGTCGCTACGAGGGCAGCTGCTGCGGCGTCGCCGGCCAGGACGGCCCCAACCTCGCCTGCGCCCACTGCGGACACCCGGTGGGCGCGTGGGTGGACGACTGCTCGCTCTGGCACGCCGTGTGGCTGGAGCCGGACGCGATACGCACGGTCCCCGCCGGCCCGGCGCTGCCCGTCGCCGACTGGACGGATCTGCTCCACGACCGCCACGCCGTCCCGCCGCTCGACGCGAACGGCCGCTGGCGCTACCGCTACGAGCAGGAGGCGAGCGTCACCTTGGTCGCACTGATCCTCGCCGCCGAGGGCTCGCCCGTGGTGTTCCAGGACGACACGGCCGCGGCCCTCCTCGACCGCGGCCTGCGCCGCCACCGGCCCGGTGCCGCCGGGCCGGCGAAACGCTGCGCCCTGCACGGCCCGGGCCGCCCCCTGACGAACCGTCACTCCGAGCTCGCCCTCGTGCCCTGCCACCCGCAGACCGGCCGGCCCTGGCCCACCCCGCCCGGCGTCGCCGGCATCCCGCTCGACCTCGCGATCTGGCGGTACCTCGCCTTCCCGCCCCTGCGCTCCGCCGTCCACGTCCCCGGCCCGCTGCGCGCCGAACTCGACCGCGACGACCCACCCCCGCCGAGGCGGCACATCGGCATCTGGTTCGACGGCCGGCTGATCGGCGACCTGCTGGCCCGCCACCCGGTCCCACGGCCCGTATAGCGGGCCCGGCCTCCGAGGCGGCGGCGGAGCCGCGACGCGCGGCAGGGGCGACCGCCCTCGACGAACCGGCTGCCGAGAGCGCCGACGGTTCTCGGCTGCCTCGGCGGTGGGAACCCGGGCGACCCCGGCGCGCGACGAGGCCGGGGGTTCGGCCGATGCCCGACCATGTCCCGGCGGCCCTGGTCCTCGAGCCGGCCGACCGCAGCTGCTTCGCCGGCTCGATCTCCGACCGCGGCGACGCGTTCTTCGACCGGTTCGCCGACGGGTCCGGAGCCGCACTGGCCGAGCAGCGGAGGGCAGTTGCGCCTTCTACCTGCTTGTTGCCGAGTGCGGCCGACCTGGAGGACGGCACCGGCCGCGTCGCCCACCGCGTCGCGGAGCGGGCCGCGGGCCGGGGCGTGGCGACCGCCTGCCACGACAGCGTCGCGTCCCAACGCGCGTGGGCCGAGCGCGGGTTCGTTCCGGCCTGCGCGAGATCGGCGCAGGGCGGGCGGCGGTCAGCGGTGCTGCCGACCGGCGATGTCGTGGGCCGTCGGCCCGCCGGACGCGCCCCCGGCGAGGCCGGCCAGCGGGTGCCCGTGGGGCGACGACCAACTGCCTGTTCCCGCCGTGGTCGAGACGGGGCGCAGCTGCGCGTCCGGGCCGCAGTCGGTCGCGTGGGCGGGGGAGGCGCCGGTGAAGGCCCCGGCGGCGAGTACGAGCGCGGCGGCGATCGACTGGGCACGGCGGGCCAGGCTGTGGAAGTTCATCGTGCGTGTTCCTTTTCGAGCGACCATGCGGGAGGCACCGTCACCGCTCGAGGCCGGTGGCGGACGCGGTGGTTCGGGTACCGGCACGATGATGGCGGCCCGAGACCGGCGTGATCGATGCGAGCGTGCCCCAACTCGGCCGATCGGGTGGTACGTACTACCGCGTCCCGGCGTGCGGCCGTCCGGGTGCGCCGCCGCGCGCCGCCCGAGCCGGTGGGTGGTGCGGCACGGCCCGTTGGGCGAACTCCCCTGGCAGGAGGCGTAGATGACACCTGTAGCGGTGTCCGGCCGACGACTTCCCCGGCGGAGCGCGGCGTCGCACTTCGGAAGGACCGTGACGAACCGTCATCCACGGCGATCCGACTGACCGTCACATCTTTACGGCGGCGAGGGTGTTCGCTCCGGATCGGCTCTTGGGGCGGTCGTCAACGACACTGGTGTGGCGCGGCTGGACGACCGCAGGATCCTGAACGGGATCGTGTGGACGCTCCGAACCGGGACGGCCTGGCGAGATGTGCCCGAGCGCTACGGACCGTGGGCCACGCTGCATACACGTTTCACCGTCGATCGGCGCATAACGAATTCGGCGCATAACGAATTCGCCTTCATTCGTCGGCGATTCGTCCTGTTTCACGGTGATCGCCCGGCAGCAACTCCGTAGCCGGCATGTGAGTGACCGTTAGGGTGCCGCGCATGCTTCTCGCCATCGACACCCATTCCACGGCATTCCTGCAGGGACAAGTCCTCGGCCTGGCCGCCGTGTTGGCCGTCGGCATCGTCGTCGTCTGGGTGCTCACCCGAAGGTGGCGCAATCCGGTCGCCATGATGCCGGAGGACCTGCCCCGGGTCACCGCGCTGCGGAAGAAGCGCCAAATCCTGCTGGCTCTGGCCATGGTCGTGATCTGCGCCTCCTTCACAGCGAAGTTCGTCCTGGACCTGAGAAGCGAAACCCCCTACGGGGCGGCGGCCGAGACCGGGCCGACCAACCGGACCGTCGACGCGCCCGACACCGTCGCCGGCTATCACCTCATCACCGGTGAAGCTGCGGCCCAGCTCGCCGCGAAGACGAAGGGCAGGACGTCCGAACATCTCTGGTACTACTCGAAGGCTCCGGGCGGGACGCAGCCCAGTGTCGTGTTCTCCGCATCGACGGCCGCGTGGGATCCGGAAGGCGCCGCCGAGAAGTCTGAGCACTCCCTGGAATGGCTCTTCGTCAACTTCTTCGCCGGTGCCAAGGTCGAGGACGCGAAGGACGTCGACCCCGGCCCGCTCGGCGGGCTGATGCGCTGCGGCCGCACCAAAAGCGGCAGCGTCGTCATCTGCCACTGGGAGGACGCCGGAACTGACGGTACCGTGATGGCTTCCGGTGCCACCGACATCCAGCAGGTGTCGACTCTCGCCCTCCAGTTCCGCAACGCCGCCGAGCACTGAGGTTTCTCAGCGAAATAATCTCTGCGAGGCCGGTGGGTGGCGCGGCGGTACGGGTCAGGCACGAAGTCCTGGCCACGGACGTCGAGCCGGGCGCTCCACCCCCGACATCACGGCGGTCCGTCTCCGAGCCGGATCGGTTCCATCGCCCGCGCCGCGCCACCGCCGCGATCTACGTCGACTGCGGTCGACGGTGCGCCGCTCCCGGCGCGGGTCGAGGTGCACGGCGCGCGGGAGCACGTGCAGTTGGACTGGCCGGGGGAGCTGGAAGGCGCGTTCGCGCGGGTGGCGGACGAGTTCGCCGCGGCGGTGAGGTCCGGGACGGGCCATCCTCTGGACGCCCGGCGCGGTCTGCGGATCGAGGACGTCCTGGCGTCCGCCGCGTCCCACCTCCGCCGACCGCGCGGCGGGTCCGGTGCGAAGCCACCGACCGGGTTCGCCAGGCCGGCAGTGACGCTCCGAACGCCCCGTCACCGGCGCGGCGTTGAACATGCAGACTGCTCGGCCGCCGGGGCCGCAGAGCGGGTAGCCTGCACGGACGGGCATGTCACCACCCCTGTGGGGCGGGTGACGACAGCAGAGGTTTTCTCGGCAAGAGGGGGATGCCACCATGGGCCAAAGACCGACCTTGGAGTCCGTTGCCGCGCACGCGGGTGTCGGCCGCGGCACTGCGTCCCGCGTGATCAACGGCTCGTCGAAGGTCAGCGCCAAGTCCCGGGAGGCGGTGCTGCGGGCGATCGACGAACTGAGCTACGTGCCCAACAGCCTGGCCCGAGGGCTGGTGCGGCGCCGCACCGACACGGTCGCCCTGGTGATGGCCGTCTCCGAGGACACGGTCTGGGACGAGCCGTACTTCTCCGGCCTGATGAGCGGCATCAAGCGGGGACTGGCCAGCACCGGCCTGCAACTGCTGCTGGCCATCGCGCAGTCGGAGCCGGAGAAGGACCAACTGCTGCACTACCTGACGGCCCAGCACGTCGACGGCGTGCTGCTGACCTCGCTGCACGGCGACGACCCGATGCCCCGCCTCCTGGAGGAGAGCGGGATCCCGACGGTGGTCGCCGGAGCCCCCACCGGCTTCGACCCGACGTACTGCGTGGACGTGAACAACCGCGACGGCGCGCGGCGGGCCGTGCGGCACCTGGTGAAGCAGGGGAGGACCCGGATCGCCACCATCACCGGCCCGCAGGACATGCGGGCGGGGGTGCAGCGGCTGCAGGGCTATCAGGACGCGCTCGCCGACGCCTCGCTGGGCGCCGGGCTGGTCGCCCACGGCGACTTCTCCGCCGACTCCGGCGCCCTCGCGATGGAAGAACTGCTGCTGCTCGACAGGGAGATCGACGCCGTCTTCGCAGCCTCGGACAACATGGCGATCGGCGCCCTGCGCGTCCTGAAGGCGCAGGGACGCAGCGTGCCCGAGGACGTCGCCCTCGTCGGGTTCGACAACTCGCCGATCGCCCTCCACACCGATCCGCCGCTGACCTCCGTGCACCAGCCGCTGGAGAAGATGGGGCGGGAGATGGCGCGCCTGCTGATCGCCCGGATCAACGGCGAGACGGTGAGCCGACCCATGATCATCCTCGAAACGCAGCTGGTGGTGCGGGACTCCACCTGAGCCCGGGCCCCGACATCACCGGCCGGCCGGCCGACGACGATCCACAACCGACGGACGGTGGTCGAAGGATGGACGATTCGCATCCGCTGCTGGGGCACTTCCTGGACGCGGCCGACGGCGCGTTCCCGCCGGTGGACGGCGGAGTGACGGTGCTCCCCGCGCTCGCGGGCGGACTCGCGGCCGCCGTGGCGTTCACCGGGCACGCGGTGCTGGCCACCGCGTGCCCGGCGGCCGAGGTGCGGGCCCAGGGACCCGACGGGTACGGGGAGTCGATGGCGCCCGACTTCCTGCGGTACCTGGCCGGCCCCGGCGGGTGGATCGGCTGCCTCGACGCGACCCTGGTCGCCCGCGGCGCCGGCGGCCCCGCGCAACTGGGGCCGCTGGACGGCCTGGACGGCCACGACCGGGTGCGGCACGCCCGGGAACTGCGCACGGACGTCGGCGTCTACGGCGACCGGCGCGGACTGGTCACCCTCGCCCAAGGCCTCGCCGGGCGACGGGAGTTGAGCATCGAACTGCACCGGCCCGAGGAGAGCGGCCGGCCCGGCCTCGGACGCTCGCTGATCGCCGACGCGCTCACCCTCGTCCCGATCGGCGAGCCGGTGTTCGCCGCCGTCTCGCCCGGCAACGCCCGCTCCCTGCGCGCCTTCCTCGCCTGCGGGTTCACCCCGATCGGCAGCGAGGTCCTGCTGCGCCCGTCCGGGGCCGGTGGGCCGGTCCGCCGGTGACGCCGACGGCGCCCGACCGGAGCCGGTCACACCCACCGGGACGTCACGCTCCGTAGTGGCCAGGAAGGGCGGCGGGCGACGGCAAGGGCTAGCGTGGACGAGGAGCCGGTCGGCTGCGAAGACGCCGGCCCCGCCCCGGCCGGCCCCGTAGTCGGCCGCCCGCTCTTCCCCGGGAGCCGCCGTGAGCACGGAAAACCAAGACCTGGACGAACTCGGCCCGATCGACTACCTGGTGATCTCCTTCCCCGGCAGCCGACTGACCGGCGAGGGAATGCCGCTGCTGGTCGACCTGGTCGACCGCGGCATCATCCGCATCCTCGACCTGACGTTCCTGCGCAAGGACACCGACGGCACGGTCCTGGTCGTCGAAGTCGCCGACCTCGACGGCGACGGACAGCTGGACCTCGCCGTGTTCGAGGGCGCCTCGTCCGGCCTGCTCGGCGACGACGACGTGGCCGAGGCGGGCTCCCTGCTCGACCCCGGCAACTCCGCCCTCGTCCTGCTCTACGAGAACCGGTGGGCCGCCCCGCTGGCCGCCGCGCTGCGCCGGGCCGACGCCCGGATGCTCGCCGGCGGGCGGGTGCCGCTGCAGGACGTGATCGAGGACCTCGACGCGATCGAGGGGACCGGAAGCACGGGCTGATCGCGTCCGTGCGGAGCACCCCACCGACAGAACCCACAGAAGGGTGGAAACCATGCCCGGACTGCTCCGCGGCGTCGCCCGCACCGCGGTCGTCGCCGGCACCGCCACCGCCGTCTCCAACCGGGTCTCCCGGCGGCAGGCCGGCCGGTGGGCCCAGCAGGAGCCCCAGCACGTCGGCTACGCCGAACCCGTCGCCCCGCCCCCTCCGCCGCCGCCCCCGCCGGCGGGAATGAGCATGGAGCAGAAACTCGACCAGCTCCAGCAGCTCGCCACGCTCAAGGAACAGGGCGTGCTCACCGAGCAGGAGTTCGCCGCGCAGAAGGCCCGGATCCTCGGCGGCTGACGCTCCCGGCGGCCGAAGGAGGCACGGCACGGTGAACAGGTGGAAGCCGCTGCTCGTCCTCGGGACGGCGCAGTTCCTGATGGTGCTGGACGCCTCGGTGATGAACGTGTCGATCAGTCAACTGGTCGCCGACTTCCACACCGAGGTCACCACCATCCAGGCCGTCATCACCCTCTACACCCTGGTGATGGCGGCCTTCATGCTGACCGGCGGCAAGATCGGCGACATGGTCGGCCGCCGGAAGGTCTTCGTGGTCGGCCTGGTCGTGTACGGCGTCGGCTCCGGCCTGACCGCGCTGGCACCGACGGTCGCCGTGCTCGCGCTCGGCTGGTCGGTGATCGAGGGCCTGGGCGCGGCGCTGGTGCTGCCCGCGCTGGCCGCCCTGGTCGCCGGGTCGTACCAGGGACGCGAGCGGGCGATCGCCTACGGCGTGGTCGGCGGGCTGGCCGGCGCGGGCATCGCCGTCGGGCCGCTGCTCGGCGGCTGGGTCACCACCTACCTGACCTGGCGGCTGGTGTTCGCCGGCGAGGTGGTCCTGGTCGTCGCGATCCTGGCGGTGATGCGCTGGATCCCGCCGCAGCCCGCGCCCACCGAGCGGTCCCGGCTGGACGTCCTCGGCGCCGCGCTGTCCGCCGCCGGCCTGGCACTGGCGGTCCTGGCCGTGCTGCAGAGCGGCAGCTGGGGCTGGGTGCAGCCGCGCAACCCGCCGTTCACCGTCCTCGGCTTCGCGCCGACCCTGTTCGCCATCGGGCTCGGCGGCGTCCTGCTGTACGCGTTCTGCGTGCACGAGCGGCGCTGGGAGCGGCGCGGCGGGACACCGCTGGTCTCGCTGGACCTGTTCCGCAACCGGCCGCTGCGCGCGGGACTGGTGACGCTGTTCAACCAGAACACCGTCCTGCTGGGCCTGTTCTTCGTCATCCCGCTCTACCTCCAGGTGGTGCAGGGCCTGGACGCGTTCGAGACCGGCCTGCGGCTGCTGCCGGTCTCCGTGACGATGCTCGCCACCTCGATGTGCGGCTCGCTGCTGCTGCGGTTCGCCTCGCCCCGGACGATCGTCCGGACCGGCCTGCTGGTGCTGTTCGCCGCCACCCTGTGGCTGATCGCGGCGATCGGGCCGCAGCTGAAGGGCGGCTCGTTCGCGGGCGCGATGGCGCTGCTCGGCATCGGCCTGGGCATGCTCGCCTCCCAGCTGGGCAACACGGTGCAGTCCAGCGTGCGCGCCGCGGAACGCAGCGAGGCCGGCGGCCTGCAGTACACCGCGCAGAACCTCGGCTCCTCGCTGGGCACGGCGCTGATCGGCGCACTGCTCATCGGCGCCCTCGCCACCTCCGTCACCACCAGGATCGAGAGCGACCCGCGGGTGAGCGCGGCCGTCGCGCAGGAGACCGCCACGCACGTCTCGGCGGGCATCGCCTTCGTGCCCGCCGACCAGGTCTCGGCCGCGCTGGCCACCCGATCCGACGTGCCGCCGCAGGAGGCCGAGGCCCTCGTCGGCCACTACCGGGACGCGCAGATCCAGGGCCTCAGGTCGGCCGTCCTCGCCTGCACGGTCATCACCGGCGGCGCCCTGCTGTTCACCCGCCACCTCCCCAGGACCCGCGACCCCAACGCGCGCAGCTCGGCCACGGGCTAGGCCCCGGCCCCCTGGGCGTAGCGGGCGGCCAGGGTGCGGGCGGTCGTGGCGAGGCGGGCGCGGAGTTCGGGCGGGTCCAGGACCTCGATCTCGGCGCCCAGGCGCAGGAAGTCGCCGTGCGCGTGGTCGACCGACTCGATCGGGACCCGGGCCTGTGTCCAGCCGCCGTCCGCCGCCGGGGGCACGCCGAGGCGGCGGGCGCCCTCCGGGGTGAGGCGGACGACCGCGTGGCCGGTGTGCAGGCGGGCGCGGAAGCCGGTCAGGTGGGCGGACCACCAGGCGGGCAGGGAGAAGTCCGCGGGGACGGTGAACTCATCGTCCAGGCAGGTGAGTTCGAGGATCTGGTCGACCCGGTAGGTGCGCGGCCCGGACGGCCCGCCCGCGACCAGGTACCAGCGGCCGGCCTTCAGCACCAGCCCGTACGGCTCGACCCGCCGAGAGATCTCCTCCGGGGCGCGCCAGCGGCGGTAGCCCATCAGCACCGCGCGCCGCGCCCACACCGCGCCGGCCACCGCCGTCAGGTGCGGGGTGCGGTCGGCGTCGCCGTACCAGCCGGGGGCGTCGAGCAGGAAGCGCTCCTGGATGCGGTCGGCGTGCGTGCGCAACTCCGCCGGGAGCGCCGCCCGGAGCTTGAGGCGGGCGGTGGCGAGGGCCTCGCCGAGGCCGAGTTCGGCGGCCGTGCCGGGCAGCGCGGCGAGGAACGCGGCCTGCGCCTCGTCCGCCGTCAGCCCCGTCAGGCGCGTCCGGTAGCCGTCCACCAGGCGGTAGCCGCCCGCGTGCCCGGCCTCGCCGTACAGCGGGACGCCGGCCGCGGCCAGCGCCTCCACGTCCCGGTAGACCGTCCGGACGGAGACCTCCAGCTCCTGCGCGAGTTGACCGGCCGTCAGGCGGCCGCGGTTCTGGAGCAGCAGCAGAAGAGTGACCAGTCGGCTCGCACGCATGAGCACCAGTGTGCCGATCTCCACTGACAGTGGATGTCAGGGGAGCGGCCCTAACCTGCGGCGCATGAACGACTTCGACTTCCTGCACGGCACCTGGCAGGTCGCCAACCGCCGCCTCACCGCCCCGCTCGCCGAACCCGCCGGCGACACCTGGGAGGAGTTCCCCGGCCTCGCCGTGGTGCGGCCGCTGTTCGGCGGCGCGGGCAACATCGACGAGATCGACTTCCCGACCCTCGGACGGCAGGGCCTGACGCTGCGCCTGTACGACCACGCCGCGAAGGAGTGGACCATCCACTGGTCCGACAGCCGCACCGGACGGCTCGACCCGCCGATGGCCGGCCGCTTCACCGGCGACCGCGGCGACTTCTACGGCGACGACCACTACGACGGCCGCCCGATCCGGGTGCACTTCGTCTGGCAACGCCTCGGACCGGACACCGCCCGCTGGGAACAGGAGTTCTCCGCCGACGGCGGCCGCAGCTGGGAACTCAACTGGACCATGGACCTCACCCGCACCGCCGACGGAGCCGCCGCATGAGCGTCGTCGAACTGCGCCAGTACACCCTGCACCCCGGCGCCCGGGACGCCCTGATCGACCTGTTCGAGCGGGAGTTCGTCACCGGCCAGCAGGCCGTCGGCATCACGCTCGGCGGCCGCTTCCGCGACCTGGACCACCCCGACCGCTTCGTCTGGCTGCGCGCCTTCCCCGACATGGCGCACCGCCGGCGCGCCCTGGAGGCGTTCTACACCGGCCCGGTCTGGCGGGCGCACCGCGACGAGGCCAACGCCACGATGATCGACAGCGACGACGTCCTGCTGCTGCGCGGCCCCGGCTTCCTCCCCGACCCGGGCGCGACGGAAGTGCAGGCGACCATCTGCCGACCGCCCACCGCCACCGCGTTCGACGCCTGGGCCGACCGGCACCTCCACCCGCGCCACGCCCTCCACCGCACCGAACACGCCGTCAACGACTTCCCCCGACTCCCCGTCCGCACCGGCCTGGACGTCCGCGCCTGGTTCGGGCCGTCGGAACCGCCGCCCTGGCCCCCGCTCCAACGCCTGCGGCTGGCCCCGGTGACCGCGGCAGGCTGACGGCGCCGCACATTGGGTCGGCGACCGAACGTCAGTCCTGCGGGACGCCGCTGTAGGCGGGGGCGAAGAACACCAGGGCCACCAGGTCCTCGGTGATGTCGTGGAAGCGGTGCGCCTCCAGGGCCGGGACGAACAGCGCCGTGCCGGGCCCGACGTCCACCGTCCGTTCCCCGGAGGTGAACCGGCCCCGGCCCTGGGTCACCACGTACACCTCGTCCTCGCGGTGCGGCGACTGCCCGTCCGCCGAGCCCGCCGGCAGCGAGTAGGTGCCGAAACTCAGTGCGGGGACGCGCAGTTGCTCCACGTACTCGGCCGCGCCGTCCGCCCCCGGGCGGAACCGTCCACTGTCGATGATCTCCACGGGGCCCGATCCTGGCACGCCGACTGCCCCCGGCCAAACGGCAGTTGGGCGCACGCCCGGGCCGGGCGGCGTCAGCCGACGTGCCGGAAGGTCGCGGGGACGGGCAGGGAGGCCCAGCGGGGGAGTGGCCAGAGCAGGACGCGGGCGCGGCCGATGACGTGGTCGACGGGGACGAATCCGCCGCCGGCGTTGTGGAGTTGCTGGTAGCGGGAGTCCGCGGAGTCGTTGCGGTGGTCGCCCATCACCCACAGGTGGTCGGGCGGGACGGTGACCGTGCCGACGGGGTAGTCGTCGCAGGGCGTCGCGCCGGGGTACAGGTACGGCTCGTCCAGGGCGGTGCCGTTCACCGTCAGCGGGTGGCCCGCGCGGCAGTCGACGGTGTCGCCGCCGACCGCGACGACGCGCTTGATCAGGTCCTTCTCGTCCGCGGAGGGCGCCAGCCCGACCCAGCTCAGCGCGGAGCGGACCCCGCCGAGGACGCCGCCCGCACCGGCCGGCGCCGAGGTGAGCCAGCCGCCCGGGTCGCGGAAGACCACCACCTCGCCGCGGCGCGGGGTCTCGCCCAGCCACGGGCTGAACCGGTCGACGGCGACCCGGTCGCCCTTCTGCAGGGTGCCCATCATCGAGCCGGACGGGATGACGAACACCTGGAACACGAAGGTCTTCAGCACGAACGCCGCCAGCAGCGCCACCGCGGCCGGCACCACCAGCCCGCGCAGCTTCCGGGTCGAGGCGCCGGCGAGCGGCGCGAAGCGGTACGGCAACGGACGACCCTTCCCCCGGGAGGCCGAACGGGCCCTCGCGGCCCCGGCCGTGCGCCATCGTACGGACGCGGCCCGTCGGGCGGGCGTAAGCGGCTGTCGTCGGGAGCCGATACCTTGCGTCAACTCCCTTGGTACGAATGGAAAGAGAGATGCGCCCGTGACGACTGGAACGGACTGGGACGCGGCACTGGCCGACGCCTTCGCGATACTGCTCGACGGCGCGGCGGACGACGGGAAGGACACCGGGTACGGGGTGTACTACGCCTCGGAGACCCTCGACGAGTTCCTGTTCCCGTGCGCCTGGGCCACCGCCGACGCGCTGGCGGACGGCGCGCCCAGGCACCTGCCGGACCCGGACGGCCCGTACCCGTTCTCGCCGTGGAACTGGCGGTTCGACCTGGCGGCGTCGCTGTTCCGTTTCGACGCCGACCTGCTGGCCGCCACCGGACTGTGGGGTGCGGACGGCCACAAGGGCCCCCGGCCGTTCGACGACGCCTTCGTCGCCGACCTGCGCGCCGCGGCCGCCGAGGACGCCGCCGGCGCGGCCCTGGTGACCGGGGCCGCCCTGGCGCCGCTGCTGGAACGGCACGGACTCGACCTGGCCGACAAGCGGTGCAAGAAGCTGAACTACTGGCTGACCGTCGTGCTGCGCGTCGCCACCGACGGCACCCTGCACGACGCGATGCGGGCCGCCACCTTCACCGAGCGCGGCCCCGACCACCTGGTGACCTCGTACGACGTGGACACCGCCCGCCCCGCCGCCGCGCCCTGGCAGGAGCGCCTCGGCGCGCTGACGCACCCCGCGCTCCGCGACCACCTGCGCGTGCTGTGCCGCTCCGAGGCCGACGCGCGCAGCGAGGGCGGCTTCTTCACCGGAGCCGGCGACGGACCGTGGAGCGACGTGCTGGACGCCGCCGGCTGCTCGACCGTCGCGGGCTGGGGGTTCGGCGAGTCGCAGGCCGCCACGGCCGTGGTGCGACTGCCGAACTGACGCGACGCCGAAAAACGAGCGGTGCCGCGGCCCGTCCCCCAACCGGCCGCGGCACCACCCGCCGTACTGCCTTACTGCCCCGCGGCTAGATGCGCTGCCAGAGGGCGGGAACCACGTCCGGCGTCCAGGTGCTCTGCGAGAGGTGCGCCTGCAGGCAGCGGTAGCTGACGCCGTTGTAGGTGACCACGTCACCCGTGTTGTAGTTGACGCCGGCGGCCCAGGTGGTGTTGCCGCCGCCACCGCCGTTCACCACCAGGGTGAAGGTGGTGGAGTGGGTGGCCGAGGCGCCGGTGCCGGTCAGCGTGATGGTGTAGGTGCCGGCCGGGGTGGAGGAGGAGGTGGCGACCGTCACGGACGAGCTGCCGCCGCTGGAGACGGAGGACGGGCTGAACGAGACGGTGGTGCCGGACGGCGCGCCGCTCGCGGTCAGCGCCACGCTCTGCGCCGAGCCGGAGGTGGTCGCGGTGGAGAGCGTCGCGGTCGCGGCGGAGCCGGCCTGGACGGTGCCGGTGGCCGGGTTCACCGAGACGCTGAAGTCGTTGACCGGCGTGGTGGTGCCGCCGACCGAGGTCTTCCAGATCGCGTACGCCACGCCGTCGGCGTTGCGGTTCAGCACCGTCGCGTCGACGTTGGAGGTGGTGTCGCACGACGAGTGGTAGCACGAGTCGTACGAACGGCCCGCCGTGCCGCCCCACTTGGCGGCCTGCGCCGAGGTCTTGGTGGCGTCCGCGCCCGCCGCGTAGCCCGAGGTCGGGATGCCCGCCTGCTGGAACGAGTAGTCGTCGGAACGGCCCTGGCCCTCGACGTTCTCCTCCGGCTGGAGGTTCAGCGAGTCCCAGTACGCCTTCAGCGGCGCCGCGGTGGCCGAGTTGACGTTGTTGACGAAGTAGCCGGCGTTGGTGGAGCCGACCATGTCGAAGTTGTAGTAGCCCTTGATCGCCGAACGCTGGGTCGAGGACAGCTGGCCCACGTAGTACGCCGAACCCTGCATGCCCTGCTCTTCACCGGCCCACCAGGCGAACCGGACGTGCTTGGTCATGTTCGGGTTCTGCTGCGCCAGGACGAGCGCGTTCTCCAGCAGCACCGCCGAACCGGAGCCGTTGTCGTTGATGCCCGGGCCGGCCGAGACCGAGTCCAGGTGCGCGCCGAACATGGTGACCTGGTCCGACGGGCCGCCCGGCCAGTCCGCGATCAGGTTGTTCGAGCTGTACGAGCAGGAGGTGCAGGTCTGCTCGCTGACGGTGTAGCCCGCCGCCTGCAGCTTGCCCTTGAGGTACGCCAGCGACTGCGTGTAACCCGCGCTGCCCGCCCGGCGGTTGCCGCCGTTCTGCTGCGCGATCGTGTACAGCTGGCTCAGGTGCGCCTGCACGTTGGCGACGTTGATGTCCGGGGCCGAACCGCCGGGGTTGCCCCCGCCGCTCACCGTCAGCTGGTACTGCGCGGTGTGGGTGGCCGGGCCGGAGCCGGTCACCGTCAGCGGGTAGGTGCCCGCCGCGGTGTTCGCGCCGACGCTGATGTTCAGCGTCGCCGAACCGCCGGACTGCACGCTCGACGGGGAGACCGTCGCCGTGGTGCCGGAGGGCGCGCCGGTCACGGACAGCGAGACGGTCGAGGCCGAGCCGGCGGTGACGGAGGTGGAGATCGTCGCCGTGGTGGAGGAGCCCGCCTGCACGGTGCCCGAGGACGGGCTCAGCGCCAGCGAGTAGTCGCTCGGGTTGCCGGCGCAGGTCGGGTCGCCGGGCTGGGCCGGCACCGAGACGGCGTCCCAGGCGGCCTTGGTGCGGTTGAACAGGTTGCAGGTGGAGTCGAGGTTCTTCGCGGCCGTCAGGGTCGCGGTGCGGTACTTCTTGTACGTCATGCCGCTGGTCTTCAGCAGCATGCCGCCGTAGAAGATCTTGCCCGCGGTCTGGATGCCGACGCCCGTCACCGAGGACGAGTTGCAGGTCGGGCTGGACGGCTTGCCGCCGCCCGGGGCCGAGCCCTCCGCCAGCAGGTAGAACCAGTGGTTCAGCGGGCCGGCCGCCGCGTGCTCCTCGGTGTTCGGGATCGACGACGAGTAGCAGTTCGGGTTGCCGGATATCTGCGACGGGTTGTACATCACCCGGATCGGGCCCTGCCCGACCAGGTTGATCATCTCGCCGACCGTGTAGTCCGGGGTGTCGTACGGCGCCGGCTCGTTGGCGTACGCCTCGGTCAGCGCACCCATGATGTCGCCGGTCGCCTCGCCCAGGCCCGCCTCGTTGCTGGAGGCGCCGCCCGGCGTGAACTGGTCGAGGCCGTGGCCGAACTCGTGGCCCACCACGTCGATCGCCGCGATCCACTCGTTGGCCTGGCTGTGGCCGATCGAGATGGTCGAGCCGTCCCAGTACGCGTTGACGTCGTTCAGGCCGACCTTCACCGGCCAGCTGCCGCCGTTGCCGTTGTGGCCGTTGCGACCCAGCCAGTCGCGGAGCATGTCCCACTCCTTCTGCGCCGCGAACATCGCGTCGGCGCAGCCGGTCTCCTTCGAGGTCGCGGCACCCGTGCCCCAGGAGTCGGTGGACTTGCTGAAGACCGAACCGGTCGAGTAGTCCGAACACTGCAGGCCCGGACGGCTCGGGTCGCGCAGCGAGTACGAACTGCCCGAGCCGGTGGTCGAGATGGTCAGGCCCGCCGGGCCGTTCCACTTGCTGTTGATGGTGCCGGCCTTGACGTCGTCGTAGCTGTCGGCGACCTCGCCGGTGATCGCGTCGACGAACACGTGCAGGTGGCTGGGCCGGCTCTCGGTCGAACCCGACAGCACCGACTCCCAGGCCAGGCGCGAGGTGCCGTCCTTGACCCGGACCACCAGGCGCGGCGCCTCGGCGGAGTCCACCTTCGCCAGCTTCGCGCGCGCGGCCTTCTCCGCGGCCGCCGCGCTCACCTTCGCCTTCGTCGGCACCCCGACCGGGCCCGACGCCGCGCTCTGCACCGAGCGGACCTTGCCCTGCCCGTCGGCGAGCACCACCGCGTCGCCGCCGACCACCGGCAGGCCCTTGTAGGTGCGCTCGTACGACACCGAGTACAGGCCGCCGACGAACGGGGTGACCGAGGACCGCTCGTACGCCTCGTCAGGACCCTTGGCCAGCGCGTCCAGGCCGGCCGAGGCGGCCAGATCCGCGGCCGAGACCGCCGCGGCCAGTGGTGTCGGCGCGAGCGGGGCGGGGGTCGGGGAGGCGACAGCCTGCCCGACGAAACCGCCCAGCATGCCGCCCAGCACGGCCAGGGTGGTGCCGGCGGTCAGCAATCTGCGTTTCATTCAGAGCTCCTATGTGTGGGGGTGCCACAGGTGTGGGGGTGCCCGGAACCCTCACACCCTCGCCATGCCACGGTCAACGGATCGGACAGCCCGCACCAAGGGCTGGCAAGTTCCGTCAAATGCCCGGCCCCCGGGAGACATTGGCAAAGAATTGGTACAGACCACGCCATGTACGCGGCCGGGGTGCGTTCGGTACCGTCTCGATACCGCCCCCACCCCGGGCGGACGCAGCGAAGCCTTCGGGGAGGTGGCGGCGCATGCTGGAGACAACCGACCGGGTCGACACACCGGACAGCGGAAGCTGGCAGGAGTTCGGCGCACTGCTGCGCCACTGGCGCCGCCACGCCGGCTGGACCCAGGCCCAACTCGGCGCCGCCGTCGGCTACGACCACACCGCCGTCAGCCGCCTCGAACACGGCGCCCGCCGCGCCACCCCCCGGCTCGCCCGCCGCCTCGACGAACTCCTGTGCACCAGCGGCGAACTGACCCGCTGCCACGGACGCGCCGAAACCGCCGAGGCCGACCGCCCCGCCCTGCCCGCCCACCTGCTGCGCCCCCCGCTGCCGCCCGGCGACAGCGCCGCCGCGGTCGTCGCCGCCGACCACTGGCCGACCGGCCTGCCCCACCACGACCTCCAGTGCCCGCTGCACGGCGCGGCCGGCTGCCAACTCCCGCCGCCCGCCGTCGCCCTGGCCCTGCACGCCGCGTTCCGCGACGACCCCGCCGCACCGCTCGACACCGACACCGTGCACGCCCTCGTCGCCGTCCTCGGGACCCAACTCCACAGCGCCGAACGGGCCATGGGCGAACGCGGACCCGGCGCCGTGATCGAGACCACGCTGCGCGCCGTCGTCGCCCGCCTCGTCGACGCCCCCACCCGGCACCGCCGCGTCCTCGCCCGCCTCGCCGCCGAACACGCCCACGCCGCCGGCAGCCTGCGCCTGCACGGCGGACGCCCCGCCACCGCGATGGCCTGCTTCGACCGCGCCGTCGGCTGGGCCGCCCTGGCCGGCGACCCCGCCACCCAGGTCGCCGCCCTCAGCGACATGGCCGTCCTCGGACTGCTCGACGACGACCCCGCCTCCTCCCGCGACTACGCCCGCGAGATCCGCCGCGCCGCACCCGAACACCACTGGTCCGGCGCGCTCTCCCGGATCGGCGAGGCCCGCGCCACCGCACTCGCCGGCGACGTCCGCGCCACCGTCCGCCACCTCGCGCTGGCCCGCCACCACCTCGACCAGCCCGAGGACGCCTCCTCCCTGGTCTCCTGGCTCGCCCCGCCCGCCCTGCGGATGCGCCTCGAATCCGGCTCCTCCGCCGCCCTGCGCGACCTCGCCGTCGCCGGCGGAGACCCCCGCCTCGCCCGCCGCGCCCTGACCGCCGCACACACCGCCCTCGACCTGCTCGGCACCGGCCAACTCCCCGCCGCCCGCGCCATGCTGACCGCCCGCATCGCCGACTGCCAGCTCTGCCAGGACGACCCGCACGCCGCCGTCGCCACCCTCGCCCCCCTCCTCGACACCCCGCCCGACGCCCTCCCCGCCCTGGTCCGCCACGAACTGCGCGGCCTGCGCACCCGCCTCGCCGCCGGCGCCCCCCGCTGGGGCCGCACCGCCACCGAGACCGCCGCCCGGCTGGCCGCCGCGATCTGACCACGACTCCCTCCGTGCCGTGACGATCCACGGAGGGACGGCGTTCCGGTCGGCGGTGGCCCCTCGGGAGACGCACCGTTCCTAGGTGTGGAGCCGGCCGGCGTCGATCGCGGCGTTCGATGCCGCTTCGGCGGGTTGGCGCCCTCCCCGCTGCCGGGTGCCCTGGCCGGGCCGGGGGACGAGGAAGGTCGCCAGCATGCCGAGGACGAGCAGCGCGGCACAGGTCCAGCCGCTGATCCGGACCGCGTGGGACATGGCGTCGCGGGCGGCGTCGGCGGCGGACGCCGTCCGCGGGTCGTTGCCGAGCCCGGAGATCATCGCGCCGGCGCTGTCGGAGACCGCCGAGGACAGCTGGTCGGCGGTGGCCCCGGGTGTTCCCAGCCGGACGAGCCGGTGCGACAGGTCGGAGGCCAGTGCCGTGAAGAACGTCGAGGTCAGGACCGCAATACCGAGTGCGGAGCCGAGTTGGCGTGCGGCGCTCTGGATCCCGGAGCCCTGGCCGGCCTGCCACGGCGGCACGTCGGCCAGGACCACGTCGGTGATCCGGGCCGTGGCGAAGCCGACCCCCATGCCGTACAGGAACAGGGCGATGGCGATGACCCACCACTGGGAGTCGCGGTCGGCCAGCAGGCCGAACACCGGCAGGCCGGCGGCCTCCAGGGCCAGGCCGATCCGGACCAGGCCGAGCGGCCCGATCCGCTCGGCCATGCCGAAGCTCGCGCCGCTCGCGAAGAAGCTGCCGACCGCGACGACGAAGACCAGTAGCCCGGTCCGGAGCGGGGAGTAACCCAGGGCGTACTGGAGCCACAGCGGCAGCACGGCGAGCATGCCGAACTCGGCCAGGGCGATGACGAGTGTCGCGAGGTTGCCCGTGCTGAAGGACTTGATGGCGAACAGCGAAGTGTCCATCAGCGGCGCCGTGCCGTTGCCCCGGGTGCGCCGCACCTGGAGGAACAGGAAGAGGGCGAGACACACCACCGCGACGATCAGGGAGACCGGAACGACCGACAGGCCCGTGCCGTCCCCGAAAGGGCCGAAGTCCTTGCGCGGTTCCCACCACCCGTAATTGCGTCCCTCGATCAGCGCGAACGCGAGAAGACCGAGGCCCAGCACCGACGCCACCGCGCCGCCGGCGTCGATTCGTCCCGGTCGGCGGAGGGAGGGCCGGAGAAACCTCATGACGCCGACGAGGATCAGCACGACGACCGCGATGTTGATGCCGAACGCCCACCGCCAGGAGTAGTCGGCGAGCCGGCCACCCAGCAGCGGTCCGACTGCGGCGGCCGCCCCGATCGTCGATCCCCAGACGGCGAACGCCTTGCCGCGGTCCGGACCCCGGAAGGTCAGATTGAGCAGCGCCAGCGAGGTCGGCATGACGATCGCGCCCCCGACACCCTGCGCGATCCGGCCGGCGATCAACAGCTCCCCGGTGGGCGACACCGCCGCGGCGACGCTGGCCAGCCCGAAGACCACGGTCCCGACCATGAACAGCCTGCGCGCTCCCAGGATGTCCGAGAGACGGCCCATCACCAGCAGCAGGGCGGCCAGGACGATCGCGTAGGACTCCTGGATCCACTGGGCGCCGAAGGCGGAGAGCTCCAGGTCGTCGATGATCGGCGGCATCACCACATTGACGATGGTGAAGTCCACGACCACCAGCGAGACGCCGAGGGAAATGGCGACCAGGCCCCACCAGGCGCGCCGATCGGCGGGCGAGGCCCGAGCCGGGTTCTCGGGCACAGCATTTTCGGGCACAGCCTTCTCGGACACGGCGTTCTTCCGTTCTGTTCGACGGGGGTGCACCCGGTTCGGTCGCCGAGGGCGAGGCAGGGGGTGCCGGGGAGGCGTCCGGCCTCCGAGCCAGTGGCACCCTGCCAGCAGAAGAGGACGTAATCTGACCGCTACTCACACCAATCCGGAGGGCAGTCCGTGATCGCCAACCGAACGCTGGAGCTGCTCAGCCTGCTTCAGGCCCAGAAGGAGTGGACCGGCGACGGTCTGGCCGAGCGGCTGGGGGTGTCCCCGCGGACGGTCCGGCGCGACATCAACCGACTGCGCGAACTGGGCTATCCCGTCACGGCGCGCAAAGGCCCCTCCGGCTTCTACCGGCTGTCCCGCGGAGCGCGGCTGCCCCCGCTGATCGTCGACGACGAGCAGGCCGTCGCCATCGCGCTGGCCCTGCAGACGGCTCCGGCCTCGGTGATCGGCATGGGGGACGCCACGAAGCGGGCGCTGAACTCCATCAAGGAGCTGCTGCCTCCCCACCTGGCCCGCAGGCTGGCGACCTTCTCGGTCGAACAGCTGGAGAACGCCTGGGAGTTGGCCCCGCCCCAGGTCGATCCCGCGCTGCTGGCGCAGCTGAGCGCCGCCGCGCAGCAGCGCGAGCTGGTGCGGTTCGCCTACCGGTCCGTCGACCGCGACCCGGTGGACGACGAGGTTCTGGTCGAACCCCATCGGCTCGTCGTCTGGTCCGGGCGCTGGTATCTGGTGGGGTACGACCGGCGCGGGAACTCCTGGCACACCTATCGGCTCGACCGCATCGGGCAACTGACCTCCACCGCCTGGCGGTTCGGTCCCCGTGATGTGCCGGAGGCGGACCTCACCCGCTTCGTCCAGCTCCAGCCCGACCGGGGGGACGCCGCGGACACCTGGCCGTGCTGGGGCACCGTCCTGATGGAGTGCCCCGCGACGTTGGTGGCGAAGTGGGCTCCGGGCACGGCGAGCTTCGAAGCGATCGACGAGCGGATCACCCGGATCCGGATGGGGGCGTGGTCCTGGTCGGGGCTCATCGGTTTCCTCATCACCTTCAACTGCCCGTTCACCGTCGAAGGACCGCCCGAACTCGCCGAAGCGGCCCGCCAGGTGATCGGCCGCCTCGACGCCGCCGCGCATGACGCCCCCTCCGGGCGGGGATTATGATCGCCTGATTCACCGATCCCGAGGAGGCAGCCATGGGCGCAGCAGACGATCGCGAGCCGGAGATCTCGGACGCGGACCTGCTCGACGTCGCCGACAATCCGTCGCAGGCCGCGGAGTTGCACCGGGCGCTGCGGACGATCGCGAAGACGGACGGCGTCGGGCCGGAGCTCCAGCAGATGGCCCGGGAGGTGCTGAGCGGGCGGATCGGGATGCGGGACGTGGTGGAGTCCGACCGGTACCTCTCGGCGATCGGCGCGCGGCTCGGCGAGATGCGGACCGCGGCGGAGAACCTGTCGCCGGAGGAGCGCGCCGAGTCCGAGAAGCGGGCGGTCAAGCTGCGTGAGCAGTCCGAGGCGGAGTACGGGCCGGACGAGCCCGAGGAGTGGGAGCGCCCGCGCGAGGAGCGCTGACGGTGCGTCAGTCCGGCCGCACGGCCGAGGCGACGGTCGCTTCGAGCGCGGCCAGCGCCTCGGCCGAGGTGAACCGGCCGGACTCGACCTGGTCGCCCGCGGCGAGGATCAGCGTGTAGACACTGGTGACCAGCCAGTGGGCGGGCAGGTCGGCACGGAGGACGCCCTCGTCCTGCCCGCGGGTGATCAACTGCTCGACGGTGGCGAGGATGTCGGCATGCCGGTCCTCGACGGTCTCCGCGGGCAGGGCGCGACGGGCGGCGTGCAGCATCCGCAGGTTGCGGTCGAGCAGCTGCCAGGACGAACGCAGCAGGGTGCGCAGGGCCTGGTCGGCCGGAGAGTCCGCCAGGTTCTGGGCCGCGACAGTGGCCGTGACCTCGCGCAGCGCACGGTCCATCAACTCGCCGAGCAGCGCCTCCCGGGACGGGAAGTGCGCGTACAGGGTGACCCTGCCGACGCCCGCCGCAGCGGCGATCTCGGTCATGCTGGCCTGCGGGTCACGGGCGAAGCAGCCGGCGGCGGCGGCCAGGATCGCGGCGATGTTGCGTTCGGCGTCGGCCCGCCGGGCCTGGCCGGAGCCGCCCCGCCGGGTGGGCGCGGCGGCGCGGCGCTGGTCGGAGTCCATGGTGGGAAGTCTAGGCCCGTCTCCTGCGGACCCCCGGAGGGCTCCTTCCGGGCCCGGAGCGGCTTGGAGACTCCGGTGGTACGGGGGAGGCCGGCGGCGACCTCGAAGGTGCGCCGGCAAGTGCGGGTCGAGCGGGAAAACGGCCCGACTGCGCGCAGTGCATGGGTGGTCGGGGCAGGGACGCCGGCCTCGACCCGGGGAGCTACCTGCTGGTCCGGGCAGGCCAGGTGGAACGGTCCGCGCACGCCGTTCGACCCGGTGGCCCGGGAGACCTTCCCGCCGAGCCCGGACGGGCCGGTCAACTGGCTGGGGCAGGAGGGTGGTTGGCCCGCCCGCGTGGTCGCACGCACCGGCCCGGTCGGGGTTGAGCGGAGGGCACGGTGTGCGCCGCCGGTTGCAGGTGTGCCTCTCGGCCGGGCGGCACGTGACGCCGGGATCTCCTTTCCGGGCCCCGGGGAGCTGCGGTGGCCGTACGGGCGTTGCCGGCAGGCCACCCGACTGCGCCCGGCGTGCGACCGGTTGGCTGCTCCGCCCGGGGCCCCGGCCCGGGGCGTTTCAGTGGGCGTGCATGCCCGCCGGGTGCTGGGCGCGGCCCGGGGGGATCAGGGTCGGGGCGAGGGCGGCCGTCAGGAGGGCGACGGCGGCGAGGAGGAGGTGGGCGGTGGGGAAGCCGGCGGAGGTGTGGGCGGCGATGCCCGGGGCGGCGGCGGTGGAGACCAGGGCGATGCCGATCGCGCCGCCGACCTCGTGGAAGGTGTTGACGACGCCGGAGGCCACGCCCGCCTCGTGGTGGGAGGCGTCGCCGAGGGCGGTGGTGGTCGCGCAGACCAGGACCGGCACCACCCCGAACGCGGCGACGGTGAGCCCGGCGACCGTCCAGGCCGGGCCGTCGGTGAGGGCGAGGAGCAGACTTCCGGCCGCCGCGAGCAGCAGGCCGCCGGCGGCGACGGCGCGGACGCTCGCGCGGGCCAGCAGATGACCCGTCAGGTGGGCGGCGACGGCGGTGCCGGCCGCCATCGGCAGGACCAGCGCGCCGGTGGCGAGCGCCGAGAGGTGGCGGACCTCCTGCAGGTAGAGCGAGCCGAGGAAGACCAGGCCGAGCAGCAGCACGGTGGCCACCAGCATCAGCAGCGACCCGGCGGCGACCGGACGGCGGGCCAGCACGCGGACGTCCAGCAGCGGGGCGGCCGTGCGCCGCTCGACCACCGCGAACAGGACGTACAGCGCGGCGGCGCCGAGCAGCGGCAGCAGCACGTCGGCCGAACTCCAGCCGCTGTCACCGGCGTTGACCAGTCCGAGGACGAGCGCGCCGGTGGCGGCGGTGACCAGCAGCGCCCCGGGCAGGTCGACGTGTCGCCCGCCGGTCGGCGGCGCGGCGGGGAGCAGGGCGGGCAGGGCGGCGAGGAGGCCGAGGCCGACCGGCAGGTTGACGAAGAACACCCAGTGCCAGCCGGGGCCGGCGGTGAGGAGGCCGCCGAGCATCGCGCCGGCCGCGAAGCCGATTCCGCCGAGCATCGCCCACACGCCCAGCGCCCGGGTGCGTTCCGGCCCGTCGAAGCTACGGGTCAGCGCGGTCAGCGCGGCCGGCGACACCAGGGCCGCACCCACCCCCTGCGCCGCGCGCCCGGCCAGCAGCAGGACCGGACCGTCGGCCAGCCCGGCCGTCAACGAGGCCGCGGTGAACAGGACCAGACCGGCCGTCAGCATCCGGCGCGCCCCGAACGCGTCGGCCAGGCGGCCGCCCAGCAGCATCAGTCCGCCGAAGCAGAGCGTGTACGCGGTGACCGCCCAGGTCAGCGCGGAGCGGCCGAGGTGCAGGTCGGCGCCGATCGCGGGCAGCGCGACGTTGATCACCGTGACGTCCACGATCAGCATGAACTGGGCCAGGCAGAGCACCCCCAGCAGCAGCCGCCGGCGCGGGTGCGCCGCGGGCCGGTGGGGCGAGGGCCGGTGGGGCGGGGACGGTCGGTGTGCGGTGCCGTGCATGGTCGGACCCCCATTAACTCGAACAGTAGTGTACGGGTTAATGGATACCGGAAAACCTCGAACTTGAACAGTAGTGTTCGAGTTCGAGCGGATTTCCGAGGATCTCCCGGCCGGCTCAGACGAGTTGGACCAGCGCCCGGGCCGCGTCCGCGAAGAACTGCTCGTCGGCGGTGTCGGCGAGGCCCAGCACCACGCCCTGGGTGAGGCCGACGAACAGCGGCCGCAGCGCGCCGACCAGGCGCTGCGCCTGATCCGCCGTCACCGTGCCGGCACCGTGCGCCCGGCCGGCGAACAGCCCCACCAGCCGGTCCTCCTGGGCGCGGATCGACTCGGCCAGCCGGATGCGCAGGTCGGCGTCGTGCACCGCCATGTCCAGCAGCGTGACCTGGAGCGAGAGGGCGGCCGTCGCGCCGGGGGCGTCGCAGCTGCGGCGGTAGTGGCGGGCGAAGGACTCGACCGCCGCCGGGAGGTCGAGCTCGCGCGGCAGGGTCTGTTCGAGCTCGGCGTAGTGCGGGCCCAGGTGGTCCGCGACGACGGCCACCACCAGGCCGTTCTTGCTGCCGAACAGCGAGTAGACCGCGCCCGTGGTCACCCCGGCCAGCTCGGCGATCTCGTCCAGGCGGGCCCGGTGGCCGTCCCGGGAGACCACCTGGAGGGCGGCGTCCAGCAGTGCCCGGCGGTTGCGTTCCTTGGCCTCGGCTCTCGTCATTCGCATAAGAGGATTATGCTCGTAATCTCGTTACGAGAAAACCGTCCAGGGAGGGGAACCCGCATGGCGAGGAACATGACGATCGGGATCGTGGCCGACGGCGCCTTCAAGGTGCTGCTGGCGGCGGTGTACGGACTCGGCGCGGTGCCGGTCGGCCGCCAACTCGGCGTCGCACCATGGCTGATGATCGCCAGTGCGGTGGCGCTGCTGATCTGCGGCGAGGTCGAGATCCGGTACGTGCGGCGGCGGTCGGCCCGCACCTGCACCCGGCTGATGGTCGGCTACGACGCCGGATGGGCGCTGACCGCCGCCGTCGGGCTGCTGCTGGCCCGCAGTGGCAGCAGCGCGGGCGGCGAGGTGTGGATCGGCTACCAGCTGCTCGCGGCGCCGGTGTTCGCGGCCGTGCTGGCCCGGGGGCGGGAGGTGGGCCCGGCCGGGCAGGAAAACTGACGAACCGTCAGGAGTGCTGGTCCAGCACGCCGTTGACGACGGTGTGCAGGTGGCGGCGGAAGCGGTCCAGCATCGGAATGTCGAGCGGGCCCAGGCGGCGGCCGTCCGCGTCGATGACACCGGCCTGGCCGAAGGAGTGGGACGTCCAGACGATGGTGAACACCAGCATCTCGACGTCCACCCCGGCGCCCAGGCCCGCCCGGGCCAGCACCTCGCGGACGGCGGCGGCGACCTCGGCCACCAGCGGGCCGGCGAACTCCGTCTCGATGTCGGCCAGGTCGGAGCCCTCGGCCAGCCAGCGGCGCATCCACAGCGCCGGCACCGCGGGGTTGCTCAGACAGAACGACAGATAGGCGTCCACGAAGGCGAGCAGCGCCGCCCGGGTCTCCTCCGCCGAGGGCCCGCAGGCGTGCAGCCGGCGCACCGCGTCGGTCACCACCTCGCGCTGCGCCAGGTGCGCGCGGCGCATCACCTCGCGGTACAACTCCGGCTTGGCGCCCACGTGGTAGGCCACGGTGGCGATGTTCAGCCCGACCGCGTCGCCGATCGCCCTGGTGCTCGTCGCGTCGTAGCCGCGCTCCGCGAACAGGCGGGTGGCCGTCGCCACGATGCGCTCGCGAGGACTGTCGTCGGACCGGGTGCTCATGGGTCGAGGCTACCGGACGTGTCGTGCCTGTTTCAATCACATGACGGAGACAGAAAACCCAGGTCACCGAGCATTGCCCATTCCTCCATCATTCGATTGAATGAGCGCCTTCCACGGAGAGGAGGGCCCGGCATGGGCTCCACGAAGGTGGCGGTGATCGGCGCCGGCGCGGCCGGGCTCGCCACGGCCAAGGCGCTGCTCGACCACGACCTCGACGTCACCGTGCTGGAACGCGGCGACCGGGTCGGCGGCCTGTGGGCGGGCGACGACAGCGCCGGGACGTCACCGGCGTACGACAGCCTGCACCTGAACACCAGCAAGGGCCGCACCCAGTTCGCCGACCACCCGATGCCCGAACAGTGGCCCGACTACCCCTCGGCCGCCAAGGTGGCCGGCTACCTCACCGACTACGCCCACCGGTTCGGCGTCACCGAACGGATCCGGTTCGGCGCCGACGTCACCGCCGTCCGCCGCACCCACACCCACTGGGAGGTCGAAACCGCCGCCGGCGCCGAGCAGTTCGACGCCGTGGTGGTCGCCAACGGCCACAACCGCGAACCGAAATGGCCCAGCCCCGGCTACCCCGGAACCTTCGACGGCGCCCAGCTGCACGCCCACGACCACCGCAGCGCCGACGCCTACCGGGACAAGCGGGTGCTGGTCGTCGGCATGGGCAACTCCGCGATGGACATCGCCGTCGACGCCTCGCACGTCGCCCACGGGCCGGTGCTGCTCTCCGCCCGGCACGGCAGCCACATCGTGCCCAAGTACCTGTTCGGCCGCCCCTCCGACGCCACCGGCGGCGCCCTCGCCGTGCTGCCCTGGCGGATCCGACAGAGCGTCGCCCAGCGCGTGCTGCGCCTGGCCGTCGGCACCCCCGAGAAGTACGGCCTGCCGAAGCCCGCCGGCGGGCTGTTCCAGAACCACCCCACCATCAGCGACACCATCCTGCACCGCCTCACCCACGGCGAGGTCGAGGCCCGCCCCGGCATCGAACGGCTCGACGGCCGGCGGGTGCAGTTCACCGACGGCACCGCCGACCGCGTCGACGTGATCGTCTGGGCCACCGGCTACCACGTCACCGTCCCGTTCCTGGACGCCCGCTGGGTCGGCGACGACCCACAGGAACTGCCGCTCTACCAAAGGGTGTTCCACCTCGACGACCCCACCCTGAGCTTCGTCGGCCTGATGCAGTCCACCGGCGCCGCGCTGCCCGTCGTCGAGGCCCAGGGCAAGCTGGTCGCCGCCCACCTGGCCGGCCGCTACGCGCTGCCCACCCCCGAACAGCAGCGCGCGCAGGTGCGCCGGGCGCACACCGCCGCCGTCCGCCGCTGGGGCGACAAGCGGCCGATGATGCGGATCGACTTCGACCAGTACACCGCCGCCGTGCCGCGCGAACTGCGGGCCGGCGCCCGCCGCGCCGCCCGCCGCGTCGCCCGCGCCAACCCCACCACGAAGGCAGCGATATGACGATCCGACTCTTCGATCGACGTCAGGACCCGCGCGGCCGCCGCATCCTGATCACCGGCGCCTCCGGCACCATCGGCCGCTCCCTCGGCGAACGCCTCACCCGGGCCGGCGCCCACGTCGTCGGCCTCGACCTGCACCCCACCGGCGACGAACCCTTCACCGTCCTGCCGTGCGACATCACCGACGACACCGGCACCGCCACCGCCGTCGCCGAAGCCCTTGACACCCTCGGCGGCCTCGACGTCCTGGTCAACAACGCCGGCATCGGCGGCCCCGCACCCGCCGAGTACGCCCCCGGCGACGAAGTCCGCCGCCAGCTGGAGATCAACCTGCTCGGCACCTGGCGCACCACCGCCGCCTGCGTCGACGCCCTGGTCGCCGCCCGCGGCCGGGTCGTCATGGTCACCTCCCGAATGGCCGTCATGCAGCTCCCGCTCGCCGCCGCCTACGGCGCCTCCAAGCGCGCCATGGTCGCCTACGCCGACGCGCTGCGCCTCGAACTCGGCACCCACGTCACCGTCTCCTGCGTCTACCCGTCCGCCGTGCGCAGCCCCATCCACGACTCCACCAGGGCCGCCGGCCTCTCGCTCGACGGCATGAGCGTCTACGAGCCGCTCGACGGCGTCGTCGACACCGTGGAACGCGCCGCGCTCGCCGTCCGGGCCCGCCGCGACCTGCCCACCACCCGCAAAGGCGCCGTCGAGTTCTTCCTCGCCCGGCACCTGCCCGCGCTCACCGACCGGATCGTCCGGAACACCCTCGCCAAGCGCGCCGCCGCCGGCTCCTTCGACGACGCCCCGCTCGCCGCCGGCGTCGCCGCCCGCCACCGGAGCACCCGGTGACCGGCCCCCGGGCCGGCCGCCGCACGCTCACCCTGTACGCCAGCGGCTCGGTCGGCATGGGCGTGTGGGTCACCGTGCCCGGACTGCTGCTGCTCTACTTCCTCACCGACGTGCTCGGCGTCCCCGCCGCGCTGGCCGGCCTCGCCCTGCTGCTGCCCAAGATCGTCGACATCGTGGTCCACCCGCTGCTCGGCTCCCGCTCCGACCGGCAGGCCCGCGCCCACGGCCACCGCCGGGGGATGATGCGCACCGGACTGCTGCTCGGCCTCGCGATGGCCGCCATGTTCACCGTCCCCGCCCAACTCACCGGCGCACCGGCCGCGTTGTGGGTCGGCGGCTGGCTGGTCGTCGGCAACCTGCTGTTCGCCGCGTTCCAGGTGCCCTACCTCACCACCCCGTCCGACCTGCTCGTCGGTTACCACGAACGCACCCGGGTCTTCATGTTCCGGATGGCGCTGCTGACCATCGGCCTGCTCGGCGCGGGCGTCGCCGCACCCGCCCTCGCCGCCGGCGGCGGACGCGGCGACTACACCCGGATGGCGCTGCTGCTGGCCGTCGCGACGACCGCCTCCGCCGCCGTCGCGCTGCGCGGCGTGCGCCGCCTCACCGACGCCTGCGGCTTCCGCCCGCCCGACCCGCAGGCCGGACACTCCACCCTCGCCGACCTGCGGATCGCCCGCCAGGACCGCAACTTCCGCACCCTGGTGGCCTCCTACCTGTTCACCGGCACCACCACCCACCTGTTCCTGGCCGCGCTGCCCTACGTCACCCAGTACCTGTTCCACAACGCCAAGCTGACGGCGCTGTTCATGGGCCTGTTCCTCGGCCCCGCGATGTTCGCCGGACCCGCCTGGACGGCCTGGTCGCGCCGGATCGGCAAACAGCGCGGACTGCTGATCTCCCAGGCCGTGTTCGCCGCCGGCTCGCTCGCCCTGCTGCCCGGCGCGAAGGCCGCAGGCACCGCGGGCGTCGCGCTCACCGCCGTCGTCGTGATGGCCATGGGCCTCGCCTTCTCCGGCCTGCAACTGTTCGCGTTCTCCATGCTGTCCGACGCCGTCAACGCCGCCGGCTCCTCCAAGGCCGGCGCCTACACCGGCGTGTGGACCGCCACCGAGGCCACCGGCACCGCCGTCGGCCCCTACCTGTACTCCGCCGTCCTCGCCCTCGGCGGCTTCGCCTCCAGCACCGGCGGCCACCCCGCCGCGCAGAGCGCCACCGCCCTGGACGCGCTGCTGCTCGGCTTCACCGCCCTGCCCGCCGCGCTGATGGCCGTCGCCCTGTGGTTCCAGCGCCGATGCACCTTGGACCGCACCCCGTGACCGGACCCGACGCCCTCGCCGTGGCGGCCGTCGCGCTCGGCGCGTTCGCGCAGGCCGCCACCGGCATGGGCTTCTCGCTGATCGCCGCACCCGCGCTGATCGCCGCCGTCGGCCCGCACCGCGGCGTCCCCACCGTGCTGCTGCTCGCCCTGCTCGCCTCGCTGCTGCCACTGTCCCGGGACTGGCGGCACACCCGCCCCCGGGACACCGGCCGCCTGCTGCTGCCCACCCTGATCGGCACCCCCGTCGCCGCCGCGCTGCTCACCGCCGTCGACACCCGGCTGCTCGCCGTCGCCGCCGGCCTCGGCGTGCTGGCCGGCGTCGCCCTGCTCGCCCGCGGACTGCGCTCCGCGTTCCTGCGCCGCCCCGCCGGGGCCTGGATCAGCGGCCTCGCCAGCGCCGGACTGAACGTCGTCGGAGGCGTCGGCGGCCCCCCGATCGGCCTGTACGCCGCCAACGCCGGCTGGCCCGCGCGCGAAGCACGGGCCACCCTGCACGCCTTCTTCCTGGTGCAGAACGCGGCCACCGCCGTCGTGCTCGGCATCGTCCTGCCGTCCTGGCCCGCGGTGGCCGCGCTCGCCGTCGGCGCGGCCACCGGCATGGCGCTCTCCCCGCGCCTGTCGCCCACCGCCACCCGCACCGGCGTGCTCGCCGTCTCCTGCGCCGGCGCGCTCGCCCTGATCGGCACCGCGCTGACCTGACGTCGGCGCGGCCCGCGCCGACCCGACGTCAGCCCTGCGGCGGCAGGTGCTGGGCGAGCCGACGTCAGCCCTGCGTCGGCAGGTGCTCGGCGAGCAGGACCGCGAATTCGTCCGGGGAGACGATCCGGACGCCCAGCTCCTCCGCCTTCGCCCGCTTCGAACCGGCCTTCTCGCCCGCCACCAGCAGCGTCGTCCGCTTCGACACCGAGGACGAGGCCTTGCCGCCGGCCCGCTCGACCAACTCGTTCATCCCGTTGCGGGACAGCGCCGCCAGCGGACCCGTCATGGCGCCCGTCACCACCACCGCCTCGCCCGCCAGCGGACCCCCCTCGCCCGGCAGCGGACCCCCCTCGGCGGTGTCCGCGGCCGGCGACGGAGCCTGCGGCTCGGTGACGGCCGTGCCCACGCCCTGCTGCTCCAGCCGGTCCAACAGGTCGGCCAGCTCGGCGAGTTCGGTCACCAGCAGGCGGGCCTTCTCCGGGCCGATGCCGTCCACCGCCGCCAGCGTCTCCGCGTCCGCCGCACGGATCGCCGCCATCGAACCGAAGTGCGCCGCGATCCGGCGCGACATGCTGCGGCCGGTGCCCCGGATGCCCAGCGCGCAGAACGCCCGGTGCAGCGGCTGCGAGCGCGCCGCGCCGATCGCCGCCAGCAGGTTGTCCGTGGACGTCTCGCCCATCCGCTCCAGCGCCAGCAGCTGATCCCGCGTCAACGTGAACACGTCCGCCAGATCCGCCACCAGGCCCGCCTCCACCAGCTGCACCGCACGGGTCGAACCCAGACCCTCGATGTCCAACTGGTCGCGGCCCGCCGCGTAGATGATCGACGCCACCGCCTGGCAGTTGCGGCCCCGCGAGCACCGCCACCGCTGCTCGCTCGTGTCGATCGCCTCCCCACAGCGCGGACACGCCTCCGGGAAGACGATCGGCCGCTCCGCGCCGGTGCGCTGCTCCACCAGCGGCGCCTCCACCCGCGGAATGACGTCCCCCGCGCGGTGCACGAACACCCGGTCGCCCAGCATCAGCCCGCGCCGCCCGATGTCCGCCGGGTTGTGCAGCGTCGCGTACGTCACCGTCACGCCGTCGATCACCACCGGCTCCAGCACCGCCCGCGGCGCGATGATGCCGGTACGGCCCACGTTCCACTCGACGTCCAGCAGCGTCGTCACCTTGTGCTCGGCCGCCAGCTTGCGCGCCACCGCCCAGCGCGGCGCCCGCGAACCGTTGCCCGCCTCGCGCCGGTCCGCCGCCTCGTCCGCCTTGACCACCACGCCGTCGATGCCGAACGGCAGCGCCGCCCGCAGCGCCGCGATCTGCGCCACCCGCTCCTGCACCTGCTCGACCGTCACGCAGCGCACCGGCGCCGCGTCCGTGCTCGCCGCGGTGTTCGCCCCCAGCTCCGCCAGCCGGGCCAGCAGCGCGCTGTGCGCCAACTCCTCCTCGGCGGCGCCGACCGCGCCGTACGCGAAGAACGTCAACTCCACCCGGTACGGCCGGTCCTTGGCGCGCAGGGTGCCCGCCGCGCCGTTGCGCGGATTGGCGAACGGGAGCGCGCCGTGCGCCGTGCGGACCTCGTTGGCGCGGTCGAACTGCTCGCGGGTGAACAGCACTTCGCCGCGCAGCTCGATGTCCACCGGCTCGCTCAGCACGGCCGGCAGGCCCAGCACGTCGCCCGCCGCGTGGCTGATCTCCTCGCCCGCCAGACCGTCGCCCCGGGTGATCAGCCGGTGCAGCCGGCCCGCCCGATAACGGGCCGCGACGGCCAGCCCGTCGAGCTTCGGCTCCACGCACCAGGCCGCCACCGGACGGCCCAGCCGGCGCTCCAAGGAGGCCGCCCAGTCGGCGAGTTCGTCCTCCGAGAAGACGTTGTCCAGCGACAGCATCGGCACGCTGTGCGGCACATCGCCCTGCACCGCGCCACCCGCCACCTTGCCCGTCGGCGACTGCTCCAGCACCTCGCCGGGATGCGCCTGCTCGTACCCGGCTATCGCCCGCAGCAGGGCGTCGTACTCGTCGTCGCCCAGCGATGTGGACCCGTCGCGGTAGTAGGCGGCCGCGGCCTCGACGGCGGCGGCGACGGCAGCGGCGTAGTCGCCGCCGGAGAGCAGAGCGGTGTCGTTCATGCCTCCATCGTCCCGGCTCGCACTGACATTCGGGCGCTGGCATTCGGGCGCTGGCATTCGGGCCCCGGCGCTGCTGCGGCCCTTCCGCGCGGCAGCTGACATTCCCTAAGGTGACGGCCATGACCAACACGGGGAACGACACGACCGACGTGCACATCAGCCTGATCGGCGGCACCCGCCTCGAAGGCGCGGAGATCCACAGCCGCACTCTGACCGCCTCCCTGGTCGGCGGCGCCGACATCGACCTGACCGATGTGGAGATCCCCGACGGCGCCGAACTGCGCATCACCAAGCTCAGCCTGGTCGGCGGCCTCCACCTGCGGGTCCGCCCCGAGGTCCGGGTCAAGGTGACCGGCATCCGCCTCGGCGGCGTCAGCGACGACGGCCCGAGCGTCGCCGGCGGCCCGACCGTGCACGTCGCGGCCTGGGGCCTGGTCGGCGGGGTGCGGGTCAGCCGCGACTGACCGGCCGCCGCGCGGTCGCCGGTTCGGGGGACCGCGGACCGGCCACCCGGTGCGGGCAGCGCGACGCGGGGACGCATGGCCCGGAAGGGCGCCTACCCGTTGCGCGCCCTCGGAAGGGAGAACAACCATGCGTCGTCGGATCGCCGCGGTCGGAATGCTGACCGCCGCCGGAATGCTCGCGCTCGCCGTGCCCGCACAGGCGGCCACCGGACTGCTGCTGGTGAACGGAGTGGTCAAGCACAATCCGGCGAAGGGGTGCTACCCGACCGGGTCGCCCGTGCTCATCGAGAACCTCACGGACTCGAGGGTCGACGTGTACTCGCAGGCGAACTGCCAGGGGACGGTGACGCGGGAGGTGGCGCCCGGGATGACGGCGGCGACGGTCGGGTTCAGCTACTTCGTCAACTGACCTCGGCGCGGAGCGCGCCCTGCGGATCGGTGACGGTCCGCAGGGCGCCTTTCGTCTGCGGGGGCGCGGGGCGCGGGGGCGCGGGCTCCCGGTGTCAGAGGCGGTCGGACGCCCCCTGGGCGCGGAGTTCGGCCGGGCGGCCCGGGGGGCGGTGCCAGGCCAGGTCGAGGCCGGCCGCGCGCAGGGCGACGCCGAGAGCGTGGCGCATGGCGTTCTGGACGGCGGTGCGGGTGCCCGGCTGCTCGCCGCGGTGCCCGGGGAGCCGGGGTGACGGGTTCCAGTCGAGCCCGGCCGGGCCGACCGGATCGCAGGCGGCGAGGGTGATGCCCGCGCCGCCCGGGCGGGACGCGATCGGCAGGCCCGCCAGGGCCGCGCTGCGGCGGACGGCCGTCACGATGTCCGCGCGGATGCCGGGGGCCACCGGCGGTGTGGCGTCCAACTCCGGTGGCGTTGAGGCTGATTGGGAGGAAGCGGAGGCGGAGGCGGTCGGTCGGGCGGTCGCGCCGCGGACGGTGATCCGTCCCGGGGCGTCGGAGCCCGTCGCATCGTCCGAGCCCGTCGCGTCCTCGGAGCGTGCGGCGTCGAGGCCCAGGGCGGGCAGCAGTTCGGCGAGCGCGTTCTCGACCGCGTCGGCGACCAGCCGACGGGAGGTCGTTGCCACGGCGCGCCCGCCGTCCGCCGTCGCCGCGTCCTCCAGCCGGGGCGAGGCCAGCCAGCGCAGTGCGATCGCCCCGCCGTCCGGCAGCAGGTGGACGCCCGGGCCGTGGCCGCCGTGCGCGACCGGCAGGCCGGCCAGCAGCAGGGCCTCCGTGACCCGGTCCGTCAGCTCCGACGTCGTCAACTCCCCGCCCACAGCGGCGACCGTCTCCACCTCGACCCCTCCTCCGCGGGCGCGGACCGCCCGCGCCGCCCGCGGAGAGGGTATCCATGGACATGCAAAATTCAACAGTGCCCGGGCAGGGTTCGCGGACGTGCCATAACGTGCCAAGACGTGCCACGACGCGTCGGGACCGGTCGGGACGCGTCAGCGCGGTGGCTCCGGGAGCGGGCCGCAGAGCAGGTTGCCCGGGTCGGCGGGGTTGTCGCTGATCCAGAACTGCGCCCACAGCAGGGCGAATTCGGAACGGCCGAGGTACCCGTCGCCGTCCCGGTCGAGCTGCTCGAAGACCACGCCGGTGTCGACGGACTGCCCGTGCCAGGTGTCGACCAGGCGGCGGTGCTCGGCGCGGGAGATCCGGCCGTCGTCGTTCTCGTCGACCGCGTCGAAGACCGCGTCGGAGGTGGCGTTGACGTAGTCGAGCATCGCGGGCAGCCGGTCGACCATGGCGAGGATCTCGGCCATGTCGACCCTGCCGTCGCCGTTGCGGTCGGTCGCGGAGGACAGATGCTCCCACCAGCCGAGCGTCACCTCGGTGATCCGCGCCGCCAGTTCCGGATCGTCGGCCACCCGGGGCAGGCGGTGCCAGCGATCGGCGAGATCCTGGAAATCGTCCTGGTCCAGGTAGCCGTTCCGGTCGGTGTCGAACGCGTGGAACATGCTGGTGAGCTTGGTGCGCTGGAACTCGCTGGCCAACGGAAGCCGTCCTCTCTCTGGGGGGATGCACTGCGTGATCCTTTTCCCAACGGCCGGATTCTGCACCGGCGCACCGTGGCACGAGGACCGGGCCGGCCCGCTCCGGGGGCGCACGGCCGGGGCCACGCGCGGGCACCCCTTCGGGGCGGGCCCCGGAGACGGGGGCGGGCCGATGAACGCCGCCGTCATCACCCGTTGAATGCAGGTTTATCGCCGCGTCGCAGAGTAGGGACACGGCCGTCGGACCGACCGGCGACCACTCCGGGGGAGAACCATGGGAACCAGCATCCGCATCGGCGCCGCCGTGACGGCCGCCGCCGCCGCGCTCGCGCTCGCACTGACCGGCACCGCCTCCGCCGCGACGGCCGAGACCGCCGCCAAGTCGCCCACCGCCGAGGCGCACACGGCCGAGGCGTACACCGCCAAGTCGCCCGCCGCCGAGGCGTACACGGCCGTCCCGGTCGCGCCGGCCGCCACAACTGCCGCCCGCAGCACGGCCGTCAAGCTGAACAACTGGACCGGCTGCACCCTGACCCGCGAGAACTGGTCGCTTTCGCACGGCATTTGGACCACCCAGCCGCCGGTGCGCATCTACGACCAGCAGCAGGGCCGCTGGGCCTCCGAGTCGAACGGCTTCGCCACCGGCACCGAGGGCATCGCCCGGTTCTTCGCCGAGAACTGCGCCAACCCCGTGCTGAACGGCCGGATCGTCCAGGTGCACTGGAACAACCCGTACGTGGGCTCCAACAGCTACGACTCGACCGGCACCGACCTGATGTTCTACGTCCCGCAGCCGGCCGGCGGCGGCGGCAACAACGCCACCGCCGAGTTCTCGGCCTGGGGACGCTGACGGCAGCCGCAAGGGAGCGGCAAGGGTGGGACTGTTGCGGTCCGGGGTGTGGGTGGGGCCGCAGTGGGCAAGTATGGCAGGTCCACGATCAACGACGATCATGACCAACTCCGTTGGGGAGGCCGCCAGATGAAGCGCAAGTCCTGGGCGCTGCTCACCGCCCTGTCCACCCTGCCGCTCGCGCTGTCCACCACCGCGGTGGCCGCCGAACCGCCGGCCGCCGCACCCTCCGCCGGCACCGGGTGCGTGTACTCGCCCGCGGTACCGGCGGACAACTTCAAGGGCATACCGGTCTTCGACGCGAAGAAGGCGGCCAAGCCCTACAGCGCCACCCTGCGCACCACCCAGGGCGCGATCACCTTCCAGGCGCTGACCGACAAGGCCCCCTGCACCACCTTCTCGTTCCGCTTCCTCGCCGAACGCGGCTACTACGACCGCACCCACTGCCACCGCCTCACCACCCAGCGCCTGTACGTCCTGCAGTGCGGCGACCCGACCGGCACCGGCAGCGGCGGCCCCGGCTACTCCTTCCCCGACGAGAACCTCGAAGGGGCGACCTACCCCGCGGGCACCGTCGCGATGGCCAACGCCGGCCCGAACACCAACGGCAGCCAGTTCTTCATCGTCTGGAAGGACACCAAGCTGCTGCCGAACTACACCCCGTTCGGCCGGATCACCGGCGGGATGGACGTCCTGCAGAAGATCGCCGCCGGCGGCGAGGACGACCAGAACGCGCCCGGCGACGGCTACCCGACGCTGCCGGTCGACTTCCGCAAGGTCACCATCTCCACCCACTGACCGGCAGTCGGCGACCCCGCCACCGGACACGTCCTACGGCGGCACCGTCCGGCCACCGCGCCGCACGCACCCCCGGCCCGCCGCCCGCGCGGGCCGGGGGTGCGGTTTTCCGAACCCCGAGGACGGGTGCTGGCACGGGCGAAACCTCAGGTGACGGCGGCGCAGGATGAAGACATGAACAGCATCACGAGTACCGAAGCGGAGTACGCCGCCCGGGCGGAAGGGCTGCACCGCAGCTACCGGCGCGGCGGCAGCGACATTCCCGTGCTGCGCGGGGTGACGGTGGAGTTCCGGCGGGGGACGTTCACCGCCGTGATGGGACCGTCCGGATCCGGCAAGACCACCCTGCTGCACTGCCTGGCCGGCATGGACCGCCCCGACCGGGGCCAGGTCTGGTGGGGACCCGCCGCCGTCCACGCCCTCCCCGAACGGCGGCTGGCCCGGCTGCGCCGGGAGCACGTCGGCTTCGTCTTCCAGGCGTTCAACCTGATGCCCGGCATGACGGCCGCCCAGAACGTCGAACTCCCCGGCCGGATGGCCGGCCGCCGCCCCGCCCGCACCACCGTCCGCGACGCCCTCGCCCGCGTCGGCCTGGCCGGCCGTGAACGCCAACGCCCCGCCCAACTCTCCGGCGGCCAACAGCAACGCGTCGCCATCGCCCGCGCCCTGGTCTCCCGCCCCCGCATCCTGTTCGCCGACGAGCCCACCGGCGCCCTCGACCGCACCACCGGCACCCAGATCCTCCACCTGCTCCGCGACACCGTCGACCACCACGGCACCACCTGCGTCATGGTCACCCACGACCCCGCGGCCGCCGCACACGCCGACCGCGTGCTCCTCCTCACCGACGGCCGGCTGGTCGCCGAACTCCACCACCCCACCTCCCATGGAGTCGCCGAAGCCCTCGCAGGACTGGGCGGTGAGGCGTGATGAGTGCGGAGCGACTTCGGCGTCAACTGCGCGGTGGACAACAGGACTTCGCGAACCCGGCCGATGTCCCGGCGGGGGCCGCGAGTGCGGCGGTCTCCCCCTGCGCGCCGCGCCGCCGCGCCACCGGCTCCGCCGTTTCGGCCGTTTCGGCCGGCCGTCCCGCCGCGACGGGCGGTGAAGTGCGATGACCGCCGTGCTCGCCTGGAGTCAACTGCGCCGTCGACCCGCCGGGTTCGCCGGGCTGGCGGCCGCGCTGCTGCTGGCCGTCGCCACCGTCACCGCGCTCGGCGCGCTGCTGGGGGCCGAGCGCGGGGTGTCCGCCGCCGAGCGGGGGCAGATGCGGGGGCCCGGACTCGGGCTGATCGTCGGGGCGTTCGGCGAGATCACCGTGCTGGTGGCGTTCTTCGTCGCCCTGAACACCCTCGGGTTCGCGCTCCGGCACCAGTACCGCGACCTCGCGCTGCTGCGCACCCTCGCCGCCACGCCCCGTCAGATCCGCCAACTGCTGCGCCGCCAGGCCGGATTGACCGTCGTACTGGTCGCCGCCCCCGGCGCGCTGCTCGGCGCGGCGGCCGCCCGCGCCCTCCTCGTCGCGCTCCAGCACCGCGCGATGGCCGCCCCGCACGCCCGGATCCACAGCGTGCTGCCCGCTGCGGGAGTCGCCACCGCGGCGACCCTGCTGGTGGCCGTCGCCGCCGCCTCGCTGACCGCCCGGCAGGTCACCGCACCCGCTCCCGCCGCCGCGCTCGCCGACAGTTCCGGACCCGACCGGCGGCCCGGCGCCGTCCGGCTGCTCGCCGCGCTCGCCGCGCTCACCGGCGGCGCGCTGCTGGTCCGGCTGGCCGCGACCCGGCCGCCCGCCGAGGTCGACAAGGCCGCGCAGGCCACTCTGCTCGCCGCCCTGGTGCTGCTCGTCGCCGTCGCCCTCGCCGGCCCGCTGCTCACGACGCTCGTCACCGCTCCGCTCGGACGCGTCCTGCGCACCGTGCTCCCCGTCACCGGCTGGCAGGCCGACGCCAACCTGCGCGGGTACGCCCGCCGGTTGGCCTCCGCCGTCGTGCCGATCGCCCTGCTGACCGGCCTGTCCGCCACCATGGCGACCACGACCGGCACCGCACTGCGCGCCACCGCCGGACCGCCCGGCGGTGCCACCTCCGCCACCGACAGCTGGCTGCGGCAGGCCGAACTCGGCCTGCTCGGCGGGTTCGGCGCGATCGCCACCGTCACCACCCTGGTCACGCTGACCGGCGAGCGCCGCCGCGAGTTCGCCCTGCTGCGCCTGCTCGGCGCGACCCGCACGGACGTGCTGCGCGTCGTCGCGCTGGAAGCCGCGCTCACCGCTGCCCTCGGCCTGCTCCTCGGAGGCGCCGTCACCGCCGCCACCACCGGCGCGTTCAGCCTGGCCGCCACCGGCAGCCCCGTACCGACCGTCCCCGTCGGGACCTGCGCCCGGATCGCCGCCGCGGCCGTGCTGCTCACCGTCCCCACGGCGCTCGCCGCCGCGACAGTCGCAATGCGGCGGCCCCCGACCGCAGCGGCGGGCTGAACCGCGGGAACATGATCGTCGGAACGGGGAGAGGCCGGAACAGAAGAGGTCCGGAACGGGAGAGGCCGGAACGGAAGTGGTCCGAACCGGAGAAGGAGGTCGGCGATGAGCGGGCGGGCACGGCGATGGTGGACGGTACGGCCCGGCGAGGCGGCGTTCCTGGTGGCCGGGCTGCCGGTCGCGCTGCTCGGCGGGGCGTACGCGCTGGCCGCCCTGTACGCCGGAGTGCTGCTCTCGCTGACGGTCGTCGGACTGCCGGTCACCGCGCTCGCGCTGGCCGGCGCCCGCCGACTCGGCACACCCCAGCGGTGGTTGACGAGGCGACTGCTCGGCGAGGACGTCCCCGACCCCGGCCCGGCCGCCCGCCCCGACGGCACGGTCGCACGGATCCGGGCCGCGCTCGCCGACCCCGTCGCCTGGCGCACCCTCGGCCACCTGCTGCTGCGCCTGCCGCTCGGCGTCCTCGGCTTCGCGGCCGTCCTGCTGCCACTGGGCTGCGGCTGGCTGCTCGGCTTCCCGCTCTGGCTGCGCCTGCTCGAACCCGGCCCGCACCCCGTCACCCCGCTCGACCTCGCCGCCCCGCCGCTCGGCCTCGCCCTGCTCGCCCTCACCCCGCCCCTGATCCGCCTCGCCGCCGACGCCAACCGCCGACTCGCCCGCCACCTGCTCGGACCGGCCCGCACCCACCAGCGCGTCCAGGACCTCGAAGCGGCCCGCCACACCCTGCTCACCACCGGAAACGCGCGACTGCGCCGCCTCGAACGCGACCTCCACGACGGCACCCAGGCCCGCCTGGTCGCCCTCGCCATCACCCTCTCGCTCGCCGACGACACCCTCACCGACCACCCCGACACCGACCCCCGCCTGCGCACCCTGCTCGACCGCGCCCGCACCCAGACCGACGACACCATCGCCGAACTCCGCGCCCTCACCCGCGGACTGCGCCCCACCGGCCTCGACGGCGGCCTCGCCGAAGCCCTGCCCGCCCTCGCCGCCGGCTGCGCCGTCCCCGTCACCCTCCAGGTCGACCCGGCCGAACGCCCGGACGAGTCCGTCGAGCAGGCCCTCTGGTACTGCGCCGCCGAACTCCTCACCAACATCAGCAAACACAGCGCCGCCACCGCCGCCCGCCTCACCGTCACCACCACCGCCACCCGGATCCGGCTCACCGTCCACGACAACGGCCACGGCGGCGCGACGGCCGCCCCCGGCCACGGCCTGCACGGCCTCGCCGACCGCGTCGCCGCCGTCGACGGCACCCTGCGGATCAGCAGCCCGCCGGGCGGCCCGACCGAGATCACCGCCGAACTGCCGCTGCGCCTCTGATCGTTGGGCCGTTGACGGGTTGCGTCCCGCGCCTGACCTTGGCAAGGTGCTACGTTGTTCTGCTTTGCTCCGGCCGGAAGGAAAGCAGATGGACATCCCCTCCTTGCACCGCCAGTTCCTCGCCGACACCCTCCCGCGCATGCGCCAGGACCCGCGCATCGTCGGCGTCGCGATCGGCGGATCGATCGCCGAGGGCCGCCCCGACCGCTACTCGGACGTGGACCTGATCGTGGTCGTCGACGACGACGCGTACGACGCCGTCCTGCGGGAACGACTGGCGCTGATCGGCGGCTGGGCCCCGCTGGTCGCCGGGTTCACCGGGGAACACGTCGGCGAACCTCGGCTGATCGTCACCCTGGTCGGGCCGCCCCTGTTGCACGTGGACTTCAAGTTCGTCCGGCTCGCCGACTTCGCCGAGCGCACCGAGGACCCCGCGATCTGCTGGGACCGGGACGGCCTGCTCGCCGACGCCCTCGCCCAACAGCCCGCAGTGCCAAGCGAGTTGGACCTTCAGTGGGTCGAGGACCGGTTCTGGGTCTGGGTGCACTACGGCGCGACCAAACTCGGGCGCGGGGAACTCTTCGAGACCATCGGCGTCCTCACCCACCTGCGCGACCTCGTCCTCGGCCCGCTCGCCGCCCGCCGCGCAGGCACGCACCCGCGTGGCGTCCGCCGCCTGGAGACCGCTGCCCCCGACGCGGCCCACGCCCTCCGGGCCACCCTCAGCGGCTACGACCGCCACGAAGCCGGCCGGGCACTCCTCGCCGCCGCCGACCTCTACCGCCAGTGGTCAGCCGGCGCACCCGTCGAACGACGCCGGGACGCCGAGAAGTTGGCTGTGCAGTACCTCCGGGAGGTCGTCGACGACCTCGGCTGAGGCATCGCCGCGAACGGCGGGAGCGGGCACGGGCGGTACCGCCCGCGACCGCCAGCCGTCACTCCGTCTCGGCCAGGTACGCCAGTACGGCCAGGACCCGTCGGTTGTCCGCCGCGGAGGCGTGCAGGTCGAACTTGGTGAACACCGAGGCGACGTGCTTCTCCACCGCCCGCTCCGACACCGAGAGCCGCTCGGCGATCGCCCGGTTGGAGCGGCCCTCCGCCATCAGCGCCAGCACCTCGCGCTCACGGGGCGTCAACTCGTCCACCGCGCTGCGGCGATGGGCCCGCATCAGATGCGTGACGACCTCCGGATCGAGCGCCGTGCCGCCCGCGGCCACCCGGCGCAGGGCGTCGACGAACTCCGAGCTGCGGGCCACCCGCTCCTTCAACAGGTAGCCGACGCCCGCCGCGCCGTCCGCCAGCAGCCGGGCCACCCAGCCGGTCTCCAGATGCTGCGAGAACACCAGCACCCCGACCTCCGGCCACGACCGCCGGATCCGCAGCGCCGCCCGCACCCCCTCGTCGGTGTGCGTGGGCGGCATCCGCACGTCCACCACCGCCACCTGCGGACGGTGCTCGGCGACCGCAGCGATCAGCTCCTCGCCGGTGGCGACCGCCGCCGCCACCTCCAGGCCGCGCACCGTCAGCAACTCCGTCATGCCGTCCCGCAGGACCGCCGAGTCCTCCGCCAGTACCACCCGCAGCCGCTCGTCCGTCATCCGATCATTGTGACGCACCGTCGGGCTCGGCCCCGGACCGCGCCCGCCGCTGCGCCCGCGGGAGGCGGGAGGGGCGGCCGGTCAGCGACCAGTCGGCATGGGCGAGGTGCAGCACGCGGTCCGCCCGGTCGGCCTGGGACGGGCGGTGGGTGACGGTGAGGAGCGCGCCCGGACGGGCACGGAACGCCCGGTCGATGCGGAGCTCAGCGGCGGCGTCCAGGTGGCTGGTCGCCTCGTCGAGCACGGCCAGCGGCGCCGGACTGAGGAACGCCCTTACCAGCGCGACGAGTTGGCGCTCACCGGCGGAGAGCGTCGCCGCCCCCACCGGCCCGTCGAGACCGCCGTGCCGATCCGTCAACGCCTCCGCCCCGAGCGCGCGCAGCGCCTCGCGGAGCCGGGCCGTCGGCACGGCCGGATCCGGCCAGCGGAGGTTCTCCGCGAGGGTGCCGGTGAACACGTACGGCTCCTGCGGGAGCAGCACCCGCAGCGCGGCGAGCGCGCCGGGGGACAACTCCCGCGCCGGCAGACCGGACAGCAGGACGAGCCCGGCGTCCGGGCGGAGCAGCCCGGCGGCGAGCGCGGCCAGCGTGGACTTCCCCGTCCCGGACGGCCCCACCACCGCCAGACTCTCGCCGTCCCCGAGCGTCAGGTCGAGCCCGCGCAGCACCGGCCGGGCGTCCAGCCCCCACGCGAAGTCGACGCCGCGCAGCTCCAGGGCCGGAGGACGTCGCCGCCGCCGCACGAGGGGCGGCACGGCGGGCTCCTCCTCCGGCGTGAACGCCGCCGCGCCGGCCAGGCGTTCGGCGGCCACCGACAGCCGCAGCCAGGACGGCCCGAGACCCTGCACCAGCAGCCGCAACGCCGGTTCGAGCGTCCCCAGCAGATAGGCCAGCGCACCGAGCAGCCCGCCCGCGCTCAGACCGTGACGCAGCAACGCCGGAGCGGTCGACACCAGCACCACCAAAGGCCCGTGGACGCCCAACGCCACCAACAGGTGCCGGGCGGCGGCCAGTCGGGCCAGCGCACGGCCCGCCGCCTCGTTCGCCGTGACGTCCTCCACCACCCGGTCGACGGCGCGCTGCTCCGCCCCGCAGGCGGTCAGGTCGCGCAGCGCCGCCACGGTGCGCAGCGCGGACGCGGTGAACTCCTCCTCGGTGGCGAACAGTTCACGCTGCCGCCGGGCCATCCGGGGGGTGAGCGCGGCGAACGCGCCGATCGCCACCAGCAGCGGCGCGCAGACCGGGACGAGCGCGGCCGGGGCGAGCGCGGCGGTGCCCGCCACGACGGCGGCCAGGGTCAGCGCGAGATGCGACACCAGCAACAACTGGCCCGCCAGCCCGTCCCGCACCGCCTCGACCTGCCGGGTGATCCGGGCCACCGCGACCGCCGCCGCATCCGGATCCGCCCGCGTCGCCGCCGTCCGCCGCAACGCCCCGTCGGCCGTCGCCCGCAACAACCGGTCCCGAGCCGGCTCCACCACCCGGGCCAGCGGCCGGTACGCATTGCGCGTCCCCCACGCGGACACCGCCGCAGCGGCCGCGAACAGCGCCAACCACCCCCATCCGGTGGCGGGTTGACGCGCCAGGAACCCCCGGTCGACGGCCAGCGCGAGCGCCTTCCCGGACAGCGCGGCAGGCGCGGCGGACACCACCGTCCACCCGGCGAGCTTCCCGAGCTCCGGCAGACTGCCGGCGAGCGCGACGCGCAGCAGCGCGAGTCCGGGGGAGAGGAGGGGCGGCGACGGTGACGGTGACGTCATGAGGTGCACTCCGCAGGGCTGTCGGGGCGAGTTCGCGTCATGGGGCGGGCCTCGGCGGGTCGGCGGCCGAGGCGGCGGGCCCGTCGCGGACAGGGCGCGCGACAGGCGTCGCGGTGGATCCGTGCAGACCCGACCGTGACGCAGGCCCACCGAGCCGGTGGCAGCCGGGACGGGCGGGGCGGTCGCAGTGGCGCGCAGCGGCCCGGGTCGCGGGCGGACGTCGCGCCATGCCCCCGGCCGGCTGTGGAGCAACCCGGGGCAGAAGCGCGCCGACCCGACGGAAGACCGGCAAGGCCGAACGCCGCCCCGGCGGCCCTCCCGCCGTCCTCGAACTGCCGCTCGTCGTGCGACGCCCGGTCATGAGGCGGCGGCGAACAGCGCGCGGTACGCGGGGGAGCGCCACAGGGCCTTGTGCGGGGCGAGAGCCACCACGCGGCCGCGGTCGAGCCAGGCGACCAGGTCGGCCCCGGCGGCGAGGGCGGGGCTGCGGGTGGCGCAGAGACGGGTGGCGGCGCGGGGGCGGAGGGCGGCGAGGACGGTGGCCTCGGCGGACGGGTCGAGGGCGGCCGTGGCATGGTCGAGGACGAGCAGCCGGGCGGCGTCCCGGCACAGGGCCCGGGCCAGGCCGACCCGCTGGCGTTCGCCGCCCGACAGCGGCGCGTCCGCAGGCGGCGTGCGGTAGCCGGACGGCAGGCGCCGCAGGAACGCGTCCGCCCCGACGGCCCGGACAGCGTCCATCAACTGCCCTTCCTCGACGTCGACTTGACCGATCCGCAACGCGTCCAGGAACGTCTCGCCGTACAGCACCGGATCGGCGAACGCCACGGCGACGGCCGCTCGGAGCTGCCGCGGTTCGACGGCGGCGACGTCGGCGCCGTCGAGCCGCACCTCGCCCCGCTCGGGGCGGAGCAGACCGGCGGCCAGCGCGGCGACCGCCGACGTCGCGGCGCCGTCCGCGCCGACCACCGCGACCCACGTACCGGCCGGGACCGCCAGATCGAGATGGTTCAGCAGCAGACCCGAGCCGGCCCGCACCACCACCCGGCGAAACTCCAACCCGCCTCCTCCGCAGGGAAGTTCGACGAATCGGGGCGTCGGATTCGGGTCGGCCCCGAGCGGTGCCAGCCGGGCGACCGCGGCCCGCGCCCGCGCCAGGTCCAACAGGCTCTGCGCCGCGCCGAACCCGCCCAGCCCGACCGTGGCGTACGCCATCGCCGCCGCCAGACCCCCTGCCGTCAGCCGCCCGGCGGCCAGGTCCGCACCGGCCGCGGCCAGCACCGCCACCTGGGTCGCGGGCACCAACAGGCCGACCTTCCAGGCGGTTTCGCGCTGGCTGCGCCACAGGGCGTACCCGTGCCCGGACAGCTCGGGCAACGGCCGCAGCACCCGGGCGAGTTCCGCCGAGCGGGCGCCCGCCGCGGCGATCGACGCGCCGCCGCGCAGCGCCTCCACCAGCCGGGAGGCGATCTCGGACTGCGCCGCCTGGTACGCCTCGCCGTGACCGGCGGTGCGGCGCACCTGGCGGCGGACCAGCAGCCACCCGGCCGGCGCCGCGACCAGGAACGCCACCGCGGGACGCGGCGCGAGCAGGAACAGCCCGGCCACCGCGCCTGCGGCGGTGAGGAGTTGGGCGACGGTGTGCACCACGGCCGGACCCGCCAGCGCGGCCTGCGGGGCACTGCCGGTCAGCCGCGCCGCCAGATCGCCCGCCGTCGGCCCGCCCGCCGCGGCGGCGGGCCCGGCCGCACCCACCCGCCGGAGCGCCGCCGACCGCAGCGCGCCCCCCACCGCGGCCGCGCCGCCGGGCGCCGCGAACTGCGCGGCGGCCTCCGCGCAGGCGGCGATCACCACCAGCACCAGCAGGGGAATCGAGGAGGACAGGCCCGCCCCGGCCAGCGTCCGGTCGATCGCCCGGGCGAGCACGCGGGGCAGCAGCAGGGTGCAGGCGGTGCCGGCGGCGACGGCCAGGGCCAGCGCGGCGGTCCAGCGCCGCTTCAACGCCGGCACGGACCGCGGGGCAGGGGGCGGTGCGGTGGTCACGGGGGCTCCCGGAGCGCGGGCGGACATGCGGAGCCGGCCGTGCGCAGGGCGCACGGCCGGCCGGGGTTGCTCAGAGACAGAGCAGGGTGCTCACCGTGCTGTTGGTGCAGTTGACGGCGCTCAGCGAGCTGAGGACCGAGCGGTACTCGGTGGTCTCCTCGGGGGTCTCCAGCGCCTGCAGGTCGAGGATCGCCATGACAGTCTCCTTACGGGACTCGGTGGTGCTGCGGTTTCTCCGGCGGTCGCCGGAACTCGTGGGGCGGCATGACCCGGCCGCGACGGGGCGGCGGAGCGGGCGCACAGGGGCCCGCGTCCGGGGGAGTGGTGGAGCGGGCACACAGGGGCCCGCGTGCGGGGGAGCGGCGGCTCAGCCGTCGGCCGGCCAGAACGGCATCGGCGGGGTGCCGTCGTACACCGAGGCAAGGGCCGTCAGCACACCGGCGGTGCCGGTCGCCAGGTCCATCGACAGGCGCAGCAACTGCTCGCCGGGGAAAGCGGGTTGGCCGTTGCGGGGCAGCACGTGCCAGGCCAGGCGGCGGACGTGGCGGTCGACCAGGTCGTCGTCCGGCCCGGAGTCCAGGCCGAGCAGCGCGATCAGCCCGGCCCGGCCGTTGAACAGGCCCGGCTGCACGATGAACTCCGGCTCGGCGGCGGCCCGGATCAGCGCCGCCTGCTCGGCCAGCGCCGGATCGGGCCGGTGCCGCAGCAGGGCGTGCGCGACGGCGGCGATGCCCGCGCTGCCGGACTCCAGGTACGGCAGCACCCGGCTGCCGTCGTCCACCTGCAGCGTGCCGTCCTCGGCGACGACGCAGCGCGCCAGGTCCTGGTCGAGGGCGGCCCGGGCGAGGTCCAGCAGGACCGGGTTGCCGCACTCCTCGAACAGGCGGATCAGCAGCAGCGCGGTGCCGCTCGCGCCGTGCAGCAGACCCGGCCGGGCCGTGGAGGCCGAGGAGGACTCGCCCAGGTGGAGCGCCGCGACGGCCCGGTCCGCGCTCGCGGCGGCCGCCGCCAGCAGGTCGCGGTCGCAGGTGGCGCGGGCGAAGTGCAGCCGGGTCAGGCCGATGCCCGCCAGGCCCGCCGACAGGTCGGGGCCCGCGCCGTCCGCGTCGTCCTTGTCGAGGCGGCGCAGCAGGTCGAGTGCGCTCTCCCGGTGGCCCAGGCGGTCCAGCACCCAGGCGGTGCCGTGCGCGCCGACGAACAGGCCGGGCCGGCACGGCTGCCGCTCCACCGCGTCCAGCAGCCACCGCACATGCCGCGGATCGACGCCCGCGCCCACCGTGTGCAGCGCCCACAGCACACCGGCCGCGCCGTACGACAGACCCAGGCCGTCGTGGGTGAACTGCGCCGGGTCGCCCGGGAACAGCCGGTCCGCCCGCTCGGGCGTGGCACTGGAGGCGATCGCCGCCACCAGCCCGTCCCGCAGCCGCGGCCAGCCCTCCCGACCCTCGCCGAACAGCCCCTCCACGCCCGCCAGTTGATCCGCCCGGCCGGCGTCCGGCTCGGGCAGGAACCCGTCCGGCAGCTCGAAGCGCTTGCGGGCCGAACGGGCCAGCGCCGCACCCTTCGCCGGATGCAGCGCCGTCAGCGGCAGCAGCGGCAGGAACGCCCACAGCCGCAGCGCCCGCAGCGCGTGCTCGTCCACCTCGAACCCGGTCAGCCCGGCCGGCGCCGCGAACCCTGCCGCACCCAGCGCCGGACGCACGAACTCGTCCACCGGAGAAGAGAGTTCGAAATCGACGAAGACCACCGAACCGTCCTCGCGGACAATCAGATTGCGCGGATGGAGATCCCCGAAGACGATCCCGCGGCCGTGGATCGCGCGCAGCGCACGCTCCACCGCGTCCAGCACCGCCGTCGCCTCCTCGCGGTACGCCGCCACCGCCGCCTCGTCCGCCGCCGGATGCACCAGCGGATAGCGCCGGCCGAACCAGTGGTGCAGCCCCTCGCCCGCCACGTACTCCTGCACCAGGAAACGGTGCTCCCACGCCGTCAACCCGCCCAGCACCGCCGGCACCGCGTCCAGACCCGCCAGCGCCTCCAACGTCCGCTGCTCGCGCACCAACCGCTGCACCGCGTCCTCGCCGCGCTGGTCGAGACCCGCGAACGGACGGCCCTCCTTCAGGACGACCGGTTCGCCGCCGCCCGCCGGCCGCGCCAGGTAGATCCCGCCGCCGTTGGAGAAGTGCAGCGCCCGCTCCACCGTGAACGGGAAGTCGTCGACACTGCTGCGCCCCCGGCCCGCCACCGCCTCCGCCAGCACCCCCGGCACCGGCGCCCACGCCGGCAGGTCGAACGCCGCCCGCCGCACGTCCGGACGCAGCACGCCCGACGGCTCGCGCAGCGCCAGCACCAGCTCGCCCTCCTCGTTGCGGCACCACTGCTCGGTGAACGCCCCGTAGCGCAGGTACAGCGGGCCGCGCCGCCAGCGCAGATCGCTCAGGATGTAGGGCCCCGGCGCGCCCGCCAAGACCTCGTCCAGTTCGGTGAGACATCGCTCCAACTGCGCCTCGTCGGCCGGGTACAGCGTCATGAACTTCCCGCTGGAGCCGCGCGAGGCGTACTTGGCGTTCTGCGTCTGCACCAGCGCCGGGCTGCGCAGGAACTTGAACGCCACCCCGTGCTCGAAGCAGTGCGCCCGCACCACGTCCAGGATCCACGGCGCGTTGTCCAGGCACGCCGACACGTGGATCTTCCAGCCCTGCTCCGGCAGCGGCGGCGCGGCCGGCCGGTAGCCCACCCACACCTCGCGCAGGCTGCGCACCCAGCCGCCCGGCGCGGCCTCGGAGGCCGCGGGGAACTCGTCGCGGGCCGCCCACTGGACCGGGGAGTCGTAGAAGACCGGATCGGCGTAGGAGTACGCCTCGTAACGCATGTCCATCGGAAGTGCTCCATGGCGCGTCGCAGGGGAGGGGAATCGCAGGAGGAGTGACGCCCTGGTGCCGGAACCGCACGGCAGCGGAGGGACGTTCGACCGGACCGATTGTGCGATCGGCTGACCGCCACCGAGAGTCTGCAAGGACCGGCGCGACCGTCGAAAGGGCTTCGAGAAGGGTTGGCCGGATTCCGTACGGCGCATGCCGGGAGCAGGCCCGCGGACCCCCAACCCGCCCTTTACCTGCGCTTTTCCGGGCCCAGCAGCACCCCGCGCCGCCGTCGGCGCGACCGTGCGCGCACGCCCTGCGGCATCCCGCCAGCGGCGACACCCGGGAGCGTCCCGCACCGCCGGCCCACCGTCGCACGCGCCGCCACCACCGCGCCCCGGTCGCACCTCGGCACAACGTCGGAGCGCACACGCCCACCCGCCGGGACCCGACCGGACACCCGCTGGCCGGTACCCGACCGGCGCGCCACGGCGCGGAGAGCGCGCCCACCCCGCCGCACGCGCCCACCACCCCGGCTGCCGACCCCCACAACACGCCCCCGGCGTACGGCCGTTACCGCGCGCCCCAGCAGGGGCGACGCGCCCCCGCCCGGCCGGGGATGGCCGGTTGTCGGTCTTCCCGGCCGCCCCACCCGGGTAGCAACCCGGGCATGGCAACGCACTTCCTCACCGGCGCCGGCTCCGGCATCGGCGCAGCCACCGCCGAACTCCTCGCCGCCCGCGGCGACCGGCTCTGGCTGCTCGCCCGCGACGAACCCACCGCCGCCCGGCTGCGCGAACGATTCCCCACCAGCCGCACCGTCGTCGCCGACCTCGCCCGACCCGCCCGCCTCGCCCGCATCCTCGGCGGCCCCGCCGCCCCACCCCGACTCGACTCCCTGCTGCACATCGCCGGCATCGCCGACTGGGGCCCGGTCGGCGACAGCGACCCCGACCTGTGGGACCGCACCCTCACCGTCAACCTGCTCGCCCCCGCCGAACTGACGCGGCTGCTGCTCCCCGCCCTGCGCAGCGCCCAGGGCCACGTCGTCTTCATGAACTCCGGCGCCGGACTCCACGCCCCACCCGGCCTCGGCGCCTACGCCGCGTCCAAGTTCGCCCTCAAGGCCCTCGCCGAATCCCTCCGCGCCGAGGAACACGCCCACCGCGTCCGCGTCACCACCGTCTACCCCGGCGAGGTCGACACCCCCATGCAACGCCGCCTGCACGCCCGCTTCCGGATGGCCTACGACCCCGCCGCCTGCCTCACCCCCCAATCCGTCGCCGCCGCCCTCGCCGCCGTCCTCGACCACCCCCACGACGGCACCGTCAGCGACCTGACGCTCCGCCCCGGCACCTGAGGTTCGGCGGCGACGGCGGCCGAACCGGCCGCCGGGGCGCCGAAGGACGCGCGGGAGCCGGCCGGTGCTGCCCCGACCGGCGGCTGACGGCCTGTCAGGGCACGGCGGGGACGGCTACCGGGCCGTGAGGTCGATCCCCAGGACGCCGTTCGCGGTGGCCGCACAGAGAAGGCCCCCGTCGGTGATCGCCAGACCGACCACCGGCGAGCCGAGGCGGAGCTCGTGGGTGGCGCGTTCCGCGCCGGCCAGGACGACGTGGATCGTGCCGTCGGCCCAGGCGGCCGCACACATCAGGCCGCCCGGCGTGGGGGCGACGGCGACGGCGGCGACCGGGGTGTCCCGGGCCGGCAGGGGCGCGGAGAGGAGGCCGCGGCCGGGCGTCCAGGCCTGGACCGCGCCGTCCGCGCCGCCCGAGATGAGCAGCGGGTGCCCGCCGTGGTGGGCCAGGTCGAGCGCCGTCACCGGCCCGGCGTGGAGCGACTCGTCGGAACGCACCGCCTGCGCCCCGTCCCCGTCGTCCAGCAGGTGGACGCGGCCCGCCGCGTCGCCCGTCGCCACCGTCCGCCGCTCGCCGCCGCGCGCGGCGAGCGCCGTCGCACCGCCGTCCGTCGCGGCCAGCAGCCGCCGCACCACGTCCGAGGAGGAACGTATCTGCTCGACCGCGCCGTCGCGCCGCAGCGCGAACGCACCGCCGTCGAAACCGGCGGCCAACGCGACCGCCGTACGGTCCGACAGCCGGAGCGGGGCGTCACCGGCCGGCCGGCCGGTGGACGCGTCGATCAGCCCGAGGTCCGCGCCGACCGCGACCGCGAGCCGGCCCCCGCCGGCCGGGTCGTCGACCCGGGCGAGCAGCCGCACCGGCTCGGCGCGGCGCGCGAACGCCCAGCGGGCCCGCCAGCCGTGCCCGGCGAGCTGCGCGAACCGCTCCGCGAGCTCGTCGTCCTGCCCGGCCGTCCAGCAGTGCAGCACGGACGCCCGGCCGCCCGGGTCGGCCGCCGCGGTGACCACCGGCCCGGCCCACCGCCAGGCCCTGCGCAGGTGCTCGACCGGACCGCCGTCCACCGACTCGCCGTCCGGCTTCTCCCCGACATGCGCCAGCGCGAGCCCCACCGCCATCGGGCCGGCGTACGCCACGACGGCCGGGTCGGCCAGCAGCTCACCGGCCGGGGACGAGGTCCGCACGGCGTGTCGCAGCACCAGGTCCAGCCGGTCGGCGTCCAGCGGGCCCAGCTGCTCCGGAAGCAGGTTCTGCCGGATCGACAGGTGGTCGAGGCCGTCGCGGGCCAGGCGCGCGGCGAAGGAGTCCGGCCAGATCCGGTAGCAGCCGTCCGGGTCGGCCGGCAGCAGCAGCGGCACCGCCTCCTCCACCGCGAACGGGCCCAGACTGCCCGGCAGTTCACCCCACAGCTCGGCACCGAGCGGACCCCGGACCGACGCCAGCGCCACCACCGGCGCCCGGACCAGCTCGGGCAGCGACTCCCACCAGGTCTCGGCGAGCGTCTCGGCCCGCCGCGCGAGCGACGCACCCGCATCCAGCAGCACGCCGTCCTCGACGCGCGCGGCCAGCAGCGCCAGCGCGGGCGACGGATAGACCTCCGCCGGGAGCCGACGGTCCGCCAGGGACGTCGACCAGCGGGTGAAGGCATCCAGGTCGGTCCACTGCGGCTGGTCCAGGTCGAGGACGGCGGACGGCACGTCCAGCGCCGCCGCGGCAGGCGTGTCGGAGGAGCACTCCAGCACGATCCGCAGCCACGGCACCCGCAGCAGCGGCCGCAGCACCTCGGCCGCGATCCGCTGCCCGGCGTCCGCCAGCGGCCCGGTGCCCGCCCGGTCGAGATCCGTCACCAGCAGCACCCGCGGCACGCCGTCGACCAGCGCCGCCAGCAACTCGTCCGGCGTGCCCGCCGACACCCGCAGCAACGCGGCCAGCCGCCACACGAAGGTGTCCACCGTCGACTCGGCGGCGGACAGCACCACGTCGACCCGCCGCCCGGCGTGCGGATTGTCCGCCGGGCACGCGGCGGCCAGCCAGCGCAGCAGGTGCGTTCGGCCGCTGCCGCTCGACCCCGCCACCCGGCACAGCCGCGGCGCCTGCGGATCCTCCAGCCACCCCAGCAGCGCCCGCCCGGCCGGACGCCGACCCGCCAGCAACGGCGGCAGCGGCGCCGCGCCCTCCGCGACAGGCCGCTCCGCCGCCGGCACGCCGTACCGCGGATTGGGCAGGAACCGCAGCGGAACACCGTGGGCGTCCACCTGCCACGCGCCCGCCACGACACCCACCGGCACCGGCCCGTCCGGGTCGTGGCCCTCGTCCGCCGTGAACAGCCAACCGCCGCGCCGCGCCGCCTCCGCGCCCTGCTCCTGCGACAACGGCGGATCCGCCCGGTACCCGGGCGGCACCGCGCCCTCCACGACGGTCGACTCCGCGGTCCGGTCCTCAGTCATCCACTTCTCCCCGTCACGTCCCGTTCGCCCCCGAACGCACCGGAGGACACCCTAGCGTGCAGGAATGATCGTCGGTCGCGATCCGCCGACGCCGGCCCCTCCGCAGCCGAACGACCCCCCGCCCAGTGCGACGACGATCGCACGGACCACCGACAACGCCCGCACGACCACCGGCACTTCGCCACACCCGCCGCACCGAACTCACCGTCCCGCAGAGCTTCGACGGCAGATTCCGGATCGCCGCCGTGACCTCCTCCGGCGCCGTCCCGTACTCGGCCCGGTACGCGCCCGGCACGCGGCCCGCGCCCACACCGCCCTGCTTCCCGCCCGCGCCAACGCCGCCGGCGGATTGCACACCTCGGCCCCGCCACCCGCCACTTCGCCGAGTCCCTTACCTGCGCCGAAACCGCCGAGCCCCCGACCGTCGGAACCCCCGACCCACCGTCAACTATCGTGTGCAGACGCCACCATGGCACCACCCGTCACGGCACGACACCACCCAGGGGGACCCATGACCGAGGTCGAGCACCACGCCCCGGCAGCCACCCGGCCCACCATCCCGGCCACCATCACCACCGAACGACTCGTCCTGCGCCCCTTCACCCCGGACGACGCCGACGACCGCTACGGCTACCAGGCACTGCCCGAGGTCGTCCGCTACCTCTACCGCCCCGCCCACACCCGCGAGGCCAACGAGACCTCCATCCGCACCCGCGGCGTCCACAACGGCTGGAGCGCCGACGACGACATCCTCCTCTGGGCCGTCTGCCGGGCCGACCGGCCGGGCGTCGTCGGCGAGGTCGTCGTCACCCTCACCAACGCCCGCGCCCGCCAGGCCGAGATCGGCTGGGTCTTCAACCCGCAGTACGCCGGCCAGGGCTACGCCACCGAAGCCGCCCGCGCCCTCGCCGCAACCGCCTTCGAATCACTGGGAGTTCACCGCCTCTTCGCCCGCCTGGACGCCCTCAACACCGCCTCCGTCCGGGTCTGCGAACGCCTCGGCATGCGCCGCGAGGCCCACTTCGTCGAGAGCGACCTCGACGGCGACCGCTGGGGCAGCGAGTGCGTCTACGCGCTGCTCGCCCGCGAGTGGAACGCCTGACCCCTCGCCCCCGCAGCCCCGGGCGGGCTGCCTGCCTGCGCCCGCCCCACCTCTTCACGCCCACCCCTTCGCGCACCTATCCCTTCGTGCCTACCTATTCGTGACGGATTCGCCCTGCCGAGCCGCTGCGTAGCGTCGTCGACGTCAGCCCGATCCCGAACCTTCCTGGGAGCGTCACGATGTCCGCCTACGCCCTGGCCCACGTCCACTCCGTCGAGTTCTGCCCCGACACCGCCGAGTACCTGGAGCGCATCGACGCCACCCTCGACGCGTTCGGCGGCCGATTCCTCGTCCACCGGGCGAAGTTCGAGACCCTGGAGGGAAGTTGGGGCGAGCCCGGCCTGATCCTGATCGAGTTCCCCGACTACCGGCAGGCCCACGACTGGTACCACTCGCCCGCCTACCAGGACATCCTGCCCCTGCGCACCCGCCACATGGTCGCCGACGTGATCATCGCCGAGGGCGTCCCCACCGGCTACCGGGCCGAACGCCGCCACGACAGGCGCTGAACCCCGACACCCGGTCGAGCGGGCCGCCGCAGACGTGACGGTGCCCGGCGGGTGGACCACCCGCCGGGCACCTGCGTTCTATGAAGCCGGACGGCCTCAGAAGTGAGCGCCGTCCTCGGTGACGCCGCCGACGACGCCCTCGTCGGTGGCGGCGACCTCGCCCTTGATGTGCTCGACGCAGTCCGGGGAAACGAAGGAGGCGACGAAGGCCTCGGCCGCAACGTCCTCGTTCGCGGCGAAGTGGCCGCTGACGAAGTGGGCGCTCGGCTCCTCGGTGGCGGAGGCGAGTCCGGCACAGCCGATCACGAGGGGGGCGGCGAGGGCACCGATGGCCAGGACACGCTTGACAGCACGCATGAGAATTCTCCTCCGAGTAGTTCGGTTCTTGCCGGGACGCGGTGGTGGCCCCGGCTGTTCCAGGACGCCATGGCTTCCGGAGGCCCGCAAAGGGAGCTTGCGTCCGTGTGGTCCTGACGGTCCGTCAGAAACCGTGCGCTTGCGGGGGAGGGGCGGTGCGGAGGTTCACCCTTGGGTGGCTGCTCGGGCGGCGCAGGGGTCGATGGCGAGGCGGGTTCGCTTCGGTCGGGTGCGCGTTGAGCAGGTTCTGAATCTGACGGTCGATCAGAAATGCTCCTGGACGCCGCAGATGCTGGCCGGGCTCCCTTGCCCTTCGGTCGGTGCCGTCCACAGCTCGGTGTCGCCGCCTCGGCCCGGCCCGGACCGATCCGGTCCGAGGCTCTGCGGCCGATCGGGTGAGGCCGAGGGCCGCGTTCCTGAGTTCTCATCAGGTCCCCATGATCGCGGTGGCGCTGATGTCGAGTCGGCATCCCGTGGTCGTGCGTTCGGGCGGTTCTGTGGGTCTTTTGATAGTACAAGCCGGTAGTGCTTGGTGGTGACCGTGCACGGTCAAGGGTGTGACGAGACATCTCTGCGGACCGTTGCGGCTCGGATCGCGAGCGGTTCGCTTGACGGTGTGTCGTGGCAGTTACGTGGTG
>NZ_LISX01000014.1:0-154342 GCF_001905465.1 Kitasatospora sp. CB01950
CATCACGAATCCAAGTTCAGTATCTCCGGTTCGAATTCATGTACTACGAGCCGCAGGTGAAGGCCGGCGAAGACATTCGGATTCTCGACCTCACGGACAGGTCCAACCCGGGACTCCCGGATCAGGACTTCTGGCTGTTCGATGACGCCAACGTGGTCCTGATGAACTACGAGACGGACGGAACACAGCTCGATCGCGTCCTCCTCGACGGCGACGTGCAGCAGTACCGGGAATGGCGCCGGCTCGCGGTGGCCGAGTCCGTGCCCTTCGCGGAATACGTGAAAGAGTATGGGTGGCAATAGACCCCGCCGATCTTGGCCGGAGCAAATCCGACCTGGCAAGAGCACTCAAGGAACTCCGGTATCAATCCGGCCTCTCGGGAGACCGGCTTGCTCGGCGTTGCGGCATGACCCAGTCCAAGATCAGCAAAATTGAGACAGGTCGATCGGTTCCGTCCCTGGTGGACGTGGAGCTGATCCTGCGGGCACTCGACGTGCCGGTCGATCTCGCCCCGCGGGTGCTGGAACTCGCCAGGGTGGCAAACACCGAGTGGCAGGACGTCCGTGCGCTGAGACAGAAGGGCCTGGAGAAGAACAGGTCGAGTTGGCGGCGCTCGATGCGTCGTCGACCGAGATCCGGTACTTCCTGCTGTCGATGCTGACAACCCTGCTGGCCACTCCCGAGTACATCCGGGCAAGTCTTGCCCACGTTCCGGGAGACACCACCAAGGCCGTGGCCAAGAAATTGGACCGACAGACGATCATTCACGACGAATCGAAGGCCTTCACGTTCATCCTCACGGAACAGGCTGTGCACTGGGCCGTCCTGCCGCCCCGCGCGATGATGCTCCAGGTCGACCGACTCGTATCGCTGTCACGACTTCCGAATATTCGGATCGGCGTGATTCCGCTCGGCACGTACATCCCCGGCTGTCCGCTCAACACATTCACCGTCTACGACAGCAGCCTTGCCACGGTCGAGACCGAAACCGGGATCATCGTGCTGCGAGACCCCAGGGACATTCAGAAGTACCGCGAAATTTTCTCCATGTACGAGAACCATGCACAGTTCGATGAGCAGGCCCGCGAGAAACTGGAAGAGTGGGCGGACACGTTCCGCCGGGATATTTAGTCACCGACGAGAATATCATTGATCGTCCGCTGGCATGCCCCTAGCTTGGGACTCCGTTCACGAGAACCGAGCGAAGTGGAGCCCAACCATGCCCGTAAAAGAAGAAAAAAATCCCGGTCAGGCAGTGTCGCGCACAGCAATGCGCTACGAGGTGGTGGACGCGGCAGGATCGCACGTCTTGCGGGACGTGGTCATGGGCGAGTTCTGCACGCTACCGGATCCGGCGGGACGGCCGGTGCTGCTGGCGTTCCCAGATGCCTATCACGCCCGGCTGTGGCTGATGGCCGCCGACAGCCGCAGGGCGTATGCGGCGAGCGTGACCAGGATCAGGGCCGGGGCCGGGCGGGAGCCACGGGTCGAGGACGTGCCGCTGTTGGCGTTCGACCTGTTCGTGCCGGGCGAGGAGAGGGCGTCCGGCTGCGGGCCCCGGAGCGTCAGCTGAGTACCGAACTCCCCTGCTCGATCTGGTGGATGAGCCGCTTGAGTTGGGCGACCTCGTCCTGGAGGGCGCGGCTGCCGGCGGGGGTGAGGGTGAGCCAGGTGCGGGCGCGGCGGCCCTCGTAGCCCTTCGGCTCGTTGGTGGAACTCTCCGCAGCGACGAGGGCGGGAGGAGCACGCCATGACCGACCGCAAACCGCCCGGTGTCACGTTCGAGACCTGGGTCGACCGGCAGATCCGGGAGGCCGCCGAGCGCGGCGCGTTCGACGACCTGCCGGGCGCGGGCAAGCCGCTCGCGCACGAGAACCGGCCGTACCACGAGATGTGGTGGATCCGGGAGAAGCTCGAACGCGAGGGCCTGAGCTTCCTGCCGCCCTCGCTGGTCCTGCGCAACGAGCTGCACGAGGCCCTCGACGCCGCCCGTCGCGCCCCCACCGAGGCGCTGCTGCGCACCCGGCTCGCCGAAGCAAACTCCCGCATCGACGCCGCGCTGCGCCGCCCGATCGAGGGGCCGCCGCTCGGCGTCGCGCCGGTCGACGTGGAGGCCGCTGTCGCGCAGTGGCGGCAGGACCGGAGCTGAGCGGTCGGCGGACATCGACTGTCGCGGCGGCGGTCCGGCGGCCGGCAGCCGAAGATGGCGGGATGGACGACCGAACCGTGCGCCTGCGGCGGATGACTCCCGCCGAGTACGAGACCGTCACGGAGCGCCGCGAGGAGGAGACGGCGCGCGAACTCGCCGCGTTCCTGCCGGTGGAGCTCGCGCGGGAACGGGCCCGGGAGGGCACCGCGCGGTTCCTCCCGGACGGGCCCGACACGGCCGGCCACCACCTGGTGGTCGCCGAGGACGCCGCCGGCCGGGCGGTCGGCGACGCGTGGATCGGCCCCGACCCGCGCGAGGCCGTCGGCGGCGCGGCCTCCGCATGGCTGTACGACCTCCACGTGCGGCCCGACTCCCGCCGCCGCGGCTTCGGCTCCGCGATCCTGCGCGCGGCCGAGGCGCTCACCGCCCGCGAGGGATGGACGGCGCTCGGGCTGAACGTGTTCGGCGGCAACGAGGCCGCGATCGCGCTGTACCGGGCCAACGGCTACCAGGTGGCCGCGATGTCGCTGCGCAAGGACCTCTGACGTTGCGTCAATGCAAGGCGAGCGGACGGAAATGCGAGTGACCGCACGCCAGGCTTTCGGTAGGGTGCGCAGCGTGGTGAGCCCCGAGTCGGACGAGGTGGGGGTCTTCGGCCCCGCCGTCGGCCCCTGAACACCTGAGTCCTCCCGCGCTGCCGCACCGCCCGCCGATGGGCCGTGCGGTGCGTGGTGCTGAGCCGCTGCGCTGCGCAGGGCTCCCGGGTGACGAGACGGCTGTCCGTTTCCGCTCCTCACCCCGGAGTTCCGTGCGATGCCTCTTGCCCTGTATCTGCTCGCCCTGGCCGTGTTCGCCATGGGCACCTCGGAGTTCATGCTGTCCGGCCTACTGCCGGACCTCGCCGCCGATTTCGACGTCCCGGTCGGCACGGCCGGCCTGCTGACCTCGGCCTTCGCGGTCGGCATGGTGGCGGGCGCCCCGCCGATGGCGGCGCTGGCCCGCCGGTGGCCGCGCCGGGCGGGGCTGTTCGGCTTCGTCGCGCTGTTCGCGGTGGCGCACGTGGCGGGCGCGGTGGCGACGTCGTTCGCGGTGCTGTGCGTCAGCCGGGTGGTGGCGGCGCTGGCGAACGCCGGGTTCCTCGCGCTGGCGGTGACGGCGGCGGGCGCGCTGGTCGGTCCCGAGCGGCGGGGGCGCGCGGTGGGCGTGCTGCTGTCGGGGACGACGCTGGCCACGGTGGTGGGCGTTCCGGCAGGTGCGACGGTCGGTCAACTGCTGGGCTGGCGGGCCGCGTTCTGGGCGGTGGCGCTGCTCTGCGTGCCGGCCGCAGCGGGAGTGCTGACGGGCGTCCGGCCCGGACACGAAGCAGTCCTCCGACCCGGCCGCGGGGCGGGCGTCCGGCCCGGGCACGAAGCAGCCGGACGGCCGGCGCTGCGGGCGGAGCTGGCCGAGCTCGCCCGGCCCCGGCTGCTGCGGGTGCTGCTGCTGGGCGCGCTGGTGAACGCCGGGACGTTCGCCGCGTTCACCTTCCTCGCCCCGCTGGTGACCGGCCCGGCGGGGCTGGGCCGGAGCTGGGTGCCGGTGGTGCTGGTGCTGTTCGGCCTCGGCACGATGGCGGGCGTGACCGTCGCCGGCCGACTCGCCGACCGCCGTCCGCTGCACCTGCTCGCGGTGGCGGGCCTGTTCCTGCCGCTCGGCTGGGCGGCGCTCGCCGCGCTCGCGGACCGCCCGGCCGCGCTCCTGGTGCTGGTGCCGCTGCTCGGCGCCCTCTCCTTCGCGGTCGGCGGCACGCTGATCACCCTCGCCCTGGCCGCCGCCACCGGCGCGCCCACCATGGCGGGGGCGTACGCGACGGCCGCCCTCAACCTGGGCGCCGCCACCGGCCCGCTCCTCGCCGCCGCGACGCTCCCCTCCCCGACCGGCCCCCTCCTCGCCGCGACGGCCCTCACCGCCACCGCCCTGCTCCTCACCCCGACCCTCCGCGAACGCCCGCCGGCCCCCGCGAACACCTGACCCTCCGCGAACGCCCGCCGGCCCCCGCGAACACCTGACCGTCCGCCGGGCCTGCGTGTCGTCCCTGGTCAGGGTGCCGGTAGAGTGCCCGCCGACATCCAATCGGATGATCTGACTCCACTTCAGCCAGGGGGAGCCCATGACCGAGGAACACCCGCAGTCGGGCGTCGACAGCCTGCGGGCGATCTGGGCGGCGGGCCAGGAGCCGCAGCCGCCGGTGCCGTGGTACCGGCGGCTGACGGGCAAGCAGATCGGCCTGACCGTCGGTACGGTGGCCGCCCTCGGCCTCGTCGTACTCGGCGTCGCGGCGACGAGCGAGGTGGAGCAGCGCAGGATCGCGATGCCGGCCGAGTTCGCGGGCCTGCCCCGGGTCGCGGAGGCCCAGGACCTGGCCCAGCTCCACGCGCAGTGGGAGGCGGAGAACGCCAAGCGGTACGTCCCGCGCAACATCGAGGTCGTCGCGTACGGGCAGCCGGGCGCGACCGGCCTCGAGGAGGCGGAGCTGCTGGCGATCGGCCTCTCCGGCTCGGTCCCGGACGCCGCCGAGGCCGCCACCCGCATGCTGGGCGGCTACTCCCCGGCCGGCGTCAGCACCCTCCGCGACGGCACCGAGGTCACCGACCTGCAGACCTTCGATCCCGGCCCGCTCGGCGGAGCGATCGCCTGCGCCAGACTCCAGGACACCGACCGCGAACTCCCGGTCTGCGCCTGGGCCGACGGCAGCACCCTCGGCAGCCTCACCGACGGCACCGCCACCCTCACCCTCGAAGCCCTCGCCGCCCGCACCCGCGAGCTCCGCGCCCAGGCGGAGCACCGCGTCTGAGCCCGACACCGGCTCCCGGTCCGGCTACTTGAATCCGCCGCTGCTCTGCAGGAGTTGGCCGTTGATCCACTGGCCGGCCGGGGAGCAGAGGAAATCGATCAGGCGGGCCGCGTCGTGGGGGGTGCCGAGGCGGGCGAGGGGGGTGCGGGCGAGGACGTCGGTGCGGACGGCGTCGGTCATCCAGCCGGTGTCGGTGGGGCCGGGGTCGACGGCGTTGGCGGTGATGCCGAGGTGGGCGAGTTCGTGGGCGGCGGCGAGGGTGATGCGGTCGAGGGCGCCCTTGCTGGCGCCGTAGGGCAGGTTGCCGACGGTGTGGTCGCTGGTGAGGGCGATGATCCGGCCGCTGCCGAACGGGCCGGTGTAGCGCAGGCCGAACTCGCGGATCAGCAGCCAGCTCGCCCGGGTGTTGACGGCGAAGTGCCGGTCGAAGCTGTCCGGGGTGGTGTCGAGCAGGCCCGAGTCGACGGATTCGGCGTGGCTCATCACCAGGGCCGTGACGGGACCGAGTTCGGCGGTGACCCGGTCGAACAGCCGGGCGGGTGTCGCGGGGTCGGCGAGGTCGGCGGGCACTGCGAGCTGCCGGGTGCCGTGGGCGCGGATCGCCGCGCCGATGGCGTCGACGGCATCCGCCTCCACGCCCCAGGGCATCCGGGTGTCGTAGGGCGTCCAGTGGGTGTGGGCGATGTCCCAGCCGGAGGCGGCGAGTCGTTCGGCGACGGCGGCGCCGATGCCGGCCGTCCGGCCGACTCCCGTCACCAGTGCGACGGGACGGGCGGGAGCGTGCGGTTCAGGCATCATCGCCACCGATCATCACGGACGAACGGCCGTGCTCACAAAGGGTTTTCGCGTCACCGAGAGCCTTCGCGGTGCAGCACGGCCCGCACCGGCCCGTCCGGGTGGACGGTCAGCCGGTACCCGGCCTCGGCGGGCCGCTCGCGGATCTCGGGGCGGATCGCGGGGAGCAGCTCCTCCAGCAGCAGCGTCATCTCCCGCAGCGCGAACTGGGCGCCGATGCAGGCGCGCGGGCCGAGGCCGAACGGGAAGTAGGCGCCGGGCGCGGGTCGCCGCCCGGCGGCGAGGAAGCGCTGCGGGCGGAACGCCTCCGGCTCGGGCCACAGCGCCGGGTCGCGGTGCGTCAGGTAGGGGCAGAGCAGCACGGTCGCCCCGGCGGGGACGGGTCGGCCGCCGACGGTTCCGGCCTCGGCGGCGTGCCGGGGCATCAGCCACGCGACGGGGTACAGCCGCAGCGTCTCGTCGATCAACGCCCGGATCGCGGCGGCGCGTTCGGCGGATCCGGCCGGCCCGGCGGCCAGCGCCCGCTCGCGCTGCTCGGGGTGCTCGTCCAGCAGCAGGAACAGCCAGCCGAGCGTGGTGGCGGTGGTCTCGTAGCCGGCCACCATCAGGGTGAGCAGCTCGTCGCGGACCAAGGTCTCGTCGTAGTCCGGGAGTTCGCGGGCCGCGCGGAGCAGGACGGCGATCAGGGTGGGTTCGTCGGCCTGCCGGGCGAGGGCGATGGCGTGTTCGGCGGCGAGGTCGGCGTCGGCGACGGCGCGGCTGAAGTCGGCGGTGTGCTCGCCGGTGGCGGGCGCGAACGCGGGGATGGCGGCGAGGCTGTCACCGGCGGCGACCAACTGCCGGTAGGTGGGCTCGTCCAGGGCCTGCGCGGTGAGCGAGCGCCAGATGACGTCGAGCGAGAAGTACCGCAGGTCGGCGTCGAGTTCGCGGAGTTCGCCGCTGTCGGCGGCGGCCCGCCACCGGCCCGCGAGGGCGGCGACGGCGGCTCGCAGCTGCGGCTCGTAGGCGCGGATGCCGCGCACGGTGAACTGGGGTTGCAGCAGCTTGCGTTGACGCCGCCAGGGTTCGCCGGCGGCGCACAGCAGGCCGTCGCCGAGCAGCACCTTCGCGCGGTGGCCGTGCTTGACGTACGTGTCGGGTTCGCGGGCCAGCACCTGCTGGACCTCCTCGGGCCCGGTGACCAGCACCACCTGCCGTTCGCCGATCCGGAATCCGGCGACCGGGCCCAGCCGCTGAGCGGCCGTCAGCAGGTCGACCAGCCGCCCGCCGTCCGCCCGCCAGCGGCCCAACTCCTCGGCGTCGAGTTCCGGAAGGGTGCTGTCCGCCGCCGTCACCATCGCGTCTCTCCCTGTCGCGCCGTCCGAACGGTGCCCACCTTAGGGCCTGTCCGGTCGGTCTTGTCGGATCAGCGCGCGGAGTCGGGCGCCCGGCTGGGCGTGCCGGCGAACCGTCCTCGTACTGGGTGTACTTGGATGGTTTGCCGGTGCGTCCGTGGGGGCACCTCCCAGCCCGCCAGGGCTGGGGGTGGGGGCACCTCCCGGCCCGCCAGGGCTGGGGGCGGATGATCCGGCTTCGCGCGCCCGGCAGGATCGACCGGACAGGCCCGGGGAGCGTGGGCACCCGGTGCCGATCCGCAATCAGCGCGCGTCCAGCAGCCGTTCCTCCTCGGCCGGCGTCAGGCCCTCCTTGTCGGCGTCCGGCCCGCCGCGGAGCGTGTCCCAGGCGTCGGTGTCGGCGAGGGTCTCGGCGAGCGGACGGAACGTCAGGCCGGCGGCCAGGGCGCGCGAGATGTCGGTCCGGTTGGCGGCCGCGAACTCCGGGTCGCCGACCCACAGCGGGACGCCCATCCACGGCGCGACGCCCGCCTTCAGCAGCGTCTCGGTGCCGACCCAGACCTCCTCGGCCACCGAAGCCGCCGGAGCCACCGAAGCCGCCGAAGCGCCCACCGCGGCCCGGCAGGCCTCCAGGAACGAGCCGATCGGCATGGTCCGGCCGGTGACGTGGTAGGTGCCGCCGCGCTGCGCCGCGACGCAGCCGAGGATCCACCGGGCGACGTCCCGCACGTCGATGAACTGCGTCGGGTCGGCCGGGTCGCCGGGCAGCAGCACCCGTCCGCCGCGCCGGAACCGCCGCGGCCAGTACGCGAACCGGTCGGTCGGGTCGTGCGGTCCGACGATCAGCCCGGGCCGGACGATGCTCGCGCGCTCGCCGTACGCGTCCCGCACGATCCGCTCGCAGACGGCCTTGTTCGCGCCGTACAGCTGGACCGGCGGCAGGCCGTCGACGGGCTCCAGCACCGCGCCGTCCTCGTCCTGCACGGTGGAGAGGTCGGCCAGCACCGAGATCGTCGAGACGAACACGTACCGGCCGACCCGGTCGCCGAGCACGTCGACCGAGCGCTGCACCACCTCGGGCAGGTAGCCCGCGACGTCGATCACCGCGTCCCAACTGCGGCCCTCCAGCGCGGACAGGTCACCGGTGCGGTCGCCGACGAGCGTCTCGACGCCCGCCTCGGCGAACAGCCCGGGGTCGGTCAGGCCCCGGTTGAACAGCGTCACCCGGTAGCCGTCGGCGAGCACGGCCTCGACCACGGCCCGGCCGACGAACCGCGTGCCGCCCAGGACCAGCAGGCTGGGACGGTCGGAAGCGTTCTGCACGGCAACACCCTCTCGAACAGACATCTGCGTTCGGGGGTCATCCTCGGCGCGGAACGCCCACCCGGTCCAGCAGGTTTCCGAATTGACCCACCGTCACGTACCGCCGGGCGCGCGGCGGGTTCGATCACCGGCCCGTCGTGGCACGCCCGTTGGCGGGCGGATCCGGTGCTCGGCGGCGGCCGGGCTGCTACCGTGGGAGGCATGAAGCGTGCTGCGATGCTGACGACGACGCCGGAGAGTGTCCTGGCGCGCTGACTGCTGCAGTGAATCAAGCCCCGGGGCCGAGCGCCCGGGGCTTTCGCATGTGCGGCCGCGGCGGCTCGTCCCCCTTCCGGTGAGGAGACCGCCGTGTTCGACCATCGCAAGCTGGGCCGCGAGTTGGGCCTGTTCGACACCGATTCGCTGATCGGCCCGGGTCTGCCGTTCTGGCTGCCGGACGGCGCCGCGGTGCGGCAGAGCCTGGAGGATTTCGTCCGCGCCCTGGAGCGCCGCGCGGGCTACCGGCACGTGTACTCGCCGGTGCTGGGCAAGCGCGAGCTGTACGAGCTGTCGGGGCACTGGGCGCACTACCGCGACGACATGTTCCCGCCGCTCTCCATGGGCGACTCCGACGACGACCAGCTCGTGCTGCGCCCGAGCCTCTGTCCGCACCATGCGGTGATGTTCCGCTCCCGCGCCCACAGCTACCGTGAACTGCCGCTGCGGATGGCCGAGTTGGGCGGCATGTACCGCTCCGAACGGTCGGGGGTGCTGGGCGGGCTGACCAGGGTGCGGGCGATCCAACTGAACGACGCGCACATCTTCTGCACCCTCGACCAGGTGGCCGGGGAGGCACGCGGCGCGCTGGAGCTGATCGCGGTGGCGTACCGGGCGATGGGCATCGTCCCGTCCCGCTACCGGCTGTCACTGCCGGGCCCGGGCGGCAAGTACGTGGCCCGGCCGGAGCTGTGGGAGCGGGCGACCGCACTGCTGGTGGAGGTGCTGGACGGGCTGGGCGTGCCGTACGAGGAGGGTGTCGGCGAGGCGGCGTTCTACGGGCCGAAGATCGACGTGCAGGTGGTGGACGGCGCGGGCCGCGAGTCGACCCTGTCCACCGTGCAGGTCGACTTCCACCAACCCGAGCAGTTCGACCTGCACTACGTCGGGCCGGACGGGGCGCGGCACCGGCCGGTGATGGTGCACCGGGCGATCGTCGGCAGTGTGGAGCGGGCGGTGGCGCAGCTGATCGAGCAGCACGGCGGGGCGTTCCCGGCCTGGCTGGCGCCGGTGCAGCTGGCGGTGCTGCCGCTGGGCGAGGAGCAGGACGGTGCGGCGCGGGAGCTGGCGGCGCGCTGCCTGGAGCTCGATCTGCGGGCCGAGGTGCTGGGCGCGGACCGCGGTTCGCTGGGCGCGCGGGTCCGGGAGGCGCGGCTCGCGCCGTACCAGGTGGTGCTGGGGCCGCGCGAGGTCGCGGACGGCACCCTGGGGGTGCGGCTGCGCGACGGCCGGCGGCTCGACCCGCTGCCCGCCGGGGAGGTGCTGGCGCGGATCGAGCGGCAGGTGCGGGCGCACACCGTCGAGCTGTGGTGACGGCGGCGGGGACGTGACAAGTCCCACGCCGCGGCAGCCGTGCCGGGCGGGACCGGATCGTCCCGCAGCCCGCCCACCGCCTGCTCCCCGCCCGCCGAAGTCCCCTTTATTCAGGGCTTATCCGCAGGTCGTAGGGCCGAACGGCCCCTCGTGCCGGGAACCTCCGGCGTGGCATACTCCGGAGCCATGACCGGCATTCACGCGACCAGGGCCCTGCGGGGCGCGGTGTTCACCGCGCTCGCCGTGCCGCTGGCCGCGTTCGGCCAGGTGGTGATCACCGGCCGTGCCCTGCCGCTCACCCTGGTCGCAGTGGCCTGCGTCGCGGTCTTCCTGCTCGCGGTCCTGCTGGACGGCGCGCGGCGGCGGTTCCTGCTGCTGGCCGCGGTGCTGGTGCCGGTGGAGCTGCTGCTGAACACCGCCTTCAACCTCGGCCAGGACGCCTGTTCCCGGCCCGTCCACGGCGTGGACCTGCTGGTCTGCGGCGGCGACCGGGTCAGCGGCTCCGAACTGTTCGCGCAGTGGACGCACAACTCGGCGGGCATGCTGCGCCTGCTGGTGCTGGGCGTCCACCTGGCGCTCGCGCTGGCCGCCGCGGCCTGGCTGCGGCTCGCCGACGCCGCCCTCGACGGGGTCGCCGAGGCAGTGCGCACGGCGGCCCGGATCCTGCCGTGCTGCTGGCGTTCGCTGCTGCTGGCGACCCGTCCGGCCTGCCCGGCCGCGCTGCTGCCCCGGGCCGGTGTCGAGCCCGCGCCGCGCCGCCCGCAGGACGCCGTCCACTCCCCCGCACCGCGTCGCGGACCGCCGCAGCCGGCTTTCGCCTGCTGACGGCCCACCGCCTCCACGCGTTTCTCGCGGCCGTCTCCGGGCGCCCTTCGCTGCCCATCACCCCTTTTTCGACCCGCACCCGCCGGGCCGCCCGCCCCTGCTCCCGTCCAGGTGAGACACCTGCCGGAGCCGGGCCGTGCCGCGCCGCCCGCCGCCGGGTGCAAGGAGACGGATCACCATGCCCAGCACCCACAAGTCCGCCAAGACCGTCACCGCCCGCGAGCGCCTGAAGCAGGCCCAGCAGGCGGAGGCGCTGCGCGCCAAGCGCCGCCGTTCCCTCACCATCGGCGTCTCGGTGGTCGCGGCCGTCGCCGTGATCGCGGGCGGCACCACCCTCGCCCTGAACGCCTCCAAGGACTCCGGATCGGACAGCAGCTCGGTCGCCGTCCCGGCGAACGCCTCGGGCCCCGACAACACGGTGGTCGTGTACGGCAAGGCCGACGCCCCGCACACCCTGGCCGTGTACGAGGACTTCCGCTGCCCGGTCTGCGAGATGTTCGAGACCTCGGCCGGCCCGACCGTGAAGGAACTCGCCGACCAGGGCCAGTACAAGATCGAGTACCACCTGGCCGCGTTCCTCGACAACAACCTCGGCGGCAAGGGCTCGAAGACCGCGCTGGCCGCGGCGGGCGCCGCGCTCAACGAGGGCGTCGACAAGTTCAAGCAGTTCCACGACGTGCTGTACGCGAACCAGCCGGCCGAGAGCTCGGACGCCTTCGGCGACGTCAACCACATCCTGGAGTTGGCCGACCAGGTCCCGGGTCTGAAGACCGAGGCGTTCACCAAGGCCGTCACCGAGGGCACCTACAAGGGCTGGGCCAACAAGGTCGCCACCGCCTTCAACAAGAGCGGCGTCTCCGGCACCCCGACCGTCAAGCTCGACGGCAAGACCCTCAACGTGATCGGCCAGGACGGCAAGGCGATCACCGGCGACCAGTTCGGTGCGCTGGTCAAGCAGAGCATCGGCGGGTGACGCGATGACCACGGCCCACAGTGCCCCGGTGGGGGCGAGTCGTCGCTTCTCCTGGCTGATCCTGATCGGCGGGCTGCTCGGCCTGGCCGCGTCCGCCCAGCTCACCCTGGACAAGATCCGGCTGATCGAGAACCCGGCCTACCAGCCGAACTGCAACATCAACCCGATCATCAGCTGCGGCTCGGTGATGCGCACCGAGCAGGCCTCGGTCTTCGGATTCCCCAATCCGATCATCGGCCTGGCCGCGTTCGGAGCCCTCGCCGCCATCGGCGCGGGCCTCCTCGCGGGCGCCTCCTACCGCCGCTGGTTCTGGCTCTCGCTCCAGGGCGGCACCCTGGTCGGCCTCGGCTTCGTCGCCTGGCTGATCCACGAGGCCCTCTACGAGATCGGCGCCCTCTGCCCCTACTGCATGGTGGTCTGGGCCGTGGTCATCACCCTCTTCTGGTCCACCACCGTCCACAACCTCCGCACCGGCGTCCTCCCCGCCCCGCCCGCCGTCCGCCGCTTCGCCGCCCTCCGCCACCAGTGGCTGGGCCCGATCGTCGGCTTCCTGATCGTCGCCCTGCTGATCCTGACCCGCTTCTGGTTCTACTGGTCGACCCTGATCTGACGGAACGCGGACGGCTCGAGCACCGAACGAGCACTGACCGAGCACCGACCGAGCACCGACCGACGACGCGACGAAAAGGCCCGCCCCTGCGAACCGCCCGGGGCGGGCCTTTCGGCTGTTCAGGGGAGTCGGGGCGGGGCGGCGAGGGCGGCCGAGACCAGGGAGTGGACGGTGCGGTCGTCGAGCGGGTCGCAGAGCACGACGCTGCGGAACAGCATCAGGCCGGCCCACAGGTCGAGGAGGGTGAGGACGTCGGTGTCGGCGGGGAGGGCGCCGCGGGTGACGGCGCGGTGCAGGACGGTGGCGGAGCGGTCGCGGCGGGGTTCGACGAGTTCGGTGCGCAGGCGGTGGGCGAGTTCGGGGTCGGTGGCGGCGTCGGAGATCAGCGCGGGCAGGATCGCCCGGACCTGCGGCGCGCCGTAGAGGCCGGCCAGGGCGCGGGCGACAGCGAGGATCTCGCGGGGGCTGTCGTCGAGGTCGTCGACCGGGATGTCCGGGAGTTGGGCGCGGACCGCGTCCAGCGTGAGGGCGGCCTTGTGCGGCCAGGAGCGGTAGACGGTGGCCTTGCCGACGCCCGCCTCCTGGGCGATGCCGCCGATCGTCGCCTTCGCGTAGCCGACCCGCGACAGCACCCGCAGCGTGGTCGCCAGGATTCGTTCGCGGGCCGCCAAGTCCCGTACGGGAGCGCTCTGTTCGTCGGACAGCGGGTGCAGGTTGCGCTTCTCTCCCATGGTCAGCGGCCGTCCCGCAGCCAGCCGGCGATCAGCTCGGCGATGCTGCCGCCGGAGCGCGCCCAGCGGACGTGGTCGGCGGACTCGCCCTCGGCGGGGGCGTGGTGCCGGCGGTCCACCTTCGCGGCGGGGAGCTTGCCGACCAGGTGGTCGACCGCGCCGGCGGGGGCGAGGCGGTCGTCGGGCAGCGAGACGGCGAGGACGGGCAGGGCGAGCGTGGCGAGGGCCCGCTCGTAGTCGAGGTCGGCGCCGGCGGGCGCGAAGCGGCCGGTGCGACCGAGGCGGGCCCAGTCGCGCATCAGCCGGGCGGGCTGGCGGCCGCCGAAGCCGAGCCGGTGGCCGGGCCAGTAGCCCCACAACGTGGCGATCAGCGCGAGGAGTTGGGTGCTGGCCAGCACCCGCCACCGGGCGGCGCCGGCGAAGCCCCGGAAGTCCACCGTGCCGGAGGCGACCAGCACCAGGCCGTCCACCGCCCCGGGTGCGCGGGCGGCGGCCAGCAGCGCGGCCTGGCCGCCGATGCTGTGCCCGAGCAGGAACAGCGGCACCTCCGCCCCGAACCTGGCCCGGGCCTGCACCGTCACCGCCGGGAAGTCCCGGGACGCCAGCGCGTGGTAGCCGTGCCTCGAGCGGCGGCCGCTGACCGGCCCGCTCTCGCCCTGCCCGCGCAGGTCCACCGCGACGACGGCGACCCCGCGCGCGGCCAACTCGGCGCAGAACGGCGCGTAGTAGCCGGCCGGCACCCCGAGCGCGGGCCACAGCAGCAGCACCGCCGAGGGCGCGCCGCCCTCCGGCGCCGTCACCGTCGCCGCGAGCGCCTCCGCACCCGGTACCGGTATCCGCGTCCGCTCCGGTTCCATCGGCTCCCCGCCTCCGCTCCCGCCCGCGCCACAGGTCGGAACGAGTCGTCTCGTTCCACGCTAGCGAGCCCCCTCGCGCGCCGTCAAGTACCGCCCCGACAAGCAGATTTGGCCCCTTGCGGCGCGCTCCGCCGACCGATTACAGTCCGGCACGCCCGGCCCTACTCGCCAGTCACTTCCCGCTTCGGAGGTTTGCGTGACCCGCCAATGGACCCTTCGGGAGAGCATCACCGTGCGCGCGTCCGCCGAGTCGGTGTACGCCGCCGTCACGGATCTGCGGAACATGTCCCGCTGGAGCCCGGAGTGCATCGGCACCCGCCGGCTGGGCGGCGGCGGACCGGTCGCCGTCGGGACGCGCTTCCTCGGGTTCAACCGCAAGGGCCCGTTCGTCTGGTTCACCGGCTGCCGGGTGACCGTCGCCCGTCCCTCGCACGAATTCGCCTTCCACGTCGGCGCGTTCGGCCTGCCGGTGGCCGGCTGGGGCTACCTGGTCGAACCGGACGGCGAGGGCGCCGTCCGCGTCACCGAGTACTGGGAGGACCTGCGCACGGGACGCGGCTCCCGGCTCACCGAACTGCTCGGCCGGGCCTTCTCCGGCACCCGGCCCGCCGACCGCGCGGACGTCAACCGGGCCGGTATGCGCGTCACCCTCGACCGCCTCCGCGCCACCGTGGAGCAGGCCCGCCCGTGACCGCCCCGGCCGCACCGGTGCACGGCATCCGCCGGTCCACCGCCATGCGGCGTCCGCACCTCGCTCCCGACCACCGCGTCACCGCCCCCGACCTGCCCGGCCACGGTGCCCTCGCCGACCGCTAGTTCACCCTGGACACGGCGGTGGCGGCCGTGCACGACGCGGTCGTCGAGGCCCGCGAGGCGACCGGGCGCCGCCCGCTGCTGCTCGGCAGGTCGCTCGGCGGCCACGTCTCGCTCGCCCACACCGCCCGCCACCCCGACGACGTCGCCGCCCTCGTCCTGCACGGCTGCACGGCTGCACGGCCCGCACGGACGGCCCGCTGCCCTCGGCGTACTCCGGCGTCGCCCTCCTCCAATCCGCCCTCGACACCGGCGACTCCCCGGACGCCGCCCGCCACGCCGCCCACCTGATGCAGGCGTACGAGGCGTCCTTCTGGGCGGCGGTGCTCTAAGCAGGGTGGCGTGCGGCGGTGCGGTACACCACCGTGCGGCGGTGCGGCCCCGGGGGCAGCGTCGGGTCGTCGAAGTCCGCCGTCGGGTCGTGCGTCATGCCGAGGCGTTCCGCCACTGCCCGCGAGGGCGTGTTCCCGGCGGCGATCAGGGCGAGGATCTCCGGTAGCGCCAACTCCTCGAAGCCGTACCGGAGTACGGCCCGCGCAGCCTCCGTCGCATAGCCGTGGCCCCATGCGTCGCGGTGCAGGCGCCAGCCGGCCTCGACGCCCTCGACCGGGGCCTCCTCGTCCACGGGGTCGAGCCCGGCGAAGCCCAGGAACCGTCCGTCGTCGCGGAGTTGGACGGCCCACCAGCCCCAGCCGCGTTCGGCGAGCTCGACGCGGAAGGCCTCCAGCGAGGCCGCGGCTTGGGCGCGGGTGAGGACGCTGCCGAAGTGCCGGCGCACCTCGGGGTCGGCGTTCAGCTCCGCCCAGCGGTCCAGGTCGCCGTCCTGCCACTGGCGCAACAGCAGTCTGGGAGTGCCCAGTTCGACGAACTCAGCCATGCCGGGCCTCCCCCAGCACCTCGGCCGCCAGCGCCTCCGCCGCGTCCAGCACCGCGCCGAGCGCGTCCGGGTCGACAGAGCCGGGCGCGAAGACGGCCTGCGCCAGCCGCTCGAACTCCGGTGGCGCGCAGGCCAGTTGACCGGCCGAGGCGATCGCGCCCTTCTCATTGACCAGCCACCGCCCGTCCCGCGCGTGCAGCGCGTGCACCAGCAGCCCGACCGCCCGGAACAGGCACCCCTGCACGTACGCGGCGTCGCCTCGCCGCGCGCCCTTGCGCGCGTTGGCGAGCGCGAACGGCACCTCCCACCCGGCGTCCGCCTCCAGCCGGCGCGCCAACTCTGCCGGGAATTCCCTTACTTCGGCCTGAAGATCCGTCAGTGTGCCGCCCTGCTCGGCGAGTACCAGCCCCAGCGCCAGTTCGCCGACGTACGCGTAGGACGGCACACCGTACGGGTGCCCGGGCTGCAAGCCGCTCAGGTAGCGGCCGGCCCGGGCCTCTGCGGCGTAGTGACGGACTCTGGCGACGTCCCGGTAGATCCAGTCCATCCGGGCGCCGCCGAGGTCCAGCCAGGCGCCGCCGTCCACCCACGGCCCCCAGCCGCCGGGTTCGGTCACCTCGACGGGCCGGCCGCAGAGTTCGGCGGCGAGGCGGCGCAGCGCGGCGGTGTCCAGTTCGCCGGCCCGGTAGTACAGGCCGAGGTCGTAGTCGGATCCGGCGGTGTGCGCCCCGCGTGCCCGGCTGCCGCCGAGGCAGACGCCGACGATGCCGCCGATCCCGGCCAGCCGTTCGGCGATCCGCCGCAGTTCGGCTTCGCTCAGTTCGCTGTTCTCGTTCATCGCCGTCAGGATGCCCTACCGCGCCCGCCCTCGCGAGGAGGTTTCGTCCCGGCGGGCGCGGCCCGGCAGCCCGTGGCTCAACCGGCCGTGCAGGCAACCCCGTTGAGGGAGAACCCGGTGGCGGCGGCGGTGTTGCCGGTGTGGTCGGCGTTGAATCCGAAGCTGACGGATCCGCCGGCCGGGAGGGCCGCGTTGTAGGGCAGGTTGGTGGCGGTGACCTGCCCGCTCGCGGGGCTGACGGTGGCGTTCCAGGCGCTGCTGACGCTCTGCCCGCCGGGCAGCGTGAACTTTACCGACCAGCCGTTGAGGGCGCTGCCGCCAGTGTTGGTGACGGTGATGTTCTCGGTCAGTCCGGTGTTCCAGGCGCTGACCTGGGTGCCGACCTTGCAGCCCGACCCGCTCGGCGGGGTGGACGGCGAGGGCGAGGAGGACGGGGACGAGGACGGCGACGGGGAGCCCGCGGCGCCGCCGAGCGCGGTGGCGGCCGAGGTGTAGGACGCCTTCGGCTGGTAGGTGTTGTCGTACATGGTGGCGGCGCCGTAGCCGCTGAACGCTCCGGGGATCCACGAGTCGGCGTCGCCGACGCCCCACTGCGAGACGCCCACGCACCGGCTGACGGCCAGGCAGTTGGAGATCACCGTCGCGTAGTCGGTGGCCTGCTGGGCGAGGTTGGCGGCGCTGGCGGGCACCTGCATCCGGTCGTCGAGTTCGGTGATGGCGACGTCGACGCCGAGTGCGGCGAAGCGCTGGATGTTGGCCTTCATGGTGCTGGGGACCTGGCCGACGATGAAGTGGCTCTCCAGGCCGACGCCGTCGATCGGCACGCCCTGCGACTTGAGCGAGGAGACCAGTTGGTACATGGCGTCGCTCTTCGCGTTGGTGCCTTCGATGTTGTAGTCGTTCAGGTAGAGCTTGGCGTTCGGGTCGGCGGCCCGGGCGGTGCGCAGCGCGTCGGCGATGTAGCCGCTGCCCATCGCGTTGTAGAAGGGGCTGGTGCGCAGCGAACCGTCTTCGTTGAAAGGCTCGTTGACGACGTCCCAGGAGTAGACCTGGCCCTTGTAGTGGGTGGTCTGGGTGGTGATGTGGTTCTCCATCGCGGCCTGTACCTGGGTCTTGGGCAGGTTGCCGACCCAGGACGGCAGCTGGCTGTGCCAGACCAGGGTGTGGCCGCGCACCCGCATGCTGTGGGCCTTGGCGAAGGAGACGATCTGGTCGCCGGGGCCGAAGTTGAAGTTGCTGGCGGAGGATTCGGTGGTGTCCCACTTCATCTCGTTGCCGGGGGTGACCATGTCGAACTGGGCGCCGGCGACGGCGGTGAGGGTGGAGTTGCCGAGGTTGGACTGGGTGACGGCGGTGCCGAAGTAGCTGCCCTTGGCCTCGGCGAGGTCGCGCAGGGGGGTGCCGGCGGCTCCGGCGGGGCCGCTGCCGAGGGTGGCGGCGGCCAGCAGTCCGCCGGCGGCGGCGACGGCGAGCGCCGCGAGGGCATGCCCGCGCCGGCGTGCTGCGCGCAACTGTGCAGCCATGGTTCGTCCTTCCGGGGGGTGGGTGGGTGGACGGACCGTACGGTCGGCCGCGCGCCCCGGGCAACGGACCGCCACCGCCGCCTCCCGGCCCCCCAACTCACCTGCGAACCAGGCCCGTTGGACCACCAGGGCGCCCGTCCCCGCGCCGACCTGCGGCGGACCGGAGGAACGGCGGAGCGGCCGCCGCCCGGGTCCTCCGGTCCGGCGGCCGCTCCAAGTGGCCCTGCGGGTGCGAAAGTTACAGCGCGTCAGCGCCCGGTGCGGTGTCCCGGCCGACGAGTTCCTTGCCCATGCAGATGCTCTGCTCGTGGTCCTTGTAGTAACCGAACTTGCGGATCTCGACGTACCCCTCGGAGGCGTACAGGCCGACCGCTTCGGGCTGCAGGGTGCCGGTCTCCAGGACCATCCGGGTGCGGCCGGCGGCGATCGCGGCCTGTTCCAGGTGGTGCAGCAGGGCGCGGGAGTGGCCCTTGCCGCGGGCGCCGGGGACGACGTACATCCGCTTGAGTTCGGCGTCGCCGTCGCGCAGGCCGTCGGCGTCGCGCTCCTTGACCCGCCATCCGCCGCAGGCCACCGGCTCGCCGTCCAGGTAGCCGATCACGAAGAGCCCGGCGGGCGGGTCGAAGTGGTCGGTGTGCATGGCGGTCTGGTCGCCGTCGCCGTACCGAACGACGTACTCCTGCTGGACTTCGGCGGCGAGCTTCTGGGCGTCGGGGTGTCCGAAGCCGGTGGTGCGGATCTCCATGTCGGTCAAGGGTACGGGCCGCCGTCGGGCGGTCGTCGGGCGGGCGACCGGGTCGTCCGTGCGGGGGAGGCAGCCGTTCGGGCGGCCTTCGGAGATCCACCCGCTTGCCGCACACCATCATCTATTACTTTTTGTCACCATGAAGGCACTTTCTGTCATATTGTCCCCGCCCCCGTGAGGAGCATCCCGTGATTCTCTCCATCTCCGGCATCGTTCTGTTCGGCGTGATCGCCTTCCTGTTCTTCCGGCGGGACGGGCTGAAGATCTCCCACGCCCTGGTGTGCGCCCTGTTCGGCTTCTACGTCGCGGGCTCCTCGATCGCCCCGAGCATCCAGGCGGGCGGCGCGAGCCTGGCCAGCCTGATCGGCGGCCTCAAGTTCTGAGCGGCCCCGCCTCACGGCCCGGGCGCGGAGATCCCACCGACCCGGGCCTTTTCGCCGACCCGGGCCGTCCCCGCCCGCGGCCGGTCCCCCGTCAGAACCCCACCTCGGGAGTCCGCATGTCCTTCACCCGCCACTTCAACCGGGGCCGCGACCTCGCCCGCTCGGCCGGCGATCACGCCGCCGACGTGTTCACGCCGCTGACGCTGATCGGGCGCGGCCTGCGCCGCCACGCCGACTGGGCCAAGGCCCGCTGGGCGGCCACCCCGAAGGAGCGGCGCGGCCCGACGCTGCTGGTCGGCGCGGCCGTCACGCTCGGCATCTTCCTGCTGCCGCACGGCCCGCTGCTGGCGCTCGTCGCACTGGTCGCCTCGGCCGCCTGGGTCGGCCGCAGCCCCAAGTCCGCGCCCGAGGCGGAGCCGGACCTCGCCGAGGTCAAGCTGACGGCGCTGTACGCGGCGCTCACCCCGTACCTCGGTGGCCTCGACGAGCCGTTCGCGCTGTACCGGCTGGACGGCGAGTGGCGGGCGGCGTTCTCCGGCGGGGAGTTCGACGCGGACGGGCGGATCACCGCGCTGGAGATCTCCTACCCGGCGTACTTCACCGACACCGAGCCCGCCGCCCGGGCCCGGATCGAGCAGGTGGTGCAGGGCAAGGCGGGCCGCTCCCGGGAGTACCGCTTCGACTGGGACGAGGAGATCAACCGGCTGCGGGTGAGCGCCCTCGCCCCGCTGCCGGCCGACATCGTCGCGCAGCGCTTCGTCACCTCGCCGGGCGAGATCGTCCTCGGCTTCACCGACGGCGCCGGCAGCCACCGCACCATCCCGGTCGAGCAGGGCGGGGTGACCGAGCAGCAGCCGCCGGTGGTGTGGCGGGTCGGCCCGCGCTCGGCGGAGCCGCACCTGCTGGCCCTCGGCGCGGCCGGCTTCGGCACCTCGACGCTGCTGCGCTCGATCGCGCTCCAGGCGCTGCCGCACGGGGACCTGGTGGTGGTGGACGGGGCGAGCACCGGCGAGCACGCCTGCCTGGTGAACCGTCCGGGCGTGTACACCGTGGAGACCAGCCTGCACGGGGCGCTGGCCGCACTGGAGTGGGTGGCGAAGGAGACCGAGCGGCGGCTGATGGCGCTGAACGCGGCCCGCCACCACGGGGTGGCCGCGCCCGCGGACGTCACCCGGCCACTGTGGATCCTGCTGGACCACCTCACCGAGCTGTCCGAGCTCGCCCACGCCGAGGGCCGCACCGACCCGCAGGAGCTGCTGGAGCTGCCGCTGAGGCACGGCCGGGCGGCCCGCGTCACGGTGGTGTTCGTGGACGACCTGGAGGCCCGGGACCGGATCTCCACCACCGTGCACACCTGCACCCGGGCCCGGGTGGTGCTCGGCCCGGTCACCTCCGAGTCCGGCTCGGCCGGGCTGGGCGTCCCGCTGGACATCGCGCCCGCCGCGCACACCCCGCCCGGCCGCGGCTACGCCCGGATCGGCACCGCGGCCCCGGTCCGGGTCCAGGTCCCGGCGACGGCGGACCCGCTGGACGAGGACTCCCCGCAGGCGCTGCGCGACGCGGTGATCGCGCTGCTGCCGCACCGCGACACCCGCACCGAGGCCCCCGCGCCCGCCGAACCGGAGCGGGCCGAGGTGAATCTCACCAAGGACGCCGCCCCGACCCATCCCTGACCGGCCCGGTTTCCGGCCCCGCTCGCGCCGAACCAGAACTACACAAAATGTGACACGCCGGGTGATATCACCGCTCAGATGTGACAAATCGGGCGACCATGGGTACAAACAGGGGCGGCACGACAGGCGGCGTATGTCCCGGACGGGAATCTTCGTCGGAGGTCGGGCGTTGGACCCATCGACGAAGAACAGCGACCACTAGTCCTGTGGGCAAGAAGCCCGGGAGGCACGATTCATGAGCGAGCGAGCTCTCCGCGGCACGCGACTCGGGGCGACCAGCTACGAGACCGACCGCGGCATTGACCTGGCACCGCGCCAGACCGTCGAGTATGCATGTCAGAACGGACACCGCTTCGAGGTGCCGTTCTCCGTCGAGGCGGAAATCCCCGTGGTGTGGGAATGCCGCTTCTGTGGCCAGGAGGCCGCACTCCTCGACGGTGAGGAGCCCGAGGAGAAGAAGACCAAGCCGACGCGCACCCACTGGGACATGCTCATGGAGCGCCGGACGCGCGAGGAACTGGAGGAGGTCCTGGCCGAGCGCCTGGCCGTGCTCCGCTCGGGCGGGATGAACCTGGCGGTCCACCCGCGCGATTCCCGCAAGTCCGCCTGACGGACGAGACACCGCACCACTGCCGAAGGGCCCCGGAAGTTCCGGGGCCCTTCGGCGTTGTCCAGTCACAGTCACAGTCTCAGAAGGCCCCACCAGAGGCGTCCCAGAAGGCCCGGCCAGCGGCCCGGCCGGGCTCGGAAGGCCCGGCCAGGGGCTCAGCGGGCTCAGGGAGCGATCGGCGGCCGGTACTCGGTGTCCGGGCCCTTGGGGCCGGCCGGCGGGTCGACGACCTCGCCCTGGACGACCTTGCCGTCGGGCCGGTGGATGCGCAGCTGCTCCTGCAGCCGCATCGCGTCGGCGAGCCGGTCCGCGCCGACCGGGGCGGTGGAGCGCAGCACGCTGCCGGTCAGCCGCCGGGCGCCGGCCCGCCACAGGGCGCGGGTCGGCGGGAGCAGCAGGGTGACGGCCAGCAGGTCGGACAGGAAGCCCGGCAGCATCAGCAGCAGGCCGGCCAGCACCGTCATCGAGGTGCCGGTCTGCGGCTGCGCGGACTTCGGGTCCTTGGAGAGCTCGACGGCGGCGCGGAACGCCCGCGCCCCGGCGCGCTTGATCACCGTGCCGCCGAGGAACACCCCGGCCAGCAGCAGCACCAACGTCAGGAACCAGCCCACCGAGCCGGCCACCACCGTGATCAGCCAGATCTCCAGCACCAGCCAGACGGCGATCAGCAGCGGCACGAACCGGGCGATGCGCCCGCGCCGGGTCGGACGGGCCGGGGTTGCTTGCTGGGACACGGTACGGATCCACTCCAACGCGGTGCTCTCAGCGGCGGCCGGCGGCTCCGGCTGCGTTCACGGCACCACTGTGCACAACGGCCCGGCGACGCGTCGTGTTCCGCCGCCGGGCCGCCGGCCTGCCTCGGCGCACCGTCTCAGGACTGCTTGCCGACCCGCCGCCGCTGCCACCCGGTGGCGGCGGCGAAGCCGCAGGCCAGCAGGCCGCCGAGGGCGAGCACCCACTCCGGTCCGGCGCCGACCTTGTCGGCGATCGTCTGGCCGTCGCGCAGCGGTACCACGGCGCTCAGCACTTCCTGGTCGAGTTCCGCGGTGCGCTGCTGCACCGTGCCGTCCGGGGTGATCACCGCGCTGACGCCGCTGGTGGCGGCGATCAGCACCGCGCGGCCGTGCTCGACGGCGCGCAGCCGGGACATCGCGAGCTGCTGCTCGGTCTGCCCGGTGCGGTTGTAGGTGGCGTTGTTGGTCTGCACGACCAGCACCCGGCCGCCCTGGTTGACGGTGTCGCGGACGATCTCGTCGTACGCGACCTCGAAGCAGATGACGTCGCCGATCCGGGCCGGGCCGAGGTGCATGACGCCGCTGCCGGTGCCGGGGTAGAAGTCGCGGCCGACCCGCTGCAGCCGGGTGATCACCTTGGACAGTTCGGCGCGGAACGGCACGTACTCGCCGAACGGCACCGGGTGCTGCTTGGTGTACGACTCCCCCGGGCCGGAGGACGGGTCCCAGACGATGCCCTCGTTGCGCACGTGCTGCTGGTCGGGTCCGTCGACCAGCGCGCCGACCAGGGTGGGCACGCCGATGGTCTTCACGGCCTGGTCGATCCGGGCGTAGGCCGCCGGGTCGGTGAACGGGTCCAGGTCGGAGGCGTTCTCGGGCCAGATCACCACGTCGGGCTTGGGCACCCGGCCGGCGGCGACGTCCGCGGCGAGCTGTTCGGTGGTGCTCGCGTGGTTGTTCAGCACCAGCATCGGGCGGCCGAGGAAGTCCATGCCGGGACGGTCCACGTTGCCCTGGACGATCGCGACCTTGACGGTGTCGGCGGCCGTGGTCGGCACCGGCACCGCGTAGCCGATCAGCACCAGCGCGACGGCCGCCAGGCCGCCCGCGGCGGCGCGCCACGGCAGCACGGCTCCGTCGGAGCGGCGGGCCCGCAGCGCGCACAGCGCCGCCCAGGCCAGCAGGACGCCGCAGGACGCCACCGCGAAGGTCACCAGCGGGGCGCCGCCGAGCGCGGCGAGCGGCGTGAACGGGCTGGCGGTGTTGGCGAACGCCAGCCGGCCCCACGGGAAGCCGCCGAACGGCAGCCGGTCGCGCGCCCACTCCTGGGTGACCCAGAGCATCGCCGCCCACAGCGGCCAGCCGCGCAGCTTCGAGGTCAGTGCGAGGCCCGCGCCCATCAGCGCGAGGAACAGCGCCTCGATCGCGGACAGGCCGACCACGCCGTCCCAGCCCACCACCCGCAGCCAGGACAGCAGCACCACGAAGAACGGCACGCCGAACACGAAGCCCAGCCAGGCGCCGTGCCGGGCCCGCCGGCCCCGGGTCAGCAGCGTCAGCGCCGTCACCCCGAGGATCGACAGCGGCCACACGTCGTAGGGCGGGAACGCGAACGCCATCGCCGTTCCGGACACCGCGGCCAGCCCCGTCCGGGCCCACCATCCGCCGCGGCCGCGGCGCTTCGGTGCCCCGTCCTGCTTCCCCTCGGCCACCGGCCGCTCCTGCGAAACGGGCAGTGACACCTGCGCACCATCTCTCTGCTTCGTACGACGTTCCCCGAAAGGTACCTCACCCGTACGGGCGGTCCGGCTACCCGTGACGGGTGTGCACGGTCCGGCCGCGGACGACGGTGCGCAGGCAGGTGGGGAGGGGTTCGCCGGGGGTGAGGTCGGGCAGGCCGGGGGTGCCGGAGCGGGGGTCGGTGGACCAGCCGGCGATGCGGGTGTCGGGGGCCTGGACGACCAGGTCGGTGGTGGCCCAGACGGCGTAGGAGGCGATCGCGCCGGGGACGAGGACGCCGTCGGTGTCGTGGCCGAGGGCACGACGGCCGCCGCGGGTGTGGGCGGTGAACGCGGCCCGCACCGAGATCCGGTGCTCGGGGGTGCGGTGGAACGCGGCGGCGCGGACGGTGCCCCACGGGTCGAGCGGGGTGACGGGCGCGTCGGAGCCGAACGCCAGCGGGATGCCGGCCCGCAGCATCGCGGCGAACGGGTTGAGCTGCGCGGCGCGCTCGGCGCCGAGGCGGGCGACGTACATGTCGTCGGGGCCGCCCCAGGCGGCGTCGAAGGCGGGCTGGACGGAGGCGGTGAGGCCGAGCTCGGCGAACGCGGCGAGGGTCTCCGGGGTGAGCGCCTCGGCGTGCTCGACGCGGTGCCGCATCGCCTTGACGCGCTCCGCGCCGAGCTTGTCGGCGGCGGCCCGGACGCCCTCGACGACGGCGGCGATCGCGGCGTCGCCGATGGCGTGGAACCCGGCCTGCAGGCCGGCCTCGGTGCAGGCGGCGACGTGCTCGGCGATCTGCTCGGCGTTCAGGTAGGAGACGCCGGTGTGGTCGGTGTCGGCGTAGGCGTCGTGCAGGCAGGCGGTGTGCGAGCCGAGCGCGCCGTCGACGAACAGGTCGCCGCCGGCGCCGACCGCGCCGAGCCGCTTCGCGGTGGCGACGCCCTCCGCGCCGAGTTCGCCCCAGTAGCCGAAGACCTCGGGGCCGTCCGTCGCGGCGGCCAGCGCGAGCAGCGCGGCGAGGTCCCCGGCGGAGGAGATGTCGGGGCCGGCGCACTCGTGCAGCGCGCCGATGCCGAGTTCGGCGGCGCGGCGCAGCGTGGCGAGTTGGGCGTCGCGGCGCTGGGCGGGGGTGAGGTGGGCGAGCGCGGCGCGGCGGACGGCGTGGTGGGCGTCCTGGGTGAGCGGGCCGTCGGCGGAGTACCCGGCGCAGTCGGCGAGCGCCGGGACGAGGGCGCGCAGGGCGCTGGTGGCGAGGCCGGAGTGGACGTCGGTGCGGGACAGGTAGAGCGCGGCCCCGCCGGCGGCGGTGTCGAGTTCGGCGAGGGTGGGCGCGCGGTGCTCGGGCCAGCGGGTCTCGTCCCAGCCGTGGCCGAGCAGGACGCCGTCGGCACGGCGCTCGGCGAAGGCGGCGATCGCGGCGAGGGCGTCGGCGAGCGAGGCGCTGTCGGTGAGGTCGAGGCCGGTCAGGGCGAGGCCGGTGGAGGTGGCGTGCACGTGCGCGTCGACGAACGCGGGGGTGACCAGGGCGCCGTTCAGCTCGACGATCTCGTCGGCGACGTCGGCGTACGCCTCGGCGGCTCCGTCGCTGCCGACCCAGGCGATGTGTTCGCCCTCCACCAGCATGGCGGTGGCGAAGGGGTCGGCGGGGCTGTAGACATTGCCGCCGCGCAGCAGGACGGTCCGGTCGGTGCGTTCGGTCATGGCGACCAGTCTCGCACTATGGACAGTTTCGTCAGAGCTTCGGGGGGCGGGCCTCGTAGGGGGTGGAGAGGACGACGGTGGTGCGGGTGGAGACGCCGGCGGCGGCGCGGATGCGGGCGAGCAGGTCCTCCAGGTCTCCGGGGGTGGGGACGCGGACCTTGAGGATGTAGTTCTCGTCGCCGGCGACGCTGTGGCAGGCCTCGATCTCGGGGAGGGCGATCAGGCGTTCGGGGGTGTCGTCGGGGGCGCTCGGGTCGAACGGTTTGACGGAGATGAACGCGGTGAGCGCCAGGTCGACCGCCTCGGGGTCGACGATGGCGGTGTAGCCGCGGATGACGCCGCGCTGTTCGAGGCGGCGCACCCGTTGGTGCACGGCCGAGGTGGACAGGCCGGTGGCCTTGCCCAGGTCGGTGTAGCTCATCCGTCCGTCCTGCAGCAGCAGCTGGACGATGCGCTGGTCGAGTTCCTCCACAAGGCGTCAACCTACTCGATACGGGCGGGGCTGTGCAGACAGCTCATCGGGGGCGCATTCGGGGGGCACATGCCAATGGAATGTGGCGAGGAACACACTTGGTGCATCACCGTGCGCCGGGGCGCAGGGTTATGACGTGGTGTCAGGGGGAAGTGCTGGTGGTGGCCCGGACAACGAGTGAATCCGGCCCGATCCGAGGGGGATCAAAATGCCTTCCACCGACCAGCGTCCCGACGTCGAGGACGAACGCGGCGCGCCCGAGCCGTCCTTCGGGGCGGACGCGGGCGCGGCCGACAACTGGGAGATCGTCCGGGTGGACTGCCCGGCCTGTGACCGCCCGATCGCGTTGATCGGGGACGAGGAGCGGCTGCCGCAGCACGCGGTGCTGCCCTCCGCGTGGAACCCCTTCCAGTCGGCGATCTGCCGGGGCGCCGGCACGCCGACGGCCGACCTGCCGGAGTCCGTGGACCAGCCGGAGCAGGACGGCGCCGAGAACCTGGTGCCGCTGCCGACGGCGTTGGACTGGCGCACCCAGCCGTTCTCGCACGCGGGCGCCCACCGCGCGGTGCGGGCGCTGCTGCCCGTCCAGCGCGACCGCCGGGCGGCCTGAGCGCCGCCTCTCCCGCCGAGGGCGCCGTCGCCCCGGTGCCCTCCGGGACTCCCCCGCCCGGCCACGTAGGCTGGCCGGATGACCGACGCCTTCCCCGACCTGTCCGCGCTCGCCGCGGGCCTGCTCGCGCTGCCCCCGTCGCTGGGCCCGGTGCGGCTGGTCGCGGTGGACGGGCACGCCGGTTCCGGCAAGACCACGTTCACGGGCCGGTTGTCGCAGGCGCTCGGCGGTGCGCCGGTGGTGCACCTGGACGATCTGGCGACCCATCGGGAGCCGTTCGGCTGGGTGGGCCGGCTGCGCGCCCAGGTGCTGGAGCCGCTGGGGCGGGGCGAGGCGGCCCGGCACGGCGTGTACGACTGGACGGCACGGGAGTTCGACGGTGTCGCGGTGGTGCCGCCGGCCCCGGTGGTGCTGCTGGAGGGGGTCGGCGCGGGCCGCCGGGCGGTGCGTCCGGCGCTGGCGGCGCTGCTGTGGATGGAGCTGGATGCGGCGGCGGCGCGGGCCCGGGGCGAGCTGCGGGACGGTCCGGAACTGGCCGAGTTCTGGGCGGGTTGGGCGGTGGCGGAGCGGGCGCATTTCGCCGCCGATCCGAGCCGTCCGTTCGCCTCGCTGCGGGTCGACGGGATCACCGGGCGGATCGTCGGGGACACCCTGAGTGAACCGGTTGAACCGCTCTTGACCTGCGGTGTCGTCAGGATTTAAGTTCTGCGTGTCGCGGAAATCAGTTGAATCCGCAACCACAGACACGGCGTCTCCGGTTTGTTCCCCCGTGAGCCGGAGACGCCGTTCCCTTTCGCGCCGGGCGCCGCTCAGCACCCCAACACCCGATCGTCTCGCGCCATTTGACCCGCGCGGCACCCTTACGGATCAGCTCCGCGCCGGTACCATGCCCACGCAGGCCCGTTTGAAGCGGCCCTAGGTCTGGCGGGGGGCGTCAGTGACGGTGGAGAGTTCCGGCGGCAAGGGGCCCGCCGCGGCGGGGCCGGATCCGGAGGCCGACCGCTTCTGGTCGCGTGCCATGGATGCCTACACGGCGGGCTCGTACGCCCGTGCCGAGGAGGAGTTCCGGGCCGCGGTGCGGATCGACCCGGGCATGGCGGACGCCTGGCTGGGGCTGCACGCGCTGCGCAGCGACACCGCGGGCGCGCTGCTGGCGATGCACCGGCACCGCGAGCGGTTCGGCGAGCAGCGCGAGCGCCACCGCCGTCCGCTCAGTTCCTGGTACTGGCTGGGCTGGTGGGTGCAGCCGGTGCTGGAGTCCGCGCAGGACCTCGCCCTGGCGCACGCCTCGCACTGGCTGGACGGGCGTCATCTCACCGAGCTGGACCAGGCGTTGGCGGCCTGTCCGGAGCCGGAGCAGGAGCCCGCGGTGCGGTTCCTGCAGGCCTGCCGCTCCTACCTGTTGAAGGACTGGGAACAGCTGATCCGGGACACCGACCGCCTGTTGGACGATCCGGTGCTGGGTATCGAGGCGGGCCTGTTCGCGGGCATGGCCCGGGTCCGGCTCGACATGTGCGCGCAGGCGCAGCGCCCGCTGGCGGCGTCGCTGGCCCGCTGCCGCTCCGAGCAGCCGCAGCGCAAGGAGTTGCGGTACTGGCTGGGCCGGGCGTACGAGGGCGCGGGGCGCAGCGCGGCGGCGTTGCCGCTGTACCGGGCGGTGCACCGGGCCGATCCGGCGTTCATGGACACCGAGCAGCGGCTGGCGGCGATCTCCGCCGAGGACGGGCTGCTGGACGGGGCGGCGCTGGGCGAGTACGGCGAGTACCGGGGCACGGCGGTGGAGACCGCGGTGGAGACGGTGGAGGATCCGGAGCCGGAGCGGGCGCAGCCGCCGGGCGGGGAGTCGCGCGGCGGGCAGGTGCCCGAACGGGCGTCCGGTGCTTCGCCGTTACCCCTGCGGTTGGGCAACTGGCCGGTGGCGGCGGCGATTCCGCCGGCCGGTCCGAACCCGGCGCCGGCGGCCCGGATGGAGCTGGACCAGGCGCTGGCGGAGCTGGAGGCGATGGTCGGCCTCGATCCGGTGAAGCGTCAGGTCCGGGCGCTGTCGGCGCAGTTGAGGATGGCGCGGCTGCGCGCGGACCGGGGCCTGCCAGTGCAGCCGCCGAAGCGGCACTTCGTCTTCTCGGGGCCGTCGGGCACCGGCAAGACCACGGTGGCGCGGATCCTCGGCCGGGTGTTCCACGCTCTCGGGCTGCTCTCCGGGGACCACCTGGTGGAGGCCCAACGGGCCGATCTGGTGGGCGAGTTCCTCGGCCAGACGGCGGTGAAGGCGAACGATCTGATCGACTCGGCGCTGGACGGCGTGCTGTTCATCGACGAGGCGTACTCGCTGGCCAACTCCGGGTACAGCAAGGGCGACGCGTTCGGCGACGAGGCCCTGCAGGTGCTGCTGAAGCGCGCCGAGGACAACCGGGACCGGTTGGTGGTGATCCTGGCCGGCTACCCGGAGGGCATGAACCGGCTGCTGGCGACCAACCCGGGGCTGAACTCGCGGTTCACCACCCGGGTCGACTTCCCGTCCTACCGTCCGTCCGAACTCTCCGAGATCGGCGGGCAGTTGGCGCACACCGACGGTGACGAGTGGGATGTGGACGCGGCCGAGGAGCTGGCGTCGATCTGCCGCCACGTGGTCACGGAGGGCTGGATCGACCAGCTCGGCAACGGCCGATTCATCCGCACCCTGTACGAGAAGTCCTGCGCCTACCGGGACTTGCGGCTCTCCGCCCTGCGCGGCGTCCCGTCCCGCGAGGACCTCGCCACCCTGCGGCTGCCGGACCTGCTGCAGGCGTACGGCGAGCTGATCGACGGCCGCCAGTGACGGGCTGAGGGTCAGGTCGCCGCCACTCCGGTCAGGTAGGCGGTCAGGACGCGGCGCAGGCGGGGTTCGACCTCGACGATGGCGTGGCCGAGGCGGGGGTCGGAGGCGTAGAGGGCCTTCAGTCGCGGGCCGGGGGTGGCGATCTGCCAGAGGGCGCCGGCCATGCCGGTGGCGGTGGCGGCGAGGTCCAGCACCTGCTGCTCGGTCAGGCCGAGCAGGCGGTTCAACTCCCCGCCGATCAGGGCGACTTCGTCCAGGGTGACGAGCTTGAAGGCGCGCACCGCGTCCAGTGAGACGTTGCGTTCCAGGTTGAGCGGGGCCTGCGCCAGCAGGTCGCAGAACATCGGGCGGGCCGACAGCGTCGCGGCGAGCAGTTCGGCGACCTCGGCGGGGGTGGCGTGCGCGCGGGCCGCGAGGTCGGCGCGCAGGGCGGCGGACCACTCCCGCCAGCCCTGGGCGGTGAGTTCGAGGAAGATCTGCTCCCTGGTCTCGAAGTACCGCAGCAGCGCCGACTTGTGCATGCCCACTTCGGCGGCGATGTCGGTGAGCGTGACGTCGCGGATGCCACGCCCCTCGCCGAGCGCCCGGGCCGCGTCCAGGATCGCCCCTTCGCGCGCCTGCTTGGCCTCGGCGCTGCGCGCCCGTCGGAATGCCGGCTCACTCATGTCACCATCATAGGAGTCGTTAACGCAACGGCGTTGCGCTAATAAGAGAACGGTGTTTTACTAACGGTATGAGCGAAGAGACGCGCACCACCCGGCAGCAGGTCTGGTTCATCACCGGTTCGTCCCGCGGCTTCGGCCGCGCCCTGGTCGACGCCGCCCTGGCGGCGGGCGACCTGGTCGTCGCCACCGCCCGCCGCCCCGAACCCCTCGCCGCAGAACTCACCGGGCACGGCGACCGCGTCCTCACCGTCCCGTTGGACGTCACCGACCCGGCGGCCGCGCAGGCGGCGATCGACGCCGCGCTGGCCCGCTTCGGCCGCATCGACGTGCTGGTCAACAACGCCGGCTACGCCAACGTCTCCCCCGTCGAGACCTCGGACGACGCCGACTTCCGCGCCCAGTTCGAGACCAACTTCTGGGGCGTCTACCACGTCACCAAGGCCGCGCTGCCCGCGCTGCGGCGTCAACGCTCGGGCACCGTGGTGCAGTTCTCCTCGGTCGGCGGGCGGGTCGGCGGGTCGCCGGGCATCGCCTCGTACCAGGCCGCCAAGTTCGCGGTGGACGGCTTCACCCGGGTGCTGGCCGCCGAGACCGCGCCGTTCGGCATCCGGTACCTGGTGGTCGAGCCGAGCGGTTTCGCCACCGACTGGGCGGGCGCCTCGATGACCGCCCACCCCGTGCCGGAGGCCTACGACGAGACGGTCGGCGCGATGAACCGGCGGATGCGCCGGGGCGAGGCCGGCGCGGCCGGCGACCCGGTGCGCGCCGCGGAGACCATCGTCCGCACGGTGCGGCGGGCCGAGCTCCCGAGCCACCTGCTGCTGGGCGTGAACGCGGTGACCATGGCGCTGGAGTACTCCCGCCGCCAGCTCGCCGAGGCCGGGGCCTGGGAGCGGGTCAGCCGCTCCGCCGACTTCGCCGAACCGTACCCGGTGGAACTGCCGTAAGAGGAACGGCCCCGCCGCAGGAACTGCGACGGGGCCGGGGGCGACAAGGCGTCAGCGCCGGTGGTCCGGGTCGTGGACCTCGCCGACCAGCTCCTCCAGGACGTCCTCCAGGGCGACCAGGCCGAGCTGCCGGCCGTCCGCGTCCACCACGGCCGCCAGGTGGACGGCGTTGCGGCGCATCACGGCGAGCGCGTCGTCCAGCGGCAGGCCGGAGCGCACCACGGTGATCGGCTGCCACAGCCGGTCGGGGACGGGCGCGGTCAGGTCGTCGACCTCCAGCGAGTCCTTGACGTGCAGGTAGCCGAGCACGATGCCCAGCTCGTCGACGACCGGGAAGCGCGAGAAGCCGGTGCGCACCGCGAGCTGCTGGATCTGTTCGCCGGTGACGTCGCGGCCCACGGTGACCAGCTGGTCGGCGGGCAGCATCACCTCGGTGACGGGGCGGCTGCCCATCTCCAGGGCGTCCTCCAGGCGTTCGCGGCGGGTGTCGTCCAGCAGGCCGGCCTCGCCGGAGTCGGCCAGCAGGAGCAGCAGCTGCTCGCTGGTGAACACCGAGTTGACCTCGTCCTTGGGTTCGACCCGGAACAGCCGCAGCACACCGTTGGCGAGGGCGTTCAGGAAGGTGATCACCGGGGCGAGCCAGCGGGCCAGCCGGTCCAGCGGCGGGCCGAGCCACAGCGCGGCCCGGGCCGGGCCGGCCAGCGCCAGGTTCTTCGGCACCATCTCGCCCAGCACCATGTGCAGGAACACCACCAGGCTGAGCGCGACGGCGTAGCTGAGCAGGTGCATCGCCGACGCGGGCACGCCGAGTGCGTGGAAGACCGGCTCCAGCAGGTGGGCGATGGTCGGCTCGGCGAGCGCGCCGAGCAGCAGCGAGCAGACGGTGATGCCGAGTTGGGCGGCGGCCAGCATCGCGGAGACGTTGGACAGCGCGTGCAGCACGGTGCGGGCGCGCTTGTCGCCGGCCTCGGCGAGCGGTTCGATCTGGCTGCGGCGCACCGAGATGACGGCGAACTCGGCACCGACGAAGAACGCGTTGCCGAGCAGCAGGAGCAGCGAGAAGGCGAGTTGCAGGGCGCTCATCGGTGACCGTCCTGGTCGTCGTGGTCGTCCTCGGCGCGGGTGCGGCGCACCTCGACCCGGCTGGTGCGGTGGCGGTCGACGGCGGTCACCGTCATCTCCCAGTCGGGCAGTTCGGCGCTCTCGCCGACGGCGGGGAGCTTGCCGAGCAGGTCGGCGAGGAGTCCGCCGAGGGTTTCGTAGGGGCCGTCGGGGGCGTGCAGGCCGATCTTGGCGAGCTGGTCGAGCCGGGCCCGGCCGTCGGCGTCCCAGACCGGCAGTCCGTCGCGCGGGGCGAGCGGGCGCAGCTCGGGGGTGTCGTCGGGGTCGTGCTCGTCCTGGACCTCGCCGACGACCTCCTCGACGATGTCCTCGATGGTGGCGACGCCGGCGGTGCCGCCGTACTCGTCGACCACCACGGCCATCGGTTCGCGGCCGCGCAGCAGGTCGAGCAGCCGCTCGACGGGCAGCGTCTCGGGGACCAGCAGCGGCGGGGAGGCCAGGTGGCGGACCTTGGTGTGGTCGCGGCGGCCGGCGGGGACGGCGAGCGCGTCCTTGAGCGTGACGGTGCCGGTGACGTTGTCCAGGCTTTCGCTGTACACCGGGAAGCGGCTCAGCCCGGTGGCCCGGGTGAGGTTGAGCACGTCGCCGGCGGTGGCGTCCTCCTGGAGCGCGGAGACGTCGATCCGAGGGGTCATCACGGATTCGGCGGTCAGCTCGCGCAGGCCCAGGGTGCGCACGAACAGGGCGGTCGACTCCTCGTCCATCGCGCCGGCCTGGTAGGAGTGCCGGGCGAGCGCGAGGAGTTCGTCGGCGGTGCGGGCGTGGCCGAGTTCCTCCTGCGGCTCGACGCCGAGGGCGCGGACCAGCCGGTCCGCGGAGCCGTTGAGGAACGCGATCAGCGGGCGGCAGGCGGCGGAGAACGCGCGCTGCGGGCCGACCACGGCGTAGGCGACCTGCAGCGGGTGGGAGATCGCCCAGTTCTTCGGGACGAGTTCGCCGATCACCATCTGCACCACGGTGGCCAGCACCAGGCCGACGATCAGCGCGGTGCCGCGGGCAGCCGCGTCGGGCAGGCCGACGGCGGTGAACACCGGGGACAGCAGGGTGGACAGCGCCGGCTCGGCGAGCATGCCGACCACCAGGGAGGTGATGGTGATGCCGAGTTGGGCGCCGGAGAGCTGGAAGGACAGCTGGTGCAGGGCCTTGGAGAGCCTCTTCGCCCGACCGTCACCGGTGGCCGCGGCGCGTTCCACGGTGCCGCGGTCTGCGGTCACGAACGCGAACTCGGCGGCCACGAACAGGCCGTTGGCGAGGATGAGCAGGATTGCCGCAAGCAGCAGGAGCCAGGCGGTGGTCATCGGGCCGCCCGCCTTCCCTGGCTCGGAATGTGCGTGGCGGCGCGGGTACTACCGGACGGATCGTCCATCGAGGGGAGGTGTCACTCCTCAGGTCGCGGGTCAGGGCGGCAGGCCGGACACTCTTGGGCTTTGCCGCGGTTTTACCAGCGTAGACGATACCCGAACGGTTCTCCGGCCCGTCCGGACCTGCCGGGTCAGCCCCGGCTCGCGCCGCGTTCCTCGACCAGGTCGCGCAGCGTGCGGGCGGCCGTGACGGCCTGCTCGCGGCCGCCTGCGGGCTGGATGCCGACGGCGGCCAGCGCGGTGCCGTCGGCGAGGTCGAGCATCACCCACGGGTCGCCGTGCTTGAGGTTGACCCGGACCACCTCGGCCCAGGCGAGGCGGCGGCTGCGGACGAAGTTGACCACGGTCAGTCCGTCGGCGTCGGCGACCACCTTGGGGCGGGCCAGCATCAGGCCGACCGCGGCGAACAGCAGGCCGCTGAGCACCATCATCACCCGGTCCCGCGGCTGCCAGGTGTCCGGCAGCGCGAAGGCGAGCACGGTGAACAGCACCACCATCACGCCGCACAGGGCGAGCAGCACGGCGCGGTTGCGGCGGGGGGCCCACGTCACGGGCAGGGCGGGCACAGACACGGGTGGCTCCAGGAACAAGCGGGGGCCGCCGGGCGGGCGGCCCCCGTTCGGCAGCGGGTCAGATGCGGCAGGCGTGGATGTTGGTGACCAGGATGGCGCGGGCGCCGATCGCCCACAGGTCGTCCATGATCCGCTGGGCCTCCTTGCGGAGCACCATGGAGCGGACCGCGACCCAGCCGGCCGTGTGCAGCGGCGAGACGGTCGGCGACTCCAGGCCGGGGGTGAGCGCGACGGCGGCGCCGACCGTCTCGGCGCGGATGTCGTAGTCCATCAGCACGTAGCGGCGGGCCACCAGCACGCCCTGCAGGCGGCGCAGGAACTGCTCGACGGCCGGGTCCTCGCCGGCGCCCTTGGGGCGGATCACCACGGCGTCGGAGACCAGGATCGGGTCGCCGAAGACCTCCAGGCCGGCGTTGCGCAGGCTGGTGCCGGTCTCCACGACGTCGGCGATGACCTCGGCGACGCCCAGGTGCACGGCGGTCTCGACCGCGCCGTCCAGCTTGGTGACGGTGGCCTTCACGCCGTGCTCGGCGAGGTGCTGCTCGACCAGGCCGGTGTAGGAGGTGGCGATCCGCAGGCCGTCCAGGTCCTGGACGCCGTTGATCTCGGCGCCGACCGGCCTGGCGAACCGGAAGGTGGAGGCGGCGAAGCCGAGCGCGAGCACCTCCTCGGCGTCCGAGGCGGAGTCCAGCAGCAGGTCGCGGCCGGTGATGCCGATGTCGAGGCGGCCGGAGCCGACGTAGACGGCGATGTCGCGCGGGCGCAGGAAGAAGAACTCGACCTGGTTGTCCGGGTCGACCAGGACGAGTTCCTTGGCGTCCTTGCGCTGCCGGTAGCCGGCCTCATGGAGCATCTCCGCCGCGGGACCCGAGAGCGAACCCTTGTTGGGGACGGCGATGCGGAGCATGAGAGGGGAACCCTTCGTCGACTGCGGTGCGGTGGGGAATTACAGGTACTTGTAGACGTCTTCGAGCGTCAGCCCGCGGGCGATCATCATCACCTGGACGTGGTAGAGGAGTTGGGACATCTCCTCGGCCGTCTCCTCGGGCGACTGGTACTCGGCGGCCATCCAGACCTCGGCGGCCTCCTCGACGACCTTCTTGCCGATCGCGTGGACGCCCTGCTGCACGAGCTGGGCGGTGCGGGAGGTCGCGGGGTCGCCGGTGGCGGCCTTCTGCTGGAGCTCGGCGAAGAGCTCCTCGAATGTCTTCGATGCCATGATGGCCTCACCTTACGGGGTGCGGACGGACGGACGGTAAACGGTTCCGCACCGTGGACAGTCCGCTGGACATCGCAACGGACCGCCCCCGGTGCGATCGTCCGATCACCGCCAGGGCTCGACCACCTCGCGCAGCACGGCGGCGGTGGCGACGGCTGCGGTGGCCGCCTCGTGGCCCTTGTCCTCGACGGAGTCCGGCAGCCCGGCCCGGTCCAGCGCCTGCTGCTCGGTGTCGCAGGTCAGCACGCCGAAGCCGACCGGGACGCCGGTCTCCACCGAGACCTGGGTCAGGCCGAGGGTCGCGCCCTGGCAGACGTAGTCGAAGTGCGGGGTGCCGCCGCGCACCACCACACCCAGCGCCACCAGCGCGTCGTAACCGCGTCCCGCCAACTGCTTGGCGGCGACCGGCAGTTCGAAGGTGCCGGGGACGCGGACCACGGTCGGCTCCTCGATCCCCAGCTCCTTCAGGGCGCGGTGCGCGCCGTCCAGCAGTCCGTTCATCACCTGCTCGTGCCACTGCCCGGCGATGATCGCGACCCGCAGGTCGGCGCAGTTCTTCGGGGACAGCACAGGGGCTCCGTGACCGGCCATGTCGTGCTCCTCTTTCCGTGGTGCGGCTACTTGTTGTCGTCGTCGAGCCACGGCAGGTCGTGGCCCATCCGGTCGCGCTTGGTGCGCAGATAGGTGAGGTTGTGGGCGCCGGCGGCGGTGGGCAGCGGCCGGCGGGCGGTGACCTTCAGACCGTGCTCGGTGAGCGCGGCCTGCTTGGCCGGGTTGTTGGTGAGCAGGGTGAGCGAGCGCACGCCCAGGTCGGCGAGCATCTGCGCGCCGATCGAGTAGTCGCGGGCGTCGGCGGGCAGCCCCTGGTCGAGGTTGGCGTCGACGGTGTCGCGGCCCCGCTCCTGGAGCTCGTACGCGCGCAGCTTGTGGGCCAGGCCGATGCCGCGGCCCTCGTGGCCGCGCAGGTACAGCACCACGCCGCGGCCGGCCTCGGCGACGGCGCGCAGCGAGGCGTGCAGCTGCGGACCGCAGTCGCAGCGCAGCGAGCTGAACACGTCGCCGGTCAGGCACTCGGAGTGCACCCGCACCAGCACGTCCTCGCCGTCGGGGAGCTTCCCGTCGGCGTCCAGGCCGCCGGCCACCAGCGCGAGGTGTTCGACGCCGTCGATGGTGCCGCGGTAGCCGACGGCGGTGAAGTCGCCGTGGTCGGTGGGCAGCGCGGTGACGGCGGCGCGGTCGACGTGCAGTTCGGTGCGGCGGCGGTAGGCGATCAGGTCCGCGATGGAGATGATCGCCAGGCCGTGCCGGCGGGCGAAGGCGTGCAGCTCGGGCAGCCGGGCCATGGTGCCGTCGTCGTTGACCACCTCGGCGATCGCCCCGGCGGGCGGCAGGCCCGCCAGACGGACCAGGTCGACGGTGGCCTCGGTGTGCCCGGGGCGCGCCAGCACGCCGCCGTCGACGGCGCGCAGCGGGAAGACGTGACCGGGCCGGGTGAGGTCGGTGGCCTCGGTGGCGGCGGAGCCCAGCAGCCGGACGGTGCGGGCCCGGTCGGCGGCGGAGATGCCGGTGTCGACGCCGTCGCGGGCGTCCACCGAGACGGCGTAGGCGGTGCCCTTGCGGTCCTCGTTGACCTGGGTCATCGGGGGCAGCCGCAGCCGGTCGAGGTCGGCGCCCGGCATCGGGACGCAGATCACGCCGGAGCTGTAGCGGACGGTGAACGCCATCAGCTCGGGGGTGGCGGCGGACGCGGCGAAGACGATGTCGCCCTCGTTCTCGCGATCCTCGTCGTCGACCACGATCACGGCGCGGCCGAGCGCGATGTCGGCGATGGCGCGCTCCACCGGGTCGAGCGCGAGCGGCTCCCCGGGATCGACGGGCTCTTCGGCGCTCATGCGGCAACTCCCTCGACGGGCAGGGTGGTTCGTGCGGTGCGGGCCTTCGTCCACCAGCTGGCCAGGCCGGCCACCACGAGGACGAAGTAGATGGTGAAGGTCAGCGCGGAGAAGACGTAGCCGTGGGCGTAGCTGTAGGGCACGCTGATCACGTCGACGGCGATCCAGGCGAACCAGAACTCCACCCAGCCGCGGGCCTGGGCGTACATGGCGGCCAGCGTGCCGGTGAAGATGTACGCGTCCAGCAGCGGGTTCCAGGACAGCTTCGGGTAGGCGTTGAACAGCGCGGCGACGGCGAGCGTGCCGGCTGCGGTGGCGGCGATCAGCAGGATCCGCTCGCGCCGGTCGGCGAAGCGGACGGCGATCTCGCCGGCGTCGCGGCGGCCGCGGTTCCACTGGGTCCAGCCCCAGACCGCGGTGACCACGACGATCACCTGCTTGCCGATCAGTCCGGGCACCTGCCCGCCGAGGAACACGCTGATCAGCACGGCGCCGGCCAGCAGTTGGGCGGGCCAGGTCAGCACCGAGCGGCGCCAGCCGAACGCCAGCCCGGCGAGCCCTATCAGGTTGCCGACCATGTCGGCCACCTTCACCTGCTCGCCGAAGGCGGTGAAGGTCAGATCTGCGAGCGCGCTCACTTGGTTTCCCCCAGGGTGTCGGGCAGTGCACGGTTTTCGAGCAGTCGTTCCACGTACTTGGCGAGCACGTCCACCTCCAGGTTGACGGGGTCGCCCACCGCCTTCACCCCGAGCGTGGTCAGGGCGAGCGTGGCGGGGATCAGCGAGACGGTGAAGCTGTCCCGGGCGGCCTCGACGACAGTGAGGCTCACTCCGTCCACGGTGATCGACCCCTTCTCCACCAGGTAGCGCGAGATCGGCTGCGGCAGCGAGAGACGCACCACCTCCCAGCGCGGATTCCCGTCCGCGTCCAGGTCGCCCGGCTCGCGGGAGATCACGGCGCCGGTGCCGTCGACGTGGCCCTGCACCAGGTGGCCGCCGAGTCGGGCGCCGAGCGCCATCGCCCGTTCCAGGTTGACCCGGGAGCCGGGGCGCAGCGCGCCGAGGCTGGAGCGGCGGAGCGTCTCGCGCATCACGTCGGCGCTGAACTCGCCTTCGTGCTTGGCGAGTTGTTCGTTGTCGTCGACGACGGTGAGGCACACGCCGTTGACTGCGACGGAGTCGCCGTGCCGGACGTCCGCGGTGACCAGCGGGCCGCGCAGGCGGATTCGCGAGGACTCACCGATCTCCTCGATGGAGACGACCTCGCCGAGCTCTTCAACAATGCCGGTGAACACCCGGGTTCTCCTCGCGCTTGGGGCGCGGACTCCGGGGCGGCGATCGGGAGTTGACTGCGGACGCGGCGCGTCGGGAAGGCCCGCCGTGCGGCCGGGGACCTGCCCCGCGGCACGGGTGAGCTGCCGACATGCCGTGCTTCGGCACCCCGGCCCTCGGGTGGGCCGCGGTGTGAACACACCTGTCCGCCGCGCACGCCTCCCATCCGGACTTTAACCGTCGGTCCAGGAATTTCACCTGGTCAACCGGCCGCTGGCTGCGGACGGGTCGCGGACTGTAACCGCCGGCTCGGAATTTCACCGACCCCGGAGTGCGCTGAACGTCACTGCTACTGCACCAGCATTCTTGCACGCGCATCTATGCCCAAGGCAAGAGCGCGTCCTGTGGCCTGGTTCACGCCCCGGGGCGCACGGTGGAGATGAGTGCCCCCGCGCGGGGGCTCCCGGCCGAGGAGTTGAGCGACGATGACGATGTTCATGGACGTCCACCACGGGATGGCCGGCATCACCGCCGAGCAGTTGAAGGCCGCGCACGAGGCGGACCTCGCGGTGCAGCACGAGGAGGGCGTGGAGTTCCGGCAGGCCTGGGCGGACCCCGACTCCGGCACCGTGTACTGCCTGTCCTCCGGCCCGTCCCGGGAGGCCGTCCAGCGCGTCCACGAGCGCACCGGACACCCGGCGGACGAGGTGCACGCGGTTCCGCTGCAGATCTGACCCCCTCGCCGCCGCCGAGGTGAACGGGGATAGGGTCGGGTCGCGTGATCTTCGACGCCCTCGCCGCTGAGGCGATCCGCGACCCGGCCCGGCTGCGGGAGTTGTACGAGCAGCCGAGCGACACGGTGCAGCGCAAGCAGGTCGACCGCCTGCACGAGGAGGCCCGTCTGTTGATCGGCTGTGCCTCCCTGGTCTTCGTCGCCACCGCCGATGCGGACGGCAACTGCGACGCCACTCCGCGCGGCGGCCCGCCCGGCTTCGTCTCCGTCCTGGACGAGCGGACCCTGGCGATCCCCGACGCCACCGGCAACCGCCGCCTCGACAGCCTGCACAACATCGCCGCCACCGGACAGGCCGGACTGCTCTTCGTCGTCCCCGGCCGCGCCGCCACCCTGCGGGTCAACGGCCGGGCCTGCATCAGTGCGGACCCCCGGCTGCTGGAGCGGCTCACCCCGGTCGGCAAGCCGCCGCGCACCGCGATCGTGGTCTCCGCGGACGAGGTCTACGGGCACTGCCCGAAGGCGTTCCTGCGCGGCTCGGCCTGGCGTCCCGAGCAGTGGCTGCCCGCCGACGCGGCGCCCAGCTCGGCCTCGATCACCCTCTCCCACCTGCGCGATCCCTCGCTGACGCTGGATCAGGTGCTGGCCGCCGAGGAGGAGTCGCTGCGCCTGCGCTACGAGTGATCGCCCCGGCCGCGGCGACTCGTGCATGCTGGGGGGCAACGGGGACGCCACATAGGCCGAACTTTGGGGGGCCATAGCTTCGCCTTATGACGACATAAGGCGAAGCACCGTACCGGGCGCGTCCGCCCGCCGTAAGGCTGGCGGTACGCGCCCAGAGCCGAACAAGGAGTACCTGCCCATGTCCCGCCCCGTCCGGGTGGCCATCGTCGGTGCCGGCCCCGCCGGGATCTACGCCGCCGACGCGCTGCTGAAGTCCGAGCTGGCCACCGCCCCCGGTGTCTCCATCGACCTGATCGAGCGCCTGCCCGCCCCCTTCGGCCTGATCCGCTACGGCGTAGCCCCCGACCACCCGCGGATCAAGGGCATCGTCACCGCCCTCCACCAGGTCCTCGACAAGCCGCAGGTCCGCCTGCTCGGCAACGTCGACTACCCCGGCGACCTCTCCCTGGACGAGCTCCACCGCTTCTACGACGCCCTGGTCTTCGCCACCGGCGCCGAGGCCGACCGCGACCTCGCGATACCCGGCATGGAACTCGACGGCTCCTACGGCGCCGCCGACTTCGTCTCCTGGTACGACGGCCACCCCGAGGTCCCCCGCGAATGGCCCCTGGAGGCCGAGCAGGTCGCCGTCCTCGGCGTCGGCAACGTCGCCCTGGACGTCGCCCGCGTCCTCGCCAAGACCGCCGACGAGCTGCTCCCCACCGAGATCCCGCCGAACGTCCACGCCGGCCTCGCCGCCAACCGCGCCGTCGAGGTCCACGTCTTCGGCCGCCGCGGCCCCGCGCAGGCCAAGTTCTCCCCGATGGAGCTCCGCGAGCTCGACCACTCCCCCACCATCGAGGTGATCGTCGACCCCGAGGACATCGACTACGACGACGCCTCGATCGCCACCCGGCGCGCCAACAAGCAGGCCGACATGGTCGCGGCCACGCTGGAGAACTGGGCGATCCGCGACATCGGCGACCGCCCGCACCGCATCCACCTGCACTTCTTCGAGAACCCCGTCGAGGTCCTCGGCGAGGACGGCCGCGTCGTCGCCCTGCGCACCGAGCGCACCCGGCTCGACGGCACCGGCAACACGGTCGGCACCGGCACCTTCCGCGAATGGCCCGTCCAGGCCGTCTACCGCGCGGTCGGCTACCGCTCCGACGAGCTGCCCAAGCTGCCCTTCGACGCCCTCTCCGCGACGGTTCCGCACGAGGCGGGCCGCGTCCAGGAGGCCGGCGCCCACCTCCCGTCCGTCTACGTCACCGGCTGGGTCAAGCGCGGCCCCGTCGGCCTCATCGGCCACACCAAGGGCGACGCCAACGAGACCGTCGCCTGCCTGGTCGCCGACCACGCCGCCGGCACGCTGCGCCCTGCGGCCGAGCCCGCCGAGGACGCGGTGGTCGACTTCCTGCGCTCCCGCGGCGTCGACTTCACCACCTGGGAGGGCTGGCACCGGCTCGACGCCCACGAGAAGGCCCTCGGCGCCGCCGAGGGCCGCGAGCGGGTGAAGGTCGTCGACCGCGTCGCCATGCTCAACGCCTCGGCCAGCGAAAGGTCCGCCGAGCGGTAAGGAAGACAGGGGCGGGGAACGGCGCGACAAGCGCACACCACGTCCGCAAGGTCGCGATCACGTGCAGGCCATTGCCTTGCGTCGCGATCTTGCGGACGTGCTGCGTTCCCCCTCGCGCAGTTCCCCGCGCCCCTGCTGGTTCACTCTCTACATCGAGACCGTTGCTTCCGCCGCGTCGACGACGACCGGGTCGTGGGTGGCGACCAGCGCCACGCAGCCCCGTTCGCGGGCCTTGTGGGCGATCAACTCGGTGAGGGTGCCCGCCTGTTCGCGGTCGACGGCGGCGGTGGGCTCGTCGATGAGCAGGAGGTCGGGTTCGAGGAAGAGTGCTCGTGCCAGTGCGACGCGCTGCCTCTCGCCGCCGGAGAGCTGGTCCGCGCGGTGCCGCAGCCGGTGTCCGAGGCCGACCTCGTCGAGGGCCGTCTCCGCCGCGGCGCGCAGCCGCCTCGCCGGCCGGCCGGCGATGGACGCGGCGGCGAGCAGCTGCTCGACGGTGGTGAGGCCGCCCAGCAGGTTGCCGCTCTGGAACATGTAGCCGATCCGTTCGCGCCGGACCTTCGCCCGTTCGCCGTCGTTCAGGGACGCCAAGTCGCTGTCACCGAGCAGCACTTGACCGCCGTCGGGCCTGAGCAGCGCGCCGGCGACGGCGAGCAGGGTCGACTTCCCGGAGCCGGACGGGCCGACCAGCGCGGTCAGCACCCCGGGCCGGCAGGTCGCGTCGACGCCTCGGAGGACGGGCGTCCTCGCGTCGCCGTGACCGAGTGAGACGGACACCTGGTGCAGGGTCAGAGAGGTCATCGTCCGGCTCCGAGCATGGTCATCGGGTCGGCGGTGGCGACCCGGCGGAGGGTGAGGGCGGCGCCGGCGAGGGCGGCGAGGGCGACCGTGGCCATGGTGGCGGTGAGCGCCAACCCGGGGAGGCTGAACGGGACTTCGGTGCCGACCAGGAGTCCGACGGCGGAGGCGAGTGCCGCGCCGGCCAGGGTGCCGCCGAGGACGACGGCCGCGGCCTGGACCAGGGTGTGCCCGAGGAGTCGGCGACGGGAGGCGCCCATCGCGCGCAGCAGGGCGAGTTCGGGTTGCCGCTGGACGGTCCAGACGCCGAAGAACGCGCCGACCACCAGCGGGGCGATCAGGTACAGGAAGAACTGGATGGACGTCATGGTGACGCGTTCGCCGGTGTAGCCGGGCGCGGCGGCGTACGCGTCGGTCGTCGCGACGGTCCGGGTGCCGAGCTCGCGGTCCCCCGCCGCCAGGTCCGCGCCCGAGGCGGCCCGCAGGGCGATCGCGCTGTACTGCTGCGGGAGCCCCGCGGCGGGCGCGCTCGCGCCGGGGGTGGTGAAGCGGATCGCCTGCCAGGTGCCGGTGGTGACGTACCCGGCCGGGACGTGCCCGTAGGAGGCGCGGCCGGTGATGCCGGTGACCTTGAGGGCGATGCCGAGCCGGTCGACGGTGAGGGTGTCGCCGATCGCGACGCCCTCCTCGGCGAGCTTCCGGGAGATCACCAACTGGCCGTCGCCGCCGAGGCGTTGGCCGTCCTCGACGCCGGGGTCGAGGAACGAGCCGGGCTCGACGCCGAACGCGGCGAGGTCGACCTCGGCGTGCCGGTCGGTGGTGCCGCGGGTGATGGTGACGCCGAGCGGGGTGGCCTGCACGCCGGGGCGCTGCTGCCAGCCCGCCAGGGTCTCGGCGGGGACGAGGCTGCGGGCGAACTGGTCGGACTTGGCGTCCGGGGAGAACGCCAGGTGGGTGGCGGGCAGGCGGCGCAGGGCGGAGACGGTGTCGTCGCCGAGTCCGGTGGTGAAGCCGGAGACGATTCCGACCAGGGCGGCGACCAGCAGGACGACGCAGCCCATGAGCAGGAAGCGGCCACGCGCGGCTTTGAGTTCGAGCAGGGCGAGGTACACCGTGCTCCTTCCAGGATGGGGACAGTGCGTCCCCAAGATAGAACATGGCGACGCCACGTCCCCAACACGGGGGGCGCCCTCCCGCGACTCCTAGACTGTGGGGGTGCCGAAGATCAGCGCCGCCACGGTCGCCGACCACCGCGCCCAGCAGCGCCGGGCGCTGGTCGAGGCTGCCCGCGCGCTGCTGGAGTCCGAGGGGGACGCCGCCGCCGTCACCTTCGCCGCGGTAGCCCGCAGCACCGGCCTGGCCCGCAACAGCGTCTACAAGTACTTCGCGGACCGCGTCGAACTGCTGGCCGCCGTGGTCCGCGAGTCCGCCCCGCGCTGGACGGAGCGGATCACCTCCGCGATGGCCGCCGCCGAGACGCCCGAGGGGCGGGTCGCCGCGTACGTCCGCGCCCAGTGCGAGCTGGTCCGCGACGGCGAGCACCGGATCGCCCGGGCGCTGGCCGGCGACCGCGACGCGGCGGCGCTGCGCGAGGCGGCGGGCCACGCGCACCGCGAGCTGCTCACCCCGTTGATCGCCGCCCTCACCGAACTCGGCGACAATGCACCGGAGTTCACCGCCCAGCTGCTCCAGGGCCTGGTGAACGCGACGGTCACCGCCCTGGAGTCCGGCGCCCCGTACGACGCCACCACCGACCGCGCCACGGCCATGGCGGTCGCCGCGCTCCGGGGAATGCACCCCCAGTAGGCGCGCAGCCGCGCCGCCACCGTCCTGCCGGCCGCCGGCGCTGACCGCCCGCAGCGGGAAGTCACCCGCCCCGGGCCGGGTCGAGCGGTGCCGGGGCGGGTTCGAGTTCGGCGCGGCCCGCCGCGTCGGAGAGTTTGATCAGAATGGCGGTGAGCAGCCAGTTCGCGGTCAGCGAGGAGCCGCCCGCGGCGAGGAACGGCAGTGCCTTGCCGGTGATCGGTATCAGCCCGCTGACGCCGCCGACCACCACGAACACCTGGAGCGCGACGGCGGCGGACAGGCCGGTGGCGAGCAGTTTGCCGAACGGGTCGGTGATGGCGACGGCGGTGCGCAGGCCGCGCTGCACGAACAGGCCGTAGAGCAGCAGGACGGCCATCGCGCCGGTCAGGCCGAGTTCCTCGCCGATGGTGGTGAAGATGAAGTCGCTGCGCCCGGCGAACCCGATCAGGAACGGTCTGCCCTGGCCGAGTCCGCTGCCGACCAGGTGGCCGCTGCCGAGGCCGAACAGCGCCTGCGCGGGCTGGTCGGAGACCAGGTGGGGGTCGTGCACCGGTTCGTAGTAGTCGAGCGGGTGCAGCCAGCCCTCGACCCGGCCGTGCACGTGCGGTTCGAGGTCGCCGACCACGGCCGCGCCGGCCACGGCCATCAGCAGGCCGATCAGCACCCAGCCGGTGCGTTCGGTGGCGGTGTAGAGCATCACCACGAACACCCCGAAGAAGATCAGCGAGGTGCCGAGGTCGCGTTCGAAGATCAGCACCAGCAGGCTGATCACCCAGATCGCCAGCACCGGCCCGAGGTTGCGGCCGCGCGGCAGGTTGACGCCCCACACCCTGCGGCCGGTCAGCGCTAGCGCGTCCCGGTTGGCCGTCAGGTAGCCGGCGAAGAACACCGCGATGGCGACCTTGACGAACTCGTCGGGCTCGAAGGAGAGTCCGCCGACCATGATCCAGCGCTTGGCGCCGAGGGTGTCGCCGGGGAAGAACGCGGGCGCGGCCAGCAGGATCAGCGCGCCCGCCATGATCAGGTAGACGTACTTCTGCAGCAGCCGGTGGTGCCGGACCACGATCAGCAGCACGACGGCCGCCAGGGTGGCGACCACCGTCCACTGCACCTGGCTGGGCGCGGCGGGGATCTTCTGCCAGTCGCCCTTGGCGGCGTGCCAGATCGCGTACGAGTAGTCGAGGCGGTCGAGCAGCACCAGGCCGAAGCCGGTGAACAGCACCGCCAGCGCCAGGATCAGCGGGTCCGCGTAGGGCGCGAAGCGGCGGACCGCGAGGTGCAGGGCGAGGGTGAGGCCGGTCAGGCCGCCGCCGAACGGCAGCAGGCCGGGCGGGAGGGTGCCGCGCAGCGCCAGGTTCGCGCTCACCCAGCCGACCAGGCAGACCGCCACCGCGAGGGCGAGCAGGCCGAGTTCGAGGTTGCGACGGTGTGCGGCGCGTCGGCTGCCGACGCTGCGCCTCGCGCGTCCCACCCGGGCCCCCCGTTCGGTCGATTTTCTACATGCGTGTAGAACTTCAATGCCGGATCCTCCCACGGACCCGGCGCTGCGACCGACGCCGGGCGGCCGCCCCCGGTTCCGCCCGGCGGGCGACGCGGCCGGAAATCGACCGAAGGAGCCACCGCCATGCCCCACCCCGCGGCCGTCGCGCCCTGGCACTGGTCGGCGCTGGCCGACACCTGGACCCTGGAACCGGCGGTCGCCGCCCTGACGGTCCTGCTGGCCGGCGGCTACCTGGTGGGCGTGCGCCGCCGCGGCGGCTGGCCCTGGTACCGCACGGCGGCGTTCCTCGGCGGGCTGGCGGTGTGGGTGTGGACGACGGGTTCCGGCCTCGGCGTCTACGAACGGGTGCTGTTCGCCGACCGCGCCGTGCAGCTCGTCCTGCTGCTGATGCTGGTGCCGCTGCTGCTGGCCCTCGGCGCGCCCGTCTCGCTGCTGGCCGACACCCTGCCGGCGGCCGGCCGGGAGCGGCTGCGCGCGGCGCTCGGCGGACGGACCTCCCGGGTGCTGATGTTCCCGCTGGTGTCCACGGTGCTGCTGGTCGTCCCGCCGTGGCTGCTGTACTTCACGCCGCTGTACCGGGAGACCCTGACCAGCACCGCCGGGAACATCGGCTTCCACCTGCTGCTGGTGCTGCTGGGCCTGCTGTACTTCTGGCCGCGCCTGCAGCTGGACCCGGTGGCGCACGAGTACCCGCTGCTGCTGAGCGTGGTGATCACCTTCGTCGAGGTGGTGTTCGACGCGGCGCTCGCGCTGGTGCTGCTGTACGGCGGCCACCTGGTCGCCGAGCCGTACTACGCGTCGCTGGCCCGCGACTGGGGCCCCTCGCTCGCCCGGGACCAGTTCGTCGGCGGCAACGCGATCTGGATCCTCGGCGACGTGGTCGGCCTGCCGTTCCTGGTCGCGCTGATCCGCCGCCTGATCGTCACCGGCCGGGCCGAGACCGCCGCCGTGGACGCCGCGCTGGACGCCGCCGAGCAGGCCCGGGTCTCCGACGACGAGGCCTCCGACGGCGAGCGGCCGTGGTGGCTGGACGACCCCAACCTGCGCCATCGCTACGGCGGTTGACCGGGCCGGCCGGCGGGTGAGACGGACGTCACCCGCCGCGCCCGGGAATGGACCTCCCACCCGCCCGGTTGCATCGGACGTACGCTTGAATACCCTCGGGGGTATCGAAGTGCCGCAACAGCGACAAACCAGGACACCGAAGCACTGACCAGAGAGGTTCGGCGACATGACCGACGACTTCACCGCCACCCTGACCGGCATCCCGTTCGCGGACGCCGCAGGCCGGGTCCGCGCGGCCCTCGCCGAGCAGGGCTTCGGCGTCCTGACCGAGATCGACATGACGGCCACCCTGCACGCCAAGCTCGGCGTCGAGGTGGAGGACTTCCTGGTCCTCGGCGCCTGCAACCCGCCGATCGCGTACCGGGCCCTGGAGGTGGACCGCCGGGTCGGCCTGCTGCTGCCGTGCAACGTGGTGCTGCGCGCGGTGGACGGCGGCGTCCTGGTCGAGGCCATGGACCCGCAGCTGATGATGCAGTTCACCGGCCGTCCCGAGCTCGCCGAGGTGGCCGACGACGCCGCCGTCCGGCTGCGCGCCGCGATGGCCGCACTGAAGGCCTGACCCCGCACCCACCCTCCAGGGGGCGCCCCCGCGCGCCCCCTGCGCCCCCTGCTCCCCCTGCTCCCCCTGCTCCCCCGCACCCAGGGCCCCGCCTGTCCCCGTATATACCCCCCCAGGTATTACCCTTGGATCGGCGGACCCCCCGCCCGCTTGGAGAGAAACACCCGTGAACCGCTCCGCCCCCGCGCCGGCCGCCTCCGCGCCCCCGGCCGTCGCCCCGCCCCGGGACGGGCTGCTCGGCCGCCTCGGCGTCTGGTCCGTCCACCACTTCAAGACCGTGCTGGTCGGCTGGCTGATCATCGTGATCGGCCTCGGCGCGTTCGCCCCGAAGGTCACCACCGCGCTCTCCGGCGCGGGCTGGCAGGCCAACGGCTCCGACTCGGTGAAGGTCCGCACCCTCGCCGAGGAGCACTTCGCGGGCAACGCCTCCTCCGCGATCCAGATCGTGGTGCACGCCGACCGCCCGGTGACCGACCCCGACGTGCAGCAGGTGGTCGACCGGGCCACCGCGCTGGCCACCGCCGACTCCCGGATCTCCACCGTCGTCCCGCCGCAGCCCGGCGCGACCGTCAGCCAGGACGGCCGCACCGCCGTGCTGCTGGCCGGGGCCGCCGCCTCGCCCGACGACATGGTGCGGGCCGCCGACGACCTGAAGGAGCCGCTGCGCGAGCTGTCCGGCGGCGGCGTGGACGTCACCGCGACCGGCGCGTCCGTGCTGTGGAGCGACTTCAACACCGCCAACCACGACGCGATGATGAAGTCCGAGATCATGTCCTGGCCGGTCACCCTGGCCATCCTGGTGCTGGCCTTCGGCTCGCTGGTCGCCGCCGGACTGCCGCTGCTGCTCACCATGGCGGGCCTGGCCGCCTCGGCCGGTTCGCTGGTGCTGATCAGCCACCTGTTCCCGGTCTCCATCTGGGCGATGAACTTCGCCATGATGTTCGCCCTCGCGCTGGGCATCGACTACGCACTGTTCCTGGTCGTCCGGTTCCGCGCCGCCCGCGCCAATTCGAAGCGGGGCAGCGACAGTTCACGCTCGGTCGCGGAGACCATGGACACCGCGGGCAAGGCCGTGCTGCTGTCCGGCGCGACCGTGCTGGTCAGCCTGTCCGCCGTGATGCTGGTCCCGTCCCCCGCGTTCCGCTCGATGGCCGGCGGCATCATGCTGGCCGTGCTGTTCGTCCTCGGCGCCACCCTGACCCTGCTGCCCGCCATTCTCGGCAAGCTCGGCCACCGCATCGACGCCGTGTCGCTGCCGTGGGCCAAGCGCGAGGCGCAGACCTCGCCGCGGTTCGAGGCCTGGGGCGAGCGGCTGTGGAAGCAGCCGCTGCGCTGGGGCGCGCTCGCCCTGGTCGCGCTGCTGGCGCTGGCCGCGCCGGTGATCGGACTGCGCACCGCGATGCCGTCCATCAACGTGCTGCCCGAGGACGCCAGCGCCCGGGCCGGCTACACCGCCGTCCAGCAGGCCTTCGGCGACGGCGCCCCCGGCACCCTGCAGATCCTCACCCCGACCGACCAGGCCGCGGCCACCGCGCAGACCGTCGCCGCCACCCCCGGCATCGCCGGCGTGATGCCCGCGATGCCCGCCGCCGACGGCGCGAACCTGTCGCTGATCCAGGCCGTCCCGTCCGTCGACCCGTCCGACCCGCAGCTCGGCCAGACCGTGAACACGCTGCGCGCCGAACTGCCCGACCACACCCTGGTCGGCGGCGCCGCGGTGGAGAACCTCGACCTCCAGCACCTGCTGACCGAGAAGACCCCGCTGGTCATCGGCGTCGTCATGGTCCTCGGCTTCGTCCTGCTGCTGTTCGCGCTGCGCGCCCCGCTGATCGCGGCGCTCGGCACCGTGGCCAGCCTGCTGTCCACCGGCGCGGCGTTCGGCGTCGCCCGACTGGTCTTCCAGGACGGCCACGGCTCCGGACTGCTGGGCTTCACCCCGCAGGGCTTCCTGGACGGCTGGGCGCCGGTGTTCTTCTTCGCGATGATCTTCGCGATCGCGATGGACTACACCGTCTTCCTGCTGGCCTCCGCGAAGGAGCAGTACGAGCGCACCGGCGACCCGCGCAAGGCCATGGTCGGCGCCCTCGCCCACTCCGGCCGGGTGATCTTCGCGGCGGCCGCCGTGATGGTCGCGGTGTTCTTCACCTTCGCCATCTCCGGCCCGCTGCCGCCCAAGGAGATGGGCATCGTCCTCGGCGTCGCCGTCCTGCTGGACGCCGCCCTGATCCGCCTGGTCCTGCTCCCCGTCATGCTCCGCCTGACCGGCCGCGCCGCCTGGCACACGCCCCGCTGGCTCGACCGCATCCTCCCGAACATCCCCTTCTCGCACTCCTGACACCCCCTCCCCGAAAGGACCACCCCCATGTGCCGTCGCACCACCTGCAAGACCTGTAACAAGCCCTCCTACGCCGGCTGCGGCATGCACGTCGAGCAGGTTCTCGCCGGTATCCCCAAGTCCCAGCGCTGCTCCTGCACCGCCGCCGACAAGGCCGCCTCCGGCTCCTGGCTGAGCCGGATCTTCGGCCGCTGACCCGCCCGAACCGCGCCCCCGCCCACCGTCAGGGCGGGGGCGCTCGGGGTTTTCGGGGCCTTCAGCAGGTCGCGCGGTACGGCACGGAGGCCACCCGCGCCTCCCACTGCCGGGCGTCGAGCGGGCCGGTGGTCGCGCAGATACGGGCGGCCACCTGTTCGGGGTCGAGATGCCAGAGGCCCACCGCGCCGCCGTCGGTGGTGGCGGCCAGCATCCGGCCGTCCGGGCCGAAGGCGGTGACGGAGAGCGGGCCGGTGCTGGTGGTGAGGGGCTCGCCGATGCGGGCGGGGTGGGTGCGGTCGGCGAGGTCCCAACGGAGCACGGCGCCGGTCGAGTCGTGCAGGGCGGCGGCGAGGGTCCGGCCGTCCGCGAGGCGTCCGGGGCGGGCGGGGCCGGCGGGGCGGGCGGGGCTTGCGGGGCGTCAGACCGACGCGGTCTGCGCGGTGTCGGGGGTGGCGGCCAGGACGCGTTCGGCCATGGCGGGGTCGAGGGCGGCGCGGACGAGGGCGTCGCCGAGGCGGTGCAGGTCTTCGGGGGCGATGAGGGCGGCGAGTTCGGCCGGGTCGGTGGGCAGGCCGAGGCGTTCGGCGCCGGCGGTGGCGCGGGGGTCGAGGGCGGGGCGCAGGTGGGGCCAGACGGCCTGGGCCTCGCGGCAGAAGGCGGCGGCGCCGGCCGGGCCGATGCCGGGGAAGCGTTGCAGCAGGGCGCGGGTGCGCTCGGGGCGGCCCTGGGCTGCGGCGGCGAGTTTTCGCAGGTCGCCGCCGTATTCGTCCTGGGCGAGGCGGGCGCATTCGCCGAGCCTGGTGGCGGTGCCGTCGGCGAAGTGCTGGTAGCGGCCGGCGATCAGCGCGTCCTTGCGCTGCTGCCAGTCGAGTTCCAGCGTGCCGGCGGGGGTGCCGGCGCCGGCGGCGACCAGGGAGGCCGTGCCGGTGACGGCGATCTCGGCCTGGATGCGGGCCGAGACGAGGTTGCTGAGCATCAGCAGCTGCCACAGTTCGGCGGGTCGGTCGGCGATCTCGATGCCCGCCTGTTCGGCGTAGGTGGTTCCCGCGTCCGCCACCAGTGCCGCCACTCGTTGCCTCGTGTCCATATCGGCCTCCCGGATTCACTTCGCTGACGAACCGTCAGCCGTCCGGCCCGACGGTACGCGGCGGGGGGCCCGGGCGGCCCGAAGCCACGCCGACCGGCCTTCAGCCGAGGAGCGGGGCGACCTCGGCGAGGGTGCGCACCCGGGGCACGGTGACGGCCGGCGCGCCGGTGGGCTCGCGTTCCAGCCAGATGCCGAGCAGTCCGGCCTCGGTGGCGGCCTGCGCGTCGACGTCCAGCCGGTCGCCGATGTACGCGGTGTTGGCGGGGGCGACGCCGAGGGTGCGGCAGGCCAGGTGGAAGATCTCCGGGTCGGGTTTGGCGCAGCCGGCCTCGGCGGAGGCGGTGGTGTGCGCGGCGAGGGCGTCGAGGCCGACGGTGCGCAGCTTGTCGCGCTGTATGTCACCCTCGCCGTTGGTGATCACACCGAGCTGTCGGTCGGCGCCCAACTCGCGGACGGCGCGCGGGACTTCGGGGAAGGCCCGCCAGGAGCGCCGGTATCGGCGGAGGTATCCGGCGAACCAGGCGTCGGCCTGTTCGTCGGACCACTCGCCGAGCCCGAGGTGCCGGGCCAGGCCGAGGGCGCGGGCCCGGCGCTGTTCCTGGACGGTCAGTTCGCCGGCCAGGTAGCGGTCGTACTCGCGGCGTTCGAGGTCGCGCCAGAAGTGCAGCAGTCCGTCGCGGTCCAGCGGCTGTCCGGGGAGTTCGGCGGCCGCGCCGGCCAGGACGGCGGCCTCGGCGGCGCCGTCGTGGTCCAGCAGTGTGCCGTCGAGGTCGAACAGCACCGCTTCGATGCGCATCGTCCCCTCCTCAGCCGCCCACCGGTGGATTTCACCCTATCCGGCCGCCCGACGGGCCGTCACCAGGGGCCGTCACCAGGGGCCGGCCGGCAGCGGGCCCCTGGTCCGGACGAGGCCTTCGAGCTCCATGAGGACGAACTCCACCTCGCCCCGCTTGCTGCGGCCGCCGTTGTAGAGCGCGGGGTGGGCCTCGATCTGCACGCCGACGGCATGGTGGCCGCCGCGGTGCGGGGCGACCCGGACGGCGAACACCTCGCGTCCGGTGGTCGCCCCGTGCAGGTGCAGGACGCCCTCCTCGGCGCGGGCCACCCAGCGTGCGGCCCGGTAGCCGGAGCGGTAGCGGTTCCACACCTCCTCGCCGAAGGACAGCCGGTCCGGCACCGGGTAGGGCCTGGGCAGCACCATCGGGACGAAGCGCGGCACGGCCGGGGGCTCCACCGCGGACCTGGTGTCCGGCCAGGTGGGCGGCGGGACCTGGGCGTCCTCGGGGAACGCCCAGGCCGGCAGCGGTTCGCGGGCGGCCAGCCAGCCGGCGGGGATGCCGTCGGCGCCGGTGCGGGCGGCGACCACGCCGCCGGTGATCGCGGCGACGGTGTCCATGTCGCCGCCGCCGCCGATCGCCGCCCGGACGGCCGCCGGGTAGTCGTCGAGCCACCGGGCGGCGCACCAGAGCGCGAACGGGACGGTGTCGAGGGCGCTGGTGCGGCGGCCGTTGCCGAGCACCGCCGCGACCGCCCGGACGTCGGACCGGTCGAGCAGCCGCCCGGCCTGGTCCAGGCCCTCGCGGACGGGCCCGAACGGGGTGAGGTCGGCGACGGCGGACAGGAAGCGGTCCGGGGCGAGCGGCGCGGTCCGGCAGCGCACCGCGTGGGCGGCGGCGACGGCCACCGCGATCGCGCCGTCCACCGCGTCCGGGTGGGTGTGGGTGGTCTCCGCGGTGTCGGCGGCGGGCCGGACGACGGACGCCGGGTCGTGCGCGTACGCGGCCCCCAGCGGGGCCACCCGCATCGCCGCACCGTTGCCGAACGAGCCCTGGCCGTCGAAGAGTTCGGCCGCCAGCCGACGGGCGTCGCCGCCCTCGCGGATCAGCCGGAGCAGCCGGTTGGCGGTGGGCCCGTAGCCGCGGTCGAAGTCGTGGCACCGGGCGAAGGCGCAGGCGAGGTCGTAGCTGTCGATCGCGCCGCGGGCGACCTGCATGGCGTACACCGAGCAGGCCATCTCGGTGTCGTCGGTCCACGGCCAGGGGCCGGGCGGGACGGTGCGGCGCCGAAGTGGGCGCGGGCGGTGGCGGGAACGAAGAACTGGGCGCGGGCGGTGGCGGGAACGAAGAACTGGGCGCCGAGGGCGTCGCCCACGGACAGGCCCTGGAGGGCGTCGAAGGCGGGGCCGGTGTGCAAGGCAGTCATATGGCTCCTACCGAAGCGCGCGGGTGGCGTCGCGTCAAGTCGCATCGCTCGGACGGAAATTCGTTTGCCGCTGCCGGGCGTTCGGCCGAGACTCCGTCCCCATGGGTACTGTTCTGTCGCCGCAGCAGGTCGAGGGTTTCGTCACGGACGGCTTCGTCCGCCTGGAGGGTGCGTTCTCGCCCGAACTGGCCGCCGAGTGCCGGGAGTTCCTCTGGCGCGAGATGGGCCTGGATCCGGACGATCCGGCGGGCTGGACGCAGCCGGTGGTCCGGCTGGCCGGGTACGCGGACGAGCCGTTCCGGCGGGCCGCGACCACCGAGCGCCTGCACGGCGCGTTCGACCAGCTGGTCGGCGAGGGCCGGTGGCGGCCGCAGCCGTGGCTGGGCGGCTTCCCGATCCGCTTCCCGCACCCGGACGACCCGGGCGACGCGGGCTGGCACCTGGACGCGAGCTTCACGCCGGACGGCGAGGAGGGCCTGTGGCTCAACCTGGTCTCGCGCGGCCGGGCGCTGCTGATGCTGTTCCTGCTGTCCGACGTGGACGAGGCGAACGCGCCGACCCGGATCAAGGTCGGCTCGCACCTGGACGTGCCGCGGCAGTTGGAGCCGGCCGGCGACAAGGGCGTGGAGTTCTTCTCGTTCTGCGCGGAGCTCGACCGGGCCGGGCTGCTGGACCATCCGGAGCGGGAGACCGCGTCGGCCACCGGGCGGGCGGGGGACGTCTACCTGTGCCACCCGTTCCTGATCCACGCCGCGCAGCCGCACCACGGCACGGTGCCGCGCTTCCTCGCCCAGCCGGCGCTGCTGTCCACCGGCGACCTGGTGCTGGAGCGCGCGGACGGGGCGTACTCGCCGGTGGAGCGCGCCGTCCGGCTCGGCCTGGGGCGCTGAACGCGCGGAACTTCGCGGAATCGCCGCTGCGCCGTGCCGCCGCACCGCGCCCACCTGCGATGATGCGGGAGAATCGGCGGGGAAGGGGAAGCCGTGATGGGTGTGGCACTGGTGATCGTTCTGCTGCTCGCGGTGGGCGGCTGCGGCTGTGTGGTGTGGGCGGAGCGCAGTGGGCCCGCCTGGGTCCGGGGGGTGTCCCGGGCGACGCTCGCCGTGGGTGAGATGGTCCGGCGGGACGCGCGCCGCCGCCGGGCCGAGGACCGCCGCCGGATCAGCAACACCGCCTCGGGCGACTCGGACTGACGGGCCGTCAGTCCGTGATGCCCAGCGGGTCGGGGGCCTCGGTGAGCAGCCGGGGGCCGTTCTCGGCGACCCGGTTGACGGCGGTGGGCACCGCGCGGACGCGGATGTCGCCGTCGGCGGGGCGGTGCAGCAGGTGGTGCAGGTCGGCCCGGTCGCTGTTCGCCGGGTCGAGCCAACTGCCCAGCTCCTCGCGGGGAATGGTGAGCGGCATCCGGTCGTGCACCCGCCCCGCGCTGTCGGCGGCGTCGGTGGTCAGGATGGTCGCCGTCGCCAGCCACGCCGCCGGGTCGTCCTCGGGCACGCTCGCGTCCCGCCAGAATTCGTACAGGCCGGCCATCAGCATCAGTTCGCCGGTGCTCAGGTAGTACGGCTGCTTGTACGCCTTGCGGCCGTCGCCCGCCGGGACGGGCCGCCACTCGTAGTAGCCGTCGGCGGGGATCACGCAGCGCCGGGCGGCGAACGCCTTGCGGAACGAGGGCTTCTGGTCGACGGTCTCCGAGCGGGCGTTGATCAGCCGGGCCGCGCCGGAACGGTCCTTCGCCCAGGACGGCACCAGGCCCCAGCGCAGCGTCCGCAGCTGGCGCACCACCTCGCCGGTGTCGTGGTCCACCCGTTCCAGTACCGCCTGGATCGGGTCGGTCGGCGCGACGTTCCAGCTCGGCGCGAGCGCCTCGGTGGGGTTCCAGCGCGCGACGTCGAGCAGGGCGACAAGGTCACCGGGCTCGGTGGTGGAGACGAAGCGACCGCACATGGGCCCCAACTCTGCCACCGAACCCCGACAACCGCACGCAGCGACGCCACCCTCAGGAGTAGAAGTTCCGGTCCCAGCGGTGTCCGGCCAGCACCTTCAACTCCCTTTCGCCGAGCGGCACTCCGTCGCCGACAGCGGCGTTGCGCTCGACGTTGCGCACCGAGCGCATGCCCGGGATCACGGTGGACACGGCGGGCTCGCTCAGCACGAACCGCAGCGCCGCCTCCGCCAGCCCGTCCGCCTCGATGCCCAGGTCGGCGGCGATCGCGGCGGCCCGGCGCTCGACCTCGGCCAGCCGGTCGCCGCGGAAGTAGCGCCGCCGGAAGTCGCCCTCCGGGAAGACCGTGTCGGCGGTCAGCCGGCCGGTCAGCCCGCCCTCGTCCAGGGCGACCCGGACGATCACCCCGACGCCGTGCTCGCGGCAGGCCGGGAACAGTTCGTCCAGCGGCGACTGGTCGAAGATGTTGTAGATCACCTGCACCGCGTCGACCACGCCGCTGCGCACCAACTCGACGGCGGTGTGCGGCTCGTGGTCGTTGACCGAGACGCCGAACAGGCCGATCAGGCCCTCGTCCTTGAGCGCGCCGACGGTCTCCAGCCAGTCGCCGCGGCCGAGCCACTCGTCGTGCCAGACGTGGAACTGCAGCAGGTCGAACCGCTCCAGCCCGGCGGCCCGCAGCGAGGTCTGCACGCTCTCCCGGATGTGCGCGCCCGGGAACGCCTGCGCCGGGTCCACGCCCGGGCGGGCCGGCCACTGCCGGTTCAGCGGCGGGACCTTGGTCGCCACCCGCACCTGCCGGCCGGCCGCGGCGCACTCCCGCACCACCTTGCCCACCAGCCGCTCGCTCTCGCCGTAGCCGCGGGCGGTGTCGACGAAGTCCACGCCGAGGTCGATCGCGCGGCGCAGCGCCGCCAGCGACTCGTCCTCCTGCGCGCCGATCCAGCCGGACGCGCCGATCCCCCACGCGCCGAAGCCGACCTCCGACACCTCGATGCCGCTGCGCCCCAACTGCCGCTTCCGCATGCGTTGTTCCTCCCTCGCGTGCCGGTTGTCCGTCAGCTCGCGACGATAGGCGGCGGGGGCGGCCGGTGGCCAGCGAAATCCTGGCGCCGGCGGGGCCCGACTACACTCCGCGGCATGACCGCCGTCCCGCCGTTGGCCGCTCTCGGCCCGTACTTCGCCACGCTGTCCGGACCCGCGCCCGCCGGGTTCCGGCCGCTGCGCGAACTGTCCGCGCCGGACGGGCCGTTGGCCGGGCGGGTCGCCGAGGTGGCGCGGGTGCTGGGCACGGACGAGGCGCGGGTCGCCGCGTCCACGGCGCACCTCGGGCTGGCGGCGCGCCTGTGGTCGGTGGCCCTCGGGGCCGCCGTCGCCACCGGGCGGCTGCCCGACCTGGACGGCGCCCGGTTCGCGCTGCCGCCGCAGGGCCCGTTCGACCTGTGGCTGCCCTCCGGCGACGGGCCCGACGCCTCGCCGGGTGGGCTGCACGCGCTGGTGATGGACGGCCACCTGCACCCGCTCGCCGCCGCCGTCCGCGCCCTCACCCCGCTGGCCGCCGGCCTGCTGGCGGGCAACGCCGCGTCGGCGCTGGTCGGCGCCGCGCGTCAGCTCGCCGCCGTCCCGCCGCTGCGGGTCCCCGCCGCGACGCTGGCCCGCGAGCTGCTCGCCTTCCCCGACCTCGCCCCCGCCGGCGCGGTCACCCCGCCCGGCGGCCCGCTCGCCTTCCGCCGCGCCTCCTGCTGCCTCTACTACCGTGCCCCCTCGGGCGGCCTCTGCGGCGACTGCGTGTTCACGCGGGCCCCGAAGGCCCGTCCCTGATCGGTGACGTGTCGGCTGGGAGGTCGAGGGCGGGGGCCCGGGCCCTCAGGCGGTGGCGGTCTCGGCGATCAGGGTGCTGAGCCGGTCGGCGGTGGTGGCGGGGCCGGGGAAGAACCGGTTGCGGGTGAGGGCGAAGGCGAGGCCGGTGGCGGGGTCGGCCCAGGCGGTGCTGCCGCCCATGCCGGGCATGCCGAAGACGGTGAGGGTCCGGTGGGGGTCGGCGCCGGGGCGGCCGAGGTTGTAGCCGAGGGCGCGGGGCGCCGGGAATCCGATCATGCGGTCGGTGTCGGCGGTGGCGAGGGCGGTGATCTCCCGCAGGCGGGCGTCCGGGACGAGGCGGACGCCGTCCACCTCGTCGAGGAGGGCGGCGTACATCCGGGCGACGGCGCGGGCGGACATCGTGCCGCCGGAGGGGATGTCGGAGCCGAGCACGAGCGGGTTGTTGCCGTAGTCCGCGCCGGGGGTGAGGGCGGGCGGGGTGGCCTTGAAGAGCGGCAGGTCGGCGGGCATGGCCGCGATCGCCTCGGCGCTGCCGGGCGCGTCCACGAGCCGGGCGATCCGGCCGAGTTGGGACGCGGGGACGCCGAAGTACAGCTCGTCGGCGATGCCCAGCGGCGCGGCCACCTCCTCCCGGAGCACCTGCGAGATCGGCCGGCCGGTGGCCCGGCGGACGACTTCGCCCAGTACGTATCCCCAGGTCACGGCGTGGTAGCCGGTCGCGGTGCCAGGTTCCCACCAGGGTTCGGCGTCGGCGATCAGCGCGCACATGGCGTCCCGGTCGGCCAGGTCGGGGACGGTGAGGCGGGCGGGGACGGCGGGCACGCCGATCGAGTGGGTCAGGGCGTGCCGCAGGGTCGCCTTCTGCTTGCCGTGCGCGCCGAACTCCGGCCAGAGGTCGACGATCGGGGTGTCGTACGCGAGGACGCCGCGTTCCGCGAGGACGTGCACGACGGTCGCCGTCACCCCCTTGCCTGTGGAGGCGGCGAAGAACGGGGTGTCGGGGGTGACCGGCCGGCCGGTGGCCGGGTCGGCGACGCCGGCCACCGCGTCCACCACCGGCCGGCCGTGCCGGTACACGGCGACCTGGATGCCCAACTCCTCGCCCGAGGCGACGAGCAGGTCGATGGTCCGTTGCACGAGCTGCTGCATGACGGGGTGGCCCTCTCGGTTCTCGACTGCGGTGCTCACGGGCACCGTTCACCCGACAGTCGGACCCGCCGAAGGGATCTCTACACCGTCCCGGCGGCAATTTGGGCGGCGAGGACGGCAGGGGCGTCGGCCAGCGAGGGCCCGTACCAGGTGAGGCGGCGGCCGTCGAGCAGGGCGTACGGGAGGCCCGGGAACGCGTCGGGGCCGTCGGTGGCGGTGAACCGGTACGGCTCGTCCGGCAGGGCCAGCAACTCGGCTCCCGCACCGAGGAGTTCGGCGAGCGGGACGCGCGGGTAGCGGCCCGGCCGGCCGGCCGTGACGACGGTGACGCCGAGACGGCGGAGCAGGTCGGCGGCGAAGGTGTCCGCGCCGAGAACCATCCACGGCCGCCGCCAGATCGGCACCACCGCCCGCACCGCCGCCACCGGCGCCGGCACCTCCGCCCAGGCCTGCCGCGCCGACAACAGCCAGGCGGGCTCCGGCAGTCGGCAGGCGTCGACGAGGAGCCGACGCAGCGAGTCGAGCGCCTGGTCGAGGTCGCGAATACGGGTGGTCCACACCGCCGCCCCGGCGGCCCGCAGCGCGGCGAGGTCGGGGGCGCGGTTCTCCTCCTCGTTGGCGACCACCAGATCGCCACGGAGCGTGACGATCCGGGCGACGTCGGGGTTCTTGGTACCGCCGATCCGGGGCACGTCCAGGCCGGCGGGGTGGGTGCACCAGTCGGTGGCGCCGACCAGCAGGCCGGGGGCGGTGGCGGCCACCGCCTCGGTGAGCGAGGGGACCAGCGAGACGATCCGGCGGACCTCTCCGAGCCGGACCGCGGTCCCCTCGTCGTCCGTCAACTCCCTTGTCACACGCATGAACACCACTCTACCCGCCGCCGTCCGAGGGTCACCCGGCCGGGACGGGACGGCGTCGTCCGGCGACCGCCCCAGAGCCAATCAGACGTACACGGATTTTTTGGCCGTTCTCGCCGCGCGCCTCCTCGACGGCTGGCCTAGCGTGAGTCTCGCCCCGGTCGGTTGCGGGGATCCACAGGTGGGCGCCCCCCTGTCAATCAATCACTCTCAGTCACACCCTCAGTGAAAGTGGAACGACATGGCATTCGGAAAGATGCTCAGCGCCATCGGTGTCGCCTCGGCTCTGGCCCTGACGACGGTCGGCACGGTCGGCTCCGCCGCCTTCGCGGCGGACACCGCGGCTCAGCCCGCGGTCAAGCCCGCGGTTCAGCCCGCGGCCCAGGCCAACCCGATGACCCCGGCCCTTCCTGTGATCTCCGCCGCGAACAACGCCGCGGCCGCCAACGAGGTCCAGACCCCCTCGGTCACGCTGGCGCAGCCGAGCAACCTCCCGTCCGTGCACTCCGACGGGACGGCTCAGGGCATCGCCCCGCTCGATCTGGTGTGCGGGAACTTCTCCTTCAACGGGCCGAGCTTCACCGAGACCTGTAACGGCTCGCTCTGGCAGCCCTTCGTGGACTGCTCGGACGGCAACCGCTACGTGTCCACCGTCGACTTCTCCGGCCTGTTCCGCGTCCGCCTGACCTGCCCGGCCGGCGTGGCGGTCGCCGGCGGCGCCTTCGACCTGTCGTAAGCACCGGAGCGGTGAACCGGGCCGCCGGCCATGCCCCTTCGGGCACGGCCGGCGGCCCTGCGGCGTCTACCGCGAGCCGCCCGCCACCGGCAGTCGCACCACCAGCCGTGCGCCGGGCAGCCGGCCGGGCGCTGCGGCGACGGCCGTGCCGCCGAGGCCGTGGGCGATGGTGCGCACCAGGGCGAGGCCCAGGCCCGCGCCGCCGCGGCCCCGGTCACGGGCGTCGTCCAGGCGGACGAAGCGCTCGAAGACCCGCTCCCGGTCGGCGGCCGGGATGCCCGGCCCGTCGTCCTCCACGGCGAGTTGCGCCCATCCGTCGGCGACGGTGAGCGTGACCGCGACCCGGCCGTCCGCGTGCCGGGCCGCGTTGTCCAGCAGGTTGCGCACCAGGCGGCCCGGCAGCATCTCGCCGCCCGCGAGCACCGCCTCGGCGAGCTCGCTCTCGTACGTCAACTCTCCTTCGCCGTACTGCCGTTCGGCGAGCTGTTCGGCGATCACGTCGTGCAGGTCGACGGTGCCGTCGGCATGGCCGGCGGCGCGTTCGGCGGCACGTTCGGCGCGGGCCAGCAGCAGCAGGTCGTCGGCGAGGTCCTGGAGCCGTTCGGTGTCGGTGAGCGCCCCGCGCACCACGGCCGGCCAGTCGGCGGTGTCCGGGCGGGCCAGCGGCACTTCGAGTGAACTGCGCAGCACGGCAAGCGGACTGCGCAGTTCGTGCGAGGCGTCGGCGACCAGTCGGCGCTGTTCGTCCAGGGCCTGCTGGAGCCGGTCGAGGGTGTCGTTGGTGGTGTGGGCCAGCCGATGGATGCCGTCCCTGGCGCGCGGCACCGGCACGCGTTCGTGGAACGCGCCGCCGCGCACGGCGGCCATCTGGCGGCGGATCGACTCCACCGGGCGCAGCGCGATTCCGGTGGCGAGCCAGGCGATCAGCGCGACGAACAGCGAAGCGAACGGGGCGACCACGGCGAGCAGTCGGCCGGTGACGACGTCGGCGGTCTCGTCCGCGACGGTCGGGTCGATCAGGACGTAGAGGGTGAGCTGCTGTTCGGGCATCTCCGGAGCGGGTCGGTGCCCGTCCGGGACGAGCAGGGCGAGTCGGTCGCTGCTCACCGGCTCGGTGAGCGTGCGCAGGAAGTGGTAGGTGCGGGGTTCGGGCGAGGCCAGCCGGTAGTAGGGGGAGATGCCGGCCGGGTAGCGGATGGCAACGGTCTCGACGGAGTGCGCGGGCTCGGGTGGCAGGTCGGCGCCGCTCGCGGGCTTCGCCCGTCGCAGGGGTGCCAGGGCCAGCGCGGGGTCGTCGTTGCGGTGGTCCGTGAGGAAGTCTCCGACCAGCCACTCCCCTTCCTCGGTGAGCACCACGTACGCCTGGCCGCCCAGGAGTTCGCCGTCGGCGCCGTCCCGGATTCTCGCCTGGAGGTTGCGCAGGGCGTCCATCGCACTGATCTCGGCCTCGTGGTAGAGGAGGGCGTGGACGCCGTCGCCGACCAGCGGTGCGGCGACCGCGAACGCGAGCGCGGAGGCGCCCAGCGCGGCCACGGCGGCCCGGGCCCGGATGCCGAGGGCGGGCCACCAGCGCCACCAGCGCCGGCGATCAGTCGACATCGGCGGGCGACGGGGTGAGCCGGTAGCCGATGCCGCGGACGGTGTCGATCCGGGCGTGCGCGCCGGCCCGGTCGAGTTTGCGGCGCAGCGCGGCGATGTACACCTCGACGATGTTGAGGTCGCCGCGGAAGGCGGAGTCCCAGACGGCGTCCAGGATGTCGGTCTTGGGGACGGCCTGGTCGGGGCGCCGCAGCAGGCACTCCAGGACGCCGAACTCCTTGGCGGTGAGGCGCAGTTCGGCGTCGGCGACGGTGCAGCGGCGGGCCGCCGGGTCGATCCGCAGGTCGGCGGCGGCGAGCACCGCGGGCCGGCCGGCCGCGCCGCGGCGCAGCAGGGCGCGGAGGCGGGCGGTGAGCACCACGAAGGAGAACGGTTTGCCGAGGAAGTCGTCGGCGCCGCAGTCGAGGGCCTCGGCCTCGTCGTATTCGCCGTTCTTCGCGGTGAGCATCAGTATCGGCACGGAATTCTCCTCGGCACGAAGGCGTCGGCAGATCCGGAAGCCGTTCAGGCCGGGCAGCATCACGTCGAGCACCACCAGGTCGTACGTTCCGGAGCGGGCCAGTTCCAGGCCGCTCGGGCCGTCGGTGGCCACGTCGACGGCGTAGCCCTCGGCGCGCAGGCCCTGGCTGAGCGACCGGGCCAGCCTTTCCTCGTCCTCGACCATGAGTAGGCGCATCGGGCCAGCGTAATTCAATTCTGGCGTCCGAAAAGGTCGTTGACCGATGTGCCGGTTTTCTCCTGGCTGAAGAAATCCTCAGCTTCTTTCAGAATCGGCTCAGCGGGACTTTCCTAGCGTCGTCCGGGTGCGAATACTCTCCCGGGTCCGTCCGTGCTGGCTGCCGGTGCTGCCGGTGCTCCTGTTCCAGTTGGCGTTGTCGTTGCCCCGGCATTGGCGGATGCAGACCAACGGTTTCGACCTCGGCATCTTCGAGGAGGCGGTGCGCGGTTACGCGTATCTCGGGCCGCCGGTGGTCACGTTGAAGGGCGCCGGTTATGTTCAGCTGGGCGACCATTTCAGCCCGGCGCTGGCCGTGCTGGCGCCGTTCTACCGGCTGTGGCCGGCACCGGAGACGCTGCTGGTGGCGCAGGCGGTGCTGTTCGCGCTGTCGGTGGTGCCGGTCACGGACTTGGCGGTGCAGTGGCTGGGGCGTTCCCGGGGCGTCCTGGCCGGGCTGGCGTACGGGTTGTCGTGGGGGTTGTGGCAGGCGTCGCTGTTCGACATGCACGAGATCGCGCTGGCCGTCCCGCTGCTGGCGTGCACCACGGTCGCGCTGGCGCGCGGGCGGTGGCGGGCGGCGGTGTGCTGGGCGCTGCCACTGCTGCTGGTGAAGGAGGACCAGGGGCTGCTGCTGGCCGGCGTCGGCGGCTACGTCCTGCTGGTGGGCCGCCGGCGCGGGCTGGGCGTGGCGACGCTCGCGGCGGCCGTCCTCGGCACGCTGCTCACCGTGCTGGTGCTGATCCCGGCCGCGAACCCGCTGGACGCCTGGTCGTACGGTGCGACGGCGGCGCCCGGCGGCGGCGATCCGCTGACCCGGCTGCTGTGGCCCTCCGACAAGTGGTGGACGCTCGCCGCGCTGCTCGCGCCGACGCTGCTGCTGGCGTTGCGTTCGCCGCTGGTGCTGCTGGCGGCGCTGCCGTTGGCGGCCCGCTACTGGTCGTCCAACCCCGCTTACTGGAGCACCGGTTGGCACTACAACGCGGTGCTGATGCCGATCGTCTTCGTCGCCGCGCTGGACGGCCTGCGCCGCCTGCCCGCCCGGCCCGCGCTGCGGTTCGCGCCCGCCGCGATGCTCCTCGTGGCGCTCTGCGCCGCCCCGACGCCCGACCTCTCACGGCCCTCCGCCGACGTACTGACGGCCCGCCAGGTGCTCGCCACCGTGCCGGACGGCGCGCGGGTCGCCGCCGCCAACCGCCTTGCACCGCAGCTGACTTCACGCTGCACCGTGTCGCTCTTCCCGTACCTCACCTTCCCCTCCGACGCCGGCTCCACCCGCCTCTCCCCCGACGACCGCCACCCCCTCTTCCGCCCCGTCGCCGAATGGGCCGCCACTCTCGACGCCCCCGACGGCTTCCCCACCCCCACCCCCGCCGATCTCACCGCCCAGAACTCCCTCGCCACCGCCGGCTACCACCCCGTCGCCCGCGGCGCGGGCATCACCGTCTGGCACTGGCAACCGAGTTGACCGCGCCCGCCTGCCTGCCTGCCTGCCACCGACGCGGGCCGGAGGTCACTGCAAGGGGTCGCGCACCACGCCCGGGAGGTGCAGGACGGCTTGCAGGGCGACGTACAACTCGGCGGAGTCCAGGCGTCGTTCGAAGTCGCGGCCGGAGAGCTGTTCGATTCGGCGGAGTCGGTAGCGGATGGTGTTGGGGTGGCAGTGCAGGAGTTTGGCGGCCCGGTCGGCGGAGCCGTCGACGGTGAACCAGGTGGACATCGTGGTGAGCAGTTGGTCGCGCTGGCCGTCGGGGAGGTCGAGCAGGCGGCCGAGCACCTGGTTGCCGATCCGGGATGCGGTGGAGGGGGCGGAGGCGACCAGCATCGGCAGCGGGTTGGCGTCGAACAGCGTGACGGTCTCGTCGGGGCGGGCCGCGCTGGCCACCGCGACCTGGGCGAGGTGCAGCGCCTGCGGGGTCCGGTCGAGGCGGGTGTAGCAGGGGCTGACGCCGGCCCGGCGGACGGCCTGGCTGCGCAGCGCGTCGACGAGTTGGTCGATCGCGGCGGCGGCGCGCATCGAGACGATGCCGATGTGCGCGTCGGGGGTGAGCCGCCAGGCGGAGCCCATGTCGTGGGCGCGCAGCGCGGGTTCGATGTCGGGCAGGGCGTGCCGGGCGAGGCCGGGGGCGTGCGCGACGACCACGGCGAAGGTGCCGTCGTACGGGAGGGTGAGCATGTCGGCGGCCTCCAGCACGGAGCCGGGGTTGCCCATGCCGCCGCGCAGTACGACGTCGACCAGGGCCGAGCGCTCCTGGTCGCGGCGGAGCATCAGCAGGGCGGCGGCCCGGTTGAAGGCGTTGGTCATGGCGGTGGTGGATTCCTCGTTGAACCGCCAGACGTCGGTGGCCATCTGCACGAGTTCGGCGCTGCTGGCGAGGCCGTGGCGGAGCGACTCGGCGGCCATGGTCTCCCACAGGTGGGCGAAGCCGATCCGGAACGCGGACTGCACGGTGGCCAGCGGGACGCCCTGTTCGGCGCGCCGGCGGCCGGTGCGGCGCGGGGCCTCCAGGCTGAGGCCGTCCTCGTGGGCGAGCCGGCGCAGGGTGAACTCGATGTTGCTGCGGACGGATTCGCCGAGGTCGCCGGCGGGCAGCGGCCCGGCGGTGCGGTACACGCTGATGCTGTCGCGGATCCGCCGGACCGTTTCCTCGGTCAGCCACGGCAGTCGCTCCAGCAGGTGGCCGGCCAGTCGCGCGGCGGAATCCACCGGCGCCTCGGTGAGTCGGGTGACCATGCGGTGAGCCTAGGCGGCGCACGGTGGCGCGTGTGCTCGGCACGGGGGCGCGCCGGTCGCCGGGCACGCCCTCAGGTGCCTCTCGGGGCATTGACGGAACGGTCGTTCGAACGGTGACTCGGGGCACGGACCTTGACGCTTCGTCAGCTCTTCGGCGCTCGGTCTTTGTCCCGGCCCACAGGCGGCGGCGGCCCCGGCTGTCGGCCGCGACAGCGTTGGCGTCCACGGCCCCGGGCGCGCGCGGGGCGGCCCTACTCTCGGGGCAGTCCCGCCCGGAGCCGCCGGGGCGGCCCGAGTGGAAAGACACCGCGATGGAGAGCCCCGCCGAGCTGTGCCTCGATCTGGTGCTGGATCTGCTGCTGTCGCCGGAGGAGGCGTTCCCCGTCCCGGCGCGGCTGCGGTACGCCGCCGACGACCCGTACGCGGTGCACGTCGCGTTCCACGTCGACTCGGCGCAGCCGATCGGCTGGTACTTCGCCCGGGACCTGCTGCTGCACGGCCTGCTGCGGCCGACCGGCCTGGGCGACGTACGGATCTGGCCGACCGTGGTGGACGGCCGCCGCACCGTCACCCTGATGCTCTGCTCGCCCGACGGGGACGCCTTCCTGCAGGCCCCGGCGGCACGGCTGGCCTGCTGGGTGCGGCAGACGCTGCGACTCGTCCCGCCCGGCGGCGCGGCCGAACGGGACCGGGTGGAAGGCGCGCTGGACGCCCTGTTCGCGGCGAACGGCGCCCCGGAGGCGTGACGGGCCCCGGCTCGGCGGGCCCGGGCCCCAGTGGCTCAGCGGGCCAGCCGGCCGAGCAGGCCGGACGCGGCGGTGATCCCGACGACGGTGGCGAGGGCCAGCACCCCGAAGTCCAGCGCCAGGTGCGACGGGGTGCCGATCAGCAGGCCGCGCAGCGCGTCCACCTGGTAGCTGAGCGGGTTGGCCCGGCTGACCGCCTGGAGCCAGCCGGGCATCAGGTCGACGGGGTAGAGCGCGTTGGAGCCGAAGAACAGCGGCATGGTGATGGCCTGGCCGATGCCCATGAGCCGGTCCCGGGTGAGCACGATCCCGGCGATGGTCATCGACAGGCAGGAGAAGAACGCCGAGCCGAGGATCACCGCGACCGCAACTCCCGCCAGCCGCAGCGGATTCGCCGTCATGCCGACGCCGAGCAGCGCGGCCAGCACCACCACCACGGCGGCCTGGACGACGGCCTTGACCCCGGCGGCGAAGGCCTTCCCGGTGACCAGCGCGGCCCGCGGGGTGGGGGTGACCAGCAGCTTGGTGAGGACGCCGGCGTCCCGCTCCCAGATGATCATGATGCCGTAGAAGATCGCGATGAACATCGCGGACTGGGCGATGATCCCGGGCGCCAGAAAGTCCAGGTACGGGATGCCGCCGGTCGGAATGGCCTTCAGCCGGGTGAAGGTCTCGCCGAAGATCAGCAGCCAGAGCGCGGGCTGGACGGCCCGGGTGTACAGCTCGGTGCGGTCGTGCCGGAGCTTCTGCAGCTCGACGGCGCACATCGCGACCACCCGGGCGGGCACCACGCGCCACCCGGTACGGGCTCGCGGCGGCACCAGCAGCAGGCCGAATTCGGGGCCGGCCGCGGCCTCAGCCGACGCGGCTCGCGGTGCGGCGGGTACGGCGGACATCTCCGAAGTCTCCTTCCTTGGCATCGGTCAGCGTGCGGCCCGAGAAGTGCCGGAACACGTCGTCGAGGGTGGGCGCGGCCAGCGCCGGGTCCTCGGCCGTCACCCGGGCCTTCAGCTCGGCGGGCGTGCCGAGGGCGCGGATCCGGCCGCGGTCCATCAGCGCGACGCGGTCGCAGTGCCGGTCCGCCTCGTCCATGTAGTGGGTGGTGACCAGGACGGTCATGCCGGTGGCGCGGCGCACCGCGTCCACCCGGTCCCAGACGCCGGCCCGGGCGATCGGGTCCAGCCCGATGGTCGGCTCGTCCAGCACCAGCAGACGCGGGGCGCTGACCAGGGCCTGGGCGAGTTCGAGGCGGCGCACCATGCCGCCGGAGTAGGTGCCGACCATCCGGTCGGCGGCCTCGGTCAGGTCGACGGCGGCCAGCGCCTGGGCGACCCGTTCGGACCGTTCGGCGCGGGCGACGTCGTAGACCCGGGCGAACAGTTCGACGTTCTCCCGGCCGGTCAGCCCCGCGTCGGCGGACAGCTGCTGCGGAACGTAGCCGAGCAGGCGGCGCACCGCGCTGCGGTCGGTGTTGCAGTCGTGGCCGAACACCGCGACCATGCCGCGCGCGGTCGGCAGCAGGGTGGTGATGGCGCGGATGGTGGTGGTCTTGCCCGCGCCGTTCGGCCCGAGCAGCCCGAACACCTCGCCGGCCCGCACCGTCAGGTCGATGCCGTCCACCGCCCGGGTACCGGCCTTCTTCCGGCCGTGCTCGAAGGTGTACGTCAACGCGCGGCACTCGACCGCGACCCGGTCGTTCATACGATCGCACTCCCGTCGCCCGCTCCCACGTCCGCTCCCACGTCCGCTCCGCCGTCCGCTTCGCCGTCCGCTCCGAGGTCCGCTCGACCGCGCAGGCCGGTGGCGACCGCCCGCAGCGCGGGCATCGCCTGCGCCAGTGCGGCCCGCTGGTCGGCGGGCAGGTCGGCCAGTACCTCGGCGACCAGCGCGGTGCGCCGGGCCCGCCAGTCGGCCAGCCGCCGGGCGGCCTCCCCGGTGGCGTACAGCAGCGCCGCCCGCCGGTCGGTCGGGTCGGTCTCCCGGCGCAGCAGGCCCTGCCCGACCAGCTGGTTGACCAGGGTGGAGACCGAGTTCCCGGCCAGGAACAGCTCCTCGGCGGCGTCCGAGACCCGCAGGCCCGGGCTGTCCACGACCAACCGCAGCAGCTCGACCTGGGCGCCGCGCAGCGGCGGGTGGGCCAGGCCGGAGCGCAGCCGGCGGCGGATCAGCCGTTGGATGCCGACCAGCAGGGCGGAGAACTCCTCGAGGTCGTCCACACTTTCGAGGTTAGCTCTGAGTAAGAGGTATTCGGGAGGGTGCGGCGGGCAAAACCCCGGCCAAGAACGGCCGCGGGCAAGACGGCCGCGGGCCGGCCTCCCCGAGGGGTGGCCGGCCCGCGACTGCGTGTGCTGTGGTGCCGGTCAGCAGTCCTTGTAGGCGGTGCAGACCGGCGTGGCGAGCGCCTTCAGCACGGCGCTGTCGGCGGGCGCGGACCAGGCGGTCTTCGGGTGGGCGCCCTTGGCGACCTGCGCGTGCAGAGTGAGCTCGGCCAGCGCGCCGCCGGAGGTGGTCAGGTACTCGTGGACCTGCACAGTGCCGCCGTCGGCCTGCGGCAGTGTCACGGTCGCCGCCAGGAACTCGCTGTCGTCGCCGGTGATGTCGACCTTGGCCCCGGGCACGGTGGCGGTGCAGGCCTTCACCTCGTCCTTGACCGCGCCGAGCAGGCCGTACGCGGACTGTGCGGCCGCGCTGCTCTTGTTGGCGTCGCCGAAGCTGACGATGCTCTGGGCGGCCTGCCAGTCGCCCGCCGCGCCGCCCAGCGAGGCGGTGTCCAGGCTGTCGAAGGCGTCGGCCCAGTCGGCGGAGCGCTTGCCGTGGCAGAGCTGCTCGATCCGGAACTGCCCCTTGGCGCCCAGGCTCTTCGCCGAGGACGCGCCGGCCGTCCAGTGCAGCGCCGCGTTCAACGGCACCTGCTGCGGGGTGATCCAGGCCGCCGCCGGCACCGCCGACGCCTTCCCGCCGCCCGCCGGCGCACCGGTCTGCTCGGGCTTCGGGCTCTCGGACGAGGACGCACCGGCGGACGACGACGGCGCGCCGGTGGCGGCGGGCGGCGCGGCGGCCGTCTTCCCGGCGTCGCCCCCGTCCGTGCCGTCGGGGTTGCAGGCCGTCAGGACGGCCATGGCGGAGAGGCAGACTGCCGCGGCGGCGGCGAGACGGAGCGGACGCACGTGGATTCCCGGGGGTCGAGAAGGTCGGTGGGCGGTGGTACCGGGCGGACCCGCGCGCCGCGACCGCCCGGCGAACGAGCGGTCGCAGCGCGCGAGTTGACGGAGGATCAGTAACCCTTGGCCGGACGGTTCGGGTCGGCCTGCTGCACCTTGGACGCCAGGTCGTGGCCGTCCGCCGAGACGTGGTACCGGCCGCGGATGTAGTTCATCGAGGCCGCCACGTTCGCCACCGGGTCGTAGATGTCGGTGGAGGTGCCCTTGACGTGGTTCTCCGCGAAGGTCGTCGGAATGACCTGCCAGGCACCGCGCGAGCTGCCCAGCGGCGCGCCGTCGGCCTGCTTCGCGCCGTGGGCGTTGGTGTCCCACAGGTTCACCTGCGAGGTGGGGATGTTGTACGTCGACTCGCGCTTGGCGATGGTCAGCATGCCCTTGGTCCACGCCTCGCGGGCCGCCGGGTCGGTCACGCCCATCGCGTCCAGCGCCTGCGCGATGTACTCCCGCATGGCGGCCTCGCCGCTCTTGTACTTGCCCTTGCCGCCGTACGTGACCTCGCCGACCGGGATCTTGCCGGCGTGCGAGAGCTCGACCTTCGGGTCGTTGCCGCCGCTGCCGTGGTCGCCCCCGCCGCCGCCGCTGCCGTGGTCACCCGGCTTGTTCGGGCTCTTCGGCATCGGCGCACCGGGCTTCTTGGGCGCGGGCTTGCCCGTCGGCGTGTGCTCGCCGCCCTGGCCCGGGCTCTTCGGAGCGGGCTTCGTGGAGCCGGGCTTGGAGACGCCCTCGTGGGCCTTCTTCTCGGCCTCCTGGTACCGCTTGATCACGGTGCCGATCTTCTGGGTGTCCGCGGCGAGCTCCTTGGTGAGCTTCGCCTTGGTCGCCTCCAGCGCCGCGACCTGCTCGTTGATCGCGGCGACCTGCTGGCGGACCTGGGCCACCACCGCACCGAATCCGAGAATGTTGCCGAGCGCACCGGCGGCCAGGTCGGTGCCGACCGCCTTCATCATGACGCCCTTGATGCGACCGGTCTGCTGGGTCATCTCGTTCATTCGCTGCTGGATCGCCTGGAAGTCCTTCTGGATCTTCGCGAGCTCGCTCAGCGTGACGCCGAAACCTGCCATGTCGTGTCTGCTCCCCCGTCGAACCTGACGCCCGTTCAGTCGTTTATCCCACCACAGGCCCCGCGGCGGCAATCATCGGGGCCTTATCGAGTGCCGTCGCTACCCGTGACGCCGGCCCGGCAAACCACCTGACCGGGGCTTTCGCCGAGATGCCGAGGCGCGCCCGGCGGGCGATCATGGCCGTTGTGGACCGCCCTCCTGCGGTACCGGAAAGGCTGGGATTCGATGTTCCAACTCCTCTGGATTCTGCTGATCGGCTTCGTACTGGGTGTGCTGGCCAAGCTCATCCTCCGCGGCCCCCAGGCCATCCCGTGGTGGCTGACCATGCTCCTCGGTGCGGCCGGCGCCTGGCTGGGCAACGCGGTGGCCGGCTGGATCGGCGTCCGCCACACCTCCGGAATCGACTGGATCCGCCACGCGCTCCAGCTCGGCTTCGCGATCGTCCTGATCGCCTTCGTCTCCCCCGCCTGGAGCAAGTCCCACCCGAGCAGATGACGCCGCCACCCGGCCGTCACCGCCACCCGGCCGCTACCGCCACCGCCACCCGCCGCCCGCCGAGCACTCCGCTCGGCGGGCGGCGGCGTGTCCACGGGAGGCCGGTGCCGCCGCAGGTCCGCGGCGCCCCGGGCGTCCTTATGTCAACGCCATTGACGTTGGACGGCGGGGAACGGTCTGATGACGGCATCCGGGCCCCGCAGCCCCGCTCCGAGGCCCGGAATGCCCGTGCACCGCCGAAGGAGCCCCACCATGGCCGACCCCGTCCACGCCCTCCGGGACGCCCAGCCCGTACCGTTCTGGCTGGACTCCCCCGACCGGCCGGAGGCCGAATCCGCCCTGGTCGGCAGCGCCGAATGCGACCTGCTGGTGGTCGGCGGCGGCTACAGCGGCCTGTGGACCGCACTGATCGCCAAGGAACGCGACCCGTCGCTGGACGTCCTGCTGATCGAGGCCCGCGAGACCGGCTGGGCCGCCTCCGGACGCAACGGCGGCTTCTGCGAGGCCAGCCTCACCCACGGCCTGGCCAACGGCCACCAGCGCTGGCCCGGCGAACTCGCCGCCCTGGAACGCCTCGGCGCGGCCAACCTCGACGCCATGCAGGAGACCGTCCGCCGCTACGGCATCGACTGCGACTGGCGGCGCAGCGGCGCCCTCAACGTCGCCACCGAACCCCACCAGGTGGCCGAACTTCAGGAGTTCGCCCAGCTCGCGGCCCGCTACGGCAGCCGCCTCGACGTCCTGGACCGGGACGCGGTGCGCGCCGAGATCGACTCCCCGTCCTTCCTCGGCGGCCTCTGGGACCGCGACGGCGTCGCCATGCTCGACCCGGCCCGCCTCGCCTGGGGTCTCAAGCGCGTCTGCCTCGACCTCGGCGTCCGCATCCACGAGCACACGCCCGCCACCGCCCTCGCCGACACCCCCCACGGCCTGGCCGTCCGCACCCCCTACGGCCGGATCACCGCCCGCCGCGCCGCCCTGGCCACCAACGCCTTCCCCTCCCTGCTGCGCCGTCACCGGCCGTACACCGTCCCGGTCTACGACTACGCGCTGATGACGGAGCCGCTGACGGACGCTCAACTCGCCTCCGTCGGCTGGCAGAACCGGCAGGGCTGGTCCGACAGCGCCAACCACTTCCACTACGTGCGGCTGTCGGCCGACAACCGGATCCTGTTCGGCGGCTACGACGTCGTCCACCAGCACCGCGGCCGGATCGGCGCCGAGCGCGACCAGCGGCCGGAGACCTTCGCCACCCTCGCCCGGCACTTCGCCCGGACCTTCCCGCAGTTGGAGGGCCTGCGCTTCACCCACGCCTGGGGCGGCGCGATCGACACCTGCACCCGGTTCTCGGCCTTCTTCGACCTGTCGCACCGCGGGCGGGTCGCCTACGCCGCCGGCTTCACGGGGCTCGGCGTCGGCGCCACCCGGTTCGGCGCCGAGGTGATGCTCGACCTGCTCGCCGGGGGGCGCACCGAACGCACCGGCCTGGAGATGGTGCGCCGCAAGCCGCTGCCGTTCCCGCCGGAGCCGGTCCGCTCGATCGGCATCGGCATCACCCAGTGGGCGCTGACCCGGGCGGACGCCAACGCCGGGCACCGCAACCTGTGGCTGCGCACCCTCGACCGCTTCGGTCTGGGTTTCGACAGCTGACCGAAGCACCGCGGCCCCACCGGTCGCCGCCCGTCGAGCCCCGCGCCCGGCGGGCGGCGGGTTCCCCCGCCGGTCCGGTCAGAACCGGTTGCTGCGCACCGGGCCGGAGGAGCGGATCCGGTCCCGGCTGCCGGTCGCCCAGGTCGCGGCGGCACTGGCCGCGAACGCGGACAGTGCCTCGTCCAGGTCCGGCGGGGCCTCCCCGTCCCCCTCGTCCGGCTCGGCGGAGGCGGCGCGGATCCGCTCGGCGAGCTCCGCCGCCGGGCTGTCGTCGGCCGGCCCCCGTCCGACCGGGCCGTCCTCGCCGACCCGCATGCCCGGCGCCCACGGCGGGACCACGTGCTGCACCAGCAGCCCCGTGACGTCCGCCGAGACGGCCGGCGGGTCCGTCCAGCACGTCGCGTGCTCGTACAGCACCTCGCCCGGCGCGCGCTCGTGCAGCGCCCCCACCACGTCCTGGTCGCACTCGTTCAGGTCGTAGGCCACCACCAGCGCGTCCGCCGCCCCCTCGCCCGGGCGGTACGGGGCCGCGGGCAGGCCCAGCAGCGCCGCGGCCGCCAGCCCCAGTGCCGCGCTGCCCCGGTCCGGCAGCAGCGCCACCGAGGTCGGGCGGCGGCCGGTGGCGGCCAGCACGGTGCGCAGCCGCTCCAGGCCGTACCGGCAGTTGTCGTACGTGTCGCCCAGGTACGCCCAGCGGCCGGCCATCCCCGCCGCGTAGCCGTGCGGCGAGCGGGTGGCCAGCAGGCCGCCGGTCAGTGTGAAGTGCCAGCCGCGCAGGTCCGTCGGCCCGGCGGGCGGGACGGCCGCGGCGCGGGCCAGCGTGCGACGGATCCGGTCGGCGGCGGGCGCCCAGGTGTCGTCGTCCGGCGCCGGCAGGGCGTCGAACACCTCGCGGGCCGACTCGACCCGGCCGTCCATCAGCGCGTTGTGCGCCAGCAGGTAGCCGTCCGGCCAGTCGCCGGTGATCGCCCGGTACTCCTGGAGCACCTCGACGGCCTCGGCGTGCCGCTCGCCGTCCTCCAGCGCGACGACCAGCTCCAGCAGCACCTGCCGCGGGGCGACCTGCTGCCCGCCGCCCCGCCCGAACAGCTTTCGCTTCACCGGCACGGCACTCGCCCGCAACGCTTCCCGCAGCGCCGGGACCGCCGGCTCCGACAGCCCGTGCTCGATGCAGGCGTACCCGTACGCGTACAGCGCGCCCGCGTCCGTCGGCCGCGCCGCCAGCGCCCCGGCCGCGCCCGCCAGCTCCTCGATCTCGACGAGCTCGGCCAACTTCCGCACCACTGGCGCGACTTCGGCAGCCGCCAGCCCGTCGGCCACCGCCCTCAGCTCCCGCGCGACACCCTGCGGGTCACCGGCCTCGAGCAACTCCCACGCCTTGGCGAGCTCGGAACGCACGCAGTCTCCTCCTGATTCGAACCGTGCCACCCGGCCCACCCGGGATGCGCACACTCGCCCGATCATCGCTGCCGCGGGGCCGCCGGGCGAAACCATTTTCGCGAGCCGGTGCGCACCCGCTCGCACCCGCTCACGCGGCCGGCCGCGAACCCGAGGCGACTGCGGCGGCAACGGCCGGCGGGTCCGTCAGCGGGCGGCCGAGGAGGTTCGACAGGTCCGGACCCGTGGCATGACCCGGTTCACCGCGGGCCAGGTCGCCCGGATGTCCTCCTCCTGGGCCGCCTACCGGGCCTGACGCCCCACCGACCGCCCGGACGCCGACGGGGTGGGGGTCACGAACGGGTGATGTTGGGGGGTTCGGGCGGTGGCGGGGCGGATGGCGGGTCAGCATCGGGGGTGTCCGCCGGGGTGGGGCCCTCGGGGTCGGCGGGCGGGGGGGAAGAACATGCTCAGCACGATGGAGGTTCCATGCGTTTGGTCTCAAGTGGCCGGCTCCACGCCACGTTCGAGCTCGGTGATCTGCAGGTGGTGTCGCTGCGGGACGGGTACATCGACATGCCGCCGACCCGGCTGCGCGGCACGGACGGGCGGGCGCTCGACGAGCTGCCGCCCGAGGTTCCGCTGGCGGACGAGAATCTGCGGTTGTCGGTGAACGCCTTCTTCGTCACCGACGGCACCTGGTCGCTTCTCGTCGACACCGGTGCGTCGAACGTCTGGCACGTTCCGGGCATGGGGCGGATCTACGAGGCGCTGGAGGAGGCGGGGGTCGAGCGGGGCTACATCACCGATGTGGCCATCACCCACCGGCACGAGGACCATGTGAGCGGTCTGATCGCGCCGGACGGTTCGGAGGCGTTCGCCAAGCTCGAACGGGTGTGGATCGGCGCGGCCGACGCCTCGGTGTTCACGGGACGGCTGGAGCCGATCCGCGAGCGGGTGGTGCCGGTGTCGGAGCAGGTCGCGATCAACGACTGGGCGACCGCGCTCCCGGCGCCCGGCCACACGCCCGGGCACACCGTCTACGAGATCAGCAGCGGTGGCGAACACCTGCTGGTGTGGGGCGACACCGTGCACGTGCCGACGCTCCAGTTCGACCGGCCGGAGGTGTCCTGGGAGCTCGACGGCGACCAGTCCCGGGCCCGGGCGGCGCGGGCGGCGCTGCTGGAGCGGCTGTCGCGGCCGGGCCACTTCGTGGCGGGGGCGCACCTGGACTCCCCCGGCATCGCGCGGGTGAGTCCGTCCGGCGACGGCTACGCGCTGGAGTACCTGGCGGCGCCGATCAACTGACCCGGCGTGCGGCGGCCCCGCACCGGCGGTCGGGGGCGAACGCTCCGGGAAACAGCGCGTTCCGGCGGCGCCCGTCCCCGTTCGCGCTGCTCAGAGGAGGCTTGCGGTCGGGGTCGCGGCGAGCGCGCGCTGGGTGGCGAACTCGACGACCTGGGCGGCGATTTCCTCCAGCTGTGCCCGGACGTGGTCGTCCTTGCAGTCCCCGGCGGGCGAGAAGCGGGTGGTCGAGGTGTTGATGGCGGCGCCCAGCGGGGTGGGCCAGCCGCGCAGGGCGTGGGTGACGTCGCGCAGGGCGGCCAGCGTGGCGACGGCGCCCTGCCAGCCGTTGGCGACCGCGACGCATCCGACGGCCCGTTCGCTGAAGTAGGGGCGGGTGTCCTCGCGCAGTTCCTCGACGTAGTCGAGGGCGTTCTTGACCAGGCCGGATATTCCGCCGTGGTAGGCGGGACTGGCCAGGACGAGGGCGTCGGCGCCGGCGATGGCGGACAGCAGCTGTCTGGCCTGCGGGGTGGTGCTGCCCTGCCGGGGGTCGTACAGCGGCATGGACAGTGCCGGTCCGGCGATCAGCTGCACTGATGCGCCGCGCTTCGCCGCCGCGTCCAGGACGATCCGCAGGGCTTTCTCGGCTGTGGATCCGGGCCGGCTCGAACCGCCGACACCGACCACGTTCACGATCCGGTGCACTGGTGGCGCCTCCTTCTCTTTCGGGGATCTCGGGGTGTTCGCGGCGCGGGGTGCGGTAGTAGGGGCTGACGGGGAGTCGGATTGTCGGGCGGCAGCAGAAGGTGATTCCACTCCTGCGTGGTGAACACGGAGTGGAACCACCTTCTGCCTGTTCATGTCACGCGACTGCGCGGCCGAACGGTCACACCGCCGACGCCACGCCGTCCTGACGCTCGGTCTCCTCCGCGGCGGGAGCCACGGGGGCGCGCCGGAAGTTCGTCACGACGAGCAGGATCAGCACGATGCCGGCGACGGTGGCCCACATGGCGGTGCGCACCCCGTCGGAGGTGGCCACGCGCAGCGCCTCGCCGGTCAGGCCCTCGTGGCCGGAGTTGGCGATCGCCACCAGGACTGCCAGGCCGACCGCGGCGCCGACCTGCTGGCCGGTGGAGGCGACGCCCGAGGCGATGCCCTGGTCCTCGGACGCGACACCGGTGGTCGCCGCCGCGTACATAGCGGTGAAGATGGTGCCCTGGCCGAGGCTGAGGATGAGCACGCCCGGTACCAGCTGCAGGTAGGTGCCGCTGGGCGAGACGGAGAACGCGAACGCGACGGTGCCGATCAGGCCCAGCAGCAGGGCGCCGGTCAGCGTGGCGCGCACGCCGAAGCGGGTGGCCAGCTTTCCACCGGACAGGTTGCCGATGAGGACGCCGACGCACGGGAGCAGGAAGGCGATGCCGCTCTTGGTGGCGGAGTAGCCGTGCACGCTCTGGAAGTACAGGGTGAAGAAGTAGGGCAGTGCGCCGAACGTCCCCATGAAGATGAAGGTGACGACGGTGCCGGTGCTCAGGTTGCGGTTGCGGAACAGGCGCAGCGGCAGCAGCGGGTCGCGGCCGCGGCCTTCGACGGTGAAGAAGATGCCGAGGATCACCACGGAGATGGCGGCGGTGACCAGGATCGTCGGGGAGGTCCAGCCGGACTCGGGGCCCTGGACGAGGGTGAAGACCAGCAGGGTCGATCCGACGGTGGCGGTGAGGGCACCGGGGAGGTCGAACTTGCGTCCGCTGACGCCCTGGTCGGTGTCCTTGGGGATGATGAGGAAGGCGAGCAGCATGGCGCCGCCGGCCAGCGGGACGTTGGCGAAGAAGATCGACGCCCAGCCGAAGGCGCCGGTGAGGACGCCGCCCAGCAGGGAGCCGAGGATCATGCCGCTGCCGCCGGCGCCGCCCCAGATGGCCAGGGCGCGGTTGCGCTCGGGGCCTTCGGCGAAGGTGGTGGTGACCAGGGACAGGGTCGAGGGAGCCAGGAAGGCGCCGCCGATGCCCTGGACCGCGCGGGCGACGATCAAGGTGGTGGGGTCGCCGGCGAGTGCTCCGGCGAGCGAGGAAGCGGCGTAGAGGAACAGGCCGAAGGTGAACATCCGGCGGCGGCCGAAGAGGTCGGCGGCGCGGCCGCCGAGCAGCAGGAAGCCGCCGAAGGCGACGGCGTAGGCGCTGACGACCCACTGGAGGGTCTGGGCGGAGAATCCGACGCCGGTCCGGATCTCGGGGAGTGCGACGAAGACAATGCTGTAGTCAACAGCGTAGATGCACTGGGCGAAAGCCAGCAGTGCCAGGATCAAGCCGAGGCGTCGGCGAGGTGGCGCAGTGGCGCCGGCGACTGCAGAAGGCATTGGTGTGCCTGTCCCTTCCGGGTTTATCGGGTGCGTGTCAGTGGTGCGGCGGGTGCGACGGGCTGGTGCCGGTCGGCGGGGCCGCGCTGGTGTGCCCCTGCCGGTACGGCGGGGCGGGTCTGGTGGCAACGTGCCCGCGGGCAGCGTTGTGGGCCGTGTTCATGGATGCGTGCCCCCTCGGTCGTGTGTGGTGCGGGGCGGGTGGCCCCGGGTGGGCGGCGGTCTTCGCCGGCCTGGTCGTGCCGCTGCGTCACGGCTTGAGGTGGTCGTGGAACCACTGGGTGAAGGCCGCGTCGAGTTGGTCGCGTTCGTCCCGGTCGTCGGGGAGGTGGCCGCGGGAGAGCCGGATGAAGCGCACGGTCTTGCCCAAGTCGGTGAGTGTCCGGTGGAGTTGCTCGGTCGCGTTGAAGGCGACGGTGGTGTCGCCCTCGGCGTGGGCGAGCAGCAGGGGGGCCTGGATGGCGGCCGCGTGCGTGAGGGGGCTGGCGTCCCTGAGTCTGGCGAGGTCCTGCGGGTCGTCGACGTCGCCGATCCATTCGGTGACGCGGCGGCTCCAGGTGGGCGGCAGGGCGCGGATGTCGCTCTCGAGGTCGGCGGGTCCGCAGATGGCGATGCCGGCGCGCCAGTGGTGGGGCAGTCGGGACAGGCAGCTGAGTGCGGCGAAGCCGCCGTAGGACATGCCGTGGACGCCGAGGCGGTCGCCGTCCACCCAGGGCAGGCTGCGCAGGTAGTGGGCGGCGGCGTCGAAGTCGGCGAGGTCGCCGCGGCCCCAGTCGCGGTAGATCAGGCGCTGGTAGGCGAGTCCCCGCCCGGTGGAGCCGCGGACGTTGGGTGCCAGGACGGCGATGCCGGCGCGGACCAGGCGCTGGATCAGCGGGTCGTGGACGGGCAGGGCCGCCCATTCGGGGCCGCCGTGGATGGTCAGGACGGCGGGGACGGGACCCGTCGTGTGGGCCGGGCGGTAGAGCAGGCCGGTGATTTCGAGGCCGTCGGCCGAGGTGAAGCGGACCGTCTGCGGGACGACCAGGTCGTCGGGCAGGTCGTCGCCGAAGCGGCTGAGCTGCTGGGTGCGGCCGGTGTCCGGGTCGACGGAGAAGAACTCGGTGGCCCGGTCGGAGGCGCCAACCTGGGCGAGGAGGTGTCCGGCGGCGCTGAAACGGGGGACGAAGCCGTCGTAGCCGAAGGGCTGGGAGGCGAATCCCGGCAGTTCGATGCGGGTGTCGTGGTTGCACAGGACGGTGCGCTGGTCGTCGGGTAACGCCCACAGGACCCGGTCGGGGCCGACGACGACGTTCTCGATGTCGGCGTCCGGGGTGGCGATCCACCGCAGCGGGCGGCCGGGTTCGAGCAGGGCGACGCCGAGGTGGTCGCGGCCCTCGGTGGTGCACACGTAGATGCCGTCCTCGTTCCAGCCGCCCGGCTGGTACTTGGCGGGGCCGTCGTGCGGGGTGAGGTGCTCGGTGCGGCCGGTGACGAGGTCGCAGGCGTACAGGTCCTGGTCGGTGTTCTGGTGGAACTTCAGGACCAGGAGCCGGCGGGAGTCGGGCGAGAAGCAGACGGGCACGTAGCGGTCGTCGCCCTGGAGGACCATCGTGGACTCGCCGGTTTCCAGGTCGCGCACGTAGACGTCGAGGCAGGTGACGTCGCGTGCGCTGGTGGCGTAGGCGAGCAGCCGGCCGTCGGGGCTGTAGGGGGTGCTCGCGGTGGAGTACGGCACGCCTGTCTCGCGGCGGATGCCGGGTTCCTGCGCCAGCCACTCCACGTCGCCGGTGGCGGGGTCGATCTCGGCCAAGCGGTAGTCCTGGCCGCCGGTGACGTCGACGACGGCGAGCAGGCGGGTCTCGTCGGGCCGCCAGGCCAGGCGGGTGACCGCGCCGTCGATCGGCAGGACGCGCCGCCGGCCTTCCCAGGTCTGGAACCAGGGCTGCGGGCGGCCGGACTCGTCGCCGACGTACGCGAAGCCCTCCTTGGCGGGCCAGGCTCCCCAGAGACTCATGAGTGCGCCGCCAGGGCGAGTTGGATGGTGGCGGCGGCGACGATCCCGCGGCGGAACCGGTCGAGCTCGAGGTTCTCGTCGGGGGCGTGGTTGGCTTCGTCGGCGTTGGCGAGCGGCACCCCGTAGCAGGGGCAGGCGAGTTCGTCGCTGAGGACGGCCATCGGCAGGCTTCCGCCGAGGGACGGCACCAGCAGGGGCCGCTGGCCGAGGACGTCCTCGACCGCCTGGAGGATGGTGCCGGTATAAGGGGTCTCCGGCAGTGTGGTGGAGGGGGCCATGGCCGCGCCGGGGACGAATTCGACGTCGGGGGCGTGCTCGGCGATGTGGCGCCGGATGGCGTCGGCGACCTGCTCGGGGGTCTGGCCGCCGACCAGGCGGGCCTCGCAGCGGGCGACGGCGACGTCGGGGATCACCGCGCGGTGGTCGCCGGAGTCCTCGCAGCTGAGCGAGTTGACGGTCAGGGTGGGCCGGGCGAAGCGTTCGTGGAACCCGATGCCGGTGGGCGGTTCCATGCCGGTCGCGCCGATCGTCCGGAGCGTCGCGTCGACGTCGACGGGGAGGTCGGCCAGGGCGGCGAGCTGTCCGCCGCTCAGCGGGGGCACCTGGTCGGCGAAGCCGGGGACGGTGACGATGCCCTCGGCCGTGCGCATGGTTGCCAGCAGCTGCACCAGGGACCAGGCGGGGTTGGGCGCGACTCCGCCCCAATTGCCCGAGTGCAGAGGCCGGTTGGCGCCCCGGGCGCGAAGTTCGAACATCAGGATGCCGCGGACGCCGAGGACCACGCAGGATCTGCCGGAGTCGTCGACGGGGCCGTCGCTCCAGATCACCAGGTCGGGCCGGCCGACCTGGCGCACGGCCGCGGCGAGGTTGGGGCTGCCGATCTCCTCCTCGCCGTCGAGCAGGACCGTGACCCGGCAGGGGAACCCGCCGGTCAGGTCCCGCAGGGCGCGCAGTCCGAGGAGTTGGGCGAGGTGCTGGCCCTTGTTGTCCCCGGTGCCGCGGCCGTACATGCGGCCGTCGCGGATGGAGGGGACGAAGGGGGGTGTGGTCCACAGTTCCAGCGGCCCGGCGGGCTGGACGTCGTAGTGGCCGTAGATCAGGACGTGCGGTCCGGGGCCGTCGGCGGTGCCCACCAGTGCGGGCCAGCCGCCGGTTTCGACCTCGCGGGCCTCCAGGCCGGAGGCCCGTAACAGGCGAAGCCCGTGGGCGGCCGCTTCGGCCATGCCTTCGCCGGTACGGCTGACGCTCGGCCGGGAGATCCAGTCCGCCAGCTCGCCGTCCAGATCGCGGGCCTCGACCCACTCCTGGAGCTGCTTGATCACAGACCCTCCAACCGATTGCACAGAATGAAATCGATGTGCAGTCAAGCAAACTGACGGTGCGTTGGCAAGGTACAGTCCACGGTGTGGAAGCGACCATCGAAGACCTCAAAGCGCTCGGACACCCGGTACGCTGGCGCATTCTGCGGCTGTGCCTGGACCGCGCCTTCACCAACAAGGAGCTGTCGGTCGAGCTCGACCTCGCTCCCGCAACCACCCTGCGCCACGTCCGCGCACTGGTGAAGACCGACTTCCTGGTGGCGGAACCGGTCTGCACCGGCGAGCACGGCGCGCTGCAGCGGCCCTACCGGGCCACCGCACGCACCCGAGGACTGATCATTCCGCCCGACGAATCCGGCCTGGCCCAGCAGGTCGACCTGGCCGTACTGGGCGCCCACCGCACCGAGTTGATAGCCGCGGGCAAGGACTCCGGACGCGGCGCCAAGCGCGGGGTGCTGCGGCTGCGGCCCTCCTCGGTGGACTCGCTGCACCGCCGGATCGAAGCTCTGATCGCCGAGTACGCCGACGAGGCCGACGGCGAGCCGCTGAGCTACCTGTGGTCGTTGGCCGCCCGCCCGGCACTCGACCCCGACCCCCGCGAGAACAACAGGCCAGCAATGATTGACCGATCGCCGTGACCGGTGCTTGACTCAAGCACCATTCGAGTGAAACGCCCACCGCCGCCTCGGCGGCCGGAAGGGCGACAGCGCGATTTGCCTGTTCGAACGCGTGGGCCGGTGTCCGGGCCGGGCAATCCGCCGGCACGGACCATTGGCACGATGCAATCTTGGCGGGGCGGTTCCGCACGCCCTCGGCACTGAATCCGGGGAAACCCGGAGCATTGAATCCGGAAAAGGGTCACGAATGAAAATTGTCATTGCCGGCGGCCACGGGAAGATCGCCATGCGGTTAACCCGACGCCTCGCCCGACGCGGCGACTCCGTCGTGGGAATCGTGCGCAACCCCCGCCACATCGAGGACATCAGGAAGCTCGGCGGCGACGCCGCGCTGCTCGACCTCGAGCGCGCGACGGTGGACGAGGTGGCCGCGGTCGTGGCCGGCGCGGACGCCGTCGTCTTCTCCGCCGGCTCGGGCAACAGCGCCACCGCCGCCCGCCGGGACAAGATGGACCGCGCCGCCGTCGCGCTCGTCATGGACGGGGCCGAGAAGGCCGGCGTGCGCCGGTTCCTGCACGTCAGCTCGATCAACGTCGGGTGCGCCGAGGACCGCGGCATCGGCGAGGGCTACGCCGTCTACCTGCGGGCCAAGCACGGTGCCGAGCAGCACATCTTCGCCCGCACCGAGCTGGACTGGACCGTCCTGCGGCCCGGCGTGCTCACCGACGGCAACGGCGAAGGCACCGTCGAACTCACCGTCGGCGCCGAGGTGGCGCCCCGGGGCGCCAGGTTCGACCAGGTCGCCCGGGAGGACGTCGCGGGCGTCCTGGAAGCACTCATCGACCGGCCCGGGACCGCCGGCCGCATCTACGTGGTGGTCGGCGGACCGACCCCCATCGAGAAGGCGGTCGACGCCCTCTAACACGCACTGCGCGGACCACGCCCGCCGCCCCGGGACCCGGGGCGGCGCGGCACGGGCCCGCCACGGATTCCCGACGCCGGGAATCCGGGAATGCCGGCCGATCACAGCCCGGCCACAGCTCCTGCCGGACGCGATCCCGGCAGGCACGACACGGAACGCCACACGGACGGCGGTGCCCCACGCCCTGCCGGAAAAACGTGCGGGCGAAATTCCCTACCCTCCCCGCGCGGTTCCGATTCCGGCGGGGGCACAGCACGAAAGGTCTCCTTTCAACACACCGGGGGGTGCTTTGTTGTGCAATCAATTGCCGAGACAAGACCGGTGCATGGGCCCGGCATAGTGATCGTCGGCGACGGCACCGTGAAAACGGCACAGTCGAACAACCCGGACGCATATCGATTAGGCTCCCTCGCGGTGGTCGGACCGCCGCCCCACCGGTTTCTGGACGCCCGCACCCTGGACGCCCCGGCCGGCTGCACCCACTGGGCGGTGACCGCGGCGACCATCCCCTCCTGGGACGCGGCGACCGGCACCGACGCGGCCGCCCGCCCGCGCTTCGCGGACGACATCGACGGGCTCTCGGCCCGGGCCCACTGGGCCGGCCTGCTGCTCCTGGAGGGCTGCGCCGCCGAAGGCGCCGCCACCGAACCGGCCCTGCCCGAGCGGCACATGCTCGACACGGCGATCGGACCGGCCGTCACCACCCTGGTCGTCGCGGCCCGGGCGCCCCACTGGTTCGACCCGGAGGCGGCCGACCGGCCCGGCCCCGGCCGGCCCTGGTTCGCCGAGATCGGCTACGCACACTGCTTCGCCCTGCTGATGGCCGGTCAGGTGCGCCACGCCTGCCGGATCGCCGAGAACGGCTACCGCCACGAGGTGGCCGCCGGGAACACCGCCCTGGCCGACGGCTGGCTGGCGATACGCGGCCGGGTCGCCGACGTGACCGGCGCCCCGCACCGCCTCGACCGCCCCACCCCGCACCTCGTGCTGGCGCCGCGCCCCGCCGCACTCGCCGTCTTCGGCGACCAGGCCGACGCCCGCCAGGACAGTCGGCACGAGAACCGTCTCTTCCTGCCCTGGTCGACCCTCAGCCGGGCCTGGGCCACCGCGGCCGGCGGGAACACCACCCTCGCCGCCCGCCAGGCCCTGGCCGCCGCCGACATCGCCATGGCCCTGGGCCAGTACGCCGTCGAAGCCACCGCGAGCTACGACGTGGCCCGCCTGGGCAACCCGCACGCCGTCCGGCACCGCCTGGCCGCGCTCATCGAACTGGTCCCCGGGCCGGTCGTGCCCGCCATGGCCGCCGCCGCGGCCGCACTGGCCCGCTCCGACCCCGCGGCACTGGACCTCGCCGGCGCGAAGTTCACCAAACTGGGCATGGACCTGCTCGCCGCGGAGACCGCCACCGCCGCGGCCGCCCTGCGCCGCACCCGCACCTCCCCCAGCTCCCTCGCCTGTCCGACCGCGACGACCCCGCTGCTGCAGCTGACCGCACCATTGGTCGACCTGACCAGCCGCGAACGGGACGTCGTCCTCCTGGCCGCGGGCTGCCTGACCAGTCCCGCCATCGGGCACCGACTGGCCCTGTCCGCCCGCACCGTCGACAACTACCTGGGCCGCGCCTACCAGAAGCTCGGGGTGACCAGTCGCCGCGATCTGGGCCCACTGGTCGTCGGCGACCGCACCCCGCCGCACATCCACGCCGAAGGGAAACAGCGATGACCTCCATGAGCGACCTCGAGAAGATATCGGCCAACCGGGAAGGCTTCAATCTGCGCGCCCGGGCGCACATGCAGTCCTCCTACTACAACGTCGAGCAGTTCAAGCAGGGCCACAACATGCTCCGCAAGCTGGAGCAGGAGGAGCTCGGCGACGTCAGCGGCAAGACCCTGCTCGAACTCCAGTGCCACATCGGCGTCAACTCGCTCTCGCTGGCCCGCATGGGCGCGAAGGTCACCGGCACCGACATCTCCGACGAGGCCATCGACATCGCCCGCGGCCTCGCCGCCGAGCTCGACCTCGACGCGCAGTTCGTCCAGGCCAACCTCTACGACCTGCCCAGCGTCCTCGACGGCCAGTTCGACATGGTCTTCACCGGCTACGGCACCCTGTCGTTCCTGCCCGACATCGACGCCTGGGCCAAGGTCGCCACGCAGTACGTCAAGCCGGGCGGCACCCTGACCGTGGTCGAGATCCACCCGATGCTCACCCTCATGGGCGACGTGGACGGCGAACTGCGGATCGCCCGCTCGCTGTTCCAGTCCCGGGACGTGCACCACGAGATGTCCTCCACCTACTCCGACCGGATCGAGGACGAGGTGGAGGTGGAGACCCACAGCATCTACGGCTGGCGCTGGAGCATCGAGCAGGTCGTCAACGCCCTCATCAACGCGGGCATGACCATCGAGCGCATCCGCGAGGTCCCCTACGACGCCCGCCAGCGGCTCCCGCTGATGGTGCCGGACGGCGACCACAACTGGCGCATCCCGGGCGACCCGATCCCGCTGTCCTTCTCCTGCATCGCCCGGCGGGCGTGAGCCGCGCCATGGCAGAGCAGATCGTCGCCACCCCGGAAATCCGCGAGTACGTGCGCGCCGTCTCGCTGCGCGAGGACCCCCTGCTGGCCGAACTGCGCGAGCAGACCGCCGGACTGCCCGGCGGCACGGCCATGCAGGTGATGGCCGAGGAGGGCCAGCTGCTGGCGCTCCTGGTGGGCCTGACCGGCGCCCGGTCGGTCCTGGAGATCGGCACCTTCACCGGCTACAGCACCCTGTGCATGGCCCGTGCGCTGCCGTCCGAGGGCACCCTGGTCACCCTGGACCTCAACGGGCGGTGGCCGGCCATCGGCGCCGACTACTGGCGGCGCGCCGGCGTCGCCGACCGCATCGACGTCCGCCTCGGGGACGCCTCGCAGACCCTGGCCGCGCTCCTCGACGAACGGGGCAAGGAGAGCTTCGACCTCGTCTTCATCGACGCGGACAAGGCCAACTACGGTGCCTACTACGAGGCCGCGCTCGGCCTCACCCGCCCGCAGGGGCTGATCGTCATCGACAACACGCTGTTCTTCGGGCGGGTCGTCGATCCCGACAGCCACGACCCGGACACCGTCGCGGTCCGGGAGCTCAACACCGCGCTGCACGAAGATCCCCGCGTGGACGTCTCCATGCTCACCATGGCCGACGGCATCACGCTGGCCCGCAAGCGCTGACCCCCGCGGGCCCGGCGCACGAAGAAGTCCCCCCGACAGCCGGTCGGGGGGACTCCTTCGTGTGTGCGGCGGGTGCCAACGGCATTGCTGCGGCGCGGAGTTGCCACCAGGGCCCCGCGCCCGCCGCCGCGCGCAGAGGCCGCCTCCGTGCCCCGCTTCCGCCTCCGCCGCCGCACCGCGCCCGCACATGCCGGCGCCCGCCGCCCCCGCCGGGGGGCGGGGAACGACGGGCGCGGGTGCCGCTGCCCGGTGCGCGCCCGCAAGGCGCGCCGGAGGGGAGGCGGCAGGTCAGGGTGCGGCGGCCAGGGCGACGGCGGTCAGGCGCAGCGTGTCGGGCACCGGCCGGGGGGCCGGCGTGATGTGCAGCCGCTGCGTCTGTCCGCTTTCCGGCGGGGCCAACTCGGCCACGCAGGCGCAGAGTTCGTCGGTGAACCCGGCGAAGCGGTAGGCGACCTCCATGACCCGGTTGCGCGCGGTGGGGCGGAAGTCGGCGATCAGGTGGACACCGGCCGCGGCCGCCTCGCCGACCAGCCAGTTCAGAACGGTGGCACCGGCGCCGAAGGAGACGACGCGGCAGGAGGTGGCGAGCAGCTTGAGGTGCCAGGCCGCGGGGCCGCGCTCCACCAGGCCGACGCCGACGGCGCCGTGCGAGCCGAAGCGGTCGCTCATCGTGATGGCGAGGACCTCGTGGCGGGGGTCGTCCAGGAGCGCGCGCAGGTCGGCGTCCGAGTAGTGCACGCCGGTGGCGTTCATCTGGCTGGTGCGCAGGGTGAGTTCCTCCATGCGCGAGATGTCCTCGGGGGTGGCCCGGCGGATCTCCATGACGAGGTCCAGGGAGCGCAGGAACTCCTGCGACGGGCCGTCGAAGGAGTCCTGCTCGGCCTGGCGGCGCGCGTTGGCCAGGTACATCTCGCGGCGGCGGCGCGAGTCGACGGTGACCGTGGCCGGGGTGAACTCCGGCAGGTCCAGCAGCCCGGTCGCGTCCTCCGCCGGGTAGCAGCGCACCTGCGGGTGGTGGAAGGCCACCTCGGCGCGTTCGGCGGGCTGGTCGTCGATGAAGGCGATCGTGTGGAGGGCGAACTTCAGGTCGTCGGCGATCTCCTGGACGGATGTCGACTTGGGGCCCCAGCCGATCCTGGCGTGCACGAAGTACTCGGCGAGGCCGAGGTCCTCCAGGCGCTGCCAGGCGGGTTGGTGGTCGTTCTTGCTGGCGACGGCCTGCAGGATGCCGCGGGCGTCGAGGCCGAGGACGGTCTCGCGGACCCGGGCGTCGACGGCGACGTCGTCGCCCTCGAGCAGGGTGCCCTTCCACAGGGTGTTGTCGAGGTCCCAGACGACGCACTTGACGGTGGGGAGCGGTTGGTCTGGTGACTGCGGTCCGCTCACTGCGCCGGCTCCTTTCGCGCGGTGGATTTCCCGGTGGCCAGGGCGTGCCTGGCCAGTTCGAGCTGGCAGATCTCGCTGCTGCCTTCGATGATCTCCATCAGCTTGGCGTCGCGGTACGCGCGGGCGACCACGTGCCCGTCGACGGCGCCGGCGGAGGCCATCGCCTGCACCGCCGAGGCGCTGCCCCGGACGGCCTGGGTGGCGCTGACGTGCTTGGCCAGGACGGTGGAGATGACCAGCTCCGGTGAGCCGGCCTCCCAGTGCTCGGCGGCGTCCCGGCACACGCCGGTGGCGATGCGCTCGGCGGCGTAGAGCTCGGCGATGCGGCGGGCCACCAGCTGGTGCTCGCCGATCGGCCGGCCGAACTGGCGCCGGGTGGCGGCGTGTTCGGTGACGGCGGCCAGGCAGCCGCGCAGGATGCCGACGCAGCCCCAGGCCACCGACATCCGACCGTAGGCGAGCGCGGTGGTGATCAGGAAGGGCAGCGCCAGTGCCGCGCCGCCCAGGACGTTGGCGGCGGGCAGCCGCACGCCCTCCAGGTGGACCTGGGCGTGGCCCGCCGCGCGGCAGCCCATCGGGTGGGGGATCTTCTCGATCCGCACGCCCGGGGTGTCGACGGGCACGACGACCGCGACGGCGCCGTCGCCGCTCCTGGCGATGACGACGATCAGGTCGGCGTAGGCGGCGGCGGTGATCCACATCTTGCTGCCGTCGAGGACCACGCTGTCGCCGTCGTGCTGCACCCGGGCGCTCATCGCGCCCAGGTCGCTGCCGGCCTCGGGTTCGCTGAACGCGACGGCCGCGAGGCGGCCGCCGGTCAACCGGGGCAGGAAGGCGGCGCGCTGCTCGGCGGTGCCCAGGCGCTGGATCGTCCAGGCCGCCATGCCCTGGGAGGTCATGACGCTGCGCAGCGAGCTGCACAGGCTCCCGACGTGGGCGGTGAGTTCACCGCTGTCGCGGCCGGTGAGGCCGAGGCCGCCGTACTGCTTGTGGACCTCCGCGCACAGCAGGCCGGCGGCGCCCAGCTCGGTCAGCAGGGTGCGGGGGATCTCGCCCGCGGTGTCCCAGGCGCCGGCGTCCCTCCGGACGAGGTCCCAGGTGTCCTGGTGTCCGGAGGCGGCCGCGTCAGACATCGCTGCCGGCGGCGGGCTGCGCCTGGAGCCGGCCGACGAGGGCGGCCATGCTCTTGACGGTGCGGAAGTTGGACAGCTGCAGGTCGGGGCCGGCGACCGTGACGGCGTAGGTCTGCTCGAGGAAGACGACCAGCTGCATGGCGAACATGGAGTTGGCCAGGCCGGTGGCGAACAGGTCCTGGTCGGTGTCGGGGGTGGTGCTGGTCTGCTCGGCCACGAAGCGGGTGATCCGGTCGATGACGGCGTCGGTGTCGAAGGACGCGGAGGTGTGCTCGGCGGTCATGACTGTGCCTCACTGTAGTAGCGGTAGAAGCCGCGGCCGCTCTTTCGGCCGAGCTCGCCTCGCCGGACCTTCTCGAGGAGCAGTTCGCTGGGGCGGCACCGCTCGTCACCGGTCCGGGCGTGGAGTTCTTCCAGGGCGTCGACGAGGTTGTCGATGCCGATCAGGTCCGCGGTGCGCAGCGGGCCCGTGGGGTGGCCGAGGCAGCCCTGCATGAGGGTGTCGACGTCCTCGACGGTGGCGGTGCCTTCGCCGACGATGCGGGCCGCGTCGTTGATCATCGGGTGCAGGAGCCGGCTGGTGACGAAGCCGGGCGCGTCGCGCACGACGACGGGGCGGCGGCCGATGCGGGTGAGGGTGGACAGGACCTGCTGGACGGTGCGGTCGGTGGTCCGGGGACCGCGGATGACCTCGACCATGGGGATCAGGTAGGCGGGGTTCATGAAGTGGGTGCCGATCAGGGCACCGGGGTCCTTGACCCAGGCGGCCATCTCGTCGATCGGGATCCCGGAGGTGTTGGAGATGATCGGGGTCGCCGGGCCGACCAGCGCGGAGACGGCGGCGAGGACCTCGGCCTTGCGGTCGGGTGCCTCGGTGACGGCCTCGATGACCACGGCGGCGTCGGCGATGTCCGACAGCTGCAGGGTGGTGCGCAGGGTGCCCGGGGTGGTGCCGGGCGGCCTGGCGCCGGTGAGTTGGGCGTGGCGAAGGCCGAGGTTGATCGCGGTGGTGGCGCGGTCGAGGGCGCCTTGTTCGATGTCCACCAGGACGACGGGCAGTCCGTTCCCGACGACGAGCGTCGAGATGCCGGTGCCCATGACGCCCGCGCCGACGATCGCAATCAGTGGCTCGTCCATGACGGCTCCTCCAGACCCAGGGGTTCGTAGCTTCCGGTGTCGGGGCCGATCCAGTAGCGGCTGCGCTGGAACGGGTAGCCCGGGAGGGACACGCGCCGCGGTCGTGCGGTGCCGCGGACGGCGTCCCAGTCGATGTCGGTGGCGGCCTGCCACAGGGCGCCGAGGGTGTCGAGCAGGGTGGCGAGGCCGTCCCGGTCGGTGTCGGCGGAGCCGAGCGAGGGCAGGACCGTGAACCGTTCGGCGCCGTCCTGGCCGGCGAGGGCCCGGACGATGCCGTCGGCGGGTCCCATGGCCAGCAGGGCGGTGCCGGGCGCCGCGGCCGCTTCGCGCAGCGCCGCCGCGAAGGCGGTGGCGTCGGTGGCGCCGGGGTCGGCGGCGACCCGGGCGAGGGCGGTGGGCAGGTCGAGGTCGCCGGCCAGGCAGGCCGCGACGTGTTCGCCGCCGCCGTCGCCGATCATGGCGGCGGGCTGGACGCCCCAGGACTGCCACAGGTGGCCGAGCGCCCACTGGAGGGCGAAGGCGGCCGGCGCGGTGGCGCGCGGGTCCGTCCGGTCCGCGCCGTCGGCGTCGTTCCAGGTGCCGGGGAACAGCACGGCGCGCAGGTCCTGGCCGAGCAGGGGGCGGGCCAGTTCGGCGCAGTGGTCGACCTCGCGGGCGAAGACGGCCTCGCTGCGGTAGATCTGCGCGGCCGCGTCGGGGCGCAGCGCGTCGGCGCCCGGGAAGACGAAGACGCTGCGGCGGGTCCCGGCGGCGGCGGTGGGCGGGGCCGGGGCGCGCAGGGCGGCGACGGCTTCGGCCCGGTCGCGGCACACCAGGTGGCGGCGGTGCGCGAAGGCGCGGCGGCCGACCTGGAGGGTGTGGGCGACGTCGGCGAGGTCCGGGTCGTCGTCGCTCTCCAGGCGCCGGGCGAGGTTGGCGGCGGCGTCGGCCAGGGCCTGCGGGGTGCGGGCGGACAGCACGAGCAGGTGGTGCTCGCGGGCGCTTTCCGCGGCGGGCTCGGGCGCGGGCGCTTCCTCCAGGACGATGTGGGCGTTGGTGCCGCCCACGGCGAAGGCGCTGACGCCGGCCCGGCGCGGGGTGGCGCCGCTGGGCCAGGGGCGGGCGGTGGTGGGGACGTAGAAGGGGGTGCGTTCCAGCAGGAGGGCGGGGTTGGGCGCCTCGTAGTTGATGCTGGGCGGGATCTCGGCGTGCTGGAGGGCCAGCACGGCGCGGGCGAATCCGGCGGCTCCGGCGGCGGCGTCCAGGTGGCCGATGTTGGCCTTGGTGGAGCCGATCGCGCAGTAGCCGCGCTCCTGGGTGTTGAACGCCTTGGTGAGGCCGGCGAGTTCGATGGGGTCGCCGAGCGGGGTGCCGGTGCCGTGGGCCTCGACGTAGCCGATGCTCTCGGCGCTGACGCCGGCGACGGCCTGGGCGGTGGCGATGACCTCGGACTGGGCCTGCATGCTGGGCGCGTTGAAGCCGAACTTCGCGGAGCCGTCGTTGTTGAGGGCGCTGCCGAGGATCAGGGCGCGGATGTTGTCGTTGTCGGCGAGGGCGTCGCTGAGGCGGCGCAGGGCCACCACGGCGACGCCGTACCCGGGGACGGTCCCGCTGGAGGAGGCGTCGAAGGGGCGGCAGTGGCCGTCGCGGGCGAAGATGCCGCCGGCGACGACGGGGTAGCCGCCGATCAGCGGGATCGGCAGGGCCACTCCCCCGGCCAGCGCCATGTCGCACTCGTGGCCCAGCAGGGCCTGGCAGGCGAGGTGGATGGCGACCAGGGAGGTGGAGCAGGCGGACTGGACGGTCATCGCCGGGCCGCGCAGGTCGCACAGGTAGGCGGCCCTGGTGGCGAGGAAGTCCTTGTCGTTGTAGGGCCGGGCGGAGAAGGCCGACATCGAGCCGCGGAAGCGGGCGTTGGCCAGCAGGTTGAGCGGGAGGTACTTGTTGGCGAACTGGCCGGCGTAGACGCCGATCGCGCCGTTGAAGCGGGCCGGGTCGTGGCCGGTGTCCTCCAGCGTGTGCCAGACTGTTTCGGCGAAGATCCGCTGCTGCGGGTCGCTGATCTCGGCCTGTTCGCGGGTGTAGCCGAAGAAGTCGGCGTCGAAGTGGTCGGCGTTCTCGATGACGCCGGCGGCGGGGACGTAGTCGGGGTGGGTGATCATCTCCTTGGGCCAGCCGACCTCGGTCAGCTGCTCGCTGGTGAAGTGGGAGATGGATTCGACGCCGTCGCGGGTGTTCTGCCAGAACGCGTCGATGGTGGGGGCGCCGGGCAGTCGTCCGCCGAGGCCGACGACCGCGATCGGTTCCATGGTGTCTTCTGGCTCGGTACTCACCCGAGGCCCCCTTCTGCTCGTTGCCGGGTCGGTGTGGTGGTGGGCACGCTCACGCTCCTGTCCTGCCTGCGCGGCGGGCGGCGGAGTTCCTGGCGCCGCGGCGGGCGGCGGCGCGGGCGGCGGCGCCGGCGGCCGGGTTGTCGTCCGCGTCGGCGTCGGGTGCGCGGTCCATGGCCAGGGCCAGGGCGCGGGCGGACGGGTAGCGGAACATGTCGACCAGGGACAGGGCGCTGTCGCGCTGTTCGAGCAGCCGGGCGCGGGCGACGACGACCAGCAGGGAGTTGCCGCCGAGGGCGAAGAAGCTGTCGTCCAGCCCGACCCGTTCGACGCCCAGGACGTCCCGCCACACCTCGGTGACCAGGCGTTCGGTGTCGTTGGTGGGCGGGGTGTAGGCGGTGGCGTCCTCGGGGCGGCTCTCGCTCAGGTCGGGCAGCGCGTTGCGGTCGACCTTCTTGTTGGGCGTCAGCGGGACGGCGTCGATGGCGTGCACGGCGCCGGGCAGCATGTAGCCGGGCAGCCGGGTGGCGAGGTGGGCGAGCAGTTCGGCGGCGGTGGCGGTGTGCTCGGGGTCGGGGACGTAGTAGGCGAGCAGGCGTCCCTCGGCGCCGGTGCCGCGGATGACGGCGACGGCGGAGCGCACGGCCGGGTGCTGGGCCAGGGCGGCCTCGACCTCGCCGAGTTCGATCCGGTGCCCGTGGAGCTTGACCTGGTCGTCGAGGCGGCCGAGGAACTCGAGGGTGCCCTCGGGGGTCCAGCGGGCCAGGTCGCCGGTGCGGTAGAGGCGCGCGCCCGGTGTGCCGGTGAACGGATCGGGCTGGAAGCGTTCGGCGGTGGTGCGGTTGCGGTCGAGGTAGCCGCGGACGATGCCGTCGCCGCCGAGCAGGAGTTCGCCGGGGACGCCGACGGGGCACAGCCGCAGGTCCTGGTCCGCGATGTAGGCGCGGACGTTGGCCAGCGGGCGTCCGATGGTGGCGGAGCCCTGCGCGGTGGTCGCCCACACGGCGGCCTCGGTGGGCCCGTACATGTTGTGGACGGTGCCCGCGACGGTCTCGGCGAGGGTGTCCGCGAGGTCGGTGGGCAGCGCTTCGCCGCCGACCAACAGGCGCTCCAGGCCGGGCAGTTCGGCCCGGGTGTCCTGGTCGGCGAGCAGCGCCCGGGCCAGCGACGGGGTGCACTGCAGGTGGGTGACCCGGTGGGTGCGCAGCTGTTCGGCGAGGGGTTCCTCGGTCTCGGCCAGCGCGGCGGTCCGGCGTTCCTCGCTGATGTCGCGGACGGTGACAAGGTGGGTCAGGGCGTCGAGCGCGGCCTTGTCCTCGACGCCGAAGTCGATCAGGCAGGCGACTTCGTCCGCGCCGGCGGCCTTCATCCGGTCGATCATGTCGGCGCAGACCTGGGGGGTGCCCAGGAGGCTGGCGGTGGCGAAGAACCGTTCGAAGGCCCGGTCGACGAGTGCGCGCAGCTCCTCGGGCGGCAGGGACTTGAAGTCCTCGGCGCTTCCGGTGGTGGCGCCCAGGGAGGCGATCAGGTCGAAGGAGGTCTCCAGGTAGCGGCTCATCGGCTCGCGCACCAGTTCGCGGACTTCTTCGAGGTCGGTGCCGACGAAGGTGTGGACCATGACCGCGACGTGGCCCTCGCCGGGGTGGCCGTGCTCGCGCCAGGTCCTGCGGTAGAGCGCGATCTTCTCGGCGAGCTCGTCGAGGCTGTGCCCCAGCAGGTGGGTCAGCACGCCGGTGCCGGCCTCGCCGGCCATCCGGAAGGTCTCGGGGTGCTTGGCGCTGGTGAGCCACACCGGCAGCCGGCTCTGCACCGGCTTCGGGTAGATGCCGACCTCGACCTCGGCGCCGACGCCGTTGCGGCGGGTGGTCCGGTTCCCGCCCCACAGGCTGCGGACCTCGGCGAGGCCGTCCATCATCAGCTGCTTGCGGGTGGCGAAGTTGTCGGGTGCGAGGACGAAGTCGTTGGCGTGCCAGCCGGACGCCAGCGAGATGCCGACCCGGCCGGCCGACAGGTTGTCGACGGCCGACCACTCCTCGGCCACCCGCAGCGGGTCGTGCAGCGGCATGACGACGCTGCCGGCGCGGACCTGGACGCGTTCGGTGACGGCGGCGACGGCGGCGGCCATCACGGACGGGTTCGGGTAGAGCCCGCCGAACTGGTGGAAGTGGCGTTCGGGGGTCCACACGGCGGTGAACTCGTTGCGGTCCGCGAACTTCGCGCCTTCCAGCAGCAGGCGGTAGCGGTCCTCGGGGCTGGCGTCGCTGTCGCTGCCGAAGTAGAGCAGGCTGAAGTCGATGGGACGGGAGCGGGCCGCCGCGTCGGCGCTCTGGCTGCCGGTGCGCAGCGGCGGTTCGCGGCGCAGCACGATGCGGTGGCCGTGGGTGAGGGCCCACAGCAGTTCGACGACGGAGATGTCGAAGGAGACGCTGGTGACGGCGAGCCAGGTGCTGGGTTCGTCGTCGCCGAAGGCCTCGCTCAGGCCCGCGAACAGGTTGGCGACGTTGCGGTGGGTGACCATGACGCCCTTGGGCTGTCCGGTGGACCCGGAGGTGTAGATCACGTAGGCCAGGTTGTCGGGGGTCGCCTCCGTCCCGGCGGCGCCGTCCTGGTGCTCGCCGTCGGTGTGTTCGTCGGCCGGGTGCTCGCCGGGGACCACCACGCGGGCGGCGCCCAGGCGGCCGGCCGAGGCGGCGTTGGCCGGGTCGGCGACGACCAGGCGCACGCCCGCGTCGGCGACCATGAAGGCCAGCCGCCCGGCGGGGTAGTCGGGGTCCAGCGGGAGGTAGGCCGCACCGGCCTTGAGGATGCCCAGCAGGGCCACCATCAGCAGCGAGGTGCGGTGCAGGTGGACGCCCACCGGTTCGTCGGCGGCCACCCCGAGGCGGCGCAGCCGGGCGGCGAACTGCTCGGCGCGGGCGTCGAGTTCGCGGTAGGTCAAGGTGGCGTCGGAGGCGATCAGCGCGGTGGCGTCGGGGGTGGCGGCCACCCGCTGGGCCAGCAGCTCGTGCACCGGCGCCCGGGAGGTGTGCGCCCGGGGGCCGGCGTGCCACTGGGCGAGGGTCTCCAGCTCGGCGGACGGCAGGACGGCCAGTTCGTCCACCGGCCGGTCGGGGTCCTGCGCGGCGGCGGCCACCACCTGGGCGTAGCGGTCGGCGAGGCGCTGGGCGGTGTCGGCCTCGAACAGGTCGGTGCTGTACTCGAGGCGGCCGTTGACGCCGTCGGGGGTACGGGTGAGGCTCAGGGTGAGGTCGAAGCGGGCGGCGCCGGTGTCGCCCAGCACCGGGCTCACCCGGCAGCCCTGGAGGTTCGGTCCGCTGCCCTCGTCCTCCAGGCGGTAGCTGAACAGCACCTGGAACAGCGGGTTCTGGGCGAGGTCGCGGTCGGGGTGGAGCTCTTCGACCAGCTTCTCGAAGGGCAGGTCCTGGTGGGCGAGGGCGCCCTTGACCTCGTCCCACACCCGCTGGACGAGCTCGCGGAAGGTGGGGCGGGCGGCGAGGTCGCAGCGCAGCACCAGGGTGTTGGTGAAGAAGCCGATCAGCGGGGCCAGTTCGGGGCGCTCGCGTCCCGAGACGGGGGTGCCGACGACGACTTCGTCCTGGCCGACGTGGGCGCGCAGCAGGACCGCGAAGGCGGCGAGCAGCACGCTGTAGAGGGTGGCGCCCTCGCCGCGGCCCAGCTCGTCGAGGCGCCGGACGGCGTCGGCGGGCAGGGCGAAGGTGAGCGCGGCGCCGCGGTAGCTCTGCACCGGCGGACGGGGGTGGTCGGTGGGCAGGTTCTGGGCGGGCATGCCCTCCAGGTGCTGCTTCCAGTACCCCAGCAGGCGGGTGAGCTCGGGGCCGGCCAGGGTCTCCTGCTGCCAGTGCGCGAAGTCGGCGTACTGCATGGGCAGTTCGCCCGGCGGCCGGCCGCCCTCGGTGAGGGCGGCGCGGTAGTGGGTCCCGATCTCCTTGCCGAGGGTGCCCACCGAGGGGGCGTCGCAGGCGAGATGGTGGACGGTCAGCAGCAGGCGGTGGTGCTCGGGGCCCAGGCGCAGCAGGCGGGCCCGCAGGACGCGTCCGGCGAGCAGGTCGAAGGGGGTGCCGGCCTCCTCGTCGGCCAGGGCCGCGGCCCGGGCCGCGATCTGCTGCGGGCTGTCGCCCCGGTCGGTGAGGTCGGTGACCGGGACGGTCACCGGGGCGGGCGCCAGCACCATCTGGTGGGGGGCGCCGGCGACGGAGCGGAACGCGGTGCGCAGGATCTCGTGGCGGCGCGCCGTCTCGGTCAGCGCCTGCTGGAGGGCGTCGGCGTCCAGCGGGCCGGTGATGTCGTAGCCCAGCGGGACGTTGTAGACCGCGCTGCCGGGCTGGAGCTGGTCGAGGAACCACAGGCGCTGCTGGGCGTAGGACAGCGGGGCGCGGTCGTCGTCGCCGGTGTCGGCTTCCAGGTGGGTGTTCACAGCTGTTCCCCGTCTTCCTGCAGGGCGGCGGCGCGGCGGGCGCGCGGGAGGATCGGACCGGCGCCGCCGGCCCCGGTGGCGGCGGCGTCGACGGCTTCGGCGAGGCCGGCGACGGTGGGCCGCTGCAGGAACGCGGAGATCGGGACGGCGGTGGCGAAGGCCTCGTTGACCTGCGCGACGAGGCGGGCCGCGAGCAGGGAGTGGCCGCCGGCGCGGAAGAAGTCGTCGCTGCGTCCCAGCGACTGCCCGCGCAGCAGCTCGGAGGCGATCTGCGCGATGCGCTCCTCGGTCGGGCCCTCCGGGGCCTGCTGCTTCTGGGCACGGGCGGGCGCGGTCGGGGCGAGCGCGGCCAGCGCGTCGTGGTCGACCTTGCCGTGCCCGGTCAGCGGCAGCGTCTCCAGCAGCAGCACGCGCTGGGGGACCATGTAGATCGGCAGGCGGTCCTGGAGGAAGGCGGTGAGCTTGTCCTCGGAGGTCTGCTCGCCGTGGCCGTGGGTGCAGACGTAGGCCACCAGGGTGGTGTCGGCGCCGGGGGCGGGGGTGCGGGCCAGCACGGCGGCGTCCTTGACGTCGGGGTGCTCGCGCAGGGTGGCGGCCACCTCGCCGGGCTCGATGCGGAAGCCGCGGATCTTGACCTGCTCGTCCGCGCGGCCCAGGAACTCCAACTGCCCGTCGGGCAGCCAGCGCACCAGGTCGCCGGTGCGGTAGAGCCGGGCGCCGGGGGTGTCGGAGAACGGGTCGGGCAGGAAGCTCTGCTCGGTCAGGTCGGGGCGGTTGACGTAGCCGCGGGCCACGCCGGCGCCGCCGACGTACAGCTCGCCGCACACGCCGGTGGGCACGGGTCGGCGCTGGGCGTCCAGGACGTGGGCGGTGGTGCCGGCGATCGGGCGGCCGATCGCGGGGCGCTGCGCGTGGGTGTCCGGCACGACGGCGGCGGTGGCGACGACGGTGCTCTCGGTCGGCCCGTAGTGGTTGTACAGGGCGAACGGCAGGCCCTGCGGCGGCGCGGCGGGCAGGACGTCGCCGCCGGTGAGCAGCGAGCGCAGGGCGGTGTCGGCGGGCCAGGACTCGTTCAGGGCGGCCGCGGCGATCGGGGTGGGCAGGAACGCGGTGGTGATCTTCTCCTGGGCGAGCCAGTCGACCAGCGGCGCCGGGGCGGCGCGCAGGTCGTCGGGGACGACGGTCAGGGTGGCGCCGGCGGCCAGGGTCGGCCAGATCTCCCAGGTGGAGGCGTCGAAGCCGGGGCTGGCGAACAGCGTGGTGCGATGGGTGGCGTCGAGCCCGTACTGGGCGGTGTGCCAGGCGACCAGGTTGCTCAGGCCGCGGTGTTCGAGGGCGACGCCCTTGGGGCGGCCGGTGGAGCCGGAGGTGTAGATGAGGTAGGCCAGCCGGCCGGGGGCGAGCGCGTCGGCGCGCACCGCCTCCTGGTCCGCGGCGCCGCTCCCGCCGGCGTCGACGATCAGCACGCGCAGGTCCTGCTCGGTCTGCGGCAGCTGCGGGCGGGTGCGGGCGGTGGCGAGCACGGTGCGCGCGGCGGCGTCCTGCAGGATGTAGGCCACCCGCTCGGCGGGGTAGCTCGGGTCGACGGGCAGGTAGCAGCCGCCGGCCATCAGGACGGCGAGCTCGCCGACCACCAGCTCCGCGGAGCGCTCGGCGTACACCGCCACCGGCTCCTCGGCGGCCAGGTCGGCGGCGCGCAGCTCGGCGGCCAGGGCGCCGGCGCGCTGCCACAGCTGCGCGTAGCTGAGCTGTCCGCCGTTCCAGCGCACGGCGGCGGCGTCGGGGTGCTGCTCGACCTGGCGGGCGATCAGCTCGGTGACCGGCGCGGTGGCCGGCGCGCCCTCGGCGGAGCCGTGGGTCCAGCCCTGCAGCTGGTCGGCCTCGGTCTCCGAGAGCAGGCGCAGGCTGCCGACCTTGCTCTCGGGGCGCTCCATGGCGTCGGAGAGCAGGGTCAGGTAGTGCGCGATCATCCGCTCGACGGTCTCCGCGTCGAACAGCTCCGAGGAGTGCTCCCAGATCATCCACAGGTCGTCGTCCTCGGGGCGCGGGGCCCGGCCCATGCGCTGCTCGGCGCGCGGGATCACGATGATGTTGAGGTCGGACTTGGCGGTCTTGTTCGAGCGCTCGGTGACCTTGCCGGTCAGCCCGCCGAAGTCGATGTCGGGCACCCCGGAGTCGTGGAAGCTGAACATGACTTGGAACAGCGGGGTGCGCGAGGGGTCGCGGGCCGGGTCGATCGCGTCGATGACGGCGTCCACCGGGGTGTCCGACCAGGCCAGCGTCTCGGCCACGCTCTGGCGCACCTGCGCGAGCAGGTCGCTGAAGGCCTGGTCGCCGGTGACCTTCGTCCGCAGGACCAGCGTGTTGACGAGCATGCCCAGCAGCGGTTCCAGCTCGGGCAGGTTGCGGTTGGCGGCGCCGGTGCCCACCAGCATGTCCTGCTGCCCGGTGTAGCGGTACAGCAGCGCGGCGAAGCCCGCGTACATGGTGGTGAACAGCGAGATGCGGTTCTCGCGGCTGAAGGCGCGCAGGCGCCGGGCCAGGGGGGCGGGGACGAGGATGCGCGGCGCGCGGCCGCGGAAGGTCATCACCGGGGGGCGGGGCCGGTCGGCGGGCAGTTCCAGGGTGTCGGGCGCGCCGGCCAGCCGGGCGGTCCAGTGCTCGACGTGCGCGCGCAGCACGTCGCCGCTCATCCAGTCGCGCTGCCAGATGGCGTAGTCGGCGTACTGGACGGGCAGTTCGGCCAGCGGCGAGGGCTGGTGGGCCTTGAACGCCGGGTAGAGCGCGCGCAGCTCGTTCAGGAACACCGACAGCGACCAGCCGTCGTGGACGAAGTGGTGCTCCACGTGCAGGAAGGTGTTGTTGCCGTCGCCGTGGCGCAGCAGCACCCAGCGGGCCAGCGGGGGCTTGCTCAGGTCGAAGGGCTCGCGCAGCCGCGCGGCCACCGCCTCGTCGGCCTCTTCGGCGGGGACGTCCAGCACCAGCAGCGAGGCCTTGGCCTCGGCCAGCGGGCGCTGGTAGCCCACGCCGCCGATGGAGACGAACGTGGTGCGCAGGACCTCGTGGCGGCGGACGATCTCGTCGAGCGAGGCTTGCAGCGCCTCCACGTCGACCTCGCCCTGCAGGGACACGGTGGCCTGGAAGTTGTAGGCGAGGTTGCCCGGGGACAGCTGCTCGAAGAACCAGACCCGCTCCTGCGGCAGCGACAGCGGGATGGGACGGTTGCGCGCGGCGCGGCGCAGCGGCGGGGGCGTGGGGGCCAGGGCGGTGTCCGCGTCGGCGCCGTCGGCGCGGCTGTCGATGATCCGGCCGAGGGTGGCGATGGTCGGGGCGCCGAACAGCTCCGGCACGGTCACCACCGCGTGCAGCTCGGAGGCGACCTTGGCCACCAGGCCGGCCACCAGCAACGAGTTGCCGCCCAGGGCGAAGAAGTCGTCGTGCACGCCGACCTCGGCGCCGCCCAGCAGCCCGGAGACGATGCGCGCCAGCGCCACCTCGGTCGGGGTGCTCGGCGCGACCACGTCGGCGGCCAGCCCGGAGGCCGAGCGGTCGGGCGCGGGCAGCGCGGCCCGGTCGACCTTCCCGTTGGGCGTCAGCGGCAGCGCGGGCAGCGTGACCACGGCGCCCGGCACCATGTAGGCCGGCAGCCGGGAGCCGAGGAACTCGACCAGCTCGGCGGTGGGAATGGCGCCGACGACGTAGCCCACCAGGCGGGCGTTGGGCCGGCCCGAGTTCTCGACCGCCACGAAGGCGTCGCGGACCCCGGGGTGCTGCTTGAGGACGGTGGCCACCTCGCCCGGCTCGATGCGGAACCCGCGGATCTTGGCCTGGTCGTCGTAGCGGCCGATGTACTCGAAGACGCCGTCCGCGCGGCGGCGCACCTTGTCACCGGTGCGGTACATGCGCTCGCCGGGTACCAGGATGTCCGGGACGAACGCCGCGGCGGTGGCCGCCGGCTCGTGCAGGTAGCCGCGGGCCACGCACGCGCCCGCCAGGCACAGCTCGCCGGCCTCGCCGTCGGGCACCGGGTCCAGGCCGTCCAGGACGTAGGCGCGCACCCCGTCCACCGGCACGCCGATCGGCGGGGGAACCGGTCCGCCGGGCAGCACCTCGCAGGCCGTCACCTTCACGGTCGCCTCGGTGGGGCCGTACAGGTTCACCACCTGGAAGGGCAGGCCCTCGGGAACGCCGCGCTGCATCGCCGAGCCGCCGGTGTGCAGGGTCCGCAGCACGGTGTGCGCGGGCCAGGACTCCTCCAGCACCGCCTCGGCCAGCGGGGTGGGCAGGAACGTGACGGTGATGCGCTCCTGGGCCAGCCACTCGGTCAGCTCCGGCGGGGAGGTCCGCACCCGCGCGGGCGGCACGACCAGCGTCGCGCCGGCGGTCAGGGTGAACCAGATGTCCTGGACGGACACGTCGAAGCCGGGGCTGGCCAGCAGCGTGCTGCGGTCGTCGGAGCGCGTGCCGTACGTCGCGTGGTGCCAGTGCATCAGGTTCGCCAGGCTCGCGTGGCTGACGGCCACGCCCTTGGGCCGGCCGGTGGAACCGGAGGTGTAGATCACGTAGGCCAGCGAGTCGCCTTCGATCGCGGGCAGCGGCGGGGGCGTGAAGTCGGCCGGGACCTCGCGGTCCAGGTCCACCAGGAGGACGTCCTCGCCCAGCTGCACGTCGGTGGCGGCCGGAGCGGCGGTGGTCAGCACCGCCACCGCGCCCGAGGCGTCCAGGAGTTGACGCACCCGCGCGCCCGGGTGGGCCGGGTCCAGCGGCAGGTAGGCGCCGCCCGCGAGCAGCACCGCCACCTCCGCGACCACCAGGTGCGCCGACCGGTCGGCGTACACGGCCACCACGCTGTCGGGGCCCACGCCCCGGTCGGTGAGTTCGGCCGCCAGGGCGTAGGCGTTCGCGGCCAGCGCGCGGTAGGTCAGTTCCAGCTCACCGTCCTGTACGGCGATGGTGTCGGGTGCTTCGATCACTCGGGCGTGGAATTCGTTGAGGACCATGTCGCGCGTCATCCTTCACTGCCGGGAAAGTGGGTGGCTGGAACGGGGATTACTCCGAGATTCGCCGCAGGCTCAGAGGGCGCATGTCCGTCCACACGGTGCCGATATGGGTCAGGCAGTCGTCTTTCGTGCCGGTGACACCGGCGGCGTGCCAGCCGGTGGGCAGATCCCGGCCGGCGGGCCAGATCGAGTACTGCTCCTCGTCGTTGAACACGACGGTGTAGGACTGGGGGGAATCGTCCACGGGTTCCTCCGGGTATGCGAACAACGCAACAACGCCAACACCCACCCGCATGCCGAACCGGCGGAACGGACCGACAGACACCGGCCACCGGCACGACGGACGGGCGACGAGCACGACGCGGGCACCACATGAAAACAGCAGCCCGCCCGACACCGCCCCGATCCCCCGACAGCCCCGCGACCAGCAAAGACCGGCCGCGCACGGACCCCCGGGAACCACGGCCGCCGGCGAACCACCGCCCCCACGCGTTCCACCCCGCCAGCATGGATCGGCACCCCACCCGCCGATAGAGTAGACCGATTACTCCCCCCGCCCGGTTAATTGAGAATTGGCCCGGAACACCACAAACACCCGGCCCCGAAAACAAACCGCCCCTCTCCCGCCACCCCACGCCACACCCGTCACACCAACCCCGCCCGCCACGCCCGCCCCATGCGAACGCCCCCATTGTTTCCATATTCCGGAAAGCCCGGAACGGGCGGGCCGACCCCCGATATCCACGCCCGGGCGAGCGCCCGCCCACCGCGCGCATTCCGCGGCCCCGGGATTCCCGCCGGACCGCCGGAGCGGGTCGGGAACGGCCGGAATTCCGACGCCGCACGTCCGGTGCCGGCAGTCCCGCCGGGAGCGGGACTGCCGCGGCGGATCGCGCTGTCGCGGCAGGCGGCGCCGTGTTCCGGGTCGTGCCACGACCGGGCCGCGGTCCCCGGCGGCGATCAGTGCGGGAGCTTCCCTCCCGGGCCCTCGACGGTTGTCCCCGCCGGGTTCGGCTGCTGGTGGGCCAGGGCGGCGGCGTCCCCCGCGGGTGCGCGGTGCGAGCGGGCGAGTCGCCGCACCAGCGGATTGACGGGCAGGGTCGCGGCCACGGCGGCCACCAGGAGGATCGTGAAGAGCCGGTCGCCGATGATGCCGACGTCCCGGCCGATCGTCAGGATGACGACCTCTCCGAGGCCCTTGGTGTCAAGCAGCACGGCCACGGCCACCGCCTCGTGGCGCGGCACGCCGACCAGCCGGGCGGCGACCCGCACGCCGGCGATCCTGCTGCCCCAGGCGACGGCGAGGAACGCCGACGCTGCGGCCAGACCCGCGAAGCCGGGTCCGCCGAGGTCCACGGACAGGCCGGTGAGCGCGAAGAACACCGGCACGAACAGCGCCCCGGCGTTGCGCAGCGGCGCCTCGACGGCGTGCCGCAGCTCCTGCGCCACGTCGCGCGGCATCACCAGCCCGAAGACGAACGCCCCGACCGCGGGGTGCACGCCGAGGCGGGACGCGGTCCAGGCGGACAGCAGGACTCCGCTGCCGAGGGCGAGCAGGGCGAGCAGCGGGTGTCCGCCGGCGGCCGGGCGGTCGAGCAGTCGGCGCAGCAGCGGGCGGACCAGGAGCGCCATCGCCGCGGTGCAGCCGGCGAGGTGCGTCCGGGCCTCCGGCGGGAACAGCAGGTGCGGAAGGTCGCCCGGAAGCAGCCCGAGGACGCTCGGACCGAGGACCACCCCGACCGCGATCTCACCGACCACGACCGGCTGGCGCAGCCGGGTGCGCAGCGGCGACAGGAGCAGTCCGATCAGCAGGATGATCGCGATGTCGGCCGGCGCGGTCATCGGCTGACGGAGACCGGCGCGGGTCTGACCCATCTGGTGAAGGCGCTCGCCGACTGGTCGTCGGCCCATCGCGCGGTGATCGCGCAGGCCCGGCACGCCTACGACCTGGAGCACCCGGAGAGCGAGCTCCGCCGGCCCGGGAGGGCGTCGACTTCCCACCCTCCCGGGCCGCTCGGTCGGACGTGGATCAGGCGGGGATCCGCCGGAGCGCGCCGCCCGCCGCCGGAACCTGGAGCGGGTCGGAGACGGACTTCGCGGTCATGCTCGGGAACTGCCCGCCGTAGCCGGCGGTGTTGAGGGCGACCACCCGGTAGGTGTACGCGTTCGTCGGCGAGGAGGTCATGTCGACGAAGGTGCGGTCCTGGTGGACGTTGGGCCGGTCCAGCGGCGAGGCGATCGTTCCGACGTCGGTCCAGGTCGTGCCGTCCGTGGAGCGTTGCACGGTGAACGAGGTCTCGGTGATCGAGTTGTCCCGCCACCGGAGTTGGACGCGCGCGTTGCCGCCCTGGCCGACCACGGAGGCGCTCAGCCCGTCGGCCTTGGCCGGGGGCAGGACCAGCGACTCGGGCCGCATCATGTCCATCTCCTCGTGGCTCAGGATGTGGCAGTGGATGACGTACTCCCAGCCGAAGTTGACCAGTTGGTTGGTGATCGGCGCGGTCCCGTTGCCCTGCGGGTCGACGTTGTTGAACATCGAGGTGTCACCGGCCGGCATCGCCGGGTCCAACAGCCGTACCGAGTTGGGCACTTCGAAGGGCGCGGTCGGCACCACCGGGCGCAGCGCGACGATGGTGTCCTCCAGTGGGCTCATCCGTACGGTGTCCTTCCAGCCGAGTTCGTTGGCGTCCGGCCGCAGGATGATGTTGTCCCAGGTGACCCGGTTGAGCACTTGGACGTCGTAGAGGTGGAAGTGCATCGGGTGGGTGTCCACGCCGTTGTGGGTGAACCGCCAGATCTGGGTGCCGTCGGCGGTCGAGCCGATCGGCGTGACCTTGGTGTCCGCTCTCGGCAGGGCGGTGCCGTCGATCAGTTCGGTCTGCGGGTTGATGTACGGGTAGAGGGTGACGTTCTGGGCTCCGGGTGTGGGTGGTTGGGCTTCGACGCCGAGGGTGGCCTGCATGCGGCCGTAGGCGTCGAAGCTGGTGGCGTTCATCTCGTCGTGGATGGCCTTGGGTTGCAGCGTCAGCGTGCTCTTCGCGGTCGGGGCCTTGAGGGTGTTGAAGTTGAACGCGGTGGTGTCGTTGACCCGGACCAGTCCGTCGCAGGTGTTGACGGCGGTGTTGGCGGTGTTGCAGTTGCTGCCGTTCGCGAAGCTGGTGCCGTAGGCCGAGTTGTACGCGGCCTGTCCGACGATGATCGGGTTCTGGCCGGATTCGAAGACGCCGGAGCCGTCCGCGTGGTGGCGGAACGCGGCCTGGAGTCTGGCCAGGTTGAACGCGGGGGCCGGCTTGGTGTCGGCGACGGTGACCTGCATGACGGTGCGGGTGTTGGGGCCGTAGCCGGGCAGGATCTTGGGCGCTCCGGCGGGGGCGAGGTCGGGGGCGCCGGTGTAGTAGTCGTAGGAGGCGATCCGGGCGGGGTAGGCGGCGGGCGCGTCGTTGTAGAGGATCAGTGTCTTGCCGGCGAACTTCGAGAAGTCGACCAGCACGTCGGCCCGTTCGGCGGGGGCGAGGGTCAGCGAGTGCTTGTCGACGTTGCCGACGTCGAAGCGGGTCGGGTCGGTGATCCAGGTGGTCGGCTGCTGTCCGTCGATGACGGCGGGGGCGGGCAGGAAGCCGCCCTCGTTGGCGATCTGGATCCAACTCGGCCCGGCGGACGGGTTGTTGGCGTCCACGGGGGTGGGTGAAACGTTGGGGTCGGTCTGTGCGGCCTTCAACTCGTCCGGTTTCAGGGCGACTTCGGTGGTGCCGTCACCCTGCTTCGAATCGGCGGTGTACCACTGGAAGTTGAAGAAGCGGTCGTTGGCGGCGTTGAGCAGCCGCAGCCGGTAGGTCTTGGGCTGGACGGTGGTCTTCGGGTAGGCGACGCCGTTGACGATCGGGGTGTCGTTGAACTGCTCCATGCCCATGGAGATGTTGGGGGTGCCGGGGATCTGTTCGGGCTCGCAGTAGGGCGCGGCCCGGTACTGCCAGGTGGTCGGGTCGTCCAGTTTGCAGTGCGGGTCGTGGTAGGGGTTGGGAATCGGCCCGTAGGTGGTGTCGCCGGCCGGCGGCCAGAACCACGGCCCGTACATCCAACGCCCGTACGAGCTCATGCCGGTGGGGTCACCGGGGTTCTGCGCCGGCATGTAGACGTGGTGGTACCAGAAGCTGCCCTTTCCGCCCCAGCGTTGGGCGTCCCAGGTCGGGTCCTGGCCGTAGGAGACCCGGTCGCCGCCCGCGTCGAACTGGTCCTTGAGCTGGGTGTCGTCGGGCACGAAGGTGCGGTCCTGGACGAGCAGCGGGAGGGTCGACGAGGCGTCGGGGATGGTGCCGCTGCTGATCAGGGCCTTCTCGGTGTCGTCGGTGATGGTGTAGCCGGCGGCCTCGCCGGCGTACACGTTCAGGCGGGTGATGCCGTAGGAGTGGTCGTGGTAGAACATCAGCCGCGCGCTCTGCTGGTTGGTGTAGTAGAACGTCGAGCAGCCGTCGTCGGCGGCGGCGCACAGCGTCGCCCCGGCGGGGTCGACCATGTCGGGCACGTTCTGCACGCCGACGCCCTGCGGCCAGTCGGTGTGCTCGCCGGCGGGGGTGATCCACTGGTGCGGGGTGCCGTCGCTGATCCACGGGGTGATGCCGCCGTGCAGGTGCAGGTTGGCGCGGTTGTCCGTGTAGCAGCCGGACTTGGCGTCGGTGCAGGACGGGTTGCGGACCTCGTCGGTGACGGTGGAGCTGTTGCCGGGCGCGGGCATCGTCATCGGGCCCATGCCGGCGCCCATGCCGGTGCTGTCGACCGGCAGGAACAGGTCGCCGGCGGCGCCGGTGGGCAGCAGGTTGCGGAACACGATCCGCACCGGCCGGTCCTTGGTGGCGGCGATCAGCGGGCCCATCCACTGCGGGGCGGCGACGCCGGTGTACGGCAGTTGCTGCCGGGTGCCGTCCATCAGCTCGTTGTACAGCGGGACTCGGCGGCCGGGCACCGCGTCGGTGGAGAGCTGGACGTAGCCGCGCACCAGGGTGGGCGGCAGGTCGGAGGAGAACCGGGTGCGGTACTGCACCAGGCCGATGACGTACTGGTCGGCCTGCTTGCCGTCGGTGGTGACGGTCTCGGGCACCGCCTCGGGGATGAACTTCGCGGCCGGATCGGTGCTCGGGTCGGCGACTTGCTGGACGTCCGGGCAGCCGGCGCCGTTCGCGCCCGGGTTGCAGGTGGTCGGCAGCTTGTCCTGGAACTTCTTCAGGCCGGGCGTCAGGTATCCGGCGCCGGGGCTGGTGACGGTGATCGAGCTGATCGCGCCGAGGTTGGTCACGGCGGTCGCCTCGGCGCCCGAACCTCCGTTGCCGGTGGGGTCGTTGACGGCGACGTCCGGGGTGGAGGCGTAGCCGGAGCCGGGGGTGTCGACGGTGAGCGCCAGCAGCTTCAGGCCGCTGGCGGCGGCGGCCGGGGTGGCGCCGGGGATCGGGTCGGCCAGGGTGCCGTTGCGGACGGTGACGCCGGGCGCGGCGGTGTAGCCGCTGCCGGGGTCGTCGACGGTCACCTTGGCGATGCCGCCGCCGGGAGTGAGGTCGGCGGGGTCGACGTGGCCCTTGGCGACGGTGCCGTCCGGCTGGGCGGGCAGGTCGAAGTCGACGGTCGGCATGGTGTAGCCGGCTCCGGCGTCGGTGACGGTCACGTTCGCCACCCCGCCGGAGGCGGTGGCCGCGGCGCCGTTCCCGCCGCCGCCGGTGACGGAGACCGCGAAGCCGCCGTAGCCGCTGCCGCCCGCGCGGACCTGGTAGTCGACCACGCTGCGGGTCTGCTGGATGGCGGCGGTGGCGGTGGCGGCCGTGGTGCCGCCCTCGACGGTGACGGTGGTCGCGCCCTCGGCGTAGCCGTGGCCGGGCGCGGTCACCTCGATGCTCGCGATGCCGCCGGTGCGCGGGTCGACGGTGGCGGTGGCCTCCGCGCCGCTGCCGCCGGCGGCCGGCGCGACCTGCGCGCCGAAGGAGTACGTCCGGTCCTGCGTGGCGTGGCGCTCCCAGCCGGGGGCGCCGACGGTGAGGGTGGCGTCCTTGGCGGGGGCGGCTCCGGTCGGCGGGCTGGTGCTGTTGTCCGCGCCGGCCGGGTACACCAGGGTGTCGGTCGGGTGCTCCACGCCGGTGTCGACGGGGACGCCCTCGCCGTAGAAGGCGATCAGGTCGCCGGCCCGGACGGGCGTGTCCGGCATGTCGTAGGAGGTGACCTCGCCGCCGGTGCTGCCCGGCGCGGGCACCGTGCGCAGCCCGCTGTCGGCGATGACCGTGTACTGGTCGGCGGTGCCGGTCGGGTGCAGCACGTAGCCGTGGAACAGGCCGCCCTCGGAGGTGCTGGGGCTGCCGCCCGGGGTGGTCTGGTTCCAGGTGCGGAAGCCCTTGAGGGTGCCGGCGGGCAGCGGAGTGCTCGTCAGGATGACGAGCACCGGCCCGAGTTGGCCCTTCGGGGTGGCGTAGTCGGTGGCGTAGGCCCGGGCGGTCAGCGGGTTGCCCACGGCCACGGTGGTGGTGCTGCTGTGGATGGCGACCTTGGCCCGGGACACCGTCAGCGGGCTGTTCGCCCAGTTCGGCCAGGGGCCGAAGTAGTGCGGGACCTTGGCCTGGTCGGTCGGCCCGGCCGGGGCGGCGGCCGCCTGCTGGGGCTGCGTCGGCGGCAGTCCGAGCAGGGCCGCCGCCACCATGGCCCAGACGCCGGCCATCGCGACGAGGTGCCGTCGCCCCCTCCTGGTGTGGCGCGTGAACACGCCGTCCCTCCTCCCTCTCGGCACCCGACCGCGTCGCGCGGGTCGGTCCCTTCCGGTGCGGCGGGAGCGGCGGTCTTCACGGGGGTGTGGACGGCCGTGCCGCCGGCCGGTCACGAGCTGCGGCGGTTGCGGGCCCAGTGTGCGGACGGCCGCCGGGCGGGCCGGGGAAGATGACAGTCTTGTCATGAGGCCGTCATGACGGCCCATCAGCTCCGCAGACCGCACACAAAGTGCGATAATCGTGCGCAACTTGAGGCGGCGGCTCCGGGCCTTGAGGCGGCGGCTCCGGGCGGAGTCCGGGACGCGGAAAGGCAGCACCGAGCATGGCGCGACTGCTGGTCGTCGAGGACGAGGCACGCCTGCGGGCCTACCTGACCCGCACGCTGAGCACCGACGGCCACCTCGTCGACGGCGCCGGCACCGGCCCCGAAGCCGTCCGGCGCCTGCGCGAGGACGCCTACGACCTGATCGTGCTCGACCTGATGCTGCCCGGCTTCGACGGCTTCGAAGTGATGCGCCAGGCCTTCGAACTCCGCCCCGAACAGCGCATCCTGGTCCTCTCCGCCGTGGTGGACGTCGCCACCCGGGTGCGCTGCCTGCGCACCGGCGCCGTGGACTTCCTCGGCAAGCCGTTCGCCACCGCCGAGTTGATCGAACGGGTCCGCTCCCGGCTGCGCACCGCCCCCGTCGGCGCGCCCCAGCGCTGGCTGCGGGTCGGGAACGTCGCCCTCGACCTCGAACGGCAGGCGCTCGGCATCGACGGGCAGCAGATCCCGCTCTCCCACCGGGAGTTCATGCTGCTCGGCCACCTGATGCGACAGGCCGGACAGGTCTGCAGCCGGCACGAACTGCTGGCCGGCGTCTGGGGCTACAGCGACGACCTGGCCAGCAACGTCGTCGACGTGACGGTCCGCCGGATCCGCGGCAAGACGCCGCGGCCGATCATCGAGACGGTCCGCAACGTCGGGTACGCCTTCAGTGCCTGCTGACCGCCGTGGACGCGACCGCGCGCTCTTCGCGGGCTGGGTGCTGTTCGTGGCCTGCACCCAGCTGGTGCTGCTCGTCGAACCCCACCTGGAGACGGTGGCGTTCCACCTGGTGTGGATCAGCATGTCCATCGTCTACGGCTTCCAGTCCTGGTCCGCCCGCCGGACGGCCGCGGTGCTCACCACCGTCACCCTGGTCACCGGCGGCACCATGGCCGCCTACGCCTGGCACGGCCACCTCGGCTGGGACGAACTCGCCGAAGTCCCGCTGATGGCCCTGGTGTTCCTCGCCATGGCCTGGCACGTGCGCCGCCGCGCCGCCGCCCTCGCCGAAGTCCGCACCGCCGCCGAACGCGAACGCCGCGCCCAGCAGGACAAGGAACTGTTCGTCCGCACCTGCTCGCACGAGATGCGCACCCCCCTCACCGTCGCCCGCTGCTACGCCGAACTCGTCCAGGGCGAACTGCCCGCCGGGGCCGGGCGGGAGGACCTCGACGTGGTCCTCGACGAACTCGACCGGCTCGCCCGGCTGTCCGGCCGGCTGCTGGTCCTCGCCGACGCCTACCACCCCGCCGAACCCGAGCACGGCCCCGTCGACCTCGACGCGCTGGTGCACCGCACCGTCCAGCGCTGGCGGCCCGCGACCGACCGCCACTGGCACCTGGACGCGCCCGCCGTCCGCATCGAGGGCGACGAATCCCGCCTGGAGGCCGCCCTCGACGCCCTGGTGGAGAACGCCGTCAAGTACACCGCCCCCGGCGACGCCATCACGCTGCGCTGCCGCACCGCCCGGCACGGTGCCGAACTCGACGTCGAGGACACCGGCGTCGGCTTCGCCCACTCCCCCGCCACCGGCCTGGCCGGCACCGGCCTGGGCCTGGCCATCGTCCGCGCCGTCCTCGACGCCCACGCCGGCGAGCTCACCATCTCCCCCGCCCCGCACGGCGGTTCCCTGCTCCGCATGCGCCTGCCCGCGCCGCGCCCCGCCTGACCGGCCGCCGGGCAGTGCGGGCGGCTCCGTCGGTGGCGGGGCGCGGGTACGGACGGGTCAGGTCGGGCGGGTCGGTTCAGGGGACGGATCAATTCGGCGGGCGGGTCAGGTCGGGCGGTTCAGTTCAGCGGGCGGCACAGCAGCGCGTCCGGCACGCCGCCGTGGTTCCACTTCCAGGTGTAGGCGACGCCCGCCAGGTACTCGTTGTCGGCGCACTGGCCCTTGTAGAAGCCGGGCGCCCAGTCGCTGCCGGTCGAACCTCCGCCGGCGGGCCGGTTGTCGCCGCTGTCGAACCACACGTTGCGTCCGGTCAGGGGCAGCGCGGTGGCGGCGGGCGCGCACAGCAGGGCGGACATCGCGTTGCGGTTGACGCTGTAGCCGACGGCGAAGGTGTTGTCCGGGCACTGGAGCTTGTTGTAGCCGCTCGCCCAGTCCCCGTGGGTGACGTAGCGCTCGTCGGTGACGGTGGTCCAGGCGCCGGCGCCCTTGGCGGGCCGGCCGGCGTCGGTGCACAGGCCGCGGCTGTCGCCGCGGCCGAGGCCGGCCAGGCGCTGGGTGTCGGGGCAGTTGCCCTTGCGGTTGCCGTAGGACCAGTCGGGCCCGGCCGGCATGGAAGCGGACAGGTTGGCGTCGTAGTGGTCGAGGTTGAGCATGTTCCAGCGCGGGCCGTCGGCGACCGGTCCGCTGCGGGCGGGCCCGGCGATCAGCTTGTTCCAGTCGGCGGCGCGCCAGTCGCCGGTGTCCATGACGCCGAGCCGGGCGCCGTCCGCCGTGTAGCTGACCATCGCCCAGTTGTCCTGCGGCGTGCCGGTGGAGTCGCTCCAGCCGACCAGCGGCCAGATCGCGAAGTCGGTGTCGTTGCGCACCAGGATGTCGGTGAAGGCGTCGAACCAGGCGCGTTCGCGGGCGTCGACGGGGCCGCGGCCGGCGGCGCCGAACTCGCTGATCCACACCGGTGCGGTGAAGTGCTGGCCGGTGCGGGTGACGAACAGCGCTTCCTCGTCGACGGCCTGGGCGAGCTGGTCGGGGGTGAGTTCCTCGTAGCGCGGGTCGTGGGTCTCGCCGGTGCCGGTGGCGCCGGTGTGCCTGGGGCCGGTGTAGCCGTAGAAGTGTGCGGAGTAGACGAGTTTGTCGGAGCGGATCAGGGTGTTGGACAGGGTGGCGACGGGGGTGAGCATCGGGCGCCAGTGCGAGGTCAGGTCGGTCGGGATGCCCTGCCAGTTGATGCCTTCCATGACGATCAGCAGGTCGGGGTCGGCCTGCAGGATCCGGTTGCCGGCGTCCTCCAGCGCCTGGTTGAGGTCGTGGTCGTCGCCCCAGCCCCAGTTGGCGTCGTTCCAGGTGTCGCGGCGGACCTCGTTGCGCAGGTCGGCGCCGACCACCCGCTTGTTGTCCTGGTACCGCTTGGCCAGGGACACCCAGTCGTCGATCCACTGCTGGGTGGACTGTCCGCTGTTCCAGCGTTCGTTGCCGTCCAGGCCGCAGCAGAACCGGTAGCTGGTGGTGTGGTTGTTGAGGATCACCGCGAAGCCGTCCGCGGTCAGCGCCGCGACGACGGCGTCCATCACCTGCAGCGGGGTCTTCCCCCTGAGCTGCGGGTTGGCCGCGACGGCCGCGTCCGGGACGGCGGTGGTGTCGTGGACGAGCGCGTTGGCGAACGGCAGGCGGACGCTGTTCAGGCCCATGGTGTGGAAGTCGGCCAGGATCCGGGCGATCGGGGTCCGGTCCAGGCCCAGCGGAATGTTGTTCGACAGCTGCCGGGCCTGGTGGTTCGCCGGGTCGCGGACGTCGCCGCTGCCCTGCCAAGTGCCTTGGGCCCCGGCCCAGTTGCCGGACTTGAGCTTGAACCGGTCGCCGTTCGCATCGACGACGTACCGACCCCGGGTGGACAGCGGTCCGGCCCAGGAGGCGGCGAGCTGCGGGCCGGTGAGGACGGGCGCCGCGGTCGGGCCGGCCGCAGTGGGAACGGTCGCGGCGGCCGCGGTGGGGGCGAGGGTGCCGAGCAGCAGGGCGCACGCCGCCACGAGGGCGGCGGACGCACACCGGAGCACGGTGGTGCGAGGTTTCACGGAACGCTCCTGACGAGGGGGGAGAGGTGCGTCTGTCCTTGCGCGGTACGTGGTGCGGGTGGTGACACCGAGTCAGTCCCTGAGGCGGCTGGAGGCGATGTCCTCGACGATGTACCGCCGGGCGAGCAGAAACATGACAACCGGCGGTGTGACGGTGACCACAGCACCGGCGGACAGCGGTACGACGTGACACGCGGCGCTGTTGCGTGTCACGCCCGACCGGCGGCCGCCGCACGGTGTGGCGACCCGCCGGGTGGCCTTCCCGCACGGGAAGCTTGGGGGTCGTGCGCGCAGCGGTGTGCGGGCGGGCGGGAGGAGAGCGGGGTGCGGACCGACCGCAGTGAGGACGGCGCGGGCTACGGGGTCGGCAGGGCGGGGCGGGCGGTGTCCTTGGGCGCCGCCGCCCTGATGTACTGCGTGATGGTCGGCCTCCAGTTCGCGCCGGACGGCTGGCAGACGCCGTCGGTGGTGGTCGCGGTGCCGGCCCTGGTGTCGATGGCCTTCCCGCCGCCGATGATCGTGGCCTCGGCGGCTCTCGCGATCGGCACCCGCTGGGCCTTCGTGCCGGACGAACCGGGCCGGGTCGGCGCCGCGATCGGCACGACCGCGGTGATCGTCGTCATCGCCGCGCTGGGCATCTACCTGGTGCACCGCCGCGAGCAGGCGGCCGCGCACCTGGTGGAGATCAGTTCGGTCGCCGAGGCCGCGCAGCGGGCGATCCTGCGGCCGCCGCCGCCCGTGGTCGGCCCGTTCCGCATCGCCGCCGCGTACCGGGCCGCCGCGCAGTACGCCCGGGTCGGCGGCGACCTGTACGCGGTGACCGACACCCCGTTCGGCGTCCGCGCCCTGATCGGCGACGTCCGCGGCAAGGGCCTGGACGCCGTCGCCACCGCCGCCGTGATCCTCGGCTCGTTCCGCGAGGCCGCCCAGGACCACGCCCGGCTGACCGACCTCGCGGACCGGATGGACACCAGCCTGCGGCGCCACCTGACCGACTCGGAGGCGTTCGGAACGGCCTTCCTGGTCGAGATCGCCGCCGACGGAACCGCCCACGGCCTGTCCTGCGGGCACCCGCCGCCGCTGATCCTGCGCGGCACCCGCGTCGCCGAACTCCCGGTCTCGCCGCGACCGCCGCTCGGCCTGGGCGGCCCGGGCGGCCTCGGCGACGTGGACGACCCGCCGCCCGCCCCGGCCGTCCGCCTGTACCCGGGCGACACCCTGCTGCTGTACACCGACGGGCTCACCGAGGCCCGCGCCGCCGACGGCGCCTTCTACCCGCTGCTGCCCCGCCTGACCGCCCACCTGGAGTCGCACCCCGACGGCCCCGACCCCGCCGCCCTGTTGGAGTGGCTCCACCGCGACTCCCGGGCCTTCGCCACCGGCGGCGCCGACGACGACGCGGCCCTGCTCGCGCTGGCCTGGCCGCCCGGTGCCACGCATCCCAGAAACCTGGGATATCCCGGGTGCGCACCGCTCTGACAGGCTGGTCTGTCATGGACGCACACAGCGATGGCGCGTCGTGCGCATGAGGAGGTTTCGTGGTCGCCGGGCTGAATGGCCGCTCCGTCACCGTCCCCGTCCCCCTGCACCCGGGGGTGCGGTTCCGCCTTCTGGGGCAGCTCGTCGCCGAGAGCGACGGCGGCCCGGTGCCTCTCGGGTCGCTCAAGCAGCGGGCCGTCCTGGCCGCGCTGCTCGGCCACCCCAACACCCTGCTCTCCACCGACCTGCTGACGGAGGCGGTCTGGGAGGACGAGCCGCCCCGCTCGGCCCGCAAGAACCTGCAGGTGTACGTCTCCGGGTTGCGCGGTGCGCTCGGCGCGGAGCGGCTGGCGCACCGGCCCGGCGGCTACGAACTGCGGGTCGCGGACGGGGAGTTGGACACCCTGCGGTTCGACGCCCTGGTGCGCGAGGGCCGCGAGGCGGCCGCCGGGGACGCGGACGGGCAGGCCGCCCGGCTGCTCGGCGAGGCGCTGCGGCTGTGGGACGGCCCGCCGTTGCCGGACCTGCGGCACTCCTCCGCGCTGCGGGCCGTCGCCGAGCGGCTCACCTGTCGCTACCTGGGGGCCGTCGAGGACTGGGCGGAGGTGGAGTTACGGCTCGGCCACGCCGGCCAGGTCGCCAACACCCTCGCCGATCTGGCGGACCGTCACCCGCTGCGCGAACGCCTCCAGGCCGTCCACCTGCTGGCCCTGCACCGGGCCGGGCGGCGCGCCGAGGCGCTGGCCGCGTTCGGGCAGCTGCGCCAGCAGCTCTCCCGGGAGCTGGGCCTGTCGCCCGGTCCGGAGCTGGAGGCGTGTCACCGCGAACTGCTGGCCGACTGTCCGACGCCGCCCCCGCGGGTCGCCGCGCGCCACGGGCGCAGCGTGCTGCCGCCGGACACCACGGCGTTCACCGGGCGGGAGACGGAGTCGGCGGAGCTGGTCCGCGCGGTGCGCGGCGCCGGGCGGCCGGTGGTGCTGACCGGGCCGGTCGGTGTCGGGAAGACCGCGCTGGCGATCCGCGCCGCCCACGCGCTGCGCGACGACTTCCCCGACGGCCGCCTGTTCGTCCGCCTGCGGGACGCCGCCGGCCACGCCCGCGATCCGCAGGCCGTCGCCGCCGACCTGGCCCGGCTGCTGGCCGGCGACCCGGCCGGCGCCGATCCGGTCCACACACCGGCCCGTTGGCGCGAGTGGCTGGCCGAGCACCGGGTCCTGGTCGTCCTGGACGGCGTCGCCGACGCACGCACCGCGCACGCCCTGCTCCCGCCGGGCGGCCCCGCGACCGTCCTGGTCACCGGCCGCACCCCGCTGCCCGGCCTCGGCGCCGCCCACCGCATCGACCTCGCCCCGTTCACCGTCCCGGAGGCGCTCGCCCTGCTGTCGCTGCTGGTCGGCGCGCACCGGGTGGACGCCGCCCCGGCCGCCGCCGAACGCATCGTCACCGGGTGCGGCCTGCTGCCCTCGGCGGTCCGGCTGGCCGGCTACAAACTGGCCGCGCTCCGCCACCTGCCACTGGACGAGTTCGCCGACCGCCTCGCCGACCCGCACCGCGCCCTCGACGAACTCGCCGTCGACGAGACCCGCCTGCGCGACCGCCTCGACACCCAGTGGCACGCCCTCGCCCCCGACCAGCGCACCACCCTCGCCCGGCTCTCCCGCCACCCCTGGGCCGCCACCTTCGACCTCGCCCACGCCCGCCGCGCCCTCACCCTGGACGCCGCCCCCGCCCTCGACGCGCTCGAACGCCTCATCATGGCGGGCGTCCTGCTCTGCCCCGCCGAGGAGACCTCCGCCCACACCGCCCGCTATGCCCTCCCCCGCCTCACCCACCTGCACGCCCGCCTCCAGCCCGCCGCCGCCTGACGGGCCGTCGGCCGGCCGTTCGCGCTACGCGGCGTCGTCGTCGCCGGCGTTCAGCCGCCCGAAAGAGTCCGGAATCGTCGAATTCACCGGCGTCGATATCAGGCTCAGCGGATCGACGAAATTCGGATAGGCCCCGGCCGGGGATTCGACTTCCACGAAGACCTTTCGCTTCGTGCAGGTGAACCGGTATCCGCCGTGGCCGTCCTTCTCCATGTACCACGTCACGTTGTCGACGCTCGGCGATTCCGCACGCTGATTCTCGATGTCGTCGAGGCTCTCCGGCCGCGGCACTCCGCACCGCAGCACCGTGCGGGGAGAACTCCCCCAAGTGGCCACATGGGGGGACGGATCGGGGTCCGTCCGGGCATGGCCGAACACTTCCGTCGGCAGGGACTTCATGAGGGTTTCGCAGTACTTCGCAGCCTCGTCCCTCGGATCGGGATCACCCAGTGGGGGCTGCCAGGTGGCACCGGCGTTCACCGCGAAGACGACGACGCCGACGGCGAGAACGGACGGCAGGGCCAGCAGCCGGACGGAGTCCGGGAACCTGCCGAAGAAGCGAAGAGAACGCTCTAAACGCATACGCATTGCCCGATGCTACTGACCCTTACGAACGAACCGCGCCCGGGCGGCAGGACGCCTGTACCGCCCTTTAGGCGTTCCTGTACCGGCCCGCAACCGCCGCGTCCCACAGTGCTGTTGGCAGCCGCGCGGAGGGGAGGGACGGACATGGAACTGTCGGAGATCCTCGACCTGCGCCCCGAACCCGCCGCCGGACTGCTGCTCGCGCTGACCCGCCGTTGCCCGCTGGCCTGCGCGCACTGCTCGACCGACTCGTCGATGGACTCCCCCGACCACCCGGACCGCCCGCGCCGGTCCCAACTGCTGCGCTTCGTCCGGTCGTTCACGCCGAAGCAGCGACCGGACGTGGTGCTGCTGACCGGCGGCGAACCGCTGCTGCTCCCCGACCTGGCACACGCGCTGACCCGGGCCGCACAGGGCGCCGGGTCCCAAGTCGCCCTGCTGAGCGGGCTGTTCTTCGCGCGCGACGGCGGGCGGATCCCGCCGCCGATCCTGCGGACGATCACCGCGCTCGACCACTTCTCGGCCAGCCTGGACGCCCCGCACGAACGCGAGGTGCCGCGCGCGGCCGTATTCCGGGTGCTGGCACGGGTGTTGGACGCGGGCGTGCCCGTCAGTCTGCACCTGACCGGCACCGGGCCGGACGATCCGTACCTGGCGGACGCGACGGCGGCGGTGCTCCACGAGTTCGGCGAGCGGGTGCCGATGCTGGTCAACGAGGTGCGCGCGGTGGGGCGTTCCACCACCGGCCGGACGGCGACCGGACCCGGCGGGCCGTGCGCCATGGCGGCGTGGCCGACCGTCGCGCCCGACGGGACGGTGCTGGCCTGCTGCAGCCAGCGGACCGTGGACCGGCGGCCCGTCCCGCCGCACCTGAGGCTCGGCCACATCGCCGAGGACGACTGGCCGACCGTCCGCCGCCGCACCCTGGACTCGCCGCGCCTGCGCCTGATCCGCGTCCTCGGCCCGGACCACCTGCGCGCCCGCACCGGCGGCGGCCCCGCCGAGGGCGGCTACTGCGCCGGCTGCCGCGCCCTCCCCGCACAGCCCGGCCCGGACGACGACGCCGCGGCGGGCGCGGCCGGCCGCCTGCTGGACCAGCTGTCCGCCGCCCGCCTCCGCGCCCAGGGCCCGATCGCCCTGCTGCGCCGCCACGGCTGCGCCCCGTACGCCCACCTCGCGCAACCCGGAGCCCCGGCATGAGCGCCACCGCACGGCGGGTGGCCGCGTGAGCACCCCGTCCTCCGGCGCACCGGGCGCCGGGCCTTCGTCCCCGACACACAGCTACCGCACGGCCGGTGACCTCATGAGCATCCCGTTCTCCCGCGCGCTGAACGCACGGCTTGCCCTCGTCGCGCCCGCGTTGCACCGGGCCAGTGCGCGGCTGTGGCGGCCGGACGGCGACCTCACGGGGCGCTACCGGCGCTACCTGTGGGCGATGCACGCGGTGACGACCGCGTCCGTGCCGCTGCTGGAGCGGGCGGCGAGCGCCTGTTCGCGGTGGGACGACGGCTGGGCGCCGTCGTTGGCGGCGTACTTCGCGGGGCACGCGGAGGAGGAACGGGGCCACGACGCCTGGCTGTTGGCGGATCTGGTCGCGGCGGGCGAGCCGACCGGGGAGCCGAGGCCGCTGCCGCCGCCGCTGGTGGTGGAGTTGGCGGGGGCGCAGTACTACCGGATCGAGCACCGCCATCCGGCGACGCTGCTCGGCTACTTGGCCGTCCTGGAGGGTCATGCCCCGTCGCCGGTGCTGGCGGGGGTGCTGGCGGCCCGCACCGGCCTGCCCGAGGCCGCGTTCCGCACCCTGCGCGAGCACGCCGACCTGGACGCCGACCACATCGCGGAGGTCGAACGGCAGCTCGACCGGCTGCCGTTGACGGCGGATCAGCGGACCGAGGTCGCCGTCAGCGCCCTGCACACCGCGGGCATCCTCGCCCGGCTCTTCGACCAGCTCGCCGCGGACCCCGGAGGACACCGATGACCGACCGCACCGAAGCACCCGGAACCGCCGACCCCGACCGGGCGCTGGCCGCGCTGGCCGCCGCCGGGTTCGACCTGAGCGGCCTGACGGAGGAGCAGCACGCCGTGCTGCGTTCGCTCACCGACCAGGAGCTGGCGCTGCTGGCCGACCTGAAGGGCCGGCTGGAGGAGGCCGGGCCGGAGGTCCAGGGGCATGCGGAGGTGGCGGGCGGTGCTCTCTTCTGACGCGTTCGGCCCGGGCCCGGCCGGCGACCGCTGCCCGGGCTGCCACCGTCCGCTGCCCGCCGACGCCCGGTTCTGCGCGGCGTGCGGCACGGCGCGCGCGGACCTCCGACGGCCGACGACCGCCGGCCGCAAGATCGTCACGGTGCTCTTCTGCGACCTGGTCGGCTCCACCGCCCTGTCGGGGACGCTCGACCCGGAGGCCCTGCGCGGGGTGACGCTGCGGTACTTCGACGCGATGCGTGCGGCGATCGAGGAGCACGGCGGGACGGTGGAGAAGTTCGTCGGGGACGCGGTGATGGCGGTCTTCGGGGTGCCGTCGGTCCACGAGGACGACGCCCGGCGGGCGGTGGCGGCGGCGCTCGGCATGCGGGCGGCGCTGCGGGCGCTGAACGCGGAGCTGGACGCCGAGCTGGGGCCGCGCCTCCAGGTGCGGATCGGCGTCAACACGGGCCGGGTGGTGACGGGTTCGGACGCGTCGGCACGGCAGGCGCTGGTCTCCGGCGAGGTGGTGAACGTCGCGGCGCGGCTGGAGCAGCACGCGGGCCCGGGCGAGGTGCTGCTCGGCCCGGACACGGTGCGGGCGGCGGGCGCGGGCGTGCGGAGCGTCGAGGTCGGGCCGCTGCGACTGAAGGGCGTGGCGCGGGAGGTGCTCGCGCACCGGCTGCTCGGCCTGGACCGCGGCGACCCCGGGGACACTCGACCCGATCCGCCGTTCGTCGGCCGCCGCCCCGAACTCGCGCTGCTGGACGCCGAGTTGGGGAAGGCCGCGGAGCGCCGCGAGGGCCGGCTGCTGGTGCTGGGCGGCGAGCCGGGGCAGGGCAAGACCCGGCTGCTGCGGCACTGGCTGGAGCGGGCCGGCGGGGTGCGGTTCGGTGCGGGCCGCTGCCGCCCGCCGGGCGAGCAGGCGGGTCTGCAGCCGCTGGCCGACGCCGTCGCGTCGCTGCTGGAGAGGTCGCCGGGGCACCCTCACCCGCCCGGCCTGGACGTGCTGGCGCGGGGCCTGCTGGCCGACGGCACGCCGACGCCGTCGCCGGAGGACACCTGCGCGGCGCTGGCCGAGGTGCTGGGCGCGCTGGCCGGGCCCGCGCCGGTGGTGCTGGTGATCGACGACGCGCACCGGGCGGCCGCGCTGCTGCTGGAGCTGCTGGAGCGGGTGGTGGCCGCCCTGGCCGGCGCGCCGGTGCTGGTCGTCGTGGCGGGCCGGCCCGAGCTGCTGGACGTCCGACCGGCGGGCGCGCACCGGGTGTCGACGCTCGGCGGGCTGCCCGACCGGGACGCGGAGGAGCTGGCGCGGGCACTCGCCGGGGAGGTGCCCGCGCACCTGCTGGAGCGGGCGGGCGGCAACCCGCTGCACCTGGAACAGCTGCTCGCGGCCCCCGCGGACGCGGCGGGCGACGGGGTTCCGCTGTCGTTGCAGACCCTGATCGGGGCCCGGCTGGACGCGCTGGATCCGGCGGAGCGGCGGGCGGTGGACCTGGCGTGCGTGCTGGGCCGGGAATTCGCCGCCGAGGAGCTGGCCGCACTGGCCGACGACGGAGCGGACCTGTCGGCGGCGCTGCGGCGGCTGGGCCGGCACCGGCTGGTGGTGGCGGACGGGGCGGCGTTCCGGTTCGCCAGCGGCGTGGTGCAGGAGGTCGCGTACGAGTGCCTGTCGAAACAGGGCCGGGCCGAGCGGCACGAACGGGCCGCCGCGCTGCGTTCGGTGCGCGCGGGCGGCCCGGCGGCCGTCGGCGGGCACCTGGAGCGCGCGCACCGCTTCCGGGCCGAACTGGGCCTGCCGGGCGAGCACACCGAGGAACTGCGCCGGGCGGCGGCCGCGGCGCTGGCGGAGGCGGGCGCGCGGGCGGCGGCCCGCACCGACCCGGGCTGGGCGGTGGACCTGCTGACCAGGGCCACCGGGTTGCTGCGCCCGGGCGAGGACGGCCGGCTGCCGGCCGCCCGGCGGCTCGGCGAGGCGCTGCTGGCGCTGGGCCGGATCGAGCCGGGCCGGGCACTGCTCGCCGAGGTCGCGGCGGGCGCGGACGACCCGGTGGAGGCGGCGCACGCCCGGCTCAGCCTGGCCGCGGTCGGCCAGCAGCAGGCGCCCGCGCCGGTGGCCCGGCAGACCCTTCCGGTGTTCGAGCGGGCGGGCGACCAGCTGGGCCAGGCGCGGGCCTGTCTGCGGCTCGCGCAGCAGGAGCAGGTCGACGGCCGGCACGCGGCGGCGACCCGGCTGCTGGCCCGGGCGCTGCGGCACGCCGAGCGGTCCGACGGCGAGCAGGAGCGGGCGTCGGCGCTGGGCGCGATCGGCGTGTCGCTGTGGCGCGGTCCGCTGCCGGCGGCCGCGGCGGTGGCGCGCTGCCGGGGGCTGCTGGCCGCGCAGGGCCCGGGGCGGCGGGCGGTGCTGGTGACGTTGAACTGTCCGCTGGCGGTGCTGCTGGCGCTCGGCGACGACGGGGCCGGGGCGGCGGCCTGCCTGGCGGAGGCCGGGCGCCATGCGGAGCGCCTGGGCTACGCGGAGGCGGCGGCGTTCCTGCCGCTGTTCGGCGCGACGGTGGCGGCACTGGCCGGCCGGTCCCGGGAGGCGCTCGACCTGCTCGGCCAAGCGTCCACCGCCGCAACGGAGTTGGGCGGCGGCGCACTGCTGAGCAGCGCACTGCTGGACACCGCGCGGCTGCGGCTGGACCTGGGCGAGCCGGCGCCGGCCCGGGCCGCGCTGGCGGCGCTGGAGGAGGAGCGGGCCCGGACCGGCGGGCGGCTGTCGTTCGCGGCGCTGGCCGAGCGCGACGGCCTGCGGGCCCGGCTGGCGGCCGACCGCGGCGACCGGGACGGCGCCCTGGAGCTCGCCCGCGGCGCGGTCGCGGAGGCCGCCCGGACGGACTCGCCGATCCTCCAGGGCCTGGCCGCCGCCGACCTGTCCCGCACCGCCGCGCTGCTCGGCCTGGACCGGGAACGTGCGCTGGCCGCCGACGCCGCCCGCAGCCGATTCGCGGCCAAGGGACACGGTCCGGGCGTGCGGCTCGCCGACTCCCTGGCCGACTGCCACCATCCCCCCAGAGAGGCGATCTCCTGATGACGACCGTGCCCGACGCCGCGCCCCCGCGCGGCCTGACCTGGCGCCTGACCGACCGGACCCCCGCGGATGTCCGGCTGGAGGCCGATGCGCTGCCGGAGCGTCCGGCAGCGGGCGCACTGGTCGGCGGCTCCGGCCGGGGGGTGCGGGTCTGCGTGGTGGACTCCGGAGTCGACGGCACCCATCCGCTGGTCGGCCCGGTGGCGGGCGCGCACGTGGTGCGCAAGGACGCGGACGGGACGATCCGGGTCGATCCGCTGAAGGCCGACGACCCGGGCGACGTGTGCGGCCACGGCACGTCCTGCGCGGGCATCGTCCGCCGGGTCGCGCCGGACTGCGAGATCCACAGCGTGCGGGTGCTCGGCGAGCGGCGCTCGGGCAGCGGCGACGTGCTGCTGGAGGGGCTGCGGTGGGCGATCCGGCAGGGCTTCGAGGTGATCAACCTGAGCCTGTCGACCACCCGCGCCCGGTTCTTCGAGGACCTGCACACGCTGGCCGACGAGGCGTACTTCGGGCGCAGCGTGATCGTCGCGTCCGCGCACAACTCCCGGGTGGAGAGCTTCCCCTGGCGGTTCTCCTCGGTGGTGTCGGTGGGCAGCCACCTGGAGGAGGACCCCGATCTGCACCTGTACAACCCGGAGCCGCCGGTGGAGTTCTTCGGTCCGGGCGCCAATGTCGAGGTGGCCTGGCTCGGCGGCGGGACGGTGCGTAGCAGCGGCAACAGCTACGCGACGCCGTTCGTCGCGGGCCTGTGCGCGCGGGTCCTGTCCGAGCGGCCGCGGCTGACCCCGTTCCAGCTGAAGCACGCCCTGTACCTGTCCGCAGCCAACGTCCACCTCGGCGGCGTCCGGTGAGCGCCGGCCCGTACGTCGTGAGAAAGGGACCGTGGTCGAGATGACCCAGTCAACCGCCCCCGCCGCGCCGAACACCGATCCGGTGGTGGCGGAACTCCTGCAGTCGGTGGTCGATGTGGCCCGCGCCATCTTCGGCGCGCAGGCCGGCTCGATCCTGCTGCTCGACCACCAGTCCTTCGAACTGGTCTTCCAGGCGGTCTCCGGCCAGGGGCAGGAGTTCCTGATCGGCCGCCGCTTCCCCGCAGGTCAGGGCATCGCCGGCTGGGTGGCCGGCTCGGGCGAGCCGATGATCGTCGACGACCTGCGGCGCAGCGCGTCCTTCGACCGCACCGTCGCGGAGTCCACCGGGTACGTGCCGGACGCGCTGATGGCGGCCCCGCTGATCCACGGCGACCGGGTGCTGGGCGTCCTGGAGGTGCTGGACCCGGCCCCCGCGTCCACCCGGGCCTCGCTGCCGGAGCTCGACCTGCTCGCACTGTTCGCCCGCCAGGCGGCGGTGGCGCTGCGGGTGGCCGTGGACGGCTCAGCGGCGGCGGCCGGCGCGGACGAACGCGACCGCGCGGTGCGGCTGCTGACGGAGGTGCAGCGGCTGATCGGCGACCGCCCCGACCGGTGACGGGGGCGGCCGCCCGGTGGTCTGTACCGGCGGGCGGTGGTCTGTACCGGCGGGCGGTGGTCTGTACCGGCGGGCGGTGGTCTGTACCGGCGCTGAACCGGGCTCGTACCGGCCCTGAAGCGGACACAACTAGCTTTGTTTCAACGGCAGTTGAGCCGGATTCCCGCCAGCGAAGGAGACCACGATGAGCGTCGAGCAGACCCCCGAGGACAACGCCGCCGAGACCGAGGCCGTTCTCTCGCTCCAGGAGACCAAGACCTCCGAGAACAGCGACGACGTCGCGGCGCACTGTGGGTCGAGCAGCTACAGCATCGCTGTCTGCACCGGCACGGGCCCCGTCACCCCCACCAAGACCCAGGTCTGACCCTCCCGGGGCCGGGCCCGCACCGATCCGGCGCGGCCCCGGCCCCGGGCCCTCCCGGCGACCGCCGAGGAGACCGCCATGAGCACCAGCCCCACCGTCACGGACGCGGCCGAGACCGCCGCCGTGCTCTCCCTCCAGGAGACGCCCGTCGCCGAGGCCGGCCACGAGGGCCCGGAGCAGGCCTACAGCTCCTGGAGCGTCGTCACCTGCCACATCCGCCTGCCCGGGACGAACACCCAGCCCTGAGCCGCGCGGAGCCACCGCCGTGTCCCGCCGGGCCGATCGGCCCGGCGGCACCACCCATCGGGAGACCACTGTGAGCACCGATCCGATCCGTGCGGACGCCTCCGAGACCGAGGCCGTCCTCTCCCTCCAGGAAGCGGCCGCCGTCGACGACGACGTCCAGGCGCACGACGCCATGAGCGCCACCAGCGTGGCTCTGTGCGGCCCGCCCACCCACCCGACCCTCCCCACCGAGGCCTGACCCGGAGGCAGTAGATGACCACCGACCGTACCCCCGAGAACGACAGCGCCGAGGCCGAAGCCGTCCTCTCCCTCCAGGAGACCGAGACCGGCAAGGAGGTCGAGGCGCACGAGGCCAGCACCTGGACCATCGGCTGCAACATCACCGTCACCAAGACCATTCGCACCGAGTCCTGACACCCCCCGGGAGGCCGCAAATGAGCACCGACCGCACCCCCGAGGACAGCAACGCCGAGACCGAAGCCGTGCTCTCCCTCCAGGAGGCGCCCGCCGTCGGCGACGACGTCGAGGCCCACGCCGTCAGCAACACCAGCGTGGCCATGTGCCCGACCACGCCCACCAACCCGACCCACCCCACCCTGTCCTGACCTCGCACCACCAGCCCGGAGGCCGCTGATGAGCACCGACCGCACCCCCGAGGACAGCGACGCCGAGACCGAAGCCGTGCTCTCCCTCCAGGAGACGCCCACCGCCGACGACGGGGCGGAGGTGGAGGCGCACGGGGCCAGCCTCTACAGCACGTGGAGCATCGCCTGCGTCGTCAAGCCGCCCGTCACCACCGTCAGCTGACACCCCGCACCCACCGGACGAAGGAGCACGTTCATGGCCGAGGCGCTGGCGGAATTCGCCGTCGCGGACCGGGAGTACTACGAGCCGCTGGACACCGCCGCGCCGCAGGGCGACCCGTTCACGCCGGGTCGGCCCGCCGAAGGCTGGTCCGGGAAGGTGGGCGGGATCTGGACCATGTGGCGCCGGGAGGGGATGCCGGAACTGCCCGACGACGGCTGGAAGGTGCACGTCTCGGCGCGTCGGTCGCGGGCCGCCGCCGTGCTGGACACCGTCGCCGAGATCTGCTTCGCGCAGGACGTGGCGTTCAAGCACCTCGCCACCGACCACTGGTACTGGTGGCTGCACCGCAAGCACGCCTCACGGCCGCAGAGCGGCAAGTTCATCGCCGCGTACCCGGTGGACGCGGAGGCGGCCCGCCGGCTGATGGAGGCGCTGCGGGAGGCGCTGGACGGTGAGCAGGGCCCGCTGATCCTGACCGACCGGCGCTTCCCGGGCAGCGACACCGTGCAGTACCGGTACGGGGCGTACCTGGGCCGCGACGAGGTCGACGCGGACGGCAACCGCACCTCGCTGACCCGGGACGCCGACGGCAAGGCCGTGCCGGACAAGCGCGGCGCCTCGTTCCACCTGCCGGAGGGCTTCACCGACCCGTTCACCACGGCCGACCCCGAAGCCGCGCCCCGCCCCGAGGGGCCGGTCGTGCTGCGCGGCTTCTCGATCGAGGGCGCGATCGTCCACTCCAGCGGCGGCGGCACTTACGAGGGCCTGGAGGTCGCGACCGGCCGCAAGGTGTTCCTCAAGGAAGCCCGTCCGTTTCACGGCCTGGGCGACGGCGAGGACGACGCGGTCGACCGGCTGCACCGGGAGTGGCGGACGCTGACCACCCTGCACGAGCTCGCGCCGGGCCTCGCCCCGGAGCCGATCGCCCTGTTCACGGCCGGCGGGCACGAGTTCATGGTCACCGAGTTCGTCGAGGGCATGTCGCTGAACCGGATACCGCCGACCAGCCACCCCTTGATGAAGGCCGACAGCACCCCCGACGAGTACGCGGCCTACTACGCGCGCTGCGAGCGCATCCTCGCCTCCGTCGAGGCCGCGATGGAGCGCCTGCACGCCCTCGGCTGGACGTTCCAGGACGTCAGCCCGGCCAACGTCCTGGTCACGCCCGAGGACGACATCCGGCTGATCGACTTCGAGACCGCCTGCGGCCCCGACGACACACCCGGCAAAATGGGCACGCCTGGGTTCGTCCCGCCGCAGCACATCGTGGACCGCGACGGCCGTACCGCCCAGGACGACTTCGGCGTCAGCGCACTCGCCCAGACCCTGGTGGGCTGTCTGCCGCTCACCGTCGGCCGCGCGCCCGAGACGCTCGCCCACTTCCACCACGACCTGGCCGAACTCGCCCCGGTCACCGAGACGTTGTGGAAGCGCGCCACCCACTACCACCCGCCGAGCGAGTCCCCGGCGCTGCCGTCGCCGCAGGAGGTCGCCGCCGATCCGCTGCGCCACCTCGCCGACCTCCGCGAGGCCGTCGCTGCGGGACTGCTCGCCGCCGCCGACCCCGAGCACCCGCAACGGACCTTCCCGACCGTCCCGCAGGGCTACGCCAGCAACACCCGGTGCGTGCTGTTCGGCGCGGCCGGCGTGCTGCACACCCTGAACCGCTGCGGCATCGCCGCCCCCGAGGGCGCGCTGGAGCGGCTGCGCCGCGACGCGCTCGCCGACGCCGACCAGCTCGCCCCCGGCCTGTACGTCGGCCTGGCCGGCATCGCCTGGGTGCTCGCCGAACACGGGCTGCTGGACGAGGCCCGGAGCCTGCTGGACACCGCCGACGCGCACCCGCTGGTCGGGCAGAACGCCACCCTGCAGGGCGGCGCGGCCGGCCTGGCGATGGGCCACCTCGCGCTGTACCGCCGCACCGGCGACGCGCACCACGCCGAGCGCGCGCACGCCCTGCTGGCCGCCCAGCCGCACGGCGCGGACCTGGTGTCCCGGCTCGGCCGCGACGACGCCACCGGCCTGCTGCACGGACGCGCCGGACTGGCCCTCGCATACCAGCAGTTCGCCCGGGTCACCGGCGACACCTCGCTGCTCGCCCGGGGCGTGGAGCTGCTGCACGCCGAACTCGACCGGGCCACCGACCCGGACGCGACGGGCCTGCTGTTCCCGGTCTCCACCGAGGACAAGCGCGCCATGCCGTACCTGTACTGCGGCTCGGCGGGCCTGGCGCACGTCGCCACCCGGTACCTGCGCGCCGGCGCCGACGAACGGCTGACCGAGACACTGCCGCGCCTGCTCGCCCCGCTGCACGGCGGCCACACCGCGCTGCCCGCGCTGTACGCGGGCACGGCCGGGTTCGCGTTCGTCCTCGCCGAGCACGCCCTGCTGACCGGCGACGAGGCCTCGCGCGCCGGGGCCGTCCGGGCCGCCCGGCAGCTGTACAAGCACGCGGTGCCTCAGGAGGACGGGACGGTGTGCTTCCTCGGGTTCGGCCTGCTCCGCTACAGCACCGAGCTGTGGACCGGCTCGGCCGGCGTCCTGCTGGCTCTCGACCAGGTCCTCGCGCCCCGCGCCGACCTGCTGTTCACCCTCGACACGCCCGCGGAGTGAACCGGTGGCCCGCGACCTGACGCTGTACTGGTGGGGGCAGTCCGCCTCCACCGTCGGCTCCCTGTTCACCGCGATCGCGCTGCCCGTGATCGCCGTCGTCCACCTCGACGCGTCCCCCGGCCAGCTCGCGCTGATCGGCGCGGCCGGCACCCTCCCGGCCCTGCTGTTCGGACTGCCGGCCGGGGTGCTGGCCGACCGGATCAGCCGGCCCCGGCGCGCGCTGGTCCTGCTCGACGCCGTCTCCGCACTGGCGATCGCCGCGGTGGCCGCCGCCGTGGCGGGCGACGTGGTCTCGATCCCCTGGCTGATCGCCCTCTCGCTGGTGGCCGGCGCAGTGGCGGTGGTCACCGAGGTGGTGTACTTCCTGCACCTCAACCAGGTCGTCGGGGCCGACGAACTCACCAAGTCCCGGGCCCGGTTGCAGAGCGGGCAGCTCGGTGCCGGCTTGGTGGGCCGACTGGTGGCCGGCCCGGCCATCGTCGCCTTCGGCACCGCGACGGCGCTGGCGATCGACGCCGTCAGCTACCTGCTGAGCGCGACCGCGCTGCTCGCCATGAAACCCGTCGCCCCGCTGGACCGCCCCCCGCGTACCGGACCGTCGACGTTCCTGCGCGACGCGCTGGTCGGCGCCCAGGTCCTGTACCGCAACCGGTTCTACCGGGTGCTGATGCTGATGCTGGCCGTCCCGGTCTTCACCGGCGCGGGCAGCGGCGCCCTCGGCGGGATCTTCCTGCTGCACACCCTGCACGTCCCGACCGGCGTGTACGGCCTGGTCGGCATGGCCGGCGGGCTGCTGGGCCTGCTCGGCTCGACGCTGGCCGGGCGGGTGCTCGCTCCGCACCGCGACGCCCGGCGGGTCGTCGTGGTGTGCTACTTCGCCAGTTCGCTGCTCGCGCTGCTGTACCCGGCCGCCGGCGGGCCGCTGCCGCTCGCCCTGGTGGTGGCGGGCCTGGGCATCGGCGTGCCCGCCCTGTTCGGGGCCGTCGCCAATATCGCGCTCAGCCCCGTGCTGGTCTCGGGCACCAGCGAGGACGCGCTCGGCCGGGTCACCGCGACGCTGCACGTCTACGTCGGCGCGCTCGGCCTGCTCGGCGCGCTCACCGGCGGCCTGCTGGGCGATCTTCTCGGCGTCCGCGCCGCGCTGTGGGCGCTCGCGGCGGCCGGCGCGGCCGCCGTCCTGCTCGCCGCGCCGCTCGCCCTGCGGGTGGTCCGCGCCGTGCCGCCGCCGGACGAGCCGGCCGTGCACAAGGCGGCCGCCGCCGTCACGCCGTGAGCATCCGCGCACACACCGTCGCCACGAACCGAACACAGGTGCTAGCGTCCGACGCATGGGATTACGCGGACCGCGGCGCGCTGCCGCACGCGCAGCGATCGAGGGCCTGCGGGAGCTCACCGAACTCGGCCTGACCAGCAGTCAGATCTTCCGACGTGCCGACGAACTCCTGCGCCCCGCGCTGGAGTTCGACGCGGTGTGCTGGCACACCAACGACCCCTCCACCGGGCTGGTCAACTCGGTGCAGAGCGACGATCTCAACCTCGGCCAGTTCCAGGACGCGGTGCACCTGGAGGTGTGGGCTGACGACCTGGCCACCTTCCCGAAGATCCGCAACAGCGGGGTGCACGCCGAGACCCTCAGCCGGGCCAGCCGGGGCGTCCCGCAGCGCAGCATCCGCTTCCGCGAGCAGATCTCCCGGCACGGATTCGGCGACGAGCTGCGCGCGGTGTTCGACGCGGCCGGCGGCATGTGGGGCTGCGCGGCGTTCATGCGCGTCGAGGACCGCGGCCCGTTCCCGGCGCAGCAGCGCGAACTCGCCGATGCCGCGGCCAAGTTGCTCGGCCAGGCGCTGCGCGCCAGCCACATCCCGACAGCCGGGCCGCCGGGCGCCGACCCGACGCCGGCGGTGTTCCTGCTGGACCGGCACAACCGTCCGCGCGCGCTGTCCGGTCCGGCGGAGGAGCTGCTGTCCCGGCTCGCCGACCCGTCCCCGACCTCGCTGCGCGTCCCGACCGCGATCGCGATGGCCGCCGAGCACGCCCGCCGGGCCACGCACGGCCTGCCCAGCCCGCACGTCCCGGTGCGGATCCGCACCCACGACGGCCACTGGTACCTGCTGCACGCCGCCGCGCTGCGCGAGATGCTGCCCGCGGACCCGGCGGCCGACGAGGTCACCGTGGTCGCCACCCCCGCCTCGCCGGCGCACATCGTCCCGCTGCACCTGGCCGCGTACGGCCTCACCGCCCGGGAGCAGGAGGTCGCGCTGCTGCTGATCCGCGGCGCCGACACCCGCGAGGTCGCCCAGCGGCTGGCGATGACGCCCTATACGGTGCAGGACCACCTGAAATCGGTGTTCACCAAGACCGGGGTGGGCCGCCGCCAGGAGCTCACCGCGCTGATCATGCAGGCGCTCAACACTCCGGGCTGATCCCGCCCTCACTCCGGGCTGATCCCGCCCTCGTCCATCAGCCGGCGCAGCCACTCGCGCAGCAGGGCCGTCTCGGCGGCGGTGAACCGGTGCGGCTGCTCGGGCAGCGCGGCGTCCAGGGCGATGGCCAGGGCTGCGGGGGTGAGCGTGTCGGGCGCGGGGGCCGGGCGGCCGGTGATCGCGGCGAGGACGGTCTCGCGGGTGCAGCCGGACAGCGCGAGGTCGCGGGTGGCGGGCGGTTCGGCGATCAGGGTCAGGGTGACGCCGCGGGCGGTGGCCCGGATCATCTGACCGGCCAGCTCCACCGGCAGGCGCAGCCTGCCCTCCCGGGCGGCGCGTTCCAGCATGCCGGTGAGCACCCGGGCGGACCGTTCGGCGGCCTCGACGGCCTCTCCCGAGCGGGTGGCGCTGTACATCAGGGCGTAGAACGACGGGTGGGTCAGGCCGAACTCGACGTGCAGGTCCCAGCCGCGGCGCAGGTCGTCGACCGGGTCGGAGCCGGGCGGGCGGGCGGTCTTCTCGGCGAGGTAGCGCTCGAAGGCGTGGTTCACCACGGCGTCGATCAGGCCCTGCTTGTCGCCGAACAGCCGGTACAGGGTGGGGGCCTGCACGCCGGCAGCCGCCCCGACGGCCCGGGTGGACATGGCCTCGGCGCCTCCCTCGGCGAGGAGTTCGGCGGCGGCGGCGAGGATGCGCTCGCGGGGGTCGGCGGAGGTCTCTACACTCATGCGAAGCAACGCTACCGGATCCTTGTTAGCAGTGAATTATCAGTGCTAAGTTTCTCTCGCTACCACCGCTAACCACGAGCGAACGGGGAACCCCCTCATGGACACGCGCATCCTCGGCACCGACGGACCAGTCGTCTCCGCCCTCGGCCTCGGCCTGATGGGCATGTCGGACGCCTACGGCGCGGCCGACGACACCGAGTCGGTCGCCACCGTGCACGCCGCGCTCGACGCCGGCGTCACCCTGCTCGACACCGGCGACTTCTACGGCATGGGCCACAACGAACTGCTGCTGCGCGACGCCCTGCGCGGCCGTGACCGCGACAACGCCGTGATCAGCGTCAAGTTCGGCGTCCAGCGTGACGCCTCCGGCGCCTTCCTCGGAATCGACGCCCGCCCCGCCGCCGTCAAGGCCTCGCTGGCGTACTCGCTGCGCCGCCTCGGCGTCGACCACATCGACGTCTACCGCCCGGCCCGCCTCGACCCGGCCGTCCCGATCGAGGAGACCGTCGGCGCGATCGCCGAACTGGTGCAGGCCGGCCTGGTCCGCCACATCGGCCTGTCCGAGGTCGGCGCGGAGACCCTGCGCCGCGCCCACGCCGTCCACCCGATCGCCGACCTGCAGATCGAGTACTCGCTGATGTCGCGCGGCATCGAGTCCGAAATCCTGCCCGTCGCCCGCGAGTTGGGCATCGGCATCACCGCCTACGGGGTGCTCTCGCGCGGCCTGCTGTCCGGCCACTGGAGCCGGCAGCGGGCCGTCGGCGAACGCGACTTCCGCAGCTTCAGCCCGCGCTTCCAGGGCGAGAACCTCGACCACAACCTGACCCTGGTCGAGGCGCTGCGGGCCGTCGCCGACGCCAAGGGCGCCACCGTCGCCCAGGTCGCCATCGCCTGGGTCGCCGCCCAGGGCAAGGACGTCGTCCCGCTGGTCGGCGCCCGCCGCCGCGACCGCCTCGCCGAAGCCCTCGCCGCCGAGACCCTCCACCTCACCCCTGCCGACCTCGCCGCCGTCGAACAGGCCGTCCCCGCCGACTCCGCCGCCGGCTCCCGCTACGCCGCCCCGTTCATGGCCCAGCTCGACAGCGAGCGCTGACCGGGCCCGCGGCGGATCCCATGGCCGCCATAACAGCAGGGGCAATTCGGTTGATCAACTACCGCCCTTCCTCTAGTAATTGCCTGTGATGCGAGGCGAGACGATCGGGCTGCGGGCCCGACACGATGACGACATTCCGGTACTCCACTCCGAGCTGTACGAGGACGTGGCCACCCGGTCGCGCGCCGACTCCCGCCCCTGGCGGCCCCTGTCCGCCGCCCACTCCCCGTTCGTGGTGGCGGGGCCGGAGGACGACGTGGCGTGGTTCTCCGTCGAGGAGCTGGCATCGGGCGAACTGGCCGGCGAGGCGGTGCTCTGGGGCATCGACACCCACAACCGCTCCGCCCACCTCGGGCTGGCCCTGCGCCCCGCCTTCCGCGGCCGCGGGCTCGCCTCCGACGCGGTGCGCACCCTCTGCGCGTACGGCTTCGCCGTCCGGGGCCTGCAACGCCTGCAACTGGAGACCCTCACCGACAACGCCCCGATGCTGGCCGCGGCCACCGGCGCCGGATTCCTCCGCGAGGGGACACTGCGCAGGGCCGCCTGGACATACGACGGATGGGCCGATCAGGCCGTCCTCGGCCTCCTGGTGGACGACTGGGAACCCCGGGAAAAGCAGGCCGCGCAGTAACGGAACGGCCCCTGCAGCGCGACCGGGGCGCTCCCCTGCGGAGCGCCCCGCAGCCCGGAACGGTGGTGAAACCGGACGAGCGGCTGTCGTGGGGCCGCACGACCGGGCTTGGCGCGCAGCACGTGGTCGCGATGTTCGGGGCCACCTTCGCCGCCCCGGCCAAAGCATGATGAGACCGAAGTCCGACCAGTAACTCGCCGCCTTACCGTTCCCACACGGAGCGAGAGCCCGCAGGCCGCCCCCGGCAAGGCCTCGAACAGCTCCTCCGCCCTCACGGATCGCCGGCGATCCGCGGAACCCGCCGACGCTCCGGCAGGGGCCAGCGGGTCCAGCGCCGCCGACCGGTAGCCCCGGCGGTGCAGGCGACAGACTCCGCACGCCCTTCGCCCGCCATACCGACCGACGGCGTCGCGGCCCGTTCGCGGTCAGCGGCGCGGTTCAACAGCCACGCGAGGGCGGCGGCGCGGGCAGGATCGAGAAGGCTGTCGGCGAGGCCAGCCGCCGAACCCGCAACCGCGACCACCCGTCACAGAACCAGATGACCAGAACCCCGACCCCGTCCTGAGGGCCCCCGACCCGACAAAGACAAGAAAGCAAACCAATGTCCCATATGCCGGAATTCCAGAGAGTGGCAAATTCTCGCACCACCCGCGCATAACGCCCCAGGTCAACAAGACTGCTCCCCGCGCCCGCGGGGATGGTCCGCCGCCGAGCTCGGTGTTCTTCCTCCGGGAGAGCTGCTCCCCGCGCCCGCGGGGATGGTCCCTTCGCGCAGACGCAGGCTGCGGCCCAGTGGCGCGCAGGAACCCCAGGTCGGTGCACCGGCCGAGGTTCCTGCGTGTCCAGGACCTACACGGTGCCGCAGTCCGGCAGGGAATTGGTGTTCTCGGCGATGTCGAGGTCCCACACGTACCCGGCGCTGTTGGCCCACTGGATGCCGTTGCGGCCCGGCCGTTCGATGACCAGGACCATCCGCTTGCCGTTGTTGTCGTTGACCTTGCAGATGCCCTCCACGTCGTCGCCGGCCCAGGCGACCCCGACGCCCGGGGTGCTCAGACCCTGGCCCGAATAGATCGTGGTGTTGCGGATCGGGGTGACCCTCGGGCCGTAGCTCAGGCAGGAGGGGAAGCCGGCGGTGTTCTGGAAGATGAAGTCGTCCCAGATGTAGCCGGCCGTGTTGGCCCACTGGACACCGTTGCGGCCGGGGCGCTCGATGCCCAGGACCAGGCGCTTGTTGTTGTTGTCGTAGATCTGGCAGATGCCGGCCACGTTGTCGGTGGCCCAGGCCACGCCGACCTGCGGGGTGCTCAGCCCCGGGCCGAAGTACAGCGGGGTGTCGACCAGCGTGTTGATCCGGGTGCCGATGCCCAGAAGGCCCGCCGGGCCCTGCTGTGCCGCCGAGACGGGCGCCGCTGCGACGGAGACGCCGGCCGCAGCCAGGCAGAGCGCGCCGAGTGCTGTCGCGGTCTTCGTTCTGATCATGAACGTTCCCTCCACTCTCCGGGGTTCGTGACGGTTCGTGAGTCGCCGTTCCGTGGTTGAGCGGGGCGCCATGTCGTCGGTCCGCAGCCGGACCGCGCCGACGCGGTGCAGCGGGTTCACGCTCATTCTGGTGACGGCGGCGTCCGCGGCGTTGAAGATTCTTGCTCGGTTCGCGCCGGAGCCGCCGTCCCCCGCAGCGCGGCCCGGACGACCTTGGGGAGCTCGCCGGCGTGCCGGCGGAACACCCGCGTCAGGTGGGCCTGGTCGGCGAAGCCGTGCTTCGCGGCCAGCTCTCGCAGCGGTCGGGCGTCCCCGAGTTCCTCCACCACCGCACGCACCCTCAGCTGGTTGCGGTGGCCGGTGAGCGTGCGCCCGGTGACTGCCCGGAACACCCTGCTCAGGTGGAACGGCGAGCAGCCGACCAGGCGGCTGATGTCCTCCAGCCCCGCGGTCGGCGGCCCGTCGGTCAGTGCCGCGCACGCCTGGTGGACGAGCCTGCGGTGCGCAGCCACCGTGGAGGCGCGCCGCGGGCGGGCGGCAGGCTCGCGGCCGCCGACCGGCCCGGCCAGCAGGCGGTTGGCCCGCTCCGCCACCTCGAACGAGTCCGCCCCGGCCCGGCAGGCGGCGACAAGCCCCCGATGGGCCAGGCCGAGGCCCGCGTCCACCGGCAGAACCTGCGGGCCGGACGCGCCCGGGCACTCCCCGTGGACGTCCTGGTGGAACTGCACCACCGCGCTCAGGTCGGGGCGGCGGGCCAGGTGCGCGACGGCCGCGTCGTCCCCGCGGCGCAGCAGAAAGCCCGTGGCCGGGTCGACGAACTCCTCACGGCCGCTGGCCCGCAGCACCAGGCACCCGGAGCGGATCAACGACACGAGGAGCACCGCCTCGTCCGACTCCCCGGTCACCACCGCCCTGAAAGACCGGTGGTCCTCGAAGCATGCCGGCTCGGTGATGCGCAGCCCGGCCGCTGGGCGAGCCGCGTCCGCCTCACCGGCTCCTCGCCGGAAGGCCCGCGCCGCCCGTGGTGCGCCACCCGGAGATGCCGTGCCATGTCGCCCGCCCTCGGCGTTCGAACCCAGTTCCTCGGACCTGCCGTGTGGCGGCGTCCGACCCGCCCGGACCCGGGGCAACGGGACAGTTGGCGCGGACCCGCCCAAAGATGACCTGAACGCGCCAAATACCTGGCCGCACCGGCCGACGTGGGAGGGCGCGCGCACCGGGGATTCCGCCGTTCGGGCCCGTGCAGCCCGGCCCGGGCAAGGGTCGTCAGCTCGGTGCCTGCTCCCCGCGCGCTCGGAGATGGTCCCACCATCACCGGCGGAAGAACGGGGGTGCCGGTCTCCTTGAGGTCGGCACCCACCCGTCGCGAAGCCGGAGCAGGTCAGTAGGTCCAGGTGGACCCCGTGCCCCGGTACTCCTCGACGGGGATGGGGTGGATGCCGGGTCGCATGCGGTCGGTGTAGAGCAGGCCGTCGAGGTGGTCGATCTCGTGGGCGATGAGCCGGGCCAAGCCTCGCTCGTAGACCGTCGCGGTCTCGGTGCCGTCGAGGCTGGTTGCAGTGACCTCGATCCGCAGTGGGCGGGGGACCTTGCCGCGGACGTCGAAGAAGCTCAGGCAGCCCTCGTACTGTTCGTCCGCGTTGTCGGAGGCGTCGGTGACGCGGGGGTTGAGGAGGATGATTGGGGCGGCGTCCGGGTTCGGGGGGAGGACGAGGGCGGCGGCGCGGTCGAGGCCGATCTGTGGTGCGGCGAGGCCCATGCCCTTGGCGAAGGAGTGGACGCGGCCGATCCGGTCGACGGCGGCGAAGAGTTGGTCGATGACGGCCTGGGCGGCTTCGCGTTCGGCGGGCAGGTCGAACGGGGCGGCGGGGCGGTGGAGGATGTCGGCGCCCTGCTGGACGACGCCGAGGTTCTGCATGTGCTGGCTGGGCCGCACCTCGATCACCTGAACTCCTTGGTGGATTACTGCTGGTGGGGGTTTCGGAACCGCCATTCGAGGCGGAAGCGAGCGTGCAGGGCGGGGTCGTCGGTCGACCAGGTGAAGGTCCGCCGACCGTCGGCCTCCCTTCGCTCGGGTGCGGTCCGCAGCGGCACCGCCTCGGCGGTCATCGAGGTCTCAGTGCCCCAGACGACCGGGTCGAAGTTCGCGGGGAAGTCGAGGCGGACCAGGAGGTGCTCGGTGGGCAGGCGGACGGCCCGCTGGAACCAGTGGCCCCACTTGTCCTCAGTGACGCTGTAGGCGTACTCGATCCAGGTCGCGTCACCGGGGTAGAGGGGGAAGCGTCCGTCCTCGTTCTCGAACAGCAGCCACACCTCCTTGAACGCGTCGCGGTCGTGCTTGGCCTGCCAGCGCATCGCCTCGCCCTCGCATTCGGCGGCGAGCGCCAACTCGTCCCAGGTGAGGGGGTGTTCACGGTAGTGGGCGTTGGAGCGTTCCGGCTCTCCGGGGTAGCGGTCGACGGAAATCCGGATCAGGTAGCGGGTGATGGGCTCAACTCCGGTGTTCCGCAGGCGGCGACGCATGGTGAGCCGGTAGGCGGAGCCGTCGAAGTGGAGCCGGGCCTCGTCGTGCTCGACGACCAGGGCGGAGCCGGAGGCATACGGCTGCTCGGTCCGGCGCGGGGCCGGCGGTTGCTGCGGGCGGGTGCGGATGCGGACGCTGTCGAACTCCGTCCAGCGGCGCCGGATCGCCTTACCGGCGTTCAGCACCTCGTCGGCGAGGCGGGCGAACTCCTCGGTCGGCCGGTGGCGGCCGGACTCGATGTGGCTGACGTAGGACGGATCGAAGCCCATCTTCTGGGCCAGGCCCCGCATGGACAGGCCCCGCACCTCACGCCAGTAGGAGATTTCTGCGGCGAACGCCTCTGCGGCCTGCTCGACCGGATCGGCTTCGGTCATCCCGCGCTCGCCCCCAATGAGTGATGAATGAACCGTGAGTGATGGTATTTCAGCATCCCGTCACCGGCCCAGCCCCCGCTGTCCTGGTCTCCGCAGCCACCCGGACGGGGTGGCGCGAGGCGACGGAGGCCCTGATGCCGAAGGTGCTGTACCTGCTCAACATCTCCAACCCGGACCGGCTGTCGGCCGACTCCGGCTGGGTGGTCGCGGACACCCTGCTGCCCGCGCTGGTCGACGCCGGCACGGAGGCGGTCTTCGCCGCTCCGGCCCCGGTCACCGACCGGCGGGTCGGCTTCGTGCCGACCGCGGTGCCGTGCACGAAGTACCGGGCCCGGTTCGACGGCGACACCGCGTTCCTGGCGGACCTGCTGCGGCGGACCCGCCCGGACGTGGTCGTGGCCAACCAGGTCGAGTCGGCGCCGCTGGTCCGCGCCGCGATGCTGGAGGCGGGAAGCGGTGCCGTCCTCGCGGGCTACTGCCACTACCTGCCGTTCTCCTTCGACCGCGCGAATCTGCTGCTCGACCCGTCGCTGAACGACGGCGGCCTCGGACGACCGGTCCTTCTGACCTTCCTCGCAGGGGTGGAGGCCCTGGACCGGGTGCTTGTGCACTCCGAGACCGCCGCCCGCTGGCTCACCTCGGCGGCCGGCCGGGCCGGGCTGGAACTCGGGGAGAGGCTGCGGATCGTGCCGCCGCCACGCGACCCCGCCCTGGTCCGCGACGACGCCCCCGGCCCGGCCGACGGGACGCCGCTCAGCGCGGTCTACAACCACCGCCTGTACGCGCACTACGGCAGCGAGGAGTTCGTGCGGCTCGCCGTCGAACTGGCCTCACCCGCCCTGCGGTTGACGGTGATGGACCTGTTCGGCAACCGGCGGGCCGGCCGCACCGCGCTGGACGCCAGCCCCGAACGGTTCCGCGACGTCCTCGCCGCCCTGCCGGGTGTCGAGGTGGCCTCCGACGGCGGCGACCGGGGCCGCTACCGGCAGGTGCTGGCCGCCGCCCATATCGGGATCGCCCCGCACCGGCCGTCGTGCCCGTGGTCGTTGTCGGTCATCGACTGCCAGGCCATGGGCCTGCCGGTGATCTCCCCCCGTCTGGGCTGGATGGCCGAGCACATCCACCCCGACCTGCTGTTCGACACCCCCGCCGAGGCCGTGAAGATCACCGCCCGGCTGGCCGGCGACCCGGCCTTCTACGCCGGCCACTCCGACTACGCCAGGGCATCCACCGAGTCCCTGGCCCCCGCGGTGATCGCCGCCCGCTACCTGGAGGCCGTGGCGTGACCGGCTTCGACGCGGTGTTCCTCTCCTTCGACGAGCCGCTGGCCTCCGTGCTGCACGCCCGCACCGAGCGGGTGCTGGGCCGGCCGGTCAAGCGCCTGCACGGCGTCCACGGGATGCGCCGGGCCTACCGGTTGTGCGCCGACGCGGTGGACTCGGAGGCGTTCTTCCTCGCCGACGGCGACTTCGAGATCGACGACCGCTTCGACGCGTCCGCCGTCGCGCCGCTGGCCGAGGGGGTGGCGATGCGGGTGTGGCAGGCCGTGAACCCGGTCAACGGCCTGACCTACGGCTACGGCGGCATGAAGCTCATCCGCACCGCCACTCTGCGACAGCTGGGCGACGCCTTCGACGTGCTCGCCGCGCTGCCCGGGAAGGTGGAGTTCGCCAAGGTGGTCGCCGGGATCACCAGGTTCGACCAGAGCCCGTTCCACGCCTGGAAGGCCGGCTTCCGCGAGTGCGCGATGCTCACGCGGGGCTGCGAGTACGGGACTGCGCCGGCCGACGCCCGGTTCCGGATCGCCTCCTGGACCGACCAGGGGGACGGAGCGTACGGGGAGTGGGCGGTGCTCGGCGCCCGCGAGGGCGTCTCCTTCGCCGACTCCGGGCACCGCGCAGAGGCGGCCGGGTTCGACCTGATCAACGACCCGGCCTGGCTGCACCGGCGCTTCCACCAGGCCCACGGCGCCGCCCTCCCCGCGGGTGCCCGATGACGGGTCAGGGGCGGCTCGTGCTGATCGAGCCGAGAGCGGCCGGACACTCCCCACGGGTCCTCGCAGCCCTCGCCACCGCCGCCCCCGGCCAGGCGGTGGCCGTCGTGCTCGGCGGCACCGACCGTGAGACCGCCACTACCGTCACCCGGGCCGGCGCCTGGCTCGTGGACCGCCCGGTCGGGCCCGCTGCCCGTGCCCTGTGGGCGGCGGCGCGGGCCACCGGCACCCTGGCTGCCGCCGCGATCCGCACCGCCCGGGCGTGCCGACTGCCCCGGTCGGCACGCCGGGTGCCGCACCAGGTCACCCTGCTGGCCCGGTGCCTGGCCGAGGCGGCCCACCTGGCCACGGCCCGCGCCGTGCTGGCCGGGGAGAGGCCCGGCGCGGTGGTCGTGCTGACCGCCGGCGAGGCCCTGCACCACACCGCCGCCCGCCTCGGCAGGCTCCCCCATCTACGGTTCGTCCACGAGGTCTCGACCACCCCCGCCCGATGGCTCCGACGCCTCGACCGGCCCGGAGGGCCCGCGGTACGGGCACTGTGCCCGACCGGCGGAGTCCGTGCCCACGTCGCCGCGAACGCGCCGCACCTGGACGCGCAGGTGCGACCCTTCGCCGTCATCGGCCCGGACGCCCCTGTGGGCGAGCGGGAGCGGGAGCCGGCCCGGACCGCGTTCGGCATCCCACCGAGCGAGCAGGCCGTCGCCCTGGTGGGCGGCTGGTGGCCGCACAAGGACATCCCCACCATCGCCGCCGCGCTCGCCCGGCTGAACCGGCCGCTGCACTTGTTGGTCGCCGGGCACCCGCTCGACGCCGACCTGCTGGACCGGATTCGGGCCCTCAGGCACGTGCGGCTGCACCTCATCGACCGCCGGGCGGAGGAGCCGGAGATCCGGGCCGTGCACGCCGCCGCCGACCTGGTCCTCGTCTCCCGCCACCGCGGGGTGGCGAAGGAGTCCGGGCTGGTCACGGACGCCGTCCGCTACCAGGTGCCACTGCTGGCCTCCGACCACGACCCCCAGCTCACCCGCACACTGGCCGGCTGCGGCTGGGCCCGGCTGTTCACCGCCGGCGACCCCGACGACCTGGTGCACGCCCTGAACACCGCCCACCTCAACGCGCCCCGACGGCCCGGCCCCGACGACGTCCGCGCGCTCGGCCTGCCCACCGCCCAGCAGCAGACCGCGTACCTCACCGACACCTACACCCGGCTCACCGGCGAAGGAGACCCGACCTGATGACCCTGTCCGTCCCACCGCTGATCTCGGTGATCGGCCCCGTCGAGCCCGAGCTGCTGGCCGCCTTCGCGGCCCACTACCGCACGCTCGGCGTCACCCGCTTCCACCTCGCCTTCCACTTCCCCGACCACGTCACCGACGACCGCCGCCAAGCCCTCCGCGCCGCCTGCAGGAGCCTCGGAATCACCCCGGAGGTCCTCAGCACCGGGCCGTGGCACGAGAGCGTCAACGGCACCCTGCGCGACGAACTCCGCTGCCGGGCCGGGGACGGCTGGCATCTGCTCGCCGACTCCGACGAACTCCAGACCTACCCGGCCGGTATCGCCGCTGCCATCGCCCAAGCGCAATCGGACCGCGTCGGCACCGTACGCGGGCTGATGCTCGACCGGGTCACCACCGACGGCTCCTTGACCGGCTTCGACACCGCCGGCGGTCTGGACACGGCGTATCCGCTGGGCGGGTTCGTCACCCACCACGTGGTCCGGGGCGACCCCCGCAAGATCGTCCTCGCCCACTCGTCCGTACGGGTCGCCTCCGGCAACCACCGCGCCCCCGGCCACCGCCCGGTCAACCGACCCCCGATCGTCGTGCACCACTTCAAGTGGCGACACGGCGTCGCCGCCGACGTGCGTCGACGAGCCGAGCACTATGCGACCGGGAGCTGGGAGAGCCTTGGCCCGGCCTGCCACAGCGAAGCCCGTCAGGTCCTCGCCCACCTGGAACGCAACCGCGGCCGGATCGGCGTGCAGACGCTCGGGCTGCGACCGGTCACCCTCGCCGCCGTCCCCGATTGGTGGGCCGAGGAGGCCCAGCACATCGTGGACACCTGGCGCCCGCCGACCAGACCGCTCGGCTAGAACGAGCCGGACTCGACGGTCTCCTCGCCCTCGTCCTCGGGGACGTCGAACCGCTCGTAGAAATCGTCCAACGCGCTGGCCGTCACGGTCAGCGCGTTGGCATCGTCCCGCTGGTTGCGCTCCCGCAGACGCCGCAGCAACTCGCCCTTCGGGACGGGGAAGTACAGCAGCCGCCACCGCCCGCCGACTTCGGAGACCAGCTTCTTCCACTGGTCGCGGTCCCGCTGGAGCCACAGCCCGTGGTCGAGCACCACATCGGTCCCAGCAGCGACCAACTCGGCCAGGCGCTCGCGGACCTCCGCAACCACCGGAGCCTCCAGCTCGAAGTACCGGTGCTCGGGGTAGTCCACCCCATAGCGGCCGTACCGGGCATGGACCCGCTCGTCCACCGAAAGCCGCACCGCACCCGCCGGCTCCAGCACCCGCGTGGCATACGTGGTCTTCCCGGAACCGGTCAGCCCGACCAGCAGGAACACCGTCGGCGTCAGACCGCCGGACGCCGCGCCGGCCGTTCCCCGGTGCACCACCGGCACCGTTGGACCCGCAGCCGCACCGAAATCGTTCTCGTCCACGCGATCCATCATCCTCCCCTTGCGACGACGACCGGGCGAGATCGGTGAGAACAGCGCGACGGACCACCGAGGAGTCCGGGGGCGGGCCGACCCCCTCCAGGACATGCCCAAGGACCGCCGGCTCATGGGCGAGTGCCACGACAACACGCGATTGGCGACAAGCTGCTGGCGATCGCCGGGCTCACCAACGACCTGCTCCCCAGTACGCGGGCAGGATCCCGGGGTGGTGGCAGCAAGCTGCTCGGCGGCGGCCTGCTCCCCCGCGCCCACGGGGATGGTCTCGGCGCCAGCAGGCTGACGGGCATTACGGCCAGCTGCTCCCCGTACACACGGGCGTCGTACTGCCGTGGGAACATCCACCCGCGCGCCACCGCCCTTTGACACCTTCACAGCACAACCGAAGGGCAGCGCCATCGGGCTCGAGCGGCGTCGACCATGAACCGACCGCACCGGAAGCACCCGCAAGGAGAGAAAGGTCGCTTATGTCTGAATCTCTGAAAGTGGGTCATTTCCCGGTCGACGGCGCGTAACACCGCAGGTCAACGAGTCTGCTCCCCGCACGCGCAGGGATGGTCCCTCCAGCCCGGCGAGCGCGCGCTGCTCCCCACCCTGCTCCCCGCGCGCGCGGGGATGGTCCCGACCGTCCAGTCCCGGTCCTGCCACACCACCCCTGCTCCCCGCACGCGCGGGATGGTCCCAGGCTCTCGGCGCAACATCAGCTGTTCCTCGCTCGCGGGGGGCCACCCGATGGTGTCGCAGCTGGGGCGGCGGTCGCCCTCCCCGCGCCGTCGCCGGCCGAGGCGGCGCGGTCTTGTGTCCAGCTCTGGGTGCGCGCCACGATGATGGTTTCGTTGCGTGAGAGGGGATCGACCATGGGTGACGAGAGCAAGGGCGGGGCGCAGGACGGTGGTGGTGGGGCGCATGCGAAGCCGGGTGGTCCGGCGATCGGGCCGAAGCCGAGTCCGGACGGTCAGGGCCCGGTGCCGGACCCGAAGCACAAGAAGTGAGCGGCGACGTGGCGGCGGGCGCCCAGGTGGCGCTGGCCGATCGGCTGGCGGGTGCGGGTGTGCTGGACGCGGGGTGGCGGGGGGCGTTCGAGGCTGTCCCGCGGCATCTGTTCCTGCCACCGGTGTACTGGGAGTTCGTCGACGGCGTGGCGGTGCGGCGTGACCAAAACGCGGACCCGGAAGGGTGGTTGGCCGGTGCCTATCGGGACACGGCGGCGATCACGCAGTGGGACGACGGCGACGAGGCCGGCGGGCGGCAGGACTTCACGTCGAGTCTGAGCATGCCGACGATGGTGGCGCGGATGCTCGGTGACCTCTGTGTCGAGGACGGGCACCGGGTGCGGGAGGTGGGGACCGGGCCGGGTTTCAACGCCGCGCTCCTGGCGCACCGCCTCGGCGCGGACAAGGTGGTGAGTGTCGAAATCGACGAGGCCGTCGCTGGCCTCGCGCGCAAGAACCTCGCCGCGGCGGGACTCGGCGGAGTGCGGGTGTTGGTCGGGGACGGCGCCGACGCCGCGGTCGGAGCGGGCGGCCGGGCCGATCGGCTGATCGCCACCTGCTCGAGTCTGGTCACCGACCTCCCCGTCGCGTGGATCGGTCAGACCGTGCCGGGCGGAGTGATCGTCGCCCCCATCGCCACGTTGTTCGGCGGCGGTGCCACCGCCCGCCTCCAGGTCGCCGACGACGGACGCAGCGCTGCCGGGCGGTTCACCGGGGCGTCGGACTTCATGCGGATGCGTCAGCAGCGCTACCAGGCTCCGCCGGTGGACGCATACCTGCCCGGCGACTGGCCGGGCGACGCCCGGGCGTCGGTCACCGGCCTCGACCCGGAGAGCATCGGTGGCTCCTGGCTCGCCCAGTTCGCGATCGGCGCCGCCCTGCCGGACGTCTACTATCGTCGGGCGCCGTACGGGGACATGGTGACGTGGTGGTTCTTCGACACCGCGGTGACGTCCTGGGCGACGGTCGACTCCGTCCCCGACCGCAGCGAGTTCGAGGTACGCCAGAGCGGACCCCGCCGGCTGTGGGACGAAATCCACACCGCCTGGACCGCCTGGGAGAAGGCAGGCCAGCCCGGCTACGAACGCTTCGGATTGACCGTCACCACGACCGGCACCCGCACGGTGTGGCTCGACGACCCCGGCCGTCCCTGGCACCCGCCCGCACACTGACGTCGGTGCTGGATGCCGAAGAACAACAAGCGTGAGACCTGCTCCCCGCACGCGCGGGGATGGTCCCGCCGGCCATGATGCCGGCGGGCGGGTCTTCAAGCGCTCTCCTTCGTGGGGAAGCTGCGGGCAGGGGTGGTCATCCGTTCTCGCCCGGCATTCGGGGCTGGGAGACGAGGTACTCCGCGCCGCCGGTGCGGCGGGCGGTGAGCGAGGCTCGCAGGGTGAGCAGGCGGCGCGGGCCGACGATGGGTGACCAGTCCTCGAATGTGCGTAGGGCGTGGCCACTGTGTTCGGTGGGGTCGAGGGTGATCCGCTGGATCTCCTGGTCGCTGAGCCGGCCGCCGTCGAAGGTGACGCCGATCTTCCACGGCCACGGCGGTTCGGGCGGGGTGAAGGAGAGCAACAGCAGGCGCGGTGCGCCGTTGAGGGAGGCGGGGACGAAGCCGATCTCCTCGGCAGTCTCCCGCAGGGCGCACGTCCACGGGTCCTCGCCCGGATCGAGGAGGCCGCCGGGGTACTGGTACTCCCCCGGGTGGTGGACGGAGGTGAGCAGCAGCGGCCGGTCGTCATGGTCGGTGAAGAACACGCCGGCGTAGGAGACGCCGTGCGGCAGGGTCGGGACGAACTGCTCGGGCGGGACGAAGGCGGTCACCGTACCCACCCGCCGGGGCCCGGGCGCAGCGTCATGAAGCCGTCGATGGGCTCGAAGCCGAGGGAGCTGCAGAGGGGTGCGCCGGCGGCGGTGGCGCGCAGTTCGACCGCTCCGCAGCCGCGGTCCTGGAGGGCCTCGACGAGGGCGGTGGTGACGGCGAGGCCGTGTCCGCGCCGCTGGTGGGCGGGGTCGGTGGCCACGGTGTGGATGCGGCCCCACAGGCCGGTGGGGAAGGCGGGGCCGAGGTAGCCGCGGTACACGATGCCGATGGCGCACGCGGCGAGGCCACTGTCGGTGGGGACGACATAGGCGAGCAGGTTCGGGTCGGTGCCCAGGCGCTGGCGCATGTCGTCGCGGAAGGTGGTGCGCCACTCGTCGGTGAGCGGGCCACCGTCCAGGACGGCGACGCGCAGGCGCAGCAGTTCGTCGGCGTCCTCGGGGATGGCGGGCCGCGCGGCGGTGGGGGTCATCGGCGGGTCCTCTGCAGGGCGGGGTGTGTGGTCAGCAGGAGGCAGAGCAGGTCGTCGAGCGGGTACTCGACCGTGGCGGCCCAGCCGAAGGAGCGCAGTAGGTCAAGACTGGCCGAGCGCAGGCCGATCGACTCCCAGCCGGCGCGCTGGTGTTCGGCGAGCGGGGTGGTGACGAGCAGTTGACCTCCGGGGACGAGGAGGCGGCGGGCGCCGGCGATGGTGGGGACGAGGTCGGCGAAGGGCAGGAACAGCCGGCAGGTGATCAGGTCGAACCCGCCCGTCGGGAGCAGGCCCAGGCCGTCGCGGTCCACGTCGACGAGCTGGAAGTCGAGCCCGTCGCGGTCCTGGTGACGGTCCTGGGCGGTGGCGACGGCGACCTCGGAGAAGTCGACGCCCGTCGTGGTGAAGCCCAGGCCGTGGAGGGCGGCGGCGTACTCGCCGGTGCCGCAGCCCAGGTCGAGCGCCCACCGGCCGGTGCCCGGGCCGAGATGCTCGGTGAGCAGCTCGACCTCGGCCTCGGCGACGGGACGAAATCCCTTGCCCTGCTGGTAGTGGTCGTTCCAGTGGTCGGCGGCGGGCACAGCTGTTCCTCTCGATCGGACGTTTCCTGTGGACGGGTCAGTCGGCGCGCAGGCCGGGCGGCTGCAGCGGGCCGGGGGCCAGGCGCTCCAACAGCCGGTCCACCGTGCCGTCGGGCCGGTAGAGCGTGCGGTAGGCGTATGGGTGCGCGCCGCCGGGGAGCGTGGCGACGACTTCCTCGGTGACGGTGCAGCCCTGGGTGATGGCGCGCAGCCTCAGGTCGACGTCGGCGGGCAGGGCCGCCTGCTCGCCGTTGGGCGGGCGGCGGTGGCGGCCGGCCATCTCAGGCCCCGACCAGGGCGCGCAGGTCCTCCGAGGCGCCCCAGCCGTAGGTGGAGAACCCGCGCCCGTCGCCGGCGAGGTAGGCGGTGAGGGCGGCGTGCGAGGTGGGGAACATCGGGGTGGGCAGCGCGGCGGCGTCCATCCACAGGACGGCAAGGTGCTTGTCCGGCTCCGTGTTCGTCAGCTCGCCCTGCCACGAGGTCGCGGCGAAGACCGAGAGGAGGAACGGGCCCTTGCCGTCCCACCCGGCCTTGACCTGGATGGTGTGGACCAGCCGCAAGTCCTCGGGGGCGACGACCAGGCCCGACTCTTCGTGCAGCTCACGGGCGGCGGCCTCGTCCAGGCGCTCGCCCTCCTCGACCTTGCCGCCGGGGACGGTCCAGGCGGGCACCGTGGACCAGGAATCGTTGGCGTAGTGGACGCAGGCGACCTTGCCCGCTTTCTCGTCGTGGACGATGACGCACACGGTCTGGCGCAGGGACTGCACAGGGACTCCAACCGGTAGTGACGAAGGGGGTGTTCACGCGACGGGGTTCGGGTGGCGCAGCAGGTCGAGCACGGTGCGGGCGTAGCCGATGACCTCCTCGTCCCGGTGGTGGTCCAGGGCCCGGCGCAGGGCGGCGGGGCAGTCGATCGCGGCCCACGCCCGGCACGCCGAGCGCTCCTCGGCGCCGAGTTCATGCCCGTACCCGGAGGCGAACACCGCACGCAGGTCGGGTCGGTGTGGGGTGAGCTGCATCGTGACCCCATGAGGTCGCGGCGCACCGACTCCTCGACCTGGCTGCGCTCGAAGTCGGCGCTCATGCGTTCCTCCCCGGTGGGGAGGACGGGTCCGGGCGCTGAAGGTCGGGCTGTTCACGAGGCTCCTCCGGGCACGGCTGCATTTCGGGCACGTGAAGCTCTCGTCGACTCCCGAGCGCATCAAGTGCACTGTCAGGCGGTCGAGTTGGATGGCCTCACGTGCAGGGAGACGACTGATGATGGTCCTGTTCGAACGCGTCGCTCAAACGGATTTCCACCGGGCGAGCCTGGGTCGAACAGGGACATTTCGAGCACCCTCCCTGCCCGGTCCAGGGATTCGTCCGGTCGGCCGCGGAGGGGCCCGGGCAGGGCGCCGGAGTCCAATGCGCAGACGACGAGCGCCCGTTCGAGCGCCTGCCGCAGACCCGGTTCGAGGTGGCTGCGGGTGCCGTCGCGGGTGAGGAGATCGCACAGGGCGCAGCCGTCACCGGATTCACCCGTTCGGCTGGTCAGCTGTACGAGGAGGTTTCGGGCTGCGGCCGTGTCGGGGCCGGCCGCGTCGACGGCGGTGAGGGCGAGGCGGGTGGTGAACACGGCCATCCCCTTCGGGTTCGAAGGCGAGGCAGTGGTCGATCGCGCGCCCGGCGGCGCACTGGTCGTCGGAACGGCAGAGCGCGGTGGTGACGGCGTCCTCCCACGGGTCGCCCGGTTCGGTCTCCTCCAGCAGCGCGAAGGCGGCGGGCAGGTCGCCGGTGAAGGTGACGGCCAGTACCGCGACCTGGCGGCCGTCGAGGATGCGCAGCCCGATGCCGCGGTGCTCCTCGATGTGGCGCAGCGCCTCGCTCCAGCGGCCGGCGACGGTCAGCGCGCGGGTGCCGTCGGCGATGCCGACCCCCACTGTTCACTGCCGCCTTCAGCGACGGTGGGTAACCGGGGACGGTGGGTTCTGCGATACCGCCGGTCGGGTGATCCCCCGAGGTCAGGGCGGTGGGAGCGATAGGAGATCATGTCGCGACCGGTTGCATGGTCGCCCACCAGGGTTTCGCACGGCAGAGCACAGAGACGAGGCAGGGACATGAAGGTCGCGTTCGGGTGGAAGCTGCACGGGGACGGCCGCGCCCCGCAGCCCGGGGCGGTGGTGAAGCCGGACGAGCGGCTGTCGTGGGGCCGCACGATCGGGCTGGGCGCGCAGCATGTCGTGGCCATGTTTGGGGCCACTTTCGTTGCCCCGATCCTTATGGGACTGGACCCGAACCTGGCGGTGATGGTCTCCGGTGTCGCGACGATCTTCTTCCTGCTGGTGACCAGCGGCCGGATCCCGTCGTACCTGGGCTCCAGCCTGTCGTTCGTCGGTGTGGCGGCCGTGATCAAGGCGCAGGGCGGGGACGCGGCGACGCTGACCGGTTCGCTGCTGGTGGTCGGTGCGGTGCTGGCGGCGTGCGGTGCGGTGGTGCAGGGCTTCGGCTCGAAGGTGATCCACGCGGTGCTGCCGCCGATCGTCACCGGCGCGGTGGTCATGCTGATCGGCTTCAACCTGGCGCCGGTCGCGGCCGGCACGTACTGGCCGCAGGACCAGTGGGTGGCGCTGCTGACGATGTTCTTCACGGGGCTGGCCCTGGTGGTGCTGCGCGGGTTCTGGTCGCGGATCGCGATCTTCCTGGGTCTGGTCTTCGGCTACGTGGTGTCCTTCCTGTTCGACCGGATCTTCGGCCAGATCCACTCGCCGATCGGCGGCGGCGCGGCCGTCGACCACTGGCGGCTGGACTTCTCGGGTGTCGGCAAGGCGGACTGGATCGGCCTGCCGTCGCTGCACGCCCCGAGCTTCTCGCTGTCCGCGATCCTGGTGGCGCTGCCCGTGGTGGTCGCGCTGATCGCCGAGAACGCCGGTCACGTGAAGGCGGTCTCCGAGATGACCGGTGACAAGCTGGACGACAAGATGGGCACCGCGATCATGGCGGACGGCGCGGCGACCGTGCTGTCCACGGCGGTCGGCGGCCCGGCCACCACCACGTACGCGGAGAACATCGGCGTCATGGCGGCGACCCGCGTCTACTCGACGGCGGCGTACTGGTGCGCGGCCGGCTTCGCGATCCTGTTCGGCCTCTGCCCGAAGTTCGGCGCGGTGATCGCGGCCATCCCGGGCGGTGTGCTCGGCGGCATCACGGTCGTCCTGTACGGCATGATCGGCCTGCTCGGCGCGCAGATCTGGATCCACAACAAGGTGGACCTGACCAACCCGCTGAACCTCGTCCCGGTCGCGGCGGGCGTCATCGTCGGCATCGGCAACGTCAACCTGAAGATCACCGACAACTTCGAGCTCGGCGGCATCGCCCTCGGCACCCTGATCGTCCTGACCGGCTACCACGCCCTGCGGGCGATGGCCCCGGAGCACCTCAAGCACCCCGGCCCGGCCAACGGCCCGCTGCTCGACGAGGGCACCAGCACCTACGACGACAGCAAGCCCGAGAGCTGAGCCGACGCCCGTCCGTCGAACCCCGCTTGTTGAACCCTGCCCGTCGAACCCTGCCCGTCGAACCCTGCCCGTCGAACCCTGCCGGACGCAGCGTGCTGGAGCACCTGCTGTCGGCGGCGTTCGACGACGCGGCCGAACTTCGCGCCGCCCACAGGTAACGGGTGCCCGGGCTCCGGTCGCGGTCAGCCCGCCAGGCCCGCGTCCCTCGCCAGCAGGGCGGCCTGGACCCGGTTGCTGACACCGAGCGCCGTCAGAATCCGGCTGACGTGCGCCTTCACGGTGCTCTCCCGCATCGCCAGCCGCTGCGCGATGTCGGCGTTGGCCCGACCCTCCGCGAGCAGCGCCAACACATCACGTTCGCGCGGGGTCAGCCGCTCCAACCGCGCCCGGGCGGCGCTCGCGGCCGTACGGCCGGTGGCGTGGTACCGGTCGATGACGCGGCGCGCGGCGGCCGGGTGCAGCATCGCCGAGCCGGCCGCGACCAGGTGGACGGCCCGCAGGATCTCCGCCGGATCGGTGTCCTTCAGCAGAAACCCGTCCGCACCGGCCGCGAGCGCGTCGTAGACGTACCGGTCGAGGTCGAAGGTCGTCAGCGTGATCACCCGCGGCGGCTCCGGCAGCGCGCGCAGCCGGGCGGTGGCGGTGATCCCGTCCATCCGCGGCATACGGACATCGACCAACGCGACGTCGATGCGGAAAGCGCTTGCCCGCTCGATCGCCTGAATCCCGTCCGCGGCCTGCGCCACCACCTCGATCCCGGGGTCCCCGTCGAGCAGGTCCGTCAGCCCGAGACGCACCAACGCGTCGTCGTCGACCACCAGCGTGCGAATCATGCGCGACCGTCCTTCGGAGCCGGGTGCGGAAGCCTGGCCGCGAGCCGCCAGGAGCCGGTGCCGGCCGGGCCGGCGTCGAGGTGGCCGCCGAGGGCGGTCACACGTTCGCGGAGGCCGACCAGGCCGTAGCCGGAGTCGACGGCGACGGTCGCGGCGGTGCCCGCGCCGTTGGTGACCTCCACCAGGGTGGCGGGCGGCCGGTAGTCGACCCGGACGTCCACCGGGGAACCGTCCGCGTGTTTGCGGGCGTTGGTCAGCGCTTCCTGGACGATCCGGTACGCCGCCAGCCGGTGCGTGGTCGGCGCGTCCGCCGCCCGCCCGGTGACGGTCAGCGCGACCTGCTGCCCGGCGTCCCGGGCGTCCGCCACCAGCGCGGCGACCTCCCGGACCGCGGGCGCATCGGCGGGCGCCGCCTGCGGATCGTGGAGCGCGCCGAGCACCTCGCGCAGGTCGGTGAGCGCCTCGACCGAGGTGGCCCGAAGCACGGCCAGCCGATCGGCGACCGGGCCGGGCAGCGTCGCGCCCCGGGTGGCGAGGACTCCGGTGTGCAGCGCGATCAGGCTGAGCCGGTGGGCGAGGACGTCGTGCATCTCGGCGGCGATCCGGGACCTCTCGGCGGCCCGCGCCGCGTCCTCGCGGAGCCGGGTCTCCACCCGCAGTTGCTCGACCTGCCCGGCCAGGGTCTGCACCAGCCGTCGCCGGTTGCCCTGCCACAGGCCCAGCACCAGCCCGAACAGCAGCACCGTCAGCGTGGACAGCCACCGCTGCCCGACCCACACCGACGCGGCCCGCACCCCCGCCAGGTTCCCCACCAGCGCGAGCCCCGCGCACAGCAGCGCGAACCGGGTGCGGCGGGCGACCGCCAGGTCGAACATCACCACGGCCAGCAGCAGATCCACCAGCCAGCCCCAGCACGCCGTTACCCCCACCGCCAGCAACGGTGCGACCGACAACCGCAGTTGAGGAACCGTCAACGACAGTGCACACAGCACCGCCGCCACCGTGACCGCCAACTGCTCCCGCCCGTCCCCCAGTTGCCCGCTGTTGCGGCGAATCGCCGTGACCAGGAACGCCAGCACCAGCGCCCGCCCCAAGGTCGCCCACACCGGGCTCCGCCACCACGTCACGCCGTCCATGCTAGGCAGCCTTCCCGGCCCGCGAAATCGACGAACGGCCGTATCCACCCCCGACTTTGGTAGGTGCACACGGCCGCCGGACGACGGATCAACGGGACTCGCGCGCTTCCTAGCGTCGAAGCCATGACCGAGCAGACCACTCCCCCGCCGCGGCCCCGGGCCGACGGTTGGGCGTTCCTCCGTGAAGCCGTCCGCGACCTGCGCACCACCGGCGCGGTCGCCCCCAGCAGCCGGGCCCTCGCCCAGGCGCTGACCGCCCCGGTGCGGGCCCGCGCCCCGCACCCGATCGACGTCCTGGAGGCCGGTGCGGGCACCGGCGCCGTCACCCGCGTCCTGCTGCCCCAACTGCCGCGCGGCGCAAGGCTGGACGTGGTGGAGGCCAATCCGCGCTTCGCCGCCGGGCTGCGCGACCTGGTGGCCGCGCAGCACTGCGAGGACCGCGTGACGGTGCACCGGGCCTACGTGGAGGAGCTGGCCACCGACCGCCGCTACGACGTGATCGTCTCCGGCCTGCCGCTGACCAACTTCACGCCCGCCCAGGTCGACCGCATCATGGCCCGCTACCTCGAACTGCTCCACCCGGGCGGCACCTTGACCTGGTTCGCCTACCTGGGCACCCGGCGCGCCCGGGCCCTGTTCGCCACCCGCGCGGAACTGCACCGCCACGCGGCAGCCGAACGCGCCCTCGCCACCCACCTCCGCTCCGGCCGCACCGCCTCCCGCACGGTCTGGGCGAACCTCCCCCCGGCCCGCGTCTGGCAGCTCCACCCCACGGCCCGCTAGGCCGCCAGCAGCGGGCCGAGTTCGGCGGCCCACTCCGGGTGGAGCGAGACCTTCTCGTCGTGCAGGGCGAGGATCTCCCGGGCGAGCGTGGGAGTCATGTCGTCGGACAGATCCGGGCCGATGGCGATCCTGGCCAGGTGCGGCATGATCTCCGGGTCGCCGGCCAGATGGACCGGGTCGTGCATGTAGCGCCGCAGGGCCGGTAGGTCGGCGATTCCCACGCAGTAGGCATGGGTGAAGTCGTCGGTGCTGTCCAGGTTCTGGCCCACCGTCGAGAACGACACCGACTCCACCGAGGCCGTACGCCGCATCACCGCGAGCACGCGCTCGCGCTCCTCCTCGGTCGCGGTCTCCTTGAACGCGAAACGCAGCATGTGAACGATCACGCCCGCCCCACCCCTTCTCTCATCCGACTGAACCGATCGGTTCAGAAGATTGATCCAGCTGGTTCACCATTAGACTGAACCCATGGGTTCAGAAGTGTCAACCGGCAACGGGCGCAAGGCCCGTGGGCGTGACGATCGACGGCAGGCGATCCTGGACGGCGCGTTCGCGCTGTTTGCGCGGCGCGGCTACGCACAGACGTGCGTGCAGGAGGTCGCACAGGAGGCGGGCGTCGCGAAACCGACCGTCTACAACCATCTGCACGACAAGGAGAGCCTCTACCGCGAGGCCGTGGAGTCCGCCGCCGACCGGGTGGGCGCGCGATGCGTCGCCATCGTCGAGCAACTGCGGGAGGTCGCGACGGACGGTGACCCACGCGCCGGACTCGGGGTCCCGATTCGCCGGCTCTCGCGCGCCTACCATGACGAAGAAGCTTTCGCAGTAAGACAGTTGGCCATTGCCGAGGCGGGACGGTTCCCCGACCTGGCGGCGAGCGTACGCGAGCGCACGACCCTGCGCATCCGGTCCGCACTCGCCGACCGCCTGGCCCGCCTGGCACTCGCCGGCCGCCTGCGCCCATGCGACCCGGAGCTCGCCGCCGAGCACCTCCTCGCCCTGCTCACCGGCCCACTGGAGTACCGACCCGACGCCGACCCGGCCACGATCGCGGACGCGGCCGTCGAGGTCTTCCTCCGCGCCTACGGTTCGGACCACGCCTAGGGCCTGTCCGGCCGACCTTGCCGGACACGCTGAGAAGACCGACGAAGATCTCGCTGCGATTCGGGCCATGGCGGAGCCCGACGTTGCTCGGTCGACCGATCGATCGGCCTCCTCTGCGTTCGCTTACTCGGGCTTGATCGACTTTCGCGGCAGCCCCTGACCGACCAGGGAGTTGACCCGGGGCACGACCTCCTCGCCGACCCGGTACGCCTCCTCCAGGTGTGGGTAGCCGGACAGGACGAACTCGTCGATGCCCAGCGCGTGGTACTCGGCGAGCCGGGCGGCGACCTCGTCGTGCGAGCCGACCAGTGCGGTGCCCGCGCCCTCCCGGACCAGCCCGATTCCGGCCCACAGGTTGGGTGCGACCACCAACTCCCTTCCGGTGCCGGTGCCGTGGCCGTGCAGGGCGGCCATCCGGGCCTGGCCGGTGGAGTCCATGGCGGCGAACCGGGCCTGGCTGGCCCGCACCGCCGCCGGGTCGATCCCGGCGAGGATCCGGTCGGCCTCCGCCCAGGCCTGCTCGGCGGTGTCCCGGCTGATCACGTGCAGCCGCAGCCCGTACCGCAGGGTGCGGCCCTGTGCGGCGGCCAGGGCGCGCAGCCGTCCGATCCGCTCGCCGATCGCCGATGGCGGTTCGCCCCACAGGAGTTGCACGTCGGCCTGCCGCGCGGCGACCTGTTCGGCGGCGGGCGACGCGCCGCCGAAGTACAGCGGGACGGGATGCCCGACCGCCGGATCGACCAGCTGCGCGCCCTCCACCCGGAGGTGCTCGCCCCGGTGGTCGACCCGTCCGCCGTCGAGCAACTCGCGCAGCACGGCCATCAGTTCGTCGGTGCGGGCGTAGCGCTCGTCGTGCGCGAGGTGGTCGCCGTAGGCGCGCTGCTCGACGGGGTCGCCGCCGGTGACCACGTTCAGCCGGATCCGCCCGTCGGCGAACCGCCGGAACGCGTCGGCCTGTTGGGCGATCAGGGTGGGGCTGGCCAGGCCGGCCCGGAACGCGATCAGGAACCCGATCCGGCTGGTGTGCCGGGTGAGCGCGGAGGCCAGGATCCAGGGGTCGACGCAGCCCAGTCCGACGGGGGCGAGCAGCGAGACGAACCCGGCCTGCTCGGCGGCCTGCGCGACCTGCGCGAGGTAGCCGACGTCGGCGGGCCGCCGGGTCGCGGCGCCGGTGCGGCCCTGTACGGCGGTGACGCCGCCGGGGTCGCGGCCGTCCCCGCCGGTGGGCAGGAACCAGTGGAACACGGGGGCACGGTCGGACAACGGATCGATCCTCTTCTGATGCCGAAAGAGACGGAGCGCAGCGCCGTGGAACGTCACACGGCGGGCGGGGAGCAACGGGGAAGCGGAAAAACGGGCGAAGCGGGAGAGCGGGGGCTCAGGAGCGGCGACAGGCAGCGGAGCACACCCGGAGAAGGTCGATGTGACCCCGGGTGGTCAGGAGGATTCGCTGCGGCACGCCGGGAAGCTACCACGTTTCCGCAGGACTCGGCGGACCTGGCCGGCGAGACCCCTTGACCCCGGCCGGTACGCCGCTATCGTCTCCCTCGGCATCCGGTCTAGACCTATGACCGCCTCCCGGCACGCCCCACCGCCCGCCGGGAGGGACCGCCCTGACCCCACATCAGGAAAGGCACCGCAATGAAGGCAAACAGAAAGGTGACCGCGGCGATCGGCGCGCTGGTCGCCCCGCTGCTCGGTCTGACCTTGTCGGCCGGCACCGCCAGCGCCCACGGCTGGGTCACCGACCCGGCCAGCCGCCAGGCGCAGTGCGCCAACGGCGTCGTGGTCTGCGGGCAGATCAAGTACGAGCCGCAGAGCGTCGAGGGCCCGAAGGGCCTGTTCAGCTGCAGCGGCGGCCACTCCGAGTACGCGGAGCTGGACGACGACTCCAAGGGCTGGCAGGTCACCAACGTCTCGTCCACCCAGACCTTCAGCTGGCACCTGACGGCCCGCCACGCCACCGCGAACTGGCAGTACTTCATCGGCAGCCAGCTGATCGGCCAGTTCTCCGGCAACAACGCGCAGCCCCCGGCGGACGTCAGCCACCAGGTCAACTTCGGCTCCTACACGGGCCGGCAGAAGGTCCTCGCGGTGTGGAACGTCTCCGACACCAACAACGCGTTCTACGCCTGCATCGACGTCAACATCGGCGGCACCGGCGGCGGCAACCCCGGTGGCGGCAACGGCAGTTGCACGGCCGCGGCGTGGGACCCGGCGCGGGTCTACAACAGCGGCGACGGTGCCTCCTACGGCAGCCACAACTGGCGCGCCAAGTGGTGGACCCAGGGCGAGCAGCCCGGCTCCACCGGCCAGTGGGGCGTCTGGGAGGACCTCGGCGCCTGCAAGTAGCGCCCCGGCAGCACATACCACCGGCAGTTCTCACTACCGGCAGTTCTCGCTACCGGCCGTGCTCACCACCGGCACTGATCGCCCTCGGCGGTGATCGCCCCCGGCAGTGACCGACGCCCGCCCGGCGGCCCCCTGTGGGGGAGGGCCCCGGGCGGGCGTCAGGTCAGCCCCGCAGCTTGGCCGTCAGGTTGGCCCACCAGCCGCGCCGCTGTGCAGGCACGGCGGGAGCGGACGCACCGGGCGCGGCCGCGGCAGGGCCGTGCGACGCGGACACCGGGGTGGAGATCACGGGCGCGCTGGCCGTGGTCGTCAGGTCCTGCGGCTGGAGCGCCGCGCGCGGGGTGAAGCGCGCCGGCAGCCCGGTCAGGTGCCGCGACATCCAGTTGCCACGCCAGTCCAAATTCTCTTCCTCCACTGCGAGTTGGAGGTCGGGAAGCCGGGTGAGCAGGATGTCGATGCCGGTCTCGGCGATCGCCCGTCCGATCTCCTGCCCGGGGCACTCGTGCGGCCCGCTGCCGAACGCCAGGTGTGAACGGTTGCCGAACAGCGGCTTGTTGAGGTCGGGCCGCACCGCCGGGTCGGCGTTGCCGGCGGCCAGGCCGATCAGCAGCATGTCGCCGGCCTTGATGTGGCGGCCGCCGAGTTCGGTGTCACCGGTCGCCCAGCGTCCGGGGACGAGCATGAACGGCGGGGAGTCCCAAAGGACTTGGTCGAGCGCGTCCGGCAGGGTCATCTGGCCGCCGGACAGGTGGGCGCGGAAGCGGCGGTCGGTGAGGACCATCTTCAGCGTCTCGGAGATCAGGTTGATGGTGGTCTCGTTGGCGGCCAGCAGCACCGAGCGCAGGTGCTGGAGCACCTCGTCCTCACTCAGCCCGGAGGGGTGCTGCATCAGCCGGGTGACGAGGTCGGAGCCGGGGTCGGCGCGCTTGCGCTCCATGGTGCGGCGCAGCGATTCGACGACGTACTCGTTGGAGGCGACGGCGGTCTCGGTGCCGCGGACCAGGTCGCGGGCGGCGGCGACCAGGCGCGGGCCGTACTCCTCGGGCATGCCGACGAGTTGGGTCATCACCAGCATCGGCAGGT
>NZ_LISX01000014.1:154527-246085 GCF_001905465.1 Kitasatospora sp. CB01950
GTCATCACCAGCATCGGCAGGTGCTCGGCGAACTGGGAGACCAGTTCGACCTGGCCGGCGGCGCCGAACTCGGCGATCAGCTGGTCGGCGAAGCGGGTGACGTAGCGTCGCATGCCGCGCCGGTCGAAGCTGTTGAGGCCGTCGGTGACGGCGGTGCGCAGCCGGCGGTGTTCCTCGCCGTCGACGAAGGAGCAGGTCGGCTGCCAGGCGATGACGGGCAGCACCGGGGAGTCGGGGGCGACCCGGCCCTCCCGGAACTCGGTCCAGCGCCGGGAGTCGCGGGAGAACCGGGACGGGGTGCGCATGGCGGTGAGGTTGGCGGAGTAGCCGAGCACCAGCCAGGCCGGCAGGTCGCCGTGCAGCAGGACGGGCGCGACCTCGCCGTGTTCGGCGCGCAGCTTCTCGTACAGGCCGGCCGGGTCGGCCTCGGCCTCGGGCCCGAACAGCCGCCGCAGGTCGTCCTGGTCGAGGGGGGTGGCGCCGTGGGCCGGGCAGCCGGGCGGAGGGACGGCGCCGTTGTACGTGCGCTCTTCGGGGATCACTGAGGTCTCCGGGGGAGAAAGGTCGGGGCGGTGAGGGGGCGTCAGCCGACGGGCTGCGCGGCGAGTTCGTACAGGTAGCGCATCAGGGCCATCAGCACGTCGCGGCTGGAGTCCCGCAGGCGGGCGTCGCACTCGACGATCGGCACGTGCGGCGGCAGGTCGAGCGCGCCGCGCAGTTCGTCGAGCGAGTGCAGCGGGGACTCGGGGAAGGAGTTGACGGCGACGACGAACGGCACGCCGCGGGCCTCCAACCGGCCGAGGACGTCGAAGCTGACTTCCAGGCGTCGGGTGTCGACCAGCACGACCGCGCCGAGCGCGCCTTCGAACAGGCCGTTCCACAGGAACCAGAAGCGTTCCTGGCCGGGGGTGCCGAAGACGTACAGCACGAGTTGGTCGCTGATGGTGATCCGGCCGAAGTCCATCGCGACGGTGGTGGAGCTCTTGCGTTCCACCCCGGCCAGGTCGTCGATGCCGACGCCGGCCTCGGTCATGGTCTCCTCGGTGGTCAGCGGGCGGATCTCGCTGACCGAGCCGACCAGGGTGGTCTTGCCGACTCCGAAGCCGCCCACGACGACGACCTTGACGGCCGCGGCCACCGTGGCCGGGAGCAGTTCGGCCTCGCCCGGCCCACGCACCGGCTCAGAGCCGCTGAAGTCCATGGATCACTGCCTCCAACAGGGAAAGGTCGGGAAGGGCGGCCTGCGGGATGGGTGCGCGGGCCTCGATCTTGTGCGCGGCGATCAGGTCGGTCAGCAGGACGATGACCAGGCTGTTCGGGAGGCGCAGGTAGGCCGAGATCTCGGCCACCGACAGCGGCGAGCCGCAGATCCGCAGGATCGCGGCGTGCTCGGGCTGCATCGTGGGTTCGGGCCGGGAGCGGGCGATGATCAGCGTGACCAGGTCGAAGCCCGCAGCGTCCTGCTGCCGGTCCCGGCCCCGGGTGATCACGAAGAACCGCTCGGGGCCGCCCTCTTCCCAGTCCTGGTTTGTCATCGGGTGCCCCGACTCACGCGAGCTGTTCGCCGGTGCGGGCGGGTGTGGTGAGGTGCTCGCCGATCCGCGCGACCAGGTCGCGCATCCGCTGGCCGACCAGTCCGGCGTCCACGCCCTCGTCCGCGAGCACCGCGAGGAAGGCCCGCGAGCCGGCGGCCATCAGGTAGAAGAAGCCGCCGCCGACCTCGATCACCACCAGCCGCATCCGGCCGTCGCCGTGCGGGAACTCGTTGCCGACCGCGTGCGCCAGGCTCTGCAGTCCGGCGCAGGCCGCGGCCAGCCGGTCGGCGGTGTCCGGGTCGGTGCCGTGCTGGGCCAGCCGCAGGCCGTCGGCCGACAGGACGATGGCGTGCCGTGCGTGCGGGACACTCTCCGCGAGGTCCCTGAGCATCCAGTCCATGTTGGTCCGTTGCTGAATCACTTCTCGCCTTTCCCTGCTGAGTCTTCACTGGCGTGGCGGCCGTCCGCCGGGTCACCGGGCGTGCTGCCGTTGACGCCTTCGGTGAACGCGGCCAGCCACAGGCCGGGCTGGACCGGCTCGGCGGCGGCGGGTACGGGGGCCTGCCGCGACCGGGGGGCGGGTGCGCCCGGGCCGCCGCCGCGCAGCTCCGCGCCGTGGCGGCGGCGCTGCGGCAGGCCGGTGGCAGTGCGCTCGGTCACTACCGGGTAGTCGTCCTCGGCCGGGGACGGCGCGGGCACCCGCGGGGCGGCGCCGCCGGCGGGCGGGAAGGCCGCGGCGGCGGCGAATCCGCCGGCCGGCGTGTGGGTGGCGGCCGGGGTGTGGGTGGCGGCCGGGGTGTGGGTGGCGACCGGCTCGTCGGCCGGCGGGGTCCACGCCGCGTTCTCCGGGTTCATGGGTTGCTTCTGGTTCGCCATCGGGTGTCCGGTGGCCATCCGGCCGATGCCGTGCGCGCGGCTGGGCGCGGGCGCGGTGGTGATGTAGCGCTGCGGGACGATGAGCACGGCCCGCACGCCGCCGTACGCGGACGGGCGCAGCGAGACCTGGAAGCCGTAGGCGCGGGACAGTCGGCCGACCACCGCGAGGCCGAGCCGCGGGGTCTCGCCGAGGTCGTTGAGGTCGATGCCGGACTGCGCCTCTTCGAGCATCCGTTCGGCGCGGGCGCGGCCCTCCTCGCCGAGGCTGAGGCCGCCGTCCTCGATCTCGATCGCGATGCCGGTCTGTACCTCGACGGCGGTGAGGTGGACGTCGGTCTGCGGCGGCGAGTAGCGGGTGGCGTTGTCGAGGAGTTCGGCGAGCGCGTGGATCAGCGGTTCGACGGCGGAGCCGACGACGGCGACCTCGGACACCGGGTGCAGTTCGACCCGGCGGAAGTCGAGGATTCGGGAGATGCCGCCGCGCAGCACGCTGTACAGCGGGACGGGCCGGCTCCACTGGCGGCCGGGGCGGGCGCCGCCGAGGACGGCGATGGAGTCGGCGAGGCGGCCGATCAGCGCGTTGCCGTGGTCGAGGATCAGCAGGTCGTCGAAGACGGCGGGCAGGTCGCCGTGCCGGTCCTCCATCTGCCGCAGGTCGACTGCCTGGCGGTGGACGATCGCCTGCACGCGGCGGGCGATGTTCACGAACGCGCGCTGGGCGGCCTCGCGCATCGCCTCCTCATTGTCGACGGCGTCGAGGGTGGCGCGCAGCACGGCGTGCCGGGCCTCGTGGAAGTCCTCGCCGGCGTTGGCCAGGTGGCGCTGTTCGTAGGAGCGGAGCACGTCGGTGATGAACTCGCCGCGCTGGAGCCGCTCGACGGCCTCGGGCAGTTCGTTCTTGGCGAGGTCGAGCATGCCGGCCTGCTGGCGGGCCAGCCGGGTGCGCAGCTCCTCCTCCCGGCGGACGCCCTCCGCGCGGGCGTCTTCCAGGGCGCGGCCCCGGCGGGCCGCCGAGAGGCCGGCCGCCGCCACGGCCGCGGTGCCGACCAGACCGCACAGCAGGATTCCCACGATCGTCTGCCCGGAACCGGCCGAGGCGGCCAGGGCCGCCGTCGCGCCGATCACGACCGCGGGCAGCAGGCCGACGAGTACGGCTGCGGGCAGCCGGTTTCCTGGCGACGATCCGGGTCGAAGCATCGGTGTCCTCATACGTCAAAGGGATGGGAACGCGGTCCGGGCAGTGCGGCGGGGCCCGGGCGCGAAGCAGCATAGCCGGTGCACGACAGCTCCGACTGTTCGTCAGCATCCTTTTCCACCAGCCGAGTTGTGCTGGTGGGAGGAGGTGTCGAACACTCGGCGGAACTCGCCTTGCTCCCCTCGCCGGGGCTCTTAGGCTTGTCGCACCGCGCACTCTGCAGCAGCCTCCCGCCCCGGATTCACCCGGACGAGCGGCAGTCGCGGCGATCCCCCGGCACCGGCCCTCGGGCGGTGCTAAGGCCTGCGGGCCTCGTTCGGGGACCGACAACGACACGGCCCGCACCTCCGACGAGGAGGAACGAGCCCTGTCCGGCATATTACTGACGGATGATCAATTCGTCATATTCATGCTGGTTGTTCACCTGATGCCCGCACCGCGTCCGGCCGATCTTCACCGACTCTCCGCCCGGCCGTGGGCCGCACCTCATCACCGGTTCATCCCGCCGGGTAGGCAGCCGGGCGACCGGCCCGCCGCACCCGAGGAGATCGCGATGACCGACCAGCTCCCCTTCCCCGAGCGTCCCTTGCCGGCCCGCCGGACTCTGCTGCGGGCCGGCCTGGTCGCCGGTTCCGCCACCGCCCTGACCTCGGTCGCCGACCGGGCGCACGCCGACTCCGACACCACCCTCACTCTCACCGGTCAGCTACCCACCGGGGCACCGGACTTCCTCCACCTCCCCTTCGACGTCCCGCGCGGCGTACGGGAGATCGCGGTCTCCTACAGCTACGACCGGCCCGCCGTCCCGCCCGGCACCCCGGGCAACTCCTGCGACATCGGCATCTTCGACGAACGCGGCACCGCCCTCGGCGGCGACGGCTTCCGCGGCTGGTCGGGCGGCTTCCGCACCGAGTTCAGCCTCTCCCGGGAGGCCGCCACCCCCGGCTACCTGCCCGGACCGATCAACCCCGGCACCTGGCACGTCGTCCTCGGCCCCTACCAGATCGCCCCCGCCGGACTCGCCTACACCGTCCAGGTCACCCTCCGCTTCGGCGCCCCGGGCCCCGCCTTCACCTCCGCCTACCCGCCGGAACGCGCCCGCGGCCGCGGCCGGGCCTGGTACCGGGGCGACTGCCACCTGCACACCGTCCACTCCGACGGCCGCCGTCTGCCCGCCGAGGTCGCCGCCGGAGCCCGCGCCGCCGGCCTCGACTTCATCGTCTCCACCGACCACAACACCTCGTCCTCGCACGCCACTTGGGGGCCGCTGGCCGGACCCGACCTGCTGATCGTCCCCGGCGAGGAGGTCACCACCCGCAACGGCCACTGGCTGGCCCTCGGCCTCGCCCCGGGCCAGTTCGTCGACTGGCGCTACCGGGCCCGCGACAACCAGTTCCCGCGCTTCGCCCGCCAGGTCCACCGAGCGGGCGGCCTGGTGATCGCCGCCCACCCCTACTGCCCCTACGTCGCCTGCCAGTGGAAGTTCGGCTACCAGGACGCCGACGGCGTCGAGGTCTGGAACGGCCCCTGGACGTACGACGACGAATCCGCCGTCGACTCCTGGGACGCCGCTCTCGCCACCGCCCTCCGCGACGGCCGCGACTGGCTGCCCGCCCTCGGCAACAGCGACGCCCACAGCGCCCCGCAGATCATCGGCTCCCCGCACAACGTCGTCCTCGCCGACGACCTCAACCGCACCGCCGTCCTCGCCGCGCTCCGCGCCGGGCACAGCTGGCTCGCCGAATCCGCCGCCGTCCAACTGGAGTTCACCGCCACCGGCCACGGCCGCCGGGCCGGCATCGGCGAACGCCTCACCGTCCCCGCCGACGCCCCCGTCGACATCGCCCTCACCGTCTCCGGCGTCCCGAACGGCACCGCCCGCCTGATCACCGACGAGGGCCAACTCCACCAGTCCCCCCTCCCCGCCGACGGCGCCCCCGCCACCATCACCTGGCGCACCACCGCCTCCCTCGCCACCTACGTCCGCGCCGAAGTCCGCCACCCCAGGCCCGACGGCACCCCCGGCAAGGGCAACGCCATGGGCCCCGACCTCCCCTGGGGACCGATGGCCGCACTCACCAACCCGATTGTTCTGCAAGGCTCCTGACGATCCGTCACTCACTCCCCTGTCGAAGGCCTGCCGTCTTCCCGACGGCGGGCCGCCGGCGTACCGTCACGGCGAAGGCGACCGCCTCCACCCACCGCCGCCCGACCCAGGGAGCGCACCATGCCTCGTACCGACATCCGCGCCGCCCTCCACGACCTCGTCTTCTCCCCCGAGCTGGACCTGAACGAGGCCGCCGAGCGCCACATCACCCCCGACTACGTCCAGCACACCGACGGCAACCCCCTCGACCGCGACGCCTTCCTCGCCCACATCACCCACCTCCGCGAGTCCGTGGCCTCCGGGGTGATCGAGGTGCACCAGGAACTCTTCGACGGCGACCAGTACGCCGACCGCCACACCGCCACCATCTCCATGAAGGACGGCTCCACCCTCCGCATGGAGGTCCACCTCTTCGGCGAGTTCGCCGCAGACGGGCGCTTCCGCCGCGTCGACGAGACCACCCTGGTCCTCGGACCTCCCGCCGACGCGCACTGACCCCCGCCACCGGACCCCACGACGGGGTCCGGTGAGCGCCGTGGAAGTCCGTACGGCAGCACCGCTCCCGGCGCTACGTCAGCTCCAGCACCTTCCGGCCGCAGCGCAGGAACACCCGCCGCTGCGCACTGGCCCGCGCCAGCTCGTGGGTGCCGAGCAGGACGAGCAGGCGTTCGTCGGCGTCGGCGCGGGACAGCGGGACGGTGTGCTGCCGGCCGTCGGTGTGCTCCACCACCAGTTTCAGCCCGCCTGCCTCGGCGACCCGGCGGACCTGGTTGAGGCTGGGGAGTTCGGCGGTGACCTTCGCCAGCAGCTCGGCGGCCGTCGCCGCGCCGTGCCGGGCCGCGTCCACCGCGGGCAGCGGGCCCGCGTCGGAGAAGCGGCGTTGGGAGAAGCGGGCCCGGAAGGCGTCGCGGGCGGCGAGCGCGGCCGGGACGCCGTGCACGGCAGCGGTGACGGCGGCCGCCAGCAGGGTCTTCACCGCCATCGGGTGGCGGCGGCCGTCGGCGGCCTGGGCGAGCAGCAACTCGACCTCCTCGTCGAGGAGTTCGGTGAGCAGCCGGAGGTAGTCCGGCAGCAGTCGGTCCGCGCAGGCCATCAGGCGGCCGAACATCTCCTCGGCGGGGAAGGCCAGTCCGACGTAGTTGTTCTTCGACTTGCTCATCTTGGCGCCGGTGCCGTCGGTGCCCTCGATCAGGCCCGTCGCCAGCACCACCTCCGGATCCTGACCATGGACGGTCTGCACCCGGCGGCACATCTGGAGGTTCAACAGCTGGTCCAGGCCGCCGAGTTCGATGTCGGCGACCAGCTCGACGGAGTCCAGCGCCATCACCACCGAGTACACCAGCTCGGCCAGCGTCAGCCCGCTGCCCTCGGCCAGCCTGGTCCGGAAGTCCTCCCGCTGGAGCGCCGCCGAGGCCGGCAACCGGGACAGCACGCCGAGGAAGTCGGGCAACTGCATCGCCCCCAACCACTCGCCGTTGAACCGGAATTCGGCCCGCTCGAAGTCGAAGAACGGCCCGACCTGCGCACGGTAGGTCGCGACGTTGCGCGTCACGTCCTCGGCGGTCAGCGGCGGCCGCTCCGCACTGCGCCCGGACGGGTCGCCGATCCGCGCCGTCACGTCGCCCACCAGGAACACCACCCGGTGGCCCATCCGCTGCAACCGGCTGGCCAGGATCATCGGCACCGCATGCCCGAGATGCACCTCGGCGCCCGTCGGATCGATGCCGTACTTGACCGTCAACACCCGGCCCTGCGCGAGCAGTTCACCCAACTGCCGCTCGCCGGGCAGCACGGCCGCCGCCCGCGACCCCAGCAGCGCGGCCTGCCGCGCCGGATCCAGCCCCGCGAGATCGGCGACCTGCCGCTCCGCCAGCACCTCCAACAGCCGGCCGAGCGCCGGCCCTTCCCTCAACTCGCTTGATTCTTCGAGCAGTTCACTCAGCAACACAACACTGCGGTCGAATGCGGTGGCAGCCATGGCCATCCTCTCGGGCGTACAGGAACAACGGACGTCGAACGCACCCGCCCAGCACACGAGGCACCACCAAAACAACGACGACCGCACCTGCACCCAGGCAGGCGGGCATCACCACAGGTCGTCAACAATCCGGAGGCCCGGCCGCCGCTACTTCAGGCAGGCCGGAGGGCGGTGGGGACCGCCACTAATATCGCTTCACCACGCGAAACCTCCGGGAACAGGAACGGCAGAACTCCTCAGCCCCACCGTGACCGCCCATTCTGCACCATCTTTTCCCCCACCCGCACCGGATTTATCCGCTCCCGCCCCCGCCCGATCCGATCTCCCGAACCCGGCACGGCAGTTGGCGGCACAGATCACCCATCGCCCCGACCACCGCCCGATCCCCGGCCCGCTGTCCGCCGCCCACCCTCCTCTGCACCCGCACCCGACCCGAAGAGTCCGCGCGTCGCGGTCGGGCAGGGGTCTGGACAGCTGCCATCGTGGGCACATCATCTCTTTGTCGGATCGTCACCGAGGGAGGATGGATGTCCATGACCGCACCTGTGCTGACGGTGGATCAGGTGGTCGACCGGATGGTGGGGATCGCCACGGGGTTGCCCCTCACCGACGGAGTGGCCGTCTTCAACGCGATGTACCTGACCGTGACCCGCCTGGTCCGCGACCATCTCGCCGTCGCCTACTTCGACGACCCGGCGACCATGGCGGAGCTCGACGCCGTGTTCGCCGCCCGCTACCTCGCCGCCGTCGACGACGACCGCACCGGACGGCGCCCGGCGGCATGCTGGCGGCCGCTGTTCGAACTGCGGGCCGCGCCGCACGTGCATCCGCTGCAGTTCGCGCTGGCCGGAATGAACGCCCACATCGAGAACGACCTGCCGCTCTCCGTCCTGGACACCTGCCGCCTGACCGGCCGCCCGCCGGAGCGGCTGCACGCCGACTACCTGCGGATCAACACCCTGCTCGCCCAGGTGGAGGCCCAGGTCCGCGCCACCCTGCTGCCCCAGGGAGCGGCCGACCCCCTCCTGCACATCGTCGGCGTGTGGAGCATCGACCACGCCCGCGACGCCGCCTGGGCCTCCGTCCTCGCCCTCTGGGAACTCCACCGCCTGCCACCCGCCTACCACGCAGTCACCGACGCCCTCTCCGGCTCGGTCGGCATGGTCAGCCGCGCGCTGCTCACCCCGCTGCCCCTCGACTAGAGCTCCGCGCAACGTCCCGGGCGGCCGATCGCCGAGGCGGGAGACGGAGCGAGCGGGCTCCCCGGGGTGGGGGGCCCGCTCGGGCGGGGGGGGTCAGGCCCAGCTGGAGTGCAGTGGCTTGCCCTCGGCGTAGCCGGCGGCGCTCTGCAGGCCGATGATCGCGTTCTGGTGGAACTCCTCGAGGTCGGCCGCGCCGGCGTAGGTGCAGGAGGAGCGGACGCCCGCGACGATCGAGTCGATGAGGTCCTCGACGCCGGGGCGGGTCGGGTCGACGAACATTCGGGAGTGCGAGATGCCCTCCTCGAACAGGGCCTTGCGGGCCCGGTCGTAGCCGGACTCCTCGGCGGTGCGGTTGCGCACGGCGCGGGCCGAGGCCATGCCGAAGCTCTCCTTGTAGTGGCGGCCGTCGGCGGTGGTCTGGAGGTCGCCGGGCGATTCCAGGGTGCCGGCGAACCAGGAACCGATCATCACGTTGGACGCGCCGGCGGCCAGTGCCATCGCGACGTCGCGCGGGTGCCGGACGCCGCCGTCGGCCCAGACGTGCTTGCCCAGGCGGCGGGCCTCGGTCGCGCATTCGAGGACGGCGGAGAACTGCGGCCGGCCGACGCCGGTCATCATCCGGGTGGTGCACATCGCGCCGGGGCCGACTCCGACCTTGAGGATGTCCGCGCCGGCCTCGACCAGGTCGCGGACGCCGGCGGCGGAGACCACGTTGCCGGCCACGATCGGGACCTGCGGGTCGAGGGCGCGCACCGCGCGCAGCGCGCTGATCATCGACTCCTGGTGGCCGTGCGCGGTGTCCACCACGAGGACGTCGGCACCGGCCTCCAGCAGGGCCTTGGCACGGCCGGCGACGTCGCCGTTGATGCCGACGGTGGCGGCGATCCGCAGTCGGCCGGAGGCGTCGACGGCGGGGGTGTAGAGGGTGGCGCGCAGCGCGTTCTTGCGGGTGAGGATGCCGACCAGGGTGCCGTCGGCGGCGACCACGGGGGCGAGCTTGCGGTGCCCCTCGTTGAGGCGGTCGAACGCGGCGCGCGGGTCGATGTCCTCGTCGAGCAGCAGCAGGTCGCGGGACATCACGTCGGACAGACCGGTGAACCGGTCGACGCCCTGGCAGTCGCCCTCGGTGACCACGCCGACGGGCTTTCCGCCGTCGACGACGACCAGCGCGCCGTGGGCGCGCTTGGGCAGCAGCGCCAGGGCGTCGGCGACGGTGTCGCCGGGGGCGAGGGTCAGCGCGGTGTCGTGCACCAGGTGGCGCTGCTTGACCCAGCCGATCACCTCGGTGACGACCTCGATCGGGATGTCCTGCGGGATGGCGACCATGCCGCCGCGGCGGGCGACGGTCTCGGCCATCCGGCGTCCGGCGATCGCGGTCATGTTGGCGACCACCAGCGGGATGGTGGTGCCGGTGCCGTCGTGGGCGGAGAGGTCGACGCCCTGCCGGGAGCCCACGGCGGAACGGCTGGGGACCATGAAGACATCGTCGTACGTCAGGTCGTACGCAGGCTTGAGGTCGTTCAGGAAGCGCATGAAGGGGGCTCTCTGGGTCGGGAGGAACGTTTCACCGGGGGCGCGGTAGACGGCGGTGCCGTGCGGCACGTTCCGGGCGCGCCGCACCCAGGGTTCAATCCTCACGGATTCCCCCGCCCGGAGCCAGCTCACGCGGGAATCCTGAAGATCGACACAAGCGGACGGCCGCCCTTCCACAAGCGGCTTGGAGGAAGCTACAAGATCGTCGAGGCGAGTCGGCGGCCCTCCGCCAGGAAGGCCGTGGTCGCGGAGAGATCGCCCAGCTCGGCGAGGGTGCGGGCGGCCCCGAACGGGGCGTTCCAGAACCCGCCGGAGCGCGGCGTGGGCGGGCCGACGTACGCGTACGGCTCGGCCAGGAAGGAATCGCCCGGTGACAGCCCGTAGTTGACGCCGTCCACGGCGACCGCCAGGTCGAAGTGCTCGGGCCACAGCACCGGGTCGGCCTGCGCGAACAGCGCCCGCAGCGCGGCGTCGCCGTGCGCGAAGCAGGCGGCGACGGCGTCCGCGCCCGCCGCGTCCAGCTCCAGCGGCTGGTCGAGGGGCACGCCCGAGCCGTCCGGGTAGAGGCCCTCGGGGCGGCCGGGGACGATCCCGGCGGCCGCGCCGAGCTCCGCACAGCTCATCCCGGGAAGGTCCAATGCCCGTCCCACGCTGAGCAGTTGGGCGCTGCGGACGCGCAGCCGGGGCTCGAAGCGGGTGGCGAACCCGCCGGGGTAGGCGCGCAGTCGGACGGTGCCGGCGACCCGGTACTGCGGGCCGGCCAGCAGGTGTTCGGCCACCGCGTGCAGCGCGGTGCGGGCCTTGGCGAACCGCTGCGCATCCATACCGCCATCCTCGCGCGCGGCGCGGGCGCGGTCCAGGGGCCACCGCCCCGGAGGCGAAGACCTCAGGCTCCCTTCAGGTTCCCCTCAGGCTCCGAGGTAGCGCAGCACGGCCAGCACCCGGCGGCTGTAGCCGGCCGTGCGGGGCAGCTCCAGCTTGTCGAACAGCGAGTTGAGGTACTTCTCGACGGCGCTCAGCGACAGGTGCAGCCGCTCGGCGATCGCGGTGTTGGTGTGGCCCTCGGCGAGCGCCTCCAGGACGGTGCGCTCGCGCGGGGTGAGCCGGGCCAGCGGGTCGGCGTGCTCGGTGCGCACCACCAGGCGGCGCACCACCTCGGGGTCGATCACCGTGCCGCCGGAGCCGACCCGGGCGAGCGCGTCCAGGAACTCGTCCACCTCGGCGACGCGGTCCTTGAGCAGGTAGCCGACCCGTTCCGCGCCGGACGCCAACAGCTGGGCGGCGTAACCGCGTTCGATGTGCTGGGAGAGCACCAGCACGCCGACCTCGGGCCGGCTGCCGCGGATCCGCACGGCGGCCCGCACGCCCTCGTCGGTGTGCGTGGGCGGCATCCGGATGTCGACCACCACGACGTCCGGCGGGTCGGCGTCGACGGCGGCGAGCAGCGCCTCGGCGTCGCCGACGGCGGCCAGTACCTGGTGGCCCTCCTCGGCGAGCAGCCGGACCAGGCCCTCCCGCAGCAGGGTCGAGTCCTCGGCGACGATCACCCGCACGGCAGCTCCGCAGTGACGACGGTGGGGCCCCCGGCGGGGCTGTGGACGTGCAGGGTCCCGTCGAGCGCGGCGACCCGGCCGCGCAGCCCGGACAGGCCGCCGCCCGCCGGGTCCGCGCCGCCCCGCCCGTCGTCCTCGACCCGGACGGTGAGCCGCGCGCCGTCCCGGTCCACGGCGACCTCGATCGCGGCAGCGGCGGAGTGCTTGGCGGCGTTGGTGACGCACTCTGAGACCACGAACCAGGCGGCAGTGAGCACCGGCCCGGGCAGTGCTCCGGACGCCCGGTGGCGGACCCGCAGCGGGATCGGGCAGCGTTCGGCGAGGCCGGCCAGCGCCTCGTCCAGGCCGAGGGTGTCCAGCGCGGACGGGTACACCCGCCAGGCGACCTCGCGCAGTTCGGTGAGCACCTCGGCGGCCTCCCGGTGGGCCTGGCGCAGCAGGTCGTCGGTGCGCTGCGGGTCGCCGCCGCGCCGGGCCCGGCCGAGCAGCAACCGCAGGGCGACCAGGCGTTGTTGGACGCCGTCGTGCAGGTCGCGTTCGATCCGGCGGCGTTCGGCGTCCACGGCGTGCAGCACGGCGGCCCGACTGTCGGCGAGTTCGGCGATCCGGTGGCGCAGCAGTTCCGCCTCGGACGGGCCGAAGCAGTCCCGGGCCAGCCGGGCGTCCAGGTCGGCCAGCGAGGCCAGGCCCTGCACTGCGAGGAACAACAGGACGCCGCCGAGCAGCACTTGGCCGAGCAGGTCGGCGACGCTCAGCGTGCCGCGCAGCGCGCCGGCCGCGAGCAGCACCACCAGGACGCCGCCGAAGCCGATCAGTCCGAGCACCAGCCCCGAGACCAGCCCGGCGCCGCTGCGACGGGCCAGGTAGCGCAGCAACTCCCTTTCGCCGACGCGGTAGTGGGCCGGGAACCGGTCGCCGAACCACACCGCCCGCCGGGCCCGCTCCAGGCCGGCCAGCCGTGCGACCCCGCCGTGGAACGCCCTCCGCGCCCGCGGCCACGGCCCCAGCACCGCGCCGACCAGCACCAGGTACAACGCGGCGACGGGCGCGGTCAGCACCCCGAGCAACCCGCCGACGGCCCGGCGCGGCACGGAAACGGCCTCCTCCACGATCGCTTCCTCCCCCATGGAACAAGATCCTACTGTCCGTCATGATCGGTTGCCCGTCGACGACTTGATGCGACGCCGGGTACCCGTCCGCCGACCGGACGCGGGCGACATCAGGTGGCCGCCGTCGCCGCCGCGTCCCTGAGGTCGCGGGCATCACGTACATCGCTGTCGATCCGGCGACGATCACACCGGAGATGGCTTCGCAGATCCGCACCTGGCGATGCGACGAGGACTGCACCTGGCGCGCCGTGGCCCAGGCCGCGACCGACCTGTGGGGCTCGGAGTGGGGCAGCAACCAGATCTACGGCAGGGACCTCTGCGTGGCCGCGGCGGAGTTGCTGGGCGAGGACCCCGACCGAGAGCCGTGGAACTGACCTCGCCGAACGGCGCCTGCGGCCCCGGGGCCGGGCGCCCGGCCGGTCAGCGGGCGCGGCGGTGGCGGGCGTCGCGGCCGCGCAGGCGGAGGCCGAGGTAGCCGGCGATCGCGATCAGGGCGAGGACCAGGACCACCTTGGAGAAGATGCCGACGTAGCTCTCGACCACGTCCCAGCGGTCGCCGAGCACGTAGCCGGCCATCACCAGCACGGTGTTCCAGGCCAGGCTGCCAACGGCGGTGAGGGCGGTGAAGCGGGGCAGGGCCATCCGTTCGACGCCGGCCGGGACGGAGATCAGGCTGCGGAAGATCGGGATCATGCGGCCGAGCAGCACCGCCTTGGTGCCGTGCCGGGCGAACCAGGCCTCGGTCCGTTCGAGGTCGGAGGTCTTGACCAGGGGCAGCCGGGCCCAGATGGCGTGCATCCGGTCGCGGCCGAAGACCGCGCCGAGCAGGTACAGGGCGAGCGCGCCCGCCACCGAGCCGGCCGTCGTCCAGCCGAGGGCGGAGAACAGGCTGAGGGTGCCGCGTCCGGCCGCGAAACCGGTCAGCGGCAGGATCACCTCGCTGGGCAGCGGCGGGAAGAGGTTCTCCAGGGCGATGGCGAGGCCGGCACCGGGTCCGCCGAGAGTGTCGACGAGGCCCGCCGCCCAGCCGGCGACGCCGCCGGTGGGGGCCTGTTCGGCTGCCAGGGAAACGATCTGCATGGCCGGGTTCTCCTTGAACAACGGGTGCCCCCGGGCCGCTCGCCCGGGGTCGTCACTCATCCTGGAATCCGCAGCTCAGCGGCGGTACGCGGTTTCCCACCCAGCCCGATTACGGGTTTCCGCACCCCTCTTCCCGTACCCCTCTTCCCGCACCCCCCGGACACGCGACCGGCCCCCCGTGGTGATCCACAGGGGGCCGAGCGGTCAAAGGGCGGCTTAGTAGCCGCGCCAGTAGGCGCCGTAGCCGCGGGCGGCGGCCATGTTGTCCATGGAGCCGTAGCGGGCGTCGCAGTAGCGCGAGCTGGCGATCAGGTTGTCGACGGGGTTCCGGATGTCGGTGTGACCGGGCAGCGCGTAGGCGCGGAAGGTCGGCTGGATCATCTGGGTCAGGCCGATGGACGGGGTGCCGTTCTTGGCGTTGATGTCCCAGTTGTTGATCGCGTTCGGGTTGCCGGAGGACTCGGCGATCGCCGCGGCGCGCATCGCCTTCGCGGACGGGACGGGCTTGCCGGCGGCGCCCAGCACGTCGCGGGCCTCGGCGATCCAGCCGTCCAGGTTGTTGGCGTAGGTCGGCTTCGCGGGCTCCGGCGCGGGCTCGGGCTGCGGCGCGGGAGCGGGCGCGGGCGCCGGCTCGGGCTGCGGCTGCTGCTCGGGCTGGGGCTGGGGCTGCTCGGCGGGCTGCTGCTCCTGCTGCGGCTGCTGGTCCTGCGGCTGCTCGGCGGGCTGCTGCTGGTCCTGCTGCGGCTGCTGCTCGGCGTTCTGGCCGTCGGTGGCGACCGCGGCGGTCTCGGCGCGGGCGGGGGAACCGGCGAACGCCTGGGTGGCGGGCAGCAGGGCGCCGACGGCGATCGCACCGGCCAGGCCCACGCCGAGGAAGGCGTCGGGCATCCGGTGGTGGCCCATCCGGACGTGGCGGATCTGCGGCAGTCGGCCGAGGTTGTGCTTGATGCGTCGCATGTCGGGTACCTCCGAGAGTCGTGTTCCAGGTCACGCCGAACCCGGGTCGGGCAAGGGGGGACCGCCGCAGCACTGCGGGGTTTCCATCGGCCCAGGACGGCCGGCCCGGCGGCTCGTGCTCACCGGGGGCGCTGCGCCGCGTTGGATTCGCGGTCTGCTGCGCCGTGAGGCCCCGTGAGCATCGGAACGGCTCGGGGCACAACCACGAGATTGCCGGAGCCCCAACCCGGCGGCAAACACCCCGAAATGGGGCACATCGAGCCCCCCGACCGGCCCGCTTCCCTTGCGCGCCAAGGAAATCGACCCTCCGCCGGGGCCGTTGTTCCCAGCCGCCTATGAGCGACCTCACAGGCTGCTCGCAGCAAGCGCCAACCCCGCCCGGCGGCAGGGAATTTGGGGCCGCGCCCAAGCGTCCCAAGGCCTCCGGGCCTCCCCCGGGTCGCCCGCGGCCCGTCTCGGCCCGCGGCGCCCTGTGACCCCGGCCACCGACCGTCCGCTGTGACCGGGCTCTCGCCCCGGCGACCCACCGCAGCCGCCCCGCCACCCGTCGCGCCCGGCCTGTGACCGGGGCCACCGGGCGGCCGCCCGGACCGGCTGTGACCGGGGCCACCGGCGACCCCGCTGAACGACCGTTCGGGCACGCCTGGTTGACTGCGGCGGGAGGTCGGGGTGGAAGCGTTGGTCGCGGCGTTCGCGCCGATCTGGGTGTTGACGGCGGTCGGCTGGCTGGCCGCGCGGACGGGGCTGCTGGGCGCGGACGCCGAGACGGTGCTCGGCCGGTTCGTGTTCCACGTGTCGATGCCGGCCGCGCTGTTCACGGTGGTCGCCCGCACCGATCTGGCGGGGTTCGCCAACACCTCGATGCTGGCGTTCGCCGCCGGCACCCTGGTCGCTTCCCTGCTGGCCCTGCTCGCGGGCCGCCGGCTGCTGCGCCGCACGCCCGCCGAGCGGACGGTGGCGGTGATGGCGGCGGGCTACGTGAACTCCGGCAACCTCGGCATCCCGGTGGCCGCGCAGGTGCTCGGCGACGCGTCCTTCGTCGCGCCGGTGCTGCTGTTCCAGGTGCTGCTGGTGACCCCGGTCATGCTGGCCCTGCTGGACTCGGCCACCGGCTCCGCGGCCCGCCCGGCCGAGCGGCTGGGCCGGCTGGCGCTGCTGCCGCTGCGCAACCCGGTGATCCTCGGCGCGGGCCTGGGCGCGGTGTTCTCGGCAACCCACTGGCGGCTGCCCGGCCCGCTGGCGCACTCGGTGGACCTGCTGGGCGGCGCGGCCGTCCCGGCGGCGCTGGTCACCCTCGGACTCTCCCTGTACTCCCCGCCCGGTGCGGCGGCGCAGCGCCCGGACCGGGCCGAGCTGGCCGTCACGGTGCTGCTGAAGACCGCCGTCCAGCCGCTGGCCGCGCTGGCAGTGGGCGCGCTGCTGCTGCACCTGCCGGGGCCGCAGCTGCTGGCGGTGGTGCTGCTGTCGGCGCTGCCGACGGCGCAGAACGTGTACGTGTACGCCCGGCTGTACGGCGCGGCGCCGGTGCTGGCACGGTCCTCGGTGCTGGTGTCGACGGTGCTGTCGATGCTCGGCCTGTCGGTGATCGCCTGGGCGCTGGGCGGGCATTGAGCGCCGGGCGCCTGTGCGGCAGGTCACAGGCTTCGCCCCGGCCGGGCCCGCTCACGTAGAGTTCGCGCGGTACCGATGGGGAGATTGAGGAAGCATCCGCAGTGACGAACGCGCAGACCGAGCCGGGCAGCACCCCGGTCGAGGACGACATCGACTACGGCAAGGGCATCGACCCTGAGCGCCTTGAGCTGTGCCTGAGCGTCATCGCCGAGCTGGACGAGATCCACGTGGACCACCCGGACGCGATCCGGATCCGGATGGCCGTCGGCGGGATCTTCCGCACCCTGAAGCAGCGCCGCCGCCAGGAGACCCGGGCCCGCAAGACCGCCAACGACCGTGCGGTGACGTCCCGGACGGCGACCGGCGCGCCGGGCCGGATCGACGACGAGACGGCGGGTGTGTTCGGCCTCAGCACGGAGACCACCTCCGAGCTGGCGGGCGTCCTGGAGCGCGCCCGCTCCTGCTACATGTGCAAGCAGCGGTACACCGAGGTGGACGCGTTCTACCACCAGCTGTGCCGCAACTGCGCGGCGCTCAGCCGGCAGCGGCGGACCGCCCGCGCCGACCTGACCGGCAAGCGTGCGCTGCTGACCGGCGGCCGCGCCAAGATCGGCATGTACATCGCGCTGTGCCTGCTGCGTGACGGCGCGCACACCACCATCACCACCCGCTTCCCGAACGACGCGATCCGCCGCTTCTCCGCGATGCCGGACAGCGCCGAGTGGATCCACCGCCTGAAGGTCGTCGGCATCGACCTGCGCGACCCGGCGCAGGTGATGGCGCTGGCGGACGAGGTCGCCGCGGACGGCCCGCTGGACATCCTGATCAACAACGCGGCGCAGACCGTACGCCGCTCCCCCGGCGCGTACCGGGAGCTGATCGCCGCCGAGTCGGCGCCGCTGCCCGCGGGCGCACTGCCCGCGTCCACGGTGATCGGCCGGTTCGGCTCGGGCGCGGTGGACGTGCCGGCGCTGCCCGGGCAGAGCCGCGGCGAGCAGCCCGCGGTGAGCGCCGAGGAGGTCACCTCGCTGGCGCTGGTGACGGGTTCGGCCTCGCCGGAGCGGATCGCGGCGGGCACCGCGATCGACGCCGGCGGCCTGGTGCCGGACCTGGCGGACACCAACAGCTGGGTGCAGACCGTCTCCGAGGTCGGCCCGATCGAGCTGCTGGAGGTGCAACTGTGCAACTCCACCGCCCCGTTCATCCTGATCAGCCAGCTCCGCCCGGCCCTGGCCGCGTCCAAGGCGCGCCGCAAGTACGTGGTCAACGTGTCCGCGATGGAGGGCGTGTTCGACCGCGGCTACAAGGGCGCCGGCCACCCGCACACCAACATGGCCAAGGCCGCGCTGAACATGCTTACCCGCACCAGCGCGCAGGAGATGTTCGAGAGCGACGGCATCCTGATGACCGCCGTCGACACCGGCTGGATCACCGACGAGCGCCCGCACCCGGACAAGATGCGCCTGCACGAGGAGGGCTTCCACGCCCCGCTCGACCTGGTGGACGGCGCGGCCCGGGTGTACGACCCGATCGTCCGCGGCGAGCTGGGCGAGGACCTGTACGGTTGCTTCCTGAAGGACTACCAGAAGGGCAAGTGGTGACGGACGCTCAACTCCCGCTCGGCCCGCACCCGTTGCCGCCGCTGGTCGGCGCGGGCGTGATCGTGCCGACCGGGGACGGGCGGGTGCTGATCGGGCGGCGCACCACGGCCGGCGAGTCGCCGACCTGGAGCCTGCCCGGCGGCAAGGTCGACCACCCCGGCGAGTCGTTCGAGCAGGCCGCGGCCCGGGAGTTGGCCGAGGAGACCGGCATCGTGCTGCCCGCCGAGCAGATGCGGGTGCTGGCGGTGCTGCTCGACCACGAGCTCGGCCGCACCCGGGTGACGGCGGCGGTGCTGGCCCCGCCGAGCCTGGCCGAGGCGCTGGTCACCGAGCCGCACGCGTGCGCCGGCTGGGAGCGCTTCCCGGTGGACGCCCTGCCGGAGCCGATGTTCTACCCCTCCGCCCAGGTGCTGGCGGCCTGGCTGCCGGACCACCGCGCCGCCGACGGCACCTGGCACTACCCGGCGGCCGCCCCGCAGCACTGACGGCCCCTCGGTTCGGACCCGGATCGTCCGGATGCGTATTGTGCGGCTTTCCGCGCCGGCCCGTCGCCCTCTCCGGGCGGCGGGCCGGTGCCGTCTCCCGCCCCCCGGCCCGCCCCGATCCGCCGCCCGGCGGGGACGGTTCGTCCACCCGAACACCCAAGGCGACCTGCACGGAAGGCCGTTGGCGACTCCCCGACGCCCGACCCGGCCCTGACGGCTCGTCGGGAGGGCCGCGTCGGGCGAGTGCTGCGGGCAGGTACCGATTCGCCGACGGTGCGGCAAACACTGAGGTTTGCGAGGTGGTCGGCGGCGTGCGGTATGTGTATCGTCGCAATGCGCTATCAGGGACTTACCGCGGGCAGCATCATGGGGGCGGGCAAATGGCGGTGCAACTTCCATCGGGGCTCAGTGGCCTAATCGGCCTTCTAGGCGTGCGTTTCCCCGGTGCCAATGAAGACGAACTGAACAGACTGGCAAGCCAGTTGGAGAAGTTCGCCGGTGCTCTGGACTCCGCCCAGATGGCGGCCGACAAGGCACTGACGATGCTCCACGAGGTCTACAAGGGCGCCTCGGCCGACCGGCTGTCGGAGCTGTGGAGCACCATCACCAAGTACTCCAAGGTGATCGTCGAGGCCTGCCAGACCATCGCCAAGGTGCTGCGCGCCGCGGCCGTGATCATCGAGGTGGCCAAGACCTCGTCGATCGTCCAGCTCTTCTCCATCCAGGCGAGCCTGGCGGCGGCGTCCTCCACCGGCCCGTGGAGCACCGCGGCGGTGCTGCGGCTCGGCCGCGAGCTGATGAACCGGCTGCTGTCCGAGGCGGTCTCCAAGCTCGGCCACGCCCTGCTGCAGCCGATCGAGGACATGATCGTCAAGGCGGCGCAGCACATCGTGCCGACGCCGGCCAACAACTCCAACGGCCAGGGCTTCGACGTCGACGTCGCCCAGGTCGCGCAGTGCGCGGCCGACCTGCGGCGCGGCGCGGACGACATCGAGTCGCACGGCACGGACTTCAAGCGGATCGTGTCGGGCCTGAAGATGGGCGAGTCCGGCGACCCGTTCGGCAAGCTGGTGATCCAGGTCGCGGAGAAGATCCTGCAGACCATCGCCGAGGACGTCCTCAAGCGCATCCTCGGCTCGTTCCGCGACACCGCCGGCAAGATGGACAAGCTGGCCGGCAACCTCAGCGACAACGAGGACGCCAACCAGATGTCGCTGAACAGCATCTCCTCGCTGGTGTCGAACCCGCTCAGCCCGAACCTGAGCAGCGGCACCGGCACCGGTCTCACCTCGACCGGCGGCTCGCGGTCCGGCGGCTCCTCGGACGCCGGACTCGGCGCGTTCGCCGCGCTGATGCCCAAGCTCGGCCCGGTCGGCAGCGGGAGCTCGCGCGGCGGCAGCGGCAGCGGGATCGACACGCTGGGCCTGAAGGGGCCGAACCTGAAGAACATCGGCTCCTCATCCGGCGGCCACGGCGGCGGCGGGGGCGGGGACTCGTCCGGCTCGGGCGGCGGCATCGGCGCCGCGGGCGGCTTCGCCACCCGGCTCGCCATGCCCGGCGGCAGCGCCGGCGGCAAGAACGGCGGCACCCGGCTGGGCACCAGCCTGGAGGGCGGCCACGACGGCCCGGTCGGCGGCGGCGCCGGTTCCGGCTCCGGCAGCGGCGGCACCGGCACCTCCACGGCGGGCGTGGCCCGTCCGATGCCCGCCGGCATGATGGGCGGCGGCATGCACATGGCCGGCGGCGGCAGCTACGGCCCCGTCGGCGGCAGCGGCATCCGCGGCGCCCAGCGTCGCGGCCCCCAAGCCGGCGGCTCGGGCGACGGCACCGGCGGCGGCGGCGGCGAGAACCCCGCAGACGGCGTGATCGCCGACGCGAACGCCACCGCGATGGGCGCCCACTCCGCCCTGCAGCTCGGCCGCGTCGCCCCCGTCCGGCGCGAGCCCCCCGAGGAGCGCGCCGAACGCGACGACCGGTACGACGACGACTTCGATGCCGACCTGTCCGACCTCCCGGAGTTCACCGAGTTCTCCGACCCCACCTGACCCCGCACCCCCCGAAGGGCCCCGCGCCCGGGCACCCGCCCGGACCCCGGGCCCTTCGGCATGCCCAGCGAGCCCGGCGGGCAAGGCAGTTGACGCCCCGCCTGTGCAGCCCCCCTGCCCGAGCCAAGGCCCCTCCGGGGGACGGTGAGCCAGATCGGCTGCCCACCGCCCTCCGCCACGGCCAGCGAGCCCGGCAGGCAAGGGAATCGACGCCCGGCCGCACCGCCCCGCCAAGGGCAGAAGGCCCGGCGGGAGGCAGCCGACTGCCCGACACCGCCCCGCCGAACACAAGAGGACCAGCAGGCTGGGTAGTTGGTGCGCTGGCCACACCGCACCGCCAGGGCCAAGACGCCCGATGGGAAGCGGTCGACGGCCCGCTGACACCACCTCCCGCCCAAGGCATGAAGCCCGGCGGGCCAGCAGTCGACGCCCCGACCGCACCGCCCCTACCCGAGCCAAGGTCCCTCCGACACACCCAGCCCCGCCAGGGGTGGTGAGCCAGGGCAGTGGCCCATCGCCTTCCACTTGGGGCAGGAGGCCTGTAGGGAGGCGGTCGACTGCCCGACACCGACCCCGGCCGAACACAAGAGGCCCGGCGGGCAAGGCAGTTGGCGCGCCGGCCGCACCACCCCAACCAGGCAAGAAGCCCGACGGTAGGCGGTCGACGGCCCGCTGACACCACCTCCCGCCCAAAGTAAGAAGCCTGGTGCGCCAGGCAGTTGAAGCCCCGGCCGTACCGCCGCCTACCCGAGCCAAGGTCCCTCCGACACACCCAGCCCCGCCAGGGGTGGTGAGCCAGGGCAGTGGCCCATCGCCTTCCACTTGGGGCAAGAGGTCCGACGGGGCCGGCTGATGGCCCGGTGGCACTGCCCCGCGCCGAAGGCAAGTAGCCCGGCGGGCAAGGCAGTCGACGCCCCGGCCGCACCACCCCCGCCAAACCGAAGGCAGAGGACCCAACGGAAGGCGGTCGACGACCTGCCGGAGGCAAGAGGTCCGGCGGGCAAGGCAGTTGACGCCCCGCCTGTGCAGCCTCCGCCAGGGACAAGAAACCCGACGGGAAGCGGTCGACGGCCCGCCGGCACCACCTCCCGCCGACGGCAAGGAGCCCGGCGGGAAAGGGAGTTGGCGTGCCGCGTCCGGTCTGGCCGCCGGTCGGCCGTCGGGGTGGGGTTATGCCCGTGCGTCGGTGGCCAGGGCCTGGGCGAGTGGGAGGTTGGGCTGCGGGTGGGTGACCAGGTGGACGGCTGCTGCGAGTGCGCCGCCGACCAGGGGTGCGAGCAGGAACAGCCAGAGCTGGGAGAGTGCGCCGCCGCCTGCGAACAGGGCGGGGCCGAGGCTGCGCGCCGGGTTGACCGAGGTGCCGGTGAGCGGGATGCCGACCAGGTGGACGACGGCCAGGGCGATGCCGATCGGCAGTCCGTCGAAGCCGACCGCGGCCAGGCGGTGGGTGACCGCCAGGACGACGTAGACCAGCAGGAAGGTGAGGACGACCTCGGTCAGGAACGCGCCGCCGGCGTTGATGTGTACCTGGGAGCGCTCGCCCCAGCCGTTGGTGCCGAGCTTGCCGTGGGTCTCCAGCCCGGGTATCTGCTTGGCCAGCAGCAGGACGAGCCCCGCGCCGGCGATGCCGCCGAGCACCTGGGCGATCCAGTACGACACCGCGGTGCGACCGTCGATCCGGCGGGCCAGCAGGAAGCCGAGCGTCACCGCCGGGTTGACGTGGCAACCGGAGATCGGTCCGAGCGCGTACGCCAGCGCGAGCAGGACGAAGCCGAAGGCCAGCGCGATGCCGACCGTGCCGATCGCGTCCCCCGCGAGCACCGCGGCGCCCACTGCCAGCAGAACCAGCAGCAGCGTCCCGAGGAACTCGCCGATCACCGCCCGCCTGTCCGTTCCACCCATGTGTCTGCTCCTCCTGGACGTCAGGGCAGGCGGTCCGGTGCCGCCCACGTCCGGCCAACCATGGTCGACCGTTCGAGGGACCGCATGTCGGCCGAACGGCAGAGCGCCGTGTTTACGGCGCGTCCGCCTGCCGAATTACTCCGAACGGATGAAACGGTACGAAACCGCAAGGCTTAATGCAAAACGTAGGTAAAACGGACAGACGGGGCGGCTCGGACGATGATCAGCCGCCGAAGCGTCGGATCAGCAGCACGATCCTCCCCCCGCAACGACGCCGCACCCCCGGCCCCGCCAGGTGCAGCACACTTGGGAGACGCGGGAGTTGACTGATCGTTTCGCCCGGACCACTTCCCTTGAATTGACCGTGAACGGTAAACTTTCGCTCTTGGTGGTGTGGACCACGAACGAAGGCGGCGGCTAGGGTCGTTCACAGCTCGCCCCTCGAACCTGCGACGGGAAATGTCCGTGACCGACACTCTGGCGGCACCCGATGCCGACGGCTCTCGCTACGAGGCCGATCGGCTCGACGCGACCGCTGCCTGGGTGGCCCGGCACCGGCCGCCCGGGAGTGGGGCGCTGGCCGAACTCGGGGCGCGCGACGGGGCGTTGACCGGCCGGCTGCTCAGGGCGGGGTACACCGTGCACGCCGCCGAACCCGATCCGGCGTTGCGTCAGCGTCTGCTCTCGGCGTTCGGCCGCCGCACCCGCCTCCGGCTGAGCGCGGCGGACCTCGCCGCCCCACCCCCGGTGCGCCGCCGCTTCGGGGCGGTGCTGCTGATCGAGGCCCTGAAGGCGGGCCACGACCTGGAGTTGCTGCACTCCCTGCCCACTGACCTGCTGTTCGTCGCGCTCGCCCCGCCCACGCTGGACGGGTGCCTGCGGCCCTGGCTGTCCACCCAGCAGGGCTGGCTGCTGGTCGAGGAGATCGATCTCGCGGCCGCCTGCCGCCCGGCCCCGGGCAGTCGCGGCGTCCTGCTCCGTCGCGCCGGCTGAACCGCCACCGGCCGACCCCGCCGCCGCACGACCCCGCCACCGGCCGACCCCGCCGCCGCACGACCCCGCCGCCCACCGACTACGCTGCCACCGTGTCGATCTCCGGAACCGCCTCCTACGCCGATCTCGCCGCCACGCTCCCCCAACCAGTCCTCCGCGCGGTCGAGTTGGCCGAACGCCTCGGCTTCGACCAGTCCTGCCGCCCCGAGCACGGCCGCCTGCTCCAGGCGCTGGCCGCCGGCGCCGCAGGCCGGATCGGTGAGACGGGCACCGGCTGCGGCGTCGGCCTGGGCTGGCTGCTGGCGGGCCGACGGCCGGGGGTGCGGGTGGTGAGCGTCGAGCGCGAGGCCGAACGGGTCGCAGCGGTACGGGAGTTGTTCGCCGACGTCGCCGACCTGGAGATCGTCCACGGCGACTGGACGGCCATCGGCGCGCACGGCCCGTTCGACCTGCTGGTCCTGGACGGCGGCGGCAACGGCAAGCAGTCCGCGCCCGCCGACCCGGACGCCCTGCTGACGCCCGGCGGCACCCTGGTGGTCGACGACCTGACGCCCCTCACCGCCTGGCCGCCGACCCACCTGGGCCGCCCGGACACCGGCCGCACCGCCTGGTACGACCACCCGTCGCTGCTCACCACCGAAGTCCGGCTCGCCCCGGACCTGGCCACCCTCCTCGCCACCCGCCGCCCCTGACGGCCCCTCAGTGGCCGACGGCCTCCCGCAGCAGCAGCACGATGCCCTCGGTGAACCGGGTCGGCGCGTGGAACACCACCAGCTGGCTGACGGTGCTGGGCACGCCGTACGCGGACTCGGTGCGGGCGGTCTCCAGCGGGAGGGCGTGCTCCTCCAGGCGGCGCATCGCGGCGGACAGGTCGGGGACGACCTTCTGCGCGCCGACGATCCAGATCGCCCGGGCCGCGCCGCCGGTGTACGCGGGCAGCTGGCTGCCGCTGCCGGAGGCGACCAGCAGGGAGCCGGTCTCGGTGAGCGCGACGGCGCTGCCGATGACCACGTCGGGGGTGGCGAGCAGGTGCCGGATCTCGTCGGCCTCGGCCTCCCGGTCCATGATCAGCACCTGCGGCTTGACGGCCCCGGGGTAGCGGTCGCTGTTGAGGTCCTCGTCGATGCCGGACAGCCGGAGCGTCTCGCTGGCCGTGGTGTACACGCTCTCGTCCTCGGCGACCAGTTCGCGGACCCGGGCCCGGACGGCGTCGAGGTCCGCGAGGATCTCCACGCCGAAGCCGCGGGCGGCGAGCGCGTCGGCAGCCCGCTCCAGCCGCTCCGCGGAGGCCGGCTCGGTGTACGTCGCGACCCGCTTCGCGCCCTGTTCCCCGCCCTGTTCCCCGCCCTGTTCCCCGCCCTTCGCCCCGCCCTGCGCCCCGCCCTGCGCCCCGGGAGCGGAGCCGCCGAGCGGGCTTGCGTCCAGGTAGCGCAGCTCGTAGACCCGCTCGGCAAACCGCCAGCCGTCCACCGTACGGCGGTAACGGTCGTGGTAGATGGCGTAGTTGAGGCCCTGCATGCCGTTGCGCAGGCGGGCGATCTCGTGCATGTGGGCGCGGCCGGTGGCGGTGTCGCCGGCGACGGTGATCGCGCCGGGGTGGGTGTTCTGCACGAAGAACTCCCACTGCTCCTGAAGCTTCTCGCCGCCGATCCGGATCTCCTCGGGGCCGGTCAGCTCGATCGGGATGTTGGGCATCCGCAGCACCCCGTCCGGGGTGAACAGCGCGGCGAGGCGGGCGCGGTCGCGCATCATCGCGGCGTCGGTGAACTCGGCCTGCAGCGCCTGGATCTCCACCCGGTCGGCGATCGCCTGGAACATGGTCATCGGATTCTCCGTTCGTCTTCCGGATCAGTGCCGGTGCCAGTACGACAAGACGACCGCGCGACATGTGAGGCGGCGGACGCGACGTCACATTCCGGCCCGCTGTCCGGTCGTACGGAGCAGAACCGCCCGCACCGACAAGGAGACGGACCCAGCATGAACGAGACCCACGGCAACGGCCTCACCAACGACCTCACCGACAACCTCACCAACGGCCTCACCCACGATCTCGGCAACGGCCTCGGCAACGGCCTTGACACCGGCCTCGACACCGGCCTAGACGACGCGATCATGGGCGAGCGCCGCCGGCTGACCAACCTGGCGTACCGGCTGCTGGGTTCGCTGGCCGACGCCGAGGACATCGTGCAGGAGACGTACGCCCGCTGGTACGCGCAGTCCGAGCAGCAGCGGGCCGCGATCGAGTCGCCCGGCGGGTGGTTGACGACGGTGGCGGGGCGGATCTGCCTCAACCAGCTGGGTTCCGCGCGGGCCCGCCGGGAGCGCTACGTCGGTCCGTGGATCCCGGAGCCGCTGCCCGCGCACCAGGAGGGCGGCGCCGCCGCCGACCCGGCGGACCGGATCACCCTGGACGAGTCGGTGCACATGGCGTTCCTGGTCGTCCTGGAGTCGATGACCCCGGCGGAGCGGGTCGCGTTCGTGCTGCACGACGTGTTCCAGTACCCGTTCGCCGAGGTGGCGGAGGTGCTGGGCCGCTCCTCGGCGGCCTGCCGCCAACTCGCCACCTCCGCTCGCCGCCGGGTCCGCGCCGCGCCCGCGCCCACCACCGCGGCGAGCACCCAGGCGGGCATCGTCCGGGACTTCAAGCGGGCCTGGGAGGCGAAGGACGTCAAGGGCCTGATGGACCTGCTCGACCCGGACGCCACCGTGATCGCCGACGGCGGCGGCCTGGTCGGCGCCCTGCTGGAACCGCTCAGCGGCCGCGACAGCATCGTCGCCGCCTACCTCGACCTCACCCGCTTCGTCCCCGCCACCACCTTCCTGGAACGCACCGTCAACGGCCAGCCCGGCCTGATCGCCCAGGTCGACGGCGTCACCGTCACGGTCTTCGCCTTCCGCATCGTCGACGGCCGCATCACCCACATCTGGGGCGTCCGCAACCCGGAGAAGCTCCGCCCCTGGACGGAGGACGACACGACGCGGGCCTGACGCCCCGGCAGGAGCCGGGCCCGGGCCGTCAGCGGCCGATGTGCAGCACGCAGATGTCGTCGCGGCGTGGGCGCGGGACGACCAGGGCCTGCTGGACGGCGTCCAGCAGGCGGGCGGGGTCGGTGCAGGCGGTGGCGGCGCGGGCGAGGCGGGCAAGGCCCTTGTCGAGGGTCTCGCCGGGGGACTCGACCAGGCCGTCGGTGTAGAGCAGCAGGTGGTCGCCGGGCTCGAGACGCAGGGTGTCCTGCGCGTAGTCGGAGCCGGTGGTCGCCCCGAGCAGGATGCCGTTGGGGGAGGTCAGGTAGCGGGGTTTGCCGTCGCGCAGCAGCAGCGGCGGCGGGTGGCCGGCCTGGACCCAGCTCAGCTCCGAGGTGGCGGGGTCGTAGCGGGCCATGATCATGGTGGCGGTGCCGAAACCCCGGTCGGAGGTGTGCAGCAGCAGGGCGTTGAGGCGGGCCAGGATGGTCGGCAGCGGGGTGCCGGTGATCGCCATGCCCTTGGCGGTGAACCGCAGTTGGGCCATGGTGGCGACGGCGGCCAGGCCGTGGCCGGCCACGTCGCCGATCACCAGCAGGGCGCTGCCGTCCGGGAGTTCGATCGCGCTGTACCAGTCGCCGCCGACGTTCAGGCCCTTCTGGAGCGGCTGGTAGGTGACGTCCACGGCGAGGTCCGCGAGCCGCAGCGACTGTTCGGGCAGCGGCAGCAGGGCGTGCTGGAGGTCGGCGGCCAGGCGGCGTTCGGCGGCCAGTTGGCTGCGCTGGGCGAGCGCCGTCCGCTCGTGTTCGAGGAGTTGCTGTTCGGCCCGGACGACGGCGGTGCGGTCCTGGAAGAAGCCGTGCACCTCGACGGGTTCGCCGTAGGTGTCGTTGCCGCGTTCCGCGACGAGTCGGGCGTGCCTCAACTGCCCGTCCGGCGTGGGGAGTCGGAAGGGTTGGTCGACGGCCCGGCCGGCTTCGACGAGGAGTCGCAGCGCCTCGCCGAGCGCGGGCGCGTCCTCGGGGACGACGTGCCGGGGAAGGTCCTGGAGGGCGATCGGGCCCAGCGAACGGTCCCGGTCGAAGATCGCGTGGACCTGCTCCGACCAGGTACTGGTGTTCCGCGCCAAGTCCCAGTCGGCCCAGCCGAGTTGTGCCAGCCGCTGCATGACGGCCAGCCGCCACCGGTCCCGTTCGCCGCCGTCCGGCCGGGTCCAGGAGGCCGTCACGCCTCCGCCCGTCGCGGCCGCCCGCACCGCGAGCAGGGACAGCGTTCCGTGCGCCACCCCCTCGTACCGGGCGCCGGTGGTCAGCGCGGCCACGCAGCCGTCCCACACCTCGCTGCCGACCACCCACGGGTACGTCTCCAGCACGCGCAGGCCGACGAGGTCCCTTCCCCGGCGGCCCGCGCCGTCGGTGGCCTCGGGCGACGCGGCCGCGATCCGGAAGTCGGCGACCTCGCCGTCCGGCCCGAACTCCGCCAGCAGGAACACCGCCGAGCCGGGCAGGCCGTCCAGCACCTCCTGCACGGGCGCGGTCGGCGGCCGACGCCCCGCCGCGAACGCCGGTTCGACGGCCACACCCTGTCCTGGCACGGCCAGTTCTGCGCGGTCGGTCATACGACGAGCATGGCATGACGTGGCATCCGGGTGGCGTTCCCGCGCTACACGCCTGTCCGTCCGTCCAACAGTTCGCACAGGATGTCCAGGTGCCCGTTGTGGCGGGCGGTCTCCTCGATCAGGTGCAGCAGCACCCACCGCAGGTCCACGTGCAGCCCGCCGCGCACCGGCCGCACGGCATTCGAATCCAGCTCGTGTTCGGCCACCAACTTCCGGTACCGGACGGCCTGTTCCTCGTACTCGGCGAGCAACTGCTCCAGCGGCACGTCGACGGCCGTCCGCATCTCCGGGTCCGGGTCCTCCTCGGTGGCCCCGACCAACGGCCCGGCCTGCTCCGTGCCGAGGAACACCACCTCCAGCCACCAGTTCTCCACCCACCGCAGGTGGCTGATCAGCCCGCACACCGTCATCAACGGCGAGCCGGGCAGCGGCGACCGCCGCGCGTCCTCGGCGGAGATCCCCTCGCACTTGGCCCGCGCCGTGGCCCGCGCGTAGTCGAGGAAGGTGGTCAGCTGTGTGCGCTCGTCCCAGGTGGGAGGCGTATCGGTTCGCTCGGTCATCGCGCGCAGTCTGCCCCACCCCCGACCCCCCGTCGACCGCGTTTCCACCCTCACCCCCGACACCGTCAACCCACCGCCCCAACAACCACCCCCGAGTGGGCGCGTCGCCCAAGCGGACGCTGACGCACGGACCGCACCTCCCCGCCACGCCCCAACCGTCAACCCTCCACCCACAGAACCACCCGTGAGTGGGCGCGCCGACCAAGCCCGACGTCCCATCAGCACCCTCGGGCCAGTGCCAGTGGCGCCAGAACGGTGCCGAGCAGGGACGCGACCAGGGCGGCGGCCGGCCCGCGGCGGCCCGGGACCTGCGCAACGACGACCCCCGCCGCCGCGGCGGGCCGGACGACGTCCCGGACCTGCTCGACCATGCCCACGCCCTCGGCCCGACCGCGACCCTCACCGTCGAAGGCCGACTCCCGGACGTCCCTGCCGCTGCGGGCCGGACGGTGTACCGGATCGTCCAGGGGTCGCCGGCCAGCATCGCCCGGCACCGCTCCGACGCCCGGCGTCGGGCTGCTCGGCGGTGGCGGGTTCCGCGCGCTCCTCGATCCGGAGGAGGACATCGAGGCGGCGGCCGACACCGCCGACGGGCAACAGGCCGCCGCCGGCCCCGGCGGGGGTGCGCGCGGTCGTCCTCACCGACTACGGCCTGGACGAGCACGTCTTCCACGCGCTGCGGGCGGGCGCCGCCGGGTTCCCGGTCGAGGACGACGTCCTGCACCCCGTCCGGGTCGCGGCGCACGGCGACGCGCTGCCGGCCCCGGCAATCACCCGCCGGCCGATCGGCCGCCACCTCGCCCGGCCGGACGGTGAGCAGCCCGCCCACCGCGAAGACCCGCGTCAACCGGGCGATGACCACGCACCACGCCCGCGACCGGTCCCAACTCGCCGTCCTCGCCCACGAGTCGGGCCCGGTCAGGCCGCGCCGCCGCTGCCCCTGCGGCTCCCGGTGTCGACGTGTCTTCCGGGCTCTTCCGTCATCGGCGATCGGCGGACAGAAGCTGTCCGGGTCTGCTCAAATGGCTCCCTCGATCGGCCCGGCGCTCTGTCCGGCCTTACTTCGTGCGGGGGACCACGATGGCAGCGAGGGCTTTGGTGCATGGCGCGCCGGCACTGCTGCCGGTGATCCCGGCCGTGGTGGATTTCGCGGGCTGGCAGGGCGAGTTGGACGATCTGGGGGTCCCGCACCCGGCCCGGGCACTGCTGCCGCCCGGACGCCTGGACGCGCCTCCGGAGTTCCGGGTGCTGGACGGCCTGTGGTTCCCGGCGCGCGGACACCGCTGGCGGCGGGCGGACCCCGGCTACCTCGCCGAACTCGCCGACGACTGGCGGCAGTCGGCCGATCCCCGGGCCCGCACGGTACTGGCCCTGCTGCGCCGCGCCGAGCAGGCCCTGCAACTGGACCCGATGGGGCTGCGCCGACTGACGCTCTACCAACTGACCGAACTGGCGCCGGCGGAGCGCGGATCGGCCGAGGAGACACTGCGCCGGCTCGGCGTCCATCCGGCGGAGGCGGCGGCGCTGGCCGCGGCGACGACGGTGCGGCCGAGGGTGGACCGGACGGCCGCCGAAGGGCTGTGGGACACCTGGACGGGGCGCCGCCTGGACGAGGTGGGCGCCCTGCTGTCGCGACTTCCCGACGCGCCCAGCGGCGACCAGGTACTGGACGCGGTACGCCACCACCACCGGAGCGAACTCGCCGACCGGGACACGCTGTTGGGCGAGGCCGCAGTGCACGCCCAACACGGCGAGCGGGCCGCGGCGGTACGGTGCTGCCTGCGCGCGGCCAGGATCGACCGCACCGACCGGCGCCCCCTGCTGGAGCTGGTCCGGATCGCCGAGGCCGCCGAGCAGCCGCCGGGCCCCGCCCGGCTCCGGGCCGAACCGACCGCCACCGGAGTCGAGTTGCGGTGGAGTCCGTTCTCCCGCCGCCGCCCGGGCGGCGCACCGGTCGGATACCAGGTGTTCCGGCTGGACGCGACGGACCTGCCGCCGGGATCCCGTCCCGCCGGTCCGGTCCGGCTCGGCAGCACCGACCGCCCCGAACTGCTGGACGCCGCCGTGCCGTTCGGGCACCGCGTGCGGTACGCGGTGGTGCCGGTGGCGGCGGACCTCCCGGTCGGCGCGGCCGTGCTCGGCCCAACCGTCGTGGTGGCCCCTCCCCCGACGCAGCTGCGGCTCGCCCCCGGGCGGAACGCGGTGGCGGTCTCCCGGACCCCGCGTCCGCGCCGGCCCGGGCCTTCACCAGGGCTCGCCCCCGTCCCCGCCGACCGGCTCCGCCCGCGGGCCGCGATGCTCAGCCGAGTCGGGCGACGCCCGCGTAGCAGCCCGCCTGGGCGTCGGTGGTGCCCGCGGCGTCCGCGTCCGGGTTCCACCGGGGGCTGGCGACGACGCCCGGGGTGAGCAGCCGCCAGTCCTGGAACAGCGCGGTGACCTCCTCGCGGGTGCGGGCCTGCAGGTCGGTGCCGGAGCTGCGGTAGACCTTCTCCATCCGGGCGGTCGCCTCGGGGTCGAAGTCCGCGGTGAAGTGGCTGATCACCAGGTAGCTGCCCGGCGCGAGGTGCGAGATGAACGCGTCGACCACGTCGGCGGCGTTCTGGCCCGGCCGGTCGGCGATGAAGTGCAGCACCGCGACCATGCTGAGCGCTATCGGCCGCTCCAGGTCGAGGGTCTGCGCGGCGGCCTCCAGGATGGTCCGGGCGTCGCGGATGTCGCCCTGGACGTAGTCGGTGCGGCCCTGCGCAGTGCCGTCGAGCAGCGCCTCGGCGTGGGTGAGGACGATCGGGTCGTTGTCCGCGTAGACCACGCGGGCGCCCGCGTGGACGCCCTGCGCGACCTCGTGCAGGTTCGGCGAGGTCGGGATGCCGGTGCCGATGTCGAGGAACTGGTCGATGCCGAGTTCGGCGATGGCCCTGGTGGCGCGGCGCATGAAGGCGCGGTTCGCGTGCGCGGCCAGCCGGGCGTTGGGGAAGGCGTCGAGCGCGCGGCCGGCGGCCTCCCGGTCTGCGGGGAAGTTGGTCACACCGCCCAGGTAGTAGTCGTACATGCGGGCCGAATGGGCCTGGTGGATGTTCAGGTTGATGCCGATCTGCGGCGTCTGCTGAGCGGTCTCGTCAGCCATCGCGCGTCCCCCCTGGTCGCCGAGCGGTGTTCGTCTGCCCCGTGCGCGGGGGTGGCGCACCGTGGCGCTCCCCTGCGCGCAGCTCATCAGATCATGCCCGTGGAACGGCCGTGCAGCCGGCCTGGTCGCGCCCTGCGGACTCCATGCCCGTCCGGGCCGCCGCCAACCCCTCCCGGGGCCCGCCGACCGGGTCCCGTCGCACCTGGCACCCCTACTGGCCGCAACGGTTCCGTTTCTGTGCTCCGAATGTTCGTGGAGTTCCGTTTTCACCACAGGGATCCCGATACGCTGAAATGGTGGTGTGAGGGGGGTGACAATCCCCAGGGCAGGGCAGGGCAGGGCAGGGCAGGGCAGGCAGGGCATCGGCGTCTGGCGCGAAGGGGGCGCGGGCCGGGATCCGATCGGTACGGGAGCAGCAGTGCTCCCGCTGGGAGGGGCGAGGGTGGACCCGGAGTTCCGATTGGCGGTACCGCAGCGGCGTGATCAGTTGACCTTCGACGCGTTCTGCGAGACGCACGAACAGGCGTGGCTCGCGGCGGCGCTGGCCTGCCGGCTCTCCGAGGAGCAGGCGCACGCGGTGGTCGACGCGGTCCGCGACTGGCTGTGGGGCGACTGGCAGATGCTGCTGCGCGAACCGGCCCCGGCGGCGTCGGCATGGCGGGTCCTCAAGGAGGAGATCGCCAGGGCCGGCCTGGCCGCGAAGGCCCCCGGCAGCCCGCCCGACCTCCAGGACCAGTGGCGGGCGGCGATCCGCACGGCCATCCACCGGATGTGCCTGAGCAGGGAGTTCGACCCGGACGTGCACGGCACGTACGAGGCCCTGCTGTCCCTGCCCGAACGCCAGCAGGACGTGATCATCCTCCGCTACGCGCTGGACCTGCGGGACGAGACGGTCGCCGAGTACCTGGACTCCACGGTGGTGACGGTGCGCTCGCACGCCCGCCACGCCACCGACCGCCTGAAGGAGAAGCTCGCCCGGAGGAACGTGTGAGTCCGAGATCCACGGCGGCGCACGTGGCGCACGTGGCACTGGAGCGCGACCGCGAGGCCGCCCCGGCGCCGCTGCGGCTGGCGCACCGTCAGGCCCGGCACGAACTCGCCATGCTGAGCTCGCTGATTCTGGCCAACCCGGCGTCGGCGAGCTCGCTGGCCAAACTCGTCGACAGCGAGGTCGAACGCCCGGACGGTGCGCTGGTCCTGGGCGTTCTGCTGCACCTCGCCGACTACCAGGAGGGGGCGCGCTTCTGGTGGGAGTTCGCGGCCGGCGGCGGCAGCCACCTGGCCGCGTCCTGCCTCTGGTTCTGGCACCAGTCGCGGGGCGAGCCCAAGGATGCGAACTTCTGGCGCCTCCAGGCCGAGTCCCTCGCCGAACTCCCGCAGCCGGAATGGAAGTTGCGCTCCCCCGACCGCCCACTGGTGCCGCACAGCGTCCGCGCGGAGATACTGGCCCTCTGCAAGCAGGGCCTGCCGCCGCGGCTCCCGCCGCGGCTGGCCGCCGTCCTCAAGTCACTGCCCGTGGAGGACGACAACGGCGACTGGCCCGAGATCCCGCACTGGAGCCCGGACGTCGTCCACCACCTCCGCACCGCCGCCGAGGAGCCCCACCGCTGACCCCCGCCCCGGGGGGCCGGCGGGACCGCGGGTCAGGCGCGGGCGGCACCGGCAGCGTCGGAGTCGACCGCAGCAGCGTCGGCGGCAATGCCCTTCAGCACCGCCTCCATGCCCTCGCGCAGGACCGCGAGCCGGGCGTCGACGAGCGCCTCCTCCTGCTCCGGGTTCTGCTCCACGAAGCGGTGCAGCGGCGTGCGCAGGTTGCCCATCCGCATGCTGTGCCGCACCCGGGTGCCCTCGCCGTCCGCCGTCACCTCGTAGTGCCAGCGCGCGAACGCGTCGCCCTCGGCGGTGGCGGTGTCCGGCAGGACCTCCCAGGCGAACCGCTCCAGCGGCGTGAACTCGATGATCCGGTTGACGGTCTGCCACTTGGTGCCGTCCGGGCGGGCGTTGTGTCCGGCGAAGTGGGCGCCCACGGCGGGCCCCTCGGCGCCGTCGAGCCACTCGGTGCGCTGGAGTTCCGGGCTGAACCGGGGAGAGGTGGAGATGTCCGCCACCAGGTCCCACACCCGCTGCGGCGGGGCCGGGATCGTCGCCTCGACCACCACGCCGAACTCGTCGGAGAGTCGCACTGTCGCCTCGTTCCTGTGTCGTGCCGATCGGCCCGGCTCGCACCGGGCCCTTGTTCCCCATCAGGGTGTCATGTCCCTACGAAACGCCGGGAGTTGGGGTCTGCCGCCGAGTAGCCACGGCAACTGCGCGCGACGCCGGACAGGCCGCTCGACTGCCCGCCGCCCGATTCCCCCCACCCCCGACGCAAGAACCACCGGGGTCCCGGACACAGACAGGGTGAAGGCCGAGGACGGGGGAGATCGTTGAGTGCTGAGAGGTTCAGCGCACTGTACGACGAGCACCACACGGCGGTGCTGCGCTACGCCCGCCGCCGGGCGGGCGCCGACAGCGCGGACGACCTGGCGGCCGAGGTGTTCGTCGTGGCGTGGCGGCGCTGGCCGGAGGTGCCGGCCGAGCCGCTGCCGTGGCTGTACGGGGTGGCCCGCAACGTCGTGGCCAACCACCTCCGCGGGCAGGGCCGCGCCGAACGGCTGGCCGCCCGGTGGGAGGCCGAGCCCCTGACGCCGGTGCCGGACGTCGCCGAGGAGGTGGCCGCGCGCGACGGCGCGTACGCCGCATGGGCGCGCCTCGGGGAACGCGACCGCGAGGTACTGGCCCTGATCGCCTGGGAGGGGCTCGGCGTCCGACAGGCGGCCGAGTCCCTCGACTGCAACCCGGCGAGCTTCTCCGTGCAGTTGTTCCGGGCCCGTCGCCGACTTCGCGCGGCGCTCAACGACCCTGCGCCGTCCGATGCCGATTCCGTCAGCCCGACCGTCCTGGAGGTGAGCCGTGCGAGCGGTTGAGAGTGTGCGGGCGCTGCTGGCCGACAGTGACCCCGCTGCCGGCCTCGTGGCGGACCCCGCCCGACGCCGGCGGGACCTTCGGAGCATCCTGGCCGACCCGGCCGGCGGCGCGCCGCCCACCGCCCCAACTCCGCGCCACAGGCGGGTACTTGTCCCGCTCGGCGTGCTGGCGACGGGGGCCGCGGCCGCGCTCGCCTTCGGGCTCCTTCCCGGCGGCACCGCCGGCAACGCCCAGGCCGCCACCCCGCCGCCGCTGCACTACCAGGTGCCGGCGACGACGACTCCCGCGCCCCAACTCCTCGAGGACATCGCGCAGCACACGGCGACACTGTCCGAGCCGGACGGCCCCGACACCGTCCTGGAGTGGCGGGAGTGGAACCTGTTCACCCGGATCGACGGCGACACCGCGACCTCCCGGGTCGTGACCGAGACCCACAAGGTCGTCCTGCACGCAGACGGCTCCGGCACCGACGTCCGCGCCTTCGAAGGGGAGAAGCCGAGGACCCAGCAACTCCACCGGGGCCTCTACCCCGATCCCCTCCCGACGGACCCGGCCGCCCTGCGCGAGACACTCCGCCGATCCACCCCCGCGGTCGACAACCCCTCCGGCGCGGCCGAGGCGATCCGCAGCGTGCTCCGCGCCCAGGCACTGGACCCGGCGCAGCGCGCGGCCCTGCTCCGGCTGATCGCCGCGATTCCCGGCCTGCGCTACGACGGGACGGTCGTCGACCGGGCCGGCCGGCCGGGCGAGGCGTTCTCCGCCGAGTCGGCCGGCAGCGGCCTGCCGACGCGCTACACCTTCATCGTCGACCCGACCACCGGCAGGGTCCTCGGAGACGAGGCCATGCTCACCACCTCGGCCGGCAAGCTGAACGTCCCGGTGCCGTCGATGATCGGCTACACCGCCTACCTGGCCGCGTACCGGAAGTGAGCGGCGCCGGCGGGACCGGCTACTTGGCGTCGATCTCGGCGATCAGGTTCTCGATCAGGGCCCTGATCTCGTCGCGGATCGGGCGGACGGCTTCGACGCCCTGGCCGGCCGGGTCGTCGAGCTTCCAGTCGAGGTACGTCTTGCCGGGGAAGTACGGGCAGGCGTCGCCGCAGCCCATGGTGATGACGTAGTCGGACGCCTGGACGGCCTCGGCGGTGAGGATCTTCGGCTTCTGGTCGGAGATGTCGACGCCGACCTCGGCCATCGCCGCGACGGCCGCCGGGTTGACCCGGTCGCCGGGCATCGAGCCGGCGGAACGGACCTCGACGCGGTCGCCCGCGAGGTGCTGGAGGAATCCGGCGGCCATCTGGGAGCGGCCGGCGTTGTGGACACAGACGAACAGCACGGAGGCTGCGGGGGAGGCGGTCATCTCGCTCTTCCTCGGAGACGGGGCACGGCACAACACGACCGGGCGGGGGCGGTCGATCCTGCGGTGCGGCCTTGCGGCAGTTGCGGTGCTCGCAGACCGACTGCGTTGCGGACACCCGACAGCCTGCGCGGAGCGGCCGCCGACGCCGACGCCGACGCCGACGCCGACGCCGACGCCGACAAACGTATCATCAGATGATGATGTCAGTCGATAGTGATGCGAATGCAGCAACAGCCCCGCCTGCGGGGTGGACGGTCGGCGGCGTCGCGCCTCCCGCCACGGCGGACGCTCCGCTCCGAAGGTGGGGAGCGAGGGGCCGTCGGGGCCGCCCGCGCGAGGGCCGTCACCAGCGCCGATGGCGTCGCCCTAGGATTCAAGGCATGGACGCGACCACACTGCCGCAGGGAGAGCCCACACCGATGACGCCGCGACGAACCCGCTGGCAGGAGGCGGGGAGCAGCGGAGGCTTCGGAAAGCGGTTCGCCGAGCTGATCGCCGCCGGCGAGGACGTCGACGGCGAGGCCCGGCTCGCCGACACGCTCCTGCCGCGCGGCGCGCGGGTGCTCGACGCCGGCGCCGGCATGGGCCGGGTGTCCGCCGCGCTCCTGAAGCGGGGGCACGACGCGGTCGCGATCGAGCCCGACGCGGCACTGGTCCGGCAGGCCCGGGAGACCTACCCCGGGCTGCCGATCGAGGAGCGCGACATCCTCGACCTCGGCCCCGACGACGGCCCGTTCGACCTGGTCGTCTGCGTGGGCAACGTCATGCTCTACCTGGCCGAGGGCACCGAACGCGAGGCCCTGCGCGCAATGCGCGCCGCACTCGGCGACAACGGCCGGATCCTGGTCGGGTTCCACCTCCAGGACCAGCCGGCGCACGCCCGCACCTACACCCCGGCGGAGTTCGAGGCGGACCTGACCGCCGCCGGCCTGCGCGTCGACCTGCGGGCCGGCACCTATCAGCTGCACCCCGCGAACGACGCCTACAGTGTCTGGATCCTCAGCCGCGCCCAGCACTGACCCCGCCCCTGGGGTCAGCACCTCGGACTGCCGCGGCCGCATTGAGGCGTGCCGCGATGCGGGATTCGGCGGCAGGCTTGGAACCGCCGCGAACATCGACTAACGTATCACCGCATGGTGATGTCAGCAGTTGGTGATGTGAACGGCGCGGTGGACGTGCTGAAGGCCGTGGCCGACCCGCTGAGGATGCGGATCCTCACGCTGCTCGCCCGCGAGGCCCTGTGCACCAGCCACCTGGTCGAGGAGACCGGCGCGAAGCAGACCAACCTGTCCAACCACCTCAAGATCCTTCGCGAGGCGGGACTGGTCGACACCGAGCCCTGCGGCCGCTTCACCTACTACAAGCTCCGACCCGACGCCCTGGAGTCCCTCGCGGGCCTGCTCGGCGACCTCGCCGCCACCGCCCGCGCCACCGCGTGCGCCGACACCAAGAGGTCCTGCCCGTGACCCCGACCAGGACCACCGCCCCCTCGCAGCAGGACGAGGCCGGGCTGGTCGGCAAGCTCTCCTTCCTCGACCGCTACCTCGCGGTGTGGATCCTGCTCGCCATGGCTCTCGGACTCGGTCTCGGCCGCCTGATCCCCGGCCTGAACGACGCCCTCGCCAAGGTCGAGGTCGGCGGGGTCTCGCTGCCGATCGGCCTCGGCCTGCTGGTCATGATGTACCCGGTGCTCGCGAAGGTCCGCTACGACCGCCTGCACACCGTCACCGGCGACCGGAAGCTGATGGCCTCCTCCCTGGTGATCAACTGGGTGCTCGGCCCGGCCGTGATGTTCGCCCTGGCCTGGATCTTCCTGCCCGACCTGCCCGAATACCGCACCGGCCTGATCATCGTCGGCCTGGCCCGCTGCATCGCCATGGTGATCATCTGGAACGACCTGGCCTGCGGCGACCGCGAGGCCGCCGCCGTCCTGGTCGCCCTCAACTCGGTCTTCCAGGTCGTCATGTTCGGCGTGCTGGGCTGGTTCTACCTCGACGTCCTGCCCGGCTGGCTGGGCCTGCATCAGGACGGCCTGCACTTCTCCGTCGCGAAGATCGTCGTCAATGTGTTGATCTTTCTCGGAATCCCGCTGCTCGCCGGGTTCCTGACCCGCCGCCTCGGTGAGAAGAAGCTCGGCCGCGAACGCTACGAGTCGAACTTCCTGCCGAAGATCGGCCCCTGGGCGCTCTACGGCCTGCTGTTCACGATCGTGATCCTGTTCGCCCTCCAGGGGAGGACGATCACCTCGCAGCCGCTGGACGTGGCCCGGATCGCCCTTCCGCTGCTCGCCTACTTCGCGATCATGTGGTTCGGCACCTTCGCGCTCGGCAAGGGTCTCGGCCTCGCCTACGACCGCACCGCCACGCTCGCCTTCACCGCCGCCGGCAACAACTTCGAACTCGCCATCGCGGTGGCCATCGCCACCTTCGGCGTCACCTCCGGCCAGGCCCTGTCCGGCGTCGTCGGCCCGCTCATCGAGGTCCCCGTCCTGATCGCCCTGGTCTATGTCTCCCTCGCCTGGCGCAGGAAGTTCACCGCCAAAAACACCCCGGCGGTTGGGCAGTAAGCGATGGCCTGCCCGGACTCCTCGGCGCATCGGCCCGGGCCCGCTGTCGGTGATTGCCGACTGCGGGTCCGGGCCGTCACCCGCCTTGCCCGCCCACTCCGACGGACCGGGGGCGGGCGATGACCGCCGCCGAACAGCACCGGCAGGTCGTCGTGATCGGCGGCGGCCAGGCCGGACTCGCCGCCGGCTACTACCTGCGCCGCGCCGGACTCGACTTCGCGATCCTCGACGCCGCACGCGCGCCCGGCGGCGCATGGCAGCACTACTGGGACAGCCTGCGCCTGTTCTCCCCCGCCGAGTACTCCTCCCTCCCGGGCCGGCCGATGCCGCACCAGAGCGGCGCGCCGTACCCGGACGCCCGGCACGTGGCCGCCTACCTCGCCGCCTACGAGGAGCGCTACCAACTGCCCGTCCACCGACCGGTGCACGTGACTGGCGTCGAACGCTCCCCCGACCACCTGACCGTCCGCACCTCTGCCGACACCGGCGCCTGGCACGCACAGGCGGTGGTCTTCGCCACCGGTTCGTGGCAGCGCCCCTTCGTCCCCGCCGTCCCCGGACGCGAACTGTTCACCGGCCACCAGCTCCACACCGCCGGCTACCGCAGAGCAGCGGACTTCGCCGGGCAGCGCGTCGTCGTGGTCGGCGGCGGCAACTCGGGCGCGCAGATCGCCGCCGACCTCACCGCCGCCGACCTCACCGCCGCCGACCTCACCGCCGCCGACCTCACCGCCACCGCCGAGACCCGCTGGGTCACCCGCCGCCCGCCGCACTTCCTGCCGGACTCCGTCGACGGACGCGCGCTCTTCGAACTCGCCACCCACCAGGTCCGCGCCCACGCCGCCGGGGAGACCCACACCGGCGTCGCCTCGCTCGGCGACATCGTCGCCACCGCACCCGTCCGCGCCGCCCGCGACAGCGGACTGCTCACCGCACACCCGATGTTCGACCGCCTGTCCCCCACCGGACCGGTCTGGGCGGACGGCAGCACCTGGGACTGCGACACGATCATCTGGTGCACGGGCTTCCGCCCCGACCTGGCCGCCACCCGCCCCCTCGGCCTGCACCGGCACCGCGGACGCATCCCCACCGACGGCACCCGCGCCCTCGAAGACCCCCGCATCCACCTGCTCGGCTACGGCAATTGGACCGGCCCCGCCTCCGCCACCCTCATCGGCGTCGGCCGCACCGCCCGAGTCGCCGTCGAGCAGATCCGGACACTCCTCGGCTGAGTCCCGTGCCGTCGTGTCCCGGCGACGACCCCGATGGCCCGCCCGGGCGGTGCGGCTACGGCCGACGCCGGGCCGGTGGCCGCGAAAAGTCACCGACGATCGGCGTCGGGTAGCATGTGCGGCTGCGAAGGGGAGTAGCCCCGCGAACCGGTCGTCGACATGCTGGAACCCGCTGCCGGGTTCCCGGTGGCCGGGCCCGCCGTCGGTGATGGTGGTGGGCGGGCGAGACCTTCGGCCCATTGTCGACGACTGTTGCGCGTCGGCGGGCCGAAGTCGTGCTGCCCCGTGCCGCTCGCCTCTCGGGTTCCCGCCGGTGCGGGAAGGCCTGACGAGTTTCGTGATTCATTTCGTTCTGCTCATCGTGTGCGCGGTGGCGATCTACCTCTCGTGCGAGTGGTTCGTCAACGCGGTGGAGTGGCTGGGTGAGCGCCTCAACGTGGGGAAGATGGCGGTCGGCACGATCCTGGCCGCGTTCGGTACGGCGCTGCCCGAGTCGGTGGTCACCCTGGTCGCCGCGACCACCGGCGGCACCGCCGAGGCGAAGAACCTCGCGGTCGGCGCCGCGATGGGCGGCCCCCTCGCGCTGGCCACCGTCGCCTACGGCGTCACCGGCGCGGCGCTGCTGATCAAGCGCCGCCGTGACCGCGCCGCCTCCGCGGTCGCCGCGGCCGCGGTGCCGGCGCCCCTGGAGGCGCTGGGCACCGAGGCGGAGATGAAGCACCTGGCCAAGGACCAGAGCTGGTTCCTGCCGATCTTCTTCGTCAAGGTCTCGCTCGGCCTGGTCGCGTTCGCCTTCAAGCCCGCGCTCGGCGTGCTGTTCTTCGCCGCGTACGCCGCCTACTTCTGGCGCGAGATCCGCTCCAGCCGCGAGGACGCGGCAGCCGGGGACGAGGGCGAGGACGAGGAGGAGTTGGAGGCGCTGAAGCTCCAGCCGAAGAAGGCCTCGCCCGACACCTGGGCGGTCGTCGTCCAGACCCTGGCCACCCTCGTGGTGATCTTCTTCGCCGCACACTACTTCGTCGCCCAGCTCGACGTGATCGGCCCGATGCTCGGCCTGTCCGCGACCGTCACCGCGCTGCTGCTGTCGCCGATCGCCACCGAGCTGCCCGAGATCATGAACGCGATCATCTGGGTCCGCCAGGGCAAGGTGAAGCTCGCGCTGGCCAACATCTCCGGCGCGATGATGATCCAGGCGACCGTCCCGAGCGGCATCGGCCTGCTGTTCACCAGCTGGCACTTCGACGGCCCGCTGATCTGGGCGGGCCTGATCACCATGGCCGCGATCGTCTACCTCCTGCTGACCATGCGCGCCCACCGCCTCACCCCCGCCCGCCTGGCCGTCGCCGCCGGCTTCTACGCCGTCTTCGCCATCGGCCTGATCCCCCTCCTCGCCTGACCGACCTCGACCCTGCCTGCCCCCTCCCCTCCCCCGTCATGACATGCCGAACGGGCCGGTGCGTACGCCGCACCGGCCCGTCGAGGTGGTTCAGGCAGGTCAGTCGTGCCTGGCGTGGCACCTGCGGCTGACGAACACGACGGCCGCGCCCGCACCGACCAGCCCGGCACCGACCGAGAACACCCAACGGAGGCCCGAACTACCCGTGCAGGCAAGCGAACCCGACGGGGTGTGGCTCGACGTCGCCTCCGAACCAAAACCGGTCCTCATCGACTTCGACACCCACCCCTACACCCCGCCCCACCGGCCCCAACCCCATAACCGGGCCCCCGCCCGGGACAGCGCCGGCCGCTGGAGTGGTGGTGGGTTGTCGAGTGCCGGCTCGCGGCCGTCCCCTGCCGACGTCCGGCCCCACTCGGTTCCGGCCGACCCTGCGGGGTCAGTGCGTGTCGTCGTGGGCGAGTCCGTGGTCGGGCGCGCTCATGTCGCCGGTACGCGGGGTGCCGTCGGCGAGTGCGTAGCGCAGGTACACAGTGCCTGCGGGAGCGGCCACGGGCGGGCCCAGGAGGGTGAGGTTGGTGGGCACCGCGCCGCCGTCGAACACCTTCTTGCCGACGCCGAGGACGATCGGGTGCACCCACAGGTCGAGGCGGTCGAAGAGCTTCTCACGCAGGAGGGTCTGCACCAGGTCCAGGCTTCCGACGACCTTCACGTGCTGGTGCCGGTCGCGGATCTCGCGTACCTCCCGGGCCAGGTCCGCTCCGAGTCGAGTGGATCCGGCCCAGGGGAGGTCGGGCGTGCCACGGGAGGCCACGTACTTCGGGACGCTGTTGAAGAGTTCGGCAATCTCGCCGTTGCTCTGGTGCGGCCAGTAGGCGGCGAAGATGTCGTAGGTGCGCCGGCCGAGCAGGAGGGCGTCGGTGCCCTCGTACGCGGCGCTGATCTGCGCCCCGGTGACGTCGTCGATCAGGGGCGCCTGCCAGCCGCCGAACGGGAATCCCGACGGGTCCTCGTCGGGACCGCCCGGCGACTGCCCGACGAGGTCGAGGGTGGCGAACAGTTCGATGTGGATCAGGCCCATGGTCTGCGCTCCCGGTGAGAGGTTCTGGTCGCCCTCGTCGAGATGTAGACCCGGCGGGACCGGAAAGCTCAGCGCCACGCCGACACCCGCCTCGCTGCCTTGACGGGCTTCTCCAGGACGTCGTAGCTCTCTCACGAACTGTTCGCGAACGCGAGCTGTGGCACCGGCCGACTCCCTACCCCCACGACATCCGTTCCGATCGTGATCACGCCGCCGCACCTGGGGTCATCCGCCTGGCCAGGGAACGGATTTCACCGAGCAGACCGGCCGGCTCCCGGTCGAGGTCCAGCGCGTGCTGGTGGATGACGATGCCCGCGTGCCGCACTCGGTGGTCGGCGTGCGGGGCGTTGCCCTTGGCGTACACAAGATGGCCCTCCCGCAGGCCGAGGGCCGTGCAGTAGGCCAGCGTCTGGTAGAGGTCGCCGTCGGGGTAGCCACCGGGCTTCTCGGCCTTGTACTTGGCGTCGGCCACGGCCTGTGGTCCGCCCTCCGGGCCGTAGGACGAAGTCGGGCTTCATCCGGATCTCCCCGGCCTCGTCGAGGTGGTGCGGGTCCTGGAACCGGCAGGTGCGGTCCGTGCCCCGGAACGCCTCGCGCAGGGCGACCGTCACGAAGTCCTCGAAGAGCTTGTTCATGTTGAACAGGAATCCGTCGATGCGCAGTTCACCGGCCGTGTGCTCGGGTGACGATCCGTCGAGGACCACGCGGGCCAGGTGGAGCGCGTGCTGGTAGCGGGCGTTGAGGCGGCTGGCCTGCCAGGCGGGGAGCGCCTGACCACGTATCAACGGGGAGACCTCCGCGAGGCGTACCCGCTGGTGAAGCAGGCGGCGGCGCACGTCCTGGGGCACGCCGGGCAGGCGGAGCAGGCGCTCGGCCGCGGCCCGCAGGATGCGGTTCTCCGCGATGTCGGTGGTGAAGTCGTCGTACGCGATCTCCACGGGCAGGGCGGCGTCGAACCGACGGCGTATCTGCTCGGCCTCGCGGATCCGGCCTCGGACTACAAGGGCGCTGTCCTCGACCGTGCGGTAGCCCTGGAGGAGGCCTTGGCGCAGCGCCCGGTCCAACTGACGCTCCACTGCGTGGGCGAGAGCCGGCAGGAGTTCGTCGTGGTCGCCGATCTCGACGTCCCCGTCCCTCCAGCCGCGCGGGTCGAGGCTGTACCCTCGCCGTAGTGGTGCTCCTCCAGCAAGGGGAGGATCTTGGTCCGCCAGGTGCGGTCCAGACCGCCGACGCGGTAGACGCCCGGCTTCATCAGGTACGAGGGGCCGATCCGGAAGTCCGCGTCGTCGATCCGGGCGTTCAGGGCGTCCAGTAGGTCAGCCGGCTCGCTGTCACGCTCTTGCGCCGCGAGCCAACGTCGTAGCAGACCGCTGGTCGGCTCCGTCCGCGGCGACAGCTCGACGAACGCGAACCGGCGCCGCATCGCCGCGTCGGCCAGGGCGATGGAACGGTCGGCGGTATTCATGGTGCCGATGATGAACAGGTTCGGCGGGAGGGCGAAGTCGTCGCCGGAGTACGTGAGCCGGACGGCCTTGTTGCGGTACTCCAGGAGGAAGTACAGCTCACCGAAGACCTTCGCCAGGTTGGCCCGGTTGATCTCATCGATGATCAGGAAGTGGGGAACGTGCCGGTTGCCCTCGCGGGAGGCGAGGTCGGCGAGTTCGCGCAGCGGGCCGGCGGTGAGGCGGAAAGCGACCTCGCGGGACTCCGGGTCCTCCTTGGGACGGAAGCCCTCGAAGAAGTCCTCGTAGGCGCAGGAGGGATGGAACTGGACCAGCTTGACCTGCTCGGGGCCGCCGCCCAGGAACTCCGCGAGCTTCTGTGCGAGGTACGTCTTGCCCGTTCCCGGCGGCCCGTAGAACACCAACTGGCGCTCGTCCCAGAGGAGGTCTCGGACGTCCTGGAGCCACTCCGCCTCGTGGACGAGCAGGTCCTCGGCGAGTTTCGGGGGTGGGCTCGGGCAGGGCGAGTTCGCGCCTCGCCACGAGGATCTCCGCACTGGGATCACGCTCTATGGCCTCGGCTTCCTCCTCCAACTCCTGGTCGCTCAGCCCGAATCCCTTGATCAAGGCCTGCACGGAGGTGAGATCCACGACATCGTGCTGAACCGAGAGCTTCTGCTGGAGCTCCTCGGGCAGGTCCGAATAAGAGAACCCCTCGCTCTGCCAGTCCACCGGCCGCCGCAGGTTGGACCGCCCGTCCTCCGAGGACGTCTGTTCCACCGGCCCGGTCACCTCGCCGACGTACAGCAACCCGCCGGAGATGGTGCACACGGTGTCGCCGGGCTTGATCCGGGAGAGGAAGGCGTGCAACTCCTCGACGAGATCCTGCTTCTGGCTGTACGTCGCCGTGGACTCGTAGTCCTCCCGGACGAACGCGCTCAACTGCTCCTTGCTCGTGCCCTGCCCGACGCCCTGCCGCAACCGGGACGCGGCGAGGGTGACCCGCCCTTCGGGACGCCAGAGTCGCTGGACGAGATCGAGGCCCGCGACGTTGGACCCGCGGACCAGCCAGGCACGGTTGGGCCCGGCCCAGACGCCCGACATGAATTCCGACAACGGCCGGTTGTCCTCCGTCCGCCACCGCGTCCAACCGTTGGCCGCGCGGCCCATCAGGATCTCGGCAGCAGCGGACGGCGAGCCGCATTCCACGTCCTCGACCAGTTCGAGGTGCCCGGGCCAGCGGTCGGAGGGCCGCAACCTCCCGTCGTCGACCAGCTGTGTCCGAAGGCGGTTCGAGGACACATTCCGTACCGAGAAGGATGGCACCACGCTTCCCCGGGCCGGCGCCCCGCGTACACCTGAGGTCGGACGACTTCCGAGCGGTCGCATCGCGGTGATCCCCGGGGACCCGCTCGCCGTTCCCTTACCTCAGCAGGCCGTCCAGCAGGCCTCGGGCCGGGCTCCAGCTCGACTCGTCGAGGACGACTTCCCTCGCAAGGTCGTTGCAGGAGTGCAGACGGCGGCCCTCGGGATCCACCGTGAACACGAAGGCCTTCGCCTGGTCCGCGAAGGTACAAGCGGGTTTCGTGGCAGAGCTGTCCGACAGCACCAGCAGGCGTCGGCCCTCCACAGCGGCTGCGCCGTACAGGCGCTGCACGTCCCCCAGGCCCATACTCTTGGATCGATTCCACCACTCGATGTGGAAGGTCTTCGACTCAAGTCGACTGCACGTGACGTCCGTTACGACATCCGCGAATCCCATCCGGGCCAGTTCCCGTGCTGCGCTTTCGATCAGAACCGCCTGTGATCGGTGCGCGGGCAGGCCGTCCCGGCCGAGGGCCCGGTCCTCCGCGGTGGGCACACGGGAAAGACGGGCCAGATCCGCAACGAGTCCTGCGAGCGTCGCCCGATCGACGTGGTCGGACTCCACACCCGGGACGACGGACGGCTCACCGAACAGGAGATCACCCAGGTCGAGCCGTTGCCAGACCCCGCCACCGTCGGCCCGAACACTGGCACTCCACCCCGACAACGGCTTGCGGGACACCCTGACCAAGCACCCCAGGCCCTGAACGACGACGAAGTCCCCCTGGTCGCGCTCGAAATACTCAGCCTTCGCACCTCGCTCGGCTTCCACCGCGCGACACCTGTTCTGCGCCACGGCCACGAGCACGTCCGCCCCGCGGGCTGCCAGATCGTCCGCGAGTGCCACGATCTCGCCGGCTGCGGGCTCGTCCCACTTCCAGGGGGTCTGCTCTTCGTCGCGTTCAAGCTCGGCGACGGCCCTGGCGTGGAGAGCGTCCACGAGGACGTCCATGCCCGTGGTGCTGTACCAGATGCGGGGAGGCTCGGAGATCTTCGGCCCTGCGATGGCCCAGACTGGCGTGTAGTCGTGCGGCTTGGCGAAACGCAGCTGGGCAAGGACTACGGATTGGCCACCAGTCAGCGGCACCGACAGGTGCAACGGGTGCGAGTGCGGTACCTGAAGACGCCCTGCGAGATCAGGATGCCTCGTGCGGAACCTCTCACCGAGCGCCTCGTACACGAGCAGATTCCCCATCGCCGCAAGCATGTCACTCGAAGGGAAGTCCACTGTGACCCCGCATTCCTGGCTGTGCGTCAGTATTTGCTCCTGCGAGGTGGATGCTATCGCCACCCACCGACGAACGACGCCGTGGCCGGAGGATCTGAGGGGACAGCGACGACGCGCGAAGAAAAGCTCCCGCAGCGCCGGTCCGGTCGAGCTCGGCGGCATCTCGCATCCCTGCTCGAAACCTGTTGAGACGTCGCTGATTCCGACGGCCTCAGCGCACCCTCCCCCGCGCCTTCAACGGGATGTCGGGCAGTTCCGGGGCCCGTAGCCGGGCCCCGTCGTAGCCGTGCACCTCGCCGAAGCGGGTGCCCTGTTCCCAGTCGGTGCGGGCCTGGGTGATCTCCTCGCCGGTGCGGCCGATGAGGTTCCACCACATGACGAGGCGTTCGTCGAAGGGGGTGCCGCCGAGGAGGAGGACGGTGGCGTCGGTGCGGGCGCGGAGGGGGAGGTCGCGGCGGCCGCAGCCGAGGTAGAGGATCGAGCCGGGTTCGAGGGGGACGCCGTCGATCTCGGTGCTGCCGGACATGGCGAGGGCGGCGTACTCGAAGGACTCCTCGACGGGGAGGCGGTGGGCGGCGCCCTCGCGGAGGGTGAGGTCGGCGCCGGTGAGGGGCGTGTAGGTGGTGCCGGGGGAGGTCGCGCCGTCGAGGGTGCCGAGGATGAGGTGGGCGTCGAGGCCGTTCGCGGTGACGACGGGCAGTTCGGGGTGGTGTTCGAAGGCGGGTGCGGTGTGCCGGTGGGTGTCGGGCAGCGCGACCCAGAGTTGGGCGCCGTGCAGCAGGGGGGCGTGGTCGCGCGGCGACTCCTCGGAGTGCGAGATGGCCCGCCCGGAGGTCATCAGGCCGAGTTCGCGGGGGCGGACGGTCTGCAGGCTGCCGAGGCTGTCGCGGTGCAGGATGCTGCCCTCGTGCAGCCAACTGACGGTCTGCAGGCCCATGTGCGGGTGCGGCGGGACCTGCATGCCGGGTTCGTCGGCGATGTCGTCGGGCCCGTAGTGGTCGACGAAGCACCAGGCGCCGACCATCCGCCGCCCGAGGTTCGGCAGCAGCCGTCGCACCACCGTGGACTCCCCGAGCGGCACTTGACGGCCGGTCAGCAGGTCCTTGACGGGTCCGGTCGTGGCTTGCTGCCCGCACACCGCGGGGGCGGGCCTGAGATCGAGGTTGCTCATGGCGGCCAGTATCGGCCGCCACCCCCCGCTCCCCCGGTCAGCGACGGCCCGACACGACGACGCGACGACACCGCGCGCCGAAGACCGAGCACCGGGCCCGGGAGCCGGTGCCCGCCGAGCCCGCGGAGCAGCGGGGCTTCTTCCTCCGCCCCACCGCTTTCGACCAGCCCCCCACCTCGAATTCGGCGTCAAGGCCGGCCACAGCCGTGACCGGTCAGCGCGCCCCGAGCAGCGCCACCGCGTCCGGCATGACGCGCCGCCAGAAGCCGCCGGTGTGCTCGCCGCGCGGGAAGTGAACCTGGACGCCGCGGGTGCCGGTGAGTCTGCGGGCGGCGGGGCAGAACGGGTCCTCGGTGCCGCACCAGACGCCGAACCGTTCGAACTCGCCGATCTCGCCGAGGTGTTGCAGGGGTTCGTGCGCGCGCCAGTCGGCCTGGTCGACGTAGGCGTCGACGGTGCGGGCGTCGCCCCAGCTGCGGAACAGCGCGGGGCTGAGCAGCGCGAGCGCGGAGAGCCGTCCCCGGTGCGCGCGGGCGTACTGGAGCGCGCCGGAGCCGCCCATCGAGATGCCCAGGACACGGCTGGGTTCGGGAAGTCGGCGGGCGGCGAGCCAGCCGGGCAGTTCGTCGGTGAGCATCGCCATCGGGTCGTCGGCGGGGCTGCGGGCGTGCCAGTAGCCGTCGCCGCCGTCGACGGCAACCACCCGGAACGGCGGGACGCCGTCGGCTACCGCGGCCGCCAGGAACTGCGGCAGGCCGAGGTCGACGAACGAGGTCGCGCCGCTGCCGCGGCCGTGCAGGGCCAGGCAGACCGGCAGTTCGGCCCGGTCGGCACCGGGTGGGTCCATGACGACGATCTGCAGGTCGCGGCTGCGGGCCCGGGAGTGCTCGGTCTCGATCCGCACCTTCCCGGGCGCGAACTCCGGCACCGTGCCGTCCCGTCCGGTCATGCCGAGCGCACGGCGCAGGCGGGCGCCGCCGGGCAACACGTCCTCGACCACCGCCCCGCCGACCCCGCCCGCGCCGAGCACCGTGACGGCCAGCGCCCCGAGCAACCGCCGCCGCCCGAGGCTCGGCACGGCCGTCCCCCCGACGTCGACCGCCGCCGCCCCGGTGCCGTCCACCGTGCCGTCAACTTCCGTTCCCGCCCGCACCCTTGCCCGCCCCTGGTCCAGCTCCACCGACAACGCGACGCCCGACGCGACGTCCATCACGGCACCCATCTCGGCACCCAACGCGACGCCCGGCGAAACGCCCGGCGCAGCACGGGACGCCCGCCACGGGCGCCCCGGTTTCACTCCCCCCGGAGCGGTCAGTGCCGGTCAGTGCCGGCAGCCCCACCCGGCCGCCGCCGTCGCCGCGTCCGCCTGCGCACGCAACGCGCGCACCGCCTCCGCCGGGTCGTCCGCGTTGTAGACGGCCGAGCCGGCGACGAAGACGTCCGCGCCGGCCTCCGCGCAGGCCTCGATGGTGGACGGGGCGACGCCGCCGTCGACCTGGAGCCACAGGTCGAGGCCGTGCTTGTCGATCAGCTGCCGGGTGCGGCGGATCTTGGGCAGCATGATGTCGAGGAAGGCCTGCCCGCCGAAGCCGGGCTCGACCGTCATGATGAGCAGCATGTCGAGCTCGGGGAGCAGGTCCTCGTAGGGCTCGATCGGGGTGGCGGGCTTGAGCGCCATCGAGGCTCGGGCGCCCTTGGCGCGGATCTCGCGGGCGAGGCGGACGGGCGCGGCGGCGGCCTCCACGTGGAAGGTGACGGAGCCGGCGCCGGCCTCCACGTACTGCGGGGCCCAGCGGTCGGGCTGTTCGATCATCAGGTGGCAGTCGAGCGGGGTGCTGGTGGCCCGGGCGAGGGACTCGACGATCGGGACGCCGAGAGTGAGGTTGGGGACGAAGTGGTTGTCCATCACGTCGACGTGCAGCCAGTCCGCGCCGCGCACCGCCTCGGCCTCCTCGGCGAGGCGGGCGAAGTCCGCGGACAGGATGCTGGGGTTGATCTGCGCCATGACCGACTGCCTTCGTGCGAGGGGTGGAGCGCCGCGGGTCCGGGCACTGGTCACATCATCCCGTGCCGCGCCGCCGTCCCTCGCACGCCGGGCCCCCGGGTGATCGTCATCACACCGCAACCGGGGTTACCGGGGCCGCCGCGGTGGCCATCAGCACCTGGACGGCCACCGGCACCCACCGCACCGTCCCCACGCACCACACCGTCCCCACGCACCACACCGCCTCCGGCCAGAACACCGTCTCCACCCATCACACCACCCTGCCCGCCGCACCACGCCACCCCTGCCCACCGCACCGTCCCCACCCACCCGGCCGCCCCACCCGCTGCGGCCGTCCCCCCGTGGAGGTCCCCGATGTCCGCTCCCGTCCACCCGGCCCGCGCCCTGTGGCTGCTCTTCGAACCGGTGTACGCCGTCGCCTTCCTCCAGCCCGAGAGCCGGACGGCCTTCGAGGCGGCCGGGCTGGACAACGGCTGGCGCGGGTACTTCGCCGCCCGCTCGGCCCCGTTGGGCGCGGTGGACGCGCCTCCGGTGGTCGCCGCGTTCTTCAGCTTCGCGCCGCAGATGGTGGAGCAGGCGCTGCCGCAGGCGTGGACGCACGCGAGCCCCGCGCAGGTGCTGGCGGCCCGCGAGGCGGGCGCGGCGGGGGCGCTGGCCCGGCTGCTGGAGCCGGTCGAGCCCGAGCGGGTCGAGGCCGCGGCGATCGCGCTGGAGGCGGTGGCGGCCCGACTGGACTGCGCCGGCCGGGTGTTGGCGGCCGCCAACGCCGCGCTCCCGCAGGCCGCGGACCGCCACGGGCGGCTGTGGCAGGCCGCGAACCTGCTGCGCGAGCACCGCGGCGACGGCCACGTGGCGGCGCTGGTCGCGGCGGGGCTGGACGGCTGCGAGGCGCCGGTGCTGCACTGCGCGGTGCACGCCGACCGCGCCGTGCTCCAGCCGATGCGCGGCTGGAGCGACCGGGAGTGGGACGCCGCCGCCGCACGGCTGGTCGAGCGGGGCTGGCTGACGGCGCAGGGGGCGGTCACCGACCTCGGCCGCACCCGGCACGGGGCGATCGAGGCCGCCACCGACCGGGCCGCGGGCCGCCCGTGGGAGGCCCTGTCGGACGCCGAACTCGCTCGCCTGGAAGCCGACTTGAGGCCGATCGCGGCGATCTGCCGGGAGCGCATGCCGATCAACCCGCTGGCCATGCCTCCCGTGGAGCGGTGACCGGTCCGCCCAACTGTTCACGTGCCCGAAACATCTTCCCTTCCCGCCGCCGACCCGCTCTGGCAGGCTCACCGAGCAGTGGGACCCGCAGCTCGACCCTCACCGAAAGGCGTCCGATGACCCAGGTCGTCCACCCCGCACGTGCCCTGTGGTGGCTTTTCGAACCCGTCCACGCGCTCACCTACTTCTCCCCCGAGGCCCGCGCCGCGTACGAGGCGGCGGGCCTGCGCGGCTACTGGCGCGGCTACTTCGGCGGACGCTCGGCCCCGCTGGGGGCGGTCGACGCGGCGCCGGTGGTCGCCGCGTTCTTCAACTTCGCGCCGCAGATGGTGGAACGGGCACTGCCGGAACTGTGGGACCGGGCCACGCCCGAACAGGCCCTGCAGGCCCGGGTGGAGGGCGCGACGGGCACGCTCGGGCGGGTGCTGGCGGACGTGAAGCCGGATCTGATCGACCGTTCGGTCGAGCTGCTGGAGCGCGCCGTCGAGGGCCTGGACTGCGCGGGCCGGGTGCTGGCCGCCGCCAACGCCGCCCTCCCCCGCCAGAACGAGCGCCTCGCCCGCCTGTGGCAGGCCACCACGGTGCTGCGCGAGCACCGCGGCGACGGGCACGTGGCGGCGCTGGTCGCCGAGGGGCTGGACGGCTGCGAGGCGCTGGTGGTGCGCTGCGCGCTGGACACCCGCCGGGAGTCCCTGCAGCCGCACCGGGGCTGGACGGACACCGAGTGGGACGAGGCCACCGCCCGCCTCGTCGAACGTCAATGGCTGGCCCCGGACGGCACGTTGACCCCCGAGGGCCGCCGCCGCCACCTCGCCCTGGAGGCCGCCACCGACCTGGCCGCGTCCCGGGTCTGGACGCACTTCCACCGCACCGAGCTCGACGAACTCGCCGACGCGCTCCGCCCGATCTCCACGGCCTGTCGCGCCGACCTGCCCCCGACCACCCCGATCGGCCTCCCGAACGCCTCCTGACGCCCCTCCCGGAAACAGCCCCGAGCGCCCGCCGCCGTCAGTACGGCGGCGGGCCGAGCAGCACGCCGCGGCCGGCGTAGAACCGTTCGAGGTCGCCCCAGGGGACGCGGGCGGCGCGCTGGGAGCCGTCGGGGAAGCCGGACGGGTTGTGGATGTACAGCGCGTCGTCGTCCGCGCCGACGGCCAGCACCAGGTGGCCGCCGGGGCGCGGCACCTCGGGCGCGAGGGTCCGGATCGCGGGGTGGACGGAGATCATCGGCAGTACGCCCCGGGCGAGTTCCTCCGGCAGCCGGTCGACGGGCAGCGGGCTGACCGCCTGCGCGTCCAGGCCCCAGCGGGCCCGCACGTAGGACGCGAACGGGGAGTGGATCAGCCCGTCGAGCCGCCCGTCGGGGTGCCGGATGTACGCGCCCGCCAGCTCGCACTCCTCGGCCAGCCGGACCTGCGCCGGGGCGATGCCCCACCAGTGGTCGAGGGCCATCCGCAGGCAGGCCATTCCGCACAGCCGCCAGGACCAGTACTCGTACTCGGACTCGTCCGCCGCGCCCGACCGTTCCCACAGCGGGTCGTCGGCGGCCCGCAGGGTTCCGTCCAGGATGTCGGGCACGAGTTCGGGCGACTCCCACTGGGAGTAGTAGGGCACCGCATGGCTGATCGGCTTCACCCGGTCATCCTGACGTACTTTCATCCCGATCCCGCGCACCCTCGCCCGCGACACCGCGGACCCCCCTCCCACCTGCGGCGATGCCCCCTCCTCGGCAGACTTGAACGCGTTCAACCTCTCTGACAGGGTGGGCCCGTCACCACTCGGAGGGGAACGAACCATGCGCCGCCACCACGCCCGGACGGCAGTCCTCGCGGCCGCCGCCCTGCCGCTGACCGCGTGCGCCGGCGTCACGCAGTACTACGAAGGCACCGGGCTGCACGACGCCACCGCCGCCGAGGCCGTCGGCAGCTGGGACGGCGAGCAGCAGGCCCACCTGACGCTCCGGCAGGACGGCAGCGCGCTGATCGAGCGCCTGGACGGCAAGGAGTGGGACTACGAGCGCGGCTGGCGGCTCTCCGGCACCGGCCGCTGGGAACTCGTCGACCGGGAGGCCGGCCAGCAGCTCGTCGTCGACCTCACCACCCGCACCGGCAGCGACGCCCGCCCCGGCGCCGAAACTCGGCCCGGCGCCGACACCCGCCCCGGCGTCACCCCCGACCCGTCGGCCAACGCGGCCCCCACGACCTACCGCTGGCGCTTCTACGTCAAGCGCGGCCAGCAGCAGCGGCTCGAACTGTTCACCTTCGTCGGCGACCCGGACACCGGCACCGCCTACCTGCTCACCCGGAGCCCGAACCAGGACCCCGCGACCGACCCCGAGCCCGTGCAATGATCGTCGCTCCCCAGCGAACGGAGCACGCCGTGAACGACGCACCGCAGGCCTCTCCCCCGGCGCCGACCCGGCAGGGTACCGGGGGCGTCGTCAGCCTGTGGAAGGCCGGCCTCACCGCCGTCCCGGACCACGTGTGGCAGCACACCGACGCCGAGGTGCTGATCCTCGCCGACAACGAACTGACCGAAATCCCGGACGCCATCGGCGACTTCACCGCACTGCGCACCCTCGACCTGGGCCACAACGCGCTCACCGCCGCCCCCGACCGGCTCGGCGACCTCACCTGCCTGAGCGGGTTCCTCTACCTGCACGACAACCGGCTGACCCGCCTGCCGGCCGCCCTCGGCCGCCTCCACCGCCTGCGCTACCTGAACGTCGGCGACAACCCGATCACCGAACTCCCGGACACCATCGGCGAGTTGACCGACCTCCAGGAACTCCGGGCGCAGCGCTGCCAATTGACGCGTCTCCCGGAGACGATCGGCGGGCTCTCCCGGCTCCGCGAACTCCTCCTCGAAGGCAACTCCCTCACCGCGCTGCCCGATTCACTCGCCGCCCTGCGCGAGCTGCGCCGCCTGGAGCTGCGCGACAACGCCCTGACGGCCCTCCCCCGCACCCTCGCCGCCCTCCCGCTGCTGCGCGAACTCGACCTGCGCGCGAACCCGTTGGGCCCGCTGCCGGACTGGCTGGCCGAGCTCCCCGCCCTGGAGAAGCTCGACCTGCGCTGGACGCCCGCACCGGACCGGCGACTGGTGGAGACACTGGAGCGCCGCGGCTGCACCGTCTGGTACTGAGCCCCCCTGGGCCCACGCCCCCCCGGAAACCGCCCTGACGGAGCGGGGCCTCCGGCGTCACCAGGCGTAGTGCTCCGGCGCGGTGCGGTGGCCGGGGAAGATCTCGTCCAGCCGCGCCAGCGTCTTGGCGTCCAGCTCGACGTCCAACGACCGCACGGCGGCGTTCAGTTGCTCCTCGGTGCGCGGTCCGACGATCGGCGCGGTGACGGCGGGCCGGGTGCGCAGCCAGGCGAGGGCGACGTCGCCGGGCTGGTGGCCGAGCTCGTCGCACAGGTCCTCGTAGGCCTGGATCTGCTCGCGCCGTTCGTTGAGGGTGTCGACGGCCCGACCCTGGGTGCGGCGGACTCCTTCGCGTTCCTTGCGCAGCACGCCGCCCAGCAGTCCGCCGTGCAGCGGCGACCAGGCGATCAGGCCGAGGCCGTAGTGCTGGGCGGCGGGGACGACCTCCAGCTCGACGGTGCGTTCGATCAGGTTGTAGAGCGACTGCTCGCTGGTCAGGCCGAGGAAGTGGCGGGCCCGGGCGGTCTCCTGGGCCTGTGCGAGGTGCCAGCCGGCGAAGTTGGACGAGCCGACGTAGATGATCTTGCCTTGGAGGGTGAGCACCTCCATCGCCTGCCAGATCTCGTCCCACGGCGTGGCCCGGTCGATGTGGTGCATCTGGTAGAGGTCGATGTGGTCGGTCTGCAGGCGGCGCAGGCTGGCGTCCACGGCGCGGCGGATGTTGAGCGCGGAGAGCCGGCCTTCGTTGGGCCAGTCGCCCATGTCGCCGTAGAGCTTGGTGGCGATCACCGTCTTCTCGCGCCGGCCGCCGCCTTTGGCGAACCAGTTGCCGATGATCGTCTCGGTGAGGCCCTTGTTCTCGCCCCAGCCGTAGACGTTGGCGGTGTCGAAGAAGTTGATGCCGTGCCCGTGCGCGGCGTCCATGATCCGGTGCGCGTCGGCCTCTTCGGTGTGCACGCCGAAGTTCATGGTGCCCAGGCACAGCGGCGAGACGGACAGGCCGGTACGGCCGAGGTGGGTGTACTCCATGCCCCAACCCTCTGCCGCACCGGCCCGGTTGTCCAGCACCCGTTGCACCGGATTGACGCCGCGTCAGCGCCCGGAGCGGGCGAAGTTCCGCACGGCGAGCGGCACGGCGACGGCCAGCAGCAGCGCGCACCAGCCGAACGTGGCGGCCACCGGGTGCTGGACGGGCCAGGCGTCGCCGGGCGCGGACGGGTTGCCGAACAGCTGCCGGCAGGCCTCCACCACGGCGCTGACCGGGTTCCAGTCGGCGATCGCGGCCAGCCAGCCGGGCATCCCGCCGGTGGGCACGAACGCGCTGGTGAGCATCGAGAACGGGATGGTGAGGACCGCGAGTTGACCGGCCGTCTCCTCCTTGCCGACGGCCAGCCCGAGCGCGGTGCCCAGCCAGCCGCAGGCGAACCGGAACAGCAGCAGCAGCCCGAACGCCCCGAGCGCCGACCCCAGCCCGTGCCGGATCCGCCACCCCGCCGCCAGCCCGACCAGCCCGGTCGGCACCAGCACCACGGCCGCCACCAGCAGGTCCGCCGCCGTCTGCCCGGTGAGCAGGCCCAGCCGCGACACCGACATCGACCGCAGCCGATCGGTGACGCCCCGCCCGGCGTCCCGCGCGCCGCCGACCATGGCGGGCATCACCGCGTTCAGCGCGACCATCGCGAACAGCCCCGGCATCAGGAACTCCCGGTAGCCGCCGCCCGGCACGTCCATCGCGCTGCCGAACACGTACCCGAACACCCCGACCATGGCGACCGGCACCAGCAGCGAGGAGAGCAGCAGCCCGGGCGAGTGCCGGTAGACCAGCAGAATCCGCCGGGCCGAGGCAGCCGCGTCCACCGGCATCGTCATCAGTGGGCTCATGCCGCCAGCTCCTCCTTCACCCCGGCGGTCAGCGCCAGGAACACGTCGTCCAGCGAGGGAGTGCGCAGCGCCACATCCAGCGCGACCATCCCGGCGGCGTCCAACTCCCTTACCAGGCGCGGAAGATTCAACTCCCGGGCCGGATCGGACACCGCACCGACCCGCCCCTGCCCGGCGTCGACGGCCGGCGCCCCGCCGGTGAGCACGGCCAGCACGGCGCCGGCCCGGTCCAGGTCGGCGCCCTCGGGCAGGGTGATCTCCACCCGCGTGCCGATCGCCGCCTTCAGCCGCTGCGGGGTGTCGTCGGCGACGGCCCGGCCCCGGTCCACCAGGGTGATCCGATCGGCCAGCCGGTCGGCCTCGTCCAGGTACTGGGTGGTCAGCAGCACGGTGGAGCCCTGTGCGGCCAACTCCCGTACCGCCGACCAGATCTCCCGCCGGCTGCGCGGGTCGAGCCCGGTGGTCGGCTCGTCCAGGAACAGCACCCGCGGCCGGGTGATCAGGCTCGCCGCCAGGTCCAACCGACGCCGCATCCCGCCCGAGTAGCCGCGCACCAGCCGATCCGCGGCCTCCTCCAACCCGAACTCCCCGAGCAGCTCCGCCGCCCGCGCCCGCGCCCTCGCCGCCCCCACGTGGTGCAGCCTGCCCAGCAGTTCGAGGTTCTCGCGGCCGGTGATCCCCTCCTCGACCGCCGCGTACTGCCCGGCCAGCCCGATGACCCGCCGCACCGCCGCCGCCTCCCCCCGCACCTCGTGCCCGCACACCCGGGCCTCTCCCCGATCCGGCCGCACCAGCGTCGCCAGGATCCGCACCAACGTGGTCTTCCCCGCCCCGTTCGGGCCGAGCAGACCGCACACCGTCCCTTCCGGAACGTCGAGTTCGAGCCCGTCCAGCGCGCGCGTGGCGCCGAACGTCTTGCCCAGGCCGCGAACGGCAATGACCGGGTCGCTCATGGCAGGCCCTTTCTGAGTACAGCGTACGTAGTAGCACTGCGCACGAGACTACTGGGTACACCGTACGGAGAAAAGGGCTCCGGGCATGCGAAGGGGGATCCGCCGCACGCGACGGATCCCCCACTGCCTCGACGGGGCGTCAGTCCGGGATGCGGTCCGAGGTGTCCCCCGGGCCCGACGAACGCGCCGGGTCGCCGTGCACCAGCAGGTCGCCGCCGTTCGCAGCACGTGGGGTGAGCGTGAAGGAGACCCGGTGGGTGCGGCCCCGGGACGCGCCCGCCTCGACCTCCGCACCGACCGCGAAGATCTTGAAACCGCCCTTCGCCCTGGTGTCGGCCCGCAGCTCGACCTCGAACTCCATCTCCACCGGCCCCACCGCGAACACCAGATCCGGGTGCCCGCCCCCGGCCCGGGCCGCCGCCAGCAGCTCGTCCCGCACCGCCGCCACCGCATCCACCAGCGGAATGTCCATACCCAGCCCCTTGTTTCCGACGTTCTGCCGTCTCGGCGTGCACCACCGTAGGCCACCGCTCCGATCCGCCGCCCGACCCGCCCGCCACCTGCGTAGACTGACCGCCGAGGTGATCCCACGATGTCGTCCGGCGAGGAATCCGAGCTGATCTGGCTGCGCCCGGAGCACTCCGGCCGCGGCCCCCGACCGGCCCACACCCGGGTGTCGATCGCCCGCGCGGCAGTGGACATCGCCGACCGCGAGGGCCTGGACGCGGTGTCGATGCGCAAGGTCGCGGCCGAACTCGGGGCCGGCACCATGTCGTTGTACAACTACGTGCCGAAGAAGGAACACCTCTTCGACCTGATGCTCGACCTGCTGGCCGGCGAGTACGACCTCCCCGAGCAGCCCAGCGGCGACTGGCGGGCCGATCTCACCCTGCTCGCCCACCAGTTGCGGGCCGTCCTCACCCGCCACACCTGGGCCACCACCCTGATCACCCACCGCCCCGGCCTCGGCCCCAACGGCCTGAGGGTGACCGAGTACCACCTCGCAGCCCTCGCCGAGACCCCCCTCGACGGCCCCGCGAAAATGGAAGCCTTCGCCCAACTGACCGGCTACGTCTGCCAGTTCACCGACTGGCAGCAACGCTCCACCGCCACCGGCCACCGCTGGCTCACCGACCTGGTCCGCTACCTCCAGTCCGTCACCGCCACCGGCCAGTACCCCCACCTGGCCACCGCCCTCGCCCAGAGCGCCGCCCCACCCGCCCCGGACACCACCTTCGAACGCGGCCTGCAACGCCTGCTCACGGCCCTCGTAGAGGCCTGACGGAACGCCGACGCGAGCAGACGGACGCAGACCAGGGGCGCGGGGAACTGCGCGAAGCGGAAGGCGCTCAACCGCAAGATCGCGACGCACGACAATGACCTGCACGTGATCGCGACCTGGCTGGCGTTCACTCCCTGCCCGCGCAGTTCTCCCCCGGCCCTGGCGGGCCGGGAGGTTTCCCCACGCGCCCCTGGTTTCGCGCCCAGCGCCGTCAGGCCGTACGCCGCAGCAGCGCCAGGTACATCGCGTCCGTCCCGTGCAGGTGCGGCCACAGCTGGACGTCGGGCCCCTCGCCGAGCTCCGGAACGCCCGGCAGCAGCGGGCGGGCGTCGATCCACTCCACGTCCTCGCGGCCGCGCAGCACGTCGTCGACCACGGCCCGGGTCTCCGCCAGGTGCGGCGAGCACGTCGCGTAGCCGACCACGCCACCGACCCGCGCCGCGTCCAGCGCCGAACGCAGCAACTCCCGCTGCAGCGGCCCGAATCCGGCGATGTCCTCCGGACGGCGACGCCACCGCGCCTCCGGCCGGCGTCGCAGCGCGCCCAGGCCCGAGCACGGCACGTCGACCAGCACCCGGTCGAACGCGCCCTGCTGCCAGGCGCCCTGCGTGCCGTCCGCCGTGATGACCGCGTACGGCCCGGGGTTGCCGTTCAGCGTGCGGGCCACCAGCCGGGCGCGGTGCGGCTGCTTCTCGGAGGCGACCAGCGCCGCGTCCCGCTCCGCGGCGAGCGCGCCGAGCAGCGCGGCCTTGCCGCCGGGGCCGGCGCAGCCGTCCAGCCAGAGCCGGTCGGGGCCGTCCACGGGCGCGTTGGCGAGGGCCAGCGCGACCAGTTGGCTGCCCTCGTCCTGGACGCCGGCCCGGTTCTCGCGGACCGCGTCCAGCCCGGCGGGGTCGCCGCCCTCGGCGAGCCGCAGCGCGAACGGCGACCAGCGGCCGTCCTCGGCCTCCGGCAGCGCCTCGCGCAGTTCGGCGACGTCCGAGCGGCCGGGGCGGGCGACCAGCGTCACCTCGGGGCGGGCGTTGTCGGCGGCCAGCAGCCGTTCCATCGCGGCACGCCCCGCGTCCTCCGGCTGCCAGCGGCCGAGCGCGTCCCACAGCGAGGAGACCACCCAGCGCGGGTGCGAGTGCACGACGGCGAGGTGGTCCTCGGCGTCGTCCTCGTACGGCGGCGCGACCTGCGCGACCCAGCCGTCCAGGTCCTGGGCGCTGATCTTGCGCAGCACCGCGTTGACGAACTTCGCCCGGCCGTCGCCGAGCACCACGCGGGCCAGTTCGACGGTCGCGGAGACCGCCGCGTGGCTGGGGATGCGGGTGCCGAGCAGCTGGTGCGCGCCGAGCGAGAGGACGTCCAGCACCGGCGGGTCGACCTCGCGCAGCGGCCGGTCCACGCACGCCGCGATGATCGCGTCGTACGTCCCCTGGCCGCGCAGGGTGCCGTAGACCAGCTCGGTGGCGAGCGCGGCGTCGCGGCGCTCCATGCCCTTGCGCTCGGCCTCGCGCAGCAGCGACGGCAGGATCAGGTTGGCGTACGCGTCACGCTCGTCGACGGCGCGCAGCGCACGGAACGCGACGATCCGGGCCGGGTCCTTCTTGGGACGACGGTGCGGACGGGGGGCGCGCTTGGCGCCGGCGGGGGTGCTCAACGAGTGCCTCGAAACAAAGTGCTGCGGATCAGGTCCGACCCGACGACGGCGGCCGGGTCTCACCCCGAAGTCTAGGACGAGACCCACCCGAACCCGTCATCCGCCGCCCACTGCCCACCGCCCGCCAGACGCCGCCCGCCAGACATCGGACGCCCCCGAACCCCGTCAGCCCTCGAAGCGCTCCCCGGACTCGATCCGCGCGCCCCGCGCCCAGTCCGCCGCCGGCATCGCCTTCTTGCCCTGCGGCCGGACCTCCCCGAGCTCCACCTCGTGGCTCCCGGTGCCCACCCGCACGCTGTTCTTGCTCACCGCCAACTCGCCCGGGGCGAGCGCGACTTCACCCGTCAGCAGGCGCACCGGGCCGGTCACCTTGAGCCGCTCGCCGCGGAACGTGGTCCACGCCCCGGGCGCGGGCGCGCAGCCGCGCACCACCCGGTCGACCCGCAGCGCGGGGTGGGTCCACTCGATCCGGGCGTCCTCGACGGTGATCTTCGGCGCCAACGACACCCCGTCCACCGGCTGCGGCTCGGGCCGGGCGGTCCCGTCCTCGATCGCGTCCATGGTGCGCACCAGCAGCTCCGCGCCCGCGACCGCGAGCCGGCCCAGCAGGTCGCCACTGGTGTCGGTGGGCTTCACCGTCTCGGTGAGGACGCCGAACACCGGGCCGTCGTCCAGGCCCTCCTGGATGCGGAAGGTGGACGCGCCGGTCACCTCGTCGCCCGCCATGATCGAGTGCTGGACGGGGGCCGCGCCGCGCCACGCGGGCAGCAGCGAGAAGTGCAGGTTCACCCAGCCGTGCACCGGAATCTCCAGCGCACCGGGCCGGATCAGCGCGCCGTACGCCACCACCGGGCAGCAGTCGGGGGCGAGCTCGGCCAGCCGGGCCATGAACTCCGGCTCGCTCGGACGGGCCGGCTTCAGCACCTCGATGCCCGCCTCCTCGGCGCGCTGCGCGACGGGGCTGGCCACCAGCTTGCGCCCCCGCCCGGACGGCGCGTCGGGGCGGGTCACCACGGCGACCACCTCGTGCCGGGAGGCCAGCAGGGCGTCCAGGGCGGGAACGGCGACCTCGGGGGTACCGGCGAAGACGAGACGCACGGGCATGGGCCTTTCTTGAAGTCCAACTGATCAGCAGGAAGTCACGCTGGTCAGAACATCGGATTGCCAGAGAATGATCGTCGGTTCATCGGCCCCTCCGACAATCCCGCCGAAACACGGCGCACGGAAGAACGGTTCGCCACCGAGCTCATCAGCGAATGACACCGAACGTGGAATGCGGAGAGATCTTCACCGTCGGCGCCGGAGCCCCGTCCCAGTCCGCCTCCCGGATCGCCTTCATCGCCGCCTTCCGGGTCTCCCGGTCCAACCGGTCGATGAAGATGATCCCGTCCAGGTGGTCCGTCTCGTGCTGGATGCACCGCGCCAACAGCTCGGTGCCCTCCACCGTCACCGGATCCCCGTGCATGTTGAAGCCCTTCGCCACCACGCCGAACGCCCGCTTGGTGTCGAACCGCAGCCCCGGCAGCGACAGGCAGCCCTCGGGGCCGTCCTGCTCCTCCTCCGTCAACGACAGGTCCGGGTTGATCAGATGACCCACCACACCGTCCACGTTGTACGTGAACACCCGCAACGAGACGCCCAGTTGAGGTGCCGCGAGGCCCGCTCCGGGCGCCTCCAGCATGGTGTCCGTGAGGTCCTTCACCAGCCTCCGCAGCTCCTTGTCGAAGGTGACCACGGGCTTCGCGGTGGACCGCAGCACCGGGTCACCGAAGATCCGGATCGGCTGAACTGCCAAGACTGCGACTCCCTCTTGCGGGTGGAAACAACGACCTACCGGGAAGTCTATGCAATCCCGGCCACCCGTTCGGAGCGGCCGCCGACAAATCCCGACTCGCACTCCGGGCGTGACCCAACGACCCGACGTGCGTTGGTCAATGCGAATTGACCGGGACGCGCGAGCGCCCCGAGCACGCGACCCGATCCGAGAGGTGGCAACGAGGCCATGGCCGAGCAGATCAACCACGACGCCCGGGCCAGGGCGTCCCTGCACCTGCTGGTACGAGACATCGAACGGGTCCGACGCCAGGTCGACGCCCTCCGCACGCTCACCGCCCAGTTGGGCAACGTCTACCGCCCCCGCCGCCCCAGCACCTCCGCCGGCTTCGTCGTCTACGGCCGCGCCCCCGCCCCCACCGTCCGCCTCGCCCAGGAACTGCGCGAAAGCGTCGAGACCCTGGTCGCCGCCGCCGTCGAGTTCGACCGCGCCCTCGGCTTCTCCTGGGACTCCGTCGGCTCCGCCCTCGGCGTCACCAAGCAGGCCGTCCACCGCCGCTACGGCGTCCGCCGCCCCACCACCGAACTCCTCCCCACCCCCCGCGAAACCGAGACGGCGCCTCCGGCGCCCCCCACCCCCCGTCCCCCCATCCCCCAGGCCCGCCAAGCCAGCCCCCTGATGCCCCAACGCACCAGGTAACGAAGCGCACAACCAGGAAGCGCACAACCAGGAAGAGCACCACCAGGGGCGCGGGGAACTGCGCGAAGGGGAACGCATCCGACCGCAAGATCGCGACGCAGGACAGTGACCTGCACGTGAACGCGACCTCACGGACCCGTCGGCGCTTGTCGCGCAGTTCCCCGCGCCCCTGTTCTCGCGCCCGTCCGCCTTCGCGCAGCAGGTCTCACCCAATATCCGTCGGGTCCACCCGAATCCGCACAGTCTCCGCCCCCCGCAACGCCAACCGAGCAATCTGCGCCGCCTTGAGCGCCGAAGCCAACGCCGCCCCCTGCCCGGGAGCCACCCGCACCAGCGCCCGCTCGGCGGTCGTCTCCCCCTTCGGCCCCCCGTACACCGGCACCGGCCCCAGCACGTCCGCCCCCTCCGGCAGCCGCAGCAGCCCCAGCAGGTCCTCGACCGCCTGCGCGGGCCCCGTCACCGCGGCCATCCGCGACACCGGCGGGAAGCGCAGCTCCTCCCGCTCGTCGAGTTCCATCCCGGCGTGCCCGGCGGGATCCCATCGCACCAGCGCCTGCACCGGCCGCGCCGCCGGCTCCGCGACCACCACCACCGTCCCGCCCTCCCCGGCCGGACGGACCAGCGAGGCCGCGGTCAGCCACCGCCGCACCGTCTCCTCCCCGGCCCGCAGGTCGGGCCGGTTCAGCAGCGCCCACCCGTCCAGCAGCAGCGCCGCCGCATAACCCGGCCCCTCCGCCACCGGCTCCGCGCCCGGCGTCGAGATCACCAGGGCGGGCGAGGAAGGCACCGTCGCCAGCACCGCATCGCGCCCGGACGTCCGCACCGGCACCCGCGGGAACGCCTTCCCGAGCTCCTCCGCCGTCCGCCGCACGCCCACCACCTGTGCCCGGAGCCGGAACGACCCGCACTCCAGGCAGTGCCAGTCGCGTTCCTCCGTCCCGCACCACGTGCACACCAGCGCGGCGTCCGCGGCCGGGGACTCCAACGGGCCGCCGCACGCCCGGCACCGCACCGGCTCCCGGCAGCGCCCGCACGCCAGCCGGGGCGCGTAACCCCGCCGCGGGACCTGAATCAGCACCGGCCCGCGCGAAAGCGCCTCACGCGCCGTCTCCCACGCCACCGAGGGCAGCCGCGCCGCCTGCGCCGCCGCATCCCGCGCCTGATCGTGCTCGGTGACGGTCCGCACCCGCGGAGCCACGCCCCGAACGACCTCACGCGGTGCCGCCAACGGCCGCGCCCACCCGCTGCGCACCAGCTGCGCGGCCTCGACCGTCATCGAGACCCCGCCCAGCAGCATCGCCGCGCCCTCCTCCGCGGCCCGCAGCGACGCCACCTCCCGGACGTGCGGATACGGCGCGTTGGGATCGCTGTGACTGCTGTCGCCGTCCGACCACACCACCACCAGGCCCAGCTCGCGGACGGGCGCGAACACCGCCGCCCGCGTCCCGATCGCGGCGTGCACCGACCCCCGGCTCACGGACAGCCACCGCCGGTACCGCTCCTGCGGCCCGGCCTCCGCGGCCAGCACCGCATGCCGGCCCTCGCCGAGCACGCTCCGCAGCGCCGCGTCGACCCGCGCGACCGACCGCCCGTCCGGCAGCACCACCAGCGCACCGCGCCCGGAGGACAGCGTCGCCGCCACCGCCCGCGCGATCTCGAACGGCCACTCCGGCCCGGGCAGCGCCGTCCACACGGCACGCGGCGCGTGTCCGCCCGCCAGCGAGGCCAGGAAGTCCGCCCCGTGCGCGTACCGCTCCCAGCTCCCCGCCGCCGGTGCCCCGGGCTGCGGCAGCGGCTGCGGCGACGGCTCGCCCTCCGCCCCGGCGTGCCGCGGCGGGACCGCCAGCTGCAGCACGTCCGCCAGGGTCCCCGCGTAGCGGTCGGCCACCGCCCGGCACAGCCGCAGCAGCTTCGGCGTCAGCACCTGCTCGGGCGACAGCACCCGCGCCAGCGGCGCCAGCGGGCCCGCGTAGTCGGAGTCGTCCCGCCGCTCGACGATGAATCCGTCGTGCAACGCGCCGCCCTCACGCCGCCCGTGTGCTCCGACCCGCCCCCCGAACCGCACCCGCACCCGGACGCCGGGCCGGGCGTCCTCGGACATCGCCTCGGGCACCGCGTAGTCGAAGTACTGGTCGAGGCTCAGCACGCCCTTGTCGACCAGCACCCGGGCCACCGGCTTCCGCTCCGCCAGGACGACCCCGCGCGCGGCCCTCGGCTTCGCCCGGCGCACCGTCTCCCGGATGAACGCCAACTGCTCCCCGGCCCCGTCCGTGCTGCTCACGCCCCAAATCTATCCGAGGCCACCGACACAACGACGAAGCCGCCCGTCGAGGGGATTCCCCTCGACGGGCGGCTTCGGAGAAGCCGGGAGTCCGGTCAGCCGGCGACAGCGGCCTTCAGCGCGTCCACCCGGTCCGTACGCTCCCAGGTGAAGTCCGGCAGCTCACGGCCGAAGTGGCCGTACGCGGCGGTCTGTGCGTAGATCGGGCGCAGCAGGTCCAGGTCGCGGATGATCGCGGCCGGCCGCAGGTCGAAGACCTTGCTGACGGCTTCCTGGATCTTCAGCACCGGCACCGACTCGGTGCCGAAGGTCTCCACGAACAGACCCACCGGCTCGGCCTTGCCGATCGCGTACGCGACCTGCACCTCGGCGCGGCTGGCCAGGCCGGCCGCGACGATGTTCTTGGCCACCCAGCGCATCGCGTACGCGGCGGAGCGGTCGACCTTGGACGGGTCCTTGCCGGAGAACGCGCCGCCACCGTGGCGGGCCATGCCGCCGTAGGTGTCGATGATGATCTTGCGGCCGGTGAGGCCGGCGTCGCCCATCGGGCCGCCGATCTCGAAGCGTCCGGTCGGGTTGACCAGCAGGCGGTAGCCCTCGGTGTTGAGCTTGATGCCCTGGTCGGCGAGCGCCTTGAGCTCCGGCTCGACGACGAACTCGCGGATGTCGGGGGTGAGCAGCGACTCCAGGTCGATGTCCGAGGCGTGCTGCGAGGAGACCACGACGGTGTCGAGGCGGACGGCGCGGTCGCCGTCGTACTCGATGGTGACCTGGGTCTTGCCGTCGGGACGCAGGTACGGGATGGTCCCGTTCTTGCGGACCTCGGTCAGCCGGCGCGAGAGGCGGTGCGCCAGGGTGATCGGCAGCGGCATCAGCTCGGGGGTGTCGTCGCAGGCGTAGCCGAACATCAGGCCCTGGTCGCCGGCGCCCTGCCGGTCCAGCTCGTCCTCGATGTCACCCTCGACGCGGTGCTCGTGGGCGGTGTCGACGCCCTGCGCGATGTCCGGGGACTGCGCGCCGATGGAGACCGAAACGCCGCAGGAGGCCCCGTCGAAGCCCTTCTTCGACGAGTCGTAGCCGATCTCCAGGATCTTCTCGCGAACGAGCTGGGCGATCGGCGCGTACGTCTTGGTGGTGACCTCACCGGCGATGTGCACCAAGCCGGTGGTGATCAGGGTCTCCACGGCGACGCGCGAGGTCGGGTCGTCCTTGAGGAGGGCGTCCAGAATGGTGTCGCTGATCTGGTCAGCGATCTTGTCGGGGTGGCCCTCGGTGACGGACTCCGAGGTGAACAGGCGGCGAGACACAGCGCTCCCTGGGGTTGCAGCGGCTGCTGACTGAATGCACTCGGAAGTCCCGAGGCATCCGGAAAGACTTGATTCCTGATGTGGAGTGTAACGGTCGGCTACCGATCACGGACACTCTCTGTGGACCTCGAACATGTCCGGGATACGGATCACACCCGGACGAAACCGGCGGAAACGCTCCTGGAACACTCCTAGCCCGTCCCAACTCGTGGGACGACCCGGGGTGTTGTGGGACCGAACCGGCGAATCAGGCGGCCGGGTCGGCGAATCGGGCGGCGACCTGGTCCCAGATCGCGTCGGCCAGCATCTCCTTCGGACCGTCCGCGATGTGGACCTCGGAGCCGTCGGCGCCGAGCAGCACCGCACTGTTGGTGTCCTGGCCGAACGCCTTGCCGTCGCCCACCTCGTTGACCACCAGCAGGTCGCAGCCCTTGCGGGCGAGCTTGGCGCGGCCGTTGGCGAGCACGTCGTCGGTCTCGGCGGCGAAGCCGACCACCAGCTGCCCGGGGCGGGCCCGGTCGGCGGAGATCTCGGCCAGCACGTCGGGGTTGCGGACCAGCACGATCGGCGCGGGCTCGACCCCGTCCACCTTCTTGATCTTGCCGGTGACGTACTCGGCGGGACGGAAGTCGGCGACGGCGGCGGCCATCACCACCGCGTCGGCCTCGGCGGCGGCCTTCAGCACGGCGTCGCGCAGCTGCAGCGCGGTGCCGACCCGCACCACGTCCACGCCGGCCGGGTCGGGCAGCGCGGTGTTCGCGGCGACGAGGGTGACCCGGGCCCCGCGGGCGGCGGCGGTCGCGGCCAGCGCGTAACCCTGCTTGCCGGACGAGCGGTTGCCGAGGAAGCGCACCGGGTCCAGCGGCTCCCGGGTGCCGCCCGCCGAGACCAGCACATGACGGCCCGTCAGGTCCTGCTCCAGCGAACCGCGGGCCAGCACCCGCCGGCAGGCGGCGAAGATCTCGCCGGGATCGGGCAGCCGGCCCTTGCCGGTGTCCACGCCGGTCAGCCGGCCCACGGCGGGCTCGATGACGATCGCGCCGCGCCGGCGCAGCGTGGCCACGTTCTCCCGGGTGGCGGGGTGTTCCCACATCTCGGTGTGCATCGCGGGCGCGAACACCACCGGGCAGCGGGCGGTCAGCAGGGTGTTGGTGAGCAGGTCGTCGGCCAGGCCGTGCGCGGCCTTGGCGAGCAGGTCCGCAGTGGCGGGGGCGACCACCACCAGGTCCGCCTGCTGTCCGATCCGCACGTGCGGGACGTCGTGCACCCGCTCCCAGGTCTCGGTGGCGGCGGGCCGCCCGGAGAGCGCCGCCCAGGTCGCCTCGCCGACGAAGTGCAGTGCGGCGGCGGTCGGCACCACCTGCACCTGGTGCCCGGACTCGGTGAACCGGCGCAGCAGTTCGCAGGCCTTGTAGGCGGCGATCCCGCCGCTGACGCCGAGGACGACACGGGGCGCGGTCATGGCGGTCGATTCTCCTAACGACGGGTCAACCCGCCCACCTTACGACCCGCCGCCGCGCCCCTGCGACGTGTCGCCGCGCACACGCCCGCACCCTCCTGCACCCACCCGAATACGCCGAAGGCCCGCCCGATGCGCAGGGCATCGGGCGGGCCTTCGAACGGAATGCGGGGGCTCAGACGCCCTCGACCGGCTCCGCGGTGAGCAGGCCGGCGTTGATCTCGCGGAGCGAGATCGACAGCGGCTTCTCGTGCACGTGGGTGTCGACCAGCGGGCCGACGTACTCCAGCAGGCCCTCGCCGAGCTGGGAGTAGTACGCGTTGATCTGGCGGGCGCGCTTGGCCGCGTAGATCACCAGGCTGTACTTGGAGTCGGTGGCCTCAAGCAGCTCGTCGATCGGCGGGTTGATGATGCCCTCGGGCGCGGTCATCGAAGAGGACACGCTAAACCTTCCGAAGTGGTTTTCAGATACCGGTTGGATCCGGTATGGATCGGCTGGGTGCAGTCGATCCGGTCAGGCTACACCGAGCAAGGCTAGCAGTTCGGCCGCTACCTGCTCGACGGAGGTGTTGACAAGCGTCGTGTCGAACTCCGCCTCGGCAGCCAGCTCGATCCGGGCCGCTGCCAGCCGCTCGTCGATGACGTCCTGCGACTCGGTGCCGCGGCCGGCGAGCCGGCGGACCAGCTCGTCCCAGCTCGGCGGGGCCAGGAAGACCAGTTGGGCCTCCGGCATCGACTCCTTGACCTGCCGGGCGCCCTGGAGGTCGATCTCCAGCAGCACCGGCTCGCCCTTGTCGAGCTTGTCGACGACCGCCTGGCGCGGGGTCCCGTACCGGTTGCCGGCGAAGACCGCCCACTCCAGCAGTTCGCCATTGGCGACCAGCTTGTCGAACTGCTCGTTGTCGACGAAGTGGTACTGCACACCGTCGCGCTCACCGGGTCGCGGGTGGCGGGTCGTCGCCGACACCGACAGCCAGACCTCGGGGAACTGCTTCCTCATATGAGCGACGACCGTGCTCTTGCCGACCCCTGAGGGGCCGGAGAGCACGGTCAGCCGCGGACGCTCACTCATGTACCGATTATCCCGGATCGCGGAGGTTTCTCCGACACCGGCCTCCGTTCAGGAGGCGGCGCCGCCGAACTCCCGCTCCAGGGACGCGATCTGGTTCGTGCCGAGACCCCGCACACGACGGCTCTCGGAGATGCCCAGGCGCTCCATGATCTGCTTGGCGCGGACCTTGCCGACACCCGGCAGGGACTCCAGCAGCGCGGAGACCTTCATCTTGCCGATGACCTCGTCGTCGGACTTGCCGGCCTTGATGACGTCGTGCAGCGAGGCGCCCGAGTGCTTCAGCCGGTTCTTGACGTCGGCACGCTTCCGGCGAGCCTCGGCGGCCTTGGCGAGCGCGGCGGTGCGCTGTTCGGGAGTAAGGGGCGGAAGAGCCACGCCGTTCACCTCAGGTGTGGATGGAAGGGATGAGCCATGACTTGGTTGTGCCCGGACGCCACAGGCTCTGACCTGCGACGGTGGCCGGAACCACCGCCAACTGGCGTCCTACCGCCGGACACTACCCAACTTGGGCCGCCGCGTCAGGAAAAGAACACGAAAAGTCCAGGTCAGCAGGGGCCGACCCGGGACTTTTCCGGGCAAATCAGCCGAGTTGACCGCTCTTGATTCACGCGTTTGTGACGGCCCTCACATCATCGACGAACACCTGCGCGGCCTGTCGCAGCGCCGCCACCGACGGTCCGTGCTTCAGCACGTCACGGCTCACGCTGGGCACCACGTTGCGCACCTGGTCGCCGAAGACCCGCGGCAGGTCCTGCGCGGTGGCGCCCTGTGCGCCCACGCCGGGGGCCAGCAGCGGGCCGTTGATCGCCAGGTCCACGCCCGCGTCCGCGAGGGTCGCGCCGACCACCGCGCCGAACGAACCCAGCGGCGCCGCACCGGAGTTCTCCGCCGCGAGCCGCCGCAGCACGGCCTGCGCGACGCTCTCGCCGTCCGCGCCGATCGCGCGCTGCACCTCGTGGCCCTCGGGGTTGGAGGTCAGCGCCAGCGCGAACAGGCCGCAGCCGTTGGCGTGCGCCAGGTCGACGGCCGGCTGCAGCGAGCCGAAGCCCAGGTACGGGCTGACGGTGAGCGCGTCGGAGAACAGCGGGCTGTCCGGGGAGAGGAAGGTCTCCGCGTAGGCGGCCATGGTGGAGCCGATGTCGCCGCGCTTGGCGTCCATCAGCACCAGCGCGCCGGCCTCCCGGGCCTCCGCGACGGTGCGCTCCAGCACCGCGATGCCGCGGCTGCCGAAGCGCTCGAAGAACGCCGACTGCGGCTTCAGCACGGCGACCCGGTCGGCCAGCGCCTCGACCACCGTGCGGGAGAAGCTCTCCAGGCCCGCCAGGTCGTCGTTCAGGCCCCAGGCGGTGAGCAGCGAGCCGTGCGGGTCGATGCCCACGCACAGCTGGCCGCGGGTGTCGAGGGCGGTCCGCAGGCGGGTGCCGAACGGCGTGGTGTCAGTCATCGGTGTCTTTCCTCGTCTCAAGAATGTGGTCGCCGGCCGAACCGGACAGGCCCTGGCGGATGCCCTTGCCGACGGCCTCGCCGATCGACGCGTAGCCGGCGGCGCGCAGGCGCGCGGACAGGCCCTTGTGGACCTTGCGCATCCAGAACGGGCCTTCGTAGATGAACGCGGAGTAGCCCTGGACCAGGTCGGCGCCGGCCAGGATGCGCTGCCAGGCGTCCTCGGCGCTCTCGATGCCGCCGACCGAGACGATGGCGAGCCGGCCGTCGGTGCGCTTGCGGAGCCGCTCCAGCACCTCCAGCGAACGGGCCTTCAGCGGGGCGCCGGACAGGCCGCCCATGCCGATCTCCTCGATCCGCGCGGCCGGGGTCTTCAGGCCCTCCCGGCCGATGGTGGTGTTGGTGGCGATGATGCCGTCCAGGCCGAGGTGCAGCGCCATGTCGGCGATCTCGTCGATGTCCTCGTCGGCGAGGTCGGGGGCGATCTTCACCAGCAGCGGCACGTGGTGCGTCGTCACCTCGTCGGCGGCTTTGCGGACGTCCCACAGCAGCGGGCCGAGGATCTGCACGGCCTGCAGGTTGCGCAGTCCGGGGGTGTTCGGCGACGAGACGTTGACGACCAGGTAGTCGGCGTACGGCGCCAGCGCCTTGGCCGACTTCAGGTAGTCCGCGGTGGCCTCGTCCTCGGGGACGACCTTGGTCTTGCCGATGTTGACGCCGATCACCGGGGTGCTGCTGGTGTGCGGGCGGGCGGCGAGCCGGGCGGCGACCCGGTCGGCGCCCTGGTTGTTGAAGCCCATCCGGTTGATCAGCGCCCGGTCCTCGACCAGCCGGAACAGCCGCGGCGCGGGGTTGCCGGGCTGGGCCTCGCCGGTGACGGTGCCGATCTCGACGTAGTCGAAGCCGAGCATCGACAGGCCGTCGATGCCGATGCCGTTCTTGTCGAAGCCCGCGCCGAGGCCGAACGGGCCGGGCAGGTCGAGGCCGAGCGCGGCGGTGCGCAGCTTGGGGTCGCGCGGCGCGAGGACGGCGCGCACCAGGGAGCGCAGGCCGGGCACCGAGCTCGCCAGCCGGATCCAGAAGAACGCCAGGTGGTGGGCCTTCTCCGGGTCCATCTTCTTGAACAGCAGGTTGAACAGCAGCTTGTACACGTGGCGCCTCCGACGGCTGGCTGGGCTCGGGCATGGACGTGGGGGGCACCCGACGTGCGGTGCCCCCCACGGTTGTGGACCTAGTTGCGGCCGGAGTTGATCAGCGCCGCGTGCTCCTGCAGCGACATCACGCCGACCTCGCCGCGGTGCAGCGCGTCGATGCCCTGCACGGCCGCGCCCATCGCCTGCACGGTGGTCAGGCAGGGGACGCCGCGGGAGACCGCGGCGGTGCGGATCTCGTAGCCGTCCATCCGGCCGCCGGTGCCGTACGGGGTGTTGATGATGAGGTCGATGCCGCCCTCGTGGATCAGCTGGACGATGGTCTTCTCGCCGCCCGCGCCCTCGCCCTCGGAGTGCTTGCGCACCACGGTGGCGGGGATGCCGGCGCGCTGCAGGACCTCGGCGGTGCCGGTGGTGGCGAGCAGTTCGAAGCCGAGCTCGACCAGCGCGCGGGCCGGGAAGACCAGGTTGCGCTTGTCGCGGTTGGCGACCGAGACGAACACCTTGCCGCTGGTGGGCAGGGCGCCGTACGCGCCGGTCTGGGACTTCGCGTAGGCGGTGCCGAAGACCCTGTCGATGCCCATGACCTCGCCGGTGGAGCGCATCTCCGGGCCGAGCACGGTGTCCACGCCGCGGCCGTGCACGTCGCGGAAGCGCGACCACGGCATCACGGCCTCCTTGACGGAGATCGGCGCGTTGGCCGGCAGCGTGCCGCCGTCGCCCTCGCGCGGCAGCAGGCCCTCGGCGCGCAGCTCGGCGATGGTCGCGCCGAGCGAGATCCGGGCGGCGGCCTTGGCCAGCGGCACGGCGGTCGCCTTGGAGGTGAACGGCACGGTGCGGGAGGCGCGCGGGTTGGCCTCCAGCACGTACAGGATGTCGCCGGACAGCGCGAACTGGATGTTGATCAGTCCGCGGACGCCAACTCCCTTGGCAATGCCCTCGGTTGCGGAGCGCAGCCGCTTGATGTCGAACCCGCCGAGGGTGATCGGCGGCAGCGCGCACGCGGAGTCGCCGGAGTGGATGCCGGCCTCCTCGATGTGCTCCATGACGCCGCCGAGGTACAGCTCCTCGCCGTCGTACAGCGCGTCCACGTCGATCTCGACCGCGTCGTCCAGGAAGCGGTCGATCAGCACCGGGTGCTCGGAGATCAGACCGGCGTGCCGCTCCAGGTAGGACGCGAGCGAGGCCTCGTCGTAGACGATCTCCATGCCGCGGCCGCCGAGCACGTAGGACGGGCGGGCCAGGACGGGGTAGCCGATCTCGTCGGCGATGGCCTTGGCCTCGCTGAAGGAGAAAGCGGTGCCGTGCTTGGGCGCGGGCAGGCCCGCCTCCTTCAGCACCCGGCCGAACGCGCCGCGCTCCTCGGCGAGGTGGATCGCCTCGGGCGAGGTGCCGACCACCGGCACGCCGTTGTCCTTGAGCGCCTGCGCCAGGCCCAGCGGGGTCTGGCCGCCGAGCTGCACGATGACGCCGGCCAGCGGACCGGCCTGCTGCTCGGCGTGGACGATCTCCAGCACGTCCTCCAGGGTGAGCGGCTCGAAGTACAGCCGGTCGGAGGTGTCGTAGTCGGTGGAGACGGTCTCCGGGTTGCAGTTGACCATCACGGTCTCGTACCCGGCCTCGGCCAGCGCGAAGGACGCGTGCACGCAGGAGTAGTCGAACTCGATGCCCTGGCCGATGCGGTTCGGGCCGGAGCCCAGGATGATCACGGCGGGCTTGGTGCGCGGCGCGACCTCGTTCTCCTCGTCGTAGGACGAGTAGAAGTACGGGGTCTTGGCGGCGAACTCGGCGGCGCAGGTGTCGACGGTCTTGAACACCGGGCGGATGCCGAGCGCGTGCCGCACCTCGCGGACCACGTCGGTCTTCAGGCCGCGGATCTCGCCGATCTGCTGGTCGGAGAAGCCGTGCCGCTTGGCGTGGCGCAGCAGCTCCGGGTCGAGCTTGTCGCCCTCGGCGAGCTCGACGGCGATCTCGTGGATCAGGAAGAGCTGGTCGACGAACCACGGGTCGATCCTGGTGGCGTCGAACACCTCCTCGGGGGTGGCGCCGGCCCGGATCGCCTGCATGACGGTGTTGATCCGGCCGTCGGTCGGAACGACGGCCTTGGCCAGCAGCTCGTCCTTGTCGCCCGGTTCGCCGACGAAGGCGAACTGCGAGCCCTTCTTCTCCAGCGAGCGCAGCGCCTTGTTCAGCGCCTCGGGGAAGTTGCGGCCCATGGCCATGGCCTCGCCGACCGACTTCATGGTGGTGGTCAGCGTGGCGTCCGCGGACGGGAACTTCTCGAACGCGAACCGCGGCACCTTGACGACCACGTAGTCGAGCGTCGGCTCGAAGGAGGCCGGGGTCTGCTCGGTGATGTCGTTGGGGATCTCGTCGAGCGTGTAGCCGACGGCCAGCTTGGCGGCGATCTTGGCGATCGGGAAGCCGGTGGCCTTCGAGGCGAGCGCGGAGGAGCGCGACACGCGCGGGTTCATCTCGATGACGATGACCCGGCCGTCGACGGGGTCGACGGCGAACTGGATGTTGCAGCCGCCGGTGTCGACGCCGACCTCGCGGATCACGGCGATGCCGATGTCGCGCAGGATCTGGTACTCGCGGTCGGTGAGGGTCATCGCCGGGGCGACGGTGATCGAGTCACCGGTGTGCACGCCCATCGGGTCGAAGTTCTCGATCGAGCAGACCACCACGACGTTGTCGTTCTTGTCGCGCATCAGCTCCAGCTCGTACTCCTTCCAGCCGAGGATGGACTCCTCCAGGAGCACCTCGGTGGTCGGCGAGAGGGTCAGGCCCTGGCCGGCGATCCGGCGCAGGTCCTCCTCGTCGTGCGCGAAGCCGGAGCCGGCGCCGCCCATGGTGAAGGACGGGCGGACCACGACCGGGTAGCCGCCGAGGGTCTCGACGCCGCCGAGCACGTCCTCCATGGAGTGGCAGATCACCGAGCGGGCGGACTCGCCGTGGCCGATCTTGGCGTTGACGGCCTCGACCACGCCCTTGAACAGCTCGCGGTCCTCGCCCTTGTTGATCGCCTCGACGTCGGCGCCGATCAGCTCGACGTCGTACTTGTCGAGGGTGCCGGCCTTGTGCAGCGAGATCGCGGTGTTCAGCGCGGTCTGGCCGCCGAGGGTCGGCAGTAGCGCGTCGGGGCGCTCCTTGGCGATGATCTTCTCGACGAACTCCGGGGTGATCGGCTCGACGTAGGTGGCGTCGGCGATCTCCGGGTCGGTCATGATGGTGGCCGGGTTGGAGTTGACCAGGATGACCCGCAGGCCCTCCGCCTTGAGCACCCGGCAGGCCTGCGTACCCGAGTAGTCGAACTCCGCCGCCTGGCCGATGACGATGGGGCCGGAGCCGATCACCAGGACGGACTTGATGTCGGTGCGCTTAGGCACGCTGGGCCTCCATAGAACTCACGCTGTGCTTGTTGTCGTCTCGCATGAGCTCGACGAACCGATCGAAGAGGTAGGCGGCGTCGTGCGGGCCGGCAGCCGCTTCGGGGTGGTACTGCACGCTGAAGGCGGGGACGTCGAGTGCCTGAAGGCCCTCGACCACGTCGTCGTTGAGGCAGACGTGGGAGACCTCGACCCGCCCGAAGGGGGTGTCGCTCACCTTGTCCAGCGGCGCGTTCACGGCGAAGCCGTGGTTGTGGGCGGTCACCTCGACCTTGCCGGTGGTGCGGTCCTGCACCGGCTGGTTGATGCCGCGGTGGCCGTACTTGAGCTTGTAGGTGCCGAACCCGAGGGCCCGGCCGAGGATCTGGTTGCCGAAGCAGATGCCGAAGAACGGGGTCTTCTTGGCCAGCACCTCGCGCAGCACCTCGACCTGCCGGTCGGCGGTGGCCGGGTCGCCCGGGCCGTTGGAGAAGAACACGCCGTCGGGCTGGACGGCGTAGATGTCCTCGACGGTGGCGTTGGCGGGCAGCACGTGCACCTCGATGCCGCGCTCGGCCATCCGGTGCGGGGTCATGCCCTTGATGCCGAGGTCGACGGCGGCGACGGTGAACTTCTTCGCGCCGATCGCGGGGACGACGTAGGCCTCCTTGGTGGCGACCTCGGCGCACAGGTCGGCGCCCTTCATCTCCGGGGCCTGCTGCACCTTGGCGAGCAGCGCCGCCTGGTCCTCGACGGCCGGGCCGGAGAAGATGCCGACGCGCATCGCGCCGCGCTCGCGCAGGTGGCGGGTGAGCGCACGGGTGTCGATCCCGCTGATGCCGACCACGCCCTGGCGCTCCAGCTCCTCGTCCAGCGAGCGCTTCGAGCGCCAGTTGGACGCGACCCGGGAGGGGTCGCGGACCACGTAGCCGGCCACCCAGATCTGCTGCGACTCGTCGTCCTCGTCGTTCCAGCCGGTGTTGCCGATCTGCGGGGCCGTCATCACGACCACCTGGCGGTGGTACGACGGGTCGGTCAGGGTCTCCTGGTAGCCGGACATGCCGGTGTTGAAGACCGCCTCGCCGAAGGTCTCGCCGACCGCGCCGTAGGCCTGGCCGCGGAAGGTCCGCCCGTCCTCCAGGACGAGCACGGCAGGCACTCGCTCCCGCCTGGTGCGCTGCGTGGTGGGGGCAGGTGCGGTCATGTCGCGGCCTCTTCCGTCTTCTTCGTCTTCGTACGTGTTACCAGTGCCTCGACGGCCTCGACCCAGGCGTCGTGATCGGCGGCGGAGTCCAACCGGAAACCGCTTTCCAACTCACCGCTGCCGTGCGTCCAGCCGACCACCAGCAGGCCCGAGGGGACCACCTTTCCGGCGATGCCGGAGTCGGTGCGGGCGCCGGTGAGGGCTTCGGCGGGGATCCACAGGTCGTCCGCGCCGGTGCGGCGGGCCAGCAGGCCCTGCTCGGTGAGGGTGAGGTCGGCCAGGCTGCGGGTGCCCAGGCCGTGTGCGACGACCCGGTCCAGCCAGTTCCCGGCGGTGGTGGAGCCGTGGTAGCGGCCGGGGCCGGCCAGCAGGGCCTCGCCCGACTGCTCCGGCGCCGCGGGCAGTTCCGGCAGGTCGGACTGCAGGGTCCGGCGCCAGTTCCAGCCCTGTCGCATCAGCCAGTAGACCAGCGCGACCAGGATCAGCAGGCCGACCGTCGCACCGATGTACCCGGGCCAGTCGGTCACCCGGCCCTTCTCGGTGGCGAGCAGCATCAGTGCTCGACCAGTTCGCCGGCGAGGACGGTGGCCTCACCGCGGAGGAAGGTGGCGTGCACCCGTCCGGGCAGGTCCATGCCCCTGTACGGGCTGTTGCGGGAGCGCGTGGCGAAGGTCTCGGGGTTCACGACTCCACGGTACGCGGGATCGAAGAGCACCAGGTTGGCGGGCTCACCCACCGAGATCGGACGGCCGTGGCCGGCCAGTCGGCCGATCCGCGCCGGGCGGTGCGACATGCGGTCCGCGACGCCCTCCCAGTTCAGCAGGCCGGTGTCGACCATGGTCTGCTGCACGACCGACAGCGCGGTCTCCAGGCCGACCATGCCCATCGCGGCGACCGCCCACTCGCACTCCTTGTCCTCCGCCGGGTGCGGGGCGTGGTCGGTGGCGACGGCGTCGATGGTGCCGTCGGCCAGCGCGGCGCGCAGCGCCTCCACGTCGGCGGCAGTGCGCAGCGGCGGGTTGACCTTGTACACCGGGTCGTAGCTGCGGACGAGTTCGTCGGTGAGCAGCAGGTGGTGCGGGGTGACCTCGGCGGTGACGTTCCAGCCCTTGCCCTTGGCCCAGCGGACGATCTCCACCGAGCCGGCCGTGGACAGGTGGCAGATGTGCACCCGGGAGCCGACGTGCGCGGCCAGCAGCACGTCCCGGGCGATGATCGACTCCTCGGCGACGGCGGGCCAGCCGCCGAGGCCGAGCTCGCCGGAGACCAGGCCCTCGTTCATCTGGGCGCCGGCGGTCAGCCGCGGCTCCTGGGCGTGCTGGGCGACGACGCCGTCGAAGGCCTTCACGTACTCCAGCGCGCGACGCATGATCACCGCGTCGTCCACGCACTTGCCGTCGTCGGAGAAGACCCGCACGCCGGCGGCGGAGTCGTGCATCGCGCCGAGCTCGGCGAGCTGCTTGCCCTCCAGGCCGACGGTGACGGCGCCGACCGGCTGCACGTCGCAGTAGCCGTACTCCTGGCCGAGGCGCCAGACCTGCTCGACCACGCCCGCGGTGTCGGCGACCGGGAAGGTGTTGGCCATCGCGTGCACGGCGGTGTAGCCGCCCATCGCGGCGGACCGGGTGCCGGTCAGCACGGTCTCGGCGTCCTCGCGGCCGGGCTCGCGCAGGTGGGTGTGCAGGTCGACCAGGCCGGGCAGGGCGACCAGGCCGGTGGCGTCGAGCTCGATGTCCGCCCGGACGTCGAGGTTCTCGCCGATCGCGGCGAAGACGCCGTCGACGAGGTGGATGTCCTGGGGGGCGCCGCCGAGGATCTGGGCGTTGCGGATCAGGTAGGTGGTCACTGGGCGGCCTCCAGGGCTTCGGTGGTGCGGGGTGCGTCTGCCATGGTGGCTCCGCCGAGCAGCAGGTACAGGACGGCCATCCGGACCGAGACGCCGTTGGCGACCTGCTCGACCACGGTGCAGCGCGGCGAGTCGGCGACGTCGGCGGTGATCTCCATGCCGCGGACCATCGGCCCGGGGTGCATCACGATGGCGTGCTCCGGCATGGTGGCGAGGCGCAGCCCGTCCAGGCCGTAGCGGCGCGAGTACTCGCGCTCGGTGGGGAAGAACGCGGCGTTCATCCGCTCGCGCTGCACCCGCAGCATCATCACGGCGTCGACCTTCGGCAGCACCGCGTCCAGGTCGTAGGACACCTGGCAGGGCCAGGTCTCGATGCCGATCGGCAGCAGCGTCGGCGGGGCGACGAAGGTGACCTCCGCGCCGAGCGTGGTCAGCAGGTGCACGTTGGAGCGGGCGACCCGGCTGTGCAGGATGTCGCCGACGATGGCGACCTTGCGGCCGGCCAGGTCGCGGCCGAGGCCGGGGTTGAGGTGGCGGCGCATGGTGAACGCGTCGAGCAGCGCCTGGGTGGGGTGCTCGTGGGTGCCGTCGCCGGCGTTGATGACGCTGCCGTGCAGCCAGTCGGAGCCGGCCAGCCGGGCGGCGGCGCCGGAGGCGTGGTGGCGGATCACCACGGCGTCGGCGCCCATCGCCTGGAGGGTCAGCGCGGTGTCCTTGAGGCTTTCGCCCTTGGAGACCGAGGAGCCCTTGGCGGAGAAGTTGATGACGTCCGCGGACAGCCGCTTCTCGGCGACCTCGAAGGAGGTCTTGGTGCGGGTGGAGTCCTCGAAGAACAGGTTGACGACGGTGCGGCCGCGCAGCGTGGGGAGCTTCTTGACGGCCCGTCCGGAGAGCTGGGCGAGCTCCTCGGCGGTGTCCAGGATCAGCAGCGCGTCGTCGCGGCTGAGGTCGGCGGCGGAGACGAGGTGGCGCTTCACGCGAGTTACTCCGGGAGCTGGGGGTCGGCGGCGAGGGCCTGGGAGGAGCGGGCGGCGTAGTCGCGGTCGCCGAGCAGGACGGCGTCGCGGCCGTCGGTCTCGGAGAGCTGGACCTGCACGGCCTCGCGCAGCGAGGTGGGCAGGTTCTTGCCCACGTAGTCGGCGCGGATCGGGAGTTCGCGGTGTCCGCGGTCGACCAGCACGGCCAGCTGCACGGCGCGCGGGCGGCCGATGTCGCCGAGCGCGTCGAGGGCGGCCCGGATGGTGCGGCCGGAGAACAGCACGTCGTCGACCAGGATCACCAGCTTGCCGTCGATGCCGTCGGCGGGGATCTCGGTGTGCTCCAGGGCCCGGGCGGGCTTCAGCCGCAGGTCGTCCCGGTACATGGTGATGTCCAGCGTGCCGAACGGGATCTCCCGGCCGGTGATCTGGGTGAGCTTGGCGCGCAGCCGGCGGGCCAGGTGGACGCCGCGGGTGTGGATGCCGAGCAGCACGACGTCCTCGGCGCCCTTGGCGCGTTCCACGATCTCGTGGGCGATCCGGGTGACGACCCGGGCGACGTCGGTGGCGTCCAGCACCTGGTGCGGGGCGCGGGGAGCAGAACTGGGTGTGGTCATGCCGAAGCGGACCTCCTTCCCCGCCTCACTGGACGGGCCTTAAAGGATGTCGGGAAGTGGTTTCCGGCCGCAGCCAGAACCTCGCTCATCGTAGCAGTGCGCTGATCTCGGCCCGTTCGACACGCGTTCGCACGAGTGCCCCATTCGGCTTGACGCGCAACCCTCACTCTACGTAACCTCACAGGGAGTTACGAACGTGCTCCGCAGTGAGCCTCGTCGCTCCCATTTCAGCGCACGCGAAATCTCGTCCGGGGAGATCCATGTCCAGCGACTACGCGAAGCAGCTCGGGGCCAAGCTCCGGGCGATCCGCACTCAGCAGGGTCTCTCCCTGCACGGCGTCGAGGAGAAGTCCACCGGCCGCTGGAAGGCTGTCGTGGTCGGCTCCTACGAGCGCGGCGACCGTGCCGTCACGGTGCAGCGCCTCGCCGAGCTGGCCGATTTCTACGGCGTCCCGGTCCAGGAGCTGCTGCCCGGCGGCACCCCGGGCGGCGCGGCCGAGCCGCCGCCGCGNNNNAGAAGGCCGGCCCGCTGCAGCGCTACGCCGCGACCATCCAGTCGCAGCGCGGCGACTACAACGGCAAGGTCCTCTCGATCCGCCAGGACGACCTGCGCACGCTGGCCGTGATCTACGACCAGTCCCCCTCGATCCTCACCGAGCAGCTGATCAGCTGGGGCGTGCTGAACCCGGACGCGCGTCGTGCCGTCCGCGAGGAAGACGCCGGCTGATCCTCCGGCTTCTGAAGAAACGTCACAGCGGGGCGGGCGGCCGGTTCTCCGGCCGCCCGCCCCGCTGTCGCATGCTCAGACCACGGTGCCGAGGCTGAACCCGGGGCCGGCCGGGACGCCGTCGACGGCGAGTTCGGCCGGCGTCCAGTCGAAGCCGGTGCTGCGCCAGGCCCAGGCGACCTGCTGGTACTCGCCGCAGACCGCGCCGGAGCCCTGGGTGCCGTGCAGAACGGCGGCGCCGGGCAGTTCGCCGTAGAGGCCGGCGCAGAGCACGGCGATGATCAGGTCGAGGTCCTCGTCGTGGATCCGGACCGCGCCGTCCTCCCAGTGCAGCACCCGGGCGTGCGCCTCCAGCGGCCCGCCGGGGGCGTCGACGGCGATCCGGAACTCGTACGCCCCGCAGCCGGCACCAACCAGCATCCGCCGGAACACCTCGGAGGCCTGCTGGTACGTCCAGCGCACCCGCGGGTCGGCGGCGGCCGTGGCCGCCTCGCACAGCGCGCCGTCCATCACCAGGTCGGCGTGGCGCAGCGTCAGGCCGCCCTCGCGGGCACGGACCAGGCGCGGCACGAAGTCGGCGAGGTCCTCGCCGCGGTAGGTGACCAGCTGGGTCTGCAACGGCGGGTTGACCAGGTAGCCGTCCCGGGCGGCCTGTTCGCCGGGGTCGACGCCGTGCAGCAGGCAGTAGTCCGCGAAGTCGTCCGGGTGGAACATCCGGGCCCGGACGGTCGCGTACCCGTCGACCGCCTCGGCGAGCAGGTCGCCGGTCTCGCGCAGGTAGGTGTCGTAGTCCGGTGCGTCGGTGAGCTGCCACTCCCGGGCGCGGGCGAAGTCGGCCTCGTCGGTCAGGATCCCGGTGACGAAGGCCTCGTCGCTGCGGCGCGAGGGCTCGGCACCGCAACGGCGCGGCCTGCGGCTGTTCCTGGACATCGGTGGCTCCCGGGGATCTCGGTCGAGCAACTGCTGACCGGTCTTCTCCCCTCCCACGCCCGCCCCACACGCACAGGCTGTCACAAGTCTGCAACTGACCGTCAGGTCCGGGGCGTCCCGCCCGGGAGGCCGATCCCCGCTCCGGGGCGCAGTGTTTTGACTAATGACCTGCGGGGCTGTGCCACGGCGAGCCCCGGCTCACGACCGGGCGCGGCACCGGGACCGGGACCGTGAGCGGAAACCAGTCGAAGGAGCGGTTTCACGTGAAGGCTGCACGCTACTACGACCGCGGTGACATCCGTATCGAGGACATCGCGGAGCCCCCCGTCCGACCGGGCACGGTGGGCATCGACGTCGCGTACTGCGGAATCTGCGGCACCGACCTGCACGAGTACCTCGACGGACCGATCTTCGTCCCGCCCGCCGGCCGTCCGCACCCGGTCTCCGGCGAGAGCGCGCCCGTGACGCTCGGCCACGAGATGTCCGGCGTCGTGTACGCGGTGGGCGAGGGCGTCGACGACCTGAAGCCGGGCGACCGGGTCGTCGTCGAGCCCTACATCCTGCGCCCCGACGTCGACACCAGCGAGAACAACCCGGTCTACCACCTGTCGCCCGACATGAACTTCATCGGCCTGGGCGGCCGCGGCGGCGGGCTCGCCGAGAAGATCGTCGTCGAGCGCCGGTGGGTGCACCCGGTCGGCGACCTCCCGCTGGACCAGGCGGCCCTGATCGAGCCGCTGTCGGTCGGGTACCACGCGTTCCAGCGCTCGGGCGCGAAGGCCGGCGACTTCGCCCTGGTCGGCGGCGCCGGGCCGATCGGGCTGCTCACCTGCGCGGTGCTCAAGGCGATGGGCGTCGAGGTCGCGGTCTCCGAACTGAGCTCGCTGCGCCGGCAGAAGGCGCTGGACGCCAAGGCGGCCGACCACGTCATCGACCCGGCCGCCGCCGACGTTCCCGAGGAGGTCCGGCGCCTCACCGGCGGCCGGGGCGCGGACGTCGCGTTCGAGGCGACGTCCGTCAACGCCGTCCTCGACACGCTGTTCGACGCGATCAAGCCGGGCGGGGTGATCACCGTCATCTCGATCTGGGGCAGGCCGGCGTCGCTCGACATGCAGAAGCTCGTCCTCAAGGAGGTCGACCTGCGCGGCACCATCGCCTACGTCAACTCCCATCCGCAGACCATCAAGCTGGTGCAGGAGGGGCGCATCGACCTGGCGCCGTTCATCACCAGGACCATCGGGCTGGACCGTCTCGTCTCCGAGGGCTTCGAGACCCTCATCCACCACAACGAGACGGCCGTCAAGATCCTGGTCGACCCCCGCCGTTGACCGGCCGTTGACCAACCCGACCCCGTGCCCGCTAGCCGAGCGGGCGCGGGGTCTTGGCGAGCTGGCGGGACTGGGCGACCAGGCGGCCGTCCGCGTCCCAGATCTCGCAGTCCTCTTCGAAGTAGCCGCCGGCCACGTTGCGGGTGGCGTGTGTCACGCGCAGCCAGCCGTCGGCGGGCAGGGCGCGGAGGTGGACGGTGAGGTCGATGGTGGGGGCCCAGCCGGGGCGGCCGAGGTCGAAGGTGACCGGGGGCAGCGCGTCGGCGGTGAGCAGCAGCGAGAGCGGGTCGGCGGGGCGGCCGTCGGCGAGCTTGAACCAGCCCTGGATGCGGCCCTCCTTGGACGGTTCGCCGAGCGCCCAGCCGACGGTGGCCGGGTCGAGGCGCAGGTCCATCCGCTCCAACAGGGCGGCCTGGGCGATGAGTTCCTTGGGCGCGTGTTCGATGCCCACGCAGTGCTCGGGGGCGGGCAGCACGGGCGGGACGGCGGTGGTGGCGACCTCGGCGTCCAGGGCGGCGAGGTCGGTGAAGGCGGCGGTGATCCGCAGCCGCTCCTCGCCGTCCTGGGAGAGGATCGCGCTGCCGGTGGCCAGACTGCGGCCGCGGCGCATGATCTCGGTGCGGACGGTGGCGGGGCCGGGGCGGGACGGCGAGACGAAGGTGCCGCTGACGGTGAGCGGGTGCGGGTGGCCCGGGCCGGCCTCCAGCGCGAGGGCGTGCGCGGCGAAGGCGAGCAGCAGTCCGCCGTTGACGCCGCCGCCGATCTGCCAGCCCGCGCCGAGTTCGCCGTCGTAGCGGCCGGGTTCGTCGGGGTGCGGGGTGAGCGCGATGCCCCGGTCGAACTCGCTGGTGGTCTCCGGCATGACTGAGGCCCTTCTGCGCAGACGCAAAAAACACATTACTTGCCGGTAGCTTACGCGCGAAGGCCGCCGGACCAACAGGTCCGACGGCCTTCGAACAGGTACTGCGGGGCTCAGCGACGAATGGTCGGCTTGAGCTCCAGGAAGCGGGCGAGCAGGCCGTTCACGAAGGCCGGCGACTCGTCCGTCGAGTACTCCTTGGCGATCTCCACGGCCTCGTCCAGGACGACCGCGTCAGGGGTGCCGTCCTCCCAGATCAGCTCGTACGTGCCGAGTCGGAGAACGTTGCGGTCGGCGATCGGCATCCGGTCGAGCGTCCAGCCCACCGCGTAGGTGGAGATCAGGTCGTCGATGGTGCGCGCGTGCTGCGCGTAGCCCTCGACCAGCTGCATGGTGTACTCCGCGACCTGCGGAATGCCCTCGTCCGGACGGGGGTCGCGCGAGCGCGCGACCCAGTCGGCGAGCACCCGTTCGGGGGCCACGTCGCGGTGGTCCGCCTCGAACAGGATCTGAAAGGCCCGGGTGCGGGCCTTGGTGCGAGCAGAGGCCACGATTACTTGACCCGGCCGAGGTAGCTGCCGTCGCGGGTGTCGACCTTGACCTTCTCGCCCGTGGTGACGAACAGCGGCACCTGGATCTCGGCGCCGGTCTCCAGGGTGGCGGGCTTGGTGCCGCCGGTGGAGCGGTCGCCCTGCAGGCCCGGCTCGGTCTCGGAGATGACCAGCTCGACCGCGGCGGGGAGCTCGATGTACAGCGGGACGCCGTCGTTCTGCGCGACCAGGGCCTCGAAGCCCTCCAGCAGGTACTTGGCGGCGTCGCCGACGGTGGCGGAGTCGACCGGGATCTGGTCGTAGGTGTCCATGTCCATGAAGATGAACACGTCGCCGTCGCGGTACGAGTACTGCATGGTCCGCTTGTCGACGTTGGCGGTCTCGACCTTGATGCCCGCGTTGAAGGTCTTCTCGACGACCTTGCCGGTGAGGACCTCCTTCAGCTTGGTGCGAACGAAGGCCGGGCCCTTGCCGGGCTTGACGTGCTGGAACTCGACGACGGACCAGAGCTTGCCGCCGTCCAGCTTGAGGACCATGCCGTTCTTGAGATCGTTCGTGGTAGCCACGGGCGCACTTACTCCTGATATGTCCGCTGTCAAAGAACACCAAGCAGTGCGCCGCCGCGACCCTTCGGGCCTACAGCGCGAGGAGCTCCTTGGTGGTGATGGTGAGCAGCTCGGGCCCGCCCTCCTCGGGAGGTCGCACCACGAGCGTGTCCTCGATCCGGACCCCGCCGCGACCCGGGAGATGCACTCCTGGACCGACAGTGACCGGCACGCGATTGTCCAGTTTACCCATGTCGGCGGGCCCGAGGCGCGGTGCCTCCCTGTTCTCCAGGCCGATACCGTGTCCCAGCGGGTGGACGGAGTGCTCGGCGTGCCCCGCGGCCTGCAGGATCGAGCGGGCCGCGTCGTCCGGCACGTGCTGCTCGACGCCCGGTCCGAGCGCCTCCCGGCCGGCCCGTTGGGCGCGGAAGACCAGGCGGTGCAGCTCGACCTGCCAGGACGCGGGGGCGGCCCCGATCACGAAGGTGCGGGCGGTGGAGATGCCGTAGCCGCGGTACTGCGCGCCCAGCGCGACGGTGAGGAAGTCGCCCTCCTCGACCCGCCGGTCGGTGGGCTGGTGGCGCTCCAGGCCGGAGTGGCTGCCGGTGCCGACGGAGACCGGGAAGGCCGCCCGGTCGGCGCCGTGGTCGATCATCCGGCGTTCCAGTTCCATCGCCAGGTGGCGTTCGGTGCGGCCGACCAGGATCGATTCGAGCAGTTCGCCGAGCGCCTGGTCGGCGATCTCGGCGGCGATCCGCAGGTCGGCGAGCTCGTGCTCGTCCTTGACCACCCGCAGCCGCTCGACCGTCCGGTCCAGGTCGAGCAGCCGGGCGGGGGCGACCGCGCGGGCCACGGCGCGGTGGCGGGCCACCGTCAGGTCGTGCTCCTCGACGGCGAGGTCCTGCACCCGCAGCCGGGCGGCGGCCTCGGCGGCGGCGAACGCGGCGTCCGTCTCGGCGGGCACCGGCAGCCGGGTGACCTCCTCGTCCACCTCGCGCTCCACCGCCTCCTCGGGCGGCACGTCCTCCGGCAGCGCGAGCACCGCCCGCTCCCGGGTGAGCAGCAGGACGGAGCCGCACGGTGGGCAGCCGGTGAGGTAGCGGACGTTGGCGGCGCGGGTGATCAGCGCGGCGTCGGCACCGGAGGCGCTGCAGTACTCGCGGAGGCGTTCGCGTCGGGCGGCGTGCGCGTCGGACATGCTCCGAGCGTACGAACCGGGCCCCGGGGCCGCCCGTCGGGACGGGCCCGATCGGTGGCGGGAATGCGGCGGGCCCGGGCCGCGTTGTGGCCACATGAAAACGGCAATCGTTGCCGGGATTGGAAGGTTCGAGATGGCGCGCAGCGAGCTGCGACCGGTGATCACGCTCCGGTCCACGGCGGGCACGGGCTTCAGCTACGTCACCCGCAAGAACCGGCGGACCACCCCCGATCGGATCGTGCTGCGGAAGTTCGACCCGGTGGCGGGGCGGCACGTGGAGTTCCGCGAGGCCCGCTGACCACCCACACGTTCGAAGGCTTGCCGAAGGAGGAGCAGATGAAGCAGGGAGTGCACCCCGAGTACCGTCCGGTGGTGTTCCGGGACAAGACGGGCGGCCTGTCGTTCCTGACCCGCTCCACCGCGTCGAGCGGTCGGACGGTCGAGTGGACGGACGGGCGGACGTACCCGGTGGTGGACGTCGAGACGTCCTCCGCGAGCCACCCGTTCTACACCGGCAAGGCCCGCCTGCTGGACACCGCGGGCCGAGTGGAGCTGTACCGCCGCAGGTACGGCCTCTGACGCCAACATGCCGAAGGGCCCCGGGAGTTGACGAGACTCCCGGGGCCCTTCGGCGTGTTCACCGGCCGGCCGACGGGGGGACGGAGACCACCAGGGTGAGCCGGCAGTCGACGGCGCCCTCGTTGCGGTAGCTGTGCGCGGTGCCGGCCTCGTAGGAGGCGGTGGAGCCGGCCTGGATGCGGTGGGCGCGGCCGTCGAGCATCAGGGTGAGTTCGCCATCGTCGATCCGGGCGATCTCGACGGTGCCGGGCGGGTGCGGGTCGGAGGCGTGGGTCTCGCCGGGGCGCAGGTGCCAGCTCCACAGTTCCAGCGGGCCGGGGGCCTCGATGCCGCTGAGCAGGACGCCGCTGCCGCCGTCCGGGCCGCTCCACAGCCGGACGGCCTCCTCGGCGGGGACGATCCGCACCACCGAGGTCTCGTCGTAGTCGAGCAGCCGGGCGATCGAGACGCCGAGGGCGTCGGCGAGCCGGACCACGGTGCCGACGCTGGGGTTGGTGCGGGCCTGCTCGATCTGGACCACCATGCCGCGGCTGACGCCGGAGCGGGCCGCGAGGGCGTCCAGGGTGTGGCCGCGTTCGGTGCGCAGCCGTTTGAGGTTGCGGGCGAGGGCCTGGGTGACGAGATCGGGTTCCGGCACGCTTGAGTCCAATATTTTAGTTGGGTCGGTTCACTGGGTTGAACTATGCTGCGACCGCACAACAGATCCATCGACTGTACTGCGGAGTCCACCATGCTGACCTCTCCCCCGCTCTCGTGAGCGCCGCCTTCGCGCTGCTCGCCAGCCTGCTCTGGGGCGTCGCCGACTACGGCGGCGGGGCGATCACCCGCCGGCTGCCCGCGCTCGGCGTCGTGGTGCTCTCGCAGACCGCGGCGGCCCTGGTCCTGGTGCCGGCCGTCACCGCCACCGGCGGCTGGGCGGACGCCGGACCCGGGCTCTGGTACGCCGTCGCCGCCGGCGTGATCGGGCCGGTCGCGCTGCTCGCCTTCTACCGGGCGCTGGCGCTCGGGCCGATGGGCGTGGTCTCGCCGCTGGCCACCGTGGGCGTGCTGGTGCCGATCGGAGTGGGTCTGTTCCTCGGCGAACGTCCGGGCGCCGTCCAGGGGTTGGGGATCCTGGTGGCGATCGCCGGGGTCGCGCTGGCGGGCGGCCCGCAGCGCGGCGGACCGGCCGTGAGCCGCCGGGTGCTCGTCCTCACCCTCTCCGCCGCGTTCGCGTTCGGCGCGGTGCTCGCGCTGATCGCGCACGCCAGCGCCGGCGGCGGACTGCTGCTGACGCTGTGCGTGCAACGACTGACCAACGCGGTGGTCGGCGTCGGCATGCTGGCCGCCGCCGCCCGCCGGGAGCCGATCGAACTGCGCGGCGCGGCCCGCTCGTTGCCCTCGCTGACCGCCGTCGGCGTCGCCGACGTCGCCGCGAACGGCCTGTACGCCGCCGCCGCCCACCTGGGCTCGGTCGCGGTGGCGGCGGTGCTGGCCTCGCTCTACCCCGTGGTGACGGCGCTGATGGCGCGCGGCCTGCTCAAGGAGCGCCTGCTGCGGGTCCAGCTGGTCGGCGCGGGGCTGGCCGTCGCCGGAACGCTGATCCTTGCGGCAGGTTGACGCCGGATCAGGCCGCCCCGGCCCCGGCGAAGGCCTTGGAGCGCCGGGCGATCCGCCAGTAGCCGATTGCCGCCGCCCACACCACCACGAACAGGCCGACGATCACGAAGCCCACGTTGTCCAGGCCCAGTCCGGCGATCCAGCCGGACACCGGATCGTCCAGGCCGAACTTGTCGTGCAGCACCGCGACCAGCTCGATGGTGCCGATCACGAAGGCCACCGCGATCGACAGCCCCGTGATGGTCAGGTTGTAGTACACCTTGCGGACAGGGTTGGAGAACGCCCACTGGTAGGCGAAGTTCATGAACGTGCCGTCCAGCGTGTCGAACAGGCTCATCCCCGCCGCGAACAGCAGCGGCAGGCAGACGATCGCGTACCAGGGCAGGCCGGACGCCGCGCCCGAGCCCGCCATCACCATCAGCGTGACCTCGGTGGCCGTGTCGAAGCCCAGACCCAGCACCATGCCCACCGGGAACATCTGACCGGGCCGGGTGATCGAACGGGTCGCCCGACCCAGCACCCGGGCCAGGAAACCCCGGGAGTCCAGGTGCTTCTCCAGCTCGGCCTCGTCGTACTCGCCGGCCCGCATCGCCCGGAACACCCGCAGGATGCCCAGCAGCGCCACCAGGTTGAGCGCCGCGATCAGGTAGAGGAACGCGCCCGAGGCGGTGGTGCCGACGGTGCCCAGCACCTGATGGGTCGTCGAACCCTCGTCCATCAGCGTGCCCGCCAGCGCCGCGCCGCCGGCCACCAGCGCGGCCATCAGCACCACCATCGAGGAGTGCCCGAGGGCGAACCAGAAGCCCACCGAGACCGGCCGGCGGCCGTCCGCCATCAGCTTGCGGGTGGTGTTGTCGATCACCGCGATGTGGTCGGCGTCGAAGGCGTGCCGCATGCCCAGGGTGTACGCCGTGACGCCCAGGCCCACACCGAACACCTGGGTGCCGACCTGGTACTTCTCCGGCACCACCAGCAGCAGCAGCGTCCCGAACGCCACCACGTGCAGGAGCAGGATCACCGCCATCAGGCCGACGGTGCGCAGGGTGTCTTCCCGCCGCCAGCGGAAGGACGGCAGGGGGGAGCCCGGGACGTTTCCGGGCATGGTCGAATCGGACGCGGTCATCCGCGCATCACGCTCCAGCACCTCGTGGATCACTTCGTGAGATGCCGTGGCCGGTCTCCTGGCTGACGGGGTGTTCGGCGTCGGCACCCGGCCTTCCCGGCCGCGAACGGCCAGTGGCGCGAGGTGGGAGCCGACGACTCCCCGATCACAGTGGCGAGGGCCGCTCCGGACTCCTGTGACGAGCACAGTGCACCGGCTTCCCGAACACCACGGCCCGCCCACCGTAGATGCGCTCCCCCTGCGGCGGCAAGACGGCACCGTCGCACAGGTGTCGAAGATCACCCCGCCCGGCGGGCCGACCGCCCGTCAGGCCATCCAGAAGAACACGCAGGTCATCCGCTTCTCCTCCAGCGTCCGGCCGTAGTACTCGGTCGCGGTGTGCATCAGGTTGGCGGTGTACAGCAGCAGCCGGTTGTAGCGGTGCGGGACGGCCAGGTCCTCGGTGAACGAGTCCGGCGGGACGAACCGGGTGCCGAGCGCGTCCACCAGGTTGTTGTGCGGCGCCACCACGGTGTTCCCGCCGAGCCGGCCGCCCGGCAGGCTCTGCCGGTAGAAGCTCGTCCCGCACCGCTTCGGCACGTTCGGGTTCAGATACAGCACGGCCGCGTACCGGCACAGCGAACGCGAGTCGGTGTGCGGCCGCGGCTCGCACTCCCCCTCCCCCACCACCTGCACGCAGTTGTGGTTGAACGTCCCGCCCTCGGCCTCGCCCAGCGCCCACACCCTCGGCACCCCGACGGTCTCCCGCACCACCTTCTCGACGTGCGCCAACTCGTCCGGCTCCAGCCCCGGCATCCCCCGCAACCCCGGCCACGACTCCGGCTTGTGCGGGTACCCCTCGTCCCAGTCGGTACGCGCCAGATGCCGGGCACGCACCGCGTCCGGATCCGGGAGGACGTCGTCCAGCACCCAGTAGTCCCGACCCCTGGTCGGTTTGCGGTACGGCAGGACCGGAAGGGTCGGAGTCGGACGCGGACCCTGAAACGGCTGTACGGGCATGGACCCGACAATAGGAGCGCACCCAGGGACCCTCGCCCAAGCCCCGGTCAACCTTCCGTCAAGGCTTTCCCCGGTGACGGAGCGTCAACGCATTTGCCTGGAACTGGTCGTCGGCCTCCCAAGTACACAGCGGGCGCGCGTATCTCGTCAGCAGGTCGCCAGGTGGCGACCCCGGCCTTCCGGGCACTCGCCGACGCCTGTCTCGACTGCAGTACGAACTTCTGAACATACCCGCTACCGCCACGCCAACGCACTATGCTCCCCCACTCGACCGTCACGAATCTCACACGACCCGACAGGTTTGAACGGAGTCACCTGCATGGCCTACCGCCACTCCGGACAGCGCAGCGCCGCCGACCCCTTGAAGCCGCTACTGGAGTCCTGGCAGAAGTCCCTCATCGACCTGGGCTTTCGAAACCGCCTGGTGCACTACCGGCGCGGCAGCAAGCAGGCGGGTACCGACATCATTGCCCCGGAACTGACGCAGGTGCTGGAAGCACTGCCCAAGGGATGCCTGTTCGCCCCGGTGCTGGAGTCTCTCTCCGGTGGCGGATCACAGCCCGAACCGCCTGGTCACACCGGTGTGCAACTCTCGAAGCCGACCGGCGGTCGGCCTATCGACACTCCCAGTTCCCGCGCTGGTGGTGGCAGCACCCGGCTCGGCCTTCGCACCAGTAAGACGACCCAGGCCGAGCAGGACAGGCACCTCAAACGCCTGGCCACCGTCGCGCAGGAGAAGTACAACGACTTCGGACTCTGGGTTCTGCACCTCGGCGTCGGTTTCCTCCACTGGCGTCCGGCCGCCGACGCTGACCCTGTGGCCTCACCTCTGCTGTTGATACCTGTGCGGCTGCGCAAGTGGAAGGGCGACTCCTTCCTCCTGGAGCTCAACGGAGACGAGGAGTTGAGCTTCAACCCCGCGCTGGCCGTCAAGATGGAGGAGATGGGCATCGAATGGCCCGCTCCCGAGCAGATCGAGCCCACCGACGCGATGGTTCTGCTGGACCAGGTTCGGCGGACCGTCTCGGACCGCGCCGGATGGCAGGTCAGTGAGCGCATCGTCCTGGACGCCTTCAACTCCAGCAAGGAGGTGATGTACCGAGATCTTCGGGACAACATGCACCGGATCCTGGCCAGCCCGCTGGTGCGCACCCTGGGTCTGGGCGCCGACACGGCAGGCACCGTGGACGCGTTCGACTTCGATCCGGTGCCACTCGACCTGATCGACCAGAAGCAGCCACCGGAACAGGCTCCACTCGTGCTGGACGCCGACTCCTCCCAGCGTCAATGCATCGCCGCCGCGGTCGAGGGGCGCAGCTTCGTCATGGACGGCCCACCCGGCACGGGCAAAAGTCAGACCATCACCAACATCATCGCGGGCCTCCTGGAGAAGGGCCGCAGTGTCCTGTTCGTCAGCGAGAAGGCAGCTGCACTCGACGTGGTGCGCAACCGCCTTGAGCAGGTCGGCCTGGACGACTACATCCTTGCGCTGCACAGCAATACCGCCAACCGCAAGCAAGTGGCCCAGGATCTCGGCCGATCGCTCACCGCGCCCCGCAGGGCCTTCCCGACCTCGCGCCGCGATGAACTCCTCACCGCCCAGGAACTGCGCCGAGAGCTCTCCGGCTACGCCATGGCGATGAACGAACACCACGACGGCATGAACCGTTCCCTGCACGACATCCTGGGCCGTGTCTCGCTGCTGCACTCGCTGCCGCAGCTCGCCCCGGAGCCGGAGTTCGACACCGCCGGCCTCACGGAGGAACGCCTTCGCGGCATCCTCGACAGCGCGCGCTGGGTGTCCCGCTCCTGGCGACCCGCAGTGGAGGGAGAGTCGTTCGTCTGGCGTCAGCTGAGCGGAACCGGCGGCGAGCTGGATTCCCTCGCAAGAGCCTTGGAAGACTTCGCTGCCCTGCGCAACGCTCTGGTGCCGCACACGTCACTGAGAAGCCGTTGTCTTTCCGATA
>NZ_LISX01000015.1 GCF_001905465.1 Kitasatospora sp. CB01950
AGGCAAGCGCAAGCGAAACCCCGCACAGCGGCAGGCAAGCGCAAGCGAAACCCCGCACAGCGGCAGGCAAGCGCAAGCGAAACCCCGCACAGCGGCAGGCAAGCGCAAGCGAAACCCCGCACAGCGGCAGGCAAGCGCAAGCGAAACCCCGCACAGCGGCAACTCGCATTGCCGCGGGCCTCCGGCTGCACGGCTTTCGGCGCGGGGGCGGGGGCGGGTTCCTGCTCGGTGGTCGGTGCCCCGCAGGGGTGTCGGCTCTGGCGGTGGCCAGTGAGGTGGGCTGCTCGCGGGCGGTACCGGGGGTGGCGAGGAATGATTCCGCGCAGCGCAGACCCGCGGAGCAGATGGGCAGCACAGCGATCCGCGCCAGCACAGCGGGCGGCAGCGCGAAGCGACCCGCCCGGCGAGGGCACCGTGAAGCAGGCCGCACAGCACGGCAGAAGCCCGCGCAGCGAAGCGTGTCGGCTGGCGGAACGTTACGGCAGTGGGGTCAGGCCTGGTGGAGGCGGGAGAAGATCGCCTGGTCGAGCGCGGCGGCCGTCTCGGGGACGGTGAGGTTGGAGTTGTCGATGATGGGGAGGCCGGAGGTGCGCCAGCCGGCCATGCGGCCGTGGATGCGGGCGACTTCGTCGTCGGAGAGGCGGCGGTTGCCGGAGCGTTCGGCGTTGCGGGCGAGGACGCGGTCGAGGCCGGGAAGGAGGACGACGGGGATCATGCCGGGGCCGATGTGGCGTTTCCAGCCGCCGAGGCCGATCGCGGGGCGGTCGGGGAAGACGGCGTCGTCGATGATGCAGGAGATGCCGTTGGCGAGGTAGTTGCGGCAGGCGAAGCCGCAGGTGCGGCGGGCGAGCCGGTACTGGGCCTCGGAGGCGGTGTTCCAGCCGGACTGCGGGTTGGCGAAACCGGCCTGGACCCATTCGCGGACGTCGTCGAGGCTGATGTGCGCGGTGGGGGTGGGCCGGCGTTCGGCCCAGTAGCGGGCGACGGTGGTCTTGCCGGCGCCGGCCGCGCCGATCAGCAGGACGGCGATCGGTCCGGTGGGCAGGGGCGCGGGCAGTACGGGCATCGGCGGTGGCACGGCGGGGAGTTGGACGGTGCCGCCGCTGGGGAGCAGGAAGTGTCCGGTGCCGCCGGGGGCGACGGGCCCGACGGCCTTGAGCGGGACGGTCGGCCGGTCGGGTCGGCCCGGGATCGGGCCGAGGGTGGGGATGGCCTGGGTGGTGGCGGGCAGTGCCGGTGCGGGGTACGGCGGTTGAGGGACCGTCGGATACGGCGGCGTCCCCGGACGGGGCGGCACCTGACCCCCCGGCTGGTGGCTCTGCGCGTACTGGCTCACCGTCACCTCCCTGCGCCGAATGTACACGTCGGCCCGGTGGCGGGCACAAGTCCGCGACCGGGCCGGCGAGGGGTGTCAGCGGGTGGTGAGCTGCTCGGCGAGGGCCCGCAGGGCGAGTTCGTACGAGCCGAGGCCGAAGCCCGCGATGGTGCCGGAGGCGACCGCGGCGATCACCGAGGTGTGCCGGAAGGTCTCGCGGGTGTAGGGGTTGGAGATGTGCACCTCGATGAGGGGGGCGGTGCGCTGCGCGGCGGCGTCCCGCATCGCGTACGAGTAGTGGGTGAACGCACCGGGGTTGATCACCACCGGGGTCTTGGCGTCCGCCGCCTCGTGCAGCCAACCGACCATCTCCGCCTCGGAGTTGGTCTCCCGCACCTCGACGTCCAAGCCCAGTTCGAGCCCCAAGGAAGCACACCGCGCGACCAGGCCCGCGTACGAGGTGGACCCGTACACGTCGGGCTCGCGGGAGCCCAGCCGGCCCAGGTTGGGGCCGTTGAGCACCAGCACCGGCACGGGGGCGGTCATCCGGAGACCTCCGCGTACGCGGCGACCAGCAGCGACGGGTCGGGGCCCTCCAGCACGGAGGTCTTGGCGAGGCCGTCCAGGACGATGAAGCGCAGCAGGTCGCCGCGCGACTTCTTGTCGATCTTCATGGCGTCCAGCAGCTTCGGCCAGGCGTCCGCCCGGTAGCTGAGCGGCAGGCCGACCGAGGCCAGCACGGTGCGGTGCCGGTCGGCGGTGGCGTCGTCCAACCGCCCGGCCAGACGGCCGAGTTCGGCGGCGAAGACCATGCCGATGGAGATCGCCGCGCCGTGCCGCCACTTGTAGCGCTCGTTGCGTTCGATGGCGTGGCCGAGGGTGTGGCCGTAGTTGAGGATCTCGCGGCGGCCGGACTCCTTGAGGTCGCCGGAGACCACGTCGGCCTTGACCTGGATGGCGCGCCGGATCAGCTCCAGGGTGTGCGGCCCGACGGGGCTGGTCGCGGCGGCGGGGTCCTGCTCGATCAGGTCGAGGATGACCGGGTCGGCGATGAAGCCGGCCTTGATCACCTCGGCGAGGCCGGAGACGTAGTCGTGCTTGCCGAGGGTCTCCAGGGTGCCGAGGTCGGCCAGCACGCCCGCGGGCGGGTGAAAGGCGCCGACCATGTTCTTGCCCTCGGCGATGTTGATGCCGGTCTTGCCGCCGACCGCGGCGTCGACCATGCCGAGCAGCGTGGTGGGCACCGAGATCCAGCGCACTCCGCGCAGCCAGGTGGCGGCGACGAAGCCCGCCAGGTCGGTGGTCGAGCCGCCACCCAGGCCGATGATCACATCGCTGCGGGTGAAGCCGGTCTGGCCGAGCACCGACCAGCAGTACGCGGCGACCTCGACGCTCTTGGCGTCCTCGGCGTTCGGCACCTGGAGGACGATCGCCTCGTAGCCCTGCTCGGCCAGGTCCTCGCGGATCGCCTCGCCGGTGGCCTCCAGCGCCTCCGGGTGGATGACCGCCACCCGCTTGGCCTTCGGGCCGATCAGCGGGGCGAGTTCGCCGAGCAGCCGGTGCCCGATCAGCACCTCGTACGGGTCGTGGCCGTCGCTGCCCGCGACCTGAATCCGGACGATCTCGTCAGTCATGGGGGTTCTTCAGCTCCAGTGCTTCGAGTACGGCGTCGGCGACCTGCTCGGGGGTGCGGCCCTGGGTGTCGACCACGGCGGTGGCGACCTCCAGGTACAGCGGGCGGCGGGCCTCCATCAGCTCGCGCCAGCGGGCCCGGGGGTTGACCGCGAGCAGCGGGCGGGGGGCGTCCAGGCCGACCCGCTTGACCGCGTCGGCGAGGGCGACCTCCAGGAACACCACCGGCAGCGGCGCGAGCACCTCGCGGGTGGCGGAGGCCATCACGGCGCCGCCGCCGAGCGCCAGCACGCCGGAGAACTCCGCGGCGGCGGCCGCGACGGCCGCCCGCTCCAGCTGCCGGAAGTGCGGCTCGCCGTCGTCGACGAAGATCTCCGGGATGGGCTTGCCGGCCGTCCGCTCGACGTCCTCGTCGGTGTCGCGGAACGGCAGGCCGAGGCGCTCCGCGAGGACCCGCCCGACGGTGGACTTGCCACTGCCGGGCGGGCCGACCAGCACCACTGCGGGGCTGGTCATCGGACGATCAGGTTGTCGAGGTAGGACTGCACGTTGCGGCGGGTCTCGGAGACGTTGTCGCCGCCGAACTTCTCCGCCACCGCGTCGGCCAGCACCAGCGCCACCATCGCCTCGGCGACGATGCCGGCCGCCGGGACGGCGCACACGTCGGACCGCTGGTGGTGCGCCTTCGCGGGCTCGCCGGTGCGCACGTCCAGCGTCTGCAGGGCGCGCGGGACGGTCGCGATCGGCTTCATCGCGGCGCGGACGCGCAGCACCTCGCCGGTGGACAGGCCGCCCTCGGTGCCGCCGGAGCGGCCGGAGGCGCGCTTCACGCCGTCGGGGGTCGGCAGGATCTCGTCGTGCGCCTGCGAGCCGGGGACGCGGGCCAGGCCGAAGCCGTCGCCGACCTCGACGCCCTTGATCGCCTGGATGCCCATCAGCGCGGCGGCCAGTCGGGCGTCCAGCCGGCGGTCCCAGTGGACGTGCGAGCCGAGGCCGACCGGCACGCCGTACGCCAGCACCTCGACGACGCCGCCGAGGGTGTCGCCGTCCTTGTGGGCCTGGTCGATCTCGGCGACCATCGCCTTCGACGCGTCGGCGTCCAGGCAGCGCACCGGGTCCTCGTCGAGGCGGGCCTCGTCGGAGGGCAGCGGCAGCACCCCGGCGGGGGCCTTGGCGGCGGCCAGCTCGACCACGTGGCTGACGATCTCGATGCCGCAGGTCTCCTTCAGGTAGGAGCGGGCGACGACGCCGAGCGCGACCCGGGCCGCGGTCTCCCGGGCGCTGGCGCGCTCCAGGATCGGCCGGGCCTCGTCGATCGAGTACTTCTGCATGCCGGCCAGGTCGGCGTGGCCCGGACGGGGGCGGGTCAGCGGCTCGTTGCGGGCCAGGCCCGCGAGCACCTCGGGGTCGACCGGGTCGGCCGACATGACCTGCTCCCACTTCGGCCACTCGGTGTTGCCGACCATGATCGCCACCGGCGAGCCCATGGTCTCGCCGTGCCGGACACCGCCGAGGAAGGTCACCTCGTCCTGCTCGAACTTCATCCGCGCGCCGCGACCATAGCCGAGCCGCCGGCGGGCCAGCGCGTCGGCCACCATGGCAGTGGTGACCGGCACTCCGGCCGGCAGGCCCTCCAGCGTCGCGACCAGAGCGGGGCCGTGCGACTCCCCCGCCGTCAGCCAGCGCAAGCTACCCACCGAAAAGCTCCTTCGTCAGCGGCCCGCACGCCGTGCACGGCGGCCGGTCCGGCGTCTCGTCCTGCCCCCGCTGCGGAGCGCGGCGGGGCAAGCACCGATCCTTTCACGTCCGGACGGCCGTCGTGGGCACGGTCCGCGTGACGGACACCGAACGTCCGCGATCGCCGCGCCGAAGCCGCAGCTCAGGACGCCGGGCAGCTCAGGACGCCAGCGCCGCCTCGCCCGCGGTCCGCATCGCCGCCAGCGGGCCGCGTTCGACGCCGGTGAACCGCTCGAACTGGAGCACCGCCTGGTGCACCAGCAGGTCCAGCCCGCCGAGCACGGTGCCGCCACGCTCCAGGCAGGCGGCCGCCAGCGCGGTCGGCCACGGGTGGTACAGCACGTCGAACAGCACCCCGGGCGTGCCGGTCAGCTGCGCGGCGAAGGCGTCGGTGGCGCCGACCGGCGTGGTGGAGACGGTCAGCGGCCCGGCCAGCGCCTGCGCACCGTCCGCCCAGTCGGCGGTGCGCACCGCCACCCCGAGCTTCTCCCCCAACTCCCGCATCTCGGCAGCCCGTTCGGCACTGCGCACGTACACCGTCAGCGGCCCGTCGCAGAGCTGCCCGAGCGCGGCCAGCGCGGACGAGGCGGTGGCCCCGGCGCCCAGCACCGCCGCCGACTCCACCCGCCCGACACCCCGCTCGCGCAGCGCGTTGACCAGACCGGGCACGTCGGTGTTGTCACCGTGCCGCCGCCCGTCCGGCCCGAACACCACGGTGTTGACGGCGTCCACGGACCGCGCGGTGTCGCTGACGGTGTCCAGCAGCGGCAGGATCGCCCGCTTCAACGGCATGGTCAGTGACAGGCCCGCCCACGCGGCGTCCAGGCCGGTGACGAACGCCGCCAACCCGGCCTCGTCGATCTCGTACCGGTCGTAGCTCCACCCGTCCATCCCGAGCGCGGCATAGCCGGCCCGGTGCAGCGCGGGCGAGAGCGAGTGGGCGATCGGCGAGCCGAGCACGGCGGCGCGGTGCGGGGTGGTCACGGGACGGCCTTTCGGGAGAAGGGGGGACGGTACAGCCGGACGTCGATCGGATCCTCGGACGCGAACCCGAAGCCGTGCCGCTCGTACAGCCGGCGGGCGGGGCTGCCCTGCAGCACGACCAGCCGCACGGCCTGCCCGGCGGCGTCGACGTCGTCGAGCGCGGAGCGCAGCACGGCGGTGCCGAGGCCCCGGCCGTGCAACACCGGGTCGAGGTAGAAGTGTTCCAGCACCACCGTGTCGGGCCGGTCCTCGTCCGGGCGCACCGCCAGGCAGCCGGCCGGCGACGGAAAGCCCGGCACCTCCACCACCGCGGTGTGCGCAGCCCGGTACGCGTCGCGCATCCGCTGCCGCACCCGGTGCTCGTCCCAGCGGCCGAGCCGTTCCAGGTCGGGACGCATCGCCGCCGCCCGCAGCTCGACCAGCGGTTCCAGGTCGGCGTCGGTGGCCGGACGCAGCGCCCAGTCCCGGACGCTCACGCGGCGCCCCGGCGGGTCCGGGCCGTCCAGCGGCCCTCGCTGTGACCGATCCGGATCGGGTGGCGGAAGCAGTCGGAAACCAGCTCGGTGGTGAGCACCTCACCCGCCGGGCCGGCCGCGGTGGCCAGTCCGTCGCGCAGCAGCAGCGCGTGGCTGGTGGTCTCCGGCAGCTCCTCCAGGTGGTGGGTGACCAGCACCGACGCCACCTCGGGGAAGCGCCGGCGCAGCCCGTCCAGGCTCTCCAACAACTGCTCGCGCGCGGTCAGGTCCAGCCCGGTGGCGGGCTCGTCGAGCAGCAGCAGCCGGGGTTCCGGCATCAGCGCCCGGGCGATCAGCACCCGCCCGCGCTCGCCCTGCGACAGCGTCGTCCAGGCGCTCTCGGCACGGTGCGCGACACCCATCGCGTGGATCAACTCCTCGGCGTGGTCGAGCTGTTCGGCGGTCGGCTTGCGGAACGGGTCCGGCTCGATCGACTGCGTGACGCCGGTCAGCACCACCTGACGCACCGTCAACGGCGAACGCAACGGATGCCGCGGATTCACATGCCCGAGATGCGCCCGCAACTCCCGCACATCCACCCGCCCGAGCTGCCGCCCCAGCACCTTCACACTGCCCGCCGTCGGATGCTCCACCGCCCCCAACAGCGACAACAACGTACTCTTCCCGGCCCCGTTCGCCCCGAGCACCGCCCAGTGCTCCCCGGCCCGAACGGTCAACGACACGTCCTTCAGCAAGTACCGCCCACCACGGACCACATCGACGCGGGCGGCTTCCAACAGGGCCGGCTCAGAGGGCTGCAAGGTCTCCATCCGCATCACGCTACTCGCCACCCCCGGCCACCCCGCAAAGCCGTCCCGCCCACCGGACGCCCTGCGCCCCGGTCGGCCGGTGAGCCGGGAGTGGGCAACCGGAGCGAGGCGGTCGACGGCGGCGGGTGCCGGTAGTGCCGACACGGCGGCGCGGCCGGTCGCACCGACCGGCCGCGCCCGCGACTCACTTGCAGACGACCTGCTTCGAGTCGTACTGCTTGCCCCGCGAGATGCACCAGTTCTCGGTGTTCTTCGCGTGCTCCTCGCCGGTCGCGGCGAACTTGGTCTCCGACGGCGAGATCGCCAGCCAGTACGCCCAGTCGCCCGGGGTCGGGTTGAGGACCGCCCTGATCGCGTTCTCGCTCGGGTTGGAGATCGGCGTGGGCGGCAGGCCGGGGTTCATGTTGGTGTTGTACTTCAGCGAGCGGTCGTTGATCTCCGCATAGCTCAGCTCCTTGCGGCCCAACTGGTACTGCAGCGTGGTGTCCAGGCCGAGCTTGTGCCCGGTGACGTTGGTGGTCAGGCGGTTGGAGATGGCCCTGGCCATCTTGCCGAAGTCGTGGTCGTTGTTGCCCTCGGCCTGCAGGATCGACGCCTCGGTGATCACCTCGTAGGCGTTCTTCAGGCCGATCTTCTGCGCGGCCTCGTCCAGCTTGAGCTCGTTGTAGCGCTGGACGGCGTTCCCCACCATCTGCTTGAGCAGGTCCTCGGGCTTCATGCCGTCGGTGACGGAGTACCGGGTCGGGTACAGGAAGCCCTCGGGGTTGTTGTTGGCGTAGGCGGGCAGGCCGAGGTTGCCGGCCTGGTCCTTGGCCACCTTGGCGGTGGTGCCCTTCTCCAGCTTCAGCTTCTCGTCGATCTTGGTGTAGATGTCCGCAGCGATCATGCCTTCCGGCATGATCAGCACGTTGCCGCCGTTCGACTCCACCAGTTCCTTGACGGCCGCGTCGCCGGACATCTCGTGCTTCATGGTGTAGATGCCGGGCTGGATGCCACGCGCCTTCGGGTTCTTGTCGTACGCGACGGTGAACGCCTTGATGCTCTTCACCACGCCGGCGTCCCTCAGCACCCTCGCGATGTCGCCGCCGACCGCGCCGGAGGCGACGGTGATGTTGACGGAGCCGTTGCCGTCGCCGTTGAAGTCCGGCGGCGGGCCGAAGCGCTGCTGGTACTGGCCGTAGCCCCACCAGCCCGCGCCGCCGGTCGCGCCGAGCAGGACCAGGGCGACCACCAGGCAGGCGCCGCTGTTGCGGCGGCCCGACTTCTTGCCCTTCTCCTTGCGCTTGCGCTCGGCCTCGCGGGAGTTGTCCTGCTCGGAGAGGAACGAGCTGCGCTCCTCCTCGGCGTACTCGTCCTCGGCCCACGTCTCGGGCTCGTCCGCGCGCTGGTCGGCCTCCGTGGCGGCCGTCGCCGCCCCCGGGTTGTCGAGCGCGGCGGCCTCGGCCTCCCAGTCGATGCCGTCCGGACCGGGCCCGGCGGGACGCGCCTGCGGTGCGGGCTGCTGCTGCACCGGCCGCGGTGCGGCCTGCTGCGGCATGCCCTGCACCGGCTGCTGCATCCCCTGCATGCCCTGCGGCATCGGCTGCGACTGCGGCACACCCTGCTGCACGAACTGCTGCTGACCGCCCTGGCTCGCCCCGCGCTGCTGCGGATACCCCTGGCCGCCCATCGGCATCTGCGCCTGCTGCGGCGGCATCGCCTGCGGCATGGCCTGCTGCTGCATTCCCTGCTGCGGCATCGGCTGCCCGGGCGCGAAGCCCTGCTGCTGCCCGAACTGGTCCTGCCCGAACTGCTGTTGGCCGCCCTGCGTCATCCCGGGCTGGACCATGCCCTGCTGCTGCGGATACCCCTGCGGCTGCTGCTGGACGAACCCCTGCTGCTGCGGGTAGCCCTGGCCGCCCATCGGCATCTGCTGCTGAGGAACCTGCTGCTGCACCTGCTGCTGGGGCATCTGCTGCTGCGGAACCCCCGGCAAAGGCATCCCCTGCTGCGGCACGCCCTGCTGCTGCACATACCCCTGCGGGTACTGCTGCTGACCGAATTCCTGCTGCTGCCCGAGGTCCTGCTGCTGCCCGTACTGCGGGGGCTGCTGCTGCTCGCCGGGGAACCACGCCTGGTCGCCCTGGGCACCGTAGCGCCCGCTCTGATCAGTCATCGATCCCCTTACCGCGTCCAGGGTGTCCGTCGAACCGGCGTGCTAGCGACGCCCGTGCTGGGAGACGTTACCGTACCGCAGCGTAGCCAACGGGCGTCACTCCCTGTTGTTCAGGGAACGACAGGTGACGGGTCGGAGGGGGTCGGCGACGGGTTCTGTGCGCGATGTGCGTTGAACTCGTCGACGTTCTTTCGCTGTTGGTCGGAGCTGTCGGTGAACCGGGTGTCGCCGGGTTGGACGGTCACGAAGTACAGCCAGTCACCGTCGGCGGGGCGGATCGCGGCACGCAGCGCGTCCCGGCCGGGGTTGCCGATGGGGGTGGGCGGCAGGCCGGGGTGGGCGTAGGTGTTGAACGGGGAGTCGAGCCTGGTGTCGTCCACGGTGGTGGTGAGGGTGGAGCGGCCGAGCGCGTAGTTGATGGTGGAGTCGAGTTGCAGCGGCATGTTCTTCGCGAGCCGGTTGTAGACGACGCGCGCGACCTTGGCCATGTCCTCGGGGTTGTCGGCCTCGGCCTGGGCGAGGCTGGCGACGGCGAGCAGCCCGTACGGGGAGATGTTGTTGTTGGCGGCGGCGTCCTTGACGGCGTCGCCGTCGAGCTGGGTGTCGGCCTCTTTCACCATCTCCTGGAGCAGGGTGAGCGGGGTGCTGTCGCCGGTGACGGGGTAGGTCGCGGGGAACAGGTAGCCCTCCGGGTGGCCGTCCGCGGAGGCGGGGAGGCCGAGGTCGGCGAGGTGCTGTTCGGCGATGCCCTTGGTGGTGCCGGCGGCCAGGCCGAGCCGGGTGTCGATGGCGGTGTAGACCTGGGTGGTGCGCCAGCCCTCGGGGATGGTCAGGGCGTTGGCGTTGGACGGGTCGAGCAGCATGTTGAGGGCGGCGACCGCCGGCATCTTCTCCTTGAGGGTGTAGGTGCCGGGGTGGATCCGGTCGCCGGCCGGGCTCTTGGCCGCAGCCTCGGTGAACGCCCGGACGGAGGCGACGACATGTTTGGCGGTCAGCGTCCGGCCGATCTGGGTGATGCTGGCGCCCTGGGCGACCGACACCTGCACCCGGCCGGTGCCGACGCCGACGAAGTCGGGGGCGGGCTTCTTGCCCTCGGGCCAGACCAGGAACAGCGCGACCGCGGCGGCCGCCAGCACCCCGAACAGGCCGGCCACGCTGAGGCAGCAGGCGGCGCCGGTGCGCAGCCGTCCCGGGTCGGGCGGTTCGACGCCGTACGGCAGGCCGGGCGGTGCGGCGTCGGGTTCGAGCACGGGGGCGCCGAGGTGGCCGGGGGTCAGTCCGGGCGCGGTGTACGGGTCGGTCACGGCGGGCCTCCGGCGGCGGGCATGCGATCGGGGCCCGTGCGGACGCGCGTCCGCACGGGCCCCGATCGGGAACCTAGACCGGCCCGGTCAGGCCACCGGCTCGACACTCTCACCGGGTGCGCGGCCGCTCACCCGTTCGGTCTCAAGCGCGGCCTGGAGGATGACCACGGCCGCGGCCTGGTCGATCACCGAGCGGCCCTTCTTGGAGGACCGGCCGGAGGCGCGCAGCCCGGCGGCGGCGGTGACGGTGGTCATCCGCTCGTCGACCAGCCGCACGCCGACCGGGGCGACCAGCGCGGCCAGCCGGCCCGCGTAGGCGCGGACCTTGGCGGCGGCCGGGCCTTCCTTGCCGTTCAGCGAGCGTGGCAGTCCGACCACGACCTCGATCGCGTCGTACTCCTCGACGATCGCCTTGAGCCGGGCCTGCGAGCGGCCCCCGGCGGGGACGGTCTCCACGGGCGTGGCGATCAGCCCGTCGGGGTCGCAGACCGCGACCCCGATCCGGGCGTCGCCCACATCGACGGCGATCCGCCGGCCCCGCCGGAAGACCTTCTCTTCGACGAAGCCCTCACTCACGCGCGCTCGGCCACCAGTGCCCGGACGGCCTCGATCGCCTCGCCGACCGCGGCCGGGTTGCTGCCGCCGCCCTGTGCCACGTCGTCCTTGCCGCCACCGCCGCCGCCGAGCGTCTTCGCCGCGGCGCGGACCAGCTCGCCGGCCTTGATACCGCGGGCGCGGGCGTCCTCGCTGGTGGCGATGACGGTCAGCGGGCGGTCGTTCGCGACGGTGAACGCGGCGACCACGGACGGGCGGTTGCCGAGCCGGGCGCGGATGTCCAGCACCAGCTTGCGCAGCTCGTCCGCACCGGTGCCGTCGCCGACCCGGGCGGCGACCAGGGCCACGCCCCGGACGTCCTCCGCGCCCTCGGCGAGGCCCGCGGCGGCCTGCAGCACCTTCTCGGCGCGGAACTTCTCGATCTCCTTCTCGGCGTCCTTGAGCTTGGCGAGCATGCCGGAGATCTTCTCCGGCAGCTCCTCCGGACGGCCCTTGACCAGCTCGGTGAGCTGGGCGACCACGGTGTGCTCGCGCGCCAGGAACTTGTACGCGTCGGCGCCGACCAGCGCCTCCACGCGGCGCACGCCGGAGCCGATCGAGGACTCGCCGAGCAGCTTCACCAGGCCCAGCTGGGCGGTGTTGGCGACGTGCGTGCCGCCGCACAGCTCCTTGGAGAAGTCGCCGATGGTGACCACGCGGACGGAGTCGCCGTACTTCTCGCCGAACATCGCGATGGCGCCCTGCTTGCGGGCCTGGTCCATCGTCATGACCTCGGCGGTGACGTCGAGTTCACGGGTCAGCACGTCGTTGATCTTCTGCTCGACGTCGACCAGCACGCTGCCGGGCACGGCGGCGGGCGAGCCGAAGTCGAAGCGGAAGCGGCCCGGCGCGTTCTCCGAGCCGGCCTGGGCGGCCGTCGGGCCGAGCGCGTCGCGCAGCGCCTGGTGGGTCAGGTGGGTCGCCGAGTGGGCGCGGCCGATGGCCCGGCGGCGCTCGATGTCGATGGTGGCGTACGCGGCCGCGCCGAGCACGACCTCGCCGAACAGCACCCCGCCGGAGTGCACGATGACGCCCGGCACCGGCTGCTGCACGTCGCGGATCTCGACGACCGCGCCGGAGTCCAGGCGGATCCGGCCGTGGTCGGCGAGCTGGCCGCCGCCCTCGGCGTAGAACGGGGTGCGGTCGAGGATCAGCTCGACCTCGTCGCCCTCACTGGCGGCCGGCGACGGGACGCCGTCCACCAGCAGGCCGACCACGGTGGCCTCGCCCTCGGTGAGGGTGTAGCCGGTGAAGACGGAGGCGCCGGCGCTGTCGGCGACCTCGCGGTACGCGGCGACGTCGGCGTGGCCCATCTTCTTCGCCTTGGCGTCGGCCTTGGCCCGGTCGCGCTGCTCCTGCATCAGGCGGCGGAAGCCGGCCTCGTCGACCTGGAGGCCCTGCTCCTCGGCCATTTCCAGGGTGAGGTCGATCGGGAAGCCGTAGGTGTCGTGCAGCTTGAACGCCTGCTCGCCGGAGAGCACCACGCTGCCGCCGGCCTTGGTCTCGGTGACTGCGGCGTCCAGCAGGTTGGTGCCGGAGCGCAGGGTCTGCAGGAAGGCGTTCTCCTCGGCGACCACGACCGTCTCGATGCGCTTGCGGTCGGCCTCCAGCTCCGGGTACTGCGGGGCCATCGCCTTGATCGAGATGTCGATCAGGTCCTTGGCGACCGGCCCGATCGCGCCCAGCAGGCGCATGTTGCGGATCGCGCGGCGCAGGATGCGGCGCAGCACGTAGCCGCGGCCCTCGTTGCCGGGGGTGACGCCGTCACCGACCAGCATCAGCGCGGTGCGGAAGTGGTCGGTGACCACGCGCAGCGAGACGTCCGCCTTGTGGTCGGCGCCGTAGGTGTGGCCGGTGAGCTCGGCGGCGCGGTCGAGGATCATCCGGCTGGTGTCGATCTCGAAGAGGTTGTCGACGTCCTGCAGGACGGCGGCGAGGCGCTCCAGGCCGAGGCCGGTGTCGATGTTCTTGCTCGGCAGGTCGCCGAGGATCTCGAACCCGTCCTTGCCGTCGCCGTGGCCGCGCTCGTACTGCATGAAGACCAGGTTCCAGATCTCCAGGTAGCGCTCGCCGTTGACCGCCGGGCCGCCCTCCTCGCCGTACGCGGGGCCGCGGTCGTAGTTGATCTCCGAGCACGGGCCGCACGGGCCGGGAACGCCCATGGACCAGAAATTGTCCTTCATGCCCAGGCGCTGGATCCGCTCGGACGGCACGCCGATGACGTCCCGCCAGATCTTCTCGGCCTCGTCGTCGTCCTGGTAGACGGTGATCCAGAGCTTCTCGGGCTCCAGGCCGTAGCCGCCGTCCGCGACGGAGCCGGTGAGCAGCTCCCAGGCGAACGTGATGGCGCCTTCCTTGAAGTAGTCGCCGAACGAGAAGTTGCCGCACATCTGGAAGAACGAGCCGTGCCGGGTGGTCTTCCCGACCTCTTCGATGTCCAGGGTGCGGACGCACTTCTGCACGCTGGTGGCGCGCGAGAACTGCGGCTTGACCTCGCCGAGGAAGTACGGCTTGAAGGGCACCATGCCGGCGTTGACGAGCAGCAGGGTGGGGTCGTCGGCGACCAGCGAGGCCGACGGTACGACGGTGTGGCCGCGCTCCTCGAAGAAGCGCAGCCAGCGGCGGCGGATCTCTGCCGACTCCATCAGTGGGGGTCCTTCCGATCGGTCGTGCTGCCCGGCAGCTCGCGCTGACGGGTCTTGGCAACGATGGTCTGGGGGGTGGTGCGGCGCGTGCCGCGAGACGTGGGCAGGGCGGCGGCCGGGGAGCCCGGGGCCGCCGAGATAGCTCGGTCCCCGTCGGAGCCGGCCGCGCCACTGAGCGTGCGGCGGCGGGGCGGTTCGACGACCGCGGTGCCGTCCAGGCCGAGGTCGGCGCGCAGCTGCTGCTCGCGCTCGGCCATGCCGGACTTCACGTCGCGGGCGAACTGCCGGGCGGCGTCGCCGAGTTGGAGGGCGCCGCGGGCGGCGGTGCCGGACAGCGAGTCGGGCGTGAGGCGGTGCACCGCCTCGTTGGCCTTGTTCATGGCCCACACGGTCGCGCCTGCGCCGACCGCCATCCAGAAGATCCTGCGCACCATCGCGGTCAGCCCCTCACGGCCCGGCGGACCCGGGACAGCAGACCACCGCGCGGCGCGGTCGCCGCACGCACCTCGGCCCGGATCAGCCGGGCCAGCTCCTCGCGCTCGCCGCCCTGCGGCGGCACCGCGAGGCCCGTCTGCTGCCGGTTCACGGCCCGGCGCACGCCGTAGCTGAACGCGGCCAGCTTCACCAGCGGCCCGCCGACGGTGGCGGCCACCGTGGAGGACAGCGCCTTGGCGTCGGCCGCGGCGTCCTGCACGTTGGCGGTGATCTCGTCGACCCGCTCCAGCTGCTCGTGCGCGCTGCGGACGGCGGCGTTCGCGTCCTGCAGCAGCGGCACGGCCTGTTCGGTGACGGCGGCGACCAGGACGGTGGCCTCCCGCAGCACCTTCGACAGCCGGACCAGGACCACGGCGAGCAGGGTGACCAGGACCGCCCAGAAGACGGCGACCAGCAGCCCGGCCAGCTCTCCCACGGACACCTTCGCGCGCTCCCTCGCCTGTGAGTTTCCAGTATCGAAAACCTCGGTAGTGAACCCTACCGTGACTGCCGGTCGCTCCCCGACCGGATATGTCGCCCACCACTCCGCCCCGGGAACCGGTCGGATGTGCGAACACGGCGCGTAACCTACCGTCCGGTCACCTCGTTGGGGAGTTGGCTCGCTGGGCGCGGGCCCACCGGAGGAACGGGTTCACAGCGACGGGGGCGTCTCTTGGACAGCATGGCGGCAGCGTCTCGCGGGCCGGGCCGACTGCCCGCCGAGGTCACCGGCTTCGTCGGCCGGTCCGCCGAACTCGACGCCCTGGCCGAGCTGTTGGGCCGCTCCCGGCTGGTCACCGTGACCGGCCCGGGCGGGGTCGGCAAGTCCCGGCTGGCGCTGCGGGCCGCCTCCCGGCTGGCCGCCGGCTTCCCCGACGGCGTCCACCTCGCCGAACTCGGCCCGGTCCGGGACGCCGCGGCCCTCGGCCCCGCCGTCCTGGCCGCGCTGGGGCCCGCCGACGACGCCGCCCGGACGACGCTGGCCGGACGGCTCGCCGGCCGCCGCCTGCTGCTGGTGCTGGACGGCTGCGAGCACCTGGTCGACGCCTGCGCCGAACTGGTCGACGCCCTGCTGCGCGCCGCGCCCGGCCTGCGGGTGCTGGCCACCTCCCGGCAGTCGCTGCGCGCGGCCGGCGAGCACCTGCTGCCGCTGGCCCCGCTGCCGGTCGACCCGCCGGAGGGCCGGGCCGACTCGGAGGCGATGCTGCTGTTCGCCGACCGCGCCGCCGCCGTCCGTCCGGGCTTCCGCCTGGACGGCGCCGACCGCGCCGAGGTGTCCCTGCTCTGCCGCCGCCTGGACGGTCTCCCGCTGGCCCTGGAACTGGCCGCCGGCCGCCTGCGCGCGCTCTCCGTCGAACAGCTGCTGGCCCGCCTCGACGACCGCTTCCGGCTGCTCACCGGCGGCGGCCGGACCTCCCCCGCCCGGCACCGGACGATGCGCACCGCGATCGGCTGGAGCCACGAACTCTGCACCATGCAGGAACGTTTACTCTGGTCGCGCCTGTCGGTCTTCGCCGGCGGCTTCGACCTGGACGCCGCCGAGTACGTGTGCGGCGGCGAGGGCCTGGACCTCGACGACGTCCTCGAACTCCTCGAGTCGCTGGTCGACAAGTCCGTCCTGGAACGCCTCGACGGCGAACCCGCCCGGTTCCGGATGCTCGACACCGTGCGCGACTACGGCGCCCACTGGCTGCGGGCCGGCCACGACCACCGCCGGCTGCTGCGCCGCCACCGCGACTGGTACCTGTCCGTCGCCGCCTGGGGCGAGGTCGAATGGTTCGGCCCCGGGCAGGCCGAGACCGCCGAACGCACCCGGCTCGCCCACCCCGACCTGCGCGCCGCCCTGGAGTTCTCGCTCACCGAACCCGGCGAACAGCAGCTCGCCCTCACCCTGGCCGGCACCCTCTGGTACTTCTGGGCCGGCGCCGGCCGCCTCCGCGAGGGCCGCCGCTGGCTGGACCGCGCCCTCGCCCTCGCCCCCGAACCCACCGACGCCCGCGCCAAGGCCCTCTGGGTCACCGGTCACCTCGCCACCCTCCAGGGAGACCCGGCCCGGGCCCGCACCGCTCTCGCCGAGTCCCACCGCCAGGCCCTCGCCACCGGCGACCGGCGGGCCCTCGCCCACGCCGTCCACCGCCAGGGCTGCGCCGCCCTGATCGGCGACGACCCGGTCGGCGCCGCCGCCCTCCTCGAACAGGCCCTGCGGCACTACACCGCCCTCGGCGACCTCGACTCCCACGTCCTGCTCGCCATGGCCGACCTCGCCCTCGCCCACCTCGTCCTCGACGACCGGCCGAACAGCGCCGCCTGGGCCCAACGCGCCCGCGCACACTGCGAACAGCACGGCGAGCGGTGGGCCCACGGCTACTGCCTGTACGCGATGGCCCGGGCCGGCCACCGGTCCGGCGAACCCCTCGCCGCCCGCGGCCTCGCCCGCGAGTCGCTCCGCCTCACCCACCCGCTGCGCGACCCGCTCGGCATCGCCCTCGCCATGGACCTGCTCGCCCTGCTCGCCACCGAGGACCCCGACCCCGACCCGTACGAGGCCCGCGTCCTCCAGGGCGCCGCCCACCGCCTCCGGACGGCCGCCGGCACCCCCTTCACCGGCTCCCGCACCCTCCACGGGCCCCACCACACCTGCACCCGCCGCACCCGCGCCGCACTCACCGACCACCAGTACGACGAAGCCTTCCGCCTCGGCGCCCGCCTCGACCTGGACACCGCCGTCCACCGCGCCCTCGGTGCCTGAACCGGCCGCAGGCGCCCGAACCGGCCCGGAAAACGGGAAACGCCCCCGCGGTCCGAGGACCGAGGGGGCGTTCCGCTCGCGGGTCAGCGCGAGTAGTACTCGACGACCAGCTGCTCGTCGCAGACGACCGGAACCTCGCGGCGCTGCGGCGCGCGGTCCAGACGGAAGGCCAGGGCCTTCAGGTTGACCTCGAGGTACTTCGGGGTCTGGCCCTCGCCGGCGTTGCCACCCTCGCGAGCCACCTGGAAGGGGACCTTCTCCTTGGACTTTTCCTTCACCGTGACGACGTAGCCCGGCTTCATCTGGAACGACGGCTTGTTGACCTTCGAGCCGTTGACCTCGATGTGACCGTGCACGACCATCTGGCGGGCCTGGTAGATAGTGCGGGCGATGCCCGAACGCAGAACCAGGGCGTCGAGGCGGACCTCCAGCAGGGCGACGAGCGCCTCACCGGTCTTGCCCTCGACCTTCTTGGCGGCCTCGAAGGCACGCGCCATCTGCTTCTCGCTGAGGTCGTACTGCGCGCGCAGACGCTGCTTCTCGGTCAGACGGACCTTGTAGTCAGAGTTCTGCTTGCGGCCACGGCCGTGCTGGCCGGGCGGGTACGGGCGGGCCTCGAAGTACTTGACGGACTTCGGGGTCAGCGGAACGCCGAGAGCACGGGCGATCTTGACCTTGGGGCGCTTCTGGTTCGCCATGTTTCCTTTTCCTGTTCAGATACGGCTGTCACCAGGTGTTGACGGAGGACGCTTCTCGCGGCCCGGAGAAAAACCGTCCGTCGCCGGATGGTCAGCCGCTCTCCGCGACCGGGCACTATGTGCTTGTACACGAGAGGCCCACCGACCCGGAAAAGGTGGTGGGCTGCCCGCGACACCGAAGGCCGGTGCGCGCCGCTCCTGGAGAACTCCCTTGCGGGAGGCCTCCGTTGGTTGCCCCGCTGGTGCGGCCGGTCGTTCCTCGCGGAACCCCGGACCCGGGACACACTGCGGACAGTCTACAGGCAGTTCATTCGCCCTTGAGCCGGGCCCTGGTCCACTCCGCGATCTCCGCGTACCGGGCCTCGCCCCCGCGCCTGGTCGGCCGGTAGTACTCCTTGCCGTGCACCGCGTCCGGCGCGTACTGCTGCGCGGCGATGCCCTCCGGCAGGTCGTGCGGGTACTGGTAGCCCTTCCCGTGGCCGAGCTTCTTCGCCCCGCCGTAGTGCGCGTCCCGCAGGTGCGCCGGCACCGCGCCCGCCAGCCCCTGCCGGACGTCCGCCAGCGCGGCGTCGATCGCCAGGTACGCGGCGTTCGACTTCGGCGCCAGCGCCAGCGCGATCGCCGCCTGCGACAGGATGATCCGCGCCTCCGGGAACCCGATCAGCGCGACCGCCTGCGCCGCCGCCACCGCCGTCGACAGCGCCGTCGGGTCGGCCAGGCCGATGTCCTCGCTGGCCGAGATCATCAGCCGCCGGGCGATGAACCGCGGGTCCTCCCCCGCCTCGATCATCCGCGCCAGGTAGTGCAGCGTGGCGTCCACGTCACTGCCCCGGATCGACTTGATCAGCGCGCTCGCCACGTCGTAGTGCTGGTCGCCGTCCCGGTCGTACCGCACCGCCGCCTGGTTCACCGCCGTCTCGGTCGCCGCGAGCGTCAGCACGCGCTCGCCCTGCTCCAGCGCCGCCCCCGCCGCCGCCTCCAGCATGGTCAGCGCCCGCCGGGCGTCGCCCCCGGCCATCCGCACCAGGTGGTCCTCGGCCTCCTCGCCCAGCTCCACGCTCCCGCCGAGCCCCCGCTCGTCGACGGTCGCCCGGCGCAGCAGCGTCCGGATGTCCTCGTCGGTCAGCGACTCCAGCGTCAGCAGCAGCGAACGCGACAGCAGCGGCGAGATGATCGAGAAGTACGGGTTCTCGGTGGTCGCCGCGATCAGCGTCACCCAGCGGTTCTCCACGGCGGGCAGCAGCGAGTCCTGCTGCGCCTTCGAGAACCGGTGGATCTCGTCCAGGAACAGCACCGTCTCCCGCCCGGTCATCCCGACCGCCCGCCGGGCGCCGTCGATCACCGCGCGGACTTCCTTCACGCCGTGGCTGATCGCCGAGAGTTCGACGAACCGCCCCTCCACCGCCCGGCTGATCACATGCGCCAGCGTGGTCTTCCCCGTCCCCGGCGGCCCCCACAGGATCACCGAGCTCGTCGCGGCCGGCCCCTTCGCCCCCGCGACCAGCCTGCGCAGCGGCGACCCCTCCTTCAACAGCTGCTGCTGCCCGGCCACTTCGTCCAGGGTCCGCGGCCGCATCCGCACCGCGAGCGGGGCGCGCCCCGGCTCGGTGCTCTGGCGTTCCTCGGCTGCATGCGTGAAAAGGTCGGGCTCGTCCACGGAACGCAACCCTATGCGAAACGGGCGCGAAGACAGCGGCCGCCGGTTCGCTACTTCGCGAGCAGCGTCGCCGCGTGGTCGAACACGTACTTCTGGAGGTCCCGCGGCGGCCGCTGGTACCCCCGCGGCTCCGGCCGCGGCGGCAGCGTGATCGCCGGTCGGACCACCTCGTGGTACGCGACGGTCGAGAGCAGGTGCGCGATCATGTTGAGCCGGGCCCGCCGCTTGTCGTCGCTGTCGACCACGTTCCACGGCGATTCCGGGATGTCGGTGTAGACGAACATCTCGTCCTTCGCCCGCGAGTAGTCCTCCCACCGGGTGATCGACTCGACGTCCATCGGCGAGAGCTTCCACTGCCGCATCGGATCGTCGAGCCGGTCCCGGAAGCGCCGCTCCTGCTCGACGTCGCTGACCGAGAACCAGTACTTCCGCAGCAGGATCCCCGCCTCGATGAGCATCCGCTCGAAGGTGGGGCACTGGTGCAGGAACTGCCAGTACTCCTCGTCCGTGCAGAAGCCCATCACCTTCTCCACGCCCGCCCGGTTGTACCAGGACCGGTCGAAGAGGACCATCTCCCCCGCCGCCGGAAGCTGCTCGACGTAGCGCTGGAAGTACCACTGCCCGCGCTGGCGTTCGGTCGGGGCGGGGAGCGCCGCGATCCTCGCGGTGCGCGGGTTCAGGTACTCGGTGACGCGCTTGATCACCCCGCCCTTGCCGGCGGCGTCCCGGCCTTCGAAGATCACGACCATCCGGACGCCCTCGACGCGCACCCATTCCTGCATCTTGACCAGCTCCTGCTGGAGCCGGAGCAGTTCGGGTTCGTAGATCCGCTTGGGCATGCGCTGGGCGCGCTTGGCGCCGCCGCTCTTCTTGCCGCGCTTGGGGTCCGCCACTTCGCACACCTTCCGATCACCGTACAGATGATGATCGCTCAGGCTAGTGGCCGCCGGTGGTCCCCGCAGGTCGGCCGGCGGCCACTCGCGTCAGAGTTCGGTGAACGGCGCGGGGTAGCGGCACGCGCCGTGCGGGACGCCGTCCGCGCCGGGCAGCGGAAGCGCCTGGAAGTACGTGTCGGGGACGTCGAACGGGCCGGTGATGCGGTGCCCGGAGGCGGGCGCGAAGCCGAACCGGCCGTAGTAGCCGGGGTCGCCGAGGACCACCACGACGCGCTCGCCGGCCTCCGCGGCGGCGGTGAGCGCCGCGCGCACCACGGCGGTGCCGACGCCCTTGCGCTGCCATTCGGGGGCGACGGCGACGGGCGCGAGGGCGAGCCCCTTGCCGTTGCCGATCCGCAGCCGGGTGAGCAGGGCGTGGCCGATGACGACCTCGCGGTCGTCGACGGCGACCACGGAGAGTTCCGGCAGGAAGGCGGAGTCGCGGCGCAGCGCGTCCACCAGGTCCGCCTCTTCGGGGCCTGGGAAGGCCGCCATGTGGACGCGCCGGGTCTCGGCGGTGTCGGTGGGGAGTTCGACTCTGGTTCGTACGGTCATCCTTGACCCTTCTTGCGCCCTGCACCCCGTTGTGCAGCGATCCGGCCCCGGGCGGTGCGAGCCTACTCCTGGTAGGCGCGCACCGACCGGGGCCGGAACGAATCGTGATCTACCGTCAGTTACTGACGGGTTGTCAGGCGGTGGTCTCGGCCTCCGCCTTGGCCGCGTCCTTGGACTTCGGCTTGGCGTCCACGCCGGCCTCCCGGCGCTGGGCCGGGGTGATCGGGGTGGGGGCGCCGGTCAGCGGGTCGCCACCGGTGGACGTCTTCGGGAAGGCGATGACGTCCCGGATGGTGTCGTAGCCGCCGAGCAGGGTGACCACGCGGTCCAGGCCGAGCGCGATGCCGCCGTGCGGCGGCGGGCCGTAGTTGAAGGCGTCCAGCAGGAAGCCGAACTGCGAGGCCGCCTCCTCCTCGGAGAGGCCGATCGCGTCGAACGCCCGCTTCTGCACGTCGCGCTGGTGGATACGGATCGAACCGCCGCCCAGCTCCGAGCCGTTGAGCACCAGGTCGTACGCGTTGGAGAGCGCGCTGCCCGGGTCGGTGTCGAAGGTGGCGAGCGACTCGGCGGTCGGCGCGGTGAACGGGTGGTGCACCGCGTGCCAGCCCTGGAACTCGCCCTTGTCGTCCTCGATGGGCTCGAACATCGGGAAGTCCACGACCCAGAGGAAGGCCCACTGGGACTCGTCGATCAGCTTGCAGCGGCGGCCGATCTCCAGGCGGGCCGCGCCGAGCAGCTCCTGCGAGGCGGTCTTCTTGCCGGCCGCGAAGAACACCGCGTCGCCGGGCTTGGCGCCGGCGGCGGCGGCCAGGCCGGCCAGGTGCTCCTCGGACAGGTTCTTGGCGACCGGGCCGCGCAGCTCGCCGGTCTCGGCGTCCACCAGGACGTACGCGAGGCCGCGGGCGCCGCGGGCCTTCGCCCAGTCCTGCCAGGCGTCGAGCTGCTTGCGGGGCTGCGAGGCGCCGCCGGGCATGACGACCGCGCCGACGTACGGGGCCTGGAAGACCCGGAACTCGGTGCCCTTGAAGTACTCGGTGAGGTCGGTGAGTTCCTGGCCGAAGCGGACGTCCGGCTTGTCGGAGCCGTAGCGGGACATCGCGTCCGCGTACGTCATCCGCGGCAGCGGGTTGGGGATCTCGTACCCGTGCACCTCGCGCCAGATCGCGGCGATGATCTTCTCGCCGAGCGCCAGGATGTCCTCCTGGTCGACGAACGAGGCCTCGATGTCCAGCTGGGTGAACTCCGGCTGCCGGTCGGCGCGGAAGTCCTCGTCGCGGAAGCAGCGGGCGATCTGGTAGTAGCGCTCCATGCCGGCGACCATCAGCAGCTGCTTGAACAGCTGCGGGGACTGCGGCAGCGCGTACCAGTGGCCGGGCTGGAGGCGGACCGGGACCAGGAAGTCGCGGGCGCCCTCGGGGGTGGAGCGGGTCAGGTACGGCGTCTCGATGTCGAGGTAGTCGTTCTCCTCCATCACCGTGCGGATGATGTGGTTGACCTTCGAGCGCAGCCGCAGCGCGCGGGCCGGGCCCTCGCGGCGCAGGTCGAGGTAGCGGTAGCGGAGCCGCACCTCCTCGTTGACCGACCCGGGCTCGTACTCCGCGACCTGGAACGGCAGCGGCGCGGCCTCGGACAGCACCTCGATGGACTCGACGACGACCTCGACGGCGCCGGTCGGGATGTCCGGGTTCTCGTTGCCCTCGGGGCGGACCCGGACGTCGCCGATCACCTTCACGCAGTACTCGGAGCGCAGCCCGTGCACCGACTCCAGGTCGCGGACCACGACCTGCACGGTGCCGGAGGCGTCGCGCAGGTCGATGAAGGCCACGCCGCCGTGGTCACGGCGGCGGGCCACCCAGCCGGCCAGGGTGACGGTGGTGCCGGCGTGCTCCGGTCGGAGCGTGCCCGCGTCGTGCGTGCGGATCACAGCTGCTTCTCCTTCAGGGTGGTGACGAGCGCGTCGAGAGCGACGGGGGTCTGCTCGCCGGTGGTCATGTCCTTGAGCTGGACCACGCCGTCGGCGAGGTCCCGGTCGCCGGCGATCACGGCGAACCGGGCGCCGGATCGGTCCGCCGACTTCATGGCGTTCTTGATGCCCTTGACGCCGAACGCGAGGTCGGTGGCCACACCGGCCCGGCGCAGCTCCACCGTGGTGGAGAACAGGATGTTCTTCGCCTCTTCGCTCAGTGCGACGGCGTACACCTCGGTGGTCGCGGGCAGGTCGAGGGCGATGCCCTCCGCCTCCAGCGCCAGGAAGGTGCGGTCCACGCCGAGTGCCCAGCCGACCGAGGGCAGTGCCGGTCCGCCGATCATCTCGGACAGGCCGTCGTACCGGCCGCCGCCGCCGATCGCGGACTGGGCGCCGAGGCCGTTGTGCACGAACTCGAACGTGGTGCGGGTGTAGTAGTCCAGACCGCGGACCAGCTTCGGGTCGTCGACGAACGCGACCCCGGCCGACGTGAGCAGTTCCCGGACCTTCTCGTCGTACGCCTTGCAGTCCTCGCAGAGGAAGTCCCGCAGCATGGGGGCGTCGGTGAGCTGGGCCTGCACCGACTCGCGCTTGTCGTCCAGCACGCGCAGCGGGTTGATCTCGGCGCGCCGGCGGGTGTCCTCGTCCAGGTCGAGACCGGACAGGAACTCGATCAGCGCGGCGCGGTAGACCGGGCGGCACTGCTTGTCGCCGAGGCTGTTGAGCAGCAGCGAGTAGTTCGACAGCCCGAGCGAGCGGAACGCGTCGTCGGCGAGGATGATCAGCTCGGCGTCCAGCGCCGGGTCCTCCGCGCCGATGGCCTCCGCGCCGACCTGCGAGAACTGGCGGTACCGGCCCTTCTGCGCCCGCTCGTAGCGGTAGTAGTTGCCCGAGTACCAGAGCTTGACCGGCAGGTTCCCCTGCTTGTGCAGGTTCGCCTGGAGGGCGGCGCGCAGCACGGAGGCGGTGCCCTCGGGGCGCAGCGCGAGCTCGTCGCCGCCGCGGGTGGTCAGGTTGTACATCTCCTTGGTGACGATGTCGGTGGACTCGCCGACGCCGCGGGAGAAGAGCTTCACGTCCTCGAAGACCGGGGTCTCGATGTAGCCGTAGCCGGCCCGGCGCGCGGGGGCGGCGATCGCCTCGCGGATCGCCAGGAAGGTCGCCGAACTGGGCGGCAGCAGGTCGTAGGTGCCCTTGGGGGCGGTGAAGGTGCTCAACTTCTCTTCCGTCACATTCCTCGTCGCGGGAAGGCCGGGGCGCCGACCGCCCCCGCTGCCTGCTGGAGGTAGGGGTTGGTGGCGCGCTCTCGGCCGATGGTGGTCTGGGAGCCGTGGCCGGAGAGCACCACGGTCGCGTCGTCGAGGGGCAGGCACACCCGGGCCAGCGAGCGCATGATCGCTCCGCTGTCTCCGCCCGGGAGGTCGGTACGCCCGATGGAGCCGGCGAACAGCAGGTCGCCCGAGAACAGCACCGGAGGGATGTCCGCTGCGGCGGGCGTCCTGAACGTCACCGACCCCTTGGTATGGCCGGGCGCATGGTCGACGGTGAGCTGCAGGCCGGCCAGTTCGAGCACGGCGCCGTCGGTCAACTCGCGGACGTCGTCCGGTTCTCCGACGGTGAGGGAGCCCATCAGCTGCCGGCCGAGGGAGCGGCCGAGGGCCTTCTCGGGGTCGGCCATCATGTACCGGTCCTCGGGGTGGATCCAGGCCGGGACGCCGGTGGCTCCGCAGACCGGGACCACCGAGGCGACGTGGTCGATGTGCCCGTGGGTGAGCAGGACCGCGACCGGCTTGAGGCGGTGCTCGCGGATCAACTCCTCGACGCCGCTTGCCGCTTCGTGCCCGGGGTCGACGATCACGCACTCCTCACCGGCGGCGGGAGCGACCAGGTAGCAGTTGGTGCCCCAGGCTCCGGCAGGGAATCCGGCGACGAACACGCGAGTCCTTCGTTTCATGCGGTGGCGGTCTTCTTTCCCCCGCAGCCTACCGGCGGCACGGGGCAGCGGGCGAACCGGTTCCCGCGCGCGTTCAGGCCTTTCTCATGTGGCGTTGATCCCGAGCTGACGCGCAGGGTCCCTACACTTGGCCGCCGACGGGTGCGAGGATGCGCACACGACAACGACAACTCCCCAGGTCCCACAGCGCAGTAGGAGACACACCCGGTGGTCAGCAGCGAACAGCGTCGGCGGGAACTCGCCCGCGAGAAGTACAAGCGCCAGATGGACGCGCGCGTCGAGGCGGCGGCGAAGCGCAGGAAGCGCAACACGCTGGTCGGCGGGATCGCGGCCGTGGTGGCGCTGGCGGGCATCGGCGCGCTGGCGACCGGCTGCTCGTTCTCGGACGACAAGAAGGACGACAAGAAGGCCGCCGCCGCGCCGACCCCGTCCCCGTCGAAGAGCGGCAAGTACGCGGCCGAGCCGCCCATGTCGATCGACGCCAAGGCGTCGTACACGGCGTCGATGGACACCTCGGCGGGCAAGGTGACCTTCACGCTGGACGCGGCGAAGGCCCCGCACACCGTCAACTCCTTCGTGTTCCTGGCCGGTGACCACTTCTGGGACAACACCAAGTGCCACCGCCTCACCACCGAGGGCATTTTCGTGCTGCAGTGCGGCGACCCGACGGGCACCGGCTCCGGCGGCCCGGGCTACGAGATCCCCGACGAGAACCTGACCGGCGCGACCTACCCGGCGGGCACCGTGGCGATGGCCAACGCCGGCCCGAACACCAACGGCAGCCAGTTCTTCCTGGTCTACAAGGACACCCAGCTGCCGCCCAACTACACGCCGTTCGGCAAGATCACCGGCGGCCTGGACGTGCTGCAGAAGGTCGCCGCCGCCGGCGTGACGCCCGGCGCGACCGGCAGCACGACGGACGGCGCCCCGGCCACCCCGGTCAACGTCGCGGCCATCACCGCCGCCAAGGGCTGACCCGCCGCGAAAATCGACCAGTGCCGGATGCGGACAGCACCGGCGCTGGTCGCCTATGTTGCTGTTGTATAGGGTGCCCAGACCGTCGGCCGTCACCCTCGGCACGACAACGACGGCTCGGGACGGCGGGCTTCATCGGTCCGCCGCACATCAACTGTGGACGACGCCAACGCCCGTGGGCGCGGTGTCATGTGGAGGAGGCGCTGTGAGCAGCGATCCGTGGGGCCGTGTCGACGAGCAGGGGAACGTCTACGTGAGGACGGCCGACGGCGAACGCCAGGTCGGCTCCTGGCAGGCCGGCTCCCCCGAGGAGGCCCTCGCCTACTTCGAGCGCAAGTTCCAGGGCCTGGAGGCGGAGACCGCGCTCCTGGAGCACCGGGTCCGCAAGACCGACCTGGCCGCCAAGGAGGCGCAGACCGCGCTGGAGCACCTGCGCGCGCAGGTCACCGAGGCGCACGCGGTCGGCGACCTGGCCGCGCTGGCCAAGCGCCTGGACACGCTGGCCGGGGAGATCGAGACCCGCCAGACCGAGCGCAAGGCCGCCCGGGCCAAGGCCCAGGAGGAGACCCGCGCCGCCAAGGAAGCGCTGGTCGCCGAGGCCGAGCAGCTCGCCGAGTCCAACCAGTGGCGGGAGGCCGGCGACCGGCTGCGCGCCCTGGTCGACAACTGGAAGGCGCTGCCGCGCCTGGACCGCAAGAGCGACGACGAGCTGTGGCACCGCTTCTCGCACGCCCGCTCGGTGTTCTCGAAGCACCGCAAGGCGCACTTCGCGGCGCTGGACTCGGAGCGCGACCAGGCCCGCGCGGTCAAGGAGAAGCTGGTCGCCGAGGCCGAGCAGCTCGCCGACTCCACCGACTGGGGCCCGACCGCGGCCGCCTACCGGGATCTGATGACCCGATGGAAGGCCGCCGGCCGCGCCCAGCGCGAGGCGGAGGAGGAGCTGTGGGCCCGCTTCCGCGGCGCCCAGGACGTCTTCTTCCAGGCCCGGTCCGCCACGTTCTCCGAGCGTGACGCCGAGCAGGCCGAGAACCAGAAGGCCAAGGAGGAGCTGCTGGTCGAGGCCGAGGCGATCCTGCCGATCACCGACCTGAGGGCCGCCAAGGCCGCGCTGCGCGAGGTCTCGGAGCGCTGGGAGGCGATCGGTCACGTCCCGCGCGACGCCCGTCCGAAGCTGGACGGTCGGCTGGGCACGGTGGAGCGCGCCGTCCGCGAGGCCGAGGAGGCCGAGTGGCAGCGTTCCAACCCGGAGGCCCGCGCCCGCGCCACCGGCATGACCACGCTGCTGCAGTCCGCCGTCGACAAGCTGCAGTCGGACCTGGACAAGGCCCGCGCGACCGGCAACGCGTCGAGGGCCGCCAAGCTGGAGGCCGAGCTGGCCGGCCGTCAGGCGCTGCTCGACCAGGCGCAGAAGTCGCTGCAGGAGTTCACCTCCTGAGGTGACGTCAGCGAAGGGCCCGGTCGCCGTGGAGGCGGCCGGGCCCTTCGTCGTCCGGGCGCTCAGACGGTGGTCGGGCTGGCCTCGGGCTGGATCTGGTCGATGTCCACGCTCTGGTCCGGGCCGGGGGTGGCGGACGGCACGGGGGTGCCGAATTCGCTGAAGTCGACGGTTCCCGCCTCCTGTTCCAGTCGCAGCGGCACCGGCTGCCCGTCGGTGGCCACGTACAGGGTGACGGTGGTGCCGCCGTCGGTGGTGCGGCTGAGGGCGACGGCCGGGCGGCCCTGGACGGTGCTGGTGGCGCCCTTGGTCAGGTCGTCGGCGGCGCCGAGCTGGTCGGCGAGCGAGCCGAGGTCGCACAGGCCGGTGACCTCGCCGAAGTCGGGGTCGTCGCTGGTGGTCTTCAGGTACCGGTCGCCGACCGCGTCGGCCATCGCGGAGCCGCCGTGGTTCTGCCAGAACGCCTGGTCGGGCTTGATCCACAGCTGCTGGCCGGCCTTGACCACCTGGAGGCCGCCGACGTCGCTCTCGCTGAGCGTGCCGGTGCAGTTGCCGTCGAGGTCCAGGCGCAGGTCCATGGTGATCGGCGCTCCGCCGCCGGCGACCGTGCCGACCGCCCGGACCGAGCGGGCGTCCCGGAGCGCCTGGGCGGAGCGTTGCAGGATCTCGGCGGGCTGCTGGGCCGCCGCGCCGTTGTCGGGGCCGGGCGCGGAGCTTGCGGCGGTCGTGGTACCGGCCGCCCGGGTGCCTGCGGCGCCCGGGCCGGTGGGGTGGCCGGAGCCGCCGCAGCCGGCCGTCAGCGCCACCACGGCCGCCGCCGCGCCCGCCACTGCCGTCATCGTCCGAGTCGTGTGCACGGTGCCTCCGGATATCAGCGGGCCGCCCCCACCCGGCCAGTGTCGGCGGGGTGGGGGCGGCCTGCACCCGGAAGTGCTACTTGTTGCGCGCGGAGGTGACCCGGTACACGTCGTAGACGCCTTCGACGCCGCGCACCGCCTTCAGCACGTGGCCGAGGTGCTTGGGGTCGCCCATCTCGAAGGTGAACCGGCTCATCGCGACCCGGTCGCGGGAGGTCTGCACCGCCGCGGACAGGATGTTGACGTGCTGGTCGGAGAGCACCCGGGTGACGTCGGACAGCAGCCGGGAGCGGTCCAGCGCCTCGACCTGGATGGCCACCAGGAAGACCGAGGACTGGGTGGCCGCCCACTCCACGTCGATGATCCGCTCGGGCTGCTGCTGCAGGGACTCCACGTTGACGCAGTCCGCGCGGTGCACCGAGACGCCGTTGCCGCGGGTGACGAAGCCGACGATCGGGTCGCCGGGCACCGGCGTGCAGCAGCGTGCCAGCTTCACCCACAGGTCGTCGACGCCCTTGACGATGATGCCCGGGTCGCCCTTGGCCCGGCGGCGCATCGAGCGCGGCTGGTGCGACGGCGTGGCGGTCTCGGCGAGGTCCTCGACCGCGCCGTCCTCGCCGCCCATCGCCTGGACCAGCTTCTGCACGATCGCCGCCGCGGCGACGTGGCCCTCGCCGATCGCCGCGTACAGCGAGGAGATGTCCGGGTAGCGCATCTCGTGGGCGAGCGTGACCAGCGAGTCCCCGGTGAGGATCCGCTGGATCGGCAGGCCCTGCTTGCGCATCGCCCGGGCGATCGCCTCCTTGCCCTGCTCGATCGCCTCCTCGCGGCGCTCCTTGGAGAACCAGGCGCGGATCTTGTTGCGGGCCCGCGGCGACTTGACGAAGCTCAGCCAGTCCCGGGACGGGCCGGCGTTCTCCGCCTTGGAGGTGAACACCTCGACGGTGTCGCCGTTCTCCAGCGTCGACTCCAGCGGCACCAGGCGGCCGTTCACCCGGGCGCCGATGCACCGGTAGCCGACCTCGGTGTGCACCGCGAACGCGAAGTCCACCGGGGTGGCCTTCGCGGGCAGCGCTATCACGTCGCCCTTCGGGGTGAAGACGAAGACCTCGTTGCTGGACAGGTCGAAGCGCAGCGACTCCAGGAACTCGCTCGGGTCCTCGGTCTCCTTCTGCCAGTCCAGCAGCTGCCGCAGCCAGGCCATCTCGTTGACCGCGTCGGCCTTGTCGTGCTGCCGCTTGTGCGTCGGGGTGTCGGTGCGCACCTTGGACGCGCCGGCCACCGCCCGCTGCTTGTACTTCCAGTGCGCGGCGATGCCGTACTCGGCGCGGCGGTGCATGTCGAAGGTGCGGATCTGCAGTTCGACGGGCTTGCCGCCCGGACCGATCACCGTGGTGTGCAGCGACTGGTACATGTTGAACTTGGGCATCGCGATGTAGTCCTTGAACCGCCCCGGCACCGGGTTCCACCGCGCGTGGATGGTGCCCAGCGCCGCGTAGCAGTCGCGGACGGTGTCGACCAGGACCCGGATGCCCACCAGGTCGTAGATCTCGGCGAAGTCCCGGCCCCGGACGATCATCTTCTGGTAGACCGAGTAGTAGTGCTTCGGCCGGCCCGTCACCTGCGCGGTGATCCGCGCCCCGCGCAGGTCGCCCTGCACCTGGTCGATGACGGTCGCCAGGTACTCGTCGCGCTTCGGGGCGCGCTCGGCCACCAGCCGGACGATCTCGTCGTACATCTTGGGGTAGAGGATGGCGAACGCCAGGTCCTCCAGCTCCCACTTGATGGTGTTCATGCCCAGCCGGTGCGCCAGCGGGGCGTAGATCTCCAGCGTCTCGCGGGCCTTCTTCTCCTGCTTCTCCCGCTTCAGGTAGCGCATGGTGCGCATGTTGTGCAGGCGGTCGGCGAGCTTGATCACCAGGACCCGCGGGTCCTTGGCCATCGCGACGACCATCTTGCGGACGGTCTCCGCCTGCGCCGCCTCGCCGAACTTGACCCGGTCCAGCTTGGTGACGCCGTCGACCAGCAGCGCCACCGAGTCGCCGAAGTCGTGCCGCAGCGTCTCCAGGCCGTAGTCGGTGTCCTCGACGGTGTCGTGCAGCAGGCCCGCCATCAGCGTCGGCGCGTCCATGCCCAGCTCGGCCAGGATGGTCGCCACCGCCAGCGGGTGGGTGATGTACGGGTCGCCGCTCTTGCGCTTCTGCCCGCGGTGCCACTTCTCGGCCACCGCGTACGCGCGCTCGATGTCCTTGAGCAGGGCCGGGTCGGCCTTGGGGTCATTGGCCCGGATGGTCCGGAACAGCGGCTCCAGCACCGGGTTGACCATCGAACTGCGCTGTCCGCCCAGCCGAGCGAGGCGAGCGCGCATCCCGCCGGGCGAAGGGCGGGAACTGGCAGTCGCAGCCGTGGGCACAACCTCGTCGGGCAAGGACACTCCTACGTGCGGACGGATCAACCTTCATCGTACCGGCGGTACCACGGGCTTCCGCGTTCGGCCGACGCCCCTGGGCCGGACCGGCCCCAGCAAAAGCCGCCCGGGAACGGAATCTGTTCCCGGGCGGCTGCGAAGCGGTCGGTCGTTCAGACCACGACCAGGGTGTCCAGCGGCGCACCGTGCAGGTGCGAGGCGAGCTTCTCACGCCCCGTCAGGAAGCCGAGCTCCATCAGCACCACGACGCCCACCAGCTCGGCGCCGGCCTCCTGGACCAGGTCCAGCGAGGCGGCGATGGTGCCGCCGGTGGCCAGTACGTCGTCCACCACCAGCACCTTCTCGCCGGGCTCGAACGCGTCGCACTGCACCTCCAGCGTCGCCGACCCGTACTCCAGGTCGTACGAGCGGGAGAACACGTCGCCGGGCAGCTTGCCCTTCTTGCGGATCGGGACGAACCCGAGTCCGGCGGCGAACGCCGCGGGCGCGGCCAGGACGAACCCCCGTGCCTCCAGGCCGACCACCTTGGTGGCGCCGAGTTCCTTCGCCCGCTCGGCCAGCGCCCGGGTCAGCGCGCCGAACGCCTCGGCGTCGGCCAGCAGGGGGGCGATGTCCTTGAACAGGACGCCCGGCTTCGGGTAGTCCTGCACGTCCCGGATCCGGCTGTTGAGCAGCTCGGTCAGGGCGGGGTCGGTGGTGGAGGTCACGGGGGTTCCTTGATTAGGCGGGGTTCAGCGCTTGCCGGACGGCCGGCCCTTGCCCCGGGCACGGCCGGTCGGCTGGTTGCGCTGTCCGACCATACCTGCCGCGAGCTCCTCGTCGATCATCACGTCCTCGCCGCGGGCCTCGGCCTCCTCGGCCGCCCTGGCCTCGGACGCCCGGCGCTGCATGACCCGCTTGACCAGGGCCTTCATCTCCGGGGTCTGCTCCTTGAGCTGCGCGAGCAGCGGGGTGGCGACGCAGATCGAGGAGTAGGCGCCGGCGGCGAGGCCGATGAACAGGGCCAGCGAGATGTCGTTGAGGGTGCCCGCGCCCAGCAGGCCGCCGCCGATGAACAGCAGCGCCGAGACCGGCAGCAGCGCCACGACCGTGGTGTTGATGGAACGCACCAGGGTCTGGTTGAGGCCGTGGTTGGCGGCCTCGCTGTAGGTGCGGCGGGACTGCTTGGTGAGGCCCCGGGTGTTCTCCTTCACGGTGTCGAAGACGACGACCGTGTCGTAGAGCGAGTAGCCGAGGATGGTCAGGAAGCCGATCACGGTGCCCGGGGTGACCTCGAAGCCGACCAGGGCGTACACGCCGATGGTGATCAGCAGGTCGTGGATCAGCGCGACCAGCGCGGCCAGCGCCATCCGCCACTCGAAGGCGATCGCCAGGTAGACGGTCACCAGCACCATGAAGATGACCAGGCCGGTCAACGCCTTCTTGGAGATGTCGGCACCCCAGGAGGGGCCGATCACCTGGGCGTTGATGTCCTTCTCCTCGACGCCGACGGCCTGCGAGAACTCCTTGGTGAAGGTCGTCGCCGACACCGACTCCTCGGCGCTGATCTGGACCCGGACGTCGCCCTTGTCCGTGGTCTGCACCAGCGCGGTGTTGGAGCCGGTGATCTTGTTGGCGACGTCCTTGGCCTGCGAGACCGTCAGCCCGGGCTTGTGCACGGTGTAGACCGAGCCGCCCTTGAACTCGATGCCCAGGTGCAGGCCCATGGCCAGGCCGATCGCGGCCACCAGGACGATCACCGCGGAGATCGAGTACCAGAGCTTCCGCCTGCCGACGAAGTCGAACGAGACCTCGCCCTGGTAGAGGCGGTGACCGATGTTGCGGAGCGACATGGGTCAGACCTCCTGGGTCTGCTGGGAGGGAGCGGGACGGCGGCGGGAGCCGCGAATCGGCGGACGGGCGCCGAGCCGCTTCGGGTCCAGGCCGGACCAGGGGTGACCGCTGGAGAAGAACTTGGTGCGGGCCAGCAGCGTGATCAGCGGCTTGGTGAACAGGAAGATCACCACGACGTCGAGCAGGGTGGTCAGACCCAGGGTGAAGGCGAAGCCCTGCACCTTGCCGACCGACACCAGGTACAGCACCGCGGCACACAGGAAGGACACGAAGTCCGACACCAGGATGGTGCGCCGGGCCCGCGGCCAGGCTCGCTGCACGGCGGGCCGCAGCTGGGCGCCCTCGCGGACCTCGTCCCGGATGCGCTCGAAGTACACGATGAACGAGTCGGCGGTGATACCGATCGCGACGATCGCGCCGCAGACCGCGGGCAGGTTCAGCGCGAAGCCGACGCCGGCGCCCAGCAGGCTCATGATCGACCAGGTCAGGACCGCGGAGACCACCAGACCGGCGATCGAGATCAGGCCCAGACCGCGGTAGTAGATCAGCGAGTAGACGACCACCAGCACCATGCCGATCAGACCGGCGATCAGGCCGGCCTTCAGCTGGTCGGAGCCGAGCTGCGGGGAGACGGTGGTGACGTCGCTCTTCACGAAGTCCAGCGGGAGGGCGCCGTAGCTGAGCACGTTGCCCAGCGACTTGGCGTCGTCCTGGGTGAAGGTGCCGGAGATGACCGCGCTGCCGCCGGTGATCGACTCGGACACGTACGGGTGCGAGACGACCTGGCCGTCCAGCACGATGGCGAACTGGTTGGCCGGGGTCGGCTGGGTGGCCAGCTTGCCGGTGGTGTCCGCGAAGGCCTTGGAGCCGGCGTCGTTGAACGACAGGTCGACCATCCAGCCCTTGGCGCTCTGGGTGTCGTACACGGCCTGCGCCTTGGAGACGTCCTGGCCGTTCACGGCGACACCGCCGAGCGCGAACTTGTACCAGAGGCCCTGCTCCGCGTCGTACGAGCAGGCCACGGTCGGCGCGTTCGGGTCGGTGGGCTGGTAGTTCTTCCGCTGCTCCTTGACCGAGCAGTCCAGCGCGGTGAACTGCTGCTGCAGCCCGGCCGGGACGGCGCCCTGGGTCAGGGCGGCGCTCACGTCGGCCGGGTTGGCCGCCGGGGTGCTGGCACCGGCGCTCGGGGCGGCCGAGCCGGAGGCGGCGGGGGCCGAGGCGGAGCCGCTCGCGGGGGTGGTCGGGTCGACCTGCAGGGCACCGGACACGGCACGGCCGGCCTTGCTGGCCGAGGAGCTCGGCGAGGCCGGCGCGGAGGCGCTGCCCGAGGCGGACGGGCTGGCCGAGCCGCTGGGAGCCGTCGACGGCTCGCCGCTCTGCTGCGGCTGGGCGCTCACGCCGCTCGGCGCGGTGGCCAGGACCGGGCGGAAGTACAGCTTCGCGGTGTCACCGACCTTGTCGATGGACTCCTGCGTGTTACCACCATCGGGGATGTTGACGATGATGTTGCTGTTGCCCTGGGTCTGGACCTCAGCCTCGGAGACACCCATGCCGTTGACACGCTTCTGGATGATGCCGACCGCGGTGTCGAGATTTGCCTTGTTGATCGCGGAAGGATCGTCCGACTTGGCGGTCAGCGTGACGCTGGTGCCACCGGCGAGGTCGATACCGAGACGCGGCTTGGTGTTGCCCGTCCCGAACATGAGGGCCACCAGGCCGACGGTGACCACCAGGATGAGCGCCAGCGCCCGCCCCGGGTTTCCGTCGCGCGACCGCGACTTGGGTGTTGCCACCTTGTTCGTTTCTCCCTGTCCATGCCGCCCGGCGGCCGGCCCCGGGCCCCCACGCACGGCGGGGGCCCGGACAAGACGGACGCACGGCGGCCCAAGAGGTCCTGTGGGCTTGCGGCGGATGCCGCTGGTCGGGGAAGAAAGGCCCCCCCGGCCGTACTACTTGCTCTCGGGAGCCTCGGCGTCGGCCTTCGCACCGTCCTTGGACAGGCTCAGCGGCTTCTCGTCGCCGTCCGTGCCCTCGGCGGCCTCGACAGCGTCCCCCTCCGACTCGTCCTCGGCCGGACGGCCGTTGATGATCGCGTCGTACTCGAGCGGCTCCAGGACCGCCGCGATGGCGCCCTTGGTGAAGTGGGCCACCACGCCGGGAGCGAGCTCCAGCTCGACGGTCTCGTCGTTGACCGCCTTGATCGTCGCGTACATGCCGCCGATGGTGCGAACACCCGAGCCCGGCTGCATCGAGCTCTGCACGTTCTGCATCTGGTCCTGCCGCTTCTTCTGCGAACGGAACAGCAGCAGCATCAGCAGCAGCGGAAGAACGAAGAGAATGAGTTTCACAGCCAGGGTCCTTTGTCGGCCACCGGTCGGGGCGGCCAGTGCGTGTACGTCGGCCCGTCGGGCGAGAGGGGCGGTCCGGCGGAGTCTAGGCGACCCGCACTGAACGGACAACGCCAAGCATGCCAGTGTGCCGCCGAAAGTGGCGAGCCTTGGCATGGACATAAACCGCCGATAAGGCAGCGCGGTTATGCCTGGCCGCCCGCCCACAGCTCGGGCTGCGCCCCGCGCGGCGCCCGCGCCGACTGCGGCGGAACCAGCCCGAGGTGCTGCCACGCCGCCGCCGTCGCGATCCGCCCGCGCGGGGTACGCGCGAGCAGGCCTTCCCTTACCAGGAACGGCTCGGCGACCTCCTCGACCGTCTCGGCCTCCTCCCCGACCGCGACCGCGAGCGTGGACAGGCCGACCGGTCCGCCGCCGAAAAGCTTCAGCAGCGCCTCCAGCACCGCGCGGTCCAGTCGGTCCAGACCACGCGCGTCCACCTCGTACACCTCGAGCGCCCGGGTGGCGATCTCCCGGGTGACCATGCCGTCGTGGCGGACCTGCGCAAAATCCCTCACCCGGCGCAACAGCCGGTTGGCGATGCGCGGAGTGCCGCGCGAGCGCCCCGCGATCTCCGCCGCGCCGGCCGGGTCGATCTCCACGTCCAGCAGGCCCGCCGAGCGGTGCACCACCCGCTCCAGCTCGGCGGGCGCGTAGAACTCCATGTGCCCGGTGAAGCCGAACCGGTCACGCAGCGGCGGCGGCAGCAGGCCGGCCCGGGTGGTCGCCCCGACCAGCGTGAACGGCGGCAGCTCCAGCGGGATCGCGGTCGCCCCCGGGCCCTTGCCGACGATCACGTCGACCCGGAAGTCCTCCATCGCCATGTAGAGCATCTCCTCGGCGGGCCGGGACATCCGGTGGATCTCGTCGAGGAACAGCACCTCGCCCTCGGTCAGCGAGGACAGGATCGCCGCCAGGTCGCCCGCGTGCTGGATCGCCGGGCCGGAGGTGATCCGGATCGGCGCGTTCAGCTCCGCCGCGATGATCATCGACAGCGTGGTCTTGCCCAGCCCGGGCGGGCCGCTCAGCAGCACGTGGTCCGGCGCCGCGCCGCGCTGACGGGCCGCCTGCAGCACCAGCGAGAGCTGCTCGCGGACGCGCTCCTGGCCGATGAACTCCTCCAGCAGCCGCGGCCGCAGCGCCGCCTCCACCGCCTGGTCCTCGCCGTCGGCGGACGCCGTCACCAGGCGGTCGGCGGGCTCGGACTCGTACGGATTCATCGGAAAACGGCTCCCATTGTCGACTTGGTGACAGATCGTCGGATTGCTTCGGCGATGCTCAGCGGGCCCGGTTCAGCCCGCGCAGCGCGAGGCGCAGCAGCGCGCCCACGTCCGGCGTGGCCTGCGCCTCGGCGTCCGGCGTCACCCTGGACACCGCCTCGTCCGCCTCCCGCGGAGCGTAGCCCAGGCCCACCAGCGCCGAATGCAGCTGCTCGTGCCAGGGCGCGGGCCCGGTCGCCACCGGCTTCTGCGCCGGCACCGTGCCGTGCGGGGCGCCCAGCTTGTCCTTGTACTCCAGCAGCAGCTTCGCCGCCTTCGCCTTGCCGATGCCCGGCACCGCGATCAGCGCCTTCTCGTCGCCGCCGGCCACCGCGACCCGCAACGCCTCCGGCGAGTGCACCCCGAGGATCGCCTGCGCCAGCTTCGGCCCGACCCCCGGCGCCGCCTGCAGCACCTCGAACGTCGCCCGCTCGTCGTCGTCCGCGAACCCGAACAGCGTCAACGAGTCCTCCCGCACCACCAGCGACGTCGCCAACCGCGCGACCTCCCCCACCCGCAACCCCGCCAGGGTGGACGACGTGCACTGCACCGCCATCCCCACCCCCCCGACCTCCACCACGGCCACCCCGGCCCCCAGCACGGCAACGGGCCCCTGCACAAAGGCGATCACGGTGAAGTCGTTTCCTCTCGGGGGTTGAACTTTTCGGGACCTGCGACGGTTCACCCCGTCAGGGGCGCGGGGTACTGCGCGAGCGACCGGGCACTCTGCCGTACGCCGCCCGGGGTGCGGCTGCCTGCTGCTCGGGCGGCTCCCCGGACTGGGTGCCGTGCCAACTGCCGCCACTCGCGTGAGCCTTGATCGCCGCCGTCAGGCGGTTGGTCGTGCCGCCGCGCCAGATGTGGCAGATGGCGAGCGCCAGCGCGTCCGCCGCGTCGGCGGGCTTGGGCGGGGCGTCGAGCCGGAGGAGGCGGGTGACCATGGCCGTGACCTGCGCCTTGTCGGCGCGCCCCGAGCCGGTGACCGCCGCCTTGACCTCGCTGGGGGTGTGCAGGGTGACCGGGATCCCCCGGCGGGTCGCGCAGAGCACGGCGACGGCCGAGGCCTGCGCGGTGCCCATCACCGTGCGGACGTTGTGCTGCGCGAACACCCGCTCCACGGCGACGAGTTCGGGCGAGTAGCGGTCGAGCCACTCCTCCAGCCCCTGTTCGACGGCGAGCAGTCGCGGCCCGAGCTCGTCCCCCGGCGGCGTCCGCACCACGCCCACGCCGAGCATCGTCAACTGCCGCCCGGGCAGCCCGTCGACGACTCCGACGCCGCACCTGGTCAGCCCAGGGTCCACACCCAGCACTCGCACGAGCCCTGCCCCACCTCTCTCCGACCCGGGAAGGCTACCCCCGGCCACCGACAACCGTCCCCGGACACGCCTCCGCCCGGCGGCCGCGAGCAGCCACCGGGCGGAAGAGCCAGGAGAACGAGCGGACTCAGGCGTCCAGTTCGGCCATGATCTCGTCCGAGACGTCGAAGTTGGCGAAGACGTTCTGCACGTCGTCGCTGTCCTCCAGCGCGTCGATCAGCTTGAAGATCTTGCGGGCGCCGTCGGCGTCCAGCTCGACCTGCATGCTGGGGACGAAGTTGGCGTCGGCGGAGTCGTAGTCGACGCCCGCGTCGACCAGCGCGGTGCGGACCGCGACCATGTCGGTGGCCTCGGAGATGACCTCGAAGGCCTCGCCCAGGTCGTTGACCTCTTCGGCGCCGGCGTCCAGCACGATGTCGAGGACCTTGTCCTCGTCCACGCCGTCGGCCTTGGGGACGATCACGACGCCCTTGCGGTTGAACAGGTAGGACACCGAGCCCGGGTCGGCCATGTTGCCGCCGTTGCGGGTCATCGCGACGCGGACGTCGGAGGCCGCGCGGTTGCGGTTGTCGGTGAGGCACTCGATCAGGACGGCCACGCCGTTCGGGCCGTAGCCCTCGTACATGATCGTCGAGTAGTCGGCGCCACCGGCCTCCGCACCGGAGCCGCGCTTGACGGCCCGGTTGATGTTGTCGATCGGGACGGAGCTCTTCTTCGCCTTCTGGATGGCGTCGTAGAGCGTCGGGTTGCCCGCGGGGTCGCCGCCGCCGGTGCGCGCCGCCACCTCGATGTTCTTGATCATCTTGGCGAAGAGCTTGCCGCGCTTGGCGTCGATCGCGGCCTTCTTGTGCTTGGTGGTAGCCCACTTAGAGTGGCCGGACATCGCCAGCTCCTTTTCGTCGCCAATGGGAAATGAACAGGGGAGATCTTACCGGTGCCGCACTGCGAGGTGGCACACGGTCACAGCGCCGCGCCTAGCGGGCGGCCGCCTCGACCATCCGCACGAAGTACTCGTGGACGCGGTGGTCGCCGGTCAGTTCCGGGTGGAAGGAGGTGGCCAGCAGGTTGCCCTGGCGGACGGCCACGATCCGGGCGTCCGGGCCGTCGGCGGCGGGCACCTCGGCCAGCACCTCGACGCCCGCGCCGACCGACTCGACCCAGGGGGCGCGGATGAACACGCCGGTGACCGGCTCGCCGGTCATGCCGGCGAACGGGATGGCGGTCTCGAAGGACTCGTTCTGGCGGCCGAAGGCGTTCCGGCGGACCGTCATGTCGATGCCGCCGACGGTCTCCTGGTCGTCCCGGCCGTCGAGGATCTTGTCGGCCAGCATGATCATGCCCGCGCAGGTGCCGTAGACCGGCATGCCGGCCCGGACGCGCTCGCGCAGCGGGTCCATCAGGCCGAACAGGACCGCCAGCTTGGAGATGGTGGTGGACTCGCCGCCGGGCATCACCAGGGCGTCGACCTCGGCGAGTTCCTCGGGGCGGCGGACCGGCCGGGCCAGCGCGTCGGCGGCGGCCAGCGCCACCAGGTGCTCACGGACGTCGCCCTGCAGGGCGAGGACACCGATGGTGGGGGTGCTCACGGTCTGTCACTACCTCTTCGTTCTCGAACCTGTGATCCGGGACTCCACGCAGCGGCCCGCCGTACCCGGAAGCACGGCGGGCCGGACGCGCGGGGTGATTACCAGCCGCGGTTGGCGTAGCGCTCGGACTCCGGGAGGGTGTCGCAGTTGATGCCGACCATGGCCTCGCCCAGGTTGCGGGAGGCGTCGGCGATGATCTTCGGGTCGTCGAAGAAGGTGGTGGCCTTCACGATGGCGGCGGCACGCTTGGCCGGGTCGCCGGACTTGAAGATGCCGGAGCCGACGAAGACGCCCTCGGCGCCCAGCTGGCGCATCAGCGCGGCGTCGGCCGGGGTGGCCACGCCACCGGCGGAGAACAGCACGACCGGCAGCTTGCCGAGCTCGGCGACCTCGCGGACCAGCTCGTACGGGGCGCGCAGCTCCTTGGCGGCCGCGTACAGCTCGTTGTTGTCGAAGCCGCGCAGCTTGGCGATCTCGTTCTTGATCTGGCGCAGGTGACGGACGGCCTCGACGACGTTGCCGGTGCCGGCCTCGCCCTTGGAGCGGATCATGGCCGCGCCCTCGGCGATGCGGCGCAGGGCCTCGCCCAGGTTGGTGGCGCCGCAGACGAAGGGGGTGGTGAAGGCCCACTTGTCGGAGTGGTTGATCTCGTCGGCCGGGGTCAGGACCTCGGACTCGTCGATGTAGTCGACGCCGAGCGACTGCAGGACCTGGGCCTCGACGAAGTGGCCGATACGGGACTTGGCCATCACCGGGATGGAGACCGCGTCGATGATCTCCTCGATCATGTTCGGGTCGGACATCCGGGCCACGCCGCCGTCCTTGCGGATGTCGGCGGGCACCCGCTCCAGCGCCATGACGGCCACCGCGCCGGCGTCCTCGGCGATCTTCGCCTGCTCGGCGTTGACCACGTCCATGATCACACCGCCCTTGAGCTGCTCGGCCATGCCGCGCTTGACCCGGGCGGTACCGATCTGCGGCTGGTCTGCGGTGGTGGGGGTGGTGGACACGTAAGACCTCACTCAGAGATGAACCGGTGCTATCGACCTATCGTAGGCCTGGAAGGGTCCGGACCCATACGCCACATGGTCCAGCGCCCTTCACGGCATACGACAATCAGGCCAGCGCACAGCGGGCGGGCAACAGTCGGCGGAAAGCCGCGCCCAGCCTACGCGGGCGCGCCTTCCGGGGTGAGGGCGGTAGGGGGCTCGTCGTCCATCTCGAACGCCATGGGGAACGGCGCCCGTCCCGCCAGTCGGAAGTACCGCACCAGCCGGTGCTCGCGCACCGCGCGGGCCGCCCGCACCGCGTCGTTGTGGAAGCGCCGCGCCATCGGCACCCGGCGCACCGCCTCCACCAGGTCGCGCACCGCGTCCTCGCCGCCGGGGGCCGCCCGCAGCGCCGCGACCTGCGCCGGCTCGTCCAGCACGGCGCGCAGCGCGAGGCTCAGCTCGCTCTCCGCCACCTCGCGCTGCTCGTCCTGCGCCTGCCGGGCCGCGTGCGCGGCCTCCAGCAGCAGGATCGACGCGGCCGGGTCCAGCAGCGAGGAAGTGGCCAGCTCCACCGCCACCGACGCCCGGCGCAGCAGCTGGGCGTCCAGCGAGGCCCGGGCGGCGTCGATCCGGGCGTGCAGCCGGTCGAGCCTGCCCGCCGTCCAGCTGAGGTAGACGGCGAACAGCACGACGGCCGCGAGGGCCCAGATCCAGGTAGTCACGGGGCGTTACGGTACCGGCTCAGCCGCCGAAGACCGCCGAGCGGTAGGAGTCGCGGTCGGTCTCGGTGACCGACACCGCGGCCTGCACCGCCCCCGGCTCGGCCCCCAGGTACTCCGGCAGCGCGGCCACCGCGGCCTCGGCGAGCGCCGCCTTGGCGTGCGGCGAGCGGCCGGGGAAGATCTCGAAATCGATCGCCACCAGCGCGAACGTCTCGGCGTCCGCGCCGACCACCGCCTCCTCGGTGCGCCGGAAACGCGTCTTGCAGGCCTCCGGCTTGGCGTCGATCAGCTTGACCGCAAGCCGGTTCAGGGCCAGCCCGAACCCTCGCCGGTCGAAGCAGTCGGCGAGCCGGTCGGTGTAGTCGACGGTGATCAGCGGCATGGTGGTACCTCTCGCGAGCAGGGTGGTTCAGCGACCAAGACGCGTACGCCAGCCGGACGGTTCGGCCTCGGCAACCGGTGGACGGCCGTCGGTGACCGTCTCGTACACCGACAGCACCTCCGCGCCGACGGTCTCCCAGTCGAAGCGCCGCACGTGCCGGGAGGCGGCCTCGCGCAGCGCCAGCAGCCGTTCGGGGCTGCCGAGCAGTTTCACCGCGGCGGCGGCCAGCGCGCCCGCGTCCTCGACCGGGAACAGCTCGCCGGCCGCGCCGCCGTCCAGCACCTGGCGGAACGCGTCCAGGTCGCTGGCCAGCACCGGCGCACCCGCCGACATCGCCTCGACCAGGATGATGCCGAACGACTCGCCGCCGGTGTTCGGCGCGACGTACAGGTCGACGCTGCGCAGCAGCCGCGCCTTGTCGCGGTCGGAGACCATGCCGAGGAACTCGACCTGGGCCCGCACCTCGGCGGGCAGGCCCGCCACCGCCTCCTCCTCGTCGCCCTTGCCGGCCACCAGCAGCCGCACGCCCGGGCGCTCGGCGAGGATCCGCGGCAGCGCCGCCAGCAGCGTCGGCAGGCCCTTGCGGGGCTCGTTGATCCGGCCGATGAAGCCGATGGTGCCCGGCCCGCCGTCGGCGGCGCCGCCCTGCCACTTCGGATCCGGCTCGGCGTCCGCGAAGAACCGCACGTCCACGCCGTTCGGGATCACCACCGCGTCGCCGCCCAGGTGCTCCACCAGGGTGCGCCGCGCGTACTCGGACACCGCGATCCGGCCGGACATCTTCTCCAGGCCCGGCTGCAGGATCGGCGACGCCGCGATCATCGCCCGCGAGCGCGGGTTCGAGGTGTGGAACGTCCCCACCATCGGCCCGGACGCCGCCCAGGCCGCCAGCATCGACAGCGACGGCGAGTTCGGCTCGTGCACGTGCAGTACGTCGAACCGGCCCTCGCGCAGCCACCGCCGCACCCGGGCCGCCGACAGGATGCCGAAGCTCAGCCGCGCCACCGACCCGTTGTACGGCACCGCGACGGCCCGCCCCGCGGAGACCACGTACGGCGGCAGCGCCTCCTCGTCCTCGGCCGGCGCCAGCACCGACACCTCGTGACCCAGCCGGATCAGGTGCTCCGCCAAGTCCCGGATGTGGAACTGCACACCGCCCGGCACGTCCCAGTCGTACGGGCACACCACGCCGATCCTCAACGCTCGGCCCTCCGCGGCGTCAGGTCCGCCAGCCACAGCTTCTGCAGCATGTGCCAGTCCACCGAGTGCTCCCGGATCGACTCCGCCCACACATCGGCCATCGCCTGCGTCATCGCTGCGACCTGCGCCTGCCGCTCCCCCACGCCGGACGGCACCACCTCCGGGTGCACCTCCGCACGCAGCATCGGCCCGTCGTACCAGAGCGTCACCGGGAACAGCGCCGCACCCGTACGCTGCGCGAGCGCCGCGGGGCCGGCCGGCATCCGGGTCGGCTCGCCGAAGAAGTCCACCTGGATCCCGGCCTCCGACAGGTCCCGGTCACCGACCAGGCAGACCAGCCTGCCCTCGCGCAGCCGCCGCGCCAGCGTCCCCACCACCGACACACTGGAGCCGGTCAGCGCCAGCACCTCCATGCCGAGGCTCTCCCGGTACGCCACGAACCGGTCGAACAGCGACTCCGGCTTCAACCGCTCGGCGACCGTGGTGAACGGGAAGCCGCCCGCCGACGCGATCCACGCGCCCGCCAGGTCCCAGTTCGCCATGTGCGGCAGCGCCAGCACCACGCCGCGCCCCGCCGCCATCGCCTCGTTCAGCTGATCCAGGTTCTTCACCGTTATCGCCTGCGAGACCCGCTCCCGGCTCCAGGTCGGCAGCCGGAACGACTCCATCCAGTACCGCAGGTACGAGCGCATCCCGGCCCGGGACAGCTCCCGCAGCCGTATCGCGTCCGCATCCGGATGCACCCGCGCCAGGTTGGCCTCCAGCTGCCGCACCCCCTTGCCCTGCCGTCGCCACGCCACGTCGGCGATGGTGTTGAACAGGCCGCGGGCCACCGGCTCCGGCAGGTGCCTCAGCCCCGCCCAACCGGCCGCATAGGCCGCGTCGGCCAACCGCTCCTTCACTTGACCCCCTCGGCGGCGTCCGCCGCCTCCAGCTCCGCGGACTCGCGGCGCACCGTCAGCATCCGCTGCGCCACCGTCACCAGGCTGCCCGCCGCAACCACCCACAGGGCGATCGGCAGCAGCCACTCGATGTACGGCACTCCGAACTTGTGCAGGCCCGCGAAACCGGCCGCCACCAGGCTGATCACCAGCCGCTCGGCGCGTTCCACCAGCCCCGACACGTTCACCGGGAAGCCCAGCGACTCACCGCGCGCCTTGGTGTACGACACCACCTGGCCGCTCGCCAGACAGAAGATCGACACCGCGCACAGGATGTCGTTGTCACCCTTGCCGGCGTACCACATCGCCAGGCCGCCGAAGATCGCCGCATCGGCGACCCGGTCGAGCGTGGAGTCCAGGAACGCGCCCCACTTGCTGGACCTGCCCGCCTGGCGGGCCATGTTGCCGTCCACCAGGTCGGAGAAGATGAACAGGGTGATGGTGATCGTGCCCCAGAAGAACTCCCCGCGCGGGAAGAACACCAGGGCGCCCGCCACCGAGCCGGCCGTTCCGATCAGCGTGACCGCATCCGGACTGACACCCCATCGCAGCAGCATCGCCGCGAACGGGGTGAGGACACGTGTGAAGAAGCCACGCGCGTACTTGTTGAGCATGGCTTTCCGGTCCGCTCCGCTCCTCGGATGGCGCCCGCGAGCCGCTGGCCCGGCGGGCGGCCGCGCGGATGGCCCCGCCCGGCTGGACAATGGTATCCACGCTGATCGAGCGGCAGGAGGCCAGCCATGCCGGACCGGACAGCCCACACCCCCGCCACGCCCGCCGACCGACCCGGCCGGCTCCGCAACCTCGCCCTGGTCGGGGCGGGCGGAGCCGGCAAAACCACCCTCGCGGAAGCCCTCGCCGTCACCGCCGGTGCCCTGACCAGGCCCGGAACCGTCCCCGACGGCACCACCGCCGCCGACTGGGAGGACATCGAGCACCAACAGCAGCGCTCCGTACAGTTCGCGCTCCTTCCGCTCTCCTGGCAGGACCTCACCGTCAATCTGCTCGACGCCCCCGGCTACGCCGACTTCGCCGGCGAACTCCAGGCCGCGCTGCGTGCCGCCGAGGCCGCCGTCTTCGTCCACTCCGCCGCCGACGAGAGCGTCTCCCGCCCCGTCCGGGCGCTGTGGCAGCAGTGCGAGGACGCCCACCTCCCACGCGCCCTCGCGCTCACCCACCTCAACACCGCCCGGGTCCGCCTCGACGACGTCCTGCGGATGCTCCAGGACACCTTCGGCACCCCCGACACCGTGCGCCTGCTGCACCACCCCGACCTGCGCGACGGCCACCTGCACGGCTCCACCGACCTGCTCACCGGCCGTGTCTACGGCAAACCCGACGCTCCTGAGGCCCCCGGCGACCTGGGCGCCGAACGCGCCCGCCTGGTCGAGGCCCTGGCCGGCGAGGACGACACCCTGCTGGAGCGCTACCTCGACGGCGCCGACCTCGACACCGCCGCACTCACCGCGGGCCTGCGCCGCGAGTTCCTCGCCGGCACCCTGCACCCCGTCCTCGCCACCGCCCCCGACGGCACCGGCTGCGACGCCCTGCTCGACCTGGTCGCCGCCGCCTTCCCCTCCCCCGCCGACCGCGCCGACGGCCTCCCCGCCGCCGACCCCGACGGGCCGTTCACCGCCCAGGTCGTCCAGACCGGCGAGGACCCCTACCAGGGCCGCCTCAGCCTGCTGCGGATCTTCACCGGCACGCTGCGCCCCGACACCACCGCCCACTTGCCCGACGGCGAGGACGAGCGCCTCACCGCGCTGCACAGCCCCTTCGGCCACCAACTGCGGCCCGTCCCGCAGGCCGTCGCCGGCGACCTCGTCACCGTCGCGAAGCTCAACACCGCCCGAACCGGCGACACCCTGTCCACCGACCACACCGTGCTGCCGCTCTGGCCGCTGCCCGAGGCCCTGCTGCCGACGGCCGTCCAGGCCCGTTCCAAGGCCGACGAGGACAAGCTCTCCCAGGCCCTCGGCCGGATCGCCGCCCAGGACCCGGCGCTGCGCGTCGAACAGAACCCCGACACCCACCAGCTCGTCCTGTGGTGCACCGGCGAGGCCCACCTCGCCGTCACCCTCGACCGGCTCGCCACCCGGCACGGCGTCCACGTCGAGACCGTCCCCTACGAGGTCGCGCTCCGGGAGACCTTCGCCGCCCCCGCCAGCGGCCACGGCCGGCACGTCAAACAGTCCGGCGGGCACGGCCAGTACGCGATCTGCGACCTGACCGTCGAGCCGCTGCCCGGCGGCGGCTTCGAGTTCGTCGACCGGGTCGTCGGCGGCGCCGTCCCGCGCAACTTCGTCCCGTCCGTCGAGAAGGGCGTCCGCGCCCAGCTCGACCGCGGCCTGCACGGCCACCCGATGACCGACGTCCGGGTCACCCTCACCGACGGCAAGGCGCACTCCGTCGACTCCTCCGACGCGGCCTTCCAGACCGCCGCCGCCCTCGCCCTCAAGGAAGCCGCCGACCACACCGACGTCCGGGTCCTGGAACCCGTGGACGAAGTCCGGGTGCTGCTGCCCGACGAGTACCAGGGCGCCGTCCTCACCGACCTGTCCGCCCGCCGGGGCCACGTCCTCGGCACCGAGATCGGCGGGCCCGGCCTGAGCGTGGTCCGCGCCGAAGTCCCCGAACTCGAACTGACCCGCTACCCGCTCGACCTGCGCTCGCTGTCGCACGGAACCGGCCAGTTCACCCGCAGCTACCTGCGCCACTCCCCGATGCCCGCGCACCTCGCCGCGCAGTACGCCACGGCGGGGTGACGGACCTCACGAACGGCGCGGCAGCGCACACGCCTTGGTGCCCCCGGGCATCTGGTGCCGGTGCCGCGCCACCCACCGGTACGCGACGCCCGCGAGCGGCCGCACCGGCGCCAGCGCCAACAGGCCGCCCGCCCACGCCCACAGCCCGCCCGAGCGCATCAACAGCCGCGCCACGGCCTGCGCGCCGCCGTACACCGTGCGGTCCGGCGTGATCCACAGCACCTCGCGGGTCGCCCGCTCCTCCGTGGCCCGACCGCCCGTGAACTCCTCCAGCGCCGCCATGTCCGCGAACTGGAAGGCCACCGACTCCCACCCCGCCGAGGACAGACTCTGTCGCGGGTAGCGCTCCGCCCACCGCACACAGCTCGAACAGAACGCGCAGTCACCGTCGAAAACCAGCACCGGACCCGGTGCGAAGCCACTCGTCATGCCGCGATCCTCCACCCCCTTCGCACCGGCGGGCAAACCCGGGTGCGTCGAAGTCCCCACGACGGGGCAGCATGTCCCCGAAACCGCCGCGCACGGCCGAGATGTGACCAAGGATCAGCTGTTGATCCGCACGGGCGGGCCGCCGCACGGTACCCTGCGGCAGACCATCAGGGGAGGAGGAGCTGCTCAGGTGACTCAGCTCGACATGACGCCGGGCGCACAGGTACCACGGACTGACGTCAGTCATCAGACCGCGGTCACCCAGGCGTTCTCCTCTGCTGCTTACCGCACCGGCGACTACAACGAACTGGAAGCGCTCGCCGGAGTGAGCGTCAAGAAGGGCAAGTTCGCGCTGTTCCGGCCCAGCGCCGGCGAGGCGTTCAGCCGTGCCCTGATCGACCGCACCCTCGGCGGCGGCCGCAAGCCCATCGTGCCCTCGCACGGCACCGACGTCCGCATGATCGTCGAACACTGCCTCGCCGCCCAGGACCTGCGCGAGGCCCGGGACCGCCGGCTCTCCACCCTCAGCGTGGTCTGCGGCCTGCTCTTCCTGCCCGGCACGCTGGTCTGGCTCGCCGCGTACCAGGCCCGCGCCTGGCTCGGCACCAAGAAGTCCGCCGCCAAGGACGGCCTGATCGGCACCCTGGCGCTGCTCGCCGCCGCCGCGCTCACCCTGTTCCTGGCCGTCCGCCCGCCGGTCCACGGCCTGCTCGGCCTGTACTGCCGGGTGGTGATGATCGGCCCCGTCGTCGGCTGGTACCTCGCCCGGCGCACCGTCATCACCTCCGTCATGCAGCAGCGCGCCCGCTGGGGAGACCTGGTCGGCGGCAGCGCCGTCGCCGCCGTCGTCCCCAAGGCCGTCCCCAAGGACGACCTCGACAAGAAGGCCAACGACCTCAAGGCCGGCCTCGACCGCCTCACCCGCGAGCAGAACACCAACGTCCAGCACTACGCCGGCCCCAAGGGCATCCTCGGCATCGGCGCCCGCTGGGCCGAGTGGTCGCTGCGCGAGGACCTCCGCCCCGCCGAGGGCCACCCCGACTTCCGCAGCTTCCACGTCTGGGACCTCGCCCGCCGGATCGCCGACCGCCTCGGCGCCCTCAGCGGCTCCGAGGTCCCCAACGGGGGTCTGCCCAAGCCGCAGATCAACCACTGGGTGGTGCTCGACACCGGCGAGGGCGCCGACGAGATCGGCCGCCCCTCCGGCTCCGAGATGGACGGCGACCGGATGCGCGACTTCGCCGTCGCCGAACTCGCCAACAAGCAGAGCGTCGGCACCGACACCCGGCACCGCATCGCCGTCCAATTCGTCCTGCACAAGGGCCAGTTGGTCACCACCGTGGTGGTCAGCATCATGGTCCTCTCGCACAGCCTGCAGGTCACCGCGACGGCGCACGCGCTCGGCCCGATCGCCGGCTACTTCGGCTCCAAGCCCAAGAACCCCGAGAAGGACGTCGCCAAGACCCTCCGGTTCTGGGAGACCCGCTCCGTCCCGCTCCCGATCGTCACCGACGACGAGATCGTCCGGCAGGCCGTCCGCGCCCCGCTCCACAAGATCCCCAGCCTGCAGAAGTGGCTCGGCGGCTCCGTCGGCCTCCCCGAACCGCTCTGCCTGCGCCAGGCCTGGGCCGACCCCGCCTGGAACAGCCGCTTCAAGTCCGACGACGTGCTGTACATCCCCACCCCCGTGGTCGGCCTGATCCACGCCGCCGTGGTCGAGTTCCTCGACGAGCACGACGTCGCCACCGACCGGATCGCCGGCCGCTCCAACTCGATCCGCGCCGAGATGCAGGGCTCCCGCCCGTTCCGCGCCGACAAGTACGACGCCGGCTGATCCCCCGTTCCACAGACGGCAGGGGCCGTGCGGGAGTTGCTCCCGCACGGCCCCTGCCGTTCGTCCGTCACCGCATCAAACCGGCCACACCTCGGCCAGCACCTTCCGGGTGTCCGCCAGCAGCTGCGGCAGCACCTTGGTGTGCCCCACCACCGGCATGAAGTTGGTGTCCCCGCCCCAGCGCGGCACCACGTGCTGGTGCAGGTGCGCCGCGATACCGGCGCCCGCCGCCGCACCCTGGTTCATCCCGATGTTGAACCCGTGCGCCCCCGACGCCGCCCGCAGCGCCGTCATCGCCTTCTTGGTGAACTCCCCCAGCTCCGCCGTCTCCGGCCCGTCCAGCTCGGTGTAGTCCGCGACGTGCCGGTACGGCACCACCATCAAGTGCCCGCCGTTGTACGGGTACAGGTTCAGCACCGCGAACACCGACTCGCCGCGCTGCACGATCAGCCCGTCCTCGTCGCTCAGCTTCGGGATCGAACAGAACGGACAACCGTCGTCCGGAGCCGGGCCGGTGGGCTTGTTCTCGCCCTGGATGTACGCCATCCGATGAGGTGTCCACAGGCGACGGAAGCCGTCCGGCTCCCCCACGCCCCGCTGCAGTTCCGGCTCACTCGTCATGCTCGCCAGCATAAGCGTCACAGCTCGTGAACCAAGCAGTGCGGGGCAGACTCCCGAAGGAGACTGCCCCGCACGTCACATCCGACGACCGGGCGTCAGACCTGCACCCGGCTGCGCACCGCCTCGACGATCTCGGCGATCGCCTGGTCACGCGGCACGCCGTTCTTCTGCTCGCCGTTGCGGTAGCGGAACGACACCGCGCCGGCCTCGACGTCGTCGTTGCCCGCGATCAGCATGTACGGCGTCTTGCTGCGCTGCGCGTTGCGGATCTTCTTCTGCATCCGGTCGTCGGAGGTGTCGACCTCGACCCGGATCCCGTGCTTCTTCAACTCGGCCGCCACGTCGAGCAGGTACGGCACGTGCTCGTCGGTGATCGGGATGCCGGTGACGGTGACCGGGGCCAGCCACGGCGGCATGGCGCCCGCGTAGTGCTCCAGCAGCACCGCGAAGAAGCGCTCGATCGAACCGAACAGCGCACGGTGGATCATCACCGGCCGCTGCCGCGAGCCGTCCGCCGAGGTGTACTCGAGGTCGAAGCGGTCCGGCAGGTTGAAGTCCAACTGAATGGTGCTCATCTGCCAAGTTCGGCCGATCGCGTCCCGCGCCTGCACCGAGATCTTCGGGCCGTAGAACGCCGCGCCACCCGGGTCCGGCACCAGCGGCAGGCCCTGCTTCTCGGCCACGCTCGCCAGAACCGCGGTGGCTTCCTCCCACGCGTCGTCGCTGCCGACGAACTTCTCCGGGTCCTTGGTGGACAGCTCCAGGTAGAAGTCGTTCAGACCGTAGTCGCGCAGCAGGTCCAGCACGAAGGTCAGCGTGCGGTCCAGCTCGTCCGCCATCTGCTCGCGGGTGCAGTAGATGTGCGCGTCGTCCTGCGTGAAGCCGCGGGCGCGGGTCAGGCCGTGCACCACGCCGGACTTCTCGTACCGGTACACGGTGCCGAACTCGAACAGGCGCAGCGGCAGTTCACGGTACGAGCGGCCGCGCGCGTCGAAGATCAGGTTGTGCATCGGGCAGTTCATGGGCTTGAGGTAGTAGTCCGTGCCCTCGTCGAGCTGCATGGGGGGGTACATGCCGTCGGCGTACCAGTCGAGGTGGCCGCTGGTCTCGAACAGCTTCCCCTTGGTGGCGTGCGGGGTGTAGACGAACTCGTAGCCCTCTTCCTCGTGCCGCTTGCGCGAGTAGTCCTCCATGGTGCGGCGGATGATGCCGCCCTTGGGGTGGAAGACGGCGAGGCCGGAGCCGATCTGCTCGGGGATGGAGAACAGGTCGAGCTCGGTGCCGAGCTTGCGGTGGTCCCGCTTGGCGGCCTCCACCAGGAAGTCGAGGTGGGCCTTCAGCTCTTCCTTGGTGGGCCACGCGGTGCCGTAGAGGCGCTGCAGCATGGGGTTGCGCTCGCTGCCGCGCCAGTACGCGGCGGCGGAGCGCATCAGCTTGAACGCCGGGATGTGCCGGGTGCTGGGCAGGTGCGGGCCGCGGCAGAGGTCGCCCCAGCAGACGTCGCCGGTCTTCGGGTCGACGTTGTCGTAGATGGTGAGTTCGCCGGCGCCGACCTCGACGTCGGCACCCTCGCCGGCGGTGGCGGCGGAGCCCTTGAGGCCGATCAGCTCCAGCTTGTAGGGCTCCTTGGCGAGCTCCTCGCGGGCGGCCTCGTCGGTGACCACGCGGCGGGAGAACTTCTGCCCCCGCTTGATGATCTCCTGCATGCGCTTCTCGATGGTCTTGAGGTCGTCCGGGTGGAACGGCTTCTCGACGTCGAAGTCGTAGTAGAAGCCGTCGCGGACGGGCGGGCCGATGCCGAGCTTGGCCTCCGGGAAGACCTGCTGGACGGCCTGGGCCATCACGTGCGCGGTGGAGTGGCGCAGGATGTCGAGGCCGTCGGGGCTGGAGATCTCGACGGGCTCGACCTCGTCGCCGTCCTGGACGGCGTAGGCGAGGTCCTTGAGCTGGCCGCCGACGCGGGCGGCGATCACGGCGCGGTCGTCGGCGAAGAGCTCGGCGGCCGTAGTGCCCGTGGTCACCACGCGCTCTTCCCGATCGGGTTCGCGGTTGATGATGATCCGGACGTCCGTCACCGGTCTCTCCTGACGTTCTGGCTATGAGGTGCAGCACGACCGCTGCGTTGTGCATGGTACCGAGCCGGGCCAGGTCCCTGTCGCCAAGGCCCGTGGCGGCCGCGGTGATCGTCCGGTCACTTTCTGCCACAAAAGGTCGCCGGTCGGGATTGACCGTGCGTCAACTGCGGTATCACTTGGGCACGGTGCGGCGCTCCACCGGTCCTCGGTGGGAGCGCCGTCCGGCAAGGGTTCGCGCGGCGTCGGAGGAGGCGTCATGCAGCAGCTCCGTTCCTGGTTCCACGGTCCGCTGGCGTCCTTCGACACCGAGACCACGGGTGTGGACGTCGAGCAGGACAGGATCGTCTCGGCCGCCCTGGTGGTGCAGTCCGCCCCGGGCGGGGCGGCGGCCGTCCGCAACTGGCTGGCAAACCCCGGCGTGCCCATTCCGGAGCAGGCCCGGGCGGTGCACGGCATCTCCGACGACCGGGTGCGCGCGCACGGCCGTCCGCCGCGCACGGTGGCGGTGGAGGTGGCGCTCGCGCTGGCCGAGCAGTCCCGCGCGGGGGCGCCGCTGGTGGTGATGAACGCCCCGTACGACCTGACGCTGCTGGACCGGGAGTTGCGCCGGCACGGGGCGGGTTCGCTGACGGAGGTGCTGGGCGGCGCGGAGCTGCTGGTGCTGGACCCGCGGGTGCTGGACAAGCAGATGGACCGCTACCGCAAGGGCCGGCGCACCCTGACCGACCTGTGCGGGCACTACGGGGTCTCGCTGGTGGGCGCGCACGACGCGGCGGCGGACGCGCTGGCGGCACTGGAGTTGGTGCGGGCGGTGGCGTCGCAGCACCCCGAGCGCCTCGGCGGGCTGTCCCCGGCGGAGCTGCACCTGCGGCAGGCGATCTGGCACGCGGCGCAGGCCCGCGGCCTGGAGCGCTGGTTCGAACGGGCGGGCACCCCGGAGCGGGTGGACACGGCATGGCCGCTGCGGCCGGCCCGCTGCCGGTGCGGCGAACGCCTGGAGCCGGGCCACGCCTGCGAGTTGGCGGCCTGACGATCCGCCGGGAGCAGACAACGAGGAAGGCCCCGACCTGATGGTCGGGGCCTTCCTCGTTGTGCTCGGTGGGCGATACTGGGATCGAACCAGTGACCCCTTCGGTGTGAACGAAGTGCTCTCCCGCTGAGCTAATCGCCCGGGCAACGAGATGAACAGTAGCACCACTTGGGCCCGGGCATCCAATCCGTTCCCCGACGGCCCCCCAGATCCCGCGCCGGGCACGCCCGTTGAATAGCTCCCGTGCGGGGCAGGCCCGTTGAATGCCCGTCAGAACTCGCACCGGGAACACGGAAAAGGCGTAGGGCTCCGACCTGATAAACAAGTCGGAGCCCTACGCCTTTGCATTCCGGTGGGCGATACTGGGATCGAACCAGTGACCCCTTCGGTGTGAACGAAGTGCTCTCCCGCTGAGCTAATCGCCCGGGTGCAGAAAGAACATTACCCCATCTGCCCGGGTCCTCCGACCACCCCCGCCCCTCGCCGACCCGGCCCGCACGCCGGCCGGACCGACGGCCCCGACCTGCGGCGGTCGGACGGGACGGCCGGAGAGGTCGCGGACGGGACGGGCCTGCGGGCGGCAGCTTCGTGCGTTCCTCCAGCCGCCCGGCCGCCGGTCCGGTGCGACCGCCGGTAATCCTTGCGACCGCCGGGCCGACGGCGGACGGACGGGCCGTTCGGGGGATTCCGCAATGCGCCGGAAGGGGTACGACTCGCACCGGAATCGGGACAGACGGGTTTACACCGGGCTTTCAGGTGGGATGGTCCGTTCGCCGACGTGCGATTCCCCGAGCGCACACTGAGCGAAAGGCCCTGGCGCTTATGAACACCACGGTCAGCTGCGAGCTGCACCTGCGCCTCATCGTGTCCAGCGAGTCCTCACTGCCCGTCCCCGCGGGCCTGCGCTACGACACTGCCGACCCCTATGCCGTGCATGCGACGTTCCACACCGGAGCAGACGAGACCGTGGAGTGGGTGTTCGCCCGCGACCTCCTCGCGGAGGGGCTGCACCGACCGACCGGTACCGGCGACGTCCGGGTGTGGCCGTCCCGCAGCCACGGACAAGGCGTGGTTTGCATCGCCCTGAGCTCTCCGGAAGGAGAGGCACTGCTGGAGGCCCCGGCCCGAGCGCTTGAGTCCTTTCTCAAGCGGACGGACGCCGCGGTACCGCCCGGCACCGAACACCGTCACTTCGACCTCGACCGGGAGCTGTCCCACATCCTCGCCGAGAGCTGAACCCGAACGAGTCACAGCCCGCCGTCGCGCGGCGGCGGGATCGCCTCGATGCGCACCGTCCTACTCGGGGGCACGGTCGCAGTTCAGTGCCGCCCGCGGCGGCCTCGGGGCCCGGCCCCGGGCGTCCCCTTCCAGTGGAGGGAACGCCCGGGGTCAAGGCCTGCCCGGGCGGCCTCGCGTCGCGTCCGGGCCCGGACGACGGTCCGGGCCGGTAGAGTCGGGCCCCGCGTTGACCGACGCGGCGGTCCTCGGACCGCCGCCGCGTGAGGAGTTCCCACGTGCTGATCACCCATGACACCGAGTGCGCGCTGAGCATTCTGGTGGAGCTGCTGAACACCGCGCCGGAGGCCTGCGGCAGCGAGCAGTTGCCCGATGTGACGGCGCTGGGCGCCTTCGTGGTCGGGCAGGAGATCAGTGAGATCGACTCGCTCGGTCCGACCGACCTGGCCGCTGTGCACGAGTTGCGCGACCGGCTGCGCGAGGTGTTCTCGGCCGAGACCGTCGAGCAGGCCGCGGAGCTGGTCAACGCGCTGGTCGCCGAGGCCGGCACCACGCCGCGGCTGACCAATCACGACCACCACGGCTGGCACATCCACTACTTCGCGCCGCACGCCGCGATCGGCCGACACCTGGCCGCCGAGCTCGGGATGGCGCTGGCGTTCATCGTGATGGCCGGCGAGCTGGAGCGGCTGCGCCGCTGCGAGGCGCCGGACTGCGCCCGGGTCTTCGTCGACCTGTCCCGCAACCGTTCCCGCCGCTACTGCGACAGCCGCACCTGCGGCAACCGGCTGCACGTGGCCGCGTACCGGGCCCGGCAGCGCTCGGCGGAGGCCGGGGCGGTGGCGGCGGCCGGGCGCTGAGCGCGGCACCCGGCCCGGTCGGGCCCGGGCGGCGGACCTGGGAGACTTGGGGCATGAGCGATTCCCCCCTGCCCCGCGTCGAGTTCTGGTGCGACCTGCTGTGCCCCGACTACCGTACCGCGCTGGCGGACGTGCGCACGCTGCGCGCCCGCTACGGTGACGCGCTGACCGTCGAGCTGCGGCACTTCCCGCTGGAGAAGCACAAGTTCGCGTACCCGGCGGCGGAGGCGGCTTCCGAGGCGTTCGAGCAGGGGCGCGGCTGGGAGTTCGTCGAGGCGCTGCTGGCCCGGCTGGAGGACGTGGAGCGCGACGGGGCGAAGGCACTGGTGGAGATCGCCGGGGCGGCCGGGCTGGACGCGGACGAGGTCGACACGGCGCTGATCGACGGCCGGCACATGCTGCTGGTGGACTCGGACGTGGCCGAGGGCCGGGCGATCGGCGTCACGGGCACGCCGACGTACGTGGTGGCCGGAAAGCGGCTGGACGGCGGGCAGTCCCAGGACGGGCTGCTGGAGCGCATCGTCGAGCTGCTGGGCGGCTGACCGCCCCGGCGGCGGTGACGGCGGGGCGGTCGGGTCGTTCGGGGCGGTCGGGTCGTTCGTCGGGTCGTTCGGGGCGGTCGGGTCGTTCGGGTCAGAGCAGTGGCTTGCTGAGCCTGCGCAGGGTGACCCGGTAGCCGAGCGACTCGTAGAGGGCGATCGCCACGTCGTTGTCGGAGAACACGTTGAGGCCGAGGTCGTGGACGCCGGCGGTGAGGCACTCCCGTTCGGCGACCCGCATCAGGGTGCGGCCGTGGCCTCGGCCGCGCTGGTCGGGGGCGACCTCGACCAGCATCACCCAGGCCAGCGGGCGGCCGTCCGGCAGGCGGTCCTGGCGGAGGGCGACCCAGACGCAGCCGAGGACGTTTCCGTCGGCGTCGACGAGTCGGCGCAGCGCGGTGTCGGGGGTGTCCGGGCCGGCGGGCAGGGCGCGTCGGTGGTCGTTCTCGGACTTCGCGGTGGCCTCGTCGGGGCCGAGGCCGGAGTCGATCAGCTCCTGCCGGTAGTTGGCGACCGCTTCCCGCTCCCAGTGCGGGTACTCGTCGGGGCCGATCCGGCGGTCCGTCAATCCCGGCGGCAGTTGCGGGAGTTCGGTGAGCGGCTTGGCCATGTTGCGCATCCGCTCGGTGTAGCCGAGGGCGTGGGCGAGGCGCAGGCCGGCTTCCGCCTCGGCCGGGACCGTGACGTCGACCCGGGTGCATCCCCAGGAGCGCAGCACCTCTTCGGCGGCGAGCGCGGCGACGGTTCCCCGGCCGCGGTGCCGTCCTTCGGTGACTTCGAGTTCGCTGATCTCGCCCGGGCAGAAGCCGTCCCTGGGCCATGCGGTCGTTCGCAGGCCGCCCACCGGGTGTCCGTTCACCATGATGTGCCAGCGCCGCGTCCGCCCGTCGTTGGCCGCGGCCTCCTCGGCCCCGTCCGGCCGCAACGTGGTTGTCATATCGGCCCCCTTCCCGCTCGCTGTCCGGTTCTACCGCTCTTCGACGGGGTCGTTGTCCTGGGCGGCGTGCTCGGCGAAGATCTCCATCGCCTTGCGGGTGACCGGGCCGATGCCGGGGAGGGTGCGGGCGTCGACGCGGGTGACGGCCTGGACGTCGCGGAGGGTGGAGGTCAGGAAGATCTCCTCGGCGTCGGCGAGGGCTTCGAGGGGGACGTCGGTCTCCTCGGCGCCCGTCCAGTCGACGACGAGTTGCCGGGTGATGCCGGCCAGGCAGCCGGAGGCGAGGGTGGGGGTGATCAGGCGGCCGTCGAGGACCAGGAAGACGTTGGAGCCGGTGCCTTCGCAGAGCCAGCCGGCGGTGTTGGCGAAGAGGGCTTCGCCGGCGTCTGCGCGGTGGGCGGCGGCGAGGGCGACGACGTTCTCGGCGTAGGAGGTGGTCTTCAGGCCGGTGACGGCGGAGTGTTCGTTGCGGCGCCAGGGGACGGTGACGACGGCGGTGGTGTCGGGGCGGCGCGCGGCGGTGCCGAGGGCGACGACCAGGGTGGGGGCGCTGTCGCCGCGTTCGGAGCCGAGCGGGGCGCGGCCGCCGGTGAAGGTGATGCGCAGGCGGCCGAGCGGCATGGGCTTGGCGGCGAGGACAGCGGCGCAGGCTTCGCGGACCAGGTCGTGGTCGGGGTCGGGGAGGCCGAGGCCGCGGGCGGAGCGGGTGAGGCGGTCGAGGTGGCGGGTGAGGGCGAAGAGTTCGCCGTGCTCGGCCTTGACGGTTTCGAACACGCCGTCGCCGACGGTGAGTCCGTGGTCGAGGACGGAGAGTGCGGCGTCGTCCTCGGCGGTGAGGGTTCCGTTGACCCAGATCATCGGCGCTGTGCTCCTTGCGGTCAGGCGGGGGTGCCCGTGGAGGCTATCGCCACCAGCCTGGCGGCCTTGAGCTCGGTTTCCCGCCATTCGCCGTCCGGGTCGGAGCCCCAGGTGATTCCGGCGCCGGCGCCGAATTTGAGGACGGGCCGGCCGGTGTCCCGTTCGATCCAGAACGAGCGGATGCCGACGGCGAGTTCGGCCTCGCCGCGGTCGGCGTCGACCCAGCCGATGGCGCCGCAGTAGGGGCCGCGGGGGGCGGTCTCCAGTTCGCGGATGATGCGCAGTGCGCTGCTCTTGGGGGCGCCGGTGACGGAGCCGGGCGGGAAGGTGGCGTCGAACAGCTGCGGCCAGCCGGCGTCGGCGTGCAGGCGTCCTTCGACGGTGGAGACGAGGTGGACCAGGCCGGGGTGCTTCTCGACGGCGCACAGGTCGGGGACGGTGACGGTGCCGGTGTCGCAGACCTGGCCGAGGTCGTTGCGGACCAGGTCGACGATCATCACGTTCTCGGCGTAGTCCTTGTCGAGCAGGTCGTGCTCGGTGCGGCCGGTGCCCTTGATCGGGCCGGAGCGGACGGTGCGGCCGTGGCGGCTCAGGTACAGCTCGGGCGAGGCGGTGGCGATTTCGACGCCGTGCTCGGGGAGCCGAATCGTTCCTGCGTACGGCGCGGGGTTGTGGGCGGCGAGCAGTCCGGTGAGGGCGTCGACGTCGGTGCGTTCGGGGTCGGGCAGCGGTGCGCTCAACACCCGGCAGAGGTTGGCCTGGTAGACCTCGCCGGCGGCGATGTATTCGCGGATGCGGCGCACTCCGGCGCGGTAGGCGTCGGCGTCGAGGGAGCTGTGCCAGCTGTCCGGGTCCGGGCCGCGCCAGTTGTGGGTGGCGGGCGGCGCGGGGTCGGGGCGGACCTCGTCGAACCGGGCGCAGGTGAGGCGGCCTTCGAAGTCGAGGGCGACGGCCCAGAATCCGCCGCGGTCGAGCGCGGCGGGGTCGTGGGCGACTTCGCGCAGTCCGGTGGCGAGCCGGCCGGCGAAGCGGGCCATCGGCTGGTGGGGGCTGAGCGGTGCGGTGCGGCCGGACACGGGTTCTCCTGCGCGGATTGCGGTGCTGCCCGTTGCGCCCGCGCGAGCGCGGGCGTGGGCGCCGGGGGTTCGCCCCGGTACCGAAAAGTCTAGGTCGGAGGCCTGTGGGAACGGTCCGGGCGGACCGGGCGGTTGGGCATCCGGCGGCCATCCCCGCGCCACGCTGCGGGAACGGATTTTTCAGCTGGGCCCGGAATCCGCTAGAGTTCAACACGTCGCCAGGGAGCGCGGCCGGAAAAACCGGAAGAGCTTCCAGGAAGACAGGCGGACGTGGCTCAGTTGGTAGAGCATCACCTTGCCAAGGTGAGGGTCGCGAGTTCGAATCTCGTCGTCCGCTCGATGGAGAACAGGTAGGATCGTTCTTCAGATGTTGCCTGGTGGAGTGGCCGAGAGGCGAGGCAACGGCCTGCAAAGCCGTGTACACGGGTTCAAATCCCGTCTCCACCTCCAAGAGGTGCCTCCGGTTTCGACCGGAGGCCCTCCCCGCGCGATTAGCTCAGCGGGAGAGCACTACCTTGACACGGTAGGGGTCACTGGTTCAATCCCAGTATCGCGCACTGGTCTTCGGATCTCGATCCACAGATCGTCCTGCGCGATTAGCTCAGCGGGAGAGCACTACCTTGACACGGTAGGGGTCACTGGTTCAATCCCAGTATCGCGCACACAGGCAGGGCCTCTTCGAGCCCCTGGCACACCCCCGCGCGATTAGCTCAGCGGGAGAGCACTACCTTGACACGGTAGGGGTCACTGGTTCAATCCCAGTATCGCGCACTGGTCTTCGGATCTCGATCCACAGATCGTCCTGCGCGATTAGCTCAGCGGGAGAGCACTACCTTGACACGGTAGGGGTCACTGGTTCAATCCCAGTATCGCGCACAGAAGTTGAGAGCCGTCACCCGGTTTCGGGTGGCGGCTCTCGGTGTTTCGGCGCGGTGGCGGGCATGGGAGTGGCCGGGAACGGCACGCCCTCACCGACGTGTCGTTCCCGGCCACCGGGTGGGCCCGGAGCTGCAGCCTGCGCCACTCATTTCGTCCGTCCACGACGTGATGAGGGTTGCTCCGGGCCGGCGCGTCGACCCCTACCCCATGGGGGTCAGCGCCCGATCAGATCGGCGACCGCCTGTGTCTGGGTCGCCAGTTGGTCCCACGCCCCGAACAGGACCATCAGCAGGATCGCGCAGGGCAGGGCGATGGCGAGGGCGACCATCGGGTGCCGGGTCTCCGCGGGGTGCGGGGACAGGGGCCGGCTGCGAAGGGCTCTGCTGAGCGGTGCCATGTCTGCTGTGCTCCTGCCGGGCTGCTGCTGGTGCTGTCGGGTCGGGGACGGGTGGTTCTGCTTGGCAGCGAGGACGGTTCTTCTCGGGGGACGAGCGGGGCCGTCCTCGCTGTGAACAACGTTAGGCGGCACGGCTTTCGAGGTCGTCATGCCGTCGTACCGTTCCGATCGCCTCCGCTGGTAGGAGGAGGAGCGGGGTCACGTACACCTGGAGTCGGACTCCGGGGTGCGCGCACCCCTTAGGCGACCCTGACAGGACCCCTTGGGGGACGGTCGGACTGCTGGTGGGACAGGGGGTCCGACGGGGCGTCGGCAGCACCGATCTGACAATCGGACCGGCGGTTCGTGTGTTGCGTGTCAGCACGGGGCCGCTAGCTGTCCGTAAGCTGTGCCGAGACAGTTGTCTGACGATGCCCCAATCCGACGGGGCCTCACCCCACAGGCTGACGGAACGGGAACGGGTACGGGCAGATGGCAATGATGCGGCTGCGGCGTGAGGACCCCCGCATCGTCGGCCCGTACCGGCTGCACCGGCGGCTGGGCGCGGGCGGGATGGGCGTGGTCTTCCTCGGTTCGGACCGGAGGGGGCAGCGGGTCGCGCTGAAGCTGATCCGCGCCGAACTCGCCGAGGACGCCGAGTTCCGCACCCGGTTCGCCCGCGAGATCGCGGCGGCCTCCCGGATCCGCGGCGGCTGCACGGCGCGGGTGATGGGCTCCGACATCGAGGCCGACCGCCCGTGGCTGGCCACCGCGTACGTGCCCGGGCCGTCGCTGTACAAGCAGATCTCCGAAGAGGGCGTGCTGGCCTGGCCGGACGCGGCGCGGATCGGCGCGGCGCTGGCCGACGGACTGGTGAAGGTGCACGAGGCGGGAGTGGTGCACCGCGACCTCAAGCCGTCGAACATCCTGCTCTCCCCCAAGGGCCCGCGGATCATCGACTTCGGCATCGCCTGGTCGCGCGGCGCGTCCACCCTCACGCACGTCGGCACCGCGGTCGGCTCGCCGGGCTTCCTGGCGCCCGAGCAGGTGCGCGGCGCGGCGGTGACGCCCGCCACCGACGTGTTCGCGTTCGGGGCGACGCTGGCGTTCGCGCTGACCGGGGAGTCGCCGTTCGGGTCGGGCGCCTCGTCCGAGGTGATGCTGTACCGGGTGGTGCACGAGGAGCCGGACCTGACCGGGATTCCGCCGGTGCTGGCCCCGGTGGTGCGGGCCTGCCTGGCCAAGGAGCCGTCCGAGCGCCCGCCGGCGGCCGCGCTGCACGAGCGCCTCAGCGAACTCGCCACCCGCGGCGCCGGCGGCCGGGCCGCCCGGGCCGCGGCCCGTGCCGAGGAGCGGGCCGCGACCGCGCAGGCCGCGACCGCCGCCCCGGCGGAGGCTCCGGCGGCCGCCCGGCCCGACGGTCCGCCGCCGCGCCGCCCGGCCGGCCCGCAAGGGGCCGCGGTGCCCGGTGCCGTCCGGCGGCCCGCCGCCGACGCTCCGCGCGCCTCGGCCGGTGCGCCGCCAGCCGCCCGCCCGGCGCCCGCCCGGCCTGCGGCAGCGGCCGCGCAGCCCGCTGCCGACGTCGCGGCGGCCGGTGGACGGCCGGTCGCGGCCGCGCAGCCGATGCCCCGGCAGGAGGTGCACCCGGACGCCCGCACCGAGCGGGTGCGGCGCCCGGTCCGGGACGGCGACACGGTGCGCGAGCGCCGGCCCGCCGCCGGTTCCGCCGGTCGGGAGCGCACCCCGCTGCCCGGCCGCGACCGCACTCCCCCGCCCGGGCGGGTGCCCGGACCCGCCCGTCCGACGGCCCGTCAACGGCTGATGCGGCAGCGGCTGGTGGTGTTCGTCACCGTGACGGTCGGGGTGGCGCTGGCCATCGCGGTCGCACAGGGCTGCGAGAACCGCAGCACCCAAGGCCTGCCCGCGCCGACCGCGACGGCCCCGGTGAAGCCGACCACGGGCGCGACGCTGTCGGTGGACGGGGTGAACACGGTCGGCCACGGCGGCTCGGGCCTGGGCCCGGCGCTCGGCAGCCCGCCGTCGGCGGACTGGCCCAACCGCAGCTACCCGGACCCGGCGGGCGGCCCCGCGATCCAGCTGCACGACAGCCACTCCACCGACGCGGGCGCGCCGGTCAGCCTGTCCGCCGTACTGCCGGCCCGCTACCGGGACGCCCCGGCGACGCTGGTGGTGCTGCGCCGGGGCGAGGGCTCCGTCCCCGTCGACCTGGTGCAGCTGTACGGCTTCGACGGAGACACCCCGGTGCTGATCGCCGGCCGGGCGTCCGCCGCGAACCCCGAGGCCGGGGCGGTGTGGCGGGTGGAGAACGGCGCGCTGATCCGCGAGGAACGGGTGGAGCGCACCGGCGCGGTCTCCTCGACCCGGTACACCGTCCGGCCGGACGGCAGCCTGGAGGAGTCCTGGCCGGGGGCGGGCGTGTCCGGCTCGCACTGATCCGCCGGCCCCCGGCGGCGGTGACGGGCTGTCAGTGCCCGGCGGGAGCATGTGCCGCATGATGTGGACGACCGACGCGATGCACGTCGCGTACTGCCAGTACTTCCTGTACGGGCCGGAGCTGCCGGACGGCTGGGACGCGCACGCGCTGGCCCGGCTGTTCCACGGCAACGGGGTGGCCGCCGGCTGCCCGGACCACCTGACGGTGCTGTGCGGCACCCACACCGGGCTGATCCGGCTCGGCGTGGAGCGGACCGCGGAGCGGCCCGCCGAGCCCGGGCCGGAGTGGGAGAGCGCCGTGGAGCTTTCGCTGTACAGCAGCGGCGAGTTGCGGCTGCGGGCCTGGGACGGCGTGGACATCGCCGAGGCCGGCAACCTCGCGCACGCGGGCCGCGGCTGGTACCGGATCCGGGTGCAGACCCGGGGCCGCGACCGGGGCCGGGAGACCGACACCGCCGCCCGCCCCGTCGAGGAGCACCGGCTGACGGTCTGGCCCGCTCCCCCGTCGCCCGACCTGGTGCTGCGGGTGGGCGACCTGACGGGCCGTCGCCACCACAAGCCGGGCCGTCCGGCGCCGCAGCCGATATCGCCGCCGGCGGCCCGCCGGGCAGCCTGACGGGTCATCGGCCGGTCACGGCGGATAATGATCCGCGGAAATCTGGGCGAGACCGGGAGGTACGGGAGCGATGGCGCTGGTCGCGGGAGTGCGCGTCAAGCTGGTGGTGGATGTGGCGCTGGGGGACGCGTCCGGGAGCGGAGAGCCCGTGGGCGTCCTGCTGCTGGGGGCGGGCGTCGAGGGCACCGTCGAGCACGTGGTCGGGGAGGTGGCGGCGCCCGAGGAGGTCCGCGAGTACGAGCGGCTGCGGGCGCTGCACGACGACTACGGGCACACCATGCCCGCCGAGAGTCTCAAGCAACTGGAGGGCCAGATCGCCACGTTGACGCCGCACTGGGAGGCGTTCCAGGTGCGGGGGCCGCGCTCGTCGGTCCGGGTGCGCTTCGACAACGGGTTCGTGCTGGACGGGGCCGACGAGGCGGTGCTGGCGGCTCTCTAGAACCGGTCGTGCTCCTCCCAGTCGTACCAGCCGTCGCCCAGCGGGACATAGCTGCCCTTGGCGGGCAGGGTGGTGCCGGGCGGGAAGTACGCGAGGCCGTGGGGAGCGAAGACGCCGGTGCCGGGGATGGCGAACTTGACGCCGCCGCCGGTGAGTTCGGGCTCGGTGAGGTGGTAGCCCGCGACCCAGCCCTGCTCGGCCGTGCCGGTGGCCAGGGCGTGTTCGGCCCAGTCGGTGAGCGCCGGGCGGGCCAGCGCGAAGCGGGCCTCGGCCGGGTCGGTCCGGGTGACCGTCAGCACGGTGGCGGCCACCAGCAGCGGAGCCACCGCCCAGCGCCAACGGCCCGACGGGGACTCGGCGTTGCGGGCGGCGGGCTGCTGCTGCCAGAGCAGCCAGGCGAACGGCAGGCCGACCAGCGTCAGCCCGCCGACGCCGAGCAGGCCGTAGTCCCAGCCCGGGAGGCTGAAGCCCAGCACGACGGCGGCGCAGCCCAGCGCGAGGCCGAGCAGCGCGCTGGTGCCGGGGCGGCGCGGGCGGGTGAGCGGCCTTTCGACCGTCGCTCCGATCACCACGACGGCGATCAGCAGGACCGGGAACGCGAACGGCAGCATGGCCAGGGGCGCGGTCAGCGGAGCCGCCGTGAGCCCCGACAGGAACAGGCCGCCCGCGACGGCGGCGAACACCATCGCGAGGTGCGGTACTCCCTCGGGCAGCGCCACGACCGCGGCGAGCAGGGCGGTCAGCAGCAGGGGGCCGCGGTAGCCGGGGAGCGTGAGTCGGCGGAGCGCGACGGCTCGGTCGATGATCATGGCGGCATGTCTACCGAAAAAGCGCGCCGGGCGGAAGCCTCAACTTCCTTTGTGGGGCCGGGAGTCAGCCGTGGTTCACCGCGTAGAACGCGATCGCGGCGGCGGCGCCGACGTTGAGCGAGTCGATGCCGTGCGCCATCGGGATGCGCACCCGCTGGTCGGCGGCGGCGAGGGCCTTCGGGGTCAGGCCGTCGCCCTCGGCGCCCAGCATCAGGGCCGCTCTGGGGAGCAGGTGGGACTTGGCGACGGTGAAGTCCTCGGCACCGGACGGGGTGAGGGCGAGCAGTTCGAAGCCGGCCTCGCGGACGGCCGCGAGGGAGTCCGGCCACGGGTCGAGGCGGGCGTACGGGACGGAGAACACCGCTCCCATGGACGTCTTGACGGCACGTCGGTAGAGCGGGTCGGCGCAGTCCGGGGAGAGCAGGACGGCGTCCATGCCGAGAGCGGCCGCGGAGCGGAAGATCGCACCGAGGTTGGTGTGGTCGACCAGGCCCTCCAGCACGGCGACGCGACGCGCCCCGTCGAGGACGTCGGACGCAGTCGGCAGGGGCTTGCGCTCCATCGACGCGAGGGCCCCGCGATGGACGTGGTAGCCGGTGACGCGCTCGGCGAGGGCGGGCTCGACAAGATGGACGGGGGCGTCGGCCTCCTCGATCACGTCGGCCATCACGCCGAGCCACTTGGCGGTGAGCAGCATCGACCGCATCCGGTAGCCGGCGGCGAGGGCGCGACGGATCACCTTCTCGCCCTCGGCGATGAACAGGCCCTCGGCCGGTTCGCGCCGACGGCGGAGCTCGACGTCGGTGAGGTCGGTGTAGTCGCTCAGGCGGGGGTCGCCGGCGTCGGTGACGGTGATGGGCTCAGACACTGGATGATTTTCGCACGTGGGGGGATCGGGAGAGGTCGGAGCAGGGACCGGAAACGGCGGAACGCTCGGCACCCCCGTGACCGACCGCAGACTCGGGGCCTTCAGCCCAGGACGTTGACCACGTCGCCGATGACGATGACCGCCGGGGGCTTGATGCCCTCGGTGAGGACGGTGTCGCCGATGGTGGCGAGGGTGGCGTCGATGCGGCGTTGGGCGGAGGTGGTGCCCTCCTGGACGACGGCGACGGGGGTGTCGGCGGGGCGGCCGTGCTTCAACAGCTCGGCGGCGATGGCGGCGATCTTGTCGACGGCCATCAGCAGGACCAGGGTGCCGGTCATGCCGGCGACGGCCTGCCAGTTGGTGAGGGAGCGTTCGCCGGGGCCGACGTGGCCGGAGATCACGGTGAACTCGTGGGTGAGGCCGCGGTGGGTGACGGGGATGCCGGCGGCGGCGGGGACGCTGATGGAGGAGGAGATGCCGGGGACGACGGTGACGGGGACGCCCGCGTCCAGGCAGGCGAGGAGTTCCTCGCCGCCGCGGCCGAAGACGTACGGGTCGCCGCCCTTGAGGCGGACCACGAACTTTCCGGCCTTGGCGTGGTCGATCAGGGTCTGGTTGATCGCTTCCTGGGCCATGTAGCGGCCGTAGGGGATCTTCGAGGCGTCGATCACCTCGACGTGCGGCGGGAGTTCGGCGAGCAGCTCGCGGGGGGCGAGCCGGTCGGCGACGACCACGTCGGCGTCCGCGAGGAGTCGACGGCCGCGGACGGTGATCAGGTCGGGGTCGCCGGGGCCGCCGCCGACCAGGGCGACGCCCGCGCCGCGGGCACGGTACTGGCGGGCGGCGAGGGAGGCGTCGCGCAGGCCCGCGACGATGGAGTCGCGGAGGGCGGCGGAGTGCCGGGGGTCGCCGGTGAGGACGGCGACGGTCGCGCCGGCGTCGTGGCCGGAGGCGGGCGTCCAGGCGGTGGCGGCGGAGGCGTCGTCGCTGCGGGAGCAGAACACCCGGAGGCGTTCGGCCTCGGCGGAGACGGCGGTGTTGACGTCCGGGTCGTCGGTGGCGACCAGGACGTACCAGGTGTCGGCCAGGTCGCCGTCCGCGTACGGGCGCCGGTGCCAGGTGAGTTCACCGGCGTCGGCCATCGCGGAGACCGCCGGGGTGGTGGCCGGCGCTATCAGGTGCAGGTCGGCGCCGGCGGCGATCAGTGCGGGCAGGCGGCGCTGGGCGACCTGGCCGCCGCCGATCACGACGACGCGGCGGCCGGCCAGCAGCAGCCCGACGGGGTACGGGGTGAGGCCCTGGGTGGACGGGTGCGGGTGCGGCGCGGTCATCGGCGGGAGCTCCTGGGTTGGGCAGCGGTGCGGAGAGCCCCGTACCGGGCGCGCCCTCTGGCCCGGTACGGGCCGGCGGTGGCCTCCCCCGCTCGGTGGAGCGGGGGCGGCCGGGTGCCGGATGGTGGGTCAGGCCTTCTCGGTGACTCCGGCGGAGTCGAAGGTGGCTACATCGTGCATCGCCCGGGCGGCGCTCTGCACCAACGGCAGGGCGAGCAGGGCACCGGTGCCCTCGCCGAGACGCAGGTCCAGGTCGATCAGCGGGCGCAGGCCGAGCCTGGCGAGCGCGGTCTGGTGGCCCGGCTCGGCGGAGCGGTGACCGGCGATGCAGGCCGCCAGCACCTCCGGCGCGATGGCCCTGGCGACCAGCGCGGCCGAGCCGGCGATCACGCCGTCCAGGATGACCGGGGTGCGCAGCGAGGCCGCGCCGAGCAGGAAGCCGGCGATCGCGGCGTGCTCCAGCCCGCCGACTGCGGCGAGCACGCCGATCGGGTCGGCCGGGTCCGGCTTGTGCAGGTCGAGGGCCTGGCGGATCACCTCGACCTTGCGGGCGTGGGTGGCGTCGTCGATGCCGGTGCCGCGACCGGTCACCTCGGCCGGGTCGGTCTCGGTGAACACCGAGATCAGCGCGGCGGAGGCGGTGGTGTTGGCGATGCCCATGTCGCCGGTGATCAGCACCTTGTTGCCGGCCGCGACCAGGTCGCGGGCGGTCTCGATGCCGACCTCGATCGCGCGGACGGCCTCGTCGCGGCTCATCGCCGGGCCCTGCGTCATGTCGTCGGTGCCGGGCTTGACCTTGCGCGGCAGCAGGCCGGTGGTGCGGCCGTTCTGAATGGCGTCCGGCAGTTCGGCGGCGACGCCGACGTCCACCACGCACACCTCGGTGCCGATCTGCGCGGCGAACGCGTTGACCACCGCTCCCCCGGCCAGGAAGTTCCCGACCATCTGTGCGGTGACCTCCTGCGGCCACGGCGTCACGCCCTGGGCGTGCACCCCGTGGTCGCCGGCGAAGATCGCCACGCAGCCCGGCTCCGGGATCGGCGGCGGGCAGGCGCGGGCCAGGCCGGACAGCTGCGCCGCGATGATCTCCAGCACGCCGAGCGACCCGGCGGGCTTGGTCATCCGCTTCTGCCGGTCCCACGCCTCGCCGAGCGCCTTGGCGTCCAGCGGGCGGATGCCTCGCAGCGTGTCGGAGAGCAGGTCGTGCGGCTCCTCGCCGGGCAGGGCGCGGTTGCCGTACTGCTCCTCGTGCACCACCCAGGACAGCGGGCGCTTCTTCGCCCAGCCCTGCTGCTCCAGCTCCGGCTCGTCCGGGAACGCGTCCACGAAGCCGACGCACAGGTAGGCGACGACCTCCAGGTGCTCGGGCAGGCCGAGTTCGCGGACCAGTTCCTCGTCGTCGAAGAAGCTCACCCAGCCGACGCCCAGGCCCTCGGCGCGGGCCGCCAGCCACAGGTTCTCCACCGCGAGGGCCGCCGAGTACGGGGCCATCTGCGGCTGGGTGTGGCGGCCCAGCGTGTGCCGGCCGCCGCGGGTGCGGTCGGCGGTCACCACGATGTTGACCGGGGTTTCGAGGATCGCCTCGATCTTGATTTCCTTGAACTGCTTCGCCCGGCCCTTGGGCAGCGAGTCCGCGTACGCCTCGCGCTGACGTTCTGCCAGCTCGTGCATCTTCCGGCGGGTCTTGGCGGAGCGGATCACCACGAAGTCCCACGGCTGCGAGTAGCCGACGCTCGGCGCGGTGTGCGCCGCCTCCAGCACCCGGATCAGCACCTCGTGCGGGATCGGGTCCGGGCGGAAGCCGTTGCGGATGTCGCGGCGCTCGCGGATCACCTGGTGGACGGCCTCGCGGCACGCGTCGTCGTAGGCGGGCGCGGCGGGGCCGCGGTCCTCCTCGGGGGCCTCGGCGGGGGCTACGGGGGCCTCGGCGGGGTCGGCCGGATCGGTGGAGGCGGCGGGGTCGGTCTCCGCTTCGACTTCGGCCTCGGCCGGGGTCTCGGCTTCGGCTTCGGTGGCTGCGGCGGGCTCGGTGGGCTCCGGTGCGGCCTCGGTCTCGGGCTCGGCCGGGGTCTCGACGGCAGCCGGCTCCGCGACGGGCTCGGCCTCGGTCTCGGCGGCGGGTTCGGCTGCCGGTTCCTCGACGGGGGCGACGGCTTCCGCTTCCTCGATGGGCGCGGTGGCGGCGTCGGCGACCGGCTCGACGGCCTCGGCGGGCTGCGGGGTTCCGGGCTGCAGCAGCGGCAGTCCGGCGGGCGCGGCGAGGAATGCGGAGATGCGGCGGTGCGCACCTCGTCCGGCCGGCTTCTCGGCCTGTTCGGGGACCTGCTCGGCCTCGGCCTGGGCCTCGACGGCGGGCTCGGCTTCCTGCGGGGCGGGCTGCTCGGCCGGCTGCTCGGCGGCGGGTGCCTCCGGCTGCTCGGCCGACGGGGCGTCAGCGGCGGCCTCGGGTTGCGGCTCCGACGGGGCCTCGACGGGCTCGGCGGCCACGGTCTCGGTCGCGACCGGCTCGACGACGACCGGCTCGACGACGGCGGGCACGGGCTCAGCGGCGGGCACGGGCTCGGCAGCAGGTGCTTCCTCCGCCGGGGCGTCCGCGACGGGCGCAGCTTCGGCCGTCGGGGCGTCCGTCGGGGCCTCTTCGGCAGCGGGCTCGGCGACGGCGGGCGTCTCTGCGGCCGGCACCTCGACGGCAGCGGCCTCGACAGTAGCGGCCTGGGCAACCGGGATCTCGGCGACAGGTGCCGGGGTGGCGGCGGGGGCCGCGGGCTCGACCGGTTCGACGAACACGGGCGTCAGGCTCGCGGCGGGCGCGGCGGCGGCCACGGCCTCCGGCGTGGGCTGCGCGGGGACCTCGGCCACGACGGGTGCAGCGGGCTCGACCGCGATCGGCTCGACGGCGGCCACCGGCTCGACTGCGATCGGCTGCACGGCGGCGACCTCCGGTTCGGCGGCGGGCGCTTCCTCGGCAGGTGCGGCCGACTCGACGGGCGCAGCCTGCTCAACGGGCGCGGCCTGGACGGCAAGTGCAGCCTGCTCGGCCGGAACAACCTGCTCGGCGGGCACAGCCGACTGGGCCTGCTCAGCGGGCGCGGCCGACTCGGCCGGCACGGCCTGCTCGGCGGGCGCAGCCGACTCCGCGGGCACAGCCGACTCGGCCTGCGCAGCGGGTGCAGCCTGCTCCGTCGGCGCGGCCTGCTCGGCGGGCACGGCCTGCTCGGCGGGCACGGCCGACTCCGCGGGCGCAGCCGGCGCGGCCTGCTCGGCGGCGATGGCGGCTGCGGCGGGCACGGCCGACTCCGCGGGCGCAGCCGGCGCGGCCTGCTCGGCGGCGATGGCGGCTGCGGCGGCCTCCACCACCTCCGGCTGCACGGGCGCGGGCACCAGCACGGGCTGTGCGGGCGCCGCCTGGGCCTGCACGGTCTGCTGCGGCTGCGGCTGCGGCTGCTGCACCGTTTCGGCGGGGGCCGCGGGCACTCCGAACGCGGGCGTGCCGCCGGGGGTGGACGGGCCGCGGTCGGCCAGCGAGCGGACCGGGACGTGACCGGTCATCAGCGACGGGTCCGGGATCGGCGGGCCGGCGTGCAGCGGGCGGCGCTGCTGGGGCGGCGTCAGCAGCGGCGCGGCGGCCTGCTGCGCCTGCGGGGCGCCCGGCTGCGCGGCCGGGGAGTCCTCCGCGGTGAGCACCGGCGGGGCGAGCGGCGGCCAGGACGGCGCGACGGGGCTGCCGGGCGGCTGCTCCCCCATGGCGGCCTCGGCAGCAGCACCGTCGGCGGGCTCGCCCACCTCGACGACGCCGTGCACGGCGTCGCCCCAGGCGGTCTGGGGGGCGGGCATCAGCAGCACGTCGTCGTCCTCGTCGCCGTCGGGCTGGTCGAGGAAGGTGTACGCGGGCCGCTGTTCGCCGTTCCATCCGGGGGCGGCCTGCTGAAGGGGCGCGCCGAGGTGGTGCTCCGGAACGGGTCCGCCGGGCCCGGTTTCGGGCGCGAGGGGACCGGCGTGGGGGGCGTGGCCGCCGTCGGTCATGTCAATGCTCCTTCCAGGCCGCTTGCGCGTCCTCGGCGGGTTCCCGGAGGTCCCGCCCACTTCGCCGGGGCGGAGCCGCACCGACCCGTCCCTTACTTCATCGGTCGTCACCCGCAGGGGTGGCGTGCCATCAGAAACAACGACAGCCCCGGGCAACCGGCACGACGGCACGGCCGCTTTCGGACCCTCACGGCATTCTTCCGGGCTGGTGCGCACCGCGTCGAATGCCCGCGAAGCGGGCCGTTCGGGTTGCAGCGCGTCAAATCGGCGGTAACCATGCCGAATCGGACACGGTGCAGCCTTGACGAGTTGCCCCCGGGGAAAACCCTACCGGGCACGGCCGAACCGTTCTCGAAACCCTGTCCGGATGCGACGGGGATCACCGTACCGTCGGGGACTGACGATCAGTCGCGCGGTTCGGCCCAGATCAGCAGGGTGTAGTCGCCGCGGCCGAAGGACGGGCCGCCGCCGGCGGCCGGTTCGGCGCGCAGGGGGGCGGACTGGAGCAGCAGCCCGTCGGTGCGGTAGCCGGCGGCGTCGAGGATCTGCCGGGTCTCGCCGGCTTCGGCGAGGCTGCGGGCGACGGCGACGACGCGTTCGGGTCTGCGGGCGACGACGGCGCCGACCATGGCGGGGCCGCCGTTCTCGACGGCGACGGCGTCGGGTTCGGGGAGCGCCCCGAGGACGTCCGGTCCGGTGCCGGCGGCGGTCTCGATCTCGACGCCGGCCTTGCGGGCGTTGGCGGCGATCCGGGCGCAGTCGGCGGGTTCGGCCTCGACGGCGACCACGGCGGCGCCGAACCGGGCGGCTTCGACGGCGAGCGCGCCGTCGCCGGCCCCGACGGTCCACAGCAGGTCGCCGGGGGTGGGTGCGAGGCGGGCGAGCGCCAGCGCGCGGACGTGCGGGGGCAGTGCGCGGGGGCGCTTGCCATCGGTGTCCGCGCCCGCGTACGCCCGGTTGGGGAGTGCCCAGCCGCGCTGCGGTCCGGGGTGGTCGAGGGGTTTGCCGGCCAGCCAGCCGGCGGCGGCCTCGGTGGGCGGGACGTTGCCGATGACCAGGACGACGGAGGGGTCGCGCCAGTCGTGGTCGGGGACGCGTTCGGAGGTGAGGACGGTGACGTCCTCGTCGGGGGTGCCGAGGGCCTCGCAGACCACAAAGGTACGCGGGACGCCGCGCAGCATCAGGGCGAGTTCGCTGGGTCCGGCGTCGGCGGTGGTGAGGACGGCGACCTTGGGGTGCGCGCGGCAGACGTTGGCGGCGCGGCGCAGTCGTCCGCCGTGCGCCGAGACCACCTGGGCGTCCTCCCAGGGCATGCCGGCGCGGGCGAAGGCGACGGCCACCGAGGAGACGGCGGGCAGCACTTCGAGTTCGAGGCCGTACTCGGGGCGGCGCAGGGTGCGCACGACGCCGAAGAAGCCGGGGTCGCCCTCGGCGACGACGACGGCGGTGCCGCGGTGGTCGGCGAGGCGGCGGGCGGCGGCCCGCAGGTCGGCGAGGCCGATGCGTTCGGCGCGTTCCGGTACGGGGAGTGCGGCGAGCTGGTAGCCCGCTCCGGCGACCAGGGTGGCTGCGGCGAGTGCGCCGGCGGCCGCCTGGGTCAGTGGTGTGCCGTCCCACCCGATGACCGTGATCCGGTCAGCCATCTGCGGCTGTTCTCCCTACGCCGTGTTCCGCCCCTGGTGGGTGTGCCGGTGCGGTGTGTGCTTCGCGGTCGGCGCTCCCTCGGCAGAGGCTACCGCGTGGCCGGGGTGGTGCGGAGCCGTGGCGCGCGCCCGGGGCGTGTTCAGGGGCGCAGGGCGTGGTGCCGGTCGGCGGGATGGGCGGGTTCGGGCGGGTCGAGGTCCTCGGGGAGCAGGCTCCACACGATCAGGTCGGTGTGCTCCTCCGGGCCGGGGCCCCATTCCCCGCCGCGGACTATCGCGGCGTTGCGGAGCACGCCTTCGCTGATCGCGCCGGTCTTCTGGGCGACCTGCTGGGCGGCGGTGTTGCCGGCGGGGGTGCGCAGTTCGAGGCGCTGGAAGCCGCGGTCCTCGAACAGCCACTGGGCGGTGCCGAGCACGGCCTCGGGCGCGTAGCCCTCGCCACGGGCCCAGGGGGCGGTGACGCAGCGGACCTCGGTGGCGCGCAGGCGCCAGTCGGTGCGGTCGAGTTCGAGGAGGCCGACCAGCCGCTGGGTGAGGTGTTCGGTGACGGCGAAGACGATTCCGCGCCCTCGGGTGCGGCGCTCGGGCGCCTGACGGGTGATCAGGTCCCGGGCGTCGGCCTCGGCGTAGGGCCGGGGGTGGTCGGTCCAGGTCTGGACGAGTTCGTCGGAGAGCATCGCGGTCAGGCCTGGGGCGTCCTGCTCCTCAAGGGCGCGCAGCAGCAGCCGGTCGGTGCTGATGGCTGTCTCGGGGAAGTTCGCAACCATGCCGTCTCTCCTCGCCGGGTCGTGGACACCGTACGCCCCGCCCTCTTCGGGCGTGTCAGCGTACCTGTTCCGTCCCTCGCGGCTCGTCGGCACGGTGCCCCCGGCGGGGAGGCCGGGGGCACCGTGGGAATTCCGGGGCGTGGATCAGAAGGCGGGGACGACGGCGCCCTGGAAGGTGTCGTCGATGTACTTCTTGACCGCGTCGGAGTGCAGCAGCTCGGCGAGCTTCTTGACCCGCGGGTCGTCCTGGTGGCCCTTCTTGACGGCCAGGATGTTGGCGTACGGGTTGCCCTGGGCCTTCTCCAGCACCAGCGCGTCGGTGGACGGCTTGAGGTTGGCGCCGAGCGCGTAGTTGCCGTTGATGACGGCGGCGTCGACGTCGTCGAGGGCGCGCGGCAGCTGGGCGGCCTCCAGCTCCTTGAACTTCAGGTGCTTGGGGTTGGAGGCGATGTCCTCGGCGGTGGCAGTGGTGCCGGCGCCGTCCTTGAGGGTGATGACGTTGTTGTCGGCGAGCAGCTTGAGCGCCCGGCCCTCGTTGGTGGCGTCGCTCGGGACGGCGATCTGGGCGCCGTCCTTGAGGTCGGCGATGCTCTTGATCTTCTTGGAGTAGACGCCGAGCGGCTCCAGGTGGACGGTCTCGACGGAGACCACGTCGGTGCCGTTCTTCTTGTTGAAGTCGTCCAGGTAGGGCTGGTGCTGGAAGAAGTTCGCGTCCGCGGATCCGTCCTGGACCGAGGTGTTGGGGGTCACGTAGTCGCTGACCTCCTTGATGTCCAGCTTGAGGCCGGCCTGCGACGCCAGGTTGTCCTGCACGAACTTGAGGATCTGCGCGTGCGGGGTGGCGCTGGCGGCGATCACCAGCGGCTTGTTCGGGTCGGCCGAGGCAGCGGAGTCGGAGCTGCCGGAGCTGGAGCAGGCGGTGAGGCCGACGACGAGGCCGGTGGCGGTGGCGGCAAGGACGGTGGTCTTCAGAACGTTACGCACGAAAAGTGCCTTTCTGCGGGTTGCGAACGGCCCTGGTGGGCCGGGGCCGCTCCTGGTGGGGAGCGGTGGTTCAGTGCGAGGACGCGAGGTCCTCGGCGGTCTTCTCGGCGCGCGGCGCGGCCTTGGCGGCCTTCGCGGCGCGGAGGAGGCTCAGCGTGCTGCGGTAGTTGCCGCGGTGGCCGAGCCGGCGGGCGATCAGGTCGCCGAGCAGTTGCAGCACGGTGACGATGATCACGATCTCGGCGACGATGACCCACATGAAGGCGGTCTCGAAGCGCTGGTAGCCGTAGCGGATGGCGAGGTCGCCGAGCCCGCCGCCGCCGACCGTGCCGGCCATGGCGGAGTAGCCGATCAGCGCGATCAGCGTGGTGGTGAAGGCGGAGACCAGCGACGGCAGGCTCTCCGGCAGCAGGGTCTTGCGGACGATGGTGCCGGTCCCGGCGCCCATCGCCTTGAGCGCCTCGATCAGTCCGCCGTCCACCTCGCGCACCGCGGTCTCCACCAGCCGGGCGAAGAACGGGATGGCGCCGACGGCGAGCGGGACGGTGGCGGCCTGCCAGCCGAGCGAGGTGCCCCCCGCGACCAGCTTGGTGAACGGGATCACCGCGACGATCAGGATGACGAACGGGATGGAGCGCCCGACGTTGACGATCACTCCGAGCGCCCGGCTGACGGCCTGGTTCTGCAGCGGGCCGCCCTTGCCGGTGAGCACCAGCAGCAGTCCGAGCGGCAGGCCGACCAGCAGGGTGGCGAGGCCGGCGAGGCCGACCATGCGGAGGGTCTCCCAGGTGGCGGGCCACATCAGTTCCTGCATCCGGTCCCAGGTCATGCCGCCGCTCCGTTCGACAGGTCGAGGACGTCCACCTGGAGTCCCTGTTGGCGCAGGTAGCCGATCGGCACCACGTTGTCGGTGTGGCTGCCGGGCAGTTCGACCCGCATCCGGCCGACCAGGCGGCCGGCGATGGTCTCCACGGCGGCGCCGAGGATGTTGATGTCGATCTGGTACGTCCGGGCCAGCTGGGAGACGAACGGCTGGGCGGGCGCGTCGCCCTGGAAGGTGATCTCCAGGACGGTGCGGTCAGCGGCGCCGGAACCGAAGGCGCCGAGCGGGAACAGGTCCCGGGCGATCCGGGAGTGGCCGTCGGCGAGCAGGTCGGTGAGCTGTCCGGTCTCGACGACCTTGCCGCCGCGCATCAGGGCCGCGGAGTCGCAGACCGACTTGATGACGTCCATCTCGTGGGTGATCAGCAGCACGGTGAGGCCGAGCTGCTGGTTGAGGTCGCGCAGCAGCTTGAGGATCGAGCGGGTGGTCTCCGGGTCGAGGGCACTGGTGGCCTCGTCGGAGAGCAGCACCTTCGGGTCGCCGGCCAGCGCCCGGGCGATGCCCACGCGCTGCTTCTGGCCGCCGGAGAGCTGGCTCGGGTAGCTGCCGGCCTTGTCGGCGAGGCCGACCAGGTCGAGCAGCTCGGCGGCCTTGCGGCGGCGGTCGTGCCGGTCCAGGCCGATGATCTCCAGCGGGAGTTCGACGTTCTGCTGGACGGTGCGCGAGGACAGCAGGTTGAAGTGCTGGAAGACCATGCCGATGCGCCGCCGGGCCTCGCGCAGTTCGCGTCCGGCGCGCTGCTCGCTGCCGGCCAGCGCGGTCAGCTCGACGCCGTCCACGGTGACGGTGCCGGAGGTGGGCCGCTCCAGCAGGTTGACGCACCGGATCAGGGTGGACTTGCCGGCGCCGCTGGTGCCCACGACGCCGAAGACCTCGCCCTCCCGCACGTGCAGGTCGACGCTGTCCAGCGCCAGGACGTCACGGCCCCGGGAACGGTAGACCTTGGTCAGGCCCTTGGTGGTGATCACAGCTGCTTCCGTTGTTCGTCGGCGGATGTTCATCGGCGGACTGCCGTGGAGGCGTCCGCGCCGGACGGCACCTGGTGCCGGGAGGAAGAGTGGGTGCTGGCGTCGGGCCGTGGGTCACCGGTCGGAACGGCCGCGCGGAAGGCGTGGCTCTGTCGAGTCTTCGGTGGGCGGGACGTCAGCGGGGCGCGCCGGGCGCAAGCCTCAGCGACAACACATTCGACGCATTCGACGGCACATGCGTCGCTCACCTGCCGGCGTCGCGCCGGTGGGGATGCATGTTGTCGTCGTGGTCATGGAACCCAGTAAATCAGACATTTGGTGAACGTCCCAATGCCCAGGACGCGCTGTCCGGCATCTGGACACGACCCTTGCGGGGCAAGGCCGCGGCGCCCGCCCGGGTGTTCGGGACGGGCGCCGCAGGGGTGGTTCAGGCCGCCAGCGAGGTCTCGCCGGGCTTGGCCAGGGTGACGATCGACAGCCGCCGGGAGACCTCGCGGACCTCGGTCTCGCGGTAGCCGAGGCGCTGGTACAGCCGCAGGCTGCCGCTGCGGTGGCCGGTGAACAGTTCGAAGCCGGCGCCGGCGCCGTCCTCGGTGAGCTGCGCCTCCAGCGCGGTCAGCAGGCGGCGGCCGAGGCCGTGCCGCTGCATCCGCGGGTGCACGACCAGCCGGTCGATCTGGCCGACGCCGGCCTCGTCCACCCAGCCGCGCACCGAGCCGACCACCTCGTCGCCCAGGCGGGCCACCAGGGCGCGGTGCTCGGCGAGTTCGACCTGGAGGCTCTCCAGGCTCTGGGTCAGCGGTTCGAGGTTCCAGTCGCTGTACAGCTCGGCCTCGCTCTGGAAGGCGAGGTACTGGAGCTTGAGGATCTGCTCCGCTTCATCCGGTCGTGCCGCTGCGATGATCACACTCATGCCCATGTGAGGGGGCCTCCATCGTCAATCGCCCGGCGCGCGCGAGTGAGGGTCTGGCACCGGCCTTGTCCGAGGTGTGCCCGGACGGGGATCGGCCCGGCCCGGGAAAAGCGCGACACGTCCCACCGGACGGTGGTCCGAGACGCCGGAACTGACGCGCTCACGCTCAGTATCCGGACGGTCGGGCTACCGTCAAGAGAGACGTTCGCCAGCGCTCTACCCCGCCGACCGCCGCTCTCAACCTCGCGGACGCCCGACGTGGCGAGCGTCACGCCGCCCCGCCGGAGCGGCCCCCTCACCCGCTCGGACGAATGTTCTGGTTCACCCGGAACAGGTTGCCCGGGTCGTAGCGGTCCTTCAGCGCCACCAGCCGCTCGTACTTCGCCAGCCCGTACGCCTCCACCACCCGGCCCTGCCCCTCCAGGCCCATCAGGTTCACGTACGCCCCGCCGGAGGAGAACGGCCGCATCGCCTCCCAGCACCGCCGCACCCACGCCACCTGCGGCTCCGCCGGGCCGGTCGTCCACCGGCCCACCGCGCTCAGCAGGTACGGGGCCTGCCGGTAGGTGTACGCGCCGTCCTCCGCGCCCACCCGGGCCACCGCGCCGCCCAGGAACGCCAGCTGGACGTGCGCGTCCGGCGAGGGCAGGGCGGCCACCTGCTCGGCCAGGCAGTCGATCGCCGCGCCGTCCAGCACCGACAGGAACTCGGAGCGGCCGAACACGCCCGCGCCCGGGCCCCGGCCGGTGTCCAGCATCTGCTGCCACAGCGTGTACGGGCGGGTCTGCACGGTGTCCGCGACCACGCCCGGCAGCGCGCGCAGCGGCGCCACCACCTCCCGGCCGCGGTCCGCCCGCCCGGCCCAGCACAGGCCGATCCGCACCGCCGCCTCCCCCGCCGGCAGCTCCGACACCCCGCGCGGACGGCCGAACTCGCACGCCGCCGTCAGCCCGTCCGGGGCCTGCGCCATGAAGTCCCGCACCGCCGCCACCGTCTCCGCCAGCGCCTCCCCGGGCAGGTACAGCGCCCCGCACAGTACGTGCGGGCCCACCCGGTGCAGGCGGTACGTGAACGAGGTGACCACGCCGAAGTTCCCGCCGCCGCCGCGCAGCCCCGCGAACAGCTCCGGGTGCGAGGCCGCGCTCGCCGTCAGCAGCCGGCCCTCGGCGGTCACCACGTCCGCCTCCACCAGGTTGTCGCAGGTCAGCCCGTACGCCCTGGCCAGCCAGCCGATGCCGCCGCCGAGCGTGGTCCCCGCGATGCCCGCCGCCGAGTAGGGCGCGCCCGGCGCGGCCAGGCCGAACGCCTGCGTCTCGTGGTCGAACCCGCCCCAGGTCACTCCCGGCTGCGCCCGGGCGGTCCGCCGCTCCGGGTCCACCCGCACCCCCGTCAGGCCGGACAGGTCGATCAGCATCGCGCCCTCGCCCGTCCCCAGGCCCGCCAGGCTGTGCCCCGCGCCCCGGACCGCCGCCGGCAGCCCGTGCTCCCGGGCCACCGCGACCGCCTGCAGCACGTCCGCGACACCGGTGCACTGCGCGATCACCGCGGGACGCCGGTCCACCGCCGCGTTCCACACCCCCCGCGCCCGGTCGTACTCCGCGTCCCCGGGCACCACGATCCGCCCCCGGAACCCCTCGGCAAGCGTCACGGCTGCGTCGGCCATGGCCCCAGCCTAGGCGGGCTGCCCGCCGCCCGCTCCACCGGAATCGGAGGAGTGGAATCCGGATTTCCATGGCGAATGCATTGCCATTGCTTTTCCGAAGTGATGCCCGTCACTGATCATTTTCGCCTACCGTGATCAAGCAACCGGAATATCCGACCGTCCGTCTCCGATGCCCTTTTCGTTCCCGCACTGACATGTAACGGACAGTCACATCCGCCATGCTCTGCCGCCCCATGGCTGCTTGCCCTCCCCATACGCACCGGACATCATCGTTCCGGCCGCACCGGAAAACCCGGCCGCGGCCGCCGGGAGCACGTCCTTCATTCACCTTCATATCTGGGGGGAAGTATGCGACTCGTCCACCGTCTTGCCGCGACCACGGCCGCGGCCGTCTCCGTTCTGGCCCTGTCCGGAGCGACCACCGCCGCCTCCGCGGCGGACCAGCCGGGGCAGCTGATCGGCTCGGCCTCCGTCGCCGTGACCGAACCGGCCGCCAAGGGCGTCCAGGAGGCCGGCGGCAACTGCAACTACGAGGTCTCCTGCACCAAGCTGAGCAACGGCACCCTGTACGTGGGGGTCTACCAGGGCACGAACTTCGGCAACGACATACACGACACCTTCGAGAAGACCGGCGGCGGCACCATCACCGCGCGCTTCGCGTACAACGCGGGCCACGGGACGCTGTACGACCAGGGCGCTTTCACCCAGTCGGCGGGCCAGACCAAGTACTTCCGCTGGCAGAACCAGACCATCGACTACTGCGCACAGGTGGTCGGAATCCTCGACGTGACCGGCCAGGGGTCGTTCCAGACCCCGCCCGTGTACATGTGCTGACACGCGCTGTCCTCGGCCCGCGCCCGAAGACGGCGCGGGCCGTTCGCACCTTCCCTGCCGACCTGGATGCTCAATGATTCGCGCGATCCTCAACGGGAACCCCGGCCTGCTGCCCGCGTTCCTGGTCACCGCCCTGCTGCTCGGGGCGCTCTCGTTCTTCCTCGGGAAGGCCCGCGGGCTGCCGCGCCGGTCGGCGCTGCTCGGCGGGGTGTCGCTGGCCGGGGTGCTGGCGGCGACGCTGTATCCGACCGGCGGGGCGCGGTCGGCGTCCCGGATGTGCCTGTACAGCCGGGACTTCGCGACGGCGTTCAGCACCCAGCAGGGGCTGATGAACGTCGCGCTGTTCGTGCCGCTGGCGTTCTTCGCCGCGCACGCGACACGGCGGCCGGCGCTGGTGCTCGCGGGGTGCGTCGGATGGTCGGCCGTCACCGAGACCGTGCAGTCGCTGACGCCGGGGATCGGCCGGGCCTGCGACTCCGGCGACTTCGTGGCCAACTCCGCCGGAGCGCTGCTGGGGGTGGCGCTGGCCTCGGCACTGCGGCGGGCGTGGCCGGGGCGCCGGGAGTGGTCGCTCGGCGCGGTGGCGCTGGTGGTCCTGCTGGTGCCGGTGGCGGTGGTGCAGCGGGCGGCGGTGACGCCGACCTGGAGCGATGCCGCACTGTCCCCGGCCCACGACCCGGACCAGCTCGAACTCGCCCGCCGAAACGCGGAGTTGCTGTACGGGCCGGGCACGGCGGTGGCCAACGTGCAGCACTCGGCGGCGATGGGCGAGACGCCGGAGCAACTCCTCGTCACCACCGCCACCGGTTCGTTCCGACTGGAGTGGCCGTCGGGCCGGCTCGTCTACGGATCGCTGATCCCGTTCGCCCCGCCGACCGGCGGCAGCGACGAGGAGGCCCGGGCGGCGGCGGACGCGTTCGCCGCGACGTGGTTCCCCGGTGTCACGAGCGGCGCCGACGTGGATGTCTACCGGGCGAACCCGGCGACTGCCCGGCGCACCGTGCAGTACCGGCGCTTCCGCGCCGACGGGCTGCTGCTGCCGGTGCGGCTGGACATCGACGTGGACCCGGACGGCCGGGTCGCGCAGGTCAACTCGCGCATCGTCGACGACCCCGACCTGCCCGCGGTGACGGTCACCGAGGAGGCGGCGATCGCGGCGGTGACGTCCCGCCACTCCGGGCCGGTCAAGGGCGCGTTCCTGCTGGCGCTGAAGACGGACGGCAGCTGGCGGGCCTGCTGGGCGGTCACCCTGCTGGCCGATCCCGACCCCGCCAGGCCCGGAGTGTCGTACGTCGTCGACGCGCTCACCGGCGAGGAGATCGTCGCCAACGCGAGCCGCTGACCCGCGGCGCCGACGAGAGGCGCCGACGAGAACGGGGCCGGACGGTTCGTCCGGCCCCGTTCGTGCATGACGGGCTAGCCGATCCAGGCCTGCTGGTCGGCCAGGTCCTGCTTGATCTCGGCGAGCTGGACGGCGACCGCCGAGGGGGCGGTGCCGCCGCGGCCGTTGCGGGAGGCGATGGCGCCGTGCACGGACAGGACCGTGCGGACGTCCGGCGTCAGGTGGGTGGAGATCGCGGCGAACTGCTCGTCCGTCAGGTCGGACAGCTCGATGCCCTCGGCCTCGCAGACCTTGACGCAGGCGCCGGCCACCTCGTGGGCGACGCGGAACGGCACGCCCTGCTTGACCAGCCACTCGGCGATGTCGGTGGCGAGCGAGAAGCCGGCCGGGGCGAGCTCCTCGAGGCGCTCGCGGTGCACGGTGAGGGTGGCGATCATGCCGGTGAAGGCGGGCAGCAGGACTTCCAGGGTGTCGCAGGAGTCGAAGACCGGCTCCTTGTCCTCCTGGAGGTCGCGGTTGTAGGCCAGCGGCAGCGCCTTGAGGGTGGCGAGCAGGCCGGTCAGGTTGCCGATCAGGCGGCCGGACTTGCCGCGGGCGAGCTCCGCGATGTCGGGGTTCTTCTTCTGCGGCATGATCGACGACCCGGTGGAGAAGGCGTCGTGCAGCGTGATGAAGCCGAACTCCTTGGTGTTCCAGATGATGATCTCCTCCGCGATCCGCGAGAGGTTGATGCCGATCATCGCGGTGACGAAGGCGAACTCGGCGACGAAGTCGCGGGAGGCGGTGCCGTCGATGGAGTTGCCCACCGAGCCGCGCTCGAAGCCGAGTTCGGCGGCGACGGCCTGCGGGTCGAGGCCCAGCGAGGAGCCGGCCAGCGCGCCGGAGCCGTACGGGGAGACGGCGGTGCGGGTGTCCCACTGGCGCAGCCGCTCGGCGTCCCGGCCGAGGGCCTGGACGTGGGCGAGCACGTGGTGCGCGAACAGCACGGGCTGGGCGTGCTGGAGGTGGGTGCGGCCGGGCATCGCGGTGTCCGGGTGGGCCTCGGCGAGGCCGACCAGGGCGTGCTGGAGGTCGAGGATCAGCGCGCCGATGGTCCTGGCGTGGTCGCGCAGGTACATCCGGAACAGGGTGGCGATCTGGTCGTTGCGCGAGCGGCCGGCCCGCAGCTTGCCGCCGAGGTCGGCGCCGAGGCGCTCCAGCAGGCCGCGCTCCAGGGCGGTGTGGACGTCCTCGTCGGCGACGGTGCCGACGAACGCGCCGGACTCGACGTCGGCCAGCAGCCGGTCGAGGCCGGCCAGCATGCCGTCCAGCTCGGCGTCGCTGAGCAGGCCCGCCTTGTGCAGGACCCGGGCGTGGGCCTTGGAGCCGGCGATGTCGTAGGAGGCGAGCCGCCAGTCGAAGTGGACGGAGGCGGAGAGCTTGGCGAGGGCCTCGGAGGGGCCGTCGGCGAAGCGCGCGCCCCAGAGGCGGACGTCTGCGGGCTGGTCGGCGGTCATCGCGTGGGCTCCTTCGAGGGTGGGTCCGGTTGTGGAGGCGCCCCGGCCGCCGTGGCGGATACGGCGACCGGGGCTGGCTACTGCTGGTCGATCAGGCCAGGTCGCGGCGGGCGGCGATCTTCGAGGACATGCCGAAGATCTCGATGAAGCCCTTGGACATGGACTGGTCGAAGGTGTCGCCGGTGTCGTAGGTGGCGAGGTTGAAGTCGTACAGCGACTGGTCGGACTTGCGGCCGTTGACGACGGCGCGGCCGCCGTGCAGGACCATCCGGATCTCGCCGGAGACGGCCTGGTTGGCCTCGTTGACGAAGCCGTCCAGGGCGCGCTTGAGCGGGGAGAACCACAGGCCGTCGTAGACCAGCTCGGCCCAGCGCTGCTCGACCTGCCGCTTGTAGCGGGCCAGCTCGCGCTCGACGGTGACGTTCTCCAGGGCCTGGTGGGCGGTGATCAGGGCGATCGCGCCGGGGGCCTCGTAGATCTCGCGGGACTTGATGCCGACGAGGCGGTCCTCGACCATGTCGAGGCGGCCGATGCCCTGGGCGCCGGCCCGCTTGTTCAGCTCCTCGATGGCCTGCAGGACGGAGACCTTGCGGCCGTCGATGGCGACCGGGACGCCGGCGTCGAAGGTGATGACCACCTCGTCGGCCTCGCGCGGGGTGGCCGGGTTCTGGGTGTACTCGTAGACGTCCTCGATCGGGGCGTTCCAGATGTCTTCCAGGAAGCCGGTCTCGACGGCGCGGCCGAAGACGTTCTGGTCGATCGAGTACGGGTTCTTCTTGGTGGTGACGATCGGGAGGTTCTTGGCCTCGGCGAAGGCGATCGCCTTGTCGCGGGTCATCGCGTAGTCGCGGACCGGGGCGATGCACTTCAGGTTCGGGGCCAGCGACTGGATGCCGACCTCGAAGCGGACCTGGTCGTTGCCCTTGCCGGTGCAGCCGTGGGCGACGGTGGTGGCGCCGTGCTTCTGCGCGGCGGCGACCAGGTGCTTGACGATCACCGGGCGGGACAGCGCGGAGACCAGCGGGTACTGGCCCTGGTAGAGGGCGTTGGCCTTGAGGGCCGGCAGGCAGTACTCGTTCGCGAACTCGTCGCGGGCGTCGGCGACCTCGGCCTCGACGGCACCGCAGTCGAGGGCGCGCTGGCGGATGACGTCGAGGTCCTCGCCGCCCTGGCCGACGTCGACCGCGACGGCGATGACCTCGGCGCCGGTCTCCTCGGCGATCCAGCCGATGCAGACGGACGTGTCCAGACCGCCCGAGTAGGCGAGTACGACGCGCTCAGTCACGGCTTTCTCCTTCAGTACAGGTTTCATGCGGCGTTAGGCATAAGTATGCACGAGTGCGTATGCATTGCCAAACCGGCGGCACTCGGTGGGTCTGTCGCAGGTCGGGAGGGCTACTGCGACTTGGCCTGGGCGAGCTGCATCAGGTGGTCGGCGAGGGCCTGTCCGCCGGCCGCGTCGCGGCTGATCAGCAGCACGGTGTCGTCGCCGGCGATGGTGCCGATGATCTCGAACACCTCGGCGGTGTCGATCGCGGAGGCCAGGAACTGGGCGGCGCCGGGCGGGGTGCGCAGCACGACCAGGTTGCCGGAGGCGGTCGCGGAGACCATCAGCTCGCCCGCCAGCCGGGCCATCCGGGCCTCGCTGGCGGACTCGCCCATGGGGGCGCGCGGGGTGCGGTCGCCGCCCTCGGCCGGGACGGCGTAGATGAGCGCGCCGTCCCGGTTGCGGATCTTCACCGCTCCGAGTTCGTCCAGGTCCCGGGAGAGGGTGGCCTGGGTGACCACGAGGCCGTCGTCGGCGAGCAGTTTGGCCAACTGGCTCTGTGAGCGGACGGGTTGGCGGGTCAGCAGGTCCACGATCCGGCGGTGTCGCGCGGTGCGGGTCTGCGGGACCTGCGGCAGGGGGCCTGCCGTGGTCGACTCGGGGCGGGGTTCGGTCATAACTGATGATTCTCCTGAAAGACGCTCAGCTGTTCGCGTCGGGGGCCGTTTCGCGGACCGTTCGGAGGATCGCGGGCAGCGCGGCGAGGAACCGGTCGGCCTGCTCCTCGGTCAGGATCAGCGGCGGGACGAGGCGTACGGCGTCCGCGACGGCGGCGTTGACCAGGAAGCCGGCGTCCTGCGCGACGGCCTGCACCTGGGCGGCGACCGGCCGGGTGAGCACGATGCCGAGCAGCAGGCCCTTGCCGCGGACCTCGGCGACCAGCGGGTCGCCGATCGCCTCGATGCCGTGGCGCAGGCGCTCGCCGAGCTTGGTGACGTGCTCCAGCAGGCCCTGCTCCTCGATGGTGCGCAGCACGGCGAGGCCGGCGGCGGCGACCACGGGGTTGCCGCCGAAGGTGGTGCCGTGCTGGCCGGGGGCGAGCAGTTCGCCGGTGTCGCCGAAGGCGAGCACGGCGCCGATCGGCAGGCCGCCGCCGAGGCCCTTGGCGAGGGTGACGATGTCCGGGTCGACGCCGTCCTCGGCCTGGTGGGCGTACCACTGGCCGGTGCGGCCGATGCCGGTCTGGATCTCGTCCAGGACCAGCAGGGTGCCGGTGGCGCGGGTGATCTCGCGGGCGGCCGCCAGGTAGCCGTCGGGCATCGGGATCGCGCCGTTCTCGCCCTGGACGGGCTCGACGAAGACGGCGGCGGTGTCGGTGGTGACGGCCTGCCGGAGGGCTTCGACGTCGCCGAGCGGGACGTGCGTGACGTCGCCGGGCAGCGGCTTGAAGGGTTCCTGCTTGGCGGGCTGCGCGGTGAGCGCGAGGGCGCCCATGGTGCGGCCGTGGAAGGCGCCCTGGACGGAGACCAGGTGGGTGCGGCCGGTCAGCCGGGAGATCTTGAAGGCGGCCTCGTTGGCCTCGGCGCCGGAGTTGCAGAAGAACACCCGGGCCGGGCGTCCGGCCAACTCGACGAGCTTCTCGGCGAGTTGGACGGTCGGTTCGGCCATGAACAGGTTGGAGACGTGGCCGAGGGTGGCGATCTGGCCGGTGACGGCCTCGACGATCGCGGGGTGCGCGGTGCCGAGTGCGTTGACGGCGATGCCGCCGACCAGGTCGAGGTACTCGTTGCCGTCGGCGTCCCACAGCAGGGCGCCCTCGCCGCGCACCAGCGGGATGCGCGGGGTGCCGTAGTTGTGCATCAGGGTGTGCCGGTACCGCTCGGTGATGGCTGCGTTGCTGCTCGGTGTGTCGCTCATGCCAGGCCCCCCAGTACGGTGGTTTCGTCGTCGGGCACGACCATGGTGCCGATGCCCTCGTCGGTGAAGATCTCCAGCAGCAGGCTGTGCTGGACCCGTCCGTCCAGGACGCGGGCGGTGCCGACGCCGGAGCGGACGGCGCGCAGGCAGCCCTCCATCTTGGGGAGCATCCCGGTGGCCAGGGTCGGGAGCATCTCCTCCAGTTCGGAGGCGCTGAGCTGGCTGATCACGTCGTCGGAGTTCGGCCAGTCCTGGTAGAGGCCCTCGACGTCGGTGAGCACGACCAGCATTTCGGCGTCGAGCGCGACCGCCATGGCGGCGGCGGCCGTGTCGGCGTTGATGTTGTAGATGTGGCCGTCGGCGCCGCGGGCGATCGAGGAGATCACCGGGATGCGGCCGTCGGCGATCAGCGCCTTGACCGCGCCGGCCTCGATGTTGACGATGTCGCCGACCAGGCCGATGTCGACCTGTTCGCCGTCGACCACGGCGTAGCGCTTGACCGCCGTCATGGTGTGGGCGTCCTCGCCGGTCATGCCGACGGCGAACGGGCCGTGCGCGTTGAGCAGGCCGACGAGTTCGCGCTGGACCTGCCCGGCGAGCACCATCCGGACCACGTCCATGGTCTCGGGGGTGGTGACGCGCAGGCCGGCGGTGAACGAGGACTCCAGGCCGAGCCGGTCGAGCTGGGCGCTGATCTGCGGGCCGCCGCCGTGCACCACGACGGGGTGCAGGCCGGCGTAGCGGAGGAAGACCACGTCCTGGGCGAAGGCGGCCTTGAGCTCCTCGTCGACCATGGCGTTGCCGCCGAACTTGATGACCACGGTCTTGCCGTGGAAGCGCTCCAGCCAGGGCAGCGCCTCGATCAGGGTGCGGGCCTTGGGCAGGGCGGCGTTGCTGCGGGCCTGTTCGCCCTTGGGTGCGATCTGCATGGCGTGTGTCGATTCCCCCGGGTCAGCTGGAGTAGGCGCTGTTCTCGTGGACGTAGTCGGCGGTCAGGTCGTTGGTCCAGATGCTGGCGGAGGCCCGGCCGGCCTTCAGGTCGGCGGTGATGACGACCTCGCGGCCCTTCATGGAGACCAGGTCGCGGTCGTCGCCGACGCCGCCGCCGCGGCAGACCCAGACGCCGTTGATGGCGACGTCCAGCTGGTCGGGGTCGAAGGCGGCGGAGGTGGTGCCGATCGCGGACAGCACCCGGCCCCAGTTGGGGTCCTCGCCGTGGATGGCGCACTTGAGCAGGTTGCTGCGGGAGATCGTGCGGGCGACGTCGACGGCCTCGTCCTCGGTGGCGGCATTGACGATGTCGATCCGGATGTCCTTGGACGCGCCCTCGGCGTCGCCGATCAGCTGGCGGGCCAGGTCGGCGCAGACGGTGCGCACGGCCTCGGCGAACTCGCCCTGCTCGGGGGTGGCGCCGGACGCGCCGGAGGCGAGCAGCAGCACCGTGTCGTTGGTGGACATGCAGCCGTCGGAGTCGACCCGGTCGAAGGTGGTGCGGGTGGCGTCGCGCAGCGCGGCGTCCAGGCCGGCGGCGTCGACGGCGGCGTCGGTGGTGACGACGACCAGCATGGTGGCCAGGCCCGGGGCGAGCATGCCCGCGCCCTTGGCCATGCCGCCGACCGTCCAGCCCGCCGGGGCGGTGACCTGGGCGGTCTTGTGCACGCTGTCGGTGGTCTTGATGGCGATCGCGGCGGCCTCGCCGCCGGTGCCGCTGAGCTCCTTCGCGGCCAGCTCGATGCCGGGCAGCAGCTTGTCCATCGGCAGCCGCTGGCCGATCAGGCCGGTGGAGCAGACCGCGACCTCGATCGCGCCGACGCCGAGTTCGGCGCCGACCTTCTCGGCGGTGGCGTGGGTGTCCTGGAAGCCCTCCGGGCCGGTGCAGGCGTTCGCGCCACCGGAGTTGAGGACGACGGCGGCCAGCTCGCCGTCCTTCAGCACCTGCCGGGACCACTTGACCGGCGCGGCCTGCACCCGGTTGGAGGTGAACACGCCGGCGGCGGCGCGCTGCGGGCCGTCGTTGACGACCAGCGCCAGGTCCGGGGTGCCGGACGCCTTGATGCCGGCCGTGACGCCCGCCGCGCGGAAGCCCTTGGCCGCGGTGACGCCGAGGTTCCGAGTGTCCGTCATGGTGCGACTCCATTCAGCGGGAGACCGAGCTCCTCGGGCAGTCCGAGGGCGATGTTCATGCTCTGCACCGCGCCGCCGGCGGTGCCCTTCACCAGGTTGTCGATCGCGCTGATCGCGATGATCCGCCCGGCGTACTCGTCCAGCACGACCTGCAGCACGGCGGCGTTCGAGCCGTAGACGGACGAGGTGTGCGGCCACTGGCCCTCGGGCAGCAGGTGGACGAACTTCTCGTCGCCGTAGGCCTGTTCGTACGCGGCGCGGAGCTGCTCGGCGGTGGTGCCGGGCTTGGCCCTGGCGGAGCAGGTGGCGAGGATGCCGCGCGGCATCGGGGCCAGGGTGGGCGTGAAGGAGACGGTGACCGGCTCGCCCGCGAGCGGGGTCAGGTTCTGCGCCATCTCCGGGGTGTGGCGGTGGCCGCCGCCGACGCCGTACGGGCTCATCGAGCCCATCACCTCGCTGCCCAGCAGGTGCGTCCTGGCGGCCTTGCCCGCGCCGGAGGTGCCGGACGCGGCGGTGATCACCGCCTCCGGCTCGGCCAGGCCCGCGGCGTACATCGGGAACATCGCCAGCGTCACGGCGGTCGGGTAGCAGCCCGGTACCGCGATCCGCTTGCTGCCCTTCAACGCCTCGCGGTGGCCCGGGAGTTCGGGCAGCCCGTAGGGCCAGGTGCCGGCGTGCGGGGAGCCGTAGAACTGCTCCCAGTCCGCCGAGGACGTCAGCCGGTGGTCGGCGCCGAGGTCCACCACCAGGACGTCCTCGCCCAGCTGGGCGGCGACCTCGGCGGACTGGCCGTGCGGCAGGCCGAGGAACACGATGTCGTGCCCCGCCAGCGTCTGCGCGTTCGTCGGCTCCAGCACCCGGTCGGCCAGCCCGATCAGGTGCGGCTGCAGCGCGCCGAAGCGCTGCCCCGCATTGGAGCCGCCGGTCAGCGCCCCGATCTCCACCTCCGGATGCCCTTGCAGCAGCCGCAGCACCTCGCCGCCCGCATACCCGCTCGCTCCGGCGACAGCAACTCGCAATACCATGGCATTCCCTCCTGAATCCCAGCATGAATATACGCAGCTCGGCAAAATCATGCAAGAATGCCGACTGTCGTACCGGCTCCCCGCCGGTTGTCGCACCCGGGTTCTAGCCTGCAGCCATGACCGAACTCGCGGCACTGGCCCGCATACCGGGCGACAGCGACTTCCCGGCGGAGCGGCTGACCTGCCACCCGCGACTGCCGCTGGCCGTCGCCACGTCGAGCGGCAGCCGTGCCGTCCGCGTCCTCGACTGCGCCGAGGGGCTTCGCGAGCTCGCCGTGCTCGACGTCGAACCGGGCACGTCCCCGTGGGACGACTCGTGGCCGCAGACGGTCGCCTGGCACCCGTACCGGCCGCTGCTGGTCGTGGCGGACGGGGAGTCCCTGCTGCGGTGGGCCGCCGACGGGCCGGCCGATCCGGTGCGCACCCCGGCCGGGACGGCGTACGACGCCCTGGCGTTCAGCCCGGACGGCGGGACGCTGTGGGCCGCGCCGTCCGCCGAGGACGGCTGGGAGCGATCGGACGTCCTCGACCCCGCCACCGGCGCGGTCACCGCCACCGCCCGGCAGTGGGACACCGGCGTCTCCGTCCACCCCTCCGGCGCGCTGGTCGCCACCCTGTCCAGCGACCAGGGCGCCACGTCCTGCCTGTTCGCCCGCCCCGGCGACGGCCCCGGGTCGGCGATGCGGACGCTGCGGCAGACGCTGATCCTGGACGTCGACGGCTACGGCGCCCCGCTGTTCAGCGCCGACGGGCGGCACGTCGCGGTCCGCGGCAACGCGTACGTCGACTCGCTGGACGTCTTCGCCTTCCCCTCGCTGCGGAGCGTGCTGTCGACGACGCTCTCCGAGGACCGCTCGGTGGAGTGGCCGCACGACAACCTCGCCTGGGACGCCCGGCCCGGCACGCTGTGGATCGGCACACCCACCGGCTCGCTCCTCGAACTCGACATCGAGGCCGAGGAGGCCACCGAGCACGCCTCCCCCGACGACGTCCCGGTCTCCGCCCTGGCCGCCACCGCGACCGGCGACCTGCTGGTCGCCCGCGCCGACGGCGGACTCGTCCTGCTGTCGGTGCGGCCGGACGCTCCCGCCCCCGCCCCCGCCCCCGCCCCCGCCGTCGCCGTCGCAGTCGCCGTCGCCGTCGCCGTCGAACCGAACGACGACGTCGCGGTGTTCCTCGCGGGAACGGAAGACGCCCCGCTGGAAGGCGAGTTGGACGACTACCTCGTCCTCACCGACGGCACCCGCGACTGGACGGACGACGACCTCGCCACGGTGACGGAGACCGCCCCCGGCGATCCGACCTGGCTCCGGATCCAGGCCTCGATGAACCGGTTCCGGGCCGAATCCGGGACCTGACGTCCGATCGGCCCGGGGCGGGTCGCGGTGCATAGGATCGCCGGCATGGCACTGCGACCCGCCCATCTGATCATCAAGGCCGTCGACCCGGTGGCGGTCGGCCGTTTCTGGGCGCAGGCCCTCGGCTGGACCGCCCACCACCCGGGCGTGACCACGTACGTCGCGCCGCCCGGCGACCTGGTGTGGCCTCACCCCACCGCCGTCGGCCTCGACCTGGTGCCCGTCCCGGAGGCCAAGGGCCCGGTCAAGAACCGCACCCACCTCGACCTCGCCACCCACTCCCCCGCCCACCAGTCCGCACTGGTCGCCCGCCTGCTCGACCTCGGCGCGACGCCGGTCGACCTCGGCCAGGGCGACGTCCCGTGGACGGTCCTCGCCGACATCGAGGGCAACGAGTTCTGTGTGCTGGAGCCCCGCGAGGTCTACCGGGACACCGGCCCGATCGCCGCCGTCGTGGTCGACTGCGCGGACCCGCGAGAGATGGCCCGGTTCTGGGGCGGGGCGATCGACTGGACGGTGCACGAGGTCGCCGACACCCACGCGTCGCTGCGCGCCGCCGCCGGAACCGGCCCCTACCTGGAGTTCCTCCGCTCCACCGACGGCCGCCTCGCCCCCGACCGCCTCCACCTCGACCTGCTGCCCGGCGGCGACCCGTCCGCCGAAGTCGCCCGTCTGCTGGACCTCGGCGCGACGCCCCTCGACCTCGGCCAGGGTGACGCCCCGTGGACGGTGCTGGCGGACCCGGAGGGTCACGAGTTCTGCGTGCTCGCGCCGCACTGACGGCGTCCGCCGATGGCCGCAGGGCGACGGACGGGCGGCGGCGCGGCGCTCCTCGTGGGGACGGAAGTCGCGCCGCCGGAGGGCGAGTTGGAGGAGCACCTCGGCGGCACCGACAGCGCCTGCACCGGGGCCGACCTCGACACGGCCGCGTCGCCCGCTCGGCTGCGGGGCCGGTCGATGCCGCCGCCCTAGAGTGACCGCATGGCCACGGACAGCGACGCCGCCGGCACTGTGCCCGAGGGGGCGTACAGCTCCCCGGGGCGGCTGGTCGCGCTGTCCGACAGCGTCTACGCGATCGCCCTGACTCTGCTCGTGCTGAACATCTCCGTGCCGGGCGGGCTGGAGCACTCGCAGTTCACGCACGCGCTCCACGACGTGTGGCCCCGGCTCGGCACGTACGGCCTGAGTTTCGTCGTCATCGCCGCGCTGTGGCGGGACCACCGGCAGATCTTCGAGTTCGTCGGGCGGGTCGACGGCGCGTCGATCCGGCTGACGCTGGCGAGTCTCGGCGCGGTGGCGCTGCTGCCGTTCCCGACGGCCATGCTGTCCGACTACGGGGGGCGCGAGCCGCTGGTGGTGACGTTCTACGCCGCCACGATCTGCGCGGCCAACCTGCTGCACCTGCTGCTGTTCGTCAGACTCCTGCGGCACGCCCCGCTGCGCGCCCGCGCGATCCCGCGGCGGGTCGTCCGGAGCACGGCGGTGGACCACGCCGGGACGATCCTGATCTCCTCGGCGACCGCGGCGGTCGCGTGGGCCGTATCGCCCACCGCCGGGCTCTTCCTGTGGCTCGCCGCGCTCCCGTGCGGCCTCGTGGCCCGCAGGATGCGGCGGCCGTGGTGAGCGGCGGCGGACCGGCCCGACGTCCGGCTGAGTGACCGTCAGTCCCCGGTGCACGTCCGGCGCCGAGGCCGTGACCCCGACGTGGAAGGAGCGGCTCATCCCGGCCGCCACCACCACCGAACCCGGGCCGACCGTGTCGGCGGGGCAGGCGACGGTGAACTCCACCGGGGTGGGGTCACCGTAGGACGGGGTGCAACGGATGTCGGGTGCGCTGTGGCCGGTCCGGTCGCCGGTCCGGTCTGCGGGCCGTCAGGCGTTGGCGTCGGTGGAGGCCCGGACCACCAGTTGCGGGGCGAAGCGTTCCACGTTCTCCGCCCGTTCCCGCGCCGACGCCTGGAGCAGGGTGAGCGCCCGTTCGGCCATCGCGGCGAGCGGGTGGCGGATGGACGTGATGGGCGGGTCGAGGAGTTCGAGTATCTCGGTGTCGTCGAAACCGGTAACGGCGATCTCCCCGGGGACGGACACGGCGGAGCGCTGCAGGGTGGAGACCAGGCCGACGGCGAGGACGTCCGCCCCGCAGACGACGGCGTCGATCCCGTCGCGCCGCTCGGCGATCCGGCGTCCGGCGGTGCGGCCGGCGTCGGTGGTGAAGCTGGGGAGCAGCACGGTGGCGGCGCCGTCCCCGCGGGCGGAGGTGAACGCGGCGAGGCGTTCCGCGCCGGAGGAGGAGGCCTGGTCGGCGGCGACCAGGGCGATCCGGTGGCGGCCGAGGGTGTCGAGGTGGTCGAGGAGCAGGCGCATCGCGGCGGCGTTGTCGAGGGTGACGGCGACCGTTCCGGAGCGGCGCGCCCAGCGGTCGAACTGGACGACGGGGGCCCGTTTGGCGGCGGCGCGGACGGCGGGGCCGGAGCCGGCGGCGGAGACGGGGACGACGACCAGGCCGTCGACGCGTCCGCTGAGCAGGGTCTCGATCTGTTCGGCCTCGATGTCGACGGAGTTCGCGGCGTCGGAGACGACGAGTTGGCCGCCGGCGGCGCGGACCTGCTGGGCGATGGCGTCGGCGAGCTGGACGAAGTAGGGGTTGGCGAGGGTGGGGACGACGACGCCGACGGTGCCGGTGGTGCCGGTGCGCAGGGCCCGCGCGGAGTGGTTGGTGCGGTAGCCGAGTTCGCGGGCGGCGTCCTCGACGCGGCGGGCGAGTTCGGGGTCGACGTTGCGCGGGGTGCCGGCCAGGACGCGCGAGGCGGTCGCGCGGGAGACGCCCGCGGCCGCGGCCACATCGAGGAGTCGGGGCGCTGTCACTGGGGTCCTCCCCGGTCGGGAACGGTGCCAAGAGGCGTGGTCGGTCATGGTGTTGGCAGCGGCCTTGGTGGGTGCGCCGACGCGGGTCCGATGTCGAAACGGTGTCGGCGCGGTCTCGGATCGGTCGGCCGCGGACCGGTGTGCCCGAGTCGGCGGAATGCGCAGCACGAGGGTACTTGACGGTGGGTGAGGGCTGGGCCAGAGTGTGGGAGATCGATCTCCCATGGAGCTCCCGAGGAGCACAGATGCCGTCCATCACCGTCGTCGGTTCGGTCAACCGCGATCTTGTGCTGACCGTTCAGGACCTGCCGCGACCTGGCGAGACCGTGCTCGCGGGGCGGTTCGTGGAGGGCGTCGGCGGCAAGGGCGCCAACCAGGCCGTGGCGGCCGCCCGGCTCGGTTCGCGGGTGCGGCTGGTGGCCCGGGTCGGGGCGGACGCGGAGACGATCCTGCGGGCGCTGGCCGCCGAGGGCGTGGACGTCGCGGCGGTGCTCCCGGCCGAGGACGCCAGCACCGGGATCGCCTCGGTGGTGGTCGACCGTGCGGGCGAGAACACCATCGTGGTCAACCCGGGCGCGAACGCGGCCCTCACGGTCGCCGACCTGCCGGCCCAACTGGCCTGCGCGGGCGAGGTGTTGCTGGTGCAGCACGAGATCTCACCCGAGGTGGTCGCGGCGGCGGTGCTGCGGGCCCGGGAGCAGGGCGGCCGGGTCGTCCTCAACCCGGCCCCGGCTCGGCCGGTCGCGTCCGAGGTGCTGGCGGCCGTGGACGTCCTGGTCCCCAACCTGGGCGAGCTCGCCACCCTGCTGGGCGTCGAGCGGCCGACCGGCCCGGACGGTGCCCGCGAGCTGCTGGAGAGCGCCCAACTGCCGTGCGACGCCGTGGTGGTGACGCTCGGAGCGGACGGGGCGCTGGTCAAGCAGCCCGGCCGGCCGGCCGTCCACCTGCCCGCGCCGGTGGTGGACGCCGTCGACACGGTCGGCGCCGGCGACACCTTCTGCGGGGCGCTCGCCGACTCCCTCGCCCGCGGCAGCGACCTGCTCGCCGCCGCCGAACGCGCCGTCCGGGCAGCCTCGTTGGCGGTCACCGGGCTCGGCGCGCAGTCCTCGATGCCGTCCGCGGCGCAGCTCGACCCCCCACCCGCCTCCTGACCGCACGGCAGCAATCTTCCCTACTCGACTTCACTCAGCCTTTCCTGACGAATCGTCAGCTTCCCTGTACCACCGGTTCAACGGAGAACACCCATGCGCAGCCTCAAGCTCGGACTGTTCGAGAACGCCCAGACCAACGCGAGCGGCACCGCCACCTGGCGGCACCCCGACAGCCGTCGGCACGAGTTCGACACGCTCGGCTACTGGCGCGAGGTCGCGCAGCTCTGCGAGGACGCCAAGTTCGACTTCCTGTTCCTGGCGGACGCCTGGGGCTGGTCGGAGATCAACGGGGTGCGCCCGCCGATCGCCACCGAGGAGACCCTCGACCTGCCGCGCCTGGACCCGTTCGTGGTCGCGTCGGCGCTGCTCGCCTCGACCACCGACCTGGGCCTGGTGGTGACGGGTTCGGTGCTGGTGGAGCCGCCGTACGCGTTCGCCCGCCGCCTGGCCACCCTGGACCAGCTGTCCGGCGGCCGGCTGGGCTGGAACATCGTCACCACCGGCACCGCCGACACGGCCGTGAAGGCGTTCGGGATGGACATGGTCGCGCACGACGACCGGTACGCGATGGCCGAGGACTTCCTCGAGCTGGTCTACAAGTACTGGGAGGGCGCCTGGGAGCCGGACGCCCTGGAGAAGGACAAGGCGGGCCGGTTCGCCGACCCGGCGAAGGTGCACCTGGTCGAGCACGAGGGCCCGTACTTCCGTTCGCGCGGCTACGGCAACACGTCGCGTTCCCCGCAGGGCACCCCGGTGCTGTTCCAGGCGGGCGCGTCCCCGGCGGGCCGCCGGGTCGGCGGACGGCACGGCGAGTGCATGTTCGTCGGCAGCGGCAGCGTCGAGCAGCTGGCGGGCCACACCAGGGCGATCCGCGAGGAGGCGGTGAAGGCCGGCCGCTCCGCCGACCAGGTCAAGGTCATGTCGGCGTTCTCCTGCGTGGTCGGCGCGACCACCCAGGACGCCGAGCGCCGCTGGCAGCGAATCCTGGCCGCGCAGCGCCCGGAGGTCACCGTGGCCTCGTACGCGATGTTCACCGGCCTGGACCTGTCCTCGTACGCGCCGGACACCCCGATGAGCGAGCTGTCCACCGAGATGTCCCAGACCCAGGTCGCCCGGTTCGCCGGCAAGACGGTCGGCGACGTGCTCGCCGACTGGCACACCCACGGCGTCGGCGCCCGTCCGGTGGTCGGCACCGCCGAGGAGATCGCCGACGAGATCTGCGCGCTCGCCGAGGGCGCGGACCTGGACGGCTTCCTGCTCTCGCCGCCCGTGCAGCCCGCGTCGACCGTCGAGTTCGTCGAGTCGGTGCTGCCGATCCTGCGCGCCCGCGGCGTGTTCCGCGGCGAGTACGCGGACGGCGAGTCGCTGCGCGAGCGCCTGACCGGCGCCGACGACCGGGCGCTGCCGGCCAGCCACCCGGCCGCCCGGTACCGCCACTGACCCACCCCCACCCGTGACGAGAGGACGGCGACGGCCATGGCCATTCCCGCCCCCCACCCCACCACCGCACCGGAGCGCAGCGGCCCGGACCTGAGTGCGGACGTGCTGCGCCGGGCCTTCGGGGCGTACCCCACCGGTGTGGTCGCGATCGGCGCGCTGCGCGACGGTGCCCCGGACGGGTTCGCGGCGAGCTCGTTCGTGTCGATATCGCTGGAACCGCCGATGATCGCGGTCAGTGTGGCCCGCACCTCGACCACCTGGCCGCGCCTGGCGGACCTGCCGGTGCTGGGGCTGAGCGTGCTCAGCCACGGCCAGGGCGCGCAGTGCCGCCGGCTGGCGTCCCGGGCGGGCGACCGCTTCGAGGGCACCGACTGGCAGGCGACGGCGGACGGCGCAGTGCTGATCGAGGGCGCCGCGCTGTGGCTGACCGCCACGGTCGGCGCGGTGTACGACGGCGGCGACCACGAGATCGTCCTGATGAAGCTGCTCACCGCCGAACTGTTCCCCGGCGTGGAGCCGCTGGTGTTCCACACCAGCCAGTTCCGCGAGCTGTCCCCGCATGCCTGAGTCCGTCCCGACCTGCCTGTCCGGCACCGTCGTCCACGGTGCCGGGCGGGGCCGGGGGCTGGGCTTCCCCACCGCCAACATCTCCCCCGACCCCGGTTCGGACGTTCCACCGCCCGCCGTCTACAGCGGCTGGCTGGCCCGCCCGGCCACCGGTGGCGTGCACCGCGCGACGATCAGCATCGGCACCAACCCCACCTTCGAGGACGGTCCGCTGATCCACACCGAGGTGTACTGCCACGACACGTCGGACGACCTGTACGGCGAACGCGTCGAACTCCGGTTCGTCGCCCGGATCCGCGACACCGTCCGGTTCGCCTCGGTGGACGAGCTGCTGCTCGCCGCCCGGGCGGACGTCCTCCGCTCGGAGGCACTGCTCGACTCTGCGCACGGCCGCCGCGCGCGGCCGGTCTTCACCTGACGTTCCGTCAGTTTCCGTTCCCCACAAGCCCGGTCGGCCCCGCTCTCCCGCTTCCCCCTGCGGGGCCGACCGACCCCCCCTCCCCCCCTGCACGGCACGCACCCCCACCCCCACCCCCTCGTCTGCGCCCGACGCCCGCGTGCCCGGCCGGCCCCGCCCCCGCTTCCCCCGTAGCGGGGCCGGCCGCTCCTCCCCCTCCTCGCTCCGAACGAACAAAGGTGTGAGCAATGAGCGCATTCCACTGGCTGAACGAGCAGTTCAGCTTCTTCGGACTCCCCGTGTACTGGTCCGACTTCCTGGGCAACATCCTGGCGCTCGCCACCGTCTGGCTGGCCCTGCGACGGTCCCTGGTGGCCTGGCCGGTGCAGATCCTCGGCTCGGTGTTCCTGCTGATCGCCAGCCTGAACGTGCACCTCGGCGGCAACGCCGCCCGGCAGGTCGTCATCATCGTGTCGGCGACCTGGGGCTGGGCCACCTGGAAGCGCAGCCGTGAGAAGGAAGGCAGCATCAACGTCCGCTGGGCGACCTGGACCGAGCGCACTGTCCTGATAGCCGCGATGGCGCTCGGCACCGGGGCGTTCGCCGGGCTGCTCAAGGCGACGGACGCCTCGTTCTACCCGGGCGCGCCGTGGTGGATGGTCCTCGCGGACGCCTGGATCTTCGTCGGCTCGATCCTCGCCATGTACAGCCAGGCCCGCCGCTACATCGAGTTCTGGTTCGTCTGGCTGGCCGTGGACCTGGTCGGCGTGCCGCTGGCCATCCACTCGGAGCTGTACTTCTCCGGCATCGTCTACGGCATCTTCTTCGTCATGGTGCTGCTGGGCATCCGCGACTGGGCCTCCCGCAGCCAGCCGCAGGACATCGCCTCCCCGCTGGAGCCGGCCGTCCAGGTCGAGAGCCGCGACGAGAACCGGCACTCCGCGCACTGACCCCCACCGCCCGCGGCAGGTCGGCCCCACCCCCATGGGGGCCGGCCTGCCGCGACGTCTGCGTCAGGACGCCCGGAGCGCCCGGTGGACGGCCGCGATCAGGCGGTGGTTCTCCGGGCCCGCGCCGTACCGGGACGGGAAGCCGAAGCGCCGGCGGGTATAGGCGTAGGCGAGACCGGTGGCCGGGTCGGCGAAGCCGAGCGAGCCGGTGGCGCCGCTGTGGCCGAACGCGTCGGGGCTCAACGGGCGGAATATTCCGGTGAGTTGCTCGAAGCCGAGGCCGAAGGCGTCCTCCAGTCCGGTGCACAGGTCGATGCCGTGGAACTGCGGACGGGCGAACTCGGCGACGGTCTCCGGCTTCAGCAGCGGGGCCCGGCCGTCCAGCTCCCCGATCGCCGCCGCGTACATCCGCGCCACGCCGCGCGCGGTACCGACGCCGCCGGCCGAGGCCTGCCCGAGGGCGCGCACCGCACGAGTGTTGGCGAACTCCACCAGCTCGGTCGGCGCGGGCCCGTTCCGGTTGCCGGCGGCGGCGACGATGGTGGTCGGGTCGAGCGTCCGGGCCGCCAGCCCCTTCGCCGGCGGCCGCGTCCTCGACTGCGCCACGTGAGGTGCGCAGTGCGATGATCCAGGGATGGCCGAACCGGTGATCCGTCCGCGACAGAACGACGACCTGCCCTCCTGCGTCCGGGTGTTGGCCGCCGTCCACCGGGCGGGCGGGTACCCGGCGGTGTGGCCGGACGAGCCGGAACGTTGGTTGACGCCGCGGGAGTTGATCGGCGGGTGGGTCGCTGTCGACGGGCCGGCCGTGCTCGGGCATGTGGCGCTCACCCGTGCGAAGCCCGGCCTGGCGGCGGCGGCCGGGCTCCCGGCCGAGCAACTCGCGTCCGTGGCACGGCTGTTCGTCGACGTGTCGGCCCGGCGGGCGGGGCTGGCCGGTGCGCTGTTGGACCGGGCGGTGCAAGCGGCGGCCGAGGGCGGGCGCCGGCCGGTGCTGGAGGTCGCGTCCGACGCCGCGGGGGCCATCGCGCTGTACGAGCGGGCCGGGTGGCGACACCTGGGCACCGCGGCCGGGGGCTGGCTCACGACCGCCGGGCAGCCCGCCGTGGTCCACACCTATCTCGGCCCGGTCTGACCTTCGCCCGGTGCCGTCCGCCACTCGTGGGACGATACGAAAACCGGTTCGCCTGTGGTCGGCGGTTCAGGAGAGACTTCCTGGTCGCGATCGGTGCGCCGATCACCGCCGTCCCTGAGCCCAAGGTTTCGCATGACCGCTCCCACCCCGCCCGACCGCCCCGAATCCGAGCCCACCCCCGAGGCCGCACCGACCGCCGCGCCCGCCGCCGAGGCCGCGCCGGCCGTCGAAACCGCGGCGGCGGCCGAGCCCGTCAAGAACCCGTGGGCCGTGCCGGATCCGAACGCGGTCGCGGCGGTGGCGCAGGCGCCGGTCGCGGCGGGCGGGTACTGGCAGCAGCCGTTCGCCGCCCCGGCCCCGCAGGCGCGGAACGGCATGGGCGTGACGGCGCTGGTGCTCGGGATCGTCGCGGTGGTGCTCTCGCTGCCGCTGATCCTGTTCTGGTTCACCTGGCTGCCGGCCCTGCTCGCGGTGATCTTCGGCATCATCGGCATGAACCTGGCCCGCAAGGGCCTGGCCACCAACCGGGGGTTGGCGCTGACCGGCGTCGTGCTGGGCGGCGTGGGCCTGCTGGCGTCCGTCGGCACCGGCGTCCTCGCCGTCGTCGAGCTGCGCGACACCATCCGCGAGCACGACCGCACGGTGCAGGAGCAGCAGCACAGCGCGGCCGAGCGGCAGCGCCTCGCGGACGAGCAGCGGCAGCGGAGCGCCGCCGAGCAGGAGGCGAAGGCCGCCGACGAGCGGGCCCGCCGTCTGTCCTTCGGCGGGACCTACACCTACCCCGACGGCCTAAAGGTCACCATGGCCCGGCCGACGGCCACCACGCCGAGCCGCAGCGGCGGCGCACAGCTCCCCGAGGACGCGACGTTCGTGCAGGTTCAGGTGACGGTGGTCAACACCACGTCCGCCGAACTGTCGCTGTACGGCTCGGGCCTGCTCATCGTCAAGGACGCCAACGGCACCCTGCTGCACCCGCTGTTCGGCAGCGGCCAGTACAAGGGGCTGCCGCAGTCCCTCGCGCCCGGCCAGGAGGCGACCGCACTGGAGACGTACGGCCTGCCGAACGCCTCGGCCGACCCGTTCTCGCTCCAGTTCACGCACGGCACCCGGCTGGAACGCAAGGACGTGATCTGGACGGGCGCCCCGCCGCACTGATCCACCGCCCTTCCCCCGCACCGGAGTTGCCCCCGTGACCGCCCTCTCCGGGCTCGCCGCCCTCGGCGAGCCCGCCCTCGCCGTCGCCGACCCCGCCCGCCGGCTGCTCGCCGTGGCGTGCGCCGACGAGTACGGCGACGCCACGACGCTCGGCCTGTTCGAGACCGGCGCCCGGCCCCGGCTGCTGCGCCGGACCGACTGCCCGTACCCCGTCCACGCGCTGGCGTTCCACCCGAGCAAGCCGCTGCTCGCGGTGGGCATCGGCGACTACGACGGCGGCTACCACTTCGAGGGTCAACTGCTGCTGCTGGGCCTCGACAACGGCACCGAGCGGGCGATGTTCGCGCACGACTGGGGCCGCCAGGTGCTCGCCGCCGAGTGGCTGGACGACACCCGGCTGCGCCTGCACCTCGCCCCGCACGACGACTACAAGGACGACGCCGCGCACCGGGAGGCCCACGTGGTCGTCCTGGAGTGCCCCGACTGGGTCTCCGCCCTCGGCCGCACCGTCCCGGACGACCGCCTCCGGGGCCCGCGCGTCCCCTTCCCGCGCCCCGACCACCGCTCCGCCGACCACCGTTCCGCCGACCACCGCTCCGCCGACCACCGCTCCGCCGCCCGCGAGTTGGCGAACCGCCTGCTCGACCCGCCGGACCGACGCCACCATCGCTGACCGTCCGGAAACACGCGCCGCGCGGTCAGCGGCAGAGCTCCTGGATCGTGCCGTCGAACCCGGGGAACTCCGCGGCCGCCTCCTCGATCACCTCGGCGGGCGACTGCCGCCGCCCGGCGGCGAACTCCGCGGCGAGGGTGAGGAGTTCGGGCCAGGTCCGGGCTGTCCGGCACGGCTGGGGTTCGGCGGCCTCGGCGGGGCCGCAGCCGCCTGCCGGCAGCCACAGGAAGGCCGCCAGGTCACGGGCCACCACGGCGGTCCCGCCCTCGGAGCCGAGGTGGACGACCGGCTGCTCGGCCAACGGCCGCCCCGCGCGGACCAGCCAGAACGCCGCGAACCCGCCGCTGCCGTCCTGCCCGAACACCCGGAACTCCCGGCCGTCCGTCTCCTCGTTGCCCGTCCAGGCCCGGAACCAGAAGGCGGTGTCCTCGACGGACAGGAACCCCGGGTACGGCTCGAAGTCGATCCGGTCGCCCGCTCCGCCCAGGACGGCGGCCGTCACGGCGGCCAGTGCGGTGGGGAAAGCGGCGGGGAGTGCGGCGGGGAGCTGTCAGCCATCTGCGCTGTTCCCGGGCCCCGAGCCTACGGCCTGCCTCCGTCCCCCCCGCACGAACCGGCGGACCGTCCGTTCGGGCGGGCGGTTCGCGGGGAACGACCGAGTGCATGACGATTGCTCACCGCTTGACCGGCACCGGCGACCACCATGTCCTGGTCCTCCACGACTGGTTCGGCACCAGCGCCGGCTGGGGCCCGTTCCTCGACTACCTCGACGGCGACGCCTTCAGCTACGCCTTCCTCGACTACCGCGGCTACGGGCAGCGCAAGGACGTCGCCGGCGCGTACACGCTCGCCGAGATCGCCGCGGACGCGCTCGCCCTGGCCGATCAGCTCGGCTGGGAGCGCTTCTCCCTGGTCGGCCACTCGATGGGCGGGAAGGCGGCCCAGCAGGTCCTTGCCGAGGCGCCGCTGCGGGTGCGCAAGCTGGTCGGCCTGGCCCCGGTGCCGGCCGGGGCGTACCCGCTGGACGAGGCGGGCGAGGCGCTGTTCTACGGCGCCGCCGAGGACCGTGAGAAGCGCCTCGCGATCCTCGACCTGGTCACCGGGCAGCGGGCCGGCCGGGTCTGGCTGGAGCGCATGGTCGACCAGTCGCTCCGGCTGTCCAGCCCCGAGGCGTTCGGCGGCTACGTCCGCGACTGGGTGACGGCCGACCTGGAGCAGCGGATCAGCGGCAACCCGGTGCCGGTCAAGGTGATCGTCGGCGAGCACGACCTCGCCCTCACCGCCGACGTGATGCGCGGCACCTTCCTCACCCACTACCCCAACGCCGAACTCGAGGAGCTGGGCGGCAGCGGCCACTACCCGATGTACGAGACGCCGGTGGCTCTCGCGGCGTCCCTGGAGGGTTTCCTCCACAGCTGACTCCGCAACTGACGCCCCACCTGGGGCGGCCGCCCCGGGCGCAGCGGGCACAGCGGGCACAGCGGGCTCAACGGGCTCAACGGGCTCAACGACCGCCCCGGGCTCAGCGGTGCGGCGTCTGCGCGCCGCCGGGCCCGGCCAGTCCGAAGCGCGCGGCCAGCCACCCGGCCCGCTCGGCCGCCGGAACGCTGCCGTCCACCGTGACGACGTCGAGGCCGTGCCGTTCTGCCTGGCGGCGGACCTCCCGGTCCCAGAGGGCGTCGCGCGCCAGCCGGAGCGGCAGCAGGTCCGAGGGGTCGCCGCTGCCCCAGGTCGCCCGGGCGTGCTGCCGGTCGGCGTAGCGCGCACGGAGGGCGTCGGCGCGGAACTCGGGTGTGGGCAGCAGGAAGACCGCCTGTTCGGGGCGGGTGAGCAGCGGCGCGAGGTGGTCGGGCAGAATGCCGAAGTAGTCGACCACGACGGGCTGTTCGGCCGTTCCGCGGCCGCCGAGGTCGTCGAAGTCGCCGAGGTCGTCGAGGTCGTCGAGGTCGTCGACGAGGAACTCGACGGTCTCGCCGTGCAGGCCCGCCATCGACCGGAACACCTGCTCCGGCGTCCGCCCCTCCCACCCGCCGCCCGGCGGCGTGCCGCGCAGTGCGGCCAGGTGCGGGTGGCGTTGCGGCGTGCAGCGGGCGAGCCAACGGTGTTCCGCACGGTCGCCGTTGAAGATCTCGACCCCGTACTGTTCGGCCAGTGCGCGGGCCGCCGTGCTCTTTCCGGCCGCCGTCCCGCCGGCGATCCAGCGGACGTGGGCGAGCCTCTCGGCCGTTGTGTCGGACGGGAGTTGAGTGTTCACACGGCCATGGTCCCGATGCCGTCAAGCCATTGAGCCGTTGAGCCGTCGACCCGCGCCGGGCATCAGGCGCAGCATCTCGGCCACCGGCAACGCCGGGTTGGCGGCTGCGCATTGGGCGGTCACCGGGTCCGAGTCGTCGAGCAGGAGCAGGAGTTGGGGCAGCGGCAGCGCCGGATGGACGGCGGCCTTGCGGCGGGCGCGGGCGTCGCGCAGGCAGGTGGTGAGGGTGGCCCCGTCGGCGGCGGGGTGGTCGGCGAGGGCGCGCAGGGTGGCGACGTTGTGGTCGGCGTGGACGAGTTCGGCGAGCAGGGCGGTGCTCGCGTCGGGGCTGGCGGCGATTCCGGCCGCGACGGCGCGGCCGTGCCGTCGGTGCATGGCTCTCAACTGCCCGTCGTCCAGGCCGGGGTGGGGAGCGACGGCGGCGGCGACCTTGGCGACGGGGTCGGCGGCGAGCAGGTCGCGGACGGCGTCGGGCAGGTCGCGACGCAGTGCGGTGAGGCGACGCAGTTCGGGGTTGGCGGCGGCGGCCGACGCGTCCAATTCGGAGCAGGTGGCGGCGGCGATCCGGGGTGGCGGCAGCGGCCCGAGCCGGACGGTGCCGCACAGCCGGTCGAGGGCGTCCAGCGCGATCAGCGGATGCTGGGCGGCACTTCGGCGTACCTCGTCGGACGGGTCCTCGGCCAGGCGCCGCAGCAGTTCGTCCCCGATCGCGGGGTTGCTCGCGAGTGGGCTGCGCACCCGGATCGCCGGGTCGGCGGCGAGCGCGGCGTACGCGTGTGCGGGAAGGTCGGTGCGGGCTGCGAGTTTCTCCCGCAGGAACGCCGACGGGGCGTCGAGGTACCGCATCGCCGCGGTGACGGGCGCGGCCGGGTTCCCGAGCGCGGCCTCCAGGATGGCGTGCCGGGCGTACTGGTGCGTCCCGTCGCACGCCGCCCCGCCGGGCAGGGTGCAGTCCGGGTCCGGGCAGTCCGGCGGGTGCACCCAGGGGACGGAGTGCCGCGCGCAGGTGTCGCAACTCGCCAGCGGTGGACGGTTGTTGATCAGGTCGGCCAGGACGGCGGGCGACGCTCCACGGTTGTACCCGAGTGCGGCGCGGACGTGTTCCGACGGGTGGGAGGCCAGCAGCGCGGCGACCTCCCGGTCGGTGGTCTCCTCGGCCAGCTCGACCGCCACCGCGAGGTCGGCGTCACCCGCCAGCCGCCGCGCCACCTCCGCCGGGAGGTTCGGGCATGCCGCCAACTGCTCTCGCAGCTCCGGCCGTTCGACCAGTTCGACGGCCCACCGCGCGGGTGCGAGCCCGGCCCGCAGCAGGCCGAGCGCGGCCACCGGCTGCCGCGCCGGATCGACCCGCGCGGCGGTCAACTGCCCGCTCTCCGCCAGGATTCGCGCTTCCACGACACCGCGCCCGGCCAGTGCCTCGACCTGCCCCGCCGTCAGCCCGCTCCGCCCGGCCAGTTCCATCGACAGCTCCGGCAGCTCCACCAGCCGGTCCACCGCCTCGGCCGGCAGCGCAGGGTTCTCGGCCAGCCCGGCCCACACATGACGACGCATCCCGGCATCCTCCCCGACCACGCCCACCCGTCGCCACGCATTACCCCCTCGCCCGGAGGTCGGGTGCCCGTGCGCAGTCCCGCCTGCCGGGCTCCTCCGCCGTGAGCACGTCGATCGCCGTTCCCGCCCTCCGCACCCCCGCTCTCCTCAGCGCCTACCGGGCGGCCCGACGCCCGCTCGGCCTCAAGTACACCCGATCGGCCCGGCCGCCGCGGGCCGGCCGCCACCCCGCGGGTCTCACCCGCCGCCGAACATCCCCGCCTGCCGGGGGATCTCCCGCACGAACACCACCCCGTCCACCGACCCCAGCGCCTCCGGGTCGAGCCCGATGTACGTGTGGTCCGCCGGTACTCGCGGCGTCACCGTCCCGGCCGTCGCCGAAGCCAGCAGGCGCGGGTCGAGGACCGCGCGGGCTTCGCCGAGGGCCGCGAGCCGGCCCTCCAGCGTGTCGGGGGCGGGGTGGTCGTCGGGTGCCCGGTGGCCGAACGCGGTGGCGACGAACGCGTAGCCCTCGCCGAGGCGGTCGGCGAGCAGGGAGCCGGCGCTCCACCAGTGCAGCTCACGGGTGCCGAGCGGGATGCGGGCGGCCTCGCGCTGCAGGTGGCGGTGGTGGGCGAAGACCAGCGTGGGGCCGCGCCGCGCCTCGCGGCGGGCGAGCGCTTCGAGGTTGTCGGCCATCATCAGACCCCGTTGCCGCATCAGCGAGTTGAAGCGGTCCGGTCCGGTGTCCGCCATCGCCGCGTGGTACCGCAGCAACCCGGTCGCGGTCCGCGCGTCCACCTGCGCCCGCCAGTACGCCTCGGGGTCCGCCTCCGCCGCGAAATGCGGCCCGTGCGCCGCGAGCAGCGCCGCCAACTCATCGGCGATCAGCCGTAGTTGAAGCGCGTCCTCGGTCCGCCCGACCGATCGCCCGGGATCGAACGCGACCGCCGGCTCGGTCCACCGTCCGTCCGGCCCACACACGTCCGCCAACTCCTCCTCCCCCACCGGCAGTTCGACTGCCAGGTGGGCCGCCAGGAACTCCCGCAGTCGCATCAGCGGGGGCCCGGGCGCCGCCGCGCCGGTCATCTCCAGCGGACCGTCCGCCCCGTAGAACCGCAGCCGTTCCTCCCCCGCCCCCAGCGCGCCGTTGAACTCCCGCATCCACCGGACCAGTTCGCGGTTGCCCGCGAACTCGCCGAAGCCGTGGCTGAAGCCTTCCCGCACCACCGCGTCGAGTTCGCCCTCGGCGCCGGCCACGCAGGCGTCCACGTCCAGTGCCGCCAGACAGTCGCTCTCCACGGCGATCGACCGGTAGCCGTGTTCGACGACCAGGTGCCGGAAGAGTTCGTTGCGGAGGTCGAGGAACGCCTCGACGCCGTGGGTGGGTTCGCCCAGGGCCAGCACCCTGATGCCGGGCGGGAGGAGGTCGGTGACGGCGGACGGCGAGAAGGGACGGGCAGCGTCCCGGAGCGCGGGCGAGACAGTCATGACCTCCACCGTATCGTTGAAGTGACGGTGTAAACTTTTCCGCTCTCACCCCGAGAATCGAGCAGAAAAGTCTCCATCATGGCGCTACGGCCGATCGATCTGGCCCGGGAGCACGGCCTGTCCACCCAGGCGGTGCGCAACTACGAGGAGGCGGGCATCCTGCCGCCCGCCGAACGGTCCCCGCACGGGTACCGGCAGTACGGCGAGCGGCACGCCGCCGCGCTCCGCGCCTTCCTGGCGCTGCTGCCGGGGCACGGCCACCGCGCCGCCACCGCCATCCTGTGCGCCGTCAACGCCGGGCAGCCGGACGAGGCGCTGCGGCTGATCGACGACAGCCACGCCCTCCTCGCCGAGGACCGCCGCACCCTGGACGCGGTCCGCACCGCCCTCCAGCACCTTCCGCCCTCCCGCCCACCGGCCACCGAAGCCGGGTTCACCCACATCGGCCCGGTCGCCCACCGCCTCGGGCTGCACCCGGCGACCCTCCGCGAGTGGGAGCGCGCCGGGCTGGTCACCCCGTCCCGGGACGCCCGCACCGGCTACCGGACGTACACTCCCGGCCAGGTCCGCGAGCTGCAGATCGCCGAGCAACTCCGGCGCGGCGGGCACGCCTTGGCCCGCACCGCCGAGATCCTCCACCGCCTGCGCACCGCCGGCCACCCGGACGCCGTCCGCCCCACCCTCGCCGCCTGGCAGCACCGCCTCACCACCCGCGCCCGCGCCCTCCTCGCGGGCGCGGCCGCGCTCCACTCCTACCTGGAGGCCGCTCAGATCTGACGGTTCGTCACCACGCCGCCGGACATGGTCAGCGGCACGGCGCTGGTCGCGAACTCGTCGGCCGGTGCGGTCAGCGGGTCCAGGGCGAAGGCGCTGAGGTCGGCGCGCAGGCCGGGGGCGATCCGGCCGGCGCGGTCGAACTCGCCTGCGGCGCGCGCCGCGTGGGTGGTGTAGCCCTCCAGGGCCATCAGCGCGGTGAGGGCCTGCTCGGGGGCGACGGGCGCGGTGTCGGTGCCGGCGTGGCGGCGCAGCTGCGCGTAGGCGAGGACGCCGCGCGGGTCGTGGTGGGCGATCGGCCAGTCGGAGCCGAGCGCGAGGGTCGCACCGGTGTCGCGCAAGGTGCGGCAGATCCAGGCGCGTTCGGCGCGTTCGACGCCGAGGCGGGTGGACCAGGCGTCGGTGTGGTCGGCCCGGGTGTACGCGGAGTGGGTGGGCTGCATCGACGCGTGGACGCCCAACTCGGCGAAGCGCCGGGCCTGTTCGTCGCCGAGCGTCTCGATGTGCTCGATCCGGTGCCGGCCCCGGGCGGTGTACGGCAGGCCGGCGATGGTGTCGAGGACGTGACGCACACCCGCGTCGCCGATGGCGTGGGTCGCGGTGCGCACCCCGTACGCGTCCAACTGCCGGACGACGTCGGTGTATTCGGCGGGGTCGAGCCAGAGTGCGGCGGTTCCCTCGCCGTGGCAGTCGGGGCGTTCCAGCCAGGCGGAGCCGCCCTCGACGGTGCCGTCCATGAAGAGCTTCACGCCGCCGACCAGCCAGTTGCGGCCGGACTCGCCCTGCAGCTCGGCGAGTTGGCGCAGGTCGGCGGCGCTCGCGCCAGGCATGCACCAGGGGGCGATGCGCAGCCGCAGCGGCAGGTGGCGGTCGGCCTCGATGGCGCGGACCAGGTCGAGGATGTCGCCGCCGGCGTCCATCACGTGCGCGCCGGCCAGGCCCCCGGCGGCCATCTCCAGCAGCAACTCGTGGAGGGCGTCCCGGCGTTCAGCGAGCGGGCGGCTGGGCAGGACGGCGTCCACCAGGTCCATCGCGGCATGCTCGATCAGGTGGCCGGTGGGGGTGCCGTCGGGGTCGCAGACCACGGTGGCGCGCTGGGCGAACTCGCGCGGCCCGGTGATGCCGGCGGCCCGCAGCGCGGCGCCGGTGGCGAGCGCGGAGTGGCCGTCGTAGAGGCGGATGAAGGCGGGCACCTCGGGGCCGAGGACGTCCTCGACCAGGGCACGGTGCACGGGCCGGCCGCCGAACACGTTGTGGTCGAGGTTCCAGGCGAGCACCCAGCCGTTGAGGCGTTCGGCGCGGGCGAGGGCGGCGCGCAGCGCGTCGAGGTCCTGGACGTCGGACAGGTCGACGCCCTCGGAGAGTTCGAGTCCGAACGCGGGGTGGCTGTGCCCGTCGACCAGGCCGGGGACGAGGACGGCGTCGCCGAGGTCGATGGTCTCGGTGCCGGGTCCGGCCCAGTCGCGGGCGTCGGCGGCGTCGCCGACGGCCGCGATCAGCCCGTTCTCGACGGCGACGGCGGTGACGGCGGGGTGGGCGGCGTCGAGGGTGTGGACGGTGCGGGCGAGGACGATGATGTCGGGCGACATGGCGTGCTCCTGAGGGTGCGGGGGTGCGGTTCGAGTCTGGGTCAGGCGGCGCTGCGCACGGGGAGGTCGGCTGCGGACGGCGCGTCCGGGGCCGCCTCCGACGGCGGTTCGGCGGCGAAGGCCGCGTACACCTCCGGCCGCCGGGAGCGGGTGCGCAGCGCGTACAGCACGCCGGCGGCAAAGACGGCGGGGACGGTGGCGATCAGGACGCGGTTGACGGTGTCGGACGCGCCGGTGAGCAGCTGGATGTGGTCGATCACCAGCCACAGCGCGGCGGCCAGCAGCAGCGCGGCGGCGATCGGCGCGACCACGGTGCGCGGCACGCCCTCGCCGTGGCTGCGGCGGCGGAACCAGCAGGGGACGGCGATCGCGGCCAGCAGTTGGAGCGCGACCAGGGACAGCATGCCGGGGGTGTTCACCCAGAGCAGCAGCTGCCGGTAGGGGTCCGCGCCGGCGGCGGCGAAGAGTGCGACGACGAGCAGTCCGAGCAGGGTCTGCGCGATCCCGGCGACGTACGGGGAGCGGTGCCTGGGGTGGATCCGGCCGAGCGCGCGGGGCAGCAGGCCCTCCTCGGCGAGGGCGAGTCCGTAGCGGCTGGTCGCGTTGTGGAAGGCGAGCAGCGAGGCCAGGATGCTGGTGACGATCAGTACGTGCATCAGGTCCGCGGCCCAGCCGCCGACGTACTGGTCGATGGCGGTGAAGAACAGCCCGCCCGGGTCGTCGGCGGCGGCGGCCACGACCTCGGCGTCGCCGTACGCCTGGATGACGGTCCACACCACGAAGGCGTAGAACAGGCCGAGGAAGGCGACGGCCAGGTAGGTGGCGCGCGGGACGGTGCGGTCGGGGTTCCGGGCCTCGCGGCGGTAGATGACGGTGGATTCGAAGCCGGTGAACGCGGCGAACGCCATCGCGAGGACGCCGGGCATGCCGCCGGTCAGCACGTTGCCGGGCGCGAACGACGCCAGGCTCAGGCCGTGCGCACCGCCTCTGAGCAGCACCGCGGCGGCCAGCAGTACCAGGATGCCGGTCTCGGCGAGCAGCAGGACGCCGAGCAGTTTCGCGCCGAAGTCGATCGAGCGGAAGCCGCCGTACCAGATGACGGCCAGTCCGATCAGTGCGGGCAGCAGCCACGGAACGTCGTGTCCGGTAAGCGCTTTCACGGTGTCGTGGGTGGCGGTGCCGAGCAGGCCGTACACGCCGATGTTCATGCCGAGGTAGCCGAGCAGGGCGAGCAGGGCGGCGCCGAATCCGGCGGGCCGGCCGAGGCCGCGGGTGATGTAGGCGTAGAAGCCGCCGGCGTTGCGGACGTGTCGGCTCATCGCGGTGAAGCCGACCGCGAAGACGGTCAGCGTGATGCCTGCGGCGAGGTAGCCGGCGGGGGCGCCGATGCCGCCGATCAGCAGGGCCAGCGGGGCAACGCCGGCCATCACGGTGAGCGGCGCGGCGGCGGAGACCACGAAGAAGGCGATGTCGGCGGTGCCGAGGCTGCCGCCGCGGAGGGTGGGCGCGGGGGCGGGGGTTTCGGTCATGGGGAACCCTTCAGGCGGCCGGCTGGTGGGGGTCCGGCTCCGGGGACCATAAACCTAAAGGTTGATGGTTTCCGTTGGTTTCGGCACCATAGCCCGGCCGACTACCCTCTGGGAAGACCCGATTTCCGAGGCGTTTCCCGAGGTCGGAACGGCAGTCTCGACGCACACCACACGAGAGGGGCGACCGGTGGGACGGCCCAGCAAGGCCCTGCTCGACCGCGCGCGGATCGGCGCGACCGCGCTCGCCCTGGTCGACGAGCACGGCGACTTCAGCGTCCCGCAGATCGCCCGCCGACTCGGCGTGCAGACCGCCTCCGTCTACCACCACGTGGACGGCCGCACCGGCATCGTCGAACTCCTGCGCATCCAGATCGCCTCCGGGATCGACCTGACCGCACTCGACCTGCGCCCCTGGGACGCCGCCCTGGAGGCCTGGGCACGCTCCTACCGGGCCGCGTTCGCCGCCCACCCGCGCGCCATCCCGCTGTTGACGACCAGTCAGGTCGTCGCGCCCGAGGTGCTGGCCCACTACGAGCGGGCGGTCGCCCTGCTCGGCGAGGCCGGCTTCCCGCTGCCCGCGGTGATGCCGCTGCTCACCGCCTTCGAGAGCCTCGTCCTCGGCTCCGCGCTCGACCTGGCCGCGCCCGCGACGGTCTGGGACACCGACGCCGACACCCCGCTGCTCGCCGCCGCCCTGGACGCCGCCGGCCCGGCCCGCGCCGACACCGCCTTCGACCTGGCCCTCGCCGCCCTCCTGGACCGCGCCCGCACGATGCTCCCCTGACGCCCGGAGCCCGTCCGCTTTCCCGACGGACCGTCAGCTCAACCTGTCCGGTCCCTCCAAAATCGCCGGACCCGAATCAGTGCCGTCCGGTACCCGGACTCCCCCTTCCTGCTTGGCAGAGTGGCCGGCATGGACCGACCCGGCCGACCGCCGGGCCGGCGTTCGTTGTGCCATTCACACAAAGGGAGCTCCACCGTGCGCTTGGAAACCGACAGCGTCCTGGTCACCGGCCTCGGGGCCACCACGCCGCTCGGCGGCACCGCCCCGGCCACCTGGCAGGCGATGCGCGAGGGCCGCAACGGCATCCGGCCGATCGAACGCGACTGGCTGGCCGAACTGCCGATCCGGATCGCCGGGCAGCTCGCCGTCGAACCGTCCGAGGCACTCGACCGCATCGAGGCCCGACGCCTCGACCGCAGCGAGCAGTTGGCACTGATCGCCGCCCGCGAGGCGTGGGCGGACGCCGGCCGGCCGGAGATCGACGGCGAACGGCTCGCCGTGGTGATCGGCACCGGCACCGGCGGCGCCGTGACCATGCTGGAGCAGGACGACATCCTGGAGCGCTCCGGCGTCCGCAAGGTCTCGCCGCACACCGTGCCGATGCTGATGGCGAACGGCCCGGCCGCCTGGGTGTCGATCGACCTCGGGGCCCGCGCGGGCGCCCACACGCCCGTCAGCGCCTGCGCGTCCGGCGCGGAGGCGGTCGCCCTCGGCCTGGACCTGATCCGCCTCGGCCGCGCCGACATGGTGATCGCGGGCGGCACCGAGGCCTGCCTGCACCCGCTGCCGCTGGCCGGGTTCGCCCAGGCCCGCGCGCACTCGCTGCGCAACCACGACCCCGAGCACGCCTCCCGCCCGTTCGACCTGGACCGGGACGGCTTCGTGATCGGCGAAGGCGCGGCCGTCCTGGTCCTGGAACGCGCCTCACTGCGCCCGGGCCGACGCTCCTACGCGACGCTCGCCGGGGCCGCCGTCACCTCCGACGCCCACCACATCACCGCCGGCCACCCGGACGGGCAGAGCCGCGCCGTGCGCCGCGCCCTCGCCGAGGCCGGCGTCGCCCCGGAGCGGATCGGCGTGGTGCACGCCCACGCCACCTCCACCCCCAAGGGCGACCTCACCGAGGCGGAGACCCTGGCACGGGTCTTCGGCCCGCACCGCCCCGCCGTCACCGCCACCAAGTCCATGACCGGCCACCTCTTCGGCGCAGCAGGCGCCCTCGCCGCCCTCGCCACCGCCTACTCCCTGCACGACCAGCTCGTCCCGCCGATCCGCAACCTCACCAGCCCCGACCCCGCCGCCGACCTCGACCTGGTCACCACCGCCCGCCCGATCACCGCCGACGCCGCCCTCACCAACGCCTTCGGCTTCGGCGGCCACAACGCGAGCCTGGTCTTCACCACCGGCTGACACCCGCCCCGCCCGCCGCCGTCGCCTTCCCCGCCCTCGTCGAGTCCCGTCAGCGGCTCGTGGGGACGCCTCCCCGGCCCGCCACCCGTCCCGCCACGTCCAGTGCCACCGCCAGCGCCGCCAACTCCCCTGCCCCCAGCACCCGTCGGGTCGGCGGAAGCGGCACGTGCAGCACCGCCGACCACTCCTCCGGGATCGCGTCGACGCCGTACACCGCACCCGCGAGCGCCCCGGTGACGGCGGCAACGGTGTCGGTGTCGCCACCGAGATCGACGGCGGCCCGCAGCGCGGCACGAAAGGAGACGGTGGTGCGCAACGCCCAGACCGCAGAGCCCAGACAGGGCCAGACCGCGCCATTGCTCTCGGTGGCGAGGGACGGGTGCCACGCCTCCCCGAGAACGACAGCCCACCGTTCGCGGTGCTCGGCCCGCACAGCGGCCAGGGCCGACGGCACGGCGGCCTGCGGGTCGTCGCCGTCGAGCGCCCGGCGCAGCAGTTCGTGCAGGATCGCGGTGCCCTCCCAGGCCGCGCCGTCGCCGTGGGTGAGCGCGGTGATCCGGCGGGCGGCGTCCATGGTGGCGTCGCGGCCCTGCGGGGCGAACCGGACGGCGGCGGTGACGGCGCGCATCAGGGCGCCGTTGCCCGCGGCCCGGCCCTCGGTCCGGAAGTGGAACTGCGCGGCAAGGTCCCAGGGCAGGCCGCTGCCGAGCACGCACTCGGTGAGGATGCCGATGTCCTTGGGGTCGGCGGCGGCCCACCCCCGGAACCGTTCGAAGATGTCCGGCAGGTCGAGGCCGCCCGCGTCCAGCAGCGATTCGCCGAGGTGGACGGCCATCTGCGTGTCGTCGGTGGCCTCGCCCGGCTCCCAGCCGCCGCCCCCGCACATCGCCGCGGCAAACGGAAAGCGTTTTCCCGCCGCCTCCGGAAAACGCTTTCCGAACGCCCCCGCCGGCCCGAACTCGAACGGCGCGCCCAGCGCGTCGCCGACCGCCGACCCGAGCACCGCCCCGACCACCCTGTCCCGCCGTCGCATGCCGCCCCCTCGCCTCCGCCGCCGTCCGGCGGCCCTCGCCCCCTCCGATAGCCTGGGGGCACGATGAACGACTCTTTCACCACCGCCTGGGGCACTTTCGAGCTGGCCCGATTCCCGGAGAACCCGCGTGAGCAGCTGCGCGCCCGGGACGCCGCCGACGAGTACCTGCTGCGGTATCTGAAGGAGGGACCCGAGGACGCCGGCCCGGTGCCGATGGACGGCGCGGTGACCGTCCTCGGCGACCGCTGGGGTGCGATCTCCACGGCGCTCGCGGGGACGGCCGACCCGTTGACGGCGATCACCGACTCGTACCTGTCCGCCCGCGCGATCACCGCGAACCTGGCCCGCAACGGCCTCGACCCGGCCCTGGTGGACGTCCGCACCACCCAGCAGGAACCCCCGCAGCGGATCGACGTGCTGCTGGTCCGCGTGCCCAAGAGCCTGGCGCTGCTGGAGGACCAGCTGCACCGCCTCGCGCCCGCCCTGCACGAGAACACCGTCGTCCTCGGCACCGGCATGGTCACCGAGATCCACACCTCCACCCTGCAGCTGTTCGAGCGGATCCTCGGCCCGACCCGCACCTCGCTGGCCGTCCGCAAGGCCCGCCTGATCCACAACACCCCCGACCGGGCGCTGACTCCCCCGGCCAACCCGTGGCCGCTGCGCTACCGCCTCCCGGACGACCTCGGCGTGCTGTCGGGCCGCCAGGTCGCCAACCAGGCGGGCGTGTTCTGTGCGGACCGCCTCGACATCGGCACCCGCTTCCTCCTCCAGCACCTGCCCGACCTGAACGACGCCCGCCGCATCGTCGACCTCGGCTGCGGCAACGGCATCGTCGGCACCGCCGCCGCCCTGACCGCCCCGCACGCCGAACTCCTCTTCGTGGACGAGTCGTTCCAGGCCGTGGCCTCCGCCGAGGAGACCTTCCGCACCGCCCTCGGCCCGGACGCCCCCGCCGAGTTCCTGGTCGGCGACGCCCTCGCGGACATCCCGGACGCCTCCGTCGACGTGGTCCTGCTGAACCCCCCGTTCCACTCCCACCAGGCCACCACGGACGCCATCGCCTGGCGCATGTTCACCGGCGCCCGCCGCGTCCTGCGCCCCGGCGGCGAACTCCGCGTGGTCGGCAACCGCCACCTCGGCTACCACGTCAAACTCCGCCGCCTCTTCGGCAACTGCCGCACCGTGGCAGGCAGCCCGAAGTTCACCATCCTCAGCACCGTCCGCCGCTGACACCCGCCACAACCACCGGCCCGAGCCACGCCGCGACCAAGCAGCCGGTGAACCACCGCCCACACCCGTACCCGCCGTGAGGCACACCGGGGCTGACGTCGCGTCCACCCCCGGCGGTGTTCTAGGGTGAGCGCCGTTTCGTCGTGGACCATCGCCGTGGGCGCCCCTCGGCCGAGCACCACTGCCCCGAGGAGGCCCCACCATGGACGCCGCACAGCCCGCCCCGGGAGCCCCCGCTCCCGAGGCTCCGTCACCGACCTGCTTCCGGCACGCCGACCGCGAGTCGTACGTGCGCTGCACCCGCTGCGACCGCAACGTCTGCCCGGACTGCCGGCGCGACGCCGCGGTCGGCTACCAGTGCGTGGAGTGCGTCAAGTCCGGCCACCAGAGCGTCCGGCAGGCCCGCACGGTGTTCGGCGGCCGGATCACCTCCCGGCCGTACGCCACCATCGCGCTGATCGTGCTGAACATCGCCGCGTACGTGCTCGAACTGGTCCGGCCGGGGATCGTCCCGCAGTTCGACATGCTCGGCGCGGGCTCGATACAGAACAACCCGAACGACGACCCGTTGGACCTCGCGACGATGTACCACCAGGCCGGCGTCGCGCACGGCGAGTGGTACCGGCTGCTGACCGGAACGTTCCTGCACCTGCAGCCGGACGCGTACACCGGCCTCGGCCCGATCGCGATCACCCACATCGTGTTCAACATGTACTGGCTGTGGACGCTCGGCCGGGTCGTCGAGGACCGTCTCGGCGTGCTGCGCTTCCTCGGCCTGTACCTGCTGGCCGCCCTCGGCAGCTCCACCCTGGTCTACCTGATCGCCCCGCACACCGAGACCCTCGGCGCGTCCGGCGCGGTCTTCGGCCTGGCCGGCGGCTACTGGATCCTCAGCCGCCGCCAGGGCTACGACCCGCTCGGCGGCAACCAACTGCTCGGCACCATGGTGCTGTGGATGGTGATCTCCGCAAGCATCACCTCCTGGCAGGGCCACCTCGGCGGCCTGCTCACCGGCATAGCCGCCGGCGCCGCGCTCGGCCTCGCCCCGCGCCAACAGCGCGGCCTGGTCCAGGCCGCCTGCCTGTCCGCCGTGCTGCTCCTGCTCGCCACCCTGATCTACGCCGCCACCGGCCACCTCACCTCGATCTGACGCTCCGTCAACTCGCCTCCCGCACCGCCTCGCCGAGCAGCGCCGCCGCGTCCCGCAGCCGCTGCTCGGCAACTCCCGCATACCCCACGGCAATTGCCGGACGCCCGGGCCTGAGCCTCCCGGGCCCGACCGTAGCCACCCGCACCCCCCGGCGCAGCGCCGCGGCCGCCACCGCCTGCTCGTCCACCCCGTCCGGCAGGTCCAGGTACAGGTGCAACCCGGCTGCCACGCCCCGCAGTTCGGCCTCCGGAAGGTGCGTGCGCAGCGCCTCGACCAGGGCGTCCCGGCGGGCCCGGTAGCGCGGGCGGACGGCGCGCAGGTGACGGTCGTAGCCGCCGCTCTCCAGCAGGGCGGCGAAGGCGAGTTGGTCGATCGCGCCGGTACCGAGATCCGCGTACTGCTTGGCGTGCGCGAACTCCTCCCTCAGGTGCTCCGGCAGCACGGCCCAACCCAGCCGCAGCCCGGGCGCCAGCGTCTTGCTGAGCGACCCCAGGTACACCGCCCGTTCCGGCGCCAACCCCTGGACGGCGCCCAGTGGTTCACGGTCGTACCGGAACTCGGCGTCGTAGTCGTCCTCGACCACCAGCCCGCCGGCCCGTGCCCACTCGGCGAGCTCGGTCCGCCGGCGCGCCGAGAGCACGACCCCCGTCGGGTACTGGTGGGCCGGCGTCACCAGCACCGCCTGCGCCCCGCTCGCCGCCAACTCCCCCACCACCAAGCCCTCTTCGTCCACCCGGACGCCCACCGGCCGCACCCCGTGCGCCCGCAGCAGCTCCAGCGTGCCCGGCGAACCCGGGTCCTCCACCGCGATCCGCCGCCGCCCGCCCGCCGCGAGCACCTGCAACAGCAACGCCAGCCCCTGCCCCACCCCACTCACCACCGCCACCCGCTCCGGCCGCGCCACCACCCCCCGCACCCGGCCCAGGTAAGCCGCCAACTCCCCTCGCAGCAAAGGGAGTCCGGCCGGATCCGGATATCCCAGCTCACTGTTGGCCGCCCCCTGCAAGGCCCGCCGCACCGCCGCCGCCCATGCCGCCCGCGGGAACGCCCCGAGATCGGGAGTGCCCGGCTTCAGGTCGTACCGCCACTCGGCCGGCGCCGCCCGCTCCACCCTCCCCGGCCCCGCCACCGCGACCCCTGCGGCGACCCGCGTCCCCGACCCGCGACGCCCCACCAGGTAGCCCTCCGCGGCGAGTTGCTCGTAGGCCTCCACCACGACGCCCCGCGACACCCCCAACTCCGCCGCCAACACCCGACTCCCCGGCAACCGCTCCCCCGGCCCCAACCGCCCCTCCCGCACAGCCTCCCGCAACCCCCGCACCACCCGCCCCACAAGCCCGTCCGCCCCGTCCCCCCACTCGATCAGCAACTCTCGCATGCCCTCATCATGGAGGACACCGACAGGAGCCCGGCCCCGTCAGGGGCTCCCCCTCCCCCAAAGTGGTCCTCTCCACCGGCCCGTCAGTGGCCCTGGGAACCGAACCACTTCCCCCCTAGCGTCGCAGTCATGCCCGTCACCACCCCTCGCGCCACCGGCACCCTGCAAGCCGCCGTCGCTATGACCCTTCTCGGTTGTTCCACCGGCGTCACCGCGACCTTCTCCTCCTACCCCGTCGCCGCCGGCCAGGCCCTCCGCTACGCGCTCGCCGCCGCCATCCTCCTCGCCCTCGTCCGCCGCCAACCAAGGCTCGCCACCCGCCCGACCCCCCGCGAACTCGGGCTTCTCCTCGCCCTCTCCGCCACCGGCCTCTTCGCGTTCAACCTCCTCCTCGTCACCGCCCTGCGCCACACCGACCCCGCCGTCGTCGGCAGCATCGTCGGCGGCACGCCCCTCCTCATGGGCGTCCTCGGCCCGCTCCTCACCCGCCGCCGCCCCGCCGGACGCCTCCTTCTCGCCGCCGCCCTCGTCGTCCTCGGCGCCGCGCTCACCCAGGGCTTCGGCCACGGCGACACGACCGGCGTGCTGTGCGCCGCCGGGACGCTCCTCTGCGAGGCCGCGTTCTCGCTCCTCGCGGTGCCGCTCCTGCCACGGCTCGGCCCGGTCCGGGTCTCCGCGTACACCACCGCCCTCGCCGTCCCCCTGTTCGCCGTGACAGCCGCGTTCTCCTCCTCCCCCGTCCGTCTCCCGACCGTCGCCGAACTGCTCGCCCTGCTCTTCCTCGCCCTGCTGATGACCACCACCGCCTTCCTCCTCTGGTACTCGGCGCTGAGCCGCCTCGCCCCGGAGCACGCCGGCCTGTTCGGCGGCCTGATCCCGCTCACCGCGACCCTGTCCGGCGCGGTCCTCACCTCCACCGCCCCCACCCCGCTCCAACTCCTCGGAGCCGCGCTCGTCACCGCCGCCCTCCTCCTCGGCCCACCCCGACCTGCCAAAGCCCTCGCCAAGACCCCCGTCGAGGCCCCCGCCGAGGCCCCCGTCCCCACCTGACGCCCACCGCCCGCCCCTCCCCACCCCTCCCCACTCACACCCGTCCACCCGTCTGGGCGGCAACCGTTGTCGCACCGCCGAGGCCTCCGCATAGGGTGGGCCGCGATGACTCTCGACCGCCGCACTGTGCTGCGTTCCTCCGCCCGTCTGGCCGCGATCACCGCCACCGCCGGGCTCACCGCCACGTGCAGTCACGCCGCCGACCGGAACCATCACGGCACCGACTCCGTCGCCGCCCGCCCGCAGCCCTCCCACCTCGCCGAAAGCCCGTCCGCCGAACCCGAAGCCGGCACCGAACCCGCCGCCCCCTCCGCGTCCGCCCTGCCGCCGCTCGCCCCGGACACCCCGCAGGAGGTGATCAGCGGCCCGCACAGCCGTCCCCAACTCGCCCTGACCTTCCACGGCCAGGGCGACCCGGCCCTCGCAACGGCGCTGCTGGAGGCCGCCGAGGAGCACGGGGCGCGGCTGACCGTGCTGGTGGTGGGCAGTTGGCTGGACGAGCAGCCGCAGATGGCGCGGCGAATACTCGACGGCGGCCACGAACTCGGCAACCACACCCAGAACCACCTGGACATATCCTCGATGCGCCCGGAGCAGGCCCGCGACGAGATAGCCCAGTGCGCCGAACGCCTCCAACGCCTGACCGGATCGATAGGTCGCTGGTTCCGCCCGTCCGCCGCGCAATATGCGACACGAATGGTCAAGGAACAGGCACAGCAGGTCGGTTACGACCACATCCTGTCCTTCGACATCGACCCGCTCGACTACACCGACCCCGGCCCGGACACCATCACCAAACGGGTGCTCAACTCCGCGGCGGCCGGCTCGGTGGTCGCCCTCCACATGGACCACCAGGGCACCGTGACAGCCCTCCCCGCCGTCCTCGACGGACTCACCGCCAAGGGCCTGCACGCAGTGACCGCCTCCGAACTCTGCTCCTAGCAGCCCACCCCAGCTCCCTTCACCTCCCGCAACTCCCCTCAACTCCCCGCCCCCGACGCACTCTGCTCGTAGCAGACCCCCTCAACTCCCCTCCCCCGCACGTGCGATGCTCGACCCATGCGCTATCTCTTCCTCGGCGCCGGCGCGGTCGGCGGCACCATCGGCGGACGTCTCCACCAGAGCGGCCACGACGTGGTCCTGGTCGCCCGCGGCCCACACCTCGCGGCGCTGCGCAAGGACGGCCTGCACCTGACCACCCCGGACGGCGCGCACCGGCTGCCCGTCCCGGCGATCGGCGGGCCGGAGGAGATCGAGCTGCGGCCGGACGACGTCCTGGTGCTGGCGGTGAAGACCCAGCACTCGGCGGAGCTGATCGACCAGTGGGCGCCCCGCCCGGTCGAGGGCGGCGGCACGGCGGGCGAGCGGCTGCCGCTGGTGTGCGCGCAGAACGGCGTGGAGAACGAACGCCTGGCGCTGCGCCGCTTCGCCCAGGTGTACGGGATGTGCGTGTGGCTGCCGTCCGCACACCTGGAACCGGGCCGGGTCTCGGCGGCGGGCGCACCGCGCACGGGCATGCTGCACCTGGGCCGCTACCCGCACGGCACGGACGACCTCGCGGAGCGGATCTCGGCCGACCTCACCGCCTCGTTCTTCGACGCCCCGGTCACCGATCGGGTGATGGACTGGAAGTACGGAAAGCTGCTGAGCAACCTCCCGAACGCCCTGGAGGCGGTGGCGGGGCCGATCGACGGCGAGCTGCGCATGCGGCTGTGGGAGCGCGGCCAGGCGGAGGGCCGGGCGGTCCTGGCGGCGGCGGGCATCGCCCACCCGTCGGAGGAGGAGCAGCGGGCCCGGCGCGGCGACCGGATGACGCTGGCGCCGCTGCCCGGTGTGGAGCGCGGCGGCGGCTCGTCCTGGCAGAGCCTGGCGCGCGGCACCGGCGACATCGAGGCGGACTGGCTGAACGGCGAGATCGTCCTGCTCGGCCGCCTGCACGGCATGCCGACGCCCCTCAACGCCGCCCTCCAACAGCTGGCAGGCGACTTCGCCCGCGAGGGCCGCCCGGTCGGCTCCCTCCCCGAGTCCGACCTCGCCGCCCTGCTCGACCTCTAGAAAACCGCCGACCGAAACCGCCGACCGAAACCGCCGACCGAGCCCGTCAACCGAGCCCGTCAACCGACCGCCAGACCACCGGCTCATCGGCTCACCGGCTCACCGGCTCACCGGCTCATCAGCCCATCGGATCGTCCGGCCCGTACGCCCGCAGCCGCAGCGTGCGCGCGTCCACGGCCCGGATGGCCTCGGCGGCGGAGGCCAGCGTCTCCAGGTTGTCCCGCCCGGCGTGCAGGAAGCGGCCGTGCAGCGCGTCGAACCGCCCCCGCGCGGCGTCCACCGTGACGGCGACCATGTACGGGATGGAGCCCCACGTCTTCTTGTCGTGGAACATCGGCATCCCGGCGGTCATCTCGGTCTCGACGGCGCCGGGGCTGATGTCGAGCACCACGATGCCGTGCTGCCCGACCGAGTCGGCGATGTTGTCGGAGAGCTGCAGCAGCGCGCCCTTGGACGTCGCGTACGCGGTGTAGTCGCCGTCGGGGCGCAGCGCGAATCCGCTGTTCAGGTTGACGACCCGCCCCCGTCCGCGTTCCACCATCCCGGGCAGCAGGTGCCGCAGCAGGTTGTAGGGGCCGCGCAGGTTGGTCTCGACGACCTGCCACCACTGGACGGGGTCGGTCTCCCAGATCGGCACTTCGGCGCGGTCGACCTGCCCGGCGTTGTTGACCAGCAGGTCGACGGGTCCGAGGTCGCGTTCGACGGCGCGGACGGCTTCGCGGACGGCGCCGGGGTTGCAGACGTCGGCGGTGACGGCGACGCCGCGCGACCCGTGCCGGACGCACTCCTTGAGGGTGTCGATCAGCGTCTGCTGGGTGCGTCCGAGCAGGCCGACGGCCATGCCCTCGGCGGCGAGGCCGATGGCGATCTCCCGGCCGATGCCGCGCCCGGCGCCGGTGATCAGTCCGACCTGTCCGGCGAGTGATCCGGTTCCCACCTGCCTGCTCCCTCCTGCGGATGGACGTTCGCATTCTGGTCCCGGCCGCGCGGCGGACGCGGGCGCACCGCCGACACTCACCCGATCGGTGGGGCGGGGCCGGGACCGGTCCGGGGTGAACGAGCGTTAAGGCAGGTAGTACCGTCGTCCGGGCGGACTGCCGGGCCCCGACCGGGGTGCGGTGGCCGTCACACCACCGGCTGGGTGACCCCCAGCTCCACGTGAAGGGCATCTGAGTGAGTGACATCGCGCGCGTCGGAGTAGTCGGCTGCGGCCTCATGGGGTCGGGCATCGCCGAGGTCTTCGCCCGTTCCGGCCTGGACGTGCTGGTCTCGGAGGCCAGTGGCGAGGCGCTGGAGCTGGGCCGGACCCGGCTGACCAACTCCCTGGAGACCGCCGTTCGACGCGGCAAGCTGACGGAGGAGCAGCGCGACGAGGCGCTGTCGCGGCTGGCGTTCACCACCGACCTGGCGGACTTCCGCGACCGTGACCTGGTGGTCGAGGCGGTCGCGGAGCGCGAGGACATCAAGATCAAGATCTTCCAGACGCTGGACCAGGTGGTGTCCCGCCGCGACGCGATCCTGGCGTCGAACACCTCCTCGATCCCGATCGTGAAGCTGGCGGCGGCGACCAGCCGCCCGGAGCAGGTGATCGGCCTGCACTTCTTCAACCCGGCGCCGGTGCAGAAGCTGGTCGAGGTCATCCCGACGCTGACCACCTCGGCGGAGACCACCACCCGCGCCGAGCAGTTCGCCGTCGAGGCGCTCGGCAAGGAGCCGATCCGGGCCCGCGACCGGGCCGGTTTCGTGGTCAACGCGCTGCTGGTGCCGTACCTGCTGTCGGCGGTGCGGATGTTCGAGTCGGGCGTGGCGACGGCCGCGGACATCGACAAGGGCATGGAGGCCGGCTGCGCCCACCCGATGGGCCCGCTGCGGCTGTGCGACCTGATCGGCCTGGACACCATCGTGTCGATCGCCGAGTCGATGTACGACGAGTACAAGGAGCCGCTGTTCGCCGCCCCGCCGCTGCTGTCGCGGATGGTGGACGCGGGCCTGCTGGGCCGCAAGTCCGGCCGCGGCTTCTACGACTACACCGCCTGACCTTCCGTCACCGCCCCTCGGCCGTCCCCTGCTTCCCGGCAGGGGGCGGCCGAGGCCGTTCCAGGGCCCGCCGGTCAGGGGCGCGGCCCGGGGTCTGTCCGGTCAGGGCGTGGCGTACCGGGCGATGTCGACGACCCGGCAGCTGACCGGGCCGTTCGGGTCGGCGGTGCCCTGGGCCTGTTCGAGAGCGTCCTGCGCGGGGGCGAGGGTGCTGGCAGCGGCGACGCCCTCGGTGACCTGGCGGCCGGAGCGGTCGAGGAAGGCGATCTGCACCACGTAGTTGCTGGTGGTGGCGGAGTGGTTGGTGATCCTGACGGTCGCGGCGGGCCAGTGCAGTTCGTCGTCGACGGCGCAGGCGGTCAGTTCGACGTCGCCGGCGGCCCGGTCGGCCTCGAACGCCAGGTCGCGCACGCCGCCGGCCGGTGCGCAGCCGGCCACCGCGAGGACGGCGGTCAGGCAGGCGGCGGCGACGGTCGCTCGGATGCGCATGGCTCCCCCTCGGAAACGGGCGCGGGTCGGGGCCGACGCTACCGACCGGCCGGGCCCCGACACCTCGGCTGTGTCCAAGTTGTAATAACCGTGCGCAGTAGGTGTGTTGACGAACCATCGACAATCGCGAGCGCCCGGCCCCGGCCAGCGCGGGGACCGGGCACTCGACCGGCGGTGCGATCAGCTGTTGATCTGGTACGCGTCGCCGTAGACCTTCCACTTCAGCGGCGGGTTCAGGTCGAAGTTCTTGGCGTTCAGGAACACCCGCTGCTCGGTGTCGACCCGGCTGGTGTCGGCGTGCGCCTCCTCCTGCTTCATGACCACCTTCCGGGCGTCCAGGAAGGCGTTCAGGTAGGTCGCCTCGTCGCCGCCCTGGGCGGGCGTCTTGGCCTTCTTCATGGCGGCCGTGCGAATGCCGCCGAAGGAGTCGGAGCTGGTGCCGGGGCCGTGCATCACGATCGCGTCGTAGTAGACGAACTGGCCGAGCGCGCGCAGCCCGTCGGTCTTGGCCTGCTTCACCGAGGGGTTGAAGTACACCCGGTCGCGCTCGTCGTTCTGCGCGGTCTGGAAGACGGCGTCCTTGGCGGCGGCCTTCCAGTCGTTGACGAACGCGCTGCCGAGGCCGGAGTGCGACTCGCTGCCGTTGACCTTCTTCAGCGCGGGCAGGTACTTCGCCAGCACGTTGCCGGACTTGAGGTCGGTGTAGTGCTGCACCAGCTCCAACATGTCGCCGGTGCCCGAACAGAACCCGATGATCCCGGCGGTGTAGCCGCGCCCGTCGCCGATGTCCTCGATGTACCCGTACTGGGCCTTCCAGTCGAGCGAGGAGTTCTCCGCCGAGGAGACCAACTGCATGGCGATGTCCTTCTTGTGCGGGTCGTCCAGGCCCACGGACGCCGCGGCGGCGGTGCCCGTCCCGGCGGCGGCCAGGGTGAGCGGGAGGGCGGCGAACAGGACCGCGAGGGCGGCGCGGGTGGTGCGGTGCTTGGTCTGCATCTGACGCTCCGTCGGCCGGCTGCGGGCACGGGAGTGCCCACAGGAGAGGGTTAGGAAAGTTTCCTAACCAGGATTGAAGCGAACGCCTCGCAGACCCGCAAGACGTCCGACCGGATCTGATGGGTACTCGCCGACAAAGCCGCCGGAACTCGCCCGCCGCCCCCACCGCGCCGACCCACGGCACAGCACGACACGCGACGCAGCACACGGCGGAAAAACCGCTGGACCACCCCGCGCGGCACCGCCATGCTGTCCCGGATGATGATTCGCGACGCCACCCCCGAGGACTGGGCCGCCATCTGGCCGTTCTTCCGACGCATCGTCCGCGCCGGCGAAACCTTCACCTACCCGGTCGACCTCGACGCCGACACCGCCCGCGCCTGGTGGCTGCTGACGGCCCCCAACCGCACCGTCGTCGCCGTGGACGAGGACGGCACCGTCCTCGGCACCGCCAAGATGAACAACAACCAGTGGGGCAACGGCGCGCACGTCGCCGGCGCCAGCTACCTGGTCGACCCCGACCACGCCGGCCGCGGCATCGGCCGCGCCCTGTGCGCGCACAGCCTCGACTGGGCCCGCCAACAGGGCTTCCGCGCCATGCAGTTCAACGCCGTGGTCGCCACCAACACGCCCGCCGTGCGCCTGTACGAGTCCCTCGGATTCACCGTCCTCGGCACCGTCCCGGAGGGCTTCCGCCACCCCGCCCACGGCCTCGTCGGACTGCACATCATGCACCGCCCGCTGTAACGGCCGCGGCCCACCGCGAAGCCGCCACCCCGCCCGAACGACGCCGCCCACCGCGAAACAACCGTCAACCGTGGTGTCCCGCACACCTTTTCGGGACCGAGCCCGCCCCGCGTCGCCGTTCTGGCACAGTGTCCCCCATGCGATCCGTCATCACGCGAACCGCCCTGGGCTGCCTGGCCCTCGGTGTCGCCCTCACTCTCACCTCGTGCGACTTCCCGGGCACCGGCTCCAAGAGCAAGGCCAAGACGCCGGCCGCCGCGGAACCCTCGGACGACAACTGGGACCAGGCGATCGACGCCGAACTCAACATGCTCACCGGCCTGAAGGGCATCAACCCGGACCTGATCGACGATCAGCAGAAGGCGATCGACGCCGCCGCCGAGATCTGCAAGGAGATCAAGAAGCCCTCCGCCGACGGCGCGGGCCTCGGCGCCCTCGCCGTGAGCAAGTTCCCCGACGCCAAGGGCCTCACCCCCGCGGACGGCGACAAGATCGTCACCGTCCTGAAGGACACCACCTGCAAGTAGCCCCACCCGCAATCAGCCCTGCCTGCACACGGCCCACCCGCACGTAGCACCACCCGCAGTCAGCCCCACCCGCAGGCAGACACGACGGAGCCCCGCCGCGCCGCGACCCGAAGGTCCCGGCCCGGCGGGGCTCCGCCCGTCGTGTCAGGCCCCGCGCAGCACCGCGCCGGTGCGCTCCGCGGCCACCGCGACCGCCGACTCGCGCGCCGCGGACGCCTCGTCCGCGGTCAGCGTCCGGTCCGCGGCACGGAAGCGCAGCGTGTACGCCAGCGACTTCTTGCCCTCACCGGCCTGCTCGCCCGTGAACACGTCGAACAGCCGCAGCGACTCCAGCAGTTCGCCCGCACCCTCGCGCAGCGCCGCCTCCACGTCCGCCGCGTGCACGCCCGCGTCCACGATCAGCGCCACGTCCTGCGTCGCCACCGGGTACGCCGAGACCGGCGGGCCGGAGACCCGGCGGCCGTCCTCGAACACCAGGTCCAGGTCGATCTCCATCGCGGAGGTCCGCTCCGGCAGGTGCAGCGCCTTGATGACCCGCGGGTGCAGTTCACCGGCGTGGCCGACGACCTCGTCGCCGACCAGCAGCTCGGCGCAGCGGCCCGGGTGCCACGGCGCGTACTGCGCCTGGCGGACCGTCAGCTCCACGCCCGCGGCCGCGGCGACCGTGCGGGCCGCCTCGATCGCGTCCGCCCAGCCGGACGGCGCGCCCTTGCCCCACCAGCCCGACGGCAGCCGCTCGCCGGTCAGCGCGACGGCGACCCGGCGCGGCTGGTCCGGCAGCGCCGCGTCCAGCTCGGCGAGCTGCTCCTCGGTCGGACGGCGGTCGACCGGCAGTCGCGGCGCGACCTTCGGCTCCGCCTTCGGCAGGAACACCGTGCCCGTCTCGAACAGCGCCAGGTCGGTGTTGCCGCGGCCCACGTTGCGGCGCAGCGCGCCCAGCAGACCCGGCAGCAGCGTGGTGCGCAGCGCCGGCTCGGCGTCGTTCAGCGGGTTGACCAGCTTCACGGTGCGGCGGCGCGCGTCGTCCGCGTCCAGGCCGAGGCCGTCGAACGCGGCCTCGCCGACGAACGGGTACGCGTTGATCTCCACGTAGCCGGCGCCGGCCAGCGCCACGCCGACCCGGCGGTGGAAGCGCTGCGCCTCGCTCAGACCGCGGCCGGGCGGGGTGATGGGCATCCGGGCGGGGACGTTGTCGTAGCCCTCCAGCCGGACGACCTCCTCGACCAGGTCGTACGGGTCGGTCAGGTCGGGCCGCCAGGACGGCGGGGTGACCTCCAGGACGTCCGCGCCGACGACCCCGCAGCCGACCTCCTGCAGGCGGCGGGTGACGGTCTCGCGACCGTACTCGGCGCCGGCGACGCGGTCGGGCAGACCGGCGTCGATGGTGATGGTGCGCACCGGGCGCGGGGCGGCGATGTCGGTGACACCGGCCTCGGCGGTGCCGCCGGCGATCAGCACCAGCAGGTCCACGGCGCGCTGCGCGGCGGCCCGGGTGGCCTCCGGGTCGACGCCGCGCTCGAAGCGCTTGGACGCCTCGGAGGGCAGCTTGTGGCGCTTCGCGGAGCGGGCGATCGCGACCGGCTCGAAGTGCGCGGCCTCGATGATGATCTCGGTGGAGCCGGTGACGACGCCGGTCTCCGGGTCGTAGACCGGTTCCAGGATCTCGGTGGTCGCCCCGCCCATCACACCGGCCAGGCCGATCGGGCCGGAGTTGTCGCAGATCAGCAGGTCCTCGGCGGACAGCTTGCGCTTGACGCCGTCCAGCGTGGTCAGCGTCTCGCCGTCGGCGGCGCGGCGGACCTGGATCGGCCCGTCGACGCGCTCGCGGTCGTACGCGTGCAGCGGCTGGCCGACCTCCAGCATCACGTAGTTGGTGATGTCGACGGCCAGCGAGATCGGCCGGATGCCGGACTTCTGCAGGCGGCGCTGCAGCCAGATCGGCGACTGCGCGGCCGGGTTCACGCCGGTGACGGTGCGCGCCACGAAGCGGTCGCAGCCGACCGGGTCGGCGACCTTCACCAGGTAGCCGTACGAGTTCGCCGGCGGCACGTCCAGCAGCGCCGGGTCGGCCAGCGGCAGGCCGTACGCGGCGGCGGCCTCGCGGGCCACGCCGCGCATCGACAGGCAGTAGCCGCGGTCCGGGGTGACGGCGATGTCGAGGACCTCGTCGACCAGCTGGAGCAGCTCGATCGCGTCGGTGCCGGCCTCGAACTCGGGCGGCAGCACGATGATGCCGTTGTGGTCGTCGCCCATGCCCAACTCGCGGGCGGAGCAGATCATGCCGGCCGAGGTGCGGCCGTAGGTCTGCCGGGCGGAGATCGGGAACGGGCCGGGCAGCACGCCGCCGGGCAGGATCACCACGACCTTGTCGCCGACCCGGAAGTTGGTCGCGCCGCAGACGATCTCCTGCGGCTCGCCGGTGCCGTTGGCGTTGCCCACGTTGACGAAGCAGTGCCGGATCGGCTTCTTGAAGCCGGGCAGTTCCTCGATGGAGAGGACCTCGCCGACCACCAGCGGGCCCTTGATGTCGGTGCCGAGCTGCTCGACCGTCTCGACCTCAAGGCCGGCGCGGACCAGCCGGGCCGCGACGTCGCGTCCGGTCTCACCCGCCGGCAGGTCGACGTACTCGCGCAGCCAGGAAAGCGGGACGCGCATCAGATCTCCATCCCGAACGGGAGGGTGAAGCGGACGTCACCCTCGACCATGTCGCGCATGTCGGCGACGTTGTGACGGTTCATCAGAATCCGCTCCAGGCCCAGGCCGAACGCGAATCCGCTGTAGCGGTTCGGGTCGATGCCCGCGGCGACCAGCACGCGGGGGTTGACCACGCCGCAGCCGCCCAGCTCGATCCAGCCCTCCGAGGAGCAGGTCCGGCACGGACGGTCGGGGTTGCCCACCGAGGCGCCGCGGCACACGAAGCACTGCAGGTCGATCTCGGCGCTGGGCTCGGTGAACGGGAAGTACGAGGGCCGCCAGCGCAGCTCCAGGCCGCCGCCGATCAGCTTCTCCACCAGCACCTCGATGGTGCCCTTCAGGTGGCCGAAGGTCAGGCCCTCGTCCACCGCGATCGCCTCGACCTGGCGGAACACCGGGGTGTGCGTGGCGTCGAGCTCGTCGGTCCGGTACACCCGGCCCGGGGAGACCGCGTACAGCGGCGGCTCGCCGGCCAGCATCGCGCGGATCTGCACCGGCGAGGTCTGGGTGCGCAGCACGATGCCGGAGTCGGCGGTGCCGTCGGGGGCCTCGACGAAGAAGGTGTCCTGCATCGAGCGGGCCGGGTGGTCGGCGTGCAGGTTCAGGGCGTCGAAGTTCAGCCACTCCGCCTCGACCTCGGGGCCGGACGCCACCTGGTAGCCCATCGCGACGAAGGTGTCCTCGATGCGCTCGGCGAGCGTGGTCAGCGGGTGCCGGGCACCGCGCGGGACCCGGCCGTAGGGCAGCGTGACGTCCACCGCCTCCTCGACCAGCACCCGGGCGTCGCGCTCCGCCTCCAGCTCGGCCTGCCGCTTGGCGAGGGCCTGGTTGACCGCTCCGCGGGCCTGGCCGATCAGCTTGCCCGCGGCGGCCTTGGCCTGCGGGGGCAGCGCGCCGATCTCACGGTTGGCGAGCGAGAGCGGGGAGCGGTCGCCGGTGTGCGCGACCTTCGCCTGCTTGAGCTCGTCGAGGTCGGCGGCGGCGGCGAAGGCGGCGATCGCCCCGTCCCGGGCCTGTTCCACCACCTCGGGCTTGAGGGCCTCGACCTCGACCGGGTCGTACGACTTGTTGGGTGCCGACATCTCTATGCTTCCCGTGCTCCTGCTCGTGATCAGGTCTGCTGCCTCGCCGGGCGTCCGCGAGAACGCCAGGGGTCGAGTGTAGTCGCAGGCCGCGACCGGCCACGTGGGGCGACCACCGGGCGGAAGACGATCAGAGCATGAAGTCCGGGATACCGGCGGGCAGCACGAACCGGAACCGGGCCCCGCCGCCCTCGGCCCGACTGATCCGGATCACCCCGCCGTGCGCCTCCACGATGCCCTTCACGATGTACAGCCCGAGGCCCGTCCCGCCGCGCTTGGAGCCCCGCCAGAACCGGGTGAACACCCGCGGCATCGCCTCCTCCGCGATGCCGGTGCCCTGGTCGCTGACGGTGACGGCGGTGCCCTCGATCGTCCGCGGCGGCGAACCGGCGGTCTCCACCACGTCGTTGGCCGGCCCGAGTTCGATCGTCACGGTGCCCTCACCGTGCCGGACCGCGTTCTCCAGCAGGTTCGCCAGCACCTGGTCGATCTTGTCCGGGTCGCCCCACTGCTCGCCCAGCGGCCCCGCGACCCGGATGTCGAACCGCTCCTCGGGGATGCCCGCCGCGACCTTCCCCTCCACGTGCCGGCGCACCGCCGCCGCCAGGTCCAGGCGCTGGCGGCGGATCTCCAGCCGGCCCGCGTCGATCCGCGAGATGTCCAGCAGCTCCGCGATCAGCCGGGTCACCCGGTCCGCGTCCGCGTCGACGGTCTCCAGCATCACCCGCTTCTGGCCGTCGTTGAAGCGCTCCCACTTCGCCAGCAGCGTCGCCGTGAAGCCCTTCACGCTGGTCAGCGGCGACCGCAGCTCGTGCGCGACGGTCGCGATCAGCTCGGCGTGGCTGCGCTCGGTACGCCGACGCGCCTCGGTGCCGCGCAGCGTCACCACCACCCGCCGCACCGGCCCGCCCGGCCGTTCCCGCACGTAGCGGGCGCACACCAGCACCTCGCGTCCGCCGGGCAGCAGCAGGTTCCGCTCGGGCTGCCCGCTGCGCACCGCCAGCCCGCCGTACGGGTCGGTCAGCGGCCACCAGCGCCGCCCGTCCAGGTCCTCCAGCGGCAGCGCCTGCTCCAGCCCGACGCCGATCGCGCAGTGCGCGGAGCGGCCGGTGATGCGTTCGGCGGCCCGGTTGAACACCACCACCCGGCCCTGTGCGTCCGCGACCACCAGCCCGTCCGGCAGGTCGTCCGGTTCCAGGGTCGCCAAGCCGTCGTCGCCGCCCATGGGTGTCCTCCCCCGCCCGCACCGGCTTTGAGGACCGACCCTAGCGCGCTCAGGCCGTACCGCGACACCCGCCGGGGGAGCGCTGGGCGCGCGCGGAGGCGTACAGGCACACGGCGGCGGCCGTGGCGAGGTTCAAGCTCTCCGCGTGCCCGTGAATGGGGACGCGCACCACCTCGTCCGCCAGCGCCCGGGTCTCCTCCGGCAGGCCCCACGCCTCATTGCCGAAAACCCACGCGCACGGGCCCTCCAGGGAGCCCTCGTCGAGCTCCTGGTCCAGGTCGCGCTGCCCGGCGCCGTCCGCGGCCAGCACCCGCACCCCGGCCTCCCGCAGCCGCGCCACCGCCTCCTCCACCGGCACCCCGGTGGCGACCGGCAGGTGGAACAGGCTGCCCACCGACGCCCGCACCGCCTTCGGGTTGTACGGGTCGACCGACGCGTCGGTCAGCACCACCGCGTCCGCGCCCGCCGCGTCCGCCGTCCGCAGCACCGTGCCCGCGTTCCCGGGGTCGCGCACGTGCGCGAGCACCGCGACCAGCTTCGGCCGGGCCGCCAGCACCTGCTCGAACGGCGTGTCGATGAACCGGCACAGCGCGACGATGCCCTGCGGGGTGACGGTGTCGCAGATCTCCGCGATCACCTCTTCGGTCGCGGTCAGCACCGGCAGCCCCTCGGCCTGCGCCGCCTCCACGATCTCGGCGTGCCGCTCGGCGGCCTCCCGGGTCAGGTAGACCTCCACCACGGCGTGCTCCCCGCCGGGCAGCCGCCCGAACGCCACCGCCTCCCGCACGGCCTGCGGGCCCTCGGCCAGGAAACGCCGCTCCTTGCTCCGCTGGTTGCGCTTGGCCAGACGGCGGGCGGCGACGACGCGCGGGGAGCGCAGGGAGGTCAGCAGGGGGGTCTCGGTGCTCATGCTCACGTTCTTCGTCACGGAGGGGCGGGAGGACAAGAGGGAACAACGCACGGACCCGCAGGCCGGGCGGCCTGCGGGTCCGGGAAAGCAGTCAGGGCACGGCCTGGATCAGGCGGCGACCTTGGGGGCGTTGACGTCCTCCGGCAGCGCCTTCTGGGCAACCTCGACCAGCGCGCGGAACGCGACGGTGTCGTGGACCGCGAGCTCGGCGAGCATCTTGCGGTCGATCTCGACGCCCGCGGCCTTCAGACCCTGCACGAAGCGGTTGTAGGTCATGCCGTTCGCGCGGGCAGCGGCGTTGATGCGCTGGATCCACAGCTGACGGAAGTCGCCCTTGCGCTTCTTGCGGTCGTTGAAGTTGTAAACGAGCGAGTGGGTGACCTGCTCCTTGGCCTTGCGGTACAGGCGCGAGCGCTGGCCACGGTAGCCGGAGGCGCGCTCCAGGATGACCCGGCGCTTCTTGTGGGCGTTCACTGCCCGCTTGACGCGTGCCACTTCATTACTCCTTGGTTCCGGACCCCGGGTTCGTGCCGCCGGTCCGTTATTCGATTCGGTCGGAAAGGATCAGCTGTGCCCGCAGCGTGGCCGCAGGCGGGCGATCACTTGCCGAGAAGCTTCTTGATCTTCTTGGCGTCGCCGGGGGCCATCTCGGCGTTGCCGGCCAGCTTGCGGGTCAGCGTCGAGGGCTTGTGCTCAAGCAGGTGGCGACGGCCGGCACGCTCGCGCAGCACCTTCCCGGAGCCAGTGATCTTGAAGCGCTTGCTGGCGCCGCTGTGCGTCTTCTGCTTCGGCATGTCGCCGTATCTCCTCGTCGGTCCGTTCGCGGCCCGCACCCCGGGGGTGCGGGCCGGAACTGGATGGATCTCGTCTCCGGGACGGATGCCCCGGAACCGGTGCCGATCCCGCCCGGATTCTGAACCCGAAGGCTCAGGCGTCCTGGGCGGTCTCGGCGGGCTGCTCGACCTCGGCGGTCTCGGCAACGGGCTCGACCTCGGCGGTCTCGGTCTCCTCGACCTGGTCCACCTCGTCGGCCTCGGTCTCCTCGACCTGGTCAACCTCGTCGACCTCGTCGACCTCGTCGGCCTGATCCGCGGCCGGGCCGCGACCGAGCCGCTCCGCCTTGCGGGCGTCGGCGGCGGCGCGGGCCTCGGCCATCGCCTCGGTCTTCTTCTTGTGCGGGCCGAGAACCATGATCATGTTTCGGCCGTCCTGCTTGGCCGCGGACTCCACGAAGCCGAGCTCCTGGACGTCCTCCGCGAGCCGCTGCAGCAGTCGGAAGCCCAGCTCGGGGCGGGACTGCTCACGACCGCGGAACATGATCGTGATCTTGACCTTGTCGCCCTGCTTGAGGAACCGGACGACGTGACCCTTCTTGGTGTCATAGTCGTGCGGGTCGATCTTCGGCCGGAGCTTCATCTCCTTGATGACCGTGTGCGCCTGGTTCTTGCGCGCCTCACGGGCCTTCATGGCCGACTCGTACTTGAACTTGCCGTAGTCCATGAGCTTGCACACCGGCGGGCGCGCCGTAGCGGCGACCTCGACCAGGTCCAGGTCGTACTCCTGGGCAAGCTCCAGCGCCTTCGCGAGCGGGACGATACCGACCTGCTCGCCGCTGGGACCGACGAGTCGCACCTCGGGGACGCGAATCCGGTCGTTGATGCGGGGCTCGGTGCTGATGGGGCCTCCTCGGTTGCACCTTCTTCGATGCGGCCGTCGGACGGCGGTCGCACGTAGTGGTTTCGACCACTGGGCGGGGCTTCATTCATGCTTCGCTGCCCCTCCGCCGTCTGGCAGAAGCACCGAACGCACGAAAAAAGCCCCGCACGGTACAGGCGGGGCTCCACACGTTCCGGGATGCCCTGACGGACACCACTGGCAGCAAGCATTCCTTGCGGCGCTCGCCACGGACCGGACCCGTCGGCCCTTCGGCCGCTCGGGTGGGAGACTGTCGCGGTTGCCCTCTCGGGCCTCCTGAAGTGGAGCCTCCACTTGCTGGCCTGGCTCCCGAATCGGGTTCCTGGCCGGTCAGTCTCGAAGCATACCAGCGTTCCGGGGCCGACCGGTATTCCGGTCCGCCTCCGCCCGCCTTGTACCCTCCCTTTGTACTGCGCTTTCGCACCAGCATCCCGGAGTGACACCTTGACCAGCCAGCCCGACCACTCGCCCGAGTCCGACCAGGCCATCGGTTTCGACGACCTGACCCGCGACATCGCAGAGGTCCCCGCCGTCGAGGTGATCACCACCGTCGCCGTCCACCTGATGAGCGCCGCCGCCGTCAAGTGCGGCCTGGCCGAGGGCGGCGAGGCCGACAAGGACCTCGACGAGGCCCGCAAGCTGATCACCGCCCTCGCCGGCCTGGTCACCGCCGGAGCCCCCGAGATCTCCAACTTCCACGCCGCCCCCCTCCGCGACGGCCTCCGCTCCCTCCAGCTCGCCTTCCGCGAGGCCTCCCTCGTCCCCGACGCCCCCGGCACCGGCCCCGGCGAAAAGTTCACGGGCCCCGTCTACTCCTGACCCACCCACCCCCCGCCGAAGGCGCCTCCCGCCCCCCTGCCCCGCAGGACCCCGCCGGAGGCGCCTTCGCCTGTCGCCCGCCTCCACCCCCCGCCCCCGTCAGGGGCGCGGAGAACTGCGCGAAGCGGAAGACCCCCAACGCCAGAGCCGCCCGCCGAGAAAACTCCCCCGACGAGCGGCTCTCAGCCCCGCAGGGCCCCCGCAGGCGCCTCTCCCCCACCCGCCTTCCCCCCGCCCCGCCAGGAGCGCATGGAGCGCGTGGAGCGCGAAGCGGAAGACCCTCAACACCAGAGCCGCCCGCCGAGAGAACTCCCCCGGCAAGTGGCTTTCCGCTCCCTGCCCCGCCGGGCCCGCCGCAGGCGCCTTCCCCAGAGCCCTCCCCCCGGGTGGCCTTCCGCTCAGCTCCGCCGAAGCCCGCCGCAGGCGCCTCTCCCCCACCCGCCTTCCCCCGCCCCGCCAGGGGCGCGTGGGGGTACCTCCCGGCCCGCCAGGGCTGGGGGAGAACTGCGCGAAGCGGAAGACCTCCACGCCGAAACCGCCCGCCGAGAGAACTCCCCCGACGAGCGGCTCTCAGTCCCGCAGGGCCCCGCCGGAGGCGCCTTCGCCTTTCGCCCGCCTCCTTCCCCCGCCCCCGTCAGGGGCGCGGGGAACTGCGCGCAGCGGAAGACCTCCAACGCCAGAGCCGCCCGCCGGGGGAACTCCCCCGACGGGCGGCTCTCGCTATGCGGTCACCACTCAGGCGTCGTACTCACTGAGCGGCGGGCACGAGCACACCAGGTTCCGGTCGCCGTACGCGCCGTCGATGCGTCGCACCGCCGGCCAGTACTTGTCCGCCGGGTTCACACCCGCCGGGAAGACCGCCTCCTCGCGGGTGTAGGAGTGCGTCCACTCCCCCGCCAGCATCGCCGCGGTGTGCGGCGCGTTGCGCAGCGGGTTGTCGTCCGCCGCCCACTCGCCCGAGCCGACCTTCTCGATCTCGCCGCGAATGGCGATCATCGCCTCGCAGAACCGGTCGATCTCGTACAGGTCCTCGGACTCCGTCGGCTCGATCATCAGCGTGCCGGCCACCGGGAACGACATCGTCGGCGCGTGGAAGCCGTAGTCGATCAGGCGCTTCGCGATGTCGTCGACGCTGACGCCCGTCTCCTTGCTGAGCGGCCGCAGGTCGATGATGCACTCGTGCGCGACCAGCCCGCCGGGGCCGGTGTACAGCACCGGGAAGTGCGGGGCGAGCCGCTTGGCGATGTAGTTGGCGTTCAGCACGGCCACCTGGGTGGCGCGCTTGAGGCCCTCGCCGCCCATCAGTCGCACGTACGACCAGGAGATCGGCAGGATCGCCGCGGAGCCCCACGGCGCGGCCGAGATCGGGCCGACACCGGTCGCGGGGCCGGCCTCGGCCTGCAGCGGGTGGTTGGGCAGGTACGGCGCGAGGTGCTCGCGCACCGCGACCGGGCCGACGCCGGGGCCGCCGCCGCCGTGCGGGATGCAGAAGGTCTTGTGCAGGTTCAGGTGCGAGACGTCCGCGCCGAACTTGCCGGGCTTGGCGAGGCCGACCAGCGCGTTCAGGTTGGCGCCGTCGACGTAGACCTGGCCGCCGGCCTCGTGGACGAGCGCGCAGATCTCGGTGATCTGGGTCTCGAACACGCCGTGGGTGGACGGGTAGGTGACCATCAGCACGGCGAGCTGCTCACGGTGCTGCTCGATCTTGGCCTTCAGGTCCTCGACGTCGACGTCGCCGTCGGTCAGCGTCTTGACCACGACGACCCGCATGCCGGCCATCGCCGCCGAGGCCGCGTTGGTGCCGTGCGCCGAGGACGGGATCAGGCAGACGTCGCGCTGGGTGTCGCCGTTCGCCCGGTGGTAGGCCCGGACGGCCAGCAGACCGGCCAGCTCGCCCTGCGAGCCCGCGTTCGGCTGGATCGACACGGCGTCGTACCCGGTGACCTCCACCAGCTGCTGCTCCAGCCCGCGGATCAGCGTCAGGAAGCCCGCCGCCTGGTCGACCGGGGCGAACGGGTGCAGCTGCCCGAACTCGGGCCAGGTGATCGGCTCCATCTCGGTGGTCGCGTTGAGCTTCATGGTGCAGGAGCCCAGCGGGATCATGCCGCGGTCGAGCGCGTAGTCACGGTCCGACAGGCGGCGCAGGTAGCGCAGCATCGCCGTCTCGGAGCGGTGGCTGTGGAACACCGGGTGCGTCAGGTACTCGTCCTCGCGCAGCAGCGCGGCCGGCAGCGCGTCCGCGTCCTCGGCGATCTCGCCGGAGACTCCGAACGCGGCGAACACGGCCGCCAGGTGCTCACGCGTCGTCGTCTCGTCGCACGAGACCGACACGCGGTCGCCGTCGACCTTGTACACGTTCACGCCACCGGCCAGCGCCGCGGCGACGACCTCGTCGGCCTTGCCGGGCACGATCGCGGTGACGGTGTCGAAGAACGCCTCGTGGGCGAGCTCGACGCCGCCCGCGCGCAGGCCGGAGGCGAGTGCGGCGGCGTAGCGGTGGGTGCGGCGGGCGATGTCGGCGAGGCCGTCGGGGCCGTGGTAGACGGCGTACATGGAGGCCATCACGGCGAGCAGCACCTGCGCGGTGCAGATGTTGGAGGTGGCCTTCTCGCGGCGGATGTGCTGCTCGCGGGTCTGCAGGGCGAGGCGGTAGGCGCGGTTGCCGTCGGCGTCGACGGAGACGCCGACCAGGCGGCCGGGCAGGTTGCGGGCGTACTCGGCGCGCACGGCGAGGTAGCCGGCGTGCGGGCCGCCGAAGCCCATCGGGACGCCGAAGCGCTGCGAGGTGCCGCAGGCGATGTCGGCGCCGAGCTCGCCGGGCGAGCGCAGCAGGGTGAGGGCGAGCAGGTCGGCGGCGACGGCGACGACCGCGCCGAGCTGGTGGGCCTGCTCGATGACGGGCTTGATCTCGCGCACGGCACCGGACGCGCCGGGGTACTGGAGCAGCACGCCGAAGACGCCGCGTTCGGCGATCTCGGCCGGGATGCCGTCGGACAGGTCGGCGGTGACGACCTCGACGCCGGTCGGTTCGGCGCGGGTCTCGATCACGGCGAGGGTCTGCGGCAGGGTGTCGGCGTCGACCAGGAAGACGCCGCCCTTGACCTTGGTGACGCGCCGGGCCAGCGCCATCGCCTCGGCGGCGGCGGTGCCCTCGTCGAGCAGCGAGGAGCCGGAGGTGGCCATGCCGGTCAGGTCGGAGACCGCGGTCTGGAAGTTGAGCAGGGCCTCCAGGCGGCCCTGGGAGATCTCCGGCTGGTACGGGGTGTAGGCGGTGTACCAGGCGGGGTTCTCGAGGACGTTGCGCAGGATGACCGGCGGGGTGAAGGTGCCGTAGTAGCCGAGGCCGATCATCGAGGTGAGGACCTGGTTGCGGCCGGCGAGCTCGCGGAGCTCGGCGAGGACCTGGGCCTCGCTGCGGCCGGCGGGCAGGCCGAGCGCGGTGAGGCTGCGGATGGCGTCCGGCACGGCGGCGTCGGACAGTTCGTCCAGCGAGGTGTAGCCGACCTGGGCCAGCATCTTCTGCTGGGCGTCGCTGTCGGGGCCGATGTGGCGGTGCTCGAAGGGGCTGGCCTGCTCAAGCTCGGTGAGCGTCGGCTGGGCGTTCATGGGGGTCGGGCCTCCTGGTCGCGGACCGGCGGTGGTACGCACGCCGGCCGGCCGCTGTGGGAGCGTCGGGGCGCACGAACCCGTCAGCCTCCCCCTCTGTCATCGGTACCTGAGAGCTTCGCGCGCCCGGGTGGTGGCCCGGTCGGCTTGCACCGTCGGCGAGAGCAGCGTCCGATGGCTTCGGTGCCGACGGTCCTGCCCTGCTTTCCAGAGTGACCTGGTCCCACTCGGTACGGATGCCTGAGAGATTCCGGGGAGGGGTTGCTCCTTCGGCGTCCCGCAACCCTCTCGAATCAGGGGGCCGGGACTCTCCCGAGCGGGCTCGGCGGTCGCCGCCCAGGGTACCAGCGCCGACCTGGACGATCACCGGTACGGCCCTGCGAACCGCCCCGTACGGCGGCGCTCGGAGCGACACCGTCCGTTACGTGCCTTTTGGTGTGGAATAGCGGTCCGGCACGCTCCTCCGACCGCTCCCCCGACGGGTCTCCCAGGAGCAGCAACCGGAGGACAGCGTGCAGACCGATATCGATCCGCGCGACCTGATCGGACACAAGGCGGTCGACCGGAACGGTGACAAGATCGGCACGGTCGACGAGGTGTACCTGGACGACGCGACCGGGGAGCCGGAGTGGGCGGCCGTCCGCACCGGGATCTTCGGCCGGGACGCCTTCGTCCCGCTGACCACCAGCGAGTTCTCCGGCGACGAGCTGCACGTCCCGTACGACAAGTCGCTGATCAAGGAGTCCCCGGACTTCGGGGTGGGCCAGCACCTCTCGCCGGAGCAGGAGCTGGAGCTGTACCGCTACTACGGCCTGGACACGGCGGGCGGCCGGCAGCCCGCCGTGTTCGCCGCGGCGCCCCCGGCCGGCCCGAAGGAGTACTCGGAGAAGGTCGCCGACCGCGACTTCGGCGACCTCGCCTCCGCCTCGCCCGGCCCGGTCCAGGGCCCGGCCCCGGCGCCGCCGGGCTACGCCCCGCCGAAGCCGAAGGCCGCGCCGGAGCAGCCGGCCCGCCCCGCCGAGCCGGCCGCCCCGACCGACCACCCCCGCAAGCAGAACGCGCCGGTGGAGATCACCTGCCGCGAGGAGCGACTGGACATCACCACCGAGTGGCACACCGTCGGCACCACCCGGCTGCGTAAGTACGTGACCACCGAGGCGGTGGAGCGCCGGGTGCCGCTGGTGCGCGAGCGGGTGCGGGTGGAGCGCATCCCGGTGTCGGAGGCGGAGCGCGCGGCACTGAGCGACCAGGAGATCGCCGAGGCTGTCGAGGAGGTCACCCTGCGCGAGGAGCGCCCGGTGGTCCGCAAGTACCTGGCGCCGGTGGAACGGGTGCGGCTGGTGGTGGAGCGGTACACCGAGGAGGAGGTGGTCCGCGAGGAGCTGCGCCGCGAGCAGGTCGAGGTGCACGGCCCGACCACCGCCGCGGACGGCGACGCCTCCGCCCGGCAGCACCAGCCGTGGAACGCGCAGCCGCAGTCTCCGGCGACCTCTCCGGTCTGACGGATCGCCAACTCCCGGCCCCGGTCCGCCTCGGCGGGCCGGGGCTTCGACTTTGCCAAAGTTTAACCATTAGATATTTGACAGATTGAAGCATCTCCCTGGATCGTTACTTCAGTTCCTGCACTATCGCCGTATGAAACAACCCGGAGGATTCCCGTGAGTGAGGCACCACAGCCCACCGCCGCGGCTGCCAAACCCACCAGCGCCAAGGTCCTGCCTGCGCTGATCCTCGCCATGCTGGCCTACAGCGTGGTCCAGACCGCGGTCGTCCCGATCCTTCCGAGCCTGGCCGCCGAGCTGAAGGTGTCGGGCTCCGACATCACCTGGCTGATGACGGCCAACCTGCTCTCCGCAGCGGTCCTCACCCCGCTGCTGGGCCGCTTCGGCGACCTGCGCGGCCGCAAGCCCGTGCTGCTGATCTCGCTGGCCGGCCTGGTGCTCGGCTCCGGCCTCGCGGTCTGCACCCACTCCTTCGGCCTGCTGGTCGTCGCCCGGGTGCTCCAGGGCGCGGGCGGCGGCGTGCTGCCGCTGGCGATCGCCATCGTCCGTGACGAACTGCCGAAGCAGAAGGTCACCGCCGGCGTCGCCGCCATCTCCGCCTCGATGGGCGTCGGCTCCGGCCTCGGTCTGGTCGCCACCGGCCTGCTGCTGGAGCACTGGGACTACAAGTCGATCTTCTGGATGGGCCTGATCTTCGGTCTGGCCGCCGTCGCGCTGGTGATCCTGCGGGTGCCCAGCGACCCGGTCGTCGACAAGAACGGCGGCGCCGACCCGCTCGGCGCGCTCACCCTGGCCGGCTGGCTGTCCGCCCTGCTGATCGCCGTCAGCCGCGGCAACGAATGGGGCTGGGGCTCCACTCGCACCCTCGGCCTGTTCGCCGTCGCCGCCGTCGTCGCCCTGCTGTGGCTGCTGGTCGAGGCCAAGGTCGCCCACCCGCTGGTCGACCTGAAGATGATGGCCCGCCCCGCCGTCGCCTTCACCAACATCTCCGGCCTGCTCATCGGCTTCGGCATGTACGGCTCGTTCATGGTGATCAGCAACTTCGCGCAGACCCCGGAGAAGCTCACCCACTACGGCTTCACCGCCACCGTCCTGCACGCCGGCATCATGCTGCTGCCCTCCGCGATCGGCTCCATGGTCGCCGCCCCCGTCGGCGCCCTGCTCATCGCCCGCCGCGGCCCCCGCCTCCCGCTGGTCCTCGGCGGCCTGCTCGGCGCCGTCGCCATGGCCTACCTGGCGCTGCGCCACGACGCCGAGTTCGACATCTACTTCTCCTCCGCCGTCTTCGGCCTCGGCGTCGGCCTGGCCTACGCCGCCATGCCCGCCTACATCAACGGCGCCGTCCCCGCCGAGCAGTCCGGCATCGCCAACGGCATGAACGCCGTCCTGCGCACCGTCGGCGGCGCCATCGGCACCGCCGTGATGGCCGCGATCCTCACCGGCAACACCCTCAAGCTCCCCATCCCGGTCCACCTCCCCACCCTGAACGCCTACCAGAACGCGTTCTGGGTCGCCGGAGCCATGTGCCTGGTCGCCGCGGTCGTCCCCTTCGCCATCCGCGCCACCGAGCCCATCTCCACCCCCACCGAGCAGCCCACCCCGGCCCTCGCCAAGACCGACGCCTGACGGCGTCCCCCTCGCGTACTGGACACACGCGAGTCACACGGACACCCCCCGCCCAGGGCATCGGCGGGGGGTGTCCGTCTTGCACGACCGGACGCGAAGCCCGAGGCGCGAGCGGGTGCGAAAACAGGGGCGCGAGGAACTGCGCGCCCAGCCACCCCCTCCCCCAACTCGCCTCCCCTACCTGCCGCCCCACCCCCAAGGCACCCCCAGCTGCCGCCCTACCCCTCAACCGCCGGAGGCCTGAGCGGAAGCGCCCCCGAAGCCTCCAACCCGTCGTCATCCACCGAAAACGTCCGCACCCGCCCCGGCCGCTCCGAGTACGGCGTCTCGAACCGCACCGTCACCCGCCCGACCCCGCTCCCCTGCACCCACCCCGGCCCGTACTCCCGGTGCGTCACGTCCTGCCCCGGCCACCACCGCCGGACCACGGGCTCGGCCGGCACCTCCTCCACCTCACCGACCTCCGCCTCGTCCCCCTCCCCTTCCTTCTCCTTCTCCCTCTCTCCCCTCTCCTCCCGCTCCAACTGCGCGAACAGATCCTCCTGCGTGTAGTCCGCGAGCTGCGTAACACCCACCCCCAGCAGCCGCACACCTCCCGTGATGTCCACCTGCATCGCCAGGCGCCGCGCCGTCGCGCCGATCACCTCGGGATCGTCCGTCGGCCCCCGCAGCGTCTCCGACCGGGTCAGCGTCGAGAAGTCGAACCGCCGCACCTTCAGCACCACCGTCCGCCCCGACCGTCCGGCCGCCCGCAGCCGTCGCACGCACCGCGCGGACAACTGGTCGATCTCGCGCAGAATGCGGTCCCGATCGGCCAGGTCGACCTCGAACGTGTCCTCCACCGAGACCGACTTCGCGTCCCGGTCCGGCACCACCGGCCGCTCGTCCCACCCCAGCGCCATCTGGAAGACGCCCGCCCCGTGCGCCTTCCCCAGCAACCCGACCAAATCCTCGAACCCGGCCTCCGCCAGATCCGCGACGGTCGTCAGCCCGGCCCGCCGCAGCGCCTGCTCGGTGGCCGGCCCGATGCCCGGCAGCGCCCGCACCGGCATCGGCGCGAGCACCGACTGCTCCGATCCGGGTTCGATCAGCACCAGCCCGTCCGGTTTGGCCTGCTCGGAGGCGATCTTCGCCATCAGCTTGGACGCGGCGGCCCCGACCGAGGCCGTCAGCCCGGTCCGCTCCACGATGTCCGCCCGCAGGTCCTCCGCCAGCGCCAGCACCAGCTGCGCACCCTCGGCGGGCGTCGCGGCGGCCAGCGCCGGCCCGTACGGCCCGGCCTCCAGGTCGACGAACGCCTCGTCCAGGCTGAGCGGTTCGACCAGCGGGGAGCGCTCCCGCAGCAGGCCCATGACGATCTCGCTGTTGGCCCGGTACGCCTCGAACCGGCCGGTCAGGAACGCCGCGTTCGGGCAGAGCCGCCGCGCCTGCGCCATCGGCATCGCCGAGTGCAAGCCGAACTTCCGCGCCTCGTACGAGGCAGTGGCCACCACGCCCCGCCCGCCGAGACCGCCCACGACCACCGGCTTTCCGCGCAGGCTCGGCTTGGACGCCTGCTCCACCGCCGCGAAGAAGGCGTCCATGTCGAGGTGGATGATGCTCGGCACGGACCGCACCGCCCGATCATCCCGCGCCCCACCGACAATCCCCGGGCAATCCCCCGCCCGAACCACCGAACCGAGCCCCCCACCCAGCCCGCGCCCGGCCCCATGCAGCCCGACCGTCCCCTCCCCGCCGGGGCCCTACCCTCGCGCCGCGTCCGCCAACGCCCGCGCCACCCCGTCCTCGTGCCGCCCCAGCAGCGCCGGATCGGGCCGCACGACCACATTCAGGAACGCCTTCGCCGCGCTGCCGATCTCCCGCACCTCGCCGTAGCGCCAGGTGGTGTCGTGCCACTCCTCCACGCCGACGCCGGACGAGTCGATCCCGGCGGCCCGGCACAGCGCCAACGCCCGCCGCACATGGAAGGTCTGACTGATCAGCACCGCCTTGTTCACCCCGAATATGCGGTGCGCGCGGGTGCAGGAGTCCCAGGTGTCGAAGCCCGCGTAGTCGCCGACCACTCGCACCTCGGGCACGCCGCGTTCGATCAGGTAGGCGCGCATCGCGTCGGTCTCGTCGTACTCGCGGGTGCCGTTGTCGCCGGTCACCAGGATCGCCTGCACCTTGTCCGCCCGGTACAGCTCCACGGCGGCATCCAGCCGGTGCGCCAGGTACGGGGAGGGCTTGCCCTCCATCAGGCCGGCGCCGAACACCACCGCGACCGGCGCGACCGGCACGCTCTGCACGGTGCCGATCTTGTGGTTCTGCGTCACGAAGAGCCAGGCGTTCGGGGTGACGCCCAACGCCGCGCACACCACCAGCGCCTGGAACCAGCGCCGCTGCCCACGCCTGCTGCCCCAACCGGACGGCCGCCGCGTCAGCAGCCACCGTCCGCGCCGCCCGAGCCCCTGCATGATCGTCTGCACACGGGAGTGGACGAACCGCCCACCCGACCGGTTCCCGGGGCCGTGGCCGGCCGGTCAGACCGCGCGGTTGCGGCGCTGCGCCAGCTCGTCGGCCGGGTCGTGCCCGAACAGCGTCTCGCCGGTGTCGGTGCGCTCGCCGTGCAGTCGGCCGAGGGTGGCCTCCAGCTCCTGCCGGACCGCGCCGACCGCGATGCCGAACACGCCCTGGCCACCGTTCAGCAGATCGACGACCTGCTGCGGGGAGGTGCACTCGTACACCGTCGCGCCGTCGCACATCAGGGTCAGGCCGGCCAGCCCGGCCTGGTCCGCGGACTGCAGGTGGGTGACGGCGACCCGGATGTTCTGCAGCGAGACCCCGGCGTCCAGCAGCCGCTTGACGATCTTCAGCAGCAGGATGTCCCGGAAGCTGTACAGCCGCTGCGCGCCGGCCGGGTGGCCGGTGCGCACCGAGGGCTCCAGCAGGCCGGTGCGCGCCCAGTAGTCGAGCTGCCGGTAGGTGATGCCGGCGGCCGCGCAGGCCGTGGGCCCGCGGTAGCCGACCAGGGCGGAGGTGGGGGTGAGCCGTTCGATCGCGGGCTGCCCGGGCTGGACGGCCGGGAAACGGCCGAGTCGGGGCAGGTCGTCACCGTCCGGTTCGGGCCGCCAGGGCCGCCCGATCGGACCGCGGCCGGCGCGCGGCACGTGCACCGCGCACAGGGCTCCGGAACGCGTCTCGTCGCCGGTGCCGCTCATCGCCAACCTCCGTCCATTCCGCCTCAAGGCCCCTGTGGCCCCGCACGGACCCGAAGGGCCCAGGCTGCGGGCGGCCCGTCCGGCGGGCCATCACCTGACGGTAGGCAGTGGCCCGAGCACCGTCAACGATCGCCACGCCGGGGCCTCGCACAAACTTCACCCCATCGAGTGGTTATTCGTGCCCCATGTGCGGGTAGCGGAATGGATTTCTACCACAGCCGAGTTGCGGGCCGTGGTCTGCCCCGCTAGCAGAGCGTCCAGCACCGGTCACCGGTGGTCGCCCCGCCGCAGGAACGGTCGGCCGCTGCGGGCCGAACGGGCGGCTACTGCGGGCCGCCGCCGAAGTCCTCCGGCGAGACCTGGTCCAGGAACTCCCGGAACTTCTCGACCTCGTCCTCCTGCTCGTCCGGGATCGAGATGCCGGCCTCCGCCAGCACCTCCTCGCTCCCGAAGATCGGCGTACCGGTGCGCAGCGCCAGCGCTATCGCGTCGGACGGCCGCGCGCTGACCTCCACACCGCCGGAGAACACCAGGTTCGCGTAGAACACCCCGTCCCGAAGGTCGTTGATCCGCACCTCGGTCAGCTGCTGGCCGGTCGCCTCCAGCACGTCCTTGAACAGGTCGTGCGTCAGCGGCCGCACCGGAGTCATGCCCTGCTGGGCGAAAGCGATCGCGGTGGCTTCCCCCGGCCCGATCCAGATCGGCAGGTAGCGGTCCCCGCCGACCTCCCGCAGCAGCACGATCGGCTGGTTGGAGGGCATCTCCACCCGGACACCCACAACATCGAGCTCATTCACACCAGCAACCCTATGGCGCGCGCCCCCGATAGGAAAGCGCAGCAGGCACCGGCCGCCGCGATCCGGACGCCGCCCGCCCGTCGGCCGCTCATGTCCGCACCCGCAGCCCCGCCTGGACCATCGCCGCGTGCAACCGCACCGACAGCGTCGCCAGCTCCCGCGCCGTCGCCTCCGCGTGCGCCCGGGTCTGCGGGTTGCGGTGCCGCCGCAACGGCGCCACCACCTGCTCCACCAGCGAGACCTCGCGGTCCGCGGCCGCCTTCATCGCTCGCAGGTGCCGCGGCTCCAGACCGAACCGTCCCAGCTCCGCCACCAGCCGCGCGATCTGCAGCGCCTCGCCGTCGTACCCGCCGTCCGGCCCAGGCTGCACCAGTCCGTACGCCTCCCACTCGACGAGTTCCCGCTCCTCCGCCTCCGCCGCCGCGATCAGCTCGGCCCGGCCCAGCCGCACCCCGCCCACCGACGACGACCCGGCCAGCTCCCGGTCCGCCTCCTCCATCGGCCCCGGACGCGCGTCCGGCCCCGGCAGCGCCGGCGGCTGCTCGCCGCGCTCGATCGCGTCCAGGTGCTCGCGGATCACCCGCAACGGCAGATAGTGGTCGCGCTGCATCCGCAGCACGTACGCCAGCCGCTCCACGTCCGCCGCCGAGAACTTCCGGTAGCCGGACGGAGTGCGCTGCGGCTCGACCAGGCCCTCCGCCTCCAGGAAGCGGATCTTCGAGATCGTCACCTCCGGGAAGTCGTCCCGAAGGAAGGCCAGCACCGCGCCGATGGACAGCAGTTCGTCACCCCGCCGGCGCGCCTCGCCCGCGCGGCGCGAAGCCGGCACGGGCGAGGACCCGAGGGACGGGGTCGGAGTCTGTGGGGTCACTCGGGCTCCAAACGGAGAAGTGGTCAGTACCCCCGGTGGTGACTGGCGAAGAACACCAGCCGGTACTTACCGATCTGCACCTCGTCGCCGTTGCTCAGCAGCACCTCGTCGATCCGCTCCCGGTTGACGTAGGTGCCGTTCAGGCTGCCCACGTCCGCGACCGAGAAGCCACCGTCGGGCTGCCGGCGGAACTCCACGTGGCGACGCGACACCGTCACGTCGTCCAGGAAGATGTCCCCCTGCGGGTGACGGCCCGCCGTGGTCACGTCCGAGTCGAGCAGGAACCGGCTCCCCGAGTTCGGGCCACGCTGCACGATCAGCAGCGCCGAACCCGGCGGCAGCGCGTCGATCGCCGCCATCACCTCGGCCGACAGCGTCGGAGTGGCGCCCGTCGACGTCGCGGTCGGGTCGTACGACTCGATGCCGGAGATCGAAATGGTCGACGTGGTCTCCGCCGCCCCCTCCGGGAAACCGCCGCCACGCAGCTGAGTACCGCAGTTCGAGCAGAACCGGGCCTGCGCCGGGTTCTGGTTCCCGCACCGCGGGCACGGGCTGGTGCCAGCCATGTTCACAGCCTCCTGGCGCGGCACGCCCGACTGGGGGTGCCCGGCGTAGGTGTCCGGGGCAAACCCTCCACCGGAGGTTGAGGGTCCTGACGGGAAACCTATGCGCGGCGCGCCCGACGAATCAACCGACGCGCCGTAACCCGCGTCGATCTGCCCGGTCGGCACGCCGGCTCCCTGGGTCACGTCCTCCCGGTACATCGGACGCCGCCCGTCCGGCGCCGGACGCGCCGCCGGCACCCCGGCGTCGTCCTGGCGGTACCGGGCGGTCGGCGCTTCCGCCGCCTTCTTGTTACGGCCGAAAAGCTTCGAGAAAAAACTCACGGGCGAATCCCCTTGCGTGTGACAGAACCGCCCGCGGGGCAGGGTTCAGGGCTCGGTGTGGCGGTAAGCCCGGCATCCGGCCGGAAACTGACGATCGACAAGACCCAGTGTCGCCGACTCCCTGCGGGCGCCCACCACCGGGGGCTTCCCGCAGCTGACGAACCGTACGGAGCGCGCCCCGTCACTTCGCCGCCGGCTTGCCGTACTGCAACGGCTGCGGGGTGGCCAACACGTCCACCACCACCTTCTGCTGCTGGACGATGGTCGCCCGCGCCTGCTGCTTCTCCAAGCTGCGCACCACACCACCGGGAATGTTCAGCGCCGGAGTCAGATCCTGCGGGTTGCCCACCACGGTGAAGCGGAACGGCTGCGACACGCTCTTCCCGTCGATCCGCACACCGCTGCCCGAAGCGTTGTCGGTGAAATACGTCCCGGCCACCACGCGCACGTCGTTGATCTGAATCGCCTCCGCCCCCGCCGCTCGGAGTTCCTGCAGGGTGTCCAGCAGCATATCCGCCTTCACCTGCCCTTGGGGATCATCGATCGTCAGCACGATCCCCGGACCGGTCGCCTTCTCCGTCCCCGCCAGCACCCCCAGCTCGGACGCCCGCTTCCGGGTCTGCTCCTGCGCCTCCTTGGCCTGGTTGGACGAGTTCTCCAACTGCGCCAGGTTCTGCTCCAGCTGCGTCTTCTCGAACTGGAGACGCTGCTGCCGGCCGTCCAGTTCGTCCAGGATCCGCACCAGGTCCTCCTGCCGCGCCCCGCGCAGCTGGCTGTGGTCGTTCGTCGACCGCACCTGGATCGCCAGCGCCAGCCCCAACGCGAACAGCAGCAGCGCCACCACCAACTGGCCGCGCGACACCCGCGGCGGCCACAGCGCCGCCTTCAGCCGCTCCCGGCCGTCCGACGGCAACGCCACCGGCACCGGTGCGGCCTGACGCGCCGCCGCCGGCTCCTCGGCCTTCTCCGCCACCGTCCCGGACTCGGCCGCGGGCTCGGGCTCGGGCTCGACCTCTGGCTTGACCCGGGGCGCCGCCGTCTCCGGCTCCTTCGACTGCTCCGGCTGGTCCGGTTCCTTCGCCTCGGCCGGCTGCTCCTGGCCCTGCTCCTGCGGCTTCTGCTCCTCGCTCACAACCGCCCCCTAGGCCCTGAACACATGCCGGCGGATCGCCGCCGCGTTCGAGAAGATCCGGATGCCCAGCACCACCACCACGCCGGTGGACAGCTGCGAGCCCACGCCCAACTGGTCGCCCAGGAACACGATCAGCGCGGCCACCACCACGTTCGACAGGAACGACACCACGAAGACCTTGTCGTCGAAGATCCCGTCCAGCATCGCCCGGACACCGCCGAACACCGCGTCCAGCGCCGCCACCACCGCGATCGGCAGGTACGGCACCACCGCGTTCGGCACCTCCGGCTGCACGAAGATGCCGACGACCACGCCGATCACGAGACCCAGTACGGCAATCACGGTGTAGCTGCTCCTGTTCCGGTGGGAGTGGACTTCGCACTCGAATGCGTGGACTTCGACGGCGTCGGCGACTTCGACTTCGTGGGCGCCGACGACTGCGGTGCGGGCGACGAGGACTGCGGCGCCGGCGACTGCGACGGCCCGGGCGACGGCTCCGGCGACTCCGGCCCGGCCACCCGCAGCGTCACGCCCAGCGCAGCCGGCAGCGTCACCGACTTCTGCGCGGACACCGTCGAACGGATTCCGTAACTGTCCTGGATGACCTTCAGGTAGTGGCCGCCCTCGTTCTCCTGGAACGCCTGCGCCAGCCGCGGCCCGTCCCCGATCGCCAGCAGTGTGTACGGCGGCACCAGCGGCCGGTTGTCCACCAGGATCGCGTCGCCCGCGGCCCGGATCGCCGACAGCGCGGTCAGCCGCTGCCCGTTCACCGACACCGCCTCCGCGCCCGCCAGCCACAGGCCGTTCACCGCGTACTGGAGGTCGTGGTCCTGCACCCGGCCCTTGTTGCCGAAGCCGTCCGCGTTCCGCGGGTTGCTCACATTGCCGCCGGTGCCCGTGCCCGCCGCGTCCTCGATCACCAGCTTGACGCCCGGCCCGGCGATCTCCCCCGTCCCGGTCTGCGCCGCCAGCCGCGCCAACCCGCCGTCGTCACCGGACTGCAGCGCCTGCGCCTGGGCGTCCGCAACCTTGTCGCGGTCCTCCTCGACCTGCCGCTGCAGCGCGTCCGCCGCCTTGTTCGCGTCGTTGACCCGGCTCACCAGGGCGTCCCGCTCCTGCGCCAGGACGGGCGCCGCCTCCTGCGTGTTCACCGCCCCGACCGTCACCACCGTCGTCGCCAACGCCAGCCCCAGGGCCAGCACCAGCCGCCCCTTCGCCGTCGCCGGCAACCGCGACCGGCCCTCCGCCCCGCGCGCCCGGGCCGCTTCCGCGTACCCGTCGTCCAGCGAGTGGTCCATCACGGTGGTCAGCAGGGACATCGATGCGTCCGGACGGCGGAATCGCCCGTCCGGGTCATTCGGCGTCGACGTTGCTGGCATGCGCCACATCGTTTCACGACCGCGCAGCGGCCCACGACCAGCCCCCGGGCCCCCAGGACCTGTTCGGCACACGATCGTGACAAACGCCCGGAGGGGGCGGACCCGCAGGCCCGCCCCCTCCAGAACTTCTCCGCACTACCTCCCGGCGCCGTCCACGACCGCGGCCCATTCGTCGAGCAGCCGCTCCGTCGCCTCGTCGTCCGGGCCCTCCGCCCACAGGTGCGTGACGGCCTCCGCCGGGTCCGGCAGCACCAGCGTCCACCGGCCGTCGGCCTCGACCACCCGCACCCCGTCCGTGGTGTCCAGCTTGCGGTTGCCCGCCGCCTCCACCACCGAACGCATCACCATGCCCTTCGCGGCCCACGGCGTCGCGATGTCCCGCTTCTGGATGTGCGCCTGCGGGATCCGCGCGTCGATCTGACTCAACGTCAGCTGCGTCCGCGCCACCAGGCCCACCAGCCGGACGAACGCCGCCGCGCCGTCCAGCACCCCGGAGAACTCCGGCACCACGAAACCGCCGCGGCCGTCGCCACCGAAGATCGTGCCGTCCGCCGCCGCGGCCTTCGCCAGGTCGTCCGGCGAGGTCGTCGTCCAGATCACCTGGGTGCCGTGGTACGCCGCCACCTGCTCGGCGATCCGGGTCGTCGTCACCGGCAGCGCCACCTGCCCGGCCCGGCGCTCGGCCGCGACCAGGTCCAGCAGCACCAGCAGCGCCCGGTCGTCCTCGATCACCCGGCCCTGCTCGTCCACGAAGGACACCCGCTCGCCGACCGGGTCGAACCGCACGCCGAACGCGGCCCGCGAGGACGCCACCAGCTCGCCCAGCCTGGCCAGCGCCGCCCGCCGCTCGTCCGCGCCCTCGGTCGGCCGCGCCTCGTCCAGGCCGCCGGCCACCGTCAGCGTCTCCACCCCGAGTCGGCCCAGGATGCTCGGCAGCACCAGCCCCGCACTGCCGTGCGCGGCGTCCACCACCACCTTCAGCCCGGCCTCCCGCACCCCGGTGGTGTCCACCGCCCGCAGCAGGTTCGTCGCGTACGAGTCGAAGACGCTCGCCGGGTGCAGCAGGTCGCCGATCTCGCCCGGGAACGCCCGCCGGAACTCCTGCCGCGCGTACACCCGGTCCAGCTTCCGCTGCCCGGCCTGCGACAGGTCCGCACCGCGCTCGTCGAAGAACAGGATGTCCAGCGAGTCCGGCACCCCCGGCGTGGTCCGCAGGAAGATCCCGCCCGCACTCCCCCGCGCCGTCGCCTGCCGGGCCACCGGCATCGGCACGTTCTCCAGGTCGCGCACGTCGATCGCACTGGTCTGCAGCGACGAGATCATCGCCCGCTTCAACGCCCGCGCACCACGCGAGTGGTCACGCGCGATGGTGACGGTGGCACCCTTCTTCAACGTCGTCGCGTACGCCCCCGCCAGCCGCACCGCCAGCTCCGGCGTGATCTCCACGTTCAGGATGCCCGACACGCCGCGCACCCCGAACAGGTGCTCCTGGCCGCGGGACTCCCAGATCACCGACGTGTTGACGAACGCGCCGGCCTCGATCGTCTTGAACGGGTACACCCGGACGTTGCCCGCGATGATCGACTCCTCGCCGATCAGGCACTCGTCGCCGATCACCGCCCCTTCGTCGATCCGCGCCGCCTGCATCACGTCGGTGTTCTTCCCGACCACGCACCCGCGCAGATTCGACTGCGGCCCCACGTACACGTTGTCGTGCACCACCGCCTTGTGCAGGAACGCGCCGCGCTTCACGACCACGTTCGACCCCAGCACGGTGTGCTCGCGCAGCTCCACGCCGGCCTCGACCTTGGCGTAGTCGCCGATGTACAGCGGCCCGCGCAGCACCGCCTCCGGGTCCACCTCGGCGCCCTCGGCCACCCACACCCCGGGCGAGATCTCGAAGCCGTCCAGCTCGACCTGGACCTTCCCCTCCAGCACGTCCGCCTGGGCCTTCAGGTAGCTCTCGTGGGTGCCCACGTCCTCCCAGTAGCCCTCGGCGACATAGCCGAACACCGGCTTGCCCTCCTTGAGCAACTGCGGGAACACGTCGCTCGACCAGTCGACCGACTCCCCCGCGGCCACGTAGTCGAACACCTCCGGCTCCATCACGTAGATACCGGTGTTCACGGTGTCCGAGAACACCTGCCCCCAGGTGGGCTTCTCCAGGAAGCGCTCGACCTTGCCCTCGTCATCAGTGATCGTGATACCGAATTCCAACGGGTTCGGCACCCGGGTCAGGCACACCGTCACCAGTGCGCCCTTCTCCCGGTGAAAAGCAATCAGCTCGGAAAGATCAAAATCCGTCAGCGCGTCACCGGAGATCACCAAAAACGAATCGTCCCGCAGCGCGTCCTCCGCGTTCTTGACGCTGCCGGCCGTCCCCAGCGGTGTTTCCTCGTTGGCATAGGTGAGGTGAATCCCCAGTTCCTCACCGTCGCCGAAGTAGTTCTTCACCAGCGACGCCAGGAACTGCACAGTCACCACGGTGTCAGTGAGGCCGTGCCGCTTCAGCAACCGCAGCACGTGCTCCATGATCGGCCGATTGGCGACCGGCAACAGTGGCTTGGGCATGCTGGAAGTCATCGGGCGGAGTCGAGTGCCCTCCCCGCCCGCCATCACAACGGCTTTCATTACGGGTGCGTCCTCCTTCGCGGTGGTGAACCCCTGCGGGTCCATCAAACCGGTCCGACGCATGTCTACCCGGAAGAAATGATCCGACTCACCGTGGAGGCCGTGTGAAACGTCTCAGCCCGATCTCAAACAGCAGCCGTACGCTCCGCCTGCAGCATCTGCCGAGCCTGAACGGCATACATCGCGCCGGCCCACCAGTACAGCGTCGTCCCCCACCAGATGAACGCCCAACTCACCACTTCCGCAACCCGGTGCACCCATCCGTCACCGACCCCCAGCAGCAACAGCGGAAACGCGTACATCAGATTGAACGTGGCCGCCTTCCCCACAAAACTCACGTTCAACGGCCCGTATCCGGCCCGGTTCAGCCGCAGCAGCACCACCCCGACGAACGCCTCCCGGGCCACCAGCAACGCCGTCAGCCACCACGGCAGGATCTCCCGCCACGTCAGCCCCACCAGCGTCGACACGATGTACAGCCGGTCCGCCGCCGGATCCAGCAACTGCCCCAGCCGGCTGACCTGCCCCCACCGCCGCGCCAGCTTCCCGTCCAGATAGTCACTGACGCCACTCAGCATCAGGATGACAATCGCCCACCCGTCATTCTTCGGCCCCCCGAAGACCGGCCACAACACCAACCACAGAAAGATCGGCACGCCCACCAGCCGAGCCATGCTCAGCAGATTGGGAATCGTAAGGACCCGGTCGGTCTGGACGCGCGTCTCCTGAACCTCCACGGTGGGGAGCCTCCTGTGGTACCAACGACAAGTGTGCGGAATTGACCTTACAACAGAAAAGCCCCCTGACATCCCGTCAGGGGGCTTCTCCAGAAAGATTGTTCGGCGGCGTCC
>NZ_LISX01000016.1 GCF_001905465.1 Kitasatospora sp. CB01950
TCATAAAGGAATCTCCAACCGATCCAGAGGACCGGCCGGGGATGTCAACATATCTGGCGTTGACTTTTGGCACGCTGTTGAGTTCTCAAGGAACGGACGCTTCCTTCGAGCCGCATTCCTGCGGGCCCTCCGGGCGCTTCGTTCTTTCGTGTTCTCAGCTTATCAGATGTTTTCCGCTCCGTTTTCCGGAGTTTCATTCAGTCCGACTTGCTTTCGTTCGCCCCTCTCGGTGCGACTCCGGAACTGTACGGGGATCGGCGTCCGCAAAGCAAATCCGCCCCCGCACGCGAACGGTGCGGGGGCGGAAGAGGGACCGGGACGTCCGGGAGGTCAGTGGACCTCGGTGATCTCGGGGCCGCGCGAGAAGGGGTCGATGGAGCCGCCCGCGTAAGGGGAGTCGGCGTCGGCCGGGGCCGCGGCGCCGTCGGCGACCATCTGGGCGTTCTCGGGGAGCTTCAGGACGATCGGGTCCCGGGGAGCCATGGGGGACTCGCCACGGACGACGACGGTCTGGCGGAAGACCTCTTCGAGGATGCCGGCCATCTCGGGGTGGACGGCCGCCTGGCCGGAGATCACGCCGCGGAGGAACCAGCGCGGGCCGTCGCAGCCGACGAAGCGCACCAGCTGGGCGCCCTGGGTGCCGTCCGGCAGCGGAACGGGGACCTGGGCCCGGAGGTGCCAGCCGAGCGAGCCCTCCTCTTCCTCGATGACGCCGCCCTGGCTGGTGATGCCGTTGGCGATCTCCTCGCGGACCTCGCCCCAGATGCCCTCCGACTTGGGGGCGGCGAAGGCCTGCAGCTGGATGGCGCTGTTGCCGAGCACGAGGGTGGCGGCGACGATCGAGTCCCCGGCCACCTCCACCCGGAGCTCCATGCCCTCGACGCCGGGGACCAGCAGGCCGCCCAGGTCGACACGGCCCTCTTCGGGCGTCTCCAGTTCGGAGTGGTCCCACGGCCCGTCGGGGCGCGGGGCCGGCGGGAGGCCGACGCGGTCGGCCGGGTCGAGTTCGGTGTCGTTCTCGTTCTCGACGGAACCCTCGACGTCATCGGCCGTCTCGTCGGCGCTGATGGCGTCCTCGGCGAGCTGCTCGACAGCGTCCTCGCTCTTGCGACGACGGAACACGGTCACTGTCCTTCCCGGTCCAAGACCGAATCCAAGACCGAACGCGAATATCTGCTACCTGCTACCCATCGGACCGGCCGAAAATCGCTGCAACTGCATCGCTTCTTCCACCGCTCGTCGTGCTGCCCGGCTGAGCCGAGACCGCGGCGCATGCTAGACCGCGGCGTGACCGCCGGTCGAGCCGAACCCGCCTTCGGCACGGACCGAACCCGGGAGTTCACCCACTTCATGGAAGCGGGCCTTCTCGACCTGCTGGATGACCAGCTGGGCAATTCGGTCGCCTCGCTTGAAGTTGACCGGCTCCCGAGGGTCCAGGTTGACGACGATCACCTTGATCTCACCACGGTACCCGGCATCGACCGTCCCTGGGGCGTTCACCAGTGCAACTCCGCAACGGGCTGCCAGACCCGATCGGGGGTGGACGAACGCGGCGTAGCCGTCCGGTAGCGCAATGGAGATGCCGGTGGGGAGCAGCGCGCGCTCGCCGGGCTGGAGTTCGGCGTCCTCGGTGGTGCGGAGGTCGGCGCCGGCGTCGCCGGGGTGCTCGTAGGCGGGGAGCGGGATCTCCGGGTCGAGGCGGCGGATCAGGATGTCGACGGGCTGGCGGGCGGAGTCGGTCACGGGTTCACCTCGAAGGCTCGGGCAACTTTGATCCGGTCCGGGTCGTCCAGGACCTTCTGCACGTCCTCGGGACGGCCGTGCGTGGTGAAGTGTTCCAGCTTCACCTGGACGAACAGTGCCTGGGCGCGGATGGCGACCGGCCCGTCGGGGCCGTCTATCCGACCCTCGGCGGCGCTGTAGACCTTGCGGCCGTGGACGCCGGTCACCCGTGCGTGGATGTGCAGCACGGAGTCGACGGGGACGGGGCGGACGAAGTCGGTCTCCAGGCGGCCGGTGACGGCGGGGGCACCGAGCAGCCAGTTGAGGGTGCCGAGGGTCTCGTCCATGGCGCTGACCAGGATGCCGCCGTGGGCCAGGCCGGGGCCGCCCTGGTGGGCCTGCTTGACGGTGAACTGCGCGGTGACGTCGAGCTGTTCGCCGGCGACGGCGGTGAGCTGGAGACCGTGCGGGTGGTGCGGGCCGCAGCCGAAGCAGTCGTCGTAGTGGGCGCCGATGACGGTGCCGGGTGCGGGGGCCAGCGGGGAACGGTCCGGCAGGACCGCGTCCGCGGGCGGGGTGGTGGGGGTGGGGATCGATCCGTTCACAGCCGCGACCCTACCTGCCGGTAGTTTGCCGGGACAGGCACGCCGAGGGGCCCCGGCCGCCGGGCTCGGCGTGTGCTGCGCCCACAATGGGAGGCATGTACGAGGAACGTCTCACCGTCCCGCGGTCCTGGTGGCTGCTGCCCGTGGCGCTCGGGCTCTCGCTCGGGCTGATCATGCTCCGCTTCAGCGGCCTGGGCGCCCTGATCGGACTGGTCGTGGGGGTGGCCGCGGGGGCGGCGGCCCTGAGCAGCTACGGCTCGGCGCGGATCCGGGTGGTGCAGGGCTCGCTGGTGGCCGGGCAGGCCCGCATCCCGGTGAGCGCGCTGGGCGAGGCCGAGGTGCTGAACCCGAAGGAGGCGACGGCCTGGCGTTCGGTGAAGGCCGACCCGCGGGCGTTCATGCTGCTGCGCAGCTACGTGCCGACGGCGCTGAAGGTCGCGGTGACGGACCCGACCGACCCGACGCCGTACCTGTACCTCTCGACCCGGTCGCCGCAGCGGCTGGCGGACGCGCTGGGCGAGGCGGCGGGCGGCCGGAGCCGCTGACCGCCCCGGAACAACTGGACCGGACAGACCGAAAGGGACGACCCCACAGCTGTGGGGTCGTCCCTTTCGGTCTGTCTGCGTGCTCTGCAAGGGGTGCAGGCGCGCGGTTCGCGCTCTGCCGGGTGCGACCGCTCGGGACGGTCGCTGCTTCTGCCTCCGGCCTCGCTGCTCAAGGCCGGACGGGGCGGCGTACCGGGCCGGCGGAGGGGTCTCGCCCGCCCGGGCCAGTGCCGCGCCGTTTTCAGGCGCCGCAGTCCCGGCAGATCGGCTGGCCGTTCTTCTCGCTGTAGAGCTGGCTCCGGTGGTGCACCAGGAAGCAGCTCATGCAGGTGAACTCGTCGGCCTGCCGAGGCAGCACGCGAACCGACAGTTCCTCGTTCGAGAGGTCGGCGCCCGGAAGCTCCAGCCCCTCATTGGCGTCGTACTCGTCGACGTCGACGGAGCTGGAGGCCTTTTCGTTCCGGCGGGCCTTCAGTTCCTCGATGCTGTCCTCGTTGAGGTCGTCATCGGTCTTGCGTGGGGTGTCGTAGTCCGTTGCCATGTTTCGCTCTCCCCCTTTGGGTGTGTGCGGTATCTCCAGCGCACGTAACGCCTGGGGGGCCGGTCTTGTGCCCGACCCGAGGCCGAGATTGTGCCTTACTTCAAGCCCTGTTACTCAATCGACACCCGGCCGGGGGCCTCTCGGGGTGATCGAACAGGGCCCGAACGGGTTCCCTCGTGCGGGTGAGCCGGTCGGCGACGCACGTCAGCACTCGTGACGCTGGGTGGCGGCCCACCGGCGGTGTGGGCGACAACTCGGCTCGAGGGAAGGGTTCTTGACGGCGGGTCGTGATCCCGACGACGGCCCGGCACGGTGACCGAGCGCAACCGACCCACCCGAACGGGTGATCACCCGGCCGGGTGGCGCGAATGCGCCGCCCGGCGGTGTGTGATGTTCGTCACATCTGGCGCGAGTGCGGGCGTTTCCCGCAAAAACGGGCCTTTCGACCCGACCCCGCGCGGTCGGATTGTCCGCATACCGACCGGAATCGAACAGATGCGCTCCGCGTCCGCCCGACCACGCTCGGCTCCGGGAGGCGCCGAGCGACTCCGGGGAGCTCCAGCGGACCGCGGGAGGCCGCGAGCCACTGCCGGCGGCTGCGGGCGAGCGGCGCGGGCGAGCGGCGCGGCCGGGCTCAGGCCCGGGCGGCGGCCGCGGCGGCGCGGCGGGCGAGCAGCGCGGCCTGGCGCTCGTCGAAGCGGGTGGCCTGGGCGTCCAGGCCGTCCAGGAAGGCGCCCAGCTCGTCCTGGGCCTGCTTGCCGGCCGGGCCGAGGCCGGTGATCTCCATGACCTTCAGGTGGCGCAGCACGGGCTGCAGCACGTCGTCGTGGTGGATCCGCAGGTTGTAGATGCCGCCGATGGCGATCTGGGCGGCGGAGCGCTCGAAGCCGGGCATGCCGTGGCCGGGCATCCGGAAGTTCAGCACCACGTCGGCGACGGCCCGCATGGCCTGGTCGGGGGCGATCTCCAGGGCGGCCCTGAGCAGGTTCCGGTAGAAGACCATGTGCAGGTTCTCGTCGTTGGCGATCTTGGCCAGCAGCTGGTCGCAGAGCGGGTCGCCGGAGTGGTGGCCGGTGTTGCGGTGGGCGATCCGGGTGGCCAGTTCCTGGAAGGCGACGTAGGCGACGGACTGCAGCATGCTGTGCGAGTTGTCGGACTCGAAGCCCTCCGACATGTGCGCCATCCGGGCCCGCTCCAGCTCGACCGGGTCGACGGCGCGGGTGGCCAGCAGGTAGTCGCGGATCGCTATGCCGTGCCGGCCCTCCTCCGCGGTCCAGCGGTGCACCCAGGTGCCCCAGGCGCCCTCGCGGCCGAACATGGTGGCGATCTCGTGGTGGTAGCTGGGGAGGTTGTCCTCGGTCAGCAGGTTGACCACCAGCGAGATCCGGGCCAGCGGGGTGACCTTGGACTGGTCGAGGGACCACGCCTCGCCGCCGAGCACGCCGTCGAAGTCCCGCCCCTGGCTCCACGGCACGAACTCGTGCGGCATCCACTCCTTGGCCACCTTGAGGTGGCGGTTGAGCTCGGTCTCCACGACCTCTTCGAGCGCGAGGATCAGCCTGTCGTCGGTCCAGGCGGTCGTTGCGGTGCGCTGCACGGGGGCGATGGTCACGGCGGTTGCTCCTGCGGATGGGCGGGCGGACCTGGCGGGCGGTGCGGACCTACGGATGCGTAGGTTACGACACCGTAAGTTGTTGCGGGCGCAAATGACAAGCCGCCCCTGTCCAGCGCTTATGTCGTTCCGACAAAGGCTGGACAGGGGCGGCCGAGGACGTCCCGGCGCGGGAAAACGCCGTGGGCGGGCGCAGGCGGCGCGGAGCGCCGTCCGGCGGCTATGGGATACGGACCTGGATGCGCAGGCCTCCTCCGGGGCGGGCAGTGGCCTCCAGGGTGCCTCCGTGGGCACGCACCACCGAGCGGACGATCGACAGGCCGAGGCCGACGCCCTTGTCGCTGCGGGTGCGGTCGGTGCTCTTCAGCCGACGGAACGGCTCGAAGATGTGGTCCAGCTCGTAGCCGGGGACCACCGGGCCGGTGTTGCTCACCACCAGCTCGCCGCCCCCGCCGCGGACGGTGGCGGTGGCGATCTCCACCCAGCCGCCGGGGCTGTTGTACCGGACGGCGTTCTGCAGCAGGTTGATCGCGATCCGCTCCAGCAGCACGCCGTTGCCGTGGGCGGGCGCGGCGGCCAGTTCGGGGCGCAGCTCGACCTCGCGGTTGCCGGCCTCGGGGCGGATCTGCTCCAGGGCGCGCTGGGCGACCTCGGCGAGGTCGATCGGGCGGCGGTCGGTCAGCTCGTTCTCGCTGCGGGCCAGCAGCAGCAGGCCCTCCACCAGTTGTTCGCTGCGCTCGTTGGTGGCCAGCAGGGTCTTGCCGAGCTGTTGCAGGTCGGGCGAGGTGTTGGGGTCGGAGAGCTGGACCTCCAGCAGGGTGCGGTTGATCGCCAGCGGGGTGCGCAGTTCGTGCGAGGCGTTGGCGACGAACCGGCGCTGCGAGTCGAAGGCGCGGTCGAGGCGTTCCAACATCTCGTCGAAGGTGTCGGCGAGTTCCTTGAGCTCGTCGTCCGGGCCGTCCAGGTTGATCCGGCGGTGCAGGTCGGAGCCGGCCACCTCGCGGGCGGTACGGGTGATCCGGCCGAGCGGGTGCAGGACCCGGCCGGCCACCGTGTAGCCGACCGCGAAGGCGATCACGGCCAGGCAGACCAGCGCGGTGAGCGCCTTGCGCAGCAGGGTGGAGAGCGCCTCGCTGCTGCGGGTGGACTGGAAGTTCGCCAGCCACCGGTCCAGGTCTCCCTGGGTGGTCAGGCTGGTGCCGTCGTAGGCCCGCAGGGTCACGCCCTGGCCGAGGGTCAGGTGCGGCACCAGGTCGACCTGGAACGCCGAGCGGACGAAGTAGTACATCAGCAGCAGCAGCACCACGCCGGCCATCAGGAACATCCCGCCGTACAGCAGGGTGAGCCGGATCCGGATGGTGGGCCGCAGCGACAGCCAGGCGAACAGGCCGTCGCCGGGCCGGTAGGCGTCGTCGTCACGGCCCGGGGCGGGTCGGCGCGGGGGGTGGTTCGGACGCGGGGGCACCTGGCCCGGGCCCGGAGTGGGCGCGCCGGGGGCCCCGCCGGGGAGTGGCGGGGTGGTCATGGCCGGGAAGTCCTCTCAGACGACGATGGGGGTGGCGGCGGGGACGGGTGTCAGACCCGGTAGCCGGAGCCGGGGACGGTGATGATCACCGGCGGGTCGCCGAGCTTGCGGCGGAGCGTCATCACGGTGACCCGGACCACGTTGGTGAACGGGTCGGTGTGCTCGTCCCAGGCCTTTTCGAGCAGCTGCTCGGCGGAGACCACGGCGCCGCCGGCCCGCATCAGGACCTCCAGCACGGCGAACTCCTTGGGGGCCAGCTGGACGGGCTTGCCGTCCCGGATCACCTCGCGGCGGCCCGGGTCCAGGCTGATCCCGGCGCGCTCCAGCACCGGGGGCAGCGGGACGGTGGCGCGTCGGCCGAGGGCGCGGACCCGGGCGACCAGCTCGCTGAACGCGAACGGCTTCGGGAGGTAGTCGTCGGCGCCGATCTCCAGGCCCTCGACCCGGTCGCTGATGTCGCCGGAGGCGGTCAGCATGATCACCCGGGTGGCGAGGCCCTGCTCGACGACCCGGCGGCAGACGTCGTCGCCGTGCACCAGTGGGAGGTCCCGGTCGAGCACCACCACGTCGTAGTCGTTCACGGCGATCCGCTGCAACGCGGCCTCACCGTCGTAGACGACATCGACCGCCATGGCTTCCCGGCGAAGACCGGTGGCAACGGCCTCGGCAAGCAGTTGCTCGTCCTCGACGACGAGTACCCGCACGGTGGTGTCCCTTCTCCTGGAGCGGCCCAGGCCGTGCTGCCCGTGCGGGCCGTGGTGCGCCGGGCGCGGATCCGGACAGTCGGATCCGACGGTGCCTCCATCCTGCCTGGTCGCGCGGTAAAGCAGTCGTAAGTCCGATGCGCCGACGGCGAAAACGGAGCCTTCGAATGCCGCTTGGACTGTGACCCGGGCAACTTTCCGACGAGTAGAGGTTTCCCGGCCCCTCGGGCGGGGAGGACACGTGCACACCGTGATGCCCGTACTGCGGCACATCGCGGCCACTACCCGCCGAGTGCCCCATCCGCACCGGCCTGGGATCGAGAGCCACCGGGTCGCGGCCCACGCGCCGCCCGAGCACCCGACCGGATCCTGCACCGGTCGTCGGGTGCCCGTCCGGGGTTCATCCGATTCCGTGCCGGGGGGTTTCTCGGACCGTGCCCGTCCGACACAGGAAAAGGGGGCCCGTATGGACGCCTTCACCGCCGGAATCCTTCAGCGGATCAAGAACGCCGAGCAGGATCTGCACCGCGCGATCGAATCCGGGGACGAGTTCCTGGCCGAGGTCGAGCAGTCCGAGCTGGAGGACCTCCAGCGCCTCGCCGCCGAACACGGCGTCGACCCGATGCTCGGAACGCACCGCTCCGCGGCCTGATCCCTCCCTCAACAACGCACCAGCGAGCCCTGGCACGGTCCCCGTGCCGGGGCTTTTCGCTGTCCGCGCGCGGCCGGGCCCGGGGCGGGTCAGTCGTGCCAGGCGCCGAGCTCTTCGAGGCGGGCCTGGAGCTGCTCGAACACGCCGGGCGGGGCGGCCACGGTGAGCTCGCCGTCGGCGGGCAGGCCGGGGCGGGAGCCGCTGAGCGCGCCGGCCTCGCGGGCGATCAGCACGCCGGCCGCCCGGTCCCAGGGGGCCAGGCCGCGTTCGAAGTAGCCGTCGAAGCGGCCGGCGGCCAGGTCGCACAGGTCGACGGCGGCCGCGCCGGCCCGGCGGATGTCGCGCACCTCGCCCATCAGCGCGTGCAGCACCTCGGCCTGGTGCACCCGCCGCTCGCGCAGGTAGCCGAAGCCGGTCGCCACCAGCGCCTGGCCCCAGACCGGGGCGGGTCGGACGGCGAGCGGGCGGCCGTTCAGCGTGGCGCCGCGGCCGCGCACCGCCTGGAACAGTTCGCCCCGGGCGGGTACGGACACCACGCCGACGACCGCTTCGCCGTCCAGTTCGGCGGCCACGCTGACCGCCCAGGAGGGAAGCCCGTAGAGGTAGTTGACGGTGCCGTCGAGCGGGTCGACCACCCAGCGCACGCCGCTGGTGCCGGGGCGGTCGGCGCCCTCCTCGCCGAGGTAGCCGTCGTCGGGGCGGCGGGCCGAGATCAGTTCCAGCACCAGCTTCTCGGAGGCCAGGTCCATCTCGGTCACCACGTCCACCGGGCTGCTCTTGGTGGCAGCCACCCCGAGGTCCTCGGGCCGGCCGTCGCGGAGCAGTTCACCGGCCCGGGTGGCGGCCTCGACGGCGGTGGCGAGCAGGTCGTCCAGCAGGTCGTCGGTCATGGTCGGTCCTCCGGGTTCAGGCTTCGGCGGCGGCGGGGCGGGGGGCGCGCGGGTTGGGGCAGCAGGCGGTGGCGCACACGTCGTGGCTGGGGCCGAGGGCGCCCAGCGCGCAGCGGGTGACCGGCTCGCCGCGCTGGGCGGCGGCCCGTTCCAGGACGAGTTCGCGGACGGCGGCGGCGAACCGCGGGTCGGCGCCGACGGTGGCGGCGCGGGCGACCGGCAGGCCGAGTTCGGCGGCCTTCGCCACCGCCTCGGTGTCCAGGTCGTACTTGACCTCCATGTGGTCGGAGACGAAGCCGATCGGCACCATCACCACGGCCTCGACGCCGTCGGCGTGCTGGGCCTCCAGGTGGTCGCAGATGTCCGGCTCCAGCCACGGGATGTGCGGGGCGCCGCTGCGGCTCTGGTAGACCAGCTGCCAGGGCCGGTCGGTGACGCCGGTGCGCTCGGCGACCGCGTCGGCGATCAGCCGGGCGACGTCCAGGTGCTGGGCGACGTAGGCGCCGCCGGGGGTGCCGCGGGCCGGGTCGTCGGGGGCGCCGGAGGTCTCCGCCATGGCGGTCGGGATCGAGTGCGTGGTGAACGCCAGCCGGGCCTTCTCCCGTGTGCCGTCCGGGAGTTGGGCGAGCGCGGCGAGGGTAGCGTCGATCATCGGCTGCACGAAGCCGGGGTGGTTGTAGAAGTGCCGGAGCTTGTCGACGGTCAGCTCGGGCCGGCCCTCGGCGGCCAGGTGGACGAGCGCGTCGGCCAGGTTCTCCCGGTACTGGCGGCAGCCCGAGAAGCCCGCGTAGGCGCTGGTGGCGAGCACCAGCACCCGGTTGTGTCCGGCGTCGGCGATCTCCCGCAGGGTGTCCACCAGGTACGGGGCCCAGTTCCGGTTGCCCCAGTACACCGGCAGGTCGAGGCCGTGGTCGGCGAAGTCCTGGCGGAGCGCGGCCAGCAGCTCGCGGTTCTGCGCGTTGATCGGGCTGACCCCGCCGAACAGGAAGTAGTGCTTGCCGACCTCGGTCAGCCGCTCCTTCGGGATGCCGCGTCCCCGGGTGACGTTCTCCAGGAAGGGCACCACGTCCTCGGGGCCCTCCGGCCCGCCGAAGGACAGCAGCAGCAACGCGTCGTACGGCGCGGGGTCGGTGAGGGTGCGCGTGTCGGACATGGCTCCGATCCTGCCACCCGTGGCGGCACGGTCGGCGCACGGCCGCCGGCGGCACGGTGTCCGGATTATCCCGGGTGCGGACGATGGATCACGGTTCGTAAGCTGTGTGAGCGATAGTTGTGCCTTACCTCTATCCCCGTGCCGCACCCGTCCGACGGAGCCACCCCGTGCTGTCCAGCTACCGCCAGATATTCGCCGCCCCCGGCAGTCTTGCCTTCTCCTCCTCCGGGCTGATCGCCCGCCTGCCGATCTCGATGACCGGGATCGGCACCGTCACCATGCTCGCCGAGATGAAGGGCACCTTCTGGCTCGGCAGCGCGCTGTCCGCCACCCTCGCGGTCTCCGCCGCGATCCTCGGCCCGTGGATCTCCCGCCTGGTCGACCGGCACGGCCAGCGCCGGATCGCGCTGCCCGCCACCCTGGCGACCGTCCTGGCGGCGACCGGCCTGCTGCTCGGCGCCCGCACCGGGCTGCCGGACTGGACGCTGTTCGTATTCGCGGCGGGCATGGGCGTGATGCCCAGCACCGGGTCGATGGTCCGCGCCCGCTGGGCCCACCTGTACCGGAACGAGCCGCCGAAGCTGCACACCGCGTACTCCTTCGAGGCGGTCGCGGACGAGATCTGCTTCATCGTCGGCCCGATCCTCGCGGTGGCGCTGGCCACCACGGTGTTCCCCGAGTCGGGCGTCCTGCTGGCCGGGGTCTTCCTGGTGGTCGGCGTCCTGCTGTTCACCGGCCAGCGGCGCACCGAGCCGCCGGTCCATCCGGGCGCCCACCATGACGGGCCGAGCGCGATCGCCAACGGGGGCCTGCGGATCCTGGTGATGACACTGGTCGCCACCGGCGGCGTGTTCGGCTCGGTCGAGGTGGTCACCGTCGCCTTCGCCAAGGCCCAGCAGCACACCGGCGCCTCCGGTCCGGTGCTCGCCGTCTACGCGCTCGGCTCCTGCCTGGCCGGCGCGGTGTTCGGCACCCTGAAGCTCTCCGGTTCGATGGCCCGTCGCTTCCTGATCGGCGTGACGGTGATGGCCGTCGGCATGGTGCCGCTGATCCTGGCCGCCCAGCTGATGCACGGCACCGCGGCGCTGATCGGCGTCGGCGCCGCGCTGTTCCTCTCCGGTCTGGCCATCTCGCCGACCCTGATCACCGCGATGGCGCTGGTCGAGCGCCTGGTGCCGGCCGCCCAGCTGACCGAGGGCATGACCTGGACCACCACCGGCCTGGCGCTCGGCGTGGCGGTCGGCTCCTCGGCCGCGGGCCTGGTGGTGGACGCGAGCGGCGCGGCCAACGGCTACTGGGTGCCGGTCGCCGCCGCCGGCTTCGGCGCGCTCGCCGCCTACGCGGGCATGTCCAGGCTGCGCAGCCGGCTCGCCGAGGCCGAGCAGCTTGCCGTGCCGGAGCCGGTCTCGCCGTAGTCCCCGTTGTGGCCCCCACTCCGACATGAGCTTCCCTCATGTTGGGCCCTTCGGACCATGGACCCGCAGGCGGGGCAGTGACTACGCTCCCCCTACCCACCGGTAGAACCGGCAGGCGGGACATGCGAGCGGGAGGGCTCTGGAGATGACCGAGGTCTGGCGGAACTGGGCGGGGAACCAGAGCGCGCGGCCCGCGCAGGTGGCGGCGCCGGGCTCGGTCGAGGAACTGGCCGCCGTGATCAAGTCGGCCGCCGAGGCCGACCGCCCCGTCAAGGCGGTCGGCTCGGGCCACTCGTTCACCGCGATCGCCGCCGCCGGCGACGCCGTGATGGTGCGCCCGGACCGGCTGACCGCGGTGCGCGGCATCGACCGCGCGGCGGGCACCGTCACCGTCGAATCGGGCCTGCCGCTGCACAGGCTGAACCGCCTGCTGGCCGCCGCCGACCTGTCGCTGACCAACATGGGCGACATCGAGGTGCAGACGGTGGCCGGCGCCACCAGCACCGGCACCCACGGCACCGGCCGGGACTCCGGCTCGCTGGCGGCGCAGATCCGCGCGGTGGAGATCGTCCTCGCCGACGGCTCGGTGCAGACCTGCTCCGCCACCGAGAACCCCGAACTCTTCCAGGGCGCCCGCCTCGGCCTCGGCGCGCTGGGCGTGATCAGCGCACTGACCTTCGCGGTCGAGCCGATGTTCCTGCTCGGCGCGCACGAGAAGCCGATGGGCTTCGACGAGGTGCTCGACAGCTTCGACGAACTGACCGCCGTCAACGAGCACTTCGAGTTCTACTGGTTCCCGCACACCGACCGCTGCTCGACCAAGCGCAACAACCGCAGCCAGGGCCCGGCCGCGCCGCTGCCGAAGTTCAAGGCCTGGCTGGACGACGACTTCGTCTCCAACACCGTGTGGGAGGGCGTCTGCCGGGTCGGCCGCACCTTCCCCGGCGCCATCCCGACCATCGCCCAGGTCGCCAGCCGCGCCTGGTCGGAGCGCCGCTTCACGGACCAGGCGTACAAGGTCTACACCAGCCCCCGCAAGGTCCGCTTCGTCGAGATGGAGTACGCGGTGCCGCGCGAGGCGGCCACCACCGTGCTGCGCGAACTCAAGGCGCTGGTGGAGCGCTCCGACTGGCGGATCAGCTTCCCCGTCGAGGTCCGGACAGCCCCGGCGGACGACCTGTGGCTGTCCACCGCGAACGGCCGGGACAGCGTGTACATCGCCGTCCACCTGTACCGGGGCACCCGTGAACTCGGCTACTTCACCGAGGTGGAGCGGCTGATGACGGCCCACCGGGGCCGCCCGCACTGGGGCAAGCTGCACACCCGGGACGCCGAGTACCTGGCGTCCGTGTACCCGCACTTCGGCGACTTCACCGCACTGCGCGACAAGGTCGACCCGGAGCGCCGGTTCGCCAACGACTACCTGCGCCGAGTGCTCGGCGCCTGACCCGTCAGCCGACCGCGACCGCCTCGGGCGCGGCCCCTCCCGCCGGGGCAGGAGCCTCCCCGGTGGGCGCCGGAGAGACGCCGGCGCTGGGCGAGGCGGTCGGCTCGGGCTTGCCGGACGGCCGGGCCGAGGGGCTGGGCGAGGCGGAACTCCCGGACGGGGGAAGGTCGCTGGGCCCCGGCCGGGACGGCTCGACGCTCGGTGACGACGAAGGCGCCGGGGCGGGCTGCTGCTGCTTCTCCTCCTTGTGGCCACCGTCGCCACCGGACGGGCGGGACGGATTGAACGACGTGCCGCCGCCGTCCTGACCGGTGGTGATGTTGTGCATCGGCTTTCCGGCGGCGACTTCCACCGCGACGATCGGCACCATCGCAATAACGAACACCAGTGCGGATACTGCCGTGTACGACTTCCACGTCCAGCGGCGTTTCGCCCGCACCAGCCGCGGCGCGTTCCACTCCTCGCTGATTCCACCCGCCGGAGCCGACCGGGGATGCGCGGCGGGCGCGGATTCGGCGCCGCGATCCACCGCGTTGCGCAGTTGTTCCCCGGTGCGTTTGAACAGGTGCTGGAAGACCGCGCTTCCGGTCGTCGCCCCCACCGAGACGACGGCCGCACCGAGTATCGTTCCGTACACTCCGAGTTCCGAGGCGAGTACCGCACCGACCACCGTCGCCAGTGCACTCGCCGCGACCTGAGTCACCGTCAGATCAAGCCGTCTGCGCTCGCCCTTCTCCGCGGCCTCGGCCGCTCCGTGCGCGAACTGCTCCCTCTGCTGCGGCATCCCGGTCCCTCGGTCGGCGTGGCGGAATTTCGAACAAGTCTCTCCATCTTGCCCAAAGAAGGACACAAGGGTCGAAAATCCGGTTCCTCCGGCGCGATATATGTGAAGATGATCACCGTCCGCCGATCACCGGCCGTCCTATGGGGTGCACACCTCGGAGATTCCGATGATTCGCGGGAGACTTGAGCGGCGAGCCGCCCCTGTGGATGCCACGAATGGAGTACTGTTCGTGGAGCCTGAGCCTTCGGTCCGGCCTGTCGACACTCCGTCAGACGGCGGCCCGGGCGCCCGGGTGCGATGTCGACCGTCGACGTGGCAAACAGGCAACCGTGCCACAGCGGCGCGCACGGGCGAAAGCCCGACACGCCGGGTAACTCTGCAAGGTTGTGGCCACTCGCCAGCGGGCAGGCCACACTCAGTACGGGAGCAGCGACGCAGGTGACGTCGGCAGGCACCACCCGGGAGGTAACCGTGCCCGAACTGCGCGTCGTGGCCGTCAGCAACGACGGCACACGGCTGGTGCTCAAGGCTGCCGACAGCACGGAGTACACCCTTCCGATCGACGAGCGGCTGCGCGCCGCCGTCCGGGGTGACCGGCCGCGGCTCGGCCAGATCGAGATCGAGGTGGAGAGCCACCTCCGCCCGCGAGACATCCAGGCACGGATACGAGCCGGTGCCTCCGCCGAGGAGGTCGCCCAGGCCGCCGGCATCTCGGTCGACCGCGTCCGTCGCTTCGAGGGTCCGGTGCTGGCGGAGCGCGCCTTCATGGCCGAACGGGCCCGCAAGACGGCGATCCGCCGCCACGGCGAGTCCACCGGCCCCCAGCTCGGCGAGGCCGTCGCCGAGCGCCTCGCGCTGCGCGGTGCCGAGAAGGACACCGAACGCTGGGACTCCTGGCGCCGCGACGACGGCACCTGGGAAGTCATCCTCGTCTACCGCGCCGAGGGCGAACACCGGCGTGCCGCCTGGTCCTACGACCCGCCGCGACGGCTGGTGCAGCCGAACGACGACGAGGCGCGCGCGCTGATCGGCGAGAACGTGGAACGCGAGGAGGACTCGGTCTTCCCGTTCATCCCGCGGATCGCCCGCCTCCCCCACGACCGGCCGACCCGCCCGATGATCGAGCGCCCGTCCGCCGACCGCATCATGCACCGCGAGGCGGTCGCCGCGGTCTCCCCCGAACGGGACTCCCTCACCAGCCTGCTGGACGTCGTGCCCTCCTACCGCGGCGACCTGACCCCGGTCGGGCCGAGCGTGGAGACCACGGTCACCGAGGAGCCCGAGGAGATCGAGGAACCCGCGAGTGCGCCTGCGGCGAGCGTCGGCGCGGGCTCCGCGTACGCGGACATCCTCATGCCGCGCTCGGTCTCCCCGCACCGCGACCGCATGGTCGGCGCGACGGACCGCCAGGCCGAAGCCGACGGCGTCCGCCCGGGGCGGCGGGCGACGGTGCCGAGCTGGGACGAGATCGTGTTCGGCTCCCGCCGCAAGAAGCCCGAGTAAGGGGTTCTTCGGGGCTCGTGGATGCGCATCCAGGGGCTCGTGGGGGCACCTCCCCGACGAGCCCCTGAAGGCTCACCCGATCGCGACAGGGTTCTCCGGGTCGGCAGACCACTCGCTCCAGGAGCCCGGGTACAGCGCAGCGCCCTTGTGGCCCGCGAGTTCCAGCGCGAGGAGTTGGTGTGCGGCCGTGACGCCGGAGCCGCAGTAGACGGCGGTGTTCGCGGGGTCGGTGACGCCGAGGGCCGCGAACCGGGACGCGAGATCCGCGGCGGGGAGGAAGCGTCCGTCGGCGGCGAGGTTCTCTGTCGTGGGGGCGGAGGTCGCGCCCGGGATGTGGCCGGCGCGGGGGTCGATGGGCTCGGTCTCGCCGCGGTAGCGTTCGCCCGCCCTTGCGTCCAACAGGAGCCCGGCGCGGCCGAGTTCGGCGGCGCCGGCGGCGTCGACGGTGGGCAGCCGGCCGGGTTCGACCTGGAAGTCGCCGTCCCCGGGAACGGGCGTCTCGGTGCTCAGGGTCTGCCCGGCGGCGAGCCACGCCGCGAGGCCGCCGTCGAGGACGCGGACGTCGAGGTGGCCGGCCCAGCGGAGCAGCCACCAGGCGCGGGCGGCGGAGAGCGAGGGCCCGGCGTCGTAGGCGACGACGGGGCGGCCGGAGGTGACGCCGGCCCGGTGCAGCGCGGCCGTGAGGCGTCCGGTCTCCGGCAGCGGGTGCCGGCCGGCGCGGCCCGGCGGGTCGGCGAGTTCCTGGTCGAGGTCGAGGTAGTGCGCGCCGGGCAGGTGGCCCTTGGCGTACTCCTCGGCACCGGGCGGGCCGCCGAGCTGCCAGCGGATGTCGAGCAGCACCGGCGGGTGCGGGGAGTCGAGCGCGGCGGCGAGTTCGGCGGCGGTGATCAGCGGCGAGGTCATGCTGCCATTGTGGCGCGGCGAACAGCCTGACGGGGCGTCAGCCCTCGAACGGGAGGACGTCCGGGGAGAGCACGGCGGCCCGGGCGGTCGCCGCCGTGAGGCGGCGGCGGTGGTGGCGCCGACAGAGCACCTCGTAGCCGATCTCGTCCTCGTTGACGGCGACGTCCCCGACCACGACCTGCGCTCCCTCGACCACCATGACGCCGCCGACGGTGCGGGCGTTGTGGGTGGCGCGGGCGCCGCACCAGCAGAGTGCCTCGACCTGGAGGACCTCGACCCGGTCGGCGAGTTCGATCAGCCGCTGGGAGCCGGGGAAGAGCTTGGTACGGAAGTCGGTGGTGATCCCGAAGGTGAACACGTCGATGCCCAACTCATCCACGATGCGGGCGAGTTGGTCGATCTGCCCGGCGGAGAAGAACTGCGCTTCGTCGCAGATCAGGTAGTCGACCTTGCCGCCGGTGGAGAGCAGGTTGACCACGAACGCCTGGAAGTCGAAGGCCTCGCCGACCTCGACCGCGTCGGCGCGCAGGCCGAGGCGGCTGGAGATGGTGGCGGCGCCGGCCCGGTCGTGGCGGGTGAAGATGATGCCCTGCCGGCCGCGGGCGGCGTGGTTGTGGTCCATCTGGAGGGCGAGCGTGGACTTGCCGCAGTCCATCGTGCCCGAGAAGAACACCAGTTCAGCCATGGGTGGAGCGTCAGCCTTTCGGGCGTGGGTGGTTGACGGGCCGGTCTCAGCCACGGACTTCGAGCAGCGGGACGAGTTGTTCGACGGGGGTCATCGAGCCGTGCAGGCCGATCATCCGGGACTCGCCGGGTTCGGTGCGGCTGGCGATGATCGCGATGTCGTCGCGCGCGGCGGCCACCACGTCGCCGATCCGGTGGTAGACCCGTTCGTCGACGTCGGGGCCGAACCAGCCTGCGGCGATGGCCTGTTCGCGGGTGGCGACCCACATCTGCTCGCCGAGCACCTCGCTCCACACGGCGTACACGTCGCCGGCCGCGCCGGGGTGGGCGTAGACGTGGCGGGCGCGGCCCTCGCCGCCGAGCAGGGCGACACCGGCCGAGAGTTCCCAGTCCTCGTCGAAGTCGATCCGGTTCTCCTCGGTGACGTCGATCATGCCGTGGTCGGCGGTGACGTAGAGGGCGGAGCGCGGCGGGAGCTGTTCGGCGAGGCGGCGGGCGAGCCGGTCGACGGTGGACAGGGTGAGCCGCCACTCGTCGGAGTCGACGCCGAACCGGTGCCCGGCGGCGTCGAGTTCGCTCAGGTACGTGTAGACCAGGGCGCGGTCGTGCTCGGCCAGCCAGGCGGCGGCCCGGTCCATCCGCTCCTCGCCGGTGGTGCGGCCGAGGAAGGTGCCGCCGGAGAGCGCGACCTGGGTGAGCGGGGTGGTGGCGAACAGCGGCGAGGACACCTGCGCGGTGGCGACCCCGGCGAGGTGCGCCTGTTCGAAGACGGTCGGGTAGGGCTGCCAGCCGCGCGGGTCCACGTACGGCTGCCAGCGCAGCTGGTTCATCAGCTGCCCGCGGCCGGGGATCGCCACCGTGTACCCGGCCAGGCCGTGCTGCCCCGGCGGCAGGCCGGTGCCGACGGAGGCCAGCGAGGTGGCGGTGGTGGACGGGAACCCGGCGGTGATCGGCGAGCCCGCGGCCGTCAGCGAGTTGAGGAACGGCGCCCAGTCGGGGTGGCGGCGGATCAGCTCCCAGCCGAGGCCGTCGACCAGGAAGACGCAGACCCGGTCGGCGGGCTCCAGCGGCAGCGTGGCCCGGTAGCCGGGCACGCCGAGGCCCGCCGCCAGGGTCGGCAGCAGGTCGGAGAGGGCGGCGCAGCCGTAGCGCGGTGCCGGCGCGTCGGCGGGGTCGAGCGGATCGAACGAGTCGTAGCCGTGATGCATACCGGGCTCAGCCGTTGGCCACGGTCGCCTCGGACAGCGCCCGGGCGAAGACCAGCGCCTGGGCGACCGTCTCGGGACCGTCCCCGGCCTCGCTGACCCGCAGCGACAGGTCGTCGGCGGTGGCGGAGCCGGTGTAGCCGTGGTCCGCCTCGCAGTTCGGGTCGGAGCAGCCGGCCGGCTCCAGGTCGAGGCGCTGCACGGCGCCCCAGCCGATGGTCAGGACGACCTCGCGGGGCAGGGTGCCGGGGGTGTACGTCTCGGGGTTGGCGACCATGCGGCTGATCACCACGGAGCTGATCCGGTCCAGCCGGACCGTTTCGGTGGAGGTGGTGGCGTACGGGACGGGCGTGGCCGCGTCGCCGTTCTGCTCGTCGGTGTGGCTGACCACGAAACGGGACGGGGTGAGCACCAGCACGGTGACGTGCCGGCGGACCTCGTTCGCGTCGAAGGTGGTCTCCTGGTGCACCAGGTACGAGCTGATCGGCTCGGGGCCCACCGCGGACTCCACCGCCTCGGAGACCAGCGCCGGGTAGTAGCCGCTGCGCTCGATCGCGGACCGCAGGTCCTGCGTGGTGGTACCGGTCTTCGCCATATCTCCATCCTGGCATGTCCCGCCGGTCCGGCGGGTGGCACTGCGCCGGGGTCGCCCGGTCCGTCGTCCTGCCGTCGGGACCGGGGGTCGTCCGCTCCTGCCGGGCGGGCAACCACGCAAGGTTACAGCGTGCTCATGGCGCGCGGTCCCAGATCGGTGCGGACCGGCAGCGGGGCGATTCGGACCCGGGCACCGAGCACGGTGAGGCCCTGCGGGGCGACCACGACGGGTTCCAGGTCGACGGAGGCGATCTCCGGCAGGTCGTCGACCAGTCGGGAGACCCGCAGCAGCAGTTCCTCCAGGGCGCCGGTGTCCACCGCCTCCGCGCCGCGCCAGCCGAACAGCAGCGGCGCGGCCCGGACCTCGCGGATCAGTTCGGCGACGTCCCGGTCGGTGGCCGGGACCAGGCGGTGCGAGACGTCGCCGAGCAGTTCGGCGGGGGCGCCGGCCAGGCCGAAGGACAGGATGGTGCCGACCGCCGGGTCCACGGCCGCGCCGATCATGGTGTCCACGCCGCGCGGGGCGAGCCGCTGCACCACCAGTTCGGCCTGCGCGGCGCCGCCCAGCAGGGCGTCGAGTTCGCGGTGCGCGCGGCGCAGTTCGGCCTCGCTGATGAGGTCGAGGCGGACGCTGCCGAGGTCGGGGCGGTGGCGCAGGTGGTCGGCGGTGGCTTTCAGCGCAACGGGGTAGCCGAGGGTGGCCGCCGCCTTGACGGCAGTGCTCTCGTCGGGCGCGGCCAGCGTCGGGCTGACCTTGATGCCGTAGTGGCCGAGCAGCGCGGCGGCGTCCGCGTCGGGCAGGGTGACGCGGGCCCCGCCGGACTGCAGCCGGGCGGCGACGGCCTCGCGGCTGCCCAGCGCCTGTTCGACCAGGGCGCCGGCGGCGGCCTCGTCCACGCCGTCGAGTTCGGGGACCCGGGCGGTCTCCTCGGCCTCGGCGCTGCGGCGTCGCCACTTGGCGTAGCGGACGGCGTCGGCGAGGGCGTGGACGGCGCGCTCGGGGGCCGGGTAGGCGGGCACTCCCCCGGCGCGCAGCCGGGCGACCAGGGCGGGCAGCGCGAGGTGGGCGAGCAGCAGCGGCTTGCCGAGTTCCCGGCCGCGTTCGGCGGCGTCCAGCAGGGCCTGGGCGATCTCGGGGGCGTCCTCGACCAGTTCGGGCGCGGATTCGGGAGTGTGCACGCCGATCGGCGGGATGGCGACGGCGATCACCGCGTCCACCTTGGGGTCGCTGAGCGCGGTGTCCAGGGCGATCCGGAAGTTCTCCCCGCTGGCGCCGGTGGTCAGGTCGACGGGGGTGCGCGGGCGCAGGCCGGCGGTCAGGCAGGTGTCGTAGGTGATGAGGCCGAGGGAGTCGGAGTTGCCGACGACGGCGACCTTGCCGCCGGCCGGGAGCGGCTGGCCGGCCAGCAGTTCGCCGGTGTCGAAGAGTTCGGTGATGGTGTCCACCCGGATCACGCCGGCCTGCTGGAACAGCGCGTCCACGGTGGCGTCCCGCAGCCGAGTGGCGGCGGGCTGGACGGCGTGGCCGGGCGGCAGGCTGCCGGTGTGCCGGGCGCTCTTGAGCACCACCACGGGCTTGGCGGCGGCGAGTCGGCGGGCGATCCGGGTGAACTTCCGCGGGTTGCCGAAGGATTCGAAGTACAGCAGCACCACGCCGGTGGCGGCGTCCTCCTCCCAGTACTGGAGCAGGTCGTTGCCGGAGACGTCGGCCCGGTTGCCGACCGAGGCGAACGAGGAGATGCCCATGCCGCGGCGGTGCGCGGCCTCCAGCAGGGCGACGCCGATCGCGCCGGACTGGCAGAACACGCCGAACGGGCCGCGTTCGGGCAGCACGGGCGCGAGCGAGGCGTTCAGCCGGTGCTCGGGGTCGGTGTTGATCAGGCCGAACGCGTTCGGGCCGATCACCCGCATGCCGGCGGCCCGGGCCTGCCGGACCAGCTCGCGCTGCCGGTCCCGTCCGTCCGGGCCGGTCTCGGCGTACCCGGCGGTCACCACCACCAGGCCCTGCACGCCGTGCGCCCCGCACTCGGCGACCGTGCCGGGGACGGCGGGCTCCGGCACCGCGATCACGGCCAGGTCGATCGGCCCGGGGACGGCCAGCACCGAGCGGTGGCTGGGCACTCCGTCCAGCAGGGTGCCCGGCTCGACGGTGCGGTTCACCGCGTACACCGGGCCGTCGAAGCCCGCCCGGATGTCCCGCAGCAGTGCCCGGCCGACCGACTGCGGATTGCGCGAGACGCCGATCACGGCGATCGACCGCGGCGTCAACAGGCGCTGCACGGACCGGGCTTCGGCGCGGTGCTCACGGGCCCGCATCACGGCGAGCGACGCGGCGGTCGGCTCCAGGTCGAACTCCAGGTGCACCACGCCGTCGGCGAAGCTGCGCCGCTGGGTGTAGCCGGCGTCGGTGAACACCTTCACCATCTTCCGGTTCTCCGGCAGCACCTCGGCGGTGAACCGGCGGATGCCGCGCTCCTGCGCGACCGCCGCGATGTGCTCCAGCAGCGCGGACGCGATGCCCCGGCCCTGGTGCGCGTCCTGCACCAGGAACGCCACCTCGGCGTCCGTGCCGGTGGTGGACGGCATGCCCGCCTTGTCGATCCGGTCGTACCGGACGGTGGCGATGAACCGGTCCCGCACCACCAGCGCCAGGCCGACCCGGTTCACGTAGTCGTGGTGCGTGAACCGTCGCACGTCCTTGTCGGACAGGTGCGGGTACGGGGCGAAGAAGCGGAAGTACTTCGACTGGTCCGAGACCTGCTCGTAGAAGTCCACCAGCCGGTCCGCGTCGTCCGCGTCGATCGGTCTGATCCGGGCCGTGCCGCCGTCGCGCAACAGGACGTCGGCCTCCCAGTGCTGCGGATAACCGTGCTCGGCCTCTTCGCGCGCCGTGGCGTGCTTGGCGGTGTCGTGCTCCACGGTCGTCAGCGTAGCCCTCGGCGAGCCTGGTGGCGCCGGCCCTGTCCCGCACGGCACGCTGGCCCTGTTCGCGACCGGCCCGGTCAGCAGCGCCGTGCAACACTGGTCTAGACAACATGCACCACCTGAAAGGCACCTCATCATGGCTGAGCGCCGCGTCACCATCGGTTGGGCCGAGGGCCTGCACGCCCGTCCCGCCTCCGTCTTCGTCAAGGCCGTCACCGCCACCGGCGTCCCCATGACCATCGCCAAGGAGAACGGCACCCCGGTCAACGCCGGCTCCATGCTCGGCCTCCTCACCCTCGGCGCGGAGGGCGGCGACACCGTCATCCTCTCCGCGAGCGCGGAGGGCGCGGACGCCGCGCTGGACCGCGTCGCCAAGATGGTCCAGGAAGGCCTCGACGAGCTGCCTGCCGCGTAGCCGACTGCGACACCGGCGGCCCGGAGAACGGCGGGCCGCCTGCACGCTCGCGCTGGACCCCGCCCGACCTGCCGAAACGGAAAATTCGGGTGCATGCCGCCCGACCGGTGACGTAGCCTCGGGCCCATGTCGACGCTCTTCATCTCCTAGCAACAGGACCCGCTTCCACGCCACCCGTGTGTCCTTTTGCTGTTGTTTCGGAGCGTCTTCTCTCATGATCACCGTCAGTGGTCTCGACGTGCGCGTCGGCGCGCGCCTGCTGTTGCACGACATCTCTTTCCACCTCGCCCCCGGCGACCGCGTCGGCCTGGTCGGCCGGAACGGCGCGGGGAAGACCACCCTGCTGTCCACCCTGGCCGGGCTGGTCGAACCCGCTGCCGGCGCCGTGGCGCACACCGGGTCGACCGGGTACCTGCCGCAGGATTCCCGGGTCGCGGATCCGGCCGCCCCGGTGCTGGACCGCATCCTGTCCGCCCGCGGCCTGGACGAGGCGCAGCGGGCGCTGCGCCGGGCCGAGGCCGCGATGGCCGTGGCCGAAGGGGCCGCGCTGGAGCGGGCGATGCGCGGCTACACCCGGGCCGAGGCCGCGTTCGAGCGGTGCGGCGGGTACGCCGCGCAGGCCGAGGCGTCCCGGGTGGCGGCGGGTCTGGGCCTGCCCGAGCGGCTGCTGGAGCAGCCGGTGGGCGACCTTTCGGGCGGCCAGAAGCGGCGGGTGGAACTGGCCCGGATCCTGTTCGCGGGGCACGACACACTGCTGCTGGACGAGCCGACCAACCACCTGGACGCCGAGTCGATCGGCTGGCTGCGCGGCTTCCTGGCGTCGCACCGGGGCGGGCTGCTGCTGATCAGCCACGACCTGGAGCTGATCTCCGCGACGGTGAACCGGGTGTTCCACCTGGACCCGCAGCGGGCCGCGCTGGACGTGCACAACACGGACTGGTCGACGTACCTGACACAGCAGGCGGCGGACGAGCGGCGGCGCGCCCGGGAGTGGGCGAACGCGGAGCGCAAGGCGGCGCGGCTGCACGCGCAGGCCGACCGGATGCGGGCCAACGCGAGCACCACCATGGCCGCGCAGTCGATGGCGCGCCGGGCGGACCGGCTGCTGACGGAGACCGAGCAGGTCCGGCGGGCCGAGCGGACGGCGCGGATCCGGCTGCCGGAGCCCGCGCCGTGCGGGCGGATCCCGCTGGGCGCGATCAGTCTGGCGAAGACCTACCGCGGCCACCGGGTGCTGGACGGGGTGGACCTGGCGGTGGACCGGGGCAGCCGGCTGGTGGTGCTGGGCCCGAACGGCGCCGGCAAGACCACCCTGCTGCGGCTGCTCGCCGGTCGTGAACTCCCGGACGGCGGACGGACGGTGGCCGGCCCGGGCCTGCGGCTGGGCTACTTCGCCCAGGAGCACGACACGCTCGTCGCGGACCGCACCGTGTTCGCGCACCTGTCGGCCGCCGCACCGAAGCTGACGGACAGCGAGGTGCGTTCGGTGCTCGGCGGGTACCTGTTCCGCGGGGACGACGTGGACAAGCCCGCCGGGGTGCTCTCCGGCGGCGAGAAGACCCGGCTGGCGCTGGCCTGCCTGGTGCACTCGGGCGCCAACGTGCTGCTGCTGGACGAACCGACCAACAACCTCGACCCGGCGTCCCGGGACGAGGTGCTGCGCGCGGTCGCCGAGTACCCGGGCGCGATGGTGATGGTCACCCACGACCCGGACGCCCTCGACGCGCTGCGCCCGGACCGCGTCCTGCTGCTGCCCGAGGCGCACGAGGACCTGTGGAACGACCGCTACCGCAGCCTGGTCGAGACCGCCTAGCCCCGGGGCCGGGGAGCACGTGCCGCGCTCCCCGGCCCCGGCGGGCCTTCACGTCAGCCGCGGTCGAACTGCTGCTGGACGCACCGCGTCCACGGGCCGACGTCGTGGTACTGGTAGCAGTCCCGGCTCCGGTCCGCGAACCACACGAGGACGAACGCCATCACCACGGCCACCGCGACGGCGAGGGCGGACAGCGCGGCGCCGATCAGTGCCGTCGCCCGGCCGGCGCCGGTCCGGCGGGCGGCCCGCAGCGCGAACGGGCCGAGGAGCAGGCCGAGCACGCCGAGCAGGCCTCCCGCCACCACCGGCGAGGTCAGCAGCGCGACGGTGCCGAGGACTGCGGTGGCCACCGCGAGGCCCGGCATCCGGCCGGGCCGCGGTCCGTAGGCGTCGGTCGGGGTGGTGGGGGAGCTCATCGTCGTCCTCTCGTCGGGGCGGGTCGGATCCGATCCTGACGGCGGGGGCGGCCCCCGCACATCGCAGGAACGGGGGAAGATCCACTCCCCCGGTCGGGGGAGGTCGGCCCCCGGCGGCCCGGCCATACTTGCCGCCATGACCAGGGGATTTCGGCCGCTGCTGCGCGGCTCCACGTACTCCGGCGCGCTGTTCGCGTTCTGCGCCGCACCGGCGAGCCTCGTGCTGCTGCCACTCGCCGCGATACCGGCGGTGGCGTGGGCCTCGGGCCTGTACGAGGCCCGGGCGGCGCTCACCGTGCTGGTGTGGGCGGTGCTGGTCGCCGCGCTCGGGCTGCCCCGGATCAGTCGGCGGGCGCTGGCCGCCGGCGCCCGCCGGCTGCTCGCGGTGCGGCTCCCCGACGTGCCGGCCCCGGCGGTCGGCGGCGGCCGGTGGCGGACTCCGCTCTGGCTGGTGGCGCAGGTGGCGCTGGGCTGGGTCGGCGGGCTGAGCTGCCTGGTACTGCTCCTGGCCGCGGTGTCGCTGCCGAACAACTGGCTCGACGGGGAGGCCCGGCTGAGCTGGTCCGGCCGGTCGGTGCAGGTGACCGGCGTCTGGAGCTGGCCGGTCGCGGCGGTGTGCCTGCTGCTGGTCCCGGTGATCTGCGCGGCGGTGGCGGGCTTCCTGCGCCGGCTGGCGCCCGCGCTGCTCGGGCCCTCGGCGGCGGAGCGGCTGGCGCTGGCGTCCGAGCAGGAACGGCGGCTGGCCGAACGCAACCGGCTGGCCCACGAGTTGCACGACTCGATCGGGCACACGCTGACCGCGACCACCATCCAGGCGGCGGTGGCCGGCGAGGTGCTGTCGGCCGACCCGGTGGCGGCGCGGGCCGCGCTGCGCAGCATCGAGGAGTCGACCCGTGCCGCGCTGGAGGACCTCGACTACGTGCTGGGCGTGCTCCGCGAGGACCGGCCCGGGACGGCGCCGACCCGGACGCTGGCCGACCTGCCCGAGCTGCTGGAGCGGCTGCGGCACGCCGGGGCGGTGCTGGAGCCGGAGCTGTCCGGCGAGTTGACGCGCCTTCAGGGGACGCTGTCCCGGGCGGCGTACCGGATCCTCCAGGAGGGGCTGACCAACGCGCTGCGCCACGGCGCGGGCGGCCCGGTCGAGGTCCGGGTGACCGCCGGGCCGGAGCTGTTGGAGCTCTCGGTGGTGAACCGGACCGGTGCTGCCGCGTCCGGCCGGGCCTTCCCGACCTCCGGGCACGGCCTGCCGGGGCTGGCCGAGCGGGTCCGGCTGCTGAACGGCGAGTTCGAGGCCGGTCCGGACGGTCCGGAGCACTGGCGGCTGGCGGTCCGGCTGCCCGTGCGGTGGTCGGCATGACCGACCCCGCCGCCCCCGTCACCCTGCTGATCGCGGACGACGACGCCGTCACCCGCAGCGGCCTGCGGGTGCTGCTCGCCGCGCAGCCCGGCCTCACGGTGCTCGGCGAGGCCGCCGACGGCGTCGAAGCGGTCGAACGCGCCCGGCAGTTGCGGCCCGACGTGGTGCTGATGGACGTCCGGATGCCGCGCTGCGACGGGATCGAGGCCACCCGGCGGCTGCTGGCCGGGGCGGCGGACCCGCCGAAGGTCGTGATGATCACCACCTTCGAGAACGACGGCTACGTCACCGCGGCGCTCGGCGCCGGGGCCAGTGGCTTCGTGCTCAAGCGGCTGCCGGTCGGGCAGATCGCGGAGGCGGTGCGGGTGGTCGCGGCGGGCGAGGCGATCCTGTTCCCGGCCGCGCTGCGCCGGATGGTGACCGCCCGCCCGCTCGGCTCGGCCGAGGCGCTACCGCGGGCGGCGCTGACCGGCCGGGAGGAGGAGGTGCTGCGGCTGATGGCCACCGGGCTGTCCAACCCGGAGATCGCCGAGGTGCTCACGGTCAGCACCGAGACGGCGAAGACGCACGTCGGGAACGTGCTGACCAAGCTCGGCGCGCAGAACCGGACGCACGCGGTGGTGATCGCGTACGAGTCCGGCCTGGTGGTGCCCGGCCTCCAGGCACCACCGGGTTTCTGACGTTCCGCCGGCTTCGTCAGCCCTTGACGCAGATCACCTGCTTGAGGTGCGCGACCACCTCGACCAGGTCCTTCTGCTGGGCGATGACCTTCTCGATCGGCTTGTACGCGCCGGGGATCTCGTCGACCACGCCGGCGTCCTTGCGGCACTCGACGCCGGCGGTCTGCTCGGCGAGGTCCTTGGCGGTGAAGCGCTTCTTCGCGGCCGTCCGGCTCATCTTGCGGCCGGCGCCGTGGGAGGCCGAGTTGAAGGACGCGGTGTTGCCGAGGCCCTTCACGATGTACGAGCCGGTGCCCATCGAGCCGGGGATGATGCCGTACTCGCCGGAGCCGGCCCGGATCGCGCCCTTGCGGGTGACGAGCAGGTCGACGCCGTCGTAGCGCTCCTCGGCCACGTAGTTGTGGTGGCAGGAGATCATCTCGCCGAAGGTGGCCCGGGCCTTGGGCAGTTCGCGGCGGACCGCGTCCTGGAAGAGGGCCATCATCAGCGCCCGGTTGTGGCTCGCGTACTCCTGCGCCCAGAACAGGTCGGAGCGGTAGGCGGCCATCTGCGGGGTGTCGGCGATGAAGACCGCGAGGTCCCGGTCGATCAGGCCCTGGTTGTGCGGCAGCGAGCGGGCGATCGTCATGTGGTGCTCGGCGAGCTCCTTGCCGATGTTGCGCGAGCCGGAGTGCAGCATCAGCCAGACCGCGCCGTCGTCGTCCAGGCACAGCTCGATGAAGTGGTTGCCGCCGCCGAGGGTCGCCATCTGCTGGGCGGCCCGCTCGCGCCGCCAGCGGACGTCGGAGGCGATGCCGTCGAAGCGCTGCCAGAAGTCGTTCCAGCCGGCGGTGGGCTGCCCGTGCAGCTTGCCCGGCTCGATCGGGTCGGAGTGCAGGCCGCGGCCGACCGGGATGGCCTGTTCGATCCGGTGGCGCAGGTGCGACAGGTCGTCCGGGAGGTCCTTCGCGGTGAGCGAGGACTTCACGGCCGTCATCCCGCAGCCGATGTCGACGCCGACCGCGGCCGGGCAGACCGCGCCCTTCATGGCGATGACGGAGCCGACCGTCGCGCCCTTGCCCAGGTGGACGTCCGGCATCACGGCGAGGCCGTGCAGCCACGGCAGGGTGCTGATGTTGCGCAGCTGATCCATGGCCTGGCCCTCGACGGTGGCCGGGTCGGTCCACATCCGGATGGGCACGCGGACGCCGGGCACCTCGGTGTACGTCATGGCGGTTCGACCTCCTGGGTCGTCGATTCCAAGGGTGCCGCACGAAGACGCCCGGTGCGGCGGCGGGGAAGATCGAGGGGGCGGCCCGGCAGGGCGGGACCGCGGGCGGCAGACGGGTGCTGCGCGGCGACTGCTCAGGCAGTTCGGTACGAACGACGGGAGGGCAGCCTCGGGGAGCGTCGTCGTGGCTCGACCCGCATGGTGACCGCCTCCTCCCGCATTCGTCGTGGCCGCGCGTTCTCGCCCGGCGGGGACCATCTACCCATGCCGCGCCGACAGCGTGCAAGGGATTAAAACGCCGCGGGCCCGGCGGAGCTGACACTCCGCCGGGCCCTGTGAAGGGACGTCGAAAGGACGTCAGTTGGCGATGACCGTGACGTCGCCGATGCCGAGCGCCTTGACCGGCTCGGCGATCACCGAGGCGTCGCCGACCAGCACGGTGACCAGGCGGTCCGGCGGGAAGGCGGCGACGGCGGCCCGGGTGGCGGCCTCGGTGTCGAGCGCGGCCAGCTGCCGGTAGAACTCGGCCTGGTAGGTGTCGGGCAGGTACTGCTCGACCTGGTCGGCCAGGGTGGCGGCGACCGACCCGGCCGTCTCGTACTTCAGCGGCGCGACGCCGACCAGGAACTGCACGGCCTCCTCGCGCTCGGCGTCGGTGAGGCCCTCCGCGGCCAGCGTCCGCAGGATGGTCCAGGTATCCTGCAGCGCGGGCGCGGTGGACTCGGTGTCCACCGAGCCGCTGATCGCCAGCAGCCCGCGGCCGGAGCCGTCGGCGGCGGAGCGCAGCGGCTGGGCGAACGCCCGGACGCCGTAGGTGTAGCCCTTCTCCTCGCGCAGCACCCGGTCGAGCCGGGAGGTGAGGGTGCCGCCGAGGCAGTAGACGCCGAGGACCTGCGCGGCCCACGCCGGGTCGTGCCGGTCCGGGCCGATCCGGCCGATCAGCAGCTGGGTCTGCACCGAGCCGGGCCGGTCGACGATGACCACCCGGCCGGCGTCGTCGGCGGTCACCGGGCCGTGCACGGACGGCTCGGCGCTCTCGCCGGTCCACCGGCCGAGGGTGGACTCCAGCAACGCGGTCAGGTCGATGCCGGTGAGGTCGCCGACCACCACGGCGGTGGCGGTGGACGGGCGCAGGTGGGTGTCGTAGAACGCCTTCACCGCGTCCCGGTCGATCCGCTTGACGGTGTCGGTGGAGCCGGCCCGCGGCCGCGACAGCCGGTCGGCCTCGGCGAACAGCGCGGCGTACAGCGCCTTGGCGGAGCGCCGGGACGGGTTGGCCTGCTCGTGGACGATCTCGTCGAGGCGGTTGGCGACCAGCCGCTCGATCTCCTCGGTGGGCAGCGCGGGGACGCGCAGGGCGTCGCCGAGCAGGGTCAGGCCGCGCTCCAGCCGGGAGGCCGGGACCTCCAGCGAGACCCGCAGCGCGGGGTGGTCGGCGTGCGTGTCCAGGGTCGCTCCGGCCCGCTCCAGCTCGCCCGCGAACTCCTCGGCGGTAAGCGTGTCGGTGCCCTCGGAGAGCGCCCGGCACAGGATCGAGGCGACGCCGTCCAGGCCCTCGGGCTCGGCGGCCAGCGGCGCGTCCAGCACCACGTCGACGGCGACCAGCTGCTGGCCGGGGCGGTGGCAGTGCAGCACCGTCAGGCCGTTGGCCAGGGTGAGCCGTTCGGGAGCCGGGAACGCCCACGGGGTGGGGATGCCGGGCTGCGGCTGCGGGTGGAAGTCCATCGCCGGGACGTACTTCTCGGGGGTGTCCTGCGCGGGGGTGTCGCTCATGCCGCCGCCTCCTCGTTCTCGGAGCTGTCGTCGTCGGTGCTGTCGTCGGGGGTCGGCTCGTACACCAGCACGGCCCGGTTGTCGGGGCGCAGCCGGGCGGCGGCCACCTCGCGGACCTCCTCGGCGGTGATGTCGAGGACCTTCGGCAGGGCCTCGTTCACCAGCTTCGGGTCGCCGAACAGCACGGCGTAGCGGCAGAGTTCGTCGGCGCGGCCGGCGACGGTGGTGAGCCGGTCCAACCACTCGCGCTCGATCTGGGCCTGGGCGCGTTCGAGTTCCTCGGCGGTGGGGCCCTCGGCGGCGAACCGGGCGAGTTCCTCGTCGACGGCGGCCTCGATCTGCTCCAGGGTGGCGCCGGCCCCGGCCTTGACGTCCAGCCAGCCCAGCGAGGGCGCGCCGGCCAGCCGCAGCAGGCCGAAGCCGGCCGAGACGGCGGTGCGGTCGCGGCGGACCAGCCGGTTGTACAGGCGGGACGACTCGCCGCTGCCGAGGACGGTGAGCGCCAGGTCGGCGGCGTCGGCCTGCCGGGTGCCGTCGTGCGGCAGCCGGTAGGCGGCCATCAGGGCGCGGGAGGGGACGTCCTCGCGGATCAGTTCGCGGGACTCGGCGCCCATGGTGTCGGGCAGGGTGCCGTCGCGCGGCGGCTGCTTGCCGTCGTGGCCGGGGATGGAGCCGAAGTACTTCTCCACCCAGGCGACGGTCTGCTCGGGGTCGAGGTCGCCGACGATCGACAGCACCGCGTTGTTGGGCGCGTAGTAGGTGCGGAAGAACGCCCGGGCGTCCTCCAGCGTGGCGGCGTCCAGGTCGGCCATCGAGCCGATCGGGGTGTGGTGGTAGGGGTGCTCGCCGGGGAAGGACAGCGCGGTGAGCTTCTCGAACGCGGTGCCGTAGGGCACGTTGTCGTAGCGCTGGCGGCGCTCGTTCTTCACCACGTCGCGCTGGTTCTCCATGGACGTGTCGTCCAGGGCGGCCAGCAGCGAGCCCATCCGGTCGGCCTCCAGCCAGAGCGCGAGCTCCAGTTGGTGGGCGGGCATGGTCTCGAAGTAGTTGGTGCGCTCGAAGCTGGTGGTGCCGTTGAGCGAGCCGCCGGCGCCCTGGACCAGCTCGAAGTGCCCGTTGTTGGAGACGTTCGCCGAGCCCTGGAACATCAGGTGCTCGAAGAGGTGGGCGAGGCCGGTGCGTCCCTTCACCTCGTGCCGGGAACCCACGTCGTACCAGAGGCACACGGCGGTGACCGGAGTGAGGTGGTCCTCGGAGAGCACCACGCGCAGACCGTTGGCGAGGCGGTGTTCGGTGATGGCGAGGCCGCTGGCGGGGCCGGGGTTGGCCATGCGGGGGTCCTTCCCGTCGTCGGTTCCGGAGTGTCCGGGCCGGGGGCTTGTGACGTCCCCCATTCTGGTCCAACGCCCGGACCCGCCGTCAGGTGTCCGTGTGTCGGGCGCGTTCGCCAGCGGCGGAAGCGGCCCGGGTGACAGGCGGTGTCCCACCGAGGGTCCACAATGGGGGGCGTTCATGCCTTGGCCCTGCCCACCCCAGTACCGCAAGGGAGCCCCGCAGCGATGGCCCGCCGCAGTTCGCCCACCCCGCCGCCCGGTGACTTCGAGGAGCGCATCCTCGATGTCGATGTCGTGGACGAGATGCAGGGCTCGTTCCTGGAGTACGCCTACTCGGTGATCTATTCCCGGGCCCTGCCGGACGCCCGCGACGGCTTGAAGCCGGTGCACCGCCGGATCCTCTACCAGGCCAACGAGATGGGCCTGCGCCCGGAGCGCGGCCACGTCAAGTGCGCCCGCCTGGTCGGCGAGGTGATGGGCCGGCTGCACCCGCACGGCGACACCTCGATCTACGACGCCGTGGTGCGCATGGCACAGCCGTTCTCGATGCGTCTGCCGCTGATCGACGGCCACGGCAACTTCGGGTCGCTCGGCAACGACGACCCGCCGGCCGCGATGCGCTACACCGAGTCCCGGCTGACGGCCGCCTCGATGTCGATGGTGGAGTCGATCCACGAGGACACCGTCGACTTCGCCCCGAACTACGACGGCTCCGAGCAGGAGCCCCAGGTGCTCCCCGCGGCGTACCCGAACCTGCTGGTCAACGGTGCCACCGGCATCGCGGTCGGCATGGCGACCAACATGCCGCCGCACAACCTGTCCGAGGTGGTGGCCGCCGCCCGGCACCTGATCAAGCACCCGACCGCGGACCTGGAAACCCTGATGCGGTTCGTCCCGGGTCCGGACCTGCCGACCGGCGGCCGGATCGTCGGCCTGTCCGGCATCCGCGACGCGTACGAGTCCGGCCGCGGCACCTTCAAGATCCGCGCCACCACCACGATCGAGAACGTCACCGCCCGCCGCAAGGGCATCGTGGTCACCGAGCTGCCGTACACGGTCGGCCCGGAGAAGGTGATCGCGAAGATCAAGGACCTGGTCAACGCGAAGAAGCTCCAGGGCATCGCCGACGTCAAGGACCTCACCGACCGCGCGCACGGCCTGCGGCTGGTCATCGAGGTGAAGAACGGCTTCGTGCCCGAGGCGCTGCTGGAGCAGCTCTACAAGCTGACGCCGATGGAGGAGACCTTCGGCATCAACAACGTGGCGCTGGTGGACGGCCAGCCGCTGACGCTGGGCCTGAAGGAGCTGCTGGAGGTCTACGTCGACCACCGCTTCACGGTGGTCAAGCGCCGCAGCGACTTCCGCCGCCGCAAGCGCCAGGACCGGCTGCACCTGGTCGAGGGCCTGCTGATCGCGCTGGTCGACATCGACGAGGTGATCGCGCTGATCCGCAGCAGCGACGACGCGGCCCAGGCCAAGGAGCGCCTGATGGAGCGCTTCGGCATCTCCGAGACGCAGACCGCGTACATCCTGGACACCCCGCTGCGCCGGCTCACCCGCTTCGACCGGGTCGAGCTGGAGGCGGAGCAGGCCAAGCTGCTCAAGGAGATCGCCGAGCTGACCGAGATCCTGGAGTCCGACACCAGGCTGCGTTCCGTGGTGTCCTCCGAACTCGCCGCGGTGGCCAAGCAGTTCGGCACCGAGCGGCGCACCGTGCTGCTGGAGGCCGGGTCGGTGCCGTCGGCGGCGCTGTCGGTGCCGCTGGAGGTCGCGGACGACCCGTGCCGGGTGCTGCTGTCCGCCACCGGTCTGCTCGCCCGCACCTTCGACCTGGAGCCGGTCACCGAGGAGCCGTCGCGGGCCAAGCACGACGTGCTGGCCTCCGCCGTCCCCGCCACCGCGCGCGGCGACATCGGCGTGGTCACCACGGCGGGCCGGGTGCTGCGCCTGCCGGTGATCGACCTGCCGGCGCTGCCCCCGGGCACCAGGGCGCTGTCCGGCGGCGCCGCAGTCTCCGAGTTCCTCCGCCTGGAGGAGGACGAGCGGGCGCTCGCGCTGACCACCCTGGACGAGTCCTCGCCGGGCCTGGCGCTCGGCACCGTGCAGGGCACGGTCAAGCGGGTGGTGCCCGAATGGCCCGCCAACAAGGACGAGTTCGAGGTGATCGCGCTCAAGGACGGCGACACCGTGATCGGCGCGGTCGAACTGCGCACCGGCGAGGAGGACCTGGTCTTCCTCACCTCCGACGCCCAGCTGCTGCGCTACCCGGCGGGCCAGGTCCGCCCGCAGGGCCGCCCGGCCGGCGGCATGGCCGGCATCAAGCTGTCCGACGGCGCGCGGGTGCTGTCCTTCACCGCCGTCGACCCGGCCGAGGACGCGGTGGTCCTCTCGGTGGCCGCGACCACCGGCACGCTGGACGGGGAACAGCAGACCAGCTGGAAGCTCACCCCGTTCGACCAGTACCCGCGCAAGGGCCGGGCCACCGGCGGCGTCCGCTGCCAGCGCTTCCTGCGCGGCGAGGACGGCCTCGCGTTCGCCTGGGCGGGCCCGCTGCCCGCCCTCGGCGCCGCCGCCAACGGGCAGCCCGTCACGCTCCCGGAGCGCGACCCGCGCCGCGACGGCTCCGGCACCCCGGTGACCGCGCAGATCGCGGCGGTCGGCGGCCGGATGTGACGGAACGGCGGGCGCCCCCTCGCACGAGGGGGCGCCCGCCGTTTTCACCCGTGCGGGTTCAGAACAGCGGCGCGCGCTCCGCGGGGCGCTACACCGGCAGCGGCACCGGATCGTCCGTCAACACCTCGACGGTGTCGGTCAGTTCGGACAGCAGCGCGACGTACTGCGGCAGGTCGGGCAGCGACGGCGTCGTCAACGAGAACACCAGCAGCTCGGAGATCTCCGGCAGCGGCAGGTAGACGTCCACCCGGACCAGCGGCAGCGCCGGCTGCTCGGGCACCGGCGTCCACTCGACGCCGCTGAACGCCACCACGGCCGGGCCCTGCTCGGTCTCGGTGCGGTGCACGTCGGCCGCCGGGTCCAGCGAGAGGACCTCCTCCAGCGTCTCGATCACCGCCTCCGGGTCGGCCGCCGGCTCCAGCGTCTCGCTGCGGGCCACCAGCGACGCGGTGGACACCCGGTCGTCCTCGGTGGCCATCAGGCACACCCCGGCGTAGCTCGCACCGTCCTCGGCGGCGGCGTCGGCCAGCTCGCCGTAGAACTGCTGGACGCCCGCACGCTGCGCCTCGGTGCCGCCCGCCCATATCTCGCATGCCAACTCCCGCAGGTGGACGGCGCGTTGATCATCGTCCAGGTGCATGCCGAGGTCGTGGAAGTGCACCGGCACGTCGAAGGTGTAGCTGCTCATCGGGCCACCGCCCGGTTCCACGCGGCAACGGGGGCCAGCTCGACGCCGAACTCGCCCGCGGAGCGGGCCGTCAGGCCGTGCTCGGCGGCGATCGCGTGGATCCGCTCCGGCCGCACGCCCCGGTAGTCCTTCGGGGAGAGCACGAACGCGAACATCTCGCTTCCCCAGCGCAGCCCGGCCCAGCCGTCGAGCTCCTGCCTCCCGGCCGGCCGACGCGCGTACGCCGCGGCCGCGGTACGGCAGATCCCTGCCATCCGGGCGTCCCAGAGCCGCTGACCGTCGCCCCACTCGCGGACCAGCCGGGCCGGGCCGACGAACCTGGTCAGCGGCCGCAGCAGCATCCGCAGCCAGCCCCGGTCCGGCCACTCCAGATCGGTGACCACCTCGATCCCCACGAGCACCGGCACGTACAGCAGCCGGGCCATCAGGTCCAGCGGGACCAGCACCCACTGGACGGCGCACCACAGCACCAGCCCGATCCGCGAGCGCCGCCCCGCCGACGGGGTCAACGGCGGCGTGCCGTACATCAACGGCGGTGTGCCGTCCATCAGTTGCCTCCGCTGAACTGGTCGTGGATGCCGGTGACGATGCCCGGCAGCGAGGGCACCCCGTTGATGCCCCGGCTCCACCAGGACATCGGGTCGAGGCTGCCGTCGGCCCGGATCGCGTTCTGGAACGAGGGGATCGAGCGCAGGCCCGGCAGGTTGGCGACCCGGGTGGACTTGAACGTGTCGACCGCGGTGCCGTACACGGACTCGGCGACGTGCTTCTCCCAGGCGAACTTCATCCGGTTGCCCATGCCGGGCAGCGCCTTGAAGGTGGTCTTCAGCGCACCCTCCGCGCCGATCTCGGTGACCCGGACGGCCGACCCGCGCAGTGCGTCGCCCAGGTGGTCGACGATCTGGCTCTTGGCGATCTCCCGGACCTTCCCGCCGGTCTGCCGCATCACCGTCCCGCCGGTCTCCAGCGCCACCTTCTCGATCTTCGGGACCAGCTTGGTGGTGACCTTCATGACCGGCTTGGCCGCGGTGCCGACCAGCTTGCCGAACGGCAGCGCCCCCAGCCCGTCGCCGACCAGGTCCATCGCACTGACGTTCGCGCCGCCGAGTTTCGCCAGGCCGTGGCCGGCCAGCGCACCGGCCGAGAGCACGCCGCCGGCCAGCGCCAGCGCGCCGGACAGCGGCGGGAACCACAGGGTGCACAGGGCCGCCACGCCCAGGACGGTGGAGGCGATGCCCAGCCAGTCGCCGATCTTCTTCAGCAGGTCGGCATGCTTGGTGGCCCACTCCTTGAGCGCGTGCCCGGCCCGCTTCAGCGCGTCCTTGAAGCCGTCCCACATGCTGGTGGACGGCGCGTTCTGGTTGGCCTTGCGCAGAGCCCGGGCGACCTTCCCGGCCGCGTCCTGGTGATCCTCGCGAAGTTCCTTCGCCTGCTTCACTATCGCCCGGAAGGCGTCCTCGGCGTTCTCCAACGCCTGCTTGGCGTCGTCGAGTTCCTCGCCGGCCGCGTTCAACTCGCGCTGCGCGGCGTCGATCTCGGCCTGGGCCTGCCGCAGCTGCGCGTCGTCGGCGTACATCCGCCCGGCCAGCCGGAACGCCGGGGCGCCGGCCGCCGTCTCGTACCGCGAGCGGGCGGCGTCCTGCTGCCGCTCGCAGGTCCCGCAGCGCCGCCCGGCCGCCTCCGCGTCCGCCTCGTAGCGTCGCGCGACCTCCTGGAAGTGAGTCAACTGGCCACGCCAGCCCTCCAGTTGCCGGGCCGCCGCGCGCACCGCGTCATCGCTGTCGCGGAGCAGGCCGGGCAGTTCGCCGACCTTCCCGGCGAACGCGCGCGCCGCGTCGCCGCGCCAGCTGCCGCCGGCCCGGGTGAGCCGCTCCAGGGTGCCGTGGGCACTCTCCAGCGCCCCGGCGGCGGTGGTCAGCCGCCGCACCAACTCGTCCACGCTGCCCGGGTTTCCGGGCGCCGGGTCGAAGCCCAGCGCGGGGAACTGCGCCGTGTCGCTCACGCGGCACCGCCGCCGAACGCGTCGCGCAGGGCCTGGTCGGTCTCCGCGTAGGCCCGCCGGGTGATGGTCAGCCCCTCCTCCACCTGCTGGGTGGACTCGGCGATCTTCTTGATCGCGTCGTCCCAGCTGTCGTGGAACTCGTCGCAGGCGTGGTCCAGCGACGCGGCGCCGGTGGTCTTCGGCCCGGTGTCGCGCATCGCGTTCAACGCGGTGCGCAGCTCGTCCTGACTGCGGTGCAGGTCAGCCAACAGACGGTCCAGGTCCGCCACGTCGACCGCGAAGAACGACCCCAAGATTCCCCCAAAAGAACGTCAACTCCAGGTAATGGGGCTCAGCATAATCCGTGCCCGCCGCGACCCTCCGCACGCGAAGCTCCGTCCGCCCCTCACCGCCACCCGGACATAAGGTGGGCAGGTGAGCACCTGTACGACGCTGTCGCGCGAACTGACCGAGCCGCTGGCCGCCACCGCGGCCACCGCCACCACCTGGCTGCTGCTCGAACAGCCCGGCCCCTGGGGCGCCCAGGCCCTCGTCGGCAGCCACCTCGACCACGGGCTCGGGGCGGCGCTGGACCGGGCCACCGGGGGCACCGGCGTCCGGGTCGCACTGATCCGCCGGCCCGGCCGGCACGCGGACACCGACACCGCCGCCCGGCACGAGGTCCTGATCGCGCACACCGCGCCCACCGACCCGTGGGTGCGCCGGGCCCGCCTGGACGACCCCGCCGCGCTGCTCGACCTCGACTTCGCCGCCCTCGGCGCGGGCCGCCACGACGGCTTCGGCGCCGAGCACATCGGCGGCCCGATCGCCCTGGTGTGCACCAACGGCCGCCGCGACCGCTGCTGCGCACTGCTCGGCCGCCCGCTGGCCGCCGACCTGGCGTCGGCCGGCCACAGCGAGGTCTGGGAGGTCACCCACCTCGGCGGCCACCGCTTCTCCCCCACCATGCTGGTGCTGCCGCACGGCTACGCGTACGGCCGGCTCACCGCGGAGTCCGCCAAGGAGGTGCTGTCCGCCACCGCCGCCGGCCACACCGTCCCCGCCCACTCGCGCGGCCGCTCGTACTGGCCCCGCCCGTCCCAGGCCGCCGAGCAGGCCGTCCGCGAACTGACCGGCGAGAGCGCCGCCGACGCGCTGGCCATGCGTCAGACAGCCGACGGCGACGGCTGGACGGTCGAGGTCGCGCACGCCGACGGCCGTCGCTGGCGGGCGACGGTGGCGGAGTCCGCGAGCGAGCCACCCCGCCCGGAGAGCTGCGGCAAGGCCCCGGGCACCCCGTCCCGGATGGACGTCACCGCCCTGGAGGCGCTCCCCGCCGCATGACGAACGGGCCCCGCACCGGTCGGTGCGGGGCCCGTCGTCGAGGCGTCCGTCAGGCGGCTCCGGCGCCGGTCAGGGCGCGGACCTCCAGCTCGGCGTAGCCGTCCTCGTCGGCCGGCTCCCGGTCCAGCAGGGTACCCAGCCAGCCGGCCAGGAAGCCGAGCGGGATGGAGATCAGACCGGGGTTCTCCAGCGGGAACCAGTGGAAGTCCATGCCGGGCAGCACCGAGGTCTTCGTCCCGGAGACGACCGGCGAGAACAGCACCAGCACCACCGCCGGAACCAGACCGCCGTACACCGACCAGACCGCGCCCCGGGTGGAGAAGCGCTTCCAGAACAGCGAGTACAGCAGCGTCGGCAGGTTCGCCGAGGCGGCCACCGCGAAGGCCAGACCGACCAGGAACGCGACGTTCAGGCGCTGCGCGAACAGGCTGAGCACGATCGCGAGCCCACCGATCACCACGGCGGAGATCCGGGCCGCGATCACCTCCTCGCGCTCCGACACCTGCCGACCGCCCTCCCGCCGCCAGGCCCGGGCGTACAGGTCGTGGGCGAACGCCGCCGAGGAGGCCAGCGTCAGACCGGCGACCACCGCCAGGATGGTGGCGAACGCGATCGCCGAGATCACCGCGAACAGCAGCAGGCCCCCGGTCGATCCGTCACCGCCGCCGAGGTCCAGCGCGAGCAGCGGAACGGCCGTGTTGCCCGCCGAGTTGGACGCCCGCAGGTCGTGCCCGCCGACCACCGCGCCGGCCCCGAGGCCGAGCACGATCGCCATCAGGTAGAACGAGCCGATCAGGCCGATCGCCCACATCGTGGAGCGCCGGGCGGCCCGCGCGGTGGGCACCGTGTAGAACCGGCTGAGAATGTGCGGCAGACCGCCGGTGCCGAGCACCAGCGCCAGGCCGAGGCTGACGAAGTCCAGCCGGTCGAGCGCGCTGGAACCGTAGTTGAGGCCCGGCCGCAGGTACTTCTCGCCCTCGCCGCTGCGCCGCGCGGCGGTCTCCATCAGCGCACCCAGGTCTCCGTGGAACCGGGCCACCACCAGCACCGTGAGCAGCACCGAGCCGCCCACCAGCAGGAACGCCTTGACGATCTGGATCCAGGTGGTGGCGCGCATGCCGCCGACCGTCACGTAGACGATCATCAGGGCGCCGACCGCGATGATGGTCCACGCCTTGGCGGCCCCGCTGTTGGTGCCCAGCAGCAGGGCGACCAGGCTGCCCGCGCCGACCATCTGCGCGATCAGGTACATCAGCGTGACGACCATCGAGGACAGGCCGGCCGCGGCCCGCACCGGCCGCTGGCGCATCCGCAGCGCCAGCACGTCGGCCAGCGTGTACCGACCGGTGTTGCGGACCAGTTCGGACACCAGCATCAGCACGACCAGCCAGGCGACCAGGAAGCCGATGCTGTAGAGCACGCCGTCGTAGCCGTACAGCGCGATCAGCCCGGTCACGCCGAGGAAGGAGGCGGCCGAAAGGTAGTCGCCGGACAGCGCGAAACCATTCTGCAGCGGGGAGAAGTCCCGGCCGCCGGCGAAGAAGTCCTCGGCGGCGTGGCCGCGGCGGCCGACCCAGATCGTGATGGTCAGCGTCACCGCGACGACGACGGCGAAGAGCGCGACGGCGAGGCCGTGGTTCGGGTGGTGAGCGGTCATCGCAGCTGGTCCTGGGTGTCCCAGCGCAGTTCGAGGGCGGCTCGATCGCGCTTGGTGCGGGCATTACGGGCGTAGAGCCAGGTGAGCAGGAAGGTCGAGGCGAACTGGCCGAGACCGAGCGTCCAGGCCACGTTCAGCGGCCCGGCGATCCGGCGGCCCAGCAGGTCGGGCATGAACGCCTCGGCCGACACGAACAGCAGGTACCAGGCCAGGAACCCGGCGCAGGCCGGGAACACGAACGCACGGTAGCCCCGCCGGATCTCCTGGAACGCCTCGCTGTCCTGAACACTCCGGTAGACCGCGCCCCCCACCCGGTCCTCCAGTGGTTCCGGCTCCGCCTCCACACTGCGCCGCGGCGCCACCACCCGGGGTTGGGGGGCGGCGGCCCCGGCCCACCAGTCGACTCTCTCCTGCTGCGCCACTTGCCGACACCTCATCATTTCGGCCACTACGACCGAACCATGATGGAGCGTCACAAACCACACAAGGAAACCAGTGAAGATACGTTCAGCCTATGCCGCGAAAGGGCGGTACGTTCACCAACCTTCTGAAATTCCATGCTTGAAGGCGTACGCAACGGCCTGCGCACGGTCCCGAACGGCCGTCTTGGCGAAAAGGTTGTTGATATGGGTTTTCACCGTTGCGGGGCTGACGAACAACCTCTCGGCGATCTCCGCGTTGGACAGTCCGGACGCGATCAACGCCAGCACCTCGGCCTCCCGTTGGGTCAGCCCGTCCGGCAGCACCACCCGACCGGCCCGCCCGGGCTCGGCCTTCGGCGCGGCCCCGGGCCGCTGCTCCGCGACCGGCCGCGCCGGCTCGGCCGGGGCGACCGGGGCGGTCGGCGTGCCCGACAGGCGTTCCAGCAGCCGCAGTTGGACCTGCGGGGAGAGCCCGGCCGCGCCCGAACGGACGTCCGCCACCGCGCGGGCGATCTCCTCCGCGCCCGCGTCCTTGGTCAGGAAGCCGCGCGCCCCCGCCTGCAGGGCGGAGAACAGCGAGTCGTCGTCGGCGTAGGTGGTGAGCACCACCACCTCGGTGCCCGGGTACTCGGCGCGCACCCGGCGGGTGGCCTCCACCCCGTCGCAGCGCGGCATCCGCAGGTCCATCAGCACCACGTCGGGGGCGTGTTCGGCGACCAGCCGCAGCGCCTCCTCGCCGTCCGCCGCCGAGCCGACCACCGTGATGCCCGGCAGCAGCCCCAGCAGCATCACGATGCCCTCGCGGACCACGGTCTGGTCGTCGGCGACCACCACCCGGATCGGCCCGCCCGTCATCTCCGTACCCGTCACGCCGGCACCCGCAGCAGCACGCGCCACCCTCCGTCCTCGGGGCCCGCCAGCAGTTCGCCGCCGAGCAACTCCGCGCGTTCGCGCATCCCGAGCAGACCGTACCCGCTCCCGCTGTCCCCCAGCATCGGGTCCGCACCGCGCGGGGCACCGGAGTTGCGCACCGTCAGCTCCACCGAGCCGTCCAGGTAGCCGAGGCGGACGTCGACCCGGCCGCCCGGCGCGTGCTTGCGGGCGTTGGTCAGCGCCTCCTGCGCGGTGCGGCGCACCGCCAGCCCGGCCTCTGCGGACACCGGCCGGGGCACCCCGTCCACCGTCAGCTCGGCCCCGGACTGCGCGGCCAGCTCGGCCACGAACTCGGCGACGGGGGCGAACTCGCCGCGCAGCGCGGACAGCGCCTGCCGGGTCTCGGCCAGCCCGTCCTGGGCCATCCGCCGGGCGGCGACCACCCGTTCGCGGACCTCGGCCCGTTCGGCTCCGGCGTCCAGCATCAGCCGGGCCGCCTCCAGGTGCACCAGCTGCGCGGACAGGCTGTGCGCCAGCACGTCGTGGATCTCCCGGGCGATCCTGGCCCGCTCGGCGAGCGCCGCCGACTCCGCCTTCGCCGCCTGCGCGGCCCGCTCCTGGGCCAGCAGCGCGCGCTGCGCGGAGCGGGCCTGGGTGTCCAGGCGCAGCAGGTAGCCGAGCAGCCCGAGGCCGCCCGCGACGACCAGCATCACCAGCAGCGACTCACCCGAGCTCAGGCCGTAACCCGCCAGTGCGGCAGCGGCGGTGAGCAGCCCCGCGGCCAGCGGCAGGCGGATCACCGCGAGCACCGCGAGGCCGTACCAGATCATCGAGGCCAGGGTCTTCGCCCCGCCGTCGTCGGCCAGCCCCGCGACCACCAGCAGCCCGGCCGCGCAGCCCAGCGCCTGCCACAGCCGCTGCGCCCGGCAGAAGAAGAACCAGCCGGTGAACAGTCCGGTGGCGGTGAGGATCCAGAGGATCGGCGGCAGCAACCGCCAGCCCGCGTAGTGCTGTTCGGCGAAGGTGCCGAAGACCACCGTCGACAGCAGGCCGAAGCGGCCGACGAACCCCAGCACCAGCCGGGCCCGCGAGTGGTGCTCCCGGATCGGGACGCCTCCGGCCGGCCAGCGGGTCCAGCGTTCCAGGGTGCTCACCGAACGATCCTCTCTCAATGCCGGTGCCGCCGACACCCGGTGGGGTCGGCGGCACGGTGCCGGCGTTCCGTCAGGCGGCCAGGGTGTGCTTGTGGTCGTCCAGCCGGCGGGCCCGCCAGCTGACGGCGGCCGAGCGGACCAGCAGCAGCAGGCCGAGCGACAGCATCAGCACGCTGGTGGACTGGTGGACGTGCAGCGCGGTGCCGACGCCGTACCAGCCGATCCGGATCACGATCGCGCCGACCCAGGCGAACACCGTGGCGACGGAACCCTGGGTCCACAACTGGCCCTCCTGGTCGCGCCAGAGCCGCATCGTCCAGCCCCAGGCGCAGCCCATGCCCACGGTGGTGACCAGCGAGCCGGCCAGGATCAGGGCGGCGGCGCCCTTGTGGGCCGGGTCGATCAGCACCGGGTCGCGCAGCGCGACCGCGGCGAGGATCAGCGGCAGCAGCCAGAACCGGCGTTCGGTGTCCAGCCGGCGGGCCCGCAGCTGCCGGCCCACCACCAGGACGATCACGGCGACGGCGATCAGGACGTTGGACAGGGCGGTCATTTCGGGTGCCTCCTGGGCGGGGTGTTCTCGACACCACGAAATCTACGGAGGACGGGCCGCCGAATCCTCGGAGCGGGGGTGGAACCGCAGACGGAAAGGGCTCTCCACCCGTGGGTGGAGAGCCCTTTCGCGCGGGTCTGCTCAGGCGTCGATCCGGGACCGGTCCAGGGTCGCCGCCGAGTCCACGATGAACTCCCGCCGCGGCGCGACGTCGTTGCCCATCAGCAGGTCGAAGGTCTTCTCCGCGGACTCCAGGTCGCCCAGGTTGATCCGGCGCAGGATCCGGTGCCGCGGGTCCACGGTGGTCTCCGCCAGCTGGTCGGCGTCCATCTCGCCGAGGCCCTTGTAGCGCTGGATCGGGTCCTTCCAGCGCAGCCCCTTGCCCTGGAACTCCAGCAGGGTGCGCCGCAGTTCGGCGTCCGAGTAGGTGTAGTGGTACTTCTCCTGGCCGCGCTTGGGGTTGGTCAGCTCGATCCGGTGCAGCGGCGGCACGGCGGCGAACACCCGGCCCTGCTCGACCATCGGCCGCATGTAGCGGTGGAACAGCGTCAGCAGCAGGGTGCGGATGTGCGAGCCGTCGACGTCGGCGTCGGCCATGAAGATGACCTTGCCGTAGCGGGCCTGGTCGATGTCGAAGGTGCGGCCGGAGCCCGCTCCTATGACCTGGATGATGGCCGCGCACTCGGCGTTCTTGAGCATGTCGCTCACCGACGCCTTCTGGACGTTCAGGATCTTGCCGCGGATCGGCAGCAGCGCCTGGAACTCGGAGTTGCGGGCCAGCTTGGCGGTGCCCAGCGCCGAGTCGCCCTCGACGATGAACAGTTCGCTGCGGTCGACGTCGTCGCTGCGGCAGTCGGCCAGCTTGGCGGGCAGCGAGGAGGTCTCCAGCGCGGTCTTCCGGCGCTGCGCCTCCTTGTGCTGCCGGGCGGCGACCCGGGTGCGGGCGGCGGCCACGACCTTCTCCAGCACGGCCCGGGCCTGGAGCTTCTCGTCCTTCTTGGCGGAGGTGAGGAAGCTCTTCAACTCCTTGGCCACCACGGCCGCCACGATCCGGTTGGCCGCCGAGGTGCCCAGCACCTCCTTGGTCTGCCCCTCGAACTGCGGCTCGGCCAGCCGGACGGTGACCACCGCGGTCAGGCCCTCCAGCGCGTCGTCCTTGGTGACGTCGTCCTCGGCGACCCGCAGCAACTTGCTGGACCGCAGCACCTCGTTGACGGTCTTGGCGAGCTGCCGCTCGAAGCCGTTGACGTGGGTGCCGCCCTTGGGGGTGGCGATGATGTTGACGAAGGAGCGCAGCGTGCTGTCGTAACCGGCGCCCCAGCGCAGCGCGATGTCCACCCCGAGTTCCCGGGTGACCTCGGTGGGGGTCATGTGCCCGAGCTCGTCGAGCACCGGGACGGTCTCCTTGAAGGTGCCCTCGCCGCGCAGCCGCAGCACGTCGGAGACCGGGCGGTCGGGGGCGAGGAACTCGCAGAACTCGCTGATGCCGCCGTCGAAGCGGAAGGTCTCCTCCTGGACCTGCTCGCTCTCCGTCAGCCGCTCGTCACGGACCACGATGGTCAGGCCGGGCACCAGGAACGCGGTCTGCCGGGCCCGGGCGTGCAGCGACTCCAGCGAGAGCTTGGCGTCCTTGAGGAAGATCTGCCGGTCCGCCCAGTAGCGGATCCGGGTGCCGGTGCGGGTCTTGGCGAACCGGCCCTTCTTGGTCAGCCCGCTGCCGGCCGTGAACGTCGTGTCCGGGCCGTCCTCGGCGAACACACCGGGGGTGCCGCGCCGGAAGCTGATCGAGTGGGTGGTGCCGGAGCGGTCCACCTCCACGTCCAGCCGGGCGGACAGGGCGTTCACCACCGAGGCGCCGACGCCGTGCAGGCCGCCGGAGGCCGCGTACGAGCCGCCGCCGAACTTTCCGCCCGCGTGCAGTTTGGTCAGCACCACCTCGACGCCGGACAGCCCGGTCTTGGGCTCCACGTCCACCGGGATGCCGCGGCCGTTGTCCCGCACCTCGACCGAGCCGTCCTGGTGCAGCAGCACGTCGATCCGGTCGCAGAAGCCGCCGAGCGCCTCGTCGACCGAGTTGTCGATGATCTCCCACAGGCAGTGCATCAGACCGCGACTGTCCGTCGACCCGATGTACATGCCCGGCCGCTTGCGGACCGCCTCCAGCCCTTCGAGGACGAGCAGATGCCGCGCGGTGTAGTCGGACCCGCCCTCGCCGGTCACCAGTGAGGACGGGACGGTCTTTTCTCCACTCACGCTCTGCACTCCTCCACGATGTTGACGGACACCCCGCATGCTCTCAGCAACTGAGACTTCGGCCGCCGAGGCCCGCACGCCTTGTACGCGCTGCGCGAACACGGCTCCCGCCGCGGACGCGGCCCTCACCCTGCCATCTCCTGCCGACACCACGGGTCCTGGCGGACCTGGACGGCCGGGGAGGGCGGCGGAGCTGCTGTGATGCGGTCAAACGGGGTCCGGGACGGGGCTTATGCTCCACCCCAGCGGAGGATTATGCTACGCGGACCTCGCCCCCCGGCTCGGTCGGGCGTTCGAGGTGATTGGCGGACCATCGGAATCGGTACGCATGAACCACCGGTGCCCGGGGCACGTCCTCATCAACGAGACAGCAGAATCCTCAAAGAGAAAAGCCACGAGCGGGAACGAATTCGACCTGGTTGGATGTTGATCCTGGTACACAGCTCGTCGAGCTAGAGAAGAGGCGACGTGACTACTGTTCTGACCCCTGCGAGCCCGCTCACCGCGGCAGACCGCTGCGACCGTTGCGGCGCTCAGGCCTACCTGCGCGTCGTCCTTTCCAGCGGTGGAGAGCTGCTGTTCTGCGCCCACCACGGGCGTAAGTTCGAGCCCGAGCTCAAGAAGATCGCCGTGGAGATACACGACGAGAGCAACCGCCTCTCCGGCACCTCGGCAACGGCTACCGAGGGCGAGCGCTGACGCTCCCGCCCATCTCCCGAGCTGCTTGAACGGCCGGGCGGCCCTCCCTTCGGGGCGGGCCGCCCGGCCGTGGCGTTTGCCCGGCCGCCGCGGCAGGTCGTGTCGGCCATGTCACAGCACGTTCTGCACGGACTCCGCGACCGCGGAGATCCGGGTGTAGACCCCCGGGTGCTCGGCCTCCGCACACCCGGCGCCCCAGGACACCAGGCCGGCCAGCCGCCCGCCCACCACCAGCGGACCGCCGCTGTCGCCCTGGCAGGCGTCCTTGCCGCCCCGGTCCTCCCCGGCGCACACCATGCTGCGCGCGTCGTACGCGCTGTCCGGCCCGCCCGGGTAGGCGTGCCCGCAGGCGGCGTCCGAGATGATCGGCACCGTCACCTGCCGCAGCGTGTTCGAGTACGTTCCGTTGCCTCGGGTGTCGCCCCAGCCGAACACCGTCGCCGGAGTGCCCACCGCGTACGGCGGGTTCTCGCCCGGGCCGACCATTTCCAGCAGCTGCCGGTCGTTCTGCGGCTCGGCCAGCGTGAGCACCGCCACGTCCCGGCTGTTCGCGGCGAAGCTGTAGCCCGGCTCGATCCACACCCCGTCGACCGCCACCTCCTTCCCCGCGCTGCCCCGCAGGTCGTCCCGCCCGACGATGACCCGCAGCGCGGGCCGCTGGGTCGGCCGGCCGGTGGTCTCGTCGTAGAAGCAGTGCGCGGCCGTCACCACCTTCGTCGGCGTGACCAGCGCCCCGCCGCAGAACTGCCCGGAGCGGGACGAGCCGAACTGCGGACGGCTGGACAGCGCCACCATCCACGGGTGGTCGCCCGTGCTGGTGCCCGTTCCCCCCACGATCCGCCGCTGCGCGGCAGCCGGAGCGGCCGCCCCCAGCGCGACCAGCGGGACGGGCAGAGCGGCCACGGCGACGAGTGCGACCGCCCGACGGCGGCGCCGGGGCGCGGGCGGGTCCAGGAAGGGCACCGGGTTCTCCAGGGGTTTCGGCGTGCGGACGGGAATGCGCTGGGGCGTCGTCGCACCGCTCGGAATGGGGCAACCTGCCCAGCGTAGTCACCTGCTTACCCACCGTGCCGCCCCAGCCCACGCCGTCCACTCCATCGGGCGACGTCCGGACATGCGAACGGGCCCCTCCGCCGGTGGCGAAGGGGCCCGTCCAGGTGGCGAACTGTCAGTCCAGGTAGTCGCGCAGCACCTGCGAACGCGACGGGTGGCGCAGCTTCGACATGGTCTTGGACTCGATCTGGCGGATGCGCTCGCGCGTCACGCCGTAGACCTTGCCGATCTCGTCCAGCGTCTTCGGCTGACCGTCGGTCAGGCCGAAGCGCATCGAGACCACGCCCGCCTCGCGCTCGGAGAGGGTGTCCAGCACCGAGTGCAGCTGCTCCTGGAGCAGGGTGAAGGAGACCGCGTCGGCCGGGACGACCGCCTCGGAGTCCTCGATCAGGTCACCGAACTCGCTGTCGCCGTCCTCGCCGAGCGGGGTGTGCAGCGAGATCGGCTCACGGCCGTACTTCTGGACCTCGATGACCTTCTCCGGGGTCATGTCGAGTTCCTTGGCCAGCTCCTCCGGGGTGGGCTCGCGGCCCAGGTCCTGGAGCATCTGGCGCTGCACGCGGGCGAGCTTGTTGATGACCTCGACCATGTGCACCGGGATGCGGATGGTGCGGGCCTGGTCGGCCATGGCGCGGGTGATCGCCTGCCGGATCCACCAGGTCGCGTAGGTGGAGAACTTGTAGCCCTTGGTGTAGTCGAACTTCTCGACCGCACGGATCAGACCGAGGTTGCCCTCCTGGATCAGGTCCAGGAACAGCATGCCGCGGCCGGTGTAGCGCTTGGCCAGCGAGACCACCAGGCGGAGGTTGGCCTCCAGCAGGTGGTTCTTGGCGCGGCGGCCGTCCTCGGCGATGATCTCCAGCTCGCGCTTGAGCTTCGGGGCGAGCTTGTCGGCCTGGCTCAGCTTGTCCTCGGCGAACAGGCCGGCCTCGATCCGCTTTGCGAGCTCGACCTCCTGTTCGGCGTTGAGCAGCGGGACCTTGCCGATCTGCTTCAGGTAGTCCTTGACCGGGTCGGCGGTGGCGCCGGCCACCGCGACCTGCTGCGCCGGGGCGTCGTCCTCGTCGTCGTCGGAGAGCACGAAGCCCTGGTCCGACTCCTCCTCGGGGCCTTCTTCCTTGCCGTCACTGGGCAGAGCCACGTCTTCGAGGAGCTCTTCCCCGCCGACCATGTCCTCGTCGCCCTTGGCGCCGGCCTTGCCGGCCGCAGCGGTCTTCTTGGCGGCGGTCTTCTTCGCGGGGGCGGCGGCCTTCTTGGCCACCGCCTTCTTCGCCGGGGCGGCCTTCTTGGCGACCGTGCGGGCCTCGGCGAGACCGATGGTCTCGACGACGGTGACCTCACTGGTCGTCACGGCGGCGGCCACGGCCACGGTCGGGGCGGGCGCGCCGGGGGCGATCCGCACCGGGGGCTTGGTCTGGGCGACCGGCGTGCGGGTGGTGACCGCCTTGGTCGCAGTGCGCTTGGTGGTGCTCTTGGCCGCGACGCTCTTGCGCTTGGCGCCGGCCGGCTCGGCCGCGCTGACCATCAGCTCCACCCCCTCCTCAATCAGCACCTGGTTGAGGCTGCGCATGACGTTCTTCCACTTGGTGACCGGGATCTGGTCCGCCTCGAACGCGTGGCGCACGTCGTCACCGGCGATCTGCCCCTGGGCCTTGCCCCGCTCGATGAGCGCCAGCAGTGCCGCGGACTCGGCGATCTCGGGGGGAAGCGAACGGGATGTGCTGGCCGACACGAACAACCTCTCGGACGATGAGTGGACGATCCCGCACCGACCACCCGAGCGACTCGGGTGGGTGGACGATGATCGGGGTCTGCAGGACGGCAGCAGCGCCGCGCACCAACACAGCCATCTGGCCTGTGGTGGTTATTCCGGAGCTGCTTCCGCTCCGTACACATCGCTGCCGCCACTCAAGTGTTACGCATGCCCGTCGTGGCGCCCGTCACACCACCCGGCGGCCGGTACCGGCTGCCCCCGGGCGGCCTATCGGCGACCGGCTCCACGAGGCGTTCGCACCGGGCCGGCACGGGCCTCCGACGGTGCGTCCGGGGCCTCCGACGGTGTGTCCGGGGCAACTGTGTGGGACGCGACACGCCGATGGCCCCCCGGCTGCGGGTGGAGCAGCAGAAGGGCCATCCGTTTCGGAACGGGCGGGGCTGGACTCGGCCGGACCGCTCAGTGCTCCCGCGGGGCCGGAACGGCGTGCTCGACGTCCGGGTGAACGGTGAGCAGCGCGCGGACGGCGGCCTCGGCGGCGGTGCCGTCCCCGGTGCCGAGCGCGTCGACCAGCCGGCTGTGCAGGCCGACCGAGGTCTCGGACGGGCGCTCGCAGGTGGTGCCGGCGCCGCCGGACACCTGGAGGGCGCCCGCCACGATCCCGGACAGGTGCTCCAGCATCCGGTTCCCCGCCATCTGCAGCACCAGGCTGTGCAGCTCGGCGTCGGCGCGGGCGTAGCTGACCAGGTCGCCCTGGCTGCCGGCCTGGGCCATGATCTCGGTCAGCTCGGCCAGCCGGTGCTGGACGTCCTCCCGGCCGTGGCCGGCGGCGAGGCGGGCGGCCAGCGGCTCGATCGCCCAGCGCAGCTCGAACAGCTCGCGGCGCTGCTCGTCGCGCTGCGGGCCGAACGCGCGCCACTCGATGATGTCGGGGTCCAGCAGGTTCCAGTCGCTGACCGGGCGGACCCGGGTGCCGACGTTCGGCCGGGCCGAGACCAGGCCCTTGGCCTCCAGCACCCGGAGCGACTCGCGCACCACGGTGCGGGAGACCTCGAAGCGCTGGCCGATCTCCTCCGGCACCAGCGGGCGGTCGGCGCCCAGGTCTCCGGAGACGATCATCTGGCCGAGCTGCTGGACCAGCTGGCCGTGCAGGCCGCGGCCGCGGCTGCTGGTGGTCTTCCGGCCGGCCCGGGCGAGGTCGTGCTCCGCCCCCTCCCAGCGGGGGGCGGGCGGCATCGGGCGGTCGGCGTACGGGAAACGGTCCAGCTCGGAGGCGGAGATCGACTCGGCCTGGCGAGCGGCGGTCACGGTGGGGTGCGCAAGGGTACTCACGCCATCCTTTGTCGGCGATCGGCGGGGCCGTCTTGAGCATTCTCCTGAAAAGCACACGAAAGGGTGATCGGCCGCGTCTGGATAATTGACTTCTTATCAGCAAGAAATGCGCATATCGGTCATCCCGGCGCGGATTCAACTGCCATTCCGGACACCGCTTCGACCGGGCTCCGCGAGGTCCGCGGGGGTCCACGGGGGTCCGCGCGGAGACGGGACCGGCTCGACTGTCGGGTCCTCAGCCCCGGGTGCCGAAGGGGCCGACAGCCGTGGGGGTTACAACGCGCGACGACGGAGCTGGGCCACCAGCACGGCCAGCACCAGCAGGGCGGCCGGGGCCAGCAGGGCGGCGATCACCATGCCGTCCAACGCCGCCGCCGTCCGGTCGGCCGCCACCCGCACCACGTTCAGGCCGTACTGGAAGGGCAGCAACTCCCGTATCCACACCGGCCAGTTGAGGCCGAGGCGGTGCAGCAGCAGACCCGCGGTGGGTTCCAGCAGGGCGGGCGTCGCGCCGGTGAGCAGCACTCCGACGAGGGCGCTGCGCACCAGGGCCGTCAGCAGCAGGCCCGCCCAGCCGCCGGCCACCGCCAACGCCAGGTACGCCGGGAGCGGGCGACCGACCCCGCCCACCGCGAACGGCCCCGCCGCCGGGGCGGGTGCCAGGCCCGGAAGGGCGGTCAGCTCCGCGGGGTGCGGGAGGGACAGCAGCGCCGAGGCGTCCACCGCGGCGGGCAGCGCGAACCGGACCACCAGGGTGTTCACCGCGAGCGTCAGCACCGCCAGCAGGACCGCCGACGCACCGACCACCAGCAGTTTCGCCAGCAGCGCGCCGAACCGGCGGACCGGGTTGACCCGGGACGCGGCCAGCCCCGGCCAGCGCATCTCGTTGCTGTACACCAGCGCGCCGAGCACCGCCGCACCCAGCGCCGTCAGCGGGAGCGGCAGCCACGGGGCCACGCCCGCCATCGCGCGCACCGCGCCCGTCGCCGTCAACTCCCCTGCCGGGAAACGGCGGGCCGACACCGCGGCCAGCGCCGCGTTCAGCAGCAGCACCGCCGCGACCACCACCCACGTGGAGCGCACCCCGCGCAGCCGACGCACCTCACAAGCCACCAAGCGCACGGTCTCACTCACTCCCGTTCTCATCACCGACGGCACGCCTGCGCACCGCACTCGCCCCGCCCTCGCCCGCCACCGCCTGCGCCCGGCCTGCCACCGGACCTGCCACCGACCCTGCGTGGCCCGTCTGGCCGAATTGCCCTGCCGAGCGCAACTCGGTGGCGTGGACGGGCCGAAGGCGTACCTGCGACCCGTCCTGGTCCGACGCCGGGGCCGGTGTCGGAGCGCGTCCGGAGGTCCGGCCTGGAGTGGGTGCGTGGCCGACTCCCGCGATCCGGGCGGGAGTCAGCAGCTCCGCGTCGGTCGGATTGGCGGCCAGCTGCTCGGCATCGATCACAACCGGCTTGGGCTCAGCGGGAGTTGGGGCGGGCACGGAGGCAATGTCGGCGGACGGCCGACCGAGCGCGGAGGCGCCGCGGGGCGTCCGCCGGGTGAGGTCGACGGCGGGGGCCTCGGGCGGGGCCGACGGGGCGGGCCGGGCCGACTGGTCGGGCGCGAGGGCGGCGGCGGCCCAGCGGCCGGCCTGTAGGGCACGGTGTCCGCGGGCACGGTGCTCGACGGTCCGCTCGTCGGTCCGCTTGTCGGACCGCTCGTCGGACCGCTCGTCGCCGGGGGCGGCGGCCGGGCGGCCGACCGTGGCGGTCCGCTGGGCGACGGGGAGTTGCTCACCGGCGTTCCGCTCGCCGGCGAGCTGACGGACCGTCCGGATCACCACCTCGCCGGAGTGGCCCGAGCCGCTGGGCAGGGCGGCCGGGAACGAGAGCGGACGCTGCATCACCCGGTCGGCCAGCTCGTGCAGCAGGACGCCGTTGCGGTAGGCGAGTTCGCCGATCTCGGTGCGACCGATGCCGCTCACCGCGATGCCGACGCCGCTCTCCCGGCGGACCTGCGCGCCCTGGGCGACCAGCAGGTCCGCGAGGCGGGCCATCTGCGGGCCCCGGACCAGGACTTCGGGGTGCAGCCGGGTGCGGCGGAACTCCACGACGGGCTGGTCGGCGGCCAGTCGGCCCGCGTCCAGGGTGACCACCCGGTCGGCGAGCGCGGCGGCCTCCTCCGGGCTGCGGGTGGACACCAGCACGGTGCCGCCGGTCAGCGCGAAGGACCGCAGGAAGCCGTGCAGCCACTCCTCGCTGCGCGGGGACAGGCCCTCGGCCGGGGCGTCCAGCAGCAGCGTCGTGGGGTCGCCGAGCAGCGCGGCGGCCAGGGCGAGGCGGCGGTGCATTCCGGGCGAGAAGGTGCTGATCCGGTGGTCGGCGACAGGGGCGAGGCGGACCTGTTCCATCAGGTCGTCGGCCCGCCGCGTCGGGACGCCGACCGCCCCCGCCAGCATCCGCAGGTGCGCCCGGGCCCGCTGGCCCGGATGTCCCGCCTCGGGCCTGCCGGAGGAGAACAGCACGCCGATCTCCCGCTCCGGACGCCGGATCCGCCGATAAGTGCGCCCGTCGAACAGGGTGAGGCCGTGGCCGCGTTCGAGTTCCACCATCAGCCGGAACGCGGTGGACTTGCCCGCCCCCTCGCCCCCGAGCAGCGTGGTGATCATCCCTGGACGGGCGTCGAAGGTCAGGTCCAGGACCGCCGGGGGGTGGCCCCTCCGGTACGTCTTGGTCAGTCCGGTGATCTGGATCATCGCCGCCCGCTCCCTCGCCCGCCGACAGGCCGGCGTTCGTCCGCCATGCCTGAGCCAGCACAGTAGGACGCGGAAGCGGTGAAACCAGGCATTCCGGATGGATCGTGGACGGTGTTAGCGCCGAGCTCACCCGAACAGGGGACAGCGCTCTCACGCCACTGACGCCTCCCCCACGAACCCTCCGAGCCCTCGACCCCTGGCGAGCCCCCGAGCCCTCGAGCTCAGCGCTCAGCGCGCATGGCTCACGGGCTCACGCTTCGGGACGGAGCATCGGCGGGTTGAGCACGGTGGCCCCGCCGGCGGTGAACAGCTGGGCGGGACGGCCGCCCTGACGGGTCGTCGTGCCGCCGGAGGGCAGCAGGAAGCCGGGGGTGCCGGTGACCTTGCGGTGGAAGTTCCGTGGGTCCAGCACCACGCCCCACACCGCCTCGTACACCCGGCGCAGCTCGCCGACGGTGAACTCCGGCGGGCAGAAGGCCGTCGCCAGCGAGGAGTACTCGATCTTCGACCTGGCCCGCTCCACGCCGTCCGCCAGGATCTGCCCGTGGTCGAAGGCCAGCAGCTCGCCGTCGTTCCGGTCCTCGCCGAACAGTTCACTGACCGGCGCCCACCGGGCGCTGCTCGCGTCGCCGCCCGCGCGGGGCGAGGGCAGGTCGGGAGCGAGCACCAAGTACGCGACGCTCACCACCCGCATCCGCGGGTCGCGCTGCGGGTGCCCGTAGGTGGCCAGCTGCTCCAGGTGCGCACCGAACGGGTTCTGCCCGGCCAGCACCTGGCCCGGCGCGGACTGTGCCCGCAGCCCCGTCTCCTCCGCCAGCTCCCGGGACGCCGCCTCGGCCAGACCCTCGTCGGGCCGCACAAACCCACCGGGCAGCGCCCAGTAGCCCTGGAACGGTGCCTCGCCACGCTTCACCAGCAGGGCGCACAACTCATGGTCGCGCACCGTCAGCACCACCAGGTCAACCGTGACTGCGAACGGGGGGAAGGCCGACGGGTCATAACGCGACATGCCGCCGATCTTAGTCGTCTCTCTGACGATAATCACAGACCACGAACCTTTTCCGGCCTCCTTCGCCGCCTCTCCCGCCGCCTCCGGCCCACTCCCTTCCCGTTTCCTTCCCTTCGCCTTCCCGCCTGCCGTGCCGCCTGCGGGCGGTCAGCTGGCGGTCAGTTGCAGGAACGAGGGCGCCTCCTCGACCACCGCGACACCGATCCGGCTGACCCGGACCGAGAACGGCTCCCCGGCCACCCGCAGGCCCGTCAGTTCCAGGGCGCCCAGGGGTGCGGTGGTCGCCGGGTGGGTGGCCACCCGCCCTGACGGGACGTCCGGCCTGACGCCGGCCAGCGAGAGCACCAGGTGAACCGCTGCGGCCGCCGACATCGCGGCCGGACGGCAGGCCGCCGGGTGCGGCACCGGTGGGCAGTCGGCGACCTTCTGCTCGCCCGCGTACATCTCCGGCAGCCGGTACTCGAAGTGCGCCGACGCCTCCAGCAGGCCTTCGAGCAGGATCTCGGCCTCCCGCTCGAACCCGGCGTCCACCAATCCGCTCACCGCGAGCGCGGTCTCCTGCACCCGCACCACGCCGCTGCGGTGCCCCAGCGGGTTGAACCGCGGGGACTTCGCGCTCAACGTCCGCAGGCCCCACCCGCAGTCGAGTTCGGGCGTCACCAGCCGTTGTGCGAGCAACCTGGTCTGCTCCCGGTCGAGCAGGCCCTCGTGCAGTTCGCCCTCGGCGGCCAGGCCGACGTCGAACAGGTGGACCAGGGTGGAGGCGAAGGCCGGCACCGGCCGGTCCGGCGCCAGCAGTGCGGCCGCCGGACGGCCGCCCGACAGGTCGTCGATCCAGAACTGCTCGCGGAACCGTTCCCTCAACTCGGCCGCCCAGGCCCGCCACTCGGCTGCTCCGGGGCGGTCGAACGCCTCCAGCAGGTCCGCTCCCTGGAGCGCCGCGCGGTGTGCCTGCGCCTGGACCTCACACCGGGCCGGACTCGGCCGCACGACCCGCTCCTCCGCCGTCCGCCCGAGGTCGGTGACGAACCCGACCGGACCGTCCGGCCCCTCCGCCACCGCGGCGCGCAGCGCCCCGAGGGCACGCTCCGCGGCCGGGAGCAGCTCGGCGACCTCGGCCCGGGGCATGCCCCAACGCCAGGCCTCCGCCAGCACGGTGACGAACAGCAGGGTCGCTTCCGTGGCCGTGCAACTCGCCGGCAGCTCGGGGCCGCCGTGCCGCAGCGGCCCGGGGATCACGCCGTCCATCGCCTGCGCCGGCGACCCGCTCTCGGTGCCGGCGGCCGACGGGTTGCCCGCGCTCTGGGCCGCAGTGGGCGGCGCTGCCGGAGCACCGCCGGTGCCACCTGCCGCCGACGGGCCCGCGGCCTGCAACGGGCCGGTCGTCGACGGGCTCGACGCACCGTCGGCAGGGCCGCCCTCGGCCGGGCGGGCGGTGCCTGCCCCTGCCCCTGCCCCTGCCGGTGGCTGGGGCGCGAGGTGCTGGCGGCGGGCCGTCGCGCGGAGCGTTCCGGCCGCGAGCCGGGTGCCGAGCGGCAGCGTCATCCTGGCCGCCCAGAGCGCGTCCGCAGCGGTGAGGCCGAAACGCCAGGGTGCACCCGACGCGGTGTAGAGGTCGGTCGGACGGTCCGCGTCCGCGAGCAGCAGCCCGCTCAGCGTGTCCAGGGCGCGGCCGACGAGGCGTGCGGCGCGGCGGTCGTCGGCCCGGACCTCCGGCTCGGACCACGGCAGTGGCACACCCGGGCCGCGCCCCGTCGGCGGACGTCCGGTCGACGGGGCCTCCAGCTCGACCTGCAGGTCCACGGACCAACGGGCCCCGGGCTGGACCTCCAAGTCCCATCGGAGCACGCCCGCGCCGGCCAGTACCGCGTGCGGGGAGGGGCGGGCGCTGACGGTGGCCGCGCGCCCCTGCCCGGCCCAGCGCAGGCCCGAGGACTGGACCTGGCCCGGCAGGTCGGGCGAGCGTCGGCCCGCCGCGATCTCGGTGAGCTGGCCCAGGTCGGTACCGAGGGCGATCTCCAGCGGGAGGCGGGCTGGGCGGGCGCCGGTGTTCCGGACTGTCACCGTCTCTGCGCCGTCGGCGTGCCGCAGCCGTTCGACCGTCAGCGCCGGATCCGGATCGAGATCACCCGGCACTCGGACCGAGCCGACGAAGCGCGCCGCCGCCGCAGACGTCAGGGTGCCCTGGAGCGGCACCGGTTCCATGCCGCCGAGCCGCAGCTCCATCCGGGCCAGGGCGCGTACCCCGTGCCGGAAGAAGCCGTGCAGGCTCTGGCCGCGGAGCTGCCCGTCCGGGCCGGAGGTCGCCATACTCGGGGCGTTGACGCACAGGATGTCGTGCGCCGCCGAGGGCTGCGGCCGTGGGGCCACCGCCGGACCCGGCTGCCGGCCCGCCGCGGGAGCGGCCGCACCGGCCACCTGCTCCGACCGCACGCCCACCCCACCGCGCCCGGCTGCCGTCGCACCCGGTGCCGGCGCGCCGGGGCCCGGCCGGGTCGGGGTGCCGTACGGCGGGGTCGGAGTGCCGTAGGGCGGGGTGGCTCCCGGCGCGTAGGGCGTGGGCGTGGTGAGCGTGCCGTACGGCGGCGTGGCCCCCGGCGGGTGCGGCACGGGTGTGCCGTACGGGAGTGTGGCGAGCGGGGCCCCGTGCTGCTGGGCGGTCCCGGCGAGCGGTGTGCCGTGCGCCGGGGTGCCGGGCGCTTGGACCCCGGCCGTCTGGGCACCGGGAACGGCCGTGCCTGCCCCGGGCGTTCCGGAGGCGTGGCCGGTGGGTACCGGGGCGCCGGTGGGCGTGCCGAACGGGGGTGTGGCCTGGCGGGGGTACGGCGGGCCGGCCAGGTGTGGGGGAACAGCGGGAGCCGAGGCTCCGGTCGGCACCGGATCGCCGCCCGGTGCGGGCGGGTTGGCGGGTGGCAGCGGTTGGGACGCTGCTTGGGGTGGCCTTGACTCGGTCACCAGGCTCTCCTCCCCTCGACCGGCCGACGGCTGCGGGCTCGGCCGGCCGCGAGCGTGCTCGATCGCGGACTGTGCTGCTCTGCCGCCGGAACACGCGGCTCCGACCTGGGCGGGACCGGATCGCCGGTGCTCCGCCCCGGCCGGGGTGGTGGCCCGGTCCGGACGCCAAGGCCGCCCGTGGCCCGGTCGCGCCGGGTCGAGCGACACGTGACCGGTGCCCGGTGCGGTCGCCCTGGCCGCCGGCCCGGCTGTGCCGGTTCGGGTGATGGCGTTCCGCAGGTTGAACGCAGCACACCTGCCCCAGGTCACGCCCGTCCGGCGGACCTCCGGTCGAATGCGGCCACGCGCCGTCGGTCCTTCGGCGGTCTGCGGCCGACACCCGGGGTGCCCGCTGTGTCGTGGCGCCGTTCGGGGTTCTCCGCATGTGGCGGACGCCCCCCGGCGGCTCCTGTCCGCCGTCAGGATACGGTGCGAGCACGATGCCGGAACCATCGGTGACCTCGGTGACCGGCCACGCAACCAGCCTGTGACCTGCTCATACCTAGGAGTTGCATGTCCTCCCCCAGCCGCATCCCCGGGATCGTCACCACGGACCACGTCTTCCGGGTGCCGTTGGACCACGGAGCTCCGGGCGGCGAGGCGATCAAGGTCTACGCCCGCGAGGTGGTGGCCGCCGGACGCGAGCACGACGAGCTTCCGTGGCTGCTGTACCTGCAGGGCGGTCCGGGCGGCAAGGCCAACCGGCCGCTGGGCCGGGACGGTTGGCTGGACCGGGCGCTCGACGACCACCGAGTGCTGCTGCTCGACCAGCGCGGCACCGGCCGATCCACCCCCGCCAACCGGCAGACCCTGGCCCGTCGCGGCGACGCCCGCTGCCAGGCCGACTACCTGGCGCATTTTCGCGCCGACTCGATCGTCCGGGACGCCGAGCTGATCCGCCGCCAGCTGCTGGGCGAGGACGGCCGGTGGAGCCTGCTGGGGCAGAGCTTCGGCGGCTTCTGCACCCTCACCTACCTCTCGCTGGCCCCGGAGGGCCTGCGAGAAGCGTTCGTCACCGGTGGGCTGGCCGGTCTCCGCCGTTCGGCGGACGAGGTCTACCGCGCGGCGTACCCGCGCGTCGCCCGCAAGAACGCCGGGCACTACGCGCGGTTCCCCCAGGACGTGGCGGCGGTACGGCGAATCGCGGCGCACCTGATCGAGCGGCCCGCGCCCCTGCCGGACGGCGGGGTGCTCACTGTCGAGGCGTTCCAGGCGCTGGGCATGATGCTGGGCAGCGGCACCGGCTCCTACGTCCTGCACTACCTGCTGGAGGAGGCCTGGGTGGAGGGACCGGACGGGCCGGAACTCTCCGACACCTTCCTGGCAGGGGCGCAGTCCCACCTGTCCTTCGCCCACGGGCCGCTGTACGCCGTGCTGCACGAGTCGATCTACGGGCAGCGCTCGGTCGACTCCGGAACCACCGACTGGTCGGCGGAGCGGGTGCGCAAGGAGTTTCCGGAGTTCGACGCCGTGGCGGCGCTCGCCGGGGACGGGCCGGTGCTGCTCACCGGCGAGATGATCTACCCCTGGATGTTCGAGACCGACCCGTCGCTGCGACCGCTGCGCGAGGCGGCGCAGCTGCTGGCCGAGCGCACCGACTGGCCCGACCTGTACGACCCGCAGCGCCTGGCTGCGAACCAGGTACCGGTGTACGCGGCGGTGTACCACGACGACATGTACGTGGACACGGCGCACTCGCTGGAGACCGCGGACGCGGTGGCCGGCCTGCGGACGTGGATCACCAACGAGTGGGAGCACGACGGCGTCCGGGTGAGCGGCCGCCGGGTGCTGGCCCGTCTGATGGGGATGGCCCGCGGCGAGATCTAGCCGCTCGCCGCGCGGGCGGGAGATGAACGTACGCATGTCAGCCTCCGGTGGACTGCCGGTGTCGAGGGTCCCCGCAGCGGGGCCTGGGGATCAGGGGCGGCACGGCCCTGAGACGGCACGGTCGGCGCTCGCGGCCGAGGCGGCGGACGGCGGCTGACACGGCGTCGGCCGAGGCTGTCGGCCGACCGCCGGCTGGGCTGCCGTCCTCGCCGGGCTCGGAGCCGACCGGCCCGGGCTCGGAACACGCCCGCTCCGCCCCGGCTTCGCTCCGCCCGGCCCCGGAGTCCTGCGCCGGATCGGCATCGGCGCGGGGCGCGGGCACGGGCGGGGCGGCAGGCCCCCGCGAGGAACCGCCGGGCGGCGGGAGCTCGGGGTGTCGCCGGATCCCGGCCCGGCGCAGCCGGCCGGCGCGTTCGCTCCGAACCACCCGGAGCAGGGCCTCCGGGGCGATGCCGGCGTTCAGCGATTCGTAGAGCAGTTGGGCCAGGGTGTAGCCCGGGTCGAGCTCCAGTGCCCTGGCCAGCACGACCCGTGCCGTGGCGGGGTCGTCGGCCAGCCAGGACGTCCAGGCCAGCAGGGTCATCGGCGGGGCGGCGAGGTGCTCGAACGGGTCGACGCAGCGTTGGACGAGGTACCGCCAGAGCTTCTGGGCCGCGGCGAGTTCGTGCGGTTCGACGTATTCGGCGGCGCGGTCGCGGCCGAGTTTGTCCTGCAGGCCGATCAGGATGCGGGCCGTCCGTCTGGTGTCGAGCTCCCGGGCGCCGCTGCGGAACTCGGCCATCGCGCTGGCAAGCAGCTCGTCGGTGCGCTCGACTGCCGTATGGCGGCCGTCGGGACCGGCCAGCTCGCGGATGAACGGCGGCCCGGCATCCTCCAGCGCGCGGCGCTGCACCTCGCAGAGCGGCGGGCCCACCGGGGCCAGGCCGGACACGATCGCCCTGCGGCTGCCCCTCGGGGCGAGGCCCGCGAAGGTGGCCGCGACGGCAAGTGGGCTGGGCTGGTGGGCGGCACGGACCGGAGTGCCGTCCGGCGGACAGCAGTCGACTCCGGTGCACAGGAAGGACCACCAGTGGCCGGCGGAGACGCAGAGTGCCTCCTTGACGATCACCTGCTCGTCCTGGAAGGCCCGGACGAGTGCGGCCGCCAGCGGGCGGAGCTCCGCCAGCACGGCCTGTCCTCCCTCCGGCCCGGGCGTGCCCTCGTCGGGATCCCGGCACAGGTACAGCAGCACTTGGGCGGGGCGGCGGTCGCGCTGTTCGGACAGCTCGATCAGCAGCCGGGCGGATTCTTCGGCGGTCCGCTCCCAGGACTCCGGATCCGCCGGGATGTCGATCCGGATCACCCCGCCCTGGTCGAGCGCGGGGCCCTGCAGGCCCACCGCGACGATGCTGTCGTCGGGGAAGAAACCCAGCAGGTAGGGGAGCATCTCCGCCATGTCGGCGGGGCCGCGCAGCCGGACCGGGAGGTGGCCGGGGCGCGGGGAGGGCTTGGTGGTGCGGTCGTCTGCGGTCATGGCGGAAAGACTGGACCCGATTCCGCCACCACCGCGGATATTTCGCTCACCCTGTGGATAAACCGGGGGGTTCAGCATCAGCTACCCCTAATGGCGGACAATTCCGGCCCGAACGGCCCCATTTGGCGGCATATCAACCGACAAGATCCGGGTTATCCACAGCCTGCCATTCGCGGTCCGTCCGTGAAGCACGGTATCCATGACCTCATGCAGACGCGCGAACTCCACCCGACCACTCCAGCCGACCGCGAAGCCGTCCGGGCTGCCGCGGAAGCCGTGCTGCACAGCCTCGCCGGACCCGCCGCGACGCTGCGCGAGGACCAGTGGAAGGCCATCGAGGCCCTGGTGGTGGACAGTCGCCGCGCCCTGGTGGTGCAGCGCACCGGTTGGGGCAAGTCCGCTGTCTACTTCATCGCCACGGCGCTGCTCCGGCAGCGCGGCGCCGGCCCGACGGTGATCGTCTCCCCGCTGCTGGCGCTGATGCGCAATCAGGTCGAATCGGCCGCCCGGGCGGGCATCCACGCCCGGACGATCAACTCGGCCAACCCGGAGGAGTGGGAGGAGATCCAGCAGGAGGTCGCCGACGGCCGGGTCGATGTCCTGCTGGTCAGCCCGGAGCGGCTCAACAACCCCGACTTCCGCGACCACGTGCTGCCCAAGCTCGCCGCCTCCACCGGCCTGCTGGTGGTGGACGAGGCGCACTGCATCTCCGACTGGGGCCACGACTTCCGGCCCGACTACCGGCGGCTGCGCACCATGCTCGCCGAGCTCTCCCCCGGCGTCCCGGTGCTGGCGACCACCGCGACGGCCAACGCCCGCGTCACCGCGGATGTCGCGGAGCAGCTCGGCACCGGCGTCGGTGACGCGCAGGCCCTGGTGCTGCGCGGCCCGCTGGACCGGGAGAGTCTCAGCCTCTCGGTGCTGTCGCTGCCCGACCCGGCGCACCGGCTGGCGTGGCTCGCCGACCACCTGGCCGACCTCCCCGGCTCCGGCATCATCTACACCCTGACGGTCGCCGCCGCCGAGGAGGTCACCGAGTTCCTGCGCGAGCGCGGCTATCCGGTCGCCTCCTACTCCGGCCGGACGGAGGACGCCGAACGCCGCGAGGCCGAGGCGGCCCTGCTGGCCAACCGGGTCAAGGCCCTGGTCGCCACCTCCGCACTCGGCATGGGCTTCGACAAACCGGATCTCGGCTTCGTGGTCCACCTCGGCTCGCCGAGCTCCCCGATCGCCTACTACCAGCAGGTCGGCCGAGCCGGCCGTGGCGTCGACCGCGCCGAGGTGCTGCTGCTCCCCGGTCGGGAGGACGAGGCGATCTGGCGGTACTTCGCCTCGATCGGCTTCCCCGCCGAGGAGCAGGTCCGCCGGACGCTGGCCGCGCTGGCCGAAGCCGGCCGACCGCTCTCCACGGCGGCCCTGGAGACCTCCGTCGACCTCCGCCGCAGCCGGTTGGAGACCATGCTCAAGGTGCTCGACGTGGACGGCGCGGTCCGCCGGGTGCGGGGCGGCTGGGAGTCCACCGGTCGGCCGTGGCAGTACGACGCCGAGCGGTACGCAAAGGTCTCCAAGGCCCGCGCGGCCGAGCAGCAGGCGATGCGGGACTACATCGCGACCGAGGGCTGCCGGATGGAGTTCCTCCGACGCCAGCTCGACGACCCGGAGGCGGCGCCCTGCGGGCGCTGCGACCGGTGCGCCCGGGCCCAGCACTCCACCGAGGTGTCCGCCGAGGCCACCGGTGCGGCCCGCGCCGCCCTCGGCCGCCCCGGCGTCTCCTTCGAGACCAGGCGGATGTGGCCGACCGGCATGGAGTCCCTCGGCATCCCGCTGCGGGGGCGCATCCCGGCCACCCAGCAGGCCGAGCCGGGGCGCGCCCTCGGCAGGCTCTCCGACATCGGCTGGGGCACTCGGCTGCGCGCGCTGCTCGACGAGCGCGCCCCGGACGGCCCGCTGCCGCGCGAGGTGCTGGACGCCGTGGTCGGCGTGGTGGCGGACTGGGCACGCGGCCCGGGCGGCTGGGCGGGCCCGGCCGGTCCGGACGGCACCCGACTGGAGCGCCCGATCGGCGTGGTCGCCCTGGACTCCGCGACTCGACCACAGCTGGTGTCGGACCTCGCCGGTGGCATCGCCTCGATCGGCCGGATGCCGCTGCTCGGCCGAGTCGGATACGCCACTGGGGAACCCCCGCACGGGCCGCGCAGCAACAGCGCCCAGCGGCTGCGCTCGGTCGCCGGAACACTCGCGCTCTCCCCGGGTCTGGCCGACACCCTGGCCGCGACTCCCGGCCCGGTCCTGCTGGTCGACGACCTGGTCGATTCGGGTTGGACGCTGACGGTCGCGGCCCGCCTGCTCCGCCAGGCCGGCGCCACGGCGGTGCTCCCCCTCGTCCTGGCCGTCCGGGGGTGAGGGCGATGCGATCCGACTCACCGGCCGTCCGGGCCTGCGGGCGTCCCCGGATGCCGGGCCCCGTTCACCGGACGGCTTCCGCCCGTACGCGCCTCGCTCACCGGAGGGTCAGCCGAATGGCCCTGCGACGGGCCGGGGACATGTCGGGCAATTAGGCCGGTTCCGGGCGGGCTTTGTCATTTCATCATTGCCGCTCGGTTGCTCGCGCCCGAGAATTGGAAGGTATCCAACGCCCGGTCCGTCGGACCCGGCCTTCGGCGTACGCCCGCGCACCCTCGGGAGCGCGGGCACGGGAAGGAGGATCGTGATCAATGGCATCGACCAAGGTCCTTCCCAATACGACGGCCGCCGGACCATCACCCTGCAGGAGTGGGAGCGCCTCGATGTGCCCCTCCTTCACGCACCCCGGGAGTTCGTCACCGAGCTTCACCAGCGGCACCTCCCGCAGCCCGGCACCACAGTGGTGGCGGTGCTCGACCCCGGGCACCGGGTCGTGGCTTCGGCGTCCTTCGGCGTGCGCCCGCAGTTCAGCGACGGCTGGGACCACCGCAACGCGCTGCTCGGCCACCTCCGCCGAGTCACCCCGCACGACCTGAAGCGGATATCCCCGAGCCGCACCGCCGTCCTGTTGCGCTGCCGCGACGGCAGGCCGGACTGGAACGAGCAGGACGGGGCCTGGATGTGGGCACTGCGCGCCGCCGCCGAACTGCACGGACTGCGCTGCGGCTCGTACCTGACGCTCACCCCGGCCGGTTGGCTGTCGCTCGGCGACGGCCGGCACGGGCGCAACCCGCACTCCGGATCGTGGGCCCTCGGCCCGATCCACACCGTCACCGAACTGCCGCCGCGCACTCCGCCGGGCACCGGGCCCGAACGAGCTGCACCGACGGAGCCACCGGTCGCCCCGGTCACCTCGCTGGACACGGTCCGCGCCCTGGAGAGCGGCCGTGACAGCCGGACGATCCGCCGAACTGCCGCCCGCTGAACGGTCGTCCACCCACGACAACCCGCACACCGAAGCGACAGATCGACCGGTCGGCCGACTGACCGACCCGGCACCTCGCAGCCCCAACCCCGTTGCACCGGAACAGTATCGGCGCACGGCAAGGCCCCGGCTCCGCCCGTGGGCGGAGCCGGACCGGTGCGACGAACCGGCGGTCAGGCGAACAGCGGGGCGACGATGTCCGTCTCGCCGCAGACCACCAGCAGCTTCGCGGCCCGCTCCAGCGCCTTGCGCGCCGCAGCGGCCGCCCGCTCCGCATGGTTCTCGTTGACCACCAGCACCACCACGTCACGGCGCAGCGTCCGGTTCGTGGCGGCGTCGGCGTAGAACACGTCGCTGCTGTCGGCGAGTTGAGCCCAGTAGTGCTCCTCGCCGAAGCTGCGCTCGTGGTCCTGCCAGGGGTGCGCGGCACCGACCGTCAGGACCAGCACGTCGCCGGGGCGACGGCCGGACTCCAGCAGCGCGTCGACTGCTTCCTCGGCCCGGTCGAGGGCCTCGGTCGCGGCGACAGGCAGGAGTTGGACGGTCGGCCGGCCGGGGCGCGGCGCGGGGCCGGGCTTGGGCCGGGGTGCGGGCCGCTGACCGGGAATCGGGCGGTCCGCGCGGGGCGGAACGGGGCGCGGCGGGCCGGGGCGAGGGCCCGGGACCTGAGCGGCAACGGCGGTGGAGGAAGGCATACGGGGGGCGGGTGCGTCCGACTTGTGAGGAAGGGGAACGCCGGGGCCCGGGATCGTCTCGTGAATCTCCGGCTCCTCGGGGAAGACAGGCATACCCGGATTCCTATCAAATGCCGGTCGGATGCGCACGGGCACCCCACCACTTGAAAGTCCGGCCGTTCGTGCACGGGCATGCAACAGCGCCCGAGCGACGGGTGGATGAATGATGACGAACCGTCAGAAACAGCGGATTTGGCAGCCCCCAGGACTCCCAGGGGTCGCTCGAAAGTCATGGCGAACCATCGGATTGTTCGACTGCGTGAGGGCGCGTTTCCGCCCCGAGGGCGCGTCGCGCGGCGCCGAGGGGCGCTCAGAATCCGAGCGAGAGCTGTTCGCCGGTGTCGGCCGAAGTGCGCTGCCGCTTGAGGTGGCTCCAGCGCGGCAGGGCGTCCATGTACGCCCAGGACAGGCGGTGGTGCTCGGTCGGGCCGAGCTCCTCCAGCGCCGCGCGGTGGGTCGGCGAGGGGTATCCGGCGTTCTCCTCGAACGCGAACGCCGGGTGGTCCACGCCGAGTTCGGCCATCAGCGTATCCCGTCGGACCTTGGCCAGCACGGAGGCGGCGGAGACGCAGACGCACGACTGGTCGCCCTTGATCACCGTGCGGACCCGCCACGGGCCGCCCAGGTAGTCGTGCTTGCCGTCCAGGATCACCGCGTCGGGCTGCACCGGCAGCGCCTCCAGGGCGCGGACGGCGGCCAGCCGCAGCGCGGCGGTCATGCCGAGGTCGTCGCACTCCCGGGGCGAGGCGGCGCCGATCGCGTAGGCGGTCACCCAGTCCTCCAGGATCGGGACGAGCGCCTCCCGGCGCCGCTCGGTGAGCAGCTTTGAGTCGGTGAGGCCCTCCGGGGGGCGGCGCAGCCCGGTGACGGCGGCGCCGACCATGACCGGTCCGGCCCAGGCCCCGCGGCCCACCTCGTCCAGCCCGACCACCAGGCGGGCTCCGGCCCGGCGCAGGGAGCGCTCGACCGAGTGGGTCGGGGGGTCGTACGGCATCGGGGTTCCTTCGCTGGACAGGGCTTCGACCGAGCCCGCGCCCGAGGGCGCTCCCGGCTCCTTTCAGCGTACGCCGCCACCCGGACAGTCCAACCCGCCCAGCCTGCCCGGACAGCCCTCCCGGCCCGCCCGCTCGACCCGCCCGCTCGACCCGCCCGCTCGACCTACCCAGCCTGCCCGAGCACCCCGCCGCGCCGGAGGCCGACCCGCACCGGGGCTCGCCCCGCGCAGCGCTACGGCCGGATCATCGGCAGCAGCACCTGTTCGAGCAGGTCCTCGCCGAACTCCTCGTCGAACGCCCCCGCGCAGAACTTGGCCCGGTACAGCAGCATCGCCGGCATCACATCGGCGACCGTCGCCACCGCGGCGCCGCGGCGGACGTCTCCCCGGGCCTCGCCGCGCCGGAGGATGCCGAGGATGCCGCCGGTGGTCGGCTCGACCACCCGCTCGTGCAGGAAGCCCTTGAAGAACTCGGCGCGCTCGTGGTCGAGTTCGCCCATCAGGCTCCGGACGGCGGCACCGATCCGGGAGTTCAGCACCACGATGTAGCCCTGGACGACGTGCCGCAGTTCGGCCTCCGCGGAGCCGAGGTCGGGGATGTCGGCGGGCGGCGGCATGGCGGCGACCAGGGCGTCCATCACCAGGTCGGCCTTGGAGGCCCAGCGCCGGTAGAGCGCGGCCTTGCCGGTCTGCGCAGCGCCGGCCACGCCCTCCATCGTCATCCGGGCGAACCCGCCGGACGTGAGCTGGTCGAGCGCGGCCTCGAGGATCGCGGTCTCCAGCGCCTTGCCACGCCTGCGCAGCGGGGCTCCCTCCGCGGGGCCGTCGGCCGATCGTCGCAGGTCCGGCTGATCCATCGTCATCCACCCTAAAAAACGGTTGCGTTCACTATCGGCGCCGCCTAATGTCCCCCACAGTGAACGGCACCGTTCACTATTCGCACCATCGAGCACTTTACCGAGCCAGCAACCGATAGCAGTAGCCGGCAGGGGGCACAACAGTGGCTATCTCCGACATGCTCAGCAAGTCGGCTCCGGCGGGGGCCGGTCGCGACCAGCGCAAGGGCATCACGCTCACGGTCATCGCGGCCACACAGCTCATGGTCGTCCTCGACGCGACCATCGTGAACATCGCGCTTCCGCACATCCAGGACGCGTTGAAATTCTCCACCACCAACCTGTCCTGGGTGATCAACGCCTACACCCTGACGTTCGGCGGCCTGCTGCTGCTGGGCGGCCGGGCCGGCGACATCCTCGGCCGCCGCCGGGTGTTCGTCGTGGGCGTGCTGCTGTTCGGCCTGGCCTCGTTGCTCGGCGGTTTCGCGCAGAACGGCGGCATGCTGCTCGCCGCCCGTGCGCTGCAGGGCATCGGCGGCGCGATCTGTTCGCCGACGGCGTTCGCGCTGATCGCCACCAACTTCCGGGAGGGGCCGGAGCGGAACCGGGCCTTCGGCGTCTTCTCGGCGGTGGCCGGGTCGGGCGCGGCGATAGGCCTGCTGGCCGGCGGTGTGCTCACGGAGTACCTGAACTGGCGCTGGGTGTTCTTCGTGAACGTGCCGATCGCCGTGCTGATCGCCGTCGCCGCGCCGCGCTGGATCAGCGAGTCCGAACGGCGCCCGGGCGCTTTCGACCTGCCCGGTGCCCTCACCTCCACCGTCGGCCTGCTCAGCCTGGTGTTCGGGTTCATCCACGCCGCGGATCCGAAGGCCGGCTGGGGCAACGGCGTGACGATCGCCTCGTTCGCCGTCGGCGCGGCCCTGCTGGTCGCGTTCACGGTCATCGAGCAGCGCACCGCGCAACCGATCACCCCGCTGCGGCTGCTGCGGAGCCGCAACCGCGCCGGCGGCCTGATCATGATGCTCTGCCTGACGGCGGCCATGTTCGGCATCTTCTTCTACGTCACGCTCTTCGTTCAGCGCGTGCTCGGCTACAGCGCGCTCAAGGCGGGTGTGGCCTTCCTGCCGATCAGCGCCGCGATCATCGTCGCCGCGCAGCTCGCCTCAGCCCTCCAGACCAGGTTCGGGCCCAAGCCGTTCCTCGCCACCGGCAGCGTCCTGGTGACGGTCGGGCTGAGCTGGCTGACCCGGACGGACGTGCACAGCAGCTACCCGCTGGGCGTGCTCGGCCCGACGGTCACCTTCGGCTTCGGCATGGGCCTGATATTCGTCCCGGTGATGCTGATGGCGGTCTCCGGGGTCGCGGCACACGAGACGGGCGCCGCCTCGGGCCTGCTCAACTCGGTGCAGCAGATCGGCGGTTCGGTCGGCCTGTCGATACTCACCACGGTCTTCGCCAAGGCCGCCACCTCCGAGGGCAACCGCCGACAGCCGGACTTCCTCGCCCACGCAGGCCCGGCCGAGCTGCAGTACGCCCAGCAGCATCAGGCCTTCCCGCCCGGCAGCACGTGGGCCGACGAGGTGCTGGCGTACGCCGTCTCGCACGCCTTCGTGGTGGGCGTGGCGTTCTCGGTGGCCGCGCTGCTGTCCGCGCTGTTCGTGGTCAAGGCGAAGGCCTCGGACCTGCCCGCCGAGGCCCCTGCCGGAATGGCGATATGACGCCCCGCCGAGCGGGCTGACACACCCGGAGGGTGGAGGCGGGACCCCACCCTCCCCCACCCTCCGCCAGCAACCAGCAACCAGCAACCAGCAGCAGCCGACCGCCAACGGCCGGCCGCCGCCGGAGCCAACGGTCAGCGGTACTCGCTCCGCCCGTCGAGCAGTCCGGCCCGCCGGCAGGCCTGGCCGCCGTCCCAGGTCACCGGGTGCGCCGCGAGGATCTCCCGGGCGCGGGCCTCGGCCCGGCTGATGGCGTACCAGGAGGGCGCGGGCTCGTTCGCCAGCTCGGCGGCGATGGGCTGGAGGGCACAGGTGCGCAGGTCGTCGGGCAGCCGGTCGAGGGCGGGCACGGCGTCGACGGAGAGGCCGCGCAGGTAGTTGATGTCGAGGTGGGCCGCAGAGGTGCGGTAGCGGTCGACGTTCTGCTCGGCGATCAGCCCGTCGGTCCGCAGCAGGCCGAACAGTGCCACGGCGAGGGCGGCGCTGAGCACCACCGCACGGGGCAGCCAGCGTCGGGTGGAGAGCACCGAACCGAACAGCACCATCAGGAAGACCAGCCCGAGCCAGATCTCCACGGCGGCGACGTTGACCCTCAGGCGGGTGAGTCCGAAGGCATCCATGTACAGGCTCATGCGGACCAAGGCGGTGCCGACCACGACGAGGGTGAGGGTGCAGAGCATGCCGAGCATCACCTTGACCAGCCGCCGGTCCCCCGGAGTGCTGCGCGGCGCCCAGTACTTGGCGAGCGCGACGACCAGGAGGGTGAGCACGGCGATCCAGAGCAGTTGCCAGAAGCCTTGGCGGGCGTACGCGGCGGGGGTCATCCCGGTGCGGCGCATGATCGAGCCGTGGCCGCCGATCAGCACCACCAGCTGTACCACCACGAAGGTGCCGAACAGCAGGTTCATCACCGCCAGCGGCATCGCCCACTCCAGGCGTCCGCGTTCCTTGCCGGCGGACGTCCTGGTGCGGTCCCAGCGGCGCGGGGCGGCGGCGGTGTGCGCGGCGCCCAGCGCCAGTACCGCTCCGCCGACGAAGAACACGAAGCGCAGCGGGGTCTCCCCCGGCTCCACCGAGGGGACGAGGTGGCCCAGCAGGTCGGCGACGGTGGAGTCGGCGCCGGCGAACAGCGCGCCGAAGACCACCAGCAGCAGCAGCGAGACCCCGGCGGCCTTCACCACCTGTCCGAGGCGTGCCTTGGCCGGAAAGCGGCGGTCCTTCAGCGCCCGGAAACCCCAGGCGAGTCCGGGCAAGAAGTGCGCCCAGAGTCCTATCGATCCCATCGCGACGCCGACCCAGCGGGTGCCGCCGTGCAGGGTGAGCGAGCCGACGCAGATCGCGGCGATCACGGCGAGCGTCGCCGCCCCGCCCGAGCCGCTGACGGCCGGCACCAGGCAGAGCAGCAGCGCGGCCACGGCGAAGGTCAGGTGCCAGGGCTTGATCCGCCGCCCGGTGCCCAGCGCGGTCATCGCCGCACCGACGGCGGCCGCGAGGGCGCAGAGCAGCAGGTTGACGCCGATCCCGTCACCGAGCACGGCCGCGCTGACCAGCCCGGACACACCCGCCGCCGCCAGCACCCGCAGCCTGGCGGGCGCGGCGGCCCGGGCCTTGCTGGGCCGCAGCCACTCCGGTTCGGGCAGCGGCTGCTGCGGCCGGTACTGGTACGGGTTGGCACCCACCGGGCCCGCCGGGCCGGCCGGGCCCGCCGGTCCCGCCGGTCCCGACGCAGCGCCCCCCACCGGCGTCCCCTTCCCGAACGCCCCCGGCCGCGCAGCCGTCCCCGTCACCCACGCCGTTCCTGCCGCTCCTGCCGCTCCCGGAGGGACCCTGAACGGGTCGGCCGGCGCCGACGCCCCGCTCGCACCCTGCCCCGCCGGGGGCGCCCCGTGCGCACCCGCCCCGGCCGGCGGCTGTCCGCCGGATCCGGCGGCGCCGCTGGTGTCGCTGGTGCCGCTGGAGTCGGACGACTGCGACATGAAACCCCCTCAGAATGCGGGCATGCGAAGGTTTTCGGCCAGTCGCATGCCTGGTCGTGCCGGTGACTCTAGAACCGTAGACCCATTTCTGAACAGGTTCAAAAAGCCGCCGGGGCGGCTTGGTCACAGAGTTGTGACACAGACCGCCCCGGCAGGGGTGGAGCAGAGCCCGATCAAGCAGAGCCCGACCGGGCAGAACCGATCAGGCCGACCAGGCCGACCAGGCCGATCAGTAGGCCCCGTACAGCGAGTACACGAGGTTGTCCTTCACAGCGGTTCCGAAGCTCGCGGGGAAGGTGCCGAACGGCACGCTCGCGCTGCTGTAGACGCCGGACCCGGCGGGTCCGGAGCTGTAGTGCATGTTGTTGACGGTGGAGCTGGTGCCGTTGGAGTTGTAGACCAGCCAGTACGTGGTGTTGGCGGCCAGGGTGTAGCTGATGGAGGCGGTGTTCCAGGCGTTGGCGCTCAGCGAGCCGACCGAGCTGGTGGCCAGCAGGGCGTCCGGCGAGCCGCCGTTGTCGCTGTAGACGGCGATCTGGAACTGATTGTTGGGCGAGGCGCTGGTCTGGCCGATGTGCACGTTCAGCGAGGTGAGCGCGATCGGCGCGGCCCCAGTGGTGATCTTCGAGCCGTTGAGGTGGTTGGAGTTGGTGTCGTCGAGCAGGGTGCCGACGGCGTTGTTGCCGATGGTCTGCGGCGGCGCGCCGGCGGTGGTGAAGGCCGCGGTGTAGGCCGCCGTCTGGGTGTTGCCCGCCAGGTCCTTCACGTTGGCGACGCTCAGCGTGTAGCCGGTGTTGAGCGAGAGCGCGGCGTTCGGGGTGAAGGTGACGGTGTTGGTCGCGGAGTCCAGCGCGACGGTGCCGGCCACCGCGGTGCCACCGGTGGTGGTCTTCAGGGTGACGTTGGCGGCGGTGACGGTTGCCGCCTGGACCGGCTCGCTGAAGGAGGCCTTCACCGGAGCGGTGGCGGCGACGCCGGTGGCACCGTTGGCCGGCACGGAGCCGGTGACGGTCGGCGCGACGGTGTCGGTGCCGTACGTGGCCGTGTAGGAGCCGACGTTGCCGTCGAAGAACGCGTAGGTGATGCCGTGGATGGTCTCGATCCGGTAGTTGACGGTGGTGGCGCCCTGCTTGATGCCGGTGAGGGTGCCGCCCGCCGAGTTGACCGGGACCATGGCCCGCAGGCCGTTGGCGCCGCCGGTGATGCTGAAGCTCAGCGTGTTCGCGCTCCACGCCATCCCGGAGAACGCCGAACCGTTGCGGAAGTCCAGCCAGTTCAGCAGCTGGCGGCCGGAGACCACGGGCGTGCCGTGCGCCTTGGCCGAGGCGACGACCTGGTCGGACGCGGTGGACGCCGCGTAGTCGGTGTGGATGTTGGCGGTCAGGACGGTGTAGTAGCCCTTGGCGTTGTACGCGTTGTCCAGCAGCGTGTTGACGGTGCTGGGCATGGACTGCCCGGACTCGTCGGTGAGTTGGGTGGTGGCCTGGTACTCGTTGATGGTCGCGCCGTTGGTGTCCGCGTACTTCATCGGCAGGCCGGTGCCGTTGAAGTAGCCGGGCCGGTCCTGCACGAAGCTGCCCGGGTAGTAGTAGTAATCGGTGTCCAGCCGGATGCCGTTGGCGAGCTTGGTCTTGGCCTGGGTGGCCCAGTCGTCCCACTCGACGCAGTGGGTGCGGGTGCTGTCCGGGTTGGGCAGCGAGGGGTACTTGGCCTTCCAGGCGGCGAGCTGGGTGGTGTAGACGTTCGCCAGGTCGGTGGGGGCGCCCCACGGCGTGCAGTTGGTGGTGATGTGGGTGCTGATCTCGAAGCCCTGGTCGGAGTAGGCCTTGGCCTGGGCGTCGGTCATCGGCCCGCTGGCGTAGACGTTGGACGAGGCGCGCACGCACTCCCAGTTGGCGACGTTGCAGCCGGTCGGGCTCTGCGCGATGTAGCCGTCGAAGCGCCCGGTGGTGCCGCCGATGCCGTGGTCGTCACCGGTCATCACGACGACGGCCTTGACGTCGCGGGGGAAGTACCAGAACTTCGGCAGCGGCTTCTTGGCGGCGTCCATGGTGGTGACCAGGTTGCCGAGCAGGCGCTGCTGCTCGTCGGCGATCGGGATCTGCGCCTTGTCGAGGTTGTTCCAGTTGAGCTGTCCGCCGGTGCCGAAGAACATCTCGCTGGCCTCGATGCCGTCCACGTTGTCGCGCTGCTGGCCGCCCCAGGCGATGTTGCCCTGGCGGGTCTGCACGACGGACCTGGCGAGGTCGAAGGTGAACGCGGCGGCCTGGCCGGTGCCGACGGTGCGCAGCGTGACGGCCGGGTTGGTGGTGGCGACGGCGGTGTCGCTGTACAGGGTGGCAACGGCGGTGGCGCCGTTCAGCGTGTACTTGTCCGCGGTGCCGTGGTAGCCCATGGTGTCGGAGGTCAGTCCGGTGCCGGGCGCGGCCGTGGTATCGATCTTCAGGTAGGAGTCGGCCAGCGTGTCGGTGGTGGCGGTGAGGCCGAGCAGCCCGGCGAGCTGCTTGTCGGGCCGCATCGCGACGAGCCGTCCGCCGCCGTTGACCCAGGTGGTGAACATGGTGGTCTGGGCGGCCGTCAGCTGGTTCTCCGCGAGCAGCACCACGTCGTACGAGGCGAGCGTGGTGGAGGTGACGGTGCTCAGGTCGGCGGTCTTGTAGTAGTTCAGGCCCTCGGCCTTGAGGATCTCGCCGTAGTACGAGGTGTACGGGTTGGCCGGGTCGGTGACCAGCAGGATCGGGCCTTCGTTGCCGGGGCCGCTGCCGGGCGTGGTGCTGCCGCCGCCGGACGGGGTGTAGGTGGCGTAGATGGAGTAGTTGAGGCTGCCGGTGGAGACGGCGCCGAAGCTGCTGGGCCAGGTGCCGAAGGCCTGGCCGCCGGTGGAGTAGCCGCTCTGGCCGCCGCTGGCGTAGTTGAGGTTGTTGACCGCCGCGGAGACGCCGTTGGAGTTGTACGCCAGCCAGTAGGGCGTGTTGGGCGCAAGGGTCGCGGTGACCGGCAGGGTGTTCCAGGAGTGCGCGGTGAGCGTGCCCGATGCGGAGGAGCCGAGCAGCGGGCCGGGCTTGCCGGCGACGTCGCCGTACACCGCGACCTGGTACTGGTCGTTGGGCGTGGCGCCGACGGCGCCCACGTACACGCTGACGCTGTTGACGGCTCCGCCGCTGGAGCCGGTCACGAAGCGCGAGGTGTTGATGTAGTTGGAGTCACCGGAGTCGGTGGCGGTGCCGGTCGTGTTGTTGCCGAGTACGGCGGTCGCCGCGTGTGCCGCGGGCGCCGCCATCAGTCCGGTGGATGCGAGCAGGGCAACGAGCAGCCCGGCGAGTCGTTTTCTGAACCTCAACGCCAACCCCCCAAGGTCGGATGACCGGATGAACGGCAGAAGTGCCGCCCTCCGTCCTATCGGCTCCGACCCCGGCGCGTCCGCAGAACCCTCACATCACAGCCACGACTTCCGGCCAACTCGAACGCGAATGCTCCGCATCCGACCGGTTTGTCTGCACACCTTCAACACACTCCGTCGTGTTCAACAGTTGAACGACCGCCCAGCCCTGTCCGACAGCCCTCCGACCGACCGCCCAACCCTGCCGAACAGCCCTTCACCGACCGCTCAGCCCTTCACCGATCCGGCGAGCAGCCCGCGGACGAAGTAGCGCTGGAGCGCGAAGAACACCGCCAGCGGCACGATGATCGACAGGAAGGCGCCCGCGGACAGCAGTTCCCAGCGGCTGCCGTTGGAGCCGGACAGCTGGGCGAGTCGGGAGGTCATCGGCGCGACCGTCGGGTTGCCGCCGGCGAAGGTGAGCGCAACCAGCAGGTCGTTCCACACCCACAGGAACTGGAAGATGGCGAACGAGGCCAGCGCGGGGGCGCTCAGCGGCAGCACGATCGAGCGGAAGATCTTGAAGTGCGAGGCGCCGTCCACCACGGCGGCCTCCATCAGGTCGCGGGGCAGCTGGGCGATGAAGTTGTGCAGCAGGAAGATCGCCAGCGGCAGCGCGAACATCGTGTGGGTCAGCCACACCGGCAGGTAGGTGTCCTTCAGGTTGAGCGCCGGGATCACCGTCACCGAGCCGAGGTGCGCACCGCCGGAGAACAGCCGCAGCAGCGGGATCAGCGCCATCTGCAGCGGCACGATCTGCAGCGCGAAGATCACGAAGAACAGCGTGTCGCTTCCCTTGAACCGCACCCAGGCCAGCGCGTACGCCGCCATCGCGGCCAGCACCAGCGGGAACACGGTGGCGGGGATGCTGATCGCCACCGAGTTGACCAGGTACGGCATCAGGCCGCCGGAGGTGCCGAAGGAGTTGTCGAACAGCACCGACCGGTAGTTCTCCAGCCCGAGGTCGGGGTGGACGAACGCCTCCCACCAGCCGGTGGAGGCGACGTCGCCCTTGGGTCGCAGCGAGGTGACCAGCAGGCCGACGGTCGGAAGCGTCCACAGCGCGGTGACGGCGACCACCAGGATGCTCGCCAGCGGGCTGCTGAAGGACCGTCGGACGGCCTTCGCGGGCGGCAGTTCGGGCTTCGCGGCCGTGGTGGGGGCGAGGGTGGGCTGGGCGCTCATCGGGTCGCACGCTCCTTGCGCAGCAGGGCGATGTTGTAGACCACCAGCGGGGCCACCGCGAGGAACAGGATCACCGCGAGGGCGCTGCCTCGGCCGTAGTTGTACTGCTCGAAGCTCTGCGAGTACATCTCGTTGGCGAGCACCTGGGTGCCGAAGTTGCCGCCGGTCATGGTGCGGACGATGTCGAAGGCCTTCAGTGTGATGATCATGATTGTGGTGAGCACCACCACCAGCGTGGTGCGGATCATCGGCACGGTGACGTGCCGGAACAGCCGCAGGCCGGTGGCCCCGTCGAGCCGGGCGGCCTCGGTGATCTCGTCCGGGATGGCCTTGATGGCGGCGGACAGCACCACCATGGCGAAGCCGGTCTGCACCCAGACCAGGACGGCCATCAGCAGGAAGCTGTTCAGCGGCTGGGACAGGATCCAGTTCGGCGGGTCGTCCCAGCCGACCGCGACGGCGAGTTGGCTGAGCAGGCCGACCTGGCTCTGCCCGCTGCCGCGCGACTCGTACACCAGCTTGAAGACGATCGAGGCGGCCACCAGGGAGACCGCCATCGGCATGAAGATCAGCGACTTCCAGACCGCCTGCCCGCGCATCCGGTCCACCATCAGGGCCAGCGCGAGGCCGAGTCCGGTGGCCGTGAGGGGGGCGACGACCAGCCACAGCAGGGTGTTCAGCAGCACCCCGTGGATGGGTGAACTGGTCAGCGCCCAACCGTAGTTCTTCCCGCCGACGAACTTCGCGCCGTCGGCGTCCAGGAAGCTCAGCACGACGGTGCGCAGCAGCGGCACCACCAGGCCGGTGAGCAGCAGCACGATCGCCGGGCCGAGCATCAGCACGATCGCCAGCGGCCGGGAGAGGCGTCCGGTGGCGCGGCCGGCCGCGTAGAACACGGCCAGCAGGACGCCGACGAAGCCCAGCACGGCGGCACCGGTGTTGCCGAACTTGACTGCCGCGTCCTGCCAGAGCGAGTCCGCGAGCTGGAGCGCCGGCCCGGCGAGCCGGGTGTCGGTGGGCATGCGCAGGGGTCCTTCCTCAAGACCTGTGGGATCTCAGGACGTTGTGGCTCGGGGCATGGGGAGGGCAGCGCGGGCAGGACCGCCCGCCCGCGCTGCCCGGGGGCCTCGGCCTACTGCGGCCAGGCGGCGTCGATGTCGGCGGCGGTCTTCTGGATCGACTGGCCCTCGGCGAACCAGGCGGTGAGCGCCTTCCATTCGGCGCCGGCGCCGACCGCGGCGGGCATCAGGTCGGACCCGTCGAAGCGGAAGGTGGCCGTCGGGTCGGTCAGCGACTCGGCCGACAGCTTGTCGATCGGGTCGGTGTAGAGGCTCTTGTCGACGCCCTGGTTGGCGGACACCCAGCCGGGCGAGACCTTGACCCGGCTGCTCGCCCAGTCGGAGCTGGACAGGTAGTTCTGCACGGCCTGCACCTCGGGCCGGTCGGAGAACGCGGCGGCGAACTCGCCGCCGCCCTCGACCGGGCTGGTGACCTGCGGGTTCACCGCGGGCAGGTGGAAGGCGAAGACGTCGCCGTCGGGGCCGATGGCGGTGCCCTTGGGCCACTGCGCCCGGTAGAAGGACGCCTGCTGGAGCATCGCGCACTTGTTGCTGAGGATCGGCGTGCCGGCGTCCTGGAAGGTGGTGGTGGCGATCGACTTGACGTCGCCGAAGCCGCCGTTGACCCAGGCCGGGTTCTGCATCCAGTCGGCGACGGTCTTCATCGCGGTGGTGATCTTCTCGTCGGAGAACTTCACCTTGTGGCTGACCCACTGGTCGTAGACGTCGCCGCCGTAGGAGCCGAGGACGACCTCCTCCAGCCAGTCGGTGGCCGGCCAGCCGGTGGCGGTGCCGGAGCCGATGCCACCGCACCAGGGCTTCGTCGTCCCGGCCTTGGCGATCTTGTCGCTGAGCGCCATCAGGTCGGCCCAGGTCTTGGGGACTTCGTACCCGGCGGCCTTGAAGGCCTTCGGCGAGTACCAGACCAGGGACTTCATGTTGGCGCTCATCGGCGCGGCGTAGAAGGTGCCGTTGACCGACCCGTAGGTCTTCCAGATCGGCGACCACTTGTTCTCGTTGTCGACGGTCTGCTGGGCGGGCTTGACCACCTTGCCGGTCTTCACCATCTGGGCGAGCAGGCCGGGCTGCGGGATGATCGCCAGGTCGGGGGCGTTGCCGCCGGCCACCCGGACCGGCAGCTGCGACTCGAAGTCGTTGGAGCCCTCGTAGACGATCTTGATGCCGGTGCAGGAGCTGAAGTCGGCCCAGGACTTCTCCAGCGAGTCCGACTCGGGCGCCAGGATCGACGCGTACATCGACACCTTGGTACCCGAATGGCCCGCGTAGGGCTGGTACTTGGCGCAGTCACCGGTGAGCGCGGCGGCGGACGAGCCGCCCCCGCCGCCGGACGAGGAGCTGTTGGAGCAGGCGGCTGTCAGTGCCAGTGCCAGAACTGCCGGTACGGCCAGCAGCCTCCGGCGTCCAGTGGTCACGGGGGTGGTCAATGCGGTCCTCCTTGCAAGGGCATGGACATGCCAGCCGTAAGACGAACAACACTGCGCTGTACCGGAGATGAAGGGTGTACCCAGCCGATCGCTGGCTCAAAGACGTTAACCCAGTGACCGACCCACGCCAAGGAGCGCGTTCGACCTTCATCCACCAGCACCCCAGTTGTGACCGCGCCGTGCTACGAGGCCGCCGCCCGGCCGTCGGTCGGCAGCGCCTCGGCGTCCCGCTCCAGGGCCGCCAGGTCGACGCCCCGCTCGCGCAGCAGTCGCACCGCCGTGCCGCCGCCCTCGCGGATCAGGCCGAGCAGCAGATGGCCGGTCTCGATCCGCCGCACCCGCCCGTCGGCCGCGGCGCGCAGCGACAGCGCCATCACCCGTTTGGCCCGGTCGGTGAACCGCGGCCCGCTCCACCGCGAGCGCCCGCCGGCCGGCGGGGCGTCCAGCGCGCCCGGGCCGAACGTCGACTCGACGGCCTCGCGCACCGCCGCCAGGTCGATGCCGATCGCCGCCAGCGCGGCGCCGTCATGCTCGGGGTCCGGGCCGCCCAGCGCGCGGGCCACCGCGAGCCGGCCGGCCTCCAGGTCCAGGCCGAAGCGGCCGAGCAGCCGGGCGGCCGGATCCTGCGGCTGGGCCAGCAGGCCGAGCAGCAGGTGCTCGGTGCCCAGGTGGCGGTGGCCCAGCCGCTGCGCCTCGTCGCCGGCCAGCGTCACCGTGCGACGGGCCTCCGTCGCGAATCGTTCGAACATTTCAGTCCCCTCCCCGGGCGGTCGTCCGCCGCGCGTGCTTCTTGTGCACCGCCTGCCTGGTGACGCCCAGGCAGACCGCGATGTCGTGCCACGACCAGCCCTTGCCGCGGGCGTTGCCGACCTGGAGTTCCTCCAGCCGGTCGGCCAGATCGCGCAGGGCCCGGACGGCGCGCAGGCCGATGGCCGGGTCGCCGCTGCTCGCGTCGGCCGCGAGCTGTCTCGTCTCGCTCATGATGTCAACATAGGTTGACACGATCGGGGCCGTCAACCCCGGTTGACAGAAATCAGTACCGTTCCGCCAGGTACTCCGCGAAGGTGATCCGCCCGTCCGCGTGCTCCGGCACCAGGTTCCCGCCCGCCCGCAGCGCCTTCACCGCCCCGCCCGGCGTCGGCACCCGCAGGACCGGCCGACGGCGGCCCCTGGCCTGCAGGAACTCCTGCGCCAGCGCCTCCACCGGACGCACCTGCGGGCCGCCGAAGTCCGCCGCCCGGCCGACCGGCCCGGCCTCCGCGAGGTCCGCCAGCCGCTCGGCGACGTCCCGCACGTCCACCGGCTGGAACGCCACGCCGCGCGGCAGCAGCAGCACCGGCGCCTTCGACAGCCCGTCCAGCATGCGCACCAGCAGGTCGTGGAACTGGGTGGCCCGCAGCACCGTCCAGCCGAGACCGGAGTCGGCGACCAGCCGCTCGCACTCGGCCTTCGCCCGGTAGTAGCCGAGCGGCACCGCGTCCACGCCGACGATCGACACGTACAGCAGGTGCGGGACGCCGGCCTCCCGGGCCGCCGCGACCAGCCGCCGGGTGGCGTCCACGTCCCGCTTGCCGTTGGTGGTCGCGCAGTGCACCACCGTCCCGGCCCCCGCCAGCGCCGCCTCCACCCCGCGCCCGGTCACCAGGTCCGCGACCGCCCAGCCGTGCTCCCCCGGGGTGTGCGCCTGCCGGCTCACCACCCGCACCGGGCACCCCCGCGCCAGCAGCCGGCGCACCACGGCCCGCCCCAGCGTCCCCGTCCCGCCCGTCACCACCAGCTGCCGCATCGCGCTCACCCCATCTCCACCCCCAGCCTGCCCGCGCCGCCCGTCCCCGGCAGCCCGGCCCACGCACCCGGGGGAACGCGGTCACTCTGCGGTCACATGTCCTCCGGCCAGGGGTGGCCGAGCTGTTCCGCGTAGGCGGGGCTGCCGCCGCAGACCCGGCCCTGGGCGCACGGGTCCGCCGAGGTGAGACGGTCGACGAGGTCGGCGGCCAGTTCGACCGGGTCACCGGCGGGGACTGTCAGTTCGACCTGGAACTGCAGGTAGGGCGAATCGTCGAGGCGGTCCGGCACAGCCGGGCGCCAGAAGAAGGTCAGGTCGATCCGGTCAGGGCCCGAGGGCCAGGTCCACACGGCATCGAACTCGCACTCCCAGGCGGCCAACAGCTCCGGCCGGCGGACGAGTTGGGCCTGCACCAGGCGTCCGACGCCGCGTGCGGGCCAGTCCTCGACCCCGGTGCCGGCGCGGTCGAGCTCCGCCAGGTACTGCGCGGCGTCGAACCGGTACGCCGGGAGGTCGAGGTCCTTGAGGTCGGGGTTGCGCCAGCCGTCCCAGACCACGGCGCCACTCTCCTGACGCACCGTCATATACAGGGCGCCGCAGCAGTATTCAGTACACGCCGCCACATGGAGCCGCACCTCTCCGGGCTCGGGGCCGGGCAGCAGCGGGCTGTACGGCCCGAGCAGCGAGCGCGGGTCCGGGCCGATCGGGAGGGCGAACCCGGCGTCCAGCAGGTCGCGCCCGTCGACCAGCAGCCGGAGCTGGCGCCGGCCCTCCGAGGCGTCCTCGATGCGGAGTTCCAGCCGGCTGTTCGATGCGTCGTCCATCCCGGCATTGTGTCCGCACACGACGCAGGGCGCCGACCGAATTGACGGTCGACGCCCTGCTCGCTACTGCACGGTGACAGTGCGTCAGCTGCAGCCGCTGGTGGAGCCGCAGCCCTCGCAGAGGTAGCAGCTGCCGGCGCGGCGCATCTTGGTGCCGCAGGAGAAGCAGAGCGGCGCGTCGGCGTTCAGGCCGAGGCGGATCTCGGCGAGCTCCGTGGAGTTGTGCGCGGCGGCCGCGGGCTTGGGCTGCTCGACGACCGGGAGGGCGACGTGCGGCTTCTCGGCGGCGAGCGGCGCGGACTGGGCGAGGGACTCGACGTCGAGCTCCTCCTCGATCGGCTCGTAGGAGCCGGTCTCCAGGTGCCGGGTGCGCTCCTCGACGGAGTGGATGCCGAGCGCGGAACGGGTCTCGAACGGCAGGAAGTCGAGGGCCAGGCGGCGGAAGATGTAGTCCACGATGGACTGCGCCATCCGCACGTCCGGGTCGTCGGTCAGGCCGGCCGGCTCGAAGCGCATGTTGGTGAACTTGGCGACGTACGTCTCCAGCGGGACGCCGTACTGCAGGCCGACCGAGACGGCGATGGAGAAGGCGTCCATCATGCCCGCGAGGGTCGAACCCTGCTTGGACATCTTCAGGAAGACCTCGCCGAGACCGTCGTCCGGGTAGGAGTTGGCGGTCATGTAGCCCTCGGCGCCGCCGACCGTGAAGGAGGTGGTGATGCCGGGCCGGCCCTTGGGCAGGCGCTTGCGGGTCGGGCGGTACTCGACGACCTTCTCCACCGCGGGAGCGGGCGCGGCGACCGGCTTCGCGACGGGCGTCTTGGCCTTGGTCTTGGCCGAGAGCGGCTGACCGACCTTGCAGTTGTCGCGGTAGATCGCCAGCGCCTTGACGCCGAGCTTCCAGGCCTGGAAGTAGATCTCCTCGACCTCCTCGACGGTGGCGTTCTCCGGCATGTTGACGGTCTTGGAGATCGCGCCGGAGATCCAGGGCTGGATCGCGGCCATCATCCGCACGTGGCCCATCGGGGAGATCGACCGCTCGCCCATCGCGCAGTCGAACACCTCGTAGTGGGCGGCCTTCAGGCCGGGCGCGTCGATGACGTTCCCGTGCTCGGCGATGTGCGCGACGATCGCCTCGATCTGCTCGTCCTGGTAGCCGAGACGCTTCAGGGCACGCGGGACGGTGCCGTTGACGATCTGCATCGAGCCGCCGCCGACCAGCTTCTTGAACTTGACCAGGGCGAGGTCGGGTTCGACGCCGGTGGTGTCGCAGTCCATCATCAGGCCGATGGTGCCGGTCGGGGCGAGCACCGAGGCCTGCGCGTTGCGGAAGCCGTGCTGCGCGCCGAGCCGGACCACGTCCGACCAGGCGTCGTTGGCGACGGCCCACACCGGCGAGTCCAGGTCGTCCAGCGGGGCGACCGCGGCGGAGGCGTCCGCGTGCTGCTTCATCACCCGCTGGTGCGGGGCGGCGTTGCGGGCGTAGCCGTCGTACGGGCCGACCACGCCGGCGAGTTCGGCGGAGCGGCGGTAGGCGGTGCCGGTCATCAGGGAGGTGATCGCGCCGGCCAGGGCGCGGCCGCCCTCGGAGTCGTAGGCGTGGCCGGTCGCCATCAGCAGCGCGCCGAGGTTGGCGTAGCCGATGCCGAGCTGGCGGTAGGCGCGGGTGGTCTCGCCGATCTTCTCGGTCGGGAAGTCGGCGAAGCAGATGGAGATGTCCATCGCGGTGATGACCAGCTCGACGACCTTGGCGAAAGCCCCCGCGTCAAAGGTGTCGTCGTCGCGGAGGAACTTCATCAGGTTCAGCGAGGCCAGGTTGCAGCTGGAGTTGTCCAGGTGCATGTACTCGGAGCACGGGTTGGAGGCGTTGATCCGGCCCGACTCGGGGCAGGTGTGCCAGTGGTTGATCACCGAGTCGTACTGGATGCCCGGGTCGGCGCAGGCCCACGCGGCCTCGGCCATCTTGCGGAACAGGCCCTTGGCGTCGACGGTCTCGATGACCTCGCCGGTCATCCGGCCGCGCAGGCCGAAGCCGGTGCCGTTCTCGACCGCGGTCATGAACTCGTCGTTCACGCGCACCGAGTTGTTGGCGTTCTGGTACTGGACGGAGGCGATGTCGTCGCCGCCGAGGTCCATGTCGAACCCCGCGTCGCGCAGCGCGCGGATCTTCTCCTCCTCCTTCACCTTGGTCTCGATGAAGGCCTCGACGTCCGGGTGGTCGACGTCCAGGACGACCATCTTCGCGGCCCGGCGGGTCGCGCCGCCGGACTTGATGGTGCCGGCCGAGGCGTCGGCGCCGCGCATGAAGGAGACCGGGCCGGAGGCGTTGCCGCCGGAGGAGAGCAGTTCCTTGGAGGAGCGGATCCGGGAGAGGTTCAGGCCGGCGCCCGAGCCGCCCTTGAAGATCATGCCCTCTTCCTTGTACCAGTCGAGGATCGACTCCATGGAGTCGTCGACGGACAGGATGAAGCAGGCGGAGACCTGCTGCGGCTGCTGGGTGCCGACGTTGAACCAGACCGGCGAGTTGAAGCTGAACACCTGGTGGAGGAGGGCGTGCGTCAGCTCGTGCTCGAAGATCTCGGCGTCGTCCGGGGAGGCGAAGTAGCCGTGCTTCTCACCGGCGGCGCGGTAGGTCAGCACCACCCGGTCGATGATCTGCTTCAGGCTCCACTCGCGCTGCGGGGTGCCGACCGCGCCGCGGAAGTACTTGCTGGTGACGATGTTCACGGCGTTCACCGACCAGAAGTCGGGGAACTCGACGCCGCGCTGCTCGAAGTTGATCGACCCGTCGCGCCAGTTGGTCATCACGACGTCGCGGCGCTCCCAGGTGACCGCGTCGTACGGGTGAACGCCAGGGGTGGTGTAGATCCGCTCCAGCCGCAGGCCGCCCTTCGCCGCCTTGGCGCCCTTCGCGGCCTTCTCCGACTTCGACCCGCGTGCGGAACCACTCGTGGTGTCTGTCATGCCTTGCTCTCCTCCTCCTGGGCAAACGCCCGAAGTGCCCTGAAAAGTCCGGGCACGACTGGTTCGTTCTCCTGGTGCGCGGGCAGGCGGAAGCCCGACCACGGCACACGGGTACTGCGGTGATGTGAATGAAGAAACGTGAAAGGAACCCGGCCTTACGGCACGGGCACCGGAACGGGGGCCGCGGGCCGCTCGGAGCGCAGCTCCGCGATCGCGGCCTCGAAGTCCTCGAGGTTGTCGAACGCCCGGTAGACGGAGGCGAACCGCAGGTACGCCACCACATCGAGCTCCTTGAGCGGGCCGAGTATCGCCAGGCCCACGTCGTGCGTGGAGAGCTCGGCGCTGCCGCTGGCCCGCACGCACTCCTCGACCCGCTGCCCGAGCTGGGCGAGCGCGTCCTCGGTGACCGGGCGGCCCTGGCAGGCCTTGCGCACACCCGAGATCACCTTCTCGCGGGAGAAGGGCTCGGTGACACCACTGCGCTTGATCACCATCAAAGTGGCGGTCTCGACGGTGGTGAACCGGCGGCTGCAGTCCGGGCACTGCCGACGGCGGCGGATCGAGCAGCCGTCGTCGCTGGCTCGGCTGTCCACGACTCGGCTGTCCGGATGCCGGCAGAAGGGGCAGTGCACCTGGAACTCCCTCCCTGCGACCCGACGGCGTACGACTCGCACCACTCTACCCGAAGCGAAACACAAGACCTGTGCCCGATCGAGGACACTAGCCACTAGATCTAGTGGCGGACGCTGCGCCACGCCGGGCGAACGGGTGAGAGCCGAGGACACCGCGCACCGGGACCCCATAGACTGTTCGAGTCGAACATGCAATCGACTTACACCCGGAGGCTTGATCACGTCAGGCAACCTCGAATAAATTCACTCGAACGTGTGTTTGGCGCAACCTTTCGATAGGGGTGCCAGTTGAGCTGGGCAGTTGGAGCACCAGTCGAGAGGGTCGCCCGCGATGTCCACCCCCAGCGCCGCCAGCGTCATGCACACCGTCGAAGCCAAGACCGCCATCCCGGTGCAGGAGCGTTCCGCGCGCACCACTGACCAGGAGAGCATGGATCAGACCATGAGCCGTAGTCAGCCGATCGAGGAGTCCCCGCTCGGTGTGCCCACCCCCGTCGTCCGCGCCCTCCCCGGCCGACCCCCCGGCATCCGCACCGACGAAGCGGGCCTGACGGATCGCCAGCGCCGCGTCATCGAGGTCATCCGGGATTCCGTCCAGCGTCGCGGCTACCCGCCGTCCATGCGCGAGATCGGCCAGGCCGTCGGCCTCTCCTCCACCTCCTCGGTCGCCCACCAGCTGATGGCCCTCGAACGCAAGGGCTTCCTGCGCCGCGACCCGCACCGCCCGCGCGCCTACGAGGTCCGCGGCGTCGAGGTCGCCCGCCCCGCCGCGGCCGAGACCTCCGGCCGGCCCTCCACCTCCTACGTCCCGCTGGTCGGCCGGATCGCCGCCGGCGGGCCCATCCTGGCCGAACAGACCGTCGAGGACGTCTTCCCGCTGCCCCGTCAACTGGTCGGCGAGGGCGAGCTGTTCGCGCTCACGGTCAAGGGCGACTCGATGATCGACGCCGCGATCTGCGACGGCGACTGGGTCACCGTCCGCCGCCAGCCGGTCGCCGAGAACGGGGACATCGTCGCGGCGATGATCGACGGCGAGGCGACGGTGAAGCGCCTGAAGCGCGAGGACGGGAAGATCTGGCTGATGCCGCACAACATGGCGTACGAGCCGATTCCCGGCGACAACGCGACCATCCTCGGCAAGGTCGTGGCGGTCCTCCGCCGGCTTTGACCTTCTGCGGATCGGCCCGAGGAGAGAGGTTCTCTCCTCGGGCCGATCTCTGCGTTCGGGGGTGGTTGCCCGCGCAGTCTCCCGCGTCCCCGGTTGTGCGCCTCCTGCTCAGCGCCTCCTGCTCAGCGCGCCCTGACCGGCGGAGCCGAGGCGTCGATCGCGGAGAGCGACCTGCGGACCTGGTTGCGGTCGGTGGTGTACCAGAAGTCCGGCATGGAGGAGCGGAAGAAGCTCCCGTACCGCGCCGTCGCCAGGCGGGGGTCGAGGACGGCGACGACGCCGCGGTCGTCCGCCGCGCGGACGAGGCGGCCGGCGCCCTGGGCCATCAGCAGCGCGGCGTGGGTCGCGGCGACCGCCATGAACCCGTTGCCGCCGCGGGACTCGACGTCCTTCTGGCGGGCGCTCATCAGCGGGTCGTCGGGGCGTGGGAAGGGGATCCGGTCCATGACGACGAGCTGGCAGGCCGAGCCGGGGACGTCGACGCCCTGCCAGAGCGAGAGGGTGCCGAACAGGCAGGTCTTCGCGTCGGAGGCGAAGGCGCGGATGAGTTCGCCGAGGGTGTCCTCGCCCTGGAGCAGGATCGGCACGTCCAGCCGCTCGCGCAGCGCCTCCGCCGCGGCCTGCGCGGCCCGCATCGAGGAGAACAGGCCGAGGGTGCGGCCGCCCGAGGCGCCGATCAGCTCGGTGAGTTCGTCGAGCATCTCGGGCCGGTCGGGTTCCCGGCCGGGCGGCGGCAGGTGCTTGGCGACGTAGAGGATGCCCTGCTTGGGGTAGGTGAACGGGGAGCCGACGTCCAGCCCGCGCCAGTACGGCGGCGCGTCCTCGCCGGTCTCGGCGGTCGGCCCGTCGGGCGTGCGGTGGTCGGGCAGCCTGGTCTCGCCGGGCAGGCCGAGGGACGCGGCGACGCCGAGAAAGTCACCGCCGAGCTTGAGCGTGGCGGAGGTGAGGACGACCGAGCGGTCCTTGTACAGGTTCTCCCGCAGCAGCCCGGAGACGGACAGCGGCGCGACCCGCAGCGAGGCGGTGCCGAGGCCGAAGCGGTCGCTGCGTTCGATCCAGATGACGTCGTACTCGGAGCCGGTGAGCAGCCGGTCCGCCGTCTCGTGCAGGGTCTCCGCGGAGGCCATCGCCTGCTTGCGGACGGCGTCCTCGTCGCTGAGGCCCTTGTCGCGGGTCTCGCCGAGCGAGGTGATCACCTGGCGGCAGGCGTCCCGGATGCCGGCGACGGCGTAGCCGAGGTACTCGGGGAGTTCCTCGATCTGGCCGGGCTGCGCGGTCTCCATCAGGCCGTGGAAGTTCTCGGCGGCGGCCTGCAGCGCGTCCACCGCCTTCTCGTTGGCGAGTTTGGCCGCGCGCTTGACGGCCCGGTTGACCGCGCCGACGGTGAGTTCGGCGGTGGCGGCGCCGGTGACCCGGTTCACCAGCTCGTGCGCCTCGTCGATGATCAGCAGGCCGTGTTCGGGGAGGACGGGCGCGCCCTCGATCGCGTCGATCGCCAGCATCGCGTGGTTGGTGACCACCACGTCCGCCAACTTGGCGCGTTCGCGGGCCTGTTCGGCGAAGCACTCCTGGCCGTAGGCGCACCGGGAGGCGCCCAGGCACTCCTTGGAGGTGACGGACAGCTGGGCCCAGGCCTTGTCGGAGACGCCCGGGGTGAGGTCGTCGCGGTCGCCGGTCTCGCTCTCGCCGGCCCAGTCGCGCAGCCGCAGCACGTCCTGGCCGAGCTTGCCGGCGGGCCCGCCGAGCGCGTCGACCGGGTCGAACAGGCCCTCGCCCTCGTCGCTCGGGGTGCCCTCGTTGGCGCGATGCAGGCACAGGTAGTTGGAGCGGCCCTTGAGCATCGCGTACAGCGGGCGGCGGCGCAGCGTCGGGTGCAGGGCGTCGACGGTGCGTGGCAGGTCGCGTTCGACGAGCTGGCGCTGGAGGGCGAGCGTCGCGGTGGCGATCACCACGTTGTCGCCGTGGGCGAGGGCGGGCACCAGGTACGCGAGGGACTTTCCGGTGCCGGTGCCGGCCTGGACGAGGAGGTGTTCGCCCTCGTCGACGGCGGCGGCGACCGCCTCGGCCATCCGGACCTGCCCGGGCCGCTCCACGCCGCCGACGGCGGTGACGGCGGCGTGCAGCAGCTCGGGGACGGGGGAGGCGGGGGCGGGAGGCGCCGATGCGTCCGGGCCGCCGGGCAGGGGTGCGGTGTCGTTCGTCATGACCTTCCCAGCCTACGGGGCCGGGGTGACAATCCGGTGCCCCTGGGCCGGGAGGTGCGCGGTGCTGTGCAGCGGGTTGTCGACCTGGCCGTGCACGGCGGCGTGCGGCCGGTCGGGCCGGTCGCGGTAGCCGTCGAGCAGCAGCCGGTTGCGGTTCAGGCAGAGCCGGTCGATCCGCGGCGCGAACAGGTCGAACAGCCGGTGCCGGTCGACGAGTTCCGGGAAGCGGCGCTGGCAGTCGAGCACCCGTTCGCGCAGCAGCTCCCAGAATTCGGCTTCGGGGAGGCCGAGGTGCTCCTCCAGCAGCGGCGCGAGGTAGCGGTAGACGCCGATGAACAGCCCGGAGTGCAGGAACTGGCACAGGTAGTCGGGGTTCTCCCGCAGCAGGACGTCGCCGATGCCGTCGGGCAGGTCGGCGAGTTCCGGCAGCGGCTGGTCGCTGATGTTGACGTCGTCGACGAAGTCCTTGACGGCGAGCCGGACGGGCACGTCCTGCCCGTCGAAGACGATGATCGCGTTCTCGCCGTGCGGGGAGAACACCAGGCCGTACCGGTACAGGAAGTGCAGCAGCGGCGGCAGCATCGCGGCGAACAGCCGGTCGACCCAGTCGCGGACGTCCAGGCCGGAGCGGGCGACGAGTTCGGCGGTCAGCGCGCGCCCGTCGGAGCCGGTCTGCAGCAGCGCGGCCAGGGTGCGGCCGCGTTCGCCCTCGTCGAGGTGGCGGCCGAGGGGTTCGCGCCAGATCGCGCCCAGCAGTTCCTTGTACTGGTAGGGCGCGTCGGGCAGGTCCCGGTACAGCGGGTGCTCGACGGTGACGGAGGCGATCTCGCCGAGCAGGACCACCCGGCATTCGTCGCGCAGGTACGGGTCCTGGTCGCGCAGCCGCCGGATCCAGGCGGTGACGGCGGGCGCGGCGAGGGCGCGTTCGGTGGGCAGGCCGCGCCAGACCAGGGTGTTGAGGATGGCGAGCGGCAGTTTGACGGTGCACCGGTCGGGGCGGCTGAGGTTGAAGAACGAACGGATGGACTGCTGGGGCAGCCGCAGGTCGCCGTCGCTGGGCAGCGGGACGATCTCGCCGCTGGCGATCCACGGCGCGAACAGGCCGACCACGGTCTCGTCCCACTGCCAGGGGTGCACCGGCAGCAGCCAGAACTCGTCGGCGCGGTCGCCGAGTTGGGCGCGGAACGCGGGGTCGAGTTCGGTGTCGTAGATGGTCTCGTCGCCGCGGAAGGCGGCCAGGTTCTTGTGCACCGCGAGCCAGGGCAGGGTGCGCGGCAGCCGGGCCTCGGGGGCCCAGCCGGCCGCGTCGGTGGCGGAGAAGCCGATCCGGCCCTTGTTGGCGACGATCCACGGGTGCCCGGCCTGTCGGCCCTCCAGGGCGACGTGGTCGAGGTCGGCGAGTTCGGCTGCGGTCAGCGCGGTGGCCCGCAGGTGGGCGTCGGCGATCAGCGTGGCGGTGAGTTCGCGGACCAGGTGGCCGGTGGTGTCGCCGGTCAACTTCAGGGTGTGCCGGGCCTGTTGGAGGAAGCGCAGCGGATCGTCCCCACCGACTATCGAGGCCGGGTCGACCTGCCAGCTGCCGTAGGCGCCCCGGCGGGCGGTGAACCGGTAGGCGGCGTCGGGGAGTTCGAGCAGGTAATGGTCGCCCTCGGAACGGGGGTGCAGCAGCTCCTCGTAGGCGAACTCGCCGAGCAGCTTGGCCAGCATGGCGCGCGCGGCGGCCTGCCAGTGCCCGGTGGTGAGCTGGGGCGGCAGGTGGAGTGCGGGGTCAACGGCCGGCTGCGGCACGCTCGTTCCCTTCCTGGGGTCGCGGGAGCACCGGGGCCGTGGCGGGCTCGGGTGCGAAGGTGGTCCAGGCGGTGCGGTGGGGCAGCGGGTGCAGGGTCTTGCCCGCGACGGCGTTCAGGATCACGGCGGCACGGTGCGCGCCGAGCCCGAGGTCCGGGGTGCCGACTCCGTGAGTGTGCAACTCGGCGTTCTGGACGTACAGACCCCCGGTGAGTTCCGGCCGGGTGGCGACCCGGTGGTCGAGGTCGACCCGGTAGCGGCCCTGTGCGTCCCAGTCGATCAGCCCGGCGATCGGGTCGAGCAGCGCGGGCCGGCGGGCCCGGTAGCCGGTGGCGAGCACCACGGCGTCGGTGCGGACCAGGTGGCGGCGGCCGGAGTCGGTGTGCCGGCAGTGCAGTTCGAGCCGGCCGCAGGGTCCGGGCCGGGCCTCGGTGACGGCGGTGCCGGGGAGGATCTCGACCGGTTCCGCGTCGATCGGGCGGCCCACGGTTCGCTCGTACAGGTGATCGTGGATCTCGGCGAGGGTCTCCGCGCTGGCCGCCTTGTGCAGCTGCCACTGGGCGGGCACCAGGGAGTCCCGGACGGGCTCGGACAGTCCGTGGAAGTAGCGGGTGTAGTCGGGGGTGAACTGCTCCAGACCGAGCTTGGAGTACTCCATCGGCGCGAGCGCCCTGGTCCGGGTGAGCCAGCGCACCCGGGTGCCGTCGCCGGCGTGCCGGCGCAGCAGGTCGAGGAACACCTCGGCGCCGGACTGGCCGGAGCCGACCACGGTGACGTCCCGCGCGGGGTCGAGATCCTGCCGGTTCGTCAGATAGTCGGCCGAGTGCAGCACGGCGGGGTGGTGGCGCAGCGCCGCGAACGCCTCGGGCCGGGCGGGTTCGGTGCCGACGCCGAGCACCAGGTTCCGGGCGCGGTACTCCCGGCCGACCGCCTGCACCCGGTAGTGCCGCTCCTCGGCGTCCCAGTGGACGGCGTCGACGGGGCTGTCGAAGCGGCAGTTGGGGAGCCGGTCGGCGGCCCACCGGCAGTAGTGCTCGTACTCGCGGCGCGCCAGCTGGAAGCGTTCGCTGAAGTAGAACGGGAACAGCCGCTGCTGTTCGCGCAGGTAGTTGAGGAACGACCACGGGTTGGTGGGGTCGACCAGCGAGACCAGGTCGGCGAGGAACGGGACCTGCATCCGGGCGCCGTCCACGAGCATGCCGGGGTGCCAGCGGAACTCGGGCCGGGCGTCGAGGAACAGCGCGCCGACGGTGTCGGCCCGGTCGGCGAGCGCGGCCAGCGAGAGGTTGAACGGGCCGATGCCGACGCCGATCAGGTCGTACGGCTGGGGCTGCTGGGTGATCATGGCGTCCTAGCTCTCGGGCCGCGGTCGGATCATCAGGGCGGCGCGCTTGTCGGGGAGGTCGAGGTCGCCGGCGCGGGTGAATCCGGCGGCGGTGAACGCCCGGACGGAGGGCGTGTTGCGGACGTCGGGCTCGGCGAGCACCCGGGTGCAGCGGGGGTCGTCCCGCAGCAGCCGGGCGGCGATCGCGTCGAGCAGCAGGGCGCCGAGGCCCCGGCCGCGGGCGGCGGGGGCGAGCAGCAGGTGCACGCCGAGGTCGTGCGGACGGGCGGGGTAGTGCGCGGCCAGCGGGTCGAGGTCGGCGCGGTACAGCTCGAAGTAGCCGGTGGGTTCGCCGTCGAGCAGGGCGAGGACGGGCCGGCTGCGGCCGTCCCCGTCGAGTTGCCCGGCGAGGTGGGCGGCGGTGGTCTCGGGCGGCCCGGCCAGCGCCCACCAGCGGTGGGTCTCCGGGTCGTTCATCCAGTCCGTGAGCAGGCCGAGGTCGTCGGCCAACTGCACGGCGCGCAGGACGAGTTCACCGGCGGACGTGGGGATGCGGAGGTTCGCCGTCACGCCCGGGCCACCGGGTTGGCGATCTCCACGTACACCGACTGGGTCTCCACCGGGCCGACCAGTTCGTCGAGGCCGTGCAGCCTGGTCAGCAGGTTGGCCTTGCAGCGCAGGGTGGGGGCGTCCAGCAGGTGGGCGGGCAGCGCGGAGCGGGTGGCGGTGGCGGCGGGGCCGGCCAGGAAGCGGCGCAGCGCGGCCAGCAGCAGGTGCTCGTCGGCGAGTTGCTGGGAGCCGAAGGCGCCGATCAGGCCGAGGACGTGGTTGATGCCGAGGTAGTAGGCGAAGCGTTCGTCGGCGACGGCGTCGGGGACGAAGGTGTCGCTGTGTGCGCCGAGGTCGGGCAGCAGCCGGTGCAGCCGGTCGGTGTGCGAGGTGCGGAAGTAGTAGCCCTGGTTGTCGCGGTAGCGGCCGCCGGTGGGCCAGCCCTGCGGGTCGAGCAGGACCAGGCTGTTCTGCTGGTGGGCCTCCAGCGCGATGCCGGCCTGTCCGTCCAGCCAGAGGATCGGCAGCACCACGGCGTCCAGGTAGCGCAGGAACCACTCGGTGGCGACGGTGTGCACGGGTCGGCCGGTGCGGGCGGCGAGTTCGCCGAGCACCTGGGCGAGTTGCGAGCCGGCCGGGTCGGCGGGCTGTTCGGCGATCAGTCCGGCCACGCACAGGGCCCGGTCGCCGGGGCCGAACGGCAGCTGCCGGAGCACGGTGTCCAGGCCGTTCGGGTCGCCGAGCGCGGGGTGGTCGACGCCGATCCAGGCCGGGTCGCGGACGATGTCGAAGCCGGGGTGGGCGGCCTGCCACTGCCGGGCCAGGCCGGCTTCCAGCAGCCGGTGCACCTCCGCGCCGCGGTGGAGTTCCTTGCGCAGGTTCTCCCGGCGGGAGTTGGTGATCCGCAGGCCCAGCGAGAGCTTGAGCATCCACGGGGTGCCGGGTCGGCAGACGGTGCGCACCGAGCTGGTGGGGTGCCAGGGCTCGCCGTGCTGGCCGAGGTCGGTGAGCAGGCCCTGTTCGAGCAGCTCGGCGACGGCCGGCCGGAGCGTCAGCTCGCGCGCCTGCCAGGGGTGCAGGGGCAGCGCCGCGGTGCCGTCGGGCAGCGGCCGGCCGTACAGCTCGGCGGTGATCCGCTCGGCGGGGATGCCGGTGGCGGAGTCGGCGGCGAGCAGGCCGCGGTCGACGGCCCACCAGTGCAGCCGGAACGAGCCGTGCAGCTCCGGCGAGTAGGCGGCGGACTGGGCGGGGCCGAGGCCGTCGCGGCTCTTCGGGGTGGGGTGCAGGGGGTGGCCGAGCAGCAGCGACTGCTCCGCGCGCAGGAACGGGTCGGTCGGGCCGGCGGGGCCGGTCCGGCGGTGGGCGAGGATCTCGGCGGTGCGGCCGACCGAGTCGGCCACCCGGGAGGTGAGGTCGGCGAGTTGGCCGGGTTCGGGGCGGCCGGTGGCACCGGCCACCAGGGCGGCGACGGTGACGGCGTCCACCGGGTGTTCGGCGGCGCCGGTGGAGACGGTGGCGGGGCCGAAGCGGTGCCAGCCGCAGGCCGACCAGTGCCGGACGGGCGCGGAGAGCTGGGCGGCGCCGCCGAGGACGGGGATGCGCAGCAGGTCGCCGTCGGGGCGTTCGGCGGCGGTCTCCCGGGCCCAGCACCGCAACAGGCTCTCGGTGGCGGCGTGTTCGGCGGCGACGGCCGGGTCGGGGTGGAGCAGCAGGTCCGAGCTGGGGTCTCCGGCCGACGGCCGGGCGACCGGGAGAACGTCGGTGAGGATGGTGGCCAAATCCGCTCCTTGAGCCGCGCGATTGCCTTCGGGTAAGGGTTACCTATCCCGACGGGGCCGGCACAAGATCGGCTCACTCGTTCCGGTGAGTTTCGCCCGATGATCCGCGTACCGGCAGCGTCGCTGGGATCCTGACGGACCGTCACCATCACGGTTCGATGACCGGACGCCAACAGGACCGCACCGCCCGCCGGTGGCTCGCACCCGGATGAAAGACTGTCCCCCGGGGGAACGGACCGTTTCAGGGGGGTTGAGAGTTGAGGGCACGGGGGGTGCTGGCCGCGCTGACGGCGGCCGTACTGCTGGGCGGGGTGGCGGGCTGCGGCTCGGACGGCGGGCCGGACGGGGGCGAGAACCCGCGCAGCTTCGCCGAGTTGAAGCACTGGGGGTTCACCGAGTGGGACCGCTGGGCGCAGCGCCACGGCTTCCACAACCCCCCGGTGGCGGGCGTGTGGAGCGCCGAGACGATGGACCAGGCGCCGCCGCAACAGCCCGCGCCCGCCCCGGAGTCACCGGCCCCTTCGTCCCCCGCCGCTTCGTCCCCCGCCGCGCCCTCGCCGTCCACGGGCGGACCGACGGCGGCGGTCGCCGCGCAGCCGGTGCCGCGGCCGTACACCAGCTATCCGGCGTCCGGGAAGGTCTTCATGACGGCCCCGAACGGCGGCACCGGCCAGTGCTCGGCCACCGTGGTCGCCGATCCGGCGCACCCGGGGCACAGCAACCTGGTGTGGACGGCGGCGCACTGCGTCCACGAGGGCAAGGGCGGTGACTGGTACAGGAACCTGGTCTTCGTCCCGGCGTACAACAGCTCGGGCGCGGCCAGCGACCACCACCGGGCGGCGCTCGCCGATGTCGCCCCGCTCGGCCAGTGGTGGGCCGACCAGGTGATCACCTCGCCGCTGTGGACCACCGAGGGCACCCGGGGCGGGGACGCCGCCAACCAGTACGACTTCGCGGTGCTCAAGGTGCGCGGCCCGGAGGGTGAGACCCGCTCGCTGGAGGAGGTCATCGGCACCGCAGTGCCGGTGTGGTTCGACGCGCCGCGCGAGCAGTTGGCGATCCAGGCCTGGGGCTATCCGGCCGTCGCGCCGTTCGACGGGCAGGAGTTGGAGCGCTGCGACTCCGGCCGCCCGGGCTCGCGCAGCTTCGACGCGGCCCGCCCGGCGATGCTGGTGATCGGCTGCACGATGACGGCCGGCGCCTCGGGCGGCGGCTGGTTCGCGGACGGTCCGGACGGCCGTCAGCGGCTGGTCAGCAACACCTCGATCGGCACCTCGGCCCACACCGCCCTGAACGGCCCCTACTTGGAGGGCGTGGCCCGCCAGGCCCTCGACTACATCTCACGGAAGTGACCGTCCGTCACCTCCCGCCACTTTTCGACCGACCGACGACCACGGGGGAACTGCCCATGACCACCCAGCATCGAACCGCCGCGCGCCGTGTCCGCACCATCGCTGCGGCCGCCCTGGTGACGGTGCTCGCCGTCACCACCGCCGCCTGCCAGAGCAGCGGCAAGCCGAACGCGGCCCCGCCGGCCGCCGGCGCCTCGAAGCCGGGCGTGGACGTGAAGGACATTCAGAACACGCTTGCCAAGGTCTCCAGCTGGACCGCCGACGACTGGTCCGACTGGGCCTCCAAGAACGGCTTCAAGCCGGAGGACCTGGAGAAGATCAAGAGCTTCTGGGACGGGAAGAAGCTCTCCGGCGCCCAGGGCGTCAAGGTCGACAAGCCGGACACCAAGCAGTTCCCGTCCATCGCGGACGTGGTCTTCCCGAAGACCATCCCGGCGAAGGCGCAGCCGCACCCGTACAGCGCGGACTCCGCGGTGGTCGGCAAGATCTACTTCGAGAGCCCGGAGGGCGGCATGGTGTGTTCGGGCACCGTGGTGTCCGACCCGAGCCACCCCGGCAAGAGCAACCTGGTGTGGACGGCTGCGCACTGCGTGCACGGGGGCAAGAACGCCGACTACTACCAGAAGCTGATCTTCGTCCCCGGCTACAACAAGTCCGGCGCGAGCAGCAACGGCAAGGTCAAGAGCGCCACCCGTGAACAGCGGGCCCCGATGGGCGTCTGGGCGGCCCGCTCGCTGTACGTGATGCCGCAGTGGACGACCCAGAAGGAGGGGCACACCGGCAGCGCGATCAGCCAGTTCGACTTCGCGGTGATCCGGGTGGCCTCGGAGGACGGCTCCAGCCGTTCGCTGGAGGAGACCGTGGGCGGTTCGGTGCCGATCTGGTTCGGCGCCCAGCCGGGCGAGATCGCCTCGGCGTCGTCGTGGGGCTACCCGGCCGGGCCGCCCTTCGACGGCGAGGAGTTGGAGCATTGCGACTCCACCCTGAAGCCGACCCCGTTCGTCTTCGACTCCTCCCGGCCGCCGATGCTCGCCATCGGCTGCGACATGACCGGCGGCTCCTCCGGCGGCGGCTGGTTCACCAAGCGCGACGGCAAGACGATGCTGTTCTCCGACAACTCGTTCGGTGACGACACCTGGATGGCCGGCCCCAACCTGGGTTCGGACGCCAAGAAGATGTTCGACGCGTTCCTCCAGGCCAAGTAGCCCGGGACACGCGAACGGCCCGAGGAAGGGACTCCTTCCTCGGGCCGTTCTGCGTACGGACTACGCGGTGACGACCGCGTACCGCTCCAGCTCACTCGCGAGCACCGCCGCCACCTTGGCGTGCAGCAGCGTGCCCTCCGCGGTGTGCTCGGTGGAGAGCAGCTCGCCCTCCGCGTGCACCCGGGAGACCAGGTCGCCGCGGGTGTACGGCACCAGCACCTTGACCTCCACCGCCGGGCGCGGCAGTTCCTCGTCGATCAGGGCGAGGAGCTCGTCGATGCCCTGGCCGCTGCGGGCCGACACCACGATGGCGTGCGGCTCGCGGCGCAGCAGGCGCTGGAGCACCGCCGGGTCGGCGGCGTCCGCCTTGTTGATCACCACGATCTCGGGCACGTTCTGTGCGTCGACCGAGACGATCACCTCGCGGACGGCGGCGAGCTGCGTCTCCGGCTCCGGGTGGGAGCCGTCCACCACGTGCAGGATGAGGTCGGCGTCGGCGACCTCCTCCATGGTGGAGCGGAACGCCTCGACCAGGTGGTGCGGCAGGTGCCGGACGAAGCCGACGGTGTCGGCCAGCGTGTACAGCCGGCCGCTCGGGGTCTGCGCCCGGCGGACCGTCGGGTCCAGGGTGGCGAACAGCGAGTTCTCCACCAGGACGCCGGCGCCGGTGAGCCGGTTGAGCAACGAGGACTTGCCGGCGTTGGTGTACCCGGCGATCGCCACCGAGGGCACCTGGTGGCGCCGCCGCTCCTGCCGCTTGGTGTCGCGGCCCTTCTTCATGTCGGCGATCTCCTTGCGGAGCTTCGCCATCTTCTCGCGGATCCGCCGACGGTCGGTCTCGATCTTGGTCTCACCGGGACCACGGGTGGCCATGCCGCCGCCCGAGGTGCCGGAGCCACCGCCACCCATCTGCCGGGACAGCGACGCACCCCAGCCGCGCAGTCGCGGCAGCATGTACTGCATCTGCGCGAGCGAGACCTGCGCCTTGCCCTCACGGGACTTGGCGTGCTGGGCGAAGATGTCCAGGATCAGGGCGGTGCGGTCGACGACCTTGACCTTGACCACGTCTTCCAGGTGGATCAGCTGGCCGGGCGTCAGCTCACCGTCGCAGACCACGGTGTCGGCGCCGGTGGAGGCGACCAGGTCGCGCAGCTGCTGAGCCTTGCCGGAGCCGATGTAGGTGGCCGCGTCGGGCTTGTCACGGCGCTGGATCACGCCGTCCAGGACTTCGGAGCCGGCCGTCTCGGCGAGGGCGGCGAGCTCGGCCATCGAGTTCTCCGCCTCCTCCAGCGTGCCGTCCGTCCACACGCCGACGAGTACCACGCGCTCCAGACGGAGCTGGCGGTACTCGACTTCGGTGACGTCCTGCAGTTCGGTGGAGAGGCCGGCCACGCGTCGGAGCGCGGCGCGCTCGGAGCGGTCGTACTGCTCTCCGTCGTAGGTGTTGCCGAGGCCCTCGTCGATCGCCGCGAGGTCCTCGTCCATCAGGGCTTCCGCCTTGAGGTCGGCGAGGCGGCTGGCCGACTCGCTCGATCGGGTGCGGCTGTCGAACGTGGAGGTCATTTCATCCTTGGGTCGGTCGGGTGATGCTCTCGGACAACACGGCGGAGCCGCCGTGAATTCCCCACGATGGTCGCACGCCCGCTGTGCCCGAGTCATCCCTTTTACCAGCCGTCGCGGCGGCCCCCGCCACCGGCCCCGGTACGGCCGGCTCCGCCCCCGCCGCCGGCATCGCGGGCCGGGCCGGCAACTCCTCGGGCCCGCCCGGCCGGTAGACGTCGTACACGCCGGAGACCCGGAGCATCGCCCGCATCACGGCGGGCAGCACGGCGGCGTCGGCCAGTTCCAGGGTGTAGCTGTGCCGGACCCGCAGCTGGCGGGGCGGCTCGACGTCGGCGGAGAAGATCGACACGCCCTCGCCGGAGATCGCGGCGGTCAGGTCGGCCAGCAGCCGGGGCCGGTTCAGCGCCTCGGCGTGCAGCGTCGCCCGGTAGCCCCACTGCGGGGCACCGCCGGGCAGCCAGCGGACCTCCACCCGGCGGCGGCCGCCGCGCAGCATCCGGAGGCCGGTCGGACAGGGCGCCCGGTGCACCGCGACGACCTTGCCGCGCAGCACGATGCCGGTCACCTCGTCGGGCGGCACCGGCGTGCAGCAGCGCGCCAACCGGACGGCGGCGCCCGGCAGTTCGGGCACATCGGCGGGCGCTCCGGCGGCCGGCGCGGGCGGGGCGGCGGGCGTCGGGGCGCCGGGCGCGGGCGGCCGTTCGGCGGCGGGTGCGGGCAGCGGTCCGGCCGCCAGCCGGCGTTCGATGGCGAGCCGGGCGGCGGGGGTGCGGACGTACTCCAGCCACTCCGGGTCCGGTCCGCTGTCCTCGTCGACGGGGGCGGTGAGCAGGCCGAGCACGTCGCCGTCGCGCAGTTCGGTGGAGAGCGCGGTGAGCCGGCCGTTGACCCGGGCGCCGATGCACCGGTGCCCGGTGTCCTCGCCGATCAGGTAGGCGGCGTCCAGACAGCTGGCACCGGCGGGCAGGTGCAGGGTGGTGCCGTCCTCGGTGACGGCGGTGATCTCGCGGTCGTCGCGCAGGTCGGCGGTGAGCGCGGACCAGAAGGCGTCCGGGTCGGGGGTGCCCTGCTGCCATTCCAGCAGGCGGGCCAGCCAGCCGGGGCGGGCCGGGTCGGTGCGGTCCTCGGGGTCGTCGGCGGCGCCCTGCCGGTCGGTGCGCGGGTCGCCGAGCGCGACCACGCCGGTCTCGGCGACCTCGTGCATCCGCCGGGTGCGTACCAGGACCTCGACCACCTCGCCGCCGGGCAGCGCCACCGCGGTGTGCAGCGACTGGTACAGGTTGAACTTGGGGGCGGCCACGAAGTCCTTGAACTCGCCGGGCAGCGGCGTCCAGCAGGTGTGCAGTTCGCCGAGCACCGCGTAGCAGTCGGCGTTCTCCTCGACCACCACCAGCAGCCGGCCGAAGTCGGCGGGCCGCAGCCCCGCGCTGTCCGGGCCGGCCTCGCGCTTGATCATCACCCGGTGCAGCGAGACCAGGTGCCGGGGGCGGACGGTCACGGTGGAGGAGATCCCGGCCTCGGCGAGCTGGCGGCCGAGTTCGGCGGCGAACGGGGCGAGCACGCCGTCCGTCCAGCCGCCGGCCACCGCGTCGGTGCGCGCGTACTCCTCGGGGTGCAGGGTGGCGAAGACGATGTCCTCCAGCTCCGCCTTCACCACCTGGATGCCGAGCCGTTCGGCGAGCGGGATCAGCACGTCCCGGGTGACCTTGGCGATCCGCACCTGGCTTGCCGGCTTCATGTGCCGGATGGTGCGCATGTTGTGCAGCCGGTCGGCGAGTTTGACCACCATCACCCGGACGTCGTCGCCGGTGGCGACCAGCATCTTGCGGAAGGTCTCGGGTTCGGCCGCCGCGCCGAAGTCGACCTTCTCCAACTTGGTGACGCCGTCCACCAGGTACGCGACCTCCGGCCCGAAGTGCTCGGCGACCTGATCGAGCGTCACCTCGGTGTCCTCGACGGTGTCGTGCAGCAGCGAGGCGACCAGCGTGGTGGTGTCCGCGCCGAGTTGGGCGAGGATCATGGTGACCGCGAGCGGGTGGGTGATGTACGGCTCGCCGCTCTTGCGGGTCTGCCCGCGGTGGCTCGCCTCGGCGACCCGGTAGGCCCGGGCCAGCAGCGCCAGGTCGGCCTGCGGGTGGTGCACCCGGTGCGCCTGCACGATCGGTTCGATGGCGTCGGGGACGGGCGTCCGCCCGGTGGCGAGCAGCGCCGCCCGGCCGGCCCGGCCGAGCGCCGCACGGCTGAAGCGGCTCGCCTGCTGCTTGGACGGCGAGCCCGCCAACTCGGAGCGGATGGTCATCTGCACCTCCGGCAGCAACACCGGAGCGACGGCCGACCCGGTGGTCCATGCTACCGAGCACAGCACGTTCGGCGAGCCCCCGCTTCGACTCCGCCACCGGCCTCACCCGAACGGGGGGATTAGCCGGATACCGGCCTGGGAAGCGGGAGCTGACGATTCGTCCGCCTGACCTGCCGTTACAGCAGCACGCCCTCGGCGACGATCACGGCGGGGCCGGTCATCTCGATCCGGCCGTCGGGGAACTCCTCGATCACCAGCCGGCCGCCGGGCAGGTCGACCGTCCAGCTGACGGCCCGTCCGGTCGCCGCCGGGTCCAGTCCGGCCCGGCGGATCGAAGCCACCGCCACCGCGCAGGCGCCCGTCCCGCACGAGCGGGTCTCGCCGGAGCCGCGCTCGTGCACCCGCATCGCCACCTGCCGCTCGCCGCGGTCCACCACGAACTCCACGTTCACGCCCTGGGGGTACACGCCCTCCGGCGCGGTGGCGGGCGCGTCGTACAGGTGCCCGGCGTGCGCGAGGTCCGCCACGAACGCGACCGCGTGCGGGTTGCCCATGTTGACGTTCAGCGCGGGCCAGCTGCGCCCGTCGACGGTGACGGTGATGTCGTCCGGGCCGGGCAGCACCGCGCGGCCCATGTCCACGGTGATCTCGCCGGGGGTGCCGTCGGCGGCGTCCTCGGCGACCCGCACCTTCTTCACCCCGCCGCGGGTGGCGACCGCCAGTTCGCCCGGCTTCGCGTGCCCGGCGTGCACCAGGTAGCGGGCGAAGACCCGCACGCCGTTGCCGCACATCTCGGCGATCGAGCCGTCCGCGTTCCGGTAGTCCATGAACCACTCGGCCTGCCCGGCCATCGCCGCCGCGTCCGGCTCGGCGGCCGACCGCACCACCCGCAGCACCCCGTCCGCGCCGATCCCGGCCCGCCGATCGCACAGTTCGGCGACGGTGGCCGCCGACAGCTCCAGCTCGCCGTCCGGGTCGGGGACGATCACGAAGTCGTTCTGGGTGCCGTGCCCCTTGAGGAAGGCCGTTCCGCTGATACCGCTGTGCTCGCTCACACCGCCGATGGTAACGGCCGGGGAGTGTCAACCACGCAGGTGGACGACCCGCCAGACGGCCAGCGCCAGGGCCACGGCCACCAGCAGGGTGTAGACCACGATGGCCTTCCAGCCGGCCCGCTCGGAGCTGCCCCGGCGCGGCACGCCCGGCCACTTGTAACCGGCCCGGCGGGCGGCCATCGCGCCCCAGCCGACCGAAGCGGCGGTGATCAGCAGGCCGAGCATCCCGATCATCGCGGTCGCGCCCTCGCTGCCGAAGGCCAGCGGGAAGGCGAACATCAGCGAGCCGAGCATCACCGTTCCGGCGATCGGCAGGATCTGCCACCAGCGCAGCCGACGCCGCGGCCGGATGTCCCGCACGTGCACCACGCCCGGCGCGGCGGCCAGGTCGTCGATCGCGGGCAGGGCCACCGCGTACGAGGTGGTGGGGACGGCGAGCTCGGGCAGCGTCTCGGATCCGTCGCCCAGCAGCTCATCGGTTTCGGGGCCGGTACCCGTTGACACGCGGCCTCCCCAGATGGCTCGACGCGGGCTCCGGGAGCTCGCGGGCAGTGAGGCCGGCCCGCGTGCCGGGCCTCGGTGCTACCGATGATGGCACGTGGCAAGACCCCGACAGGGCGTCCACCGGGTTGATCGGGTGATCCGATGCCAGGACGTGATCCGGTCGTGACCGCCGGTGCCTTCTGCACCTGCGTCTGCCGGTGCAGCTGCCCGGGCGACTGGCCGGATCACGCCCCCGGAGAGCCGAAATCCGCCGGTCAGCCGGTGTCGCCGGAACGTTCCGGGCAGTCGATCAGTTCCATTGCGCGGCCCAGGAGTTCGACCGGATCGGCGCCCTCCGGACGGTCCAGCCAGTGGATCCGCGCGTCCCGCCGGAACCACGACTCCTGGCGCCGGGCGAACCGCCGGGTGGCCCGCACGGTCTCCTCCCGCGCCTCGTCCTCGGTGCACTCGCCGGCGAAGAACGCCAGCACCTGCTGGTAGCCCAGCGCCCGGCTCGCGGTCAGCCCCTCGCGCAGCCCGACCCGCTCCAGCTCCCGTACCTCGTCCAGCAGACCGGCCTCCCACATCCGGTCCACCCGCAGCTCGATCCGCCGGTCCAGCTCCGGACGCGGCACCTGCACGCCGATCTGCACCGCCTCGTACACGGCCCGCTGGGTCGGCAGGTTCGCGGTGAACGGCTGCCCGGTGATCTCGATGACCTCCAGCGCCCGGACGATCCGCCGCCCGTTGCTGGTCAGGATCGCCGCCGCGGCCGCCCGGTCCAGCTCGGCCAGCCGCCGGTGCAGCACCCCCGGCCCGACCCGCTCCAGCTCCTCCTCCAGCCGGGCCCGCACCTCGGGGTCCGTACCGGGGAACTCCATCTCGTCGATCGCCGCCCGCACGTACAGCCCCGAGCCGCCCACCAGCACCGGCACCTTGCCCACCGCCAGCAGCCGGTCCATCTCGGCCCGGGCCAGGCGCTGGTACTCGGCGACCGAGGCGGCCTCGGTCACCTCCCAGATGTCCATCAGGTGGTGCGGGATGCCGCCGCGCTCGGCCTCGGTCAGCTTGGCGGTGCCGATGTCCATGCCCTTGTACAGCTGCATCGAGTCGGTGTTCACCACCTCCCCGCCGAGCTCACGGGCTATCGCCACCGCCAGGTCCGACTTGCCGGCCGCCGTCGAACCGACGACCGACACCACCCGGCGCGGGCGTGCGGAGGACACAGAAGAAGAGGAAGAGGAACCGCTCACCCCACCAGTCTCGCAAAACCCGGGCACCTCCCGTGTCGCACCCTCGTTGACCGGGGAAGATCAGCTATGTCTGGTACCGATCTGATGCGAAAAGCGAGGAACGCACTTCATGGGCCTGATGGACAACCTCAAGGGCAAGGCCGAGGAACTCAAGGACAAGGCCAGCGAGCTGGCCGGAAAGCACGGCGACAAGATCGACAACATGGTGGACAAGGCCGGCGAGACCATCGACAAGGCCACCAAGCACAAGTACAGCGAAAAGATCGACAAGAGCACGTCGGCCGCCAAGCACGCCCGCGACGATTTCGCCGCGAAGCCGAAGGACGACTGACCCCGTAGCGCCGCGGTGGCCTGCTGGCGCTCAGCGCCAGGAGGCCACCAGGTAGCCGACGCCGTACGGGGCGTCCTCGTACCGCAGCTCGCCGCGCATCGCGGTGCCCTCCGCCGCACCCGCCAGCACCTGCCACGGGGCCCGGCCCTCCGCGAGCAGCTCCGCCGAGAGGTCCGCGTCCAGCGCGGCCAACGCCGCCGCGTCCGCGGCGGCCAGCGCCGCCGCCACCGCGCGGTCGTGGCCCTCGGCCCGCTCGTCCAGATACCCCGGGGCCTTCACCGAACGCCGGGCACTGCCGTCGCCCATCACCAACAGGCCCACCCGGTCGGCGAGTTCGGCCAGCCCCCGACCCAGCCCCAGCAGCCGCTCGGCGGCCGTGTCCGCCCGCACCGCGACGGCGTGCGTCGGCACCTGGACGCCCGCCTCCTCCAGCAGCCACGCCCCCACCGTCAACGCCGGCGACAGCTCCGGGCCGTCCACCCCGCCCAGCGGCAGCTTCACCGCCTTCGGCACCCCGTACCGACGGAACGACCCCGCCCCGCCCTCCGTCCACACCCCGGCCTTCTCGCCCGTCCCCACCACGACGACGAGATCCACGCCCCCGAGCTCCCGCACGGCCTCCAGGCACGCCGCCCGCAACACCTCCGCCTCCCCCGCAGCCCCGGTCGCGACCTCGGGCACGAGCAACGGCGGACAGGGGCACACGGCGGCGGCAACAAGCATGTCGATCACTCTACGGTGCAGGCGCGGGGACCTGCGAGGGTGCGAACCCGGGGGCGCGGGGAACTGCGCGAAGCGGAAGGCACCCCACCGCAAGAGCGCTACGCAGGACAATGACCTGCACGTGATCGCGACCTTACGGACGTGACCTGCGCTTGTCGCGCAGTTCTCCCCCAGCCCTGGCGGGCCGGGAGGTACCCCCACGCGCCCCTGTTCTCGCGCCCGCCAGCGCTCTCAGCCGCAGCCCCCCGGCGCCGCAGGCAGGGGCGCCGGGACGCCGACCGACGGGAGGCCGAGCATGACGCCGGCCGGCTTCGCGGGCGCAGCCTGTCGCTTCTCCCACGCGTCGCCCGCGCGGGTGCGGCGCACGCCGAGGACGGGGCCCTCCGCGAGGAGGTGGTGCGGGGCGGCGTAGGTGATCTCGACGGTCACCATGTCGCCGGGCCGCACGCCCCCCTCGGGCCGGGTGAAGTGGACCAGCCGGTTGTCGGGCGCACGCCCGGAGAGGCGGTCCGTCCGGTCGTCCTTCTTGCCTTCGCCCTCGGCGACGAGGATCTCCAGCTTGCGGCCGACCTGCTTCTTGTTCTCCTCCCAGGAGATCCCCTCCTGGAGGGCGATCAGCCGGTCGTAGCGCTCCTGCACCACGGCCTTGGGGATCTGGTTCTCCATCTCGGCGGCGGGCGTCCCGGGCCGCTTGGAGTACTGGAAGGTGAAGGCGTTGGCGAACCGGGCCTCGCGGACGACGTGCAGGGTCTGCTCGAAGTCCTCGTCGGTCTCGCCGGGGAAGCCGACGATGATGTCGGTGGAGATCGCGGCGTCGGGCATCGCGGCGCGGACCTTCTCGATGATGCCGAGGAAGCGTTCCTGCCGGTAGGAGCGTCGCATCGCGCGCAGCACGGTGTCGGAGCCGGACTGCAGCGGCATGTGCAGCTGGTGCATCACGTTCGGCGTCCCGGCCATCGCCGCGATCACGTCGTCGGTGAAGTCCTTCGGGTGCGGCGAGGTGAAGCGGACCCGCTCCAGCCCCTCGATCTCCCCGCAGGCACGCAGCAGCTTGGAGAACGCCTGCCGGTCGCCGAGGTCCGAGCCGTAGGCGTTGACGTTCTGGCCGAGCAGGGTGACCTCGACGACGCCCTCGGCGACCAGTGCTTCGACCTCGGCGAGGATGTCGCCGGGGCGGCGGTCCTCCTCCTTGCCGCGCAGGGCGGGGACGATGCAGAAGGTGCAGGTGTTGTTGCAGCCGACCGAGATGGCGACCCAGGCGGCGTACGCGGACTCGCGCCGGGTGGGCAGGGTGGAGGGGAAGGTCTCCAGCGAGTCCAGGATCTCGACCTGCGCGGAGCGTTCGATCGCGGCGCGCTCCAGCAGGGCGGGCAGGTGGCCGATGTTGTGGGTGCCGAAGACCACGTCGACCCAGGGGGCCTTGCGGACGATGGTCTCGCGGTCCTTCTGGGCGAGGCACCCGCCGACGGCGATCTGCATGCCGCTGTTGGCCTGCTTGGCGGGGGCGAGCCGGCCGAGGTTGCCGTACAGCTTGTTGTCGGCGTTCTCGCGGACCGCGCAGGTGTTGAAGACCACCAGGTCGGGGTCGCCGTCGCCGGCGGCCTTGGTGTAGCCGGCCTCCTCCAGCAGCCCGGACAGGCGCTCGGAGTCGTGGACGTTCATCTGGCAGCCGTACGTGACGACTTTGTAAGTTCGCAAGCTCTCCTCCATACCCACAGAGCAAGGGTACGGGCACCTGCCGGGGCCTCCCGCCGGGCGGTCGGGGCTGGCAGTATCCCTGCCATGGCTGCTTCGACCCGTCCGCCCCGTGCCGGTGCCGCGCTGCGTTCCGCGGCGCGCAGTCCGCTGGTGCGGGTGGCGGCCGTGCTGCTGCTGGTGGTGGGGGGTGTGGGCGGCTGGTGGGTGTCGTCGGCGCGGGCCGGGTCTGGGCTGCACGGGGAGGCGGCGTTCGCGACGGGTGTGCAGCGCGGGGTGTACGACCGGTACGGGGTGCTGCTGAAGGAGTCGATGCGTTCGGCGATGCCCGGGGTGAAGGTCCGGCTGGACAACTCCCAGGGTTCGTTGGACAACCTGGAGCGGGTGCTGTCGGGCCAGGACGACTTCGCGATCGCCACGGCGGACTCGGTGGCGAGTTTCACGAATCCGCAGAAGTCGCAGCTGCGGGCGATCGCCCGGCTGTACGACGACTACATGCAGCTGGTGGTGCCGGCGGACTCGCCGGTGCACAAGGTGTCGGACCTGCGCGGGCTGCGGGTCGGGGTCGGCCAGCAGATGTCGGGCGTGAACCTGGTGGCCCGGCGGCTGCTGGAGGCGGCGGGGCTGGACCCGGACCAGGACGTGCGCTCGTCGATGCTGGGCGTGGGCGACGCGGCGGACCGGTTGCGCGACAAGGACCTGGACGCGTTCTTCTGGTCGGGCGGTCTGCCGACGGCGGCGCTGACCGACCTGTCGGAGCACACCCCGATCCGGATCGTGCCGATGGGTGAACTGTCGGACCCGCTGCACCAGTTGGAGGGCTACGGGATGGACGCCTACCGGGCGGCGACCATTCCGGCGGACGCCTATCCGCTGGTGGAGCCGCAGCGCACGCCGGTGTCGACGGTGGCGGTGCCGAACCTGCTGGTGACCCGGGCGGACGTGGACCCGGCGCTGGTGGAGGCGGTGACCCGGGTGGTGATCGACAGCCGCGACCGGATCGGCGGCCAGGTGCACGCGGCGCAGCTGGTGGACCTGCGCAGCGCGGTGTACACCGATCCGCTGCCGCTGCACGACGGCGCGAAGCGCTACTACCAGTCGGTGAAGCCCTGACGGGTCAACTCCACTGACGCCGCGGCACGGTGAGCAGCACGCAGAGCCCGTTGGGTTCGGCGGGCGCGAAGCCGAGGCTGCCGCCGCCGGCCAGCAGCAGGGTGCGGGCGATGGAGAGGCCGAGGCCGGAGCCGTCGACGTTCTGGTGCCGGGAGGAGCGCCAGAACCGGTCGCCGACGCGGGCGAGTTCCTCCTCGGTGAGGCCGGGTCCGGCGTCGGTGACGGTGGCGGTGACCTCGTCCTTGGTGATGGTGAGGCCGACCCGGACGTCGCTGCCGGCCGGGGAGAACTTGAGGGCGTTGTCGAGGACGGCGTCGAGGGCGCTGCCGAAGCCGATCGGGTCGGCCCAGGCGTGCGCCATCGGCGGTCCCTGCCACTGGAGTCGGACCTGTCGCCGGTCGGCGAGCGGCCGCCAGGCGTCGGCGCGGGTGCGGACCAGTTCGGCGAGGTCGACGGGTTCGGGTTCGGGCCGGGAGCCTTCGGCGGTGGCGAGTCCGAGCAGGTCGTCGAGGACGCGGGCGAGCCGGGCGCCCTCCTCGCGGACGGCGGCGATCTCCTCCTCGCGGCCCTCGGGGAGTTCCAGGCCGATCAGTTCGACCCGCAGCAGCAGCGCGGCCAGCGGGTTGCGCAGTTGGTGGGAGGCGTCGGCGACGAAGGCCCGCTGCTGGTCGATGGCGAGCACCACGTGGTCGGCCATGTCGTTGAACGAGCGGGCCAGGCGGCGCAGTTCGGGCGGCCCGCCGCTGGGGGCGACCCGGGCGCCGAGCCGGCCGGTGGCGATGTCGTGGGTGGCCCGGTCGAGGGTGCGGACGGGGCGCAGCACCCAGCCGGTGAGGCGGACGGCCAGCAGGATGGCGACCATCATGGCGAGCGCCTCGCCGCCGGCCAGCACCAGCCAGCGGTGCAGGATCCGGGCGCGCAGCGGGCCGGTGGGCGATTCGGTGAGGACGACGGCGACCACGTCGCCGTCCCGGACCACGGGCAGGGCGACGGTGAGGGTGCGGTCGGAGGTCCAGGGCCACACCTGGGGCGGGTTGTGGCTGCGGCGGCCGGCCAGCGCCTCCCGGTAGGCCTGGCCGCCGGGTCCGTCGGCGGGGGCGCGCCAGCCGTCGGGGGCGACGGCGACGGCGCTGCCGTCGCGTTCGAAGACGCCGATCCGGGCGCCGTACAGCTCGTGGTAGCGGGCGGCCTCGCTGGTCAGGGCGTGCAGGCGGCCGCCGTCGCCGGGGCCGGGTTCGGGTTCGCCCTTGACGGCGGTGGTGCTGGCGCGGCCCTGGGTGGGGAGGTCCTGGGCGAAGCGGGCGGCGTCGTCGATCCGGTCGACGACGACCTCGGACTGCTCGGACGAGGCGATCAGGTAGGCCAGCGGCGCCCCGAGGGCGGCGAGGACGCAGGCCATCAGGGCGATCAGGATGCCGAGCAGGCGGTTGCGCACGGGACGTCAGCGCTCCGCGGCGTCGTCGGCGGGCGGGCTGTCGGGGCTGTCGGAGGTGAGCCGGTAGCCGACGCCGCGGACGGCCTCGACCAGGCCGGGCAGGCCGAGCTTGGTGCGCAGCGAACCGATGTGGACTTCCAGGGTGCGGCCGTTGCCCTCCCAGCCGGAGCGCCAGACCTCGCTGAAGATCTGTTCGCGGCGGTAGACCACGCCGGGGCTCTGGGCGAGCAGCGCCAGCAGGTCGAACTCCTTGCGGGTGAGTGGCACGTCGCGCCCGTTGACGCTGACCCGGCGGCGTTCGCGGTCGATCTCGACGCCGCGGGAGGCCAGCGGGCCGTCCGGCTCGGGGCCGCTGTCCTCGGCGCTCCTGGGGGTGCCGCGGCGGGCCACCGCGTGGATGCGGGCGAGCAGTTCGCCCATGTCGTACGGCTTGACGACGTAGTCGTCGGCGCCGAGGTTGAGGCCGTGGATCCGGGAGCGGATGTCGGCGCGGGCGGTCACCATGATGACCGGGACGGCGCTGCCGGCCCGGATCCGGCTGCACACCTCGAAGCCGTCGCGGTCGGGCAGTCCGAGGTCGAGCAGCACCACCCGGTAGGGCTCGCTGCCGTCCGGGACGAGCGCGTCCAGGGCCTCGTGTCCGCTGCGGGCGTGTCGGACCTGGAAGCCGTGTCGGCCCAGCACCGCGACCAGGGCGGCGGCCACGCGGTCGTCGTCCTCGACCAGGAGCAGGCGCATCGGGCTCCTTCCTGTGCGTTCGTCGGTATGCGTGCGGGCCGGTGGCGCGGTCGCCGTCGGCATGGCGCGGTCCCACTCGGAACCGGGCCATCCTGGCATCCACTCCCATCCGACGTCACCAGGTCAACCGCATCGGCCGGTCCGTTACCGCTCCGGTATTCGCGGTGCTCGACTACCCGGCGTCACCGAACCGTGATGCTCAAGTTCAGCTCAGATCGGCTGACGGGACGTCGTGTACCTGCCTAAAGTCGCCCCGTTCGGGGGTCCCGGAGCTCCGCCGGCTCCGGCCCCCGGACATCGAAGGACATCGAACGGACCATCACCGGCTCTGCGGACCACGCGAGTTGGCCCCGGGTTCGGAGGACGAGGGAGCGGACGGCGATGACCGAGAACAGTGCCGAGCTGCGCGATGCCGCGCCGCTGGTGGCCCTTCGCGGGGTGAACAAGCACTACGGCGCCCTGCACGTGCTGCAGGACATCGACCTGGAGATAGCCCAGGGCGAGGTCGTCGTACTGATCGGCCCGTCCGGCTCCGGCAAGTCGACGCTGTGCCGCACCATCAACCGGCTGGAGACCATCGACTCCGGCTCGATCGAGGTGGACGGCAAGCCGCTGCCCGCCGAGGGCCGCGAACTGGCCAAGCTGCGTGCCCAGGTGGGCATGGTGTTCCAGTCGTTCAACCTGTTCTCGCACAAGACCGTGCTGGAGAACGTGGTGCTCGCCCAGGTGAAGGTGGGCAAGGTCGCCAAGGCGGAGGCCGAGTCGACGGCCCGCGAGCTGCTGGAGCGGGTGGGCGTCGGCGCCCAGGCCGACAAGTACCCCTCGCAGCTGTCCGGCGGCCAGCAGCAGCGCGTGGCGATCGCCCGTGCGCTGGCGATGAACCCGAAGGTGATGCTCTTCGACGAGCCGACCTCCGCCCTCGACCCGGAGATGGTCAACGAGGTGCTGGAGGTGATGCGTTCGCTCGCCGCGCGGGGCATGACCATGGTCGTGGTCACCCACGAGATGGGCTTCGCCCGCTCCGCGGCCAACCGTGTGCTGTTCATGGCGGACGGCCGGATCGTCGAGGAGAACACCCCCGACGCCTTCTTCACCGCGCCGCGCACCGACCGTGCCAAGGACTTCCTGTCCAAGATCCTGCAGCACTGACTCCCGCTGTCGATCAAGCGTCAGTAGCGTCAATTCGCAGTGGCCCGGACCCCGCCGTGGCCCCTATCGAGGAGAAGAACGACCGATGAAGGCCCGTCGTACCGTTGCCGCCGCCCTGTCCGTGCTCGCCCTGACGGCGGTCGCCGCCTGTGGCAAGGACGGCTCCCCGAGCGACACCCCCACCGCCGCCGGCGGCTCGGCCGCCCCGCAGCTGCCGACCTACACCGTCAAGACCGACGCGAAGCTGGACGGCTCCCCGGTGTGGACCGAGGCCAAGAAGCGCGGCAAGCTGAAGATCGGCGCCAAGGCCGACCAGCCGTTCCTCGGCTTCGAGGACGTGCAGACCGGCAAGCGCAGCGGCTTCGACATCGAGATCGCCAAGATGGTCGCCGCCGACCTGGGCTTCTCGGCCGACCAGATCGAGTGGCAGACCGTCACCTCCACCAACCGTGAGACCTCCATCACCGGTGGCCAGGTCGACTACTACGTCGGCACCTACTCGATCACCCCGGCCCGCAAGGACAAGGGCGTCGCGTTCGGCGGCCCGTACTACATCGCCGGCCAGTCGCTGCTGGTGAACAAGGACAACACCGACATCACCGGCCCCGAGACCGTCAAGGACAAGTCGGTCTGCACCGCCACCGGCTCGACCTCGATCGCCAACATCCAGAAGTACGGCGCCAAGGTCACCCAGTTCGACAACTACTCGCTCTGCGTGGAGAAGCTGCTGACCAAGGAGGTCGACGCGGTCACCACCGACGACTCGATCCTCAAGGGCTACGCCGCGAAGAACCAGGGCAAGCTCAAGGTCGTCGGCAGCCCCTTCTCCGAGGAGCGCTACGGCGTCGGCCTGAACAAGACCGACGCGGCGCTGCAGAAGGCGATCAACGACGCCCTGAAGGCGCACGAGGACAACGGCGACTGGAAGAAGGCGTACGACGCCACCCTGGGCCTGTCCGGCTCCGCCGCGCCGAGCATCCCGGCCCTGGACCCGATCGCCGGCTGACGTCCGGTCAGACCCACTACTGAGAAAGGAGGGCCGCCGGCATGGGACTGATATTCGAGGACGGCAACCTCTCCGCATTCGCCGAAGGCTTCCTGCGGACGATCGAACTGAGCGCGCTCAGCGCCCTGTTCTCGCTGCTGCTGGGCTTCGTGCTGGCGGCCTTCCGGGTCTCGCCCGTTCCCGTCCTGCGGTACTTCGGCACCGCCTGGGTGACGGTGTTCCGCAACACCCCGCTGACCTTGCTGTTCTTCGCGGTGACGTTCATGCTGCCCTCGCTGAACGTGCACATCGACAGCTTCACGGCCGCAGTGATCGCGCTCAGCGCCTACACCGGCAGCTTCATCTGCGAGGTGGTGCGCGCCGGTATCAACACCGTTCCGCTCGGCCAGGCCGAGGCGGCCCGCTCGCTCGGCATGGGCTTCGGCCAGACCCTCGGTCTGGTGGTGCTGCCGCAGGCGACCCGCTCGGTGATCTCCCCGCTGGGCTCGGTGTTCATCGCCCTGCCCCGCAACTCGGCCATCGCGGGCGCCTTCAACGTGCCCGAACTGTTCAGCTTCCAGAAGGTCCTGAGCGAGGAGGCCTACGACATCTTCGCCATCTTCTTCTGGATCGCGCTCGCCTACCTGGCAATCAGCTTCAGCATCAATGCTGTCTTCTCCATCCTGGAGCGTCGCATGGCGGTGGCCCGATGAGCACTCGCACCGCCTCCGTCCTGTACGACGTCCCCGGCCCCCGGGCCCGGGCCCGCAACCTGACCCTCGGGCTGCTCGGCCTGGCCGGCATCGCAGGCCTGCTCTGGTACGTCATCAGCAGCTTCGCCGACGCCGGCCAGTTCGACCCCCTGCTCTGGTCGCCGTTCGAGTACACGGCCGTCCAGCAGCGTTTCGTCGACGGCGCGCTGGACACCCTGAAGGCCTTCGGCCTGGCCGCGATCGGCTCGCTGGTGCTCGGCTCGCTGCTCGCCGTCGGCCGGCTCTCCGACCACTTCCCGGTGCGCATCGTGTCCACCGTCGTGGTCCAGTTCTTCCGGGCCATGCCGCTGGTGATCATGATCTTCGCGCTGTACCGCGCGGCGTTCGGCGCCCAGCCGATGTGGGCCCTGGTGATCGGCCTGGCCCTCTACAACGGCGCCGTGCAGGCCGAGATCATCCGCTCCGGCATCAACGCCGTCCCGCACGGCCAGGCCGAGGCCGCCTACGCCCTGGGCCTGCGCAAGACCCAGGTGATGGCCATCGTGCTGATACCGCAGGCCGTCCGCTCGATGCTCCCGGCGATCATCGGCCAGCTGGTGGTCACCCTCAAGGACACCTCGCTCGGCTACATCATCACCTACCCCGAGCTGCTGAACCAGATGCGGCTCGTCGCCTCCAACTCGGACGGCTACCCGTACATCCCGGTCGTCCTGGTCGGTGCCCCGATCTACATCGGCATGTGCCTCGCCCTCGACGGCCTCGCCCGCTGGATCGAGTCCCGCAGCCGCCGCGGCGCGAGCCGCCGCAGCACAACCGCTGCTTGACGGACACCCAGGTGATCTGTTGCATTGCTCTTCGTGACACCACCTGGGAGCTCCCGCCCGGCAACTGACGGAACAACGGCCGGCCCCGCCGGCCGGAAGGCCCCGACATGGATCCAGTGATCATCGTCGGGGCCGGGCCGGTCGGCCTCGCCCTCGCCCTCGCCCTCGCCCGCAACGACGTTCCCAGCGTGGTCCTCGACGAGGGCGCCGGCGTCTGCCCGGAAAGCCCCCGCACCGTCGTCCTCGGCCCCGACACCGCCGCCTTCCTCGCCCGCATCGGCTACACCCTGGTCGGCTCCGACGCCGCCCGCTGGGACGCCTTCACCGTCTGGCGCCGCCGCGCCGAGGTGCTGCGCCTGCCGCTCGACGACAACCCGGTCCTGCACCTCGCCCAGCACCGCCTCCAGCGCGGCCTGCGCGACGCCGCCACCGCCACCCCGCTGATCCGCCTCACCCCGCGACACCGGGTGGTCGAACTCACCCAGGACCGCGACGGCGTGACCGTCCGCACCACCTCCGCCGCCGACGGCGGGACCAGCTGGCGCGGCAGCCACCTGGTCGGCTGCGACGGCGCCCGGTCCACCGTCCGCAAACTCCTCAAGGTCCGCTTCCCCGGCCGGCCCGCCGTCGACCGGCACGCCGTCGCCACCGTCCGCGTCGACCTGCCGTTCCCCGGCGAGGCCCGGCTGCACCGCGAACCCCCGTGGCGCGGCGACCGCGAAGCCTCCGCCCGCCCGCTGCCCGACGGCCTGTGGCGACTCGACTGGCGACTGCCCCCCGGCCGCCCCCAGCCCACCGAACCCGTCGACCCGCACGCCACCTGGCCCGGCATCGTCACCGGCGACACCCTGCTCACCCGGGTCACCTCCGCGCTCACCGGCTGGTGCGGCGAACTCCCGCCCCATCAACTGCTCGCCGCCGCCGACCACACCTACCAGCAGCGCCTCGCCGGCCGCTTCCGCGCCGGCCGCTGCTTCCTCGCCGGCGACGCAGCCCACCTGCACGGCGCCCTCGGCATGCAGAACCTCGCCGACGGCCTGCGCGACGCCGACAACCTCGCCTGGCGACTCGCCCTCGCCTGGCACCTGCCGCCCACCGACGCCCCCGCCGAGAGCGCCCTGCTCGACGGCTACGAGAACGAACGCCGCGGCGCGGTCGGCGCCCGCCTGCGCGCCGTCGACCAGACCATGCCGCTGCTCCGCCCGCTGCGCGGCTGGGCCCAGACCCGGCGCTCGCTCATCTCCGGTTCCTTCCGCAAGCACGCCCCGCTGCTCGCCGACGGCCACCTCGGCACCGGCCGCTTCGGCGGCGCCCCCGCCTACCCCGCGACGCCCTCCGGCGTCGCCCCCCGCGTCCCCGAGCAGCGCGGCAGCCGCGGCACCTCACTCACCGAACAGCTCGCCCCGACCGCCCCCGGCGTCCTCGTCCCCGACCTGCCCGTGGTCACCGCCGACGGCACCGCGGACACCCTCCGGGCCCGCCTCGGCACCGCGTTCCTGCTCGTCCTGGTCGCCCCCGGCACCACCGTCTGGTCCGCCGAACACTGGCTCGGCGCCGGCCTGATGCCCCGCCTCACCGAACTCGCCGACGCCCTCCCCGTCCCCACCGAAGTCCTGGTCACCGACACCTACCCCGGCGCCACCCCCCACACCGTCCTCCTCATCCGCCCCGACGGCCACCTCCTCGGCACCACCCCCGGCCTCCACCCCGAAAAACTCCACACCCTGACAGCCCCGTTCGGAGCCGGCGCGCAGGAGACGGTACGAAGCGGGGGGCGCGGGGAACTGGACGAATCGGAAGTCACCCCACCGCAAGATCGCGACGCAGGCCAATGACCTGCACGTGATCGCGCCCCGACGGAGCTAGCGCGCGAACTCCGTCGCGCGCGACTCCCGCACCACCGTGATCCTGATCTGCCCCGGGTACGTCAGTTCCTCCCGCACCTGACGGGCCACCTCCCGCGCGATCTCCTGCGCGCGCACGTCGTCGACCATCTCCGGCTGCACCATGACCCGGACCTCCCGTCCGGCCTGCATCGCGTAGACCTTGGTGACCCCGTCGTGCGCCCGCGCGATCTCCTCCAGCCGCTCCAGCCGCCGGACGTACGCCTCCACGGATTCCTTCCGCGCGCCGGGTCGCCCCGCCGAGCAGGCGTCCGCGGCCTGGGTGAGCACCGCCTCGACGGTCTTGGCCTCCACTTCGCCGTGGTGGGCCGCTATCGCGTGGACGACCTCCGCCGACTCCCCGTGCCGGCGGGCGAATTCCGCGCCGATCAGGGCGTGGCTGCCCGCCACCTGGTGGCTGAGGGCTTTGCCGATGTCGTGCAGCAGCGCGGCGCGGCGCACCGGCTCCGGGTCGACGCCGAGCTCCGCGGCCATCATCCCGGCCAGGTGCGCGGACTCCACCAGGTGCCCGAGCACGTTCTGCCCGTAGGAGGTGCGGTAGCGCAACGTCCCCAGGGTGCGGACCAGTTCGGGCTCCATCTCGCCGACGGCGCCGATGCCGACGGTGAGCAGCGCGTCCTCCCCCGCCCGGATGCAGAGCCGCTGGACCTCGCTGCGGCTGCGCTCGTGCGCCTCCTCGATCCGCGCAGGGTGGATCCGCCCGTCGGTGAGCAGCGATTCGAGGGTGAGCCGGGCGCTCTCCCGCCGGACGGGGTCGAAGCAGGAGAGCTGGACCAGCCCGGGGGTGTCGTCGACGATCAGGTTGACGCCGGTGACGGCCTCGAAGGCCCGGATGTTGCGCCCCTCCCGGCCGATCACCCGGCCCTTCATGTCCTCGCTGGGCAGCCGGAGCGTGGTGACGACGGTCTCGGCGGTGTGTTCGGCGGCCAGCCGCTGGACGGACGAGGCGATGATCTCGCGGGCCCGGCCCTCGCCCTCGACGACCGCCTGCCGTTCGATCTCCCGGACGGTCAGCGCGGCGTCCCGACGGGCCTCGGCCTCGGCGGTGCGGACCACTTCGTCGCGGGCCTGGGCGGACGTCAGCCCGGCGGTGCGCTCCAGCAGCAGCCGGTTCTCCGTGGTCTGTTCGGCGAGTTCGGCGCGCACCCGCTCCGCTTCGGCGGCCCGCCCGGCGAGTTCGTCCTCGTGCAGGTGCAGGCGGTGGAGTTCGGCGGTCAACCACGCCTCGCGCCGGTCGAGTTCGGCACGGCGCCGACGCAGCGCCCGGAGCGCGCCGACCACTGCCAGGGCGAGTGCGCCGATCAGCACGCCGGCCGCCAGCAGCAGGAGCAAGGAGGAACCCGTTCCGGTGTCCTGAGCGATCCCCATCCGGCCACTCCCCGTCCTGCGCACGCTGCCGCTGCGGTGACCTCCGCGATCGTCCAGCCACTGAGTGCGAGGCTAGGCGGAGGTTACGAAACGGTCAAGATGCGATCGAGAATTGACTCCGATGATCTGATCGCCAGTCATCATGTCCGTTTGTCCGCCTACCAGTTGTCGTCCTCGCCGTCCTCCGGCTCCGCGTCCAGCGCCTCCCGGACCACCCGGAACGCGAGGCCCTCCGAGTAGCCGCGCCGGGCCAGCACCCCGACCAGGCGGCGCATCCGCACGTCCCGGTCCAGCCCGGCGGTGGAGCGCAACTTCCGTGCCACCAGTGCCCGGGCGGCCTCCGACTCGTCGTCGGCGTCGACCTGGAGCAAGGCCCGTTCCGCGCTCTCCCCGGTGACGCCCTTGGTGCGCAACTCCTGGGCCAGCGCCCGCCGGGAGAGCCCGCGCACCGCGTGCCGGGACTCCACCCACGCCTCGGCGAAGGCGGCGTCGTCGATCAGCCCGACCTCCTCCAGCCGGGTCAGCACCTGCTCGGCGACCTCGTCCGGGATCTCCTTGCGGCGCAGCGCATCGGCCAGCTGCTTGCGGGACTTGGCGGCTCCGGTGAGCAGCCGCAGACAGATGTCCCGGGCCCGCTCCGCCGGATCCCCCTGCTCGGCAGCGGCTCCCCGCCCACGCCGCCCGCCCGCACCGCCCTCCGAGCGCTCACCCTCCGAACGCCCGCCCTCCGAACGCCCAGAACTCGCCCGCCCGGACTTCACCCGCTCGGTCTTCGCCCGCCGCTTCGGCCTCGCCGGCACCTCCGCCAGCACCTCCGCCGGTGCGGCGGCCGGCAGTTCACCCAGCGCGCTGCGCCGCCGACGCCGCCCCCCGGCCAGCTCGGACGCCCGCATCATCTCGGGCAGCTCCCCCGCAGGAAGCTCTGCGGGAAGCTCCGCCGACGGCTCCTCGGCCACCGCCGCGAACCAGTCCGGCGGGCCGGAGGCGTCGTTCTGTTCGTCTCCCCATACGCCCGCACCGGGCCCGTCCTCGGACGGACCCGGTGCCGGGTGGTCAGTGCGGCGTGTCAACGGTTCAGCCCTTGGCGGCGGCCGCCGTCTCCTTGGAGGCAGCCGCTGTCTCCTTGGATGCAGCCGCCGTCTTCTTGGCGGCGGCCTTGGCGGGCGCGGCCGCAGCCGGGATCTCCACCGCGGGGGCGTCGCCCTCGGCGGGCTTCGGGCCGATGCCCAGCTTGCCCTTGATCTTGGCCTCGATCTCGTCGGCCAGCTGCGGGTTGTCCCGCAGGAAGTTGCGGGCGTTCTCCTTGCCCTGGCCGAGCTGGTCGCCCTCGTAGGTGTACCAGGCGCCGGACTTCCGGATGAAGCCGTGCTCGACGCCCATGTCGATCAGGCCGCCCTCGCGGCTGATGCCCACGCCGTAGAGGATGTCGAACTCGGCCTGCTTGAACGGCGCGGCGACCTTGTTCTTGACCACCTTGACGCGGGTGCGGTTGCCGACCGCCTCGGTGCCGTCCTTCAGGGTCTCGATGCGCCGGATGTCGAGGCGGACCGAGGCGTAGAACTTCAGCGCCCGACCACCGGTGGTGGTCTCGGGGGAGCCGAACATCACACCGATCTTCTCGCGCAGCTGGTTGATGAAGATCGCGGTGGTGTTCGACTGGTTCAGCGCACCGGCGATCTTGCGCAGCGCCTGGCTCATCAGACGGGCCTGCAGACCGACGTGCGAGTCGCCCATCTCACCCTCGATCTCGGCGCGCGGCACCAGCGCGGCCACCGAGTCGATGATCACCAGGTCGACCGCGCCGGAGCGGATCAGCATGTCGGTGATCTCCAGTGCCTGCTCACCGGTGTCCGGCTGGCTGACCAGCAGAGCGTCGGTGTCCACACCGAGCTTCTTGGCGTACTCGGGGTCGAGCGCGTGCTCGGCGTCGACGAAGGCGACGGTGCCGCCGGCCTTCTGGGCGTTGGCGGCCAGGTGCAGGGTCAGGGTGGTCTTGCCGGAGGACTCGGGGCCGTAGATCTCGACCACTCGGCCGCGCGGGATGCCGCCCACGCCCAGCGCCACGTCGAGGGCGGTGGACCCGGTCGGGATCACCTCGATCGGCTCGTTCGCCTTCTCGCCGAGGCGCATCACCGAGCCCTTGCCGAACTGCCGTTCGATCTGGGCGAGCGCGGCCTCCAGGGCCTTCTCGCGATCCGTTCCTGCCATGGCTTCCACCCTCGGGTTCTGTGCGTTGCGCTTCATCGTCATCGACGCTAGCGCGTCCCACCGACAATCGGGCCCGGGCGGGCTCGGCCTGTGGAAAACTCTGCGCCGAAGAGTACAAAGAACATACGTTCGAATCCAATCGAAGACCCCGACACGCCACGGCCCCGCCCCGGACGACCGGGAACGGGGCCGCAGGAACCGCTTCGGGCGCCTACTCGCTCAGCAGCCTGGTGCCGGCGTTCGGCAGCTCGACGCCGTTCTTGTCGAAGAACCGCCACGAGCCGACCTTGAGGCCGGGCCGCTCCGGGACCACCACCATGCGGTACGGGGAGTCCTCGACGACGACCGGCGTCGGCTCGGCGACACCGCCGTCCGACCAGTCCACCACCACCTTGCCGACGTCCGGGCCGATGGCCAGCACCGCGAGCCTGATCGGCAGCGGACCGGACGTGCCGGACTTGGCCGAGGGCCCGAGGACGCCGCCGCTGAAGGTGTCCGCCATCCGCGGGTCGAGGTGCCCGGGCGCCGGGTAGCCGCCCTGCGTGTCGTACTTCTGCCGGGCCCCGTCCAGGGTGGCATAGGTGTTGACGACGTCCTCGGTGGGCTGCCAGAACTGCTGGACGTACGCCTCCGTCGGCTTCTCCAGCGAGGGGTCGACGGCGTGGCGCTCCTCCCAGACCGCCACCGCCTGCGCGTACGCCTGCTCCTTCGGGGCGAGCGGCCAGAGCGCCTCCCAGAGCTGCCACTGCTTGCCGTCTGCGGTGCCGTGGCCGATCATCACCCGGACCGGCTTGAGCGGGTCCCGCGCGCCGGTCTTCGTCGCCGCGGCACCGGGGTCGGCGGACGCCTCCGCGCCCGGCACCAGCGGGAGGAACCCGCCGTCGCCGGCCTGCAGGGCCTGCGCGGTCGGGCCGTTCCCGGCGAATCCGTTCAGGCCCGCCACGGTGCCGCTGCCCAGGGCCACCACCGAGGCCAGCGTGAGCGCGCCGACCACCGTGCGGCGACGGTTCCGGATCCGCCGTCCGCCGACCAGGATGCCCTCGACCGGCACCGAGCCGATCTTCACGTCCGCCGCTGCCGCCGCGAGCCCGAGCTCGACCGCCATGTCCCCGCCCGGCACTTCGTTGTTCCCCGCAGTCATACCGCACCCCCCACATGTGTCATGTCCGTCAGTTCCTTCAGCCCCGCGGTGTGCCGCAGTCTCGCTATCCCCTTGGCCGCGTGGCTGCGTACGGCCCCTGTCGAGCAGCCCATCGCGGCGGCCGCCTGGCTGTCGGTCAGGTCCTCCCAGTGCCGCAGCACCACGGCCTGGCGCTGCCGGCGCGGCAGCGTCGCGAGTGCCGCCATCAGCACCCGGCGCTGGTCGGAGCGGGCGTACCCGTCCTCCGGCCCGGCCGTGTCCGGCACGGACTCCACCAGCACCTCGGGTGCCCGGCGCCGCCAGCGGCGGGCGTGCTGGTTGATCATGATCCGGCGCACGTAGCTGTGCGCGTCGTCGGCGCGGCGCACCTTCGACCAGGCCGCGCAGGTCCGCTCCGCGGCCGACTGGGCCAGGTCCTCGGCCGCGTGCTGGTCACCGGTCAGCAGGTACGCCGTGCGCAGCAGCCAGGGCCAGGCCCCGACGATGAACGCCCGGAACTCGTCGTCCGGGCCGAGCTGTTTGTCCCCCATGAGCACCTCCTCACCCATCAAGAGCCCGGCGACGGGGGAAACCGCTTACTCCCGCCGGAAGAACCACGGCGGGGGCCGGGAGACGGGTGAGGAGGTGGCCGGTCAGCGGTCGGAGCGCGGCGTCTCCGTCGATTCCCCGCCGGAGACCATCTGCCGCAGTCGCCGCACGGCCTCCCGTCGCCGGCTGCGGCGCTCCTCGCCGCGGTCGATCCGCGGGTCGTCCTCGACCTCGTAGCGGCGCACGTAGGTGCCGACGAAGCCCTGCAGGGTGGCGGCGGCCGGGATGGCGATCAGCGCGCCGACCGCGCCGAGCAGCGCGGCGCCGGCGATCACCGCGCCGAAGGCGACGGCGGGGTGCACGTCGACGGTCTTGGCGGTGATCCGCGGGTGCAGCAGGTAGTTCTCGATCTGCTGGTAGACGGTCACGAAGACGAGCACCCACAGGGCGTCCACCGGCCGGCCGGTGAGCGCGACCAGGACGGGCAGCGCGCCCGCCAGGTAGGTGCCGATGGTGGGCACGAACTGCGACATGACGCCGACCCAGACTGCGAGCGCGGCGGCGTACGGCAGTCCGATGATCTCGAAGAAGGCCCAGTGCCCGAGGCTGGAGACCAGCGCGAGCACCGCGCGGGAGTACAGGTAGCCGCCGGTCTTGGCGAGGGCGATCTCCCAGGCGCGCAGCACCTCGGCCTGCTTGGTGGGCGGCAGCATCGAGCAGACGGTGCGCCGCACTCGGGGGCCCTCGGCGGTGAAGTAGAAGGTGAACAGGCCGACGGTGAAGGCCTGGAAGAGTCCGCCGACGACGGTGCCGGTGACGCCCCAGACGTTGTCGGCGGCCTGCTGGGCGTACTTCTCGATGGTGCCGGAGTCCTTGAGCACCTGGTGCTGGAGCTGGTCGAGGGACAGCTCGGTGTGGAAGGTGTGGTTGATCCAGTCGATCAGGTCGTGCAGCATCTGCGGCAGCTTCCCGGCGACCTGGGTGACCTGGTCGACGAGCAGTGTGCCGAGCGCGGTGACGAAGCCGGCGACGGCCAGGCCGACGCCGATGAACACCAGGAAGGTGCCGAGGCCGCGGCGCACGCCGCGGGCGGCCATCCGGTCCACGGCGGGTTCCATGGCGAGCGACAGGAAGAACGCCACCAGCAGCATCACGAGCAGGTTGATCAGCTGGTGGAAGGCCCAGTCGGCGAGCTGGAAGAGGCCGACGCAGACCAGCGCGAGCAGCATCGCCCGGGGCAGCCAGCGCGGCATCGAGCGGCTGCTCCAGTCGCCGCGGCGCGGCTGCGGGTCGGCGGTGTCGCCGCCGTTGCGCCGGCCCGGTGGGGTGCTCGCGGGGAGGTCTTCTTCGGACATCAGGTCGGGGGTCTCTGCACTGCTGGACACCGAGCAAGTCTCACCCACCGGCGGGCTAATCGGGTCATCGCAGCCGGGATGACACTCCCTGGGTGACGCAGACCACGCGCCACACGTCCTTGGCCTCCCAGCCGTCGTCCAGGGCCTGGCGCACGGTGCGGCCGCCGAGTTCGGCCATCACATGGTCCTGTGCGAAGGACTCCGCGTACGTCTCGCCGAAGTGCAGGTACATCCGTCGCCAGAACTCGGTCAGCCTCATGCGCCAAGTATCGGGCACCGGTCGGTCGGTGCGGCGGCCGTCGCACACCGGCCGGCCTGCGCCGCAGCCGTCGCGCACCGGCCGGTCAGTGCGGCAGCGCGAGGATGCCGGCGCCGTAGTAGTCGTGGTCCTGGCAGCCGACGGGCAAGGTCTGCACGCAGTTGCCGTCGGCGGCGCGGGCGAGCGCGGCGGTGATCTTGTCGGGGCCCCAGTCGGGGTGCTGGGCGGCGGTGACGGCGACGGCGCCGGTGACGTGGGCGGCGGACATCGAGGTGCCGGCCAGGGCGGCGTACTTGCCGTCGGGCCAGTCGGAGACGACGGCGCCGTCGGTGCCGCTGTCGGGGTCGCCGCCGGGTGCGGCGAGGGAGATCCGGCCGCGGCCGTAGTTGCTGTAGGAGGCGGGCAGGCCGTTGCGGTCGACGGCGCCGACGGTGACCACGCCGGGCAGTTCGCCGGGCAGCCGGATGCATTCGGTGCCGAGTTCGCGGTCCTGCGGGGGGCCGGTGGTGCGGTCGTTGGGGCTGCGGTGGTCGGGGCGGGCGGCGGTGAGGTCCTGGCCGTCGTTGCCGGCCGAGGCGACCACGACGGCGCCCTTGCGCTGGGCGTAGGCGACGGCCCGGCCGACGGCGGCGATCAGCGCGGCCTGGTCGGCGTCCTCGGGGCAGTTGTACTTCCACGGGTCGGCGAAGTAGCTGTCGTTGATGGCGCGGGCGCCGTGGTCGGCGGCCCAGAGCATGCCGCAGACGATGTTCTCGGCGTAGTACTGGCCGAGCGAGCCGAGCAGCCGGACGGCGGCGATCCGCACGCCGGGGGCGACGCCGGTGACGCCGTGCCCGTCGCGGGCGGCGCCGACGATGCCGGCGACGTGGGTGCCGTGGCCGCTCTCGTTGATGGCCGCGTCGGGCCGCCAGGAGCCGCTGCGCGAGTCGGGGCGGCCGTCGGCGCAGGACGCGGAGGCGGCGGGGTCGACGGCGGCGCGCAGGTCGGGGTGGGTGTCGTCGACGCCGGAGTCGAGCACCGCGACGGTGACCTGGGCCAGCTGCTGGGCGGTGGGGACGGCGCCGGTGCGGTCGGCGGAGCGGTCGGCCGGGCGGTCGAGCGGCGGGTGCAGCAGCGCGGCGTGTCCGGCGGGGCGCTCGACGGCGCCGATCATGACGAGGTTCCAGTCGCTGTGCTCGCCGGGGTCGGGAACGGTGGCGGTGCTGTCGTCCTGGCGTTCGACGGCGTCGGCGGTCGGCCGCCCGGGGTCGAACGCGGTGCCGGCCAGCGGCCTCGGCGGCGAGGGCACCGGGACGGTGCGGGTGGCGCCGACGGCGGCGGTCCCGGGCCGGCCGCGGAGCTTCTCGGCGAACCGGCCGCCGGCGTAGGCGAGCACGGCCCCGATCTGCGGGTACTCCTGGACGACCTGCCCGCCGGCCGACCGGACCTGGTCGGCGGCGTGCGCGGCGCCCTCGGCGTCGATGCGATCGTCCAGCACCAGGTAGCTGAGGTAGCTGCCGTCGGTGCCGGTGACGTAGGGGACGGCGCCGCCGATCAGCAGCCCGGAGAGCAGGGTCGCGCCGAGCATGCGGACGCTGCGGCGACGCCGGGGGGTGTTGTCGGGAGCCTGGTTCACCTGCTCCATCGCGCGTTCTCCGCTCGTCGGCCGGGCCGGGTTCCGGTGGGGCTGGTCCGGTTCATCACCATATGGGCGATTTGTACGACTTGCCGGGCGGGTTGCGGCAGACGGTGACCGCCCCGTGACCTGTCAGCCCGTCGGGGCACCATGGGTGCATGGCCACCTCCGCCCCCGACGCGCCCGGCACCCCGAACCCGCTGGACGGCTTCGCCCCCGCCACCCGGTCCTGGTTCACCGGCGCGTTCGCCGCCCCCACCGAGGCGCAGGCGCGGGCCTGGGCGGCGATCCGGCTGGAGACGGACGTGCTGGTGGTCGCCCCGACCGGCTCCGGCAAGACCCTGGCAGCGTTCCTGTCCGCGCTGGACCGGCTGAGCTCCACCCCGCCCCCGGCCGACCCCAAGCGCCGCTGCCGGGTGCTCTACATCTCCCCGCTGAAGGCCCTCGCGGTCGACGTCGAGCGCAATCTGCGCGCCCCGCTGGCGGGCCTGCGGCAGGCCGGCGTCCGGCTCGGCCTGCCCGAGCCCGAGGTGCAGGTCGGCATCCGCTCCGGCGACACCCCCGCCGCCGACCGGCGCAAGTTCGCCACCCACCCGCCGGACATCCTGATCACCACCCCCGAGTCGCTGTTCCTGCTGCTCACCTCCGCCTCCCGGGAGGCGCTGCGCGGCATCGACACGGTGATCCTGGACGAGGTGCACGCGGTGGCCGGCACCAAGCGCGGCGCGCACCTGGCGCTCAGCCTGGAACGGCTGGACGAACTGCTGGACCGTCCGGCCCGCCGGATCGGCCTGTCCGCGACCGTCCGCCCGGTCGAGGAGGTCGCCCGTTACCTCAGCCCGCAGCGCGGCGCGGCGATCGTCCAGCCCGGCAGCGACAAGCGCTTCGACCTGTCCGTGGTGGTGCCCGTCCCCGACCTCGACGACCTGCCCGCCACGCCCGCCGAAGAGTCCGACCCGCAGCGGCAGTCCTCGATCTGGCCGCACGTCGAGGAGCGGATCGTCGACCTGGTGCAGGCGCACCGCTCGACCATCGTGTTCGCCAACTCCCGCCGACTCGCCGAGCGGCTGTGCAACCGCCTGAACGAGATCGCCTACGAGCGGGCCACCGGCGCCCCGCTGCCCGAGTCGCACGCCCCCGCCGAGCTGATGGGCGGCTCCGGCGCGGCCGCCGGCGCCCCGCCGCTGCTCGCCCGCGCCCACCACGGCTCCGTCTCCAAGGAGCAACGCGCCCTGGTGGAGGAGGAGTTGAAGGCCGGCCGGCTGCCCGCCGTGGTCGCCACCTCCAGCCTGGAGCTGGGCATCGACATGGGCGCGGTCGACCTGGTGGTGCAGGTCGAGTCACCGCCGTCGGTCGCCTCCGGCCTGCAGCGCGTCGGCCGGGCCGGCCACCAGGTCGGCGCGGTCTCCACCGGCATGGTCTTTCCCAAGTACCGGGGCGACCTGGTGCAGTCCGCCGTGGTCACCGAACGGATGCGCTCCGGCGGCATCGAGGCCCTGCGCATCCCCCGCAACCCGCTGGACGTGCTCGCCCAGCAAATCGTCGCGACGACCGCCCTGGACACCTGGGACGTGGACGAGCTGCTCGCGCTCTGCCGCCGCGCCGCGCCGTTCGCCACCCTCCCGCAGTCCGCGTTCGACGGCGTCCTCGACATGCTGGCCGGCCGCTACCCGTCCGACGCCTTCGCCGAACTCCGCCCCCGCCTGGTCTGGGACCGCGTCGCCGGCACCGTCACCGGCCGCCCCGGCGCCCAGCGCCTCGCCGTCACCTCCGGCGGCACCATCCCCGACCGCGGCCTGTTCGGCGTCTTCATCGCCGGCGCCACCGGGTCCGATTCGAAGACGGGGAAGAAGGGCGGCGGCCGGGTCGGAGAGCTCGACGAGGAGATGGTCTACGAGTCCCGCGTCGGCGACGTGTTCACCCTCGGCACCACCTCCTGGCGGATCGAGGACATCACCCACGACAAGGTGCTGGTCACCCCCGCCCCCGGCATCCCCGGCCGGCTCCCGTTCTGGAAGGGCGACTCGCTCGGCCGCCCCCTCGAACTCGGCCGCGCCGTCGGTGCGTTCGTCCGCGAGGTCGGCGCGATGGAACCCGCCGCCGCCACCGCCCGCCTGCGCGAGGCCGGCCTGGACGACTGGGCGTCCGCGAACGTGCTGTCCTACCTCGCCGAACAGCGCGAGGCCTGCGGCCACCTGCCCGACGACCGCACCATCGTCGTCGAGCGCTTCCGCGACGAGCTCGGCGACTGGCGGATCGTCGTCCACTCCCCCTTCGGCGCCCAGGTGCACGCCCCGTGGGCCCTCGCCATCGGCGCCCGCCTGCGCGAGAAGCACGGCCTGGACCCGCAGGTGATGCACGCCGACGACGGCATCGTGCTGCGCCTGCCGGACGCCGACCTGCTCGCCGACTTCCCCTCGGCCACCACCTCGCATGGCAGTGCGGCACCGCCCGCCGACGAGGCCCCGGTCGGCGCCGACGCCGCCGTCTTCGACTCCGCCGACATCGAACAGCTCGTCACCGACCAGGTCGGCGGCTCCGCCCTGTTCGCCGCCCGCTTCCGCGAGTGCGCCGGCCGCGCCCTGCTGCTGCCCCGCCGCAGCCCCGGCAAGCGCACCCCGCTCTGGCAGCAGCGCCAGCGCGCCTCCCAACTCCTCGAAGTGGCGGCCGAGTACGGCTCCTTCCCGATCGTGCTGGAAGCCGTCCGCGAATGCCTCCAGGACGTCTTCGACGTCCCCGGCCTGGTCGAGCTGATGCGCGACCTCGAATCCCGCGCCGTCCGCCTGGTCGAGGTCACCACCCCCGAACCGTCCCCGTTCGCCCGCTCCCTGCTGTTCGGCTACGTCGCCCAGTTCCTGTACGAGGGCGACTCCCCGATCGCCGAACGCCGCGCCGCCGCCCTGGCCCTCGACTCCCGGCTGCTGTCCGAACTCCTCGGCCAGGCCGAACTGCGCGAACTCCTCGACCCCAAGGTGCTCGCCGACCTGGAGGCCGAACTCCAGCGCCGCACCCCCGAACGCCGCATCAGGGACGCCGAGGGCGTCGCCGACGCCCTGCGCCTGCTCGGCCCGCTCAGCGAGACCGAACTCGGCGAACGCGGCGCCGAACCGCTCTGGGCCCTGGAACTCGAATCCGCCCGCCGCGTCATCCAGGTCCGGATCGGCGGCGAACTCCGCTGGTCCGCCATCGAGGACGCCGGCCGGCTCCGCGACGCCCTCGGCACCCCGCTGCCCGTCGGCGTCCCCGAGGCCTTCACCGAACCCGTCAAGGACCCCCTCGGCGACCTGCTCGCCCGCCACGCCCGCACCCACGGCCCGTTCACCGCCCACGACGCCGCCGAACGCTTCGGTCTCGGCACCGCCGTCGTCACCGGCACCCTGCACCGCCTCACGGCCGCCGGCCGCCTGGTCCAGGGCGAGTTCCGGCCCGAAGCCACCGGCACCGCCCCCGAGTGGTGCGACGCCGACGTCCTGCGCCGCCTGCGCCGCCGCTCCCTCGCCGCCCTCCGCCACGAGGTCGAGGCCGTCCCCCCGAAAGCCCTCGCCGCCTTCCTCCCGCAGTGGCAGCACCTCGCCGGCCACCGGCTGCGCGGTGCCGACGGCCTCTACCGCGTCGTCGAGCAGCTCCAGGGCACCGCCCTGCCCGCCTCCGCCCTCGAAAAGCTCGTCCTCCCCGCCCGCCTCACCGACTACTCCCCCGGCCTGCTGGACGAACTGATGGCCGCCGGCGAAATCGGCTGGTCCGGCGCGGGCGCCCTGCCCGGCAAGGACGGCTGGATCAGCCTCCACCTCCCGGAGAACGCCCACCTGCTGCGCCCCGAACCGCTCCCGCTCACCCCCGGCCCGGTCCACACCGCGCTGCTGGAGGCCCTCACCGGCGGCTACGGCGCGTTCTTCCGCCAGCTCGCCGAACGCGTCCCCGACACCCCGGACGCCGAGATCGTCGACGCCCTGTGGGATCTGGTCTGGGCCGGCTACGTCACCAACGACACCCTCGCCCCGCTGCGCAACCTGCTCGGCTCCGGCCGCACCGCCGGCGCGACCGCCCACCGGGCGCCGCGCTCCACCCCGCGCGGCCGCTACGGCGGCGCGGCCCGCGGCCTGGCCCGCCCGAGTTCCCGTTCCGGCCCGCCGACGGCCGCCGGCCGCTGGTCACTGCTGCCCTCCTTCGGCGGCGACCCCACCGTCCGGGCCGCCGCCCAGGCGCAGGCCCTGCTCGACCGGCACGGCATCCTGACCCGAGGCACCGTCGCAGCCGAACGCGTCCCCGGTGGCTTCGCGGGCGTCTACCGGGTGCTGGCCGCCTTCGAGGAACGCGGCAAGGCCCGCCGCGGCTACTTCGTGGAGGGCCTCGGCGGCGCGCAGTTCGCCATGGAGGGCGCGGCGGACCGCCTGCGCTCGGTCAACTCCCGCCTGGAGCGGACGAACGGCGACTGGTCCGCGACCTCCCCCGCGGACGCCCCGCAGGCCGTCGTCCTGGCCGCCGCCGACCCCGCCAACGCGTACGGCGCGGCACTGTCCTGGCCCGAACCCCCCGAGGACACCACCGGCGCCCACCGCCCCGCCCGCAAGGCCGGCTCCCTGGTCGCCCTGGTCGACGGCGAACTTGTCCTCTACCTCGAACGCGGCGGCAAGTCCCTGCTCACCTGGTCCACCGAGGGCCCCGCCCTGACCGCCGCCCTCGCCGCCCTGACCAAGCCCCTCACCATCGAACGCATCAACGGCCACCCCGCCCTCACCAGCCCCCTGGGCCCCCACCTGGAAACGGCCGGATTCCACCCCACCCCCAAGGGCTACCGCATCAGATGAGGGCGCGAACACGTGCGAGTCATTGCCCTGCGTCGCGATCCTGCGGCTGGGCGCGTTCCCCTTCGCGCAGTTCCCCGCGTCCCTGACGGTGCTCTCCCCGCGTGCGTGCGTGCACCGGAATGAGCCCGATCCCCCACCAGCCCGCCGCGAGTACGCCAAGGGCGGCACCGCCGGAAATCGCGGTGCCGCCCGTAAGCAGCAGTATCAGACCCAGGCCCACCAGTGCCGTCGCACCCAGCAGTAGCGCCTTTCGCATCGCGGCCCTCCTTCACTCGCCGCCCCCGGGAACGGAGGGCGGAATCGAGGTCCGGTCAGGCCGCCACCACGTCCATCGCCGCCTTGGGCGAGATGGAACCGGACCGGTCGACGCCGGGGGCCGGCAGCGGAACCGGTTCGAGCACCGGCCTCAGCAGATCACCCTCGGAGAGGGTGGCCATCGCCGCAAGTTCGGCGAGCGACAGTTCGTCGCTGACCTCGCGCATGACCTCCGACATCCGGACGTCGAGCGCGTCGCAGATGGCGGAGAGCAACTCGGAGGACGCCTCCTTCTGACCCCGCTCGACCTCGGAGAGGTATCCGAGCGAAACCCTGGCGGCTGCCGACACCTCGCGGAGTGTGCGGCCCTGGCGCTGGCGCTGCCGACGCAGCACATCGCCCAGCAGGCGACGGAGCAGAATCATCGGTGCCTCCCTCCTCGGACTGCGGATCGAGATGTCACGACCCCACCGTACCGCCTTGTCCGTGTCCCGTGCGGGGACCGGGGTCGTGTTCACTCTGGGCTGCAAGGCGTCCCCTCCCCTGTTCTTCCCCTTCCGGGCCGTCGAACCACCCGTGACGGGCAGATGTCCGGCTCCGGACGTCCGGTCGACTCCTGGTCGACGCGGGGGCGGTCCGGCCGGGTTCGGCCCGACCGGAGCATCCGGTCTAACACGTTCCTCCATCGGGTGCGGCGGGTTCGTGGGATTCCACCCGACCCGCCCGTTCGTCGGTCATGATCAGCGGTCGGCGTCCGTGCCGGTCAGCCGACTCAGCAGCAGGTCGAGCGCGGCCTCCACCGACCCTTGCCGGATCGTGTCACGCGCACCCGACAACCGGAGCGGGAGCGCTTCTGTTCCCCGGGGCCCGGCGAGGGCGACGTACACGGTGCCGACGGGCTGCCCGTCCTGCGGGTCGGGCCCGGCGACGCCGGTGGTGGCCAGCGCCCAGTCGGCGCCGAGCAGCCGCCGGACGCCTTCGGCCATCTGCCGGGCCACCACGGGGTGGACCGGGCCGCGCACGTCGAGCAGGCCTTCGTCGACGCCGAGCACGGACGCCTTGAGGTCGGTGGCGTACGCGGTGACCGAGCCCCGGAACACCGCGGAGGCGCCGGGGACGTCGACCAGGGCAGCGGCCAGCAGGCCGCCGGTGAGCGACTCGGCGACGGCCAGCGTCGCGCCGTCCGCCTTGAGCGCCGTCAGCAGGCGGACGGCGCGATCACTCACCGCGGCGCTCCCGGGCGATGCCCTCGCGGCGCAGCCGGACGGCCTGGACCACGTAGTCGAGGCCGGTGCCGACGGTGAGGACGACGGCGATCCCCATCATCACGGCGCGGGAAGTGGCCAGCGGCCCGGTGAGCACCAGGACGTACATGCCGACCGCGATGCCCTGGGTGAGGGTCTTCAGCTTGCCGCCGCGGCTGGCCGGGATGACGGCGTAGCGGATCACCCAGAACCGCATCAGGGTGATGCCGAGTTCGCGGGCCAGGACGACCGCGGTGACCCACCAGGGCAGGTCGCCGAGGATCGACAGGCCGATCAGGCCCGCGCCCATGATCGCCTTGTCGGCGATCGGGTCGGCGATCCGGCCGAAGTCGGTGATCAGTCCCTTGCTGCGGGCGAGCGCCCCGTCGAACACGTCGGTGATCATGGCGACGGCGAACGCCGCCCAGGCGAACGCCCGCCACTTGGGGTCGTGCCCGCCGTCGGCGAACAGCAGCGCGACGAAGACCGGCACCAGCAGCAGCCGGAACATCGTCAGCACGTTGGCGATGTTCCACAGGCCGGGCTGCGGCGGGACGGCGGCCGGGGTGGGCCGGGTCGCGGCCGGGGCCCCCGGCCCCTTGGTCATACGTCGGCTCCGAGCAGCGTGATCGCCTCGGCGACCAGGTCGACGCCCTCGGTGCCGACCACGGTGGCCCGGTAGAACTGGCCGATCTCGGCGTCGTCGGCGCCGAGCAGGGTGGTCAGGCCGTCGGTCTCGGGGGCCTGGTGGGCGGCGCGGCCCTCCACGACCCCGTCCTCGATCGACTCGACCAGGACGGTGACCTCCTTGCCGACGCGCTGTTCGGCGCGCTGCGCGGTGAGTTCCTCGGCGAGCTTGGAGAGCCGGGTGACGCGGTCGTCGACGATGTCCTGGTCGAGCTTGCCGTCGTAGCCGGCGGCCTCGGTGCCGTCCTCGTCGGAGTAGCCGAAGACGCCGATGGCGTCCAGGCCGGCGTGGGTGATGAACCGTTCCAGCTCCGCGAAGTCCTCCTCGGTCTCGCCGGGGAAGCCGACGATGAAGTTGGAGCGGGCGCCGGCCTCGGGGGCCTTGGCGCGGATCGACTCCAGCAGGCCGAGGAACTGCTCGGTGGAGCCGAAGCGGCGCATCCGGCGCAGCACGGCGGGCGCGGAGTGCTGGAAGGACAGGTCGAAGTACGGCATGACCTTCGCGGTGCCGGTCATCACGTCGATCAGGCCGGGGCGCATCTCGGCGGGCTGCAGGTAGCTGACCCGGACCCGCTCGATGCCGTCGACGGCGGCGATCTCGGTGAGCAGGGTCTCCAGCAGGCGGATGTCGCCGAGGTCCTTGCCGTAGGAGGTGTTGTTCTCGGAGACCAGCACGACCTCGCGGACGCCCTGGCCGGCCAGCCAGACGGCCTCGTTCAGGACGTCGCTGGGGCGGCGGGAGATGAACGAGCCGCGGAAGGCGGGGATGGCGCAGAACGAGCAGCGGCGGTCGCAGCCGGAGGCCAGCTTGATGGAGGCGACGGGGGCGTCGTCGAGACGCTTGCGCAGGGTGCGCGGGCCGGAGGCGGGGGCGAGGCCCTCGGGGAGGTCCTCGGGGGTGCCGTGGCCGGGCAGCGCGACCTCGGCGGCGGCGGCCTGGCGTTCGACGGGGGTGAGCGGGAGCAGCTTGCGGCGGTCGCGGGGCGTGTGGGCCTCGACGTGGCCGCCGGAGAGGATGGTGTTCAGGCGGGTGGAGATGTCGGCGTAGTCGTCGAAGCCGAGGACGCCGTCGGCCTCGGGGAGGGCGTCGGCGAGTTCCTTGCCGTAGCGCTCGGCCATGCAGCCGACGGCGACCACGGCCTGGGTACGGCCGTGGCCCTTGAGGTCGTTGGCTTCGAGGAGGGCGTCGACGGAGTCCTTCTTGGCGGCCTCGACGAACCCGCAGGTGTTGACGACGGCGACATCGGCTTCGCTGGCGTCGTCGACCAGCCGCCAGCCATCGGCCTCCAGTCGCCCGGCGAGTTCCTCGGAGTCGACCTCGTTGCGGGCGCATCCGAGCGTGACCAGGGCGACAGTGCGGGGTTCAGGCATGACGCCAAGATTAACGCGCGCCCCCCGGTGGAGTTCCCCCCGGAGGGCGCGCGGTTTGTTCGAGCGGCCGGATCAGCCTGCCTGCGGGTCGCCCGGGGTGTAGGTGAGGTGCACCACCTGGCCGTCCTGACCGGCCGGACCGAGGTCCTTTCCGTTGACGAACAGGTGCACGGCCCCGCCGTTGCCGATCACCAGGGTGATCTTCTTCGGGTCGGTGAAGGTCTGGTCCTGGCCGGCTTCCAGGTTGTTGGAGAACAGTGACTTGCCGCTGCCGTCCTTGGCGGTGACCCAGCTCTTCTCCTGGCCGGCGACCAGCTTCACGGTGACCTTGTCGGCGGGGACGGCGGCGACCGCGCCACCGCCCGTCTCGGGGGCGGGCGGCTGGGCGGAGGCCGACAGGGTGGCCGGGGCGGAGACGCCGGAGGGCAGCGGGGCGCTGGCCGCGCCGGGCCCGTTGCCGTCGGAGGACGAGGAGCCGACCAGGTTGTAGCCGATCAGCACGACCACGGCGACGATCGCGGCGACCATGGCGGCCGTCCAGTTCGGGCGGCGGTGGTCCTTGACCTTGATCGGCCCGACGTCGAACAGCCGGGCGGCGGGCGCGGCGGCGCCCCCGCCGTGCTCGGCGTCGTAGCGGGCGACCAGCGCCTCGCCGTCCAGGCCGACCTCGCGGGCCAGCAGCCGCAGGTGGCCGCGGGCGTAGAAGGCGCCGCCGCAGCGGTCGAAGTCGTCGGACTCGATGGCGTGCACGATCGGCACCCGGATCCGGGTGCGGGTGCTGACCTGGTCGACCGTCAGGCCGGCGTCGATGCGGGCCCTGCCGAGCAGCCGCCCGATGCTCGGCCCGTCGGCGGCGTGACTCGGCTCCGCGGGGTGCTCCGTACTGGCGGAGGCGGGCGCGGAGGAGCCGGGGGCGGAGCGGCGGGGGGACTTGCCGATGGTCACTGGGCACGCCTTTCGAGCGGAGGCCACCTGCTGAGGAACCAGTCTAGGGGTGGTGCCGTAACGTTTCTCAACCGGAGGGGGCCCGAACGTGCCACAGTTCGGCCTCCGAAGTTGACGGGTGGTCACCTTGCGTTCCGACCGCCGGGACCACCCGTCGCTCACCCGCGCAGGGTGATCAGGACACCGTCCAGTTCGTCCGGTTTGACCAGCACGTCGCGGGCCTTGGAGCCCTCGCTGGGGCCGACGATGCCGCGCGACTCCATCAGGTCCATCAGCCGGCCGGCCTTGGCGAAGCCGACCCGGAGTTTGCGCTGGAGCATCGACGTGGAGCCGAACTGGGTGGTGACGACCAGTTCGACGGCCTGGACCAGCAGGTCGAGGTCGTCGCCGATCTCCTCGTCGATCTCCTTCTTGGGGCCGGTGCCGACCACCACGTCGTCCCGGTAGCGGGCCGTCAGCTGGTCCTTGCAGTGCTGGACGATCTTGGCGATCTCCGCCTCGGTGACGAACGCGCCCTGCATGCGGACCGGCTTGGAGGCGCCCATCGGCAGGAACAGCGCGTCGCCCTTGCCGATCAGCTTCTCCGCGCCGGGCTGGTCGAGGATGACCCGGGAGTCGGCCATCGCCGAGGTGGCGAAGGCCAGCCGGGACGGCACGTTGGCCTTGATCAGGCCGGTGACCACGTCCACCGAGGGACGCTGGGTGGCCAGCACCAGGTGGATGCCGGCGGCGCGGGCGAGCTGGGTGATGCGGACCACCGAGTCCTCGACGTCGCGCGGGGCGACCATCATCAGGTCGGCCAGCTCGTCGACGATCACCAGCAGGTAGGGGTACGGCGTGAGCTCCCGTTCGCTGCCGAGCGGCGGCTGCACGGTGCCGGCCCGGACGGCGGCGTTGAAGTCGTCGACGTGCCGGAAGCCGTAGGCCGCCAGGTCGTCGTAGCGCATGTCCATCTCGCGCACCACCCACTGGAGGGCCTCGGCGGCCTTCTTCGGGTTGGTGATGATCGGCGTGATCAGGTGCGGGATGCCCTCGTACGCGGTCAGCTCGACCCGCTTGGGGTCGACCAGCACCATCCGGACCTCGTCGGGGGTGGACCGCACCAGCACCGAGGTGATCAGGCAGTTGATGCAGGACGACTTGCCCGCGCCGGTGGCGCCGGCCACCAGCACGTGCGGCATCTTCGCGAGGTTGGCCATCACGGTGTGGCCCTCGACGTCCTTGCCCATGCCGACCACCATCGGGTGGTTGTCCTCGGCGGCGGTGCGCGAGCGCAGCAGGTCGCCGAGGGTGACCATCTCGCGGTCCCGGTTGGGGATCTCCACGCCGACGGCGGACTTGCCGGGGATCGGCGAGATGATCCGCACGTCGGGGGTGGCCACCGCGTAGGCGATGTTCTTCGCCAGCGCGGTGATCCGCTCGACCTTCACGGCGGGGCCGAGCTCGACCTCGTAGCGGGTGACCGTCGGGCCGCGGCTGAAGCCGGTGACCTTGGCGTCCACCTTGAACTCGGCGAACACCCCGGTGAGCTGGGCGACGATGTCGTCGTTGACCTGCGAGCGGGCCTTGGCGGGGGCGCCGCGCTCCAGCAGGTCCAGGGACGGCAGGGAGTAGGCGATGTCGCCGGACAGCTGGAGCTGTTCCATCCGGGCCGGGGCCTCGTCGTGGCCGTCGGGGGCCCCGGCGGCGGGCGCCTCGGACGGCCAGAGCTCCTCCGGGGGCGCCGTGTTGTCCTTCACCTGGCCGACCATGCTGGCCACGGCGGGCGAGCCGGCCACGCCGAACAGCAGCGCGCCGTCCACCAGGTCCGCGGCGGCGCCGGCGGCCAGGTCGCGGGTCTGGTACGGGTCCTTCTCGAACGAGACCGGCACCGGGTCGGACGCCCGGTCCTCGTCGCTCTTGCGGCGGCGGCGTCGGCGGGGGGCCTCGTCCTCGATGGTGATCGGCAGCGCGTCGGGGTCGGCGTCCTCCGGCGGGGCGGTGGAGTACTCGCGGTCCTCGGCACCCGCCGCGGCGTCCTCGTACTCGCCGGGCAGCGGCTCGGCGACACCCAGCCGGACGCCCAGCAGGCGCAGGCGCTGCGGGATGCGGTTGATGGGGGTGGCGGTGACCACCAGCAGGCCGAAGACGGCGAGGAGCAACAGCAGCGGAACGGCCAGCGGCGGGCCGGCGGCGGCCATCATCGGGGTGGACCCGGCCCAGCCGATCAGGCCGCCGGCCTGCCGGATCCGGGTGGCGCCGGCGCCCATGGCGGGCGCGCCGCAGCCGATGTGGACCAGGCCGAGCACGGCGACCACCAGCGCGGTCAGGCCGATCACTATCCGGCCGTTGGCCTCGGGCAGCTCGGGGTGGCGCATCAGGCGCACCGTGACGGCGCCCAGCAGGAACGGCACCAGCACGTCGAGCCGGCCGAACAGGCCGGAGACCACGGCGGTGGCGGCCTCGCCGAGCCAGCCCTGCGGGCTGAACCAGGTGCCGACCGCGGTGACCAGGGTGAGCGCCAGCAGCAGCAGCGCCACGCCGTCCTTGCGGTGCTCGGGGTGCAGGTTGCGGGCGCCGTGCCCGTAGCTGCGGAACACCGCGCCGACCGCGTTCGCCAGGCCGAGCCAGAGCGCGCGGACGGCCCGGAAGAGTATCGGCCGGGGCGGGGGCGGCGGGGGTGCCGCCGCGGCCGCCTTCTTGGCCGGGGCCTTCTTCGTCGGCGCCTTCTTGGCGGCCGGTTTGGCCTCGGCGGGCTTCTTGGCGGGTGTCTTCTTGGCCGGCCCGGGCTTGCTGGTGCGTGCGGAGGCGCTTCCGGGCGTTCGTGTGGCCATGGGAGGCAGCCTACCGGCGCGGACGGGCCCCGGACATGCGCGGGCGCACTTCGGCGGGTTGCCCCGTCAACGCGCCGTCAGCGAGCCGTCAGCGCCCCGGGAACCACCCGTTCGAGTGACGCTGACGGGCGCTCAGTTCGCGCCGGGGCGCAGTGCGTCCAGTGCCCGGCGCAGGCCGACCAGTTTGCGCTCCAGGTGGGCGGCGCTCGCGGCGGCTCCGGCGCTGTCGGCACCGGCGTCGAGCTGCTTGGTGAGCGCCTCGGCCTGCTCCTCGACGGCGGCCAGCCGGGCCGACAGTTCGCCGAGCAGCGCCCCGCCGATGGCCGGCTGCTCCTCGTCCGTCTCCAACTGCAGGCGCAGCAGTGCGGCCTGCTCCTTGAGCTGGGTGTTCTTCTGGTAGAGGTCGACGAAGACCGAGACCTTGGCGCGCAGCACCCACGGGTCGAAGGGCTTCGAGATGTAGTCGACCGCGCCGGCCGCGTAGCCGCGGAAGGTGTGGTGCGGACCGTGGTTGATCGCGGTCAGGAAGATGATCGGAATGTCCCTGGTCCGCTCGCGGCGCTTGATGTGCGCGGCGGTCTCGAAGCCGTCCATGCCAGGCATCTGGACGTCCAGCAGGATGACCGCGAAATCGTCGGTGAGGAGCGCCTTGAGCGCCTCCTCGCCGGAGGAGGCGCGCACCAGCGTCTGGTCGAGCGCGGAGAGGATCGCCTCCAGGGCGAGCAGGTTCTCCGGACGGTCGTCGACCAGGAGGATCTTCGCCTTCTGCACCACGACCCGCCCTCCTGCCGGTTGTTTCCCCAGAGCGGGCACCTTCGTGCCGCCCATCACTGCCCCGGTCATGCTAGCCGTACCCCCTTGCCTGCCACAGGCCCGGTGCCGGGCGTCACCGTCCGGTCACTGTTGGCAACGACGGGTGACCTTACCGGGTTCCCGGTCGGGGCCGCCAGCGCGGCCGGCCCCGTCGGGCGGCGGTTACCTGACGGGCAGGTGCTGGCGCATCACCGCCAACAGGTGGTCGGTCTCCACGGGTTTGGTGATGTGGTCGGTGGCGCCGGCCTGCAGGCTCTTCTCCCGGTCGCCCTTCATGGCCTTGGCGGTCAGCGCGATGATCGGCAGGCCGGCGAACCTGGGCATCCGGCGGATCTGCTCGGTGGTCGCGTAGCCGTCCAGCTCCGGCATCATGATGTCCATCAGCACCAGGGCGACCTCCTCGTGCTGTTCGAGCATCTCGATGCCCTCGCGGCCGTTCTCGGCGTACAGCACGGTCAGGCCGTACTGCTCCAGCACGCTGGTGAGGGCGAACACGTTGCGGATGTCGTCGTCGACGATCAGCACCCGCTCGCCGTCGAAGCGGACCGGGGTGCCGGCGTTGGTGCGCACCGGCTCGCCCTGGCGCGGGATGGTCTCCTCGACGAGGCGGGGGGCCTCCTCGGGGCGGGCGGCGCGGCGGCGCTCCAGGGTGGAGCGGCGGCGTTCCTCGACCAGTCCGCGGGCCTCCTGGGTCCACTGCTCGGCGGGCGTGCGGGAGGGCTCCAGGGCGCGCGGCGCGGCCCCGCGCTCCAGGGCGACCGGCTCGGGGCCCTCGCTGCGCAGCGGCAGGTAGAGGGTGAAGGTCGAGCCGCCGCCGATCTCGCTGGCCACGTGGATCTCGCCGCCGAGCAGCCGGGCGATCTCCCGGCTGATGGACAGGCCGAGGCCGGTGCCGCCGTACTTGCGGCTGGTGCCGCCGTCGGCCTGCTTGAAGGCCTCGAAGATCTCCCGCAGCTTGTTGCCGGGGATGCCGATGCCGGTGTCGGAGACCGAGAAGGCGATCAGCTGCTCGTCGGGGTCGGCGATGGTGCCGGTCTCCAGCAGTTGCTCGCGCACGTGCTGGGGGGTGTCGGGGCCGGCCACCGGGCGGATCATCAGCTCGACCGCGCCGGCGTCGGTGAACTTCACCGCGTTGGACAGCAGGTTGCGCAGCACCTGCTGGAGGCGCTGCTCGTCGGTGTGCAGGGTGATCGGCAGGTCCGGGGAGACCCGGACCGCGAAGTCGAGGTTCTTCTCGGCGGTGAGCGGCCGGAACGCGGCCTCCACGTAGTCGACCAGCTGGACCAGGGCGATCCGGGCCGGGCGGACGTCCATCTTGCCGGCCTCGACCTTGGACAGGTCGAGGATGTCGTTGATCAGCTGGAGCAGGTCGCTGCCGGCGCCGTGGATGGTCTCGGCGAACTCGACCTGCTTGGCGGACAGGTTGCCCTCGTTGTTGTCGGAGAGCAGCTTGGCCAGGATCAGCAGCGAGTTGAGCGGGGTGCGCAGCTCGTGCGACATGTTGGCGAGGAATTCGCTCTTGTAGCGGGAGGCCAGCGCGAGCTGTTCGGCGCGCTCCTCGAGGATCTGCCGGGCCTCCTCGATCTCGCTGTTCTTGATCTCGATGTCGCGGTTCTGCTGGGCGAGTTGCTCGGCCTTCTCCTGCAACTCCTCGTTGGTGCGCTCCAGTTCTTCCTGGCGGGCCTCCAACTCGGCGGAGCGCATCGACAGTTCGGCGGTCAGCCGCTGGGATTCCAGCAGCAGGCCCTCGGTCTTGGTGTTGACCGAGATGGTGTTGACGGTGACGCCGATCTGGTCGGCGATCTGGATCAGGAAGTCCAGCGCGACGGTGGTGAAGCTGGAGAAGGTGGCGAGTTCGATCACGCCGAGCAGCCGGTCCTCGAACAGCACCGGCATCACCACCACGTGCGCCGGGGAGGACTCGCCGAGGCCGGAGGAGATCTTCAGGTACCCGGGCGGGGTCTCCTTGAGCACGATCGGCCGCTTCTCCACCGCAGCCTGCCCGATCAGGCCCTCGCCGAGCCGGAAGGTGGTGGGCATGGTGCGCCGGTGGTAGCCGTAGGAGCCGATCAGGCGCAGCACGATGTCGTTCTCGTCGTCGTCCTCGGTGACGAGTTCGGCGCTGCGGCCGGCGGGCTGGGCGAGGAAGAACGCGCCGTGCTGGGCGGAGACCACCGGGGTGAGCTCGCTCATGATCAGCGAGGCGACGGCGGACAGGTCGCGGCGGCCCTGCAGCAGGCCGGACATCCGGGCCAGGTTGGACTTCAGCCAGTCCTGTTCCTTGTTGGTCCGGGTGGTCTCGCGCAGGTTGGCGATCATCTGGTTGATGTTGTCCTTGAGCTCGTCGAGCTCGCCGGACGCGTCCACGTTGATCCGCAGCGACAGGTCGCCCCTGGTGACGGCGGTGGCGACCTGGGCGATCGCGCGCACCTGCCGGGTCAGGTTGTTGGCGAGTTCGTTCACCGATTCGGTGAGGTCCTGCCAGGTGCCGGCGACGCCGGGAACGCGGGCCTGGCCGCCGAGGCGGCCGTCGGTGCCGACCTCACGCGCCACCCGGGTGACCTCGTCGGCGAACGCCGAGAGCTGGTCGACCATGGTGTTGATGCTGGTCTTGAGCTCCAGGATCTCGCCGCGGGCGTCCACGTCGATCTTCTGCGAGAGGTCGCCGCGGGCGACGGCGGTGATGACGAGGGCGATGTTGCGGACCTGGCCGGTGAGGTTGTTGGCCATCAGGTTGACGTTCTCGGTCAGGTCCTTCCAGATGCCGGCCACGCCCGGCACTCCGGCCTGGCCGCCCAGCATGCCGTCGGTGCCCACCTCGCGGGCGACCCGGGTCACTTCGAAGGCGAACGCCGACAGCTGGTCGACCATGGTGTTCAGGGTGTCGGCGAGCGCCGCGACCTCGCCGGCCGCGTCGACGGCGATCTTCTTGGACAGGTCGCCGCGGGCCACCGCGGACGCCACCTCGGCGATGTTTCGCACCTGGGAGGTGAGATTGGACGCCATCAGGTTGACGTTGTCGGTCAGGTCGCGCCAGATGCCGGACACGCCGGAGACCCGGGCCTGGCCGCCCAGCATGCCGTCGGTGCCGACCTCACGCGCCACCCGGGTGACCTCGTCCGCGAACGCGGACAGCTGCTCGACCATGGTGTTGACGGTGGTGACGAGCTCGCGGATCTCGCCCTTGGCGTCGACGGTGATCTTCTTGGAGACGTCGCCGCGGGCCACCGCGGTGGTCACCTCGGCGATCGAACGCACCTGGCTGGTCAGGTTGTTGGCCATCAGGTTCACCGAGTTGGTGAGGTCCTTCCAGGTGCCGGAGACCCCGGGCACGCTGGCCTGGCCGCCGAGGATGCCCTCGGTGCCGACGTCCCGGGCGACCCGGGTGACCTCGTCCGCGAACGCCGAGAGCTGGTCGACCATGGTGTTGATGGTGTTCTTGAGCTCCAGGATCTCGCCGCGCGCGTCGACCTGGATCTTCTGCGACAGGTCGCCCTTGGCGACCGCGGTGGTCACCTGCGCGATGCCGCGGACCTGCGAGGTGAGGTTGTTCGCCATCGAGTTGACGTTCTCGGTGAGGTCCTTCCAGACGCCGGCCACGCCCGGCACCTGCGCCTGCCCGCCGAGGATGCCCTCGGTACCGACCGCGCGCGCCACCCGGGTCACCTGCTCGGCGAAGCCGGACAGCTGGTCGACCATGGTGTTGATGGTGTTCTTCAGTTCGAGGATCTCGCCGCGCGCGTCGACCTCGATCTTGCGCGAGAGGTCGCCCTTGGCGACCGCGGTGGTCACCTCCGCGATGTTGCGGACCTGCGCGGTCAGGTTGGCGGCCATGAAGTTCACCGAGTCGGTGAGGTCGCGCCACACGCCGGCCACGCCCGAGACCTGCGCCTGACCGCCGAGCCGGCCCTCGGTGCCCACGTCGCGGGCCACCGTGGTCACCTGCGCCGCGAAGGAGTTGAGCTGGTCCACCATGGTGTTGACGGTGTTCTTCAGCTCCAGCATCTCGCCGTCGACGTCGACGGTGACCTTGCGCGACAGGTCTCCGCGGGCGACCGCGGTGGTCACCTCGGCGATGTTGCGGACCTGCGCGGTCAGCCGACCGGCCATGGTGTTGACGGAGTCGGCGAGGTCCTTCCAGGAGCCGGAGACGCTGCGCACCCGGGCCTGCCCGCCGAGCTTGCCCTCGGTGCCGACCTCGATCGCCACCCGGGTCACCTGTTCGGTGAACTCGCTGAGCTGGTCGACCAGCCCGTTGACGGTGCGGCCGACCTTGAGGAACTCGCCGCGCAGCGGGTAGCTGGCGCCGGTGGTGTGCACCGAGCGCAGCTCCATGGTCTGCGTCAGGTCGCCCTCGGCGATCGAGGACAGCACCCGCCCGACCTCGGCCATCGGCCGGGCCAGGTCGTCGATCAGCGCGTTGCAGTTGTCGACGGCGGCCATCCAGGCGCCCTCGCCGACGCCGGTCTCCAGCCGCTCGGACAGCCGGCCCTCGCGGCCCACCGCCCGCCGCACCCGGGCGAGTTCACCCGTCAGGTGCTGGTTGCGCTCGGCGACCTCGTTGAACACCGCGGCGATCTCGGCCAGCAGGCCGTCGCCGGGAAAGGTCAGCCGGCGGCGGAAGTTGCCGTCGCGCATCGCGGTCAGCGCGGTCAGCAGCTTGCGCAGCTCCGCGGGCTCCGCGCCGCGCCCGGGGCCCTGGCGCCGGCCGCCGCCGGCCCGCGAGGGCGGCGCCGACCGCGTGCCGCGCGAAGCGGCCGTCGTGGTAGCGGACACGTCCTTGGTCGCCGAACTCAACGAGGCCCTCCCAGGTCCTGACTGTCACCGCGGCGGAAGGGCCGGTGAGCGGCCCGTCGATTCCCCGCCGTCCCCTCGACCGTACTGCGGTGGCGACGGCACACGGACCCCCCAGTGTGACAGCACTGGCACCCGGTGTCGGACCGGTTGCGGAGGGTTCCCGGGAACGACCAGGGGAACAGCCGGAGAAACTCGTGAAGGAAATCACCCCCAGGGGCTTGTTTCAGCGCCCCGCCCCCGCGGGGTACCAACCGGAAAGTAGGGTGGAGGGCCGCACCGGCCCGAGGCGACCCCGCCCCGGACCGCCGCAGGTCCTGACCCCACCCGCCGTACCAGCAGCAGAGGAGACGTGGCCGTGGTCACCGCGCGCGCAGCCGCCACCTTCGAACCGGTCGACCGGTCGGCCGCCGCAGCCCGCGGCTTCGTCCGGGACGCCCTGCTCGGGTGGGACCTGCCCGAGGTGGTGGACGACGCCGTGGTGCTGGTCAGCGAACTGGTCACGAACGCCGTGGTGCACGCCGGGACGGCCGCCGAGGTGGCCTGCCTCCGCGAGGAGGACACCGTCCGGATCGAGGTCAGCGACCGGCACCCGGAACGCGGCCAGGACTCCTTCGCCAACGTGACGCTCAACTCGGACCGGTACGCCGACCCCGACGGCGAGGGCGGCCGCGGCCTGCTGATGTGCTCGGCGCTGTCCAGCAGTTGGGGCGTCGAGTACGCGGCCGGCCGGAAGACCGTGTGGTTCCGGCTCGCCCTGCCCGAGCAGCAGCCCGGCACCCGGTACGCGCTGCCCAGCCTGCCCGGCGGCGAACTGCCCGCCACGGACGGACCGCTGCGGGTCGCCGTCGTCCAGCTCGACGACCACGGCCGGATCCGGCACTGGAACGCCGACGCCGAGTCGCTCTTCCACCGCCCCGCCGACGCCGTGTTCGGCCGCCCCTGGGCGGAACTGGCCGTCTGGCCGCAGACCCCCGGCCTCGGCCTCGGCGACACCCTGCGCCTGGCCCGCTGGGAGGGCAGCTACGCGGTGCGCGGCGGCGACGGCGCCACCCGCGAGGTGTACGGCACCCACGTGCGGCTGCGCGACAGCGGCGGCGTGCCGGTGGTGCTGTGCCTGCTGGTGCGCGAGTCCGACCGGGCGGTGCTGCGCACCCCGGGCACCGGCGCGTCCACCGAGGCCGCCACCACCACCGCCGTCGAGCCGCTCGACCTGCTGGTCGGCCCGGTCTCCCCCGACGACCTGTCCAGCCTGCTGCAGCGGATCGTCGAACGCGCCCGCGACCTGCTCGACGCCGACGCCGCCTACCTGATGCTCACCAGCGAGGACGAGACCGAGTTCGAACTGCGGGCCGCCACCGGCCTGGCCGGCCCGGCCCGCCGCTTCTCCCGGCTGCCGATCGACGGCGGCGCGGGCCGCTACGACTCGGCCCGGCTGCCGGCCGTCCACGAGGACCTGGCGGTGCGGCCCGGCGCCGCGCCGCTGCTGGTCGGCACCGACCTGCGGTCGCTGATCACCGTCCCGCTGAAGGTCGAGGGCCGGCTGACCGGCTCGCTCGGGGTGGCCGCCGCCCCGCCGGGCCGCTACGACAACGAGGACGCGCTGCGCCTGCAGTTCGCCGCCGACCGGATCGCGCTGGCCCTGGAGTCCGCCCGGCTCGGCGAGTTGGAGCGGCTGCGGCGCGGCTCGCTGTCCTTCCTGGTGGAGGCCTCCGACCTGCTCGCGGGCACTCTGGAGCACGAACAGACGCTCGCCCTGATGGCGCAGATGGCGATCCCCACCCTGGCGTCCTGGTGCGCCGTCTACACCACCGCGGACGCCGCCGCGGGCGCCGAACTCGCCTTCGTGCTGCACGAGGACGAGGACCGGATCGACCCGCTGCGCGCCCTGCTCGACAAGTCCCCCGCCCCGGAGGCGGTGTTCAGCCCCGGCGCCCGCACCTGGACGGCGCCCTCCGACACCGCCCGCGCGCTGGGCCTGGCCGACAGCCCCGAACTGGCCGGGCTGCTCGGCGAGACGGTGGTGCTGCCGCTGTCCGCCCGCAACCGGGTGATCGGCCTGCTGGTGCTCGGCACCCGGCGCGGCGTCCGGTTCCGCCAGGAGATCCTGGAGCTCGGCGAGGACCTCTCCCGCCGGGCCGCCCTGGCGCTCGACAACTCCCGCCTCTACTCGGAGCGCACCGCCACCTCGCAGGCCTTCCAACGCGCCCTGCTGCCGCCGGAGTTGCCGAAGATCCCGGGCGTCGAGGTGGAGGTCTTCTACCAGGCCGCGGGCGAGGGCAACGAGGTCGGCGGCGACTTCTACGACCTGTTCCCGATCCGCGAGGGCACCTACGGCTTCGCCATCGGCGACGTCTGCGGCACCGGCCCCGAGGCCGCCTCGGTCACCGGCCTGGCCCGCAACTCGCTGCGCCTGCTGGCCCGCGAGGGCCTGAGCGCCCCGCAGGTCCTCACCCGACTGAACGCGGCGATCCTCGACGAGGGCAGCCGGGCCCGCTTCCTCACCCTGCTGTACGGCGAGTTGACGCCCCGCGAGGACGGCTCGACCGTCCTGTCGCTGGTCTGCGCGGGCCACCCGCTGCCCCTGCGGCTGCGCACCGACGGGCAGGTCGACCAGGCCGCTTCACCGCAGCCGCTGCTCGGCGTGATGGACGAACTCGACCTGACCGCCGAGGAGTTGGTACTCACGCCCGGCGAGGTGCTGCTCTGCGTGACGGACGGCGTCACCGAACGCCGGGAGGGCCGCCGGATGCTCGGCGACGACGGCCTGATCGAGGTCCTGACCGGCTGCGCAGGCCTGACCGCCGGCGCGGTCGCCGCCCGCGTCCACCGCGCGGTGGAGCGCTTCGCCCCGGAGCCGCCGTCCGACGACATGGCGATCCTGACGCTCCGCATTCCGACGCAGCGTCAGAACTAGTCACGGTTTGCTCACACTTGCTCGTCCCTGGCGGTTCACAAGGGTACAAGTCGCGGGAGCCGGGTAGACCGTAGGCACCGGGGGGTCCACCCCGGAGGGCATCGACCGGCGGCTCGGCCGCCGGCTCTCTCATATCGCCGCAGCCGCCCGCACCCTTCTTCGGTGCGCCCACGACCCGGCACCCGGCACCACCTCTCGCACACTCCACTTTTCACCGCGATCTCGCCATGCCCTGGCGCAGAGTGAAAGGAGCCTCCGGTGAGCAATGACGCCTCCGGGGCGAATGCCCGATCCGCAGACGCGGGTCCGCTCGGTTATCTGGCCCTCGGTCTCACCCTGCTCGCGTACGGCCTGCTCGGCACCGGTGTCCTCAGCGGCACCTCGTCCGGCGCCGCCGCCTCGCTGGCCCACCTGGTCGGCGGGGTCACGCTGTTCGTCGCCGGCCTGTGGCAGTTCTACGGCGGCAACCGCTTCGACGGCACCGCCTTCACCGCCCTCGGCGCCTTCTGGGCGACCTCGGCGGCGGCCGGCGCGACCGGCAAGAACACCACCGGCCTGTTCCTGCTGCTGTGGGCGCTGCTGGCGCTCACCCTGACCGCCGCCGCCTGGGGCGCCGGCCAGCTGATCCGTGCGGTGTACGGCCTGCTGACGCTGGCCCTGCTGCTCGACGCCATCGGCGTCCTCAGCGGCTCCGGCGGCTGGGGCAAGGTCGGCGCCTGGGTCGCCGCCCTCTCCGGCCTGGCCGCCTGGTACTGGGCCACCGCCGCTCTCACCGGCGGACGTTGGGGCCGGGTGGCACTCCCGGTCAAGTAACCGCCGCAGTCCCCGAGGCCCGGACGCCACCCCCACGGCGCCCGGGCCTCGGCATGTCCGCATGTCCGCATGTCGTTCTCCCAGCTCAAGGCCCTTTACTTTCTTATGACTTGACGGCCTGTCGGATCGTCAGTTCTATAGTGCTAGGAAGCTAGATAAATGAGGTTGCGGTGATCGAGTTCCACATCGAGCCCCGGTCCGGTGTCGCCCCCTACCTGCAACTGGTCCACCAAGTACGGCAGGCGCTCCGACTGGGCCTGCTGCACCAGGGCGACCGGCTGCCGAAGGTCAAGGACGTCGCAGCCAAGGTCGCGATCAACCCCAACACCGTGCTCAAGGCTTACCGCCAGCTGGAGAACGAGGGCCTGGTCTCCCCCAAGCCGGGCGTCGGCACCTTCGTCACCGGCACCCTCGGCGACCCCGCCACGTCCGAACACGAGCCGCTGCGGCAGGAGTTGCGCCGCTGGCTGGCCTCGGCGCGAGCCGCCGGACTGGACCCGGAGTCCATCGAGGCCCTGTTCCACCAGACCTTCCGAAGCACCGCCGAAGAGGAGCGATGACCGCGATCGTCGAAACCCGGGCGCTGACCAAGCGCTACGGCCGCCGCACGGCCCTGGCCGACTGCACCCTGACCGTCCCCGCCGGACGCGTCGTCGGGCTGGTCGGGCCCAACGGCGCCGGCAAGTCCACCCTGCTGCAGCTCGCCTGCGGCCTGCTCACCCCCACCAGCGGCACCGTCGAGGTGTTCGGCCGCCCGCCGGCCGCCGACAGCGCCCAGCTCGGCCGGGTCGGCTTCGTCGCCCAGGACACCCCGACCTACGCCGCCCTGACCATCGCCGACCACCTGCGCCTCGGCGCCAAGCTCAACCCGCACTGGGACGCCGCCCTCGCCGACCGCCGCATCCGCCGGCTCGGCCTCGACCCCTCCCAGCGGGCCGGCCGCCTCTCCGGCGGCCAGCGCGCCCAGCTCGCACTCACCCTCGCCATCGCCAAGCGGCCCGAACTGCTGCTGCTGGACGAGCCGGTGGCCGCCCTCGACCCGCTCGCCCGGCGCGCCTTCCTGCAGAGCCTGATGGAGTTCGTCGCCGAGTCCGAGTCCGAGGCCACCGTGGTGCTCTCCTCCCACCTGGTCTCCGACCTGGAACGGGTCTGCGACCACCTGATCGTGCTCGCCGACTCCCGCGTCCGGGCCGACGGCGAGATCGACGACCTGCTCGCCACCCACTTCCGGCTCACCACCGCCCGCCGCGACCCCGACACCCTGCCGGCCGGCATGCGGGTGATCCACGCCGAACACACCGAACGCCAGAGCACCTTCGTGGTCCGCGCCGACGCCGCCGTCGACGACCCGTCCTGGGCGATGGAACCGCTCGGCCTGGAGGACTTGGTCCTCGCCCACCTCGAAACCGCCGCCGACCTCCGACCCGCCCTGGAGCCCCAGCGATGATCTGGCTGACCTGGCGTCAGTTCCGCGCCCAGTTCCTGGCGGCCGCCGCCGTACTCGCCGCCGCCACCGGCTACCTGGTGATCGTCGGACTGCAACTGCACAGCGGTTTCGACAACCTGCCCGCCGACTGCGACGGCCTCTGCCCCGGTGCTGGCCGGCTGATCGGCCGCTACCGCAACCCGTACTACATCGGCAGCGCACTGGTGCTGCTGGCTCCCGCACTGATCGGGGCATTCTGGGGCGCACCGATGATTGCCCGGGAGCTGGAGACCGGCACCCACCGGTTGATCTGGAACCAGGGTGTCCGCCGCGGTCGCTGGCTGGCGGCGAAGCTGTTGGTCACCGCAGCCGCCGCGATGCTCGTCACCGGACTGCTCAGCCTGCTCGTGTCCTGGTTCGCCGACCCGCTCGACCGGCTCAACCAAGACCGCTTCCAGCCGCTGATGTTCGACGTCCGCGGCCTGGTCCCGCTCGGCTATGCCGCATTCGCGGTCGCGCTCGGTGCCTGCGCGGGCCTGTTCCTGCGCCGCACCACGGCCGCGATGGCCGTCACCCTGGCCGTGTTCACCGCCGTCCAGGTCCTGATGCCGCTGGCTGTCCGGCCCCACCTGCGGCCGGCCGTGCACTCCGAGGTCGCACTCAACGCCACCACGCTCGGCACCGCCCGGATGTTCGGCTTCAGCGGCGACACCCTCGGCCCCGACTCCCCGATGATCGCCAGCCTCGACATCCCCGACGGCTGGGTCCTCACCGGCAACGAGCCCCAGGCCGTCCGCCACGCCGACGGCCGCGCCGTGACCTTCGGCACCCAGCCCTGCCGGGCCGAGGCCGGCGGCCCCGCCACCCGCGAATGCCTTGCCCAGGCCGACCTGCACATCGCCGTCGACTACCAACCCGCCGACCGCTACTGGCCGTTCCAGTGGATCGAGACCGCGATCTACCTCGCCCTCACCGCGGCCCTGGCCGCCCTCACCACCTGGGGCCTGCGCCGCCGCCTCGGCTGACCGACCGAACAGCCGCGGCCGAAGCCAACGCAACTGGCTTCGGCAGCACCCGTTCACCATACGGCGCTCGGCAGCAACGGTGGGACGACGGCGGCCTGCTTCGCGCATGCGAGTGCCCCTGCGCTCCCGGGCCTCTCGGGTGATCCCGCAATCCCCTCCCGCCGCACCGGCCGGTTGCTAGGGTCTCCGTTCGGAGGGGACTCATGGGCCAGTGGCAGGTGGGCACGGAGACGCTGGCCGCATGCCGTTTTGCGTTCTCGCCGCTGGTGGAGACCGTCGCCACGCTCGGCATCCTCGCCGAGATCCGGCCCGAGCCCTGGCGCCGTGCCTGGCTCGCCACCCACCGGCCCGCGTTCCACCGGCGCCTCGCCGACGCGCCGCATCTCGCCGACTGGCTGACCGGCCGCCGGCCCACCCACTGGCCCGGCGAGTTCCGGCTCCCGCCGCCCGACCCGGACGCGGCCCCGCACGGGCTCGACCTCACCGGACTCGACCTGGCCGCCGAGCTCGCCGAACTCCTCGACTGGACGTGGCGGCACGTCGTCCACCCCGAATGGCCCGCCCGCCTGCGCGCCCTCCACGCCGACGCCACCGCCCGGCGCCGCCTCGCCGACCACCACGGCTGGCCCGCCGCCCTCCCCGCGCTCGGCCCCCAACACCGCTGGCTGTCCACCGGCCGGCTCCAACTCGCCACCCCCGCCGACGTTCCCCCGGACGCCGAGCTGCTGTTCGTCCCCACCGGTGCCCGCCTCGGCTGGGTCATGCAGGACGCGGGCCGCGTCGCCGTGATCTACCCGGTCTCCGCCGTGCCCGTCCCCACCCCGCGCACCCCGCCCGCCAGTCTGGGCCGCCTGTTGGGCAGCGCCCGCGCCGAGCTGCTCGCCGGTCTCGACCGCCCGCGCGACACCGTCCAGCTCGCCACCCTCACCGGCCTCAGCCCCGCCGCCGTCGGCGACCACCTCAGCGTCCTGCTCGACGCCCGCCTGGTCGCCCGTGCCCGCTCCGGAACCGCCGGCCGCTACTACCGCACGGCCCTCGCCGACGCCCTGCTCGCCGCCCAGCCCGGCTGAGCCGCACCGCGAGCTCCGTCAGCCCTGCACCGCGCTGTGCTCCCGCTCCTCCGCACCCGCCGCCACGGCCTCGTCCTCCTCCGGCCGGCGCCACCCCGACGCCACCGCCTGCAGCAGGTACACGGTCAGCAGGATCGCCAGCGCCACCAGCCCGTCCGCCCAGAAGTGGTTGGCCGTCACCACGACCACCCACACCGTCACCAGCGGGTGCAGCACCATCAGCCACCGCCACGGCCCGCGCGCGACCGCGATCACCGCCACCGCCGTGATCACGCACCACGCCACGTGCACCGAAGGCATCGCCGACAGCTGGTCCGCCACCACCCCCGCCACCGCGTTGCCGTACACCGACTGCCCGTACTGCGCCGCCAGGTCGACGAACCCGTTCGCCGGCAGCATCCGCGGCGGTGCCACCGGAATGAACTGGATCAGCAGACACACGGCCGTGGTCGCCACCACCGTGGTCCGCACCCACGCGTACCGCTGACGGTGCCGCAGGAACAGCCACAGCAGCACCACCAGCATCACGCCGAAATGCATCGTCGCGTAGTAGTAGTTCGCCGCCCGCACCAACCACGGATGCCCCACCACGGCCCGCTGCCAGGACGCCTCGTCCGGCAGCCCGAAGTCCGCCTCCGTCCGGTGGATCCAGTCCGCCCGATCCAGCGCATGGTCCGTCCCGACCAGCGACAGATGCCCGACCACCTGCCACAGCGCGAACAGCGCCAGCAGCGTCCCCGCCTCCCGCAGCACATCCGCCGCAACCCGCCCCCGACGCCACTCCCCCGCCCCGGCCCGCCGCGCGGCCGCCCGCCCGACGGTGAAAGCCGCTCCGTACAACGCCGCGGAGGCAGCGGCCGAGGTTTGCCAGGTCAGGGTCAGGTTCTGCATTTGCGAAGGTTATCCGGAAATTTTCCGGCCGGGAACGCAAAGAAGCCCCCTGACATCCCGTCAGGGGGCTTCTTTTGAATGATTGTTCGGCGGCGTCCTACT
>NZ_LISX01000017.1:0-11689 GCF_001905465.1 Kitasatospora sp. CB01950
TATCGGAAAGACAACGGCTTCTTAACTGCTCTACCTGTTATGGGACTTGTTTGGTTGCTCGCCCCTCACGATCGCCTTGGCTTTTTGGGCGTTTCCTTCAGAACCGGCCTGGCGCGGTCTCGAAGTGCTCGCCGTCCGCTGGAGCAGCGGGGCATGCCCCAGCATCAACGGGCGCCCCGCCCGTCCCGGGGAGGGGCGCCTGCAGTAGGCGAGATGTTGAGGTCGGGTCAGATCTGGACGGGTAGCGTGATCTTGTTTCGCTGAACAACCTCACCCGAGTAGTCGCGGTACTCGTTCTCACCAACGAGACGCGCGTCGGCGAGCAGCTCACGCAGAGCCCGCCGCTCCTTCTCAGTCGGCAGGCCCGACACCAGGTGGCGGAAGATCTTGACCGCGGTGTCTCGTCCCTTGATGCTCATGCGCTGGCCATTGAAGTCGTACAGGACTCCCCACCACGGGTTCTCGACGGCATCGAGCTTCAGGGCACCGCGACTATCGAGCACGTGGAGCTTGCTGAAGATGTCGTCGAGGTGCATGCCGTCAGCGCGGAGCAGTCCCACAGCCTGAGCCATTGCTTGCTGGCCCACCGGCCTGAGAAGGAGGTGCCCCTTCCCCCCACCGCTTCCTCGCTCCACCTCGTGTCCGAAGCGGCGGTACCGCGAGGCGGACTCGCCGCGGTTGATGGCCTGGAACGTAGGCATCTCGTTGATGTAGTCCCAGAGTTGCGCGAAGTCCGACCGGCCCTTCGACAGTTCGGCATCACTTGGTCGGCGGGCGAGTTCGCGGCCCTTGGCCTCCCAGTCGCTGTAGTGGTTGTCGGCGAGCAGGTAGCCCTTCGCCATCTCCGTCAAGGTCTGGAGGGTCGTGATGTGGGCGGAGCGCTTTGAGATCGTGCTGTTCTTGAAGTTGACAGCACTCTTCGTGGTCTTGAAGAGAGGGTGTTCAACGGCTACGCGCCGGGCAACGATGGCGAACCCGTTGTCTTCGTCGAGCTGGGCGACTTCACCAGGGGTGAGCGGGGATGCCTGCTTATTCACGTGCGTGAAGATGCTCCGGACTCGGCGCTGGGCGTCCTCGCGAGACTCCCCCTTCAGGACGGCCGGGATGATCTCGACTCCCATGCGCTCGGCACCGAGCTGCTGGAGCTGGGCTTCGTCCAGGTTGTGCTCAGCAACGATGGCGTCGAGGAGGAGGACCTCGTCGCGCTTGACCTTGCCCTCCTTGTCGCGGACGTCCAGCCGGCCATAGGTAATGAGCTTGAGCGCGGCATCGATCCCGATAACTCGGTGCTGGCCGTCAAACGCGTACAGGCGGGTCAGCGGCCCAAGTTCGAGCATGCCGACACGGCCGCGCCCATCGAGGGCGCGGAAGGTCGCGGAGATCTCCTTCGCGCATCCGTCCTCGTCCCACTTGTCGCTCTCAGGGTCATCGACCCACGGCTGGCTGAGGACGACGAGGATCGGCGGGAACTTGTGGTTGTCGCGCTCGATGAGGTACTTGGCAAGCACTGCCTCGCGGGACCAGTCAATCGCTCGCTGCGAGATAGCCTCAATGCTCTCCTCATCGATCCGCAGCTTCCCCGTCTCCGGATCGATGCTCTTCTTGAGCAGAGGCATAGTGTTCGCCAGGCTGACCTGGTTACGGATCCACTCCAGGGAGGCCGAGGCGATGTAAGAGGGGCTTCCCCCCATCTGCGCGACCTCGACGAACAGGGCGTCATCCCGAGCGATCGAGTCGTCGAGGAAGCGGGCGATCATGTTGATCTGCCGCTCGCGGAGTCCAGTGAGCTCCTCCATCTCTGCGGCAAGGTCGGATGCGGAACGGGTGTCCATGCGCTCTCCTTGAATATCGGTGGGGATCGTGGCGCTAGACAGGCTGAACGTGCTGCAGGTAGCGCTTCCGGTTGAAGCAGGGCTGGAGGCACGCGATCAAGTCGCGTTCCACTCGGTCGAGGTCGCCGGGGTGAACCTCTGCGTACCAGAGTTGCCTGGCACCGGGTCGGTGCAGCCAGTCCCGAAGTTGCCTGTTGGACTCGGTACGGACCTGGTGGTGGGCCAGCCGTGCGGGGAGACACAGGGCCTGGCCGACGTACATCCACTGGTGCGCCACAGCCAGACCGTGGAACTCAGCGAGCTCCGAGTACACGTAGATGCCAGACGTCTCCGGCACCAGCTTGTGCGCAAGCGCGACAGATCGAATGCTCCGCCAGTGCAGTTTCTCTGCCCTCACCCCAGATGACATGCCGTCAGGATGGCATGAACGGAAGACATGCCGCAAGTATTTAGAAACATCTCCCATGTAGCTGAAAACATGGACCAAGTTGACCTACCACATACGCCTTCTACGCATGACAATCGCCGATCTTGCCAAACCTGGCACACCATCGACGCGAATGTTCCGGTCACAGCCTGAGCACGGTCTCGCGACGCCACACAGGGTCCGCGTGCTGCACAGGTCCCCACGGCGCGCAAGTCGTCCTGCCCCAACACGGCGGCTGGCCCGAGCGAGAGCCAAGGCCGCGCTCGGCCCGGGCTGACCGGCGAGGTGCGCCGCGAGGGCCACAGACGCCGGAGCGAACACCAACTACCCCGTCGGGCTGCCCATCGTCGTCATCGGCGCGGGACCGGTCGGCCTGGCCGCCGCCGCCCACTTGATCGAGTGTGGCATGCGGCCCTGGTCCTGGACGCCGGCCCCGCGGCCGCCACGGCGGTGCGCGAATGGAGCCACGTCCGGCTGTTCTCGCCCTGGGCCGAGGTCGTCGACGCGGCCGCCGAGAAGCTCGTCGCCCCCACCGGCTGGACCCGCCCCGACAGCGCGGCCTACCCCTCCGACGGCGACTGGGCCGAGCAGTACCTCCACCTCGGCGAGCGCGTCCGCTACCACGCCCGCGTGACCGGCGTGGCCCGCGCCGGGCGCGAACGCATCGTCGGCCCCGGCCGCGACGAGCAGCCCTTCACCGTCCACGTCGCCCGCGCCGACGGCTCCGAGGAGCGCCTGCACGCCCGCGCCGTCGTCGACGCCTCAACTGCCCCCCGCTCGGCGCCGCCGGCCTCCCGGCGCTCGGCGAGCGCGCCGCGAACAACCGGATCTCCTACCGCATCCCCGACCTCACGGTCCCGGCCGTCCGCGACCGGTTCGCTGGCAAGCGCACCGCGGTGGTCGGCACGGGCGCCACCGCGTTCACCGCCCTCGCCGACCTCGCCGAGGCCGAGCCCGGCACTCACGCCGTCTGGGTGCTCTGCCAAGGCATCACCGGCTCGACGTACGGCGGCGGCGAGGCCGACCAGCTCCCCGCCCGCGGAGCACTCGGCCTGCGCGCCAAGAAGGCCGTCGAGGACGGCCACGCCACCGCGCTCACCGGTCTCCGCACTGCCGCCGTCGAGACCGATGGCGACCAGTTGGTCCTGGTCGGCGAGGGCGGGCACAGCAGCGACCCCGTGGACCAGGTCGTCGTGCTGACCGGCCTGCGACCCGACCTCTCCTTCCTCACCGTGACCGGCTACGAGCAGGTCCGCTCCGTCTCCGCCCACCTCGTCGGCGACCAGAAGGCCGCCGCCCGCGTCGAACTCACCCTTCCCGAAACCGGCGTCTGCGGCGGAGCCAGCCTGTTCGACGAACCCGCCACCGCGCCCTCTGGCGGCTGCTGCTCCGTCCCCGCCGCACCGCAGCTCATCACCCCCGCCACCACCACCGGCTCGTCCTGTTCCACCACCGGCGGCGGCGGCTGACCCCGCGCACGAGAGCCACACTGGCGGTAGGACCCGCCCAGGGGGCTGGGAGGAGGACGCCATGCATGGCACCGGAACGATCTACAAGCGGTGCGGATGCCGCGATCCGCTCACCGGCCGGCAGCGCGGCACCGCCTGCCCCGAGCTGAAGCGGCGCGGGCACGGTTCCTGGTACCTCGCCCTCCCGCAGGCCGCCACCGCTGACCACCGCACCGCCCGCCTTCGCCGCGGCGGCTACCGCACCCGCACCGACGCCGCCCACGCCCTCGCCCGGCTGCGCGACCCCCAACTCGCCCGCAACGGAGCGCTGATGCCCTGCGCCCAGTGGCTGGCTCACTGGTACGCCACCGTCGAACCGCACCTGCGCGCCTCCAGCGCCCGCGGCTACCGCAAACACCTCGAGCAGTACCTGGTCCCGCTGCTCGGACGCGAGCTGCTGTGCGAACTGACCCACGACCGCGTCCAGCAGGCGTTCGACACAATCGTCCGCCAGCACCGCGAAAGCGGACAGCCCATCAGCGGCTCGACGCTGCGCCGCATCCAGGCCACCCTGCGCGCCGCACTCAACGCGGCCATCCGCCGGGGCATCCTCACCACCAACCCCGCCCGCTACCTCGACCTGCCACGCACCCCGCGCCCCTATCCGGTCGTGTGGACCGACGCCCGGGTCGCCGAGTGGCAGCGCACCGGGCAGCGGCCCGCCGTCGCCGTGTGGACACCCGCCCAGACCGCCACATTCCTCGCTGGCATCAGTGACCACCGCCTCTACGCGCTCTACCATCTGTACGCGCTCCGAGGACTGCGCCGCGGCGAAGGCGCCGGACTGCGCTGGTACGACATCGACTTCACCGCCCGCACCCTCACCATCAGCCGACAGCTCCAGCAACGCGAGCGAGGCCGCCTGGAGGTCTGCCCGCCGAAGACCGCGGCCGGCGAGCGAACCATCGCCCTCGACTCCGGCACCATCCACGTTCTGACTACGCACCGTAACCGGCAACGGCTGGAGAAAACCGCCGCCGGAAAACTCTGGAAAGACTCCGAATACGTATTCACCGACCGCTACGGGCGTCCCCTGCGCCCCGACCACATCGGCCACACCTTCCAGGCCCTCGTCCGCACCAGCGGACTGCCGCCCGTCCGCCTGCACGACCTGCGCCACGGAGCAGCAAGCCTCGCCCTGACCGGAGGCTGCGATCTGAAGGTCATCCAGGCCCAACTCGGCCACTCCACCATCGTCACCACCGCGGACACCTACACCTCGGTCCTGCCCCAGACCGCGCACAACGGCGCGGAGGACACCGCCAGAGTCATCGTCGATGCCGCCCGGATGATCTCCCGCAACATCCGCCACCAGCCCAAACGCCGCCACCGCCGTGCGAATCTCCGCTCGGCGGCCCACGTCGGCACCAGAACTCCGGTCGCGGCGTAGCCAGTTGAGAGACCAGCAGATCCCTCGCCGCCCCACCCGGGGCCCACCACCGACCCATCACCGACCCGAACACGATGAAGGGCACCTTCTCCGAAGAGAGAAGGCCCAGGTCAGGAGGCATTTGATCTAGTGGGCCGCCAGGGGCTCGAACCCTGAACCTACGGATTAAAAGTCCGCAGCTCTGCCAATTGAGCTAGCGGCCCGGTGGCAGGCGTGGGCCTCGTGGGACAGCGCCTGCCGGGGTGATCCTACCTGGTGCTCGGTGGGAGATGGCCAGTGGATTCCCGGGCGGGTCGACGGTGGGTCAGGTGGTGGGGAGGTGGGCGGCGCGGACGCGGCGGAGCCAGGCCTCGACCGGGCGTTCGTCCGGGGTGGCGGGGAGGACGCCGGGGCGGTCGAAGCGGGCTTCGGCGTCGGCGAGGAGGGCGTTGGCGTCCTCGGGGCGTTCGGCGAACTGTTCGCCGAGGGCGCGGACCCGGTCCGGGTCTGGGACGCGGATCTCCAGGCGGCCGGTCTCGTGCAGGGTGACGCCCTGACGGACCAGGCGGACCAGGTGCCGGGCGTGTTTCGCGGCCCGGGCGAGGCCGGCCTGGTCGGTGCGGTCCCGGGAGTCGAGTTTGCGGAACTGCTGCCGGGCGTACCCGAGATACGCGTTGCGCACGGCCGGGCCGCTCAGGAAGGTCTCCCGCAGACCGATCAGCTCCTCGCCGAGCGGCGTCCGCACCTCGTACAACTCTTCGGGCAGCCAGACCAGTTCGGACGCGGTCGGGTTGCCGACGAGGGCCAGTCGGCACCACTTGGCGGCCTCGTGCAGGGTGCGGTCGGGCGCAGTGGTGACGTGCGACTCGGCGGGCCGGTGCAGGCCGTGGAAGGCGACGGTGGGCGCGGCGAACAGGCCGAGCCGGTCGAGGTCGGAGCCCGCGTGGGCCAGGCCGTACGCGGTGGAGCCGACGATGCCGGAGAGCAGGACGTGCATGGTGGGGTCACCTCCTCGGGAGCGGTCCTGGCAGTCTCGCCCCGAACGGCCCGCACACGCGAGCGATTTCCCCGTCCGGCCTCAATCGCCTCGACACCGCCGTCGGCGGTCCCCGGACGGCCCCGACACGGCCGTCGCCGACGGTGCTCGGTGCGGCCGCGCCGCCCGCCGATACTGGGCGCATGGCGAACGGCGACATCCCGGCGGCGAAGCTCCGGGTCTGGTGGGCGCACCGGCAGTGGCTGGACGGCGGCGCGCATCGGGGCGCGTCCCCGGCCCAGGTGCTGGCCGCGACGGGGTGGGCCCGCTCGGTGGGCGGCGCGGCGCCGTACCTGGGCCTGTTCGCCCGGGCGGGTCTGCGCCGGGCCGAGGTGGACGCGGCGGTCGCGGCGGTGGAGGTGCAGGAACTGCCAGCGGCCCGTGGCTGTACGTACGTGCTGCCCGCCGAGGACTTCGCGTTGGGCCTGGCGGCCGGCGCGGGCGTCGCCGAGTCGGAGATCGCCGCGGCGGTGCGCCACCTCGGGGTGACCCAGGACGAGGTCGAGCAGCTCTGCCTCGCGGTGTCCGAACTCCTGTCCGACACCGAGCCGTTGGGCCCCCAGCAGATCCGCACGGCGGCCGGCCCGGCCATCCGCACGCTGGGCGAGGACGGACGCAAGCGTGGCGTATCGAGCACCCTGCCGCTGGCTCTGGGCCTGCTCCAGGCACGCGGCCTGATCCGCCGCGTCCCGGTCGACGGCCGGCTGGACCGCCAGCGCTACGGCTACCTGCGCTGGGACCAGGCCGTCCACGGCGAGGCCGCCGACCTGGCCCGCCGGTACTTCAGCTGGGCCGCACCCGCCTCGGTACGACACTTCCGCTGGTTCTCCGGCTTCAACGCCGCCACCGCGAAGGCCGCGCTCGCCCCGCTGGAGCTGATCCGGCTGCCCGGCTCCGACCTGCTGCTGCCCGCCGAACTCGCCGACGAGTTCGCCGAGTTCACCGTCCCGGACGAACCCGCGTACGCCCTGGTGGCATCCGTCGACGGCCTGCACCTGCTGCACCGCGACCTCCCCCGCCTGGTCGACCCCCGGGACGCCCACCGCACCACCCCGGCCTCCCGCACCGGCCGGAGCTTCGGCAGCGAGGCCGACCCGTCCACCCACCTGGTGGTGGACCGCGGCCGCATCATCGGCTTCTGGGAGTACGACCCCGAACAGCGCGAGCTGGTCCACCAGTTGTTCGTCCCGATGGACGCCGCCCTCCGCGCCACTGTCGACGCGGTGGAGACCTTCGTCCGCGAAGACCTGGGCGACGCCCGCAGCTTCTCCCTGGACTCCCCGAGGAGCCGCGCCCCCAAGCTGGCCGCCCTCCGCACCGCGAACCGCTACGCGACTCCGGGCAGTCCGAACGCCACCTGACCGCGCCACGCGACCCCAGGCAGTCCCAGCACCACCTGACCGCGCCACGCGACCCCAGGCAGTCCCAGCAGCGCTCAGGGCCTGTCCGGCAGCTCCAGCGGCAGGTAACCGAACCCCGCGGCCCCCGGGCGGGCCCGGCGCAGGCCGTCCAGCAGGGCCGGGGGCGTGGCCGCGTACACCGTCGGGTAGTGGTGCTGGCCGAGCGCCGGGTCGTTGGTCCAGGCGGGGTGTTCGGTGGCGGGGGTGGTGGCGAAGCGGCCGTCCGCGCCGTTGCGGTTGCCCCGGCCGTCCAGTCGCACCCACCATGAACTGCCGGGCAGCAGAATGCCGTTGAGGCCGTGCAGGACCTCCAGCCGCTGGTAGCAGAGCCCGGCCGGGATGCCGTTCGCGCGCAGCAGGGCGGCGAGCAGGTGGGCCTTGCCGTGGCAGATGGCGTTGCCGGCGGCCAGGACGTCCGAGGCCCGGTGGGCGGCCGACCAGCGGCCGACGTCGGCGGAGTGGTCGATCCGGTCGCGGACGAAGGCGAACACCGCTTCGGCGGTGGACACCGGGTCGGCCTGCCGCAGCGCGGCGGCGCGTTCCGCCACGGCGGGGTGGTGGTGGTCGATGACCTCGTCGGCGGCGAGGTACGCGTCGAGGGAGGGCCGGTCGGCGCGGAGCGGGCCGTGCGGGGAGACGGAAGGGTCCATGGCGGTGATGCTGCGCCGCCGACTCGCCGACGGGCAAAGGGATTTCACGGTATGGACTACCGTCGACCGGACAGGTTTCGTGGACGGAGGGACGGCAGCATGGACGAGGTACTGGTGATCACCGGAGGCGGTCGCGGCATCGGGGCGGCCACCGCCCTGCTGGCGGGCGAACGCGGCTACCGGGTGTGCGTCAACTACCGCGCGGACGCGGCCTCGGCGGAGGGCATAGTGGAGCGGATCCGTGCCGTCGGCGGCACGGCCGTCGCGGTGCAGGCGGACGTCAGCCGCACCGCCGAGGTGGAGCGGCTGTTCGAGACCGCGGAGCGCGAACTCGGGCCGCTCACCGCGCTGGTGAACAACGCGGGCACGCTGGAGAAGCAGTGCCGGCTGGACGAACTCGACGAGGACCGGCTGACCAGGATCTGGGCGGCCAACATCACCGGCCCGTTCCTGTGCGCGGCGGCGGCGGTGCGCCGGATGTCCACCCGGTACGGCGGCCGCGGCGGGGCGATCGTCAATGTCGGCTCGGCGGCGTCCCGGCTGGGTTCGCCGGGCGAGTACGTGGACTACGCGGCGTCCAAGGGCGCGTTGGACTCGATGACCCGGGGCCTGTCGCTGGAGGTGGCGGCCGAGGGAATCCGGGTGAACTGCGTACGCCCGGGCCTGATCCACACCGACATCCACGCGCTGGGCGGCGAGCCGGGCCGGGTGGACCGGGTCGGCCCCAACCTGCCGATGGGACGCGGCGGGCAGCCCGAGGAGGTCGCCGAGGCGATCCTGTACCTGCTCTCCCCGGCCGCCTCGTACATCACGGGCTCCTTCCTGGAGGCGGCCGGCGGTCGCTGAACCACCGGGCCGCGCGCGGCCGGGCCGTACCCTCCCGGGCCGGGCCGGGCCGAGCAGAGCCGGGTCGCGCGCGGCCGGGCCGGGTAGCGTCGAACCGGCCGCGCCCGAACAGGCCACGTCCGACTGTCATATGAACATCGCGCGTTGGCGCGATACCGGTTCGGTCAACGCCCCGGCGCGTCGTCGCCCACCGCCCCTACGGTGGGCGGCATGACCGAGACCGAAATCGCCGCCGCGCCGTTCCTCGACATCCCCGACGTACTCAACCTCCGCGACGCCGGGGCGGGCGTGTACCGCCCCGGGCTGCTCTACCGCTCGGCGAGCCTGAACCGGCTCACCGACGAGGGCGCGGCCCGGCTCGCGGAGCTCGGCATCCGGACGGTCGTCGATCTGCGCAGCAGCACCGAGCTCGACATCTGGCCGGACCGGTCGATCGGCGAGGACGTCCAGTACCTGCACCTGCCGATGCTCCCCGACCCGGCCACCACGGACCGCACCTGGCCGGAGGACCAGGCCGCGCTGTACCCGTTCATGGCCGAGACCGGCGGGGTGGCCATCACCGCCGCCGTCCGCGCCCTGGCCGGCGGTGCGCCGATCCTGGTGCACTGCGCGGTCGGCAAGGACCGCACCGGCCTGACCATTGCCGTCCTGCAGTCCCTGGCCGGCCTCCCGAGGGACGCCGTCATCGCCGACTTCCTCCGCTCCAACGTCGGCCTCGGCCTCGACCACGGCCCCGTCCCCTACCTGGACGCGGCGGGCGCCGAACGCATCTCCCGTCCCGTCGTGGCGGCGCACCTCGCCAGCGCCCTCGCCCGGATCGAGGAGCTCCACGGCACCCTCGACAACTACCTGCTCGACCACGGCACCACCGCCGCCGAACTGGCCGTCCTCCGCACACTGCGCCCGGAGTAGCCCGTCCTCGGCGCACCTCGACAGCGCGCAGGTGCAGTTCGCCGTCCCCCGGCCGCGCTCGCGGCAACTGCGCCACCGGCCAGGTGTTCCGACTGCCGTTCCCCTCCGGCGGCCGTTCCCCTCCAGCGGCCGGGCCCGTCGGGCGGGTTACCGTGGGCGGTGCGCCCGACGGCCACGAGCCGCCCCGCGCACCCTCAGGCACGTCCGCCAGGTACGTCCACCAGCCGTCCGAAGGAGTCCGTCCCATGGCCCGCTTCCCCGTCACCGCCGCCGTCGCCGCCGCCGGTCTGATCGGCGGCTACGCCACCGCCCGGTTCAGCGGAAAGCGCGAGCTGGGCGGCGCCGTCCTGGCCGTGGCCGGGACGACGGCCGCCGTGCGCTGGCAGCGCCGCTCGGGCACGGCGGCCGCGGCCGGCCTGACCACGCTGTACCTGGCGGCGTTCGGCGGCTCGCACCCGCTGGCGAAGAAGATCGGTGCCTGGCCGGCCGTCCTCACCGTCACGGGCGTGGTCGCCGCCGCCTCGGCGCTGGCCACCGGCGAGTAGTCGCACGTCGGGCACCCCCGAAGCACCCGCGCTCCCGAAGTACCCGCCCCGGCCAGCCCGCCCGGCAGCCGCTCCCGACCCGCCCGGCAGCCGCTCCCGACCCGCCCGTCAGGCGGCCCCGACCCACCCGTCAAGCGGCCCCGACCTGCGCGTCAGGCGGCCGTGAACCGCGCCTCGAAGGCAGCCCGGTTCACCGAGGGCACACTGCGGTCCCAGACCGCGAACACCACCCGGTCGAAGGCCGCGCCCCACGCGTCCAGGGCCTGCCCGAACGCGTCCGCGACCTCGGCCGGGTCGTTGCGGAACACCCCGCAGCCCCAGGCCCCCAGCACCAGTTCGCGCGCGCCGTGCCGGGCGGCGACGGCCAGCACCCGGCCGGCCCGCTCGGCCAGCACCGGCCCGAGGTCGAGCGCCGTGCCGGGCGAACGCAGCGCCAGCTGGCCCGCGTTGGGCGCCGGCGAGGTGAGGAAGCCGAGCCGGTGCGGGCGGGCCAGCAGCTCGCCGTGCCCGTCGCGGATCACCGGCACGCCGGGCGACCAGATCACCCGGTGGCTGTAGTGCAGGTCGGTGGAGGCGCGGTGCGCCTCGTAGTAGTCGGGGGCCTCCAGCAGGCAGCGGTACAGCAGCGCGGTGCGGCAGACGTCCTCCTCCTGGGCCTTCGCGCCGCGCAGGTACCCGCCGCCGGGGTTGCGCGCGGACGCGAAGTTCAGCACTGCGACGCTCCGCCCACCGTCCGCGACCAGCCGCTGGGCGGCCTGCATGCTGCCCTCGCCGGTCACCTCGACGGCCCCGCTCAACGGGCCCGGCCCGGTGCCGAATTCGGCCTCCGGCGAGTAGGAAACCGTCCCCGCCCGGGCCTCGGCCAACTCCTCGGCGATCCGCACCGCCGTCCCGTCGGCGGTCCGGTACTCGCCCCGGTCGGCGATCTCCTCGTTCTGCGTGGCGAGTGCCCGCTGCCTACTGCTCATGCCGCGCACGCTAATCCCCCGACGCCCGCCCCTCCACCGCTTTTACCGCCGGAACGCGGACGGGCCCGCCCCACCGGAGTGGAGCGGGCCCGTCAGTGCGTTCTGCGTCAGTTCTTCCAACGCGGCTTGCGGTCGCCGCCGTTGAAGCCGCCACGGTCGCCGCCGCGGTCGTCACGGTTGAAGCCACCCTGCGGAC
>NZ_LISX01000017.1:11862-92967 GCF_001905465.1 Kitasatospora sp. CB01950
GTTGAAGCCACCCTGCGGACGGCCACCGGAGCGGTGGTCGTCGCGGCGGGCGAACGGACGGCCACCACGGTCATCGCGGTTGAAGCCACCCTGCGGACGGTCACCGAAGGAACGGCCACCACGGTCATCGCGGTTGAAGCCACCCTGCGGACGGTCACCGAACGAACGGCCACCACGGTCATCGCGGTTGAAGCCACCCTGCGGACGGTCACCGAACGAACGGCCACCACGGTCGTCACGGTTGAAGCCACCACGGCCGCCACGGTCGCCGCCGCGGTCGTCACGGTTGAAGCCGCCACGCTCACGGTCGCCGAAGGAACGGCCACCACGGTCGCCGCGGTCACCACGGTCGTCACGGTTGAAGCCACCACGGCCGCCACGGTCGCCGCCGCGGTCACCACGGTCGCCGCGGTCGTCACGGTCCCGGTTGTAGGCGGGGCGCTCGGTGCGGGCCTCGCGGTAGGACGGGGCGCGCTCCTCGGTGACCGGCGCGGCCTCGCCGGCCGGCTGCTCGGCGGTCTCGGCGCCGGCCTCGGCGGCCTCGTCCGTCTCGACCTCGTCCTCGATGCCGAGCTCGGCACGCTCGCGGGCGGCACGGGAGGCCAGGCGGTCGGCCTCCTCGCGCAGCTCGGTGGCGCGGCGCTGGGCACGCTCCAGCTCACGGGTGAGCTCGGCGACCTCGCGCTCGGCGGCGCCGGCGATGCCGGACGCGCTCTCGGCCTGGACCTCGACGAGCGAGCGGGCACCGGTGATCTTGGCGACCTCGGCGTCGAAGGCGTGGTCGAGGATGTGGCGCGAGGCGTCGACGCCCGCGTCCTCCATCAGGCGGAACACGCCGCGACGCTGGTGCGGCAGCACCAGGGTGACGACGGTGCCGGAGCGGCCGGCGCGCGCGGTGCGGCCGGAGCGGTGCAGGTAGTCCTTGTGGTCACCGGCCGGGTCGACGTTCAGCACCAGGTCGATGCCGTCGACGTGGATGCCGCGGGCGGCGACGTCGGTGGCGACGACCACGTTGAGGTAGCCGTCCTTGAAGTCGCCGAGGACACGGGTACGGGCGCCCTGGGTCATGCCGCCGTGCAGCGCGTCGGCCTTCACACCGGCCTCCATCAGCTGCTGGGCGACCCGGTCCGCGCCCATCTGGGTGCGGACGAAGATGATGGTGCGGCCCTTACGAGCGGCGATCGCGTTGGTGATCGGCGCCTTGTCCTTGGGCTTCACGACCAGGATGTGGTGGGTCATGGTGGTGACCGCGCCGGCCGACGGGTCGACCTCGTGGGTGACCGGGTTCTTCAGGTAGCGCTTGACCAGGGTGTCGATCTCGTTCTCCAGGGTGGCGGAGAACAGCAGGCGCTGGCCGCCGGCCGGCACCAGGTCGAGGATCTCGGTGACCTCGGGCAGGAAGCCCATGTCGGCCATCTGGTCGGCCTCGTCGAGGACGGCGACCTCGACCTCGTCCATCTTCGCGGAGCCGCGGTTGATCAGGTCGCGCAGGCGGCCGGGGGTGGCGACCAGCACGTCGACGCCGCGCTCCAGCGCGTAGATCTGGTTGGACATCGAGGTACCGCCGCAGACCACCTTCAGGCGCAGGCCGAGCACCGAGCCGAACGGCTCCAGGGCGTCGGCGACCTGCATGGCCAGCTCACGGGTCGGGACCAGGATCAGGCCGCGCGGGTGCTTGGCCTTGGTGCGCTCGCCGCCCGCCAGGCGGGTCAGCAGCGGCAGGCCGAAGCTCAGGGTCTTGCCGGAGCCGGTGCGGCCGCGGCCGAGGACGTCCTTGCCGGCCAGCGCGTCCGGGATGGTCGCGGCCTGGATCGGGAACGGGGTGGTGACGCCGCGCTTGGCGAGCGCCCGGACGACCTCGTCGTGCAGACCCAGGTCACCGAAGGTGAGGGTCGGCTCGGCGTCCGCGGCGGCGTCCGCCTCGGAGTCGGCGTCGGTGTCGGTGTCGGTGTCGACCGCGGCGTCGGTGAGCTCGGCGAGCTCCGCGTCCAGCGTGTCGGTGTCGAGAGAATCGGTGTCGGCGGCGTCGGAGCCGTTCGCGGGCATGGCGAAGCGGGCGTCGTCAACGAGAGACATGCAAAACCTTCCGGAAGTGGCACGCGCCAAAGTCCGGGGGTCTGTTGGAAATACCGCCTCTATGCGGTCAGCCACGGATCGCCGGAACGCGCCAAGGGCGCTCAAAGGTGTGAGGAGCGCCAGCCAAATAGGATCAAACGAACGATCTACCACCATAGGGGAACCTACGGATCAGAGGCAAATCCCCTGGTGGGAGCCGTCGAACCAAGGCTCGACCGGCGTTCCCCCACTCGTCGGCGACTCCTCGCGACCGCTCAGTGACTTCTCAGTGACCGGACGGCAACTCGCTGGGCTCCGCGGACGCCCCGCTCGGGGTCGGCGAGGGCTTCGACGAGTGCGAGGGTTCGGCCGCGCTGGGCTGCGGGGTCGGCGAGGACGCGCTGCCGCCGCCGGTCGGGGTGGGTGCGGGCGTACCCGGCGCGGGCGGCGTGCCGGCCGGCGTCGCGGGGGTGCCGGCGTTCGAACCGGGCACCGGCACGGGAGCGCCCTGCACGCCGACGGCCGGCGGCGTCGGCCCGGGCGCGTGCCCGCCCGGCGACGGGACCGCGCCGGGCGAGGCCCCGTCGGCGCTCAGCGCGCCGCCGTGCTCACCGCGTCCGCCGCCCTGGTGTCCGCCCGCCCCGACCCCGGCCTTGAGGGTGGTCGCCGTGCCCGCACCGGTCGGCTTCACCCCGCCGGGCCCGGCCGGCGGGGTCGCCCCCACCGACATGCAGCCGCTCAGTCCGAACACGGCGATCGCCGCCATCGCCGCCCCTGCCGTCACCCGCCGCCGTGTCGAACCGACCGCCATCACCGAGCCACCTCCCGCACGGCCCGCCCGGGCCGCCATCCGTTCTCGGGTGCCCAACGCGCGTCCGCCCCACCGGGACACGGGCAACCGCCGACCAGCAGCCGCACACGCCGCCCGGGGGGCGCACCGGCGCGGATGGCCTGGCGCCGCGTCAACGAACCTCGGACAATGGGCTGGTGGAGATGACCAGGGACGAGTTCGAGGCGCTGGTGTCCGACGCGCTTGACCAGATTCCGTCGCAGCTCGCGGCGATGATGGACAACGTGGCGGTCTTCGTCGAGGACGAACCCGACCCCGCCACCCCCGAGCTGCTCGGCCTGTACGAGGGCATCCCGCTCACCGAACGCGGCGAGTGGTACGCCGGCGTCCTCCCCGACCGGATCCTGATCTACATGGGCCCGACCCTCCGTCACTGCGACTCCCGCGAGCAAGCCGTCGAGGAGGTCCGCATCACCGTCATCCACGAGGTGGCCCACCACTTCGGCTTCGACGACGACGAACTCCACGAGCTCGGCTGGTCCTGAACCACCCCCCGGAACACCCTCGGGGCAGCCCCCCGCAAACCCCGCCGCGCCGACCTCCGGAAACCGTTTTGGCGTTCCAGCCCGGCATCCCATATGCTTCTCGACGTCCCCGAACGCCGGAGAATCCGGCCGGAAGGGCCGCAAGCCCTCATCGTCTAGTGGCCCAGGACGCCGCCCTTTCAAGGCGGTAGCACGGGTTCGAATCCCGTTGGGGGTACGCAGTACCGTAGTAAGGTCCTGTGCGGAGCAATCCGCATGAGGTCCCGTGGAGCAGTTGGTTAGCTCGCCACCCTGTCAAGGTGGAGGTCGCGGGTTCAAGTCCCGTCGGGATCGCTCGTCTCGCAAGAGACGGTGCAGTACGGCCAGGTAGCTCAGTTGGTACGAGCGTCCGCCTGAAAAGCGGAAGGTCGCCGGTTCGACCCCGGCCCTGGCCACAGTAGGTGAAAGCCCCCGAGCGCATCGCGCTCGGGGGCTTTCGCGTGTGGTCGGACGGAGCAGGTCACCCGTCCATGTTCGAAGGAGCGTCGTTGTCCACCACGACCCTGTCCGGTCCCGCCGAGACCGGCACGAAGCAGCCGCACGCTCCCTCGACGCACATGCGCGTGCTGATCACCTGGCTCGCCGTCTACCCGTCGATCACCGCCGCCCAGCTGCTGCTCGCCCCGGCGCTGGGCGGTCTGGCGGTGCCGTTGCGGGTGCTGGTCATCACCGCCGTGGTGGTCCCCGCCGTGGTCTACCTGTTCGTTCCGGGGCTGCTGAAGGTCCGGGCGGCGCTGCTGCGGCGGCGCGCCCGCTGATCGGCGCCGCCCGCCGATCAGCGCCGCAGCGCCTTGCGGGTGTTGCGGACGCTCAGGTGGGCGCGTTGGACGGTGGAGAGGGCGTGCAGCCGGCCGGCCACCGTGAGGCGGTACTTGAGGCGCAGGAACGGCGGGAGCGCGGCCAGGTGCTCCGGGCCGATGGCGCTGAGCAGCCGGGTGACGTGCCGGTGGTAGGCGTGCCGGTAGTCGCGGTCGCCGTCGGGGACGGTCCAGAAGAACATCGGGACCTCCTCGACCAGGGTGTTGTGGTCGTAGGCCCGCAGGTGTTCGCGGTAGACGGGTTCTGGCCGGTCCAGCAGCCAGCCGCGGACGAGTTCGATGGACCGCACCCGGTCGGCCAGGCCGCGCGGGTCGGTGCGGCGCTGGGTGATGGAGCGGTCGCCGTCCTCGCGGATCCGCCAGTGGTAGACGGGTTCGGACAGTACGTCGACGCTCTTCGCCAGGAAGTGGTGCGGGACGCTGACGGGGGCGTCCTCGTACAGCATGCCTTCGGGGTACTCCAGGCCGGCCGCGGTGTAGAAGGAGCGGCGGTAGACCTTGTTCCAGGCGGTCCGGTCGGTGACCAGCGACGGCAACTCGCTGATGTGGGTGCGCAGTCGGGTCTCGGCGAACGGCCGGCGGTGGACGTGCGAGGGTTCGAGTCCGGTGGTCCGCAGCCGCAGCGCGTTGCCGGCGGCGAAGTCGGAGCCGGTCTCGTCGAGGGTGCTGACCATCAGCCGGTAGGCGTGCGCGGGCAGCGTGTCGTCGCTGTCGACGAAGGCCAGGTACTCGGTGCCGGGCGCGAGGTGCCGCACGCCGGTGTTGCGGGCCGCGCCGAGGCCCTTGTTGGTCTGCCGGACCAGGCGGAAGCGCGGGTCGCGGACGGTGTACTGCTCGGCGATGTCGGCGCTGGTGTCGGTGGAGCCGTCGTCCACCAGAACGCATTCGAAGTCGGTGAAGCTCTGGGCGGCGATCGAGTCCAGGCATTCGGCGAGGTAGCGCTCGACGTTGTACACCGGGACGACGACGGACAGTCGGGGGGCCATCGGCTGCGCGGCCTTTCGGGCAGGGCGCGCCCGAGTGGTGCTGGCGGACGGGCGCCGGGCGAGGACGCGGGGAGCGTATCGGCCCTGAACAGCCGTGTCGAGAACGGAAGGTGACGCAGCGGCAGCGGAACGGCGACGTCCGGTTGTCGGGCCTCGAACGGGAGCCCGGCCACGGTACGGACGAGCGCCGCTGCCCACCCCCGTGGGGCAACGGCGCCCGAACATCAGGGTGCCGATCCTGCCGATCCGGGCCACTCTCTGTCAACTATCGTGGATTGCAGAGTGACGAACGAGCCCCCCGGAGCGGCCTGTCCCCACGATTTCGGCACGGCTCCCTCAACGATCGTGCAGCGCTGGGCAGTCGAGGGGATACGCCCGGGGGTACGGACCCTCTATGATCCGGCTCATGCCCACGGACTCCTCCCGCGCCGAAGCACCGGACTTCGCCAGCCGCTTCCGGCGTCTGATAGCGGTGATCTACCCCAAGGAACTCGGCCGGCCCTGGCGGGACTCCGAGATCGCCGACGGCACCGGGCTGAGCGGCACGTACATCGGCAACCTGCGCAAGGGCACCCAGAAGCCGAGCCTGGAGAACGCCGTCCGGATCGCCAAGTTCTTCGGTGTCCCGCTGGACTACTTCTCCGACTCCGAGACCGCCGGCGCGGTCGAGCGCGACCTGCGCCGGATCGAGGCGCTGCGCGACGCCCGGGTCGAGCGGATCGCGATGCGGGCGGCCGGCCTGCCGCCGGAGATGCAGGACGCCGCACTCACTATTGTGGAGCAGTTGCGGCGGGCGGTCGGCCTGCCCGCCGGCCAGTCCGACGAGGCCGGACCAATGGCGTGACGGAGCGTCAGCAGGTGCCGCTGGGACACTGGCGGCTGCCGGAAGGGGTCGACGTGCGGGGTGTGGGGAGCGGGCTCGGGCGGACCCGCCGCCGGATGCGGGCGGTCACGCGCGATCTGCGCCTGCCGCCGCTGAGCGGCGTGGAGGAGCTGTGCCACGCGGTCTCCGCACACCTGGACCGGCCGATCCGGATCACCGCGCGCCGGATGCGGGTCGGTGAGCCGTCCGGTTTCGTGGAGCGGCTGTCGGCCGAGGACGTGATCCACGTCGAGCAGGAGACCTCCGGGCTGCACCGCGCGCACATCGTCTGCCACGAGCTGGCGCACCTGCTGTGCGGGCACCTGAGCGAGCCGCCGTCGCCGGACGAGGACCCGACGCTGGTCGAACTCTCCACCATCGACCCGGAGATGCTCCGCCTGGTGCTCGGCCGCTCGCACTACGACGACGCGGCCGAGGAGGAGGCCGAGGTGCTGGGCGCCGAGCTGATGCGCCTGCTGGTGCTCGCCCCGGGCGCGGGCACCACCTCGCAGCTGGCTCCCGCGCTGGAGCACCGCAAGGGACAGCATGTCTGAACTGCCGTACAACCTGGCTTACTTGGGCATCGGCGGAATTGCCTGGGTGGTGGCCGGGACGAAGCTCCGGGCCTGGCGGCGCGACCCGTCCTTCGGCCTGCTGGTGGTGGCCCTGGCGGTCGCCTCGCCGTCCACCTCGTTCCTGCTGGCCTCCCCGCTGCTGTACCGGGCGATCGGGCGCCTCACCGGCGTCGGCAACCTGGCCACCCTGCTGGTCTACCTGGGCATCGTCGGCTTCTCCGCCGGCGCGGTGGTCCTCGCCTCGGTGTGGGCGCCGCCGGAGGAACGGGCCGGCGACCAGGTGTGGGCGCCGCTGGACGGCCGGCTGCGGCAGCGGGTGCGTCGGCGCACCGCGGTGTTCGCGGCGCTGGTGCCGGTGCTGGTGGCGCTGTTCCTGATCGGCGGCCCGTACCGGCCCGAGACACCGCTGACCTTCGACACCACGTTCGCGCCGCGCACCGCCACCGCCCTGTTCCTCGGGCTCTACCAGGGCCTGTACGCCTACGCGTTGATCGACATCGGCCGGGTCTGCCTCGGCCACGCCGCCCGGCTGCCCGCGGGCTGGCTGCGTCGCGGCATCCGGCTGCTGGCGGCCGGCGCGCTCACCGCCTGCGGCTACGTGGTGTGCAAGATCGCGGCGATCGCCCTGGCGTACGCCGGGGTCGGGGGCGTGGAGTGGCTGAGCACCGCGCTCGGCCCGGCGTTCGCGACGCTCGGCGCGGTCGGCATCACGATGGGCTTCGCGGGCCCGGCGGGCGCCGCCTGGAACCGCCGCCGCCACGACTTCCGCGCCCTGCGCCCGCTGTGGGACCTGGTCTACCGGGCGGACCGCCGACTCGCCCTGGAGGGCCCGCCGTCGCCCGCCTGGCGCGAGCGCGCCGCGCTGCGCGACCTGGAGTGGCGCACCACCCGGCGCGGACTGGAGATCCGCGACGGGCAGTTGACGCTCCGTCCGTGGATCGACCCGGCGAAGGTCCGCGACGCCGAGCGGCTCGCCGAGCGGGCCGAACTGGGCCCGGACGAGCGGGACGCGCTGGTGGTCGCCGCCGCGCTGCGCTCCGCGGTGGGCGCGCTGGCCGCCGGCGCGGTGCCGCGTCCGCGCGAGGAGCAGCCGGTGCTGCCCGGCCTGGACGCCGACCCGGCCGAGGAGCGGGCGCACCTGGTGCTGGTCGCCTCGTACCTGCAGTCCCCGCTGCTGGAGCGGGCGTTGGTCGAGCAGTCGTGACGGCCGGGGCACCCCGGGACGCGTTCGCCGCGCTGGTGCTGCACCGTGCCCCGCAGCGGGCCCGGATCGGTCTGACGCTCGGCTTCGTGCGCACCTTCGCCGTCCCGGAGATCGCCGAAGTGCTGTCCGGCACCGGCAAGTTGGCTTCGGCGCCGAAGGCCAGGGCGAAGGCGACGGGCGTGATGATGTTCGCGCTGATCGGCCACGGGGTGGACAGCGAGCCGGGCCGGGCGATCGTCGCGGAGCTCGCCGCGATGCACCGACTGCCGGGCGTGGACGCCGAGTTGATGCAGTACGTGCTGGCCTGCTTCACCGTCTGCCCGGTGGAGTTCACGGCCCGCAACGGCGGCGTGACGGCCGCCGAGCGGGAGGCCGCGTTCGCCTTCCAGGCCGCGCTGGCCCGGGCCCTGGAGCTGCCGCCGCTGCCCGGCCCGGACCTGGCGCGGATCGCCGGCTGGATGCGGGAGTTCGAGGCGGCCCGGTTCGCCCCCAGCCCGGCCGGCCAGGCCCTCTGGCAGGCCGTGTCCGGCCTGTTCGCGGCCCGCCTCCCCGGCCCCCTGGCCCGCCACGCCCCGGCCTTCGCCACCGCCCTCCTGGACGCCCCCCTCCGGGCCGCCTTCAACACCCCCCGCCCCGCCTGGCCCCTCCGCGCAGCCGCCGCCGTCGCATTCCGCCTGACCCGCTGACGGGCCGGCGGGGTCAGCGGCGCCCGTGCACCCGGCGGTGGCTCCAGACCAGCAGGCCGAGCAGGATCAGCCCGGACAGCATCAGGCTCAGGCCGGTCGCCCAGCCCGCCAGCGGCAGGGTCGGCACCACGGCTGCGAGGACGCCCGCACCGATCAGCCCGAAGCCGGCCAGCAGCGAACCGGCGATCCGCCAGCGCGAGGCGACGCTCGCCTCCATGCCCTCCATGGCCTTGGTCCGCACCGGCTCGACGTACCGGGAGAGCGCCGGGATCGCCCGGGCCAGCAGCACCAAGCCGGCCAGCAGGAGCAGCGTGCCCGGCCCGGGCAGCACCAGCAGCACCAGGCCGACCGAGATCAGCGCGATCCCCGCGGCCCCGAGGGCCACCCGGGCCACCGGGTGGACGTTGCCCGGGTCCGCTTCGAATTCCGGCTGCTGGTATTCGCTCATCACTCCAGCGTAACCGGGGCGCCGAAGGAACCGGCGGGACCGCTCAGGGTCTGGTGAGCGCCTCGATGCTGTGCCCGTCCGGGTCCTTCACGTACACGCCGCGGCCGCCGTTCCAGTGGTTGATCCGGCCGGCCTGCTGGGAGAACGGGTCGGCCCAGTAGGTCAGGTCCTGCGCCCGGATCCGGCCGAGGATCGCGTCGAACTCGTCCTCGGAGACCAGGAAGGCGTAGTGCTGCGGGGCGATCGGCCCGGCCGCGGTCATCACGTCGAGCGTCACGCGGTTGCCCAACTGCACGGCGAGGAAAGGCTCGTGGACCTCGGCCTCGGGCAGGCCGAGCAGTTCGGTCAGGAAGCCGGCGGTGACCTTGCGGTCACGGGCGGCCACGATGGTGTGGTTGAGCTCTATGGGCATGGTGCACGGCCTCTCGTCGAGGAGCGGAGCGATCTCACGCACCACCGACCGTAAGACTTCAAGCGCCCTTCAGGTCAATAGCCGCTGACCTGCGACGTTTCCCCGCCAACGACACAGGGCCCGACCGGGGCGGGCAACTCCCGATCGGGCCCTGCGAGATGACTGTCCGTCAGTCCACGCCGTTGCGGCGGTACGGCTGGTACGCGGAGCCGCCGTGGAAGTACGGGTAGGGGATCTCCCGGGAGACCATGCCCGCGTCGCCGCTGTCCTCGATGCCGATGTAGCGGGTGTGGGCGGCGTCCACCCAGCCTCCGAACAGCACCGTGTGGTCGTTGGCGATCATCGCGTCGCCCGGCTGCAGGTCGTTCTTGCCGATGTGGTGCGACACGCTGCTCGCCATCAGGCCGTGGGTGTCCAGGCCGGGGCCGGAGAGGCCCCAGGCGCAGGACACCAGGCCCGAGCAGTCCACCCGGTAGCCGTTGGTGACGGCGCCCTGGCTGTAGCCGAGCTTGTGCTCGGCGCGCTCCAGTGCGCGTTCCACCATGGCCCGGCGCTCCGCCGACAGGCCTTCCAGGTTGGGCCTGGCCTTCACGCCGAGGCCTTCGCCGTTCTTCTTGTGCTTCTTGTTGGACCAGGAGTCCCAGCCACTGCCGTTGATGATCTTGGTGTTCCAGTCACCGGTCGACTTGTCCTTGAACTTCGGACCGTCGTGCTTCCCACCGGGACCGCCGGACGGAGTGCCCGTGCCGCCGCCACCGCTGTCGGGGCGGGTGCCGGGCGACTTCGGCTGCGGGTGGCTTCCGCCGCCACCACCGCCACCACCACCGCTGCCGCCGCCGGGCACGCCGTCGATGCCGGTGCTCGGCGACTTCGGCTGCTCGTGGCCACCGCCACCACCGCCCCCGCCGCCCGAACCGCCGCCCGAGCCGCCGCCGGGCACGCCGTCGATGCCGGTGCTCGGCGACGCCGGCTTGTCCTGGCCGCCCTGGCCGGGCTTGCTGATGTCGCGCTCGATCTGCTTCTCGATCTCGGCGTACCGGGCGATCAGCTTCTTGATCTTCGCCGCGTCCTGGGCCAGCTCCTTGGTGAGCGTCTCCTTGGTCTTCATCAGCGCGTCGGCCTTGTGCTTGATGTCGGCGACGTCCTTGGTGACGTCCGACAGCACCGAGGCCGCGCCGACGATCCCCAGAATGCCGCCGGAGAACACATCGGTGGCCGCCGCCTTGGCGACGGTCTCCTTGATGTGCCCGACCTGCTTGGTCATCTCCGCCATGCGCTGGTTGAGCTGCTCGAAGTCGCGCTGGATCTTCAGCAGCTCCTCCGGCTTGAAACCGAACATGTTCCCCGTCATCGAAGGACGCCCCCTCGTTCTTCGCCCGCGGAATCCCCCGGGACGATCTCCACCGTCCGAACGCGGTTCACTGCCCGCGGAATCACAGCACGTTGGCGAGGCGCTTCACCGAGTCGCCGAGCTGGTTGAGCTCGTCCGCGACCCCGTTCAGCTCCCGCACCCGGCCCTGGGCGTGCGCGGTGAACGCGTCCGCCGCCGCGCCGTGCCAGGACATGTGCGACAGCAGCGAGTTGACTTCCCCGCCCAACTGCTCGACCTGCTTGGCCATCTCGGCCAGCTCCTGCGCGATCTTGTTCAGCTCGGCGTCGGCGTCGCCGAACATCTTGCCGAGCGCCCAGTGCGCGATCTCGGCGGGCGCCATGACGAGGTCCTTGCCGACCTTGACGACGTCGCCGGCCAGGTCTCCCAGATCGTCCAGAAAGCCCATCAGAACTCCCCCTGTTCCCCGTTAAAACGTTCTACCCCAGGCTAGTCAGTACCGCGTTCGAGGGAAACGGGTGGGTCCCGGCGATTGGCCGCGGCCGGCCTCCGGGCGGTGTTCGCGGTCCGGCGGCCGGGCCTGTGACACTGGGAGCTCGAAAGAAAAAACCGAGGTGCGCCCCGGCCCCGACGCTATGCAACCTAGAGGGATGCCCGCAGTGAGTTCTCCCGTAGCCCCGCAGCCCGCCCCCACGCTCGCGGAGCTGGCCGCCCGGCTACCCGGCCTGATGCTCCGCGACTCGCAGCGCCTGGGCCGGCGCCTTGAGGGCATCCGCAAGGTCCGGTCGGACGAGGCCCGGCAGAAGGCCATGGCGGAGCTGGCCGCCGACTTCGACCGTTCCGAACTGCGGGTGACCGACCGCCGGGCGGCGGTTCCCGAGATCCGCTACCCGCAGGAACTGCCGGTGGCACAGAAGAAGGACGAGATCCTGGCCGCCGTCCGCGACCACCAGGTGGTGATCGTCGCGGGCGAGACCGGCTCCGGCAAGACCACCCAGATCCCGAAGATCTGCCTGGAGCTCGGCCGCGGTGTGCAGGGCCTGATCGGTCACACCCAGCCCCGCCGGATCGCCGCCCGCACGGTCGCCGAGCGCGTCGCCGAGGAGCTGAACACCCCGCTCGGCGAGGCCGTCGGCTGGAAGGTCCGGTTCACCGACCAGGCCGGCCAGGACACCCTGGTGAAGCTGATGACGGACGGCATCCTGCTGGCCGAGATCCAGACCGACCGGGACCTGCGCCAGTACGACACCCTGATCATCGACGAGGCGCACGAGCGCAGCCTGAACATCGACTTCCTGCTCGGCTACCTCAAGCAGCTGCTCCCCCGCCGCCCCGACCTCAAGGTGATCATCACCTCGGCCACCATCGACCCGGAACGTTTCGCCGAGCACTTCGACGGCGCCCCGATCGTCGAGGTCTCCGGCCGGACGTATCCCGTCGAGGTCCGTTATCGCCCGATCATCGACGACAGTGATGCCGATGAGGATGCAGACACCGCGCTGGATCGCGACCGCGACCAGATCCAGGGCATCTGCGACGCGGTCGAGGAGCTCCAGGCCGAGGGCCCGGGCGACATCCTGGTCTTCCTCTCCGGCGAGCGCGAGATCCGCGACACCGCCGACGCGCTGACCAAGCTGAGACTGAAGTTCACCGAGATCCTGCCGCTGTACGCCCGGCTCTCCTCCGCCGAGCAGCACAAGGTCTTCCAGCGGTCCTCGCAGCGCCGCGTGGTGCTGGCCACCAACGTCGCCGAGACCTCGCTGACCGTCCCCGGCATCAAGTACGTGATCGACCCGGGCACCGCCCGGATCTCCCGCTACAGCCACCGCACCAAGGTCCAGCGGCTGCCGATCGAGGCGGTCAGCCAGGCCAGCGCCAACCAGCGCAAGGGCCGCTGCGGCCGTACCTCGGACGGCATCTGCATCCGCCTGTACTCGGAGGAGGACTTCCTCTCCCGCCCCGAGTTCACCGACCCGGAGATCCTCCGCACCAACCTCGCCTCCGTCATCCTGCAGATGACCGCGGCGGGCCTCGGCGACATCGCCGCCTTCCCGTTCCTCGACCCGCCGGACTCCCGCAACATCAAGGACGGCGTCAACCTGCTGCACGAGCTGGGCGCCCTCGACCCGACCGAGAAGGACCACCGCAAGCGCCTGACCCCGCTGGGCCGCAAGCTCGCCCAGCTCCCGGTCGACCCGCGGATGGCCCGCATGGTGCTGGAGGCCGACCGCCTCGGCTGCGTCCGCGACGTCATGGTGATCGCCTCCGCGCTGTCCATCCAGGACCCGCGCGAGCGCCCCGCGGAGAAGCGCCAGGCCGCCGACGAGCGCCACCGCCGCTTCCACTCGGAGACCTCCGACTTCCTCTCCTACCTGGCGATGTGGCGCTACGTCAGGGAGCAGCAGAAGGAGCTGTCCTCCTCCGCGTTCCGCCGGATGTGCAAGTCCGAGTTCCTCAACTACCTGCGGATACGGGAGTGGCAGGACGTCTACGTCCAGCTGCGCACCATCGCCAAGCAGCTGGGCGTCACCATCGACGAGCCGCATGACGACGCTGAGCCGGACGCCGACCGGATCCACCAGGCGCTGCTCGCCGGCCTGCTCTCCCACCTCGGCCTGTTCGACGTGGAGAAGCGCGAGTACGCGGGCGCCCGCGGCGCCAGGTTCGCGGTGTTCCCGGGTTCGGGGCTGTTCAAGAAGCCGCCGCGCTGGGTGATGTCGGCCGAGCTGGTGGAGACCTCCCGGCTGTGGGCCCGGATCAACGCGAAGATCGAGCCGGAGTGGGTGGAGCCGCTCGCCCCGCACCTGATCAAGCGCACCTACAGCGAGCCGCACTGGGAGAAGAAGGCCGGCGCGGTGCTGGCCTACGAGAAGGTCACCCTGTACGGCCTGCCGATCGTCGCCCAGCGCAAGATCAACTATGGCCGCGTCGAGCCGGAGCTGTGCCGCGAGCTGTTCATCCGCTCCGCCCTGGTGGAGGGCGACTGGGAGACCCACCACCGGTTCTTCGCCGACAACCGCCAGCTGCTCGACGAGGTCGAGGAGCTGGAGAACCGCGCCCGCCGCCGGGACATCCTGGTGGACGACCAGACCCTGTTCGACTTCTACGACGCCCGCCTGCCCGAGGACGTCGTCTCCGCCCGGCACTTCGACGCCTGGTGGAAGAAGACCCGCCGCGACCAGCCCGACCTGCTCAACTTCGAGAAGTCGATGCTGATCAACGACTCGGCGGACGGCGTCACCGAGGCCGACTACCCGGACGTCTGGCAGCAGGGCAAGCTGCGCTTCCCGCTGACGTACCAGTTCGAGCCGGGCAGCGACGCGGACGGCGTGACGGTGCACATCCCGCTCGCGGTCCTCAACCAGGTGGTCGCGGACGGCTTCGACTGGCAGATCCCGGGCCTGCGCGAGGAGTTGGTCACCGCCTGGATCCGCTCGCTGCCGAAGGCGATCCGCCGCAACTTCGTGCCCGCCCCGGACTACGCCCGGGCCGCGATGCGCGAACTCACCGACCGGCAGGAGCCGTTGCTGCCGACCCTGGAGCGGGTGCTGCACCGGATGTCGGGCCTGCCGATCCCGCCGGAGTCCTGGGACGACGAGCGGATCCCGGACCACCTGAAGGTCACCTTCCGGGTGGTGGACGGCAAGCGGAAGCTCGCCGAGTCCAAGGACCTGGAGGAGCTCCGCCAGAGCCTGCGCCCGAAGCTGTCCGCGACGCTGTCCGATGCCGCGTCCGGCCGCGGCATCGAGCGCACCGGCCTGACCGCCTGGCCGGCCGATCTGCCGCTCCTGCAGCGCACGTTCGAGCAGCGCACCCGCGGCCACTCGCTGCGCGCCTACCCGGCGCTGGTGGACGAGGGTCCGACGGTCGGCATCAAGCTGTTCGACACCCAGGAGGCCCAGCAGCGCGCGATGTGGGCGGGCACCCGCCGGCTGCTGATGCTGCAGATCAACTCGCCCGCCAAGTCGATCCAGGGCCGCCTGGGCAACCAGGCGAAGCTGGCGCTGTCGTACAACCCGCACGGTTCGATCCCGGCGCTGTTCGAGGACGTCGTGGCGGCCGCCACCGACCGGCTGATGGCCCGGGCGGGCGGCGTGGTCTGGGAGTCGGAGGCGTTCACGGCGCTGTACGACAAGGTCCGGGCGGACCTTTACGAGCTGTCGGCGGACACCACCCTGAAGACCGCGTCGGCGCTGATCGCCTTCCACAAGGCGTCGAGCCGGCTGAAGTCGGTGTCCAGCCCGGTGCTGCTGTCCGCGGTGAACGACGTCCGCCTGCACCTGGCGTCGCTGGTGCACCCGGGCTTCGTCACGGACACCGGCTGGCAGCGCCTGGGCGACCTGAAGCGCTACCTGATCGCGGTGGACCGCCGCCTGGAGGCGCTGCCCGACCATCCGCAGCGCGACCTGCAGAACCTGTTGAAGGTGCAGGCGGTGCAGCAGGCGTACGGCGAGCTGCTGGCGAAGGTGCCGGCCGGCCGGGAGCCGTCGGAGGAGATCAAGGCCGTCCGCTGGATGATCGAGGAGTTGCGGGTGAGCTTCTTCGCGCAGGGTCTGGGCACCCCGACGCCGGTTTCCGAGAAGCGCATCCTGAAGGCGATGGAGGCTGCCGCGGCGACCCTCTGAGGCCCGGCAGGAGCCGGTTCGACCTGGGGGGTCGCCATGCAGTACGATCTGTCTTGTTCGCAAGCGAGAGCAGAGCGGACAAGGATCAGATCACTGGTCCCGTGGAGCAGTTGGTTAGCTCGCCACCCTGTCAAGGTGGAGGTCGCGGGTTCAAGTCCCGTCGGGATCGCAGGAGCGTAGGGCCCGGAACTTCGAGTTCCGGGCCCTATCGCGTTTCCCTGACGGGCACAAGATAACGGTGCTGTGATCACCGTCACTGACGCCCTTTCGGAAGAGGACTTCCCGGACATCCCCGCAAAGGGCCCTGATTTAATATGTAAAATTGTACTGTCATTACCGGGAATTCCCCCCTCCCCCTTCCGCCCCGCGGGAATCCGGCATTCCGGGTCCGGACATGCCGAAGGGCCGCACCCCCGACCCGGCGGAGTCGGAGAAGCGGCCCTCAGGACTGCCGAGCGCCTTTCCCGACCCGGCGGAGTCGGGGCGTGCGCCCGGGGGAAGAACGGGGTATCAGACCTCGGTGCGCTGGGCCGGAATACCGGCCAGCAGGGCACGCACCTCCGCCTCGCGGTAGCGGCGGTGGCCGCCGAGAGTCCGAATCGACGTGAGCTTGCCGGCCTTGGCCCAGCGGGTCACCGTCTTCGGGTCCACGCGGAACATGGTGGCGACCTCTGCCGGCGTCAGCAGAGGCTCGGCGTCAGGGGTACGAGCGGTCATGAGCGGCCTCCTCGGGAGAACCGAACCAGGGCGGTTCTATCCTTCAAATTCTGCACCTTGACCCGCGATGCCCGAAATGGCACAGACGGGCCGAGTCGGTTATAGGACGAACGGCTTGTCCTGGTGTCTACAACTACACCATCCGTCCAGCCCTATCGGCCAAACCGTCAAAATTGACCCCTCACGGGTTCAAGGGCGACGGATGGCCATGGACCATCCCATAGCGGACAGTCACCCACCGGTGACGTCCGGTCACGGTGCGGCACGCCCGAGTGAGCTTGGGTTGGTTGTCCCATTTTGGCATATAGGTCTGAGATGGCGTCAACGGTGAGTAGTGTCACGTTTCTCAGGTATTGACCCGATCTGGGACCATGGTCCCAAAAACCCTCCCAATGGTATGGACCATCCTCTCCCGTCGCACGGACATTCGACCAGAGGGCATTTTCTGACGCCCCCTCAGCTCCATTGAGCCTCCCCCGTCACCGGGCGGATCACGCTCAGGACGACTGCCTGAGCGCCAGAACCCGCCGCCAGCGGGTCGACAGCGCCTCGTAGCGGCGCAGTGCCTCCGCCGGGTCCCCGGCCCGCAGGGCGGCCAGGCCCTCGGCGAGTTCGCCCACCGAGTGCTCCCCGGCCGCCGCGCGCGGGCCCAGCAGCTGCACCAGGCCGCCGTAGTCGAGTTCGACCACCGAGCGCGGGTGGAACTCCTCCAGCCAGCGCCCGACCTCCTCCGCCCCCTCGGCCAGGGCCGCGCCGGCCGCCTTCTCGCGCAGCGCCCGATAGGCCCGGGCCACCCGGCGGCGGGCCTGCACCATCGGCGTCAGGTAGAACAGCGCGGCGGGCTCCGGCCGTTCGCCGTCCCCGGCGGAGCCGTACTCGCCGGCCGGCAGGTGGTGGCGGTCCTCCTCGCCGAACGCCAGGAACCAGTGCAGCGGCACCTCCCAGCGGCTGGAGCGGATCCACGGCCGGGCGTCGGGGTGGTCCTGCTGCCAGCGCGTCCGGGAGGCCTCGGCGGCGTCGCGCAGCGGCGGCGGCAGCACGGTGTCCACCAGGTGGGCGGGCAGCGTCCGGTGCAGCTCCTGGAGGGCCAGCCAGCCGCGCAGCCGGGTCGTCCACGGGCAGATGTAGGTGACGCCGTCCGCGATCCGCACGTAGGCCTGCCCGTCCTCCTGCTCGGGCAGCGGACGGGGCGTCAGGGCCGCCAGCGCTGCCAGGGCGGCGCGCTGCTCGACGAGGGCGGCGCCGGTCACCGGCCGGCCCGGCCCGTCGGCGTCGGGGCCGTGGGCGGCGGCGTAGGCCTGCCAGCGGGCCCGGTCCGGCTCGGGGTAGGCGGCCAGCGGCTCGTAGACCCGCAGCTGCGCGGTGTACGGCGGGAGCACGGAGGTGCGCGGGGCGGTCACGCTCCGCATCGTCGCACGGGCCTCAGGGACGCGTCAGGGTGTCGTGGAGAAGGCTTCGATCGTTATCGCTCGGGGCCCGTCCGGGGGCAGATTCGAAGGCAGCCCCGGAGCTAGGCTTCGACCAGACGCCCGCCCCACCGTCGCGGGCCATCATTTGCTGGAGTCACCACCGTGACCGACGTACACACCACGCACCCCGTACCAGGCGTGCTGGGCCGAGTCTTCGGCACCGGCCAGGAGGGCGACGGGCACGAGCAGGTCGTGCTCTGCCACGACCGTTCCACCGGGCTCAAGGCGATCATCGCGATCCACTCCACCGCCCTCGGCCCGGCCCTCGGCGGCACCCGGTTCTTCCCGTACGCGAGCGAGGAGGAGGCGCTGACCGACGCGCTGAACCTCTCCCGCGGAATGAGCTACAAGAACGCCCTCGCCGGGCTCGACCTCGGCGGCGGCAAGGCCGTGATCATCGGCGACCCGAACAAGGACAAGAACGAGGCGATGCTGCGCGCCTACGGGCGCTTCGTGCAGTCCCTGCGCGGCCGCTACATCACCGCCTGCGACGTGGGCACCTACGTCCAGGACATGGACGTGATCGCCCGGGAGACCGAGTTCGTCACCGGCCGCTCGCCCGAGCACGGCGGCGCCGGCGACTCCTCGGTGCTGACCTCCTTCGGCGTCTTCCAGGGCATGCGCGCCTCCGCCCAGGCCCGCTGGGGCCAGCCGACGCTGCGCGGCAAGCGGGTCGGCGTGGCGGGTGTCGGCAAGGTCGGGCACTACCTGGTCGGCCACCTGGTCGCGGACGGCGCCACCGTGGTCGTCACCGACGTGTCCGAGACCGCCGTGAACCGCGTCCGGGCCGCCCACCCGGAGGTCGAGGTGGTGGCCGACACCGCCGCCCTGCTCGCCTCCGACCTGGACGTGTACGCCCCGTGCGCGCTCGGCGGCGCGCTCACCGACGAGACGGTGGGGGCGCTCGGCGCGGCCGGCACCTCGATCGTCTGCGGCGCGGCCAACAACCAGCTCGCCCACCCGGGTGTGGAGAAGGACCTCGCCGACCGCGGCATCCTGTACGCGCCCGACTACCTGGTGAACTCCGGTGGCGTGATCCAGGTCGCCGACGAGATCGAGGGCTTCAACTTCGACCGGGCGAAGAACAAGGCCACGAAGATCTTCGACACCACGCTGGAGATCTTCACCCGGGCCGCCTCCGACGGCATCCCGCCGGCGGTCGCCGCCGACCGGCTCGCCGAGAAGCGGATGCGGGAGATCAGCGCGCTGCGCTCGATCCTGCTGCCGGCCGCCCGCCGGGGCTGACCGCGACCGCTCGGATGCGCGGGGCCGGCGCCCCCGGCCCCGCGCATCACGATGTGGAACCGGATTCTCAGTCTGTCCCCCGAACGGGCGATACCGCGCCTCCTTCGGGGGATAATCTCTGCAGGAACGACGGGACCGGCCTCGCGCCGGACAGCCTGCGAAAGCCCCGAAATTCCCCTCTGACCTGGGCGGACCTGGTTCGAGGGGGCTTGGGTGCGCGCCACGTCACACCGGCGACGTACCGTCCGGCGGCGGAAACAGGTACCGTTAATGCTCCAAGGGACGGTTTCCCACTTCGGGCAGGCCGGACCTGATCATCAACACGTGTCAGACTCGGGGCCGTGAGCCCCACCGTTGAGGGGGTCGACCCATGGGGCGCGGCCGGGCCAAGGCCAAGCAGACGAAGGTCGCCCGCGAGCTGAAGTACAACAGCGGCGGGTTCGACGCTAACCGTCTGTCTCACGAGCTGGGTGTACCTCCGTCCACCGCGATCGAGCCTGAGCCGATCGAGGACGACGACGAGGACGACCCCTACGCGGCGTACGCCGACATGTACGACGACGATGACGACGACGACGAGGACACCCCTCCGGCTCGTCGCCGCGCGTAACGTTCTTCGACCGGGCCGGTCCGGGCGCTCCCTGTGGGTGCCGGGCCGGTTTTCGGCGTACCTGTCGGCAGCGCGGACAATCGCATGACCGTACGAGAAAGGCCCCGCCGGTGGCGGGGCCCTTCAGCGTGTCCGGATCAGAACGCCTCGTAGGCGTTGTACAGCGTCGCGCCGCCGTCGTGCTCGGCGTCGCGCTCGACCACGTCGCCGAGCAGCCAGGCCTCGACGCCGCGGTCCTCCAGGACCGACAGCACCACGTCGACCGACTCCGGCGGGACGACGGCGACCATGCCGACGCCCATGTTGAGGGTCTTCTCGATCTCCAGGGTCTGCATGGCGCCGACCTTGGCCACGGTCTGGAACACCGGCAGCGGCGACCAGGTGCCGCGGTCCAGGCGGGCGTGCAGGTGGTCCGGGATCACCCGGGCCAGGTTGGCGGCCAGGCCACCACCGGTGACGTGCGAGAAGGCGTGGATCTCGGTGGCGCGGGTGAGCGCCAGGCAGTCCAGGGTGTAGATCCGGGTCGGCTCCAGCAGCTCCTCGCCGAGGGTGCGGCCGAACTCCTCGACCTGGCGGTCGAGCTTCCAGCCGGCCTGGTTCAGCAGCACGTGCCGGACCAGCGAGTAGCCGTTGGAGTGCAGGCCGGAGGCGGCCATGGCGATCACCACGTCGCCCGCGCGGACCCGGTCCGCGCCGAGCAGCGCGTCGGCCTCGACCACGCCGGTGCCGGCACCCGCGACGTCGTACTCGTCGGGGCCGAGCAGGCCCGGGTGCTCGGCCGTCTCGCCGCCGATCAGCGAGCAGCCGGCCAGCGTGCAGCCCTCGGCGATGCCCTTGACGATGGCCGCGACCCGCTCCGGGACGACCTTGCCGACGCAGATGTAGTCGGTCATGAACAGCGGCTCGGCGCCGCAGACCACCAGGTCGTCGACGACCATGCCGACCAGGTCGTGGCCGATGGTGTCGTGCTTGTCCATCGCCTGGGCGATGGCCACCTTGGTGCCCACACCGTCGGTGGCGGAGGCCAGCAGCGGGCGCTCGTAGCGCTTGAAGGCGGAGGCGTCGAACAGTCCGGCGAAGCCGCCCAGGCCGCCCAGCACCTCGGGACGGTTGGTCTTCTTCACCCACTGCTTCATCAGCTCGACGGCACGGTCGCCGGCCTCGATGTCGACACCCGCGGCGGCGTAGGTCGCCCCGGTCTCGTTGCTGGTCACCTGGTGTGGCCCTTTCGAAGTGGTGGTGCTGCCTCCCCCGGCCGGAGCCGGGATGGGGTGCCCCCGGCCCGTGCCGGGGGCGGTGCGCAGGACTACGGGCGTCGCAGCGCGTCCGCCGCGCCGGCGCCGCCCAGCAGCGACTGCACGCCGTCGAGGTCGGTCTGCTTGCCGCGGACCGGCTGCTGCTGCTTGGCCTGGCCGCCCGCGATCTCCGCTTCCAGCAGCAGCTTGCCGAGCAGCGCCGGGTCCGGCAGCTCCATCGGGTACTCGCCGTCGAAGCAGGCCCGGCAGAGCTTGTCCTTGGGCTGCTTGGTGGCCTCGATCATCCCGTCGATGGAGATGTAGGCCAGCGAGTCGGCACCCAGCGAGCGGCCGATCTCGTCGACCGAGAGGCCGTTGGCGATCAGCTCGGCGCGGGTGGCGAAGTCGATGCCGAAGAAGCACGGCCACTTCACCGGCGGCGAGGAGATCCGGATGTGGACCTCGGCCGCTCCGGCCTCGCGGAGCATCCGGACCAGGGCGCGCTGGGTGTTGCCGCGGACGATCGAGTCGTCCACGACCACCAGGCGCTTGCCCCGGATGACCTCGCGCAGCGGGTTCAGCTTGAGCCGGATGCCCAGCTGGCGGATGGTCTGGTTGGGCTGGATGAAGGTACGGCCGACGTAGGCGTTCTTCACCAGGCCGGAGCCGAACGGGATGCCGCTGGCCTCGGCGTAGCCGATCGCGGCGGGGGTGCCGGATTCGGGAGTCGCTATCACCAGGTCGGCGTCGGCCGGGGCCTCGGCGGCCAGCTTGCGGCCCATCTCCACCCGGGACAGGTGCACGTTGCGCCCGGCGATGGTGGTGTCCGGGCGGGCCAGGTACACGTACTCGAAGATGCAGCCCTTGGGCTTGGCCTCGGCGAAGCGCGAGGTGCGCATGCCGTTCTCGTCGATGGCGATCAGCTCGCCGGGCTCCACCTCGCGGATGAAGCTGGCGCCGACGATGTCGAGGGCGGAGGTCTCGGAGGCGACCACCCAGCCGCGCTCGATCCGGCCGAGCACCAGCGGGCGGATGCCCTGCGGGTCACGGGCGGCGTAGAGCGTGTGCTCGTCCATGAAGACCAGCGAGAAGGCGCCCTTGACGCCCGGCAGCACCTGCTGTGCGGCCTCTTCGATGGTCAGGTCGGGGTGGCCGGCCAGCAGAGCGGTCAGCAGATCGGTGTCGTTGGTCGCCGCGGTCCGCCCGGAGCGGGAGACGTGCTCCTCGCCGGGCAGTTCGGCGACCTTCGCCGCGAGTTCCGCGGTGTTCACCAGGTTTCCGTTGTGGCCGAGGGCCAGCGAACCGTTGGCGGTCGCCCGGAAGGTCGGCTGGGCGTTCTCCCAGACCGAGGACCCGGTGGTCGAGTAGCGGGCATGTCCGACGGCGATATGCCCGTGCAGCGACCCCAGGGAGGTCTCGTCGAAGACCTGGGACACGAGTCCCATGTCCTTGAAGACGAGAATCTGGGAGCCGTTGCTCACTGCAATGCCCGCGGATTCCTGTCCGCGGTGCTGCAGGGCATAGAGGCCGAAGTACGTGAGCTTTGCGACCTCCTCGCCGGGAGCCCAGACACCGAAGACGCCGCAAGCGTCCTGGGGGCCTTTCTCGCCGGGAAGAAGATCGTGGTTGAGTCGTCCGTCACCACGTGGCACGTCTCCGAGTCTAGGGCAGATGGCGGGAACGCCCTGATGGCAGCCTCGCGGTACGCGCGTAGACCTCGGCCCTTACCAGGTCTTCCGCGTTCGGGTGGCCGGCTTCACGCCCTTGTCATCAGGCCTTCGCACGGTGGCCGGACGGCCCGGACGGGCCTGCGCTGTGAGCCTGCTCACCCGGCGGGCAGCAGCAGCCGCCAGGAGTCCGGGCGGACCGTCCAGGTGCGGTGGCGGACCGGGCCGACCGGGCAGCCGTCCGCCTCGTAGCCGAAGCTGCGGCCGGCCACGGTGAGCCGGTCGGCGCGCAGGCGGTGCGGGCTGCCGTCCAGGTCGAGGGCGAGTTCCATGACGCCGTCGGCCACCGCGACCCGCAGATGGCGGACCCGCTGGTGGACGTCGGCCAGCAGGTGGCCGTCGGCTTCGATGCGCAGTTCCTCGGTTCCGGAGGGGCTCGCCTGCTCGGCCGCAGCCAGTTTCGCCCATAGCGAACGCCAGCCACCCGTTCGGCCCTGCCTCGGGCCGGTGAAACGGACCTCGGAGAGCACCACTCCGCCGCCGTCGTCGAGCAGCAGTCCGAGTCGGCGGGCGCTGCCCGCCAGCACCGTCCGGGCGGCCGCCACCGGCTCGGCCGGCACGCCCAGCATGCGGGCGGTCGCGGTGGCCACCGGGCCCCCGACCGGGACCAGGCCGACCGGGTCGGCATCCAACTCCCGCTGCCGGTGCAGGGCCTGCAACACCCGCTGCAGCGCCTGGTCGGAGCCGATCACCACGGCGCGCCTTCTGCCCCGATGCGCGAGCACCCGGTCCAACTCGGACGGGCTCTCCGGCAGGGTGACCTTCACGTCGGCGCCGCCGCACAGCACATCCTTGGCGATCCGCACCGATTCGCCGTCCGCCTGCCTGGCCGACGGGTCCAGCACCACCAGGAGCGGCCCGGCCCCCTCGGCGTCCGCGGGGCGGGATACGGGCGTGGACAGCGACGACACGACCGGTCCTTCCTCAGGTAATCTCTCGGTGCAAGAGCCCCTTGCGCCATTGCGCCAGGGGCTTGGTCCATCTCGGGGCAGACTGCGGTCTTCGCAGGATGCCCCAACCGGAAGGGGTGTACGCCTGTGCCGGCACTCGTGCTCGTTGGTGCCCAGTGGGGAGACGAGGGCAAGGGGAAGGCCACCGACCTGCTCGGCGGCTCCGTCGACTACGTCGTCCGCTACCAGGGCGGCAACAACGCCGGTCACACGGTGGTCATCGGCGACCAGAAGTACGCCCTCCACCTGCTGCCTTCCGGCATCCTCAGCCCGAACGTGGTGCCGGTGATCGGCAACGGCGTGGTCATCGACCCGGGCGTGCTGCTCTCGGAGCTGCGGGGTCTGAACGACCGCGGCATCGACACCTCCAAGCTGCTGATCTCGGGCAACGCCCACCTGATCACGCCGTACCACCGGACGCTGGACAAGGTCACCGAGCGCTTCCTCGGCAAGCGCCGGATCGGCACCACCGGCCGCGGCATCGGCCCGGCCTACGCCGACAAGATCAACCGCGTCGGCATCCGGGTCCAGGACCTGTTCGACGAGTCGATCCTGCGCCAGAAGATCGAAGCGGCGCTGCACGACAAGAACCAGCTGCTGGTCAAGCTCTACAACCGCCGCGCGATCCCGGCCGACCTGGTGCTCGAGGAGTACCTGGGCTACGCCGACAAGATCAAGCCGTTCCTGGCGGACACCACGCTCGTCCTGGACGAGGCGCTGAAGGCCGGCAAGGTCGTGCTGCTGGAAGGCGGCCAGGGCACCCTGCTCGACGTCGACCACGGCACGTACCCGTTCGTCACCTCGTCGAACCCGACCTCCGGCGGTGCCTGCACCGGCTCCGGCATCGGCCCGACCAAGATCGACCGGGTCATCGGCATCCTGAAGGCCTACACCACCCGCGTCGGCTCGGGCCCGTTCCCGACCGAGCTGCTGGACGCGGACGGCGAGGCGCTGCGGCGGATCGGCGGCGAGCGCGGTGTGACCACCGGCCGCGACCGGCGCTGCGGCTGGTTCGACGCGGTGATCGCCCGCTACGCGACCCGGGTCAACGGTCTGACCGACTTCTTCCTGACCAAGCTGGACGTGCTGACCGGCTGGGAGCAGATCCCGGTCTGCGTGGCGTACGAGATCGACGGGCAGCGGGTCGAGGAACTCCCGTACAACCAGTCGGACTTCCACCACGCGAAGCCGATCTACGAGAACCTGCCGGGCTGGAGCGAGGACATCTCGAAGGCGAAGACCTTCGCCGACCTGCCGAAGAACGCGCAGGCGTACGTGAAGGCGCTGGAGGAGATGTCGGGCGCGCCGATCTCGGCGATCGGCGTCGGCCCCGGCCGGACCGAGACCATCGAGATCAACTCCTTCCTGTAGGACGGACGTCGCGAGGCCCGGCACCCCCGATCGCGGGGGTGCCGGGCCTTTCGCATGGGGTTTTACGTTTGCACTAATACAGATATGGCTTGCGCCTAGTGCAAAGCTGGCTCTACGGTGTGGCGCATGACCGCGAAACTGCCCGCACCCGTCGTCCTGACCGGCCGTCACATCCGGCTGGAGCCGCTGACCCGCGCCCACGTGCCCGACCTGTTCGCCGCCGGCGGCGGGGACGAGGAACTGTGGCGCTGGGTGCCGGTGCCGCTGCCGCGCACCCTGGAGGAGATGGCGCGGACCATCGACGCCCGGCTGGCGGACGTGCACTGCGAGCCGTACGCGGTGATCTCGCTCGCCGACGGGCGGGCGATCGGGGTGACCTGCTACTTCGAGGCCGACGCGGCCGAGGAGCAGGTGGAGATCGGCGGCACCTGGTACGCGCGCTCCGCGTGGCGGACGACGGTGAACACCGAGGCGAAGCTGCTGATGCTCTCCCACGCCTTCGAGGACCTCGGCATGGGCCGGGTCAGCTGGCGCACCGACATCCGCAACGAGCGCTCGCAGAACGCGATCCGCCGGCTCGGCGCCACCTACGAGGGCACGTTCCGGCGCCACAAGCAGCGCCCGGACGGCAGTTGGCGGGACACCGTGTTCTTCGCGATGCTGGCCGACGAGTGGCCCGCCGCGAAGGCCCGGCTGACCGAGCGGTCGGCGGCCGGTTGAGAGGTCAGTAGATGGCGGCGGAGACGATCGCCGCGACCGCCAGGTTGGTCGCGGCCGTCACCCAGACCGCCGGGTGCGGCTCGGGGTCGACCAGCAGCTCGCCCAGCTTGCCGGGCGTGACCAGGTCGAGCACCCAGAACGAGACCGCCATCAGCAGCAGGCCGAACAGGCCGAACACGGCGGCCGCGGCCAGGCCCTTGCCGAACTCCTGGTAGGTGGAGATCACGGCGGTGAAGACGATCGCGCCGACCGACAGCAGCGCGGAGCTCAGCACCACGGCGGCGTTGCGGTTGCGTTCGATCCATATCTGGCGGCGCAGTTCACCGGGCGTCAGGACATCCACCAGGACGACGCCGAGCAGCAGCAGGACCAGGCCGACACCGCCGTAGGCGGCCGCGTGACCCAACTGGTGAAGGATGTCGCTCATCGGGTTCCGCCCCCTCGTGTCCGCCTGCCGGCCCCGTGCCGAGGACCGGCACAACATAGCGCACGGGGCGGGCGGCGACGGGGGAGCGGCTCAGTCGTTGTGCTCGACCAGGCGGTCCAGGCAGACCGCGACGGCGATCATCAGCGGGACGTCGACGCCGTCCTCGATCGCCACGCCGTAGGTGTCCCGGATGCTGAACCACTTGCGGGAGACCTCGCCGAGCCGGTGCCCGTCGTGCTTGACGGTGTACTCCTTGTCGATCAGGTCGCCGTGGACCTCCCACTCGCCGCCGCTCTCCAGCTCCACGTGGTACTTGTCGTGGAACGGGGTGAACAGCTTCTTGCGGACGGTGGCGACCACGTCCCCGTCGGCGTTCTCGATCTTCATGGCGTCGCGGACGGTCAGCACCTTCTCCCGGATGGTGGCGACCGTGTTGCCGGCGGGGTCCTGCAGTTCGAAGGTGTCGCGGATGCGCAGCACCTTGCCGTCCACCAGGAAAGCCTTCTCGCCGTGCTCGTCCTCGACCCAGTAGTCGTCGCCGATCGCGAACAGGCGCTCCTTGACCACGAACTTCCGACCCATGATCCGACTCCTCGTCTGCTTGCCGACCCGCCGTCGGGCGGCCCTCGACATGGTGCCAGCCGGCGTTGGGGCCTGTCCGGCCGATCTTGTCGGATCAGCGCGCGTCTCCCCCAGCCCTTGGGGGCTGGGGGTGGGGGCACCTCCCGGCCCGCCAGGGCTGGGGGCGGATGATCCGGCGTCGCGCGCCCGGCAAGATCGGCCGGACAGGCCCTATGTGAGGTCCCACAACAGGCGGTAGTAGGTGAGGCGTTCGTCGTCCGGTCGGACGCCGTACGCCTCCAGCAGGGGACGTTCCCAGCCCGGGCCGTAGTTCCACACCGTGCTCCAGCTCGCCACCGCAAGGTCCGCCCAGCGGTCGGCCACGCCGAGGGTTCCAAGGTCGACGTGGCCGGCGGGGCGGCCGTCGTCGTCGACCAGGGTGTTGGGGGCGCAGCTGTCGCCGTGGCAGACCACCTCGACGTCCACCGGCGGCGGGTCGGCGAGGATCGCCAGCGCCCGTTCCGCGGTGCCGTGGTGACGGTGGTCCCGGTGCCAGTCGGCGGGGTCGCGGCGCAGCGCGACGGCGCAGTCGATCCGCTCGCGGGCGGACCAGGTGTACGGGCAGTCGGCCACCGGCAGGGCCTCGTGGAAGGCGCGCAGGCCCTCGCCGATCGCGCGGACGGCGAGGACCGGACGCGCCTTCAGCTCCGGTTCGACGGCGGAGCGGCCGGGCAGGCCCGCCGTCAGCAGCCAGCGTCCGGTCCCGTCGCCGCCGACGCCCAGCACCTCGGGGACGGTGGTGAACGCGCCGGCCCAGCGCATCCGTTCGGCCTCGGCGTCGAGGTCCGCGCCGCTGCCGGCCGGCGCCCACTTCACGAACCGCCGTCCGGGGCCGTCGCCGAGCCGGAAGGTGATCCCGTTCAGCCCGTTCAGCCAGACGGGCAACAGCCGTTCGCCACGGGCGAGTTCGGCGATCGGGGGCGGGATCTCGATGATGTCGTCGGGGGCCGGAGTGCTCATCGGCCCAGTGTCACGCACCGGCCGCCGATCGTCCTGCGGTTTTCCCGGCGGGCCGCTCGATCAAGGATGCGGAACGATCCTTCGTTTCCCCTCCCCGCGCCGGGTTCGGGGCGCTAGCTTCTGCTCGCATGGAAATCGGCGAACTGATCGGAACCGGCCGCACCGCGGACGTCTGGGCACTGAAGGACGGGCGGGTGCTGCGCCGTTACCGGGACGGGCTGAGTGCCGACGGCGAGGCCGAGATGATGACGCACCTGGCCGAGCACGGCTACCCGGTGCCCGCCGTGTGGGCCGCCGAACGGCCCGAGGACCTGATCATGGAACGCCTCGGCGGGCCCACCATGCTGCAGTCGTTGGAGGCCGGGACGACCAGTGCGGCCGCGGCCGGGGAGCTGCTCGCCGAACTGCTGCGCCGGCTGCACCAGATCCCGCCGCGCGCCGCCGCCCGGCCCGGCGACCGGGTGCTCCACCTCGACCTGCACCCCGACAACGTGCTGCTCACCGCGCACGGCCCGGTGGTCATCGACTGGTCCACCGCCGCCGAGGGCGAACCCGGCCTGGACGACGCGACCAGTGCCGTCATCCTCGCCCAGGCCCTGCACGACCGGCCGGACGTGGCCCGCGCCATCCTGGTCCCGCTGCTCCGCGGGCTCCCGCCGATCGCCGAGCGGCACCTCGCGGAGGCCCGCGCCCGGCGCGCCGCCAACCCGGCCATGACCGTCGCGGAGATCGCCGCGCTCGACGCCGCCGTCGCGCTCATCTCGGCTTGCACAAAGGGGAGTTGAGCCTTTTCCCGATGCCTTCCCGGTCGCCCGGGCCGGGTGTATAAGTTGTGTGGGCCGTGCACTGCAGGCACACAACGGGGGATCCGCCGCATGCCGAAGAACGTGTTCAGACGCGCCACCGCCGCCCTGCTCGGCGCCGCCGCCATCGCCCTGACGGCCCCTGCCGGCACCGCCGGCGCCGCCGGGGAGACCCGGAACCTGCCGAGCGGCGCCACGCTCATGCCGGGCGACTACCTGCCGACCGTCGGCGCCGTCCTGGAGATGCAGAACGACGGCAACCTGGTGCTCTACCTGGAGGCTTCCGTCGGCGGCCACGGCCCGGCGGTCTGGAGCAGCGGCACCTGGGGGCACCCCGGCGCCCACGCGTACATGCAGCCCGACGGCAACTTCGTCGTCTACAGCGACAGCGGCACCGCCCTGTGGTCCACCGGCAGTTGGGGCAACCCGGGCGCGTACCTGACGCTGACCGAGGGCCGGCTGGTGATGTCCCAGGTGCAGGGCACGCCCTGGGAGAGCCACACCGGGCTCGCCATGGCCGGCGAGGACTTCCCGCACGGCGACCGGTGGGCCGCCATCACCCCGGCCCGGGCCGTCGACCCCGGCCACTGGATCCAGTCGAACACCGTCCGGCTGGTCAACCAGCCCGACGGCAACCTGGTGCTCTACCGCCGGCAGGACGGCGTCCCCATCTGGTCCAGCGGAACGTGGGGCCGCCCGCCGGCGAGCCTGCTCCTCGCCGAGTCGCCGCTGCGGTCCGCGCTCGGCCTCCACCGCACCGACAACGGCGGCAGGACGTGGGCCGTCCCGGTCGCGGGCGCGGCCGGCGCCTACGGGATCGTCCAGAACGACGGCAACTTCGTCCTCTACGCCGACAGCGGCACCGTCCTGTGGGCCACCGGCACCTGGGGCAGAGCCTGACGTCCGGTCAGGCACCACACATAGGGGGAATCCAGCCTCATGCGAAAGAACGTGTTCAGACGCGCCACCGCCGCCCTGCTCGGCGCCGCCGCCATCGCCCTGACGGTCCCCACCGGCACCGCCTCCGCCGTACCGCCGCCCCATCTGCCGAGCGGCGGCAAGCTCATGCCGGGGCAGTACCTGACGGGCGGCTACGAGCCGGCCATCGGCGCCGTCCTGGAGATGCAGGCCGACGGCAACCTGGTGCTCTACCTGGAGGCTTCCGTCGGCGGCCACGGCCCGGCGGTCTGGAGCAGCGGCACCTGGGGGCACCCCGGCGCCTACGCGTACATGCAGGAGGACGGCAACCTGGTCGTCTACAAGCAGGGCAGCACCAAACCGTCCGACGCCCTGTGGAGCAGCGGGACCTGGGGCAGCCCGGGCGCGTGGATGATGCTGTCCGGCGGCCGGCTGTGGCTCTCCGGCAGCAACCGGTCCTGGAGCACCGACACCGGGCCGGCCCCGTACGTCACCGGCATCCCGGGCGCCGACCCGTACGCGGTCATCGGTCCGGCCTGGGGCCTCGACCCCGGCAGCTGGATCCAGTCGAACACCGTCCGGCTGGTCAACCAGCCCGACGGCAACCTGGTGCTCTACCGCCGGTCGGACGGCACCGCACTCTGGTCCAGCGGGACGTGGGGCCGGCCGAAGTCGAGCCTGTCCCTCTCGCAGTCGCCGCAGTGGCCCGCGCTCGGCCTCCACCGGATCGACAACGGCAGCCGGACCTGGTCCACGCCGATCAAGGGTCGCTCCGACATCTACGGGATCGTCCAGAACGACGGCAACTTCGTCGTTTACGACAAGAACGGCACCGCCCTGTGGGCCACCGGCACCTGGGGCAAGGCCTGACGCCCGGCCGGGCACGGCAGAGGGGGAGTTCCATGCGAAAGAACCTGTTGAGACGCGCCACCGCCGCCCTGCTCGGTGCCGCCGCCATCGCCCTGATGGCGCCCGCCGGCACCGCCTCGGCCTCGGGGTACGCCGTCCTGGGGAGCGGCAGCACGCTCCTGCCGGGGGAGCGCCTGGTCGCCTACCGCTCCGCCCTGACGATGCAGGAGGACGGCAACCTGGTCCTCCACCTGTGCGCCGACGCCGGCGGTGCCTGCGGCCCGGTGATCTGGAACAGCGGCACCTGGGGACACCCTGGCGCCTACGCGTACATGCAGGAGGACGGCAACCTGGTCGTCTACCGAAAGGGCGGCAGCCGGCCGTCCGACGCCCTGTGGAGCTCCCGGACGTGGGGCCACCCGGGGGCGTACCTCTTCCTGCACGCCGACGCCACCATGCTCATCGAGGCGCCGTCCGGCACCCCGCCCACCGGTTGGACGAGCGACACGGGGAAGGCCGACGCCGGCGCGGACGTCCCGCAGGGCGAGCGGGGGGCCGTCATCACCTCCGCCCGCAGCCTCGACCCCGGCCACTGGCTGGACTCGGGCACCACCTGGCTGGTCAACCAGCCCGACGGCAACCTGGTGCTCTACCGCAAGCGCGACGGCGCCGCGATCTGGTCCAGCGGCACCTGGGGACGCCCGAGGTCGAGCCTGTCCCTCTCGCAGTCGCCGCTGTGGCCCGCGCTCGGCCTCCACCGGATCGACAACGGCAGCCGGACCTGGTCCACCCCGCTCAAGGGCCGGGCCGGCATCCACGGGGTCGCGCAGAGCGACGGCAACTTCGTGATCTACACCGACGACGGCACCGCCCTGTGGAACACCGGCACCTGGGGCAGGACCTGACGCCCATTCAAACCATTCGCGGAGCGGTGTATAAGTTGTGCGCCCACACCCCGTGGGCGCACGACAGAGGGGGAATCCAGATCCATGCGGAAAAACGTGTTCAGACGGGCCACCGCGGCCCTGCTCGGCGCCGCCGCCATCGCCCTGATGGCGCCCGCCGCCAACGCCTCGACCGAACCGGACGCCGTCGCTCAGCTGAACAGCGGCGAGCGGCTCACCGCGGGGCAGACCATGAAGAGCGGTGACTCCGTCCTGGTGATGCAGGGCGACGGCAACCTGGTGATGTACCTGGAGAGTTCCACCGGCGTCCGGGTGAAGACGGCGCTGTGGAGCACCGGTACCTACGGCAACCCGGGCGCGTACGCGTACATGCAGCCGGACGGCAACCTGGTCGTCTACAAGCAGGGCGGCACCGCCCAGTCCGACGCGCTCTGGAGCACCGGGACGTGGAACTCCCCGGGCGGCTACCTGGTGCTGTACCGGGGCGCCATGACGCTGTGGCCGGGTCCGAGCGGCGGCAAGGGCTGGGAGAGCCGCACCGGGCTCGCGCCCGCCGTGGGCTGCTGCGGCACCAACCCGGAGTCGTACCTCACCAGCGCCCGGAACGTCGAGGGCGGCCAGTGGATCCAGTCGAACACGGTCTGGCTGGTCAACCAGGCCGACGGCAACCTGGTCCTCTACCGCAAGCGCGACGGTGCCGCGCTCTGGTCCAGCGGCACCTGGAACCGCGGGTCCTCGATGCTGGTCCTCAGCGAGTCGCAGTGGAACCCCGCGCTGTTCCTGCGGGACAACGCCCAGCGGGTGACCTGGTCCATCTCGGTCAAGGGCAGCAGCGACCTGCGCGGGGTCGTCCAGGACGACGGCAACTTCGTGATCTACAACTCCGCCGGTGCCGCCCTGTGGTCCACCGGCACCTGGGGCAAGGCCTGAGCCCCGAAGGCAACAACTGACCCTCGCGCCACAGCCGTCGGGGCAGCGGTGTACAAGTAGTGGGCCCACACACTGTGGGTCCACGAATGAGGGGGAGTTCCACCCGATGCGGAAGAACGTTTTCAGACGCGCCACCGCTGCCCTGATCGGCGCCGCCGCCATCGCCGTGATGGCGCCCGCGACCAGCGCTTCGGCTGCGACCGACGTCGCCGACCTGCGCAGCGGCGACAAGCTGCTGTCGGGTCAGAGCCTGAAGAGCGGCGGCTCGGTGCTGGCGATGCAGCCCGACGGCAACCTGGTGATGTACCTGGAGGGCCCCACCGGTGCCCGGGTGTCCACGGCGATGTGGAGCACCGGCACCTACGGCAACCCGGGCGCGTACGCGTTCATGCAGCCGGACGGCAACCTGGTCGTCTACAAGCAGGGCAGCACCGCCGACGCGGACGCCCTGTGGAGCACCAGGACGTGGAGCACCCCGGGCGGTCACCTGACGCTCAACTGGGGCGGCATGACGGTGTGGCCGGCCCGCGGCGGCAACGCGGCCTGGGAGAGCCGCACCGGCGTCGCCCGCGCCGTCGACCTCGGGGGCGACCACCCGGAGTCCTTCATCAACAGCGCCCGGAACGTCGAGGGCGGCCAGTGGATCCAGTCGAACTCGGTGTGGCTGGTCAACCAGCCCGACGGCAACCTGGTGCTTTACCGCAAGCGGGACGGCGCCGCGCTCTGGTCCAGCGGCACCTGGAACCGCGGGTCCTCGAGCCTGATCCTCAGCACCTCGCAGGGCGACCCCGCGCTGCGGCTGAAGAACGGCAGCACGAACACCTGGTCCACCCCGGCCAAGGGCGCGTCCGACCTCTACGGGGTCGTCCAGGACGACGCCAACTTCGTGCTCTACAGCAACGGCTCGGCCGTGTGGGCCACCGGCACCTGGAACCAGGGCTGACCCTCCCCGCCCCGGGGTGACCGGAGCGCGGTGTGTACAAGTCGTGGGTCCACCGACCGGTGGGCCCACGACAGAGGGGCTGACCTGCGCCGGTCAGCCGCTGCGCAGGGCCTTCAGCGGGTCGGTGCGGGCGGCCCGCAGGGACGGGTAGAGGCCGGCCAGCAGTCCGACCGCGGTGCCGATCAGCGGGGCGGGAAGGGTCGCGGCGGGCTGCAGGACGGCGGTCCAGTCCTTGGCTGCGGCGACGCCCAGCACGGTGAGCACGCCGAGGCTGGTGCCGAGCAGGCCGCCCAGGGTGCCCAGCACGGTGGACTCGGTGAGGAACTGGGCCGCGATGTGCCGGGTCCGGGCGCCGAGGGCCCGGCGCAGGCCGATCTCCTCGGTCCGTTCCAGCACCGCCACCAGCGTGGTGTTGGCGATGCCGACCGCGCCGACCAGCAGGCAGATCGCCGCCAGCGCGAGGAACAGGCCGGTCAGGTCGGAGGTCACCGTGTCGCGCAGGCTGTGCGGGTCGGGCGGCGGCTGGACGGCGAAGGCGTCGGGGGCGTCCGGCCGCAGCGCGACGGCGACCTGTTCGGCGACCCGGCCGGCCGCGCCGACCCGGGTGGCGATCAGGCCCTGGGCGCTGCGGTCGGCCTCGGCGGAGGGGTTGCCGAAGCGTTCGAGCGCGGTGGCGGCGGGGACGATCGCCCCGAGCAGCGTCGCGGGCTGCCGCCGGACGTCCGAGTAGATGCCGATCACGGTGTACGGCAGGTCGTCGATGAAGACCGCCGGCCGGTCGTCGAGCCGGCTCACGCCGAGCCGGGTGGCGGCGGCCTCGCTGAGCAGCACCACGGGCTGGGCGGTGGCTTCGAGGAAGGCGTCGGGGGTGGTGCCGCTGACCACGGTCGGATCCATCGCCCGCACCGCGCCGGGGGTGGCCGCGTACAGGCCGATGCCGGTGACGCCCGGGGTGCCGTCGGCCGGGCGGGCGGAGAGCCGGGGGTTGCCGGGGACGGACCACCAGACGCCGGCGGCCTCGACGCCGTCGATCCGGCCCATCCGCCGGTCGGCGTCGGCGGGGAAGCCGATCGGAGGGTTGGCGCCCGGGGGGCCGGCGTCCGCCCGGGGGCGGTCGGAGACCTGCACGGTGGTGGCCCTGGTGAGGTCGAACCGGGCGCCGATCTGGCCGGACGCGGTGGCGGTCAGGCCGAGCACCGCGACGAACGCGCCGATGCCGAGCACCGTGCCGAGCATGGTCAGGGCGGAGCGGCCGGGGCGCTGCAGGATGCCGGCGAGCGCCTCGGCGCACAGTTCGCGCAGGCCCAGGCGGGTGGCCGGATCGGGCAGGACGCTGCGCGGCATCAGCACACCACCCCGGCTCCCGTTTCGCTCTCGCTCAGCACCCCGTCGCGGATCGCCACCCGGCGGCCGGCCCGGGCCGCGACCGCCGGGTCGTGGGTGATCACCACCAGGGTGTAGCCGCGGGCGTGCAGCTCGTCGAACTGGGCGAGCACGGCGGCCGCGTTGGAGGAGTCCAGGTTGCCGGTCGGTTCGTCGCACAGCAGCAGGCTCGGCTCGTTGACCAACGCCCTTGCGATCGCCACCCGTTGGCGCTCTCCGCCGGACATGGTGCCGGGCAGTGCGCCGGTCCGGTGCGCCAGGCCGACCTGTCGCAGCACCGCCCGGGCGGCCTCGTCCCGGCGGGCCCGCGGCACCCGGTGGTAGACCTGCGCCAGCGCGACGTTCTCGGCGGCCGTGCGGTGCGGCAGCAGGTGGAAGGACTGGAAGACGAACCCGATCCGCCGGCCGCGCAGCGTGGAGCGGTCCCGGTCGTGCAGCGTGCCGGTGTCGATGCCGTCCAGTTCGTAGCGGCCCCCGGTGGGGGTGTCGAGCAGGCCGAGCAGGTGCAGCAGGGTGGACTTGCCTGAGCCGGACGGGCCGGTCACCGACAGGTACTCGCCGCGGCGGACCACCAGGTCGGCGGGGTGCAGGGCGGTGACCGGCGGCCGACCGCCGAAGGTGCGGCCCAGCCCGGTGAGGCGGATGACGGGCGGTTCGCTCATCGGCCGACCACCACCTGGTCCCCGGCCTTCAGCGCGCCGCCGTCGACCGGCGCCACCCCGACCATGCCGTCCGCGCTGACGCCGGTGGTCACCGGCACGGTGGTGCGCTGCCCGTCGGCGGCGACCACGGTGATGCTGGTCCGGCCGGAGGCGTCGGTGCTGATCGCTGTGACGGGGACGGCCGTCACGGCCTGTTCGGCGGTCTCCCTGACGATGGTGATGCGGACGTTGCGGCCGTTCAGCTCGGCGGGCAGCGGGTCCTTCGGCAGGACCGTCACCGGGGTGTACGAACTCCCCGCTCCCTGGCCCTGGTTGGGGTTGGCGCCCGGTCCGGCGGGGGCCGGGTTCTGGGCGGCGGGGGCGGCGCCGCCGATCGGGACGACCCGGCCGGCGGGGGCGGTGCTGGTCGGTGCGCCGATCTCGCCGACGACGGCCGGGTACTTGCGGCCGGTGGCCTCGTCGAGGATCTCGACCGGCATGCCGGCCTTGACCGCGGGCGCCTGGGCCGCGGTCAGCAGGCCGGTGACGGCCAGTCCGCCGCCGGTGATGCTCAGCAGGGTGCCGGAGACCGGCAGCCCGACCGAGGCGTTGACGGCCGTCACGGTGGCCGGGAGGACGGGGAGGAACACCACGTGGGCGGCGGGCAGCATCGTCCCGTCGGCCGCCTCGGCCCGCCCGAGGGCCTCCCGGTCGTCCGCCAACCGGCGCTTGGCCGCCGCGAGTTGGGGGTCCTGGGCGGGGAGGGAGTCCAGCGTCCGCTGATCGGTCTCGACGGCCTTCTTCGCGGTGTCGACCGCCTGCCGGGTCTCCTTGCCGGTGGTCGGCGCCCGGTAGCCGAGCGCCCGGTAGAACTCGGCGACCGCGCGCTGCGTCCCCGGCCCGAACTCGCCCTTCCGGTCCGAGCCGGAGGAGTGGCCCACCTCGCGCAGGGCGTCCTGGAGTTCGGCCACGTCGGGCCCGCTGGAGCCGGGCTTCAAGTCCCGGTAGGCGGGCACCGCGCCCTTGAGCACGTACAGCGGCTGCCCCGAGACCTCGGCCAGCAGCTGACCGGCGGCGAGCCGGTCCCCGGGCTTCACGTTCAGCCGGGACAGGTACAGCTGGGTCACCTCCGCCGAGGCCGCGGTCGGCAGCACGTTGTACTGCGTCGGCGGGTAGACGGCGGCCCGGGCCGCCGTGGACGGGCTCAGCACCCGGCTGACCACCGGCGCCGTCAGCAGGGTGCGCGGCGGCGGCGCGGTCTGCGCGGCCCGCTCGGCGGGCGACTTCACCAGCGTCGCCGCGGCCAGGCCACCGGTGGACACCACCGCCGACACCACCGCGACGACCAGCACCACCCGCTGCCGACGGGCAGCCCGCGACACCGGCTCCGCGCCCTCCGGATCACCCTTCCTGCGGATCACCAGCGCCCCTCCCCTGGATCCGTCCTGTCTGACGTCTCGTCAATTCATGCTACGGACAACGCCGTTCAGCTCTTGGCCGGGGTCGCGGCGGCGAGCTCGGCGGCCTTGCGCAGCATGTCGTCGATCCGCTGCCGGTAGGCCGTCAGCTTCGCCGTGTGGGACTCGATGTACTGGTTGGCGTACGCCGTCTGGACGGCCACCGCGACGCCGACCGTGTTGTTGGCGACCTTGCAGGCCACGTCGGCGGTGGCGGTGGCGATCTCCTGCTGGCTCGGCCCCGCGCCGCCGGACCGGCGCCAGGCCTGGTCGCCGATCGCGTTGACGGGCTCCTTGTAGTCGAAGCCCTTCTCCTTCATGCACGCCGACCACGTGGCGAAGGCCTCGACCAGCCGGGGATCGGTCACCGGCACCTTCGGGCCGCCGTCGGGCAGGTCGCCGACGCTGGGCGCCGGGGTGGAGCCGCCGAGGGCGTCCCGGCCCTTCTGCTGACAGCCGCCCGCCGGCAGCGGCTTGCCCGCGAGGGCGGTGACGGCCTGCCCGGTCCTCGGGTCGGCCCCGCTGAGCGCGATCTGGTCCTGGTCCGAGCCGCCGCCCGCGGCGTCCCCGCCGCTGGGCAGCTGCTGGATGCCCTCGGTCGCATACCCCTTCGCACCGGCGTTCGCCAGGTCGAAGTACCCGTAGACCAGGCTGCGGGTGGCCCGGTCGGAGACCACCTCGTCCAGGCCGAACAGCACGGTCGGACGGCCGGTGAGCCCGTACTCGGCCATGCACTGGGCGGTGACCAGGTCCTGCGCCCGGATGATGTCCGTGATCTGCGCGGGCGTCACCAGGTAGGCGTCGGTGGGGAGCGAGACCTGTCCCGGCTCGGTGACGATCGGGACGGCCCCGAGGGCCGGCGGCGCGGCCTCGGCCCGATGCCCGCCCGAACTGCCGCAGGCGGCCAGGCTCACCGCGATCACGCCCAGGGCCAGACCCCGCACTCTGGTGGACACAGAAACTCTCCCTCTCACCCGCCGGACGGTCCGGTGGCGCCGGCCCCGGGGGCGGCGGGCACTGCCGCCCGCCGCCCCGGGGACTCAGCGGCCGGTGATGTTGATGTACGAGACGGTGCTGGTGCCCTGACCGCCGTACTGCTTGAAGGCCGAGAAGTACACCCCGAAGGTGGAACCGCTCGCGGTGCCCGAGAAGTACCCGCTGTTGTTGCCCGAGTCGACCCGGTACACCTCGTAGATCGCCACGTTGACCGCGCCGTTGTCGGCGAAGCAGACCTTCGGCGGGTAGTTCCAGAGCGTGAAGTAGTCGTCGTGGGCGTTGCAGGTGGAGGTGTCCACCCGGTAGATCGCGGCCGCGGGGCCGGCCGCGGCCACCCCGAGTCCGAGAACGGCGGCGCCGGTCAGTGCCAGGGCCGTTATGCGCTTGCGAAGTGCCATGATGGGGGTTCGACTCCTTGCGTTCGTGCCATGGGCTCGGCTGATGACTGTGCTGTGGTGCAAGGCAGTTCACGCGCGGTGGTCCTGCCCTGCACGGCAGGGCCACCCGCGGCACGGCCCACCGGCGGCGGGTCGTGCCGAAACGATCCTGACCCGAAACCCGGCCCCGTCGCCAGGAAGTTCCGGCCCGCGTCCGCTTCCGATGTGACGTACGCCTCCGCTGCTTTGACCAACCGTCAACAAACCTCCGGTTTACCTATCCTTGGCACGAGCCGTACGGGCCGGGGGGCTGATGCACGAGCACGAGAAGCAGTTCGGTCAGCTGCTGCGCCGATTCCGCAAGGACCGCGCGCTCAGCCAGGAGGCACTCGCCGAACGGTCCGGCCTCAGCGCCCGCGCCATCGGCAACCTCGAACGCGGCCTCAGCCGCCCCCGCCCCGACTCCGTCCAGCGCATCGTCCTCGCACTCGCCCTGGACGGCCCGAAGGCCGCCGCGATGACCGCCGCCACCACCACCCCCGCACCCGAGGGGCAGCTCTCCGACCCCGAGGTCCTGCTCCTGCTCGAAACCATCGGCGGCGTCGACCCGCACACCTGGGACCCCGCCGTCCGCACCGCCCTGATCCGCGCCTGCTCCGGCTCCCCCGCCGCCGCCCGCCTGGCCGGCGCCGTCCTCGCCACCGAACCCGACCTCCGCCTCGCCGACCTCGCCCGCCGCCTCGACTCCCTGGCCACCACCGCCTGAAGGATCGCTACGGGCGGGCCACCTTGATGCCGGTACGGCCGGAGGCCTCGACGAGTTGCCCGATATCCCCGAGATCGTCGGTGAGGATGGGCCCGTCGAGATACTCGATGGCTGCCAGGACAACACTCGCGTCCACCACGTCGCGGCTGCATGGCGCTCGCCCTTGTCGTTCTGGGCAAGCTCGGGGTCCTTGAATGACGAAGGCACCTGCTCCCGCTTGGGCTCGTTGGGTCGGCGACCTGGGCCGGCACGCACTTGCGCCCGGAATGCTTCAACAACCCAGTGAGGTTGGATGTGAGCATGGCTTCTCGTGCACGTGTCCGCGCCCCCGAGCTGGTCGGCGCCGGTGGATGGCTCAACACAGGCGGCAAGGAACTCAAGCTGGCCGACCTGCGAGGTAAGTGTGTCGTACTGGACTTCTGGACGTTCTGCTGCGTCAACTGCCTCCATGTCCTGGACGAACTCCGGGAGTTGGAGGAGAAGCACCGCGACACCGTGGTGATCGTCGGCGTCCACTCGCCGAAGTTCGTCCATGAGGCGGACCACCGGGCGGTGGTGGACGCGGTGGCCCGGTACGAGGTGCACCATCCCGTGCTGGACGACCCGGAGCTGGCGACGTGGAAGCAGTACGCGGTGCGGGCCTGGCCGACGCTGGTGGTGATCGACCCCGAGGGGTATGTGGTCGCGCAGCACGCGGGCGAGGGGCATGCGCACGCGATCGCCAAGCTGGTGGAGGAGCTGGAGGCGGAGCACGCGGCGAAGGGGACGCTGCGGCGCGGCGACGGGCCGTACGTGGCGCCGGAGCCGCAGGCGGGCGACCTGCGGTTCCCGGGCAAGGCGGTGCGGCTGCCGGACGGGCACTTCCTGGTCGCGGATTCGGGGCACCACGCGCTGGTGGAGCTGGCCGAGGACGGCGAGACCGTGGTCCGGCGGATCGGCGACGGGGTGCGCGGCCTGGTGGACGGCGCCGAGCCTCGGTTCAGTGAGCCGCAGGGCCTGGCACTCGTCCCGGCGGGCCTCGACCTCGGCTACGACGTGGTGGTGGCGGACACCGTCAACCACGCGCTGCGCGGCGTGCGGCTCGCCGACGGCACGGTGACCACGCTGGCCGGCACCGGCCGCCAGTGGTGGCAGGGCTCGCCGACCTCCGGGGCGGCCACCGACGTCGACCTGTCCTCGCCGTGGGACGTCGCGTTCTTCGACGGCGCGGTGTGGATCGCGATGGCCGGCGTGCACCAGCTGTGGTCCTTCGACCCGACGGCCGGCACGGTCGCGGTCGCGGCCGGCACCACCAACGAGGGCCTGGTCGACGGCCCGGCGCCGGAGGCGTGGTTCGCCCAGCCGTCCGGCCTCGCGGTCTCGGCGGACGGCGAACGGCTCTGGGTCGCCGACTCGGAGACCTCCGCACTGCGCTGGGTCGCCCGCGGCGCCCACCAGGTGCACACCGCCGTCGGCACCGGCCTGTTCGACTTCGGCCACCGCGACGGCGCGGCCGAACAGGCCCTGTTCCAGCACCCGTTGGGCGTCACCGTGCTCCCGGACGGCTCGGTCGCGGTCAGCGACACCTACAACCACGCGCTGCGCCGCTACGACCCGGCGAGCGGCGAGGTCTCCACGCTGGCCACCGACCTGCGCGAGCCGTCCGGCGCGGTGGTGGTGGACGGGGACATCGTGGTGGTGGAGTCCGCCCGGCACCGGCTGACCCGCCTGCGGCTGCCCGAGGAGGCCGTCCGGGTGGAGGCCGTCGCGCACCGCACCCGGCGCGCCGCCACCGAAGTCGCCCCGGGCGTCCTGCAGTTGGACGTGGTCTTCGCGGCGCCGACCGGCCAGAAGCTGGACGAGCGCTACGGCCCGTCCACCCGCCTGCTGGTCAGCTCCACCCCGCCCGGCCTGCTGGCCTCCGGCGCGGGCGCGGACACCGCGCTCTCCCGCGAGCTGGTCCTCGCGGACGGCGTGACGGAGGGCGTGCTGCACGTCTCCGCGATGGCCGCGTCCTGCGACGACGACCCGTCGATCGAGTACCCGGCCTGCCACGTCCACCAGCAGGACTGGGGCGTCCCGGTGAAGGTGGTGCCGGGCGGTGCGACGCGGCTGCCGCTCGTGCTGGCGGGCATGGAGTAGAACGCGCGCCGCCAGGGCCCGGCGGGCCACTGCCGTTGGGACTGCGCCGTTGGGACTGCGCGAAGTCGGAGGACGATCACGCCTTCCGCCTCGCGCAGTTCCTCCTGCGGTGCGTCCCCCGGCCCGGGCTCAGCCCTCCAGGAACGCCTTGATGGCCCCCGCCAGGTAGTGCGGGTCCTCGGCGCCGCAGAGCTCGCGGGCGGAGTGCATGGACAGCGCCGCGATGCCGCAGTCGACGGTGGTGATGCCGAGGCGGGCCGCGGTGATCGGGCCGATGGTGGTGCCGCAGGGCATCGCGTTGTTGGAGACGAAGCTCTGCCACGGGACGCCGGCCTTCTCGCAGGCGGCGGCGAACACGGCCCGCCCGATGCCGTCGGTGGCGTACCGGTTGTTGACGTTGACCTTGAGGATCGGGCCGCCGTTGGGCAGCGGGTGGTGGCCCGGCTCGTGGCGCTCGCTGTAGTTGGGGTGGACGGCGTGCCCCATGTCGGAGGAGAGGCAGATGGTGCCGGCCAGGGCGCGGGCGCGGTCCTCGGCGGTGCCGCCGCGGGCGTAGCAGGAGCGTTCCAGCACGTTGCCGAGGAGCGGGCTCTGCGCGCCGGTGTCGGACTCGCTGCCGGTCTCCTCGTGGTCGAACGCGGCGAGCACCGGGATGCACGGCAGGTCGCCGCCGGCCTCGGCGACGGCGGCGAGCGCGGCGGTGGCGGCGTGCACGGACAGCTGGTTGTCCAGGCGCGGGCCGGCCAGCAGTTCGCGGTCGCGGCCGAGGTAGGACGGCGGCTGGACGTCGTGGGCCATCAGGTCCCAGCCGAGGATGTCGGCGGCGTCGAGGCCGGCCTTCCCGGCGACGTAGTCGAGCAGCGCGCCCTCGGTGGTGTCGCCGAGTCCCCAGATCGGCGTGAGGTGGCGCTGGCGGTCGAGCTTGAGGCCGTCGTTGACGCTGCGGTCGAGGTGGATGGCGAGCTGCGGGACGCGCAGCAGCGGCTCGTCGAAGTGGACCAGGCGGGTGGTGCCGTCGCGCAGGACGAGCCGGCCGGAGAGGCCGAGGTCGCGGTCGAGCCAGGTGTTGAGCGGGACGCCGCCGTAGATCTCCACGGCAATCTGCCGCCAGCCGGCCGAGCCGGTGTCGGGGATGGGCTTGACCCGCAGGTTCGGCGAGTCGGTGTGGGTGCCGACCACCCGGTAGGGGGTGGCGGGGCCCGCGCCCTCGGGGACGTACCAGGCGATCAGCGCGCCGCCGCGCACCAGGTAGCGGCCGCCGCTGCCGCCGTCCCAGGCGTCCGTCTCGCGGACCTCACGGAAGCCGACCCGCTCCAGCCGCTCGACCGCGCTCTGCACCGCGTGGTACGGGGAGGGGGACGCGGCGAGGAAGGCGATCAGGTCGTCCGTATGCTTCCGGTCGAAGTGGGCCGTGCGGGCGGCGGTCGACATGTTGCTCCTGGGTTGAGGGCGGCCGGGCCTGATGGGGGTGTACGGGCCCGCCCCTTGAGCATATGCCCGTACACGGACAGGGCCGCGTGAAGTCCGCAATGGTGACACAACAGTGAGCATGGCGCGACAAAAACACCGCGGGGCCCGATGGTGTACCGGGCCCCGCGATGTGAGGGTGGGTCAGGCGGTCGGGTGAACGGCCCGCCGCCGTTCGATCAGAACGCCTCTTCGGCGAGGTCCATCAGCTCGTTGTCGATGGCCTCGGCGATCTGGCGCTGCGCGGCGGTGGTCGGCAGCACGGTGCGGGCGAAGTGCTTGGCCGCGGCGACCTTGCCCCGGTAGAAGGCGACGTCCTTCTCGGACGCGCCCGCCTCCAGCTTGGCCAGCGCGACGGCGGCCTGGCGCAGCAGCAGCCAGCCGACCACGACGTCGCCGGAGACCATCAGCAGGCGGGTGGTGTTCTGACCCACCTTGTACATGTTCTTGACGTCCTGCTCGACGGCCGTCAGGTCGGCGATCAGCTTGCCGACGATGGCCTCCAGGTCGCCGGCGGCCTTGGCGAGCAGGTCGCGCTCGCCGGCCAGGGCCTCGCCGCCCTCGTTGGACGCCAGGAACTTCTGGATCTGCTCGTTGACCGCGGTCAGCGCCTGGCCGCCGTCCTTGACGATCTTCCGGAAGAAGAAGTCCTGGCCCTGGATGGCGGTGGTGCCCTCGTACAGGGTGTCGATCTTGGCGTCCCGGATGTACTGCTCGATCGGGTACTCCTGCAGGTAGCCGGAGCCACCGAAGGTCTGCAGGGACTGGGCGAGCTGCTCGTAGGACTTCTCCGAGCCGTAGCCCTTGACGATCGGCAGCAGCAGGTCGTTCAGGCGCTCGGCGGCGGCGTCGTGCTCGCCGCGCAGGCGGGCGGCCAGCATGTCGTCCTGCACCGAGGCGGTGTAGAGGACCAGGGCGCGCATGCCCTCGGCGTACGCCTTCTGGGTGAGCAGCGAGCGGCGCACGTCCGGGTGGTGGGTGATGGTGACGCGCGGCGCGGTCTTGTCCATGAACTGCGCGATGTCGGCGCCCTGCACGCGCTCCTTGGCGTACTCCAGCGCGTTCAGGTAGCCGGTGGACAGGGTGGCGATGGCCTTCGTGCCGACCATCATCCGGGCGAACTCGATGATCTTGAACATCTGGCGGATGCCGTCGACGGTCTCGCCGAGCAGCCAGCCCTTGGCGGGGTGCTTGGCGCCGAAGGTCATCTCGCAGGTGTTGGAGGCCTTGAGGCCCATCTTGTGCTCGACGTTGGTGGCGTAGGCGCCGTTGCGCTCGCCGAGCTCGCCGGTCTCCCAGTCGAAGTCGTACTTCGGCACGATGTACAGGCCGAGGCCCTTGGTGCCGGGCTTGCCGCCCTCGGGGCGGGCCAGCACCAGGTGGACGATGTTCTCGGACATGTCGTGCTCGCCCGAGGTGATGAAGCGCTTGACGCCCTCGATGTGCCAGGAGCCGTCCTCCTGCTTGATCGCCTTGGTGCGGCCGGCTCCGACGTCGGAGCCCGCGTCGGGCTCGGTCAGCACCATGGTGGCGCCCCACAGGCGCTCGACCATGCGCTGGGCGACCTTCTGCTGCTCCTCGGTGCCCTCGTCGTAGACGACGCCGGCGAAGGCCGGGCCGGAGGAGTACATCCAGATGGCGGGGTTCGAGCCGAGGACCTGCTCCGCGTACGCCCAGACCAGGGAGTTCGGGGTGACCTGGCCGCCGATGCCCTCCGGGATGCCCAGGCGCCACCACTCGGCGTCCATGAAGGCCTGGTAGCTCTTCTTGAAGGTCTCCGGGACCGGAGCGGTGTTGGTCGCCGGGTCGAACACCGGCGGGTTGCGGTCGGTGTCGGTGAAGGAGGCGGCCAGGTCGTTCTCGGCCAGCCGGGAGATCTCGCTGAGGATGTTCTTCGCGGTGTCGACGTCCATGTCGGCGAACGGACCGGTGCCGTACACCTGGTCGCGGCCGAACACCTCGAAGAGGTTGAACTCCACGTCCCGCAGGTTGGACTTGTAGTGACCCATGACCGTTTCTCCGGTTCGTCTTCCACGGGCGAGCCGCTTACGGCGCACCGCTTACCCACCAGTACGCCCCATGATGCTACCCAGCGGTAACTTGTTCAACCCCTCTGCCGTGAACCACCTATGAACGTGGTCACGTCCCACAATGCGGCCCGCCGCCGGATTGTGCGGATCGCCCGCCCCCAAGCAGGGTCCGGCCCGATAGCCTTGTCCCCGTGTACGGCTACGAGCAGAGCGCCTACCAGGATCCCTATCAGCAGCAGATGCAGCAGGGGATGTCCGGCATGCCCGGCGCCGGGTACGGCGACCCGCAGGCCGCCCAGCAGTCGCTCTACCCCGAGCCCTCGCCGCCCTCGCTGGCGGACGCGGTGCGCGCCTTCACCACGGGGGCGATGCCGGTGGAGGACTTCCAGGCCATCTTCATCACCTCGAAGGTCTACTGCCCGCGCGGCGACCGCCCCGGCTTCCTGGCGCTGCACAACACCCCGACGCCGGTGATCCCGATGTTCAGCTCGCTGAAGGAGCTGAAGCGGTACGCCGGCAAGGACTCCAAGCACTTCTCGGTCACCGGCGCCGAGGTGCTCGACCTGCTGCCCACCGGCTACGGCTTCGCCCTGGACATGGAGGGCGAGCACCGGATGGTGTTCGACGCCCGCGCGGTCGAGCAGATGGTCGACTTCACCATGCGCCGGATGTACGGCTGACCCCTCCTTCCACCCCTTCCCCGGGCCGGAATACACCCGAATAGTTCAACGTTCAACCTTGCGAGTGGTTGAGAGTTGAACTACTGTGGTGGACGTAGGCCACAGACCCGTCGAAGGAGGCCGACATGCCCGCCGTGACCGTCGAGAACCCGCTGACCCTGCCGCGCGTGACCACGCCCGACCCGGTGCACAGCACCGCCCGGCCGGTCCTCACCGTGGCCACCGCCCCCGAGGGCTACGAGGGCGAGGGCTTCCCCGTCCGCCGTGCCTTCGCCAAGATCAACCAGAAGTACCTCGACCCGTTCATCATGATGGACCAGATGGGCGAGGTGGACTATGCGGCCGGGGAGCCGAAGGGGACCCCTTGGCACCCGCACCGCGGCTTCGAGACCGTCACCTACATCATCGACGGGACCTTCATCCACCGGGACTCCCACGGCGGTGGCGGCACCATCACCGACGGCGACACCCAGTGGATGACCGCCGGCTCCGGCCTCCTGCACATCGAGACCCCGCCGGAGTCCCTGGTGCAGTCCGGCGGCCTGTTCCACGGGCTCCAGCTGTGGGTCAACCTGCCCGCCTCGGACAAGATGATCACCCCGAAGTACCAGGACATCCGCGGCGGCAGCGTCAAGCTGCTCAGCACCGAGGACGGCGGCGCGCTGCTGCGCGTCATCGCCGGCGAGCTGGGCGGTCACCAGGGCCCGGGCACCACCTTCACCCCGATCACCATGATCCACGCCTCGGTCAGCCCCGGCGCCCAGATCACCCTGCCCTGGCGCTCCGACTTCAACGCCCTCGCCTACGGCCTCGCCGGCAGCGGCTCGGCCGGCACCGAGCACCGCCCCTTCCACCGGGGCCAGGCCGTCGTCTTCGGCGACGGCGACTCCCTCACCATCCGCGCCGACGAGAAGCAGGACTCCCGCGACAACAGCTTCGAGGTCGTCCTCCTCGGCGGCCTGCCGATCCGCGAGCCCGTCGCCCACTACGGCCCGTTCGTGATGAACAGCCACCGCGAACTCCAGCAGGCCATGGAGGACTTCCAGGCCGGCCGCCTCGGCACCGTCCCCGCCGACGAGAACTGACCGCCCTCCGCTCCCCCCGAACCCGCGCCCACCGTCCTCGGACGGTGGGCGCGGGTCTTTTCGTGTCCGGGAAATTCGGGCTCAACCTTTCGCCGGGCTCGCGCATTGAGGACGGGTGAGAGACGCGAGCCAGGAGGGGTGGATGCGCGGACAGGACGAGTTGAGCTTCGAGGAGTACGCGACCGCGCGGACGCGGCGGCTGTACCGGACGGCGTACCTGCTGTGCGGGGATCCGCACCGGGCCGAGGACCTGGCCCAGGCCACGCTCGCCAAGCTGTTCGCGCACTGGCGGCGGGCCTCGCGGATGGAGAACCTCGACGCCTATGCCCGGACCGTTCTGACCCGCACGTTCCTGGCGGAGCAGCGCAAGTGGTCGCTGGCCCGTCGGCTCGGGTCGCTGGTGGGCTCGCCCGAGGAGTCCCGTCACGGGGACGCCGATCTGCGGGTGACGCTGCTCACCGCGCTGGCCCAACTTCCGTCGAGGGCAAGGGCGATGGTCGTCCTGCGGTACTGGGAGGACCTGAGCGTGGAGACGGTGGCCGAGCTGCTCGGGTGCAGCACCGGCACCGTCAAGAGCCAGTGTTCGCGTGCCCTGGCCAGGCTCCGCGAACAGCTCGGCGAGTCGAGCCCGTACGCGCCGGTGTGAACAACCCCGATGAACCGGACCGAGAACACGAAGGAGTACGAGGTGCAGGAGCGGGCGCCGGAGGCGCTGTTCATGAGAGAGGCCATGGAGGAGCTCACCGACGACCTGACCGAGCCGGTCGGGTTGACGGCCCGGGCGATGCGGGACGGGCGCCGGCGGCGGCTGCGGTCGCGGCTGGCGGTCGGCGGGGCGGCGGCGTGCACGGCGGCGCTGGCGGTGACGGGGCTGGCGGCCGTGGTGCCCGGGGTGGGAAGCGTTCCGGGCACCGGCGTGGTGCAGATGGGGGACGCGCCGGCTCCGCGGGTGTTCCCCACCGTCACGTTCTCCCCCACCACCGCACCATCGTCCGCGCCGCCGACCGACAGCGGCTCGTACGCCGAGCAGCAGCGGATCGAGGCGTTCCGGCAGGCGACGGCCGCCGCGCTGCAGGACCTGCTGCCGCCGGAGGTCGGCCAGATCCGGCTGGTGGCCGACGACGTGTCGGGCTACCTGGCGACGTCCCCGCAGGGCGGCACCTGGTTCATCCGGTTCTCCGTGAGCCCCGCCCCGAACGACACGACGCAGCGGACCTGCCGACCGGCCGACACGGCCAAGGGCGGGACCTGCCGCGACGAGAACCTGCCGGACGGGACGCCGGTCGTCGTGCGGGTCGAACCCGAGAGCGACGGCTCGGTGATCACCGACGCGATCTTCCACCTCGACCGCAGCGCGGTGACCGTCAGCGTCAGCCCCCATGAACGCAAGGGCAGTTCGGCCCCGGTGACGGCCGAGCAGCTGACGGCGTTCGTCCGCACGCCCCAAGTCCTGGACCTGGTCCGGCAGGCCGACCGGCACCCGGTACAGGAAGAGCCCAAGTCCTACAACGAGGGGGAGAACCGGTGAAGCGACGTACCGTTCTGACGACCGTTCTGCTGTCCGGCGCCCTGCTGACGACGGTCTCGCCGGCCGGCGCCCAGGACACCGCCGCCGCAGACCGCCACCGCGCCCGGGCCTGGACCGCCAACGCCTTCCCGGCCGGCAACGCCAACATCCTGGACGCGGACCGGCTCGACGGCCACACCGAACTGGCCGTCGGCTCCCGGCGATTCGGAGAGGGCAAGGGCAACACCTACACCGTGCCGGTGGCCTTCACCCGGGGCACCGGCGACGCGAACTGGCACGAACTCGCCCTCCCCGACGGCCTCGGCGCCCGCACGGTCGACAGCGACGGCGCCGGGGGCGCCTGGGTGACCGGCGACAAGGCCGCCAACGGCAGCACCATCCCCGTCGGCCACTACCGCAACGGCCGGTGGCAGGTGCGGAACGCCCCCGCCCCCGACCACACGCTGGCGGCCGGCTTCGGCGGCGTCGCGGCGGCCGGCGGCTCCGACGACGTGTGGGCGGTCGGCTCCTACGAACCGGACGACTACCTGACCTTCCTCGGCCTGATCGAGCACTGGAACGGCACCGGCTGGGAGCGGGTGCCGACCCCCGAACTCGACACCGACTACTGGACGCTCGGCGCGGTGACCGCCACCGGCCCGTCCGACGTCTGGGCCGCCGGCACCATCGGCACCCCCGAGGGGTGGCCGCGCCCCCTGCTGCTGCACTACGACGGCCGCGCCTGGAACCGGGTCGCCGCCCCGGACCTGGACTCCCGCTACGGCGAGCTCACCCAGCTGGTCGCGATCGGCCCCGGCAACGTCTGGGCCTCCGGCACCGAGGAGGGCCCGGACCACAACCCGCAGACCCTGGTCGCGCACTACGACGGCACCGGCTGGACGCACCAGGACACCGGCATCGGCGCGGGCCACCTGTACGGCCTCACCCGCACCGGCAACGGCGTGGCCACCGTGGGCCACCGCCTCGACAACGGCCACACCTACCAGCCGATCGGCGCCCGGCTGACGCCCGGCGGCTGGCAGCCGCTCGACCTCCCGCAGGCCGCCGGCGGCCGCGGCCGCGTGCCGGGCAGCGTCATGGCGGCCGGGGGCCGGCTGACCGTCGTCGGCATCGACGTCCCCGACGGCACCGACGCGAGCGGCGAGCCGCTGCCCCCGACACCATTTTCCGTGACCCGCTGACCCGCTGACCCGCTGACCCGCCGGCCACCTGCACCGCCCGCACGAACGCCGTCCCGCCCGGTCAACTGCTCGGGCGGGACGGCGCGTTGGCGTGGCCGCGGGCCGCTCTGTCAGGCGAGGGCGAGGCTGATCTGGTCGTTGAAGACCACCCAGTGCTGGCCCTTGTCGTTGGCGTCGCACGGCTTGCTGGAGACGTCCGGCGCACCCCAGGTGTTGGCGAGGCAGTAGCGGCCGGGGGTGCGCGTGGCGGCGTGCCCGGTGTCGGCCGCGCCGGCCCCGACGGCCGGCAGGAGGGCGGCGGCCAGGCCCATGGTGGCGATGGCGAGCGTCTTGCGGAAAGCGATGGCCATGAGGCGGTTCCGTTCTCGCAACAGGCCGCCCGAAACCGTGCGGCCCTGGGGTGCTTGCTCGGCTCGGACCCGAGCGCAGGGCAAGTTCTGGCAGCGGAGCACCGCGGACCGGCGGCACCGCACGCCGCGTTCATCCGAACGGGCAGTCCGCACGCGCCCGGATTCGTAGGCTGGGCTCCACCGAAGGACCGCACGAGAGGGAGGGCGACGATGGCGACGATTCATCAGACCACTGTCACGCCGGGCAAGTTGGAGATGCTGGCCGAGTGGCTGCCGAAGCAGGACTGGTTCCGCCCCGGCGGCGGTGAGCTGGCCCGGGCCGGCGGGTTCCGGCTGGACGACCCGGCGGGCGAGGTGGGCATCGAGGTGTACGTGGTGACGGACGACCGGGCCGCCTACCTGGTCCCGATGTCGTACCGGGGCGCGCCGCTGGAGGGTGCGCCGGAGGGGGCGCTGATCGGCGTCACCGAGCACGGCGTGCTGGGCACGCGCTGGTTCTACGACGCCGAGCAGGACCCGGTGGCGCACGCGCAGTTCGCCGAACTGCTGGCCGGCCGGGCGGTGCCGCAGCACCAGGACGAGAGCGACACGGTGGACGGCACCGTCGCGGTCGCGGCCGCGCCCGAGGGTGCGGCGGCGACGGTGACGCTGCGCCGGGAGCTGACCCCCGCCGGGGAGCCCGCTCCGGGCGAGGTGGTCGCCGGGTACACCGCGCCGGACGGTTCGGCGGCCCGCGCGGTGTTCCTGACGGCCGGTGCCTGAGGACCGTCAGAGCCGGGCGTAGAGCGCCGCGGCGTCGTCGTGGGCCTTGCCGCGGGGCCAGCGGACGCAGTCGGCGTCGGTGAGCTCCGCGGCACGGACCTGGGCGATCAGCTCGGCGGGGCCGGCCTCGGCGAGCAGTCGGACGGCGTCGGCCCAACTGCCCAGTCCCAGGCGGTCGGTGAAGCGGGCGGCGCCGTCCGAGAGGGCGGCGACCCCGTGCAGGTCGGCGCGGGCGACGACGCCGGTCTCGGCGTGCCGGGCGGCCTCGGGAGCGGTGGCGGCGATCCACGGCCCGTGGCCGGTGTTGCGGGCGGCGCGGACGGCGATCGCGTACCGCAGGTACAGGTCGGCGCGTTCGACGGTGCCGGGGACGGTCGACCAGACCTGGCGGCGCAGCGCCTCGCCGTCGGGGAAGCGTTGGTTGTCGCCGATCACCCGGGGCGGTCCGGCCTTGGGGTGCAGCACCAGCAGGGAGTCGCCGAGGGCCAGGTACTCCAGGGCGTCGCCGCGCAGGCGGGCGGCGACCACCATGGCGGCGGGCGTGTTGGGGTTGGCCAGGTCGCAGCTGCCGCCGTGCAGGGCGGCGGTGTCGGCGATGGCGTCGGCCAGGCAGTCGGTCATGGCCCGGTCGGGGTGGCCGGTGAGCCGGGCGACCAGGTGCGCGCCGAGGCGGCGCACGTACCAGGGGATGCCGTGGCCGCAGCCGGAGTCCAGGGTGTCCGGGGCGCTGGAGCCGTCCAGCAGCACCAGGGCCTCCGGGGTGGCCACCACGAAGTCCTCGCAGGCCCGGTCCGGGCGGCGCGCGTCGACTGCCAGCTGTACCCGCATGCCCTTCAGTCTGCGACGGCCGCCCGCCGTTCGAACAGGGGCTGTTCGGCCCGCTGTTCGGCACTCCTGCACGGCGATTCGGACATAATGGGTCAAGGTATGGCAACTTGCCGAGGCTTCGTGACAGGAGAGTCCCATGGTCTGGCAGTTCTTCGTCCTGGTGATCGCCTCGTTCGGCTTCCCGACCCTTGCCCTGCTGTTCATGATGGGCGGCCTGGAGTACCGCGACGAGCGGCAGCACCGCCACCACGGCCTGATCCACCGGGGCTAAGTGTCGGCCGACACCGCCCCCTTTCGGCATGGGATGGTGTGCACCAGCACTTCCCACCCGTCCAGGAGGTCCCCAATGAGCAGCGACACCGCCCCGGCAGCCGAGCCCGCGCCGGAGGCCGCGGCCGACGCCACCACCGACACCGACGCCGAGACGACCGGGCAGGACGACCAGAAGGCCAAGTTCCTGGCCGCGCTGCAGCGCAAGGGCGGCAAGAACCGGGGCGCCGGCGGCGGCCCCGGCAGCGACTCGAAGGTCCACGGCACCGCCGCCGCGGCCGGCGGCAAGCGCACCTTCCGCCGCAAGAGCGGCGGCTGAGCGCCCCGCGCCACCGCAGTGCCGAACGGCCGGTCCCCGCGCGGGGGCCGGCCGTTCGGCGTCCGGTCAGTCCTGGTGTTCGCCCGGGAGGTACGGGGTCTCGCGGAGGTACAGCGCTCCGCAGGTGTGGCAGTTGTGGTCGGGGTCGCGGGTCCAGTGGGTGGCGTCCTGGACGGGCGCGGCGGGGTCGAGCGTCTTGCCGCACAGGGCGGTGAGGTCCGCGTCGCGGACGATGTGCCAGCTGACCACGGAGTCCGTGGCGCCGCCGGGGCCGGTCTCGGCGCGCATCTGATGCATCATGATCACCATCGTCCGCCGACCGGACATCTCCGGCAATTCGCGCGCCCCCAGTGGGGTCAGAGCTGCCCCGGGGGTTCCGACAGCACCTCGCGGACCTCGATCGGCATGTTCATCGGCCGGCCGTCGTGCCCGGGTGCGGCGGACAGCGCGGCGGCGATCTCCAGCACCCGCTCGTCGGTCGCGCAGTCGACGATCCACCAGCCGAACAGGAACTCCTTCTCCGCCGGGAACGGCCCGTCGACGACGTCCGGCCCGCCCTCGCCGGCCCGGACGATCCGCGCCGTGTCGGGCAGCGCCAGGCCCTTGGCCTCGACGAGTTCGCCGCCGGCGGTGAGCTCGGCGACCGAGCGGCGCATGAAGGCGATGTGCGCGGCGGTCGCTGCCGGGTCCCAGTCGGGGATCGGCGGGATGTCGCTCTGCGACTGGCTGAAGTGCATCTGCAGCATGTGCGTCACGGCGGACGGCTCCTCTCGGTGCGGGCGCTTTCGCCCCCCATCGTCCCGGGGACGGAGCCGCGGCGCGGTTCTCGACACCGCGCCGGACCCCTCCGGTCACACCGCGGGCCGCAGCGCCCGCCATGCGGCCAGGGTGGTCAGCAGCAACGCCGCGCCGGCCAGCGAGAAGCCGGTCCGGGCGCCGACGTGCTGGGCGACGAAGGTGACGGCGAGCCCGGTGAACGGGAGGGTGCCGGTCATCGCGCTGCCCCACAGCGACATCACCCGTCCGCGCATCTCCGGGGCGGAGCGCAGCTGGGCGAGGGTGTTGGCGGTGGCGATGAACCAGATCGAGGCGACGCCGACGGCGGCCATGCCGACGACCGCGAGGACGGCGTTCGGCGCCAGTGCGGTGGCCAGCACCGCGACCGAGGTGACCACCGCCAGCCGGCGCACCCGGCGCGGCGTCGGCTCGGGCGCGGACGCGGCGAGCAGCGCGCCGGGCAGGCCGCCGAGGCCGAACGCGGCCATCAGCAGGCCGTACCCGCCGGGGCCGAGGTGCAGCGAGCGGTCGACCAGCGGCGGGACGGTCAGGTTCATCGCGAAGACCAGCCCGCTGGCGGCGGACATCGGCAGCAGGCCGCGGACGAGCGGCGAACGCCAGGCGTAGGCGAGGCCGTCGCGGGCGCCGGTCTTCGGCGGCCGGCCCCCGGCGGTGCGCTCGACGGGGGCGGGCGGGTGCAGCCTGCCCAGCGCGATCAGCGGCGCGAGGTAGCCGAGCGCGTTGAAGGCGAACGCCCAGGACGGCCCGCCGAAGTTCAGCAGCGCGCCGGCCACGCCGGGGCCGATCACCCGGGAGGCGTTGAGCGCCACCTCCCACAGGCCGACGGCGCTGGCGACCGCCCCGGGGCCGACCAGGTCGACCACGAAGACCTGGCGGGCCGGGGCGTCGACGGTGGCGACCAGTCCGGTGCAGGTGGCGAGGGCCAGCAGCAGCCACAGTCGCGGGCCGAACAGGGCGGTGGTGACGGCCAGCGCGAGGCCGAGCAGCAGCATCAGGGTCTGGGTGACCATCAGCAGGCGGCGCCGGTCGGAGCGGTCGACGACGGCACCGGCCCACGGCCCGAGCAGCAGCGTGGGGCCCCAGGTGCAGGCGGTCAGCACGGTCAGCCAGACGGCGTCCCCGGTGAGCCGGTAGACGATCCAGGAGAGCACGACGCCTTGGGCGAGGGCCCCGGACGCGGACATCAGCTGGCCGGCGAACCAGATGCGGAAGTCCCGTCCGCGCAGGGCCTGTCCCATCCGGGCCAGCGGGCGACTGGGGGCGGAGAGCGGCTCCGCAGCAGTGGTGGTCATGGTCCCCCTCCGGTGAATGGACTAGACCATAACCGGAGCACCCGGGCACGTGACCAGCGGGTTTCGGGCGGAGGGTTCGACCTGCGGAGCCGTCAGGACGCGGTGCGCAGCAGCGGCGCGGTGAGGATCTTGTCGAAGCTGACGGTGGCGCCGCGCTGCGGGTGGGTGCGCAGCTGCACGTGGTCGGCGAGCGCGTGGATGAGGAACAGGCCGCGGCCGCACTCGGCGGTCAGGTCGGGCAGCGCGCCGGGGTCGGCGGCCGGCAGGGCGGGGCGCAGCGCGGGCAGCACGTGGGTGTCGTAGGGGGCGGGCCGGTCGGCGGCGGGGCTGCGGGTGGCCAGCACCCGGGCGGGGACGGAGGCCCGGCCGCGGCGGGTGCGGGCGCGCGGCGCGGGCCGGTCGGCGGGGCGCTCGGACGCGGGGTGCCCGGCGGAGCCGGGGGCGGAGGCAGCGGCGGGACGGCGGCGCGGGCCGGGCCGGGACGCGACCGGCGGGCCCGGGGCGGGGCTGGTGTTGGCGACCTCGATCCGCAGCCGGTCGCCGCTGAGCGCGGCGGTGACCTGGAAGGTGTCGCCGAGGTGTCCGGGCCCGGCGTGTTCGACGGCGTTGGCGCAGGCCTCGGTGAGGGCGAGGCCGAGGTCGAAGGCGTCCTGCGGGTCGACTCCGGCGGAGTCCATGGCGCCGAGCAGGATGCGGCGGGCGAGCGGCACGCTCGCCGGGTCGCGCTTGAGGTGCAGAGTCCACCAGATGTCCACGGGAGATCCCTCCTGGCTGCGGCTCCACATACAACTAGCTATCTCCTCGGCGGCGCGCGGTGAACCGTCCGCACGCGCCGGTACCGCCCGTTCGGCGGATGGACTGCCCCGGTCCGGTGTGCCGATCGGCGCGTGGGCGGGTGTGTGCGCCGGTCGGGTTCCGGCCATTTCGGGCGGGTTCCGGGGCCTGCCCCGGGTGTCCGCGTAGGCGGTGAGATGATGGCCCGGCCATGACTGACCCGACCGCCGCCGCCCGCCGGGGCGCCGCCCTGCCCGCCGTGCGGGCCGCGGCGGCCGCCTGGGATCTGCGGGTGCTGCGCGCGGTGCCGTTCGCGCTGGTGTGCACGCTGGTGGCGGCCTTCGGGCACGCCCGGGCGGGCGGCGCGGTGGCGCCGGACACGCTGGCGGCGGGTTTCGCCGCGGTGTGCGCGGTGGCGGCGCTGCTCGGCGGGCGGGAGCGCTCGCTGGGATCGATCGCGGCGGCGCTGGGCGTCGGTCAGCTGGGCCTGCACCTGCTCTTCCACCGCTTCGGCGAGGGCCTGGGCGGCGGCGCGGCGATGGCGCATCCGGGAATGGCCGGAAACGGCGGGTCGGACGCGCTGGTGTCCGCGGCGGGTCGGCTGCTGTGCAACGACACGCCCGGTGACGGTCTGACGGTCGTCCCGGTGGACACCACGGCGGACCAGGTGGTGAGCGCGGCGGGCCTGGACCCGCAGGCGTTCGCGACGGTGGCGCCGCACGCGGCCGGCGGGCTGGGTCTGACGTCCGGCATGGTGCTGGCGCACCTGGCGGCGGCCGTGGTCGCGGGCTGGTGGCTGCGGCGCGGCGAGGCCGCGCTGTGGCGGCTGGTGCGCACGGCGGCGCTGACCGCCCGGGAGTGGGCCGCGCCGCTGCGGACCGCGGTGGCGCTGCTGGTGGCGCTGCTGCTGGGCGGGGAGCGCCCGGCGCCGGCGCGGCCGGCCGGGCGTCCGGAGGACTGGCCGCTGCCGGTGGCGGCGGCGCTGCGGCACTGCGTGCTGCGCAGGGGACCGCCCGCGGTGGCGTTCGCGCGCTGAGCCGGGCCCGGCGAGGGTCGGGGTTCGGGCGCGCACCGCTGCCGCCGTGCCCGCGTTGTACCGACCGGGCCGGTCGAGTCCCCACCTCCCCTTTCTGTCGCGCTGTCGCGCGGCCACTCTCCCCAGGAGTCCCCTGATGCGTTCCCTCTCCGCCCGTCGTTCCGTCGGCGCGCTCGTGGTGGCGGCCGGCGCCCTGCTGGCGTCCGCCGTTCCGGCGTTCGCGCACGTCTCCGTCCAGCCGGGCAGCGCCCAGCAGGGCGGGTACACGGCCGTGGCGTTCCGGGTGCCGAACGAGAGCGACACCGCGTCCACCGTGAAGCTTGAGGTCAGCCTGCCGCTGGACCACCCGCTGGCGTCGGTGCGCACCCAGCCGCTGCCGGGGTGGACGGCGAGCTTGGAGAAGTCGAAGCTCGACAAGCCGCTGGACTCGCACGGCCAGCAGATCACCGAGGCCGTCTCCAAGATCACCTGGACCGCAGACGCCGGCACCAAGATCGCGCCCGGGCAGTTCCAGGAGTTCAAGGTCTCGCTGGGCGCGCTGCCCACCGACACCGACAAGCTGACCTTCAAGGCGCTGCAGACGTACGACAACGGCGACGTGGTCCGCTGGATCGAGGAGTCCAAGGACGGCCAGCCGGAGCCGGCCAAGCCCGCGCCGGTGCTGAGCCTGGCCAAGGCCGACGCGGCCGGTGACCACCACTCGGCGGACACCTCCGCGAAGTCCGCCGACGCCGCCGCGCCCGCCGCGAAGTCCTCCGACTCCGCCGCCCGCACCCTGGGCGTGGTCGGCATCGTGGTCGGCGTGATCGGCGCGGCGCTCGGCGTGGCCGGGCTGCGCCGCCGCTCCGCGAACTGATCCCCGTCGGGCGGGGCCGTACTGCGCGGCCCCGCCCGACAGACCGCTCTCCCCGCATCCCGTACGGAACGGAAAGTCCCTTGGCACCCCTCCGCAGCACCCGGCCCCGGCTCCTGTCGGCCGCCGCCCTCGTCCTCGGCGCCACGCTCGCGCTGTCCGCCTGTTCCTCGTCCTCCTCGGGCGGCGGGGAGAGCAGTGGGGCGGCGAAGGTCAGCAAGACGTCCTCGTCCAGCCAGTACCGGGGCACCGTGCTCAGCAAGCACTTCGACAAGCCGGACCTGGTGCTGAACGACACCTCCGGGCAGCCGTACGACCTGAAGGCGCGCACCGCCGGGCGGACGGTGCTGCTGTTCTTCGGCTACACCAGCTGCCCGGACGTCTGCCCGACCACCATGGGCGACATCGGGGTCGCGATGGCGAAGCTGACGCCGGAGCAGCGGCAGAAGATCGACATCGTGTTCGTCTCCACCGACCCGGAGCGCGACACCCCGCAGGTGCTGCGGACCTGGCTGGACTCGATGGGCAAGGACTTCGTCGGGCTGACCGGCGACCTGGCGAAGGTGAAGGCCGCCGCCAAGCCGCTGGGCATCATGGTCGAGGACCCGGTGGTCGCCGCGAACGGCTCGGTGACCTCCACGCACGGCGCGCAGGTGCTGGCGTTCCTGCCCGGCGACGACAAGGCGCACCTGCTGTACATGGCCGGCACCACGACGGACACCTACCGGCACGACCTGGAGCTGCTCGCCCAGGGGGTGGCGGTGTGAGCCGCGGATTCCGGCGCAGCGCGCTGATCGGGGCCGGCCTGGCGACCGTGCTGGCGGCGGGCACCGCGGTGGTGGCCTGCCAGTCCTCGGGCGGTTCGGCCGCGCCGAAGCTGTCGGTGGCCGACCCGTACATACCGCTGCCCGCCACTCCCGGCGGGATGGGCGCGGGCTACCTGACGGTGCGCAACGACGGCGGCGCGGACCAGTTGGTGAAGGTGACCAGCCCGGGCGCCGGGTCGGTGACCATGCACCGCTCCACCGAGCAGACCATGGAGGAGGTCGGCGCGCTGGAGGTGCCCGCGCACGGGAGTCTGAACCTGGCGCGCAACGGCAACCACCTGATGATCATGGACTGGTCGAAGCAGCCGGCCCTCGGCGACGAGCTGGAACTGGACCTGGAGTTCGCCAAGGCGGGCACCGTGGTGGTCAAGGTCCCGGTGAAGCCCTTGACGTACCGGCCGGGAAGCTAGGGTCCCGGCGATGGCAGCAGACGGCGTGGCGACGAGAAGAGGCGCACAGGTGATCACGGCGGCGGGACGGAGACGGCTGGGCGCGCTGCTGGCGGTGCTGGTGGCAGCGCTCGCCCTGGTGCTCGGCGGGGCGACGGCGGCGTCCGCGCACGCCACCCTGGAGGGCACCGACCCGGCGCAGGGCTCGGTCGTGCCGACCGCGCCCGCCGCGGTGACGCTGACCTTCAGCGAGGGCGTGTCGCTGTCCCCGGACTCGGTGCGGGTGCTCGACCCGCGCGGCACCGCCGTCGACGAGGGCCGGCCCGACCACGTGGACGGCAAGGCCGCCACCGCCCGGGTGACGCTCCGGCAGGGCCTCGACAACGGCACCTACACGGTGGCGTGGCGGGCCGTCTCGGAGGACTCGCACCCGATCGGCGGCGCGTTCACCTTCTCCATCGGCGCGCCCTCCGACACCACCGTGAACGCCTCCGCCGTGCAGGGCGCCAAGGCGGACGGCGCGGTGGGCTTCGCCTACGGCACCGCCCGCACCGTCGCCTACGGCGCGTTCGCGCTGCTGGCCGGCGCCGCCGCGTTCGTGATCGTGGTGTGGCCCGGCGGCGCGGCCGTCCGCGGCGTGCAGCGGCTGCTGATGAGCGGGTGGGTCGCGCTGTTGCTGTCCACCGTCGCGGTGCTGATGCTGCGCGGCCCGTACGAGCGCGGCACCGGGCTCGGCCAGGCCTTCGACCTGTCGCTGGTGCGCGCCACCCTGGACGAGCGGATCGGCACCGCGCTCGCCGCCCGCCTGCTGCTGCTCGCCGCCGCCGGGGTCTTCCTGTCGCTGCTGGTCGGCCAGTTGGGGCTGCAGCCGAAGCCCGCCGCGTCCGCGCCGGACCCCGGGGCGGACCCGGACGCAGACACGGCCGCGGACCCGGATTCGGAGTCGGACGCGGAGGAGGCGGAGCTGCGCCGGCTGGAGCGGGCCGCCGCCGAACGGCCGCAGCGCGACACCCGGCTCGGGCTGGGCCTGGCCGGGCTCGCCCTGGCGATCGCGCTGTCGGCGACCTGGGTCGGCGCCGACCACTCCTCGGTGGGCATCCAGGTCCCGCTGGCGCTGCCGCTGGCCGCGCTGCACCTGCTCGCCATGGCGGGCTGGCTCGGCGGCCTCGCCGTGCTGGTCACCGGTCTGCGCCACGGCCTGCCCGCAGCCGCCGTCGAACGGTTCTCCAAGCTGGCGTTCTGGCTGGTCGCGGTGCTCGCCGTCTCCGGCGTGTACCAGTCGTGGCGGGGCCTGGGCAGCTGGGGCGCGCTGGTGAACACCGAGTACGGACGGCTGCTGCTGATCAAGGTCGGCTGTGTGGCGGCGATGCTCGGCGTCGCCTGGATCTCCCGGGCCTGGACGGCCCGGCTGCGGACCGCCGACCAGACGGCCGCCGTGCCGGAGTCGGTGCCGGCCCTCGCCACCGCCGACCGCGCGGCCGGCGCGGACGCCGACCCGGAGCGGGCCGCGCAGCTCGCCCGTCAGCAGGCGGTGCTGGCCGAGGCGAAGCAGCGGCGCACCGCCGACGGTTCACCCGTGCGGGCGGGGCTGCGGCGCAGCGTGCTGGTGGAGACGACCGTCGCCGTGCTGGTGCTGGTGGTCACCACGATGCTCACCAACTCCCCGCCCGGGCGGGTCGCCCAGGCGATCGCCGCGCAGCCGGGCGCGGGCGGCGGCGCACCGGTGGCGGGGGCGTCCGCGGTGCCCGGGAAGACGCTGGAGCTGAAGCTGCCGTACGACACCGGCGGCCGGACCCCGAACGCCAAGGGCACCGCCGTCGTCGGCGTCAACCCGGTGGGCACCGGCCCGAACGCCGTCACGCTGAAGCTCACCGACGCGGCCGGGAAGCCGGTCGAGGTGCCCGAGGTGCAGTTGGCGTTCACGCTGCCCGACCGCGATCTCGGCCCGCTGCCGGTGACCCTGCAGTCCGAGGGCACCGGCGCCTGGAACGGCACCGCGCAGCTGCCGCTGGCCGGGGAGTGGGTGGTCTCGGTGACCGTCCGCTCCTCCGACATCGACCAGGTGACGGCCACCCAGCAGTTGAAGGTCGGCCAGTGACGGCGGTGTCCCGGCGGGCGGTGCTCGGCGGGGCCGGGGCCGGACTGGCCGTGGGCGCCGTCGGCGGAGTGTGGGGCGGGCGCGCCACCGCGCGGGAGGAGGCCGCGGCGCTGCCCGGGCAGCGCCGGGTGGCGTTCCACGGGCCCCGGCAGGGCGGCATCGTGGAGCCCGCGCAGGCCCGCGTCGAGTGGGCGGCGTTCGACCTGGTCGCCGGGGCCGGGCGGGACCGGGCGGCGGGGCTGCTGCGGGACTGGTCGGCGGCCGCGGCCCGGATGGCCGTCGGCGAGCCGGGCGGGGACGGCGGCGGCGGGATCGCGCTGGACGCCGGCCCGAGCTCGCTGACCGTCACCTTCGGCTTCGGCGCGAGCCTGTTCGACAAGCTCGGCCTGGCCGACCGCCGCCCGCCCGCGCTGGCCGCGCTGCCCGCCTTCCCCGGCGACGCGCTCGACCCGGCCCGCTCGGACGGCGACCTGTGGGTGCAGATCGGCGCGGACGACGCGCTGGTCGCGGTGCACGCGCTGCGGGTGCTGCGCCGGCTGTCCGCCGGGGTGGCCGCGCCGCGCTGGCTGATGTCGGGCTTCGCCCGCACGCCCGGCACGACGCCGACGCCGATGACCGGCCGCAACCTGATGGGCCAGGTCGACGGCACCAACAACCCGCGCCCGCAGGACGGCGACTTCGCCGCGAAGGTGTTCGCCACCGGTCCCGACTGGATGGCGGGCGGCAGTTACGCGGTGCTGCGCCGGATCCGGATGCTGCTGGACGACTGGGAGTCGCTGCCGGCGGACCGCCAGGAACGCCTGGTGGGGCGCCGCAAGAGCGACGGCGCCCCGCTCTCGGGCGGCCCGGACGCGGGCGAGCGCACCCCCGTCGACCTGGCGGCGACCGGCCCGGACGGCGTGCTGGCGATCGCCCCGGACGCGCACGTCCGGGTGGCCGCGCCCGCCTCCAACGGCGGGGCGGCGATGCTGCGCCGCGGGTTCTCGTTCCACGACGGCCTGTCGGCGGACGGCTCGCCCGACGCGGGCCTGCTGTTCGCCGCGTTCCAGGCCGACCCGGCGCGCGGCTTCGTCCCCGTGCAGCAGCGGCTGGCGCGCGGCGACGGCCTGTCCCGCTTCCTGCGGCACGAGGCGGGCGCGCTGTTCGCGGTGCCGCCGGGCGCGCCGGAGGGCGGGTACGTGGGGCAGCCGCTGCTCGAAGGCTGACGTTCGGCGGTCGGACGGCCGCACGGCGGGGCCCCGGAAGTGGCTAAGGTGGCAGACCGGGCCCGCAGCTGCCCACGCAGTTCGCATCACCCATCACGCTGTTCGTTCGGAGGCGGTCATGTCGGCGACCCGTTACACCTATCTCGGGCCCGCGGGCACCTTCACGGAGGCCGCGCTGCGGACGCTGCCGGAGTCGGGGACGCGGGAGTTGACGCCGCTGGCGTCGGTGTCGGCGGCGCTGGACGCGGTGCGGGCGGGCGAGGCTGCGGGCGCGATGGTGGCGATCGAGAACTCGGTGGACGGCGCGGTCACCACCACCAGCGACGAGCTGATCAACGGCAGCGCGCTGATGATCTACCGCGAGGTGCTGCTGCCGATCTCGTTCGCGCTGATGGTCCGCCCGGGCACCGTGCCGGGCGACGTGAAGACCGTCACCGGGCATCCGGTGGCGCAGCCGCAGGTGCGGCACTGGCTGGCGGCGAACCTGCCGGACGCGCAGTGGGAGTCGGCGGCGTCCAACGCGGAAGGCGCCCGGCTGGTCCAGGAGGGCCGCTACGACGCCTCGGTCGCGGGGTCGTTCGCCGCCGAGCTGTACGGGCTGGAGGTGCTGTCGGACGAGATCCAGGACGCGGCGGCGCCGACCACCCGGTTCGTGCTGGTGGGCCGGCCGGGGCGGGTGTCCTCGGCGACCGGCTGGGACAAGACCTCGATGGTGGTCTGGCTGCCGGACGACCACCCCGGTGCGCTGCTGGAACTGCTGCAGGAGTTCGCGGTGCGCGGGATCAACCTGATGCGGATCGAGTCCCGGCCGACCGGCGAGGGCATGGGCAGCTACTGCTTCCTGATCGACTGCGAGGGGCACCTGAGCGAGCGGCGGGTCAGCGAGGCGCTGACGGGCCTGAAGCGGATGTGCCCGCAGGTGCGTTTCCTCGGCTCGTACCCGCGCGCGGACCGGGGCACCGCGTCCCCGCTGCGGCAGGGCACCTCGGACCTGGATTTCGCGAATGCCGCGGACTGGCTGTCGCGCTGCCTGGACGGCCGCGGCGAACTCTGACGTCGGCCCGGGAACTCTGACGTCGGCCCGGGAACTCTCCGGCGGCCGCGGCGCAAGAACCCGATTCCGGCCGTAACGGGGTCGAACGGGGCCGCGTTCCGTTCATTTTCGACACGCCCGAACGTCACCTGCCCGGCCGACCGGCGTTCACCGGGGGCGGCCGGGGGCCGGTGCGGGGCGGGGTGGTTCATCCACAGGACCGGCCCGGCATCCACAGGAGGCGGTTGTCCCCAGGCGGGCGAAGTTATCCACAGGGCGGGCGTGAGTCGACAAACCGGTAAAGACACCCCCAGGCCTGGTCGGATCATCAGCTAGGGGCATAGGGCGGACTAATCGGACCAGAGTCACCCCGCCACCGACAAATCACCTGTCCGAGCGAGCGAATTCCCTCACTCGGGAAGCCGAATCAAGGTTTGAAACCCGGAATTACCGGTTCGATGGCCTGCGGACCATTGGTTTTCCCCTGTCCACAGGCTCGCCCCCACGCCTGTGGACAACCGGGTGCCGAAAGGGTTCTCCACCGAAGTTATCCACAGGGCGGCGGGAGTTATCCCCAGCCCCGGGGCGTTCGCCCGCACCCGCGCTCCGGCGGCCGGGTGCAGGATGCCAGATTTCCGGACAGAGCGCGACATACCGGCCCAAGCTTCGCGATGGCCGGATTCCGGCCCCGCCCCGGCCGGTAGGCTTGATCCGTGATCGACCTTCGCCTGCTCCGTGAAGACCCGGACCGCGTACGCACTTCGCAGCGCTCCCGTGGTGAGGACGTCGACCTGGTCGACGCCCTGCTCTCCGCCGACGAACGCCGCCGCGCGGCCGGCACCCGCTTCGACGAACTGCGCAGCGAGCAGAAGCAGCTGGGCAAGCAGGTCGCCGCCGCCAAGGGCGAGGAGAAGTCCGCCCTGCTGGCCCGCACCAAGGAGCTGGCCGCCGAGGTGAAGGCCGCCGACGCCGCGCAGAGCGAGGCGAAGGAGGAGGCCGACCGGCTGCAGCGCGCGCTGGCGAACCTGATCGACCCGGCCGCCCCGGTCGGCGGCGAGGAGGACTTCGTCACCCTTGAGGAGATCGGCACCCCGCGCGACTTCGCCGCGGAGGGCTTCGAACCCCGCGACCACGTCGAACTCGGCCAGCTGCTCGGCGCGATCGACACCGAGCGCGGCGCGAAGGTGGCCGGCGCCCGTTCCTACTACCTGACCGGCCCGGGCGCGCTGCTCGAACTGGCCCTGGTCAACATGGCGATGGCGCAGGCCTCCGCGGCCGGCTTCACCCCGATGATCACCCCGGCGCTGGTCCGCCCCGCGGCGATGGACGGCACCGGCTTCCTCGGCCAGGCCGCCGAGAACGTCTACTACCTCGAGGACGACGACCGCTACCTGGTCGGCACCAGTGAAGTCCCGCTGGCCGCCTACCACATGGACGAGATCCTGGACGGCGAGAAGCTGCCGATGCGGTACGCGGGCTTCTCGTCCTGCTTCCGTCGCGAGGCCGGCACCTACGGCAAGGACACCCGCGGCATCATCCGGGTCCACCAGTTCGAGAAGGTGGAGATGTTCGTCTTCACCACCCCCGAGGACGCCGAGGCCGAGCACCGCCGCCTGCTCCAGTGGGAGAAGGACTTCCTGAACGCGCTGGAGCTGCCCTACCGGGTGATCGACGTCGCCTCCGGCGACCTCGGCGCGTCCGCCGCCCGCAAGTTCGACATCGAGGCGTGGATCCCCACCCAGGGCAAGTACCGCGAGGTCACCTCGACCTCCAACACCACCGAGTACCAGGCCCGCCGGCTCTCCATCCGGATGCGCGACAAGGACGGCGTCCGCCCGGTCGCCACCCTCAACGGCACCCTGGTGGCCGTGCCCCGGGTCATCGTCGCGCTGCTGGAGAACCACCAGCAGGCGGACGGCTCGGTGGTCCTGCCCGAGGCGCTGCGGCCGTTCCTCGGCGGGAAGGCCGTGCTGGAGCCCGCGGCCAAGTAACCGCCCGTCCGTCCCGGAGCACCTGGAGCACTTCGCGCATGAGCACCGACGCCCTGCCCTACCGGCTGGTCGCCACCGATCTGGACGGGACGCTGCTCACCAGCGCCGAGAGCGTCTCCGCCCGCACCCGGGAGGCCCTGGCCGCCGTCACGGCGCTCGGGGCGCAGCACATCATCGTCACCGGCCGCTCGGCGGGCTGGACGAAGCCGGTGCTGGACGAGATCGGCTACACCGGGATCGCGGTCTGCGGGCAGGGCGCGCAGGTGTACGACGCGGGCGCGCACAAGCTGCTCACCTCGGTCACCCTGGACCGGCAGCTGGCCGCGCTGGCACTCGCCGCGATCGAGGCCGAGGTCGGTCCGGTGGCGGTCGCCGCCAACCAGGACGGTCTGGACGGCGAGGTCGTCACGGGGCCCGGTTTCCAGCTGCGGATCGCCACCGGGCTGCCGGTGCGCGAGGTCGCCCCGGAGCAGTTGCTGACCGCGCCGGTCAGCAAGCTGTACATCCAGCACCCGGAGTTGACGGACGATCAACTGGCCGACGCCGCCCGCTCGGTGGCCGGCCGGCTGGTCGGCGTGGTGATGGCGGGCGACGGCATCGTCGAGCTGCTGCCGCTGGGCCTGACCAAGGCGACCGGCCTGTCCCTGGCGGCACGCCGGCTGGGCGTCACCGCCGCCGGGACGATCGCGTTCGGCGACATGCCGAACGACATACCGATGCTCCGCTGGGCCGCGCACGGCGTGGCGATGGGCAACGCCCACCGGGAGCTGCTGGCGGTCGCCGACGAGGTGACGGTCTCCAACGACGAGGACGGCGTCGCCGCGGTGCTGGACCGGGTCTTCGGCCTCTGATCCCTCCGAAAGAGCGGCGAAAGCGCCACCGGCCGAGTGCCGGTGGCGCTTTCGTGTGCTGCGGGGGGCCGGTCAGCCGTAGCTGACGTTGGAGCAGGGGTCCTCGTCGGCGGAGCGGGCGTCGTTGGAGACGGCGGACGACAGCGGGCCCGGGTCGGGGGTGGTGCCGCCCTGGCCGTTGCCGGCGCTCGCGGCGTAGTCCTTGCCGAGGATCAGCGAGATGCCGGCGGTGGAGCCGGCCTCGACGGTGGCGCCGGGGAACAGCGAGGCGACGGCCTCCGCGTTGGCCTTCTGGCCGGAGCCGTACTGGACCACGGTGGTGGCGTGGTTCTGGCTGCTGGCGTTGCCGGTGGCGGTGACGGTGAAGTTCGCGGCCTTCAGGGCGCCGGCGGCCTTGTTGCCGAGGCCGGCGGCGCCGCTGCCGTTGAAGACGCCGACCTTGATGCCGGTGCCGTTGACCGGGGTGGCGGGGGCGCTGGAGGACGGAGCGGCGGATTCGCTCGGAGCGGGGCTCTGGCCGCCGGAGGCGTCCGTGCCGTCGAGGGTGCGGTCGGCCTTGAGGGCGGCCCACAGCTGGTCGACCTCGGGGTGGTTGAGGCCGATCCGGTTCCCGTCGTAGTGCCAGGGGGTGGTGATGAACTTGATGTCGTGCAGGTCGATGTCCTTGAGGGACGTCCCCAGGTCGAGCAGCTTGTCGACGCCGGCCAGGCCGGGGTCGACGGTGAGCGACTTGGTGGCGGCGTCGGCCAGCGGCAGCAGGTTGGTCGGGCTCATGCCCTTGGTCTTGACCGTCTTCATCAACTGGGACAGGAAGGCCTGCTGGCGCTTCATCCGGCCGACGTCGGAGCCGTCGCCGATGCCGTGCCGGAGCCGGACGTAGTCGAGGGCGGCCTGGCCCTCGACCTTCTGCACGCCCTTGGGGTAGATCTCCTTGCCTCCGGTCTTGGGCAGCTTGGGGTTCAGGTCGTAGTCGTGGATCGGGTTGGGCAGGCAGACCTCGACGCCGCCGACGGCCTTGGTCATCGCGGCGAAGCCCTCGAAGTTGACCACCATGGTGTGGTCGACCCGCAGGCCGGTGAGGGCCTCGACGGTGTTCTGGGTGCAGGCCGGGTTGCCCTGCTCGGTGCCGCCGACCGAGAAGGCGCCGTTGAACATGGCGCTGGTCTGCGGCTTGGTCCAACTCTTGTTCGGCAGCATGCACCTGGGGATGCTGACCATGGCGTCGCGGGGGAACGAGACGCCGACGGCGTGCTTGTGGTCGGCGTAGACGTGCAACAGGATCGTGGTGTCGGAGCGGGCGCCGCCCTCGTCGCCGCCGCCGAGGTCCTTGTTGGCGCCGTCGCGCGAGTCGGAGCCGATCAGCAGGATGTTCATCGGGCGGCGGCCCTCGGAGTCGGCCGCGGCGGCCTCCGGGCGGTCCTTGCTGATGCCTTCGCCGTCGAAGGCCGAGATGTTGCCGTTCAGCCGCCAGTAGACGTAGCCGCCGGTGCCGACCACGGCGACGGAGGCGCCGACCAGCGACCAGATGATGATCTTCTTGGCCTTGCGGGGCTTGCGACGCCCCTGCGCGGCCGCCCGGCGTGACCCGCCCCGGCCGCCCGACCCCGCCCCCGACCCGCCCGACGACTCGGTCTCCGGCTCGGCGGCGGAAGCGGAGGCCGCCCGTCGCCCGCTGCGCGGCGGGGTGGCGGCGGAGCCGCGGCCCTGGGCCCGACGGCCCCCGGCCCGGCCGCCGGCCGCCTGGTCGTCGTGGCTGCCCGCGCGGCGGCGCGGCACTCCCGCGGGCGGTGGGTCCTGCCGGTGGGCGTCGCTTTGCGGCGGCTCGTTCTCCCACCAGCCGGCGTTCGCGTCGGACGCCCCCGCCCTCTGGCCTGCCATACCTGCACCCTTCGCCGGAGGCGGCCGTCGGGCGCCTCAGCAACCGCTCCGTCTGCTGGGCGGACGGAAGTAGCTAGAGAGCGGAGCATATAAAGGGATCATTTCGAAAGTCACGGCCCGGGCACCACTCCGTGCTCTGGAACGCCGCGTACTGACCGCCGGTTCCCGTTCTCCGTGTGAGACATCAGACTCCACCGCGCCCGCGACGCCGCCCCGCACCGTGCCGGTGCGGCATTTCCGCACGCCAGGGGTGGTTGTAGGATGACCGGACAAGGAGTTGTAGGATGACCGACGTCGATCTGTGAACGAGAAGGGAACCCGCCGTGGAGGGATTGCAAGCGGCCGGGCGGCGTTCGCTGGTGGACGAGGCGATCGAGCAGCTGCGCGAGCAACTCGCGGCCGGCGCTTGGCCGGTGGGGTCGCGAATCCCGACCGAGCACGAGCTCGCCGAGCGGCTGCGGGTCGGGCGCAACACCGTGCGGGAGGCGATCCGGGTGCTGGTGCATGCGGGGATGCTGGTCTCCCGGCAGGGCGAGGGGACGTTCGTCCGCTCGACCAGCGACCCGGCGTCGGTGCTGCGCGGCGTGCAGCGCTCGGGGGTGCGGGACGTGCTGGAGGTGCGTGCCGCGCTGGAGACCGAGGCGGCCCGGCTGGCCGCCGAGCGGCACACCCCTGACGACCTGGCCCGGATGCGGGCGGCGCTGGCCCGGGAGGCCGAAGTGATGGCCGCACACCCCGAGCGGGCCGGCCGGGAGGCCACCGTCGAGCACGACCTGGAGTTCCACACGGCAGTGGTGGAGGCGGCGCACAACCCCGCGCTGACCGAGGTGTACCGGTACTTCGGGGCCTCGGTGCGGGAGTCGATGCGCGCGGCGTTCGGCGACCACGAGATGCCCGAGGTGGCGATCGGCACCCACGCGGCGCTGGTCGACGCGATCGAGAGCGGTGACCCGGAGCGGGCCGAGGCGGCCTGTCGGGAGCTGCTGGCGGAGCCGACGGCGGCGGTCGAGCAGTTGCTCGCCGAGATCGCCGCGCGCAAGTAGCGCACGCCGACTGCCCGGTCCTCCCTTCTTCGTTCACCCGCACAGAGAGTCAGCCCCGCCATGTCGGCAACTCGTACCGCGCAGCCTGTCCTCGACCAGAAGGTCGGTACCCGAACCGCCCGGTTCGCCCACCCCGCCCTGCTGCTGACGGGGATCGTGCTGGTGGCCCTGAACATGCGCGCCTGCCTGGCGGCGGTCTCGCCGATGGTGGCGGAGATCCAGCACACCTTCGGCCTGTCGGCGGCGGCCAGCGGCCTGATCACCACGGTGCCGGTGCTGTTCCAGGGTGCGGGCGCGCCGCTGACGCCGCGGCTGACCCGCCGGTTCGGCACCGAGCGGGTGGTGCTGGGCGCGGTGCTGGCACTGGGCGCGGGCGTGCTGCTGCGGGTGCTGCCGTCGGTGGCGACGCTGTACGCGGGCTGCGTGGTGATCGGCGTGGCGATCGCGGTGCTGAACGTGTCGCTGCCCGGCCTGGTGAAGCGGGAGTTCCCGCACCGGGCGGCCATGATGACCGGCGTCTACTCGACCACCATGCTGGTCGGCGCGACCATGGCGGCCGCGCTGTCGGTGCCGCTGGAGCACGCCCTGGGCGGCGGCTGGCAGGCCTCGCTGGGCGCCTGGTCGGTGCTGGCGCTGGTCGCCGCCGTGGCCTGGCTGCCGCAGGTGCTGAAGGCCCGGCAGACTCCGACCGAGCCGCTGCGGGTGGCCCCGGCGGCGGTGCCGCAGCGGCCCGCCGTCAGCCCGTGGAAGTCCCCTCTGGCGTGGCAGATCAGCGCCTTCATGGGCATCTCCTCGCTGCTGGTGTACACGCTGGTGGCGTGGATGCCGACCATCCTGTCCGACCACGGGATGGCGCGCGGCGAGGCCGGTCTGGTGTTCGCGTTCAGCAACCTGGTGCAGGTGGTCGGCGCGTTCCTGGTGCCGCTGATGGCGGGCCGGATGACCCGGCAGCGCGGGCTGGCGCTGGCGATGGCCGGGCTGAACGCGGCCGGCATCGCCTGGCTGCTGCTGGCCCCGGTGTCGGGTGCCTGGTTCTCGGCGACGGTGCTGGGCCTGGCGCAGGGCGGCTCGCTGGGCTTGGGCCTGGCGTTCATCGTGCTGCGCACCGACAGCGTGCTGGGCGCGGCCCGGCTCGGCGGGATGAGCCAGGCGGTGGGCTACCTGGTGGCGGCGGCCGGCCCGGTCGGCGGCGGCACCCTGAAGCAGCTGACCGGCAGCTGGGACGCGACGCTGATCGTGATGCTGGCGCTGGCCGTAGTGGCGGCGGTGGCCGGCTGGGGTGCGGGCCGCGACCGCACGCTCTGACCGGCACACCACGAACGACGAACAACGAACGGCGGGGACGGCACGCAGCCGTCCCCGCCGTTTCGCACAACCGGCGTGCTACTCCTCGCCGTTGAGGGTGAGGCCGGACAGCTTGACCGAGGCCAGCGCGGTCGCGCCGACGGCGGCGACGATCAGCAGCCAGACCGCGGTGGTCAGTCCGACCGGGGCGGTGACGGCGCCGTCGGCGGCGATCGCCTTGGTCAGCGACAGGCCCCACTGCTGGACGGACAGGGTGCGGGCGCCCTCGACGTAGTTGCCGATCAGGCTCTCCCAGATCAGCGCGTACGCGAGACCGGCGATCACGGCGTGCCGGGTGACCACGCCGAGCAGCAGGAACAGCGCGCTGTAGGCGGTGCCGGCGACCAGGGTGCCGAGCGCGTAGCCGGCCGCGATGCCGTCCGCGGTCCCGTACAGGATCAGGCCGGCCAGGTAGGTCGGCAGGGCGGCGAGCAGCCAGCTGGCGCCGACGGCGACGGCCAGCTTGGTGGTGACGATCTTCCAGCGCGGCAGCGGCTTGGACAGCAGGTAGACGATCGAGCCGTCCTCGATCTCGGTGGCGATCACGCCGGTGCCGGTGATCAGGCCGGTGATCGGGACCAGCGTGCCCAGGGCGAGGCTGCCGAGGATGCTGTGCGCGAGTTCCAGCTTGTCGATGGCGCTGTTGCGGGCGATCACCGCGATGACCAGCAGCATGACCGGGACGGCCAGCAGGATCAGGATGCGCCGGCGGCCGAACAGGCCGCGCGCGGTGAGCCTGGCGACGGTGGTGTTCATCGGGGGCCCTTCAGGACGAGACCAGGTACGAGAAGACGCTTTCCAGCGACTCGTCGGCCGGGGAGACGGTGTACAGCCGGATGCCGGCCTCGCGGGCGACCTTGGGCAGCAGCGTGGTGAAACCCTGGAAGTCGACCGCCTGGATGCGCAGGCCCTCGCCGGCGTCGAACTCGACGCCGGCGGTGGAGCCGTCCGCGATCAGCGCGGCGGCCAGCTGCCGGTCGTCGCTGGAGTGCACCAGGTAGCGGTGCGGACGGTCGGTCATCAGGCGGCGGATCTCGCGGAAGTCGCCGGATGCGGCGTGCCGTCCGGCCACCACCACCTCGATGTGCCGGGCGAGTTGCTCGACCTCTTCGAGGATGTGCGAGGAGAACAGCACGGTGCGCCCGTCGGCGCCGAACCGGCGCAGCAGGTCCATGAGTTGGAGGCGCTGGCGCGGGTCCATGCCGTTGAACGGCTCGTCCAGCAGCAGCACCGCCGGGTCGTGGACCAGCGCGGAGGCCATCTTGACGCGCTGCTTCATGCCCTTGGAGTAGGTGCCGGTCTGGCGTTCCTGGGCGTACTCCATCTCGACCAGCGCGAGGGCCCGCTCGGCAGCGGCGCCGGGGTCGGCGAGGCCGTGCAGTTCGGCGTTGGCGAGGACGAACTCCCAGCCCGTCAGGTAGTCGTACATCGACTCCTTCTCGGGGACCAGGCCGATCTGCCGGTAGACCTGCTGGTTGCGCCAGATCGGCGCGCCGTCCAGGGTGACCGCGCCGGAGGAGGGGGCGAGGAAGCCGCTCATCATGTGGATGAGGGTGGACTTTCCGGCGCCGTTGGGGCCGAGGAGGCCGGTGATGCCCGGTCCGATGGTCATGGTGACGTCGTTGACGGCGACCACGTTGCCGAACCAGCGGGAGACCTTGTCGATGGTGATGACGGCCATGGCTGCCTCTCAGACGTTCCGGTAGCGGCGCAGCGTCAGCGCGTAGCTGCCGGCCGTGAGGAGGACGATCACCGCGGCGTACACCAGCACGCCGGTGGTGCCGGGGGCGAGCATCTTGTCGAAGTTGTCGCCGCCGGTGCCGAAGACCTTGTTGACCAGACCCTCGATGGTCCGGGTCGGCGAGATCAACTCGGCCCAGTGCGAGGACTCGGACGGGACGGAGCTGAAGCCACCGGTCAGACCGCGGACGATCTGCGCGAGCCCGCTGGTGATCATCAGGCCGCCCATGATGGCGGCGACGCCGAAGCCGCGGCGCGGGGTGGCGGCGGCGATCGCGAGGCCCAGCGCGGAGTACAGCAGCGCGTACAGGACGGCGGCGACCAGGCCGTAGCAGAGGTGGGCCAGGTTCTCGCCGAACGGGAAGCTGTTGAGCATCGCGCCGAGGAACAGCACCAGCAGCGGCAGCGTCAGGAGGATCATCAGCGCGCTGAACATGGAGGCGAACTTGGCGGCCACGTAGTCGCCGCGGCTGGCCGGCCGGGAGAAGTACAGCGGCACGACGTGGTGGCGCAGGTCGCGGGACATCAGCACGGGGGCCTGCGCGGCCAGGAAGATCTGCGCCAGGACGCCGAAGTACGACAGGTACTCGGTGTAGTCCATCGGCATCTGCTTCAGGCCGGCGAACGCCACGATGGCGATGATCGCCATCGTCGGGAGAACCAGCCCGCCGAACAGCAGGAACGGCAGCACCTTGGACTTGCCGGAGCGGCCGAGGCCGAACGCGGCGCGCAGGCCCTGCACGTACAGCGAGCGGGTGGCGTAGCGGCGGCCCAACCGGGGCCCGGTGTACGGGCGGTAGCCGATGTCGTGGATGACACCGCGGTGGGACTGGGCGGGGGTGGTCATGCCTGCTCGCCTCCTGCCGGCACGGCCGCGGCCTGCTGCTCGTGCTCCTCGTGCTCCTCGCCGGTCCCGCCGTGCTCGCCGTGCTCGTCGTTCCCGCCGTGCTGGTCGTTCTCGTCGTTCTCGTCGTTCTCGTCGAGGCGGGTGCTGAAGATCTCGGCGACCCGGTGGCGGCGCTGCTCCAGCCGGATCAGGCCGAGGCCGAGGTCGTCCACGGTGTCGCGGACGGTGTCGTAGGTGTCGTCGCCGGCGAGTTCCACCAGCAGGATGCGGCTGCCGTCGGCGCGCACCCGCAGCCCGGCGGCGGTCAGGCGCTCGCGCAGCACCGTCTCGGAGTCGAAGGCCCGGTCGGTGGGGTGGTCGGTGACCTCGACCGCGAGCAGCTGGGTGGCCTGGGTGAACGAGGCGGTGGAGGAGGACCGCAGCAGCTTGCCGCCGTCGATCACCACCAGGTGGTCGCAGGTGCGCTCCAGCTCGCCCAGCAGGTGGGTGGTGACCAGCACCGAGATGCCGAAGTCGGTGTGGACGCGGCGGATCAGGCCGAGCATCTCGTCCCGGCCGACCGGGTCGAGGCCGTTGGTCGGCTCGTCCAGCAGCACCAACTGCGGGTCGTGGACCAGGGCTTGGGCGAGCTTCACGCGCTGCTTCATGCCGGTCGAGTAGCCGCCCATCGGGCGGTAGCGCTCCTCGTACAGGCCGACGTGGCGCAGCGTGTCGGCGGTGCGCTCGCGGGCGGCGGCGGCGGGCAGGCCGGACATCCGGGCCATGTGCACCACGAACTCGGTGGCGGACACGTCCGGTGGCAGGCAGTCGTGCTCGGGCATGTAGCCGACCCGTTCGCGGATCTCCGCGCCCTGGGTGGCGATGTCCAGGCCGAGCACCTGACCGGTGCCTTCGGTGGCCGGGGACAGCCCGAGCAGAATCTTGATGAGGGTGGACTTGCCCGCGCCGTTCGCTCCGACCAGTCCGACCACGCCGGGCTGCACTTCCACGGTGAGCCGGTCGAGGGCGGTGACCCGGGGGAACCTCTTGGTGAGGCCGTCCGTCTTGATGACTGTGGACACGGTCTCAAGTTAGCCCCGGCCGCCCGGGCGCGTAATGAGCTGAGCGGCCGATGTTCAGTCAGCCCACGGGATGACGCCCCGGCCCCACCCCCTAGGGGTACCGGGGGCAGGGCCGGGGCGTCGATTCGTCAACTCACCTCTGCGGTCGGGCCGTTCAGACCAACAGGCTGCTCTGCAGCAGTACCACCTGGTGGAACGCCTGGCTCGGGACGCCGTGCGGGTTGGTCATCTGGACCAGCGCGACCACGTCGCCGCACTGCACCCAGCCGATCCGTCCGGTGGGCACGCCGTCGGCCTCCGCGTCCGAGAGCCGCACGTTGACCTGGCCGAGCGCCACGGCGTAGTTGCCCTTGAAATCGGTCTGCGAGTTCTCGATGTCCTTGGTGGCGGGCATCAGGTTCACGGACGAGAAGAAGTGGCCGGCCTCGTCCTGCGAGCCGAAATGGATCAGCCGCAGTTCGGTGCGGGTGCCGTCCTTGGCGGTCCAGCCCTGGGCGGCCGCACCCCGGCAGGCGTCGCTGATCAGCCACTGGCCGTACGACTCGTCCTTGGCCAGCATCATGTCCAGGTCGCACGGCATCCACCGGCCCGCCACCGGCGGCAGGCTCGCGGACGCACTCGCGGAGACGCTCGCATTCGCCGACTCGGATGCGCTCGGGCTCGGGCTCGCGGACGGCGACGCCGACCCGGTGGCACTCGGGGCGGCGGACGGGCCGGTGCCGACGGCGCCCTTGGGCAGCGGCAGCAGCAGCCCCCGCAGGTCGGCGGCGTGCGTCTTGATCTTGTACTCGGCCGGGGCCGAGGCGCCCGCCGGCAGCGGCGGCAGCGTCAGTTCCGGGAAGGTGTACCGGCCGTCGTTCGGCGTGGCCAGGCCGGGCAGGTCGGTGCGGTCCGGCAGGGTCACCGCGACGGCGGTGGCCGCGCCGGTCACCAGCGTCAGCAGCAGCGCGGCGCCGACCTGCCAGGCCCGCTTGCGGTCCGGCTTCGGGGCTGCGACGGCGTCACCGGCCGTTTCGGGGGCCGTTTCGGGGGCCGTGTCCGGGTCGGTCGGGTCGGCCGACCCGGTGGGCTCGACGGGCGCAGTGGGCTCGACGGGCTCGGACGGCTCGGGGTTCGGGGTGGTGTCAGTGCTCATGCGGAGGCTCCCGGGACGGCCAGTCGGTCGAGTTGCTGACGGAACAGGTCGACGACCTTGTTCTGGTCGAGGGGCGCGACCCCGGCGACCTCCATCTGCACCAGCATGTCGCCCACGCCGGCGTAGCACTGCAGGTAGTCGAGCTGGTCGCCCGCCTTCAGCGTCGGCAGCGCGCAGTGCGCCTCGCCGTGTCCGGCGACGCCCGGGCCCACCCGGTACAGCTCGTTGTCGGTGTACCACTTGCCCCACGAGCTGTTCTCCGCAGCCACCGCCTGCTGGTTGAACTGGCTCAGCACCAACGTGATCACGGTCTGGTTGCCCAGGCTGACCATGCTGCGCGCGCCGATGCCCTGGATGTGCAGCGAGGACAGCGCGCTCTCGGCGTCCTTCCGGTACTTCTCCGGAACGTCGGCGAGGGTCTCCTTCAGCGCCTTGTCCAGGTCCGCGTCGCGCAGCTCGTTGTCGTTGCCGATCGACTTGTAGTCCGGGCCCAGGTGGTAGCTGGACGGCAGCGGCAGCAGCAGGTCGCGCAGGCTGCCGAAGTGGTTGCCGTTGGACTTCGCACCGAACTCGTGGGTCGGGGTCGCCGACGGCGCGGGGGCCGCCGCCACCGGGGCGTCGGTCTCCTTGTAGTGGACCTTGATGATCGCCTCGCCGATGCCGACGCCGACCAGCGCCGCCACGACCACCGCGGCGACCGCCTTCAGCGCGGTACGACGCGGCTTCGCGGCCGGGGCCTCGGCAGTCTCGGTGGCTTCGGCGGTCCCGGCGGTCCCGGCGGTTTCGGCGGTTTCGGGGGCCGCGGTCTCGACGTTCGGCGTCTCGACGGCGGGCTGCTGCTCGGTGGCAGCGGGCTCGGGGGATTCGATGTCGGTCACGCGATCCGCTCCCACTGTCGCTTGGCGATGTCCTCCAGCTGGGACCGGTCCACCTGGTTGTTCTTGGAGAAGACCTCGATGCTCATCAGCAACGTACCCTTCCGGGCCATCGCCCCGGCCCAGTAGTACTGCTGGCTGCTGCGCGCGTACTTTTCGGGCTTGTTGGCGACCATCACCAGGCTGTCCTCGTTGCCCGGGATCTTCGAGAGGTCCACGTTGGAGTGGCGCGGCAGCATCGAGCCGGGTGCCCTGTTCACGTTCTCCGGCATGTACTGGATCAGGTTGACCCGGTACTTCACGTCATTGCTGGACCAACTGACCTGCGCCGCCCGGCGGAAGCCGTTGGCCAGCAGGTCGTTGATCTCCCAGCTGCTGTCGCCGTAGGTCTCCGCGATGTCGGCGGCGGTCAGCCAGCCGTCACCGTCGCCGTCGGTCTCGGCCGTGGTGTTGTCCGGACGCTTGATCAGCAGGTCGCGCAGATCGCCGTCGATGTTCAGCGGCTGCGGGCCCGAAGCCGCCAACGCCTTGGCGTCGATCCGCTCGGCCGAGTAGTGCAGCTTCGGCGCGGCCAGCTTCGGCAGCGGCGTCGCCGGACGGGAGGCCTGGATGCCGTAGCCGACCACCCCGCCGATCACCGGACCGGCCACCACGGCGGTCAGGAACAGCGCGGTCGCCCCGAACTTCCGCTTCTTGCGCGCGGGTTCCTGCTCCTCGCCCCCCGCGAGCAGCTCGACCTGCCCGAAGGCCTCGGGCGAGTCGCTCGGCGCTTCGGGGAAGGCGGGGGAGACGGGGAAAGCGTCGGCAGGGGCGTCGGCGGGGACGTCGGCGGGGACGGGAACGGGGGCGACGGGCGGGGCTGTCGTCGGGGGTTCGGACGGCACGGCGGCGTCCGCCCCGGGCTCCGCGGCGCCCGTGGACTCGGTGCTCAACTGGTACTCCTGGAAGAAGAGTTCGGGACGGCCGTCAGCCGTTGGTGAGGCGGTCGCGCTCGCGCTTCATGGCGTCGAAGAGCAGCGCCTTGTCGGGGTCGCCCTGCACCTCGACGGTGATCTCGTAGACCACGTCGCCGACCACGCCGATACCGATCAGCTCACCGGTGTACGCCTGCTCCTTGGGCTTGAAGACGTAGCCCCTGGCGTTCGACACCCCGTCGATGTCGAACGCGTCCTTGCTGAAGGTGGTGTGGTCCGCGAAGCCCTGCGCGCGGTCGGTACGGCTGAAGCGCTTGAGTTCCGCGCGCACCTCGGTCTTGCCGTCCCGGAGGCGGTAGGTGCGGCCGGCGGCGTCCTTGAAGCCCCAGGAGTCCAGCACCGACTTGATGTCGGTGTCGTCGCCGTACTGCGCCTGGAGATCGTCCATGCTCAGCATCGCGCCGTCCGGCGAGCCGTACGGGTCGGCGCTGTCCGGCACCGGCAGCAGGAAGTAGCGCAGGTCGCCGCTGTGCTTGCCGCCGGAGACGCTGCCCTGCAGCGTGCTGGCCGGGCGCGGCACCGCGGTCGGGGACGGGGGCGCGCTGCTGGGCGACGGGCTGGGCGAGGCACTGGCGCTCGCACTGGCCGAGGCGCTCGCAGTGGGCGCCGGGGCGGCGGCGACCGTGCCCTTCCGGTCGGGCTTGCTGACCGCGACGGTGACGGCCGCGCTGGTCGCGGTCACCGCGAGCAGGCCGGCCACCGCGAGCGCCACGCCGGCCGCCCGGGGCAGCCCGCCGCGGCCTGCGGCGGGCTGCGTGGTGAGGGCCTGCTCGACGTCGACCTGCTCGGGGCCGGTCTGCTCGGTGAGGATCTGCTCGGGATCGGCCGGGGTAGGGGCTGGCGACGGGTTGGGCTCGGTGGCCGCCGGCCGGTCGGCAGGCTCGGCGGCCGACTCCTGACCAGGGGTCGGTTCGGAAACGGACAAGGGTCTCCCCCCAGAGTGCGCATGGACGACCGCATGGCACCACGGGCCGTCCCCCCGGTCGGCCCGAACGCCGGTGTCATCATGCGGTGCACGAATTATGGGAGTCCTGTGAGCCCGTCAACAACACGATAGGGCTGCCGATTTGCCGCAATCCAGAGCCAATCGGACAGCCCGTGACCGAACCGCAACCGGGACCGGATCAGCTCGTGGCCGAGTCATCCTTCGTGAACGGAGCAGGCTGCTCCGGCGGGGCATCGACGGGCGTTGCGACCGCCTCCTCGGGGACGCGCTGCGCGGGCGGCACGGGCGGCTGCGCGGGCGGCTGTCCGGGCGCCGCCGGAGCCGGCTGCGCGGGCGCGGCGGGCTGCGCGCTCGACGCGGGCTGAGCGGCCGGCGCGGCGGGGTCGGCCAGTCGGATGCCGGCGGCCTCCGCCAGCGCGATGTCGAGGCGCTCGTTGCGAATCCGGCGGTCGATGTACATCACGCCGTTGGCGAGCGCCCCGAGCGGCGCCGTGACCGTGCTGAACAGCAGCGTGAGCAGCGAAGCGACCAGCACCAGGGCGGTCAGCGCACCGCCGCCGGGCAGCGTGACGGGCTGCTGCAGGTCGGAGTCGTTGATGACGACGGTCGGCATCATGCCGCCGAGCACGATCCCGAGCGGGGCCATCACGATGTTGGCCGCGATCCGGCCGGCGATCGCCACCACCACGGTCAGCAGCAGGCTGCGCCACCAGTTGCCCTGGTTGAGCCGCCAGGCGCGGCGGATGCCGCCGACCGGCGTGGTCTCCTCCAGCACCAGCACCGGCACCTGCAGGGTCAGCCGGACGGTGACGTAGCAGAAGACCACCAGGACGACCGGGATCATCAGGAAGTCCAGCAGCAGCAGCGCGGGGTTGTCGAGCCACACCCCGAGGGCGAACGGGACGCCGATCGCCGCGATGTAGAAGACCGTCATCGGCAGGTACACCATGGCCTGCGACAGCACCGCCGGCCACAGCCGGGGCCGCATCTCCTTCCAGGCCTGACCGACCGTGATCGGACGGCCGAGCGTCGCGGCCCGCAGCACCACCGCGGACAGCGGGGCGGCGATCATGAACTGGGCGAGCAGCACCAGTCCGAGCACCAGGCCCAGCAGCAGCACCGGGCTCATCACGTCCCACAGCTGCCCGGCGGTGACGTCCGCCTCGTCGGCCGGCAGCCGGTCGAGCGCGTCGCGCAGGTTGCCCACGAGCATCAGCGAGACCAGCACCACCGGCACCGCGCCGATGCCCGCGACCGTCAACAGCGGCAGGTACAGCGCCTTGAAGCCGCGACGGAGGGTGTCGAACACGGCACTGAACATCTCGCCGAACGACAGCGGACGCAGCGGAATCACGCCGGGCTTCGGCGCGACCGGCGCGGCCCCCCACGGGCCCTGCCCCCACCCGCCGGGTCCCGGGCCGGGCTGCCCGTACCCCGGCCACTGACCCTGGCCGGGAGGCTGCTGCCCCTGCCCCCACTGCCCGCCGGGCCGCTGCCCGGAACCGCCGATGTCCCCGCTCATCCGTACCCCTCCTGAGGCCACCGCCCCGGGACCGCCCCGGGACTCCGACGAGCCTAGGGCTCCCCACCCACCGCCCCGGCGGCGGCCCCCGTCACGTTCGGTGACGATCAGTCAGCCCAGTTGGCTCAGGCCCTCGGTGGCGATCTCCTCGAAAACGGCCAGGTCGCTTGCGAAGATCGAGTCCGGCACCGGCCAGTGCACCACCAGCTCGGTGACACCCAGTTCGCGGTACGTCCCCGCCCAGTCGACGAACGCGCCCAGCGACGCCAACGGCTTCTCCGCCGTCGAGCCCTGCAGCAGCAGCTTCTCCAACTCGCCGACGTCCCGGCCCCGTTGCTCGCACGCCGCGGTCAGCTTCTCGATCTGCTGCGCGATCACGCCGGGCGCCCGCTCCACCGGCACGTCGGCAGGCCCCTTCGGGTCGCCGTACGTCACCCAGCCCTGCCCGAACTCCGCCGCCAGCCGCAGCCCGCGCGGGCCGGTCGCCGCCACGTAGAACGGCAGCCGGGGCCGCTGCACACAGCCCGGGATGTTCCGCGCCTCCACCGCCGAGTAGTACTCGCCCTCCCGCGTCGTCGCGTCCTCCCGCACCAACTCGTCCAGCAGCGGCAGGAATTCGCCCAACCGGTCGGCCCGCTCCTTCGGCGACCACGCCTCCTGCCCCATCGCCGTCGCGTCGAACCCCGTCCCGCCGGCCCCGATCCCCAGCGTCACCCGCCCGCCGGACACGTCGTCCAGCGTGATCAGCTCCTTCGCCAACGTCACCGGATGCCGGAAGTTCGGCGAGGTCACCAACGTCCCCAGCCGCATCCGCTCGGTCGCACACGCCGCCGCCGTCAACGTCGGCACCGACCCGAACCACGGCTCGTCCCGAAAGCTCCGCCAGCTCAGGTGGTCGTACGTATAAGCCGCATGGAACCCCAGCTCCTCGGCCCGCCGCCAGATCTTCTGCCCCTCGCCCCACCGATGGATGGGGAGGATCACCGTGCTCAGTCGCATACGGGCGACCCTACGACGGCGAAAGCCCGACAAGCTGCGCATACCGGCAGCATGCTTGCCTCGTGGCGGCTACTACACACATCACGGTCACCCTGCCCACTGAGCAGGCGGCCGAGCTGAAGAGGCTCACGGACAACGTCTCCGGTCACGTCGCCGAGGCGGTGGCCAGGCAGATCAGGCACCAGTTGCTCGGCGAGGAACTCCGCCAGTACGAAGAAGAACACGGCGCGTTCACCGAAGAGGAACTCGCTGCCGCGCACGCGAGGATCTTCGGTTCGTCCGAGCCGGGCAGTGGAACGGCCGCCGTGTGAGTGTGGGCATCGCGGGTCCGATCCCAACTCCCGTCCACCGTCCGGGCCCGGATCTCAACGGTAGGCGGCGTACCGGCGCCGAGATTCAGGAGTCACCCCACGCAACCGATCGCCGCGTCGTAACTCCAGTTGCTGGTGCGGCCGGTGTGGAGTGGCCCGTGCCCGTATGACGTGAACCGCTGTCATGATCCCGGTCCGTTTCTCGGAGGCGACAGCACCGAAGGCGCAATTCTCACAAGTGATGTACTGCACTTTTTCCCATGGCTGCGCCTCGCCCCGGAAAGACCCGTGTCACCAGCGTCTCCTTGCGTGCCGAGACCCTGGAGGCGATCCGCGCACGTGCGGGGAAGCAGGGTGTCTCCTCCTACATCGAGGAGGCCGTACAGCGGCAGCTTCAGCGCGAAGCCATCGACGAGTACATCGCCACTGCCGAAGCGGAGCACGGCCCGGTCGACCCGGCCGAGGTGACGGCCGGAGCCGACCGCATTCGTGCCCACCATGCGGCCCACCGAGACAATCCGGCTCCGGCGGACGCCGCGTGAGCGGAACGCTCGTTCTCGACAGCGAGGCGCTCTCCAAACTCTCCCGCCGCCACCGTGACATGACGGTGTGGCTGGACGTCGCCCGCAACCTCGATCTGCTGGTCGTCACCAGTGCAGCGACCCTGGTCGAGGCCCGCGACCCGAAAGTGCCGCAGTCGGCGTTCGACCACGCCCTCTCCTTGGTCAAGGTGCGACCCATCACGGAGGAGATCGCACGCGCCGCGAGCGAGCTTCTTGCGGCCGAAGGGCTGCACGGCCACAAGTACGCCATCGACGCGATGCTCGCTGCCACGACCCACCTCGAACGTGGAGACGTCACCGTTGTCACGAGCAACACGGACGACCTCCGCAGGCTCTGCCACCCGCGCATCGCGGTCGAACCGATCTGAACGTCCGCACCCACCCCGTCCCGGCGAACTCGCCGCGGGCGGCCGACAGGCGAGGTTCACCAGGGCACGGCGCGATCACCCGTAGGGCTTCCGCCTCGGGCACGAGTCCGGCCGCACGAGGCCGGTGGGGAACGTTCATTCGCGTTCTCCGGGGGGTCATGGCGGTGATGCCGGGTGTTGGCCGGGCGCTGCGACGCTCGCGGGCACATCCAGCCATGTTCGCGGGGAGTGTCATGCGATTCCGAGTCCCGTCCGCAGTGCCGCTGTTGGCGGTCGGTGCGGCCCTGGTCAGTGTTGCGGCAACGGCGCCGAGTGCGGTGGCCGCGCCCGGTGCGCCGGGGCAGCGTCCGTCGTTCTGCGGGCACGACAACCGGCACACGCCGTTCGCCGGGTACCTGTGCGCCAAGCCCGGGCAGCTGTTGGACGTGCGGATCGGGGACGTCCACCCGACCCAGCCGTCGCTGGGCTACGACGAGGTGTACTACAAGCTCGGCCGGTACACGCTCGGCAAGGACGCGGTCAACAAGAAGTTCAGCGACTGGTGCGAGGCGGACGGCCGGATCGAGGCGGTCGCCGTGCAGCCGAACGCGCGGCTGGACGTCCCGTCCTCGTTCACCTGCACGCTGCCGGTCGGCGGGGAGACCGCGGACAGCGAGGCCGCGATGAAGACCGTGGTGATCGGCCCGGGCGGCGAGCCGTTCCTGACCGACGGTCACCACACGCTGACCTCGTTCTACGAGACCCCGGACGGCGGCGCGAACCTGCACGTGCGGCTGAAGGTGCTGGCGAACCTGAGCACGCTGACCCAGAAGGACTTCTGGGCGCAGATGCAGGCCAACAAGTGGGTGTACCTGAGCGACCCGCAGGGCAAGCCGGTGAAGATCAACAAGCTGCCGACCTCGGTCGGGCTGGCCAACTTCAAGGACGACAAGTACCGCAGCCTGCTCTACTTCGGCCGCGACATCGGCTACACCCAGAACTCGGTGCCGTTCCAGGAGTTCTACTGGGGCAGCTGGATCCGGGACACCTCGCCGGTCGACCTGTCCGGCTGGAACCGCTCGGACCTGACCAGCTACCTGGCCGCCGTGAAGAGCACCACCCAGACGATGGCCGCGCTGCCGAAGAACACCGTGATCGGCACCGGCTTCACCGCCGCCGATCTGGGCGCGCTGGACCAGTGGAACGCCGGCAAGGCCGCCAACAAGGGCGAGTTCGACAAGCTGAGCAAGCCGTACTCGGACGCCAAGCCGGGCAAGCTGGCGTACGCGCTGGAGTACCGGAAGGTCAACGGCCTGGGCTGAGGCCGTAGTTGACGCACGCGAAGGGGGCCGGCGGA
>NZ_LISX01000017.1:93015-126746 GCF_001905465.1 Kitasatospora sp. CB01950
TCCGCCGGCCCCCTTCGCGTGCCTGGCCCCTCAGGAGCCGAGCAGGTTCGCGGCCGGCGTCTCGGCGGACTTGCCGGTGGCGGCCTTGGAGACCTGGTCGGCCGTCAGCGCCTTCTTCCAGACCTGGACGCCGGTGATCGAGCCGTTCCAGGCGTCCGCCCACTGCGCCTTGTAGCGGGCCCGGCCGAGCTCCAGCGGGCCGGTGCCGTGGACGATCGACGGCGCGGCGGTGGTCTGGGCGAGGGCGCCGTCCACGTACAGCGAGATGCTCTTGGCCTTGGCGTTGTAGACGCCGGTCAGGGTGGTCCACTGGCCGGTGGCGGCGGTCGCGGTGGAGACCGCCAGCGCGCTCTTGCCGGCCTCGTTGGCGGTCTGCACCTTGAAGACCCAGCGGTTCTTGTTGGTCCCGGCGTCCTCGCGGCCCAGGTAGAAGGAGAAGAACTGTTCGCTGTTCTGCGACAGCGCCGCCTTGGACGCGCTCGCGGCGTCGTTGCGGACCACCGCGGAGACGGTGAAGTCCTTCGTGGTGTCGACGGACGCGTCGGCGGCCTCGGCGTAGCCGTCGCCGCTGCCGACCAGTTGCAGCGCCTTGCCGTCGCGGCCGTCGGCGGCGCCCACCTTCGCGGCGGTGCCGAGCTTCAGCCCGGGCACCGGGGCGGCGTCCGCGGCCGCGTCGCCCTTGCCGCCCTGGCCCCCCTGGGCGGCGTTGGCGTTCGCGGACTGCTTGGCGGACGGTGCGGCGCCGACCTGCGCGGCCTTGGGCATGGCCGGACCGTCGCCCTTGTCCTGCACCATCACCGCGACGGCGACCATCGCGCCGGCCGTCACCAGACCGGTGGCCACGGCGGTGATGCGGACGGTCCGCTTACGGCGTTCCTCCCGCGCGTCGGCCTCCGCCATCGTCCGCCAGTACGCCGCTTCCGCTCCCCCGACCACCGGCTCTCTGGTCGCGCCCGCGTTCCCCGCTGCCCGCCTGCCAGCCACGTTCTCCCCGATCCGTACGCCTGCTTGTCGGCGGAACTCTAGGTGGCCCGGTTCGAACACGCGAACCGGAACGCCCCGCAGCACTCCACCCCGAGCACCGTAACGGTGCTCGGGGCGGCGGGAGTTGACTCGATTTCGATCAGCCTCGGTGGGCCGACCGGCGGCGGGCGGACAGCGTGACCGCGCCGGCGCCGAGCAGCACAAGGGCGGTGCCGCCGATCAGCAGCGGGGTCGCGTCGGAGCCGCCACCGGTGGACGCCAGGTTCTCGGTGCCGACCGGCGTGGAGCCCGGGGTCGACTCGATGTACCCGGCCGGGACGACGGCCGGACCCGAGCTCTGCACCGGGCCGGCCGACGCCGACGGGCCGGCCGACGTCGACGGGGTGGCGGGCGGGGTGCTCGGGGTCCCGGTGCCGGCGGTGGGCGCCGGGGAGCTCGGGGCGCCCGGGTGGACGATCGGCGCGGTGAAGTGCGGGATGAAGGGAAGGTCGGCGGTCATGTTCTGGAGGCCGACCCGGATGTCGACCTGCTTCTGCGCCGCATTGGAGTGCGAGGTGACGGAGAGTCGGAACTGCACCCGGGTCGCGCCGCCCGGCTCCACGTCGGTGGCGAGGAAGGAGTAGTCGCCGCGCAGCACCGGGTCGCAGCCGGGCTTCAGCGCGATGGTCTTCCACTCGCCCTGGTGCAAGACCTCCAGCACCAGGTCCTCCGGCTGCAGGACGCCGGGCAGGCCGGCGCCGGCCTCGTTGTAGAAAGTGGGGAACGGCACCGCGCCCTTGAGGGTGCCCGTGCCGGTGTTGCGGATCTGGACGCCGAACACCAGCGGGGCACCGCCTGCGGTGACCTTGTCGCCCTCGATCCACATCGCAAGCTCCGGCTTCGGGGTCGCCGCCGGAGCGGAAGCGGCCGGGGAGGAGGCGGGCGCGGACGCCGGGGCGGACGAAGCGGGCGCGGACGCCGGCGCGGACAAGGCAGGCGCGGATGCGGGCGCGGCCGCCGCGGCGGCCGGCGCCGTGTCGCCACAGTCGGCCCAGGCGTTGGTCGCCCCGCCGAGGACGGGGACGGTGGCGCCGAGCACGACGGTGGCGGCAAGAACAGCGAGGCGGTTGCGGCGGCGGCGGATGGACATCGGTGGTTCCCCCCGGAACTGATGACGGTGAGTGGTGGTCGCGGCGTGTGCTCGCGTTCGTTGCGCTTGGCCCGGCGAGCGCCGTTGAGAAAATTCTGTCGTCCGGATGTTCGGTCCAGATCGATGATTCGCCACCGAACAGCAACAGCCGATCGCACCCGACCCAGCGTGCCGTGCAACGGAGTTGAGGCATCGTCCGCCACCGGCGGGACCCCGTGGGCGCTGACCTGTGCAGATACGGGGTGGGGGTATGGTTGCCCGGATGGAACGGACGGGGCGGGCAAGCGATCCCGCCGGGCGGACGGTCGCCCGGTGGGCGGTGCTGTGCGCCCTGCTGCTCGGGCTGTTCCTGATGCACGGGAGCCCGGCGAGCGCCGCCGGCTGTCACCGGACGACGGAGTCCCCGGCCGCCGCCCACCACACGGCGGCGCACGCCGACGAGGGGAGCGCCCGGGCCGCCGTTCGTGCGCCGGGCGCGCACGAGGGTGCGGCCGTCGACTGCCTCGCCACCCCGGCCCGCGACCGGCTGCCGCACACCGCCCCGCCCGCCGCCGTGCCGTGGAGCCACCCGCAGCCCGTTGCGGCCGACCCGCTCCACGCGACCGCTGCCGGGGGCGGCCGGGCGCCGCCGGACGGCGGGCGGGACCTGCTGCTCCGGATCTGCGTCGCCCGCAGGTGAGAACGCCACCCGGCCGCCCCGTCGAGGGCCGCCGGGCGCCGCGTCCTGCCCGCGAACCGCGCACCTTGGAGCGAACTCCGATGACCCGCACCACCACGACCACCCGCCGCGCCCTGCTCACCGCCGCGGCCGCCGCCGCGCTCGCCCTCACGCTGGCCGCCTGCGGCAGCGACCCGATGCCCGGCATGGACCACGGCGCCGCGCCCTCCGCCACCACCGCCGACCACGACATGCCCGGCATGAGCCACGGCCCGGACGGCATGGCGGGCATGCCCGGCATGGACCACGGCGCGAACGGGCTCGCCGCCGAACAGGGCGGCTACCGCCTGGAGGGCAGCCTCGCCGGCACCGAGTACCGGTTCACCGTGACCGGCCCGGACGGCAAGGTGCTCACCGAGTACCAGCCCGAGCAGACCAAGGAGATGCACTTCTACGCGATCCGCTCCGACCTGTCCGGCTTCCAGCACCTGCACCCGACGCGCTCCGCCGACGGCACCTGGACGGCCCCGCTGGCCGCCCTGCCGCCCGGCGAGTGGCGGATGTACGCCTCGTTCATCCCCGGCGCGGGCAGCGGCAAGGGCACCGGCCTGGTGCTCAGCCGCACCGCCACGGTGGCCGGGCAGGCCGAGCCGGTGCCGCTGCCGGCGGCCGCGACCGGCGCCACCGTCGACGGGTACACCGTGACGGTGGCCGGTGCGCCGAAGGCCGGCGCCGCCGGGGAGCTGACCGTCACCGTCGCCAAGGACGGCAGGCCCGTCACCGACCTGGAGCCCTACCTGGAGACGTACGCGCACCTCACCGCCTTCCACGCCGGCGACCAGGCGTTCGCCCACCTCCACCCGGAGGGCGCGGCCGCCACCGGGGCCGGCGGCGGCCCGACCCTGGCGTTCCACGCCGAACTGCCGAAGCCCGGCGACTGGCGGCTGTTCCTCCAGTTCCGGACCGGCGGCACCCTGCACACCGCGGCGATCACCCTGAACGTCGCCGCCTGACCGCCCCGGGCCCGCCCCGACCCGGGTCGGGGCGGGTTCTCGCACGAGTGCGCGAAGATGGACGGATGACCGCCTCCCCGCGCCCCCGCCTGATCGCCACCGACCTCGACGGCACCCTGCTGTGCCCCGGCGGGACGGTCTCCACCCGGACGGCGGCCGCGCTGGCCGCCGCCGAGGCAGCCGGGGTGCAGGTGGTCTTCGTCACCGGCCGCCCGCCGCGCTGGATGCGCCACCTGGGTCCGCACATCGGCGGCCACGGCGTGGCGATCTGTTCCAACGGCGGCGCGGTGGTCGACGTCCGGCGCGGCGAACTGCTGGAGACCAGCCCGCTGGACCTCGCCGACACGCTCGCCGTCGTGGACCGGCTGCGCGCCGAACTCCCCGACACCGCCTTCGCGTTCGAGTTCCCGGAGGGCTTCGCGCGGGAGCCCGGGTACACCGTCTTCATGGGCGAGTCCGACAACGACCACCCGGTCGGCCCGGCCGCCGAACTCCTCGCCTCCGGCCGCGTGAACGGCCTGTTCAAGCTGCTCGGCAAGCACCCCGACCTCTCCCCCGACGAGTTCCTCGACCGCGCCCGCGCCGCCGTCGGCCCCCTCGCCGAAGTCACCCGCTCCAGCCCCATCCCGCTGATCGAGATCAGCGCCCCGGGCGTCACCAAGGCCAGCAGCCTCGCCCGCTGGTGCGCCCAGCACGGCATCGACGCCACCGAGGTCGTCGCCTTCGGCGACATGCCCAACGACCTCGACATGCTCGCCTGGGCCGGCCAGTCCTACGCCGTCGCCAACGCCCACCCCCTCGTCCTCGCCTCCGTCACCCGCCACACCGTCAGCAACGCACACGACGGCGTCGCGGCCGTCATCGAAACCCTGCTCTGACGGCTCGTCACAGCCGGGCCGTCCAGCGGACCCTGGCACCCTTGGCGTGGGGGCCGGGTTCGTGCCAGGCGTCGCCGCCGAGGGCTTCGGCGCGCCGGGTGAGGTTGCGGAGGCCGGAGCGTCGGCCGTTGGCGGGGATGCCGATGCCGTCGTCGGTGACGGTGAGCAGGACGCCGGGAAGGCCGGGGCAGCTGGGGCCGGGGGCGACGGGGCGCCCGTCGGGGCCGAGGTGGACGGTGGCGTCGACCTCGACGGAGACCCGCGAGGCGCGGGCGTGGCGGGCGGTGTTGGAGAGCATCTCCCGCAGCGCGGCGAGGAGTTGGCGGGAGGCCTGTTCGCCGACCAGGCTCTCCACCGGGCCGGTGAAGGTGATCGAGGGCCGGAAGCCGAGGGCCGCCGCGGCCTGGCTGCCCTCGCGAAGGACGCGGGTGCGCAGGGTGTCGGGTTCGTCGTCGGTGTCGCCGTGCTGGAGGGCGTAGATGGTGGTGCGGACTTCCTGGATGGTGGCGTCGAGTTCGTCGACGGCCTGTCCGACGCGCTCCTGCACCTCGGGGACGACGGCCCGGCGGGCGGCGGACTCCAGCATCATGCCGGTGGCGAAGAGGCGTTGGATGACCAGGTCGTGCAGGTCGCGGGCGATCCGGTCGCGGTCCTGGAAGACCGCCAGGCGCTGCTGGTTGAGCTGGTACTCGGCGAGTCGCAGGGCCAGCGCGGCCTGCGAGGCGAAGGTCTGGGCGAGTTGCTGTTCGGTGCCGGTGAAGGGCGCGGTGCCGGCTTCGCGCCAGACGCAGAGCGCGCCCAGCACCCGACCCGCGGAGACCATCGGCACGGCCAGGCAGGGCCCGAACTCCCGTGCCAGCCGGTCGAACTGACTGTCCGTGGCCGCGCCGGTCGCGGCCGTCGGGTCGTCCTGGTGGACGGGTTCACCGGCCAGTAGTCGAGGGGCGAGACCGTGTTCGGGGAGCAGTTCGCCGGTGAGGTAGTCGGCGCGTTCCCCGGAGGCGTACGCGACCCGCATCCGGTCCTCGCCGGCCGGCAGCAGGACCATGCCGAGCGCGCCCTCGGCGAGTTCGCGGACCTGTTCGGCGGCGACGGTCAGCGCGATCCGCGCCTCGTCGGTGGAGAGCAGCGAGGTGGTGACGGCGGCCGCGGCGGTGATCCAGCGTTCGCGGCGCCGGCCCTCCTCGTACAGTCGGGAATTCTCGATCGCGACGCCCGCGGCGGCGGCCAGCGCCAGCACCACCTGCTCGTCCTCGGGGGTGAACGCGCCGCCGCCCTGCTTCTCGGTCAGGTAGAGGTTGCCGAACACTTCGCCGCGGACCCGGATCGGCACGCCCAGGAAGGACACCATCGGCGGGTGCGCGGGCGGGAAGCCGACCGAGCGCGGGTCGGTGGAGAGGTCGGTCAGCCGCAGCGGCCGCGGGTCGTCGATGAGCGCGCCGAGGATGCCGCGTCCGGTGGGCAGCCGGCCGATCCGGCGGGCGGTGGCATCGTCGACGCCGATGTGGATGAAGTCGGACAGGCCGCTGCCGTGCGGGTTGACCACGCCGAGCGCGGCGTACCGGGCGTCGACCAGTTCGGCGGCGCCGGAGGCGATCCGCTGCAGGGTGGTGTGCGGGTCGAGGTTGGCGCCGACCGAGACCACGGCCTCCAGCAGGCGCTGCATCCGGTCGGCCACCGCGGCGGCGGACTGCAGCCGTTCGGAGACCTCGGTGACCAGGGTGTCGAGCCCGAGCGAGGAGATCTCGGGAATGCGCGGTGGACCGTTCTCGGCGGCCGGCTGATCCATGCCACCAGTGTGCCCGTTCGTCCCTGTTCGTCCGGTATTCGGGTCAGCGCAACGTCGGACCTGTCGGACGAGCCTGTCGGACGAGAAATCCTCCGCTCAGGCGGCCACCCGGTGCTGCTCGCCGGTCCGTTCGCGGGCCAGCATCGCGGCCAGCCGGCCGTCGGGCCGGTCCGCCAGTTCCGACCAGGGGCCGCGTTCGACCACCCGGCCGTCGTCCAGCACCAGCACCTCGTCGACGCTGCTGTCGTCGAGGCCGGCCAGCCGGTGGGTGATCAGCAGGGTGGTGCGGCCCTCGGTGGCGGCCAGCAGGTCGGCGGTGAGCGCGTCGGCGGTGACCACGTCGAGGTGTTCGGCGGGCTCGTCCAGCACCAGGACGGGGAAGTCGGCGAGCAGTGCGCGGGCCAGCGCGAGGCGCTGGCGCTGGCCGCCGGAGAGCCGGGCGCCGTGTTCGCCGACCATGGTGTCCAGGCCGTCGGGGAGGCCGTCCACCCAGTCGAGCAGGCGGGCCCGGGCGAGCGCGGCGCGCAGCTGCGTCTCGTCGGCGTCGGGGCGGGCCAGGCGGAGGTTCTCCCGCACCGAGCTGTCGAAGACGTGCGCGTCCTGCGCGCACAGGCCGATCACCCGGCGGACGTCCTCGCCCGCGAGCTCGCGGGTGTCCAGGGTGCCGGCGAGCCGCACGGAGCCTCCGGCCGGTTCGAGGAAGCGCAGCAGCACGTGCGCGAGCGTGGTCTTGCCGGAGCCGGACGGGCCGACCACCGCGACCCGCCGGCCGGGCCGCAGTTCCAGGTCGACGCCGCACAGCGCGTCGCGCGCCGACCCCGGCCAGCGGGCCGTCAAGTTACTGACCACGACCGGGAGTTGAGTGTCGGGCAGCGGCGCGGGCGAGGCGGGTTCGGCCACCGGCAGCGGGGTGTCGAGCACCTCGTCGAGGCGTTCCCGGGAGGCCCGGGCGCGTTCCCGGAAGCGCACCGCGGTGGGCATCCCGACGACCGCCTCGAACGCGGCGAGCGGCGTCAGCACCACGACGGCCAGGCAGACGCCCGGCAGCGCGCCGGACGCGACGCCGCGCACGCCGACGGCCGCGGCGGCCACCACGGTGAGGCCGGAGACCAGCGCGACCAGGCCCGCGGAGAGCGCGCCGGACGCGGCGGAGCGCCCGGCCAGCCGGGTCAGCGCGGCGTCGGCGCCGCGGGTGGCGCGCAGCCGGTCCGGGAGGGCCCCGGCGACGGTCAGTTCGGCGGTACCGGTCAGGGTGTCGAGGACGGCGGTGGCCAGTTCGCCCTTGGCGGGGGCGTGCCGGCGTTCGGTGCGGCCGGAGATCAGGCGCTCCAGCGCGGGGACGGCGGCCCCGGCGAGCAGCAGGCCGAGGGCGAGCACCAGTCCGGCGAGCGGCAGGAACGCGGCGAGCGCGGCGGAGGCGGCCAGCGACACCACGGCGGCGGTCGCGGCGGGCAGCCGCCAGCGCAGGTGGAAGTCCTGCACGGCGTCCACGTCGGCGACCAGCCGGGACAGCAGGTCGCCGCGCCGGAACTGGGGGAGTCCGGCGGGGGCGAGCTGTTCGAGGCGGCGGTAGACGGCGGTGCGGATCCCGCCGAGGGCCTTCAGCACGGCGTCGTGCGAGACCAGCCGCTCGGCGTAGCGGAACACGCTGCGGCCGATGCCGAACGCCCGGACCGAGGTGACGGCCACCATCAGGTACAGCACGGGCGGCATCTGCGAGGCCCGGGAGATCAGCCAGCCGGAGGTGCCCATCAGTGCGACGGCGCAGCCGAGGGCGAGCGAGCCGAGCAGCACGGCGGGCCACAGCCGGGGCTTCGTGGCGGCGGGCGCCGGCCCGGCCGTCGCGGTGTCCGCGGCTCGCGGCGCCGGCCCGGTCCCGGCGGGCCCCGGAGCGGGGAGCGCCGCAGGCGCGGGGCCGGCCGCCGCGCCGGGCAGCCGCACGTGGTGGTCGGCGAGGCCGATCAGCGCGGGCCGGTGGGTGATCAGCAGCACCGTCCGGTCGAGTCGGCCGAGGGTCTCCAGCAGCGCGGCCTCGGTGACGGGGTCGAGGTGCGCGGTGGGTTCGTCCAGGACCAGCAGCGGCCGGTCGGCGAGCAGCGCGCGGGCGAGGGCGAGGCGCTGGCGCTGGCCGGCGGACAGGCCGTGGCCGTTCTCGGCGAGCCGGGTGCCGGGGTCGGCGAAGTCGACCTGGGCGGCGGCGAGCGCGGCGGCGAGTTCGGTGTCGGTGGCGTCGGGCCGGGCGAGGCGGACGTTCTCGGCGACGGTGCCGGCGAACAGGTGGGGGTGCTGCGGGACCCAGGCGATCCGGGCGTGCCAGCTGGCGAGGTCGGTGTCGGCGAGCGGCTGGTCGCCGATCAGCACGCGTCCGGCGTCCGGTCGGACGAAGCCGAGCAGGACGTTCACCAGGGTGGTCTTGCCGGCGCCGCTGGGCCCGGTGACCACGGTGGTGCGCCCGGCGGGGACGACCAGCGAGACGTCGTGCAGGGCGTCCTCGGCGCGGCCTTCGTGGCGGACCGTCAGGCCCTCGATCCGGATGTCGGCGCCGGCCACCGGCGGGGCGGGGCGGCGGCCGCCCTCGGGCAGCGGGGTCTCCAGCACCTCGAAGATCTTCCCGGCGGCGGCCAGGCCCTCGGCGCTGGAGTGGTAGAGCGTGCCGACCTGGCGCAGCGGCAGGTAGACCTCGGGGGCGAGGACCAGCACCAGCAGGCCGGTCTCCAGGTCGAGGGAGCCGCCCACCAGCCGGAAGCCGATGGAGACGGCGACCAGGGCGACGGAGAGGGTGGAGAGCAGTTCCAGTGCGAAGGACGAGACGAAGGCGAGCCGCAGGGTGCGCATGGTGGCGCGGCGGTAGTCCTCGGTGATCCGGCCGATGGCGGCGGCCTGGGCCTTGGCGCGGCCGAAGACCTTGAGGGTGGGCAGTCCGGCGACCACGTCGAGGAAGTGGTGGGAGAGCCGGGACAGGCCGGCGAACTGGCGGTCGGTGCGGGCCTGGGTGGCGTAGCCGATGAGGATCATGAACAGCGGGATCAGCGGCAGCGTCACGCAGATGATCGCGGCGGACTCCCAGTCGGCGCCGAGGATCCGGGCGAGCACGACGAGCGGGACGACGACGGCGAGGGCCAGTTGCGGCAGGTAGCGGGCGAAGTAGTCGTCGAGGGCGTCGACGCCGCGGGTGGCGAGGGTGGCCAGGTCGCCGGTGCGGCGGCCGGTGAGGTAGCCGGGGCCGAGCGCGGTGGCGTGGTCGAGCAGTCGGCGGCGCAGCGTGGACTTGACGGTGGCGACCGAGCGGTGCGCGGTGAGTTCGGTCAGCCAGGCGACCAGCGCCCGGCCGAGGGTGACGGCGGCGAGGCCGAGCAGCGGCCCCCACAGTGGGGACTGGCCGCGCTGGAACGCGCGGACCACCAGGTCGGCGATCAGTGCGGCCTGCGCGACCAGCAGGGCCGCGCCCACCCCGCCGAGGATCACGGATCCGGCGAGGAAGGCGCGGGTGGTGCGGGCGTAGGCCAGCAGCCGCGGGTCGATCGGGCGCATCCGCTGCCGGCTGTCCATCAGAGGTCGCTCCTGGCTCAGTGGTGGGCGGCGGGAATGTTCTGGACGCCGATCCGGCGGCGGAAGACCCAGTACGTCCAGCCCTGGTAGAGCAGCACGAGTGGGGTGAAGACCAGCGCGACGACGGTCATCACCTTGAGCGTGTAGCCCGAGGACGAGGAGTTGGTGACGGTCAGCGACCAGTCCGGGTTCAGGGTGGACGGCATCACGTCGGGGAACAGCGACAGGAACAGCATGCCGACGGCGGCGACGATGGTCAGGCCGCTGAAGCCGAACGCCCAGCCCTCGCGGCCGGCCTGGTTGGCGCCGAGCGCCGCGACCAGGGCGAGCACCGCGACGATCAGTGCGGCCAGGCTCCAGTGGTTGCCGGAGTCGATCTGGGTCCAGATCAGGAAGGCCGCCGCGAGCAGCGCCAGGACCAGTCCGAGCACGGTGGCCTGGACGCGGGCCCGGTGCCGGATGTCGCCGCTGGTCTTCAGCGCGGCGAACACCGCGCCGTGGAAGGTGAACAGCACCAGGGTGGTGAGTCCGCCGAGCAGCGCGTACGGGTTGAGCAGGTCCCAGAGGGTGCCGACGTAGTTCTTGTCCTGGTCGATGGCGACGCCGCGCACGATGTTGGCGAAGGCGACGCCCCACAGGAAGGACGGCAGCAGGGAGGTCCAGAAGATGGCGAGTTCCCAGTTGCGCTGCCAGCGCCGGCTCTCGCGCTGGTGCCGGTACTCGAAGGAGACGCCGCGGACGATCAGGCAGACCAGGATGGCCAGCAGCGGGATGAAGAAGCCGCTGAACAGGGTGGCGTACCAGTCGGGGAAGGCCGCGAAGGTGGCGCCGCCGGCGGTGAGCAGCCACACCTCGTTGCCGTCCCAGACCGGGCCGATGGTGTTGATCAGGACGCGGCGTTCGGCGGTGTTGCGGGCCAGCAGCCGGGTGAGGATGCCGATGCCGAAGTCGAAGCCTTCGAGGAAGAAGTATCCGATCCACAGGACGGCGATCAGGATGAACCAGAGGTCGTGCAGGTGCATGTGATCCGTCCTCAGTACGCGAAGGCGAGCGGCTGGTCGGCGTCCTCGTCGTCCGAGGGGCCGCGCAGGGTCGGGTCCTTGGCGGGCGGCTTCTCGTCGGTGTTCGGGCCGGCGGCGGCGTACTTGGTGAGCAGCCCGACCTCGATCACGGCGAGGATCGCGTACAGGGCGGTCAGGGTGACCAGGCCGAACACCTGGGTGCCGATGGTGACGTTGGGGGAGACCGCGTCCCGGGTGCGCATCAGGCCGAACACCACCCAGGGCTGGCGGCCCATCTCGGTGAAGATCCAGCCGAAGCTGTTGGCGAGCAGCGGGAAGCCCATGGTGAAGATGCCGATCCGCCAGCTCCACCGGGTGAAGAAGACGTTCATCTCACGGTTCTTGGTGAGCATCAGCTTCGGCGGCTCGTCCTCGCCGGTGCGGTGTTCGGGGGCCAGCCAGAACCTGCGGCGGGTGGTCCACAGGCCGATCAGCGCGGCGACGAAGGACGTCATGCCGAAGCCGATCATCAGCCGGAATCCCCAGTAGGTGACGAAGATGTTGGGGATGTAGTCGGTGGGCTGCCCGCCGTGCTGGGCGACCTCGGCGGCGGCGATGTCGTTGATGCCGGGGACTTCGGACGAGAAGTCGTTGTGCGCGAGGAAGGACAGTATTCCGGGGATCTCCAGGGCGACCGAGTTGTGGCCCTTGGAGACGTCGCCGACGGCGAACACCGAGAACGGGGCGGGGGCCTGGGTCTCCCAGAGGGCTTCGGCGGCGGCCATCTTCATCGGCTGCTGCTCGAACATCACCTTGCCGAGGGTGTCGCCGCTGATCGCGGTGCCGAGGCCGGCGACCACGGCGATGGCCAGGCCGACCCGGAGCGAGGTGCGCATCGCGGCGGTCTTGCGCTTGTCGGGCTGCTTGCCCTGCTTGGCGCGCCACAGGTGGAAGCTGGCGATGCCGACCACGAAGGCCGCGCCGGTGAGGAAGGCGGCGGTGAGGGTGTGGAAGACCTGCACCAGGGTGGTGTTCTGGGTCAGTACCCGGACGATGTCGGTGAGTTGGGCCTTGCCGGTGACGGGGTCGATCCGGTAGCCGACCGGGTGCTGCATCCAGGAGTTGGCGGCCAGGATGAAGTACGCGGACAGCGCCGTGCCGATCGCGACCATCCAGATGCAGGCGAGGTGGATCTTCTTCGGCAGCCTGTCCCAGCCGAAGATCCACAGGCCGATGAAGGTGGACTCGAAGAAGAAGGCGATCAGCGCCTCCATCGCCAGCGGGGCGCCGAACACGTCGCCGACGAAGCGGGAGTAGTCGGACCAGTTCATGCCGAACTGGAACTCCTGGACGATGCCGGTGACCACGCCCATGGCGATGTTGATCAGGAAGAGCTTGCCCCAGAACTTGGTGGCGTGGAAGTACTTCTCCTTGCCCGTGCGCACCCAGGCCGTCTGCAGGCCGGCGACGATCGAGGCCAGGCTGATCGTCAGCGGGACGAAGAGGAAGTGGTAGACGGTGGTGATGCCGAACTGCCATCGCGAGATGGTCTCGTGAGCGACTGCTAGGTCCACTGCGCCCTCTCTCACAGGATGTGCATAACAGACAAAAAGCATATTTAGCACGGGGTCGTGCCGAACCTGCCCAAGCTTGTCCGCTTGTGAACGTGAACACGTTCACAAGAGCAGTATCCATGATGCTTATCAGTGCATTCGCACGGGGGGGGTGACTGCGACAGTCAGATGATCCGATGCCCGCTCGATCGCTCACAAGCCGCCGCCGGGGAACCGTCGCTGTACCGAACGGCGCTTGACAGTGACCTCACTGACTGGGCATCAGCCCAGGTCAGTGCTGGTGCGGCAGGCTCATTCTGAAGGCCGCACCGTCGCCCGGCGCGGTGCGCAGGCTCAGCTCGCCACCGTGCGCGGACACCAGCGCCGAGGCGATCGCCAGGCCCAGGCCCGCTCCCCCGCCCTCGCCGGCCCGGCGGGTCCGGGAGGCGTCCACCCGGTAGAAGCGTTCGAACACCAGTGCCGCCTGCTCCTCCGTCATGCCGGGGCCCAGGTCGGCCACCTCCAGCAGGCAGCTACCGTCCACCCGGCCCACCCCGATCCGCACCGCGGTGCCCTGCGGGGTGTGCTTGACCGCGTTGCCCACCAGGTTGGTCACCACCTGGCGCAGCCGGGCCTCGTCGCCGAGCACCGGCGCGGGCTGCGGGGCGCCCTCGCCGTGCGGGCCGGTCAGCGACACCGGGCGGCCGGGGTCCAGCGCGGTCAGGTCGTGCAGGGCGTCGGCGGCCAGCGTCCGCAGGTCCATCGGGGCGAGGTCCAGCGGGCGTTCCTCGTCCAGCCGGGCCAGCATCAGCAGGTCCTCGACCAGGCCGCCCATCCGGACCGCCTCGGACTCGATCCGGTCCATCGCCCGGTCGACGTCGTCCAGCGCGCCCATCCGGTGCAGTTCGGCGAAGCCGCGGATGCCCGCCAGCGGGGTGCGCAGCTCGTGCGAGGCGTCGGCGACGAAGCGGCGCATCCGGCGTTCGGAGGCGGCCCGGTCGGCGAAGGCCGTCTCGATGTCGGTGAGCATCCGGTTCAGCGCCGCGGACAGCCGGCCCACCTCGGTGCGGGCGGGCAGTTCCGGCATCCGGTGCGACAGGTCGCCGTCGGCTATCCGCTGTGCGCCGGCCTCCAGTTGGCGCAGCGGCCGCAGCCCGGCCCGCACCGCGAGGGCCCCGAGGCCGGCCAGGCCCACCAGCAGCGCGCCGCCGATGGTGAAGAAGGTGGTGCGCAGATGCTTGATGGTGGCCTGCACGTCGTCCAGCGGCACCGCGACCTGCACGTACCGCGGCGAGCCGAAGTCGGTGGCGACGGTGCGCTGCAGCGGCAGCACCAGGGAGCGCCACTCGCTGCCGCGCGGCACCTTCGCGGTGAACGGCTCGGTCTCCCACCTGGCCAGCGCGGCGGCGGTCAGCACGGGCAGCTGCGGGGCGGGTTCGGAGTCGGTCAGCGGCTGGCGCAGCACCGACAGCACGGAGCCGTCCGCGGCCAGGTAGCGCACCACGTACTCGCTGGGCAGCGCCTGGCCGGTGCGGCGGCTCAGCGTCTGCGGGCTGAACACCGACACCGGGGGCTGCTGGCGGGTCGGCGCGCGCCGCGACAGCGGTTCGGCGTAGCGCTCCAGCTGCTGGTCGGCCCGCTCGACCAGTTGGCCGCGGACGACGCCGAGGACCAGTGTGTCGCTGACCACCAGTCCGGTGGTGACCAGCAGCAGCGCCAGCACCAGCAGTCGGACCCGCAGCGAGAAGCGCGCCATCTCAGCTGTTCGGCGGGCGGCGCAGTGCGTAGCCGATGCCGCGCACGGTGTGGATCAGCTTGGGGCCGTGCGCCGGGCCGGAGTCGAGCTTGCGGCGCAGGTAGGAGATGTACGACTCGACGATGGACAGGTCGCCGCCGAAGTCGTACGCCCACACGTGGTCGAGGATCTGTGCCTTGGAGACCACCCGGCCGACGTTGGCCATCAGGTAGTGCAGCAGCTTGAACTCGGTGGGGGAGAGCGAGACCGGGACGCCGCCGCGGGTGACCTCGTGGGCGGTCGGGTCGAGGGTGAGGTCGGCCACCACCAGGCGGCCGTCGTCGGCGGGGCCGCCGGCCCGGCGCAGGATCGCCCGGATCCGGGCGATCAGCTCCTCCAGGCTGAACGGCTTGGTGACGTAGTCGTCGGCGCCGACGGCCAGGCCCTGGACCTTGTCGCCGGTGCCGTCCTTGGCGGTCAGGAACAGCACCGGGACGTGCTCGGGGCTGCCCGGCCACTGGGTCTGGTCGCGCAGCCGCTGGACGACGGTGAAGCCGTCCAGGTCGGGCAGCATCACGTCGAGCACCACCAGGTCGGGGCGCTCGGCGGCGACGGCGTCCAGCGCCTCCTGACCGGTGGCGGCGGACGCCACCCGGAAGCCGGAGAACCGCAGGCTGGCGGACAGCAGTTCGCGAATGTTGGGCTCGTCGTCGACCACCAGCAGGAAAGGTTCACCGCCTGCCGGGGTCGCCGCCGACGGGCTCGACTGCACTACGCCTGACACGATCTGCTCCGCCTCCTGGGCGAGGACGAAAGGGCCGGCCCGGGAGGTCTCCGGGACGGTCGGACGAGGTCCGTCGGGCGCACCCGACGGAACATCGTCAGACAGAACCCTAGTCCGGGCAGGCTACGCCAAATGAATGAAGATCGGCTCGATCAGCCGGTCGGGCCCGCACCGGTGCCGACGCCGCCGCCCTGGCCGCCGCCGCGGCCGCCGAAGCCGCCCGCGCCGCCCTCGGTGAGCTGGGTGGCGCTGTAGGAGCCGTCGGCGCCCTTGCTGCCCAGCACCGTGACGCTCTGGCCGGGCTGGAGGTCGCCGACCTTGCCCTCCTTGGTGGTGGTGACCTTGGTGGAGTCGCCGGTGGTGACCTTGACGGTGTTCCCGTTGGCGTCGGTCAGGTAGACGGTGTCGCCGTCCACCGACTTGACGGTGCCACGGGTGAAGCCGCCGCCGGGGAACTGGCCGCCGCCCTGCTGGCCGTTCTGGCCGCCGCCGTAGCCGCCCTGGCCGGTGCCGCGGCGGCCGCTCTGCTGGCCGTTCTGCCCGCCTGGGTACTGCTGGCCGCCGGAGGCGCGGGTGCCGCCGTTGGCGGGCCCGTTGTCCTTCTGGTACCAGACGCCGCCCGCGAAGGACAGCACGGCGATCAGGCCGCCGGCCAGCGCCAGGGTGGGCCAGGGGAGCTTGCGGCGGGGCGGCGCGGCCAGCTCGGCGGTGATGTCGCGGGCGTCCGGCGCGGTGGCCAGCAGCTCCTGCTCGTCCGACATGAAAGGGCTCCTTCTACTCGTGCCGGAGGGCGTCGATGGGGCGCAGCGAGGCGGCCCGGTTGGCGGGGTAGCTGCCGAAGAACAGGCCGATGGCGACGGCGATGGCGAACGCGCCGAGCACCGACTCGGGGATGACCACGGGTTTGATGCCGACCACCGAGAAGTGCGAGCCGACGATTCCGGCGAGCACGCCGAGGCCGGCGCCGATCACGGACAGCAGGGTGGACTCGGCGAGGAACTGGCCGAGGATGACGGCGCGGGGCGCGCCGAGCGCCTTGCGGATGCCGATCTCCCTGGTCCGCTCGGTGACGGTGACCAGCATGATGTTGGTGATGCCGATGCCGCCGACCAGCAGCGAGATCGCGGCGACCGCGCCGAGCAGCACCGTGAAGGTCTTGGTGGTGGACTCGCGGGCGCTGAGCAGCGAGGTCTGGTTGCTGATCCGGAAGTCGACCTTGGTGGGGTCCTTGAGGGCGTGGGTGCCCATCAGGATCCGGGTGATGTCGGACTGCGCCTCGGTGGTGGTGTCGGCGGAGGACGCCTGCACCAGGATCTGGTTGACCGAGCCGAAGCCGGTGAACGCGTTCTGCACGGTCGGCAGCGGGGCGATCACCACGTCGTCGGGGTCGTTGAAGCCGGTGGAGCCCTTGGCGGTGAGCACGCCGGTGACGGTGAACGGGGTGCCGCCGATGGTGATCCTCTTGCCGATCGGGTCCTCGGCGGCGAACAGCTCCTTGGCGGTGGTCGAGCCGAGCACGGCGACCTTGCGGGAGTTGAGCACGTCGTCGGCGGAGAAGTAGTCGCCCTCGGCGATCTTCTGGTTGGCCGTCTCGAAGTACGCCGGGTAGGTGCCGACGATCTGGCCGGGCTGGTACGAGATGTTGCCGTACAGCGCGGTGCCGCTGGTGGTGACCACCGGGGCGACGGACTTGACGGCCGGGGCGTCGGTGGCCGAGGCCAGTGCCTCGGCGTCCTCCACGGTGAGCTTCTTGGCGGCGGTGGCGGAGCCGCGGGAGGCCGCGGAGGAGACGGTCAGCGAGTTGGTGCCGAGCGAGGTGATGGACTCCTTCACCGCCACCGAGGAGCCGTTGCCGACGGCGAGCAGCAGGATCACCGAGGCGACGCCGATCAGCACGCCGAGCATGGTGAGGGCGGAGCGGACCTTGTTGGCGGCCAGGCCGCCGACCGCGAAGCGGATCATCTGCCAGGCGATCACGCGACCACCTCCGCGGCCAGGGCGGGGGGCGGTGCGTCGACCGGCGTCTGCCGGACGTCGGAGACGATCGCACCGTCGACCAGCCGGACGACCCGCTTGGCGTGCCGGGCCACCTCGTCCTCGTGGGTGATCATCACGACGGTGCGGCCGCGCGCGTTGAGGCCGTCGATGAGGCCCAGCACCTCCTCGGTGGAGCGGCTGTCGAGGTTGCCGGTGGGCTCGTCGGCGAGCAGCATCGCGGGGGCGGTGACCAGGGCGCGGGCCACCGCGACGCGCTGCTGCTGGCCGCCGGAGAGCTGGTTGGGCTTGTGGCCGGCCCGGTCGGCGAGGCCGACCAGGGTGAGCGCGGCCATCGCCCGGCGGCGGCGTTCGGCGGCCCGGACGCCCGCGTAGGCGAGCGGCAGTTCGACCTGGGCGAGCGCGGTGGTGCGCGGGACCAGGTTGAACGACTGGAACACGAAGCCGATCTTGCGGTTGCGCACCAGGGCGAGCTGGCCCTCGTCGAGGTGGCCGACGTCGGTGCCGTCCAGCAGGTAGCGGCCGGCGGTGGGCACGTCCAGGCAGCCGAGGATGTTCATCAGGGTGGACTTGCCGGAGCCGGAGGAGCCCATCACGGCCACGTAGTCGCCCTCGGCGACGTCCAGGTCGACGCCGTGCGGAGTGCCGTCCGGGCCGTCGGGGCCGCGCAGGGCGTGCACGACGGCGTCGCCGTGGCCGTAGGACTTGGTGACCCGGCGGATCTGGATCACCGGGGGCTTGCCGGTGCTCATCCGCGCGAACCCCCGCCGCCGTTGCCGCTGTTGCCGCCGCTGCGGCCGCCGCCATTGCCGCCACCGCCGAAGCCGCCCGCCGCACCGCCGCCCAGGCCGCCGGCGCCGCCCGTGCCGGGGAACTGGCCGGACGGGAAGCCGTTGCCGGTGCCCGCGGTGGTGGCGGTCAGTTCGACCTTCTCGCCCTCGGTGAGGCCGTCGGTGACCTGCGCGGTGGTGTCGCCCTCGATGCCGACGCCCACCTGCACGCGTTCGGTGCTGCCGTCCTCGTGCACCACGGTCGCGGTGCGGGTGGAGCCGGTGCCCTGGAGGGCCGCGGTGGGCACCGACAGGGCGTTCTCGGCGGAGCCGGTGACCACCGAGATGGTGGCGCTCAGCCCGGTGCGCAGCGCGGAGGTGTCGCCGCCGATCTGCAGCGTCGCGCCGTACTGCACGGCGCCGTTGGTGGAGCTGGACGGCAGCGAGCTGACCGAGAGCACGGTGGCGTCGAGCTTGGTGTCGGACTGCGCGTTCAGGGTGACGGTGGCGGTCTGGCCCTTCTTCAGCTTCAGCGAGTCCAGCTCGGAGAAGTTCGCGGTGACCTCCATCCCGGAGGGGTTGGTCAGCACGATGAACCCGGTCGGGGTGGTGCTAGAACTGCCGCTGCCAGTACTGGACTTGGCGGTCGTCGAGGAGCCGCTGCCGGAGCCGGACGATCCGCTGCCGGAGCCGGAGACGGTGTCGCCGGCCTTGGCGGAGACCGAGGCGACGGTGCCGTCGGTGGTGGCGGTCAGGGTGGTGCCGGTCAGCGCGGCCTTGGCGTTGGTCAGCGTGGTCTGCGCGTTGTCGACCTGCTGCTGGGCCTGGGCGACCTGCGCCTGGTCGACCTTCACGGTGGTCGTGGTGGTCGGCTGCGGGGTGCTCGCGGCGGCGGACCCGCCGGAGTTGCCGCGGCTGCCCGAACCACCGCTGCCCGAACCGCCGCTGGCCGAACCGCCGCTGCCGGAGCCCGAGTTGGCCGAGCCGGGGACGGTCGTGGTGACCGTCTCGCCGGCCTCGGCCTTGTTCAGGTTGGCCTGGGCGGCGGTCAGCGCGGACTGCGCCTGGTCGACCTGCTGCTGGGCGGTGGTGGTGTCGACGGTGGCGAGCACCTGGCCCTTCTTCACCGTGTCGCCGACCGCCACCTTCACAGCGGTCAGCCGGCCGCCGGTGGTGAAGTCCTGCCCGGCGTCGGAGGGAGAGAACAGCGTGCCCGATCCGGACACGGTGGCCTGGACCGTGCCCTTGGCGACCGTGACCGTGCGGACCTTGGAGCCGGTGGCGGCCTTGCCGGTCCCGCCGTCCAGGGTGGTGTACGCCAGCGCGGCCCCGCCCAGCAGGGCCACGCCGAGCGCGGAGTTGACGAGGACGGCACCACGCCGTCGCGGAAGCACCTTCATGGCGCAGAAGCATCGCCTTGGGCTCTTGCGCCGCCCTGTGCGGATGCTGGACGCCCGCTGGGACCAGCGATCCGGACGAATCGGTGCGCACCACCCGCCGCTGGGCCGCCGGATCACCGGCGGACCACCAGCTCTTGACCGGGCTCCCAGAATCCTCCCAGCGAAGTCCCGTCGCGGGTTCACCCGCCCGGTGCGTCAGTCGGTGCGTCAGCCGGTGCGTCAGCCGGTGCGTCAGCCGGTGCGTCAGTCGGTCAGCTTCCCGGCGAAGTGGTCGAGGTAGGCCTGCATGTCGAAGTTCCCGTGCCCGGAGAGCGCGAACACGATCGCCTTCGACTCGCCGGACTCCCGGCAGGCCAGCGCCTCGTCGATCGCCACCCGCACCGCGTGGGTGGACTCCGGGGCGGGGACGATGCCCTCGGTGCGGGCGAAGGTCACGCCGGCCTCGAAGCAGGCGGTCTGCGGCACCGCGACGGCCTCCACCAGGCCGAGCTCCTTGAGGTGGCTGACGATCGGCGACATGCCGTGGTAGCGCAGCCCGCCGGCGTGCATCGCGGGCGGGGTGAAGGCGTGCCCGAGGGTGTGCATCTTCAGCAGCGGGGTGGTGCCGGCGCTGTCGCCGAAGTCGTACTCGTAGCGGCCCTGCGTCAGGGTGGGGCAGGACGCGGGCTCCACGGCGACCGCCCGGACGGCCCGGCGGCCCGCCAGCTGCTCGCCGAGGAACGGGAAGGCGAGCCCGCCGAAGTTGGAGCCGCCGCCGGCCGCGCCGATCACCACGTCCGGGTAGTCGTCGATCCGGGCGAACTGGGCGATCGCCTCCTGCCCGATCACGGTCTGGTGCAGCAGCACGTGGTTCAGCACCGAGCCGAGCGCGTACTTGGCGCCGCCCCCGGCGGCCGCCAGGGACTCCACGGCCTCAGCGATCGCCAGTCCGAGGCTGCCGGGCGTCGCCGGGTCCTCGGCGAGCGCGGCCCGGCCGGCGGCGGTCAGTTCGGACGGGGAGGCGTGCACGCGGGCGCCGTAGGTCTCCATCAGGGCCCGCCGGTAGGGCTTCTGGTCGTAGGAGACCCGGACCATGAAGACCTCGCAGTCCAGCTCCAGGAACGAGCAGGCCAGGCCGAGCGCGCTGCCCCACTGCCCGGCGCCGGTCTCGGTGACCAGCCGGGTCACGCCGGCCCGCTTGTTGTAGTACGCCTGCGCGAGCGCGGTATTGAGCTTGTGCGAGCCGGTCGGGTTGCCGCCCTCGTACTTGTAGTAGATCCGGGCGGGGGTGCCGAGGGCCCGCTCCAGGCGTTCGGCGCGGACCAGCGGGGCGGGGCGCCAGCGGCGGTACAGGTCGAGGACCGCGCCGGGGATGTCGACCTCGCGGGGGCCCCCGAGTTCCTGGGCTGCGAGTTCGGCGGGGAACAGCGGGGCGAGGTCCTCCGCGGTGACCGGTTCCTTGGTGCCGGGGTGCAGCATCGGCGGGACCGGCTCGGGCAGGTCCGGAAGGATGTTGTACCAGGTGGTGGGCGTGGAATCGGTGTGCTGGCTCAACGGGCTCTCCCCTGCGGTGCGATCGCTGCCGCGGGAGTCCTTCCACGCCGAGGGGACGGGCAACCGTGCTGCCCGTCCCCCTTCTTGACCTGGCGTCAGATCCCCTTGCGGAACGCCTCCGCGGCGCCCAGGAACAGGTCGTTGCCCTGCACCTCGCCGATCGAGACGCGCACGCCCTCGCCGGGGAACGGGCGGACCACCACGCCGGCCTCGGCGCACGCGGCGGCGAAGTCCAGGGTGCGCTCGCCGAGCCGCAGCCAGACGAAGTTGGCCTCGGAGGGGACCACCGTCCAGCCCTGGGCGCGCAGCGCAGCGGTCACCCGGGTGCGCTCGCCGACCAGCGCCTCGACCCGCTCCAGCAGGGCGTCCTCGGCGCGCAGCGAGGCGACCGCGGCGTCCTGGGCGAGCTGGCTGACGCCGAACGGGACGGCGGTCTTGCGCAGCGCGGTGGCCACCTGCTCGTGGCCGACGGCGAAGCCGACCCGTAGGCCGGCCAGGCCGTACGCCTTGGAGAAGGTGCGCAGCACGCAGACGTTGGGGCGGTCGCGGTACAGCTCGATGCCGTCCAGGACGTCCTCGTCGCGGATGAACTCGCGGTAGGCCTCGTCGAGGACGATCAGGATGTGCGACGGCACGGCGTCCAGGAAGCGGACGAGTTCCTCGCGGTGCAGGGCGGCGCCGGTCGGGTTGTTGGGGTTGCAGACGAAGATCAGCCGGGTCCGGTCGGTGATCGCGGCGAGCATCGCGTCGAGGTCGTGGGCCTCGTCGGCGGTGAGCGGGACGGGCACCGGGGTGGCGCCGGCGATCTGCGTGATGATCGGGTAGGCCTCGAACGAGCGCCAGGCGAACATCACTTCGTCGCCCTCGCCGGCGGTGGCGAGCACCAGGGACTGCGCGACGCCGACCGAGCCGGTGCCGGTGGCGATGTGCTCGGCGGGGACGCCGAAGCGCTGCGCGAGTTCGGCGGTGAGCGCGCCGACCCCCATGTCCGGGTAGCGGTTGAAGTCGCCGGCGGCGGCGACCGCGGCCTCCAGCACGCCGGGCAGCGGCGGGTAGGGGTTCTCGTTGGAGGAGAGCTTGTAGGAGTCCGCGCCGGCGGGCTTCCCGGGCTTGTAGCTGGGGATGTCGTCCAGGCTCGGCCGCAGGCGCGGGCCGTGCTCACGCTGAACCACGGGGTTCTCCGTTTCTCTTCATCGGCGGCGGGTGCCGATCGGAACCCGGTCGGGTGCCGTGAACGATACCGACCGCCCTCACCCGTGCGGGTGAGATGCTCGTCCGGGTTACGGGTGCAGATCAGTCATTCTGTCGGGTTCCTTTGGCACATGTCAGAGGTAATAAGCCTGGAAAACCGCAGCTGTCGAAGGGTGCACCGGGAGGACGTCCTTGGAGAAACGTATCTTCGACGTTCAGTAGCGAACCGGTCACAGAACGCCGCGATGCGCCATACGATCGGTCCGCCATGACAGCAGCAGCCAATCAGAACGGTCGCCGAGCCACCGCCTCACGGCGCCTGGAACGGGCAGGCATCCGGGACGTCGCGGCGGCCGCCGGAGTCTCCATCACCACGGTCTCGGACGCCCTCAACGGCAAGGGTCGCCTCCCCGACGAGACCCGCAGCCGGGTGCGCGAGGTCGCCGAGCGCCTCGGCTACCGGCCGTCCGCCGCCGCGCGGACCTTGCGTACCGGCCGGTCCGGCCTGATCGGACTGACCGTCACCACGTACGGCGAAGAGCCGTTCACGTTCACCGAGTTCGCCTACTTCGCGGAGATGGCGCGGGCCGCCACCAGCGCCGCGCTGGGCCGCGGGTACGCCCTGGTGGTGCTGCCCGCGTCGTCCCGGCACGACGTGTGGAGCAACATCGCGCTGGACGGCACGGTGGTGATCGATCCGCCCGACCAGGACCCGCTGGTGACCGAGCTGTACCGGTCCGGTGTGCCGGTGGTCTCCGACGGCAAACCGGGCAACTGCCCGGTCACCGCCTGGGTGGACAACGACCACGAGGCGGCGGTGCTCGGCATCCTGGAGCACTTGAGCGAGGCCGGCGCCCGCCGGATCGGCCTGCTCACCGGCACCTCCACCGACACCTACACCCGGCTCTCCACCGAGGCGTACCTCGCCTGGTGCGACCGGGTCGGCCAGGAGCCGGTGTACGAGGCGTACCCGGCCCACGACCCGGCCGCCGGGGCGGTCGCCGCCGACCGGCTGCTGGCCCGCCCGGACCGGCCCGACGCGGTGTACGGGCTGTTCGACCCGAACGGCACCGACCTGCTGGCCGCCGCCCGCCGCTACGGCCTGCGGGTCCCCGACGACCTTCTGCTGGTGTGCTGTTCGGAGTCCGACGTGTACGCCAACACCGAACCTCCCATCACCACACTGTCGCTGAAACCCCGTCGGATCGGCACCACGGTGGTCAACCTGCTGATCGACGCGATCGAAGGAGTCGACGCGGGGTCGGGATCGGTGCCCGGGCGGCTGTTCCCGCCGCGCTACCGCACCGCGGGGACGGGCCCGCCGCCCGGCACCCTGATGCCCACCGAACTGATCGTGCGGGCCTCCTCGCAGCGCCGCAGCCCGCGCACCACGGTCAGTCCGCCCCGTCCGCCGGGCGAGGTGTGAGCGTGTGCCGCCCGCGCCCGCCACTGGTCCGGACCACCTCGGACCGGGGCAGACCGGGCGGCCGATCCACCGCCCGACGGGTCGACGGGGAAAACGAGTACCGACCAGGTGAGGACGGCGGGAGAGTGCGCTTCCTATGATGGGCAAATGACACCCGAGGACCTCTTCCGCGAACCCGAGCACCCGCACTCGGGCATCCGCTCCCGCCAGGACCTCGACGTGCTCCCCCAAGGCTCCTGGTTCGAGCCGGCCGAACCCGTCGGCTACCAGTACGAGGACACCCACAGCACCTACGGCGGCGCCCACTACCTGGAGCAGCACTGGGCCCCCGCCGGGCAGTTCGGCGACAGCGCGCCCGTGCCCGGGCACTACGCGCCCACCATGGCGGCCCCGCACGAGGACCCGCCGACCATCGAACTCGGCCCGCCGATCGAGCCGGCGCCCGCCGTCGAGGTGCACTTCCCGTACCCGCAGCCCGAACCCGGCGAGGGCCCCGGCCCGCTGTTCGTCATCGGCGACGTGCACGGCTACCTCGACGAACTGCTCGCCGCGCTGCACCAGCAGGGCCTGATCGACGCCGACGGCCACTGGTCGGCCGGCCGCTCCCGGGTGTGGTTCCTCGGCGACTTCACCGACCGCGGCCCGGACGGCATCGGCGTCATCGACCTGGTGATGCAGCTGGCCGCCGAGGCGGCCTCGGCCGGCGGCTACTGCCGCGCCCTGATGGGCAATCACGAACTGCTGTTCCTGGGCGCCGCCCGCTACGGCGACGAGGCCGTCCAGTCCACCGCCGGCACCGCCTCGTTCCTGGCCGCCTGGCGGCTCAACGGCGGCCAGCAGCACGACCTGGAGCGCCTGCAGCCGCACCACATCAGCTGGCTGTCCCGGCTGCCCGCGATGGCGCTGGAGGACGGCCACCTGCTGCTGCACTCCGACACCACCGCGTACCTGGAGTACGGCGAGACCATCGCCGACGTCAACGACGCCGTGCACGCGCTGCTCGCCGACGAGGGCATCGACGAATGGTGGGACGCCTTCCGCAAGTTCACCAAGCGGTTCGCGTTCCGCGGCCAGGCCGGCACCATGGCCGCGCAGGAGCTGCTCGCCATGTACGGCGGCTACCGGGTGGTGCACGGCCACAGCCCGATCCCGTACCTGACGGGCGACCACCCGGAGGACGGCACCCCGCCGCACGTGCCCGGCCCGTACATCTACGCCGACGAGCTGGCCATCGCGATGGACGGCGGCGTCACCATGGACGGCCGGCTGCTGGTCGCCCGGCTGCCGCTCAACTGACCGAATCTTCGATCAACTGCTCGACGACGCAAGGGAACCGAGCGTCCCGAAGTTCCGGAAAGAGCCTGTCGGCGCGCTCCCGCGCGCCCCTACCATCGAGGTCTGCGACCTTTCGTCCACCTCGCGGAACGGGGTACCCATGAGCCACCCGCCGCGCCTGCTCGCCGAGGACCGCGCCGACTTCGCCCGGCTGCTCGACGAAGCGTTGCGCGACCCCGCCGTCCGGCAGGCCCTGGCCGCGCCCGGCGCGCACCTCACCGCCGAACAGCTGCACACCCGGGCGCTCGCCGACGCCGACACCGTCGCCGCGCCGGCCGCCCCCGAGTACGTCCGCTACCTGGAGCTGCGCACCGCGCTCGCCGAACGCCCGAACGGGACGCCGCCGCCCGGCGCCGGGCTGTTCCCGGTGCTGACGGTGCTGACCCCGGTGCTGGCCGGGTCGGCCGGGCTGGCGCTGCTGATCCTGGGCTGGCTGCTGCGGGTCGCCGCACCCGGTCTGGCGCTCGGCCGGTCCACCGTCACCGCCGGGCTGCTGGCGCTGGCCATCGCCGCCGCCGCGCTGCTGATCGGCGGTACCGGTCTGGTCCTCACCGCGCGCCGGGACGCCTCCCGCACGCCCGTCGCCGACCTGCCGCAGTCCGTCGAACTGGCCGAGGCCCGGACCGTCTGGCACGCCGCGCTGCGCGAACGCGCCCTGCTGCCCTGGCTGCTCGCCGACCATGCCGCCGCGCCCGGCACCGCCGTCCCGCGCCCCCGCACCGCCCCGCCGGACCTGCACAGCCCCGGCTTCAGCCGCGCCGGGTACGCGGGCCCGGGGTTCACCAGCCCGGGCGGCTCGGCCCGCCCGTCCGGGTTCACCGGGCCGGGCCACAGCAGCCCGGACTTCACCAGCCCCGGCCCCGAAGGCCTCACCGACGACCAGGGACGCAAGCGCAAGGACGGCCCCCGCTTCACCGCCCCCGGCCCCGAAAGCCACCCGGACTGGACCGCACCGGACTTCACCAGCCCGGGCGGCTCGGCCCGCCCGTCCGGGTTCACCGGGCCGGGCCACAGCAGCCCGGACTTCACCAGCCCCGGCCCCGAAGGCCTCACCGACGACCAAGGGCGCAAGCGCAAGGACGGCCCCCGCTTCACCGCCCCCGGCCCCGAAAGCCACCCGGACTGGACCGCACCGGACTTCACCAGCCCGGGCCCGGAGGGCATCACCGACCCGGAGGGCCACCCGCGGCGGGACGGCGACTGACCGTGCCGCCCCGCAGGTGGCCGCTCAGCCGCTCGCCGTCCGGCCGAGGGCCAGGGCGGCGAGCAGGGCGGCCGCGTCGGGGAGCACCGAGTCGTCGAAGCAGGCCTGCGGGGAGTGGTTGTAGGGCGCGGTGAACGGGTCGGTGCCGGGCGGGCACGCGCCGACCATCACGTACCCGATCGGGACGTGCTCGGCCAGCATGCCGAAGTCCTCCGAGCCGGTCACCGGGTGCGGCATCTCGACGTACCGGTCGGGGCCGAGCAGTTGGCGGGCGGTGTGCTCGGCGTACGCCGCCTCGGCCGGGTCGTTGACCGTCACCGGGTAGCCGGGCCGCACCACCACGTCGACCTGGCAGCCGTGCGCCTCGCCGATGCCGCGCACCAGCCGGCCGGCCCGCTCCAGCACCCGTTCCCGGGCGGCGGGGGAGAACGAGCGGACGGTGGCGACGAACTCGGCCCGGTCGGGGACGACGTTCTCGACGGTGCCGGCGTGGAAGGTGCCGACGGTGAGCACCACCGGGTCGAAGGCGTCGAACTGCCGGGTGACCATGGTCTGCAGTGCCAGCACCGCCTCGCAGGCGACCGGCACCGGGTCGAGGGCGAGGTGCGGGCTGGAGCCGTGGCCGCCGCGACCGCGGACCACCACCCGCAGCGTGTCGCTGGCGGCCATGATCGGGCCGGGCCGGCCGGCGACGTACCCGGCGGGCAGCTGCGCGGCGGTGACGTGCAGCGCGTACGCGGCGACCACCCGCTCCCCGGCGGCGTCCAGCACGCCGTCCTCGATCATCAGGCCGGCCCCGCCGGAGCCCTCCTCGCCGGGCTGGAACATCAGCACCACGCTGCCGGCCAGTCGGTCGCGCCGATCGGCGAGCAGCCGGGCCGCGCCGACCAGCGCGGCGGCGTGCAGGTCGTGGCCGCAGGCGTGCATCGCGCCGGGCACCTCGGAGGCGTACGGCAGGCCGGTCTCCTCCTGGACGGGCAGCGCGTCCAGGTCGGCGCGCAGCAGCACGGCCGGGCCGGGGCGGGCGCCGCGCAGCACGGCGGTGACGGAGGTCAGCCGCTCGCCGAGGGCGATCTCCAGCGGCAGGCCGTCCAGCGCGGCCAGCAGCCGGGCCCGGGTGCGCGGCAGGTCGAGGCCGATCTCCGGGTGCCGGTGCAGGTCGCGGCGGAGTTCGACCAGGTCGGTCCGGAGCGCGGCAGCGGCGCGACGCAGCTCGTCGGGGGTGGAGCGGTCGGTGTGGACGTCGGTCGACACGGGTGCGCCTCCAGGACGGTCGGGGAGCGGGCGGTCTCCCGCATCCTGACCCGGCGACGTCCCACCGACGCCCGCGACGCACGGATCAGCCGCGACCGACCCGTTCGGCGGCCCCGGCCGCACCGTCCAGGTCGTCTCCGCCCCGGCCGTCCAACGACTCACCCACGGGGACTGCCCCCGCGTCAGGGGCCGATCGGGCTCACGGTCGGAAAGTACGTCCGACAGCGGGTGGCGTCCCTGGTGAGCAGCCGGTGGCCCCGCACCTCAACCGGCCCTGACCGGGCCGGAACGGGCGTCGGCCCCCACCGCCGCAGCGGTGGGGGCCGACGTATTTCTACGCGTTACTTCTTCGGGGTCAGGCAGAGAACGAACTTGTCGCTGCCCAACTGCTGGGCGAGCGCGTCGAAATCGTCGCCGCAGGCGTGGGTGTCGAAGGTGTTGTCGATGACCTTGTCGACCGTGTGGGTGGCCTTGCTGTCGTCGCAGCCGACGGTGTCGACCTTCGGGTCGTTGTCGCTGCCGGTGACGGAGACGCACTGGCCGACCTTGGCGTGCACCGGCTTGTCGGTCATCGCGTCGCGGACGGCGAACTTGACCACTGCGATGACGATGATCACGACCAGGATGCCGAGGCCGGAGATCAGCTTCTTGCCCAGGGTCTTCTTGGGCGCCGCGGCGGCGGCCTGCGCGGCCTGGCCGTACTCGAAGGGAGCCGGGCCGCCGGCCTCGGGAGCGGGCGGGGTCTGGGGAGGCTGCGGGCTGCTCATGAGTTCCCTCTGGAGTGGGTCAGGTCGAACGTGCTCGCGAACCTTATCCAGATCCGATTTGGTTTCTATCCGACATATCAGCCAAATCGGGTGCCCGTCATTCAAGCGAGATGTAAAGAATTGACAAACCCTCAGGGTCAATGGCCCGGAAACGTTCCGACACCGGCCGATCCACGCATTTCGTCCACCACCGCGAGAAACACGAAGAAGTTCGGAATCTTGTGCACCGGGGTGTTCGACCAGCCGAACAGCTTCCCGGCCTTCGACACGAACACCGTGCCGTCCTTGACCTCGATCCGCTCGACCTCGGGCCACGCCAGCGACCCGCTCCGGGCGTTCGCCACGCCGCCCGCGTTGACCGCGATGTCGCCGAACCGGACCGTCCCGCCGCGCCTCACCACGTCGAGCATGCCCGGGAGTTGGGCCCGGGTGATCTCGTGCTGGAAGGCCGCGCCCCAGACCACCGGGTCGGCGTAGAAGCCGGTCAGCTCGACCGAGGTGCCGTCCGGCCGGTACAGCGTGTACAGGTAGGTGGTGACGGTGTGGAACCCGTTCACGTACCGCCGGGTGATCTGCTGCAGCACTGCCGCGTTGTCCCACCGGAATGCCACCGGCCGGCCGGCCCGGTCGCCCGCCACCACCCCGTGCTCGAAGCAGTGGATGCGCTTCGCGCCCTGCTTCTTGTTCAGGTTCGGGACCTGCGTCAGCCGCCAGATGAAAATCAGCCCGGGCAGCACGAACAGCGCCAGCCCCACCAGGCACATGACGATCAGTCCGGTCATCGCCGCACCGCTCAACCGCTTGGGCCCGAACGAAGCCCGGAGCTCCCCGAGCCCCTCGCTCGCCGCCAGCGCCGCCACCTCGTCGGGAACCTGCTCCGGCACCAGCGGTGCCTGGACGTCCTGCATCCGGATCTCTCTCATCACGAAGAAACCGCAGGTCGTCCCGGCGGCGGCACGGATCGTACTGCCTCCGCCCCGGCCCGCGCGGACCGCCCTCCCCCGGGGTGACAAGGTCCGAAACCCGCCAGTGGCGCGGCCCGCGCCCGCCTGGCCTCGCGACCATGCCCCGGCACAGCCGCGACATCGTCCAGCACGCCTGGAAGGCCTTCGCCGGCCACGACGCGGAGCGGATCGCCGCCGTGTTCACCGAGGACGCCGAGTGGCTGGCCCCGGCGGGCAACGCGACGGCCGTCGCGCTGGACTGCCCGAGCCACCTGGTCGGCCGCCGGGCGATCGCCCACTTCCTCGCCGAGGACTTCCCCCGCCTGTTCGTCCGGGACGTCGCCGTCGTCTTCCACGCCATTCACGCGGACGGCGACCGGGTCGTCGTCGAGGAGACCATGACCGCGACGCTCGCCAACGGCACCCACTACGCCAACGACTACTGCCTGGTCTTCGACCTCCGCGACGGCCTGATCCACCGCGTCCGCGAGTACCTGGACACCGCCCGCGGCCACCGCGCGATCTTCGGCGACCGGCCCTGACCGCCGCCCCCGCCCCGGACTGCACTGCGGCCGGGCCGGGGCGGGGTCTGCGAGACGCGTCAGTCGACCAGCGGCAGGTAGACCTTGCTGCCGTGGGCCGCGAACTCGGCGGACTTCTCGGCCATCCCGGCCTCGACAGTGGCGGTGAGGTCGGCGCCGTGTTCGTCGCGGATCTGTCGGCTGATCTTCATGGAGCAGAACTTGGGGCCGCACATGGAGCAGAAGTGCGCGGTCTTGGCGGGTTCGGCGGGGAGGGTCTCGTCGTGGAAGGCGCGGGCGGTCTCCGGGTCGAGGGCCAGGTTGAACTGGTCCTCCCAGCGGAACTCGAAGCGGGCGTCGGAGAGCGCGTCGTCCCAGGCCTGCGCGCCGGGGTGGCCCTTGGCGAGGTCGGCGGCGTGGGCGGCGATCTTGTAGGTGATGACGCCGGTCTTCACGTCGTCGCGGTTGGGCAGCCCCAGGTGTTCCTTGGGGGTGACGTAGCAGAGCATCGCGGTGCCCCACCAGGCGATCATCGCGGCGCCGATGCCGGAGGTGATGTGGTCGTAGCCGGGCGCGACGTCGGTGGTGAGCGGGCCGAGCGTGTAGAACGGGGCCTCGTCGCAGATCTCCTTCTGCAGGTCCATGTTCTCGCGGATCTTGTGCATCGGGACGTGCCCGGGGCCCTCGATCATCACCTGGACGTCCTTGGCGCGGGCGATCCGCCCGAGCTCGCCGAGGGTGGTGAGTTCGGCGAACTGCGCCTCGTCGTTGGCGTCGGCGATGGAGCCGGGCCGCAAGCCGTCGCCGAGCGAGAAGGTGACGTCGTAGGCGCGCAGCAGGTCGCAGAGTTCCTCGAAGTGCGTGTAGAGGAAGTTCTCCTGATGGTGCGCCAGGCACCAGGCCGCCATGATGGAGCCGCCGCGCGAGACGATGCCGGTCTTGCGGCGGGCGGTGAGCGGCACGTACCGCAGCAGCACGCCGGCGTGCACGGTCATGTAGTCGACGCCCTGCTCGCACTGTTCGACGACGGTGTCCCGGTAGACCTCCCAGCTGAGGTCCTCGGCCCGGCCGTCGACCTTCTCCAGCGCCTGGTAGAGCGGGACGGTGCCGATCGGGACGGGGGAGTTGCGCAGGATCCACTCGCGGGTGGTGTGGATGTTGCGGCCGGTGGAGAGGTCCATGACGGTGTCGGCGCCCCAGCGGGTGGCCCAGGTCATCTTCTCCACCTCCTCCTCGATGGAGGAGGTGACGGCGGAGTTGCCGATGTTGGCGTTGATCTTCACCAGGAAGTCGGTGCCGATGATGGCCGGTTCGCTCTCGGGGTGGTTCACGTTGACCGGGATGACGGCCCGTCCGCGCGCCACCTGCTCGCGCACGAACTCCGGCTCCAGGCCTTCCCGGAGCGCCACGAACTCCATCTCGGGCGTGATCAACCCCTGCTTGGCGTAACCGAGTTGGGTGACGGCGAGGCCGTCCCTGGCGCGCAGCGGGCGGCGCGGGCGGCCGGGGAAGACGGCGTCCAGGTTGCGCAGGTCGCCGCCGCGGGGCGCGGTGTGCTTGATGCCGTCGTCCTCGGGCCGGGCCTCGCGGCCCTCGTACTCCTCGACGTCGCCGCGTTGGCGGATCCAGGCGTCGCGCAGGGCGGGCAGTCCGCGTCGGACGTCGGCGGAGTGGTCGGGATCGGTGTACGGGCCGGAGGTGTCGTACAGCGGGACGGTGCGGCCGTCGGTCAGTTCGACCTCGCGGTAGGGGACCCGCAGGTCGGGGCGGCTTCCCTGGCGGTAGGCCTTGTGCCAGGCGGGGGTGGGGTACCCGCCGGCGGCCGAATCGCGGGCAGAGCTGTGCTCGGAAAAAACGGTCATCGGACCTTCAACTCCCTACGCCGGCATTACCCGGTCAGGTTCCTGCGGTCGGCGCAGCAGGTGGTTCGCGGATCCGCGTACCGTCAGCGCCCTCTCAGCCCGGTGCTCCGAGCTCCCGTTCCGCGCAGGCGTCGTCCGCCTGCGTTCGGTTCCTCACCGTAGGGCACGCGGCGGCACCGGTCCAGGGCGCATCGCCGGGCCCGCACCCGCACCGGCGTGCAACTCCCGTGCGGGCCGGAACTGTTCACTCCTCGCCGGGAGTGGGAGAATCGTGCAGGTGATCGGACTGATGGGGCGGGTGACGGGGCGGATCGGCGCAGGCCTGGTTGGCGAGGTGATGGTGCACGTCCCGGAGCGGCTGGGCACCGAGGCGTTCCTGGCGTACCTCGCCACTCCGGGTGAGCCGCTGCAGTCGGGCACCATGGTCGTCGTGGTCGAATATCAGCCACCGCGCACCGTCTACGTCGAACCGCTCTGATCACCTGCCGGACCGTCACCGGTGACCCCGCGCAACGGTTTCAGGACAGTGCGAGTTCCTCCCGGCTCAGCTCTTCCCCCGTGATCCGGAACGGCGGAGAATGCGGCTGCCACCGACTTCCGCGCCAACCTGCACGGACCGAAGCGCAGTCACGGAACCGGTGTGCTCCGAAGGGGGAGATTGCCGATGCTGATCGGCATCGCGGGCAGCGCCGTCGCCGGCGTCATTGTCCTGATCGTGCTCTTTAAGTCGATGTGGCGCGTGGCGGAACCCAACGAGGCGTTGGTGATCTCGGGTTCTAAGCACGGCGAGGGTCTGGGCTTCCGTGTGGTGACCGGCCGGGGCACCTTCGTGATCCCGGGCGTCCAGGCGGTGCGCCGGCTGTCGCTGGACCTCAACGAGGCCGCGCTGGACGTGGAGTGTGTGACGTCGCAGGGAATTCCCGTGCACGTCAAGGGGGTTGTGATCTTCAAGGTGGGCGACGACAACGCGTCGATCGCCAACGCCGCCCGGCGTTTCCTGGACCAGCAGAAGATGATGGGCCAGCGCGTGCACAACGTGTTCGCCGGTCACCTGCGGTCCATCGTCGGCGGGCTCACGGTCGAGGACATGATCCGCGACCGCGAGCGGCTCACCGGTGAGACCCGCTCCGCCTCGGGCATCGAGATGGAGAAGCTCGGCCTCATCATCGACTCGCTGCAGATCCAGGAGATCCTGGACCCGACCGGCTACATCACCAACCTGGCCGCGCCGCACGCCGCGGCCGTCCAGCGGGACGCCCGCATCGCCGCCGCCGAGGCGGACCGGCGGGCCACCGAGGCCGAGCAGGAGTCGTTCGCCCGCAAGGCCGAGGCAACGCGCAACTCCGGTATCCAGCAGGCCGGTTACCAGGCCGAGATGGACACCGCCGCGGCCCGCGCGCTGCAGGCCGGCCCGCTCGCGCAGGCCGCCGCCCGGCAGGAGGTCGTGGTCCAGGAGACCAAGGTCGCCGAGCTGGAGGCGCACCGCAAGGAGCAGCAGCTCCAGGCGGACGTCCGCAAGCCCGCCGACGCCCGCGCGTACGAGACCCGCACCAAGGCCGAGGCCGACCGCGACGCGCGGATCTCCGCCGCCGAGGCGCTGTCCCGGGAGACCGACCTGAAGACCGCCGCCGAGGCGAACCGGGTCAAGGTCGCCGCCGCCGCGGAGGCCGAGGCGACCCGGGCGCGCGGTCTGGCCGCGGCCGAGGCCACCCGGGCCACCGGTGAGGCGCAGGCCGCCGCCGAGGCCGCGAAGGGCCTGGCCGAGGCGGAGGCGTCCCGGGCCAAGGGTCTCGCCGAGGCCGAGGCCACCCGGGCCCAGGGCCTGGCCGAGGCCGAGGGCATCAAGGCCCGCGCCGCGGCGCTGGCCGAGAACCAGGAGGCGGTGGTCGCCCAGCAGCTCGCCGAGAACTGGCCGGCGATCGTCCGGGCCGGCGCGGACGCGTTCGGCAACGTCGAGCACATGGTGCTGCTGAACGGCGCCGAGGGCATGTCCGAGATGTTCGCCAAGGCGCTCACCATGGGCGGCACCGGCCTCGGCCTGGCCCGCCAGCTGCTCAACGCGATGTCCCCGGCCACCGGCGGCGCGGAGCCCGCCAAGGCCGCCGCGACCCCGGCCCAGGTCATCCCGATCCAGGCCGGCGCCGAGTAGGTCGCGCTCGGCACCACGCAGTCGGGTCCGCCCGGGCGAGGGAATCCCCTCCCCGGGCGGACCCGTGTGCGGCCTCCGCGAACCTCGGCACCGGTCGCAGGCCGGCGCCGGCCGGACAGGCGCTAGGGCCTGTCCGGTCGATCTTGTCGGATCAGCGCACGGCGTCGGGCGCCCGGCTGGGCGTGCCGGCGAAACGTCCTCGTACTGGGTGTACTTGGATGTTTTGCCGGTGCGTCCAGGCGGGATGATCCGGCGTCGCGCGCCCGGCAAGATCGGCCGGACAGGCGCTAGGTCGTGTCTCATAATT
>NZ_LISX01000018.1:0-7705 GCF_001905465.1 Kitasatospora sp. CB01950
TGTGGGGGTGTTGGGCGGTGGTCATGCGGAGGTGGGCGACGACGGAGTGGGTTTTGGCGTGCCAGTTGGTGTAGAGGGTGCGGGCGGGTGGGTCGGTGAAGAGGGTGCGGGTCATGTTGGGGCGGTGGTGGGGGTGGGGGGGGCGGGGGGCGAAGACGGTGTGGGCGAGGGGGTTCCAGGCGAGGACGTCGGTGGCGGGTCCGAGGGCGATGAGGGGTATGTCGTTGGTCATGGTGATGAGGCGTTGGATGCCCGGGGGGACGGGGACGGGGGCGGGGTCGGTGGGGGTGGTGGGGGTGCGGTGGGGTCGGGCGAGGGTGTGGAGGTGGGTGGTTTCGGCGTCGGTGAGGCGCAGGGCGCGGGCGAGGGCGTCGAGGACGGTGTCGGAGACGTTCTGGCCGAGGCCCTGTTCGAGTCGGGCGTAGTAGGAGACGCTGACGCCGGCGAGTTGGGCGAGTTCTTCTCTGCGTAGGCCGGGTACGCGGCGTCGTCGGCCGTAGTGTCCGAGTCCGGCGTCGGCCGGGTGGAGTCTGGCCCTGCGGGACTTGAGGAATGTGCCGAGCTCTCCCATGGGGGTCATTATGCTGAAGCGGGGGCTGTGGAGCGTAGCCTTCGCAGTGGGACGTTTGGCAGGTGTCTGGCTAGGGGGCGGGTGGTCTTCCAGGCTTGGGTGCCATGACCGAGCCTTCCGTTTCGTCCGGCCGTTTGAGTACGCGTCTCAGGTTGACCCTGTTCGTGTTGCTGGGCGCGCAGTTCATGTTGTCCGTCGATTTCTCGATCCTGAACGTCGCGTTGCCGCAGATCGGTTCGGGGGTGGGGATATCGGCGGGGGATCTGCCGTGGGTGGCGTCGGCGTATGCGTTGCCGGCGGCGGGTTTCACGTTGTTGTTCGGCCGGATCGCGGATCTGTTCGGGCGTCGGCGGTTGTTCTTGGCGGGTATCTCGCTGTTGACGGTGGCGTCGGTGCTGGGGGGGTTGTCGGACAGCGGGTCCCTGTTGCTGGCGGCGCGGGTGCTGCAGGGTCTGTCGACGGCGATGGCGGCTCCGGCGGCGTTGTCGTTGTTGACGACGTCGTTCTCCGAGGGGGCGATGCGTGAGCGGGTGCTGGGTCTGAACGGTGCGCTGTTGTCGGGCGGGTTCACGGTGGGCGCTCTGGTGGGCGGGACGCTGGTGGGTCTGTTGAGCTGGCGTTGGGCGTTTTTGATCAATGTGCCGGTGGCGGTGGCGATTTTGGTGGCGACGCCGCGGTTGATCGCGGACAGCCGGGCGCCGGAGAAGGTGCGGCTGGATGTGCCGGGCGCGGTGTCGGTGACGGCGGGTCTGCTGGCGTTCACGTACGGCGTGATCGATCGGAGTGTGTGGATCGCGGCGGTGGGCGTGCTGCTGCTGGGGGTGTTCTGGGCGGTGGAGCTGCGGGCTCCGGCGCCGCTGGCGTCGGTGCGGATCCTGAAGCGTCCGAGTGTGAAGTGGGGGAACTTCGCGGGTCTGGTGGTGTTCTCGATGGAGAGCGCGCTGATCTTCCTGATGACGTTGTATCTGCAGGACGTGTTGCATTTCGCGCCGTTGACGACGGGTCTGATCTTCGGTGTGCCGGGGTTGGCGGCGGTGGCCGCGGGTGTGGTGGCGGGTCGTGCGATCGGCCGGTACGGGACGCGGTCGGTGTTGACGGTGGGTCTGCTGGTGCAGGGTCTGGCGACGGCGCCGCTGGTGCTGCTGGGCACGGACCGGGTGATGCTGGCGGTGTTGCTGCCGGCGTTGTTCGTGGGGTTCTTCGGGCATGTGACGTCGATCGTGGCGTACACGGTGACGGCGACGTCGGGGCTGCCGGATTCGGAGCAGGGTCTGGCGACGGGTCTTGCGGCGTTGAGTCAGCAGGTGGCGGCGACGATCGGTATTCCGGTGCTGAGTGCGGTGGCGGCGTTGCGGGTGGTGCAGTTGGACGGGATCCGGCTGGCGCTCGCGGTGGACGTGGCGGTGACGCTGGTGGCGGTGGGCCTGGTGTGGGTGGGTCTGCGGGTGCGTTCCGGGGGGTCCGGGGCGGGTGCGGACGCGGTGGCGCCGGTCGTCGAGGTCGGGGTCGGGGAGCGGGCGGCGGCCGGCTGAGGCGCGGGCCGGGCGTCGGGCGGCGGGTGGAGCGGCCGTCGGGTGTCGGGCGGCAGCTGCAGTCGAGTTCGTTGATCGGCCGCCTGGCGGCGGGCCTGTGGGCCTGTTGCCGGGCGGCTTTCCGGTTTTGCGGGGCGGGGCGGATGCGTCGGCCGGGTGGTGGGGTGTCGGCCCGGGGTGTTGAGCGGGCGTCCGGCGGCGGGGCGTTGGGTTGCCGGGCGGCTGTCCGGGTGGTGGGGTGTCGGCCCGGGGTGTTGAGCGGGCGTCCGGCGGCGGGGTGTTGGGTTGCCGGGCGGCGGCCGGGTGGTGGGGGTGTCGGCCCGGGGTGTTGATCGGGCGTCCGGCGGCGGGGTGTTGGGCTGCCGGACGGCTGTCCGGGTGGCGGGGCGGATGCGTCGGCCGGGTGGTGGGGTGTCGGCCCGGGGTGTTGAGCGGGCGTCCGGCGGCGGGGTGTTGGGTTGCCGGGCGGCTTTCCGGGTGGTGGGGGTGTCGGCCGGGCGGGTCGTGGGGGCGGGGGTGTTGAGCGGGTGGCGGGGTTTGCGGGGCGCGGTGTCGGCCGGGTGTCGGTGATCGGTCGGTTCGGCGAGGTCGGTCCGGTCTGTCCGGGCCTTCGGTGGGTGGGGGGCTGTCCCTGTCTGCTGGGCCTGGACGGCGGGGGGCTTCGTCGTCCGGGCGGCCGCTGTCTGTCCGGCCGGGTTCGGGTGGTCCTTCGTCCGCGGGTCGGTCTGTTGGCTGTTCGCCCGCTTGCGCGGGGTTCGTGGCCGGGTGGTCCGGATCGGTCGGGAGGTCTTGTGCTGCCTGCTGGTCCGGCGGGGTGTCGTTTCCCGGCGTACCGGGGTGTGGAAAGGGGTCCGCGGATCCCGGCCGCGATGGCGGGGCCGACCGGGTCGGGCATGTCCTGGGGGCCCGTGTCGAACATCTCTGTGCGATCGCCGGCGGCGAGGTCGTGCCCGAGGAGGGCGAGCCCGAAGTCGTCTTCTGCCTCGACGAGTTCGGGCCGCTCGACCTCCAGCCGCATTCCGGTGGGCTGTGGGCGGGGCGCGGCGGTGGGGGCAAGGATCCCGGCCGCGGGCCGCGGGCCGCGGGCCGCGGCCCCGGCGGCGGGCGAACCTGCACCCGGCCGCACGGGGTCCGGCGCCTGTTCGCCGTCTACGACCTCGGCAGGGACCGGCTCTGCGGTCACGTCAGGAAGACGAAGAGCCGTCCAAGTTCCCGGAGTTCTGCCGCTACCTGCGCTCTGTGCACCCCGCGGAGGTGCGGATCGCGATCGTCTGTGGCAGCTGCTCGCCGCGCCTGACGACGAAGCGGTGCCGGCGGGTCGGGACCTGGGCGGCGGCGAGCGACGTGGAGATCGTCCACATCCCGACCGACAGTTCCTGGCTCGACCGGATCGAGGCCCGGTTCACCGTCCTGCGCCACTTCGCCCTCGACGGCGCCGACCACGCCAGTCGCAAAGCCCAGGGCGGCATGTTCCGTCGCTGCACCGTCCGGCGGAACGAGCACGCCGCCGACGAGCGTCTGCGTCAAGTCGTCGCCAGGGCGAGCGGTGCCTGGTGCGGCGCTGGGCGGATCCGGCCGCGTCATCAGTCCCCACCCGGCCGGCCTGCCTCTGCAATCCGGCAGGGACTTTGGAGCCCCTGGATTACGCGGAACGCAGGATCGAGGACGATCCGCCGGGCGCCCCGCCGCGGGTGCTGCCGCCGTGGCTCGCGGGTCGGGGCCTCCACGTCCGGCGACAGCCTGGCCGGACTGTGACGGGGACGTCGCGGGCGGTCCTTCGGCTCTTCGCCGCCGAGCTCCTGGTACCGCCTCCGCCAGGTGGGCGCGGACTGCCGTGAAACGCGTGCCTCGACGCCGCCTCGGCCAACGGCGCCCTGTCGAGCACCTCCAGCACGGCCCGATACCTGTGCTCCACCAGCTCCACCAGCTCCTGCGGTTCCGTCCCGCCCTCTTCTTCCGGGCGGAGCAACGAGCCATCGACGTCAAGGATGCGGTGAGAGCGGAACGTCGAAGATCTGCTGAGCTCTCACATATGGCTGTCACTGCCTGGGCGTGCAGCTGCCGTTGCGGGACCGGGTCGCAGGGAGCATCCTGCCCTCAACGGGAAGGCGCTGTCGGCCCCGGACGGGAGGAAGGGGCTCCAGGGCCTCGCCCCACGACACATCGCCGAACCCGGCCCCCGGCCGCACCGAGCAGCTGCGGCAATCCGTGGGATCTTCCCGCCCGGGAAGGAAGACTGCTGACCGTGGTTCAGGGCAGTGCTTTCTGTCGCGTCCTGCGGCGCGGCGGCACCGGGTCGACGACACCGATGAGGAGAACGTGACAGCCATGCTCCCGGCCTTCACCACTCGACACGCCCTGGGGCGCTTCGGGGCTGTGCCTGCACCCCTGGCGTTCGTGCTTGCCCTGCTCGGCAGCATGACGCCCACCCCGGCAGACGCGGCCGCCGTCGGCCAGACCCTGACCTGCCAAGGGGCCCGGCACAGCACGTATTCGCCCGCGCTCACCAATCACTCGCGGTTGCTGTCCATCAAGTTCACCGACGGGTACGGCGATCAGGCGACTCCTCCGCCCGACCCGCTCGTCGCCTTCTGCGTAGTGACCGACACGATCGACAGCCCGCCGGTGGTCATCACCGGGAGTGTCGCGACTGGCGCTGTGATGAGCGAGCAGTCATGCACCACGCTGGGGGCCTCCAGCCCGGCCAACGTACAAACGATCACGTGGAACGGTGCCGGCGGCGGTACGGTCGCTACCAGCACCGTGTCCTGGCAGCCCGCGCAGGCCGACCGCGTCAACGGCAACGTCGTGGTCACCCAGATCGGCACCGTGACGGCCGGCTTCGGATCCGGCGACGGCGCTACGCGTGTGGCTGTGATCCCCGAATTGCAGTTGGCCGCCTGCTCGACGACCGGCGTAACCCGCTTGGACGGCGCGATCACGATCAGCTTCATCTAGATGAATGATGCGAAGGGTTAGTGGTCGTAGGCGGTCAGCGAGCGCATGACGGGCTGGCCGGTCCGGTCGTTGTGCCAGATCGCCGAGGTCAGGGCGAGGATGCGTTGCAGGACACGGACCATCACCCCGGCCGGTGTGCGGCCCTGGTGGCGTTCGAGGTCGAGTTGGGCCTTGAGCGTCTGGTTGACCGACTCGATGACCTGTCGTAGCGGTTTGAACAGCCTGGCTCCGGCCCGCTCGGGTTCGTTCTTGCGGGCCGGGCGGAGCAGGTGGACGCCCCACTCGGCGAGTTCGTGTTCGAAGGCGCGGCCGTAGTAGTGCCGGTCGCCGATCAGGGTCTGGCCAGGTCGGGAGCCGGCCAGGTCGGGTTCGGCGTGGAGGATGCCGAGCAGGGTCCGGCGCTCGTCGGCCTTCGCGCCGGTCAGCGCGAACGCGACGGGCAGGCCGTGCAGGGTGCACACCAGGTGCAGGCGAAGGCCCCGGAAGTAGCGGGAGTGGCTGGCGCAGTAGCCGTACTCGGCCCATCCGGCCAGGTCGGAGCGCTTGGCGGTCTCGCGTGAGCGCCCGCATTCCACCGGGGTGGAGTCGACGACCCACACGCTGTCGGTCCACAGCGAGGTGTCGATCGCGACCAGGCGGTTGACGCGGGCGATCAGGTCGGCGGCCTTGCGCAGGCGCCGGTTGTAGCCGGACTGCCCGGGCAGGTACGGGAACAGATGGCGCAGGTGGGTGGTGGCGTGGCGGATCCAGCGGCGCTCGGAGGTGAAGCCGAGCAGGGCCTGCATCACGGCCAGGGTGACCAGTTCGGCGTCGCTCAGCCGTGGCTTGAGGCCGATCTCGGGTCGCCACGGTGCCAGATGGGGCGATTCCTTCAGCAGGTCGTCGGTCTTCACATAGAGTGCGGTCGCGAGGGAGTCCAGGTCAGGCGTCACAACCGACCTTTGGACTCCCTCGCGTCATTTCATGCACACCAGCGAGCCCTTGGCATCAATCATCTAGTGCCGCGTCAGGCACCGTTCGCCCTGGTGACGACTTGGCGCAGACGCTCGTCGGCGGCGTGCTTGTTCCGCCGGACGGTGCAGTGGCGGATCATGCCGCCCTGGGCTTTGCGGGTGGCGTGGTCGGCGCCGTCGGGGGCGAAGTGGCGCAGGGCGGTGAACCGGGCCTCGATCCGGTCGGGCCAGGAGCTGTCGGTCGGGGTGCGGGCGATCTCGACGTTGTTGGGGGGCTCCCCCTGAGTGGTGGACACGCCGATACCGGATCTGCTTGATCCGGAGGAGGCGAGAACACCGCCGGTGGCGATGAAGGACTGCTCGGGCGAGTTCGAGGCCGATGCCGTGGCCCTGTACGGGTCCACGCCCGGGGCGCCCTACAGGGACATCGCCGCCGACCCGGGCATCAACAGGGCGGTGCTGCGCGAGTGGGTGCTGCGGGATCGGGCGCGCCGCGGTACTGCCCCGGCTGACGCTCGAACGGGCGGGGCGGCGCGGGCCCGGGCGGCACGGGCCGCGCCTTTCGCCGATCCGGGCGGTCCCGCTCCCCCCGAGGCAGTGGCGTTCGCCGGCCACTGCGGCTTCGACGTCGACGTGCTCGCTGCCTGTCGCCCGCAAGGCAAGGGCCGGGTCGAGCGGCAGGTTGCCGTCGTCCGCGACCACGTCCTGGCCTGCCGGGCGTTCTCGTCCGTCGAGGAGCTCGGCGCCCGTCCACGGCCGGGGTGCCGCTGCGGGGTCGTCGGCCGTCGGGCGGTCCGCGATCGCATGGCCCTGCGGCCGCTGCGGAGAGCGCCGTCGTCACCCGGCGACACCTGCGGCATGTCGGCAAGGACTGCCTGGAACGCCTTGGTCGCCTTGGTCGCCTTGGACACCGGCCTCTGCTCGGTGCCGGCCCGCAGGGTCCGCGCCCGCCGGCCGGTCGGGGTCCGGGTCGCGACGTCGCAGGTCGTCCTGCATGCCGCCGTCCCCGACGCGAGCGGCGGCACGCTGCCGGCCCACCGCCCCGGGGCGGTGGGCCGCGGTGTCCGCATCATCGACGAGCGCCACCGGGACGGCCTGCCGGAGGGCGGCGCCCGCCGCGTCACCACCGGCGACGCCCTGCCCCGGCCTCGGCAGGAGCCGTCGCCGGGAGAGGAGGCCGGTCCGCTCCGGGCTCTGCCGGGCCCCGGGCCGCCTCGGCTCATGTCGAGGTCGGCCGCAGGCCGTCTTCGGTCTGTGGCGAGCTGACGGGCACCCGTCCTTTCACCGTCGACTGCGCCACGAGGGAGTCCCGTTGAGCGGGCTGGCCGGCGCCCGCATCCGTGCCATGGCCGCCAAGCCAGGCCTGTCCCGCCTCGCCGGGGGCCTGAACCGGTACGCCCGGCGGGCGGACGGGGCGAAGACGGGCCACCTCGGCTTCCCCGGCCCGGTCCTGGCCGAGGAGCTCGCTGTTCGCGACGGCCGCCGCTTCCGCCGGAACCTGTGGCTGTCAAAGCTGCCGCACCGCAAGGCGCTGGACGACTGCGGCTTGTCCTTCCGGCCCGAACTCGGCCCCCGCGGGATCAAGGACCTCGCCGCTCTCGCCTTCGTCGAGGCCGATGCCGACGCCGAGGCCGCCCTGCTCGGGCCGTCCGGGGTCGGCAAGACCCGTCTCGCCGTCGCCGTCGCCGTCG
>NZ_LISX01000018.1:7780-9196 GCF_001905465.1 Kitasatospora sp. CB01950
TCGCCGTCGCCGTCGCCGTCGCTGTCGCGGTTGCCGCCCTGCCGGGCAGGCTTCTCGATCCACTTCACCAGCCTCGACGGCGTGGTCGGACACGTCGGGACCGCCGGGAGCGTTGGACGGCCGACCAGCGGATTCCGTACCTGCCTCCGGCCGGGCGTCCCGGTGGTCGGCGAGGCCGGCTGCCGGCCCTTCGAGCGCGCCGGGGCGGACCTGGTGTTCCAGGTGGTCTCCAAGTGCTACGAGAAGGGCTCGGTCGTCCTGGCCTCGATCAAGGCCTTCGGCGAGTGGGGCCAGGTCTTCGGTGGCGAAGTGCTCGCCACCGCCATCCTCGACCGGCTCCTCCACCACTGCGACGTGATCTCCATCAACGGCCCCAGCTACCGGCTGAAGAACCGCCTTGCCGCCATCAACCGGGACAGCGACGCAGCCTGACCGGCGACCAGCTCAGGCCTGTTCGACCTTGACCATCGCGTCGCCCGCAGCTGCGGCTGCAGCGAAGAAGCTCTTCAGCTCACCCAAATCGGCAGCCAGATCCGCTGCCCACGCCGGGCTCCAAGGTGTGGCGAAGCCCAGGGATTGGACCTCTTCTGCCAGTTCGACATCCAAGTCCCTGACCAGGTCGTCGACCGCAACGTGCTGCAGGAAGGCTGACGCGTCCTGCACCTCTTCGGGCCGAAGCACCCATAGCTCCGTCTCGAAGACGAACCCGTCTTCAGAGACTTCCTCACCCCCGGTCCGTCGCTCGCCTCCATAGACCGGCAGCTGAGCGATGCGGAGCGAGGGCGCATCCCCTTCCAGCAGGGCAAAGTGCATCAAGCAGCCGTTACGGTCCACGGCCGTCACCATTCCGGCCTCCCGAAGCGGCTTGAACTCGGCATCGAACCAGTGCGGCACCAACGCGCCCAGCTCCTTCGGAGCAAGCTCATCCAACGACCGGCCGGCCACACGTCGCCAGAAGAAGTCCACACTCATCGCCGACACCGCCTCGTTGCTGCTGTCCAGGCATCCCTACTGCCGCTCGCGCGACAGGCTAGGTGATCCCTCCGACAAGCCGGGCGAACGACAAGACGCCGAGCTGAGCACGTCATCATCTGTACTTGGCCGAGCACTTGAACGAGTACGCGAGTACGCGGGCATGGGTTGTTGAACGGCCGCCGGGTGTCGGGGCGTCGGCTGTTCGGTGCGGGTGGCGGCGGGGGAGTCGGCCGTCGGTCGGAGTGTCGCGGGGCGGTGGTCGGGCGGCGGGCTGTCGGGCGGGGGCCAGGGGTGGGTGAACGTCCTCGGGGTGGCTGGGGGTTGACCTTCTGCCGGGTGGCCGGGCCCGGGGCGGGCGGGGTCCGGGGGTTGCGGTGGGCGCCGCTTCTTCGGTTCGGGGTGCGGTGGCTGGGGTGCGGGCGGTGCGGGCGGTGGGGCGGG
>NZ_LISX01000018.1:9403-10054 GCF_001905465.1 Kitasatospora sp. CB01950
GGGTGGGGGTGGGGGTGGGGGTGTTGAAGACGGCAGCCACGGAGAAGGTGGTGGGGATCATTGCCCGGGATGATCGGTGGGCGGTCGGCGGAGGGGTCTTGCGGGTTGTCGTGGGGCCCGGTCCGTCGTCCGTGCGCGCCGGGCGGCCGGGTTTTCGGGTCGGGCCGGTGGTGCTGGGCGGCCGGGTCTGCGGGTTCGGCCGCCGCCCGTGTATTCCTTTTCCGTCGCGAGGAACGGACCGGCTGTGGACGTGAACAGAGTCACCGTCAACGACATCGATTTCGCCTACGTGGAGCAGGGCGAGGGGCCGCTGGCCCTGCTGATGCACGGTTTTCCCATGTCGCCGGCGACGTACCGGCATCTGATGCCCGCGCTGGCCGGGGCGGGCTACCGTGCCGTCGCGCCGTACTTGCGCGGGTTCGCGCCGTCGGGGCTGCCCGCGGACGGCTCGTTCGGGATAGCGGACCTGGTGGCCGATGTGAACGGCCTGCACGAGGCGTTGGGCGGCGGCGGGGACGCCGTGCTGGTGGGCCACGACTTCAGCGCGCCGGCGGTGTGGGGCGCGGCGCGCGACGGCGGGCGCTGGTCGCGGGCGGTGGTGTGCGACGTCCCGCCGTTCGCGGTGTTCGGGCCGATGGTCCTCACACCGCG
>NZ_LISX01000018.1:10333-115603 GCF_001905465.1 Kitasatospora sp. CB01950
GCCCCGCCGGGCGCGCCGGTGCTCAACCTGTTCGGGTCCGAGGACCCCAGCTTCGTGATCACCGACGAGGCGCTGGCGGCCATCGTCGAGGCCCTGCCCGCGGGTTCGCACGCCGAGGTGGTGCAGGGGGCGGGCCACATCGGGCTCGTCGAGAAGCCCGACGAGGTCAACGGCCTCATCCTGCGCTTCCTGGCCGGAGAGCTCTGAGCACCGCAGCGGGCGGAGCGGCCCGCCCGGGGAGCTCCGCCCGCGTCGCCCGCCCGCGTCGCCCGCGCGGGGCGGGTGCCCGGCGGCGTGTGACGGGCGGCGTGTGACGGGCGGCCGCCGGGCGCCGGGCGGGAGTCCGCTCCCGCGTGGGCGGTGAGCGGTGGGCGGGGCGGTCGGCCGGCGGTGTGGGGGCGGCCGATTTCCCTTGCGGGAGGTCAACAGCCTTCGCGCGGACGGGTGTTCGTCATTGCGAGGCCGGTCGTCGGCGGTCGGTGTGCGGGCGGTCGTACGTCCACGCGTCGGCGGTCGGCGGCGGTCGTTGCGAGGCCGGTCGGTCGTGGCCGGCGTGGGCGGGTGTTCCGTTCCCGCGGGGGCGGTGGTCGGCCGGGGTGGTGTCGCGCACCCTCGCGCGGGCGGTCGATCTTCCGGGTGGGCGGTCGACGGTCTTTGCGTGGGCGGGTGTTCGCTCCCGCGTGGGCAGTGGGCAGTGGGCAGTGGCGGTGGGCGGTCGGTCGTGCATCCTCACACGGGGGGTCGATTTCCCTTGTGGGAGGTCAACGGCCTTCGCGTGGACGGGTGTTCGTCGTTGCGAGGTCGGAGGTCGGAGGTCGTTGCGAGGCCGACTGGCCGTGGTCGGCGTGGGCGGGTGTTCCGTTCCCGCGGGGGCGGCGGGTGGTCGGTCGGTCGGCGGTGGGCGGGCGGTCGCGTGTCCTCGCATGGGGGGTCGATTGCTTGCGTGGGCGGTCGACGGCCTTTGCTCGGGCGGGCGGTCTCCCGTGTGGGGCGGGTGTCCGGCGTCGCGTGTCCGGTCGGCGGTCGCTGTGCGGAGTCGTGGTCCTCGGCTGTGGTGCGGGTGGCCGATTCCCTTTGTGCGTGCGGGAGTTCGCCGTCGATCGGCGGTCGGCGGCGATTGTCCGTGCGGGCGTCCGGTTCGGTGCGGTGCGGCCGGTGGTTTCCGCGGGTGCGGTCGACGGCCATTGCCGTGGGCGGTTGTTCGTTGTTTCGTGAGCGGTCGACCGTGTTCGCGCGGACTGTCGTTCGCCGTCGAATGGAGGCAGGCGGCCTTTGCGCGGGCGGATGTTCGTTCTTGTACGGGAAAGCGGCCGGCCGGCCTTGCGCGGTCGGCCGTGCGTCGCCGTGCCGCCGGCGGTCGCGTGCCGCGCGGGTGCTCGACCGCCGGCGCGGGGACGGGGACGGGCCGTCCGCGCACCGGCGGGCGGCCCGGCGGACCCGCGGCGTCAGGAAGCGAACTTGTCCTGGCCGTTCCACCAGTTCTCGCCCGGGCCCTTGGCGGTGGTGTCGTCGTAGCGGTCGTGGTGGCGCCACCACGACCAGGGGTGGGCCAGGCCCTCCTCCTGCCGGCCCAGGAGCGTCATCTCCAGGTAGTTGTAGGTGTTGAGGGTGACCTCGCTGCCCCGGTCGAAGATCGAGTTGGTGTGGTACACCGCGTCGCCCTCGCGCAGGAAGCTGCTGACGCCGGGGAGTTCGCCCTTGTCGGTGGTGACGTGGAAGTCGCGGTTGAAGTCGCTGTCGTGGGAGGAGACGAACGGCAGGTCCCAGCCCATCCGGGCACGGAACGCCTCGATCTTCGCGATCGGCGCGCGGGCGACCATCACGAACGAGGTGTCGCGGTTGTGGAGGTGGGCGAGAGTGCCCACCGAGTCGGCCTGCATCGAGCAGCCCGGGCAGCCCTCCTCCCACGCCGGGTCGAACATGAAGTGCCGCACGACGAGCTGCCGCCGCCCCTGGAACAGCTCCAGCAGCGTCGGCGACGCGCCCGGCGCCCGGAACACGTACTCCTTCTCCACCCGGACCCGCGGCAGCGCCCGCCGCGACGCGGAGACCGCGTCGCGCATCCGGGTGAGCTCCTTCTCCTGCTCCAGCAGTTCCTTCCGGGCGGTGAGCCACTCGTCCCTGGTCACGATGGGCGACAGATCCACGCTGGCCTCCTGGCTGCGACGCCGCCGGGAAACGGCGGTCGGGAAACGGTCCGGGCCCCAGGCTGCCACGCGTGAAATCCCTTTTACTTCCTCGTGATTGCCCCGTGCCCGCCGCCCGCACCCCGCCCGCACCCCCGGACAAACCCCCGGCCCCGGACAAACACCGGACCGGGCAATTCTGAAGAGGCCCCGCCCGCACACCCGGTGGAATCGTTCCTCGGTGACCGCGTGAATGGCGGCCGCGGCCCGGCGGCCCATTCGACCGAACCGTCCAGGAGGAAAAGATGACGACCACGGGAATACCCACCCGGGAAGAAATCGTCGAACGCGTCGCCGCACTGGTGCCGGCCCTTCGGGAGCAGGCCGCCTGGTCGGAGGACAACCGCCGCCTCAGCGAGGAGACCGTCGCCGCCCTCGCCGACGCCGGCGTCTTCCGCCTCCGCACCCCGGTGCGCCACGGCGGCTACGAGTGCGACACCGCCACCCTGGTGGAGGTCGCCATGGAACTCGGCCGCGCCGACGGCGCGATCGCCTGGACGTCCTCGGTGTTCTGGATCCCGACCTGGATCGCCGGCCTGTTCCCCGACGCCGCCCAGGACGAGGTCTTCACCTCCCCCGCCCCCCGCGTCTGCGGGACCAACAGCCCCTCCGCCACCGCCGTGCCCGCCGACGGCGGCATCGTCGTCAACGGCGCCTGGAAGTTCGTCAGCGGCGCCTGGCACGCCGGCTGGCAGGAGATCGCCGCGATCCTGCTGCGCCCCGACGCCGAGCCCGAGCCCGTCATGGCGCTCGTCCCCATGGACGAGCTGAAGATCGTCGACGACTGGCACACCAGCTCCCTGCGCGGCACCGGCAGCGTCACCACCGTCGCCGAGGACCTCTTCGTCCCCGAGCACCGCATCATCCCGATGAGCGCCTCCATCCGCCCCCAGGGCCTGTCCCGGGCCAACGCCCACTCGCCGGTCTGGCGCACCCCCGCCGCCCTCGTCGCCGCCGCCTCCGGCGCCGGCGTGGCCGTCGGCCTCGCCAAGGCCGCCCGCGAGGCGTTCTTCGAACGGCTGCCCGGACGGAAGATCACCTACACCGACTACGAGGCCCAGAACGAGGCCCCGATCACCCACCTGCGCGTGGCCGCGGCCGTCAACAGCATCGACCAGGCCGAGTTCCACGCCCGCCGCGCCGCCGCCACCGTCGACGCCAAGGCCGCCAGTGGCGAGGAGTGGAAGAACGAGGAACGCGCCCGCGTCCGCAACGACCAGGGCGAGGCGACCCGCCTGGCCAAGCACGCCGTCGACACCCTGGTGAGCATCAGCGGCGGCACGTCGATCTTCCTCGACGTCCCCCTGCAGCGCATCGCCCGCGACATCCACGCCGTCGCCCTGCACGCCCTGATCAACCCCGACACCAACGCCGAGCTCTACGGCCGGACCCTGTGCGGGCTGGAGCCCAACACGCTGTACATCTGAGCGACCCCCCGCGGCAGCGGGCCGGACCGGACCGGGCAGGGCCGGGCCGGGCCGGGTCCGCTGCCGCGGCCGTTGCGACGGCTGCCGCCGCCGATCCCGGTGGTCCCGTGCCGAGCGCCGGTGCGGGACCGCCGGGGGCGGGGGCGGACCTGTGGAGGGGGCCGGCACGGCCTGCGCAGGGCCGGGCCGGGCCGTCGCCCCGGGACACTGTCCCGCGCCGCAGGCACGGGTCGGCCGTGGGCACCGCCTTCGACGCCCGCCGCCACCGGGCGGGGCCGTCCCGGGCCGGGGCGGATCGCAGGCGGGGCCTTCCGCCGCTTCCCGCCGGGGCACGGGCGGTTCGGCGTCCCCCGGCGGCCGGCGGCCGGCGCCCGCCCGGTGCGGGCCTGCCGAGGTGCTGGGTCTGCCAGGGCTGTCTTCTGCCGGTGGTCCCGACCGCAGCCGTGCCCGCCGGTCCGGGCCGGGCAGGGGCCGTCGTGTCGGGCCGGCTGCCGTCTCCACCTGCGGGCCGGCCCGCCGGCAGGTGCTGGGACCGCTCGCTCCCCGGCTGATGGGGGATCCCCGGATCTCCCCGCTCCGCGCCCGGGTGCTCCTCGGACCTGCTCACGCGATTCCCCGCCCTGCGGCGCGCCGACCCGCGGACGGACGCCGCCCGACAGCCGGACGGGTTCGGGGGCGGGACAGGCCGTTCGGGGCGGCCGCAGGCCGGCGCGCAGCGCCGCAGCAGGCGCCTTCGACCGGCCGGTGCGGCCCGCGGCACCGCATGAGCGGGCGGCGGCTCCGGCACGCGCACGACGCTCACGGTGCTCGCTAGATCTCTCCACGCACGTCCGCCTTCGACCGGCCGGTGCGGCCCGCGGCACCGCATGAGCGGGCGGCGGCTCCGGCACGCGCACGACGCTCACGGTGCTCGCCGGACCTCCCACCCACGTCCGCCCTCGACCGAGCGGGGAGCCGTGGGAAGGCCCGGCCGTTGTCCGGGATCCTCGTCACGGCCGGGGCCGGGGCTCGCTGCTCCGACCGCCGGACCGGGCCCGCCGAACCCCGTCGCGGGGCCGGGCCCGCCCGCTCCTTACGACGGGCGGGCGGGTGCCCGCGGAGGCGGGCGGGGCGGGTCAGCGGCAGGTCATGCCGCCGGTGAGGTCGGCCGTCGTGCCCGTGGACGCGGCGGCGAGGTCGGAGGCCATGAACGCCGCCATGTTGCCGACGTCCGCCAGCGAGGGCCCGCGGCCCAGCAGGTTGTGGACCGCGGAGCGCTCCTGCCAGATCTGCTGCCGGGCCGGCAGCTCGGGAAGGTCGGCTGCCATCGTGCTCTCGATGCTGTGCCGGGCGTCGGGGGAGCCGGCGGAGTGCAGGCACAGCACCCGCACGCCCCGGGGGCCGAGTTCGGCGGCGAGGGTGCGGGCGAAGGCCTCCACCGCGGCCCAGGCGGGGCCGAAGCCGGCGGTGTAGGGGAAGGGGACGCGCGCGGGCGCGGCGGTCATCATCATGATCACGCCCCGCCGGCGGGGCGTCATGCGCGCGGCGGCGGCGTTGGCGGTGGTGAACTGGGCGCGGGTGAAGTCGACGATCGGCAGGGAGAAGTCCTCGAAGGACAGCTCGCCCAGGGCCGCGCCCTGACGGCCTCCCGGCCGGCGGGTGGACGTCGCGCAGAACGACACGTCGAGGCGGCCGGTCTCCTCGACGACGGTGTCCAGGAAGCCCTCGACCGCGTCCCGGTCGAACGCGTCGATTCGGGCGGTGGACAGCGAGCCGCCGTCCTCCTCCACGTCGTGGGCCAGCTGCTTGAGCGCGCCCTCGCCGCGGCCGGCCACGAACACCCGGGCGCCCTCCCGCACGAAGGCCTTGGCCACCGCGCTCCCGACCGACCCGGCGCCGTAGACGACCGCCGTCCGCTCCGCCAGCAGACTCTCCATCGAAGAACTCCACCCTTCCCCGCGCGGACCGGACAGCCCGGGCCCGCCGGGACCTCGGCGCGCCGCCACGGCGGCGGGCGCATCCGCTCCACGCTAGGCAGACCCCCGCGGCCCCCCGCCCGCACCGCACCCCCGCAGGCCCCGGATCCGCACGACGCCGCAGGCCGCGGCGGCCCCGCGGCCCGCACGCCCCGGGGCGTGCCCGCCGGGCCGGAAGCTGACGAACGGGCGTTCGGACGGTTCGCACGAACGCTTCGCCGCCGACCGCCGACCGCCGACCGCCGACCGCCCCGGGTCGTGACGTGTCGCCCCGCTCCGGGCCCGCGCTGTGACGTGCCGACCCGCCCAGGGCCCGCGCCGTCCCGCCGTCCTGCCGTCCCGCCGTCCTGCCGTCCCGCCGTCCTGCCGTCCCGCCGACCGGCTGTCCCGCCCCGGGTCGTGACGTGTCGCCCCGCTCCGGGCCCGCGCCGTGACGTGTCGCCCCGCTCCGGGCCCGCGCCGTGACGTGCCGACCCCGCCCCGGGGCCCCGGGCCGTGGCGGTCCGTCAGTCCGTTTCGCGTCCGGCGCGCAGCAGGCCGCGGATCGAGGCCGCCAGCGCCGCGACGAACGCCTCCCGCCGCTCGGGCGGAGCGACGTCCAGCGACAGGTACGGGTTGAGGTCCTCCAGTTCCACCAGCAGCAGTTCCCCGCGCACGGTGCGGCAGGCGTCCACCCGCTGGATGCCGTAGGCGAGGGTGTTCCAGTCGACGAACCGCTGCGCGAACGCCAGGTCGGCGGCGGTGGCCGGGTAGGGCGTCAGTTCCCAGCGCCGGGACGGGTCGGGCGCGTACAGGGCGTACTGGAAGACGCCGTCGACGAAGTAGAACGACACCTCGTAGCGGAAGTCGACGAGCGGCTGGACGAGCACCTCCCCGGACCGGGCGCCGCCGGGCTCCGGGGCCGCCGTCCCGGCCGGCCCGGCCCCTTCTGCGGGTCCGGCCGCCCCGGCCGCTCCGGCGAGTTCCGCCCGGTCCACGACGGACAGGCCGATCGAATCCGCTCCCGCGCGCGGCTTGACCACGTACCGCTCGGAGCGCGGCAGCAGCGCGACGTCGGCCGGCCGGCCGACGGTCGGTATCACCGGGTACCCGGCCGCGGTCAGCTCCAGCAGGTAGCCCTTGCCGGCCATGTCGCCCCGTCCCGTCAGCGGGTTGTGGACGAGCGTGCCCCGCACGCGGGCCGCCCGGCGGAACGCGTCGAACTCCTCCCGGTAGTGCAGCACCGGCCCGCTGTTGCGGACGACGACCGCCTCGAAGCCGTCCATCAGCGCGACCGCGTCCCGCGGGTGGCACAGCGCCAGATCGAACTCCCCGCGCAGCCGCGAGGTCAGGAAGACGTCCTCGTCGCCGTACCGGCGGCCCTGCGCCGGATACGCGAGATCGGTGACGAACAGGACCCGGGAACGCTCGCGCACAGTGCCGTCCTCTCCCCGCGGGCGAGCGGCCACTCTACGCGCCGCCCCGCCCCGTCCCGCCCGGCCCCCGCCTCGTGACGACCCCGCCCAGCCCCTTCCCGCTGACGACCCGCCGGCCGCCGTCACGCCCGTCACGCCCGCCCGTCCGGCCGCCGCCCACCGCCCTGGCCCCCCGTCCGGCCGCCCACTGCCCCCGTCACGCCCGTCACGCCCGCCCGTCCGGCCGCCGCCCACCGCCCCGGCCGCCCGCCCGTCCGGCCGCCGCCCACCGCCCTGGCCCCCGCCCGGCCGGCCGTCGGCCGTGTCCGGCTCAGCCCCCGCCGCCCGCCCGGTCGACCTCCAGCTCGCCGTAGGCGGACAGCACCCCTTCCAGGTCCCCGGGCGCGCCCCGCAGCGCGGCGTCCAGGAACGCCAGCGTGGTCGCCGCGACCATCCGCACACTCCCCTCCCGCCCCAGCGAGCCGACGACCGACGGCACCGGCGGCAGGTACAACGGCCCGTCCATGAACGAGAGATGGGCGGCCCCGCGCACCGTGAGCCGGTAACTCGTCGCGCTGTCGCCCGCGAGCGCCTCCCGCAGGCGCGGCAGGTACCGCGGATCGGTGTTCGGCCCGACGGCCTGGGTGAGCGCCAGCACCGGCCGGCGCAGCGCGGGGGAGAGCGGCCCGTGGGGGTAGCCGTCCAGGTCGACGACCGCGCCGATGCGGCCGTCCTCCCGGGCGGCCTGCAGCGCGGCCGCGCCGCCCATCGAATGTCCCGCCGCCGCGACCCGCCCCGTGTCCAGGCGGCCCGTCAGCGGATCGGCCGTCTCGCCGCGCCCCACCCGCTCCAACTGCGTCAGCACGAAACGCAGATCGGCGGCCCGGATCGCCGTCCACTGCTCCGCGAGCCTCTCGTCGGCGTCCCGGTCGCCCGTGGACAGGGTCCGCGAACGCACCACCCGCCCGTCGTCGAGGACGACCGCCGCGCTGTCGTACGGATGGTCCAGCGCCGCCACCACGTAGCCGTGGCTGGCGAGCTCCTCCGCCCACGCGGTGTTCTGCGTCCGCACCCCGCCCGCCCCGGGGGAGAACAGCACCACCGGCCACCGTTCCCCGCCCGCGGCGACCTCGGCGCCGAACACCGCACTGCTGCGGGCCCGCGGAACGCCGTCGACCAGGAACCCGGGCAGGTGCACGCCGCCGGCCAGGGCGCCGGCGACGACGCGCGCCTCCTCCCGCGTCCGCCCCAGGTACTGCGCCCGCGCCGCGCCCGCCGCACCCGCCCGCGCGGGGTACCAGAGCTGGACGACGACGGTGCGCCGGTCGTCGGGATCGGCGGTGAACGTCTCCGGGCGCTGCGCATCCGTCCACTGCACCACCCGCGTGCCGACCGCGAACGGGCCCGACGGGCGGGGGAGGACGGGCACCGGGAACGCCCACGCGGCCACCGGCCCCGCGGCGACCAGAGCCGCGCACGCCGCGGAGCCGGGCAGCGCCAGCCACCACCGGGCCCGCCGCGGCGCACGCGCCGGACGGCCCCGCACCCGCCCCAGCCACCGCCCGACCACCGGGGCCGGCGCGAACGGCAGCGCCGCCGCCGCGCCCGCCAGCACCGGCAGCATCTGCCACCGCACCCCCCGCACGCCCATCACCGCCGCGCACAGCGCCACCGTCGCCGCGGCGCCCGCCGCCGCACGCGGCCGGACGGCGGGGGGAAGCCAGCGCGCCGCCACCAGCACGACGGCGCCCAGCACGGCAAGAAACTCCACAGGGGACAAGGACAGTCCCGCGATGATCTCGGTCACCCGGCCATCCTCGGCGCGCCGCGCCCGCCGCCGCATCGGCCGCCGGTCGCCCCCGCACCGCCACCGCGGTCGCAGGCCCCCGCCCCGCCCGCGGCCCGCACTGCGACCCCGGGAGGTACCCGCCCTCCTCCTCGGGTCGTACCCGGGCGCCGCGCCCTCCGACGGCGGACGCATGCGCCCGCCCGCACCCGCCGCCTAGCGTGAGCAGCGCCGCGGCCGACGAACAGGGGCCGCGCCCCCGGCCCGCCCGGGACCGCCACGACACCGCACCGGGAGACAGGGTGACCACCGCAGGGCCCACCCACCACCACGACCCCGCCCCTGACGCGGCGGCAGACCCCGGCCCTGCCTCAACAGCCGCCCGTGCTGCCGCACTTCACTCGGCCCCGGACACTGTCCCCGCACCCGCCCCGGGTGCTGTCCCCGCGCCCGCCCGTGACGCGACGCTCGTTCCCGGCCTCGCATCAACACCCGCCCCCGCAACGGCACTTGGCCCGCCCCCCGCGCCGGCCCCGGCCGCCCCCCGCCGCCGCTTCCCCCGCCTCCCGCCCGCCGTCCGCGACCTCCTGCCCTGCGCGCTGCTCCTGCTCCACGTCGCCGCCACCCGCGCCCCGCGCGAACTGCCGCTCGCCGCCGCCCTCACCGCCGCCCTCGCCCTGCCCCTGGCCTGGCGCCGCCGGGCCCCGCGCGCGGTGTTCGCCGTGATCGCCGCCGCCGCCCTCGTCCAGTGGCTCGCGAACGTCCAACTCCCCGCCGACGCCGCCCTGCTGATCGCCCTCTACACGCTGGCCGCACACGCCGGCCCGCGCGCCACCCTCCTCGCCGCCGCCGTCCTGGAGACGGGCGCCGTGCTGGCCGGCGGGCGCTGGACCACCGACGGCGCCCCCCTGACCCTCCTCGCCGCGCTGAGCGCCGCCGTCGTCGCCGCGGCCGCCCTCGGCGCCACCGCCCGCACCACCCGCGCCCACCTCGCCGCACTGCAGGACCGCGCCGCCCGCCTGGAACAGCAGCACGACCAGCAGGCCCGCCTCGCCGTCGCCGAGGAACGCGCCCGCATCGCCCGCGAGATGCACGACATCGTCACCCACAACCTGTCCGTCATGGTCGCCCTCACCGACGCCGCCGTGGCCGCCCAGCACCGCGCGCCCGACCGGGCCGCCATCGCCATGCTCAAGACCGCCGAGACCGGACGGCAGGCCCTGACGGACATGCGCCGCTCCCTGGGCCTGCTGCGCACCGACGAACCCGACGCCCGGCGCCACCCCCTGCCCGGCATCGCCGAAATCCGAGACCTCGCCGAGAGGATGCGCGCCGCGGGCCTGCCCACCCGCCTCGACCTCGAGGGCGACCACGCCGCCCTGCCCGCCACCGCCCAGCTCACCGCCCACCGCCTGGTCCAGGAGGCCCTCACCAACACCCTCAAGCACACCCCCGCCGGCACCCGCGCCCACGTCCGCGTCCACTGCACGCCCCGCACCGTCACCGTCTCCGTCACCGACAACGGCCCCGCCACCGCCACCGCCCCGCGCCCGCGCAACGCCACCGCCACCGCGACCGCCCGCCCCGGCCACGGCATCCCCGGCATGCGCGAACGCGCCGCCGCCTACGGGGCGACCCTGCACGCCGCGCCCCTGCCGGGCGGCGGCTGGCACGTCCACGCCCGACTCGACCTCGACCTGAACCTCGACACCCGCGAAACGACGCCCGCATGAGCATCCGCATCCTGATCGCCGACGACGAAGCCCTCCTGCGCCTGGCCTTCACCACCGTCCTGGAGGCCCAGGACGACATGACCCCCGTCGGCGAGGCCGCCGACGGCGCCGAGGCCGTCCGCCTCGCCCGCCGCCTGCGCCCGGACGTCGTCCTCATGGACGTCCGCATGCCCGGCGCCGACGGCATCGAGGCCACCCGGCAGATCACCCGGCACTGCCCGCACAGCAAGGTCCTGATCCTCACCACCTTCGACCTCGACGAGTACGCCTTCGCGGCCCTCGCCGCCGGCGCCTCCGGCTTCCTGCTGAAGAACACCAGGCCCGGCGAACTCCTCACCGCCGTCCGCGACATCGCCGCCGGCGACGCCGCCCTCTCCCCCCGCATCACCCGCCGCCTCCTCGACACCCTCCACCACGCCCCCGCCCCGCCCCCCGACCCCGAGAACGCCGAACGCCTCGGCCGCCTGGAGCGCCTCAGCCCCCGCGAACGCGAAGTCCTCCTCCACGTCGGCGCAGGCCGCTCCAACACCGAGATCGCCGCCGCGCTCCACCTCGCCGAAGCCACCGTCAAGTCCCACCTCGGCCGCGTCCTGCACAAACTCGACCTCCGCGACCGCATCCACGCCGTCGTCTTCGCCCACCGCACCCACCTCGTCCCCCCGCCCTGACCCCGCGCGGTCACCGGCCCCCAAGACCCCGAACCCGCACCCCGCCACGCCAATTCGGCGATGCGGGGGCGACACGGACACCCGCACCCCCGCGCATCCCCGCCGCCCGCCCCAACGGACCGGACGTCGACTCCCTGCGCCGGCCAACCCGTTGAGGCCCGCGACGGCCCGACCGCCGCCTCCCCGCGCTGCCCGACCGTTGTGTCCCCACTCCGTCGACCGCTGCGCCCGCCCGAGGCGTCCCCGCGCTGCTGCGCCCGGTCAGCGGTCCAGCGGCAGGAACGACGGAGGGACGACGTCCCCCACCGCGAACGGCTCGACGCCCCCGCCGGGGCGGACCACTTCGAGGACGAACTCCGGCACGCTCATGTCGAACCTGTGCCAGCCGGCCGAGTCCTCCTCCAGCGCGAGGATCGGCCACGACTCCGGGTCGCCGGAATCGGGCAGCCAGAAGAACGTGTCGGCCCGACACGTGCCGCCCCACGCCACCAGCCCGCCCTCCGCGGGACGCGGCGGGTACGGGCGCACGAGGTCGGCGACGGCGGGTTCGGACCACAGGGCCGCCTGGCGTGCGAGGGAGTCGCCCACGGACTCGTCCCCCGGGCCCGTGACGAACAGCCACTGGCTGAACTCGCCGGGGCCGAACACCTCCGCGAACTCCTTGAACGAGCCGGGAACCCGCAGGCCCAGGCACTCCTCGGCCGGCGCCCAGTCGACGCCCGGCCGCGCGACCCGCTCCCACCCCACCAGCCCCGCGATCTCCCGCACCGACGACGACCCCACACCCGGCTCCTTCCCCGCGCGCCGCCGCTCCCGGCCGCCACGCTGTCCGTCCCGACTCCCGTACGCCGCAGCGCCGTTCACGGGACACCGCCGCCGCCGTGGGACGGCCGAAGGCGCAGCGCCCCGGACGGCCGGTCGGCGCGCCGGCCGGGCCGCCGCCGTGGTGTCGCCCGCGAGGCTTGCGTCCTGTGCATCCTGCGCGCCGGCGGCGTCGCTGGGCCCGAGCCGCAGGTGCTCGGTGTGGTGGACGGCCTGGTCGAGGAGTTCGGCGACGTGGTTGTCGTGCAGGGGGTGGACCGCCGAGCGGCCCTTGCGGGTGCCGACGACCGGTCCGAGGTTGCGCAGCCGCAGCCGCAGCCGCCGGTGGGAGCAGGCGGACTGCTCCATGCCGACGGCGTGGGCGAGTCCGGGCCGCGCAGGGGCCTTCGTGCAGGCGGGCGAGGATCAGCAGGCGGGAGGGGGTGGCCAGGGGCTTGCGGCGTGGTCGCGGCCCGGGCGGCGTTGCCCGCGTCCACGCGCGCACGCCTGGACGCGGCGTCGTCGGCGTCCGGGCGTGCGCGCGGGACGGCGTCGTTCGCGGGGGAGTCGTCCGGCCGTGCGTTCTCCGCCTTCCGCGCGGCCGCCGGGCCGGGAGCGTCGGCTGTCACCGCAGGCGGTCGAAGGCCAGGTCGGCGTCGGCCACGGCCTCGGGGTGGACGTCGCGGGCGGTCCGGCCGTCGGCGATCTTCTGCCAGTTGGCCCGGGCGAGCACCCGCTGGACCGCGAGCACCTGGGCGGCCCGCAGGCGTGCCTGGATGCCCTCGCCGAGGGCGTCCGCCAGCGCCTGCTCGTCCTCGATCCGGTACTGCGCGAGTCGTCCCGCCAGGCTCGGCGTGGCGAACACCAGCCGGTGGAAGGCCACCACCTGTGGATGGTCGTTGAGGCCGGTGACGGGGTCGTGGCGGTCGAGGGCGGCCCTGAAGTGGCGGTGCAGCGCCGTCAGCGGCCCGGTGCCGGGCGGGCGCTCGCGCGCGACGCGGGCCGCCTCGCCCTGGTGGTCCGCGAAGCGGTGCAGGACCAGGTCCTCCTTGGTGGGGAAGTACCGGAAGAGGGTCGGCTTGGAGACCTCGGCGGCCGCGGCGATGTCGTTGACCGGGACGTCGTCGAAGCCGTGCTCCAGGAACAGCGACACGGCCGCGTCGGCGATGGCGTCGCGGGTCCGCTCCTTCTTGCGGGCCCGCAGGCCCGTCGACTCGCTCATGCGGCCACCGTAACACGAACGCAACCGGGTTGCTTTTTTAACCGAGTAACGTTTTTATGGCGGCATGAGCCAGAACCGGACAGACACCCCTCCCGTGCTCGTGACCGGGGCGACGGGCCGCGTCGGCCGCGCCGTCGTCGACCGACTCCTCGACGCGGGCGTACCGGTCCGCGCCCTCGTCCGCCGCCCGGAGGCGGCCGCGACGCTGCCCGCCGGGGCCGAGGTCTTCACCGGCGACCTCACCGTGCCCGACTCGCTCGACCCGGCGCTGAACGGCGCCGGCGCGGTCCTCCTCGTCTGGACCGCCCCGCCCCGGACCGCCGCCGACGTCGTGGCGCGGCTGGCGGCCCACGCACGGCGGGTCGTCCTCCTCTCCTCCCCGCACCGGACGCCCCACCCCCTCTTCCAGCAGCCCAACCCCGTGGCGGCGCTGCACGCCGGCATCGAGCGGCTCATCGCGGCGACCGGACTCGAGTCCACCGTCGTCCGGCCGGGGATGTTCGCATCGAACGCGCTGGCCTGGTGGGCCCCCGCGATCCGCGCGGGCGACGCCGTCCGGTGGCCCTACGCCGACGCCCCGACGGCGCCGGTCGACGACCGCGACGTCGCGGCCGTCGTGGCACGGACGCTCCACCAGGACGGACACGCCGGAGGGGACTACGTCCTGACGGGCCCCGAATCGCTGACCCAGGCCGCGCAGACGGACGTCATCGGCGACGTCCTGGGACGCCCGATCGCATACGAGGAGGTGACACCGGAGGAGTTTCGACGCCTCTCGCAGGGCACGGCGCCCAGCCAGGCCGTCGACATGCTGCTCGCCGCCTGGAGCGCGGCAGTCGGACAACCCGCCCACGTCACCACCGCGGTGCAGGACATCCTCGGCACGCCGCCGCGAACGTTCCGCCAGTGGGCCGCCGACCACGCCGACGCGTTCACGCATCACCCCTGACCCCGCCGGCGCGACCCGCGACCCGCGACCCCGGCCCCGCCTCCGCCTCCGCGATCGGCCGGGCACACGGACACGAAAGGGTCGTACCCGACAGGGCGCCGCTCGCACCGGGAGCCCCGGACGCGGCGCCACAGCCCGCGACAGGGCCTCCCGGCGCGCCGCCCGAACCGGCCGCCGACGGGCGACCGACCGCCGTCCGGTCGACCGGCCGCCCGGCCCGGAGACAACCCGCGCCGCGCCCGGAGGACCTGCGGCCGCGGGTGGGCCGTGCCCGGCGGCGGCCGTACGGCCACCGGCCACCGGGAGCTGCCGGGAGCTTCGGCCGGCCGGCGGTCAGGCCCGCCGCATCCGGTAGACGCAGGTCCGGTAGGGCATCTCCACGCTGTCGCGGCCGGCCAGCGCCGGGTCGGTGGCGGCCAGCTCGCCGATCTCCCGGTCCAGGCGGGCCCGCTCGGCGGCGTCGGCGGTCAGGTAGGAGGAGCGGGAGCGCACCAGGTCGACCAGCCGGCCGGTCGGGACGGTCACGGCGTGCTCGGTCAGGCCGCGCTCGGGCTCGGTGAACCACGGCGCCACCGGCCCGTACGGCCAGGCGTCCTCCAGGCCGTACCCCTCGTCGCCGACGATGCCGGAGAGCGCGGCCACCCACGGGGTCCGGTCGTCGCGGATGTTCCACAGCGCGGCCAGGACGCCGTCCTCGCGCAGCACCCGGTGGATCTGCGGCAGCGCCTCCCGCGGGGTGAACCAGTGGTAGGCCTGCCCGACCACGACGGCGTCGACGGACCCGTCCGGCAGCGGGATGTCCTCGGCGCTGCCGGCGAGCACCCGGACGTCCGGGTGGCGCTCGGCGGCCACGGCGCGCATCTGCCCGTCGGGCTCGACCGCGACCACCTCGTGGCCGGCGGCGCGCAGCACACCGGTCAGCAGCCCGGTGCCGGCCCCCAGGTCCAGAACCCGCACCGGCGCGGCCCCGAGGGCCAGGGCGACCGCCCGCGCCGGATAGGCGGGCCGGACCGCGTCGTACAGGCGGGCAGCGGAACCGAAGGACAGCGCAGAGGTCGACATGCCCGCACACCTACCCGCGTCCGCGCCGGCGATGCGGACGCGGACGCGGACGCGGCGACAGCCCGTACGCCGGCCCGCCGCACGCCCCCGCACCGCACGCCCCCGCACCGGGCCCGCCCTGCCGACCCCGCCGAATTGACCCATGATCCCCGGAGCGAATTGACCTGCCCGACGGGTCACTAGGCGTCCTAGGCTCATGATCATGACGAACGCGAACCTGCCCGCGACGCTGACCCGCCGCGCCGACGCCGAGACCTGCGCCGACCCCAGCAGCGTGATGACCCTGCTCGGCGAGTCCGACGCCGCGCCCGGCGGCTTCACCGCCTACCGCTCCCGCTTCGCCCCCGGCGCGCCCGGCGCGCCGGCCCACTTCCACACGAAGGCGACGGAGCTGTTCTTCGTCCTCGGCGGCTCGCTGCGGGTCCTGGTGGGCGACCAGGTCACCACCCTGCACGAGGGCGACTTCCTCGCGGTGCCGCCGCACACCCCGCACGCCTTCGCCGCCGCCCCCGGCACGGAGGCCGACGTCCTGTTCGTCTTCACCCCGGGCCTGGGACGGTTCGACTACCTGCGCCTGCTCGGCCGCGTGATGCGCGCGGAAGCCGACCCGAAGGAGATCGCCGACTCCGCGGAACGCTTCGACAACCACTACGTGGACAGCCCCGCCTGGCGCGCCGCCCTGGAAACCCCCGCCTGAGCGACCGCCGGACCGCACCGCCACCCGACCCCGACCCCGCGGCAACCGGCCGACAAGCCGCCCGGCGCAGGAGCACAAGCGGCCGGCCGCCCGCCGCGCCCGCCGCTCGGAACCGCGGCGCACCCCCGCCGCCGACGCCACCGCGCCCCTGCACCCCCGCCCGCGACGAGGACGCCCCCCGCCCCCGATCGCCGACTCCACCGGCTCCCCGCCGCCGTCGACACCGACCGCATCACCGCCCCGGCGCTGCTCCGCCCCGGCGCTGCTCCGCCCCGGCGCTGCTCCGCCCCGGCGCTGCTCCGCCCCGGCGCTGCTCCGCCCCGGCGCTGCTCCGCCCCGGCGCTGCTCCGCCCCGGCGCTGCTCCGCCCCGGCGCCGCTCCGGCCCGGCGCCGCTCCGGCCCGGCGGCCGGGCACGGCCCCGCGGCGGGCGGCGTCAGCGCAGCACCTTGCACCACAGGCCGTTGGCCTCCACGGCGTCCTCGTAGCCGTAGGAGCCGTGGAGGTTGCCTCCGGCGGGTTCGAGGGCCCGGATCGCGTTGCCCCGTCCGTCCTTCTTGCGGTAGGTCACCACGAAGGAGGCGATCATCGGGTAGTCCTTCAGGAACTGCCTGATGAGCGCCCGGCAGGAGTGGCAGGGGCCCTTGTCGGAGTAGAGCGCGACGCTGCCCCCGGTGACCTGCGCCAGGATCTCGGCCAGGTAGTGGTCGTCGTCGCAGCCGAGCCGTTCGAGGATCGCGTTGGCCAGGAGGTTGACGGTCTGCTTCTCCGGGTCGTTGGTGTGCCGGTACTGGCCCGCGAAGACGCTGCCCTTGGGCTCGGGCAGCCCGTGGTAGTAGGAACTGTCGGCCGTGTCGGAGCCCGACAGCCGGTCGAGCGTCCCGTCGAGGTCGGGTCCGACGGCGAAGGAGATCCGGTACGTCAGGATCGCCCGGTTGTCGGAAGGCACTGCCGTGGTCACGTGTACTCCGTCCGCAGGTGGGGCTCCGAGGCCGGGGACACCGTGACACGCGCCGATACATGTGCGATAAACGGAAGCCGACGGCCCGCGCACCACCGGGCAGCCGGCCGGACGCACCCGCGCGCCGCCGCCCACCGCGGGCGAGCGGGCCGCCGCACTCCGCAGGGCCGCCCCCACCGCCGCCACCCGACGCGGCAGCGCCGTCCCGCACACGCCCACCCCCCGGCGACGCGCTCCTCGCCGGCCGGGGGAGCCGCACCCGCCCGGCCCGGGCCGCACCCGCCCGGCCCGGCCCGCGGCACGCGGGGACCCGCCGCGCCGCCCGCCACCCGCGCCGGTCCGCCGCCCGCCGCCCGCGCCGCGGACCTCGCGCCCGCACCGCCTCTCCGGCGCCCGCTCCCGTACCGGCTCGCCACCGCACCCACGCGCGCGAGCCCCGCGGGCTCCCGCGCGAGCGGCTGCGCACGACGTCAGCGCGCGAACTTCTCGACGGCCTCCGGGGTGACGGGAGTGAAGAAGTTGACGAGGTTGCCGTCCGGGTCGCGCAGCAGCAGCGACCGGTTGCCCCAGGGCATCGTGGTGGGCCCGCCGACGAAATCGTCGACGAAACCCGCCAGGTCCCGGTGGACACGGTCCACGTCGTCGACGAGGAATTCGGCGATCACACTGCGGTTGTCCGCCGGCCGGGCGGAGCCCGGAGCGAACAGCGCAACGGTGCGGACACCGGCGATCGCGAGGGTCGCGCCCGCGGTCGCGAGTTCGGCGAAGTCCTCGGTGACCCGCACCGCCCGCACCCCCGTGGCCCGCTCGTAGAAGCCGACGAGCCGCGCGACGTCGCCGGTGATGATGCGGATCGAGACGAAGTTCATGAGAAACCTCCCTGGCCGTGCCGAGACTGTGCACGTCGCAGGCTTGGAGGAATAGCGGACAGAACCGGTCCGGTATCCGCACTAGGCTGCGGACGTGCCCAGACCCACCGCCCGCGTGCTGACACTCCTGGAACTGCTGCAGTCCGGCGGCACCCGCACAGCGGCCGAACTCGCCGACCGCCTCGGCGTCGAAGAACGCACCGTGAGGCGGTACGTGGACCGGCTGATCGACCTGGACGTGCCCGTGGAATCGGTGCGCGGCCGCTACGGCGGATACCGGCTGGCGCCCGGCCACCGCCTGCCTCCGCTCATGCTCGGCGACGACGAGGCGCTGGCCGTGCTGCTCGGCCTGGCCGCCGGCCGCCGGGCGGGACTCACCACGGCGCAGCGCACGGCGAGCGAGACGGCGTCCGCGAAGATCCGGCGGGTGCTGCCCAAGCACACCGCCCGCCGGCTCGACGCACTGCTGGAAGCCCTCGCCTTCACGGAACGGCCCGACGAGCCGGACCGCCCGGACGCCGGCGTCCTGCTCACCGTCGCCGACGCGGCGCGCCACCGCCGGCCCCTCCTCGTCCACTACACCGACCGCGACGGCCGGCACAGCGAACGCACCCTGCACGCGTACGGGATCGTCTCCCACTCCGGCCGCTGGTACGCGACGGGCCACGACCCCCGGATCGGCGAGGACCGCACCCTGCGCCTGGACCGCATCACGGCCGCCAGGACCCTGCCCGGCTCGTTCGAAGCACCGGCGGACCCGGATCCGGCACAGCGCCTGCTGTCGGGATTCGCCACGGCCGAGTACCGGCACGAGGTGACCCTGCGCATCCACGGGACGGCCGAGCAGATCCGCGCACACCTCCCCGCCGCCGTCGCGACCCTGACCGACCACGAACCCGCCACCGCCCAGGACCCGGCCGCCGAACGCTGGCAGCGCGTCGACATCCGCGCACAGCGACTCGACTGGCTGCCGCCGACACTCGCCTCGCTCGACCGGCCGTTCGTCATCGAGCGCCCCGACGAACTGCGCGACCTCGTCATCGCGTTCGCCGACCGCCTCGCCTCCCACGCCCGCCGAACCTGACGGCGGGACGCCGAACGCCGCCCGCCGGCGGCCCGCCCCGTCCGGGCCCGGCGCCGATCCGCGTCGAGGAGACCCGCGCCGCATCCGGTCCGGGCCGTCAGCCGTCAGCCGTCAGCCGTCAGCCGGCGTCCGGCGTCCGGCCGGGGGGCCGTCAGGCCGGCGGTCAGGAAGGCGACCACGGTGGACAGTTCGGGGAACGGCGGGGCGGGTACGGAGGCCGCGTCGGCGGTGAGCGGGCGTCCGTAGGCCTCCAGGAGGGTCGTGAAGGCGAGCCGCCAGCGGTCGGTGATCTCGTGAACGGTCAGCTCGGGCATGGCCCGGCCGAGGACGACCTCGAACGGGGCGGTGCCCGCCCAGGGGGAGCTGCTGAGCGGCCGGTCGGCGGCCAGCATGGTCTGGGCGAGCAGGCGGCAGAGCATGCGGCCGCGGTCGGTGCGCACCAGCTCGTCGAACGGTTCGGCGACGGCCGCCACCAGCGTCCGCACCTGCGCCGGGCCGGTGGCGGCAAGGCGGCGGGTGGCTGCCTCCAGCCGGTCGTGCCACAGCGGCAGCAGCTCGCGTCCGAGGAGCGCCGTGACCAGGCCGTCCCGGGAGCCGAAGTGGTAGTGCACCGCCCCGGGGTTGAGCCCGGCCTCCGCGTTGATCGCCCGCACCGAGACCTGGCCGACCCCGCGCCGGAGGAAAAGCCGCTCGGCGGCCGCGAGCAGCCGGTCCCGGGTCGTGGCGGGGTCCTGGTCCGGGTCCCGGGTCGGGGTCGGGGTCGGGGTCGGGTCCTGGGCTGGTTCGTCCGGCATGCCGCCATTGCATCACGGGAGCCCGGGTTACCATCCAATCAGTGATTGACACCCGATTGGCAGGCGTGCGCGAGAGCGCCCCGGCCAGCCCCGTGCGCCCCCGCGCACAGTGATCGAGAGGCTCGCACCATGGGTACCTACGCCGTCACCGGCTCCGCCTCGGGAATGGGCGCCGCCAGCACCGCCGTCCTCCGGGAGAACGGGCACACCGTCATCGGCGTCGACCTCCACGACGCCGACATCACCGCCGACCTCGGCACCGCACAGGGCCGCCGCTCCGCCGTACAGGAGATCCTGGACGCCTCCGGCGGCGTCCTGGACGGCGTGGCCGCGGTGGCCGGCGTCGGCCCCGCCATGAAGGACGCCGCCGCGGTCGCCTCCATCAACTATTTCGGCCCCGTCGCCCTGCTCGAAGGCCTGCGCCCGGCCCTCGCCCGCTCCGCGGCCGGCCGCGCCGTCGTGATCGGCTCCAACTCCGCGACCACCGTCCCGATGATCGACGAGGAACTCGTCGACCTGCTGCTCGCCGGCGACGAAGCCGCGGCCCGCGAACACGCCCGCACGGCCCGGGCGGCGCTCCCCGCCGAACTCGGTCGGACGGCACCGAGCATCTCCGCCTACGCGAGCTCCAAGTTCGCGCTGGCCCGCTGGGTGCGCCGGACGGCGGTCACACCGCCGTGGGCCCGCGAAGGCGTGCTGCTCAACGCGATCGCCCCGGGCGCGGTGATCACCCCGCTGATGCTCGGCTCCACCGACACGGGCGAGGAACCGGACGCCGACGACTTCCCCACCCCCATGCCGCTGGGCGTCTTCGGCCGACCCGATGACATCGCCTTCTGGGTGCACCAGTTCCTGCGCCCGGAGGCCCGCTTCATCACCGGAGCCACCCTGTTCGTCGACGGCGGCACCGACGCCGCGATGCGCCCCGACGCCCAGCCCACCGCACTGACCCTCTGAACGAACGCCCCGCCCCGCAGGCCCTCCTCGGGCCGGGCGCGTCCGGCCCGAGGAGCGCCTCCCGACGGGCGGCCCGCAGGCCCGTGACCGTCGCACTGCCGCCGCGCAGCCCCGGCCAGGACGTGAAGCCGCAAGGCCCCGTCGCCGGGGCCCGGGCGCCGCGCCGCGTACTACCGGGCCCGGCGGCCGGGGGCGGGGGTGCGCGTTCGCAGGCGCTCACCCTGCGGCCCGAACAGGATCAGGTACTCGACCGGTCCGCCGGGTCCGGCGTTGGCGACGCCGTGGGGGGTGCGGGTGTCGAACTCGGCCACGTCCCCGGCGCCCAGCACGAGGTCCTGCTCGCCGAGCGCCAGCCACAGCCGCCCGTACAGGACGCACAGCCACTCGTACCCGTCGTGGGAGGCCTGCCGCGGCCGCGCCGGCGGTGCGTCGACGGCGGGCAGGACATGCTTGTGGGCGTGCAGGCCGCCGACGTAGCGGGTCAGCGGCAGCACCGCCTTGCCGTCGCCGGAACGCTGCGGCGCCGGGGCACGCGGCCCGGCCGCCACGGGTCCGGCGGGCACCGGTGCGGGCGCGGCGGGTGCGGCGCCGGCCAGTTCGTCCAAGGAGGCGCCGTACGCCTTCGCGAGCCGCAGCAGCACCTCCAGCGTCGGTCTGCGCCGGCCGGTCTCGATCCGTGACAGCGTGCTCGGCGAGATGCCGGTCGCGCGGCCGACGCCGGTGAGCGTGGCGCCGCGCCGCTCGCGCGCGGCCCGCAGCCGGGGGCCCATGTCCGCCGGCACGCCGGCCGTTTCGTCGCCCGCCGCCATCGCCCCGCTCCCTCCGACCGACGCCGCCTCCACCACCCCTGTCCTGCCAGTTTGCCAGAATGGCAAGGGTGTTCGCGCCACGCGGGCACCGCGCCGCATGATCGGCGGGTACCGGCAGCCGCCCGTGAACCGAGGAGAAGCGATGCACCGGCCCGCGCCGCCCGCCGCCCCGCGCCACCGCACCGTCCAGGGCCCCGCCGGGCGCCTGCACCTGGTCGAGCAGGGCGCCGGACCGCTGGTCCTGCTCATCCACGGCTTCCCCGAGTCCTGGTACTCCTGGCGCCGCCAACTCCCGGCCCTCGCCGCGGCGGGATACCGGGCCGTGGCGCCCGACGTGCGCGGCTACGGCCGCTCCTCCAGGCCGGCCCCGGCGGACGCCTACCGGATGCTCGACCTGGTGGAGGACAACGTCGCCCTGGTGCACGCCCTGGGCGAGGAACAGGCGGTGGTCGTCGGCCACGACTGGGGCTCCGGCATCGCCGCGGCCTCCGCCCTGCTGCGCCCCGAGGTCTTCCGCGCCGTCGGACTGCTGAGCGTCCCCTACACGCCGCCCGGCGGACCCCGCCCCACCGACGTCTTCGCGCGGATGGGCGGCGACCAGGAGTTCTACGTCTCCTACTTCCAGGAGCCCGGCCGGGCCGAAGCGGAGATGGAACCCGACATCCGGGGCTGGCTCGCGGGCTTCTACGCGGCCATGTCCGCCGACACCATGCCCGCCCGCGACGAGCCCGACCCGCACTTCGTGGCCCGCACCGGCGGCCGGCTGCGCGACCGCTTCCCCGCCGGCAAGCTGCCCGCCTGGCTGACCGAGGACGACCTCGACGCGTACGCCGGGGAGTTCGAGCGCACCGGCATGACCGGCGCCCTCAACCGCTACCGCGCCATGGACCGCGACTGGGAGGACCTCGCCCCGTACGAGGGAGCGCCGATCGAGCAGCCGTCCCTGTTCATCGGCGGCGCCCTGGACGCCTCCACGGCCTGGATGGCCGACGCGATCGACGCCCACCCCGCCACCCTCCCCGGCCTGACCTCCGCCCACATCCTGGACGGCTGCGGACACTGGACCCAGCAGGAACGCCCCGAGGAGGTCAACCGCCTCCTGACCGCCTGGCTCGCCTCCCTCCACGACTGAACCGACAGGCGCGGACACCGGGCCGCGCGCGGGAGACGCCGGCGGGCGGGCATCACGGCGGGACGCCGGATCAACCGTGGGGCGACGTCAATGACTTCTCCGCTCCCGACCCGACGGGCGCCCCGATCGCGGACCGGCAGGCGGCGTTCGACCCGATCGGGTCGGGGGGACGGACGCGGGAGCGCCCGGCAGGCGGCGCCGCAGGGCCGCTGCCCTGCGCTGCGGAGGCGCTGTCGCGCCCTGCCGATGCGGAGACGGCCGATCCGCGGGTCCGGCCGGCCCCGGCGGCCCTCCGTCCGACGTCCGCCGACGAGATCGACGCCGACGACCTTCGCGCCGGGGCGAGCGCCGTCCTGGTCGTCGCCCAGACAGCCGTCAGGCCCGCAGGTGCAGGCGGGCGCCGTCCGCGTCCTCACGCCGAGCGGGCCCGGACAGCCCGCCCGTGACCAGGTCCTCCACCGACTCCTCAGTTGCGCCGCCGAGACCACCGCCGCCGAGACCACCGCCTTCGGGAGATCCGCCTTCGGGAGATCCGCGACGATGCCCGCGCAGCCTTCCCCGCCCCCGCACGTGCGCTCATCTGCCGGCGGTGCCTGTGGGCATTGAAAACAGGGTCGAAATGAGGGTTGAGTCCTACGTCATGAGCCGACACGTCAAGACGTTCCACGCCATCGAGATCGGTGACGGCGGCGACGGGCGCTGGGCCGAGCACGTCCGGCCGACCATGGCGGGTGCGAAGGACCGGCTGACCGAGGAGGGCCGGACGCCCGGGGGCGCGGCCCGTTCCCGGCGACTGTTCGAGGAGCACATGCCCGAGCTGGTCCCGACACTCGACCGCCTCGCCGGCCAACTGGCTTCACCCCGGGCCAGGACGCTTCTCACCATGGCATCGGTGCGGCCGTTCTTCTCCGGCTGCACCCAGATCGGCCGCCCGGGCACTCTGCTCAGAAACTACGACTTCGCTCCCGAGCACTGCGAAGGCGCCATCGTCTCCTCCCACTTCCTCCGCCCTGTGATCGGCATACAGGAAGCAGGGTGGGGACTGCTGGACGGCATGAACAACGCCGGCCTCGCGGTGTCGCTGACCTTCGGCGGGCGGTTCGTCCACGGGCCGGGCTTCGCCGTTCCCCTGGTGCTGCGCTACCTCCTGGAGACCTGCCGGACCGTCGACGAGGCGGTCGGCAGACTGCGGACCGTACCCGTCGCGATCCCGCAGAACGTCACCCTCGTCGACCCGAACCGGGCCGTGACGGTCTACGTGGGACCCGACATCCCGCTGACCGGGACGCCGGACTCCTGCGCCGCCAACCACCAGCACCTCCCGGTGCCGGACGAGCAGGAGCGATCCACCCGGACACAAGCCCGGCTGAACGCCGTGCGAGCGGCGGGAGTCGATGTCGCAGCGATGCTACGACCGCCGCTGTACCAGTACGCGTACGACGAATGGCTGGGGACGGTGTACACGGCCCAGTACCGTCCCGCGGAGGGGCGCGTGACGTACCACTGGCCCGGGGAGAGCTGGGAGCAGTCGTTCGTCGCCTTCTCACCGGGATCGCGCACCGTCGCCCTGGGACTTCCGGACGGGAGCGACGACCGCCGACACACGCCCGGGGGAGCAGGGGGCGCTGTGCGGCGTGTTCGACGAAGGCGACGGGCGCGGCCGCCGCGTTCGTCCTGACCGACGCGATGCCCTTCTCGCACGCGGCCTTGGCTGTTGTACGCCTCGCCGACCGCGATGATCTCCCCGTTGCCGGCTTTCAGCCGGAACCGGAACTTGCCCGCCTTGTCGGTGCAGATCTCGAACTTCCCGGACACCGCTGCCTCCTCGGTCTCGGTACGGCCGGGTCGGTGGTGGGGCGGCCCCGGGCAGGCGCCGGCCCCACCGGGAGGGCGCACGTCGCACACCGATCCCGCGAGCACTGCAGGCCCCGGCGGGGCGCAGCCGCCGACGGGATTGATGCCCGCCCGCGCGGGACAGCCGGGACCACGTCCCGACCCCGCCCCGCCCAGGCGGATGCCGGCGCGCCGGCGCCCTTGCCCCCTCGTCCACGGAGCGGGCCCCGGCCGACCGGCGCCCGGCGGCGGGTCGTCGGCGGGTCGGCGGCGGTCGACCGCGACGCGTCGGTGGGGGCGTCGCCGCTCGGAGCGGCCCGTCCCTCGGAGCGGCCCGTTCCTCGGAGCGGCCCGTTCCTCGGAGGGGGGTGTGCGAGCGGTGGGGGATGTGTAGCGTTGCGGTCATGGGACCGCCGACCGACATCGCCACCGACCAGGCGCCGGCCGATCCGGCCGCCACCGACGACATGCTGGCCACCCAGCCCATCGGCTACTGGAGCGGCCTCGCCCACGCGGCCGTCACCCGGCACCTGCGTGACGCCATGGCCAGGATCGACGTCACGCAGCCGCAGTACTGGGTGCTCAACGGGGTGAACGGCAGCCCCGAGGCGCCCAGTCGCGAGGAGGCCGTCGCCCGGCTGACGCCCCTCGCGGACGGGCCGCACGAGATCTCTCGCGTCATCGACCAGCTGGTCCACCGCGGCTGGCTCCGGATCGACGCCGGGCAGCGCCTGCAGCTCACCGATGCCGGCGAGGCCGCCAGGGTGCGGCTGCGCGAGCTGGCGACCGAACTGCGCGCCGTGGTCCACGAGGGCATCGCCGACGAAGAGTACGTGGCCGCGCTCAAGGTGCTGCGCAGGATGGTCGCCAACGTCGAGGAGTCCGGGGACATCGCCGCTCCTCCCCGGTGAGAGACCCGAGGGCACGACGTGGCAGGGACCGGCCGAGTTCCTCACCGCCCACGCCGCCCACGCCGCCCACGCCGCCTACGACACCGGCGGCGACCCGGTCCGCGCCGACGCCCTCACCCCGGCCGCCCTGTACAAGAACATCTACAAGGGCGGCATCGGCAAGTGGTCCGACTCCGCCCGCCACCTCGACGACGACACCTGGCTGGAGAAGGTCGCCACGTCCTGGACCTACCGCCCCGAGATCCGCTTCCACATCGTCGCCGCCGCCCGCACCGCCGCCCACCGCCGCCCGCGCAAGACCTACCTCCTGACCGGCCGCGCCGCCTTCGCCGTCAACGTCGACTCCTACCTCTACGCCACCGACAACCCCACCCCGCTCGAACTCCTGCCCGCCAAGGACGACGACACCCCGGTACCGGGCGCGCTGCGCCCGGGCATCGCGCCGGGAAGCCACAAGCACGAGGCCTCCGTCCCCCCGGACGCGGTGCTCGAGGCGATGGGCCGCCGCGAGCACCCCTCCAAGCTGACCCGCTCCTACGCCACCGACGGCACCTGCACCGGCCCCGAGCGGGCCGCCGAGGCCACCGGCGCCGAGAGCACCGACGAGCAGAAGGAAGGCGAGGCGTGACGGCCGGCGGACTCAGGGGCCTGTTCGGGAAGGTCCGCGAGGCGCTCTTCCCCTCCCGCAAGGCCCCCGCGCAGACCGCCACCCAGGCCGGGCACGTCCGGACGCGCAAGTACGGCGGCAGCACCAAGGCCCCGGCCGCCGCCTACGGCGTCTCCGCCCGCACCGTGCAGCGCCGGGTCGACGGCACCCGCCACCCGGCCGGCCGCCACCGCGAGAAGCTGCGCCTGGACGCCGTCGAGGTGCAGACCACCGAACGCGGCCGCGAGCGCAAGGCCAGGCAGCCGGCCGAACTCGGCCCGCACTCCGGGATCACCGCCCGGGTCGGGCGCACCCGCACCTTCGAGATCCAGGGCTCGGACGCCGTCCGGGCCCGCGACATCCACCTCGCCCTCACCGGCGGCCAGGCCGCCGCCCTCGCCCTCGCCCAGGACGAGGGCGAGATGCGCGAGATCATCGGGCAGGCCCTGGCCGACCACTTCAACGGCGGCGGCGGATACGGCGGCTTCAGCGCCGACGACTTCGACTGCGACGCCGACGACTTCGACCTGAGCTGAACCGGCCGACCACCCGCCCGGGGGCGCACCACCCGGGCCGCTCCTTTCGCCGCAGCAGGAGGAGGCCCGGCCGCCCCCCGCACCAGTTTGTCGAGGCAGGACCCGACGTCACGCTCAATCTTCGGCGGGTGGAGGATTCGGCCGCCGTCCGGGGCGGTCGCGCCCGGTTCACCGAGTCCGACGGGTTCGGCCAGGAAGCGCCCACCGTGGCCCTGGCCGACGGAGGGGCCGGCCGTGACGCCGTCGAGTCCCGGGCGGGGACACCGCTCACTGCCGCGCTGTTCGCCGCGGCCACCGATCCCGCGCCCGCCCGGCCGCTGCGGGTGGCCGGTCGGGCGGGTGCCGGGACGAACCACATCGACGTGGTCGCCGCCCGCCACGGCATCCGGGTCACCCACACCCCGGGCTCCAACGCCGCCGCCGACGCCGAGTCCACCCTCGGTCGGATCCTCGCCCTGACCCGCAACCCGGTCCCGCGCAACCCGGTCCCGCGCAACCCGGCCCGGCACATCGCCGCGCTGCTGGCGGGCCGTCCCGAGGGAGTGCCGGTCGTCTCGCCGAACTCCCGGTCCGGCCAAGGAACTCGGCGTCGGCGACGTCCTGGCCGGAACAGGGCACGTGCGGACGCTGGGTCGGCGAGGTCGTGTGACGAGCTCTCAGGATGTCCCGGATGCCTGCTCTGCGAGCACCGGCCGGATCATGGAGTCGATGTCGTCGGAGGTCCTGGCGCCGAAGACGCGGGCGGCCATCCTGCCGTCCCGGTCGATCACCATGGTGGTGGGGATCGTCTGCGGGTTGAGGTTGCCCTTGGGGAACCTGAGGATCTGGGTGCCGTCAGGGTCGTAGATGCTGGGGAAGGTCACGCCCTTGTTCTTCTCGAAGGCGACGGCGTTGGCCGGGTCGTTGTCCCTGGTGTTGATCCCGAGAAACTGCACGCCGTGGTCCTGGTACTTCTCCCACAGCTCCTGCAGGCCTGGTGCCTCGGTGCGGCAGGCGCTGCACCAGGAGCCCCAGAGGTTCAGGACGACTACCTTGCCCCGGTAGTCGGACAGCTTGACCTGCCCGCCCTCCAGCGTGGTACCGGAGATGTCCGGCGCCTCCTCCCGGTGGCCCGGGGCGGCGGTGGCGAGCCCGCCCTTGACGCTGACCAGGCCGGCGCCGTCGCCGGTCGAGGAGCCGGACGAACAGCCGGTCAGGGTCAGCACGAGGAGGGCGGCCATTGCCGCAAGCAGGGCGTGAGAACGCTTTGTGCCAGACATGGTAAGAGCATCGCATGGGGGTAGGGGACGGGTTTGAAGGAGGGCGCGGAACAGAGGATTCCGGTCGGTTGCTGAAGGCAGGTCGGCGGAACCGAAGCTCCTCGGCTCGACAGGCCGGTCGCCCGTAGGTCGTTTTTGGTCGGGAATGCGGTCGGGACGGTGCGCAGGCGCGGCCTTCCGCTGCGGCGGCCACGGGAATGTGCTTTCCATGATCGCTCGAAAGGCCGCGCCCGCCCCTGCCCGGACCCGGTCGGCAGAATAAGAATCCGCACCGACGGGCCGAGCCGGAGCCAAGGAATTCCGGAGGAAGATGCCGGCCTCGGCTGTCACTCATTCATCCGCGTCGGAGGTGTTCCGCTCTCCTTGCCGGCAGGCTAGTTGTACTCGTTGGGGCTGATGATCTCGGCGGTGTAGTTCCCGTTCACAACGGCGTAGATCCCGGTGAAGTAGGTGCCGCCTCCGGAGACGGGGCCGCCGTTGATGTGGCCGGAGGTGCAGCTGCCCGTGCGCGTGCTGACGACGCTGCCGTTCTTGATCAGGTCCACGTAGATGGTGCAGTTGCTCGCGCTTCCCGAGATGTAGCCGTCCGGGAAGACGGTGCCGCTGCTGGCGGAGATGCAGGAGTTGATCGACAGGCCGTACCCGACGGAGGTGTAGCCGGTGCAGCCGCCCCCGCTGGACATGACGCCGGCGGAGGCCGAGCTCATCCCGAAGCCGCCGGCCAGCGCGGCCGCCGCACCCACGATGGCCACGCGACGGGCAGTGCGCGATTTGATGATCATGAAGATTCCCTCCCGATTACCGATTCGTGGCGCCCGTAAAGAGCGCCGCCCTGGCTTCATGAGCATGTCATTGGTAATTGCCTTCATTTGACTGGAGTCCGCCAAAAGTGATGCATGCCACATGGCAAAGCGCAGGAAATCGTCCACCTTCCGTGAAGTGCCTTAAATAAAGCAAATGCCCCAAGGCGGCCCAAATTCGATAAACTCGCAAAGTGGAAATTTGCAGTCAAAGGGGCTGGGGATTTTTGGCCGGTTGGAACCGGTCCCTGGCCGTGTCTGTGCAACTGGCGAATGTCTGCCGGTCAATGCAAATGGTGCCGAAATGGGCGAGATGTGAACGAGATGCGGGGAGTGGTGGTCGTGAAACCACCGGCTCAAACGATCGAATATGAGCCACCGTCATCGACGGTCTGCACGCCGTCCGCACTCCGAACGAAATATTGCCTGCGCCACGTCGGTCGCACCCGCCCCGTCCACGCGGCCTGCGCCGGCAAGCCCTCTCCCGTCCCGGCCTCCGTCCGCAACCCCGTCACCTGCACCGCTCCGCCCACGACACCAAGAACTGCGCCTGCGCCTGCGGCTGCGGCGAGACCGCCACCGACGAGTGGTTCGTCCCCGACCGCGACCGGAAGTCCCTCCGCGAACGCGTCGCCCGGATCGGCGCGGTCTACGAGTTCGGCCAGTGGTTCGACCGCACCCGCCCCCGGCACTCCGGCCGGCCGCCCCGGCCGGACAGCCGCACCCCCGGGTGCGCGTCCATGGATTCGGCGGCCACCGACGAGGCGCGCCTCTACCGCCCGATCGGCTTCCGGACCTCCGCCCGACCGCCGAAGCCGAAGCCGCGGCCTGAAAGGGGGCGTCGGCCGGCCGAGGGCGGTGTCGCGCCGACCGGCGGGCCGTCGGATCGAGTCGTGGCCGCGAGCCATCCACGCGCCTGCGATGCTCCCGAGCTGCGCCAGGACCCGGCCCGCCGGGCGGACGAGAACGTGCTTCGTGACGATCGCGGCACAGGGGCCGTGCTGATGCGCGGGTTCACCGACCCCGCTCGGTGCAGCCGGCCGTCCGCGGCGCCGAGCTGTACTTCGTCAACGACGACATGACCCGGCCGGCCCGCACCGTGGGCGAGGGCCTGCCGGTCTGCGCCTTCGACGCGGACGACCTGCCGGACCCGATCGGCCTCCTGCTGTGGTCCGACGGCCCGAGCGCACACCGCCACCCTCGGCCGCCCCCGGGGCGGTGACGCGGTCCCGGATCGCGACGACCTTGCGAGTGCTGGTCCTGGACGACGCCGGCCCCTGCCGGCAGGCACCGGAGGAAGCGGGCCGGCAGGTCCACCCGGCCTGGGCCCGCCACGTGACCGGCACGCTCGCGGGGGACCTGGCCGTCCCCTTCGGCGCGATCATCCCGCTCGGCGTCGAGACCGACCGGGACCGGGACCGGGTCCGGGTCCGGCACGCCCGGTCCCCGGACGCCGACGGCGACCCGGCCCCGGACCGCTACGGCCCGGGCGACAAGGGGATCACCGCCATCACCGACGACCGGCTGCGCGTGCTGCGAACCCTGTTCGGCACCCTGCTGCTGATCCGCCGGCCCGCCGACGAGCGCCGCACCCTGCGGCAGGCCGAGGCCGTCCGGCCCGACCCGGCCGCCCGCAAGCGCCTGCGCCGAGCAGGCACCGAGCGCCCGGACACGGCGGTGCGGTACATCAGGCGCCTACCCCCGGTGTCCGCCCGCCGGGGCGGGCAGTCCGGCAGCCGCTGCCGCGGCGGACCGGCCGCTCCTGCGGCGCCCGGTCAGCGCGGCGTTGGCCCTCAGCAGCGCGGGCACCAGTCCGTAGACGGCGGCGGGAACCAGGATCCCGGTCAGGACCAGGGTCCGGAGATAGACGGGCAGCGGCGCGAGCACCGGCCCGAGCAGGACGGACAGCACGGTGATGCCGGGATAGATCGCCAACCAGGTGATCAAGGCCCGCCGGTGCACGGACGGGGGATTCATGGCCGCTCCTCGAAGACCGGGGAAGCCCGGGCGGGCTTTCGGACCCCTGTGCCAGCGACGATGCGGCAGACCGGCCCCGACAGGCAAAGTCCGTTGCTGCTTCGGCAAAACGGGAATCACGGACGGCGCCGCCGGCCGCCCCGGACTCCATGGCCCCCCCGGCCGCGGGAACCGCGCCGACGGCACAGTGCGACCCCCGCCGCCGTCGCCGAGGCCGCGGCAACTCACCCGGCACCCTCTCCCGCCCGGAGTCCGGCGAACGGCGTCCCACTCCGGGCATGCCGCCGTCGCCGGCGCACGGCCGGCCCCGTCGGGGGGAAACGGAAACCGCAGGCATCCCGGCGGGCCCGGGCCGGGCGGGGAAACCCCGCCCGCCTCATCGCCCTGGAGCGCGCCGGCCTCCCCACCCTCACCGACGACGACCACCGGGCCGCCCGCGACCTCACCCGCACTCTCGACCCGCCACGCTGCGCCGGGTCGCGGCCCGGCTGGAGCGCACCCGCACCGGCCGCCCTCGCCCTGCGCCCCGCCGGAGCCGGGCGGACCCGTCCGGCCGGTCGTGCGCCGCGGGTTCCGACTGCGGCGCCCCGGTGCCCCGGTGCCCCGGGGTGACGGTCGCCGTGATGGTGGCCGACGCCTTCTGCTTCCGTGGTCCGATGCTGTCCGGGCCGGCCGGGGTGTGGTCCTGCGCGCCTGTCCGGGGCACCGGCCGGCGTCCCGTCCGGGTCCGCCCCTGCGCCGGCCTGCGGCCCGCGGCCTGCTCCTGCGCCGGTCCTGGGCGTCGAAGCTCCGGTCGGACACGTCGCCTTGTTCTTCCGGGGCTTCGGGCTGCCGCCGGGTGCCCGTGCGGTCGGGCGGCGCGCTCGCACGGGTCACCGGATGCTGCGGCACCGCGGGGGTCAGCCGGCGGTGCTCCAGCTGTGGGCGACGTCGATGACGAGCCGGTCGTCGAGTTGGAAGACCTCGAACGGCAGGCGTGCCCGGACGCCGAGGCCGAACCGGGTCTCGCCCTCCATGCTGCCGGCGAAGCGGGCGTCCACGAAGGTGCGGTGGCCGGCGAGGTCGACGCCCGGGAGCGGGTCGCCCGAGCGGGCCGGGTAGACCACCTGCCAGGTGGCGGGGTCGTAGGAGCTCGCGCCGACGACGATCTCCAGGACGGCGCCGCCGCCCACCGGGATCGGCCTGCCGGAACCGGCCTGGTAGACGGTGTTGCCGCTCGTGTAGTGCACCCGGTAGGCGAGCGGGTTGGCCGGCGAGGTGCCCGGGACGTCGATCACCAGGCGGTCGAAGCACTCGTGGGCGCCGGTGCGGACGTTCGTCAGCGCCTGCGGCTGGTACGGGACGGTCCGGTCCTGCCGGTCGAGGCTGCCCCACACGGTCGAGCAGTCGGTGGTGGCGGTGACGGCCGAGGCCGTCGGGACCGCGGTCGCCGCCACCCCCGCGGCGAGCGTCACGGCAGCCAGCGCGGTGGTCCACCGTCGCATGTCGTTCCCCCTTCCGTGCCGGCCCCCATGGCCGGCCCGCAGTAACCCACGCGCCGGCGCGCGGAAAGGTCTCGGGCATGCGGGAACTGATCCTTTCCTCGCCGCCGGGCGGGCGCCCGGCGCCGAGCCGCGCGTGCGGGCCGCGCCGCCCGCCCGGCCGCCCCGGATCTTCCCCGGCGGCCGCGTCGGGCGGGGGTGCGGGGGCGGCCCGGCCCGCGGACCCGCATGCCGCCGGTGGGCGCAAGCGCCGGCTGCCGGTGTTCCCCCCGGCGCATCGAGGGGACGCGTGTCAGGAGGGCCCGGCGGGGTCGTGGCTGATCAGGTCTCCCGGCTGGCACTGGAGGGCGTCGCAGATCTTCGACAGGGTCGAGAAGCGGATGGCCTTGGCCCGTCCGTTCTTGAGCACGGACAGGTTGACGACGGTAATGCCCACCTGCGCCGCCAGCTCGGTGAGCGTCATGCCGCGCTCGGCGAGGAGCCGGTCGAGATGGATCCGGATCGCGTGGGGCTCCTCCTCGGGCATCAGATGGTCCCTTCGAGGTCCTCTCGCATGCGCACGCCCTCGCGCATGATGCTTCCCATGACCACGGCGGCGAGGCCGGCCAGGACCAGCCCCAGCGGCCCGGACACCGTCGGCCCGGAACCCGCGAGCGGCGCCATGCTCCCGACGAGCCAGGACTGCGACCAGCCGGCGACGAGACCGGTCAGCGGCGTGCCCAGGGCGACGAACCAGCCGAGGACGCGCAGCCGCCGCGCGGCCGCGTCGGTGAACGGCCCCAGCAGCAGGACGGCCTTGAGCAACCGGGAGAAGAGCAACAGCGCGAGGGAGCCGAACAGCAGCCAGGGGAGGCCGGCCCCGAGGTCGGCGGCACGCTGGCCCGCGGAGGGGGCGGCCTGGCACAGGCGCGCGGTACTGCTGGACGCCTCCACGCCCCCGCCGAGCGGCAGGCCGTCCAGTGAGGCGTTGGCCCAGAAGCCCGTCCTCACGCACACCGCGCCGTCGTCGAGCAGGTGTGTGACCGCCGTGCCGACGAAGGCGAGCCCGCCCAGCACCGCCAGCACGAAGGTCGCCGAGGCCAGGGTCCTCGTGAGTCGTGTGTCCACTGCATCCCCCTATCGTTTTTCGATATGCCTCAGGGTAGGGGGCATATCGATATTCGACAAGTCCGAGGGCGAGGCCGCCCGACGCCCCGCCGACACGGGAACCCGCCCGCCTGCCACGGCTCCGCCCGCCCCGCCGCCCCGGCCGGTCCACGTCCGACCCCGGCGGGCCCGCACTCGAAACGGGCCGCGAACCGCCGCCGGACGGCTGCGCTTCGCCTTCGTCGGCGCCGACCACCGCGAGGACCGCTTCCTCTGGGAGTGTTCATAGCTCGTGGACCTGTGGAAACGGGAGGAACCGGCGTGAGCATCGATGAATCCGCACGCCTGGAGGGCCTCCTCGGCGATCCCGGGCGAGTACCCGGCCGTATCCCCTGGGAGGAGTCGGCCGGGAGGATCGGCCTGGAGCTCCCGGCGGACTACCGACGCCTGGTCGACGTCTACGGGTCGATCCAGTTCGGGGGCGACCTCTCGATCTGGGTTCCCTCGGGCCGAACCGCCCACCCGGGCTACCCGAACGGGTTCGAGGGCTTCGTCCACGACACCGCGGAGGTCGCCGAGGAGCTGGAACTCGCCTACGAGGACGACCCGGACGAGATCCCCCACCCCGTCCACCCGAGTGATCGACGGCGAGTACGCGATGGCCGGTGAACTGCTCGCCGCCCCGGCGGCCCTGCCCTGGACCCCGCACCCGGATCGTCCCTGGGCGGAGTGACCCCGCGGGCCGCGGGCCGACGAACGCCGGAGGGCCGGTACGGCGTTCCGTACCGGCCCGCCGGGCTGTTCAGGGGCGGGTCAGGTCGGTCGAAGGGGATCCGCAGGACGCAGACGCTGCCCCGGGGCTGGGAGGCGCCGGCGGAGTCGGGCCGGATCCCACTCCTCCGCGCGGAGGTCATCGGGCCGTCCGCGACACCGTCCCGATACCTCCGCGCGGAGAATCGAGGGCCGTCGCGCCCGCCCCAGGTCCGGAGCCGGACCCGCTCGACCTGGTTCCGAGCGACCGTCGGGGCCCGGACCCACTGCCTACTCCGGCGCGCTGGCGGAGGTCGGCCCGGGCCGGGAGATCCGCGGCCGGTCCGCCCGGGACGGCCCGTGCCCGGTCGCCCGCGACGACCGGCTCGCCGGCCGGACCGAGGAGAACCGCGGCGGCGGCCGGCTCGCCTCCGTCGACCTCGGCGCACCGCCCGTCCGCCTGGTCGATGCCCAGGACCGCCCTCGCCGGCCGCGACACGGCGGGGCGGCAGCTGGCCTCTCCGTGTGGAGGGGCGTGCGTTTCGGAGCGTGTCCCGCGAGAGGCGAGCCGTTGCTCGCCAGGATCGGGACAACCGGGCGCCGGCACTCCGTCGGTGTCGAGATTGTCGAGGAGGTCACATGTCCTACCGCACGAAGGTGCGCGGCGCGGTGGTCGGAGCGTGCGCTGTGGCACTGCTGGCCGTCCCGGGCCTGCTGTCCGTTCCCGTGCAGGCCGAGGTCCGGGCAGTGCCCGGCGCCGTCGCCGAGACGCGGGTGGGGGCGGTGGAGAAGGTGACGGCGTTCTACGACCAGTACGTGGACGCGGTGAACGGCACGAATCCGAACATGGACCCGACCGAGGTCCGCAACGAGTTCCTCACCCCGGAACTCAACGCCCGGCTCGACGCGTGGGCGGAGGCGAACGACGCGGACCCGGTGTTCCGCGCGCAGAACGTCCCCCGGAGCCGGGACGTGCGCTACAAGGGCAGTGACGCGGAGAACGCCACGGTGATCGTGACCGAGCACTTCGGCGATTCGGCCATCGACGTCTGGTACCAGGCCCCGCTCGACGGCGGCCGGATCACCGACCTGACGGACGCACCGCAGTAGGCCCCGCATGTTCTCCGACGGGTCGTCCCCGACCGCTCCTCGGCGGGGACGACCCGCTTCATCGCGTGCCGGGCCCGGCCGGGTCGCCGTCGAGGGCGAGCCGCGCCGGGCGGTCGCGGCGTCCAGCGGGGCGCCCGGGTCGGCCCTCGCCGGTCGCCCGCTCCTGGCGGCGACGCGGGACGGTCCGGTCGGCGCGGCGGTGGGTCAGCGCCAGCTGTTGGCCGGCAGCTGCTCCAGGCGCCAGTCCGGGAAGAGCACGAACACCGAGATCAGGCGCGGCCTCAGCTCGGGGTTGAGCTCCTGCGCGATCTTCGCGGTGAGGCTCGCGCAGAGGTTGGCGCGGTTGAAGTTGACCACCGCGCCGTTGTAGAGACACGGGTTGTCGCAGGCGTCCAGGAACACGGAGACGTGCTTCGTCGGGTAGGCGCCCAGCTTGCCGGTGATGCCGGAGTAGAGGCTGTTCACCAGGTCGGCGGTGGTCTTCGTGCCACCGACCTTGAGGGTGTCGGCGACCTCGGTGCACAGGTCGTAGAACGCCCCGGCGTCCGCGCCCGGAACGGCCGGACACCTGCCCCGGATCGCGAAGTCCGGCTTGAGCGCGATCCCGTCGAACGGCCAGGGCAGGAACTCGGTGTGGCCGTTCTGCCAGAGGGCCTTGGCGGCGATGAACTCCAGGGCGGCGGTGTAGCTCGGCAGCGGGAAGGCGCTCGGCAGCCGGAAACCGCCGTTCTGCAGGGTCGGCGCCGGCACGCCGGCGATCTTCATCGGGTCGACCAGCGCGTTGTTCATCGCGATCAGGAGGGTCTTGGCGTCGTCGACCGCGTCGTTCGGGTCCAGCAGGCTGGTCACGAACGAGTCGGCCATCCCGACCAGCGGCGGGTGACTCGCGAGGGCGCCCTTGAACAGGGAGTTGGTCGGCCCCAGCGCGCTGTTGCCGTTGCGGATCGACGCGATCTCGTGCTGCCACTCACCGGGCCACTGCGGGACGGCGGTCGTCATGTGCACCAGCTCATCTCTGCTGTCGACGGGTACGGGCGCACCACGTCGGCACCCCCGCCGCGAGCCTCCCTCGCAAGCTGACGGTCCGTCAATCACTCGTTGTGCGTAGCTGTTCGGCGCTTCTCCCAGGTGTGGCGCGGCGGCAGCCCCGGGCGCGGTGGGCGGCTCGGGCGGCGGCGGCCTCCGGGCGGGAGCCGAGCACGATCCGTTCGCCTGCGGACCCCCGGATGCTCTCCCGCCCGGCGCCCCGCGGGAACCGGACGGCTCAGCCGGCGCGCGCGGTCCACCGCGGCGGCGTCCACAACCGGGCACGGGCGCCGCCGACCTCGATCAGCGTTCCGGTGTGCCGATCCTGACGCGCCGGGCGGAACCCGTCGATCGCGAACACCCGCCGTCCGCCGGTGACGTCGACGCCCCGCAGACCGGCCTCGTCGGCGATCAGCAGATGCTCACCGTCGGTGAAGAAGCCGAGATCGCCGACCGGCCAGGGGAACGTCGCGACCGCCTCGATCCACCGGACGCCCGGCGCGCGCAGTTCGACCGAGGCGGGGTCGAGGATGTGGACGGTACCGCGGCCGGCGCCGTCCCGGTCGTACACCGCGATCCGCCCGTCGTCGATCCACACCGCCGGCCCGTTCCACTCCGAGACCCCGGGATACACCGCACGGCTCGGCCCGTCCTCGGACTCGTGCGGGTTGCCGTCCAGCCAGGCCGCCACGCTCCACACCGCCGGCATCCCCCACGGCTGCCACACCCAGCCGCCGTCGTAGACCCGACTCCCGTCAGGACTCAGCGCCAGCCCGCCGTGGAAGTAGTCGACGTCGTACTCCGCACCTTCCCCGTCCCCGTCCGGGCCGCCCCGCGCCGTGAGCACCTCGCCGGACACGAGATCGGTGACATCCAACCGGTTCCAGTCGGCGCGATGGACGACGACCGGCCGGCCGCCGTGCTCGGCGAACGCCAACGCGAACGGGACGCTCTCACAGCAGTAGTCCCCGCCGTCCAACTCCAACGCCGGCGAACCGGTGGCGAGATCGACGACGGCGCCGTACCGGCCGCAGTCCTGAACCACCGCCGCCCAACGACCGCACCGCGACACATGAAGCCGCAGCCGAACGCCGCCACCGTCCTCGGACGCCGGCCTCTCCTCCCGATACCGGGCCACGTCCCGCACCTCGCCGGTCGCCGGCGTCCACCGCGCCAGCCGCCCGTCCCCGGACAGCACCAGCCACGCCGACCCCGCCCCACCGGGGGCCGCCGGCAACGCCGCCACATCCACGACCGGCCGCAGCGCGCCGGGAACCGCCACGTCCACCACGATCGCCGCCATGCTCATCCCCCCGGTGCGCCCGTGCGACCCCCCGCGGCAGCGTGAACGGCAGGCGGCACGGCGCCGTGTCGGCAACTCGGCGAGCGCCGCGACGCCGGTCACGGCGGTGAGGCCGGCACGGATCTGGTCCATGCCGGGCTCATTCTCGCGCAGGTCCGCCCCGGCGCCGTCCGGCGAGCAGCCCCGGGGGAGCCCGGCCCGTTCGGCGCCCGGCCCGTTCGGCGCCCGGCCCGTTCGGCGGCCGGGTGCTCCGGCCGTGGATCGTGATCGCGGACGGGAAGGTCAGGCCCTGGGCGCGCCCAGGAAGCGCAGCACGGCGAGCACCCGGCGGTGGTCCGCGTCGGCCACCGGCAGGTCGAGTTTGGCGAGGATGTTGTTGATGTGCTTGGCCACTGCGCTCTCACCGACCGTCAGCGCCTCGGCGATGCCGGCGTTGGACCGGCCCTCCGCCATCAGGGCCAGCACCTCCCGCTCGCGCGGGGTCAGGGCGGCCAGGGGGTCGCCGCGGCGGAGCAGGAGTTGGGCGACGACCTGGGGGTCCAGCGCCGTTCCCCCCTCGGCCACCCGCCGTACCGCTGCCGCGAAGTCCTGGACGTCGGCCACGCGTTGCTTGAGCAGGTAGCCCACTCCGCTCGTGTTGGTCGCCAACAGGTCGGCGGCGTACCGCTCCTCCACGTACTGCGAGAGCAGGACCACCGCCGTGCGCGGCCGGTCGCGGCGGATCGCCGCGGCCGCCCGCACGCCCTCGTCGGTGAAGGTGGGCGGCATCCGGACGTCCACCAGGGCGAGTTCGGGCCGGTGCTCCTCGACGGCGGCCAACAGCGCTTCCGCGTCGCCGACTTCCGCGACGACCTGGAAGCCGCTCATCTCCAGCACCTTGACCAGGCCGACCCGCAGCAGCACCGAGTCCTCGGCGATCACCGCGCGCACGGCAGCTCCACCGTCACGGTCGTCGGCCCCCCGACGGGGCTGCTGAGCCGGAAGGCGCCGTCGACGGAGCCCACCCGCTTGGCCAGCCCGCTCAACCCCGTGCCGTCGGCAGGGTCGGCGCCGCCCAGCCCGTCGTCGGTGACGTTCACCCGCAGGACCGTCCCGACCCGTCGGACCGTCACCTCGACCCGCGAGGCGTCGGCGTGCTTGGTCACGTTCGCCAGCGCCTCGGAGATCACGAAGTACGCGACCGACTCCACGGCGGGCGCCGCCCGGTCCGGCAGCTCGACCCGCAGGCGCACCGGCAGCGGAACCCGGGCGGCCAGTCCGGACAACGCCGCGTCCAGGCCCCGGTCCTCGAGCACTGCCGGGTGCAACCCGCGTACCAGATCGGCGAGTTCGGCGATCGCCGCCTTCGCTTCCAGGTGCGCTTCCGCCAGCACCTCACGGGCCTCGCCCGGCAGGTCGGGGCGGGTGGCCATGGCCAGTCCCAGGTTGACCGCCAGCGAGACCAGCCGCTGCTGGGTGCCGTCGTGCAGGTCGCGCTCGATCCGGCGGCGCTCGGCATCGACCGCCTCGATCAGGCCGGTGCGGCTGCCCGCCAGGTACGCGACCCGCTCCTGGAGCCGATCGGCCCGGCTGGGCCCGAGCAGCGCCGCGGCGGAGCGCGACTCCGCCCGGGCCGCCACCCCGGCGAGCCGGGGCAGGAGGGACAGCAGAACGAGGCCGAGCACGGTCCAGCACGGCATCAGCGTCGCCCAGCCGAACCAGTCGCGCCGCACCCCGGCCGGCAGCGCCCACATCCAGCCGTACCCGGTGGCGCCCGCCAGACCCGCCACCGCCGCCATCAGCACCAGCAGCTCCGACAGGGCCGCCGGCGGGCCCAGCACCAGGTGGTACCCGACCTGGCGCCAGGCGCGCGGCGAGAAGAGCCACCGCAGGGCCGTGGCCGGCGACCGGCGCTGCGGCACGGGCGCCGAGCGACGGATGTCCACCCCGAGCAGCGCCCGGTGCCGGTACCGCTGAACCGCCGTCAGCACCGGGACGCCGCCCAGGACCAGGGCGGCGGACACCGGGAGCGTGAGCGCCCAGTTCCCCGTCCTGGCCGTGGTCGTCGCGCCCCAGGCCCACACGGGCACCAGCGCCAGGTGCACCGGGACGCCCGTGGCCAGGAAGCCGGTGTCCCGCCGCGCTCGCCGTGCCAGGCGCCCCAACCGGGGTGGAATCGTCATGGCTCGACGTTAGAGCACCTCGACACGGGCCTGCCATGGACCTTGTATCCGCATCCATGGTGAACCCAGTGCCACCACGCCGGGGCCGGGCCCCGGAGGACGTCGGGTCCCGTTCCGACGGTCCGGTGCCGTTCGACCGCGGGGCCGGCTGCGGTCCCTGGGGGTCTGCCGGATTCCGGGCGGGGTGCCGCAGCCGCCGTGGGTGACACGCGTGTCCGAGCGACCCGACACGCCGTCCGGACCAGGGCCGTGCCCGGTTCCGCCGGAGCGGCGAACCGTTCGACGACCGAGCGCCGGAAAACCGGTTGGCCGCCGCGGACGGCCCGGATACGGTGAGCCCGCGGGCGGCTCCGCGACGTGCTTCCTTCTCTCTTTCCTCCGCAAACCTGCAGCGCGTCCCCTCTCCGCCCGTGTTCTTTTCTTCCGCCTCCGTGGGGGATCTCTCCGCATGCCCCGAGCCATCACGGCTCCTTTCGACGTCTCCGTCGATCTCGATCTCGGTTCCTTCCTCCTCCGCCGGCGCGGCGCCGTCTGTGCGGCCCCCGGCGAGCTGCTGCCCACCGCCGACCCGTGGAGCACGCGGGGCCTGGTGGCCCTGGACGCCGACCTGGCCCGACGCGGCTACCTGCTCACCACTCAACTGCGGGCCGCCCTGGCCAGGTCGGCTCCCGCCCGGCTGGCCGAACTGGGCGACGGACTGCTCACCCGGATCGACCACCTCCTCGGCGCGGACCGCGAACACCTGCCGCTGTTCCGCCGCTTCCCCGACGCCGTGCCCGACCACGCGCACGTCCTCTACACCCGTCAGATCCGGGCGTTCCTGCTCAACCAGCCCCGCCAGCCGTGCGCGCACTGCGGCCGCCGCGGCGCCGAGGCCGGCATCGGGGCGCTCGCGCCGTGCGCCCACCTGCTCTGCCCGGCTGCCACAGCGCACTGACGGCCGACGGCAGGGGCGGTCAATGCCCGTTGTGCGGCACACCGTTGAGCGCCGGCGCCTACCTCGGCGCGGACAGCCCGGTCGGACGCAGGGCCGCGGAGGACTTCGGCGGCGAGCAGGCCCTGCGCCCGCTGCGGCTGATCACCGCCGACCCGGTCACCGCCGCGATGACCGAGCTCCACCGCCTGCTGGCCCGCCGCACCCCGCTCTCCCCGCAGGACCGCGACGACCTCGCCGCCCTGCTCGCCCACGCGCCGGACGACCTCCCGCAGCGGATACCCGCGCAGATCCCGCTGCGGGAGTCCAAGGCGACCGTGCTCGCCGCCCTGCTGCGGCGCGACGGCGCGGCCGCGCTGCCCGTGCTGGCCGAACGCATCGACACCGCCACCGACGTCCTGCGACTGCTGTGGGCGTGGTCCGGGGCCGAGCCCGACCTGCTGCCCGCCACCGCCCGGCGGCTGCGACTGCGCAACCTCCCCAGGCCGCTCCGGCGCGGCCTGCTGGAGATCCTGGAGAGGCTGGCGCCGACCGCCCTCGCCGAGGACCTGCGCCGGCACCGCTCGGCCTGGCTCCGCGGCGGCGAACTGCTGCACCCGTACGAGCACCGGCGACGCTTCCCCCACGTCACGGCGGCGTTCGTGCTGCTCCGGGAGACGGACCTGCGCGCGCACGAGGTGGGCCGGGAGTTCGCGCAGCCGCCCGCCCCGATGCGCGCGGTGACCACCGGGGAGCGCACCCGGCTGGGCTTCACCGGGTTCGCCGGGCGGGTCGAGGGCCTGCTCGCCACGGGGGACACCGCCGGAGCGGCACGGGTGCTGGCGACCCGGCCCGGGGAACTGGTGCGCCGACTGCACCACGTCCTGCGGGTGCACGCCGCCACCGCGCCCGGCACGCCGCTGCCCGAGGGGCTGCTCGCCACGGTCGCCGGTGCGCTTCAGCGGGTCGCACCCGGGCCGCTGCTCGGCGCGTACGGGCGGCTGCGCGGAACGCGCACGGCGGGCGAGCGGCGGCTCTACTTCCCGCGCGGGACGGTCTCGCTGGCCCACGCCCGACAGGACCACGGCACCGTCGTGCCCGCCGAGCTCGGCGAACCCGTCTGCGCGGTGATCGAGGCCGAACTGCTGCGACGCGGCGGCGCCGCGCAGCGGCACGACGTCGCACTGCTCGACGAGGGCCTGGCCGACCTGGTCGCGCCGTTCGCCGAGCGGGCCGCCGCCCGGACCCTGGTGAGCGTGCCGCGCGGCAGCCGCCAGCGCCTCCCGGACGGCGAGCGGCTGCGGCTGTTCCTCCACTGGATGCAGCCGGAACACCTCCGGGTCGACCTCGACCTGTCGGTGGCGCTGTACGACGCGCAGTGGCGGTTCACCGGGATGTGCGACTACACCAGCCTGGTGCACGGCGACCGCGCCGCGGTCCACTCGGGCGACTACGTGTCGGCGCCGCCGCCCGACGGGGCGACGGAGTTCGTCGACCTGGACCTCGCCCGGCTGGCAGCGAGCGGATCGCGGTACGCCGTGATGATCGTCTTCAGCTACAACGACGTCGCGTTCGAGCAGCTGACCGATGCGTTCACCGGATTCATGGACCTCGGCGCGACGCCCCCGGGCGCCCGCCACTTCCACCCCCGGGCCGTCCGGCAACGGCTGGACCTGGCCGGCGACGCCAAGGTGTGCGTGCCGATGATCGTCGACCTGGCGCAACGGCGGTACACCTGGACCGACCTCAACACCGGCGCCGACGGCGGCTTCCACAGCGTCCACCGGCACCACGCCGAGGTCGGCGCGCTCAGCCGCGACGTACTCGCCCACTTCGCCCCCGAGAACCGGGCCACGCTCTGGGACGTCGCCTGCGCCCGCGCGGCAGCGGGAACGGACCAGGTCGTCGTACGCGGACGCGACGGCGGACGCGCGCGGAGGTGGCTGCGGCACGCGGACGAGAGCGTCGGAGCGTTCGCGGCCTGGCCGCCCTCACGCAACTGCTGGCCGGGCAATGCGCGTTCATCGCCCTGGTCGACGGCGACATACCCGCGCCCGAGCAGATCTCCGGAACGCTGTACCGGCTCTACCCGGGACCGATCGACGCCGCGCCGCCAGACCTGGAACGCCTGACAGCAGGCGACCTGGTCGCCGACCTGGCCCCTCGCCCTGCGCGCTGAGGCTCCCGAACGCGGGCCTGGCCGGCACCGGTGAGTCCGGCGCCGGCCGAACCCGCCGGCCGCGACACGGCGGGAGCTGCAACCCGCCTCCGATCGGCCTCCGGCCCGGACCTGCGGGCCGTCACGGCCGCACCGTCCGCGCGCGGTCGCGGGCCGCTTCCCCGGCGTCGTCGAGCCGGGCGCCGAACGGGCCGGGTCGGCCGGTTCCGCAGCCGCGTACTGGACTGCGGCCCCGTACCGTCCTGCCGTCGCCGGTGCGGCGCGTCACCGACGGCGACGGGCCGGCCGTTCGTCAGGGCCGTCCAGGTCTGCCGCCTGCACTCGTTCGGAGGACCCCGGTGGCGGCTTGCCCCCTCCTGTGCCCGCCCGACACGCAAGATCGTGCACTGACCACACGGAGCTCCACCGGATCAAGGAGGACGCCATGAGCCCCCTCGCCATCAACAGCGCGGGTGAGGACGACAACAGCGACGACGACAGTGCCGGCTCGACGGCGGAACTGCGGGACCTGGCCCGCGATGTCGCCCGGCGGGACGACGTTCCCCAGGACCTGAGGCAGCGCGCCCAGGCGCTCACCGAGAAGTAGCGGACCGGGCCGGGCCCGGCCCGGCGCCTCCGCCGGTGTCACGCGCGGTCCTGGCGCCCCACGGACCCAGGGCCGCCCCCCCTTTTTCAGGACATCCCGCTCCCCGGTGCTCGCGGCACGGGGCTCCGGCGCACGCCGCCCCGCGGGCCGCCGTGCCCGTGCCCGAGCGCACGCGCCCCGCAGCCCCGGCCCCGCTCGTTCGCCCTTCGGGCCCTTCGGCCCGCCGCCGGTTCCCCCTTTCCTGTGATGGAGCACGCATGCGTGTCACCGCCCTCCGGACAGCCGCCGTCCTCCTGCTGACCGTGCCGTTGACCGGCGGCGCCGGCCACGCGGGCGCCGCCACCGGGCCCGGCCGGCCCCCGGTCGCGGTGACGCGCTCCCCGGCGGCGGTGCCGGGGGAGTACATCGTCAGGGTGAAGCCCGCCTTCGCCCCCGAGACGGTCCTGCGGCAACTCGGCGTCCGGCCCCTGTTCACCTACGGCACCGCGCTGCGCGGCTTCGCCGCCCCGCTCACCCCGCTCCAGCTGCGGACGGCGCAGGGCCTGCCCGCCGTCGAGGCGATCGAGGAGAACGCCCGGATCAGCGTCGGCCCCCCTCCCGAACCGGACCGGCCCGCGCGGCCCGCCCGGACCTCGCAGCCCGCCCGGGATGGGCAGGCGCCGTCCACTACGGGAAGCGCCGCGCCCCGGGTGACCGTCGAGGCGGCGAGCTGGGGCCTGGACCGGATCGACCAGCGCTCGCTCCCGCTCGACGGGCTCTTCACGGTCGAGGGAACCGGCAAGGGCGTCACGGCGTACATCCTCGACACCGGCATCGAGACCGGGCACGAGGAGTTCGAAGGCCGCGCCACCGCAGAATTCGACGCCGTCGGCGACGGCCGCAACGGCCAGGACTGCCACTCGCACGGGACGCACGTGGCCGGGACCGTCGGCGGCCGGACCTACGGCGTGGCCCGCGCGGTGTCCCTGGCCGCCGTCCGGGTGCTCGACTGCCAGGGGGAGGGCTCCACGGCCGCCTCCCTCGCGGGCCTGGACTGGGTCGCCGCCCACGCCCGGCGGCCGGCGGTGCTGAACGCCTCCCTCGGCGGACCGCCCTCCGAGGCGCTCGACGCGGCCGTGGACGCGCTGGCGGACCGGGGCGTGCTGCCCGTGGTCTCGGCCGGCAACGACGCCCAGGACGCCTGCGGCTTCTCTCCCGCCCGCACGCCCAAGGCCCTCGCCGTCGGCGCGGTCAACAGACAGGACCGGCAGGCGAGTTTCAGCAACTACGGCCCCTGCCTGGCGCTGTACGCGCCGGGCGTCGCCATCGTCTCCGCCGGGCTCGGCGGCGGATCCAGCACCCTCAACGGCACGTCCATGGCCGCACCCCACGTCACCGGAGCCGTCGCCCTCGTCGAGCAGCAGACCCCGCAGGCCACCCCCCAGGACATCCGCGCCCGACTCCTCACCGACTCCACCACCGACGTCCTCACCCGACTCGGCCCCGACTCACCCAACCGCCTCCTCTACACAGGCGGCCTGTGAACCGCCCCGACGCCGTCCGGACCCGGCGCCCCGACGCCCCGGCGAGGAGCGAACGAAGCGCTTCCACGCCGCCACGGGCGGCCCGCCCCCCCGGGCCACGGGGATGCGGCCCGCACTCAACGGGCTCGCACCACCCCATGACGCGGGAGTCCCGGGCCGGTGCGAGCGGCGACGCGGCGCGGTTCGGCAAAGGGCGTGGCGACATGGCAGACGCCACGGGCACGACAGTCCCGCCCGGATCCTGCGCGCCGCCCGCCTCGCCGCCGGCTGCACCACCGACCCGGCCGAAGACCTCGCCGCCACCGTCTGCCGCTACGGCGACGGCGCGCAGATCCTCAGCACGCCCACCGGCCACGAGTTCGTCGACCTGACGCACCGTCCGGCAAGCGGTCTCAAGGACCCGGCCGGCGCAATCGGGACGGGTCCGGCGGCCCGGCGGCGTCGCGATTCCTCGGCTACGACTGGACCGGCGACCGGGCCGTGTGTTGCTCGGCCGTCCGGTCGGGATCCGGCGGGTCGGGGCGCTGTTGCGGCGGCCGGCTCCTGTGCTCGGGCTGCGCGGCATCGGCCGGTTCGTGCTGGTGGGATGCGGGTGCCGGTGGACCTGCTGCCGCTGGAAGGTTGCTGCGGAGGGGTGGTGGCGGGGTGTGCCCCGGGGGCCGGGGCACACCTGCGGGAGTCCGGCGTCAGCAGGCCACCACGGTGGAGACGGTGGCGGTCGAGGTGGGCCAGCCGGGCTGGGCCACCGAGAAGGTGGTGCTGACGGTGGCGCCGCACGGGGCGCTGGAGAAGACGCTGCCGACCTGGTTCGAGCCGGCCTGGACGATGACGGCCGGGTGGACGGGGGCGAGGGGGGCGCTGCCGACGACCGTGCCGGAGACGGTGAAGCCGAGGGGCCGGGGCTCCCAGGACGGGTCGCCGGGCGTGGCCACCCCGTAGAAGCGGACCTGGTTGCCGGTCACCTCGACGCAGGCCCGGGTCAGCAGCGGACCGGGCGCGCCAGGGGTGCCGCAGGTCACGACGGCGCCGACCGGTCCGGCCGGGCCGACCGGCGCGGCGGCGGCCCCCTGGACGGTGGCCAGGGTGGTTATGGCCGCGGCGGTGGCGACGGCGATGACGGTGGTCTTCATGGGTGTCTCTCCTCGGGGTGCAGGGATGGGACGATGGGCGGAATGTGAAATGTCACATTCCGCTGGCGTCAGCATGGCAGTCCCCCGCACCCCGGGGTGCGGCATCCGGGAAGAAAGCGGTCCTTCGCGGGTATCGGCCACCGAATGACCGGAATGGCCTGTCGGTGATCGCACAAACCCCTGGCCCGGCCCGCCCGGGCGGCCGAACTCCCCACCGGGAAAGCAGGGTTCGGCGCCGACGGGTGCGGGGTGCGTCCGCCTACAGGCTGGGCCGTGAGAGGACAGCGCTGTACAGGTCGGTGCCCCACTGCAGCAAGCCGTCGAGTTGGCGAACGGTCGTCCCGGCCAGGCACGTCGGCCTGAGGAAGAACGTCTGATTGTTGGGGAGGCCGACCCTCACGGCCCCCGAACCCCCTTCGGCCAGGGTGCTCGAGACAACTGTGAATGTGCCACTTGCGAGGTCGGTCACGACCGACCCGTCGCCGTTGAAGGTGACTTCCGCCGGAATCGACTGGGTGTCACTCGAAGATGTGGCAACCGTGAATTTGGCGCCGGTGTAGTCGGCGCCGTTGTTACCGCAGCCGGCTGTTGCGGCCTGTGCAGGTGCAGCGGTTGCAAGCAGTCCGGCGGTAGCCGCGGCGGCCACGAGAAGGCCGACCGGGCGGGCCTTGGGGCGAAGGGACATCTGATACTTCCTTGCCTCTTGTCAGCAACTCCTTGTTGCCTTCTGCGGCCATGAGAGCAGTCGGGTTCCCGGGTCTCATGTCGAGCGGCGCGGACGGAGGACAGGGGGCATTCCGGAGGGCGTCGGAGAGAGGGGCCGTTCCGCGAGCGCGCCGCCCAGCAGGGCAGGAACGCCGACGAGGTCATCGCCCACCTGACGCGAAACCGCCCGGGGACCTGGGGCGATGGACGGTCGCAGCGAGCGGAGCTGCCCGGCCACGGCCCTCTCCCCTTTGCGGCGGTCGCCCGGGGCGGGTCCGGATGTGGAGGGGGTGCGGTTCGAGTGATCCGCGGCCCTGGTGGACGGCGGTGCTGTTCGGGTCAGGCGAGGGTGTTCTTGTAGATGCGGCCGTCCTTGATGATCACGACGAGGTTCTTGTCCGGGTTGGCGAGCACGGTGAGGTTCTGGACGGGGTCGCCTTCGACGAGGAGGACGTCGGCCCAGGCGCCCTCGGTGATCCGGCCGAGAGGGGCCGCCTTGTAGGGGTCGCGCTCGCCGGCGAGCCGGAAGAGTTCGGCGTTTCCGGATGTGGCGATCCTCAGCGCCTCGACGGGCTTGAAGCCGAAGTGGGTGGACAGCCGGGTGAGCATCTCGTTCTGCAGTCCGGACTTCTCCGGTTCGAGCAGCAGGTCGGTGCCGAAGGCGATGTTCGCGCCCTGCTCCCGCGCCCACGCGAAGGAGTTCGCGACGCCCTCGCAGACCTGCTTGTTCTTCTCGGTGTTCTCCGGGTTGGGGTACTCGTGGTCGTTTTCGAGGAAGGGCTGGGTGCTCAGCCACACCCCGCTGTCGGCCATCAGCTTGACGGTCTCGGGACCGGCGATCAGGTGGCCGTGCTCGATCGACTTGATCCCGGCGGCGATCGCGCGGCGGACGCCCTCGTCGTTGTAGACGTGCGCGGCCACGTAGGTGCCCCAGTCCGTGGCGGCCTCGACCGCGGCCCTGAGTTCGTCCGGCGTGTACTGCAGCACGTCCAGCGGGTCGTAGGCGGAGGCGACCCCGCCGCCCGCCATGACCTTGATCTGGGAGGCCCCCTTCTTCAGCTGCTCGCGCACGGCCGCGAGCACCTGGTCGCGGCCGTCGGCGACGCGCAGGAAGCCGATCTGCTCGGCGCGGGCGTGCGCGCCGCAGGAGAAGGTGTTCGCGTTCTCGTAGACGTCGGAGAAGTCGCCGTGCCCGGAGGTCTGGGAGATCGCGGCCTGGCTGGGGTAGATGCGCGGGCCGGGGAACGTTCCCGCGTCCAGGACCTGCCGCAGCGGGGCGACGTCGCCGGCCATGTCCCGGACGGTGGTGAAGCCGCGCATGAGCATCTGTTCGGCCGCGGCGAGCGCGGTGTAGTAGCCCGTGCCGGTGGCGCCGGTGGTCAGGCCCGCGAGGGAGGTCCCGGTCGCGAAGAGGTGGACGTGCGCGTCGGTCAGGCCGGGGATGAGCATCCGCTCGCCGCCCTCGATGACGACGGTCCCCTCCGGCGGGTTCCGGGTGCCGATCGCGGCGATCCTTCGGTCCTGGATGAGTACCGACGTCGGCGGGGTCGGCCCGGAGCGTACGGCGTCGAAGACACGTACGTTGTTGATCAGGATCGGCGCAGGGGGCTGCTGGAGGGTCACGGTCTTCCTCTCGTGGCGGGACGGTACGAGCCGACGGGACTCACCGGGGGGACCCCTGCCCTGCCCTCCCGAGAGCGGGCAGGGGGTCCGGAGCCGGCACGTACCGCTCCTCTCGGCCCGGTTGCGCGGGGAAGCGCCGGCGAGGTCCGGCGTAGAACACCCAAGGCCTGATCAGCGGCCATGACGTCCTCCCGCAGGACCGGTCGCCGACACCGTGGCCCGCTCGACTGCACACGCTAGCTTCGAAGTCGTCGGCACCTGAGGCAGGCGAGGTGGATCCCCGGCACAGGATCACCCGATGTTGTGAACCTTGCCTAGCCGCCCCGCCACTGCGGGAGCGGCTGCGCGCCCGTGCGCAGGCCGCGGCAGTCGCGTCACCGTCATCGTCCGGCGCGGTAGAGGGGCCGCCCGTTCCGGTGTCGCGCCGAGGCCGGCCGCCCGCACCGTCCGCCGGGCGGAGCGGGCCGACCCGACCGGCCGCCCGGTCCGGCGCGGCGGCGGTGCTCGGGGCAGGAGCTGAGGCGCCAGCCCACCCGTGGCATGTCCGCCGTCGCCGCCCTGGTGCCGCACGTCGGCGAACGCGGCATCACCCTCTCGCCGTCCCGGGTCCACCGGCCGGTCTCCGGCGCCCCCGAACGCCTCTGCCTTCCTGTGCCGGCCGCCCTGTGCGACGTCCGGGACTGCACGCCGTCCGGCCTGATCGCCACGGCCGCCGAGAACCTCTCCGCCCGCCGAGCCGTCGGCGCGGACGCCCCGCCCGATCCGAGTGCCCGCCGCCCCGAGCGGGTCCGGCTCACCGGGAACCGACCGGGGGGCGCCGTCCGGCCCGGTATCCGCTGCCGGCAGGCCGAGCCCGCCGGCCGCCGCTTCGAGGGCCCGATCTGCCGCAGCTGTGCCGGCAAGGACGTGCGAACCCGCGGCCGGTGCCCAGGCAGGGTGCGGGACCGGGCGCCTGCTGCCCGGGAGCGACGAGCACGGGGTGGCCGTCCGCCGTGACCGCGCCGGCCTTGAACGGGACTTCTCCCGTGCCCGGTGGGGTGGGTCAGCCCGCTGCCCCCGCCGCCGGCCGGACGGCGACCGCGTCGATCTCGAAGAGCATCCCCGGCAGGGCGAGCGAGGCGACCCCGATGAGCGTCTGTGCGGGCAGCCGGTCGCCCCAGGCCCCGGCCAGGGCCTTGCCGAGGACGGCCAGCTTCTCCGGGTCGTGGTCGACGATGTACGAGCCGAGCCGGACCACGTGCTCGAAGCCGAGGCCGACCCCGGCGAGCGCGGTGCGCAGGTTGGCGAGGGCGAGCTCCGCCTGGGCGGCGAAGTCGCCGGGCACGACCCGACCGCCGGCGTCGGAGGCGTACTGGCCGCCGATGAACACCGGTTCGCCGGGCGCGGAGGCGGCGTGGCTGTAGCCGAACGGCGTCGGGTCGTGCAGGCCGGGCGGGTTGGTGATGGTGCGGGTGTCGGTCACGGGGTTCCTTCCCTGGTGTCGGGCCGGGTTCGGTGCCGGGCGGTCTACGGCTCGGACCGGGCGGCTTCCTCCCGGGCGTCGCGCCAACTCGGCGACTCCAGGAAGTGGTTGTCGAAGAGGTCCTGCTTGGCGAGCAGTTCCTCGACCGTCGCCTCGCCCGCGCGGATCCGCTCCAGCAGGCGGAAGTAGTCGAAGCGCTCCACCCCGGGGGTGATCACGATCAGCAGGTCCGCCCCGGAGTCCGGCGCCGCCGCGAAGGCGTGCGGCAGATGGGGCGGCACCACCACGAGGTCGCCGCTCCGGGCGGTGACCACCTCGTTCCCGACCAGCACCTGGGCCGAGCCGTCGACGACGAAGAACAGCTCCGAGGAGCCCCCGTGGTAGTGCGGAGTGGCGCCGTCCTTGCCGCGCCCCAGCGTGACGCGCAGGGTGCTCAGGGCGCCGCCGGTGGCGCTGGAGTCCGCGAGCAGCCGCCCCTTGCCGCCGAGCATTCCGACGGTCTCGGCTTCGTCGCCCCGCACCACCACGGCTTCCGGTCCGATCGACGTCATTGGCCTCTCCCCACAGCGAGCTCCGATAGTTCCATGGCTGATAGTACTACGTCTAACTATCTCCCATCGAATAATATGTCCCCATGGATCACGTGGACGTCATGCTCGACCAGTGGAGCCGGGAGCGCCCGGACCTCGACCTGGCGGCGGTCGGCACCGTCGGCCGCCTCGGCCGCTTCGCGCTGCTCGCGGGCCGGGCCGTCGAAGAGGTGTTCAAGCAACACGGCCTCCGGCGCGGCGAGTTCGACGTTCTCGCCACCCTGCGCCGCTCCGGCGCGCCGTACGAACTGATGCCCTCCGAACTCGCCGCGCTGCTGCTGATGTCGCGGGCCGGCATGACCAGCCGGACCGACCGGCTGGAATCGGCGGGCCTGGTGGAACGCCGCACCGACCCGGCGGACCGGCGCAGCGTCCGCATCGCCCTCACCGCGGCCGGACGCGCCCTCGTGGACGCCGCCTTCACCGACCACGCGGCCAACGAGACCGCGCTGCTCTCCGCCCTCTCGGGCGAGGAACGGGCCACCCTGGACGGGCTCCTGCGCAAACTGCTCGCCGACGTCGAGGGCGCGCAGAGCCCAGCGCCCTGACGGCCCCGCCCGACGCCCCCGCCCGAGGTCCAGCCACCCGCGACCGCTCCGGAACGCCGTCGGCCGCCGTACGCGGGGAACGCGGGGAACGCGGGGAACGCGTACGGCGGCCGACACCCGGTGCAGTGCGCCGTCCGCGACGACTGCCGCACCTCGACGCACTCCGCCTCCGCCGCAGCCCGACGCGGCGCCTCCGCCGGTTCCGCCGCGACCACGACCACGGCCGCGGCCGCAGCCGTCGCCCGGGCGGCGATCGGGCTGCCCGGCCGGCGCCCCCGTCCGGGACGCTCTCACCGCGCCGGCCGGGCAGTTCGCCGGCCGGGGTCGAGACGGTCGGTGACGCCCCGGCCGCCCGGGTGCCGCGGTTGGAGTGGTGTCCACTGCTCCAGGCGGGGGTCGTCGATGTCGACGGCGGTGACCCCGGGCGGGTAGAGATCGGGGCGGGCCGTGAGGATCAGGTGCTGCTGCGGGCGTACCGGGGTGGGCAGGCTCGCGGCGATCGCGTGCGCGAGGTCCTGGCCCCCGTATCCGTCGCGGACCATCGTCGCCACGACGACGGCGGTGCTCGCGTCGAGCGGCTCGAATTCCAGGGCGGGCAGCGCCAGGAGGGCGTGCGCGGCGCCCCCGTCCTTGATCTCGGCCTCGGCCAGGCACAGGACCGGCACCAGCAGGTGCTGGAAGGGGCTGTGCAGGGCGGCGTCGACGATCCGGTGCAGGCGCGGGTGGCCGGCGGCGAGCGCGGTCAGGGCGCTGGAGTCCAGGACGATCACGCGCTGTGCCTGGGGGCGACCTTGGCGCGGGCGTCGTCCGCGGCGATGCCGTAGATCCGCTGCAGCAGGTCCGGTCCCTGGTCGAGGTCGGTGTCGGTGAGGGTCATCCCGAAGTGTTCCCGCAGCATCCGGCGGCCCTCGGCGACGCGTTCGGCGATCTGTTCCGCGGTGGGCTGCTGGTCCACCAGCAGCGCCACCTGGGCGCCGATCGTGGTGCCGCGGGCCGCCGCGAGAGCGGCCAGCCGGTCACGCGTGTCGGGGGAGACCTTGATCGTCGCGTCAGCCATGCCGCGAGCGCACACCGGCGGTGTATCAGCGGTGTACCGTCTCGCGCGGCTGCGGCGGAAGCGGTCGGGGAAAAGCCGTCGGGCCGACCGGAACGCAGGGTCCGTGTGGTGTGGTCGCTGTCCTCCCGGAGGGGCAGGGGACGGGCCCGGTCGTTGCCGGGGCTGTCGGACGGGCCGGGAGGGCGCGGACGGCGGACGGCGGTGGCGGGAGCGACGCGGCGGGGCCCGGCGGTCCGGCGTGGGTGGTGCGTGGGTGGTGCGTGAGCAGGTGGTGTTCCGGCTCCTGGCCCTGGAGGAGCGCAATGCTCTGACGCCCGGTCATGTGCGCCTGGCGGCGGTGTCGGCGGGCCGGTCGGTGCAGCGCCGGCTGCAGGCTGCCCGCCAGCAGGGCCGGACGGCGCGCAAGGCCCGGCCGCGGTTCACGGCCACGGACGAGGTCCACGCGCGGTTGGCGTTGTGGCACGGGAACGCGGCGGCGGTCCACCGGGAGCTTGCTGCGCAGGCCCGTGTGCCGGCGGACGGCTCCGCGGTCGGGGGAGCGCGGCGGGGAGTCGGTCTCGGGTGTCGGGGATGACGGGGGAGCGGGTGTGCCGTCGTTGGCGACGCCCCAGCGGGCGGTGCGCCGGGACCTGAACGCGGGTCGGCGTGCCGCGCTCAAGGACGGGGAGGGGGCCAGACGCGCGCACGATGCGCATCCGGCCCGTCAGGCGAAGTGGCGCAACGCCTGCTGGGAAGGCGACCACAAGCACCTGCCCGTCGAGGTCGAGTCGGACGGGCGCGCGGCGCGCCCGCGGGTGACGTGGTTCATCGACTGCGCGAGGAACGCGATCACGGGTGCGGCCGTCACCCCGCACCAGCCGTCCCGGGACGCGGTGCCGGCGGCGTTGCGGATCGCCTTGTCACGGGACGAGAGGGACGGCCCGTACGGGCCGATCGGAGGGCTGCCGGAACTGGCGCGGGTCGACCGCGGCAAGGAGTTCCTGTGCGCCGCGGTGACCCGGGCGCCGGGCGCGCTCGCGGTCCCGGCACAGGATCTGCCGCCACGCAGACCGGAGTCGAAGGGCACGGTGGAGAACCTCGACCACTGCGTCGTCGACACGTTCCTGGCCGCGCAGCCCGGCTGCCTCCACGCCCCCGCCGCCACGACCGGGCCGCGGGCGCGGCGCGGCGACCTGGACGGGTTGCTGCCGTTCGCCGAGTTCACCGCACGGCTTCTGGACCGGGCGCGGTGGTGGAACACCGAGCACCGCCCGCAGCCGCTCGGCGGCCGCACACCGCTCCAGGCGTGGCAGGACGACCCCACCCCGATCGAGGACGTCCCGCCCGCCCTGCTGCGCTCCTTCACCCTCGAGGACGTGGGAGGCGACAAGGTCCTGCCCACGAAGGGCGCGTACTGGCGGGGGCGTTACTACGTCGCACCGTGGAGGCACGGCATGGACGGCACCCGGTACGAGTGCGGTCCGTCCCCCACCACGACCACGAGATCGAGGTGTTCGACGCCGCCACCGGCGCCCACCTCGGGCCGGCGCACCTCGCGAACGCCGCCACCGCAGACCGGCGGGCCGCGCTGCGCCGGTCCAAGGACGCCCAGCGGCGCACGATGGAACGGGCGCCGGCCTCAGCGGACCGCCGGCGCCGCCGGCTGGGCCGCTACGGCGCGGTCACCGGCCCGGCCCGGCCCGAGCCGCTGGCGGCGCCGACCGCAGCCGAGGCCGAGGAGCAACTCGCCGCGGCCGCCGGGTCCGGGAGCACTCCGGCGAAGCGGGCGCTGCCGGACCTCATCCCGCCGCGCGAGGCGCCCTCCTCGTGGGCCCGCCCGATCCGCCGCCCCGGCCCGGCCGCACCCGGTAGCGACGCCGGCCCGCCTGCGCCCGGGGCCGACGAAGAAGCAGAACGAGAGGGAGGACACCTGTGACGACAGCGGACCGACCGGGCCGGCTGCCCGCCGAACGCGAAGACCACTGCATGCGCCTGCGCGGCACCCAAGTCGTCGCCACCAAGGCCCTGTTGGCGGCACGGGAGAACACCCGCGCAGCGATCGAAGCCAGGACGATGATCTGCATCCACGGCAGAGCCGGGCACGGCAAGTCGTTCGCGGTCAACGCCTCGCCGCGCGATCTGGCCCCGCAGATCACCCACCGCATCCAGTTCCGCGCCCGCCCCTCGACCCGGGACCCGCGCCACGAACTGTTCTACGCCCTGGCGGACCTGGCGGCCGCCGGCCGCGGGTGCGCGAGGAGCTGCGCCCGCCGGACAACCGCAAGCTGCGGACCCTGACCGCGGCCGGCCGCCGCGAAGCCGCCCGGCTGCTCCCGGCCGAGCGCCCCGCGAGCGGGGGGGCGCTCGGCCGCTGGGGGAGGGCGGCCTCTCCTGCAGCGCCGGCGGCAGCTGACGCCCCGCGAGCCCGGCCGGGCGCCGACTTGAGCGCCACCGGAGAGCCCGGCGGCGAAGCCGGCCACCATGAACTGCTGGAGCTCGCCGCCGCCGTGCAACGCAGCGCCGCCCGCTTCCTGGAGAACCTGGAACGGTCCCGCCGCGGTGAGGGCGACGACCCGCGCTGCAACCAGGCCCTCGCACTGCTGGGGACCAGCCTCACCGGCGCCACCGGACGAATCGTGCGCAAGGCACACGTGCTGCGCTACGAGGTGACCGCGGCCCGGCTCCGCACCGAGCCGCCACGCCACGTCACGTTACGCCGCGTCACGCCTCGCCGATCCCGTTCGTCGGGCGGGTGGCGAACCGGCGGGCCTGTGCAGGCGTCCTCCTCGACTGACGGGGGGTCAATTCCTGGACCGTCCGGCCGAGACGAAGGACGTGCCCAGATGCAGATGGACGCTCGTTCCCGCCGGGCCCCGCGTGGGGCGCTCGCCTTGGCGGCGGTGGCAGTGCTGGCCGCCGGGCTGGCCGGCTGTTCCGAGGACAAGGAGACACTGGCCGGCTGGTCCGCCAAGGGCGGCAAGGAACAGACCAAGGTGATCGGCGACGACATCCGTACCCTGCTCCGACTTGTCGGCAACGGCGACCCGGCGCAGTGCCGGCAGGTGCTCGACCACGTCAAGACGGCCAGGGCGTTCCGGCGGCTGCCCGACGGGGACGCGCAGAGCAGTTGGGAGGAGACGCTCAACCGGATGGAGACCGCCGCCACCACCTGCGTGCAGAACCCGACCGGCATCACCGGCGGCCCCAAACTCACCGAGGCCGCCGAAGCCCAGCAGGCGTACGGCCATTTCGCCATCCGGATCACGGCCCTCACCGGCTCCAAGTCCTGATCCCTTCCGGACGGGGGATTCCCGGGTGCCTCAGGGGTTGACGGCTGATCCGCCTCCATGGCGGCAGCTCCCGACGAGGTGGTGGGCGGGCAGGTACCGACCGCTCGAGGTGATCGGCCAGGGCGGTACAGGACGGGCCTGGCGGGTCTGGTGGGGGAGCGACGAACTGCTGCCCCACGAGGTCGCGGCCAAGGAGGCCCTGGTCTCCCGGCACCGAGCCCGGCGACCAGGGCCGGACCCGGCTACCTGCCTTCGGGTCACCGCTGGCTGGCGCTCTCCGAAGCGGGGCCGAATCCATGAGCAGACCGCCCCCGGGACCCGCGTTCACGTCGACCGGACCGCCCGCTCGCAGCGCGGGCGGACATGCCCGGCGTACCGCGACGGGTACCGGCGCGAGCCCGGTCCGGACGGCCGCCACGGGTCGACGACCATGCCCGCGGTGTCGATCCCGCAGGCCGTCACCGGCAGCGGGTCGCCGGGCACGTCCGGGTCGGAACCAGCGGCGCGCCCGAGCAGTGTCAACGGCCATTGAGATGCCCAGGTGGGCGGTCGTGGGGTGTCCGGGCTGGTGGCCATCAGTAATCCATGCCTGTGGCCAGTGGTGTTCCTGGGGGTGGTGGTCAGGTCAAGGGGACCACGCCCTTGCCGGCGAGGGCTTCGGCGAGGCGGTGTGAGTCGCCGGTGGTGGTCACCAGGTGAGCGTGGTGCATGAGGCGGTCGGTGCTGGCCCCGGCGAGGGTTTTGGGCATGATCGTGTCGAAGCCTGAGGGGTGGATGTTGCTGGTCACCGCGATCGAGCGGCGTTCGTAGGCGGCGTCGATGATTCGGTAGAACGCCTCGGCGGCGTCCTCGCCGACCGGCAGCAGGCCGATGTCGTCGATCACGATGAGATCGGCCCGGCAGATCCGGGCGACCGTGCGGGCGGTCGAGCCGTCGACCTTCGACTTGCCGATCGCGGCGGCGAGGGTCTCCAGGGTGAACCAGGACACCCGCAGGTCCTTCTCGATCGCGGCCTGGGCCAAGCCCTCGGTGAAGTGCGACTTCCCGGTCCCGGACGGGCCGGCGATCACCAGGTTCTCCGCGCGGCCGATCCACTCCAGGGTGATCAGGGAGTTCTGGGTGGGTTCGGGGATGGTGGAGTCCTCGGCCCGCCAGGACGCGAGGGTCTTGCCGGTGGGGAAGTTCGCCGAGTGGCGCCGAAGGCGCCGCGTTGCCGCGTCGCGGCCGGTGACCTCCTCGGAGATCAGCAACCGCAGGACCTCGGCGGGATCCCACCGTTGGGCCCGGGCGGTGGCCAGGACGTCGGGTGCGGCCTTGCGCATGTAGGGCAGGCGCATCCGGCGCATCAGCTTGTCGAGCTCCTCGGGCAGGGCCGGGGCCTGGGGAAACGTCACGGTCGGTAATTCCTTCGTGGGTCGCGGTGGGCGCCGATAGGCTCGGCGGGTGATCAACATGGCGGTGCGTGGAGACAGCAGGAAGGTCGTGGCTCGCGCCGAGGCCGGTGTGGAGTGGACGGCCGGCTTCGCGGATCTGGACCCGGCGCAGTTCCCGATGCTCTGGGCCCTGACGCCGTATGGGGATGCGGTCTTCAACCAGCGGCAGGTGCCGCTGCTGCTGGCGGAACTCGACCGACTTCCTGCCGACTTGGGCGGTGAATGGGTCGGTCAGGCCCGCGACTTGTGCCGGGTCGTGGAGCGGGGAACGCACTTGTATCTGTGGTTCATCGGCGACTGACTGCGGTCAGTCGGCCCTCGACTCCCCGGCCGCCGTCTGCTGCCGGCCCAGGGCTTGCCAGGCGATGGTGCCGTTCTGGACGGAGTGGGCCTCGTCCGCGCGGACGACCTGGCCGACGGGCCTGTTCGCGGCGATGTGCTCCAGGATGGAGACCAGGTCGTCCTCGGCGAAGCGCCCGGCCGCGGCCGCGAGCCCGAGAGCCTGGTCGACCCGGTCGCTGCCCAGGACGGTCGCGAGTTCGACGGCGTGGGCCATCTTGGCGCGGATGCGGGACGCCCCGGCGGGTCCGGCCTCCTTCAGCCAGCGCCCGGCTCCCGGGCCGATGCCCACGAACGCGACCTCCGCCTCCGAGCGCGGCTGGAGCCTCGGCTGATGGACCGAGCGGCCGTCGGGGTGGTCGGGGTAGTGCGCATCGATGATCTGCGGGACGCCGGGCGTGGACAGCTGGTGACGCCAGATCTCCGACAGATCACCGGACTTGGTGCGGGCCGTGATCGACAGCTCGTCGCCGACGACCCGGCACCAGACCCTGGCACCGGTGTAGCCGGGCGGGGTCGAGTAGCGCACGGAGTTGAAGCTGACGGTGCGGTCCGAGCCGACCACCCGCTCCTCGCCCAGCGCGAGCGCCAGCGGCTCGATCGGCAGGACGTGCAGCGTGGTGCGTTCGATATCGAGCCGGTCGGCCGGGATCTGTCCGGTCGCCCGGTGCCGACGCGTGTTCACCGCGTCGCACCAGGCCCGGCAGGCGTCGGCGAGCTCGGCGAAGGTGTCGTAGGCGGGCAGCAGGTTCGCCTCCGTGGGGACCAGGTCGGCCTTCGCGATGCGGACCGTGGCCTCCGCCCCGCCTTTCGACTCGGGGTCGTAGGGGACGCAACTGACGACCTGGCAGCCGTAGTGCCGGCCCGCGGCGACCATCTGCGGGTGCCGGACCGGGATCCCGGCGATGTGCTCGACGGTGACCGTCTTCGCGTTGTCGGTCAGCACGTAGGTCGGCGCCCCGCCGATCCGCCGCAGCGTGGTGTCCAGGCAGGCGACAAGGGTTCCCAGGGTGCAGTCCCAGGCCGGGATCACCACCCGGAAGCGGGACCAGGACAGCCACGCGCAGAACAGCCAGGTCCGCCGCCCGCCGATCTTCGGGCCCTCGCCCCAGTCGAATTGCAGCCAGCGTCCCGGCTCAGGGATCCACGGACGGTAGGTCCGCCGCTTGCCGACCCTCCACGCGGTCTTCGCCGCGTTCACCGCCCGCCTCGTCGAGCGCGCGCTCCCCGGATAGCCCATCTTCACGAGCTTGTCGTGGACCACATCGGCGCGGATCGTCGCCTTCGACTGCTCGACCCACTCCTCGATCTTCTCCAGGAACGCGTCGATCATCTTCGGCCGCGGCTCGCGCTCGAACGGGTTGCGCCCGCCGGCGCGGGCCTCGACATACCGCTTGACCGTCTTCGGGTCGTGTCCCGTGAGGGCGGCCGCCGACCAGACCGTCTCGGTCAGGTCGTACGCCTCGAATATCTCCATGATCTCTCTGTCAGACTTCGTCACAGGACCTCTTCGACCGGTTTCGCTGATGCTTCGCAAACACCAGCAAACCGGACGAAGGGGTCTCCTTCAGATAAGGAAGCGATCAGGAACACCGCAGGCCCGACGGCCATCCACCTGGAATTCTGGTGGCCATCAGCCGGGACTCAACTGGCCGCACACCTGGACTCTGCCACGGCCGCCGACAAGCAGGAGACCCGGCCGCTGCGACTGCCCCGGTATGCCCGATTCTGCTGGACGGTCCTGGGACCGTCCCACCCCGTTTCCCCAGGTATTGCGTCCTGAACGCGAGAAGGAGTTGGTAGTAGGACAGCTTCCAATTGCGGTGCTGTACGGAAGATGAAGGTTTGGCCCTTCGGAGTCGCCCTGCGGGGGGAGGCTTCAAACCGCCTCATGCTGCGTTGGCTGAAGACCGTCGTGGTGAGCGATGAGGAAAAGGCGGCGTAAGAGGCGTCAGGTGGGGTCCGGGAAGACGAACGCAAGTGAATCGCTGCTGACGTGTCGAAAGGAAAACAGACGACATCAAAACCGGGGTGTTACCTGAACCCCGGGATGAGCCTGGCGGGTGCCCGTTTATTGGCCAGGTGGTGTCCGGCATACAGGCGACGTGAGTCCGGACTGCGGCTTCCGTACGGAACAGGAGAAGGCGGGGCCCGATAGTCCCCACCGTGTTGTGGGGGAGAGGGAGTGCTCCGAGCAGACGCAACTGTGAGGAGTCGAGTACCGATGCGGGTCCTGCTGGCGGACCGGCCTGTAGTAGCGGTGAGGCCCCTGTAATGGGGGCGGAGCGAAGGGGCCGGGTCGTTCGTGGCTGTGTTGATCACATCAACCGGAAGTGCTCCGGGAGGAGTGGGATGAGCCAGTTGAAGTCTCAGATCAAGCCGTTCGATATTTCGAAGCGGGAAGTCATGGAGGCGTGGGAGGAAGTCAGGGCGAACAAGGGCGCGCCGGGTGTGGACAGGCAGAGCATCGAGGAATTCGAGAAGGATCTCCAGGGTAACCTGTACAAGATCTGGAACCGCATGTCATCGGGCTCCTACTTCCCGCCTCCGGTGCGTGCTGTGAAGATCCCGAAGCCTCACGGCGGCGGCGCGAGAATGCTCGGCATTCCCGCTGTCTCCGACCGTGTGGCGCAGACCGTGGTGGCGCGGTATCTCGTGCGGAGGGTGGAGCCGATTTTCCATCCGGACAGCTATGGATATCGGCCCGGTCGGTCCGCTTTGGATGCGGTGGGAAAGTGCCGGGAGCGGTGCTGGCGGAAGAACTGGGTGGTCGAGTTCGACATCCGGAAGTTCTTCGACAGCGTGCCCTGGGACCTGCTGGTCAAGGTGGTGGATGCTCACGCCGATGCCGTTTGGGTGAAGTTGTACGTGCGCAGGTGGCTCGCCGCCCCGCTTGTCATGCCCGACGGCTCCCTGGTGGAGCGGGAGCTCGGGACGCCGCAGGGCGCCCCGGTCTCTCCCGTGCTGGCGAACCTGTTCCTGCACTACGCGTTCGACATGTGGATGGCTCGGAGCTTCCCGGCCGTCCAGTTCGAGCGCTACGCGGACGACGCGGTGCTGCACTGCGTCTCCGAGAGCCAGGCCCGTGCGGTCCTGGCGGCACTGCGGGAGCGGATGGTCGAGGTCGGGCTGGAACTCCATCCCGACAAGACGCGGATCGTCTACTGCAAGGACCAACTTCGCCGTGGCTCGTACGAGCACACGGCGTTCACGTTCCTCGGGTACACGTTCCGTGCCAGGAAGGGGCGGAGCCGACACGGGAACCTGTTCCTCGGCTTCGCCCCGGCGATCAGCAGGGACGCCCTGAACAAGATCAGCCGCGAGGTGCGGAGCTGGCATCTGCATCTTCGGACCGATCTGACCTTCAACGAGCTGGTGCGGAGGGTGAACCCCAAGGTGGCCGGCTGGATCAACTACTACGGCCGGTTCCGGCCGTGGGAGCTGTTCGCCTTCCTGACGCGCATCAACGCCTACCTGGTGCGGTGGATTCGCAAGAAGTACGGGCGGTTCGCGGGCAAGCGGAAGGCGCTGGCGAAGCTTCAGGAGATCGCTCGGCGCTATCCCCGCATGTTCGCGCACTGGCGGCTCACACCGTCCGTGAGCGCAGTGCTGGTCTGATGATCAGAGCGACAAGAGCCGTGTAACGGGAGACTGTTACGCACGGTTCTGTGAGGGCCGGGGGGTGAGATTCCCCCCGGCTACTCGGCGGAGGGTTGCGCGTCCGGCCTGGGACAGGTCCTGTCCCAGGCCGTGGCGGCCGGGCTGTCCTCTGACAGGTGATCTTGACCGATTGCCAAGTGAGCTTGACCGGCTGGAGGCGGCGGGTCAGGTGACGTTGCGGCCGTCTTCTTCGCGGTTCCGCCGGAAGTCATCTGGCCGATCACGGCGAAGCTCTGCTGCGCGCTCATCAACGACATCGATCGCTTCATGGAGCGTGCAGCCGGACGCGTCCCGGAACGCCTTGATCGCGTGGATGATCCGGCCGCCCAGGATTTCGCGGTCGACGCTCTCTGGCAGGTTTTCCATCAGCAGACCGTACCGATAGGTGTTCGACCGTGTCGGCCAATATCGCTTGGCAATCGGTCAAGGTCACCTGTCAGAGGTCACCGTCGGGCATCCGGGCCAGTTGCTGCTGGCGGTTACGCCGCCCGGCCCGGCCCGGCCGGGCCGTTTCCGATGACGGTTCCGGTGGCACTTCCGATGCTGGTTCCGATGGCGCTTTCCCTCCCCGGCGGCCGCCGCCGCGTCCGGCCAGGTCGGAGGGTTGGTGGAGGCACCCCAGAATTCCGGCATCCCTGTCCTGGTCCCTCTTCTCCGCTGTAGTGGTGGGTGGTGGGTGGTGGTGCCGGTCGGGATCGGCGGCGCTGCGCTACGCGCCTGATCGGCCCGGCCGGGCCGGAGCACGACGACCACCGGGCCGCCGACCACCGGGCCGCCGAGCACCCGGGCCCCACCCCGGCCCGGCGACCCCAGGTCCGTGACAGCTCTTGCATCTCCGACCCGCCCGCCCGGCGTCTCGTTCAGCTGCTCGTCTACCTGCTCGTTCGGGTGCTCGTTCAGGGGTCCGCACCCGCGCCCGGCGCCCGGCCGTTCCCGCAGGCCAGACCCCGAATCGGGGTGTTCTCGTCGGCCCCCGCGCCGACCGTAGCCTGCACCGTCAGGTCCGCTGCGCCCTTGGGCGTTTGGCCGTCGATCCGCGCCATCCGGGCTTGCGTACCCACCGCCACCACGCGCTGCCCGGCCACCTCGGCGTCCGCGTCTACGGCTCGCGCGTCGGCGCCGGCTGCGGCTGGCGCATCCACTGGACGTGGACGAGTGACGGCGGCATCGAGGTGGTACGGATCGGCCCGCACCCGTAGCCCGGCCGGGCCGGCGCGGAGTCGGCTGCCGGTGCGCCGGGTGCAGGGAAGCGCAGACATCGCACGGGGTTAGCGCGTCAAGTTCATGGGGCGAGTCCGCTGTTGACGATGCGTGCCCAGAGCCTGTGGTGCCACTCGTTGGCGTCGGAGGCGGGCGCAGTGGTCAGGACTGGATTCGGGCCTGTCTCGATGAGGTGCAGCAGAGCCCAGGCGACGCCGTAGCAGTCGTCCGGGCCGAAGCAGGTGATCAACGCCCGGGCCTCGTCGCCGGTGACGGGCTTGGCGATGGCTTCGATCTGGTCGCACCGCCGGTCGATCTCCTCCCCGTCAGCGTCCCAGCCGGGGAGAGGGCCGTCGGCTACGAATGCCTGCACTTCTGGTCTCATCCGCAAATGATCAACCGGGGCGGGCGGCTGGGGCAAGGCGCTCTGACTGGTCACGCTGCAGTCGCCTCTGCCTGCGAGGCGGCTGTGGGGAAGGCGGTGTGCTCGTCGAACCGTTCGTGGTGCTGGAGACAATGGTGAAGCTGTCCGAGCAGGCGATTGAAGAGGTGGCGTTGGGCGGCGGCGTGCCAGTCTCCGTGTTCGCGGCGGGCGCGGTAGTGAGCGTCGGCGCCGGGCGAGGCGGTGAGGGCGGAGAACGCTCAGAGGTGGCCGGCGTGGTTGAGGCGGTCGTTCTTCACGATGCGCCGGCCGATGTGGCTCTTCTTGCCGGAGGCGCGGGTGACCGGCGCGGCTCCGGCGTAGGCCTTGAGGCCGCGGGCGTCGGCGAAGCGGGTGTGGTCGTCGCCGATCTCGGCCAGGACGCGGGCGGCCGGCTGGGTGCCCAGGCCCGGGAAGGACAGCAGGATCTCCGCGTCGGGGTGCTGGGGGAAGAGTTCCTCGACGGCCTGGCAGGTGGCGTCGAGCTGGTGCAGGAGGGCGAGCATCTGCTTGCCGAGGGCGTCCTCGACGAGCTGGGGCTGGTGGGCGTAGTCGGAGCGACGAGGCCGTCATCGCCCGGGTCCTCGCCGATCCGCGGTTGGCCGCCAGGACCGCCAAGGCGCTGCGTCGGCAGAGGCAGGCGCCCGTGGGCGACTTGGCGACCTAGCTGTGCCCGACCGCGTCGGCGGGGCCGTACAGCCAACCGGGCATGCTTGTACGACTTACTAAAAAGGCGTGGACGGTGTCGGTGGGGAGGCGTAGGGTCTTCCTAGCGTTTTGAGTGAGATGAATAGGCGTGGAGGCCTGGGTGTGTTTGTGACGACGGGGCAGGCCGGGACGGCCCTGGGGTGTTCGATCCCGACGGTGAAGAAGTTGATGGCCACCGACGTGGTGCCCGGCGTGCGCGAGCAGGGTCGGCAGGTGTTCCCGCTGGCCGCACTGCAGGCGCTCCAGGCCCGTCCTGCTGCGGACCTGTCCGTGCTCGGCGCCCCGGAGGTGGCGGTGCTGCGCGCGGACGCCCCCGCGCGGGTCGAGGAGCCGGACCGCGACTGGATCGGGTTCGGCGCCGGCCTGGACGAGGCGCAGTTGCTGGCCGCGCTGTCGGGCTGGTGGCGGTGCGATCCGGTCCGGGTCGCGGCCGGCGGGGTGCTGCCGGTGACGGTCGCCGGGTTCGTCGTGGCGGTGCTGACCGGCCTGACCGAGTGGGAGTCGGACGGCGCCGTCGGCACCGCGGGGCGCTACCGGTTCCCGAAGGCGCGGCTGGCCGGCTACCTGACCGACCTCACCGCCCCCGCCAACGCCGCCGACCCGGCTCAGCCGGAGGACGCCCGCCTGGCCGGCCTGCTGCTCGGCACCCGCCTGCCGTCGGTCTCCGGCGGCCCGGTCGCCTACGTCCCCACCCGCCCGACCACCGCCGACCGGCCCGACACCGAAGGGGGAGTGATTCGCTGATGGACCGCAAGTCGTACACCGCCCATCTCGCCGGCCTGCGCGAGCTGCGCACCGACATCACGGCCGCGGAGAAGACCGTCGCCGCCGCGCAGAAGGAGCTGGACAGGCTCACCGCCCAGCGTGCCCGCCGCGTCGCCGGGCTCGCGGGGTACGAGGGCGCCCAGGCCGCGGCGGTCGCGAAGGCGTCCGGGCTGACGCTGGCCGACGTGGTGCGGATCGCGCCGCTGCTCGACCCGACTCCGGCCGCAGTTCGCGAGGCCCGCCCCGCGGCCGAGACCTCCGCCGCCTCGGCCGCGCCGGTGCCGGTGGCCGAGCCCGCCGTGCGGCCGGTTGCCGCCATCCCCCCGGCCCCGGCCCCGGCCCCGGCCGGGGCCGCTCCCGTGGCCGTGCCCGCCGACCAGCCCGCCGCTCCGGCTGCGCCGGTTGCCGCGCCCGCCACGGTGGCCGCCGCACAGCCCGCCGCAGTGGCAGGGGGCGGTCAGCGGGAGCTACCGCAGATCCCGCAGGGCCCGGCCGGTGACCGGTTCGCCGCCGTCACCTCCGGCCTGGTCTCGACCCGGCCGAACTTCACCCAGCAGACGCGGGTGACCGTGTTCCTGGACGCCGTGACGGGCGAGCTGGTGGCCCGTGAGCACACGCTGCGCCTGAACCTCGGGGCGAAGTCGCCGGGGGAGATCCTGGACGCGGTCCTCGCCGCCGCGCCCGGCACCGAGCGGATCTACATTACCGCGGGCGCCCCGTGGCACGACGGCGCCGAGCGCTACTCCACGCTCAAGGACGCCGTCGCCGCGTGGCTGAACACCCCGAGCGAGCGGTGGACCACCGCCACCGGAGCCGGCAAGGACAAACTGGCCGGGCACTTCGTCCACCATCGCCAGCCCGTCGGCCGCTACGCCCCCGCCGCCGACCCCAAGAACGTGGTCGAGGTCCGCAGCATCGGCGAGTGGTTCGATCCGGACGGCACCGACCCGGCCACCTGCCGGGACGCGTTCCGGCTGCTGTGGCAGGCGCTGCGCCGGCACTGGGACGACGCGGTGCTGATGGGCTCCCCGTCGCAGACCGGCCGGGACCTGTGGACCCGCACCATCCCGACCAAGGGCAAGTGGGCGGGCGGCTACCCGGTCATGTCGGAAGAACTGCGCGGCCTGCTGCACGCCACCGGCGGGCAGGGCCGCACCGAGCTGCTCCCGCCGCCCCGGGTGCCGCAGCAGCTGCCGGGCCTGGTCGAGTTCGACGCGACCTTCGCCTACGGCAAGCAGACCTGGAAGAGCGGGGTCGGCGCGCCCCGGCGCGTCACCGCCGCGGCGTTCGCCGCGATGGACCAGGCCGCGCAGGCCAAGGCGCTGATGGCGTGCTCGCACTGGCACATCCGCGTGACGGTCCCCCAGGGCTGGAGCCACGTCGGGCTGCTGCCCGCCCCGGTGCCCGGTGACCGGGCCTGGGAGTACCCGGCCACCCCGGGCGCCACGTTCACCACCTGGGCCGGTGGCGCAGAGGTCCACCTCGCCCTCACGAACCACCTGATGCCGTGGAAGGTCGAGGTGTTGGACGGCCTGATCTGGGAGGACGGCAAGCCGATCGACGACTGGGGCAAGAAGCTCAAGGCGGCGTGGGCGGACCTGACCAACCTCTCCCGCATGCATGGCGACGAGCGCCAGCGGCAGGCGGCCTACCTCGCCAGCCGCGCGGTCCGCTCGATCCTGCTGTTCGGGATCGGCGGCTTCGCACAGCGCCCGCGCACGGTCACCGGCACCACGCCGATCGGCGAGGCGCTGCCGGCCGGGGTGGAGATCCTCGGCCAGGACGAGACGGTGGTGACCTGGCAGCGCTCCACCGGGTTCTCCCGCGACCCGAACGCGCACCCCGAGTGGGCCGCCCGCGTCTGGTCGGGTGCCCGCACCGCGCTGCTGTCCATGAAGATGCGCGAGGACGACGTGATGGTCGGCGCGCTCCACCTGCCCCCGCACAGCGTCGTGGCGTTCCGCACCGACGCCATCTACACCACCGCCGACGTCACCTGGCCCTACCACGGCCAGCCCGGTGAGTTCCTGAAAAAGGGTCACCTGCCCGGCCCGGTCGCCGCCCCGACCACGCCGGAAGAGCTGCTGGCCCTGCGCGATCTCGGCCGCGCCCACTACGCCCAGGGAGGTAGCCGGTGAGCCCCGGCACGCCGCAGGACCCGAACGAGGCCGCGCGGCTGACGCAGGAGCTGATCGACCAGGGCTACACCAAACGCCAGGTCGCCAGGATGCTCGGCCGCGACGCCTCCCTCGTCTCCCAGTTCTTCACCAAGGGCAAGGGCGCGAGCATGGTCGACGCACTGCGCCAGGTCGTCCGCGCGGTGCGCGGCGGCGAACGCGACGAGGAGACCCTGTCCGGCATCGCCGAGGCGAACACCAGCCGCCGCCGCACGAAGACGGGGCAGAAGGCGCGGGTGCGGGGCAAGGACACGGTTGGCGAGGCGGGCGGGTCGATGGCCGGCCGTGCCGGACGACAGGCCATCAAGTCGGGTGCCTCCCACCTGGCCCCGGTGGTCCATGAGACCGGGCAGGCCGGCGGACGACTCGCCTTCACCGTGCGGATGAAGGCCGACCAGTACGTGTACTCCGCCGGGTCGGAGAAGGACTCCGGCGGCATCCGGCGCGGGTTCGTCCCCCGCTCGGACGGCACCGAGGAACGCACCTACGGCTCCAGCTCAACCGGCGGGTTCGACGCCGCTGAGTGGTCCCAGCGGGTGGCGGACCACCACGGCGACGTCACCGAGGCGATGCGGGAGTGGCTGGTGGAGACCGGCCGCGCGGTCGAGGACGCCGACATCGCCTACCTCGAAGTCCGCGGCTGGATCCCCGAGTAGGACCCGGTACGGCCTCTCCCCGTCCATGGCCTGGCCCCGGGGAGAGGCCCACGGCCCGGCCCTTCCACAGCACCGCCCGCACCGCCGAGCCGTCTCAGCATCCGAAGGAGAAGCACCGCCGTGGAGACCACCACCGCCACCGCCGAGCAGAACGTGCCGGCCGCGTTCCGCGCCACCGCCAGGAAGCCGGTCCCGGCGCAGCCGACCGGCGCGGCCGCCGTGGCGAATCCGTTGCCGCTGCACTGGTTCCAGAAGGACGCGGTGGCGGCCGCGGTGCGCGAGGTGAAGGACGGCGGCCGCGCCACGGTCGTCGCGGCCACCGGCTCCGGCAAGACGCTGATCGCGGCCGGCTGCGCGCGGCGCCTGGCTGCGAAGGGCCGGGTGCTGGTGTTGGTGCCGACGATCGAGTTGCTGGAGCAGACCGCGGAGGCCTGGTCGCTGCGGGGCGGTCGCCGGGGCCTGGCGGTGGCGGCGTGCTCGCGGGAGGAGGCGTTGGAGAGCGCGGAGGCCGGCGGACGTGTCCACGCTCAGGTGACCACGCAGGCGGCCAAGCTCACCGACTTGGTCAACGGCGCCCCCGAAGGCCAGCCGGTCACCGTGTACGCCACCTACGCCTCCCTGGAGCGCATTGTCCAGGCGCACCAGCAGTTCGGCCTGCCTGCCTGGGACCTAGTGGTCATCGACGAGGCCCACCGAACCGCAGGTGCCGAGGGGAAGGCGTGGGCGGCTGTCCACGCTGACGACCAGGTCCCCGCTGCGCGCCGGCTGTACTTCACTGCCACCCCCAGGATCGCGGACGACCGGCGGGCGAAGGACGGCCTGGCCGACCTCACCGACACCGACGGCGTTGAGAAGCTGCCCGTGCTCTGCTCCATGGACTCGGAGGAGATCTACGGCAAGACCTGCTTCACCTGGACGCTCGGACAGGGCATCGAGCACGGCTACCTCGCCGACTACCGCGTCCTCGTGCCGGTGGTCACCGACGAGGACTTGCGCGAGCTGCTGAACCTCCCGGCCGTCGCCGACCTGCGCTCCCAGCGCTCCAACGAGGAACTGCTGCGCCTCGCGTTGCAGATCGCCGTGCTCCGCGCGGTCGCCGATCTCGAACTGCGCCGCGTGATCACCTTCCACTCCCGGGTCACGGGTGCCCGCGAGTTCGCGGGCACCCTGCTGGAGGCCTCGGAGCTGTTGGAGGACAAGGACCGGCCGGAGCGGATCTGGGCGAAGGCCGTGGCGGGCACCGACCGGCTGCGCGACCGCCGGGCGGCGTTCGCGGAGTTCAAGGCCCACACCGGCGAGGACGGCGAGGAGTGCGGGATCCTCTGCAACAGCCGGCTCCTGACGGAGGGAATCGACGTCGCCGCCGTGGACGCGATCGTCTTCGCGGACCCGAAGTCGTCGGTCATCGACATCGTCCAGGCCGTCGGGCGGGCGCTGCGCCAGTCCTACCGGCAGGGCAAGGTGTCCTGGGTCGTCATCCCGGTCTACCTGCCCACTCCCGTGGTCGGCGACGACACCGCCACCGCGGACCCGGCCGAGGTCCACGACGCCGGCGAGGCGGTGAAGGCGGAGGCCGACGCCGAGATCGAGGCGTCCTCGTTCCGCACCATCTGGCGGGTCCTGCGCGCTTTGGCGGCGCACGACGCCCGGGTGGTGGGCCGGATCACCGAGCTGCGCGCCCACCGCTCGCAGGGCGCCGCGCACACCACCACGACCACGGCCGCCGAGGGCGAGGCGGCGGAGGCCGGGGAGGACGAGCAGCCGGCGGTGCCGGTGGAGTCGCCGATCGAGTGGCTGCGGATCAACGCCCGGCACCACGCGGCGAAGATCCTGCAGACCGTCAAGCTGCGGGCGTTCAACCCCAGGGCGGTCGAGTGGCAGCGGATGCACGCCGTCGCCACCGCGTTCCACATCGAGCACGGCCACCTCGACCCCACCGACAAGACGCGCCACGCGGAGTTGATCTCCTGGCTCGCCCGCCAGCGCCACCTGAACGGCCAGCACCTGCTGGATGCCGCCCGGGTCAGCGAGTTGGACGCGCTCGGCATGATCTGGTCGAAGAACGCGAACGCCTGGGAACGCGGCTTCGCGTACGCCGCCGCGTTCCACCGCCGGCACGGTCACCTCGCGATCCCGGCGACCGCGAAGCTGGACGACTACGCGGTGGGCGCGTGGATGCGCCGCCAGCGCAAGGCCGAGAACCTCACCGCGGACCAGGTCGCGAAGCTCGACGCGCTGGACGAGCTGTGGCGTCTGGAGCCGGACTGGAACAGGTCGTACCGCCGCCTGCTCGCCTACCTCGCCGCCGGCGGAACCCTCGACGGTCCCGCCAACCGCACCGGACTCGGCGACGATCCGACGTTCCGGCCCGGCGCCTGGCTGCGGAAGCAGGCGGGGGCCCGCACCGACGGGAAGCTGACCGACCACCAGGCCGCGCTCCTGGACGCGCTCACCCGGCACGCCGAGACCGTCACCGGCTGACCCGCCCCGCACGACCCCCGCCGTCCCGGCTTGGCCGGGACGGTCCACCTCCCGGAGGAGAGACGAGTGACCATCCCCACCATCCAGCAGCCGAAGGTGTCCTGGTACGCCCAGTGGGAGTGCGGCGCCTGCGGCGACGGCGGCGACGCGCTGTTCGACGACGGCACCCTGGTCGACGCCGACCATGGCTGCGACGACGGGCCCGAGATCGGCTGGGACGGCCGCGCCGAGTGCAGCGCCTGCGGCTGGGCCCTGGAGACCCAGTTCGCCGACGGCGACTGGGTCGAGGCCGGCCACGACTGCACCACCGACCGGTAGCACCACTGTCCCGAGGGCGGCCCGCACACACCGGGCCGCCCACCCCGTGTTCGATCTCCTGGAGGCCGCGTTGCACGGCTACGGCCGCGCCCTGCTGACCCAGCTCCTCACTGCCGCCGGCCACACGCCCGAGCAGGCGTCGGCCGCCATCGCTCGGCTGGAGTACGACGTCCTCGACCGGGCCGTGGCCGTCGTCGAAAGCACCACCTGGTGCGGCCCCGACGGGCGCGGCGACGATTTCGACAGCGGATGGATGGCCGGCTGCGACGCCGTGCAGGCCCGCCTCGCCGAGTACGCCGAGCGGGCCCGCGTCGAGGCCCGCGACGGCGGCCTCGCCGTCCCGCCCGGGCCGCCGCCGCGGCCGGCGAGCTGTTCCTCGCACCCGGCACCGGAAGGCACCGCGCGATGACCGGCACCACCCCCGAGTCCGTCGTGTCCGAGCGGCCGGGCGTACCCGCGCTGCGGCCCTTGCGCTGCGCGGCGCCGGGCAGGCCTCGGCCGTCCGTCCCGGGGCGGGCCGCGGCCGGCTCTGATCGGCCGCCCGTGTTTCCGGGGCCCCGCTCCGTCCGGTGGCGGTCCCGGGACGCGCCCCGTTCCCCGGGCTGTCGCACTCCTCGCACTGCTCGCACCGGTCCGTCCGGGTCGCGTGCCGGCTGCGCCGTGTTCCGGGCGGGTGGAGTCGGTGACAGCTCTTGCATCTTCGAGCGCCCGTCGTGGTTCCGGTCGGCAGCGAGCCGGCGGCGACGGTGGCTGCATAGGTGGGACCCGGCAGCGTATGTCGGCGGGTATCGGTTTCAGTCGGAGCCCGGGGCCGGTGCAATGTCGGTGAGAAGTAGCAGCAGCGCGCGTCGGTCTCAGGTGCGAACGGCACGGACGTGGTCGGCTGACAGGTGGAGTTCGTACGGCAGACAGCAGTCGGAACAGAGGGTCGCCACGAGGGTTCCGCAGGCGCACAGCTGGTTCATGCCGCCGTCCGGGGTCGCTCCGCAGCAGGCGGCGGACACGTGCCGCAGCTCCAGGTCGCGGGCGTCGTCCGGGTTGATGACGATGTTGCCTCTCGGGCCCTGCGACAGAAGCGGCTTGCCGTCCGCGTTGTAGTGGACGCCGTGGCGCGGCATCACCGGCCCGGGCACCTCAGCGACGACCAGGGGTGCGCCGTACGGCTCGGTCTCGATCGCATAGCGGCCTGACGGCACGGTCGCCGGCGATGGACCGGGTTCTTCGGCGTCCCACCACGCGTAGTACGGCGTCTTGGGAACCGCAGGCAGCCGCGTGAGCGGCCCCGTCAGCGGGACACCACACGTTGCGCAGACGAACACCACCGCTTCGGCTTCGGTGCCCGCGTCGGTGACATCGGGCGGCGCGGTGGCGTGCCTGCGGTCCACCTCGCCGTGCACCTGCGCCTGGTCTGGCTGTTCGTGCATGTGCTGACCGTACTCGGCACACACTCGGATGTGGTGTCCACCCTTGCGCAGGCAGTACCCGACAGCTGTCCGGAGTCAAGCACCCAGGTGCTGCTGAAACTCGGGTTCTGGTCCAGCTTCTGTGGTGTGCCTACTCCCTGTGACTATCGGTCTTGCTGGTAAGTGTCGCGAGATCGTCCGGAAACAAGACGGTGCCGACCTAGCTCGGGCTGATGGTTCTGGGCTGTGCGCGAGGTACTGCTCCGACTGGAAGAGCTGCTCTTCCTGGCGGATCCGGGGATCAGGGTGGAGTCGGTCCAGGACGATGGCGAGGTGATTCGAGTCGGTGTCAGATGCCGGACGGCTGGGGCTCGTTGCCCGGACTGCGGGAGCTGGTCCGGGCGGGTGCACGGCTCTTACCAGCGGTTTCCCGCTGACCTCCCCATAGCCGGACGGCGGGTGGTCCTGCGGCTTCATGTCCGACGCTTCACCTGCGAAGACGCCTGCTGCGGGCGGCGGACGTTCGTCGAGCAGGTCGGGGGCCTGACCCGGCGGCACAGCCAACGAACCGAACGACTCCGATCGGTGCTGGCCGAGGTCGGCCTCGCCCTGGCCGGTCGCGCCGGTGCCCGGCTGGCCGACGTCTTTGGCGCGAAGGCCAGCCGGAACACGGTCCTGCGGCTGGTCGACGCCCTACCGGAACCCCCGCCACATGTCCCACGGGTGGTAGGCGTCGACGAGTACGCGATGCGCAAGGGCCGTGTCTACGGGACCGTGCTGGTCGACGTCGAGACCGGCCGGCCGGTGGACCTCCTGCCGGATCGCGAGGCAGGAAAGGTCGCGGCCTGGCTGGCCGAGCGCCCGGGGATCGAAGTGGTCTGTCGTGACCGTGCCCCGTTCTTCGCCGAGGGCGCCAGGACCGGCGCACCCACCGCGGTCCAGGTCGCAGACCGGTTCCACCTCTGGCGCAACCTCGGCGAAGCCGCCGAGCGGTGCGTCTCCCGCCACCGTCAGTGCCTCCGTGCGACCTTCACCGCATCGGAACCGACGAAGGCTCCGGCTCCAGCCGAGAGCGGGTCGCCGTGGCCCACCGGGCATCGGTTCGCCGACCGCACCCGCGCCAAGCACGCCACCGTCCACGCGCTGCTGGCAGCTGGCCACAGCCGACGCTCGATCCAGCGCCAGCTCGGCATGACCTACGGCACCGTCCAAAGGCTGGCCAACGCCGCGCGGCCGGAAGAACTGTTCCAGGGGCAGTGGCAGAACCGCAGGACCAAGCTCGACGACTTCAAGGCCCACCTGCACGAGCGGTGGGCCGAAGGCTGCACGAACGCTTGGACCCTCTGGGAAGAGATCAAGCAACACGGCTACACCGGCGGCTACGGAGCCGTCCGCGCCTACCTCCAGCCGTTCCGCACGTCCCCGACCGCACCGGCTGCCCGTCCGCCGTCCCCGCGCACGGTCACCGGCTGGATCCTGACCCACCCCGACACCCTGCCGGAGAGCGAGCGCCTGAAGTTCAAATCCGTCCTCGCCGGCTGCCCCGAACTGGATGCCCTCACCGGGCACGTCCGCACCTTCGGGCAGATGCTCACCCAGCTCCAGGGCGACCAGCTCCCGCAGTGGATCAAGGCGGTCCGCGCCGACGACCTGCCCAGCCTCCACGCCTTCGTCAACGGCCTCGAACGCGATCTCGCCGCCGTCACCGCCGGCCTGACGCTGCCATGGAGCTCCGGCGTCGTCGAAGGCCACGTCAACCGGATCAAAATGATCAAGCGTCAGATGTACGGCCGAGCCGGCTTCAACCTGCTGCGGAAACGTGTCCTGCTCGCTTCATAACGCCGCTGTCAGTAACCGGTGCCATGATCACCGCACAGCGATGTGAGGAGAACGCCATGGGTACTTGGGGAACCGGCCCATTCGACAACGACACGGCCGCGGATTTCGCCGACGCCCTCGACAACGCCGGGGCCGAGGGGTGCGAGGCCCTGATCCGTGGCGTCCTCGTCCGCACTGTCAACGCGGCTGACGAGCTCGGCGAAGCGGAGGAGGCGGTCGGGGCAGCGGCCGTACTGGCCTCGCAGTGCCCGGGTGGCCCACCAGTCGATCCAGTCTGCGGCCCGGAGACGCCCATGCCGGAGTTCTCCACCGATCTTCGGGTACTTGCTGCTGAAGCCCTCACACGCATCGCCGCCGACGACGACGGATTGGTGTCGAACTGGGTGGAACCTGGCGACGCGCACCGCTGGCTCGACATGGTTGCCGCGCTTCGCGCGGTACTTGACCCGCAGCCGCCTTCCATGGACATCCCGCTATTCGACCTCGAAGCCTGACGCAGCGTCACCGATCACAGAAGTTGGACCAGAACCACTACTCACCTATAAAGCCAGGCTGCCCCGCTTCGCGGTCTCCGACCACCGGCCGCTGGCGGTCGACCTGACGCCGTGACAGCGCCCGTGCGCGCCGCGGCGGCGCCACGGGGAACCGCCCCGTGGCGCCGCCGCATCCCGGCCGTCCGGTTCAGCTGTGGGTGGCGAGGACCTGCGAGGAGCCGTCCCCGACCCCGGTGATGGCGACGTTGACCGCGCCGAAGCCGAGCGAGCCCCAGCCCTGCCAGGACCCGCTCGCAAAGCGGGCGTTGTGGTAGGCGATGCCGTCGTTGCCGACCGCGACCAGCTGGGCGTCACCGTTCGGGGTGCTGGTGATGCCGATGCTGGAGGCGGCGAAGTTCGCCGCGCTGCCCACGCCGGCCACCGGGCCCCAGCCCTGCCAGGAGCCGTTGGCCAGCCGGATCGAGTGGTAGACGTTGCCGTCGTTGCCGACCGCGACCAGCTGGGCGTCACCGTTCGGCATGCCGGCCAGCGAGATGCTGTTGGCCGCGAACGAGGCCGCGCCGCCGAAGCCCGCCACGCCGTTCCAGCCCTGCCAGGTGCCGTTGGCGAAGTGGATGTTGTGGTAGATCAGCCCGTCGTTGCCGATGATCAGGATCTGGGCGTCGCCGTTGGGCATCGCGGTGATCGAGACCTTTCGGGCGCTCCAGTCGCCGACCTTGCTCCAGCCCTGCCAGCTGCCGCTCACCAGGCGGGTGGTGAAGTAGATGCCGCCGTCGTTGCCGACCGCCAGGACCTGCGCGTCGCCGTTCGGCATGCCCGCGATCGAGAAGGACTTCGCGGAGAAGTTCGGCGCGCCGTCGTAGCCGTCGAGCGGGGCCCAGCCGGTCCACGAGCCGTTCGCGTAGCGGGCCGTGTGGTACAGGTTGCCGTCGTTGCCGGCCGCCAGGGTCTGGGTCGACTTGTCGGGCGTCGAGGTGATGGCCTCCTGGCTGGCGTTGAAGGACGGCGCGCCGGCGTAGCCGTTCACCGCCGCGAAGCCGGACCAGGAGCCCCACGGGTCGCGGGATTCGTGGAACAGGTCGCCGCGCTGGACCGCGGCCTGGCCGCCGACCGGCCGGATGTAGCCCGCCAGGTGCACGTTGACGCCGTTGACCGACCACTCCTTGGAGCCGACGGCTCCGGGCATCCGGGTGTTGCGGGTGACGTAGCCGGGCGAGCTGCCCTGGTTGCCGCCGATCCAGTCGATGGTGCCGTCGGAGTTGACCGCGGAGACGATCGCCACGTGGTCGTAGGTGGTGTAGCCGGTGCTGTAGCCGCTCGGGTGGAAGAAGACGGCGTCGCCGACGTGCGGCGTGCTGCCCAGGGTGCCGTTGTTGTTGCCGTACGTCTGCAGGGAGTTGGCGAGGTCGTTCAGGACGCCGAGGTTCTGCACGCCGTTGCGGGCCCAGACCCAGCCGACGAAGTCGGCGCACCAGGCGTGCGCCTCCTGGCCGCCCGAGCAGCTGTTGGTCTGCCCGGTGCCGGACGCGTAGTAGCCGCGGCCGCCGTTGCCGCAGGCGGCGTTGCCGAGCTGCCCGGCGGCGGTGTTGACGATCGAGTCGCCGGTGGTGGCGGCCTGTGCGGTTCCGGCCGAGAACACCGAGCCGGCGATCACGCCGGAGGCGGCAATCGCGGTGGCGAGGGCGGTCCGGGCGAGCTTGGCGAGCTTGGCGGAGGACGAGGAGGAGGACACAGCGGGCATGGCGAAGCTTCCTGTCTGACGAGTGGTCGGGTGGACGCCCGGTCGGCCGGCTTCGGGCACGGCGGAGCGGCGGGAGGTCCGGGAGAGGGGTACTGCGGGGCGCGGCGGGCGGCGCGGGCTCAGCGCGGGCCAGCCGCGTGGTCCGCGGGCGGGACCGGCGGGAGGTGGCTCCGGCGGAGCAGGGGCGAGGCCCGGTGGGTGCGGGCGATCAACCGGTGGGCCCGCTGCACGGCCGGTTGGCCGTCGGGGGCGGGATCCGGGTCGGGGAGGGTGCGGAGGTAGATCAGGAGGTCGGTGCGGTCGTTCTCGCCGCGGGCGGTGATGTGCTGCAGCCCGTCGGCGGGCAGTGCGTGAGCCCAGAGGGCCGCGAGGATCTCCGCCGTCTCACCGTCCGGCACGGGCTCCGCAGGGTGTCTGCGGTGCAGGCTGGCGTGGACGACGTCCATCGGGGATCAGTCGCCCCAGCCGTAGTTGCCGGCGGGCTGCACGGTCCCGGGGGCGGGGGCCCCGGTCGGCTGGGCGGTGGCGGTCGGCGTCGGCGCCGGGGTCTCGTCGGCCTGGGCGGCGACGGGGAGGGCGGCGAGGGCGGTCAGGGCGAGGGCGGCGACCGCGGCGGCCTGGGCGATGCGGGTGCGAAGCACGGGGTGGACCTCTTCCGGTGTCGGTGGGGCGGGCTGGCTGTGGTCCGGCTCCACGTCCCGCGGTAGACGCTTCGGCCGGCTGCCGCCCGGTCCGTTTTCCTGGCGGCGAGGTAAAGCTTTCCGTGCCGCCGGACCCGGGGGAAGGCATGCCGACTGTCCCCAACCAGACAGTCTGGTTCCGGACACCGGACCCGCTGTCCGCTCCCCGACAGGACCGCCGCCAGGCTGCTCCCCGGAGGGGCCTGGGGGCGCTAAAAAATCGAACAGATTTCGCGCGCATATGCCCCGACCAGTCCCGATGGCCCCATTGATCTTTCTTGAAGGAGGAGTGGGGGCCCTGAAAGGATTCGCACGCCATCCACTCACGGGGACGGCTGCGCCGGGCGCGGAGGGGGACGGAATGCTGGAGGCACTGGGGGTGTCGGTCGAGGCCGGCACGTTGTACCGGGCGATGCTCGACCACCCGTTGGACGGGGTGGCGGAGCTGGCCGCTCGCAGCGGGCTGAGCGAGTCGCAGGTCCACGACTGCCTCGACGAACTCGGCGCGCTGATGCTGGTCCGGGTGTCCGCCGACCGTCCGGGGCAGCTGCGCGCGGTGGACCCGGAGATCGGCCTGGCCGACGTACTGGCCCGGCACGAGGCCGAACTCGCCGCCCGGCAGGCCCAGTTGGCGGCGTCCCGGGCCGCCGTGACCAGGATGGTCGCGGAGCGAGCCGAGCACCGGCCCGCGCACGGGGAGCGCCTGCTCGGGATGGACGCCATCCGGGCCCGGCTGGAGCTGATGGCCCGGCAGACCGAGCGCGAGGTGCTGACCACCCATCCGCGCGCCCAGCGCCCCGACGACCTGGACGCCAGCCGTCCCTCCGACAGCGCGGCACTGGCCCGCGGTATCACCATGCGGACGCTCTACCAGGACACCACCCGCCGCCAGCCGCACGTCACGGCGTACGCCAACTGGCTGCTCGGGCAGGGCGGCGAGGTCCGCACCGCGCCCGCCGTGCCGCAGCGGGTGATCATCGTGGACCGGGTCCAGGCGCTCGTCCCGATCGACCCGGCGCACAGCCGCAAGGGCGCGCTGCACGTCACCGAGCCAGGCATCATCGGCGCCCTGCTCGATCTGTTCGAGCAGGCCTGGAGCACCGCCGTCCCGCTCGGCGCGGCCCGGCCGGAGGACCCGGCGACCGGGCTCACCCCGACCGAGCGCGAGCTGCTGCGCCTGCTCGGCGGCGGCCTCACCGACGAGGCGGCCGGGCAGCGGCTGGGCATCTCCTCGCGCACCATCGGCCGCCACATGGCCTCGATCATGGAACGGCTGGACGCCAGCAGCCGTTTCGAGGCGGGCATCAAGGCCGCCCACCGGGGCTGGCTCTGACGGGGTGTCACGGAAGAACGCCCGGCCAACGGGGAGGGTGGCCGGGCGTTCTCGTCCGGGTGGCCGGACGTCCGGCGTCCGGGCGTCCGGGGTCAGCGCAGCGGTGCGGGCGCGGTTGTGGCGCGGATCACCAGTTCGGAGTCGAAGAGGAGTTCGCCGGTGGAGGTGTCGCGGTTGCCGACCAGGGCGAGGACGCTGCGGCCGACCTCCAGGGCGAGGCGGTCGGTGGGCTGGCGGACGGTGGTCAGCGGCGGCGGCAGGGGCCGGATCAGGGGCGGTGACGGGAGAGGGCGCGGCGCGCCGGTCGGGAACGGGCTTGGCGGCTGTCGGGAGCGCCGGATATCCCTCGAAGGCAACGCCCGACCACGACCCTCGGGAGAGGCCCGTGAGCACCCGTCAGAGCCTTGCTCAGCCCGCCGACCACGACGACCAGGCCGACACCGCCGAACCTGCCGAGCCGTCCCGGCCAGGCCGCACCGCGTACCGCCGTGGCGCGGCCAACCCGAACGGCTCGACCAACGCCCTGCGCGCCGACGTCCTCGGCGCGCTCGGCGTCCTCAAGGTCGCCACCGCCGACCAACTTCAGCGCCTGCTGCGCCCGGGGGCGGCGTCGAACACGGTGATCCGGCAGGCGCTGCGCGATCTCGCCGGGCATGGCCTGGTCGCCTCGGACGGCAACACGAAGGCCCGGCACAAGACGTGGCGGCTGGAGGGCACGGCCGGGCTGGAGGCGGCCGGGCACGTCCTCGGCTTGCCCCGCTCGGACATGGGCTCCACCGCCCGCGGCGCCGGCCGCTCCGGCGCACAGCACGCGATGGCGGTCAACGAGACGATCGCCGCGTTCGTCCTCGGCGGGGCCGCGCCGGACGCGGCGGGCGGCGTCGGCACCATCACCGACTGGGCGACCGAGGTGGAGTTCGTCCTGCCGGGCGGGAAGCGCAAGGTGCGTCCGGACGCGGTGTGGCAGGCCCCGGAGATCGGCGTGCCGGTGCTGATGGTGGAGGTCGACCGCTCGACCATGGCACCGGAGCGGGTGGCCGCGAAGTTCACCGCCTACCGCGAGCTGTTCCGCGTCAAGGTCCGCGACAACGACCCGGCCCGCTCCGACGAAGCAGCCGCTGACCGGACGGTGCACTGGTGGCGCCGCGCCTACCCCGGCCACACCCGGCCCGGGTACCCGCCCGTCGCCCTGGTCGTCACCGACGCCGGACCCGTGGCGCTGGCCAACCGCCAGCAGGCGGTGGCGGACCTGGCGCGCGACGCTTGGGGCGGCTTCTGGTGGACCATGCGCTCCGACAACACGGGCGGGGACGGCTGGCGCGAGTACGACGACGCGGTCCCGGTCATCGCCACCACTCTGGAGCTGCTGGCCGAGCACGGCCCGATGGGGCCGGTCTGGTGGCGCTACGGCCGCGACGAAGCCCGCTACTCCCTACTGGAGGCGCTGGAGAGCCCGGACACCCGCGCCGCGTACGACGAGCGCCAGAAGGCCCGGGAGAAGAAGGCCGACGAGGAGCACCAGGAACTGATGAAGACCCTTGCCTGTCCCGACTGCGGGAACGTCCCCTACTGGGAGAGCACCCAGGAGTACGGCCCCAAGGGACGACAGACCTGGACCCGTCGCCCGGGTGGCCTCTGCTGGTCCTGCCACGAGAAGGAGGAAGAGCGGCGCGAGCAGGAGCGGGAAGTCGAGGCCCAGGCGCGGCTGGAGGCGGCCCGCTCGGCCAACGCGCAGCTGCGTCCGTGCTGGTCGTGCCGGGGTGTGATCGGCGGGGCGGAGGGCTCGTTCCTGGAGTTGCGGGACAAGGCCCGGCCGGACCGGCTGGTGTGAAGTTCGGCCGTGATGTCACTGGGATGTTCGGATCGGATGTCACTGATGGGCGGCGGTATCAGCGCTGCTCAAAGCCATCTGACTGGTCGATCATGGTGATATCTCTCCGGATGTCTCGGTGACATGAAGCCGTATCGGCCGATGTCGTGCTCGCCGCATCTCCTTCGTTTTATTGATCTTGGTGCTCGGGGGCCCTGGTGCGCCGGGTCTTGCGGAGGTCCCGGCCGCCCGGGACCTGTGGTGGCCGTGGGGCAGATAGCACGTGCGCGCGTCGGGGTGACGGGAACGGCAAGGCGTCACCTGTTCGAGTGAGTGGCTGGGTCGGGGGTTGGCTTTCGGCTCGTAGTCTCGCGTTCGGATTCGCCTGTCGGTGAGCTCACTGGGATGAACTTGCTTGAATGCCAGCACTGTTGGGGTTGGGGGCTGCGCTGTGATCGCCGTTTCGTTATCCGTCTGCCTGCCCCGCCGGTGCTGCTTCCGGTGACCGCGCTGGAGGACGCCCCGGCGGGGGGCCTGGGTCGGCATCGGGATGAGCTCCGGCCTGCCGCGGTGGCCCAGTTGCTCGGGCTGCGCGGGGCGGGGGAGTTGACAACCGCTCACGTGAGGCTGGTGGCCGGGGCGGTGGGCGTGAGCATCCGTACGGTGTGGCGTTGGCTCAAGGAGGCCGAGGAGAGCGGTACGTCGGAGAAGCCCGCCAGGAAGCGTCTGCGGATCACCGACGAGATCGTCGATGTGCTCGCCGACTACCAGGGCAACGTGAGGCGTGCCCACGAGCAGCTGGTACGCGAGGCCCTGGCGGCGGGGGAGGAGCCGGTGGGGCTGACCACGCTGCACGACGCGATCGCCCGTGACCTCGATCCGGGTTTCATGGCGGGTCTGCGCCAGGGCATCCCGGCCGCCCGTGGTTTCGACCCGGCTTTCAAGCGGCCCCCGGTGGCCCGTAACCAGGTGTGGGAGGGCGACCACAAGCAGGCCCCGCTGGTGGTGATGATGCCGGACCAGACCACCTCGAAGGTGTGGGTGACGTGGTTCGAGGACCGCGGCACCAGCCACGTGATGGGCTGGGCGGTCACCGCGGGCTCCGCACACCGGGGATCGGTCCTGGCGGCTTTGCGGTCGGCGGTGCTGCGCGAGGACCCGTACGGGCCGGCCGGCGGGCTGCCGCGCCTGGTGCGCATCGACGGCGGCGCCGATTTCCTGTCCAAGACCGTCCAGCGGGCCTTCGGGCTGCTCGGCGTGCCGGTCCACCGGGTGCGCAGTGCCCGCCACAAGGGCGGGGTGGAGCGGCTGAACCGTACCGGCGTGACCAGGTTCTTCGCCGACCTGCCCCGCTACAGCAAGGCGCCCCTGCTCGATCACCGTCGGCGGGTGGGTGACCAGGACCCGCCGCTGACGTTCGAGGCGTTCGTCGACCTGCTACGCACGTGGGTCCACGAGCACAACACGAAGCACGTGGTGGAACGTACCCAGATGACACCGCTGCAGGCGTGGCTGTCCGATCCTACCGAGATCCGGCCGGAGCCCAGCGCGGTAGAGCTGCGCGCCTTCATGCTGGAGAGCGACAACCGGGTTCATAAGATCACCAGTCACGGGGTGGAGTTTGCGGGCCGCTGCTACATGCCCGAGATGGGCGTCGGCCGTATCGGCGTTCAGGTGCGGGTCCGGTGGATGCCGCACCACAGCCACGAGATCGACCTGTACACCTTCCGTGGCAACCGCTACCTCGGCCGGGCCTTTCTCAGCGACGAAGCCACCGAGGAACTGCGCGCCAAGGTCCTGGCCGACCGTGATGAGCACAGCGCTGCGCTGCGCCGGGCTCTGAAACGCTCCGGCGAGCGAAAACGGGAGCGTTACCTCCCCTCCACCCAGGCCGAACTTCCGGTACGGGCAAAGCGCATGACTGAGCGTGAGGTACGGGATGAACTCGCCGGCTCCAGCGGAAGAGCACCTGCCATGCCGCGCCGGCGCGCGGAGCCCTACTCGCCCCTGACCCCCATCCCGGCTGGCTGGGCCCGCCCCGGCCAAGCCGCCACCACCTCGGATCCGTCTTCGGAGGACGCATGACCACCACCGCGCCGCAGCGCCGCCCCGACCTGCGACCGCAGTTCTTCCTCGGCCTTGAGGAGTCGTCGCTGGTCGCCACCGACACGCTGCTGCAGATCAAGGACACCGTCGTCGATACCGTCGAATCGAGGGCGATGTCGGTGATCTACGGGGATGCCGGGCTCGGCAAGAGCTTCGGCACCCGCGCCACGATCCAGGAGATGAACCCCGATCTGATCCTCCCGCTGGACTTCGCCCGCTCCCGCCCCGGCCCGAAGGACCTGCGCGAGGAGCTGTTCCACCAGATGAACCTGAGCTGCAAGATGCCCGGCACCCCGACCGCGTTCGACAAGCTGCTGCGTGAGTCCCTGCCCCGGCGTCCGTACGTGATCGTGTGCGACGAGGCCCAGCAGTACCGGCGGGAGAACTTCGAGTTCCTGCGCAAGCTGTGGGACAACTGCGACCCCAAGCCCGCCATCCTCTTCGTCGGCGGCCGGGAGGCGTACGAGACGCTGCAGAGCGATCCGGCGCTGGCCTCGCGGATCTACATCCGCCTGGAGATCCTGGCGATGACCGAGGACGAGATCCTCAAGACCGTGCCCGACTCCCACCCCGTGTGGAAGGGCGTGGACGAGGCACTGCTGCAGCGGATCGACACCCAGTACGCGCTCGGATCGTTCCGTGAGTGGGTGAAGGTCACCAAACACGTGCTGAAGGGCATGGCGCACTTCAAGGCCGACAAGATCGACGACCGCATCGTGGACTGGGCCCTGGCCCGGTGCTGACCACCCCGCCCCCGCCGCCGGCCGGCCCGGGGCCGGCCGCCGCCCCGGAACTCTTCGCCGTCCTGGAAGACGCCGCCCCGCCCGGCCTGCACTTCCTCGCCACCCCGGGTGTGCGGACGCTGCTCACCCCGGGGATGTCCGCCGTGGGCGATGCGCTCGCCGACGCGTACGCCCAGGGGCGTTTTGTGTGCGTGCTGGGCGACGCCGGGGTCGGCAAGACCTTTGCCGTCCACACCGCCGCCCGCCGTCTCGGTGAGCTGCTGCCGCTGGACTTCCGGGCTCAGCCGGCGCCGACGGACCTGCGCGCCTGCCTGCACAAGACGTTGAAGCTCCGCGGCGAGGCGCCTGCCGACCCTGGGGCCGCCGACGCCTGGATCCGCCGCGCTCTGGCCCTCAAGCCGCGGATCGTCGTGGTCGAGGATGCCGACCGGATGTCGGCGTCGTGCTTCGAGTACCTGCGTTTCCTGCACGACGACCTTCCCCAAGGGCTGTGCGTGGTCCTGATCGCCCAGTCACGGGGCGAACGGCACCTGCGTGCCCAGCGGATGCTCGCCACCCGCACCGCCGGCTGGCCTTTCATCTGGCCGCTCACCCGCGACCAGGTCCCCCGGGCAGTGCCTGCTCTGCATCCGCTGTGGCGCAGTGTCGCGCCCGGCGACCTGCAGGCGCTGGACGCCCGTGTCGCCGACGGCTGCCTGCGCCGCTGGGTCGTGCTCACGCACCACGCTCAGCGGGCTCTGGCCACAACCGGAGCTGCCGCGCCCGACCAGCGCCTGCTACAGGCCGTGGCCGACAAGGTCGACGGCGGGCGGCGCCCATGACCGCCCCCACACTCCCTGCTGTCCCCGGCCCACAGGCCGTCACCACACCGCCGACGGGGGCGGCGCCGTGGCCGGTGAGGCTGCTTCTGGACGGCGACGACGACCACGCGGTGCACCGGGCCGCCTACCAGCGGGCCGATCCCGCCCGCGGCCGGATCACCGTCGATCCCACCCCGCACGCCACAAGTCCGGCCTACCTCGCGCTGGATGTGCTGCGCGCCATGGGCCGCGACGGCTTCTCCCGTCCCGAGGCCGAGCGGATGTCCACCGACCCGGCCTGGCGGGCGGTGACCTGCTGGACCCTGGCCACCGACGTGCACGAGGCCATCGTGCTGCGCGCCCACCGCCTGACCCTCGAGCGCCTGCGCCGCCTCGCCGTCTGGCGCGCGGACACCGGCATCCGCCTGACCCTGATCGCCCACGCTCCGGAGCCGGCCGACGAGCAGCACCTGCAGACGCGCCTTCACGACGCCGGCCTCACCGACGCGCAGGGGGTACGGGGCGCGGACGACGTCCTCGAGGCGATCGGGCCACCAGCAACCGGCCGCCGCCACGGCCCTCCGCCGGGCGATCATGCCCACCCGCTGCCCACCCTGCCCCGCAGCGGCATGGCTGCGTTCCGCGCGGACTGCTGGCGCCGCCAGAACGACGTCCACTTCACCCACACCGACGGCCAGTACCGCGCCGGCTACGCCGCCGCCCGCACCTGGCTGGCCCGCACCCTGCCCTCCCCGCCACCCACCGCCGGACCCGCAGACGGACGCACCGCCGAGCCCACCGCCTTCACCCTCCAGGAGACCGAGGCCGTACGCCTGTTCCTGGCCCGCCTGACCGTCTCCAGCCCCAGCCCCCAGCACACCGTGGCCCGCGTGCGCGGCGCCCAGGCCGGCTTCCTCAGCCGCTCGGTGCTGCTCGACGTACCCGACGACCTCACCGACTGCGCGGGGCCCGGCCTGACCACCGTGCCGCTGACCCCGCGCGTCCTGCACACGATCACCTGGCGCTTGCCCAACCCGCTGCGCGCCGCCGCGCTGGCCTCCATGCTGTTCACCGGCACCAGCCGTGACCTGCTGTCGATGACCCAGATCGAGAGCGTCGACCACCATCACGCCACGGTGGCCATCGACCGCGACTCACGGATCAACATCGGCCAGGCACCGGGTCCCCGGCACATGTACGCCGTCCCGCCCCGCGCCCGACCCCTGCTGCGCGCCGCCGTGGAATTCCGTCGCCGCTCCCCGCGCACCGCCGACCACCACGGCCTGTTCGCGAACTGCTTCGGTACCACGCCACGCCTCGAGGCCCTCGTCGCCGACGCGGGGCTCGCCATCCCCACCCTGGTCCATCCCCACCCCGGGGACGACTGGCACACCACCGCCCGCTGCTGGCGCCTGCACACCCCAGCCCCGCCCACCCCGGATGTCCTGCCGCGCCTTGTGGAGTTACGCCCGTGACCGCCCCAGCCCCGCCAACCGGCACCAGTCTGTTCGCCTTCGACCTTACGTTCCTGCGCGAGCGCGCCACGGACTGCCGGCTGGGCGATGACGAACTCACCGCACTGACCGGCATCCCCACCGCGGACTGGGACACCCATCTCACCCCGCAGACCCTCCCCGCCGCAGCCCTGATCCACCTGGCCCACGCCCTCTCCACCTCCCCGGAATCCCTCCTGCGCACCCACGCCCAGGACTCACGCCCCGGCCCGCAGACGGCCACCCACGCCATCGTGCTGCACGCGGCCCTCATGGAAGCCGGCCGTATCCACCCCGACGACCTGGCCAGCGCCCTGGAATGGCCCGCCCACCGTCTGGGACGCGCCGCCACCGCCCTGGCCGCACACCTTGAACAGCACGACAGCCCCCACCGGCTTGTCCACACCGACACCAGCATCCACCTGACCACCATGCCCGGCCTGCTCACCGGCCAGCAGCGGCAGAACCTCCACAGCACCGGCCACACTGTCGCCTCCCTCAGCCCGCTGGAGGCCGCCGCCGTCACCCGCCTGCTACGCCGCACCGCCGAGGGCCTTCCCCTGGAGCTGTCGCCCGAGCAGATTCCGCGCCTGGCCAACCGCCGCCTGCTCGCCCCCACGGGCGGGCATCCGGCCGTCCACCCCGACGTGCTGTTCGCCCTCGGTCTGGCCCGCCATCCCCTCACGGACACCCCCGCTCCAGCCGACAGCCAAGTCCTCGGCCACCGCGCCGCCGTGGCCGATCCGCAACAGCTCCGGCATGTCGACTACCCGGCTGCGGTTCTCGCCGATCCCGTGGCCAGGCCCGTGCCCGCCGGAGCCATACCGCAACCACCAGGATCGCGATGACGACGCGTCCGGCCGCCGCACCCGCCGCCACTTCCGGGCAGTGGCGGCCCACCTGGTCACCGGGACCAGGTAATCCGGATCTGCCCGCGCTCACCGTGGTGCACGATGCACACGACGACCACGCCTTCATGTCGGCGGCCCTGACCGCCCACACCCCGGCGCTGGGCCGCATCACCGTCCACCCCACCCCCGTGGCCACCGCCCCCGCATCCCTGGCCCACGACCTCCTGCGCAGTCTGAACAAGCACCTGCTCCCGGGAAACGAGGAGGCCGCCCACTGGGCCGGTGGAACCGACACCGCCTGGCGCGTTGTCGCCGCCTGGACCACTGCCCTGCACATCGGGCACGTCATCGTCACCCGCGCCCACCGCATCAGCTCCCGCCACTTCGAGCACCTCTTCGCCCTGCGGGAACTCACCGGGATCCACCTGACCCTGCTGTGCCATGGACCCCTCCCGCCCGCGCTCGCCTCCGCCCTGGCCTTCCTGCCGCACCACGACGTGCACACCCTGGATGGCGCCCGCCGTGCCGTCAGCGCACCGCTCCCGCCACCGCCGGCCGACCGGTACGCCTGGTGGGAGGCCGCCACGCACATCCCACCCCACGCGGATGAGCCGGGCTTCATCCAGCCCACGCACCACCCGCTCGACCACAGCCGCTTGGCCGCCGCAGGCCGCCGCTTGGGCCGCACGCTGCTCGCACTGCCCGCCGGCGGGCGACTTCCACCCGAGCCCGACCATGCGACGGTCCTGCTCGTCCACCGGCTTCACACACGCGTCGCCCACCCTCTGCACGCCGCCGCGCTGGCACAGCGGGTTGTCACCGGACGCTCCGACGCGCCGCTCCGGCTGTCCGTCGCCCGCACCGGCGGCGGCGATCTTCCCGTACCGCCCTGGGCAGCCGACCTGATCTCCGCAGCCGGCCGCTTCGCGGAGCTGGACGGGAGGCCGCCCGGCCGCCAAAGCATGCAACTCGCCCCGTGGGACAGGAGAGCCGTGGACGAAGCAGCCCACATCTGCGGCCTGTTCGAGCGTCAGGTTCTCAACAGGAGCCAAGCGCGTTCCAACCCGCCGCGTACACGGGCTCACCCGAAAGAATGAACCAACCGGATAGAGCCCAACACACCACCCCGCCTACCCGATGCTGGGGGCATGGCAGAACGTCCCCGGGACTTGTGGGCTCAGCTCAACATGGCGGTCACGCACATCGGCCTGTCAGCGCCTGGCAAGGTGAGCGCCCGACCCCAAGGCAAGACAACCGTCATCACGGCAAATCAGGTGCGCACCGTCACCCTGGTGCTGTCCGGCCACACATCCGCAACGACCACCGCTGTGCAGGACTACTTCGGCTGGCCCGTGTGGGACGCGCCCGCCGTGCCCGCCCAGGACCACGGCTGGAAGGCCGTCTTCAACTCGGCCAACCGTACCTTCGAAGGCTTCTACGACGAGTCAAAGCACAGCACCGACCCGGAGATCGTCCGCATCGCAGTACCTGTTCGCCTCACCGACGACATGTGGCACATGCTCGAGAAGACCGGAGCCGTCGTCATGGGTATCGGCCTGACAGGGGATCCGGCACCGCAGGCCATCGCCACTGGAGTCAGGCAGCGTCAGTTCCGCGCAGCCCTGGTCGAAGCACTGTTCCACTGAGCAACCCCAGCCCTGACGTACCCCAGCGGCACTTGTCCAGCACCACGTTGAGCGGGCCGCGTCCCCGAGCCTAAGTGGCTGTTGTCTTTCCGGGCTTGAGAGCTGTGTTTCCGCTGGTCGGGCATAGGGCCGGCGGGCCCGTGGCAGTGGTGACGTGTCGTGTCGTCGCTCGGGTGGAGGTCGGGATGCCGTCGGTCGTGGGGCTGTTGGAACAGCGCGAGCTCACTGCTCGCCGCCGCGTGGACGAGCTGCGCGAGGAGGCCGACCGCATCCACGCGGAGCTGGAGGTGGCCGAGCGGGAGTGGAACGAGTGGGTTGTCGCCCGCTCGCGCGTCGGCGAGGTGCTGGCCTCGGCCGAGGCCGCCGGCGAGGACCTGCCGGCTCCCGCTGGACAGCGGGTTCTGTCCGAGCAGGCTGACGCGGCGAAGTCGAAGTCCGTGGTGCCGGTCTGGCGCGCGGGGCTGGCCTGGTCTGTGCTGTCGGTGGACTACCAGCGCATCCTGCGAGCCCTCGTGGACCGGAACCGGCTTGGTCAAGGTCCGCTGTCGTGTCAGGAGATGGCCGTTTGCTTCGGCCTGGACCCGGTGCCGGGGAAGGTAGAAGCCTTGCGGTCGAAGGCGAAGCGGCTGGTGGCCAGGGGCTGGCTGGTCGAGTCGGCGCCGGGCCGGTTCACGCTCGCGAAGGACGTGGCCGGGCAAGGCGGCGCGTCATGAGCTGCGTCATCGACCAGTAGACCATCGCCTCCGCGCTGCTGGTGGAGCGCTCGAAGTCGCGCACCAGGCGGCGGCTTCGCATCAGGTGGGCGAAAAACCTCTCCACGATCCACCGCTTGGGAAGCACGACGAAGCCGCGCATGTCGTCGCTGCGCTTGACGATGGCCAGCACCACGGCGAGAACGGCGAGGCTGTACTCGACGAGGCTGCCGGTGTAGCCGCCGTCAGCCCAGACCAGCGCCAGCCGGTGGTGGGCGGCGGCGACCCGGCCGAGCAGCACCTGGGCGGCTGCACGGTCGCCGACGTCCGCGGCCGTGACCATCACCGCGAGCAGCAGTCCGAGCGTGTCGACCACGACGTGCCGCTTGCGGCCGTTGATCAGCTTGCCGCCGTCGAAGCCGCGGCTTTCGGAGTCGACGACGGCGTCGGCTTTGACCGACTGCGAGTCGATCACGCCCGCGCTCGGCTCCGGATCCCGCCCGGCCTGTTCGCGGACCTGGCGGCAGAGCCGGTCGTGGAACTCCTCGACCAGGCCGTGGTCGCGCCAGCGTCGGAAGAACGCGTAGACGCGGTCCCACGGCGGGAAATCGACCGGGATGGCCCCGCCACTTCGTGCCGTTGTCAACGAGGTAGCGGATCGCGTCCAGTATCGCGCGCTGGCAGTACGCCTCCGGCTGGCCGCCCCGGCCGCGAAGCCAGCCCGGCACCGGCAACAGCGGCCGGACCACCGCCCACTCGGCGTCCGACATGTCGGTCGGGTAGCGACACTCGCGGACGCCGTGGTCGCCGGCGTTCCCGAACCGGTGAGCCAGGCAGTCACACGCGAGAGTGGCCGAGGTGGACCCAGCCTCCGCGATGCCGTAGAAATACGACAACAGGGCCTCCTGGAACGGTCGATGGCGTAGACACCCTTCGAGCTACCGAGAGGCCCTGCTTTCATGCCTGGTAGCCGCCCCAGTCATCCGATCGAGATCTCCGTCGGCCAACACCGCACGTGGAGCGAACCGGCGACCGTCACTGAGTTCGAAAGAGCTGCGGGTAGGGACAGGCGTCCAGGGGCTCTGTAGGTCGATCCGCCCAGTGCCACCAGAAGTGACCCGCCGAGCACTTCCAGGCATGGCGACACACACGCTTGTTGTCCTCGTCGCGGAGAGACAGGACAAGACCCAGGCTCCTCAGGGGTCGCCCGCAGTCGGGGCAGCTTGGCAGCTCAGAAGGGTTGTCCACGGCCGACAGGGTAGCCCACCCGATCAAGACGCCCGTTCGACTGACGCTCCTCAAGATCGGAACGACAACAGCCACTAACCCCAGCGCGGTTCCAACTCTCGCACCGGCGAACAACAAGGGCTCCCTGGCCCTCTGCGGTACACCGGAACACCAGCGGGATAGCATCACCACCTTGAACCGCGCCGACCGCATCCCGCCCGGCAGCGAAGGCGGCCAAATCGGCGCTGAGCACGAAGGTTCGGCCCCTGCCGCTGACGGCGCTACCGGCACGGGGCCGCGACACTGTCCGAGTGCCTCTGGTACGGGCGGCTACCCGGCTGCCACAGTGAGCACCGTGCACGAAACAGACACCGAGGCCAGCGATCTGACGGTCCAACAGCTCGTCCGTGACAAATGGGGGAGCGACCTGCCGGCCACAGGGCTGCAGCAGCGGTTCACCGAGCCGGGCTGGACCTACCAGGAGCAGGTGCCCCGCCCCTGCCCGCAGTGCGACGGCGTACTGCACTCGCTTCGCCGCCCGTACGAGTCCGCAGGGCGCAAGTACCGGTACGTCGCCATCGTCTGCCCCGCCTGCCCAACTGCGTTCACGCTCGCCGACCTCGGCGTGAAGACCTACGACAAACTCCTGCGCCCCACCACCCCGGCCACACCCGCGGCGGCCGCCGCCCCCGGACCTCGGCGTACAAAAACCCCTCCTGCGGTGACCGCCCGCGCCGCGGCACGGCTGGCGGCGGGACTCGCTACGGGCCCGTGCCCGAGCGGGCCCGGCGTGACCGTCACGGCGATCCGCCTGCCCCACCCCTCCCGCGAACCCGCCCCCGTGGGCCCGGCGCGGCCCGAAGACCTGCCCCTGCCCGCCCAGAAGGAGACGCGGGCCCTGTGGTGGGGAAAGATCACCAACCCCGCCCGGAACGTGCCCGAGCCCGCGCTGCGCGCCGCCACCGACGTGAGGGCCATCATCCCGGCGGGGGAGCGATTCGACACCCTGCGCGACACCCTCACCGGCCTCGGCGCCCAGGTGCGCACCGCCGCGCACTGGGTTGAGGACGAGGTGGTCACCACGGTGTCCGACCTCGGTGCGCCCGTCGAGCTGGCCGCCTGGCCCGGCGGCGCGGCGACACCGGCCGCGGGGCCCGCCGCATACGCGGCCCGGGACGCGTTCGCCGCCCAGTGGGACGCACTGGACGAGATCCCCGCCGGCGACACCGAGGCGTTCGTGCCCGTCGAGGACCTCGTCCCCGAGGTGTGGAAGACGCTGCTGCCCCACCCGGCGTTCAACCCGGTCCAGGCCGCCGCCGTCCCCACCATCACCGACGGCGACGAGCACGCCATGGTCGTCGCCCCGACCGGAGCCGGGAAGACCGCGATCGGCATGGTCGCCGCCCTCACCGCCCACCAGCGCGGCCGCAAAGCCGCCTGGCTCGTCCCCCAGCGCTCCCTCACCGACGAGCTCGACCGCGACCTCGCCGCCTGGCGCCGCGCCGGGCTGCGCGTGGTCCGCCTGACCGGCGAAGCCGCCGTCGACACCGACCTCATCCGCGAGGCCGATCTGTGGGTCGCCACCACCGAGAAGTTCGAGGCGATCTGCCGCGCAGGCTCCCTGCGCGCCGCGCTGGCCGAGGTCGGCTGCCTGGTCGTGGACGAGATCCACCTGCTCGGCGACCCCGTCCGAGGCCCGGTCCTGGAGGCACTCCTGGCCCGGGTCCGCGAGGACGCCACCCGGGTACGGATCGTGGGCCTGTCCGCGACCATCGCCAACACCGACCAGCTCGCCGAATGGCTCGGCGCCCGCCTCATCCGCTCGCCCTGGCGCCCGACCCGCCTGACTTGGCAGCTCCCGGCCATGCCACCGGACGCCGACGCAACCGACTGGGCGACCCGTAGCAACACCCGCACCCGCCGCACCGTCGACCTCGCGCGCCACCACACCGCCGACGGCGGCAGCGTCCTGGTGTTCTGCGGCAGCAAACGCTCTGTCCGCACCACCGCCCTCGCCCTCGCCCACGACCGCGGCGTCCACACCACCGGCGCCGACGCGGACGACAGCGACCTCGTGGAGCGCCTGTGCACCAAGGCCGGCGTGCGCCTGCACTACCGCGACTGGCCCCACAAACGCGAAGCCGAACAGGCCTTCCGCACCCGCCAGGCCGACATCCTCGTCGCCACCTCCACCGTCGCCGCCGGCGTCAACCTCCCCGCCCGCGCCGTCATCGTCCGCGACACCCAGATCGGCATGAGCCGCATCGAAGTGTCCATGGTCCAGCAGATGTTCGGCCGTGCAGGCCGCATCGGCGCCGGCGAACGCGAAGGCCACGCCTACCTGCTCACCGCCCCCAGCGAACGCCACCACTGGCAGGCACGCCTCGCCGCCGGATACACCGTCACCTCCCGCATCCGCGACCGGCTCCCCGACCACCTGCTCGCCGAGGCCGTCCAGAACCGCCTCGCCACCACCACCCAGGCCGAGAACTGGTGGAAGAGCACTCTCGCCTTCCATCAAGGCCACCACCCCCTCGACCCCCTCCACGACGCCACTGACTTCCTCACCGACACCGCCTACCTCACCCGTACCCCCGACCCCGCAGGCGGCGACGACCGCATCGAAGCCACCGAACTCGGCCGCCTCACCAGCCGCTTCATGGTCGACGCCGACCTCGCCTCCACCCTCGCCGACGCCACCACCCACCTCCCTGTCCCCACCGACCCGGACACCGCGGAAGACGCCCTCATCACCGCCCTCGCCACCCGCCTGCCCGCGCTCGAACAAGCGCCCTTCACCGACCGCGCCAAAGCCGAGCTCTACAACGTCCTGCGCACTCTCGGCCAACCCGACGGGACCGATCCCGCTGACGATGGCCAGGAAGAGGACGAGGACTGGCAGCCGGTCGCGGGCGACCTGGCCCGCGCCGTCCTGCTCCTCGTCGCCCGCGCACCCCGCGCCTTTCGCGGCCGGCCCGCCTACATCCGCGGCATCCCCGCCGACTCCATGGCCCCTGTCCTCGACGACGCCCAGCGCTACCTCGCCTGGCTGGGCGCTCAGGGCCCCCTTGCCACCGTCCACCCCTGGATCGCCATCACCACCGCCGACCTCGCCCAGCGCATCCGCTGGCGCACCCTCGGTCCTTCCCGTGGGGCTGGCCGGCTGCTGTGGATGTGCGAACAGATGGCCACCCCCGCCCACACCCACGCCCTGGTCCCCACCATGTGGCAGGCCGCCCGCGCCCGCGGCATCGACTCACCGGACTGGCCCGGCACCACCCCGCCCAGCAACTGCCGCCTCACCCTCACCGAATACCAGACCCTCCTCGCGTCCCGGAGCACCGGCACCGAGATCACCCTTCACACCGACAGCGCGAACATCCGCGCACCACGCGGAGCCACCGTGATCATGTGGAACGGAGCCGCGACCGGTCGCTATCCCGGCACCGGCGCTGCCCTCGAGGTCCGGTTCCCGGACCCGCACCAGGACGACTCGTCAGCGGGACACACCGGTGCCGCGGTCTTCACCCGGAGCGACCGGGCTGCGGCCGGCTGGGCGATCGCCTACAACGCGGCACGCTGAGGCGGATAGACCTGCACCCGCTTGTGTACGTGAGGCCCGAAGGGCCAGGGCGGGTGTGGCGCAGCGCGACGACGGACTTTACCTTGAGGCTGCCATGGGACTGGGCGAGGGCGCCGGCTGTGCTGGCCGCAGAGACCGCCTCCTGCGGGCGCTTCTGCGCGACCGTGGGTCGCCGACCAGGCGGGCGCGGGCAGGACCGAGGCGCCGAGCACGGCGCCGACGTCGACCACGAACCGGCTGCGTTCCACACGGTCAGTGTTCCCGCCCACGGCCGAGGCATGGCGGCGCTCGGCGGGCACCGTGAAGCCCATCTCCTCCAGCGGGACGCCGAGCAGGGCCTCCAGCACGGCCTGCTGCCCAGGGTGGGGCAGCGGCGGGTCGGGGGACTCCCAGCGGCGCAGCTGACGCACACTCACCGCGGCCGCTACGTCCAGCTGCTTGGCCATCGCGGCGAACGCCACGACGAAGGTCCTCGACACCGACAAGGGCCCGCTCCTGACCGAGGGCCTGCGCGCCATCGCGCTCAAGGCCGCTGTCTTTGCCCTCACGGGCGACGAGCGGGCCGCCGAGGTCGCGCTGCCCGTGCTGGTGGACGAGATGACCCACGCGATGATCGCCCAGCCGCAGCTGCTCGCCCGCATCGCCGAGCGCACCGGCTTCACCCTGATCCACCAGACCGACCAGGAGCACACCGACTACACCAGCGGCGGCTACACCCACGCCGCCTACCTCGCCGCCTGGGGCGCCGAGCCGCCCACCCGGTACTGGCTCGACAAGAAGGAGGTCGACCGGCGCCTGGCGATCCTCACCAAGAAGTACGACTCGATCGGGATGGGCCGCTCCGGCCGCGAGCACTCGATCTCGTTCGCGGCGGCCTAACCGCCCGACAGCACGCGGCGCAGCACCGCGAGCACCTCGGCCTCGGGAAACCTGCTCAGCGCCGCAGCCTCGGCGCCGGCCAGCACCTCGGCCAGATCCTCCGGCGCCGCGCCGCGCGCCAGTTCACCCACCCACGCCGCCAGGTCGGCCACGTCCTCCGGCAGGCCCGGCGGCAGGACTCCCGCGTACGGCGCGGGAGCCCTGCGCTCCCGGCTCTCCCCGCTCGGCGCCCCGCTTCCCCCGGCGGGCACCGGTTCCCCGTCGGAGGCGTACCGGCCCGGCGGCAGGCCCACCTTGTAGGGGTGCACGCACACTGGCACCCGGGCGGCGGTGTAGCGGAACCCGTCGGCCGGGTCGAACGGGCACTCCCGGGTCGGCCGCTCGAAGACGTCGAACCCGCCGGCCGGGAACCTCACCGACGGGCAGATCCAGCACACATCGTGGTCGTTGTCCTCATCCACGAACGGCTCGGTGTCCACGCCCCGAACCCTACCGACGGCCGACCCGCAATCTCGCGGGATCGGCCAGCGGCGCTCGGCAGCAACCTGCGGCCGGCTCACGGCCACACGACCTCGGTGACGCGGCCGCCGATGGGACGGCCCCAGTAGTTCGCGGCATCGCGCCTCTTGAGTACGGGTTCCACTACCCGGATCGCGTCGCGGGCGAAGGCGTCGGGGACGAGGGCGACCCGGTGGCACAAGAGGTCGCTGGGGTCGATGTTGAAGCCCTGCCACTTTCCGTCGTAGTGGCGCTTCTCGGGGCGTACGACGTCGATGAGCTCGAAGGCTTCGAGCGGCTGATGGGTTTCGTACGCCTCGCGGCCCAGGCCGTACCAGCCCTGCCGGGCCTGGCCCGTCACGGCGGCCACCTTGTGTCCGCTGCTGCTCTGCCCGCCGGAGAAGGTGAGGAGGTCGAACCACATCAGGAGGGCAGCGATCTCGCTCGTGGTGAGGGCGTGGATCCAGCCGCGGGTGAAGAACTCCGGCGGGAGCTCGATGCACGGCTCGGTCGGCAACGGCACGGTGTACGCGATGGCCGCCGCCTCGGTGCTGGCCGCGCTCTCGTGGAGCAGCTGGACGCTCGTGATCGGGTGGCGGGGGCTGGGTCGCGGGACGCTGACGAGGTGCAGGGACTCCAGCTTCTTCACGGCTTCCTTGAGCTGCCGGACCTTGTTGGTGGAGTCCGCCGCGTTCAGGATCCCCGAGTTCGCCGAGGCGTTGGCGGCGACGAGCGCCGCCCAGGACAGGCCGCTCGGGGTGGGCTCGATGGGGATGTCGTTGCGCCAGCGGTGGCCGGCGGTCGCCTGGCACTGGGCGGCGAAGAGCATGGTCAGGTGCAGCCGCAGTGCCACCCCTCTGGGAAGGATCATGCGGGCCGCCACCGGCCTGTCTTCGACGGGAAGCGGGTTCCGCTCGTCCACGACCGGGGCCATCCGCTCCAGTCGGTAGTACTGCCGACGTAGGCGGATCGCCGGAGGGCGTGTGCCGGTCTCCCACAGCTTCTTCGAGTCGCGGATCACCGCACCGTGCTCCCCGGTCTGGCGCAGCCGCACCAGGGCGTCCAACCGGACCTTGACCTTGCTGGCGGAGCTTGAGGCGGGCACGGACTCTCCGGATTGAACGCGCGGCAGGACGGTGGAAACGGCTTCCCGTAGCGCGCTCGGCCGCTGGTGCGCGGGCGATCGTGGGGCATGTACCTGGCAGGGGTTCCGTGACCTGTGGGAACGCTGCCAGCGGCCGCACCAGCCAAAACGGACGCGAACGGAATGAACGCTACGGATTGATCCTCATGGATGCCCAGCTAGCTAAGTTGTAAGTTAATAGGCCATCGAGGTAGCAGCGCTCATGAGGATCAATCCGTAGCACGATCATACCTGGGCCGCTCTCCCACGGGTGCATGGTTGGAGTCGCACAGAAAAGCGGGGCCGCAGCTCTAAGCCGCAGCCCCGCTCGACACACACGACCCAGGCGGCACACGCCGGCAAGCTCTGCCGCCACGGGTTGCAACCGGCTCCTAGGAGGACCCAACTTGCCAGACCAGGCTAACCCGAACCAGCCCCGCGAGAGCGCGGCGATCAACATCAACATGAGCGGAAACGCCCAGCTCAGCTTCAACGGGCCGCTCAACTATGCGGACCACGGCTCCACCAGCACGGTCACCACCACCGTGCCGGTGACCAGTGACACCACGGCGAAGAAGCCGTTCTGGCGGAGCGGCGTCTTCTGGGCCGCGGTCGCGGCGCTCGCCGCGGTAGCCAGCGCCATCGCGGCCTTCAAGTAGCCCAGCGGGGTCGGGGAGGCGCGCCTCCCCGACCCCGCCGCCGCTGGCTCCGCCCTCTCGGGCCTCGCCAACGCCGTCGGTGCCGTCCGCAAGCTGCGCCACCGTTTGGCCGCGGAGCAGCCGACGGTCCGGTGCTGCGCGCCCTTGCCTCTTTGACTCCAAGAGTGGACGGGCGTAGCATTTGGTTAAGTCCTACTGTTTGGGAGTTGTCTCGTGAGAATCAGCATCGGCGGCGAGCGGGTGGAGGTGCACGACGACCTCGCCCGGGCGCTGCTCGCGGCCCTGCGCGGGGAGCGGTTGGTGGAGCCGCCGCAGGCCTCCGCTTTCGACGACCTGACCGCCCTGGTTGCCTGCATCAGCCGCGTCACCCAGCACCTGAACGTGGTCAAGGAGCTGGCCATGTCCCGAGCGGACGCCAGCGACAGCTACTCCAACCGGCGCGCCCTGGGCATCGCGGCCGCCATGGCCCCCTCCCAGCTCGGCCGGGTCCTGGAGGGCCACGGGCTCCCGCGCGACCGCCGCGCCGGCGGCGTGGACCTGGCCGTGGCGTTCCGCACCACCGATGACGGCGTGCTGTACCTGGCCGCCGAGCAGGACGTGGCCGGTCTGCCCTCGTTCACCCTGCCGTTCAACCCCGCGCAGGGTGTGGTGAAGCCGACGGAGTTCGCCGGCCGGGAGCTCGAGTTCTACTACCGGCCCCAGGTCCCGATCGCGGTGGCCGACCTCGGACGGACCGCCGGCTACACCCTGCGCCCCGACCAGGGCCCGATCGCCTGCCTCACCGAGCGTGTCTTCGACGCCCTGTTCGGGGACCCACGGATCGACCCGACCCGACCCAACGGACGCTGAGGAGACCGGCCCTGATGTCGGATGACCTGTTCGACTCCGTGGATGCCCTGCTGGCGGCCGTGAACACCGGCCTGCCGCTCCCGGCTGAGCGGGCGCGGCTGCGTCTGGCGGCCGGGCTGACGCCCGCGCAGATCGCGGCGGCTCTGCGGGTGAACTCGACCCAGGTGAAGGGCTGGGAGGACGGGTCCGCCGTCCCGGGCCCGGACATCGCTCCGGCCTACGGGAGGCTCCTCGCGGGCCTGGCGGAGCGCTTCCCCGCGCCCGAGCAGCCCGCCGCCGCATCGTCCCCGGCCGTGCCGCAGGCGTTCACGGCGCCGGCGCCGCCCCAGGAGGCCGCTGACGGCCTGGTGGTCCCGCTGCTCGACCAGAACCCGGACGGCTCGCTGGTGATGGGCCCAGCCGCGCCGTGCGTGCAGTGCGGCCAGCCCTCCGTCTACCGCGCCCAGGGCCGCCCGATGCACCTGGGTGGGTTCTGCCGCCCCGCTGCTCCGGCGCCCGAGGCCGCTGCGGTGGTCACCCAGCAGCCGGCCCCGGCGGACCAGGCTCCGGCCGCCCCGGCGGACCAGGCTCCGGCCGCCCCGGTGGCCCCGGCGCCGGTTGCCGTCCCGGCCGCGCCCACAGCTGCTCCTGTTCCGACGCCGGTGCGGCCCGCGCCTCCCGCGTCCCCGGCCTTGCCGGCCAGGCCGAGCCCGGCGGCCGCGCGTCCCCACGCTCGCCCGGCCCGTACGACTCCGGCGCGCCTGCCCAGTCCGGCCGCCTCGGCTGCTGCTGCGCGGTGGTGGCCGGCGGTCGCGCTGGACGTCGCCCAGGATGGCGGCTGGGTGCTGGACGTCCCTCAGGTCCCGGCTCCGGCCGGTACCAAGCTGCCCGACTGGTTCGCGTGGCTGGGTACCGGGCTGCCGCTGCGAGTCGAGCGGGCCCACCCGGCCGGACGCGGCGGTGATGGCATGGTCTGCCTGACTGCTGGTGCGCTCAAGCAGCTCGGCCTGCCCGCGACCCTGCCTGGCACCGATAAGGCCCTGACCGCGCTGCACACCAAGCTCGCGAAGGCCGCCGCCGCGGTGGGCATGGAGCTCTCCGAGCAGCTCGGCCCGTCCTTCCACGTCTTCCGCCGGGCCGGGTCTGCCGGCGGACCGAAGACCTCGGTGCGGATCACCGTCGCGCCGTGGCTGGGCCAGGGCGACGGTCGCCAGCAGGCCGTCAGCGCCCTCGCGGGCCCGCTGGCCACCGCCCCCGACGGCACCCGGGACGGGCTCACCCTGGCCCGCCGCTACCGCGCGTTCACCGCCGACCTCGGTGTCGCCCCCGGCGCGACGACCGCCTCGACCGCGATGCTGCTCCTGGACGCGGTGCGCCCGCGCGTGGAGTGGACCAAGGACCAGGCGACGGGGGAGTGGTCCTCGCACCTGCGCGAGGGCGCCCTGCCCAGCGGCGACCTGTGCGTGCCGCCGGCCGCCGGGGCCCGCCACCCGCTCACCCGCGAACTCCTGGCCAAGGGCGAGGCGGTGTGCGAGGAGGAGGACTACAAGTGGTGGGCCCGCGAGCTCACCGAGCAGGAGGCCCGGCGTCCGTGGGCGGTCGCGGTCGACGTCTGCGCCAGCTACCTGTCCGTCACCGACTCCCTGCGCCTGCCCATCGGCCCGTACCGGTACGTGGAGAACCCGGCCTGGGACGGCAAGACCGCCGGCCTGTGGTGGGCGGATTTCACCACCACCGAGACCGACCCCCTGCTGCCGCACCCGGCCACCTTCCACGGCCAGCCCCCGACCGGACCCGGCTGGTATGCCACCGTGACGGTCGCCTACATGGCCACCACCTACGGCTTCGACCCGGCCACCATCACCGCCGCCTACCTGTCCACCCACACCGCCCCGCTCCTCAAGGAATGGACCGGCCGCATCCGTGCCGGATACAAGCGCACCTACGCCGACCTCGGCCTGACCGACGGCCAGACCCCCGCCGAGTTCCTGGCCGCCTACGCCGTCCACAAGGACACCGGCACCGACCCGGTCCGCGCGGACGCCCTGGTCCTCGCCGGCACCTACAAGAACGTCTACAAGGGCGGGATCGGCAAATGGGCCGACTCCGCACGCCACCTGGACGACCAGGTGTGGCTGGAGAAGGTCGCCGCCTCCTGGTCCTACGACCCCGCGCTGCGCTTCCACGTCATCGCCGCCGCCCGCATCGCCGCCCACCGCCGCCTGCGCAAAACCTGGCTGCTCACCGGCCGTGCCCCCTTCGCCGTCAACGTGGACAGCTACCTGTACGCCGCCGACGCCCCCTCCCCGCTGGAGCTGCTCCCGGTCAAGGACGACGGCACCCCGGTCCCCGGCGCGCTGCGCCTGGGCATCGCGCCGGGCAGCCACAAGCACGAGTCCTCGATCCCGCTGGCGGCCGTGGTCGAGGCGATGGAGCGCCGGGAGCACCCCTCCAAGCTGGTCCACCACTACGCCACCGACGGCACCGCGATCGGCCCGGAGCAGACCGGTGCCGACGGCGGGATTGCTGGCACCGACAACGACGATGAGGAAGGCGGGAACTGATGGCGGGCAAGGGGTTGTTCGGCCGGGTGCGCGAGGCCATGTTCCCCTCCCGGAAGGCGCCGGTGCAGCCCACGACGCAGGCCGGGCAGGTGCGGGAGCGCAAGTACGGCGGGAACACCAAGGCCATGGCCGCCGCCTACGGCGTCGCGCCGCGCACCGTGCTGCGCTGGATCGACGGCACCCGCCACCCAACCAAGCAGCAGCACGTCGACCAGCTCCAGCGCGAAGCCGTCGACGTGCAGACCACCGAGCGCGGCCGGGAGCGCAAGGCCAAGCAGCTGGCCCAGCGCGGCACCGTCTCCGGGATCGGGGCCCGGGTCGGCCGCGCCGTCAGCTTCGAGATCCGCGGCTCGGACGCCGTCCGGGCCCGCGACATCCACCTGAACCTGTCGGGCGAGCAGGCCGCCGCCCTGGCTCTCGCCGAGGACGAGGGCGAGGTACGGCAGATCGTCGGCCAGGCCCTCGCGGACTACTTCAACGGCGGCGCCGGCTACGGCGGCTTCACCGCCGACGACTTCGACTTCGACCCCAACGACTTCGACCTGAACTGACGGCTGGCAGCACCGGAGCGTCGCCCTTCATGGGGCACTTTCCGCTTCCTTGTACCAGAAACCTGTTATCAGTCTAAGAGCACCTGGACGGCGCGAGGGCGGTAGCACGGGGAAGACCTTCAGGCGACCGGCAGAGGCGCATCCAGCAGCCAGATTAGGCGAGAATTTGGGAAGCCAATCGCACCTATTTGAGCGCCTTAACTCGCAGAGTCGTCTCCATCATGACTTTATCCAATGCGTTTTTCCCGTACCCCACGAGCAACTGATACCTGTTAGGGTCGTAAACAGCTGGTGGCTCCGGCTGTGAAAAGTCGAAAACCGTGAAGTCCTCCTCGAGGAGCTTGGCGAGGGCAGCCTCATGCTCTGCCGCGCTCTGCTCGCTGACGGCCGTCGGCGCCTCCTTCTTCTGCTGCTCCGGCTTCACCGCGTCGCGGACGAGACCGAAGTCCCGCAGTCGGGCGCAGCCGTCCTCCCAGGAGTCGCGGCGCAGGCCCATCCGGCCGCGGCGGGCGGCGTACAGGTACACACCTTCGTCACGGTGCCTGTCCGGGTACTGATAGAAGAGCGACATCAGGATCAGCCACACCGAGATCTCCGCATCGCTCAGCACGTGGATCCAGCCGTTCAGGAAGAAACCGACCGGGACCGCGAACGTCGTGCCGTACTGCGCGTACGGCACGGAGTACGGCTCCAGCGTCTCCAGCCGACCCTTGCCCAGTTCGTTCAGCAACATGAACTGCTTGTAGTCCCAGGCGTTGCCCTTTCTCGGCATCGACACCAATGCCTGCGAGCTCTCCGAGCCCGACATCAACTCGTCCTGCGCACCGATGCCCTCCAGCGTCCGCAGGGCTGACTTCACCTGAATCAGGCGCTGGTTTGCCAGCGTCCGCCCCTGCTTGGTGTCCGGCAGGTACTTCTTGGCCTGGGTGCTGTAGGGCCCGTCGATCGCAACCAGATCCGCCCAGGAGTCTGGCCCGGACAACGGCCGGCCGCTGATCCACTTCTGGCCGGCTTCCAAGCGACACTGCGCCTCGAAGATCGCCAAGAGGTAGAACCGGAGCGCGAGTCCACGCGGCCGGATCAGCTGGGTCAGCACCGGCTGCCTCTTGTCCTGGCCTGGCAGCTCCAGGAGACCAATGCGGAATCGGATGTGCTTCGGCTGCCTTCCGGTACTCCACACCTCGTGCAGAGCCGCGTTTGCACGCCTGACCGTCTTGGACGCCTGTAGTTCTCCTAGTCGACGGGCACGCCGTTCGGTCCTCTTGAGCTCGCTGCTCATGCCACCCTCAACGTTCTGTCCCCAACGTTCTGACCCTCACATAAGTCTAATTAGGAATCTAAAGACTCTACTGTGCGGGTCAAAGCGTTGCTGGCGGGTCGTCAGGTGGCCTGTGCCTCGGCCGCAGACTGGATCCACGACCTGGTCCGAAGGGTCGGGTGGCCAGCCGTTCGCGGGAACGCGAACGGCCCCGGGGGCAACCGGGGCCGCTCTCAGGTACAACCGTTAGGAGCCTAACCCGCGATGAGCAACAAGCAGACCGAGCAGGGAACGCCCGAGCCCGAGCGGCTCTCGCAGCGCTGGGCGCTGATCCTGTCGGCGGCGGGGGGCGTCGGCGTCATCGGCTTCATCGCCGGGGGCCCGATCGTGGGCCTCGGCGCGGTCGCGGCGACCATCACCTTGCTGCACACCGTGATGGCCTAGAACTGGGGCTGGGGAGGCCGGATCCGGCCCGTTGCGCAGCACGGAGGTGGTGCGCAACGGTACGCTCCGGCCACCCTCTCGGTGAAGGAGTTGCCGATGCTGAAGAAGCCTGGCCTCACCCACGACGAGCACGTCCAGCTCGGGCAGGTCCTCGCGGGAATCCGCAACCAGCTCGGCCACGAGCGCACCGCCCTGCTGAACGCCTACCCACAGACCGGCACGAAGTCGGCCCCGGCTCATCAGCTCCGGGTCGCGATCGACGCGCTCGACAAGGCCCGGTACGCGCTGGAGAACGCCGCCTTCGCCGAGCACCCGGAGGAGGCATCGAAGGCGGACTACTTCCCGCCGACAGAGTGTCGCGCGGTGGTCGTGCTGCCGGAGCAGTCCGCCGGAGCCCAGCCGGTGCTGCCGACCTAATCCGCTGGCGGCCGGTCAACGAGACGAAGGCGGGCTGGCTCGGTTCGACATCACAGCTACCGAACCGAGCCGACCGCGCATCCTCCCACCTGCGGAAAGCGGTCAAGAGCCCTCAGCGGGCATCTCGGCCGGTCCGGCCCCCTCACGCTCCTCACGCTTCTGGCGCCGCTGTGCCCGTCGGCTCGTGCCCGCGGCTTCTTCGGTCGGCTCGTCCTCCAGAGGCCTGGTCAGCTTGCGGACAATCAGCATGGCCTGCCGGCCGCGCATGGACATCCCGGTGTCGTACGTGAACAGCGTGGTGTCGCCTGCCAGCGGTTCGAACGCGGCGGTCCGATCGACGATCTCGTCGTCCGCGTCCGGCAGCCGGACGTGGCCCCGCGGATCGTAGAGGATCTCCATACTCACCCTTCCGCCGAAGTCGCCCCCCTTCTGCAGCAGCCCGTACTGGCGGCGGGGGGACGGGAAGAGCCGGTCGATCACGGCCAGCGAGTAGCCGGCGCGCCAGCGGGTGTCCCTGTTGCTGGACTCCTTCAAGCGGTCCAGCTCGTCCAGGACGACCATCGGCACCACCAGGTTCAGCTGGGCGTCGTGGTCGTCCACCAGCTTCCCGAAGTCGATCTCTTCGAGCTTCTCCGGGTGCTTGATGTAGACGGTCGTGTCAAAGACGAGGTTCGACACTCCGATGAGCCGGTCCGCGATGGCCATCTGGAGCGTGGCCACCGCGGTCTCGAAGGCCTTCGCGCGCTGCCGCAGCTCCAGATGGATCAGCCCGTTGGAGAACCGGGCCGTGTCCGGCGCCGCCAGGACGGCGATGTTGGACATGATCTGCTCGTGACGGCGGGTCAGCACCAGACGGTCGATGTCCTGGGGGCTTATCTGGCCGTCCAGCAGCTCGACGGCGTCGTTCGCCCACTCCAGGTACTTCAGCGCGAGCTCCAGCGTCTCCCTGGGGCCGCTGGTCCATAGGTTCCCGACCGTGGTTGCGAGTGATCGCAGGGATTCGAGCAGGTTCTCCCTGTTGGTGCCTGGGAGTGGCGAGATCAGCATCCCAGGATCATCCCAACCGCGGTACTGTCCGGCATCCGGTTCTCCCGAACCAGGTGGTGCGCCCTATGGCCTTGCGGCCCGTGCCGTCTATTCCCAGCGCATGCCGAGTTGGGTGAGGCGTTGGGCGCGGTCGGTGGGGATGTCGGCGCGGCGGCTGCGGCTGTTGGTGATGAACAGGCCGAGGCTGATCTGCACGGTGCTCCCGTCGGACAGGGCCAGCGGCTCCTTGTGCTTGCGCGGCACGTTCAGGTGTCCCTCCTGCTCCCGGAACTGCGCGGCGGCCGCCAGGTTCCGGGCCTCCTTCTCCGCGTGCGTCACCTTCGCGGCCGGCTTCTGCTCCGGTGCCAGGGGTTCGAGTCCGAGGACGTGCTCCAGTGCCCACTGCTGGGCCGGGACGAGCTTGTCCCAGGCGACCTGCTGGGCGCGGCCCCACCCGGCGAGGTCCTCGCCCTGGACGACGATGCTGCCCGGCGCGGCCCCGGCCAGTGTCCCGCCGTCCTTCACGTGGCGCCAGGCCAGGATGAAGCACCGCCGCCATTCCACCGGCGACGGGCACCACCCCGCGTCGATCTCGTCCAGGGCGGCCTTGCGGTCGGCGGTCAGCGCGCCGGTCCAGTCCAGGCCGGTTTCGCCGGCCTCGGCCCGGCGCTCCAACGCCTCGGTGCGCCGCTGGGCGGTGCGCAGGTTCTTCATGATGGTCCCGACCGGCCGCCCGCCCCAGACCGCTTCGTTGGGCGGGCAGGCGTGTCCGTGCTCGGCCGCGTACCCGGCGACCGCGGTGAGGTTGTCGGTGAAGGCGGTGTCGAACGCGGACCAGATCATGCCCAGCTCGTCCAGCTCCTGGACGCGCTCGGCATCGAGGACGTCGGCGGCCTTGTAGCGGCGCTGGTCGGCCACCCACACCCCGAGCCGGTGCCCGGACGGCGCCCGGTAGGCGTAGGGCACCTTCACGTCGCCGAACTTCTCCCGGTAGGCGAGCAGCTCCTCCAGGCCCCGCCGGAACTCGGCCCGCTCCGGCTCCAGCACCCGGGTGCGCACGAAGGCGGCGATGACGGCCGGGTCGCGCTGGGTGGAGAACTGGAGCAGCTGCGCCTCCCCGGCAGCCGAGCGGCGCTCCTCCGGCTCCCCGGCGTGCCTGGGCTCTCTCGGCGGGCGGGTCTCGGACTGCGGCATGGCCAGGCGCTCCACGGCGGCCGCGTCGTGCGCCCGCAGCGCCATGAGCAGCTTGGACAGCCCGTCGTACGCCCGGGAGGTGAGCAGCTGGTCGCCGTTCTCCCCAGCGCCCAGCAGCACCGGTACCACGATCGTGGCCACCTTCCCGCTGCCCGGGTGCATCCGCAGCGCCCGCCCGACGGCCTGGACCAGGTCGACTATGGAGCCGCGCACGTCGGCGAAGAACACCGCGTCGCAGTCGAAGGTGTCCACGCCCTCGGACAGCACCTTGACCGAGGCCAGGATGTACCGCAGCAGCCGCCAGCCGTCCTCGCGGACCAGCGAGGCGAAGGTGCCCAGCACGGCCTGGCGTTCGGCCGGCGTGTGCTCGGCCTCCAGCCACGTCGTGCCGACCAGTGCCGGCTGCGGGTGCAGCGCCGGGTCCTGCTCCCACAGCACCCGCGCCACATCCCGCAGGCCGGTGCTCAGCGCCCGCGCCTCGGCCACCATGTGATGGAAGGACAGCACCCGCGACAGGTCCCACTCCGCGCACGCGGTCAGCAGAGCGGTCTGCAGGGCCGCCAGCCGGGCTCCCCGGTACTCCACCGACCGATCGTCCGCCCCGCGCTGCTCCAGGCCCTGGATGACCGGGTCGGAGACGTCCACGCACAGGATCCGGTACGGGGCGATCACCCCGTCCGAGATCGCGGTCCCGAGGGGGTAGTCGTGGGCGACCGGGCCGAACAGCGCCTCGTCGTCCATGCTCGCGATCAGCTCGGCCGCCTCGATCCCGGCCGCCGCCGCCCGCAGCCGATCCGTCTCCTTCACCGCCCACAACCGCGGCGTGGCCGTCATGAACAACCGTCGGTCACAGGGAATCCGGGCGTTGTCCAGGATCGCCGCCCACGGCCGACCTGCCTGACCGGAAGTCCGGTGCGCCTCATCCACCACCGCCAGCGAGAAGGCCGGCAGTCCGGCCTGGTGCGCCTTCTCCAGGTGCCCCAGGCCCAGCGAGGCGTAGGTGGCGAACACCGTCACCCGCCCCGGCCTGGCAGTCCACTTCACCAGCTCCGCCGGATCAGTGGTGCACCGCAGGCCCGGCGGCTGCTCGTTGCCCACCAGCGAGCACAGCCCCACCATCAGCCCGCCGTACCCCTCCCGCTGCCAGACCCCGACCGTCTGCTCCAGCAGCGGCAGCGAGGGCACGATCACCAGCGTCCGCTCCGCGTGCAGCCGCGAGGCGACGTGAACGGCTGTCAGCGACTTGCCCGCCCCCGTCGCGGCCCGGATCTGGCACCGCAGCCCCTCCGGCGGCACCAACCCCGACGCCGGAGGCGTCAGAAGTCGTACTGCCACGTCGCACGCCTCTTCCTGGTTCAGGCGCAATTTCTTCGCCATAACAACTGTCTCCCTTTTCCGGAATTCATGCGACGCGACATAAAAGCCGCAACGGCCTTTTCGAGGGCTTCCCGCATTCGACGGGAAGCCCGTTTTCCGCTGCGCCAGCTCAGCCCTCGGCCAGCCAGCCCCGGCCGCTGTCCAGGTCATCGGCCCGCTCGTCGTGCAGTGCGTGGGCGCACTTCGTGATCCACTCGCCGAACTCGGCGACCCGCTCGAACTACGAGATCAGCAGGGGTCCGGCGACGGCGAAGCTGTGCGGCTCCTGTGACATGTCGTCGGCGATGCCCGGGAACATCCGGAGCACCCGCCACAGATCGGCCGGTGCCGCCTTCTCCGGCTCCGGCAGCGCATTACCGTCAGCGTCTCGCACGATCACAGCAATCACCATCCATCAACGAGGATTCGTGTCCGGGCCCTTTGAAGAGGCGCCGAACCCGGGCGACCCTGCCGATTCCAGAGGCGCCCAGGGCCTGTCCAGCAATCCAGAGTCTAGCGGGCTGCTGTCTTTGATGCACGAGAACGGGCGAAGCCCGTCCCTGTATCACCCCAACGATTGACCCCGCCACCTGACCACCCCTCACCATCCCACCCGTCAAGGCGCGAAGCCCCCCACCCACCACCCCAGTCAGCCCGGGCGAAGCCCGAACCCGCCCCCATCCACCCAGGGCCGAAGGCCCCACCCTGACACCCACCCAACTCCGCAGCAAAGCGCGGAGTTGACCCACCACCACCCACGCGCGCGCAGCACCCGCCACCCCACCCGATCGGGCGCAGCCCGATCCGGCCGGCGCAGCCGGCCCCTGCCCGCGCGCAGCGCGGGCCAGCCACGGGCGAAGCCCGAGGCCCCCGGCCGAAGGCCGGGGCAGTACCGGCGGCGAAGCCGCCGCGCAGCGCCGAAGGC
>NZ_LISX01000019.1 GCF_001905465.1 Kitasatospora sp. CB01950
GCGTTCTTTCGTGTTCTCAGCTTATCAGATGTTTTCCGCTCCGTTTTCCGGAGTTTCGATCCGACTTGCTGTCTGTCTTCCCTGCCTCGCGGCCGTTCCGACGTTTCAAACTCTAGCCGATCCCCGCTCCGAAAAGCGAATCCGCCGCAATCTCCGAAAACGCGCACAGCAAATACGAACAGGGACGCGAAAAGGACGCGACCCGACACGGATCAACTGGGTGGTTCTCAAGGGATTGGCTGCCCCGGGACCGTCCACGCAGATGCGTGCTCGGTGCTCCCTGTCAGGCAACTCGGAGAACACTACACACCTGCGGGCGCGGGATCAAGTGCCACCTGGAAGACCAGGACGGCGACGTCGTCGTCGTGTTCGGCGGTCACGCCGAGGGCCCGCAGGAGGCGGGCGCAGACGATGTCGGGGGCCGCGACGGGGCCGGTGAGGGTGTGGGCGAGGTGGTCGATGCCCTGGTCGATGTCCTGGTCGCGGCGTTCGACCAGGCCGTCGGTATAGAGGACGCCGGTGGTGCCGGGGAGCAGGCGGAGGGTGTGGGAGAGGTGGCCGGCGCCGCCGGTGCCGAGAGGTGGGCCGTTCTGTTCCTCGCCGCGCAGGACAGTGCCGTCGGGGGCCCGCAGAAGGAGGGGAAGGTGGCCGGCGGAGGCGTAGACGAGGGTGGTGGAGGCGGGGTCCCAGACGGCGTAGGTGCAGGTGGCGATCTGGTTGGCGTCGATCTCCATGGCGAGGCCGTCGAGCAGGGTCATCACTTTGTGCGGTGGCAGGTCGAGGCGGGCGTAGGCGCGGACGGCGGTGCGGAGCTGGCCCATGACGGCGGCGGCACGCAGGCCGCGGCCCATGACGTCGCCGATGACGAGGGCGGTCCGTCCGCCGCCGAGGCCGATGACGTCGTACCAGTCGCCGCCCACGGCGGCGTCGGCTCCGCCGGGGAGGTAGGTGGCGGCGACGTGGAGGTCGGCGGGCTGTTCGAGTTTCTGCGGGAGCAGGCTGTGCTGGAGGGTGACGGCGGCTTCGCGTTGGCGGCGTTCGGCGTCGCGGAGGCGGCCGGCGGCCTGGACCTGGTCGGTGACTTCGGTGGCGAAGATCAGGACGCCGGTGGGGGTGCTGCGGTCGTCGGGGCCGAGCGGGACGCAGGCGATGTTGTAGTAGCGGTTCCCGCCGAGGCCGAGGATGCAGCGGGCCTTCACGCTGCGCGGGCGGCTGCTGCGCAGTACCTGGTCGAGCAGGGGGAGCACGCCGAGTGCGGTGAGTTCGGGGAGGGCCTCGGCGGCGGGGCGGCCGGGGGTGCGAGCACCGAACAAGTCGCGGTAGGCGCGGTTGGCGTAGCCGAGCAGGTGGTGGGGGCCGTGGGTGAGCGCGACGGGGGCCGGCAGGCGGCGCAGGACGTCGCGGAGGTCGTAGAGGTGCTCGGGGTCGCGGAGGTCGGGGCCGGAGGCGGCGGGGTCGCGCTGGCCGGGGACGGTGACGGGTTCGTCCGCGGTGGTGGGGGTCGTCCGCCACGCGGCTCCGGTGAGCCGGGCGCTCCAGCGCATGAGGTTCAACGTGGGCCGCTTCCTCGGGGAACTGTGTGGGGGTGCCTGCTCGCGGGTCGGTTCCAGTGTGATCATCACCTTGCGTGCGCGGGATGGCACACGGCGTGATGGGGCGATCCTGTCAGGCTCCGGGGTGATTCCGGAAGTCGCGCCCCCGGTACGGCGCGTTCCGGCGGGTGTGCGCCGGGAATGCGCTTCCACCCGGCCGTCGTACATGCGCAGCACGTTCGCCGTACAGAGCCGTACAGAGCCGTACAGAGGGGCGAAATCAGCTTCCCGGTCCGGTGCGGAAACCTGACTCGAATTCGGCCCGGGGGTTCTCGATGGTGCCGAGCGAGACCACTTCGCGTGGGAACAATCCGCCGAACACCCAGTCCATCAGGACCCGGACCCGGCGCTCCCGGCTCGGCAGGCGGCGCAGCAGGCGGACGCGGTGCAGCCACCAGGCACGCCGTCCGGTGATCCGGGTGCCGCGCCTGGTGTGGGCGACGGCGCGGCGCAGGCCGAGCGAGGTGGAGCACGCGGGATCACCCGGCCGGTAGTCCGCGAGGGGCTGGCCGGCGAGCTCGGCGGCCAGGTTCTCGGCGAGCAGCTTGGCCTGCGCGAGGGCATGTTGGGCGTTGGGGGCGCAGAGCTGCCCGGCCTCGTCGGGGACGGCGGCACAGTCGCCGGCGGCCCAGGCGTCGGTCAGGGGGGTGCCGTCGGGGTTGGCGATCCGCAGGGTGGGCGTGCAGGTGATCCGGCCGGCGTGGTCCAGCGGAAGGTCGGTGAGGGCGAGCACGGGGGCCGGACGGATGCCGGCCGTCCAGACCAGGGTGCGGGCGGCGAAGCGGCCACCGTCGGAGAGCACCATGACCTGGTCGACGGCGGACTCCAGGGTGGTGGAGAGCCGGACGTCGATGTTGCGTTCGCGCAGTTCGGCGAGGGTCTGGGTGGCGAGCTCGGGGATCTCCTCGCTGAGGATGCGGTCGGTGGCCTCGACCAGGACCCAGCGCAGGTCGTCGGGGGTGAGGTTGTGGAAGCCCTTGGTCGCGGTGCGCGCCATGTCCTCCAGCTCGCCGAGCGCGCCCACGCCCGCGTAGCCGGCGCCGACGAAGACGAACGTGAGGGCAGCCTGCCGGAGCGCGGGGTCCCGGGTCGAGGACGCGAGGTCCAGCTGCTCCAGCACGTGGTTGCGCAGGGCGACGGCCTCGCCGACGGTGGCGAACCCCATGCCGTGCTCGGCCAGGCCGGGAACGGGAGCGGTACGGGAGACCGCACCGGGGGCCATCACCAGGACGTCGTACGGGACTTCGGTCGGCAGCCGGAGCTCGCCGCGCGGGGCGGCGTCCACCCAGGCGGTGCGGGAGGCGTGGTCGATCCTGGTGACGCGGGCGGTGAGCACCCGGCAGTCGGGCAGCGCGGTGCGCAGCGGGACGACCACGTGCCGGGGGTCGATGGAGCCGGCGGCGACCTCGGCCAGCAGCGGCTGGAAGGTGAGGTACGGCTGCGGTTCGACGATCGTGATGTCGATCCGCCGGTCCCTCAACTGCGGTCGCAGTACCTGCTGGAGGCGCAGCGCGGCGCTCAGTCCGGCGCAGCCGCCGCCGATGATCAGGATCCGAATGGGGCACCTCCGGCCGGCCCTCGGGTTGTGACCCGTTTCACGTTCCCCCTATGACGCACCCGCCGGAGGGCTCTTGTCCACACTCCGGGCCGGATCGGTCCAAATCCGATCCGGCATCCGACCCCGAAACACCCCTTGCCACCCCCGCCCGAACAACTGACGGGGGCGGCAGGGCGGTTGGGCGACGATCAGTGCGACCAGCCCGGACCCTCCTGCCACCCGGCAGGAGACGGCAGGGGTACCGGCCCGCCCTGGAGCGGGGTGGGCTTTCCCGGGGCCCTTCACTTGATCGGCGCTTGCATCGAGCAAGGTCATTCCTTGGGAATCGATGGCCGTGCTCAGTGCGACCAGTGCGGGTCGCCTTCCCGGGAGAGGTCGTCGAGCAGGCGCTTCCATTCGTCGGCACAGGCGTTGAGTTCGCGGAACGAAACGGTGAATCCGCTCGCCCCGCTCCCTGGGTTCTGCCTGCCGCACATGACCCCCCATGCGTTCGGCAAATTTGTGTGTGGTTGTTGTGCGTGCGTGTCGGTCACGCCGGCGAGGAACACCTGCCCGGAGGGCGGAGACGTGTGCGTTCGATCCGTGCGCCGGTTGCGACGGCGGAGCCCGACACGATCTGATGATCCGTCAAGTATCGGTAAAGAAGGGCAAGTCGGGCCGTCGGTTGCCGAGCTCTCGGGTGTGACTCGTCTCACGTGGGGTGTGGGCGGTGCCTGTGGGGATTTGTCCGCAGCTGGTGCCGGATCGGATCGCCGGCGGTGAGGAGTGGTCCACTTCTGCGGCGAACTTCCTTGAACTATGGTCGGATTGTGGTTCGGACCGCCGAAGGTGCCGGTCCATGGACCTGCGAGCCCGGTGGCATCGGTGCGACTGCCCGGGAGCCATCCGGGGAAGGTAGTGCGCGGACGTCGGACCGACCCGGTGCCGGCAGCGCACACCAGGGGGCGCAGTGACCGTTCGGGTGCCCGGAACGGGGTGCCTCGGGGGAGGTTGGCATGTCGGAGCAGGAACAGTTGGCCGAGCGGTCGCCGGGTGGCGCGTTCGGGAGGTCCGCGGTGGATGTGGTGCCGGAGCAGCGTGGCCCGGGTGAGCGGGAGCGGTTCGCGTTCCCGCAGGGCGAGCGTCCGGGCGAGGCCGGGCGGGGTGCGGGTTCGCGCCTGCGGGTGGATGCCCGGCGGAACCTGGAGAGTGTGCTGCGCGCCGCGCGGGAGGTGTTCGGCGAACTCGGGTACGGGGCGCCGATGGAGGAGGTCGCGCGCCGGGCCGGGGTGGGTGTCGGCACGGTGTACCGGCGCTTCCCCAGCAAGGAGGTGCTGGTCCAGCGGATCGCCGCCGAGGAGGTCTCCTGGCTGACGGCGCAGGCCCGGGAGTCGCTGTACGGCGGGCTGAACGGGCCGTGGGACGCGCTGGCGGGGTTCCTGCAGCGGGCCGCCGCCTCGGGCGCGGGCCGGCTGCTGCCGCCGGAGGCGTTCCGCTACGCCGAGGAGATCGGCCGGGTGCCGGAGCAGCGCGCCGGCGAACTGCGGGCGTTCGCCGGGGCGTCGGCGTCCGATGCCGAGCAGAGCGCGGATCCGCGGCTGCTGCTGCAGCTGCTGGCGGCGCTGGTGGCCCGGGCGGGTGCGGCGGGCGAGCTGCGGGCGGGGGTGACGGTGTCCGACGTGGTGCTGGTGCTGACCGCGGCGGTGCCGGTGCACGCGTCGGCGGCGTTCGCGGCCGAGGACGGCGGTGCGGGCGGCGGTGCGGGCGGCCGGCTGCTGCAGATCCTGCTGCAGGGCCTGCGGGCGTCCTGAAGCGGCCGTGGGCGTCGGATGGTTGACGGTCGGTACGGGGGGCCGGGGCCGGTGACGCGTCGTTCGGGTGACGGGAAGCCGCCGGGCGCGGGCGGCGTGCGGGACTGTCCGGGTACGCGCGGTGCCTGCGCCCTCGGTCTCCGAACACTTCGGCGAGCGGCGGCCCGGAAGAGTGGGTCCGGGTCCGGGCGGCTACCGGTGGTCGCTGCGCTATGCCATTCTTTGCCCGTGGTTGGAGCCATTGTCCTGTTGCGCACCGTGATCGCCGTCGACGTCGAGGATCGGCCCGTGTCGTGTGCCGTGCGACCGGGCGGTGCCAGGTGAGCCCGGACGAGCAGGGCGAGGGCGGGGAGTTCGGCTCCGGGCTGGGCACGCCGGGGCAGGTCCCGGACCAGGGCGGCAGTCCGGCCCGGGAGTCGCTGACCGGCCGGGTGCCGGGCCAGGCCCCCGCCGGGCAGGGCGGGGTCACGCCGGAGGCATTCATCGCCGAGGAGCTGTCGGCGCGCGTCACGGTGCCGCCGCCGGCCGACCCGGTGGACGGTGAACGCCCGCCCTCGGACGCCGAGTTGACGGCCCTGGTGCGGGCCGGCGACGACACCGCGTACGAGGAGATCTACCGCCGCCACGCGGACGCGGTGCGCCGCTACGCCCGGACGTGCTGCCGGGACAGCTTCACCGCCGAGGACCTGGCGGGCGAGGTGTTCGCCCGCACCCTGCAGGCGTTGAAGGCGGGCAAGGGGCCGGAGTTCGCGGTCCGCGCCTACCTGCTGACGGCGGTGCGCAACGTCGCGGCGGCCTGGGGCCGTTCGGACCGCCGCGAGCAACTGGTGGACGACTTCGCGACGTTCGCCGAGGCGTCCGCCGCCACGATCGAGTTCGACCTGGCCGACCCGGGCGCGGACGCCTGGGCGCTGGCGCTGGCCGATCAGCGCATGGTGATGCGGGCGTACGCCGAACTCCCGGAGGACGACCGGGTGGTGCTCTGGCACACCGAGGTCGAGCGGGAGTCGCCGAAGACGGTGGCGGTGATGCTCGGCAAGACCGCCAACGCGACGGCCGTGCAGGCCCACCGGGCCCGCGACCGGCTGGCCGCGGCGTTCCTGCAGGCGCACGTGTCGGGCAGCCAGGAGTCGGGCTGCGCCGGGTACGCGAACCGGCTGGGCGCGTACGCCCGCGGGTCGCTGCGCAAGCGGGCGTCGGCGGAGGTCGGCAAGCACGTCCAGGACTGCACCCGGTGCACGGCCGCGTACCTGGAGCTGGCGGACATCAACCACAGCCTGCGGGCGGTGCTGCCGGGCGGTGCGCTGCTCTGGGTCGGCGCCGGCTGGTTCACGGCCGCGGCGGCCGCGGTCGGCACCGGCGTGGCCGTCACGGGCGCGGTCGCTGGCGGCACGGTCGCGGCCGGCGGTACGGCGGCGGGCGGTGCGACGGCGGGCGGCGGTTCGTCCGGCGGTGGCACGGCGGCGGTCGGGCAGGGGCTCGGTACGGCCGCCAAGGCCGGGATCGCCGCGGGCATCGCGGTGGTGGCGGCGGCCGTCGCCGCGTTCGCGCTGACCGGTACGCCGGAGCCGAAGCCGCCGGTGGCCGCGCCGCCGCCGGTCAGCACGGTGCCGGACGCGCCGGCCCCGGTGACCGCTCCGCTGCCGGTGTCCTCGCCGACCCCGGACCCGACGCCGTCGACGTCCCCCTCGCCGTCCCGGACGCCGAGCCCGAGCCCGAAGCCGAGTTCGTCCCCGACGACGAGTCCGAAGCCGGTCAGCACGCCGCCCCGAACGGCCGAGCCGGAGCCGTCGGCCGCGTCGACGCCGCCGAGCCCGAGCCCGAGCCCGACCCCGAGCCCCACGCCGAGTCCGAGCCCCAGTCCGGTCACCCGGTTCTGGCTGGACGAGTTGCCGACGAACCGCGGCCACCACAGCGCGGACACGCCGGTCATCCGCGGCTCCGGGTTCGTCCTGCAGCGGCCCGGCGCGTGGATCCAGGGCGACTACTACCGGCACGCGCTGGCGGTCCAGGTGCCGTCCCGGGTGACCATCGACCTGAACCGCAGCTGCCGGTCCTTCGACGCCGTCGCAGGGCTGGACGACTTCGGGACGGGCTACGGGCGGGTGGTCTTCTCGGTGCAGGGCGGCAACGGTCAAGTGCTGTGGAGCTCCGGCGAGTTGTCCTCGGACGACAAGCCGGTGCAGGTGCACGCCCAGCTGTCCGGCCAGACCTCGATCCGGCTGGTGGCGACCACGGCCCGCGGCTCCGTCCCGGTCGACCTGGCGGACTGGGCGCAGGCTTCGCTCAACTGCTGACGGCCGCCCCGACCGGGGCGACCACGGCCAGAGCAACCGCACCGGGACCGGTCGGTCGCGCCGCGAGGCCCAGCCGCGCGGCGAGGCTCTGCTGGGCGCGGGCGATCCAGCGCACCGGCCGGCGCAGCAGCACGTACAGGCAGAGCGCCCAGCCGGCGACGTGCACGGCCCACACGCCGGCCATGGTCGGGCCGCCCCACGCCTGGTGGTAGTCGGTGCCGAGGTACCAGATCGGGTAGCCGAAGTTGCGCACCGAGTTGAACGCGGCGTACCCGGCCAGCAGCAGCGCGAGCGCGTCCAGCGGCAGGCCGAGCACCGTCCGGGCGAGCCGGCGGCCGGGCGTCCAGTGGCCGGGCGTCCAGTGGCCGGGGCCCCACGTCCGGGCGTGCAGGCGGGCGGCCCGGGCGGGCTGTCCGGCCAGCAGCAGGGCGGCCCCGGCCAGGTCGGCCGGCAGGGCCGGCGCGGACCGGACGGCGGGGGCGCAGACGGCGCGGAACGGACGGCTGGTCACGGGCATCCCCGGGGCTCCTTCTGATCGGGTCGAGGCCCGTACTGTGCCGGGCCTCGACCCGATCAGAAGGAGCCCCGGGGAACCGGATCGGCCGTCGTACCCGGGTACGACTCAGATCGCGCAGCTGCCGTCCGCGCAGGTGTCGCCGGCCGGGGCGATCTCGGTGAGCTGCCGGGCGGTCTCGGTCTCGACCTGGCGCAGCACCTGGAGGAAGGTGTCGGCCTCCTGGCCGCCCTGGACGGCCCACTGGCCCTCGAAGACGAAGGTGGGGACGGCGGTGACGCCGATGGCGCGGGCCTCGGCGAGCGCGGCGCGGGTCTCGGCCTCGCCCTCGTCGCCGGCCAGGTAGGCGGCGGCGCGCTCGCGGTCGATGCCGGTCTCGGCGGCGAGGCCGGCCAGTGCCTCGACGTCGCCCACGTTGACGCCCTCGGAGAAGTGGGCCTTCAGCAGGCGCTCCTTGAGGGCGGCCTGCACGGCGGAGCCGTACTCGGTCTCGGCGAGGTGCAGCAGGCGGTGGGCGCGCAGCGTGTTGACCTCGACCGCGGCGTCGAAGTCGTAGTCGATGCCGAGGGTCTTGCCGACCTCGGTGATCTGCGCGTCCATCGCGAGGGACTGCGGCCCGTACCGCTCGGCCAGCCACTCGCGGTGCGGGCGGGCCTGCTCGGGCGCGTCGGGGACCAGCTGGAAGGGGCGGAAGACCACCTCGACGCCGTCCTTGCCCTCGAAGCGCTCCAGGGCCTCTTCGAAGCGCCGCTTGCCGACGTAGCACCAGGGGCACGCGATGTCCGAGTAGATTTCGACCTTCATGGCGGGCGGGCTCCTGTCGGGGGATGGTTCACGGCGGCCGGACGGCCTGCTCCGACAAGATGAACGCTCAACCACTCGCCGTCATTCCTGGTCAGGGCTCTTCGACGGGTGCGGGGACGACCAGCACGGGGCAGCCGGCGTGGTGCACGGCGGCGGTGCTGACCGAGCCGAGCAGCAGCCGGGTGAAGCCGCCGTTGCCGCGGGTGCCGAGCACCAGGGTGTGCCGCCCGTCGGCGGCGCGGAGCAGCACGTCCACCACATTGCCGAGCAGCACGTGCAGGGTGAGCTGCCCGGCGTACGGGCGGGGGCGGGCGGCCTGGACGGTGGCGACGGCGCGGCGCAGGCCGTCGGACATGCTGGCGGTGAGGCGTTGGACGCTCTCCTGGACGAGGTCGGCCATGCCCGGCGGGTAGCCGGTGGGCGAGGGGTTGACCACGGCGAGCACGTGCAGCGGCAGGCGGTGCGCCTCGGCCTCGGTCATCGCCCGGTCGAGCGCCCAGAGCGAGGCGTCGGAGCCGTCGCAGGCGTTCACGATCGCGCTGCCGGGCGGCGGGGGCTCGGTGCTGACGAGGAGGGTCATGGCGCGACGCTATCCGTCGGCCCGGCGCGCGCCGGGCAGGCACGCTCGGCGGCCGACGCTCCGCCGCAGGGCGGACGGTCGGACCCGCTCAGCTTTCCAGCGCGGTGCGGCGCGGGGCAGGCCCGCTCAGCGTTCCAGCGCGGTGCGGCGCGGGGCAGGCAGGCCGGTCCAGGCGGAGCCGGGGCGGCGGGCGGCGAGGCGGCGCAGCCAGATCTCGACGGCGATCAGTTCGGCGAGCGCGGCGAGGGTGGCGGGCGGGGCGTCCTGCGCGGGGTCGGTGGCGGTGGCGAGGGCCTTGCGGACGGCGGGGGTGTCGATCAGTCCGGCCTCGCCGAGCAGCGGCCGGTCGAGCAGCTCGGTGAGGGCGGGGGCGGCGGCGCGCAGGCCGTCCCGGGCGGGGGCGTGCGGGTCCGCTCCGGTGCCGCGTCCCCAGGTGGCGGGGAGGTCGGTGCGGCCGGCGCCGGCCAGGACGGCGGAGAGCAGGGCGGGGCGGGCGCCGGGTTGCAGGCGGAGTTCGTCGGGGAGCAGGCGGGCGGCGCGCAGCACCTGGTTGTCGAGGAACGGTGCGTGCAGGCGTTGGCCGTGCTGTTCGGTGGCGTGCACCAGGGTGCGGTAGTGGGTGGCGTGCCGGTGCAGGGCGAGGCGGGCGCGGCGGGCGCCGGGCGGTTCGGTGGGGGCGCCGTCGCGGGCGGCGGTGCGCAGGTGCTGGGCGAGTGCGGCGAGGGGTTCGTCGGCGAGCAGGTGGGCGGCCGGTCCGGTCGGGTGCCAGGTCAGTTCGGCGGCCGTCGCGCGGCCCGCGGTGGCCGGTCCGCCCGGTCTCCGGCGGATCGTCAGGTTCAGGGCGAGGTCGTCGAGGGCGTCGGCGGAGCGGGTGCGGGCCAGGCGGCGGGCGGCGCGCAGCACGGTGACGGGGGTGTGCAGGGCGCCGGTGAGGGTGCCGGCGGTGGCGCGGTCGGCACCGGCCAGAGCGGCGACGGGGGCGAGCAGGTGGAGCGGGCGTCCGGCGTGGATGAGGTCGGCGAGCCGGGCGGGGTGGCCGTCGAGGACCTGTCGGGCGCCGTGGCCGGTGAGGTGGTCGGCGCCGCCGGCCCGGTGGACGGCGGCGTACCGGGCGGCGTGCAGCAGTGCGGGGCCGGGTTCGTCGGTGAGCGGGCCGGCCAGCGGGTCGGCGAGTCCGGCGTACGGGAGGACGGGCGGGACGACGAGGTGGCGCAGCCGGGGTGCGTGCACGGCGAGGGCGAGGCCGTCGGTGTCGCCGCGGGTGACGGCGGGCAGCGTCTCGGGTTCGGGCCGGTCGTCGGCTTCGCGGGCCCAGGAGCCGCGGACGGCGCCGGTGCGGGCGGCGGGCCGTTCCAACGCGGTGCCGGGCCGGGTGCCGGCGGGGAGCGGGACGGCGGCGGCGAGCAGGGCGACGGTGGCGGAGGCGGTGCCGTAGGAGAGGTCGACGCCGAGTCGGGGCCGCGCGCCGGGGGCGGTGGCGCGGACCCGGCAGCGGACGGCCTCCAGCAGGGCGCGGGTGAGTTCGCGGACGGCGGGGGCCTCGGCCGGGGCTTCGGCGGGGTCGTCGGGGTGCGCGGTGTGGTGGGCGCGGCCGCCGCGGATGCCGAGGGCGTGGCCGGGCGGCACCCGGCGGACGCCCCGCCAGGGGGTGCGGTCGCCGAGCACCTCGGGGGTCTCGGGGGTGGCGAGCCGGGCGGCCAGGTGGGCGGCGTCCAGGGGTGCGCCGACCAGGTCGGCCAGCGGCAGGGCGGCGGTGGCCCAGGCGGTGCCGCCGGCGAACGGGGTGTGGAAGACCGGCTGGACGCCCGCCAGGTCGGTGAGCAGCACGGTGGAGCGGGTGCCGGTCCGCAGGACCACGGTGTAGCTGCCGGGCCAGCGGGTGAGGTGGCGCAGCGCGCCGCCGCGGGCGGCGGCCAGGCCGTCGGCGAGTTCGCGGTCCGTGGCGCCGCAGCGGCCGGCGACGGCGAGGCGCAGGGTGGCGGGGGTGTCGAGGTGGGTGCGGTCGGCGGGGCCGCGGGGGTCGAGTCCGCCGCGGACGTCGGCGGGGGCGCCGGGGCGGAGCACGGCGAGGCGGAGTTCGTCGGGGCGCCAGTCGCCGACCGCCCAGAGCGGGTCGGGACCGCCCCAGAGCAGGGTGCCGGCGATCGGCCGGACCGCGGCGAGGGCCGGGTCGGCGGCCGGGCCGCTCCAGCCGGTGAGCCACCGCATCGCGCCTCCGTGGTGCTACGGGCGCGCGGCGAACATCCGATCATGTGCAGGAAATTGGCGCACCGTCAGGAGACATCGTGCCACCGGTGGGCGCAGAACGGGTGGGGCTTTCGCGGCGGGGCGCACGGACCGGGCCACCCCCTCCGGGGCCCGGGCCGTGCAGGTCCTCGAACTCCCGTCCGGGGCACGGCCGGTGGCCGCCGAAGCGGTGCGGAAATGGTCCGTGGACGGTGCGATACGGCCGCAATGTGGCCGAAAGACGTCGCACGAGCCGGGAGGGCATCCGCATGCCCTCCCGGACGCGCCGCTGCCCGCGGGGATTGAGGCAGCGTTTCCCCCGGCCCGCCGGGTCCTCGACGGCGGGCCGATCCACAGGCACCAGCGAATCGCCGACCTGCCGCTGCGGCCAGGGAGCACGAATGGCGCACGCGGGCACGGGCCGGGAGCACGGGCGTCCGGCAGGTGCCCGCGCGACGCCCGGCGGACGTCCGGCCGCCCACCGCGGACGCAGCGCGTTCCCGCCAACCGGAATGCGGCCTCTTAACCGTGGGAACGCGGGCGACTACGCTAGGTGCAAGCAGTCCGGTGGCGTGCTGCTAGCGTCGCCAATCGCCGCCATCCGCGCACGACGTCGCCAGGGGGTGCCACCGCCACCATGACCGTCAGCTCACGAGGGCCGAACGACCGGCTCGGCGCCCTTCTCACACTCGCCCAGATCAGCAACGCCGGGCTCGCCCGCCGGGTCAACGACCTGGGCGCGCAACGCGGCCTGACCCTGCGTTACGACAAGACCTCGGTGGCCCGCTGGGTGACCAAGGGCATGGTGCCGCAGCGCCCGGTGCCGCACCTGATCGCCACCGCGCTCGGCAACAAGCTCGGCCGCCCCGTCCCGCTGGAGGAGATCGGCCTCGCCGACTCGCACCCCACGCCCGAACTCGGCCTGGAATTCCCGCGCGAGGTCCCGGAGGCGGTCCGCTCCGCCACCGAGCTCTGGCGGGTCGACCTGGACCTGCGGCGCGGCCCCGGCGGCGGCCGGTGGAGCGACACCCTGGCCGGCACCTTCTCGGTCGCCGCGTACGCGACCCCCGTCTCCCGCTGGCTGATCACCCCCGCGGACGGCTCGGTGGCCCGCGAGACCGCCCCCGACCTGTCCGGCTACCGGGTCGGGCACGCGGACGCCGCGAAACTCCGCGAGGCCGCCCAGGAGGCCCGCCGCTGGGACTCCAAGTACGGCGGCGGCGACTGGCGCTCCTCGATGGTCCCGGAGTGCCTGCGGGTGGAGGCCGCCCCGCTGCTGCTCGCCTCCTACAGCGACGCCGTCGGCCGGGCGCTGTTCGGCGCCACCGCCGAACTCACCAGGCTCGCCGGGTGGATGGCCTTCGACACCGGCCAGCACGAGGCCGCCCAGCGCTACTACATCCAGGCGCTGCGCCTCGCCCGGGCCGCCGGCGACGTGCCGCTCGGCGGGTACGTGCTGGCCTCGATGAGCCTCCAGGCCTCCTACCGCTCCTTCCCGGACGAGGCCGTGGACCTCGCGCAGGCCGCCCTGGAACGCAACCGGGGCCTGGCCACCGCCCGCACCATGAGCTTCTTCCACCTGGTCGAGGCCCGCGCCCACGCCAAGGCCGGCAACGCCACCGCCTGCGGCAGCGCGCTCTCCGCCGCCGAGGCCGCCCTCGACCGGGCCCGCCCCGGCGACCCCGACCCGACCTGGATCGACTTCTACGCCTACGACCGCCTCGCCGCCGACGCCGCCGAGTGCTTCCGCGACCTCGGAGTGCCGTCCAAGGTCCGGCAGTTCACCCGCGAGGCACTGGCCCGCCCGACCGAGGGCTTCGTCCGCTCGCACGGCCTGCGGCTGATCGTCTCCGCGATGGCCGAGGCCGAGGCCGGCGACCTGGAGGCCGCCGTCGCCGCCGGCGAACGCGCCGTCGAGGTCGCCGGGCGGATCTCCTCGCACCGCAGCCGCGAGTACGTGGCCGAGCTGCTGCGCCGCCTGGAGCCCTACCAGAACGAGCAGCGGGTCAAGGAACTCACCGAACGCGCCCGCCTGGTCCTCACCACCGGCTGACGAGGGGTTGCGTTCTTGAAGCACGACGTCCAGGTCGTGGTGGTCGGCGGCGGCATCGTCGGCCTGTCCACCGCGTACGCGCTCACCCACGGCCACCCCGGCACCACCGTCACCGTGCTGGAGAAGGAGAGCGCCCTCGCCACCCACCAGACCGGGCGCAACAGCGGCGTCATCCACAGCGGCGTCTACTACCGGCCCGGCTCCCTCAAAGCCCGGTACGCCACCCAGGGCGCCCGCGAGATGGTCGAGTTCTGCCGCGAACAGGGCATCGCGCACGAAGTCACCGGCAAACTCGTCGTCGCCACCGAGGAGACCGAACTCCCCCGCCTCGCCGCCCTCGCCGAACGCGGCCGCGCCAACGGCATCCCGCTGACCGAACTCGACCCGGCCGGCATCCGCGAGCACGAACCCGAGGTCACCGGCCTGGCCGGCCTGCACCTCGCCACCACCGGCATCTGCGACTACACCGCCGTGGCCCACCGCTACGCCGCCCTCGCGGGCGAACGCGGCGCCGAACTCCGGCTCGCCACCCCGGTGTTGGACATCGCCCGGCGCGCCGACGGGGTCACCGTCAGCACCCCCACCGGCGAGATCCGCTGCGCGGTGCTGGTCAACTGCGCCGGCCTGCACAGCGACCGGATCGCCCGGCTGGCCGGCGACGACCCCGGCGTCCGGATCGTCCCCTTCCGCGGCGAGTACTACGAACTCGCGCCCGCCCGCCGCTCCTTGGTCCGCGGCCTGGTCTACCCCGTCCCCGACCCGGCGTTCCCCTTCCTCGGCGTCCACCTCACCCGCGGCATCCACGGCGACGTCCACGTCGGCCCGAACGCCGTCCCCGCCCTGGCCCGCGAGGGCTACGACTGGCGCACCGCGAGCCTGCGCGACCTCGCCGAGACGATCCGCTTCCCCGGCACCTGGACGATCGCCCGCCGGCACTGGCGCTACGAACTCGGCGAGCTCCACCGCTCCCTCTCCAAGCGCGCCTTCACCGCCGCCGTCCGCCGCCTCCTCCCCGCCGTCGCCGAGGCCGACCTCCTCCCCACCACCGCCGGCGTCCGCGCCCAGGCCGTCGCCCGCGACGGCACCCTCCTCGACGACTTCGCCTTCGCCGGCTCCGGCCGCCTCGTCCACGTCCTCAACGCACCCTCGCCCGCGGCGACGGCCTCGCTGGCGATCGGCCGCGAGATCGCCCGGCGGGCGATGCGGGGGGTGAACGACCAGGGGGGCGGGGAACTGCGCGAAGCGGGAGGCGCCCCACCGCAGGATCGCGACGCAGGACAGTGACCTGCACGTGCTCGCGACCTTGCGGACCGGTGCACGGCCTTCGCGCCGTGGGCTCGCGCCGCGGGCTCGCGCCGCGGGCGGTTTTTCGGGCTCCCGTAGACTGGTGCGATTGTGACCTCCTCCGCCCCCAGCCCCCAGTTGCCCGCTTCGGCCCGGCTGTCCGCCGCCCCGGCGGCGTACCCCGCGCCGATGTACCCGCACAAGGCCACCGAGGCCCAGCACCGTGAGCAGCGGATCCGCAGTTTCCAGCCCCGCCGTGGTCGGATGACCAAGGCGCAGGCGGGTGCGCTGGACCGCGGCTGGGAGCGTTTCGGCCACGCCATCGACGGCACGCCGATGGACCTGCCGGCGATGTTCGGCGGCCGTCCGGTGACGCTGGAGATCGGTTTCGGGATGGGCGACACCACGGCCGCGATGGCCGCCGCCGACCCGTCGTCGGGCATCCTCGCGGCGGACGTCCACACCCCGGGCCACGGCAACCTGCTGCAGTTCCTGGAGCGGGACGGTTCGGAGAACGTCCGGCTCGCGGCGGGCGACGCAGTGATCCTGCTGCGCGACATGCTGCCGGACGCATCGCTGGCGGGTCTGCGGGTGTACTTCCCGGACCCGTGGCCGAAGCCGAAGCACCACAAGCGCCGGCTGATCCAGGAGTCGTTCCTGGAGCTGGTGCTGCCGCGGCTGGCCCCGGGCGCGCTGGTGCACTGCGCGACGGACTGGGAGCCGTACGCGGAGCAGATGCTGACGGTGCTGGAGGCGTCGCCGGAGCTGGAGAACCTGCACCCGGAGGGCGACGGTTCGCCGTGGCTGGAGCCGGAGGAGCACCCGGCGGGCAGTGTGCCGGGTTACGCGCCGCGCCCCGAGTGGCGTCCGGTGACGAAGTTCGAGCGGGCCGGCCTGGCCAAGGGCCACCTGGTGCACGACCTGCTGTTCCGCCGCCGCTAGGGCCTGCTGCCGCGAAGCGCCGTCTGCCGAATCGTCCCTGCGCGGAACATCGGCGGCGGCGCTCTCGCGCATCTGCTCGATCAACCGGCCCTGATGGGACCGGGGTTGGTCGCGGTCGTCGAAGTCGCGCCGGTGGTCCCGGCGTTCGACCCGGTGACGTTCCGTCCGCCAACCTTCTCGGACATATGTGCGTTCTCCCCCCTGGCATCGCGGGTAAGGACAACGGTGAGGCGGCGTCCGCCGTTTCGCCTTGCTGACGGCCTGTCGTCCCGGGGCGCACGGATTGTCCGCTCCTCTCCCGCAGGAGCGGAGCATTCCCCTACGCTTCTGCAGGTGAGCAGTCCGCCCAGCGGCAAGGCCTCCCCCAGCCTGCCTGTAGGGGCCGCCGCCATGGCCGCCGATCCGCCGCCGTCCCCCACCGGTGCTCGGCCGTTCCCGGAGCCGAGGGCGCGCCGGTCCGGCAGGCTGTCCCGGCTGTATCCGTCGACGGTGGGCCGGATTCCGGGCCAGCGCGGGGCGCGGGTGGCGCGGGTCGCGCCGTCGGTGGTGCGCCGGCTGTGGCCGTTGCGGCGGCCGGCGCTGTCCTCGGCGGTGGCCGCGTTGGCGTTGGCCGGGTCGGGGGTGCTGATCCTGCACCTGGTGCAGCGGCAGACCGGGACGGCGGGGCTGCTGGTGGGTCTCGGGCTGGCGTTGCTGCCGTTGCCGTTCGTGCTGGGGTCGTTGGCGTGGCTGAACCAGACCGCGCGGGTGCCGCTGCGGCACAGCCTGTTCTGTCTGGCGTGGGGGGCGTGTGCGGCGACCACGGTGGCGATCATGGCGAACGGCTGGGCGAGCGACTTCCTGATCGCGCACCGGGGCGCGCGCGGGGAGACCTGGGGGTCGGAGTTCGCGACGCCGCTGATCGAGGAGGTGGCGAAGGGCTCGGCGCTGCTGATGCTGCTGCTGCCGTTGCGGCGGCGGCACCGCTGCGACGCGGAGCGGCCGTGCGGCCGGCTGCGCCGGCTGCTGTGGCACCGGCAGGGCGGTCCGGAGCGCCCGGTGGCGCTGTTCCGGCCGGCCCCGGCCGGGCGGCAGCGGGCCCGTTCGCGGCCCCGGACGCTGGCGGCGGGGGCGGTGCTGGGCGGGGTGACGGCGTCCGGGTTCGCGTTCACCGAGAACGCGCTGTACCTGGGTCGGGCGTTCACCGCGGACCGGCAGGCCCGGCTGGACGCGATCGGCCTGGGGCGGACGCCGAGCCTGCGGGACTTCGACGGGACGGTGCACACCTTCGTGCTGCGGGCCCTGCTGTCGCCGTTCGCGCATCCGCTGTTCACGGCGCTGGCCGGCATCGGCCTCGCGGTGACGCTGACCACCGGCCGCCGCTGGGCGGCCCGGCTGGGCGCCCCGGCGGGCCTGCTGCTGGCGATGGGCCTGCACGGGGCGTGGAACGCGGCGGCCGGGCTGGGCACCGACGGTTTCCTGCTGGTGTACGGACTGGTGATGGTGCCGTGCTTCGCCGCACTGGTCTGCTTCGCGGTGTGGGCGCAGACCCGCCGAACCCGCCAGCCGACCGGGCCCGGTTGACCTGCACGGGTCCCCCTGGGGAACGGATTTCCCTTTCTCGTCGGAGTCACGTAGAGTCGTGTTTACCGACGCGGGGTGGAGCAGCTCGGTAGCTCGCTGGGCTCATAACCCAGAGGTCGCAGGTTCAAATCCTGTCCCCGCTACTCAGTAGCAAACGAAGGCCCGGAGGCATCGCCTCCGGGCCTTCGTCGTGTGCGCCCCCTGCTCTCGTAGCGTGCCCGCCGGATGTGGCGAAATAAATCCGTTGCCCGGCCCAGGGGCGGTGCCTACGCTGGCAGCACACTGAAAGGAGGTGATCCTGAGTTGAGTTCTTTCAGGATGCGTGAGGTGGCTGCTCGCTAGAGCCGCCCCTGCCTGCGCAGCGGTGAGGCCGTTCGGTCTCCGGCTCAGGCTAATTCCCAGCAGTCACCCGGCCCGTGGGCTCACCGGTACATCCCCGGTGCCTCGACCGCCGTCCCCGCTCAGCGGGGCCCGGCCCGAGGAGCAGCCCACGGGCCGTCTGCGTTCCCGCACGCTTCCGCGGGGCCCCCGAGGCCCACGGGGCTCACGGGCGCTTCGGCGGGAAGCCGTGGCGGCGGGCCAGGGCGGCGACGGCGAGGACGGGCAGCAGCAGGGCGAGGGCGAACCAGGGGAAGGCTCCGGGGCCGGAGAGGTCGAGCAGGAGTCCGCCGACGGCGCCCCCGAGGCCCATCGAGGTGTTCCAGGTGGCGACCAGCAGGGTCTGGGCGCGGTCTCCGCCGGCGTCGGCGGCGGCGGTCTGGAACAGCGGGGCGACGGCGCCCCAGCCGAGGCCCCAGAGGGCGGCGGCGAGCAGCACCAGGGGTGCGGCGGGCGTGGGCAGCAGCAGGAGTCCGAGGGCGGCGAGGACGGCGGTGGTGGCGGCGAGCGTGAGGTGGCGCAGCCGCCGGTCGACGAGGGCGCCGGTGACGGCGAGCCCGGCGACCGAGGCGAGGCCGAGGACCAGCAGCACCAGGTCGCGGCGGTCGGCCATCCCGTAGTGGTCGAGCAGCGCGGCGATGTAGGTGTAGAGCACGTTGTGGGCGAGGACGAACGCGCCGACCACGAACAGCACGGGCCGGACGCCGGGCAGCCGGAGCGCGCCGAGCAGGGGTTCGGTGCGGCCGGCCCGGCGGCCGGGGGCGTCGGGGACGGCGGCGGCGAGCCACAGCAGCAGGCCGCCGGCGAGGACCGCGACCAGCCCGAAGGTGGGCCGCCAGCCGATCAGGTGCCCGGACCAGGTGCCGAGCGGGATGCCGAGAGAGAGCGCCAGCGGGATGCCGATGCCGGTGACGGCGATCGCCCGACCGTGCAGTGCCGGCGGGGTCAACCGGCGGGCGTAGCCGACGAGTTCGGACCAGATCGCGGCGACGGCGACACCGGCGGCGATCCGGGCGGCCATGGTGAGCGGGTAGGACGGGGAGAGCGCGGTGACGGCGTTGGCGACCAGCAGGACAGCGACGGCGGCGAGCACCAGGCGCTTGCGGGACCAGTGCGCGGTGGCCCGAACGAGCGGGATCGCGGAGAGTCCGGTGGCGAGGGCGTAGCCGGTGAGCGACTGGCCCATGGCGGATTCGGAGACCCGCAGGTCGTGGGCCATCTCGGGCAGGACGCCGGCGGGCAGCGCCTCGGTGACGATGCCGAGGAAGGCGGCGGTGGCGAGGGCCAGCAGCGGGGACCAGCGCAGGCCCCGGGCGGGGGTCAAGGGCACGGTGGAGGCGGGGAGTTCGGTGTGGATCGCGGTCATGCCGCTATCCTCGAACCCTGACATCAATGTGAAGGTCAAGTCCTTCCGACGGACGGGAGACGCGGATGCGGATCGGCGAACTGGCGGACCGGGCGGGGGCCTCGCCCCGGCTGCTGCGCTACTACGAGGAGCAGGGCCTGCTGAAGCCGGGCCGTTCGGCGAACGGCTACCGGGAGTACGACGAGGCGCTGGTGGAGCGCGTCCGGCAGATCCGTTCGCTGCTGGACTCGGGCCTGTCCACCCGGACCATCCGGGAGGTGCTGCCGTGCCTGACCAGCGGCCAGTACCACGTCCGGGGCGCCACGCCGGAGACGCTGGCGGCGCTGGAGCACGAGCACCGGCAGCTCGCCGAGCGGGTGGAGTGCCTGTCCCGCAGCCGGGACGCGGTGGCCGCGTACCTGCGGGCGGTGCACGAGCTGCGGGAGACCCCCGTTCCGGCGGGCGCCTGCTGACGGGAGGGCCGTCACCGTGCCGGGTTCAGCACCAGGATGCGGTGGGGCGGGGTGGTGGTCAGGACGCGGCTGGCGATCCGGTGGTGCCGGAGGGCGGCGCGGAGTTCGGTGAGGTGCGGGCAGAGGCTGCCGGTGTGGTCGTACAGCGGGAAGATCCTGGCCTCGCCGTCGGGGGCGGTGACCCGGGCGAGTTCGCGCAGGGCGCGGAACTGGTCGGCGGGGGTGAACAGCGCCGGGTAGGCGAACAGCAGGTAGGAGCTGAGGGTGAGGGCGAAGCAGCCGTCGGCGAACGGGAGTCGGGGCAGCGCGGCGGCCAGGTAGTGCCCGGGGTGGGCGGCGGCGTCGGCGGTGAACAGCAGGCGGGCGCGGTCCCAGCTGCGCAGGTACTTGTCGGGGCTGCGTCGGCCGCGGGCGGCGCGGGGAAGGTGGTGGGCGGGGTCGCCGCGGATCGCGCCGGCCATGGTGTCGCGGCCGGCGGCGGCGAGTTCGGCGAGGCGGCGGGGGCCGAGCGCGTAGCCGGGGTCGACGGCGACCACCCGGCAGCCGAGCGCGCGGGCCTCGGCGGCGAACGCGGCGGCCCCGCCGGGGCAGTCCAGCAGCGGTCCGGGCAGGCGGCGCAGGTCGGCGCGGGTGAGGCCGAAGTAGGCGCAGTACTCGTCGAGCGGCCGGGAGGTGATCAGCACGGGCGCGCGGCGGTCCACGGGGCGGGCGGCGCTGACCGGGCTCATCGTCGGTGCTCCTCCGGGCGTTCGACGGGAGGCGTTCGACGGGCCCGGGGTGCGGCCCGGGCCCGTGGTCATCCGACCACGGGCCCGGCGGTGGCGCATGTTCAGCGGCCGGCCAGCAGGGCGCGGGCGGCGAGGCGGTTGGCGCCGTTGAGGGCGCGGACCAGCTGCGGGGTGAGCAGGACGAGGAGCAGGCCGATCAGGCTGACGCCGGCGATCTGGAACGGCGAGGTGATGTCGTAGACGTGGTGGACGCCGTGCGAGTCCGTCCAGTTGGCGACCCGGTAGCCGTCCCAGTCGGTGTAGCGGCCGAACACCCACTGGTAGGCGGGGAACAGCAGGAGCGCCCAGCCGACGGTGAAGAAGACGGTGGAGAGCGTGAAGCTGAGGATCGCCCAGGGGAACATGGCGAACTGGTAGAACGCGCCCTTCCAGCCGACCGGGTCGGCGAGCCGGGCGGTGATCGCGCCCCAGGCGCCCTCGCGGCCGACCGTCACCTCGCGCGGGTCGGGCAGGTCGAGGTCGAGCAGGGTGCGGATCCGGAAGCGTTCGGCGGCGCCGAAGCCGCGGCCGGCGATCGTCAGCAGGGCGAGCACGGGCAGGCCGAGCATGGTGACGGCGAGGCCGAGGCCGGTGGCGAACAGCGAGACGACGACGGAGAAGCCGAGTATGGCGACGGGCAGGCCGCTGAGCGCGAAGCCGAGTTCCCGGAACGCGGCCCGGGAGATCGGGGCGCGCCAGAACCCGGGCCGGGTGGGGTGGTTGCCGGTGGTGGCACGGTACGCAGCGGTGGACATCCGCGGTCCTTCGGTGGTCGGGGTCGGCGCCGCCGGTCGGCGGCGCCGGGCACCCTTCAAAGGTGCCGCACCGGACCCGGTCGCCGGTATGAGGCCTGCTGCCGAGTTCGGGGTGGGGTTATCCCCCGGCTCCGGGGGTGGCCAGGCCCCGCCACTCGGGGGCGAGCAGCGCGTACTGGAGGGCGTCGTGCCAGCTGCCGCCCCAGTGGGACTCGGCGCGGATCCGGCCCTCGTACTGGAAGCCGGCCCTGGTCAGCACCCGGGCGGCGGCCGGGTTGGCGGGGTCGGTGCGGGCGAACAGCCGGTGCAGGCCGAGGGTGTCGAAGCCGAGCGTGCACAGCAGTGCGGTGACCTCCCCGGCGTAGCCGCGACCCCAGGTGTCGGGGCGCAGCACGCAGCCGAGCTGGGCGGCGTGCTCGCCCTCGCGGGTGAGCGCGGCCTGGCCGATCGGCTCGCCCGCGGGGTCGTCGACGGCCAGCCGGTAGTGCTGCCGGGACTCCTGTTCGGCCTCGTCGAGGTAGAGCTCGATCTGGTCGGCGCACTCCTCGAAGTCGGCGCTGTCGAACGGGAGATGGCGGACCGCCCGGGGGTCGCCGTGGACGGCGTGCAGGGCGGCGACCTCCTCCGGGGTGTGCCGGTACTCCCGCAGGGTGAGTCGGGGGCCGGTGAGCCGGACGGTTTCCATGGCAGTCGACCCTACCGGTGGGCCCCACGCGGACCGGTTACCGTACCGGGGTGGACGACGAAGACCTGCACCTGTTCCCCCGTACCCGTGCCGCCGACCTGCTGGACTGGGCGGCCGAGGAGGGTTTGGAGGCGGTGCCCGAGCCGGCGGTGCGGACCGTCCTGACCCTGCTGGAGCTGGGCGGCGCCCGGCTGCACGACGGTTTCCCGGAGCTGTCCTCGCCGGTGCTGGAGCACCTGCTGTACGAGCAGCTGCACCTGTACGTCCAGCCGGACGGCGACGCCTGGGCCTACCCGGCGGCGGTGCGGCTGCTGATCGAGCACCAGCGGGCGGCGCGGCGGCTGAACGCCAAGCGGCTGGAGAAGCTGCGCGAGGAGACCGACTGGCAGGGCCAGGTGCTGGTGGACTCGCTGCTGCTCCGCTCCGACCTGCTGACCTGGCCCCGGCTGTACACGTTGCTGCTGCGCGCGGACGGCGTGCCGGTGGACGATCTCGACCGGGTGCGGGGCTGGCTGGAGGAGTTCCGGGCGCTGGACGTCGAGGAGCGCTTCGCCGCCTACGAGCGGGTGCCGGGGGTGGAGCCGGACGGCGGCTGGGGCCCGGAGCGGGCGCTGCTGGTCGGGGTGTCCACGGACGGCGCGCGCCGGCTGCTGGAGCAGGGCCTGATGCGGCGCAGCTACCGCAACCTGGCCGAGCTGAACGCCCGCGGCCTGCCGATGCCGGACGAACTCGCCGGAGAGTTCGAGGAGTTCGAGGAGGCGGTGGCGCAGGCCGCGATCGACCTGTGCGGCGAGTGGACGGTGCCGGGGCTGGCCCGGCTGCTGCTGGAGGAGTTCCCGGAGCTGGCGCCCGAGGTGTACTAGGGTCTGTCCGGCCGATCTTGCCGAACAGGCCCTGGCTCCCGGGCGCCGTCGAGAACCTACGGCTGCAGGCCGAGCTGCTGGAGCCAGGGCAGCGGGTCGATCGGGGCGCCGCCGCCGGGGCGGACCTCCAGGTGGAGGTGGGGGCCGGTGACGTTGCCGGTGGCGCCGACCGCGCCGAGCAGGGTTCCGGGGGCGACCTGGCCGGAGGCGGTGGCGATCCGGGAGAGGTGGCAGTACCAGAGCTCGGTGCCGTCGGGGAGGGTCTGGATGACCCGGTAGCCGTAGGGGCCGGACCAGCCCGCCGAGGTGACGGTGCCTCCGGTGACGGCGGTGACGGGGGTGCCGGTGCGGGCGGCGAAGTCCAGGCCGGTGTGCAGGTGCGCCCAGTGCGAGCCGGACTGCGCGAAGTGCGCGGTCAGCTGGTAGCCGGCCACCGGCAGGTTGTGCGCGGCGCGGTCGGCCTCGGCCTGCTGGGCGGCGCGCTTGGCCTCGGCGTCCTGCGCGGCGGCGAACCGGGCGGATTCGTCGGCGGCGGTGCGCTGGCCGTCGGCCTGCTGCTGGATGCGGGCGGCGAGCGCGAGGCCGGGGTCGCCGGCGAGCAGCCCGTCGGAGGCCTCGTCGGCGGCGGTGACGGCCACCGGGGCGGCGGCCTGTGCGGGGGCGGCGGTGAGGGCGCCGAGCGCCGCGGTCATCGCGGTGACGCCCAGCAGGGGCGCGCCGGCGCGGGACTGACGGGGCAGCCGGTGCCGGGCGGCTTCCGGCTCGACCGGGTGGTCGAGCAGCTGGGTGCCGGTGCTCTCGGTGTAGGTCGACGCCACGGGGGCGTGCTCCTTCCTTCCATGTCGCCGACCGGGTTAGCTGACGGGTTCGGAGGTGGAAGGTCTCCTACGGTCGGGCCCAGGGCCGTCCCGATTCACCCCGGTGGAACGTGGTTCCCCGGCTCCTGGGACACCCCGGGGGGCGTGCCCAAGTGGATTAGGCGTGGCGCACGGTGCCGCATGGTTACGGCGTTGCCGACCGCGCTGCGTTATCAAACGTTAATCCTATGGACCCCATGATTCCAAGCGCCTCCTGCGAGACGGCGAAGATTCCCTGACGCCCTATGGGCGATTTATGATGGTTCGCCAGGGGAGAGATGACGGATGGTGACCGCGCGGATGAGTATCCGTACTCACGCCCCGCCCCCGGGCCGACGGGAGCCTGGTGCCATGACCGCACGCGTTCCGCACCGGACCACCTCCGTCTACTTCCTGCAGGCCGCCGCCTCCTTCGCGCTGGCCACCGTCGCGCTCGCCCTCGGGATCGCCTACCTGCCGGTGAGCGCCTGGGTGCGCGCCTTCCTCTCCGTCGGGCTGCTGTACGCGATCACCTCCGCGTTCACGCTGGCCAAGGTGGTCCGGGACCGCCAGGAGGAGGGCGCGATCACCAGCCGGGTGGACCAGGCCCGACTGGAGAAGCTGCTCTCCGAGCACGACCCGTTCAAGGTGGACGGCATCTGATCCCGCCCCGGGTTGACGGCTAAGGCTATTAGCCTTAGCTTTATGGCTATCGGCAGTCGGCCGGGCCTCCGGTGCCCGGCGTGCCGCGACGCCCGCCCAGGAGGCCCGCGATGAACAGCACCCCCGGAACCACCCGGTACCTCGACGTGGCCGGCGGCCGGATCGCCTACGACGACGCCCCCGGCGCCGGCGCCCCGGTCGTCCTGCTGCCCGGCATGCTCGACAAGCGGGCCGCCTACCGGTACCTGGTGCCGCTGCTGACCGCCGCCGGGCACCGGGTGGTCACCATGGACCTGCGCGGCCTCGGCGAGTCCTCCACCGGCTTCACCGACCACACGCCCGCCGCGATCGCCGAGGACCTGGTCGTCCTGCTCGACCACCTCGACCTGCGCGGCGCCGTCCTGGCCGGCAACTCGTACACCGGCGCCACCGTGGTCCGGGCGGCCGCACTCGCCCCCGGCCGCACCGCCGGTGTGGTGCTGATCGACGCCTTCGTCGAGAACCTGCCGCTGAACGCCGTCCAGAAGGCGATGTTCGGCCTGGTCGGCCCGCTGGTGGCCCGGTTCCCCGGTCTCTGGAGCGCGCTGCAGAAGTTCTACTTCCCGACCGAGCGGCCCGCCGACTTCGACGCCTACCGGGCCGGCCTCGCCGCGATGCTGCGCGAGCCCGCCCGGAAGGCCGCGGTGCGCGGCTACCTGGCGGGCGACTCCGCGCCGGTCGGCTGGTGCGAGGCCGTCGACGTCCCCGCGCTGGTGCTGATGGGCAGCAAGGACCCCGATTTCCCGAACCCCGAGCTGATCGCCGACCGGCAGGCCGCCGCACTGCGCGGCCGTAAGGTGATGATCGGGAACGCCGGCCACTACCCGATGGCCAGCCACCCGCAGGCGGTCGCCGACGCCCTGCTCCCCTTCCTGAACGAGCTGAACGAGGTCGCCCGCTGATGGCCCGCGCCGGACTCTCCCGCACCGCGGTCGTGGACCACGCCCTCGGCCTGATCGACGCCCAGGGCGCCGAGGCGCTCACCCTGGCCGGCGTCGCCGCCCGGGCCGGGGTCGCCACCCCGTCGCTGTACAAGCACGTCGCCGGCGGACTGCCCGAGCTGCGCCGCCTGGTCGCCGTCCGCATCCTGGGCGACCTCACCGACCACCTGGCCGCCGCCGTCCTCGGCCACTCCCGCGACGAGGCGGTCGCCGCCCTGCTCACCGCGTACGCCGGGTACGCCACCGCATTCCCGCGCCGGTACGCGGCGCTGCCGCAGGCGCCCGACCCGGACCCGGAGCTGACGGCGGCCGGCGAGCGACTGGTGAACGTGCTGTTCGCCGTCCTGCGCGGGTACGGCCTGGAGGGGTCCGAGGCGGTGCACGCCGCGCGCTCGCTGCGTGCCGTCGCCCACGGGTACGCCTCGTTGACCACGGTGGGGGCGTTCCAGCTCGCCGAGGGCCCGGATGTGACGCTGGAGCGGCTGACCGGGGTGCTGGTCGACGGCCTCGGCAACTGGCCGGGCGGGCGCGCCGCGTGACCTGACGGGGGGTCGGCGCGTTCTACCCGGTATGAAGAAGCGCAGCCTGCTCGCCTTTGCCTCGCTCGCCGTCGGCGTGGTCGCCTCGCTCACCGCGCCCAGCGCCCAGGCCACCCACGAGCACGCGGGTGGCAGCACCCCGCACACCGACACCCTCTCCGCCCCGGACCGGCCGCTCGTCGAGGACGCCCAGGAGGCCGATCGGCAGGCCTGACGGCGGCTCCCACCAGCGCGTATCTCCGGCGCGCGCCCCTCTGCACGGTTTCACAACCGCTCCCCCACGGTTTCGCCACCATTGGTGCGTAACACTGTCCTGCGGTCGGGAAGTCATACCGCGTGAAGACCTTCCACGGTTTGACCGACACAGCACGGAGGACAGCGCAATGCCGCAGGCGACTCAGCGCATCGAGCCCGGCACGGGACTGATCCCCGCCCCGCGGACCGCCCCCGACGGAGCGGCCGCCGCCACGCCGCGCGAGGAGCCGCAGCCGGAGGGCTGGCGGGCGGCGCTCGCACGCGGATTCGTGGTGGCTCGATCCATGCGCTCGCTGCGGCCGGTGGCGGCGCGGGGCCAGCAGTCGTACGGCGAGGCCGACGGTCAGTAGGCGTCCGGCTCCGCCGGTTCTGTCCGATATTGGTGTGCTCTGAATACCAATGATTTGATCAGTTCATACGTAGGTAGGAACTCCGCCCTAGAATTCGGCGAGTGACGACCACTCAATGGTGCCTGGCAGCAGCCGCATTGCTCGCCCTTCTCGCTCTCGCGGCCACCGCTCGGTCCCGCGCCGTCACCCGAACCCTGCGCGGCCGGCTGGCCGTTGCCGAGGAGGAACTCGCCACCACCCGCGACCGGCTGGCCGCCGAACTGGCCGACCGTCAGGCCGGTGCGGAGTCGGCGCTGCGCGAACAGGAGATGAACGCGGCCACCCGCCGCGCCTTCCTCAGCGTGGCCCGCCGCATCCTCGTCATGGCGCACGACCAGCAGGCCGGCCTGGACGAGATGGAGCGCACCCACGACGACCCGGTGCTGCTCGAAGGCCTGCTGCGCGCCGACCACGCGGCCGCCCAGCAGGCCCGGCTCGCGCAGACCCTGGCGGTGCTCTGCGGCTCCCGCGCCGGCCGGCACTGGCCGGAGCCGGTCTCGCTGGAGGACGTGGTGCGCGGCGCCCAGTCGCGCATCCTGCCGTTCCAGCGGGTGGTCGTGAACAGCCGGGTGGACACCGCCGTGCTCGGCGCCGCCGCCGAGGCACTGATCCACGCGGTGGCCGAGCTGCTGGACAACGCGACCCGGTACTCGCCGCCCAGCTCGCAGGTCTACGTCACGCTGATGCCGGTCCACAACGGCGCGGTGATCGAGATCGACGACTGCGGCGTCGGCATGACCGAGGTGACGGTCGCCAAGGCGGGCGCGGCGCTGTCCGGCGGCGGCTCGCTGGAGGTGTCCCGGATCGGCGAGGTCCCGCAGCTGGGTCTGGCCGCGGTCGGCCGGCTCGCGGAGCAGTACGGCTTCCGGGTCACCGTGAACTCCGCACCCTCGCCGTACGGCGGTGTGCGGGTGGTCGTGCTGCTGCCGTCCGCCCTGCTCACCGACCCGCTGTCGGTGCCCGCGAGCGTCCGCAGCGAGCCGGTGGTCGCGGCGCCGCCGGCGTCCCGTCCGTCCGTCGCCGCCACGGACCCCGGGCGGACGGTCGTTCCCACGCAGGGCGGCGGCCTGCCGCGGCGGGTCAACCGCCGGGGCAGCGCCCCGCAGCAGCAGACCGGGTCCCGGGCCGAGGAGCAGCCCGCGCCGCCGCCGCGCTGTGCGCGCGAGGCGCAGACGTTCATGTCGATGTTCCAGGCCGGGACCGCGAGCGGCCGTTCGGCCGCGCAGCAGGACCGGCGGCCCGAGCAGGGCCGCCACGACGCATTCCCCGCTTCCCCCCAACTTCCCCAGCGCTCGGGAGACTCCCATGACCACAACCCCTGATCTCGGCTGGCTGCTGACCGACATCGTCACCGTCCCTGAGGTCCAGCACGCCGTCGTGGTGTCCAACGACGGCCTGGAGATGGGCCGCAGCCCGAAGATCGGCCGGGACGACGCCGAGCGGCTGGCCGCCGCCTGCTCCGGACTGCAGTCGCTGTCCCGGGGCGTGGCACAGGGCTTCGGCGACGGGCCGACCCGTCAGATCATCATCGAGTTCGGCGGCGGGTACCTGTTCGTGGTCGCCGCGGGCGCCGGCACCCACCTGGCGGTGCTGGCCGGCGAGACGGTCGACGCGGGCCTGGTGGCGTACCAGATGCAGACCCTGGTCGAGCGGATCGGCAGCCACCTGACCGCGGCGCCGCGGCAGGAGCACGCCTCCGCCGGGGACCTGCGGTGAGGCGGGGGCCGGTCCGGCCTTACGTGATCACCGGCGGCCGCAGCCGGGCCAGCCGCAACGTGCTGGAGTTCGAGAGCCTGGTGCGGACCCTGCCGGGGGCCGCGGTCGACCGTACGGCCTTGAACCGTGAACAGCAGGCGATCCTCGGCCTCTGCCGGGAACTGCTGTCGATAGCCGAGGTGGCCGCCCACCTCGGCCTGCCGATCAGTGTGGTGAAGGTGCTGCTCGGCGATCTCTTGGACCTCGGGGCCGTACAGGTCCTGCCGCCGGTGCGGCAGGCCGAGCAGGTCCCGCTCTCGCTGCTCGAGGAGGTGCTGGTTGGCCTCCGACAGCTCCGTTGAGCCGACCTATCTGCCGTCCACCGTCCAGGGGGCGGTCAAGATCCTGGTCACCGGCCCGTTCGGGGTCGGCAAGACCACGCTGGTCGGTGCGCTGAGCGAGATCGCTCCGCTGCGCACCGAGGAGACGATGACCACGGCCGGCGCCGACGTGGACGACCTGACGGGCCGTCCGCAGAAGACCACCACCACGGTGGCGCTGGACTTCGGCCGGATCACCCTGAACCAGCACTTGGCGCTGTACCTGTTCGGCACGCCCGGCCAGCAGCGGTTCTGGCCGCTGTGGGAGGACCTGTCGTGCGGCGCGCTGGGCGCGATCGCGCTGGTGGACTCCCGCCGGATCGAGGAGTCCTTCGACATCCTCGGCCTGTTGGAGGAGCACCGCATCCCGTTCGCGGTGGCCGTCAACGTCTTCCCCGACACCCCCGACTACCCGGACGAGGAACTGCGGGCCGCCCTCGACCTGCTGCCCGAGGTGCCGATCCTGGCCTGCGACGTCCGCGACGAGGACGCCGCGCGCCGGCTGCTGATCGACTTCGTGGACCACCTGCGGTCCACCGCCCTGGAGCTGCCATGACCGTCCCCGACCACCGGGCGGCCGCTGCCGGCTGCCCGTACACCAGCGACCGGGGCAACCCGCTGTACGGGGCGGCGGTCGCCGAGAACCCGCACAGCCTGTACGCCCGGCTGCGCGCCCAGCACGGCCCGGTCGCGCCGATCGAGCTGGAGCCGGGAGTCGAGGCCTGGCTGGTGCTCGGCTACCAGGAGATGCTCGAACTGACCCGCAACGAGGCGCTGTTCTCCAAGGACTCGCGGCGCTGGCGGGTGCAGCAGGAGGGCCGGCTGCGGGCCGACTCGCACCTGATCCCGATGACCATGTGGCGCCCCACCCTGCAGAGCATGGACGGCGCCGCGCACCACCGGCTGTCCAGCGCGGTCGCCGACACGCTGGGGATGGTCGACCACCACCAGCTGCGGGAGACCACCGAGGAGGCCGCGCTCGCGCTGATCGAGAGCTGGGGCCCGGACGGCACCGCCGACCTGGTCGCCCAGTTCACCCGACGGCTGCCGCTGCTGGTGTTCACCCGGCAGCTCGGCCTGCCCCCGGAGGACGGCCCGCGCCTGGTCGGGCTGATCACCGACCTGGTCGACAGCAGCAAGGACTCGCAGCGCGCCGCCGCCGAGTTCTTCGGCCTGCTGATGGACCTGGTGGTCAGCCGTCGCGCGCAGCCCGGCGCCGACCTGGTGTCCTGGCTGCTGGCCCACCCGGCCGGGCTCAGCGACGAGGAGATGGTGCACAACCTGATGGTGATGCTGGTGGCCGGCAACGAGTCGTCCATCAACTGGATCGGCAACACCGTCCGGCTGCTGCTCACCGACCGCCGCTTCCGCACCACCCTGACCGGTGGCCGGGCGACCGTCTCGGACGCCCTCGACGAGGTGTTGTGGCGCGACCCGCCGGTGCAGAACTTCCCCGGTCGGTGGGCGGTCTCCGACACCGTGCTGGGCGGCCAGTACATCAGCGCCGGCGACATGCTGGTGCTCGGTCTGGCCGGCGCCAACGACGACCCCGCCGCGCACGGCCCGGACGGCATCTCCGGCAACCGGGCCCACCTCGCCTGGGGCGCCGGCCGGCACGTCTGCCCCGCGCAGGACCCGGCCCGGCTCATCGTCGAGACCGCGATCGAGACCCTGCTGCACTGCCTGCCGGACCTCCAACTCGCCATCCCGGCCCATGAGTTGAAGTGGCGTCCGTCGCCCTGGTCGCGCGCCCTGGTCAGCCTGCCGGTGCTGTACAGCGCCTTCGTCCCGCCCCGCCCCGCCACACCCGAGAGGACCGCATGGACACCGCAGAGCAGCTCCAGCCCGTCAGACTCGACCCCGTCGGGGCCGACCAGCACGCCGAGAACGAGCGGCTCCGCGCCAACGGACCGGCCACGCTGGTGGAGCTACCTGGTGGAGTGGTGGTCTGGGCGATAACCCACCACGACACCCTCCAGGAGCTGCTCGCGGACCCGCGGGTCGGCAAGAACGCCAAGCACTGGAACCTGTACCGGGAAGGCCGGCTCCCGGAGGGCTGGCCGCTGATGACCTTCATCACCGTGCCCGGCATGACCACCTCCGACGGCACCGACCACCGCCGCCTGCGCGGCCTGGTCACCCAGGCGCTCACCCCGCGCCGGATCGCCGCCCTGGCCCCCGCCATCGAACAGCGCGTCGCCCGCCTGCTGGACGGCGTCGCCGCCCTCGACGGCGACTTCGACCTGCGCACCCACTTCGCCTACCCGCTGCCCATGCAGGTCATCGGCGAACTCCTCGGCCTCGCCGAGGACCAGCAGGATCGGCTGCACGAACTCTCCAACACCCTGGTCAGCTCCTCCGCCAAACCCGGCTCCGGCGCGGCGGCCGCGATGGCCGTCGGCGGGCTGCTGGCCCAGGTCGCCGCCGCGAAGCGGGCCGAGCCCGCGGACGACCTCACCACCGCGCTGATCGCCGCCCGCGAGGAGCAGGACCGGCTCAGCGAGGACGAGCTCATCGGCATCCTGATGCAGCTCGTCGTGGCCGGCCACGAGACCACCCTCAACCTGATCTGCAACGCGGTGCGCGCCCTGCTCGCCCACCCCGACCAGCTGGCGCTGGTGCTGGACGGCACCGTCACCTGGTCCGCGGTCGTCGAGGAGACGCTGCGCTACGACGGCCCGGTCGGCCAGTTCCCGATGCGCTACGCCATCGAGGACATCCAGGTCGGCGACGTCCTGATCCGGCAGGGCGAGGCCATGCTCGCCTCGTACGCCGCGGTCGGCCGCGACTCCGGCCACTACCAGGACGCCGACCGCTTCGACCTGACCCGCACCAACAACCGCCACCTGGCGCTCGGGCACGGGCCGCACTTCTGCATCGGCTCCGCGCTGGCCCGGCTGGAGGCCGAGACGGCGCTGCGCGAGCTCTTCGCCCGCTTCCCCGGCCTCCGGATGGCCGACGGCGCGGACCCGCGACCGATCGCCTCCTTCGTCAGCAACAGCGTCAGCAGCCTGCTGGTCCGCACCTCCTGACCTTCTCCGTCGCCGCCCCCGCCGGGTCACCACACGTGACCGGGCGGGGGCGGCACTCGTTGCACCAGCCATGAAGAAGCTCACCGCGCTCGCCGCCCTCACCCTCTCCGGCCTCGCCCTCGGCGCGACGCCGGCTGCCGCCGCCACCCCGATCCTCCAGGTCAGCGGCCTCGACGAGATCCACGGGATGGAGAACGGCTACCTCGACGGAATGCCCCCCGCGTCCGAACTCTGCCACCGCGACCTCGCCAACTACCCGATCGTCGGCGAGACGGTCGACCGCACGACGGGGGTGTGCGAGGCGCTGGGCGCGAGCCTCGACCGGCACTGACCGCCGGGGGCGCGAAACCAGGTGTGGTGCTCTCCCTGAATTCGCGCCCCTCTGTGTCCTGCTTCGACCGTTATCGTCGGCTTCGTCCGAAAGTTCCCGTGGCGTGAAGGTGGTCCCCGTGGGCAGCGTGGCCGAGCAGATGGTGGAAGTGCTTCAGCAGGCGGGGGTGGAGCGGGTCTACGGGGTGGTGGGGGACAGTCTGAATCCGGTGGTGGATGCGATTCGGCGGGCGGAGGGGATTTCCTGGGTGCACGTCAGGAACGAGGAGGCGGGGGCGTTCGCGGCGGCGGCGGAGGCCGAGCTGACGGGGCGGCTGGCGGTGTGCGCGGGCAGTTGCGGTCCGGGGAACACGCATCTGATCCAGGGGTTGTACGACGCGCATCGCAGCGGGGTGCCGGTGCTGGCGTTGGCCTCGCACATTCCGTCGGCGCAGATCGGGACGGGGTTCTTCCAGGAGACCCATCCGGAGCGGGTGTTCACCGACTGCAGCGCCTGGTGCGAGCTGCTGTCGAACCCGGCGCAGCTGCCGCGACTGTTGCGGGTGGGAATCCAGCACGCGCTGGGCGCCCGCGGCGTCTCGGTGCTGGCGTTCCCGGGCGACATCGCGGCGTTGCCCGCCCCGGCCCCGACCGGCCGTTCGACGTTCCTGACCGAGCAGGCGGTGGCCGCGCCGCCGTGGTCGCAGGTGCAGGCGCTCGCGGAGGCGCTGAACGCGGCGGCGACGGTGGCGGTGTTCGCGGGGGCGGGGGTGCGGGGCGCGCACGAGGAGGTGATGAAGCTCGCGGGCGTGCTGCAGGCGCCGGTGGGGCATTCGTTGCGCGGCAAGGAGTGGGTGCAGTTCGACAATCCGTTCGACGTCGGGATGAGCGGGCTGCTCGGCTACGGCGCATGCCACGAGGCGTTGCACGAGGCCGAGTTGGTGCTGCTGCTGGGCACCGACTTCCCGTACGACTCGTTCCTGCCGCAGGCCCGCACCGTGCAGGTGGACCACGACGCGACCCGGCTGGGCCGGCGGACGGCGCTGGAGCTGGCGGTGCACGGGGATGTCGCGGCGACGCTGCGGGCGGTGCTGCCGCTGCTGGAGCAGAAGGCCGACCGGGCGTTCCTGGACGGCATGTTGACGCGGCACTGCCGGGCGCTGGAGACGGTGGTCGGGGCGTACACCAAGGGCATCGAGAAGCATCGGCCGATCCATCCGGAGTTCGTGGCGTCGGTGCTGGACGAGGTGGCGGCGGACGACGCGGTGTTCACCGTGGACACCGGCATGTGCAACGTCTGGGCGGCCCGCTACCTGACGCCGAACGGGCGGCGGCGGGTGATCGGTTCGTTCCTGCACGGCTCGATGGCGAACGCGCTGCCGCACGCGATCGGGGCCCAACTGGCGTTCCCGGGGCGGCAGGTGGTGTCGATGTCGGGCGACGGCGGGCTCGGCATGCTGCTGGGCGAGCTGCTGACGGTGGCCAAGCACCGGCTGCCGGTGAAGACCGTGGTGTTCAACAACGGGGCGCTCGGGATGATCAAACTGGAGATGCTGGTCTCCGGCTACCCGGAGTGGGAGATCGACAACGGCGACGTGGACTACGCGGCGATCGCCCGCGCCTGCGGCATCCCGGCGAAGCGGGTGACCGACCCGGCGAAGGTCCGCGAGGTGCTGGTCGACGCGCTGGAGCGGCCCGGCCCGGCGCTGGTGGACGTGGTCACCGACCCGAACGCGCTGTCCATCCCGCCGCGGATCACGGCCGCCCAGGTCAAGGGCTTCGCGCTGGCCGCCGGACGGACGGTGCTGAGCGGCGGCGTCGGCAAGATGGTCGACCTGGCCCGGTCCAACCTGCGCAATGTGCCGCGTCCCTGACCTGCGGCTGCGGGCCGGATAAGGGCCGAGGAGACTGAGGAACGAAGGGGGAAGTCACTCGGTTTGCCTGTGGGGCAAGTTTGTTGCCTGTGAGGCACGAAGGGTGTGGACTGGAGTCATGACAGACAGTCCATCGGTCGACGAGCACGAGGTCGCGGGCCTCGGCGCGCGGCTCCGGGAGCAGCGGGTCTCCAGCCGGCTCACGCTGGAGGCGGCGGCGGCCCGGGTCGGCCTCTCGCCAGCCTACTTGTCGCGCCTGGAGACCGGGAGGCGTCAGCCGTCGCTGCCGGTGCTGCTCGGCCTCGCCCGGGCGTACGGGACCAGCGTGTCCGGGCTGCTCGGCGAGCAGGTGGCCGAGCCCGATCCGGTGATCCGCGGCGGCGTCGTCGAGCCCGGCCGGGCCGGCGGCTGGGGGTACCGGCGCGCCGGCGCCCCGGGCCGGGCCATGCAGGCGCTGCGGGTGCACGTCCCGCCGAGCTCGCAGGACGCCGTGGTGCGGGTGCACCCCGGCGAGGAGTGGCTGTACGTCACCAAGGGCCGGATGAAGCTCACCCTGGGCGACCGGGTGCACCTGCTCGGCGAGGGCGACTCGGCGCACTTCGACTCGCTCACCCCGCACTGCATCGCGGCCGACTCCGACACCGGACTCGACCTGATCTTCGTCCACACCCTGCTGCAGAGCCCCGCCGGCGACCTGTGCCTCGGCGACGCACCGCGCCTGTAGCCCCCGAACCCGTCCGCCACCACCGTCAGGAGACCGCCATGGCCGACACCAAGCCCGCCGTTCCGCAGTACAAGGAGACCGTCGACGCGGGCTACCGCGCCTCCAACCGGGTGTGGATCCGGGTCTGGATCTACATCGTGTCGGGCCACGGCTTCGTGGGCTTCCTGTTCCTGCTGTTCTACGTCGGCCGCCACGGCAAGTGACCGCTCAGGGGCCGAGCACCGCGCACAGCGCGTCCAGCGCGGCCTCGAAGGCGTGGTCGGGCGGCGTGCCGTAGCCGATCACCAGCGCCGGGGGCCGCTCCGGCGGCCGGTTCGCGCCCTCGGCCCGGCTCCACCCCAGGGTGTGCACCCGCAGGCCGGCCCGGAACGCGCGGGCCCGGAGCTCGTCCTCGCCCGGGGAGTCCTCGGGCAGTTCCAGGACGGCGTGCAGGCCCGCGCTGATCCCCGTCACCCGCACCCGCGGGGCGCGCTCGGCGAGCACCTCGACCAGCCGGTCGCGACGCCGGCGCAGCAGTTGGCGGCTGCGCCGGACGTGCCGGTCGTAGCCGCCGGAGTCGATCAGCTCCGCGAGCGTCAGCTGCTCCAGGCTGCCGCTCTGCCCGTCCGCCAGCCGCTTGTGCCGCATCACCGGTTCCACCAGCGCGGCCGGCAGCGCCAGCCAGGCCAGCCGGACGCCCGGCGCCAGCGACTTGGACGCGGTGCCCGCGTACACCACCCGTTCCGGGTCCAGGGCCTGCATCGCCCCGATCGCGTGCCGGTCGTAGCGGAACTCGCCGTCGTAGTCGTCCTCCAGCAGGTACCCGCCGACCTGCCGCGCCCAGTCCACCGCCCCGGCCCGCCGGCCCGCTCGCAGCGGCATCCCGAGCGGGAACTGGTGGGCGGGCGTCAGCAGCGCCAACCCGGCGTCCGTACGGGCGAGTTCGCCGGTGATCGCGCCGCCGTCGTCCAGCCGCAGCGGGCGCATCGGGAGCCCCTGCGCGGCGATCACCGCGTGCTGCGGCGGCAGCCCGTACGCCTCCACCGCGACCGCCCTCAGGCCCTGCTCGCGCAGCGCCGCGCACACCAGGCCCAGCCCCTGCTGCACGCCCGAGCAGATCAGCAGCCGCTCCGGGTCGGTACGCACCCCGCGGGCCCGGGCCAGGTACCCGGCGAGCGCCCGGCGCAGCTCGATCAGCCCGCGCGGGTCGCCGTACCCGAACACGTCGTGCGGGGCCTTGGCCATCGCCCGCCGCGCGGCGGCCAGCCATGCCCCGCGCGGGAACCGGCTCAGGTCGGGCGAGCCCGGCTTCAGGTCGTACCGGACGGCCGGCGGCGGCCGGAGCCCCGGCGGCGGGACCGCCGGCGTGGACTGCGGGCCGCGCTCGGCGACCACCGTGCCCGACCCCTGACGGGACATCAGCCAGCCCTCGGCGACGAGTTGGGCGTACGCCTCGGCGACGGTGTTGCGGGCGATCCCGAGGTCGGTCGCCAGCGCCCGGGAGGACGGCAGCCGGGTCGCCGGGGCGAGGCGCCCGTCGCGCACGGCCGTCCGCAGCGCGTCCTCCAGGGCGGCGCGCAGACCGAGACCGCAGGCGCGGCCGGCGGTCAGGTCGAGGTGCAGGTCGCCACCGAAAGTGGCCCAGGAACTCATCCTTCAAATGAACCACACCACCGGGACACGTCCCGCCTAGCGTGGAGGCCATGACCGACCACGAGACCGTTCCCGCCCCTGCCCAGCGCATCGCCTTCGCCCGCGTCGCCCCCGAGTTCCACCGCAACCTGATCGCTCTCGACCGCCTCGCCCAGGCCGGCCTCGGCGACCCGGTCATCGCCGACCTGGTCAACCTGCGCGCCTCCCAGCTCAACGGCTGCGCGTACTGCCTCGACATCCACTCCCGCGACGCCCTCAAGCACGGCGAGGGCGAGCACCGCCTCCACACGCTGGCCGCGTGGCGGGAGACGCCGTTCTTCACCGCCCGCGAACGCGCTGCGCTGGCCCTCACCGAGGCCGTCACGCTGGTCGCCTCCACGCATGTGCCGGACGACGTGTACGACGAGGCCGCGAAGCACTTCTCCGAGACGGAGCTGGCGAACCTGCTCGGCATGATCATCACCATCAACGCCCTCAACCGCGTCGGCGTCGGCACCCGGATGTCGCCCGCACCGAGGTAGCTCGCGGCCGCGAAACCCGCGAGGGCGCGAAACCCGCGAGGGGCGCGAACCCAGGGGCGCGGGGAACTGCGCGAAGGGGAACGCATCCGACAGCAAGATCGCGACGCGGGGAATGACTTGCCATTGATCGCGACCTTGCGGACGGGTGTGCGCTTGTCGCGCAGTTCCCCGCGCCCCTGGTTTCGCGCCCGCCTGCGCTCGCGCCCGCTCTGGTGGTGCTTGCCTCCGGGCGGGGTGATTGTGGGGGTGAGGTGAGTGCGATGGCCGAGATCGCTCTGCAGGTCGATGTGGCGGCGTCGCGGGAGCGGTTGCTGGCGGCGTTGGACACCCAAGAGGGGTTGACGTCGTGGTGGAGCACCGCGGTGGAGCGGGAGGGCGAGGATCTGCTGGTGACGGTGCCGGATGCGCCGGAGGCGTTGCGGTTGCGGCGTGAGCGGGCGGACCTGGACCGGGTGGGGTGGCGGAGTGTGGGGATGTATCCGCCGAGTTGGCAGGGGACCACGGTGACGTGGGACCTGTTCGATCATCCGGACGGTTCGCGGCGGACGCTGTTGCTGCTGCGCCATCTCGGGTGGGCGCCGGAGGCTGCGGCGTCGGTGCCGGCCGCGGCGGGCGGCTGGGCGGAGGCGATCGTCCGGTTGAAGGACTACGCGCAGAGCGGGCGTCCGCAGCCGTTGTTCGTGCCGACGGGGCACCTGCGCGCGGAGGCGGAGTGAGCGCGACGCGCCGTTTCGGGCGATGACCGGCATGGAGTGGCGGCCTCGGGTGAGACTGGCTTCATGTTGGGACTTCCGGACGGCATCAAGGCTTTCCTGTTCGACCTCGACGGGGTGTTGACCCAGACCGCGAAGGTGCACGCGGCCGCGTGGAAGGACATGTTCGACGCATTCCTGCGGTCGGAGTCGGAGCGCACCGGCGCGCCGTTCGTCGCGTTCGATCCGGTCGGCGAGTACGACCGGTACGTCGACGGCCGGCCGCGGTTGGACGGCACCCGGCAGTTCCTGGCCTCGCGCGGCATCGAATTGCCGGAGGGCACGCCGGAGGATCCGCCGGGGTCGCGGACGGTGAACGGGCTGTCGGCGGCGAAGAACGACACGGTGCTGCGGATGATCCGCGAGCAGGGCGTGCAGCCGTACCAGGGGTCGGTGGCGTACCTGGAGCGGTTGCGGGAGCTGGGGTTGCCGCGTGCGGTGGTCTCGTCCAGTGCGAACTGCCGGGACGTGCTGAAGGCGGCCGGGATCGACGGGATGTTCGACGTGGTGGTCGACGGGATCACCGCGGCCCGCGACCACTTGGCGGGCAAGCCCGCGCCGGACACCTTCCTGGCGGCGGCGAAGCAGTTGGAGACGGCCCCGGAGCACGCGGCGGTGTTCGAGGACGCGTTGGCGGGCGTCGCGGCGGGCCGGGCCGGCGGGTTCGGCACGGTGGTGGGGGTGAACCGGACCGGGCAGGCGGCGGCGTTGCGGGAGCACGGCGCGGACGTGGTGGTGGACGACCTGGCGGAGCTGCTCGGGGAGCGCGGATGAGTCCGTCGGAGTCGTTCACGGTCGATCCGTGGGGGATCAGCGAGCACGGTCTCGACCTGCCGGGGCAGGCCCGCGCGGAGTCGGTGTTCGCGCTGTCCAACGGGCACATCGGTCTGCGCGGCAACCTCGACGAGGGCGAGCCGCACGGCCTGCCCGGCACGTACCTGAACGGCGTGTTCGAGCTGCGTCCGCTGCCGTACGCGGAGAGCGGCTACGGCTTCCCGGAGTCCGGGCAGAGCGTCATCAACGTCACCAACGGCAAGCTGATCCGGCTGCTGGTCGACGACGAGCCGTTCGACCTGCGGTACGGCGAACTGCGCAGCCACCGGCGCAGCCTGGACTTCCGGGACGGCATCCTGCGCCGGGAGGCCGAGTGGACCTCGCCGGCCGGGCGGACGGTGCGGGTCTCCTCGCGGCGGATGGTGTCGCTGACCCAGCGGGCGGTGTGCGCGATCGACTACACGGTCGAGGCGGTGGACGGCCCGGTGCGGATCGTGGTGCAGTCCGAGCTGGTGGCCAACGAGCAGCTGCCCGGCGGCGGGGACGGCGATCCGCGGGCGGCGGCGGTGCTGGAGGCCCCGTTGGCGGCGGAGTCGCGGCACGCGGACGGGACGAAGGGCGTGCTGGTGCACCGCACCCGGTTCTCCGGGCTGCGGGTCGCCGCCGGGATCGACCACGTGATCGACGGCCCGGAGCGGATCGACACCGCCGCCGAGGCCTCGGAGGACCAGGCGCGGATCACCGTCACCACGGTGCTGAACACCGGGCAGAAGCTGCGGCTGGTGAAGTTCGTGGCGTACGGCTGGTCGGCGACCCGTTCGCTGCCCGCCGTCCGCGACCAGGTGGAGGCGGCGCTGACCGCGGCCCGGTACACCGGCTGGGACGGCCTGGTGGCCGAACAGAAGGAGTTCCTGGGCAAGTTCTGGAGCGACAACGACGTCGAGATCGAGGGCGACGTCGAACTCCAGCAGGCCGTCCGGTTCGCGCTGTTCCACGTGCTGCAGGCGGGTGCCCGCAGCGAGGAACGGGCCATCCCCGCAAAGGGGTTGACCGGTCCGGGCTACGACGGGCACTCGTTCTGGGACACCGAGACCTTCGTGCTGCCGGTGCTGACGTACTGCCTGCCGGAGGCCGTCAAGCAGGCGCTGCGCTGGAGACACACCACGCTGCCGATGGCGCGCGAGCGGGCGGCCCAACTGGGCCTGGCCGGTGCGGTGTTCCCGTGGCGGACGATCCGCGGCGAGGAGTGTTCCGGGTACTGGCCGGCCGGCACCGCCGCGTTCCACATCGGCGCGGACATCGCGGCCGCCGTGGTGCGGTACGTGCGGGCCAGCGGCGACACCGAGTTCGAGCGCACGCACGGCCTGGAGCTGCTGGTGGAGACCGCCCGGATGTGGCGCTCGCTGGGCCACCACGACGCCAAGGGGAACTTCCGGATCGAGGGCGTCACCGGCCCCGACGAGTACAGCGCGGTCGCCGACAACAACGTCTTCACCAACCTGATGGCGCAATCCAACCTGCGGAACGCCGCCGACACCGCGCTGAAGCACCTGCGCGAGGCCACGGCGCTCGGCGTGGACACCGAGGAGGCCGCCGCCTGGCGCGACGCCGCCGACAAGATGTTCATCCCGTACGACGAGCAGCTCGGCGTCCACCCGCAGGCGGACGGCTTCACCGACCACCAGCTGTGGGACTTCGACACCACCCCGCCCGAGAAGTACCCGCTGCTGCTGCACTACCCGTACTTCGACCTGTACCGGAAGCAGGTCGTCAAGCAGGCCGACCTGGTGCTCGCCATGCAGGTCCGCGGCGACGCCTTCACGCCCGAGCAGAAGGCCCGCAACTTCGCCTACTACGAGAGCCTGACGGTCCGCGACTCCTCGCTGTCCGCCTGTACCCAGGCCGTCATCGCCGCCGAGGTGGGCCAGCTCGACCTGGCCTACGACTACACCGCCGAAGCCGCCCTGATGGACCTGCACGACCTCGGCGGCAACACCCGCGACGGCCTGCACATGGCCTCGCTGGCCGGTGCCTGCATCGCCCTGGTGGCCGGCTTCGGCGGCCTGCGCGACCGCGGCGAACAGCTCTCCTTCCGGCCCCGGCTGCCCGCCGGACTGCAACGCCTGTGCTTCGCCATGAACGTGCGCGAGCACCTGCTGCGGGTCGACATCACCCACGCCACCACCACCTACACCCTGTGCCGCGGCAGCGTGCTGACCGTCCTGCACGACGACGAGCCGCTGCGGATCGACACCCGGAAGCCCGTCAGCCGCCCCACCGCGCGGATCGGCGCGCCCGGCGAACGGCCCACCCAGCCTCCCGGGCGCGAACCGGCCCGGCGGCACAGCCAGGCCGGCGTCCAGATCGGCGGCGTCGACCATCTACCGGCCGAGTGACACACGCATAAAACACTGACGGAGCGTCAACACTCCCTGTACGAACCGTGACCGGCCGTGCAGGGACGTCCAGGCGCGCCACCGGTCCGCAGCCCCGACCGGAGGCCCGTCCGTGCGCACCCTCGCCCTCACCGCCGCCGCCCTGCTCACCACCCTCGCCACCGCCACTCCCGCCGACGCCGACCCGCACCACCACGCCGGCGCCACCCGCTGGACGCACACCTGCACCCGACCCGCCCGGGCCGACATCGCCGCCTGCCAGGCCCTGCGCGTCCTCGGCACCGCCGCCGCCGACCAGCAGGGCTACGGCCCCGCCGACCTCCTCTCGGCCTACGGGCTGCCCGCGGACGGCGGCGCCGGCACCACCGTCGCCATCGTCGACGCCTACGACGACCCCAACGCCGAGGCCGACCTCGGCGTCTACCGCAGCCACTACGGCCTGCCGGCCTGCACCACCGCCGCCGGCTGCTTCCACAAGACCGACCAGCGCGGCGGCACCCGCATCCCGCGCGCGGACAGCGCGTGGGCCGGCGAGACGGCGCTCGACCTCGCCATGGTGTCCGCGATCGCCCCGCGCGCCCGCATCCTCCTCGTCGAGGCCGACAGCGCGAGCGTCTCCGACCTCGGGACGGCCGTGAACACCGCGGTCTCGCTCGGCGCGAAGTACGTCTCGATCAGCTGGGGCGCGTCGGAGAGCGTCAACTCGGCCACGTACGACAGCCGTTACTTCGACCACCCGGGCGTGGCCATCGCCGTGGCCTCCGGCGACGGCGGCTACGGCGTGATCTTCCCGGCCTCCTCGCCGCACGTCACCGCCGTCGGCGGGACGTCCCTCCGGCGGGACACCTCGGCGCGGGGCTGGGCCGAGAGCGTCTGGTCCACCAGTGCCACGGAGGGCGCCGGCAGCGGGTGCTCCACCAGGCTCCCCAAGCCCACCTGGCAGACCGACACCGGCTGCACCCGCCGCACCGTCGCCGACGTCGCCGCGGTCGCCGACCCGCAGACCGGCGTCGCCGTCTACCAGACCTACGGCGGCTCCGGCTGGTACACCTACGGCGGGACGTCGGCGGCCGCGCCGATCATCGCCGCGACGTACGCGCTGGCCGGCGCGCCGACGGCGGGGAGCCGGCCGGCGAGCTTCCCGTACGCGCACCCGGCGGCGCTCAACGACGTGGTCACCGGCGCGACGGCCACGTGCCGGCCGGCGTACCTGTGCACGGCGGAGAAGGGGTACGACGGGCCGACGGGGCTGGGGACGCCGCAGGGGGTCGGGGCGTTCCAGGGCTGAGCGATCAGGGGCGCGTGGGGGTACCTCCTCGCGCCCCTCCTCGTGCGCTCCCTTACAGCTGGTCGCGCCATTCGGTGCTGAGGACGCCCATCTGGACCTGGTCGTGCCGGCTGCCTGCCCGGAAGACCGCTTCGCGGCGGCGGCCCTCCTCGGTGAAGCCGGCGCGGCGGTAGGCGGCGAGGGCGCGGGTGTTGTAGCTGTTGACGGTGAGTTCTATGCGGTGGAGGCCGAGCTCTTCGAAGCCGTAGCGGATGGTGGTGCGCAGGACGTCGGTGCCGAGGCCGCGGTCCTGGTGGGGCGGGCCGATGATGATGGCGAGGGTGGCGCAGCGGTCCTTGGGGGTGGCGCCGTAGAGGGTGACGTGGCCGGCCAGGTCCTCGGTGTCGAGGGTTTCGACGGAGAGGCCGAGGTCGGTGCCGTTGTTCTGGCTCCAGGAGCGGAACATGTCGGCGAGGCGGCCGTCGGGCTGGGGGTGGACGGGGCCGGTGAGCTGCTGGATGGCGAGGCCGGGTTCGCGCCACCAGGCGGTGAGCCGGGGGAGGTCGCTGTCGCGGAGTTCTCTGAGCCGGACGAGTCTGCCGGTGAGTGGATCGTGATCGGGGGTCATGGCGAACTCCTGTGCGGGGGACGAACGGTGGGGCTGTTCCATCCTTCCAGCGGGCGGGGCCTCCGGGGTGGCCGCTACCGGACAGGACCGGCGGTCGGGAAAATTCTTCCGGCCGGGGATGAAACATCGTGGCCGGGCCGGATCGTCATAGGGCGGATTCGGCGAGGGGAGAGGAAACGTGGCCACAGCTCGACGGCGGGCGGCCCTGGAGGAGGAGTTCGTCGCGTTCGCGGCGGCCCGGTCCGGGCAGCTCTACCGCTCGGCGTACTTCCTCACCGGCGGGGACGCCCATCTGTCCGAGGACCTGGTGCAGGAGACCCTCGGGCAGATGTACGTCCAGTGGCACCGGCTGCACCGGCCGAGCTGGGCGGGGCGGATCGACAATCCGGCCGGGTACGCGCAGACCGTGCTGGTGCGGGCGTATCTGACGCATCAGCGGCGGCGCAGCAGCAGTGAGCGGCCGAGCGAGGCGTTGCCGGAGGTGGTGACGCGGGAGCCGGACTCGGACCTGCGGTTGGCGCTGGTCGACGCGTTGAGCCAGCTGCCGCCGCGGGACCGGGCGGTGGTGGTGCTGCGGTACTGGGAGGACCGCAGCGTGGAGGAGACCGCGGCGATGGTGAAGGACAGTTCGGCCGCGGTGCGCACCCGCTGTTCGCGGGCGTTGGCGAAATTGCGGGCGTTGTTGGGCGCGGAGCTGGCGGAGCTGGTGGCGCGGTGAGCGGGGACCTGGGGCGAGGGAGAGCCGAAGTGACGGGCGGGGAAGAGGAGTTCGAGGTGCGGTTGGGGGAGGCCTTCGGGCAGTCGGGCGGTGGTCCGGGGCCGGAGGTGACGGCGCGGCTGGTGGACGGCGGGCTGGAGGTCGGGCGGCGGCGCAAGCGGGCCCGGCGGCGGGTGGCGCTGCTGGCGAGTGCGCTGACGGCGGTCGCGGTGGTCACGGCGGGGGCGTTGTCGGTGCCGCACGGGATTCCGGGGCAGCGGACGGACGCGCTGCTGGTGGCCGATTCGCCGCCCCCGCCCCCGCCGCCGCTGACGAGCGACGTGACGATCCTGCTGGTGGGGCTGGACTCCACCGTGGACGGGCAGGGCCGGCCGGCGCCCGCGGAGCTGGTGCACGGCGATCTGCACGCCGGGCTGCCGGACCGGGACACCGCCGACACGGTGATGCTGGTGCGTATCCCGGCGGGGGGCGGGGAGGTGCGGCAGTTGTCGTTGCCGCGCGACCTGCTGGCAACGGACCTGCAGAACCAGAAGGTGCCGCTCAACTCGGTGTTCTCGACGGCGGTGGCGGCCGAACGGAAGCGGCTGAGCGGCCAGGGCCTGTCCGCGGAGGAGCTGAACCGGCGCGCCCGGGAGGCCGGTCGGGGCGCGCTGTACCGGGCCGTGGAGCACCTCACGGGGGTGCGGGTCGACCACTACATGGAGCTCTCGATGATCGGCTTCTACCGGGCGGCGCAGGCGCTCGGCGGGGTGCCGGTCTGTCTGAACCACGCCGTGGAGGACAGCTGGAGCGGCATCGATCTGCCCGCCGGCCGGCAGGAGTTGAACCCGGCGCAGGCGTTGGCGTTCGTCCGGCAGCGGCACGGCGTCGGCGACGGCTCGGACCTGGGGCGGACGGTGCGGGCGCAGGCGTTCCTGGCCGGGGTGGTGGCGAAGCTGCGCGACGGCGGGGCGCTGGCGGATCCGGCGAAGCTCAAGGCGCTGTACGACGCGTTGGCGGACGAGCTGGTGACGGATCAGGGGTGGAGTCCGGCCGACTTCGCCCGGCAGGTACCGGCGTTGGCGAGCGGGCGCGGCACCGCTTCGACGCTGCCGACCACGTACGAGGGGAACAGGCTGCGGGCGGTGCCGGATGCGGCGCGGCAGATCCTGGACGGGACGGGGCCGTCGTCCTCGCCCGCCGTGAGCAGTGCTCCGCAGTCCTCGGCGCCGGTGCGGCTGGGCGGGGTGCCCTGCGTGGACTGACCGTCAGTCGACGGCGGTCCACTGCCAGGGCCGGGGGCCGTGCTCGCCGCGCAGGCAGGCGAGGCGGTGGCGGGCCTGGGCGCGGTGCCGGGGGTCGGCGGTGGCCTGCTGCAGGGCGTAGCAGGTGAGCCGGAGTTCGCGGACGGCACGGAACACGGGGTAGCCGGGCCACTCGGTGACGTCGGCGCCGTACGCGGTGCAGAAGGCCGCGTAGCCGGGGGCGGCGAGGCTGCCGAAGGAGTCGTGGGCGACGGCGGTGGAGGTCAGGTCCCAGGCGGGTGGGCCGAGGGCGGTGCGTTCGAAGTCGAGCAGGTGGGCGGCGGTGGCGGTGACCGCGAGGTTGCCGCCCCAGGCGTCGCCGTGCACGACGGTCGTCGGCCGGGCGGCGGGGTTGAGTTCGGCCCAGGCGGTGCGCAGGTCGGCGAGTCGGCCGTGCAGCCAGTCGCGTTCCGGGGCGTCGAGGGCGGCGGCGGCGTCGATCCGGGTGGCGAGGCGGACGAACGGGTCGAGGGTGCCCAGGTCGGTGTCGGGCGGGGGCAGTCGGTGGAGCCGGCGGAGGGCGGTGGCCAGTTCGGGGGCGGTGGCGTGCCGGTGCGGGGGGAGTTCGTGCCAGAAGGTGACGGGGCGGCCGCGGACCACGATCGGGCCGGCCGGCCGGTCGAGCGGGCGGACGGCCGGGACGCGGTGGCCGCGCAGCCATCGGGCGACCGTCAACTCGCGGGCGGCGACGGCGGTCTGGCCGGTGCGGGCGATCCGGACGACGACCTTGCCGGGCAGTCGCCACAGGGTGTTCTCGCCGGCCCGGATCAGCTCCGCGCCGACGCTCGGGCGACCGGCGGCGGCGCAGGCCTCGGCCAGCAGTCCGGCAGGGTTTCGGCAGTCCACGTCCAGGCCCTCTCTTCCGGATGGTGCCGGGTGCGCGACGCCGGAAGGGCGCACCCGGCCAGTGTCCACCCTGCTTACGGGGCAGGGGAATTCGGGGCCGCTCGCGCTCGCCGACCGGCCCTCCCTCGCCGATGGTCCAGACCACCCTTGCCTTTGGTCCAGACCTATTGACGAGCTCTGCCAGCGCTTTTACGATCCGGTCGGCACAGCCCCACATGTACCCACCTCACCCAGAGCCGGGCGTCACGCCCCCACGCGCATGCTCGGCGGGAAGGGAGCACCAGATGTTCCGTCGGAGCTCGCGCACGTCACGCCCGCAAGGGGCGGGCGTGGAACGCGCAGTGCAGGTGATGCGGCCCGAACCCGGGCCGACCGTTCTCAAGCGTTCCCTCGCCGGGGTGTGCGCCGCCGCCGTGGTCGGCGCCGGCCTCGCGGTGGCCGGCTCGGTCACGGCCGCCGCCGACACCACCAACCTGGTGGCCAACTCCGGCTTCGAGAACGGGCTTTCCGGCTGGACGTGTTCCGGCGCCGCGGTCGTCGGCAGCCCCGTCCACTCCGGCAGCTCCGCGCTCCAGGCCACCCCCGGCGGCCAGGACACCGCCCAGTGCAGCCAGACCATCAGCGTGCAGCCCAACTCGCAGTACACCCTGAGCGCGTTCGTCCAGGGCAGCTACGTGTACCTGGGCGCCACCGGCAACGGCCTGACCACCTCGCCGACCACCTGGACCGCCAACAACGCCTCGTACGGGCAGCTCAGCGTCGGTTTCACCACCGGCGCGAGCACCACCTCGGTGACGGTCTTCGTGCACGGCTGGTACGGGCAGCCCGCGTACTACGCGGACGACATCTCGCTGACCGGCCCCGGCGGCAGCAGCCCGTCGCCGAGCGGAAGCCCGAGCGGGAGCCCGTCGAGCAGCCCGTCGAGCAGCCCGTCGTCGAGCCCGTCCAGCAGCCCTTCGAGCAGCCCTTCGTCCAGCCCGTCGTCGAGCCCGTCCGGCAGCCCGTCGTCCAGCCCGAGTTCGGGTGACGCCACCTGCCCGACCAAGCCGAAGCCGGCCGGGAAGGTGCTGCAGGGGTACTGGGAGAACTGGGACGGCGCGTCCAACGGCGTGCATCCCGGGATGGGGTGGACGCCGATCACGGACAGCCGGATGGCGCAGCACGGCTACAACGTCATCAACGCCGCGTTCCCGGTGATCCTCTCGGACGGCACCGTGCTGTGGCAGGACGGCATGGACAGCGGCGTGAAGGTCTCCACGCCGGCCGAGATGTGCCAGGCCAAGGCGGCCGGCGCAACCATCCTGATGTCGATCGGCGGCGCGGCCGCGGGCATCGACCTGAGCTCCAGCGCCGTCGCGGACCGGTTCGTGGCGACCGTGGTGCCGATCCTGAAGAAGTACAACTTCGACGGCATCGACATCGACATCGAGACCGGCCTGTCCGGCAGCGGCAGCATCGGCACGCTGTCCCCCTCGCAGTCCAACCTGATCCGCATCATCGACGGCGTGCTCTCCCAGATGCCGGCCGGTTTCGGCCTGACCATGGCCCCGGAGACCGCGTACGTCACCGGCGGCAGCGTCACCTACGGCTCGATCTGGGGCTCGTACCTGCCGATCATCAAGAAGTACGTGGACAACGGCCGGCTGTGGTGGCTGAACATGCAGTACTACAACGGCTCCATGTACGGCTGCTCCGGCGACTCGTACTCGGCCGGTACCGTCCAGGGCTTCACCGCGCAGACCACCTGCCTGAACAACGGCCTGAACATCCAGGGCACCACCATCAAGGTCCCGTACGACAAGCAGGTCCCCGGCCTGCCGGCCCAGCCGGGCGCGGGTGGCGGCTACATGGCTCCCGGCCTGGTCAGCCAGTCGTGGAGCGCCTTCAACGGGCAGCTGAAGGGCCTGATGGACTGGTCGATCAACTGGGACGGCTCGAAGGGCTGGACCTTCGGCGACAACGTCAAGGCGCTCCAGGGCCGCTGACGTCCGAGCCGTAGCGGCTGTCCACAGGCCTGTGGACACGTGACACCGGGCAGGGCCCCGGGAGCGGAAGATCGCTCCCGGGGCCCTGCCGCCGTTTCCGCCCGATATCGCCGGATACCCCGCCTGGTCGGTTTATGCCATGTCATAAATCGACCAGGGCGATGTCGTTCGGGCACCTAGTGGCGGAGCCGAAGATGGGAGTATGCATCTGGTTCACGCACGACTTCGCGCGCCGGTCGGTCGAGGCACTCCTCCCGACTTGGCGGAATTAATCCGTTCCCATGCCGAGGACCTGGACGCACTGGAGCACGTGAGCGTGCACCGCACCGTGTCCGCCGAGGTCACGGTGGGTGTGTTCACGCTGGCGCCGTCCCTGCTGGAGGCCGAGCGCCGGACCGGCGCGCTGGTGCGGCGGGCCGTCGAAGGGGAGCCCGAGCTGGCCGGTTTCGCCGTGCTGTCGGTGGGTGCGGCCCTCGTTCCGGGGCCCTGGTGGGGCTTCGAGTAGCGGTGGGCGTGGACGGCTTAGGACAGTGCATGTTCCGTCCAGTCGACTCCTGTTCCCTCCGGGGCACGGGTGCAGCAGAGTAGTGGTGTCGGCGGGAGCAGCCGCCGACAAAAACTCCGGAGAAATTACCCGGAGAAACTCACCACACTTTCCGAGGAGAATTCCCGTGCTGGTCACCCGTGTCTCCAAGCTGGTCGCTTTCTCGGTCGCCGCAATTGCCGCCGTGGCCATTTCTGCGACGTCGGTGGAATACTCCGGGAATGTCGCCGGCGACGTCACCTGGGGCCAGGTCGGCAGCAACACCGGCCTCGCGCCGCTGACCCCGACGGACGGCCCGACCGCGGTCGTCGGCCCGAACGGCGACGTCACCTGGGGCGGCTGAGCACCACCGAGCACACCGACGAGCACATCCGACCGATCGCACTCACGGGGGTGAAGACGATGGAATTCCTGGTCCTGGGCGCGCTTGAGACGCGCCAGGGCGGCGTCCTGGTGGACGTCCGAGGCATGCGGCAGCAGAGACTCCTGGCGCTGCTGCTCCTGAACGCCGGCCGGGTGGTGCCGATGGACTTCCTGGTGGACGAGCTGTGGGAGGACCCGCCGCCGTCGGCCAGACCGCAGGTGCACAACGCGATCCGCGACCTGAGACGGGTGCTGGCCGCCGGCGAGCACCGGCTGGTGACGGTGGACGTCGGGTACCGGCTGGTGGCGCCCGAGGACGCGGTGGACTCGCACCGCTTCACCCGCCAGGTGCGGGAGGCCCGGGCCGCCGAACGCGACGGGCGGTTCCCGGAGGCGATCCGGCTGCTGCAGTCCGCGGTCGACCTGTGGCGCGGCGAGGCCTTCGCGGGCATCCACTGCCCGGCGGTGACCAGTGCGGCGGTCAAGCTGAACGAGCAGCGGCTGACCGCGATCGAGGACCTGATGGCGTTGCGCCTGAAGGTCGGTGAGACCTCTTCGCTGGTGGGCGAGTTGACGGCGCTGCTGGCGGAGTACCCGCTGCGCGACTCGCTGCGGCGGAGCCTGATGACGGCGCTGTGCCGCAGCGGACGGCAGGCGCACGCGCTGGCGGTGTACGACGAGGGCCGCCGCTTCCTGGCGGACGAACTCGGCCTGGAGCCGAGCCCCCAACTGCGGGCCCTGCAGGCGGAGATCCTCGCCGACGCGCCCGGCGTGCACGACGCGCCCGGGCCGGTCGCCGAACCGGCGGCGCGGCCGTCCGCCGGGACGGACCCGGCGCCCGGACAGCGGCCGAACTGCCTGCCGCACGACCTCGCGGACTTCGTCGGCCGCACCGGTGAACTGGCGCTGCTCCAGGAGGCGGTGGCCCGGCGGGCGGCGGGCGCGCCGCTGATGCTGGCCATCGACGGCATGGGCGGCGTCGGCAAGACCACCCTGGCGGTGCGCCTCGCGCACCGGGTGACCGCCGACTTCCCGGACGGCCAGTTCTTCGCCGCGCTGGACGGCTTCGACGAGACCCGGCCGCCGGTGCCGCCGGCCCAGGCGCTGGCCGCGCTGCTGCACGCGGACGGGATGCCGCCGGAGCGGATTCCCGCGTCGCTGGAGGAGCGGTCCGCGCTGTGGCGCTCCCGGCTGGCGGGCCGGCGCTGCCTGCTGGTGCTGGACGACGCGTCCACCAGTGCGCAGGTGCGCCCGCTGCTGCCGGGCGCCGGCGAGACCCTGGTGCTGGTGACCAGCCGCCGGAAGCTGAGCGCGCTGGACGGATCGGTGGCGCTGCCGTTGGACGTGCTGCCGCCGGGTGACGCGGTGGAGCTGCTCGCCCGGGTGGCCGGGGAGCGCCGGGTGGCGCGGGAGCCGGTCCGGGCGGCGGAGGCGGCGGCGCTGTGCGGCTACCTGCCGCTGGCGGTGCGGATCGCCGCGACCCGGCTGCGCGACCGTCCGGCGTGGTCGGTCGCGGACCTGGTGGAGCGGCTGGCCGACCCGGCGCGGCGGGCGCGCTGCCTGCGCACCTCGGACCGCGACCTGATGGCGCTGCTGCGCGCGTCCTACCAGTACCTGGACCGGGTGCAGCAGCGGTTCAGCTGCCTGATGAGCCGTCAGCCGGTCGACGCGTTCGACGTGGACCGGGCGGCGGCGGTGACCGGGTTGAGCGCGGACGAGGTGGAGTGCTGCCTCGACGCGCTGTTCGAGAACAACCTGATCCGGCAGGAGGGCTCGGCACTGTTCTCGTTCCACAGCCTGGTGCGGGACTGCTCGCGACTGCTGCCCGATCCGCCCGACGCGGCCGGGTCCGCAACGGTTCTGACGGTCGGTCGGCCGGTGGTCGCCGCAGCGCTCTGAGCGGATTCGGAGAAGGTTTCCCCGGTTGTGTCCGCAACGCCGTTGTTCGGACATGTTTCCGGAATGTTCGGGTCAGGGTGTGGTTGCCGTGTGTCAGTAAGCTCAGGAAAAGATGTAGTTCTTACTGGCGCTGATCGAAACGGGGACCGATCCATGCTGGATGTTCTGGGGCTCGATGCGGAGGCCGAGTCCATATACCGCCGGATGCTGGCCGATCCGCGGGCCGGTGTCGGCGCCCTCGCGGCGGCCCTGGGCCTCACCGAGGAGAGAGTACGCACCGGCCTGGACCGATTGAGCGAACTGGCCCTGATCCAGCCGTCCGGCCGGGAGGGCATCGGGTTCCGGGCAGTGGGGCCGGAGACCGCGATGGAAGTGCTGTTGGCCCGTCAGCAGGCCGAGCTGGCCGCCCAGCAGTTGCGGGTGGAGGCGTCGCGGGCCGCGGCGGCCCAACTGATCGCGGAGTGCTCGGCGTTCCGGCCGACCGCCACCGACGCGGCGTCCGAGCAGCTGAACGGGCCGGAGATGATCCGCGAGCGGCTGGCCGAACTGGCCGGGTCGGTGCGCCACGAGGTGGCGACCTTCGCCCCCGGCGGCGCCCACACCGAGGAGGACCTGCGGGCCAGCCGGCAGCCGAACACGGCGTTGCTGGAACGCGGCGTCCAGATGCGCACCGTCTACCTGGACAGCGTCCGCAACCACCGGCCGACCCTGGACCACGTGACCTGGCTGAACCTGCGGGGCGGCCAGGTCCGCACGGTGCCCGAACTCCCCATCCGCATGATCATCTTCGACCGGCAGCAGGCCGTCCTCCCGATCGACACCGAGGACGCCCGGGCCGGCGCGGTGGTGCTGCGCGGCGCCGGCACGGTGGCCGCGCTGTGCGCGCTGTTCGAGGGCGTGTGGGCGAGCGCGATCCCGGTCGGCGACGCGCCCCGGTGCTGCGACACCGACGAAATGGCCCCGCACGAGCTCGCCGTGCTGAAGATGCTCGCCCAGGGCCACACCGACGAGGCCATCGCCAAGCGCATGGGCGTCTCCCCGCGCACCGCCCGCCGGTTCGCCGCCAACCTGATGGAACGCCTGGACGCCCGCAGCCGGTTCGAGGCCGGGGTGCACGCCGTCCAGGACGGCTGGCTCCCCGCCACGCGCTGACCGCGGGCGTCGTGCCGATGGCCGATCAGGCCTGCTGCGCCGCCAGTTGGCGCTTCTCCATCCGGTCCGCGAGGAGGAGCGCCACCGCGGGCAGCAGCGTCGCCCCGTAGACCCAGAGCAGCCAGCCGAAGGAGTGCGCGAACGCGGCCGGCACCATGCCGTGGTGGCTGCGGGCCGAGTCCGTCAGCACCACGGTGACCACCGCGATGGCCAGCGCGCCGCCGATCCGCTGGGTCAGGTTGAGCTGCGCGGAGGCGTCCGGGATGGACTCCTGACGGATCGACTGGAACGCCCGGGTCATCGTCGGGACGATGGTCAGGCCCGTGCCCAGGCCGCGGATCACCAGGCTGCCGCAGATCAGCGGGTACGCGGTGGTGCCGGTCAGGCCGGTCATCGGGATGGTCGCGACGATCGTCAGGCTGATGCCGATCAGCACCGTCGCACCGCCGCCGATCTTCCGCAGCAGCACCCGGGACAGCCACGCCGCGGTCACCACGCCCAGGCCGCCGGTGGACATCAGCAGACCGGTGGTCACCGCGGACTCGCCGCGGGCGTCCTCGAAGTACAGCGGGATCAGCATCATCGGCGAGTACAGGACGAAGCCCAGGCAGAAGATGTTCACCACGGCCGTCGCGTACACCGGGATGCGGAACAGCCGCAGGTCCAGCAGCGGGAACTTCGCCTTCAGCTCGCGCACCACGAACACCGCCGCACCGACCACGGCCAGACCCAGCGGCAGCAGCAGCGAGACGCTCGCCTTCGCACCCTGCTCGGCGTACTCGTGGATGGCCAGCACCAGCGAGACGGTGGCGGTCGCCGAGGAAACCAGGCCCAGCAGGTCCAGCGGCTTCGCGCTGCCGGCCGGCGGGGCGTCCTTGCGGACCCAGCGCACGGCGGCGAACAGCAGCACCGCGCAGAGCGGGATGTTCACCACGTACACCGCCGACCAGCCGCCCAGGGCGACCAGCAGACCGCCGATGGTCGGGCCGAGCAGCGGACTGATCAGCATCACCGAGCCGTTCAGGCCCTGCACCCGGCCCAGGTGCTCGCGCGGCACGCCGCGGGTCAGCAGGATCGTCGACGCCGGGATCAGGACGCCGGCGGCCGCGCCGGACACGCCGCGGAACGCGATCAGCTGGTCCAGCGACTGGGCGGCGGCACAGCCCAGCGAACCCAGCGCGAACAGGGTGGTCGCCGCGACGAACACCCGCTTGGTGCCGAACCGGGTGGACAGCCAGCCGGTCGCGGGCATGGTCGCCGCGAGCGCCAGCAGGTAGGCCGTCACCACCCACTGCACCTGGTTGATGCCGCCGAAGCGGGCGGTGGTCTCCTGCATGGAGACGTTGACGATGGTGGTGTCCAGCATCGCGATGAACCCGCCGCCGATGGCGACGGCCATGGTGATCAGCGCGGACTTGGACGGGCCTCCGCCGTCCTGGCCGGACTGCCCGGCCGGGGCGTCGGCCTTCGTGTCGGCCTTCGCGTCGACCGCGGGCGTTCCGGGAGCTTCGGGGGCCTCCGGCTCGGCGACGGCGACGGCGACCGCCTGGTCGACCACGGCTGCGGGCTCGGTGGTCTTCGGGGCGGCGGGCTTCTTCTTCGCGGCGGTGGCGGGCTTGGCGGTGGCAGTGGGCTTGGTGGCAGTGGGCTTGGCGGCGGCGGGCTTGGCGGCGGTGGGCTTCGCGGCGGGCTTGCGCGCCGGGCCCGGATTGCGGCGGGCCTTGCCCTTGGCCGCGTTCACCGTGGTGCGGGCGGGCTGCTTGGTGGGCATCTTCGCGGGTCCTTCATCAGCGGGAGGAGGGGTGTCCGGGTCACTCGGCGGCGAGCAGGGCGCGTTCGACCTCGTCCAGGACGGCCTCGGCGGCCGGGCGGGCGTCGGGCCGGTTGCGGCAGGACAGCGTGAGTTCGGTGCGGCCGTCGATCTGGCAGGTGCTCAGGAACATCTCGGCGTACGGGACGAGCATCGGCAGGGTGCAGTACTCGGTGGGGCGGAACTGCGCGGTGCGGTACAGCTCGGTGTCGATCCGGCCGTGATCGGTGAGGATCGCGGTGCAGGGGAAGCGGGTGCCGTCCAGCTCCTGGGCTTCCCGCAGCGAGTTCGCGAACGGGTTGTTGCGCAGGAAGTCCCGTTCCAGGGCGGCGACTTCGCGCTTGCGGAGCATGGCGGCGAGCAGCTGGCTGTGCAGCCGGTTCCAGCGGTCCTCGCGGTGCAGGTCGAGGACCAGCTGGGACGTCAGGTTGGCGGTGGAGCGCACCTCGCGGTCGTGGCGGCGGAGGTCCACCGGGATGATCAGGCGGCCGGCGTCGGCGGTCAGCAGCCGGGAGACGGCCGCGCCGATCCGGGCGGTGACGGCGGACGGCGTCGCGGCGATCGAGCGTCGCAGCCAGAGCGCCGTCCCGTCGGCGGGGCCCTGCCCGAGGATCGCGGGTTCGCCTTCCACCCGGGCCGGGACGGGGGCGGCCGGGACGGGGGCGGCGGCGGCGCGGAAGTGCGTGTCGTCGACGGTGGAGTCGGCGCCGATCAGGGCCTCGCCGCGCAGCGCGCGGAACAGGTCCTCGATCCAGTACCGCAGGCCGCGACCGTCGGTGACGATGTGGCTGGCCCGCACCACCAGCCGGCTGATCACCGGCCCGTTGGCGAGGCCCACCTCGCAGACCGGCCCGGCCACCACGTCCAGGTCCCGGTGGAAGAACGGGTGCTCGAACCCGGCGTCGGCGGGCAGCTCGGTGATCGGCGGCAGCGCGTCCTCGGCCCGCCAGTTGGGGCCTTTGCGGCGGACCGCGAGCCCCGGGTTGGCGGCGGTCGACTGCCGTACCGCGTCCGCGAGTTGCTCCGGGTCGATGCGGCCCTCGCCCTCGATCACCATCTGGATCAGCTGCGGGGTGCCGGTGGCGTTGGCGTTCAGGTAGCCGCGCTCGATCTGGGAGATCCGCCGGGAGTAGGCCCGGGCGGGCGTGGCAACGGCGGTGGCGGTCATGCGGCGAGCTCCAAGGTCGGGGCGGCGAAGTCCTCGGTCGGGGCGGCGAGTTCGGACGTCGGGGCGGGGGCGGGGGCGGGCGTCGGCTCCGGGCGGGCGTCGGTCGCGGTGGCGGTCATGCGACGAGCTCCAGGGCCGGGGCGACGGAGTCCTCGGTCGGGGCGGCGGGTTCGGGCAGGCAGTCCCACTGCGCGCAGGTGCGCGCCACGACCTGGCGCTGCGCGCGGCCGGGTCCGGCCGGTGGCATCGGGGCCGAACCGGAGTCCGCCTGCGGGCCGACGGGTTCGGCCGAGCAGTCCCACCGCGTACAGGTGCGGGCCGCGGCGGCGGTACCGGCGGTCGCTTCGCCGGGCTCGGCCGGCCGGCCCTGCCCCGGCTGCGGGTGGGCCGCGGCGGCGGTGGCGGTCATGCGGTGGGCTCCAGGGTGAGGGCTTCGGTGCGGGTGGCGGGGGTGCTGGGGGCGGGCTGCCACCACCAGCGGACGGTGGCGGGGGCGTCGGTGGCGAGGGCCAGGTGGAGGCCTTGGCCGAGGTCGGTGGAGCGGACCAGGTGGCCGGTGTTGGTGGGGCGCCAGCCGGCCCGCCAGTCGGGGAGCCGGACGCCCGCGAAGGTCTCCTTGCGCAGGTGGGAGGCCTTGATGAGGGCCTCGCACTCGGCGAAGTCCCGCATGGTGGCGGGTTCGCCGTCGGGGCGGCCGAGCAGCGCGCCCAGCCACTGCATCGCGTACGGGCGGTCCCGGTGGTCCTGGAGGTCCACGCCGACGGTCTGGCCGGAGACCAGCGCCACCGTCGAGTACGCGTCGCAGTGCGCGACCGAGGCGGTGAGGCCGAGCGCCGGGACGCTCCACCGCCGGTGTTCGTCGCGGGCGAGCTCGCGGGGGCTCAACCGCACCCCGTACAGGCTCGCCACGGCCTCGGTGATCAGCCACCGGCCGGCGTCGTTGAGCCGGTGGCCCATCCGGTCGCGCGGCAGGTGCGGGTGCCGGGTGACGAGGCAGTCGATGGCTGCCTCCTCGTCCGAACTGCCGTGCTGCGCACCGGTGGTGAGCGGCCCGGGGCGGGCGGGCGTCCGGAGGTCCGTGGTCGCCCGGGCGGGCCGGCGGGGGGTCTGGGTGGGTGCCGGGCCGCCGCCCGGCACCCGGCCGGAGTGCGGTGCCCCGCCGGGCAGCGCCTCCGGCGTCCGGGACGGCGCGAGCGCCGTCGTGCCCCCGCCGACCAGGTCGGTCTCCGGGCGCTGCTCCTCCAGCCAGTCCCCGGCCCGTCCGGCCCGTCCGGCCCGCTCGACCGTCGCCGGGTCCGTGCCGACCGGGCCCGCCCCGGCCAGGACCGGGCCCATCCGGCCGGCCCAGCCGAGCATCACCAGGTCGGTCTCCGGGCGCTGCTCCTCCAGCCAGTCCCCGGCGGCCCGCAGGGCGCTTCGCACGGCGCCCATCACGGCCTCGCGTCGAACACCGCGGCAGCGTAGGAGCCGCCGTAGGCGAAGCTGGAGAGCAGCAGGCGTCCGGCGGGGGCGTCGCCGGCGAGGGCGGCGACCAGGCCGAGGGCGCCGGCCGAGCCGTAGGTCTCGCCGAGCAGGGCCTTGGGGGTGACCGCGGGGCGGTCGGCGAGGCCCGCCAGCGCCAGGGCGCGGGACTGGGCGACGTCCACCAGGCGGTAGCCGGAGGCGGCGGAGACGACCGTGTCGATCTGCTCGGGCGTGGAGTCGGCCTCGGCGAGGGCGGAGCGCAGGGCGCGGGCCCAGGCCTCGCCGTCGCGGCCGATCCGTCCGATGCCGGCCGGTTCGCCGGAGGCGCCGAAGCCGCGCACGTCCGCCAGGACGCTCGCGCCGCGGGCGGCGGCGGAGGCCTCGGACTCCAGCAGGATGGCGGCCGCGCCCTCGGAGAGCACGGTGCCGGTGCCGCCGCCGGGGACCACGTGCGGGGTCTTGGCGTATCCGGGCAGCCGGGCCTGGGTGGCCAGGGCCTGCTCGGGGAACTCGTCGGCGACCACGACCATGATCCGGTCGGCCATGCCGCGGGCGATGACCCGGGCGGCCAGCTGGAGCGCGAGGACGGAGGAGGTGCCGCCGTTGGCGATGGTGGCGGTGTAGCCGCGGTAGCGGTGCAGCATGCCGACGTGTCCGGCGGCGGCGTTGACGACCGTGTTGGCGAAGGTCGCCGGGTTGGCGCCGGTGATGCCCTTGGTGAGGACGCCGTGGTGGAAGTCCAGCACCGAGGTGACCGGGCCGTAGCCGGTGGCGAAGACGATGCCGGTGCCCTCGGCCTCGGCGCGGGACGGCTTGCCGTGCCGCTCGTACAGGTCGCCGACGGCGCCGGCGGCGAGCACGCCCAGCGGGTCCATCCGGCGGGCCTTGCTGGGGTTGAGGCGCTTGGCGACGGCCTTGACGTCGATCCGGCCGATCGGGCGCTCGCCGATGCCGGCGACCTGCTCCAGGGTGTCGAAGCCGACCCGGCCGGCGGCGAGCGCGGCGGTCAGTTCGGCGGTGGAGGCGGACGAGCCGGCCAGGCCGGCCACGCCGGTGACCACCACGTGGTGCACGGGCTGCGTACGCCGGGCCGAACGGGCGGGCCGGCCGGGCTTGTTGAGGACGACGGTGGCGTTGTTGCCGCCGAACGCGAAGGAGTTGGAGGCGACCACTTCCAGCGGCGCGGGGCGCCCGGCGTTCGGGACGATGTCCAGTCCGAACGGGGAGTCGACGCCGCGGGTGCTGAGCGTCGGCGGGATGATGCCCCGATCGATCGCCATGGTGGAGACGATCGCCTCGACCGCGCCGGCCGCGCCCAGGGTGTGGCCGAGCATCGACTTGGTGGAGCTGGCGGGCGGCACCTCGGCGCCGAACAGCAGCTTCACGGCCTTGGGCTCGGACACGTCGTTGGCGGGGGTGCCGGTGCCGTGCAGGTTGACGTAGTCGACGTCCTCGGGGGCGAGGCCGGCGGTCTGCAGGGCCTGGGCCATCGCGGCGGCCGCGCCCTTGCCGCTCGGGTCGGGGGCGGTCTGGTGGTAGCCGTCGCAGGAGAGGCCGTAGCCGCCGAGTTCGGCGAGCGGGGCGGCGCCGCGTTCGGCGGCCCGCTCGGCGGACTCCAGGACCATGAAGCCCGCGCCCTCGCCGAGGGTGAGCCCGGTGGAGGCGGACATCGGCGCGCACGGCTCGGGGTCGAGCGCGCCGAGGGCGGAGAACCCGTACGCGGAGAGCTGGGCCAGCGGGTCGACGCCGCCGCAGATGACGTAGTCGACCTCGCCCTTCCAGAGCAGTTCGGCGGCGTAGCCGAGGGCGACGGCGCTGGCCGCGCAGGCGTTGGAGAGCACCACGCGGGGGCCGCGCAGGTCGAACTCGGCGGCGATGAAGTCGCCCACGCACGGGAGTTGGGAGCCGGCGGCCTGGACGGCGTCCAGCACGCCGTCCTTCACCAGGCCGCGGTGCACGTTCTCCAGGGTGGGCATCGCGCCGAGGCTGGAGCCGACCACGACGGCGACCCGGTCGCGGTCCACGGTGTCCAGGTCGAGGCCCGAGTTGCGCAGGGCCTCGCGGATCGCGGTGGCCGCCAGCGCGTAGCAGCGGTCCAGGTCGTCCGGCTGCTCGGCGGTGACCATGCCGGCCCAGTCGGTGAGCAGCTGGGTGGTGTCGAACAGGGTGTTGGTGCGGATGCCGGAGACGCCCTGGGAGATGGACGTCCAGCTCTTCTCGACGTCGTCGCCGGCGCCGGTGATCAGGCCCAGGCCGGTGAGGGCGATGCGTTCGGTGGTCTTGGTCATCAGTGGATCCGGGTGGTCAGCGAGGCGGCGATGACGCGGGGCTGGGTGACGGTGCGCACCGGGGTGCCGGCGCCGTCCGTGTCGGCGGCGGAGAGCTCCAGGCCGGGGACCCAGAACGGGGCGTCCAGCAGGGCGACGATCAGTTCCTCGTCGGCGTTGGCGGACGGGGCCTGCCAGATGACGGTGCCGACCTGCTGCCCGCCGGCGGTGACCGGGGTGCCGGCCGTGAAGGCGGCGCCGGCCGGGGCGGCCAGGGCGGTGATCTTCGCGTTCTCGGCGGTGGGCTTGACCAGCTCCTCGGAGCCGAGGAACTCGCCGATCCGGTTCCAGTCGACCATCCAGGCCAGGTCGGCCTCGTGCACCGGCAGGCCGGCGAAGCCCGCGGCGTAGACCGCCATGCCGGCCTCGGCCTGGACCCGGGCCAGGCCCTCGGCGCCGACCTCGGCGCCGCCCTCGGCGGCCACCGCGTCGACGGCGGCGGTGTGGCCGGCCTCGGGGGCGTTGGAGAGCAGCAGGTAGCCGTACTCGCCGGTGGTGCCGACGCGGGCCAGGTGGGCCAGCGCGGCGGGCTCGCCGGGGACGTTGGCCTCGGTGACGCCGTGCAGGGTCAGGCCGGAAATGTCGAACTCGACGAACGCGGCGGCCGCGGCCCAGGCCTTCGGGCCCTCGAACGCGGTGGCGCCCCAGCCCTCGGGGGCGACCTCGACGGTGACGTCGGACGGGGCGTCCAGCGCCTCCAGGTAGCCGGTCAGGGCGTCGATCGAGACCGGGGTGCGGGGCAGCAGCCAGGAGTCGTCGCCGATCTCGAAGTGCAGCAGGATCGCGAACGGCGAGCCGTCCTGGTTCAGCGCCAGCGCCTCGCGGACGGAGTCCGGCTCGACGTACTCGCTGGACTTGGCCAGGAACAGGTCGAGGAACTCGTAGCGGTCGCCGCCGGAGATCCGGACCAGCGGGGCGGTGATCGGGTAGGCGCCGATGGCGGTGCGGACGGTGGTGTAGTCGTCCTGCGCGGTGCGCACGGCAACGGTGGTGGTCATGGCTTCGGTGGTCCTTTCGAGGGTGTTCACGGGGTGTCAGATCGCGGGTGCGGGGTGGACGGACAGCTGCCAGGCGGCCTCGGTGGCGGCCGCCGCGCAGCCGATCAGCAGTCCGGAGGAGGTGGTGCGCAGGACGATTTCCGGCGCGCCGGGCCCGTCGGTGGCGGGCGCGAGGTGCAGCCACTGGCCGCTGGTGAGCCGGACGGCCGCGGCGGACGCCCAGACCTGCCGGAAGGCGGTGGCGTCGAGCTCGTGGCGCCGGCCGGCGGAGTGCAGCACCACGGCGGTGCCCGCCGGGGTGTCGGGGGTGAGCCAGAGCACCGTCTCCTCGTCCGCGCCGGGGGCGTGGACGTCGATCCGGACCGGCTCGGCGGCCTGCTCGGGGGCGGTGACCTCCCAGCTGATCCGCTCCTGCGGGGCGGCCAGGCCGAACGGGTGCTTCTGCTCCCACTCGTGGACGGTCGGGACGCCCCAGCCGAGGCCGGTGGCGAGCGAGTGCCGGTGGTGCTCCAGGGTGACCCAGGCGCCTGCGCTCCAGCGCGGGTTGCAGCCGAAGGCGCGGGTGCGGGGGGCGGGGCTGCGCAGCACCTTGGTGCCGTTCTCGGTCCAGGAGGTGATTCCGCCGGCGTTCGCCTTGACGGTCACCTTCCGTTCGCCGGTGGCGGGTTCGGCCGCTGCGGTGGTGCGGGGGGTGGTGGCGTGGTCGGCGCCGGTGCGGAGTTCGGTGCGCAGCCGGGCGGTGCCGTCGGCGTCGGGCTCCAGGTGGCGTTCGACCAGGGTGGTGTGGATCAGCCGGACCGGTCCGGCGGCCGGGAGGGAGATCCGGGTGGCGCCGTCGGTCCAGGCCAGGGTGGATCCGGCCGGCGCGGTCCGGGCGGCGGCGACCACCTCGGAGGTGTCGCGGACGCCGATGCCGGTGCCGATCGGGTGCTGGACGGTGATGGCGTCGGGGCCGGTCAGGGCGAAGTCGCCCTGGCGGAGTCCGACGGTCTGGAAGATCCGGCCGGGCCGGGTGGTGCAGGTGAACTGCTGTTCCAGCACGCCCCGGTGGAGCGTGAGGGTGCCGGTGACCTGGTTGCCGCCGGTGGTCTCGCGGACCTGGACGCCGTGTTCGACGGGGTGGATCTCCAGCTCGCGGGCCTGGCCTTCGCGCCAGCCGGCCGAGCGGTCGGCCTCGGCGCTGGGCCAGGTGGAGACGAAGACCGGTCCGTGGTGGCCCTCGGCGTGCACAGTGAGGGTGCCTTCGGCGGTGTCCAGTTCGGCGGTGAGGCCGCTGTCGCCGAAGCGGTGCGGTTCGGCCGGCGCCTGGATCCGGACCTCGTACGGCGGTTCGGCGATCTTCAGCGGGCGGGTGGCGCCGTCGGGGGTGGTGAGCGCCGCGTCCAGCATCAGGCCGCGGTCCACGTCGATGGTGGCGTCGAGCTTGAACTCGCCGAGGGCCAGAGCGTAGGCGACGGTGCGGATTCCGTCCACCACCCGTACGTCGGAACGGAGTTCGTCGTCGCGGCCGCCGGCGACGTTGCCGAAGCTGCTGAGCTGGCCGAGCGCCGCCAGCGCCTCGGGGTCGAGGTCGTGGAAGACGCTGCGCAGGATCAGCGGGATGTAGTTGTGCAGCTCGACGTTGCCGTCCTCGCCGGGGATGGTCTCGCCGACCGACACGCAGCCGACCCGCCGGTACAGCTTGAAGGCGACGGTGTTGGCCGGGTTGACGGTCAGGCGGAGCACCAGGCAGCCGCAGCGCATCATCCATTCGACGGCTTCGGTGAACAGCCGTCCGGTGATGACGCCGTTGCGGTAGGCCGGGGCGACGAAGAACATGTCGGCGATGAGCTCGCCGGCCCGGGCGGAGCGGCGTCCGGTGCTGTGGAACAGCCCGAAGGTGCCCACCACCCGGCCTTCGTCGACGGCGATCAGGAACGTCGCGGTGTCGCGTTCGGCGAGTTCCCGTTCGAGTTCGTCGCCGGTGATTCCGCCCGCCACCGGGTTGGGGTTGTCGCGGTGACGGTTGTACAGCTCGGCGATGTCATGCGCGTCGCCCTCCTGGTACGGGCGGATCGTGATGGACATTCCACACCTCCTTGTCTGATCCGGTGGGGTGGCCGGGGACGGCTCAGCCCTTGCGTTCGGTGGTGACGATCAGCGAGCCGGCGGCGGCGAGTTCGGTGCCGACGGAGGCCCGGACGGAGACGGAGCGCAGGCCGCCGAGCTTCTGGCCGAGCTTGGCCTCCAGGGTGAGCTGGTCGCCGGGGACGACCAGCCGGGAGAACTTCATCGAGCTGATCGAGCCGAGGTAGCCGACGCTCGACGACGGGTCGCCCTCGGCCGGCGCGGGAGCCTCCAGCAGCTCGGCGACGTAGACCACGGCGACCAGCTGGGCCATCGCCTCGACGATCATCACGCCGGGCATGATCGAGTGGTCGGGGTAGTGGCCGGCGAAGAACGGCTCGTTCACCGAGACGCTCTTGATGCCGCGTCCGGAGACGCCGGGGACCACGTCGTACGCGCGGTCGATCATCAGCATCGGCCAGCGGTGCGGCAGCATCCGCTTGATGTCGTCGGAGGAGTAGGCGAAGGTCTTCGGCTTCTCCTTGGCGACCGGCCGGGTGGGTGCGACGGCAGTGGCCACGGTCAGACCTCGCGGGCTTCGATGAAGTCGACCAGGGCGTTGATGGAGCCGAAGGCCTCGAAGTCGTCGTCGCTGATCAGCACGTCGTACTCGTTGTTGATCATGACGACGATCTCCAGGGTGTCCAGCGAGTCCATCTCCAGGCCGCGGCCGAACAGCGGCTGGTTGTCGGAGACGACCTCGGCCTCGGCGTCCAGGCCCAGGCGGTCGATGATCATCGACTTGATCTTGAGGTTCTTCTCCAGGCGCTGCTCGGCCTGGGTCCGGACGTCCTCGAAGGTGGCGGTGGACATGATGTGCCTTTCCGTTGGGAGTTGATGGAACGTCAGTTCGATGCGAGGGGTCAGCTGTAGAGCATCCCGCCGTCGACGGTGAGCACCTTGGCGGTGATGTACGAGGCCGCCGGGCTGGCCAGGAAGACCGCCGCCTGCGCGACCTCCTCCGGGGTGCCCATCCGTCCCAGCGGGATCGCCGCCGCGGCCTCCTTCAGCTGGGCGCGGGGCACCTTCTTCACCATGTCGGTGTCGATGAAGCCCGGGGCGACCACGTTGACCCGGATGCCCTTGGGGGCGCCCTCGTAGGCCAGGGTCTTCGCCATCGCGATCACCCCGCCCTTGGAGGCGGCGTAGTTGGCCTGGCCGACCCGGCCGGCGATGCCCGAGGTGGAGGCGATGAAGACGATCGACCCGCCGCTCGCGTACATCTGCTTGGTGGCCTCACGGGCGGTCAGGAAGGCGCCCGTCAGGTTGGTGGAGATCACCTCCTGCCACTTGGCGGCGCTCATCGCCGCGAAGTGGCCGTCGGCGGTGATGCCCGAGTTGAGGACCGCGACGTCCACGCCGCCCCAGGCGGTGCGGATCTCCTTGTACATCGCGGTGACCTGCGCCTCGTCGGACACGTCGGCCTGCACCAGCAGCGCCTTGCGGCCGAGGCCCTCGATCTTCTCCGCCAGCTGCTCGGCCTTGCCGGCGCTGGAGCGGTAGTTGAGCGCGACGTCGCAGCCGTGCTCGGCCAGGTGCAGCGCGATCGCCGCGCCGATGCCCCGGGAGGCCCCGGTGACGACGGCCCTGGTGCCTTCGGTGAACAGCTGCTGACTCATGCCGCGCTCCCGGCGAGGTTGGAGGTGACCTTGTGGCTGCCCGGGTCGAAGCCGTCGACCTCGGTGCCCAGCCCGCGCTTCTCGGCGAGGTTCAGCACCGCCTCGGCGACCGCCAGGTCGAGCACGCCCAGGCCGAACGGGGCGAACACCACGGTGCGGGCGGCGGGCAGTTCGGCGGTGCCGTCGAGCAGCGCGCCGATCTCGGCGGTGACGAAGCGGCGGTGGCCGGCCTGCTGTTCGGCCTTGTGCAGCGAGGTCTGCTCGCGGATCGCGTGGTCCGCGTCGTCGGTGACGTTGACGGCGCCCAGCACCGAGGAGACCGACAGGTCGCGCAGCGACAGGTGCAGGATCACCTGCCCGTCCGGGCGGCTCGGGTAGTCCGCCAGGTCCAGCCAGTACGAGGAGTCGGTGGTGGCGATCGACACGGTGTCGGCGGTCAGCGCCTGGCCCAGCGTCACGGCCTTGAACTCGACGTCCGGGTACTCGGCGGCGAGCTCCGCGGCGAACACCTTGGCCCGCTCCGGGAAGGCGTCCTGGAGCAGCACGGTCTCCAGGCCCTCGTGCACCTGGGTGAGGAAGTGCACCACCTGGTTGTTGATGGTGCCGCAGCCGACCAGGCCGACGGTGCGGACCTCGCGTCCGGCGTTCAGCAGCCCGGAGGCGAGCGCCGCGCCGGCCGCGGTGCGGACCGCGGAGATCTGGCTGCCCTCCATCAGGGCGAGCGGGTAGCCGCACTCCAGGTCGTTCAGGATGCACAGCGAACTGGCGCGCTGCATACCGCGGTTGACGTTCTCCGGGAAGGACGAGATCCACTTCAGGCCCATCACCGGGGCCGGTCCGCCGAGGTAGGCGGGCAGCGCGATGATCCGCGACTCGGAGCGGTGCAGCGGGCGCAGGAAGGTGGAGAACGGGAGGTCGGACTTGCCCTGGCTGTGCAGGACGTAGGCGTTGCGCACCAGGTCGATGACGGTGGAGTCGAGGTCCGCGAGCGCGGTCCGGACGTCCTCCCGGCCGAGGATTCTCATGACTGGCTCTCTTCGTGGTCGGCCTGCGGCAGGTACTGCCGGAGGTAGGACTCGACCCACTGGTCGTCGTAGATGGTGTCGAGGTAGCGGTCGCCGCCGTCCGGGAGCACGGCGACGCAGGTGGCGCCCGGCTCGATCCAGTCGGTGGACTGCTGGAGGGCGGCGATCACCGCGCCGGACGAGCCGCCGGCCAGCACGGATTCCTCGGCCAGCAGGCTGCGGCAGCCCCGGATGCACTCCGAGTCGGTCACCTTGACCACCCGGTCCGCGAGGCCCGGGCGCAGCAGGGCGGGGACGACCGCCGCGCCGTGGCCGGGGATGGTGCGCCGGTGCGAGGACTCCCAGGGCTCCGGCGGGCCGAAGATCACGCTGCCCACGGCGTCCACGGCGACCACCCGGGTGGGCAGTCCCTGGTCCTGGATGAACTCGGCGCAGCCGCGCAGGGTGCCGGTGGTGCCGGCCGCCAGGAACAGGTAGTCGGGGGCGGCGGGGAGGGCCTCCACGATCTCCCGCATGGTGGTGTGGTGAGCCCGCGAGTTGTCCTCGTTGGCGTACTGGTTGGGCCACCAGGCGTCGGGGACGGTGGCCAGCAGGTGCCTGACCCGGCCGATCCGGGCGGGCAGGTACTCGCCGGTGGCGGGGTCGCGGTGTTCGACCACCTCCACCCGGGCGCCGTAGGCCCGCATGATGGCGAGGTTCTGCGGGGTGGTGCGCGGGTCGACCACGATGATCAGGCCGAGCCGGTAGAAGTTGCAGAGCTGGGCGAGCGCGATGCCCAGGTTCCCGGAGGAGGACTCCACCACGGTGGAGACCCCGGGCACGATCCGTCCGGTGGCGATGGCCTGCTCGACCATCGACTTGGCGGCGCGGTCCTTGATGGAGCCGCCGGGGTTGAACCGCTCGCACTTGGCGAAGACCTGGAAGCGGCTCGGCGGGAAGAGTCGGTCCAGCGCCACCAGCGGCGTGCCGCCGATCGTGGCGACGATGTCGGGGTCCGACGGACGGTGCGGGCGGACCCGCAGCCCGGCGCCGTCGGGGACGAGCACGGTCATTCCGGCACCTTTCGGCTGATCTGGAGCCGAAGCTCACTGACGTACTGCTCGCCGTCGGCGTCGGGCAGCCAGGACTCCTCGGGGGCCGGCAGCGGTTCGCTGACGGTCACCCTGGCGTCGGGGTCCGACTGCACCGCCCGGCGGACGAGGTTGGCGAAGGAGAGCACCAGCGTCGGGCTGGTGAAGTCGACCAGGGAGGGCTTCGTCTCCTCGGGGAACTTGACGAAGGCCCGGTCGGGCAGCGCGTTGTCGGTGACCCAGCGGCGCACCGTCAGGTAGTCGCGGCTCCGGTCGGCCTTGGGCGCGAGGGCCACGCCGGTGGCGGGCAGCCGCCAGGTCTCGCGGAACAGCACCAGGTCGTCGAGGGTGACCCGGGGGGCGTGCGGGCGGTCCAGGCCGATCTTGAACGCGTCGCAGGCGATGATCGAGATCAGCACCGCGAGCAGTTCGGAGAGGGTCCGGGTGCGGCCGTCGGAGGTGGTCGCGGTGAGCGTGCCGTCGGTCTCGGTGAGGGTGACGGCGACGGCGGGCTCGATCCGGTCCCGCTGGTCGAACGGGGCGCGGGTGAAGCCGATCAGCCGGTCGCCCGCGCCGATCGGGGCGGGCACCATGCGGCCGCTGTTGCGCTTCCAGCCGACCGGCAGCAGCGGCACCAGCCGCTCGCCGCCGATCGCCCGGTTGACCTTGTCGCGCAGCGAGCCGGCGTCGGCCGTCCAGTCCAGGAACGGCAGGTCGAGGGTGGCCAGGCAGGCGTGCAACTCGCCGAGCACGACCAGGTGTCGACCACTGTTGACGGCGTCCACCGAGCGGGCGACGACCTGCAGGTCGGGGCTGTGCACGGCGAGGTGCGGGGAGCGCACCGGGCCGGTGGCGAACACCTCCCGGGTCTTCGCGGCGATCTTCTCGACGCTCAGGTCGATCCGGGTGGCGCCCTCGGGCACCTCGCCGATGACCTCGCGCCACTTCAGCGCGAGCTCCCGGACGGCCTGCTGCACGGGGTGGTTGTGCTCGCCCCAGAACAGCGCCAGGGTCTGCGGCCAGACGTCGGCGAGGGTGACGGCGGTGCCGGGGCGCTGCCGGGCGGCGGCCTTGCGGACCAGCTCGACCACCTCGGCCTCGACCAGTTCGGCGAGCCGGTTCCCGAACCAGTCGGCGGCGTCGGCGACCAGGGCGAGCGGACGGGCGATGCCGTCCAGGAAGTCCCGGCCGAGCTCCATCCGGCAGTCCCGCAGGGTGTCCTGGTAGACCAGGGTGCGGCCGGCGTAGGCCTTGCCCTCCTCGCGGGAGGCGGCCTGGCCGGTGGTCTCCACGAAGTACGCGTCCAGCGCGTCCAGCGCCTCGACCAGCTGCTCGGCGGTCTCCGCCCGGTCGATCTCGCCCTTGTGGCGGGCGAGTTCGGCGAGCACCGCGTCGTAGCGGACGAACAGTTCGGGGTCGCCGATCGCCGAGACGCGGCGGCGCAGCACCTCCTCGGCGCGGACGTCGACCGGGATGTTGGCGTCCCAGCCGAGCACCCGCTGCCGGAGCAGCCGGTTCAGCGCCTTGTCGACGGCCGTGCGGGCGGTGGCGGCGTCCCAGCCGTGGTCGGCGATCAGCAGGTCGGTGATCTGCTCGGCGTTGCGGTCGCCGTCGGCGAGCCGCAGCACCTGCCCCTCCTCGGGGCGGAGCCGGACGGTCTTGCGGTTGGAGAGCACCAGCTGCTCGCCGTCCAGGTGGACGTCGGGGCGCAGCATCGGCGGGAACCACCAGCGGGCGCCGGGCTGTTCGGCCATCCAGTCGGCGATCGCGGCGACCGTCCAGCGTTCCAGCGAGGTGCGCGCGGCGGCGACCAGGGCGGGGCCGTGCTCGATGCCGATGGCCTGCTCGGTGCGGCCGACGCCGATCCACGCGCCGGGGCCGAAGAAGCCGATGGTCTCGGCCTTGGCGCAGTAGCGCAGCCAGTACATGGCGAGGGTGCGTTCGCGCTGGCGGCGCTTGGTCTCCTTGCCGCCGGGGGCGGCGAGCGAGTCGAGGATGCGGAAGACGGTGCGGTTCTGCCAGGCGATCGCCAGCCGGAGCTTGGGGTCGGTGGCGAGGGCGGCGAGGCGGGCGGCCTCGGCGTCGACGTCGGCGCGGTAGGCGGTGTCGAACTCCTCGGCGGTGGCCTCGCCGGCGGCGAGCCGGGCGGCGGCGGCCGGGGCGAAGGCGCCGCCGATCAGGTCGAGGCCGGAGACCGGGAAGCCGGCGTTGCGGAGCAGTCCGACGCCCCAGACCTGCCAGTCGGAGCCGGCCAGCGGGTGGAGCGGGGCGAAGTCCGCCCAGTCCACGGCGCGGGCGGCCTCGACGGCGGGGGCGGTCATCCCGACACCTCCGCCAACTGTCGTGCCCCGGCGGGGGTTTCGGCCAGTACGGCGGCGAGCCGGGCGATGCCTTCGGTGATCTTCTTGCGGGGCACGTTGCTGAAGCACAGCCGGATGCCGTCGTTGTGCTCGCCGTCGATGGAGAAGTGTCCGCCGGGGACGAAGGAGATGCCGTGGGCGGCGGCGGCCTGCGCGTAGCGGGTGGCGTCGACGCCGTCGCGGTGGCGCAGCCAGAGGTAGAAGCCGCCGCCGGGGCGCTGCCAGGTCCACGGGCTGTCGGCGCCGAGCTCGGCGTCCAGCGCGTCGGCCATCAGGGTGCAGCGCTCGCGGTAGCTCTCCCGGTAGCGGTCGATCAGCTCGGTCCAGCCGTTGCGGGAGTAGTAGGCGGCCAGGGTGCCCTGGGCGAGGGCGGACGGCGAGAGCGAGATGATCTCGGCGACCCGGGCGAGGTCGTGGCGCAGGTGCTCGGGGGCGGCGATCCAGCCGGAGCGCAGGCCGGGGGCGAAGATCTTGGAGAAGGTGCCGAGGTAGACCACCTGTTGCGGGTCGAGGGCCTGGAACAGCGTGGTGGTGGTGCCGTCGAAGCCGAGCAGGCCGTACGGGTTGTCCTCGATCAGCAGCAGGTCGAGCTCGCGGCAGGCGGTGAGGATCTCGGCGCGGCGCGGGACGGAGAGGGTGGCGCCGGTCGGGTTCTGGAAGGTCGGGTTGACGTACAGCAGGCGGACGGTGCCGCCGGCTTCGCGCAACTCCCGGACAGTGGTGCGCAGTTGCTGCGGGCAGAGGCCTTCGGAGTCCTCCGCCGCGGCGTGCAGTTCGAGGCCGGCGGTGCGGAAGGCGGCGGTGGCGCCGGGGTAGGCGGGGGTCTGCACCAGGATGGTGTCGCCGGGGGTGCCGAGGGCGAGGGCGACGGCGGTGAGGCCCATCTGGGAGCCGCTGGTCGGGATCAGGTTGTCGGCGCCCGCATGGCCGTCCTCACGGGCCATCAGGTCGGCGACGGCGGGCACGAGGGCCTTGGCGACGTGCGGGGTGGTGTACTGCAGGGCGAGCTTGCCGCCGAGGCGGACGAGCCGGGCGAGCTGCTGGGAGATGTCTCCCAGCGGGAGGACGTCCAGGTCGGGCAGTCCGCCCGCCAGGGAGATGACGTCCCCGCCCTTCTCGAACAGCCGGGGCATTTCGGCCGCGGGTCTGGTGTCGGTCCACATGGTTCGGCGGTCCCTCAGACTCGGGCCGGGGCGGCGTCGGCGGCCCAGGTCTGCACGTAGCGGAAGAGTCCGGCCGGGGAGGCCAGCGCCGGATCGGCGAGGGCATCGGGGTCGACCTCGATGCCGAACTCCTCCTCGACGGCCATCACCAGGGCGATGGTGTGCAGCGAGTCGACGCCCAGGTCCACGAGCGGGGTCTCGGAGTCGGTGACCTGCACGGAGCAGATCCGCTCGACGAGCTGATCAAACTGCGACTGGTTCATGGCTGCCCCTCGGGGATGCGGTGACGGTCTGGTGGATTCGGTGGTGCTCGGCCGCGACGGCGGCTGCGGTGGCGGCGGCCGTCTCCGCGGCTGCGGCGGCCTCGGCTGCGGCGGCCTCGACCAGGCGCTTGGCGGCGGCCCGGTCCGGCTTGCCGTTGGCGGTCAGTGGGACGGTGTCCAGCGGGACGACCCGGTCGGGCATCCGGCTGGGGTCGAGCCGGCCGACCAGCGCGGCCCGGACCTGCTCCGGCGGGAGGGCGCCGTGCACGGCCAGCAGCAGCGGCCCGCCCTCCTCCTCGGGGCGCAGTGCGACGGCGGCGGTGACGCCGGGGAGGCGTTCGGCGGCGTCCTCGATCTCGGTGAGGGCGATCCGCATGCCGCGGCGCTTGATCACGTCGTCGTCGCGGCCGACGAAGTAGAGCCGGCCGTCCTCGTCGACCCAGCCGCGGTCGCCGGTGTGGAGCTCCAGCGAGCCGTCCGGGCGGCGGATGAAACGGTTCTGCGCTTCGAGCGGGATCCGCCAGTAGCCGGCCATCACGGTCGGTCCCCAGACCACGATCTCGCCGGTCTCGCGGGGGCCGAGCCCGGTGCCGTCGGCGGCCACGATCCGGACCCGGTCGCCGGGGATCGGCGGGCCGACCGAGTCGGGGTGCTCGGCGTACTCGTCCGGATCGAGGATGGAGATCCGCTTGCACTCGGTCATGCCGTACATCGAGGCGAACTCGGAGCCGGGGAAGACCTCCAGCAGCTCGGCCATCACGGCCCGGCCGGGGCGGGCGCCGGTGTTGGTGAACAGCCGCACCTTGGTGGGCCGGCGCAGCTTGGACTGCAGCAGGTGGAGCATCTGGGCCAGCGAGGGCACCAGCGGGACGACGGTGACGCCGGTGCGTTCGACCAGCCGGAGCAGGCCGACGTCCTCGCTGCGGCGGGCCAGCACCAGGGTGCCGCCGACCAGGGCGGACAGCAGGGCCTGGTAGAGGCCGTAGTCGAAGGAGAGCGGGAGCCGGCACAGCACCACGTCGTCCTGGCGGTAGCCGAGGCAGGCGTTGATCGCGTCGAGGGCGGCGAGCATCTGGCGGTGCGGGCAGACCACGCCCTTGGGGCGGCCGGTGGTGCCGGAGGTGTAGATCAGCATCGCGACCGCGTCCTCGTCGATGTCGGCGCGGTGGCCGTCCTCGACGGAGGCGAGCACCTGCTGCCAGGCCTCCTCGACCTCGACGGTGCGGGCGGCGCGGCGGCCGGCCTCGGGGCGGCAGACGGCCAGCGCGGCCTCGGAGTCGGCGACGATGTGGTCGATCTGCTGGTCGGTCAGCTCCGGGTGGACGGGGACGAAGATCGCCCCGATCCGCAGGGTGGCCCAGAACAGGGCCAGGAAGGAGCGGTCGTTGCCGCCGACGTACACCACCCGCTCGCCGGCGGTGAGGCCCTGGCCGCGCAGCCAGCCGACCGCGCGGTCCACGTCGCCGCCCAGCTCGCGGTAGGTCAGGGTGCCGTCGGCGTCGATCACGGCGGGGTGGTCGGCCCGCTCCAGGAGCGGGTATTCGAGCAGGTCAGACACCGGCATGGACGGCCACTCCCTCGCTGAGCTCGGCGGCGGCGAGCCGCTCCTGGGCCCGGGCGATGTCCCGGGCGGTGTTGACGGACAGCACGTCCAGCCCGGGGTGCCGGCGCTTGAGCAGGTTGGCGAGGGTCTTGGCGGGCGGCAGCGAGACCGTCACCTCCGGTGCGAGTTCGCCCAGCCGGTCCAGGCAGAGGTCCCAGCGGACCGGGCTGACCACCTGGTGGACCAGGCGGCGGCGGATCTCCGCCGGGTCCTCGACCGGTGCGCCGTCCGCGTTGGACAGCAGCAGCCGGTTCGGCGGGGCGAACGGCACCGCTTCGGCGGCAGCGGCGAAGGTCTGCCGGGCCGACTCCATGAACGGGGTGTGGAAGGCGCCGGCCACGCTGAGCGGCTTGACGGTGGCCCCGGCGGGCGGGGCGGCGACGAGCTCCGCGAGGGACTCTTCGAGACCGGCCGCGACGATCTGGCCGGGGCCGTTGAAGGTCGCTGCGGTCAGGTCCAACTCGGCGATACGGAGCAGGACTTCGTCCTGTTCTCCGCCGACCACGGCTGCCATCGAGGTGGGCGCCTCGGCGCAGGCCGCGGCCATCGCCCGGCCGCGGATCGCGGCCAGTCGGACCGCGTCGGCGGGCTCCAGCACCCCGGCGTACACCGCGGCGGTGAGTTCGCCGACCGAGTGGCCGGCCGCCACCGCCGCGCCCGGCCGGACGGTGCCGGCCAGAGCGTGGTGGGCGAGCAGTCCGGCGGCGACCAGCAGCGGCTGGGTGTGCTCGGTGCGGGCGATCTCGGCGGCCGGGGCCTTGGTGCCGAGGTGGACCAGGTCCAGGTCGGCGGCCTCCGACCAGGCCCGCACCCGCTCGGCGGTGGCCGGGTCGCGCAGCCAGGCGGCCAGCATGCCCGGGGTCTGGGAGCCCTGACCCGGCGCAATGAATGCGAACATTTGTTCGAACCTCCTTTCGAGTGGGGCCTGCGCCGGGCGCGGGAACGCCCGGCGTTGTGCGGCGTGCCTACGGGCGGCCGGTGGACTTGCGGAAGCGGCGGATCGCCAGGAACGAGAAGCCGGCGAACCAGGCCAGCAGGTTGAACACCGCGCCGGCCACGCTGGAGTGCTCCCCGTGGAACGAGAAGCCGTCGTTCAGCGGGTACCGGGCCAGCGTCGCCACCCCGTACATCGGGGTGTAGCGGGAGACCTCCAGCATCACGCCGCTGAGCGGGATGAACAGGTTGCCCAGGAAGGCGAGCGCGGTCATGGTCAGGCCCGGCATGTGCATCACCACGTCGGGCTTCATCGCCAGGCCCATGCCGATGCCGAGCGCGGCGAACACCGCGGCGCCGATCCAGGCCACCAGCAGCGAGATCACCCACACACCGGCGTCGGCGTGAGCGCCCGTCAGCGCACCCAGCGCTCCCACGATGGCGACCGGCACGCCGGCCATCAGCACCGAGCAGAGCACCTTGACCAGCAGGTAGCCGGGCGGGGTGAGCGGACTCATCGCGATGGTCCGCATCCAGCCGACGGACTTCTCCACCGAGATGGTGGCGGCCGAGCTGACCGCCGCGGTGGCCGCGCCGTACACCGCCTGGCCGATCATCATCCAGGCGGCGAAGTTGCCGTGCGGCAGGTCGGCCCCGCCGGACGGGGCGGTGCGGAACAGCGCCAGGTACAGCACCGCGGGGAGCAGCACCGTGAAGATCGCGGTCTGCCGGTTGAACCGGCGGCGCAGCTCGTGGCGGACGAAGGTCGCGTTCACCCCGTTGAACATCGAGGTGCGGGCGGCGGGGGGCGCCGTGACGGCGGCCATCAGACGGTCTCCTTCTGGGCGTTGGCGGCGCTGTCGGCGCGGCCGGCGTTCTCGGTGATGGCCATGAAGGCCTCCTCCAGGCTGCGCGGCGCCACCTCGATGTCCCGCGCCTGCGTCTCGGCGACCAGCACCCGCAGCAGCGCGTCCGAGTCGGTGCAGGTGAAGTAGGTGCGCTCACCGCGGACGGCGCTGGAGCGCACGCCCGGCGTCCGGGAGACCACGCCGGCCTCGTACGGGCTGAGCACCGCCGAGACGGTGCGGCCGCTGGTCGCCGCGCGGATCGAGGAGGCCGAGCCGTCGGCCACCACCGCACCCTTGTTGATCAGGACCACCCGGTCGGCGAACTGGTCCGCCTCCTCCATGTAGTGGGTGGCGAACATGACCGTCATGCCGCGCGCCGCGTCCTCCCGGACGGCCGCCCAGAAGTCCCGCCGCGCCACCACGTCCATGCCGGCGGTCGGCTCGTCCAGCACCAGGAAGTCCGGCTTGGACAGCAGCGCCAGCGCGAAACGCAGCCGCTGCTGCTCACCGCCCGAACAGGCCGCCACCCGGCGGGCCCGCAGCTCGGTGATGTTCGCCCGCGCCATGCACCGCTCCGGGTCGGCGCCCGGGTGCAGCGAGGCCAGCATGTGCACGGTCGCCTCGACCGTCAGGTCCGGCAGCAGACCGCCGGACTGCAGCACCGCCGCCACCCGCCCGGCCCGCACCGCCTCCTCGGGGCTCACCCCGAACAGCCGCACCTCGCCCTCGTCCGGCCGGGTCAGCCCCAGCAGCATGTCGATCGAGGTGGTCTTGCCCGCGCCGTTCGGCCCGAGGAACGCCACCACCTCGCCCCGCCGAATCCGCAGATCCAGCCCGTTGACGGCGGTGAACACCTCGCCCTTGGCGTTGGTGAACCGCTTGACCACGCTGGACAGTTCCGCCGCCAGGGGGGACGCCGTCCCCCTCGACGCCGTACGGTTCTGGTAATCGATCATCATCCGAGTCCTCACGATTCGGCGGAGGTTCGCCTCTTGTGAGCACTACTCTCCCGGCCTCCCCTATCCCCCCGAACCGGGCCGCCTATCGGCCCCCTATCTGCCCCACCCGTCCCACCGATACTGCCCCGCCCACGCCGAGAGGCGGCCCCGCGGGACACCCCGCGGAACCGCCTCCGGTCGGTCAGGAAGGCAGCTGATCGGCTCTGTCGACGATCGCGAACGTCCGCACCGCACTGTTGGACTTCACCCTGCCCTCGGTCTCCGACCCGGCCTCTCCGACGACGCGTTCACCGAGGAAGGCGTGGGTGTTCCGGTCCAGGATGAGCTGGACGGTCCCCACCCCGGGGACGAGCGCGCCCACCGCCTCGCCGCTGCGGCCGAGCGCGTCGGTGACACCTCGGCGGGCACCCTCACCGCCGTCCCGTTCGAGCCGCCACCGCCTGCGCGCAGGCCGGGCCGCTCGCCCTGCTGCTCGACGCCCCGCTGTTCCGGCCGCTCGTCGCGGATCTGCGGGCACCGGGCGAGCGCCTGCCGCACACGGTGGCGCTCGCCGCTCCGGTGGCGCTGCGGGCGCGGGCGTCGCGCCACCGGAGTCGTGCTTGACGCCTCGTCAGGGTGCGGAGACCGGGATCTCCGGGCTGCGGTCGAACGCCTTGATCGGGGTCATGCCGCCGTAGCGGGGCAGGCTCACGGTGTTCTCGTGGCTGACCTGCACGCAGGTGTCGTCCTTGTCGGCGGTGGTGGCCTCGGCGCCCTTGAGCGCGGCGGCCGGGTCGGCGGGGGCGGCCGGGCCGCCGGCCGGGAAGCTGGTGCCTTCCTTCCAGTCGGCGCCGATCAGCAGCTCGATCGAACTGCCGCTGCCCGCCTCGACGGCGCCTGCGGGCAGTCCGAGCGCGGCGGCCACCTGCTGGGCGTCGCCCTCCTTGCCGGCCGGGTAGCGGACGGTGGTGTGCTCGGCCGGGGTGCTCTTGCCGGTGGTGGTCTCGCGGGAGAACCCGGCGCCCTTCAGCACGTCGACGAGGGCGGTGGCCCGGCCCTCGGCGCCGCTGCCGTTCTTCACCACGACGGCGATGTTCCTGCGGGGCGTGCCGTTGGCGGGCGGGGACGGCGGCTGGCTCGCGGGATCGGCGGGCGGCGGCAAGGAGGGAGCGCTGTTCGCGCCGTTCTGGTCGCCGCTGAGCGACTGGTCGTTCTTGATCGTCGCGAACAGCTTGGCCGCGTCGGGGCCGGCCACCAGCCGGTTGTCGTCCCGCGGGTCGGCGCCGGTCTGCATGGTGGTGAAGGTGACCCGGGACGGCGGCACCTTGTTCAGGTCGTCGGCCAGGCCGGCCAGCTTGGTGATCCCGTCCAGGCCGGGATCGACGGTGAGCGCCTTGGTGGCGGCGTCGGCCAGCGACAGCACCTTGCTCGGGTCGGTGAGCGTCCCGGCGCTCTTCAGCTGGCGGATCATCGACCCGAGGAAGGCATGCTGGGCGCTCGCCCGGCCGAGGTCGCCGCCGTCGCCGAAGCCGTGCCGGGTGCGGACGAACTGCAGCGCCGCCATGCCCTTCAGGGTGTGCTTGCCCTGGCTCAACTTGAGGTGCGAGTACGGGTCGTAGACGTTGTCGCTGACGCACACCGGGACGCCGCCCACCGCGTCCGACATCTTGATCACGCCGACGAAGTCGACCTTGACGAAGTGGTCGATCGGGATGTCGGTGAGCTTGTGCACGGCGGCCACCGTGCAGCCGGGGCCGTACGCCAGGGTGGAGTTGATCTGGCCGCGGCCGCCCTTGGACTTGTTGTTGTTCTCGTCCTTGCAGACCGGAAGGTCGGTCATCAGGTCGCGCGGGATGCTCATCACGGTGGCGTTGGAGCGGTCCGCCGAGATGTGCATCAGCAGTTGGACGTCGGCGTTGGCGCCGGGGCCGCAGTCGCCGCCGATCGCGCAGTCCTCCGGGTTGTCGCGCGAGTCCGAGCCGATCACCAGCACGTTGATCGGGGTGCGTCCGAACGCGTCCGGCACCTCGTGCCCCGCGTCGCCGCTCTCGCCCGCGAACAGCGGCGCGGACTTGATGTTGCCGTTGTACCGCATGTACAGGTACCCGCCCGTGCCGACGGTCAGCACCACCAGCCCCGCCACGCTCCAGGCGACGATCCTCAGCCCCCGGTGCCGCCGGCCCCGCTCCTTCCGCGCCGCCCGCCGGCCCCCGTCCTGCCCCCTGCCCCCCGAGCGTTGCCGGGGCACCTTCCCCTCGCCCTCGCCCGCCACCGGCTCGACGGTCCCGGACTGTCCGCGTATCACAACACACCCCCGCCGCCCGGCCCTTCCGAGCTTTTCTCCCCTAATAGATGCACAAGAGCCCTCAGATGTTGCACGCGGGGGGTGCAATGACCCGACAGCGCACCCCTGTTGCTCACCCCACCAGGCGCTCCGACACCCGCGCCGCGCCGTGGAACACCTGCCGCACGTGCCACTCCCGGTGCCGCCCGGCCACCCGCGCGGCCCCCGCCTGCGGCCCGATGACCACCCTCCCCACCAGCCCGAGCACATGCTGCCGGCTCGCCTCACTGCGGCCGACAAACCGCTGCGAGACCAGGATCCGGTGATCGTCACCGAGCCCGAGGACGCCCTTGTCGAACAGCTTGTGGTGCAACGAACACAGGCACAGGCCGTTGTCGACCTCGTCCGGCCCGTCGTGCGACCACCAGCGCACGTGCGCGGCCTCCAGCCCGACCGAGGTGGAGCCGAGCATCCCGTCGTAGCCGCAGAACGCGCACTGGAACTCGTAGGCCGTGAGGATCAGTTCGCGCATCCGCCGATCACGCTGCCGCCGGGCCGCCGCACCGGCCCCGCCGACCGTCCCGGTCTCGGCCCCCTCCAGATCGAGCCCGACGGCCTCGCACAGCTCCTGGTGCAGCGACGGCGGGAAGTGCGTGTCCAGCAGCACCCTCACCAAGCGCCCCAACAGCGAAGGCTCCCGCCGCAGCGCCGCCCTCAGCCCGGGCGCGAGCCGCCCGGCGGCCCCGCTGGACCGAAGGACCCCGATGCCGGCGCCCGGGCTGCCCTCTCCCCGGTCGGTCCGGACCTCCCAGACGCCGTCGTTGACCAGGTGGTGGAACGGATAGGCCGGCGTGGTCGGGTTCGAGGGCCCGTACTCGACCAGCAGCCGTTTCAGCTCCTCCTCGACCACGCTGTACCGGAGTTCGCCGTCGGCGTCCCGCTGGTAGCTCCCCAGCGCGTACAGCAGCAGCAACGGCTTGTGCGGAGCCCGGGAGCCGTTGTTCGCCCACCGTCTCAGCTTCACCACGCGTTCGAGCCAATCCATGGCCGCCAGGGTAGTTCCGGATGCCGTCACCGATGCGGGAGCAGGGGCAGGCAGGGGCAGGCGGAATTGCGGGGTGCCATTTGTACACAGATGTACACAGGATCCCCACGCCGGAGCCACCGCACCCGCGAGGGGGCGGATGAAATTCGGACATTACCGAGGGAAGTCAATATCTATTGACCTCTGCATGACAGGAACATAGGATCACCGACTAGTTTCGGGCAGAAAAGGACCATCACGAACTGGGGGAATGACTGCCGACTGTCGGCACATCCGCCACTCCGCCCGACCCTCGCGGAGCCCGGCGTTCTTGCGGGTTCTCCGCCGACGCGGCGCGCTGCCCTCCAGAGGACGGAGTACGCATGCGCAAGATGGCCCAGTGCAGCGAGGCCCCGCGAGTGAGGAACATCCAGGCAGGGCGTGAAATCGACCGATCCGATCAACCTCAAGATCAATTCGTGTACGACTGTCCGGGTTTTGTCGTGCATGAGCAGCTACGCCGGACAACCGCTCCGTACGCCCGCCTGGTGGCGGATTTCCCGGTTCGGTGGGTTTATGCGGCGGATGTCGGGGCGGCATTGTCCATCGGCGGCAAGGTCGCCGTCGTTCCGGCGTTGAACGACCTGCAGATCGATCAGTTGCGGGAGCTGGTCGAGGCCCATCCGCTGGTGACCCATCTCGGGGTGGTCGCGGACCTGGTCGGCCAGGGGACGCAGCGCGCGATCCAGGCCGGCGCGGCCTCGGTGCTGAATGTCCTGATCCCTCCCCAGGAGTACCGGGCGGTGCTGCGGGCGATGGCCGATCGCCTCGCCCGCCCCACCGCCGACTCCGACCAGGTGCCGGCCCTGACCGGCTGGTCCGCGCCCGCGGCCGCCGTGCCGGCCCCGGCCGCCGCGGGCGGCGGCGAGGACGCTGCACTGTTCCGTCTGCTCTGCGGCCCGCTGCCGATCGCCCGGATCGCCGACGAGTTGTTCTGCTCCGAGCGTTCGCTGTACCGCAGAGTCCGCAGACTGTACGTGGCGCACGGCGTGTCCGGCCGTCAGGAGCTGCGCGCGGTCTCCGCCCGACACCGGACGCCCGGCCCGCTCGCCTCCTGACGGCGGGGTGCCCGGCGGCGGGCCCGCGCGGCGCCCGGTGCCCGCCGCCTCACCCCGACGTCGGTTGCCTCACCCCGACTTCGGGTCGCACAGCCGCAGCGCCTGGCTGCGGACCGCGCCCAGGCTGACGTCGTCGTCGTGCACCGGCCCGACGTCGCCGAAGCCGTCGTTCTTGGCCTGGTCGTTGAGCGCGTACTCCTTGCCGTCGGGCGCGATGAACAGCACGTCCTTGCCGTTGCGGCACTCCAGGGTGCCCTTGTCGACCTTGAACGGCCACAGGTGGACGAAGTTCTCCTCGGCGACGTCCTGCCGACTGCCGGTGGGCGTCGGCAGCGGGACGGCGGTCTTGCCGGACTTGGGGTCGCCGCCCACGGCCCCGCACCCGGTCAGCACGGCGATCGGGAACAGCAGGGCGGCGACGGCCGTCACGGTGCGACGAGTGGCGTTCTTCATCAGGCCACCCCCTGGGCGGAGCGCCCGCGGCGCATCAGCGCGACGTAGCCGTCCTCCAGCGTGGGTTCCACCGGCACCGCGCCGGCCGGCGGGACTTCGGTGACCACCCGGTAGACCGTTCCGCCGGGCGTGGCCTGGGCGTTGACCACCGCGTGGTCGCCGACCGGCGGCGGTCCGGCGGTCGTCACGGTGTAGGTGTAGCCGTGCGCGGCCGCCACCACGCCCTCGGTGGAGCCGTGGTAGACGAGCCGTCCCTTGGTCAGCACCGCGACCTCGGGGCAGGTCTGGGCGACGTCGTCGAGGATGTGGGTGGAGAGGATCACCGTGCGGTCGCCGCCGAGTCCGGCCAGCAGGGCCCGGAACCGCATCCGCTCCTCGGGGTCGAGGCCCGCGGTGGGCTCGTCCACGATGATCAGCCCGGGGTCGCCGAGCAGGGCCTGGGCGATGCCGAGGCGGCGCTTCATGCCGCCCGAGTAGCCGCCGACCCGGCGGCCGGCCGCCTCGGTGAGCGCGACCCGTTCCAGCAGTTCGGAGATCTGCGCGCGGCGCGCGGACTTGCTGTCGATGCCCTTCAACAGGGCGATGTAGTCGAGGAATTCGCGGGCCGTGAGGTCCGGGTACATGTCGATTTCCTGCGGCAGGTAGCCGAGCGTCCGCTTGACGGCGGTGCGTCCGGCGGTGGTGCCGAGGTCGTGGCCGCCGACCACGACGCGGCCGGAGGTGGCCTGCACGGTGCCGGTGAGGATCCGCATCAGCGTGGTCTTGCCCGCGCCGTTGGCACCGAGCAGGCCGACCATCCCGCCGCGCAGTTCGAGGTCCAGGTGGTCCAGGGCGCGGAACGAGCCCTTGAACTCCTTGGTCAGGCCTTGGAGGGAGATTTCCATCAGAGGTGGCTCCTGGAAGAGGACGGTCGTGAGCAGGTGCGGGCGGTCATCGACGGATCCGCTGGGTGGCGCGGGCGATCCCGAACAGGACGGCCGTGAGCAGCAGCACGACCACGAGGTTGGCGAGCGCCGAGGCGGCGCTCGGGTGCGGGCTGATCGCCTCCGGGTGGCCGTGGCCGGCCCAGATCCGGGTGGATCCCATCCAGCCGGTCGAGACGTAGTCGCCGAGCGGCGAGAGCAGGGTGCCGGTCGGGGACGGGGTCGGCACCACGTTGCTGCTGAACGCCGTCATCCAGAACCAGATCAGCGCGGAGAGCACCCGGGCCACCGGCAGCGGCACCCACAGCGCGGCGGTGGAGGCGAAGGTCGAGAGCAGCAGCGCGCCCGGGACGATGACCGTCAGGAACGCCACCACCGCCCAGCCCAGCGCGGCCGGCGAGCCGTCGGCCACCGTGAAGTAGCCGCCGACCACGACCATCAGCAGCGCGACCGGCGCCAGCGCGGCGGCCAGCGAGCCGACCAGGGTGCCGGCCATCCGCCCGGCGGTGCTCGCCGGGGTGGACTCCAGCAGCTCGGTCAGGCCCATCCCGCGGATCCGCACGAAGCGGTCGGCCAGCGCCACGCCCAGGCCCACGGTGGTGATCAGGTTGATCACCACGGCCCAGCCGCCGACCTTGGCCGCGGCCGAGTCCTCGGCCCCGATCCGCGGCGAGGTGGCCAGCACGACGGTCGCGATCGCCAGCAGCGGCAGGACGGCGAACCACAGCACCTTGGCCCGGGTCGCCATCCGGAACTCGTAGGCCGCGGTGACGGCCACCGCGGTGGTGACCGTCCCGCCCCTGCGGCTGCGGGCGGTACGGCGGTGGGCTGCGTCGAAGGCGGTGCGCGTGGTCACTGTGCGGCCCCGGGAGCGATTCGGGCGAGCTGGCGCTCGCTGTCGGAGAGCCGGCGCGTCCCGAGGTAGGCCAGGACGGCGCCGAGCGCGGTCAGCAGGAGCTTGTTCGCCAGCCAGGCGGTCACGTAGGTGTCGAACAGCATCACCTGGAACAGCCAGGCGGCGATCACCACGGTGGAGGCGGCGGACGTGGACCGCAGCACCGCCTGGGCGAACAGCGCCGCGCCGATCAGGAAGAACGCCGGGCCCATCGGCACCAGCAGCGCGACCGGCCCCCACGCCGGGTTGGCCCACTGCCCGGCCAGCGCCAGCCAGACGATCACCACCGTGGCCGAGGCGATCACCAGCGCGGTGACCATGGTGATCCGGCGGCGGACCACCGTCGGGTACTGGGTGGGCAGCGCCAGCAGGACCTCGATCAGCCGGTCCCGGGCGGCGGCGGTGGCCGCGGCGAGCCCGGCGGCCACCGGGAAGACATTGGCCAGCAGCCGGACCATTCCGATCCCGGTGCTCCTGGCGTCGGCGTGGTCCCCGCCCCCGACCGCGACGGAGACCGCCAGCACTCCGATCGCGGCCGCCAATGGCAGTGCCAGGGCCGCGAGCCCGCAACGGCGGGCTTCGTGCATCCAGAGCTTTCGTTCCGTCATGCCCAGTACGTAGCGGGCGGCGACGGATCGGTTCACGGGTCGTCAGAAGTTTTTTTCCGCCCGCCGCCGAGGCCGGCCCTCGAACTCCGCGGCAGCCCACGGGCGTTGCGGCGTTCGACGACAGGCGCGGCGGCCTCAGCCCTCGCGCACCGACCGGCCCGGGAGCGCGACCAGGCGGACCGCGCAGCCGACCAGCAGCAGGCCGGCCGCGACCGTCAGCGGCCCGGTGGTCCACAGGTCGATCAGCAGGGAGCCGAGGCCGACCGGGCGGCGGCCGGTGTGCGGGAGCGTGACGAAGGTGCCGGTCAGCCAGAGCCCGCCGCCGGCGGTGAGGCCGAGCCAGGGCGCCTTCCAGACCGCCACCACCATGGCGAGCCCGGCGGAGAGCAGTGCGGGGCCCAGCCAGCCGGCGATCACCTCCCCGACGGCCGGCCCGCCCAGCAGGCCGGACGCCACCGAGACCAGCAGCCCGCCGACCAGGTCCGCGGCCAGCACCAGCGTCACCCGGGCCAGGAAGACCGTGACCGGGGGCACCGGCAGGGCCTGCAGCAGTTCCTTGCGGGGGTCGCGCCGGCTCGACACCACCCCCAGCGACCCGAGCAGCACCACCAGACTGATCGCGGCGGCGCCGAGCCGGTCCGCGTACCCGGGCGGGCTGAGCAGCGCGACGGCCCCGGCGAGCAGCAGCCCGACGAACGTGATCGGACCCAACGAGCGTGGCAGCATGCCGACTTGACGCACCGTCAGCTGCCGGGCGATCCGCCACACCCGGCTGCGACTCCAGACCGTCCCGGCCACCGGACGGGGGACCGCAGCGGCCACCGGTGCACACACCGGCTCCGCCACCGGTCGACGCACGGGCTCTGCCGCCGCTCGACGCACCGGCTCTGCCGCCGCCGCCCGCGCCGGCAGCCGCCCGCCGAGCAGTGCGTCGAAGGACGGCGGGGCTGTCGCCTCCCGGGTCAGCAGCAGGTCCGCGTCGGCCGCGGCCTCGGCGAGCCGCGTCCAGGACGCCGCCTGCTCCTGGCAGGGTTCGCAGCCCGCCAGGTGGAGCCTGGCGGTCGGGCCGGTCCCGGCGCCGGACAGCCGGACGAACTGCTCCTCGGTCAGATGGTCGGTCCGGTTCACGGGCGCACCCGCTCGTCCGACAGCGCGCGGGCCAGTGCCGCTCGCGCATGTGCCATTCTGCTCTTCACCGTTCCCACCGGAATGTCGAGTGCCGCCGCCACGTCTCGGTACGGTAGTTCGTCGACCAGCGCGAGGATGACCACCTCCCGGTGGTGCTCGGGCAGCGCCGCGATGGCCGCCGCGATCCGCTCGCGGGAGGCCCGGGCGAGCACCTGTTCCGCGATGTCGACGCAGGGGTCCGCCACGTCCCGGGCCTCGTCGATCTCCACCGTCACCGCCTCCACCCGCCGCAACCGGTTGTGCGCCTGCCGGCGCGCGACCCCGAGCAGCCAGCCGACCGCCGAGGAGTCGCCGCGGAAGCTGCCTGCCGACTGCCAGACGGCGAGCCAGGCCTCCTGGAGGATCTCCTCGGCACTCGACCGGGTCGGTGCCAGCCGTCCGAGCAGGCGGAACATCGCCGCGGCGTGACGCTCGTACAGCTGCCGCAGCGCGCCCTCGTCACCGCGGGCCACCTCGGCCAACAGCATCTCGTCGGTCAACACCATGAGGTACGTAGCAGCCTTTCGCCGTGCGGTTCACCACCGCCCGGAACGCGTTCGCCCCGGTCGCCTGCCGTGGTCGGGAGCGTACCGGCAGTGACGCCGGACCGTACTGCCGGAGCTGCCAGATCGGCGGCAGTCCCTTGTGCGGATCTCCCCGCTGCCGGAACGGCACGTCCGGCGTGACCATCGGACGGTTCGCCGACCTGCTCGACGGGCACGTCGCACGCACCGTGGCCGAACGCTGCGCCGCGCTGGAGCCGCTGGTGCCGGGGGCACTCCCGGTCAACCTCGCCCATCAGCCGCGCAGGCCGCCCAACTCGCCGAGATCCTCCCGATCCTGGCCTGCAGCGCCCTCCGCAGCTACGACCTCCCGCTGGCCGCCGCCCTGCTGGCCGCCTGCGCCCCCCTCACGCCCCGCTCCACCGCCGTCGACCGGGCCCTCGCCTCCCTGCTCGCCCAACAGCAGCCCGACGGCTCCTTCGGCGCCTACGCCCGCGAAGCCTCCCGCCTCCCGGCCGGCACCGACCCGACGACCGCCGTCCACGTCCCGGTCACCGCCGCCTGCGCCCGCGCCCTCACCGCCCTCACCGCCCTCACCGTCTGACGGGCCGGGCGCGGAAACGCAGCAGCACCCCGACCGGACACCCGGTTCGGGATGCTGTGCTGCCGCCGCCCGCGCCGCCCGCCGCAAGGCGGTCGGCGGGTCCCCCGTGCGCGGGCGGCGGCGGTCCGTGGGACCGCGATCAGCAGCGGTACTCAACCACCCAGGAGTACTGGTAGACGTTCGCGCGGTTGTAGAAGTCGACGGTGTAGACGCCGTCCCGGAAGCCGTTGCCGGTCACGTACGTGTAGTTCAGGTGCTGGATGTACGTCCCCTCGTAGGCCGAGTTCGAGGCCACCGACGGGCAGCCCTGGCCGTTCAGGCTGTTGGCGCCGCTGCCGGCTGCCGAGGCCGTGCCGGTGAAGCCGAGGAGCAGTACCCCGCCGACCGCGGTCGCTGCGGCGGCCTTGAAGATCGTGCGCATCGTTGCTGTGCCTTTCGGTTTGACGGACGGTTGACCGAAGCTTCCGAGGCCCTGTCGGGCGGCCCCTGCGCTCGACGTTCATCCTCTGCCGTCCGGCCGGCCCGTCCCATGTCGTCCGCCCTGCGCTCGCTTGGCGTTACGCCTGCTCCTGACCGTCCGTCAGCCACGTGAGCCGGTCCCGGGCTTCGACGGCCTCGGCCGCGCCGGCCGCCTCCAGGAGGGCGAGGCCCCGGCGGACGGCGTCCACGGCGGCGGGCCGCTCCGCCGGGGGCAGGCAGTGCCCGATGCCGAGCAGGGCGCGGGCCTCGTCGAGCGGGTTGTCGTTGCGGCGGGCGAGGTCGAGCGCGCGGCGGTACCGGGCGAGGGCCTCGGGCAGGTCGCCGGCGTCGGCGGCGAGCAGGCCGAGGCTGTTGAGCACCTCGGCCTGGGCCTGCGGGTCCCCGTCGGCCTCGAAGGTCTCCAGCACGCCGTGCAACAGGCCGGTCGCGGCGGCCCGGTCGCCGGCCGTGCGCAGCGCCAGCGCCAGGCCGTGCAGGGCGTTGGCCTCGCCGTGCGGGTTGCCGGAGGCCCGGAAGACCGCGGCGGCCTGCCGCTGGAGTTCGATCGCGGTGTCGGTCCGGCCGGTCGCCAGGTGCAGTTCGCCGAGTGCGCTGAGAGTACTGGCCTCGCCCTGCCGGGTGCCGAGTTCCCGGCAGCCGGCGAGCGCCAGGTCGAGCAGTTCCCGGGCCTGCGGGTGGGCGCCCTGGAGCAGCCGGATCCGGCCCAGCAGCCATGCCGTGTTGGCCTCGCTCTGCCGGTCGCCGAGCTCGCGGGTGATCGCCAGCGCCTGTTCCAGCAGGTCCGCACCGGCGGCGGCCCGCCCGCGCGCGTACCGGAGGTGGCCCAGGTCGCCCAGGGCGTGCGCCTCGCCGACCCGGTCGCCGAGCGCGCGGTACGCGGCCAGCGCGGCGTCCAGCAGTTCCTCCGCCGCGGCGTTCTCGCCGAGCAGACAGCGGGCCCGGCCGAGGTCCCAGAGGGTGTGCGCCTCGCCCTGCGGGTCGCCGAGTCGCCGGTAGCCGGCCAGCGCGTGGCCGGACAGCTCGACCGCGCGGGCCGGGTCGCCGCTCTGGTAGGCGAGCCGGCCGCGTTCCCAGGCCACCTGGGCCTCGCCGTGCGCGTCGCCGACTTCGCGGTACAACTGGTCGGCCCGGGCGAGCAGTTCGGCGGCCGCCTCGAAGCGGCCGGCCAGCCGGTGGGAGCGGCCGACCCGCCACAGCGCCTCCGCCCGGGCGAGCGGCCGGCCCTGGCCGGCGTCCGCCTCGGCGGCGGCCAGGTGCAGCGCGGCCTCCTCGGAGCGCGGGCCGTCCAGCTCCAGGATCGGGGCGAGCGCCGCGGTGAGGACGCTGCGGCGCAGCGGGTCGCTGCTGCGGGCCATCGCGGCCAGCAGGTTGTGCCGTTCGGCCCGCAGCCAGTCCCGGGCGCGCTCGGGGGAGTCCACGTCGGGGGCGGGCCGGGGCGCCGGGCCGGCCGGCGGCGGACGGTGGCCTCGGTAGCGGGCCAGCCGGTGGCCGGCCCGTTCGGCGGTGTCCTGGTAGTGGTCCAGCAGTCGGCGGGCGGCGATCTCCCTGCGGGCCGGCGGCTCCTCCTCGGCCAGGGTCCGCGACCAGGCCCGGACCAGGTCGTGCATCCGGTAGCGGCCCGGGGCCGGCTGGGCGAGCAGGTGGTGGCCGAGCAGCGACTCCAACAGCCGTTCCGCGTCCCGGCGTTCGGCGCCGAGCAGGTGCGCGGCGGCGCAGACCTCCAGGTCCTCGCCGGGGAGCACCCCGAGCAGGCGCAGCAGCCGCTGTTCCTCCGGCGGCAGGTCCCGGTACGAGGAGCGGAACAGGGCGGCCAGGTCGCGGTCCTCGTCGCGCAGCCGGGCGAGCCGGTGCCGTTCCTCGCGCAGTTCCTCCGCCAGGGCGGCGGCGGTCAGTCGCGGCCGGTGCCGCAGGCGCGCCCCGAGGATCCGCAGGGCCAGCGGCAACCGGCCGCCCAGCCGGGCCAGTTCGACGAAGTCGGCGGGCTCGCCGCGGTCCGCGGGGCCGGCCCCGGCGACCCGGCGCAGCAGGTCCACCGCGTCGTCCTCGGGGAGCACGTCCAGGGTCAGCAGGTGGGCGTCGTCCAACCCGACCAGCGGGCTGCGGCCGGTGACCAGCACCAGGCAGCCGGTGCTGCCGGGCAGCAGCGGCCGGACCTGGGCGGCGCTCGACGCGTTGTCCAGCAGGATCAGGGTCCGGGTGCCGGACAGCCGGGCCCGGAAGAGCGCGGCGCGGTCGGTGAGCCCGCTCGGAATCCGGTTCGCGGGCACGCCGAGCGACCGCAGCAGGGTCTCCAGCGCGTCCTCGGCGCCGAGCGGCTCCAGCCCGGCGGTGTGGCTGCGCAGGTCCAGGAACAGCTGCCCGTCCGGGAACCGCTCCCCGACCCGGTGCGCGGTGCGGACCGCCAGCGCGGTCTTGCCGACCCCGCCCATGCCGGTGATCACGCACAGCACCACCATGCCGGCCTCGGTGCCGTCCGGCGCCTGCCCGGCGACCTCGGCCAGGAACTCGCCCTCCGCCACCCGGCCGGTGAACAGGCGACTGTCGGCCGGGAGTTGACGCGGCCCGCGGACTGCCGCCGCAGTCGTCGCAGTCCCCGGAGGAGCGGGGGACGCAGGACGGTCGGTGGCCGCGTCGACCAACCGCTCGCGCCGGTCGGACGACAGCGCCAGCCCGTCCGCCAGCCGGGCCACCGAGGACAGCCGGGGCCGTCGTCGACCGGCCTCCAGCATGCTGATCGAGTGGACGGAGACGCCGGAACGGTCGGCCAGCTCCTCCTGGGTCCACCCGGCGCCCAGCCGCAGGTCGCGCAGCAACTCGCCGAACTCCACTGCCATTCCCCCGTCACCGAAGCGGCCGCACCGCCCCGGCCGGCCGGAACGGCAGCCGATCGTAACGGCATCCCCCCATCCGGCGGGTCACCGCACGACCACCGCAGGTGACAGCCCGACCGCCGTTCCCACCCGGGGCTTTCGTGCGCACGCGCGGGCCGCCGACGAGGAAGCGGTGAGCCAGCTGCCCACCACCGAACGCCCCGGCCTCCCGCTGCGGACTCACCGCCGCGGGCTCACCGCCGTCGGCTCACCGCCGCCAACGCGCCGGAGCCGGCCGCGCCCCCTTCCGGCGGCGGACCGGCTCCCACGCGAGCGACTCGCTCACGGTCCAGGTGTTCCGCGGGCCGGACGCCTCCGGGGTGTGGCCGCGTTCACCCGCCGTGCGGCCTCGGCGAGGTGCGACGCCCGCCGGTGGCGGGACGGCCGTACCGGTTCCGGCCGGTCGGCCGGTGGTGCCGGGGTCGGTCGACGACGGGGTCGGGGATCGAGACGGGCACGCCGGTGGGGACGCGGGCGCCGGTGATCCGGGTGAGTGCCACGTCGCCGGCCCGGACCTCGGTGGTGACGGGGGTGATGCCGGCCGTGGTCATCATCCGGGCCGTTCCCCGGCGCTGGTTGGGCAGGACCAGAGTGACGACGGTGCCGGACTCGCCGGCCCGGGCGGTGCGTCCGCCGCGGTGCAGGTAGTCCTTGTGGTCGGCGGGCGGGTCCAGGTTGACGACCAGGTCGAGGCCCTCGACGTGGATGCCCCGGGCGGCGACGTCGGTCGCGACGAGCGCGGCCACCTGCCCGCCGCGGAACTGCTCCAGGGTGCGGGTGCGCTGCGGCTGGGACTTTCCGCCGTGCAGGGCCGCGGCCTTCACGCCCTTCGCCAGCAGCGTCTCGACCAGGCGGTCCGCGCCGTCCTTGGTGTCGATGAACATGATCACCCGGCCGTCCCGAGCGGCGATGTGGGCGATCGCAGCGTCCTTGTCACCCTTCCGCACGTGCAGCACGTGGTGCTCCATGGTGCTGACCACTCCCGCGGACGGGTCCACCGCATGGGTGACCGGGTCCTTCAGGAAGCGCTGCACCAGGCGGTCGACGTTGCGGTCCAGGGTGGCGGAGAACAGCAGGGTCTGGCCGCCCTCGGCGACCTGCTCCAGGAGGCCGGTGACCGCCGGAAGGAAGCCCATGTCGGCCATCTGGTCGGCCTCGTCGAGAACGGTGACGTCGACCGCGTCCAACCGGCAGAGCCGGCGTTCGATCAGGTCCGCGAGCCGGCCGGGCGTGGCCACCACGATCTCCGCCCCGCGGTTCAGCGTCTGCGCCTGACGGCGGACCGGCACCCCGCCGACCGCAGTGGCCAGCCGCAGCTGCAGCGCCTGGGCGTACGGGGTGAGGGCCTCGGTGACCTGCTGGGCGAGCTCGCGGGTGGGCACCAGGACCAGCGCCAGCGGGCACCGCGGCTCGGCCTGCCGCCCCGCGATGCGCGCCACCACGGCGAGACCGAACGCCAGGGTCTTGCCGGAGCCGGTGCGGCCCCGCCCCAGCACGTCGCGGCCGGCCAGCGAGTTCGGCAGCGTCGCGGCCTGGATCGGGAACGGGGCGGCGACGCCCCTCCGGGCCAGTACCTGAAGCAGTCGCTCCGGCAGATCCAGTTCGTCGAACGAGTCGACGGCCGGCAGCGCCGGCACCGCGTTCACCGGTACGGCGAACTCCCGCCCGGCGCCACCGACCGGTGCGGACCGGGAGCCGGTATGCAGATGCGACAGACGGGCGGAGCGGTTCATGCGGAGGCCTTCCTCGGGGCGGCCCCGGAACACTCACGGGACGGGCGATGACATGCCGAGGGGCCCGCACCGGGCGTAATGCACGCGGTACGGGCCCCTCGCCGCCGGGCGAGTGCCGCGGCGGTAAAAGAACTACAGCGGGCGAATGTTCTCGGCCTGCGGGCCCTTCTGGCCCTGCGTGACGTCGAACTCGACCTTCTGGCCCTCAAGCAGCTCACGGAAGCCGCCGGCGTTGATGTTCGAGTAGTGGGCGAACACGTCCGGGCCGCCACCCTCCTGCTCGATGAAGCCGAAGCCCTTTTCCGAGTTGAACCACTTCACGGTGCCATTAGCCATGTAAAAAATCTCCTTCAGGGGGCTTTCCGGCGTCCACACGATGCGGATGCCGAGTCACCGTGATGGGAGCCCGCCCGGAGAAGATCCGGAAAAACAAAATGCGCCCGCAATACGTGAGCAGGCGCACACAAAGTTCATGGGAACCATTACTGCAACTACCTCGACTGTAGCAGCCTCGGGGTCGTAACGGGCGGAAATTCTCACCCCGATTTTTCGCCGGCGGCACCCCCGGCACCGTCGACCTGCACCGCCTGCCTGATCAACTCGGCTTCGGCTCCAGCGAGTTGACCGCCCTCCGAAGCGCCATCCGGGCCTCTTCTCGCGCCCCGCTCCCGTGTCCGAACCACGGAACGTGCCGCTCGACACACCCGGCATTTCGGACCGACCCGAATTCGGTCGGCCCGGGGAGCCCCAACTCCGTTCCCCGAAGCGCATACTGGCCTGGATGAAAAAATCTGAAGCAGTCCGCCGGCACCTGCCCACCAGCCCCTTCAAAGCCAGGGCCGCAGCACCCCGCAAGCACTTCGCCGTCGGCGACCGCGTCACCCACGACGCCTACGGCCTCGGCCGGGTCATCAGTGCCGAGGGCGACACCGCGGTTCTGGTCGACTTCGGACCACGACAGGAGCGCATCGTCGAGCCCTACACCGGCATGTACCACCTCTGACCAGCACCGCTATCGCGGTGCAGCTGGAGCGGTCAGGACTGATCGAGTCCTCGACCGCTCTTCGTGCTGCCCCAACGCCGCGCGCCTGACCGGGTGCTGCGCACCGCCCTCTCGGCGGCGGAAGACACGGGCCCCTGACGGCATGTCGGCGGCTCCGCTCACGCACGCACCCTTCCGAAACGCAGCAGCGCCCGAGCCGGAGAACCAGCCGGGTGCTGCGCCGCGCGCCGGCGGGGGTCTCCCCGCTCCGTTCCGTGTGGGCCGCCAGGGGCTCGAACCCTGAACCTACAGATCAACCCGTTCTTCCTCGGCCTGCGGGTCTTCGATCTGCCGCACGGCGGCAATCTCTTCCGAGATCGGCCAGAACGGCCGACCGCTGCTCGCGGGTCCCAGCCGTGACCCGTGAACAGCACAAGGGCCCCGGCCGGAAGCGGTCGAGGCCCTCGTACTGCGGGGGTCAGGAGGTCGGCATCAGGACGGTGTCGACGATGTAGACGGTGGCGTTGGCGGTCTGCACGTTGCCGCACAGCACCTTGGAGCTGCCGTTGCCGGTGAAGTCCGGCTCGGAACCGGTGACGGTGAGATCGCCGCCCTCCAGGGTCTTGTGGGTGCCGGCCAGCGCGTTCGGGGCCAGGCGATCGGGGGCGACGTGGTAGGTGAGCACCTTGGTGAGCTTGGCCTTGTCGGCGAGCAGTGCTTCCAGGTCGGCCTTCGGGATCTTGGCGAAGGCGTCGTTGGTGGGCGCGAACACCGTGATGTTCTGCGCCGAGTTGAGGGTGTCGACCAGCCCGGCCTGCTTGACCGCCGCCACCAGGGTGGACAGCAGCGGGTTGTTGGAGGCGGCGGTGGCGACCGGGTCCTTCGCCATTCCGGTGAACGAACCGGCGCCGTCCTTCGGCACGGCGGCGCAGGCGGTGCCGAACGGCTGGTCGACCATCGCCGCGGTGGAGGCGGTGCTGCCGGACATCGCCGCGGAGGACGAAGCGGCGGAGGATGCGGCGGACGAGGAGCTGGAGCCGCCGCTGCTGCACGCGCCCAGGGTCAGGGCCAGTGCGCCGACGGCGAGCAGGGCGGTGAGGGTACGGCGGTTGCGGGTGTTCGCGGACATGGCGGATCTCTCCTCGGTACTCGGGTGAAGTGGTGCTGCTGAACGGGTGGTTGACGGTCTGTTCAGGTGACGATGACGACGGTGCTGTGCCAGCCCGTCGCCCCGGCGGGGAAGGGCGCGGCGCGCCGCTCGGGCTGCACGGCGCCGGTCGCGTCGGTGGCGCGCACCTCGATCCGGTGGGTGTCCGGGGTCGCGCCCGTCCAGAGGTACGACCACTGGCGCCAAAGGTCGGGTCCGGCGTCGGCGGCCAACTCGGCCTGTCGCCACGGCCCGCCGTCGACGCGGACCTCGACGGCGGCGATGCCGCGGTGGGTGGCCCAGGCCGTCCCCGCGACATCGACGTCCCCGGCCGGGACCTTCGCGAACGGGGCGGGGACCTCGATCCTGGATGCGGTGCGGACGGTGCCGGTGCGGTCCCAGCCGCGCCGCACCCAGTACGGATCGAAGGCGGCGAAGGTGGTGACCTCCAGGTCCACCAGCCACTTGGTGGCGGAGGTGTAGCCGTAGAAGCCGGGCACCACACTGCGGCAGGGGAAGCCGTGTGCGAGCGGCAGCGCCTCGCCGTTCATGGCGACGGCGAGCAGGGCGCGGCGGCCGTCGAGGACGGACTCCAGCGGGGTGCCGATGGTCATGCCGTCCTGGGAGCGTCCCACCAGCTGGTCCGCCCCGGAGCGGACCCCGGCGCGGCGCAGCAGCGCGGGCAGCGCGGCGCCGAGCCAGCGGGTGGTGCCGACGTAGGGGCCGCCGACCTCGTTGGAGACGCAGGACAGCGTGTGGTCGAGCTCTTCGAGCGGCTCGCGCAGCAGGTCGTCGAAGGTGAGAAGTTGCGGGCGGTCGACCAGGCCGTGGATGCGCAGTGTCCAGTCCCGGGGGTCGATCCTGGGCAGGGTGAGCGCGGTGTCGACCCGGTAGAAGTCGGCGTTCGGCGTGGTGAACGGGGACAGGCCCGGAACGTTCGGGTGGACGGCGGCGGGCAGCGGCGGCTGCTGCTCGGGCGGTGCGGGGAGGCGGACAGCGGCGCGGGCGGCGCTGACGTCGTACCGGCAGTCGGTCAGGACCCGGCCGCCGATCCCGGCCAGGGCGCCCGCCGTGAGGGTCGCGGCGGTGGCGGTCAGCACCGTCCGGCGGCCTGTCACCTCCGTTGCTTCCGGCAGGCTCACCGGTCCTGGGAGCTGCCCGGAGGCCGCCCCTGGCAGCCGGTGCCACAGCCGGGCCAGGACCAGCACGGCGACCGAGCCGACCAGCCCGGCGACCAGCGACGGGACGCAGTCCGCCGCCGCCGCGCCGGGACGGGACAGTGCGGCCCAGGCGCCGAGTCCGCCGAACGCCCCGAAGACCGCCGGCCCGGCGAGCGGGCGGCACACCGCCAGCAGCCCGGCCAGCGCGGCGAGCAGGGCCATCGTCAGGTAGATCCCGCCCAGCAGCACCGGCTTGTCGTGGGTGCCGAAGGTGCGGACCGCGTACTCCTTCAGCGGCGTCGGCGTCAGGTCGATCGCCGCCGACCCCACCGCGACCACCGGTGCGGTACCGGCACCGGTGGCACACGCGACCAGCTCGCCCGCGCCGAGCGCCGCCACCGCCGACGCCAACCCGATCACGGCCGCACCGGCCGCACCGGCCGCCCGCCGCAGCCCGCGGGCCGAACAGCGGGACCGTACGGCGCCAGGAGTCGTTTGGTTGCTCACACCCCCGCTTCGGGAGCTGGACGGGCCCGGATTGGTCGGGCTTTCCGACTCGCCCGATCGAGTGACACCATGCACCACCGATCACACGCGTCCGAAGGCCGCCCGAAGTCGCCGGCGTCGCCCCGGCTCCGGCCGCCCGTTCTCCTTCGGTCGTCCCGGCGGTGAGAACCCTGCGGAAGCGGTGGCGTCCCCGCTCACAAGGCCACCAATCCGTGCACCACGCGGTGTCGAACGGCAAGTACGAGCAGATACCGGTTACCTGCCACACGAGCCGCCGAACGCGGCCGTTCAACGGAAGGCACCCATGTCACCCACCCCTTCGGCCGCAGTCCCCGCCCGGTGCCCCGGAACCGCTCCGTGGTGAGCACGGTCGTCCGTCTCCCCGATCCCGGCCGTCCCGGGCCCGACCTCCAGGAACTGATCGGCCGGATCGCCATCGGCGACCAGGACGCCTTCTCCCGCCTGTACGACGCGGTGGCCGGGCCCGTACTCGGGCTGGTGCGGCGAGTGCTGCGCGATCCCGCGCAGTCCGAGGAGGTCGCCCAGGAGGTACTGCTGGAGGTGTGGCGCACCGCCCCCCGCTACCGACCGGAGAACGGGAACGTCATGCCGTGGGTGATGACCATCGCCCACCACCGCGCCGTCGACCGCGTCCGGGCCGCCCAAGCCGCGGCCGACCGCGACCGACGCGCCGCGGCCGCCACCCACACGACGGCCTTCGACGAGGTCGCCGAACAGGTCGAGGGCCGCCTGGAGCGCGAGCAGGTCCGCCGCTGTCTGAAGACTCTGACCGAACTCCAGCGGGAGTCCGTCACCCTGGCCTACTACCGGGGCTACACCTACCCGCAGGTCGCCGAGGTCCTGGGCGCCCCGCTCGGCACCGTGAAGACCCGCATGCGCGACGCCCTGATCCGCATGCGCGACTGCCTGGGAGTGGGCACATGAACGCCACCGCCGACCTGCACACCCTCACCGGCGCCTACGCCGCCCACGCCCTGGACGACGCCGAGCGCACCGCCTTCGAAGGCCACCTGGCGCACTGCCCCTCCTGCGCGCAGGAGGTCGCCGAGTTCGCCGCCACCCTCGCCAGACTCGGCACCGCCGAAGCCGTCCCTCCTCCGCCTCGGCTCAAGGCCCGGGTCATGGCGGCGCTGCCCACCGCCCGGCAGGACACTCCGCGGGTCACCCCCGCGTCCGGTCCCCGCCCGGGTGGCCGGCTCACCCGGCGTTGGCAGGGATTTGCCCTGGCCACCTGCCTCGCCGTCGCCGTCGGCACGGGCGCGGTCGCCGTCCAACAGCACCGGGAGACCGCGCGGGCCAGAACGGAAGCGGCGGAGGCACGGCGCCAACAGACCACCCTCACAACCCTGCTCACCGCTCCGGACGCCCGCCTCGCCACCGGTCCCGTGAGCGGCGGCGGAACCGGCACCACGGTGTGGTCGCCCGCTCTCGGCCGAGCCGGGTTCTGGGCCTCCGGGCTGCCCGCCCTCCCCGGCGACCGCGTCTACCAACTCTGGTTCGACGACGCGGGCACCATGCGCCCCGCCGGACTGCTCCCCTCCGACAGCGCCATGGTCCTGGCCGGCCCCGTCAACGCGGCCTCCGGAGTCGGCATCACCGAGGAACCGGCAGGCGGCTCCCCGCACCCCACCGGCTCCCCCCTGCTCGTCCTGCCCTTGACTTGACGCACCGTCGCCACGCCCCGGACGCTCGCACGACCGACACCTACGCCCGAACTGCCCTTCGCGCAAGCCAAGCCCGCCGTCGCCCTGGTGCCCCTGGCGCGCTCGCCGAAGGACGCCCCGTCCGCCTCCGCACTCGGCCCTGTCCAGCAGCCCGCTCACCCACATGCCCCAGGAATGCAGCAGCACCCCAACCACTCGGTCGGGGTGCTGCGCTGCAAGCCAGAGGCGGTGTGACCGCCACGTTCCAGGTGGGCCGCCAGGGGCTCGAACCCTGAACCTACGGATTAAAAGTATGATCTAGCGTCAATTTTCTTGTGCTGCAAGGGTCAAGCTCGATCCAGCGTGATCCACGTTTCCGCAGTTCGGCACCGATCTCGGCCCTCCCGTCGGCCACGGCCGTCCACCTGCGCCCACCCTCGGGTCAGGCGGGCTTATCCCCGCTCCATCCCCGCACTATCCCCGCTTCATCCCCGCTCCGGCCCTGCAGAGCGCATCCGCCGCAACGTCGCTGCCCGTGACCAGCGGCGATGCAACGCGAAGAACTCAGAGCCATCGGATCTTCCAACAACAGGGGCGAGGTTTCCCTCTTCCCTATTCGACTCGCCAGCTACGTACGCCATGATCCGCTTCGGGCGGCGGTTTCGAGCTCCGGGGTGTTCTCGTCGAGGTCCGTGGTGGCCGTGTCGCCAGGGCTATAAGGTAGCGCTCGCCGTCGAACTCCTCACCGACCACCGTATGTTCGATGCCCTCATCGCGGAGGGCCTTCGCTGGGGCGATGGAGAGATCTGGCCGGCCGACGCGATCATCTGGTGCACAGCGGCCCGCCCTCGGCCACCTCGCCCCGATCACCGTGCGCGGCCGAGCACCCACATCTCCATGGCTGACACCCGCGCCGTCGCCGACCCGCGCATCCACCTACTCAGCTACGGCGACCGGACCGGCCCCGCCTCCGACACCCTCATCGGTGTCAGCCGCACCGCCTGCACCGCCGTCGCCGAGATTGGCTGCTGGGCTCCGTCCGATGCCAGGGTAGGCACCTCGTTCCGTCGCCCCCATCCGGGGCGCCGCATTGTCGGCGGGCTGCGTCACACTGGCGGGCATGACCCGACCCGGACTGCTGTTCAACGACGGCGACCTCGCCGAGGTGCTTCACCGGAGGATCACCCAGATCAGGGGTGCCGTCGAAGCCTGGGACGAGGACCGTCTCCTCTCGATATCCGATGCCGACATCGTCGATGCCTTGCGGGAGCGGTTTCTCGCGGAAGCTCCGACCCTGCAGCGGGACGGCACGGTCTCGGAGGGGATGCGCGAGGAGACCTTCACCGTGCGGGAGTTCGGCGAGGATGCGATGATCCGGCAGAACGTCTTCACGATCGCCATCCCGTTCACCGGGGAGCGCATCCTCTTCTCGCTCTGCCCCAGCACCCGCAGCTTCAGTCCTCCGGCCGGCGAGGTGGGCGCGTCAGAGTTGAAGCTCTCCTGGCGGGGCCAGGGCCGCGATCACCAGAAGATCAAGCAGTCACTCGACCGGCAGACCGCAGTGGTAGAGGGCTGGCTGGAGTGGGCTCGCACACAGATCGGACAGCACAACCTCGCGGTGGAGACCACGCTCGCGAATGCCGTGCGCAACCGGAAGGCGGCGATCCTCGCCAACCGGGGGGTGGAGGAGTTCCTCGGCTTCCCGATTCGCAGGCGGCCGGACGCCGCGACGTACGCGGTCCCCGTCACCCGTCGGCGGATCGACACCGCTGCGCGGGCAGACACATCCGCTGCCGCGCCGTTCCGGCCGGAGCCCGCGCTCGCCGACGCGAGCTACGAGGATGCCATTCGGGTCCTGCTGAGCTCCCGCAACCAGTTGGAGCGGTCCCCATCGCTCACGTCGACGATGAACGAAGAGACAATCCGTGACCTGCTGCTGGTCAACCTGAACAGTCAGTTCATGGGCAAGGCCGCGGGTGAAGTGTTCAACGCAAGCGGTAAGACTGACATCCTCATCCGGGAAGAGGACCGTCACGTCTTCATCGGCGAGTGCAAGTTCTGGAAGGGCCCGAAGACCATCACCAGTGCGCTGGACCAGCTTCTGAGCTATCTGGTGTGGCGCGACACGAAGGCCGCGCTGTTGCTGTTCATCCGGACAGGCACACCGACGGACATCATCCCCAAGGCGCTCGACATGATCCGACAGCATCCGAACTTCAAACGCGAGGGCATAGATGGAGGGGAGATCGGCGAGCGGTACGACTTCGTCCTCTCCTCCAAGAACGACCCCGCCCGGGAGATCCGGCTCGCCTTCCTGCCCTTCGCCCTGCTGGCCGCCGGCAGCTGAGCTGGCCGGCTCACACCACGCGGCCGCTGCGGCACTCAATCAGCACGACGTCCCGCCAGGCATCGTGGTGGCGGCCAATGCGCTCGCAGGTGCCGATCACGCAACACCCGGCTCGCGTGTGGACAGCGAGGCTGGCGGTGTTCTCGGGGAAGACGCCGGACTGAATCATCCAGATCCCGGCCGCCTCGGTCGAGGCGATCAGCGCCTCAAGCCCACTTTTCGGACCGCCGAGGTGCTGAGCTAACCGAAGTGCCCGCACTCTTACCACGAAGGTCGCGAAGAAGGTTGAGTGAGTCGAGTGGCTCGGCGAAGAACAGGGCGGATGAGCCACACTGTGGCCAGCGGCAGACCGGATGCTCGGGGTGTGATCACGTGGTTCGAGACTGGAGTAGCGACCGCAGGTTGACGGCAATCAGCCGAAGCGGCCTGTCAGTTCCCGCCCGACAGGCTGTACTCGACCTGCAGATCCTGCCGGGTGGGGCGGTCCTCGACTACGGGTGCGGCCGCGGGGAGGACGTCCGTGTCCTGCAGGGCATGGGGTGCGACGCAGTCGGCTGGGATCCCTTCTACCAGCCTGACGTACTCGTGGCACCTGCCTCGGTCGTGCTCCTCACGTACGTCCTGAACGTCATCGAAGACCCGGCCGAGCGTCGTCAAACTCTCCAGCGCGCCTGGGACCTGGCAGGCACGGTTCTGATCGTGTCCGCGCGCCTTACCTGGGAGAGATCGAAAGTCAACGGCGAGGAGTTCAACGACGGGCTGCTGACCCGACGTAACACCTTCCAGCACCTCTACAGGGCAGCAGAGTTGCGGACCTACGTGGAGGGCGTCACTGGAGTCCGAGCAGTATCGGCGTCTCCAGGGATCATCTACGCGTTCAAGGACGACAGCGCGAGGCTCGGCCACCTCGCACGCCGCATCATCACGGACGACCAGTGGCTGGCCTCGACCGACACCACCTCAGCAGTCGCGGCAATCGTCGACCACGTGGAGCGCCGCGGACGGCCGCCGCGTCTGGAGGAACTGCCTCTAGCCACCGCACAGTTGCTGGGGAATGTCCGCCCTGTGGAGATCAACCGGCTCGTACGCCAGTCTGCGGACCCAGCTAAGGTCGAAGAAGGAGGCAAGCGCAGCACTCTCAACACCTTGCTGTTCCTGGCTGTTGAACTGTTCAACGGACGCGGACCGTTCGCCAGCCTCCCGCTGACCGTCCAGTTGGACATCCGGGCATTCTTCACCTCGTACAAGGAAGCGTGCCAACGCGCCGACCGCCTGTTGCTCAAGTTGCGAGACGACACCTACATCCGAGGGGCGATGAACGCCTCGTCCGTCGGCAAGCTCACGCCCACCGCACTGTATGTCCACCGGCGCGCCATGGACCGAATGCCGACCGTACTGCGGTTGTACGAGCACTGCGCGTCAATCGCCGCTGGCCGGCCGCAGGCGTGGACCCTGGCCAAGCTGTTCCACCAAGGCCGTGCAGTCAGCTGGCTGGACTACCCCGAGTTCGACAGCGATCCCCATCCGCGGCTGCTTACGTCCTACCAAGTCGACCTCGGAACGTTCGAGGCCTCTCACCACTCCTACGGTGAGCGCGGCAACCGGCCCCTGCTGCACCGCAAGCACGAGTTCCTGCACCCAGACGACGCTGACGCAGCTAAGTACCGGCGCCTGACCGAAGCCGAGGTGCGGGCGGGCTTGTACGCGCGCCCGCACCTGATCGGCACCGAGAACGGCTGGGAACGCGAGCTGGCACGGTGCGGACACGAACTGCGCGGACACCGCCTGATCCGTCGGCAGGCAGCCTGATGGAAGCCATCGACCTCGTCTACGGCTGCAACCACACGACCGCCTCAGCGATCTCCTTTGGGTCCAAGTCCTCAACCTGCGACGGAAACCACGACAGTCGCAGCCCGTTGTGCGCCTGCTCCTCCGGCAATCCCATCGCGGTGAGCACATGGCTCGGCGTGTAGGAGGCACTCGTGCACGCAGAACCCGTCGCGACGGCCGCCACGTGCTTCAGCCGGACGATCAGGGCTTCTGCGTCCACCCCGTCGAACGACACGTTGAGGATGTGCGGCACTCCCTGCTCGACGTCGCCGTTTACGCGGAAACGAGTAGCGGAGAGGGCTTCCAGCAACCGCTCGCGGAACTCAAGACTCCCTGCGAGCCAGGACGCATGCTCTGCGCGGAAGATCTCCTCCGCCTTAGCCAGGCCCATGATCAGGGGCACTGGCAGAGTCCCAGGCCGCAGCTTGCGTTCCTGGCCACCACCGAACATCAGCGGCTGCAGCGGCACCTTGTTCCAGCCGCGCCGGCGCGTCAGGAGGGCACCGATGCCTTTCGGCGCACCGATCTTGTGGCCACTAATGCTGATCATGTCGATCGGCGCCGCCAGGTCCTCCGGCAGCTTGCCGAAGCCCTGCGCTGCGTCCACGTGCAGGTACGTCGGTGTCTGGCTCAGCAGATGGGCGAGTTCAGCTACGGGCTGGATGACCCCGGTCTCGTTGTTCACGTGCATGAGCGAGACGAGCAGGGTGTCGGGGCGCAGCCGCTCGCGTACCGCTTCCACGCTCACTCGCCCGTTGGAGTCCGGGCTGAGGAAGTCGACGTCGAAGCCCCGGGTCTTGAGGTGCTCAAGGGGCTCGATGACGGCCTTGTGCTCGATCGCGGAGCTGATGATGTGAAGCCGGCCAGTCCGCTCCCCGTGGGGGGCGAGCCCGAGCAGGGCGATGTTGTTGCTCTCGGTGGCGCCACTCGTGAAGATCAGCTCTTCCGGGCTGGCTGCCATCTGGGATGCGAGCTGCTCGCGCGCCTGCTGGACGGCCTTCTTCGCGCGCGCGCCGAACTCATGGGTGCGGCTTCCGGCGTTGCCGAAATCCTCCGTCATCCAGTGCATGACCACATCAGCCACACGCGGGTCAACCCGAGTGGTCGCCGCAACGTCCAGGTAGTTCACCACTGCCACCCTTCGCACCCCAACTCTAGGACCCTGCCAGACACTAAGCTCAAGACACGTACCCGCGTGAAATCATAGACGTACCTGGGCTAAGGTAACGCACGTGGGATCACGTACCTCGTCCAAGACGAAGCACCCAACGACATCGACCGGCTTCGAGTACACGTTCCCGGCCATCCGCGGGATCCAGGCCGGCCGGGAGTTCTACGTATCGATGTGCCCGCTGCGCCTAATCCCGAAGATGTTCATGTTCGACGAGGAGGGCTTGCCACCGGAGGTGCGCGCCCAGCGCGTCCTCAACAAGGGCCGCCTACCCGCGCTGACCCGGTACCTCCTCGACAACCCTGGCGACTACGTGTTCAGCGCGCTGACCGCGTCAATCGACGGCGACCTGCGCTTCAGCGGCGTCAGCGACGAAGGCGCCGGCATGAGGATCGGCCAGATTCACATTCCGATGGATGCACGGTTCCTTATCAACGACGGTCAGCACCGGCGCGCCGCGATTGAGGTCGCGCTCCAAGAGAACCCCGACCTCGGCGACGAGACGATCGCAGTGGTGTTCTTCCATGACACCGGGCTCGCACGGTGCCAGCAGATGTTCGCGGACCTGAACCGCCACGCAGTGCGCCCGTCCCGCTCAATCGGCGTGCTCTATGACCATCGAGACGACCTGGCGCAGCTCACCAAGCTACTCGCACTCAAGTCACCCGTGTTCAAGGGGTGCGTCGAGATGGAGCAGAGCACCCTGTCTAGCCGGTCACGGCGCCTGTTCACGCTGAGTGCGATCTACTCCGGGACACAGGCCCTTCTGCAGGGCCTGGAGGTCAACAAGACGGAAGCCTCCGACCTCGCGCAGGCATACTGGGAGGCTGTCGACCAGACCATCCCCGAGTGGGAGCTGGTACGGGACCGATCGCTGTGTGCCCCCGACGTGCGGCGCGACTTTCTCCACTCGCACAGCCTTGCGCTCCACGCGCTGGGCCGCGTGGGCAACTCGCTCCTGCGGGAGTCGACTGCCCCAGCCCGGTGGCAGCCAACTGTGAGCCGCCTCATGGACGTGGACTGGGGTCGGTCGAATGCCGATTGGAGCGGTCGCGCGATCTTGGGCGGCCGGGTGTCTAAGAGCCACCAGAACCTTGCCTTGACAACCAACTACCTGCGTCTGCGCCTCGGTCTGCCACTCTCCCCCGAAGAGCAGCAGACCGAAGAGGCGTTCAGCCGCCGAGGAGACGCATGAGCACCCCGACGCGTACTGCACCGTTCCAGGGCAGGAAACTCGCGGAGGTCGTCAGTGAACTCACCGACGAGATCCGCGAGTTGTATGTCGCGGACGAGGTGCCATGGGTCGTCGGCTATAGCGGCGGCAAGGACTCCACCGCGATCCTGCAGCTCGTGTGGCTCGCCCTGAAGGGGCTGCCAGCGGCACAACGGACCAAGCCCGTCCACGTGATCAGTACGGACACCCTGGTCGAGAACCCGATCGTAGCCAGTTGGGTCACGCAGTCCCTCGAGACCATGAGCGACGCTGCAACCAAGCAAGATCTCCCGATCCAGCCCCATCGACTCACTCCCGTCGTAAAGGACACCTTCTGGGTCAACCTGATCGGCCGCGGCTACCCCGCGCCCCGACCGAAGTTCCGCTGGTGTACGGAACGACTCAAGATCCGCCCCTCGAACAAGTTCATCCGCAACGTCGTCAAGCGACACGGTGAAGCGATCCTCGTCCTCGGCATCCGCAAGGCCGAGAGCCAGGCCCGTGCGAAGGCCATGGCCAAGCACGAGAAGCGCCGGGTCCGCGACCGGTTGTCTCCCAACGGCAACCTGCCGAACTCGCTGGTCTACAGCCCTGTCGAGGACTGGACCAACGACGAAGTGTGGATGTTCCTGATGCAGCAGGCCAACCCCTGGGGGCATAACAACAAGGATCTGCTCACCATGTACCAAGGAGCCTCAAGCGACGGCGAATGCCCCTTGGTCGTGGACAACACAACGCCCTCTTGTGGCGATAGCCGGTTCGGTTGCTGGACTTGCACGCTGGTCGAGCAGGACAAGTCCATGTCGGCAATGATCTCGAATGACGACGAGAAGCTGTGGATGCAGCCCCTTCTTGAGCTCCGCAACAGGCTGGACGTGCCCGACGACAAGCCACTGCGCGACTTTCGCCGGATGAACGGCCAGGTCCAGCTCTTCGGCGATCGGGTCATCCACGGCCCCTACACCCAGGAAGCCCGAGCGGATTGGCTTAAGCAACTCCTGGAGGCTCAGAACCACGTCCGGACGAACGCGCCGGCACACGTACAGAACATCGAGCTCATCACGATGGAGGAGCTGCACGAGATCCGGCGCATCTGGGTCTTCGACAAGCACGAGGTCGAGGACATTCTCCCCGGGCTGTACGAGGGGATCACAGGAGAGAAGTTCCCGGGACGCCCCGTGGACGCGCACCTTGCCCTGGAAGCCGACAACATGGCCATCCTGAAGCAGGTGTGCGATGGCGATGAGCTCCACTACTCCACTCTTCGAGAACTCCTGGCCGTTGAGCGAAACTATCGCAAAATGGGTCGCCGGGCCGGGCTCTACGACAACCTTTCGAAGGCAATCAAGAAGGGATACTACAAGGACGCACAGGACGCCCTTGAGTTCCAACTTGAAAACCTAGGGATCGAACCTTCCACAGGAAACTCCACGGACGCGAGCGAGAAGACCACCAATGCACCTGCGTAAGATCACCCTCCGGGACTTTGGCGCTTACCGCGGAGAGCAGTCACTGACCCTCGCGACCAAGAAAGACAAGCCGATCATTTTGATCGGCGGCTTGAATGGGTGCGGAAAAACCACACTGCTGGAAGCCGTTCAACTTGCACTCTACGGCCCGCGTTCCCAGTCAACCCGAGGCTCTTACCATAAGTACCTCAGGGACAGCATCAACCGTTCCGCCGACCCTAGCACTGGTGCCTCCGTCACGGTCGAATTCTCTATCATCGTCGACAGCGAAGAGCGGATCTACAAGGTAGAGAGGAGCTGGCGAATCGAAGATGGCAAGGTTCGCGAGTTCCTTCAGGTCTACCTCAATGGCAGCAAGAATCCGAACGGAATGTTCAGCCAAGGCTGGACTGACCATGTCGAGGAGATTCTACCGCTGGATGTTGCATCCCTTTTCTTCTTTGATGGCGAGAAGATTGAGGCCCTGGCTGACCCTCAGCGCTCAGCCGACGTCATCAAGTCCGCTGTCCAGTCGCTGCTCGGCGTCGATCTAGTCGAACAATTGCGGACCGACCTGCGAGTCGTTCAGCGCCGGGCAGAGGAAGAGCGAAACTCCGACAGGAAAGCCTCGGACGTTGTCGACGGCATCGAGGCCGAGCTGCAATCCGCAGAGCAGAGAGTCGACTCTGCCAAACAGGACATTGCTTCGCTGAAGCCCAGGCTCGAAAGGGCCATGAACAAACTGAGCGATGCTCAGAAGCGGTTTCAGAAAGAGGGTGGCGCCGTCTTCGAGCGACACGCCGAGCTCACCGCTCAGAGCAAGCAACTCCAGAAGCAGCTCCAAGACGTTGAGCAGGACCTACGAACGACCATCGCAGCCGGCCCGCTTCCGCTTCTGCTCGTGAGGGATGCGCTCTCCACTGTCCGCGAGCACGCCCAGCGCGAGCACGCAGCAACGCAGGCAACCGAGGTCCTGGATGCTCTGGAGAAGCGAGACCAGTGGCTGGTCGAATTGTTGGAGAAGGCAGTGCCGGCGGCCGCCGCTTCGGACATCGCGCGCGAGTTGGAGTCAGATCGCGACCGCCGGAACCAGGACGCCCGGATCCCGCGACAGCTCAACCTCCCCCACGACATGCTCGTCCAGCTGAGCTCACTCGACCAGAACCTGGCCGGGAGCTGGACAGCAGCAAGGAACCTCGTGAAGCGGGCCAACTCCTTGTCTGCTGAGCGCGACACTGTCGATGAGCTCCTTGCGAGCGCCACCTCCGGAAAGAGGGACCGCGGAGCCGCCGCTACTGCCATCACGGAGTTGATGGAGAGTCGCGACGACGCATTGCTGGAGGTCGGATCGCTCGAAGCTCTCGTCGCGAAGGCGGAAGAGGCTCAAGCGGAGGCAACAGCTCGACGCGCTGAACTTCAGATCATGCGTGACCGTGCGAAGAGGGACAGCGCCAAGAAGGAGCGCACCTCGAATGAGTTGCAGCGCCTTGAGGACTATACGGAGCGGGCACGGGACACGCTGGCGAGGTACGCAGCGGGGCTCATCGCAGAGAGCATTAACAAGCTTGAAACAGCCGTCCTTGCGAGTCTCCGTCAGCTCATGCGAAAGTCCGGCCTCATCCGTGACCTGAGTATCGACACAGACAAGTACACGCTGAACCTCATCGGCCACGATGGTGAGCCCCTGGACCGCGCTCGACTCAGTGCGGGAGAACGCCAGCTCCTTGCCGTTTCCCTTCTGTGGGGAGTGGCTCGTGTCGCCGGCAACGAGCTGCCGAGCGTGATCGATACGCCGCTCGGACGTCTCGACAGCTACCATCGCGAGCATCTGGTTGAGCGATACTTCCCGCACGCCAACGACCAGGTCCTTCTGCTGTCAACGGACGAAGAGATCGACGAGCAGTTGTACAACCGCCTCAAGAAGTCGATTGCTCACACCTACACCCTTGTCCATGACGACGCTGCACTCACGACCACGGTCCACAAGGGCTACTTCTGGACGACCGGAGTTCCGAATGTCGCTTGATCACATCAAACTGTCACAGACAGGCAAGGACCAGCTGGTCCGTCTCAAGCGCGTGACGGGAATCAAGCATTGGAATGTCCTGTGCCGTTGGGCCTTGATGTTCTCGCTTCAGGACACATCGACACCGCTGGTCCGGGAGATCATCACGGACTCCAACGTCACAATGGACTGGAAGACGTTCGCCGGCAGTGAGTACGGCGATGTCTACCTCGCACTGGTCAAGGCACGCTGTCTTCAGGACGGCGAAGAGCCCACCGACGAGGCTGTCTCTCGCACCTTGACGATCCATCTCCACCGTGGCATCGGATACCTGGCGGGACGCCAGGACCTTGATAGCGTGCACGATCTGATCATGACCGTAGCTGCGTGAGACGAAGCTGGCGGGCCCCAGACGGGGTCCGCCAGCCTATTGGCTCAGTCGAGAACGCCCTTCACCTTGAAGAGCAGCCTGTCGGTCAGGTTGCCCCACCACTGCCGAAGATCTCCGTAGTGCTCCGCCGGCTCAGGATGCTGGGCTTCGGCACGGGCGTAGGCAACCAGGAGGAGCGTGATCGCTTCGGCGGCCCTTCGTGCGGTGGACGCGGCCTGCTGAGAGGTGACTGTGGTCGGGTCCTGCTGCGCCAGGGTTCGCAGCGGGGCATACATCTCCTTGTAGAAGCGGTGCCGCGAGTTGAGGCGGATCAGCGACTGCCCGTTCACGTGGGTGATCTCGAAGAGGTTGGTGCCAGGGAAGTCGACCGTCTCGATGACGAACGGCATCTCCTTCGTCTTCTTCACGTATGCGGCGCGCTCTTCCTCACTTCGCTTGCCAGCGTCTCGGGCCAGTTCGCCCAGGAGATCGAGCTGCTGCTCTTCCGAGATGATCTCCTTCACCCGGCTCTTCGGCAGTGATCGGTCCGCCTCCGTGAGCGCCCGGTTGATGAGCGCGTGTTCGCCCGATTCCTTGGCTTCCTCGCGGGCCATCTGTCCCCAGATGATCTGCAGCTCTGCACGGGCATTGGGGATCCAGCGCTCTGCCAGGTTGCGGAGTGTCCTCCGAAGCTCGTCTGAGGGTTCGGCACCCCGCTTGACGTTGCGCACCCCCATCATGCGGTCCAGCTTCGGATCGAAGTGAACCTCGAACCCGATGTACCGGTCGGGTGTCTTGATCCCGCCCGGGAACAACTTCGGCACCACCGTGTAGCTGATCTCCCGGTTGAGACGCATGAAGCTGATCATGCCTTCGTTGTCGGGGATCCTCAGGTTCTTCGCCAGGGCGTCGCCGCCAACGCCGCTACGGCGGACGACCTCCCTCGGCGCCAACGTGATCACCACACGCACCTTGTGGTCTGTTCCTTCGACGGGCACCCAGTCATTGAAGAAGATGTGCCCAGGGAAGTGATCGTCTGCGAGACCGGGGTCACGGGCAACACCCTGCGCCCGAGCTGCCTCCCGGGTGAGGACGTGATCAGCCCAGGAGCCAGCCCGAAGGAACGTAGGATCGTGCGGGAACAGCCGGACAGTGTCGACCTCGATCTTGATACCGCCATAGAGGAACTCACGGAACATTCGGGAGAGTTCCTTCTGTAGCTCAAGCCGAAGGGCGTCGGGGGCACTCTGGCCGCGACCGTTCGATGCTCGGTCGATCTTGGACCACATCAGCAGGGTGCCGGTGCCTTCGGGGAAATAGGGCTCCAGATGGGCGGGAAGCGGCTCGTCGTCCGGAGGATAGATACCGATCTGCTCACCGCGGCGTTCCGCGCTACGTGCTTCCTGGAGGTCGAAGACCACGTGCCGAATTCGGCCGCTGCCAGCGACCCGGGACCACGCCTCAAGGCGTTCTCCCACGCTCAGGCCAGCCAGCTTGGCCCCGATACCGAACTTGCCGATGGTCTTCTCCGACATGAATCGGGTGGAGTACCCGAGCTGCAGGTAGTGCTGCAGGATGTCGTCGTCCATGCCGATGCCGTCGTCGATGACGATCACTCGGTCGATGGCCTTCTTACGGCCCTTGGTGGTCTCTTCCAAGAGGATCTGGACCGAGTTTGCTTTCGCCTCAATGCTGTTGTCCACAACCTCACCGATCGCAGTCGACAAGGTGTAGCCGGACTCGCGGAGGCTGGTGAGCGCCTGGCCGCTGAGCATGACCGGGATGACATTGGGCGTCTGGTTCGTGTCAGTCATTTGGTGCCTCCTGGTAGTTCGGCTAGATCGTGTTTCAGAGCGTGTTGCCAGGCCGCTGTGTCATCTGGGCAGAACGCACACTGGTAGTCGGCGTTAGCTGGCGTTGCCGGGTGTATCTGGTTAGAGATCGAGAGTCGCTCGCCACGCAACTTGTGGTACCAGTACGACTCGCACCAGTACGCACCTCGCGGTGTGCGAGCGGGGGTCCAGGCGAAGTGCGTTGCGGTTCCCAACAATGGGTGGCGGATGAGGCGGGTCCGTAGACAGGAGTCGGATCGGCCGATGTAGATCGGAGCAGGTTGAGCTGGTGTGGCATCGAGTAGCAAGTACGCACCGAGCACACCGGCAGGCAGCAGTTGGCGCAGGACAGTTGCTGTGAAGCGATATGCGAGGCGCTGTTCGCCATCCCCCCACAGAGTCCCGTGGACAGCGAGCTCCACGGCTATGCGATCACTTGGCGACCACCAGGAGGTGACGCGCATGTCCTCGGATGCTCTTCCAGGCTCGTTCGACCGTAGCGGTCGATACGCCTGCGCCGGCAGCGGTCTCGGCAACAGTCCGTCCGCCAAGCAACCCCGACCAGCAGATCAGGCCGTGCCGACCAAGCCTGCCCGCATAGGACTCAAGCTCCCGAAGGGTCTCGCTCACCAGAGCGCGTTCTTCTGGGGTGTCGTGCGAGACCAGCTCAACGGTCTCGGTACCATCCACCTGGAGCTGGTAGGTCCGCCGCCGACGGGCATCGGGCAAAGGGAGTACTGCAGCCGACTCCCGAGCGACCATCTCCGCTCGATCGCGGGTTCGCTTGGCGTCACGGAGCACGTTGCGCAACAGGAACTTGGGACAGTCGGCCGTGCGGCGCTCGCCGAGCGTCAGGCTGAGCGCGGTGTCGAGGACCTCCAGGCGCTGAACATCCTGGGATCCCCGGTGGTGCATATCGTACAGGCGGCGAAGCACGCTCTGGCGTGCCTCGTTGAGCTTAGGCATCTACTGCCCTTCCGGTACCTGACGGCCGTGCGTCAGATCCTCTTCGGTTGTAGCCTGCTGTCCCTTTGGCCGGCGTCGCCATGTGGTCGACCCCGACATCAGCAGGTGACTCCAGAAAACGAAGCGCAACTCGGTGCTCGTTGCTCGTGGTGCGGGTGCACCCCGGCGAGGAGTGGCTGTACGTCACCAAGGG
>NZ_LISX01000002.1:0-66521 GCF_001905465.1 Kitasatospora sp. CB01950
ACCGTCCTGCCCCAACTCACCAGCAAGGTCAAGGCGGGCTGACGGCCCCACCGCCACCGCCCCGGAAGGGCGCGACCATCACGGTCGCGCCCTTCCGGCGTTTCCGGCTTCCAACGCTTTCGGCTTCCGGCATTCTCGGCTTCCGACGGGCCGCGGTTGCGCCTCCCCCACCAACATCGTCTACAGTCGCGTAGACGGTCTACTCGCATGTAGACACCGAGCGCCCCGGAGGCCACGCCGTGTACGCCCACTCCGTCCTGCTGGCGGTCAACCCGCTCGACGCATCCTCGCTGCTGGCGGCCTTCGGCGCGCTCGGCATCGCCGCCGTGCTGTTCGCCGAGACGGGCCTGCTGATCGGCTTCTTCCTGCCGGGCGACTCCCTGCTGTTCACCGCCGGCCTGCTCTGCACGCCCGGCCTGCACTCCGGCCCGCACCTGAGCCTGCCGCAGGTCCTGGTCGCCGCCGTGATCGGCGCCCTCGCCGGGGCCCAGGTCGGCCACCTGCTCGGCCGCAAGGGCGGCCGCGCCCTGCTGGAACGTTCCCGCAACCGCCGCCTGCACGAGGGCGCCCAGCGCGCCGAGGAGCTGCTCACCCGCTACGGCCACGCCAAGGCGATCACGCTGGCCCGCTTCGTCCCCGTGGTGCGCACCGTCCTCAACCCGCTGGCCGGCGCCCTCGGCGTCCCCACCCGCACCTTCGCGCTCTGGCAGACCGTCGGCGGCCTCGTCTGGACCGTCGGCCTGATCCTCGGCGGCTACGCGCTCGGCTCCACCATCCCCAACGTCGACCACTACCTGCTCCCCGCCATCGCGGTGATCGTCGTGGTCTCCCTGCTCCCGCTCGCCCTCGAATTCCGCCGCTCCCGCACCGCCCGCGGCTGACCGCCGCCGACACACGCCAACGCGCCACCGCCCGCCGCCGACCGATGTCGACGGCGGGCGGTGGCATGCTGCCCGGCCGATCGGCCGCTCCGCCGCGCGGCGGACCGCTCGGCGGGCCACTCAACGGACGACGTCGAAGACCTGCTTCTGCACGCCGTTGCGGTAGACCTCGTGCTCGACCAGCGCCAGCTTCTGGGCGTCCTTGTCGGTGGCGCTGAACAGCCGCTTGCCGGCGCCGAGCAGCAGCGGGAAGACCAGCAGGTGGTACCGGTCGATCAGCCCGGCGTCGGACAGGCCCTGGTTCAGGGTGGCGCTGCCGTGCACGATGATCGGACCGCCCTCGGTCTCCTTCAGCGCGGCGACCTCGTCCAGCGAGCGCAGGATGCTGGTCTCGCCCCAGTTGGTGACCAGCTGGTCCTCGCCGAGGGTGGTCGACACGACGTACTTCGGCAGCGTCCGGTAGCGCGCGAACTCCGCCATCTCCGGCCAGACCGGGCTGAACGCCTCGTAGCTGACCCGGCCCATCAGGATCGCGTCGGACTCCTCCTGCTCCCGCGCCTTGAGCTCGAACGCCTCGGGGAGGAACTCGATGTCCTTGAACGTCCAGCCGGCGTTGCGGTAGCCGGGCTCTCCGCCCGGGGCCTCCACGACGCCGTCGAGCGAGATGAAAGCCGTGCTGATCAGGGTGCGCATGATGGTGCTCTCCTTCGTCGTCGTACAGGTGCTTCAGTGCCCGGTGCGCCCGGGTGCCGCCAGGACGTCGGTCAGCCAGCGCTGCCACCCGGCCTCCGCCGCGGCGGAGGCCACGCCCCCGTCGAAGAGGTGGTGGAACATCAGCACCGGGCCGCCGCCGTGGTGGAAGGTGTAGAGCCCGTCGGCGGTGCGGATCTCGAACCGCTCCTCGTCGGACCACGTCAACTCGCCGTCCAGCGGCGGCAGTCCGGCCGGCTCGACGTGTGCCCGGTCACCGACGGCGGCGGCGGTCGGCAGTGACAGGGCGCGGGCGAGCGCGGACCGTGCGGGCTGCCCGGCGGCCTGCGCCACGGCGAAGACCGGACGTCCGGTGCGGCCGGGGAAGTGCGCCAGGTACTCGCGCAGCGTGTGCAGGTGGAACGGCCAGCCGCGGCGCAGCGCGTCGTACTCGTCCTGCCAGTCGTCGCCGAGCATGCCGCTGTGGACGACGCGCAGCACGGTGCTGCCCCCCTCGCGCCCCTCGATGAGGTACTCGAAGGCCATGAACCGGCCGTCGTCGGCGGTGCCCGTCCGGGTGGCGAAGCGCTTGGCGGGCTCGTAGGCGGTGATCACCGCCTCCTCGCGGTGGCCGCCGACGTCCATCGCGGCGATGCCGCCTTCGCGGGGTTCGACCTCGTTGCGGCCCATGAACCAGGACTCGATGCCGGGCCCGGTGGCGATCGCCTCCCAGACCTGTTCCGGGTCTGCGGGCAGGACGATCTCCTGCTCGATCTCGAAGGGATGCGTCATCGGGGGTTCTCCTGCGGTGCGTCGGGCCGGTCGGTGTCGGTGGCCGGGGCCGGGGCCGGGTCGGGGATCTGGTGCAGGCCGACGACCACCCGGTGCCTTCGGCCCTGCCGCGCGGTCTCGTCGTGGTAGCGGCCGACCAGGCCGGCCACGGCCTGGGAGAGTTCCTCGGCGAACGCCGCCCGGTCCGCTGCGGAGGCGAACCGCACCTCGGCGTCGATGCCGAAGCTCGCCACCCGCTGGCCGGCCCGGGCCGCGCCGGTCAGCAGCGATCCGACCTCCTGCACCAGGCGGGCCCCGAGCGCCAGCAGCCAGCGGGCCGAGAGCCGGTCGGGCGACCGGTCCGGATCCGGGCTGACGGCGGCCAGCGCGCTCGGCGAGATCACGTACGAGGCGGCCGTGGCGCGGTACACCCGCTCGGTGACGTTGCCCTTCCGCCGTTCCTCGGCCAGCTCGACCAGGCCGTGCCGCTCCAGCTCCTTCAGGTGGTAGTTCACCTTCTGCCGGGGCAGCCCCAGCCGGCCCGCCAGCATGGCGGCGGAGCCGGGCTCCGCGAGGGCGGCGAGGATCCGCGACCGTATCGGGTCGAGCGAGGCCTCGGCCGCGGCGGCCTCCTCGATCACTGCGACATCCAGCACCTCTCCACCCTCCGTTCCCGGCGCCCCGGCGGCTTCCGGGGACGACTCCAGCATCGCGCCGACCGGAAAACCTGTCAAGACAAAAAAATTTGTCGGTGGCTGCGGCAGCAGAATCCGGCAGCGGCGGCAAAATCCGCTGTGCCCAGCGGCTTCCGCGCCGCCCACTTCGGTCCGGCCCTCCGCCTCACCCACGCGGCACTCGCCCCGAACACCCCCGAACTCCCCCGAACTCCCCCGGCACCCCCGGCACCCCCGACACCCCCGACGACCTCGGTGAACGGATACGTCAGTGCGGTGCGTGGCAGCGCCGCGGGGCCTGAACGGCCCCGCCCGGCCGGGCTATGAACACCCACCGACCGACGAGTTCAGGGGGGAACCAGCATGCCGTCCACCACGAGATTCGACGCCAACGAACGCACGGCCTGGGCCGGGCGGGCCGACGCCTACGCCGCGACGTTCGGGCGGCTGTGCGCCCACACCGTGCCGGAACTCCTGGACGCCGCAGGGGTGTTCGGCGCGGGCACCCGTCTGCTGGACGTGGGCACCGGCCCGGGCACGGTCGCGGCGGCGGCGCACGCCCGCGGCGCGGAGGTGACCGCGGTGGACGCCGAGCCGAGCATGGTCCAGCTCGCCCGCCGGGCCGTCCCGTCCGCCCGGATCGAACTCGCAGCGCTGCCTGAACTCCCGTTCCCGGACGCCGAGTTCGACGCGGTGGTCGCCAACTTCGTGCTCAACCACGTCGGCCGCCCGCTACTCGCCCTGGCCGAACTCCGCCGGGTGCTGCGCCCCGGCGGCCGCCTCGCCGTGACCATCTGGTCCGGCACCCCGGGCCCGGGCCAGACGCTGATCCCGCAGGCCCTCCAGGCCGCCGGCGCGGTCCGTCCGCCGCACCTGGGGCCGCTCGACCCGGCCGATGACTTCCCCCGCACCCCGGACGGCCTGGCCGCCCTCCTCACCGCCGCCGGCCTGCAGGACGCCGCCTGCCGCACCCTCTCCTGGGACCATCGCACCACCGCCGAGGACTGGTGGGCAGGCCCGGCCTCCGGCGTCGCCACCATCGGCCTGACCCTGCTCGCCCAGACCCCCGAGACCCGCAACGAGGCCCGCCGCCACTACGACCGCCTCGCCACCACCTTCCGCACCCCGAACGGCACCCTGGCCCTCCCCCACACCGCCCTACTCGCCACCGCCACCCGCTGACCCCGGCCCCCGGCCCCCGGCGTGTGCGACATCCCGCGAGTTCTACTGAGTTCCTCTGAGTGACCGAGGCCGCGACCAGGGCTTCTTCCTCGGCAAACCCGTCCCGTCGTCTGCCTCCGCCGGACCCCGGCCGAGCTGGTTCGGACAGGACCAGCTCGCGTCGCTGGGCCTCGTCCTCAACGCCCTGGTGCTCTGACGACCGATGGATCCGACAGCGCGCTGTGCAGCCGGCGGCGAGCCCGTGGGCCGGCCCATTCGCCGGGATCAGGAGGAGAGGGCCCTCGATCTGCGGTGCCATACAGTAACGGGCATGTCTTTCCCGGCAGTTCTCTCGCCTCCCGTCCGCTGAGGCGGGTCGCCATCGACACCGGCGCGTAGGTAGGCCAACGGCCGCGACGCGCTGATTGGTTGTGCCCGCAGACGCGAGACCACGGCCATCTGCTCCGTCTGGAGATTCCTTCCGTGTCGAAAACTGCTGCTGCAATTCCACCCGCCCCTGTGTCGGCGCACCGATCTGTGCGCCGCGGCCTTGCCTACCTGGCATTCGCCGGCATCACCTGGGGCACCACCGGGGCCGCCGTGGACATCGTCTACCGGTCCAGCGACTTCGGGCCCATGGCCGTCTCGTTCTGGCGCTTCCTGACCGGCGTGGCGCTGCTGCTCGCGGCCCAGGCTTTCCGTCCTGGCCGCAAGACGTCGCGGACGTCGCGGCCGTCGCGGACGTCGCAGGCATTGGGCCGCCGGACCCTGCTGCTCGCGGGCACGGGCGTCGGTCTGGCGGTCTTCCAGACCGCCTACTTCGCCGCTGTGCAAGACACTGGCCTGGCGGTGGGCACCATCGTCGCGCTGGGGGCCGCCCCGGTTCTCACCGCCGCCGGCGGGCGCCTGTTCCTGGGTGAGCGCATCGGGCGTGCCGGGTTGCTCGCGGTCACCGGCGCGCCGGCGGGCCTTGCGATCCTGGTCCTGGGCAACCAGGCCGGTGTCGTCCATCCCGTCGGCGTGGGGATGGCGCTGCTGTCTGCCGCCGGGTACGCCGTCTCCAACCTCCTTGGCCGGTGGACGGGACGGCACGGTGCCGGCGAGGACCCCTACACCCTCACGGTGGGGTCGTTCGCCGTCGGCGCGGCCGTCATGGCGCCCTTCGCCTGGGGCGAGGGTCTCGTGCCGCACACCGCCCACCTGGGCCACGTCGTGCTGCTGATGCTCTACGTCGCCGCCGTCACGACGGCGCTCGCCTATCCGCTGTACTTCGCCGGAGCGGGCGCTGTGCGGGCGGCCACAGCCTCGGTGGTGATGCTCATCGAGCCCGTCAGCGCGGCGGTACTCGCCGTACTGTTCCTCGGTGAACGGCTCACCGCGCCCACGGTCATCGGCACGGCGCTGATGCTCGCGGCCATCGCCGGCCTCGCGGTCGCCGAGTCACGACTGGCCGAGACGGGCTGACCGGTCATGAGGTGACATGAGATGAGCGCGGTGCGCCCGGTCATGGCCCCGGCGCCGACGACGCGAGCCCCACATCCGCCGAACAACCGGGCAACCGAACAACCGGGCAACCGGGCAGCCACCCAGCCACGCTCACGACGCCGGGACGCTGCCGCCCAGCAGTTCCTCGACCTCGCGACGCGGGGTGTCCGACCCACGCGGCCCGTAGCCGATCCGCAGCACCAACTGCACGGTGCCGACGCCGGATTCGGGGTTGCGCAGCCGCCACCGGGTGTCCGGCAGTTCGACGGCCTGGTGGAGCACGGAGACCCGGACGCCGTGCGCGGTCGCCACCAGCCAGACGCGTTCCATGGCCTGGCCGGCCCGCAGCCAGTCGGCCGGGGTGTCGCCGCGGGTGGAGATCGTCACCAACTGCGGGAGCGCTTCGAAGCGTTGCGAGCGGACCGGGCCGTGCCCGGTGAAGTCCCGTACGGGGACGCGGGCTTCGTGGTCCTGCGGCCCGAGCGCCGCCACCGGGATGCCGTCGGCGGAGGGTTCGCCGCGCAGCCAACTACCGGTCTCCGCAAGGCGGGCGGCGTCGGCGACGATGCGGGCCTCCGCCTCGGCGACCAGGGCCAGCACCCGGCGCGTCTCGGCCTCCTCCGGCGCGTCCAGAACGGCATCCTCGGCGGCGGCGGCCGCGATCAGCTCACCGACCACCGACTCGGGCACGTCCCGGTTGTTGAACGGTTCCCGGCTGGAGTGCCGAAGCGCGATCGCTCCCGCCAACTCGGCCGTCTCGTACGGGACTCCGCGCGGCCCGAAGTGCACCACCGCGACCGGGGAGTGCGCGTCGAACGGTCCGGGCAGCAGTTCCAGTTCGTCCACCGGAAGGCCCTGCCGGGCGGCCGCGACCCGCAGGTTGAACAGCGCCGCGCCGACCGACAGCAGCATGCCCCGGCCGTCCGGGTCGGCGACCGGGACGGCCCGGTCGGGGTCCGCGAACACCAGGACGCCGTGGCCGTCATCGGTCGCCCGGAACTGCCAGGGCTGGGAGTTGTGCAGCGAGGGCGCCGCGCCGGCCGCCGCCACCAGTACCCGTAGTTCCTGCACGCTCAGTGCCGCCCCCGGTCCGCCCCTCGTACCAGCCGTCGACTCGACCATCGCGGATCACTCCTCGCCGCATCCATCGTCGCGTTGCACGTGTCCCTGGCTTGAGCGTGCGCCTCCGGCGGGCCGCTCCGGTAGGGCCCAAAGGCCCCCGCGGGGCGACCTCCGCCCCTTCCCCGCCACCGGAAAGCCGCCCGCAATGCCACCCGGAAGCCACCCGGAAAGCCGCGAACACGCCAGCGCACTCACGCCGGGGCGGTACGCCGCACGAACACCTCCAGCCGGGCCGCCTCCAGCGCCGTCGCCACCGCACCCAGCAGCACCGCGTCCTCGCCGAGCGTGCTCGCCACCACCCTGGGCCGCAGCTCGCAGGTGCGGTGCAGGGCCTCCTCCAGCAGCGGCAACAGCAGGTCCGCGCTGCGGCCCAGCCCGCCGCCCAGCACGAGCAGCTCGGGGTCGGCGACGGCCGCCACCACGGCCACCGCGAAGGCGAGTTGCTGCGCCTGCCGGGATATCGCCTCCCGTGCGGCCCAATCGCCGGCCCGGGCCGCCGCGCACACCTCCTCGGCGGTGCCGACACTGGTCAGCCCGAGCCGCCACGCCTCGCCGACCACCGCGTCGGCCGCCACCACCTCCTCCAGCAGCACATCCTGACGAATCGTCAGATCGCCGACGGGTCTGGGAAGTTGCAGCGTCCCGATCTCGCCGGCCGCCCCGTGCGCACCGGTCCACAGCTCGCCGTCCCGCACCAGGCCCACCCCGACGCCCGTGCCGACCAGTAGGTACGCGAAGACCGAACTGCCCGCCCCCGCACCGTAGGTGTACTCGCCGAGGGCGGCCAGGTTTGCGTCGTTGGCGACCTGCACGGGCATGCCGAGGCCGTCCTCGATCCGGTCGAACAGGCCCGGCCGGGCCCAGCCGGGCAGGTGTGCGGCGTGCCGCATCACCCGCCGCCGCTCGTCCCACACGCCGGGGCTGCCGATCACCGCCCGCACCACACCGCCCTCGACCGACCCGCAGCCCACACCCGGGCCACCGATGCCCCCACCGCCCTCGGCCAGCGCGGCGTCGGCGAGCGTCTCCCGGGCGGTGGCGACCAGCGCGTCCGCGACGCCCGGCCCGGTCCTGGCCCGGTTCGGGACGTCCCGGCGGGCCACCACCCGGCCCGCCAGGTCGGCGACGGCGACCCGCAGCCGGGCCCGGCCGACGTCCATCCCGAGCACGTACCCCGCGCCCGCGTCGGCCCGGTACAGCACAGCGGTGCGACCCCGGCAGGGGGCCAGCGTGCCCGCCTCCCGGACCAGCCCGGCCGTCTCCAGCGAGCCCAGCGCCGCGGACACCGTCGGCTTCGACAGGCCGGTGTCACGGGCGAGTTGGGCCCGCGAGGACGGGCCCCCGGTGCGCAGCAGTTCCAGCAGCAGCCACTCGTTGTTGCTGCGCAGCCGCTGCCGGTTCCACCGGGCCGGCTCGGGCGCCCGGCCGGCGGGCCTGTGCACGACGGGCATCGCCTGCGGGTGGGTCACGGTTCCTCTTCTCCGGTCGGGACAGTCCGCCCGCCCCGCCGGCAATACCGTCACAGACTCACTGTCGTCCTCGTCCAGGTCGTCACTCCGCGCCGCCGTCGGGGTCGACGCCGGCACGCCCGCACGCACCGGCCCGCTCCCGGTTCCCGCGGCACGGCGATGGTACCCACCGGAGCCGTCGGCTGACGTACCGTACAGATCATGGAATTCCGTCACCTGGGCCGCAGCGGCCTGATCGTCAGTGAAATCGCTTACGGCAACTGGCTCACCCACGGTTCACAGGTCGAGGAGGACACCGCGGCCGCGTGCATCCGGGCCGCCCTCGACGCGGGCATCACCACCTTCGACACGGCCGACGTGTATGCGGAGACCCGCGCCGAGTCGGTCCTCGGCCGGGCCCTGCAGGGCGAGCGCCGCGAGGGACTGGAGATCCTCACCAAGGTGTTCTGGCCGACCGGTCCCGGCCGCAACGACCGCGGGCTGGGCCGCAAGCACATCATGGAGTCGATCGACGCCTCGCTGCGCCGCCTGCAGACCGACTACGTGGACGTGTACCAGGCGCACCGCTACGACCCGTCCACGCCGCTGGAGGAGACCATGGAGGCGTTCGCCGACGTGGTCCGCTCCGGCAAGGCGCTGTACATCGGCGTGTCCGAGTGGACGGCCGACCAGATCCGCGCCGGACACGCGCTGGCCCGCGAGCTGCGCATCCCGTTCGTCTCCAACCAGCCCCAGTACAGCGCGCTGTGGCGGGTCATCGAGGGTGAAGTCGTCCCCGTTTCCGAGGAGTTGGGGATCGGCCAGGTCGTGTGGTCGCCGATCGCGCAGGGCGTGCTGACCGGCAAGTACCGGCCCGGCGCGCAGCCCCCGGCGGGCTCCCGGGCCACCGACGAGAAGGGCGGCGCGAACTTCGTCGCCCGCTGGCTGCGCGACGACGTGCTGGAGCGCGTCGAGCTGCTGCGCCCGCTCGCCGACCAGGCGGGCCTGTCGCTGGCCCAGTTGGCCGTCGCGTGGGTGCTGCAGAACTCCAACGTGTCCGCCGCGATCATCGGCGCCTCCCGGCCGGAGCAGGTCACCGAGAACGCCAAGGCCGCCGGCGTGAAGCTGGAGCCGGAGCTGCTCGCCCGGATGGACGAAGTCCTGTCGCCCGTCGCAGTGTCGGACCCGGCGAAGACCGCCGAGAACGCCCCCAAGGCCCGCCCCTGACGTCCCACCGGGCGGCGCCCCGAAGCACCTCCGCGGAGCACACCCCCGAAGCACCCCCCGCGAGGCACCTCCGCAGCGCCGCCCGGCCGTCGAACTCCCTTGCCTGCTAAGGCCGGTCGGCCGGAAGGTCCTGCTGCGCCCAGATGGTCTTGCCGTGCCGGCCGAACCGGGTGCCCCAGCGCTGGGCCAGCCGCCCGATGATGTACAGCCCGCGACCGCCCTCGTCGGTGCTCTTGGCCCGTCGCAGGTGCGGGGTGCTGGCGGAGGCGTCGGAGACCTCGCAGATCAGGCCGCGGTCGTTGATCAACCGCAGCCGGATCGGCGGCACGCCGTAGCGGATCGCGTTCGTGACCAGCTCGCTGACGATCAGGCCGGTGACGAAGTCCAGTTCCTCCAACCCCCAGGCGGCGAGCTGGTGTTCGGCCAGCCGCCGGGCGGTGCGCACCACTGCGGGGTCGTCGGGCAGCGTCCACACCGCGACCTGCTCGTCCGGCAGCGCCCGGGTGCGGGCCAGCAGCAGTACGGCGTCCTCGCGCTGCTGTTCGGGCAGCAGCGCGTACACCACCCGGTCGCACAGTTCGCGCAACTCCTCCTCCCCGGCCCGCACCAGCGCCCGTTCCAGCACGGCCCGGCGCGCCCCGAACCGCTCCCCCGGCTCGTCCGCCCCGCCCGGCTCGTCCGCCTCGCCGGATGCGCCCGATACGCCGGATTCGCCGGTGCGGGGCCAGCCGGACATCAGCCCGCCGGTGTACAGCGCCAGCACGCTGCCCTGCGCGAGTTCGAGGGTCGTCGTCTCGTAGCACTTGTCGCCGCAGCCCAGCGGCAGCGCGCGCTCGACGGGGAACGGCAGTGCCTCGCCGTCCGGGCCGACCAGCACCGGCCCGGGGTGTCCGGCGGACGCGGCGACACAGGTCCGCGCGATCGGGTCGTACACCAGGTACAGGCAGGACGCCAGGCCGTCCGGCAGCCGGTCCGCGCCGGGCGGCAGGGTGTTGCGCTGCTCGTCGGTCAGAACCCGCGCGGTCTCGTCGAGGCGCACCAGCAACTCGTCCGGCGACATGTCCTGCACGGCCAAGGTCCTCAGCGCGGTGCGGAGTTGGCCCATCAGTGCGGCGGCTTCGATGCCGGTGCCGTTGACGCTGCCGATGGCGAGGCCGACCCGGGCGCCGGACAGCGGGACGACGTCGTACCAGTCGCCGCCGGGCCCGACCACGCCGGGCAGGTAGACCTGCGCGGTCTCCACGGCGCTCAGTTCGGGCGGTTCCTTGGGTAGAAGTTGGCGTTGCAGGGTGGTGGCGATGGAGCGTTCGCGGGCGTAGCTGCGGGCCTTGTCGATGGACAGCGCGCCGCGCGAGGCCAGTTCGACGGCGAGGTCGAGGTCGGCCTGTTCGAACGGGTCGGTGCGCCGGTCCCGGTAGAGCGTGAGCAGGCCGAGCACGGTGTCGTGGGCCGTCAGCGGCGCGACGATCATCGAGTGCACGCCGAGTCCGGTGAGCCGGCGTCCGCGTGCGGGGTCGGCGGTCAGCCAGTCCTCGTCGCCGCGGAGCCCGCGCACCAGGCGGGCCCGTCCGTCGTGGAGCACCTGGCTGTACGGGGTGGGGGCGCCGTAGGTGGACAGTTCGCCGCGCGGGATGGGGCCCTTCTCGCCGATGCCGCGGCCGGGGCCGCGGGTGGCCCGGAAAGCGGCGCGGCGCAGCGGGGCGGTGGGGTCGACGGGTCCGGCGTGGGGCGGCAGTCCGCGCAGGGGTTCGTCGAGCAGGTCGACGGTGGCGATGTCGGCGAGGCGGGGGACGGCGACGTCGGTGAGTTCCTCGGCGGAGCCGATGGCGTCGAGGGAGGCGCCGAGTTGGCGGTGTGCGGTGTGCAGGATGTCGAGGCGGTCGAGGGCGGCCTGCCGTTCGGTGACGTCTTCGATGATGGCGAGCAGGTAGCGGTGGCCGGTGGGGGATTCGACCGGGAAGCAGGAGACGGCGCCGACCCGGTCGCTGCTGGGGTCGCCGGGGGCGAGGCCGCGGATCAGGCGGTCGCGGATCCATTCGCCGTCCTGGAGGGACTGGCGGGCGAGGGTTTCGAGTTCGGCGGCGTCGTAGCCGGGGGCGAAGTCGCCGGCGCAGTGGCCGCCGATCCCGGTGTCGCCGCCGCGTGCGACGGCGTTGCGGCGGACCGGCCGGAGGTCGTGGTCGAGCAGGTAGAGGCCGAGCGGGGCCTGCGTGAAGACGGCGTCGAGCAGCGCCGGGTCGTCGTCGCCCGGTGCGTCGCGGCGGGCGTGGTCGGTGTCGCTGTTGCGGGTGCTCATCGCGGCAGGTCTCCTGTCGGGCGGGCCTGCGCGGGCCGGGTGGCCGGGCCGGGGCGGCTGGTCGTGGCGGAACGGGTCGTCGTGGCGGAACGGGTCGTCGTGGTCGAACGGGTCGCCGGCGTGGGCCGAAAGGCGATCATGGCGATGTCGTCGCGGACGTCGGCGACCCGGCCGGTGAGGTGTTCGCACAGCTCGGCGAGCGGGCGATGGCGCGCTTCGGCGGCGGCTTCGCAGAGCCGGGCGATGCCCTCGTTGAGGTGTTCGCCGGGCACTTCGACCAGGCCGTCGGTGTAGAACAGCAGCGTTTCGCCGGGTCCTATCGGGTCGCGGTGGGTGACGCGCGGGCGGCGCGGGTCGACGCACAGCGGGACATCGGCGTCCTCGGCGGTCAGCAGCCGGGGCGGGCCGGTGACGGGGACGAGGACGGGCGGCGGGTGGCCGGCGTTGCTCCACTCGACCTCCCAGGCGCCGTCCGCGCCGTGCCGGGTGAGGCGGGCGTGCACGGCGGTGGCGAAGGTGCCGAGGCCCAGTCCTTCGGCGGCGGTGTCGAGTTCGCGCAGGGTGTCGGCGGGGGTGTGGCCGTGCGGGCGGGTGTAGGCGATGGAGCGCAGCATGGCGCGGAGTTGGCCCATGGTGGTGGCGGCGGCGAGGTCGTGGCCGGCGACGTCGCCGATGGTCATGGCGAGCGAGCCGTCGGGGAGGGTGAACGCGTCGTACCAGTCGCCGCCGACTTCGGCGTTGCGGCTGCCGGGGCGGTAGCGGGCGGCGAGGTCGGCGCCGCCGATCCGGGGCGGGGTGGTGAGCATGGCGCGTTGCAGGACGACGGCGGTGTGGCGGGCGCGTTGCAGGGCGAGGGCCTGTCGCAGGGGGGCCTGGGCGCGTTGCAGGACTTCGTGCTGGAGGTCGATGTCGGCGGGGCCGGGCGGGGGTGCGCCTTCGCAGTCGGCGGTGGCGGCGAGGGCGACGACGGCGCCGTCGACGACGATCGGCAGCAGGGTGAGGCTGGTGGCGCGGGCGCGGATCAGCCAGCGGACGGAGATCTCGGGGAGGCTGCCGCCGGGGACGCTGCCGTGACCGAATTCGATCACCACGGGGGTACGGTCGGAAACCGCTTTCCGTGCGCGTTCGCCGAGTGTGAAGGTCTGCCGGTTGATGGGGGGCAGCGGGGGCAGTCCGGGGCGGGCGACGGCGGCGACGCGGGTGGCGACGACGTCGCCGCCGGCGGCGTCGGGTTCCCGCAGCAGGTAGACGGCGCACACGTCGGTGAGGTCGGGGACGAGGGTGGCGGCGAGGGCGGCGAAGGCGTCGTCGGCGCGTTCGGCATCGGTGACGGCGCCGGCCCGGGCGAGCAGGCGTTCGCGCAGGCGGTTGCGCCACTGGTCCTCGATGTCGCTGGTGGTGCCGATCCATTCGGCGGGCCCGCCGTCGCGGAGGATGGGGACGGCGCGGGCGCGGACGTGCCGGTAGCCGCCGTCCCGGCCGCGGATCCGGAAGACGTGTTCGAACGGGGTGGGCAGGTCGCGGGCGGCGTCGGCCCAGCGGGCGGCGACCTCTTCGCGGTCCTGGGGGTGGATGACGTCCAGCCAGCCGGTGCCGGCGGCTTCGGGGAACGGCTGTCCGGTGAGGGCCTGCCAGCCGGGGACGAGTTCGTCGGCGGTGCCGTCGGTGTGGACCAGCCACACCATCTGGGAGGCGGCGGACATGAGTGCCTCGTAGCGCCGCAGGGTCTGCAGGCGTTCGACGGAGAGGCGTTCGGCTTCGAGGGCGGAGTGCAGTTCGGCGGTGGTGTCGATGGCGGCGACGAGGATGCCGGGGCCCTCGGAGGTGCCGGCGGGCGAGCAGGAGTACACGAAGTGCCGGTGGACGGTGCCGCCTTCCGGGCAGGTCAGGGTGCGTGGGGCGGTGACCTGTCGGGCGATGCCGTAGGTGAGGACGGCGTCGAGGGTGGCGACGAAACGCTCGGCGCCCGGTTCCGGGAACACCTCACGGGCCGGGATGCCGAGCGGGCGGTCGCCGAACAGCTCTCGGAACGCGTCGTTGGTGTACACCAGGCGGTGTTCGCGGCCGGCGGTCAGGGCGATCGCCACGACGGCACGGTCGAACACCTCGGGTGTCAGTGGTGTGTCCGGCACCCCGCGGGTCCTCCTCCCGCCCGCCTCTCGGCGGGTTCTCAGGCGAGCAGTTTGGCCTTGGCCACGCGGAATTCGTCCTCGGAGATGGCGCCGCTGTTCTTCAGGTCGGCGAGCCGGGCGAGTTCGTCGACGTGCCGCGGTCCGGCGTCGCGGTTCTCGGTGCCGGCGGCCTTGCGGATGTAGTCCTGGAAGCCGCTCTCGGCCTGCATGGCGAGTGCCCGGTCGCGGTTGCCCATGGACTTGCCGCGGGCGATCAGGTAGACGAGGACGCCGATGTAGGGCAGCAGGATGACGAAGGCCGTCCAGCCGGCCTTGCCCCAGCCACCCATGTCGTGGCTGCGGAAGATGTCGGTGACGACCTTGAACAGCAGGAAGAGCCAGAGGATCCAGAGGAAGAACCACAGCATGGTCCAGAACAGGTTGAGCAACGGATAGTCGTCCATCGGGGGCTCCCTTTCCACAGGTCCTTCGAGAGGTATCACCACATTCCGGGCACCGCACTCTCAGCGGCGGGCAGCGCGGCAGCGGTGGCAGCGGTGCGCTGTGGTGCGCTGTGGTGCGCTCAGCGGTCGTGCGGGGAGATGCGCCAGGCGAGCAGGACGACCAGGAAGGACGCGGCGCTGAAGCCGGTGGACCACCAGGCGGTGGCGATCTCGCCGCGCATCCAGGCGTCGGTGGCGACGGTGAGGGCCCACAGTTGGCCGATGACGACGGTGATGGCGAGGCCGACGCGGGCGGAGAGGATCGCGGAGCGTTCCGGCTGCTGGTCGGTGCCCGCGCCGGGGCCAGGGCCGGTGGCGGTGACCCGGGCGTCGGCGTAGCCGGAGGTCGGCCGGATCTGCGGATAGCGTTCGTGGATGGGCCGGTTGAGGCGCGGCTCGTCGCTGCCGGGGTGGTAGCCCTCGGGGAAGTGGCTCACCGGGCGCCCCCGCGTTCGGTCGACTCGCTGCGCTGGTGGGTCATCGGCCGCTCTTCCGGTTCGGGCAGCCGGCGGCGTCCGCCAGTGCCGGGTTGCGTTGGCGCAGGCCCCGGCACAGGCCCGCCTGTTCGTCCTCGCCGGAGCGGGCGGTGCCGATCGCCCAGACCGCGCCCTGGCCGTCCTCGACCACGATGACCTTGGGCAGCGGCCGGGGCGGCGGTCCGGCTGTCACCACGCCGGTTCGGGAGTCGAACTTCCCTTCGTGGCAAGGGCAGTAGAGGTCGCCTTCGGGTCCGTGGTCGCGTCGCCAGAGCACGCCGCAGGCGAGGTGGGTGCAGACGGTGGAGTAGCCGACGAGGGTGCCGTCGGGCAGCCGGATCGCCATCGCGCGGTCGTCCTCGCCGGGGTAGTCGAAGCTCACCGCCTGCCCGCGTTCCAGCCGGTCGGCGACCTTCAACGGGGGTGCGCTGCCGTCGCCGTGGCGGTGCAGCACGCCGGCGGAGACGACGGTGGAGCCGACCACCAGGCCGCCGGAGACGGTGGTGACGATCCGCAGGTAGTCGCGGCGGGTGGTGAGCGGGTCGGCGCTGATCCGTTCGCGCAGCGCGGCCTGTTCGGCCCGGTGGCGGTCCTCGGCGCCGTCCGGCTCGGGCGGGTCGGTGGGGCTGGTCACGCCGGGGCTCCGTTCCCGGGCGTGGGACGCCCGTTGACCTCGATCAGGTTCAGCAGGCCGCCGGGGACGGGTGCGCGGCGCTCGGGCGGCACGACCATGGCGACGCCGGTGGAGACGGTGGTGGCGCCGAAGGTGAACGCGGTGGAGACGTCCACGCCGGGCCGTTCGGCCTGCAACTCCTCGACGGTGCCGTAGAACAGGGCGCCGGTCGGGCAGACGGTGGCGCACATCGGGGCCAGGCCGTAGGAGGTGCGGTCGTAGCAGAGGTTGCACTTCATCTGGAGCTTCGCCGCCAGGTCGATCTTGGGCACGCCGAACGGGCAGGCGTTGACGCAGTTCCCGCAGCCGATGCAGCGGGTCGGGTCGGCCTCGTGGACGACGCCGTCGGCGGTGATCAGGATCGCATCCGCGGGGCAGACCTCGGCGCACGGGGCGACCGGGTCCTCGCAGTGCATGCACACGGTGGGCAGCGAGGCGGTGGTGCGGCCCTCGTCGGTGTAGTCGAGGTGGATCATCGACTTGCCGCGGTGCGAGTCGCATTCGCGGCACGCCGACACGCAGGCCTGGCAGCCGATGCAGCGGCCGGGGTCGATGAAGATGGTGCGTCCCAGCATCGCGGTTCAGCCCCTCTCTCCGGTGCCGCGGCCCTGCGGCGAGGTCGGCGGCAGCGGGTCGGTCCGCGACGCCTGGGCCTCCGGGTACGCCTCGTGGCCCGGCGGGGTGGGCGGCGCGGGCACCTCGTCGACGGACCGGGCGCGTTCGATCCGCACCGCGCACACCTTGTACTCGGGGATCTTCGAACGCGGGTCGAGGGCGTCGATGGTCAACTCGTTGGCGGCCACCGGGTACGGCCAGTGGTAGGGCACGAACACGTGGTCGGGCCGGATCGCCTCGGTGACCAGCGCCGGCAGCACCTCGCTGCCCCGGCGGGTGACCACCCGCACCGGTTCGCCGTTGCGGAAGCCCTGCGAGGGGTGCACCTCCACCCACGGACGCGGCGTCTGCTCGACCAGCGCGCCCAGCCGGCGGGTCTGGTTGCCCGACAGGAAGTGCGCGACGGTGCGGCCGGTGGTCAGCGTCATCGGGAACTCGTCGTCGTACGGGTCGGCGGGCGGGTGCCACTCGACCGCCTGGAGGTGGATCTTCCCGTCCGGGTGGTAGCTCCTGCCGTCCTCGAACAGCCTTGGCGTGCCCGGGTGTTCGAGGCCCGGGCAGGGCCACACCAGGCCGCCGGTCTGCTCCAGCCGCTCGTAGGTGATGCCGTAGTAGTCGATCACCGTGCCGGCCGAGGCGCGGCGCAGTTCGTCGAACACCTCGCGCGATCCCTCGAAGGCGAACTTGCTTCCCACGCCCAGGCGTCGGGCGAGTTCGCACATCACCCAGGTGTCGGTGCGCACCCCCTCGGGGGGTTCCTGCGCCTTGTTGTGCTTGACGACGCGGGCCTCGGCGTTGGCCATCACGCCCTCGTCCTCGGCCCAGGTGGTGACCGGGAACACCACGTGCGCGTTGGCCGCGGTCTCCGAGAGGAAGAAGTCGAACTGGGCGTGGAACTCCAGCTTGTCGTAACCGTCCTTCACCACCGCGTAGTTGGGCAGCGAGACGAACGGGTTGTTGCAGACGCCGATCAGGCCGCGGATCTCCTGGCGCTGCATCTGCCACACCATTTCCATCATCGACGTTCCGGCGGGCGGGAGTTCGGCCTCCTCGATGCCCCAGATCGCGGCGATCTGCCGGCGGTGCGCCGGGTCGTTGATGGAGCGGCCGCCGGGCAGCAGGTCGGACTTCTGGCCGTGTTCGCGGCCGCCCTGCCCGTTGCCCTGGCCGGTCAGCGTGCCGTAACCGGCCCCCGGGCGGCCGAGGTTGCCGGTGGCGGTGCACAGGTTGATGACGGTCAGGCAGTTCTCCACGCCCTGGGTGTGGTGCTCGATGCCGCGCGCGTGCCAGCCCATCGCCCGCCGTGCTCGGCCGAACGCCCTTGCCACGTCGACGATTTGCTCGGCGGGGACGCCGCAGATCCCGGCGGCCCGGCTCGGCGGGTACGCCTTGACGGCGGCCTTCACCTCCGGCCAGCCGGTGGTGTTCGCCGCCAGGAACGCCTCGTCGGTCAGCCCCTCATCGACGATCACCTGCAGCACCGCGTTGAAAAAGGCGGAGTCCGTACCGGACTTGAGCGCGACGTGGATGTCGGCGGTGCGGGCGACCGCGGTCTCCCGCGGGTCGACCACGATCAGCGTCGCGCCGCGGTCCCGGGCGCCCCACACGTACTGGGTCAGCACCGGGAAGCACTCGCCGACGTTGGACCCGGCGATCAGCAGGCAGTCGGTCTGCAGGATGTCGGCGAACGGGTTGGCCGCCCGGTCGATGCCGAAGGCCAGCTTGTTGGCGCCCGCGGCGCTCACCATGCACAGCCGGCCGTTGTAGTCGACGTGCCGGGTCCGCAGTGCTACCCGGGCGAACTTGCCGACCAGGTAGGTCTTTTCGGAGAACAGGCTGGCGCCGCCGAGCATCCCGAACGCGTCCCGGCCGTGCTCGCGCTGGATCCGGCCGATCTGCCCCACCGTGAACTCCAGCGCCTCGTCCCAACTCACCTCACGCAGCGGCTGGTTGCGGTCCCGGCGCATCAGCGGCGCGGTCAGCCGGTCCGGGTGGTTGACCTGCTGGTAGGCGTTGATTCCCTTGGGGCACAGGCGCATTCGGTTGATGTCGTGGTTGCGCGGCTCCACCCCGAACACCTTGCCGCGGCCGTCCACCCGCAGGTACATGCCGCACTGGATGCCGCAGAAGCAGCAGTGCGTGGGGACGAGGGTCTGCTCGGTCTGGTCGGCCCGCCAGGCAGCAGCGGGCAGGCCGCCCGCATCGCGGAAGTTGCGCGTCCCCAGCGGGGCGACGCTCGGGTCCAACGGAACGTGCTCGGCGGTCACTTGGGCCCTCGCTCGACATCGTCGGTCACTTGAAGCCTCGCTTGACGCTCGACAGGTACGCGGAGCCGCGCAGCACCCGCTTGCAGCGCGGGCAGTACTCGGCCCACTCGTCGAAGCCGAGCCGCAGGTCGCGCATGGTGGCGCGCAGGTTGTCGACGGCGGCGACGGTGTCGATCGGCTGCCCGCAGCGGCGGCACGCCCGCAGCTCCTCGGCGTCCGAACCCCTGCGCCGCGCCGTGTACTTGAACAGCTGCATGCCGACCGCGGCCGGGCGCTGCACGATGTGGAAGAACTTCCCGAACGGCAGGTAGACCAGGGTGAGCACCACCGACACCATGTGCAGGACCGCCAGGAACTCGTAACCGCCGCCGTGCAGGAACATCTCGGAGAAGGTCAGCAGCAGGCCGGTCACCGAGATGGTGAGCAGCGCCAGCAGCGGGAGGAAGTCGTAGCCGAAGCGCTGGCCGGTGGTCGCCGCCCGGTCCCGCACCCGCCGCCACAGGAAGTAGCCGACGCCGCCGATCACCATCACCGCGGCCAGGTCGAGGCCGTGGTAGAGCGCCCAGCCGAGGAAGCTGCCGGAGTCGAAGCCGAACAGCTTCAGCCCCCACAGCCGCATCTCGTAGCCCGGGCCGCTCGCGCCGGAGGAGGTGAAGGTGAACCAGCCCCAGGTCAGCGGGAAGGTGATGGCCGCCGCCAACAGGCAGCCCCAGAAGATCAGTTGGTGAGCGGCCCAGCGGGCGTGCGAGCGGGCGCCGAGGAACTTCTGGAAGCCCAGGTAGGTGGCCGCCATCCTCGGCAGCGCGGTCGGCGAGTTTCGCAGGTTCTCCCAGGACAGCGCCGCGCGCCAGCCCTCCACGAACAGCCGGCGGGCGGCCGGGGCGGAGACCCACACCGTGTAGCGGTACACCACGCCGAAGGTCAGGAACACCGAGGCGACCGCGTACGGCACCAGCGCCGAGTCGAAGTCCCGCAGGCCCCGGCTGCCGAGCAGGATCGCCAGCACGAGCAGCATGCTCGCCGCGGCGGCCACCAGCGAGGCCCGGCCGGTCGGCGAGTGCGTCTCGCCCGGCGCCGGGCCCGCCCGCACGGCGCCCCGACGGTAGGGCGGCGGGCCGTCCGCCGCGGAGGGGCCCCCGGCGGCCCCGGGGGGCGGCGGTGTCACGGCCACGCGCACTCTCCCAGCACTCGACAGCTCGATCCGGTGGTCGATCGGACGGTCGGGCCCGGGCGGCGCTGCGCGGCCCGGGACGGCCCGGCGCGGCTTGGTGCTTTTCGTGCGGCGTTCGGCCCCGACGTCCTCTCGGCTTCGGACGCTAGCGAGCACCCCGGTCTTCCCGCGCGCCCACTGCACCCCCGGCGGCGCGTCGCTGCGCCGAACGGCGGAACGCATCGCAACGGTCGTCAAGATGCTTTCTGTTATGGGCTGTTGATCGCACCTCGCCCCTCGGCCAGGGGTGGACCGGAAGGCCCGCGGCAGTTAGGGTACTGCTTCATGTTGAAGGACGTACATAACTCACCCGCTCCCGAACCCACCCTTGCCGAGGACCCCGACGGCCACCTCTACGACCCCGGCGTGCGCGAATCGATGCGCGCCTTCGCCCTCGGCGACGACACCCTGGCGCTGGAGGCCGCCGCCGCCGTCCGCTCCGCCTCCCAGGCCGTCGACCGGCTGCGCGCCCACGGCGCGGGCGGCCGCGGGCTGAGCACCGGGGCCCTCGATCTGCTCACCCGGCTCGGCAACGCCGACGAGGGCGGTCTGACCATCGGCGAACTGGCCCGGGCGGCCGGCGTCAGCTCCCGCAACGTCACCGGGCTCGTCGACACCCTGGAACGCGAGTCCCTGGCCCGCCGCGTCCAGCACCCCGAGGACCGGCGCTCCGTCCGCGTCACCGTCACCCCCGCCGGCCGCGAGTGGCTCGACGCGTTCCGGCTGCCCACCCAGCGCGCCATGTCGGCGATCTTCCGCGGCTTCACGCCGGAGGAGCTCGCACAGTTCCGGCACCTGTGCCTGCGCCTGGTCGTCAACCAGCAGCAGCTGGAGCACCACCTCTCCGCCGGGCGGTCCTGACGGAACGGCAACTCCGGCCTGTCGCTTCGTGCACGCGACCGACCGGAGTTGCCCGTCTCCGTGCACTTGTCGACCCCTTCTGTCAGTCAGGCCGGGTTCGACGATCGGAATACGTCGGCGTTGCGTGCACACCGGGCGGCGAACGAGCCCGGCCGGCGTCCGAGCAGCCGCTCCACGGTGTCGGTGCGCAGGCCCACGGTGTCGGCCCGCATCAGCCTGAACCCCTCGACGAGGGCGTCGGCCAGCGCCCGGGGCGCGCCGTCCGGAAAGCGCGCCCGGACGGCCTCGCCGGGCGTGCGGGCCGTACGGACCTCGATGCTGCGGCCGAGGGTTGCGGCGAGGATCCGCACCTGTTCGGCGACCGTCAGGCACTCGTCGCCGGTCAGCACCTACTCGGCGCCCTGATGGCCGTCCTCGGTGAGGACCTTGGCGGCGACGGCGGCGACGGCCGCGATGTCCTCGGGGTCGATGGGCGCGATCCGGCCCGGACCGACCAGGTCCAGGACGTAGCCGTCCGCGCCGATCGTCCCCACCCACTCCAGGGCGTTGGCCATGAATCCTCCGGGCCGCAGAACGATGGCCGGGACGCCGCCGGCGCGCACGATCTCCTCGCGCGCGTGGTGCCAGCGCCCCATCACGTCCCGCTGCCCGCCCAGCACGGTGGCGGACGACAGGTGCACCAGGTGCCGCACTCCCCCGGCCCGGGCGGCGGCGACGGCGTGCTCGGCGTGCGCGGTGCCGATGCCCGGCGTGAGCAGGAACAGCTTCTCCACGCCCGCCAACGCGGCTTCCAACGTGGCCGGTTCGCCCAGGTCGCCGACCACGTGCTCGGCGCGGGCGGGCAGCGCGGCCGCGCGGGCCGGGTCGCGGGCCAGCAGGCGCAGCTCGGCGCCGGTCGCGTCGAGCGCGCGGACCAGGTGCCGGCCGAGGTTTCCGGTCGCGCCGGTGATCCACCGGTCGGCGGCCGATCTGCTGGCCGGCGCCCCGGCGGACGCCTGAGCACGGCTCAGCCGAGGCCCAGCGCCGGCCGGCACTCCTCGACGCCGACCAGTTCGATGTCGTCGCGGCGGCCCTGCTCCCAGGCGTCCCGCGTCAGCCTCCAGCGCTGGATCGGCGCGAGCTCCCCGCGAAGGGTGTCCCACGTGGTGCCGTTCGGCTCGTAGCCCAGCGTGCGGGACACCTTGTTGGACGCGTGGTTGTCGGCGAAGGCGTCGCTCTCGGCCTCACGCGCGTCCAGCCCCGCGAGCGCCAAGTGCAGGACGGCCGACCGCATTTCCTTCCCGATCCCGTCCCCGCGCCGCCCGGGCACCAGCCACGAGAACGAGGACACCACTCCGAACCTGGTGAAGTCGGCCCCCACCAGGTCCTGCATCCCGACCGGCTCGCCGTCCACCAGCACCACGAAGTACAGTCGCCAGAAGCTCTCGCTCACCCGCGCCCGCCCCGCCCAGATCGCCCGCAGCCACGCGCAATCGACTTTCGCGCTCCATCCCGGCACCAACACCCGTGCCGCAGGCCCGCCTTGACGATCGACCTCAGTGCAGCTCGCACTCCCATGCCTCCAGTGCGGCCTCGCCCGGCGGCAACTCCCCCGTGCAGTACTGGTAGAGCCACGTCGCCGCCCGCCGCTCGGCGTACTTCTCGTTGACCGGCTCCCCCTGCGCGTCCAGTTCGAGGACGTTCACGAAGACGGCGAAGCAGACCTCCGCCTGCGACGGCGAATCCCGCAGCTCCGCCCAGTAGTCGATCCCCTCCGACATCGGATGCCCCACCGACCCCCCGGGCGAGCCACCCGGCAAACCGCCGAATCGCCCCGGAGGCACCGGGCGTCACACGCGAAGCCATGCCGGGCAACCTACCCGCCCGACGCCGGCGCGCGAACAGGAGCCCGACGAGCACGGGTTCGTGGCGGAGCTCGCACGCCGGGCCGACGCCCCGGAACCGGGCCGACCGGCGCGACTCCGACGCCGCGTCAGTCGGTCCTGGGCGCGGCCGTGCTGTCGCGGAGCACCACCTCGGCGAAGGCGGAACTGGTCTCGGGCTTGCCGCGGCCGCTCTCGCGCAGCGCGAGGCGGACGGCGGACGCGCCCATCTTGGCGAGCGGGAGGCGGACGGTGCTCAGGGCCGGGGCGAGGTCGGTGGCGAGGGGGATGTCGTCGAAGCCGGCCACCGAGATCTGCTCGGGGACGGAGATGGCCCGGTCGCGAAGCTCCGCGAGGACGCCGGCGGCGCAGATGTCGGAGAGGGCGAGCACGGCGGTGGGCAGCGGGGTTCCACTCTCCTGGGCGACGTCCAGGATGCGGGCCATCGCGGCGCGACCGCCCTCCCGGGTGAACTCCGTGCGCTGGAGCATCCCTTCGCCCAGCGTCAGGTCGCTCTCGCGCAGGGCGTCGAGGACGCCGTCGAGGCGGTCCTCGGCGACCCGCATCCGCTCGGGGCCGGTGATCACCGCGAAGCGGCGGTGGCCGAGCAGGCCCAGCGAGTGGGTGAGCGAGGCGGCGCCCTCCCGGTTGGCGACCTCGACGGTGTCGTACAGCGGGCCGTGATCGGTGATCGCGGCCACCCGACCGCCCTGCTCCTGATACGCCGTCAGCGCCTCGTCCAGCTGCTGGAGCACCGCGATGTCGTTGTACGCCGACCCGGCCAGCACGATCGCCCGGACCCGGTGCGCGTGCAGCATCCGGATCGCCTCCAGCTCGCGCCGCGGGTCGCCGTCCGTGCTGGTCACCAGCGACATCAGGCCCGCCCGGGCGGCCGCGTCGCCGACGCCCCGGGCGATCCCGCCGAAGTACGGGTCGGCGACGTCGTGCAGCAGCACCCCGATGGTCGCGCCGGACGAGCGGGCCAGGGCCTGCGCGGGCGCGTTCGGGAGGTAGCCGAGGGCGTCGGCACTCGCCCGGACCTTCGCCGAGAGTTCCTCCGTCACCGACCGCGCCGAGCCGTTCAGGGCCCGGGAGGCGGTGGCCAGCGAGACACCAGCGTGCCGCGCCACATCTCCGAGAGTGACAGCCACCCGATTGCTCCCCGTTTCCCTCGCCCTGCTCGCCGATGATCGAGGGACAGGGTACCGCCCGGCCCGGCCCGGTCGACCGAGGCGAGCACAGCTCCTTGACCGGGGCGGGCGGGCCGCTTAGCCTCGGCGCATGGAAAGCGCTTTCCAAGGGTCTTGCGCGGCCAGCATGGAAGGCGCTTTCCAGCAGTCTGCACAAAGCCGCACAGGGCTTCTGCAGCACCTTCGACCCACCCCTCGAACACCACGACGGGCCGGTCGGCCGGCCGAGCCGGAAAGCGCTTTCCCGCACCGCCGTGCCACGCCCGGCGGGCGCAAACGGTAAGCGCTTTCCCGCTCCACCGGCCGACCCGCGCCCGTCACCCCTGTCGTTCCATCTCCTGTCGTTCCACCTCACCACCATCTCCGCCCACGGAAAGGACCCCCCATGTCCCGCAGGGTCATCGGCATCGTCATGAACGGCGTCACCGGCCGGATGGGTTACCGCCAGCACCTGGTGCGCTCGATCCTGGCCATCCGCGAACAGGGCGGTCTGCCGCTGGGCGACGGCCAGGTGCTGTGGCCGGAGCCGATCCTGGTCGGGCGCAGCGCCGCCAAGCTGGAGGAGTTGGCGAATCGCCACGGCCTGTCGCACTGGACCACCTCGCTGGACGAGGCGCTGGCGCACCCGCTGGCGGAGATCTACTTCGACGCGCAGGTCACCCCGGCCCGCGAGTCCGCCATCAAGGCGGCGATCGCCGCCGGGAAGCACATCTACACGGAGAAGCCGACTGCCGAGTCGCTGGATGCGGCGCTGGAGTTGGCGCGTCTGGCCCGGGAGGCCGGGGTCTGCAACGGCGCGGTGCAGGACAAGCTGTTCCTGCCGGGCCTGCTGAAGCTGAAGCGGCTGGTGGACGGCGGCTTCTTCGGTCGCATCCTGTCGGTGCGCGGCGAGTTCGGCTACTGGGTGTTCGAGGGCGACTGGCAGGACGCGCAGCGTCCGTCCTGGAACTACCGGGCCGAGGACGGCGGCGGCATGATCCTGGACATGTTCCCGCACTGGCGTTACGTGCTGGACGGCATCATCGCCCCGGTCCGCTCGGTGTACGCGCACGCGGCGACGCACATCCCGCAGCGGGTGGACGAGCAGGGCCGCCCGTACCCGGCGACAGCGGACGACGCGGCGTACGGCGTGTTCGAGCTGGAGGGCGGGATCGTCGCGCAGGTCAACTCCTCGTGGGCGGTCCGGGTGGACCGGGACGAGCTGGTGGAGTTCCAGGTGGACGGCACCGAGGGCAGCGCGGTCGCCGGCCTTCGCAACTGCCGTATCCAGCACCGTGGTTCGACCCCGAAGCCGGTGTGGAACCCGGACCTGCCGGCCACCGAGCAGTTCCGTGAGCAGTGGCAGCAGGTGCCGGACAACGCCGAGTTCGACAACGGCTTCAAGGTGCAGTGGGAGCTGTTCCTCAAGCACGTCGTGACGGGCGCGCCGTACCAGTGGGACCTGCTGGAGGGCGCCAAGGGCGTGCAGCTGGCCGAGCTGGGCCTGCGCTCGGCCCGCGAGGGCCGCCGCCTGGATGTGCCGGAACTCAGCCTCTGACGCGCTGCGCGTCCGCCTTCGGGCACCCCGGCACCCCGGCACCTCGGCAGCCCGGCAACCGGACGGACAGGCGGCGCGAGTCGGCACCCGGCTCCGCCGCCCGTCCGACCCGTCCGACCCGTCCGACCCGTCCAAGGTTGCGCACCTCCTCCCCTCTCCCCTCCTGCCGATCCTCGCGATCGGCCGATCCCAAGGCCTGACACCATGACTCATCTCGATCTGCCCGGCATCGGCCGGTACCAGTTGCGCGAGCCCGTGGCGCTCGCCGCCCCGTCGGGGCCGGCCTCGTCGCGGGTGGCGTTCGCGGCCGCCCATGTGGTGGCCGATCCGCTGGGCGGGAACGCGCCCGGTGCGCCTGCCGCCGTGGACTGGGAGGGCACGCTCAAGTTCCGGCACCGGCTCTGGGAGTTGGGCCTCGGCGTCGCCGATGCGATGGACACCGCGCAGCGCGGCATGGGCCTGGACTGGGCCGCGACCCAGGAGCTGATCGCCCGTTCGGGTGCGGCGGCGAAGTCCGTCGGCGGCCGACTGGCGTGCGGCGCGGGAACGGACCAACTGGCCTCCGTGAAAGTCTCGTTGGCCGAGGTGTCGGCGGCGTACGAGGAGCAGCTCGCGGTGGTCGAGGCGGCAGGTGCGCAGCCGATCCTGATGGCGAGCCGGGCGCTGGCGGCGTCGGCGCGCGGTCCGGAGGACTACCTGTCGGTGTACGGGAAGCTGGTCGAGCAGGCCGAACGGCCGGTGATTCTACACTGGTTGGGTGAGATGTTCGACCCGGCGCTGGCGGGCTACTGGGGTTCGGCGGATCTGGACGAGGCCGCGCAGACGGTGCTGGAGCTGATCCGCAGCCACCCGGGGCGGATCGACGGCATCAAGGTGTCGCTGCTGGACGCGGGCCGGGAGATCGCGCTGCGGCGTGAACTGCCGCCCGGGGTGCGGATGTACACGGGTGACGACTTCAACTACCCGGAGCTGGTGCGGGGTGACGAGGTCGGTCACAGTGACGCGCTGCTGGGCGTGTTCGACCCGATCGCGGAGGTCGCGACGGCGGCGCTGCAGGCGTTGGACGCGGGTGAACTGGCGCGCTACGACGAGCTGTTCGGACCGACGGTACCGCTGGCCCGGCACCTGTTCGCGGCGCCGACGTTCCACTACAAGACCGGCATCGTCTTCCTGGCGTGGCTGTGCGGGCACCAGGACCACTTCACCATGGTGGCGGGTGCGCAGAGCGGCCGTTCGGTGAGCCACCTGGTGGAGTTGTTCCGACTGGCCGATGCGGCCGGGGTGTTGGGCGATCCGGAGTTGGCGGCCGGTCGGATGCGGGAGTTCCTGGCGCTGGCGGGAGTGCGGGCATGAGCGGGGCGGCGCTGAAGGCGGCCGAGGGGTGCGAGCGGCTGTCGCTGAACCAGATCACCACCAGGGGCTGGACGTTGGAGGAGGCGGTGCACGGCTGCGTGGACGCCGGCATCCCGGCGATCGGCCTCTGGCGGGACAGGGTCGCCGAGGCGGGTCTGGCCCGGGCGGCGCGGCTGTGCCGGGACGCGGGTCTCGCGGTGAGCAGCCTGTGCCGGGGCGGGTTCCTGACGGCGGGCGACGAGGAGGCCCGTCGGGCGGCGTTCGCGGACAATCTGGCGGCGATCGAGGAGGCGGCCGAACTCGGCACCGACACCCTGGTGTTGGTCGTGGGCGGTCTGCCGTCGGGCAGCCGTGACCTGGTCGGGGCGCGCCGCCAGGTCGCCGAAATGATCGGTGAACTCGCCCCGCACGCGGGCGACTTCGGGGTCCGGCTGGCGATCGAGCCGCTGCACCCGATGTTCTGCGCGGACCGCGCGGTGGTCTCCACCCTCGGCCAGGCGCTGGACCTGGCCGAGGCCCACCCGGCCGAGCAGGTCGGTGTCGTGGTGGACAGCTACCACGTTTGGTGGGACCCGGAGTTGGAGCAGCAGATCGCACGGGCGGGGGCGGGCAACCGGATCGCCTCGTACCAGGTGTGCGACTGGACGCTGCCGCTTCCGTCGGACGCGCTGCTGGGTCGGGGCCACGTCGGCGACGGCCACATCGACTTCGGCTGGCTGACCGACCGGGTGGCCTCCGCCGGCTGGGACGGCTGGATCGAGGTCGAGCTGTTCAACGAGAAGGTGTGGAACACCCCGGGCGAGCAGACCCTCGCCACCCTGAAGGAGCGGCACCGCACGCACATCGTGCGAGGCTGAGGCCCCTTCGGGCGGACGCGCGGGCGGGTCGGCCGGTACTCGCGGCCGGCTCGCCCTGTCGCGTCGCGTCGCTTCGTGTCGCAGCACGCCGTGTTGTGTCGCAGCACGCCGTGTCGTGTCCCAGCGCGTCGCTTCGTGTCGCAGCGCGTCGCGTCGTGTCGTGGTGGTGGGCGCGGGTTGTGCTCCGGTTGGCTGGTGGGACCGGTGTCGGGATCGAGAGAGTCGGAGGTGGGCGGATGCGGATCGTCGTGGCGCCGGATTCGTTCAAGGGGACGATCGACGCGGCGGACGCTGCCGAGGCGCTGGCCTCGGGCTGGCGTTCGGTGCGGTCGGCGGACGAGGTGCGGTGCGTGCCGATGGCGGACGGCGGCGAGGGGACGTTGTCGGCCGTCGCCTCCGCCAGTCCGGGCGCCCGGCTGGTCGACGTCCCGGACGTGACCGGCCCGGACGGCCGTCCGGTGCGCGGGCAGTTCGCGTTGCTGCCGGACGGCACGGCCGTGGTCGAGCTGGCCGTGGCCAGTGGACTCCCGTTGCTGGGCGGCGAGTTGCGCCCGCTGACCGCCACCACCCGGGGCACCGGCGAGACCGTCGCCGCCGCGCTGGACGCCGGTGCGACCCGGCTGCTGATCGGCCTCGGCGGTTCGGCGTCCACCGACGGCGGCTTCGGCCTGCTGTCCGCACTCGGCGCCCGACTACTGGACGGCTCCGGCCGCACCATTCTTGACGCGGCGTCAGATCTAGACGCTGCACTCGACGCTGCGGCCTCCTTCGACCGTTCCCGGATCCGCTTCGCCCCGCCCGGCGGGGTGGTGCTGCTCACCGACGTGACCAACCCGCTGCTCGGCGCGCGCGGCGCGGCGGCGGTGTACGGGCCGCAGAAGGGCGCCGGCGAGCGCGAACTTCCGCTGTTGGAGAGAAGATTGACGCGGCTGGCCGAGCTGATGGGCGGCGACCCGTCGCATCCGGGCGCGGGCGCGGCGGGCGGCACGGGCTACGGGCTGCTCGCGGGCTGGGGCGCGGTGGTCGACCCGGGCGCCCCGGCGGTGGCCCAACTCCTCGGCCTGCCAGGCCTGTTGGAAGCGTCCGATCTGCTGATCACCGGCGAGGGCCGCTACGACGCGACCAGCCTCCAGGGGAAGGCCGTCGGCGAGGTGGTGCGCCTGGCCGAGGCGGCGGGCGTCCCGTCGACCGTGGTGGCCGGCGAGTCGGCGGCCGCCGGGGTACTCACCCTCTCCTCACTGGCGGGTTCGTCGTCCGCGGCCCGCACCGAGCCGGCCCGCTGGCTGCACCGGGCGGGCGCCGTGCTGGCGGCACGCTGGTCGGCGTCGCACACCTGACCGTCCGCCGGACGCCGGACGGTCCCGTCGGCGTCAGGCCGCCGGTCCGACGGACAGTCCCGACAGCGGCGCGCCGCGTCCGGCCCCGACCGGCGTGCCCCGGACGTCGCACGAGCCGACCTCGTGTCGCGGCCACCGCTCGTGGGTTGTTCGCCGGTCCAGCCATTGCAGTTCTCGAAGCCGGTCTCGACCGTCCCGCGGAACGCCAGTGCCTCGTGGCCGATGCCGAGGGTGTCGAGCAGGAGCTCGAGTGCCGCGTCCACGTCGTCCACACTGCGGTCCACACCGACCAGTGTGTACGTGACCCGCGCATCGGGGTCCTGGCTCAGCGTGAAGTCGGTCCTCCCGATGCGGAAGGCCGCCGCGTCCACCCGACCGAGCCCGACCGAGCCCGACCGAACCCGACCCAGCCGCGCTCGACGGTCAGCAGCTGGCGGGCGGGGTTGTGCCGGCCCTGGCTCGACGGTGCCGGTTCCCCGGGCTCGAGCCCCGGAACCTCGATCGTCGCCATGTCGTCCGCTCCGCCTCCCCCTCGAGCACCACCGTTCGACGCTCACGACAGGCCGGCGCCACCAGCAACCCTCGGCCGGGCGGGCGACATCCTGCGGAACGCCTCCTGCCCGCCGACCGCCGACCGTGACGCACCGTCCGATAATCCGTTGACCAGCACACGTCGACCCGGAAGGCTGCATCGCCATGTCCACTTTCTCTGACGACGCCTGGCCCGACTCACTCCCTCCCGCCGACTGGACGGACTGGGCGGCGGCCAACCGCGCGAACTGGGACGAGCGGGTGCCGGTCCATGTCGGAGGGGCGTTCTACGACGTGCCGGCGTTCGAGGCCGGCGCGGAGGTCCTGCGGGACTTCGAGCTCGCGGAGGTCGGCGACGTGACGGGAAAGCGCTTGCTGCATCTGCAGTGCCACATCGGCCTGGACACCCTTTCGTGGGCGCGGCGCGGCGCGCTGGTGACGGGGCTGGACTTCTCCGAACCGGCGCTGGTGGAGGCCGCGTAGCTGGCGGAGCGGATCGGGGCGGCCTCGGCGCGCTTCGTCGCCGCCGACGTGTACGGCGCGGTGGAGGCGCTCGACGGCGAGACCTTCGACGTGGTGTACACCGGCATGGGGGCGCTGAACTGGCTGCCGGACGTTGCCCGTTGGGCGCGGACGGTGGCGGCGCTGGTCCGCCCGGGCGGGTTCGTGTACCTGGCGGAGTTCCATCCGTTCGCGGAACTCGTCGCGGACGACGGCCGCACCCTGGTGGAGGACTACTTCGACCTCGCGCCGGCCGTCCTGGACACGCCGGGCAGCTATGCCGACCGGGCGGCGCGCATGTCGGCCACCCGCACCGTGCAGTGGCGGCACGGCGTCGGCGAGGTGGTCAGCGCGCTGACGGCCGCCGGGCTGCGTCTGGAGTTCCTCCACGAACACGCGCACGGCCACTTCCTCCTGCCGCCCGGCCCCCGCGTCCCCCTGGTCTACTCGCTGCGCGCCTCCCGCCCGTCCTGAACCCCACCGGACCCGCTCAGGACGTCGACGGCCGCCCGGACGGCCGCGGGGTGGGCGAGCAGGTCGGTGCTGTCGGCCCACTGGTCGACGGCCCCGGTCAGCGGGAGGCCGCGCAGCTCGGGGTCGGTGACGGTGCCTTGCAGGGCCTGGGCGAACCGCTCCGCGTGCAGCACCTGATAGGGGCGGCCGTGGTACCACCGACGGGCCGGATCGAGCGGCTCGGTGAGCCCCAGCGCGTTGTGGGCGCGGGCGGCCGCCTCGTAGGCGTCGCACAGCCGCCGTTCGCGCGTGTCGGGGTCGGTGGCGGCGAGCGCGGCCCGCAGCGCGGGCCCGAGGACGGGGTCGGCGGGCAGGCGGGCGAACGCCCGGCCCAACCACTTGCCGTAGGGCGCGTACGTGCGGTGTTGCAGCAGGGTGAGCCGCATCAGGTCGCGCGCCAGGCGGGCGGCGACGACGGCGGCCCCGAGTTCGTCGCCGGTCTCCGCGCAACGGCCGACGAACGCCTCCTCCTGGGCGATGCGTTGCCACTGGCAGGCCATCAGGTGCCGCCACAGCTGGTCGGGATACCAGTGGAGGCGTCGACGGACGGCGGTGAGAGTGCCGTGGTCGTCTCGCAGGACAGTGCCGGCGACCAGTTCGGCGAGCCGCTGTTGCGGGAGGGCCAGCCAGTCGGCGGTGGTGGGGTCGGTGTCGATCCAGGCGGCGGCGCGGGGGCCGAAACGCTCGGTGAGCCAGCCGGGCAGGTGGTGGACGGTGACGCGGTGGTCGACGGTGACGCCGGTGGCAGGTTCGAGGTGGCTGACCGGATTGTGCGGGTCGCCGGTGCGCCGGAAGTGGGTGGACCAGCCGTGAACCTGCCGGGGAAGCCGTTCCGCGAGCAGCGCGGTGATGGCCCCGCCGTGCCGTTCGGCGTCCTCGGGAGTGAGGAAGAGCTGGAGTCGCGGCCCCCAGTCGTGGTCGGCGGACCGGGCGGTGTCGAAGCCGAGCACCTCGGAGCCCGGCCCGATCCGCGCGGCGGCGTACCGAAGCAACGGGTAAGCGCTTTCCAACTGGGGTCGGACGGCGTCCTCGTACAGTGCTGCGGCGAGTTCAAGCCCCGGGACGAACGGCGGCTCCGGGGCGTTCGGCGGCTCCGACGTGATCATGCCGCCCACTGTGGCAGTGGGCGCCGCCGGGGTCCACCGCATATCGACGCGCCCCTTGCACCCGCGCGAGCCCGCTCAGCCGACGGCGGCCGGGCGCTTGCGGGGACGCCCGGGACCGCCCGGCTTCGCGGTGCCGGGGTTCTCGGTGCCCGGCTTCGCGGTGCCCGGCCGGGCGTTGCGGCCCGGGGGCGTCACGGCGGGAGCCGGGCCGTCGTCGGGACGGTGGCGGATCGGCATGGCGACCAGCAGGGCGAAGGTCACCAGGACGTAGGCACTGCCGCCGAACAGTGTGCCGGGGGTGCGTCCGTCGGGTCGCCAGAGCCACACCATGCCGCTGGAGATGACGAGTTGGAGCAGCCAGCTGACGGCGAGCACTCCCCGGCGGCGTTCGCGCAGGGCGGCCTCGGCGAGGACGACGAGTGCGGGCAGCGCCCACACCAGGTGGTGCACCCAGGTGATCGGGCTGACCAGGCAGCAGGCGAGCCCGGTGAGACTGTAGGCGGCGAGGCTGTCGCGGGCCCGGGCGGCGTGGCGCAGCCGGTGGGTCCAGATCACGAGGACGGCGAGCGAGGCGGCCACCCACAGGGCCCGGCCCGGGAGTTGGGGCCCGAGGCGGGCGATGAGGCCTTGCAGGGACTGGTTGGACATGTTGGCGAAGCCGCCGACCCGGTCGGTGTCCCAGAGGGTGGCGGCCCAGAACTGCCGTGAGACCTCGGGGCCGATCAGGAAGCCGAGTCCGGTGGCCCCCAGCGCGGTGGCGGCGGCGGTGCCGGCGGCGCGCCACTGCCGGGTGATCAGCAGGTGGACGATGAACAGCGCGGGCGTGAGTTTGATCGCGGCGGCCAGCCCGGTGCCGACGCCGGCCAGGAACGTCCAGCGGCTGTCGGCGAGTCGGCGGTCCGCGAAGACCAGGGCGACCAGCAGCAGGTTGACCTGGCCGAAGCTGAAGGTGTCCCGCACCGGGTTGGTGAGGGCGCACAGGCAGGCCGCCAGCCCGAACGCGTACCAGCGGCACCAGCCGTACCGGCGGGCGATCGGGTCGATCAGCCAGTACAGCAGCAGGGCGGTGGCGGCGGCGGACAGCGTGACGCCGACCGCGATCGCCGGGTGCCAGCCGAACAGGCGCATCGGCAGCATGCAGAGCGCGGCGAACGGCGGGTAGGTGAACCCGTAGGCGGTGCCGGGGCGGACGTAGTCGTAGAGCCGGCCGGTGTCGAACCAGTGCCGCACGGTGCCGTAGTACACGCCGATGTCGAACCAGCCGCGATGCCCGGGGATGACGGCCAGGACGAGCGCGGTCACGAGCACCGCCCCGACAAGAACCGTGATCCGGGCGGCGGTCGTCCCCCGGGTCAGCACGCCAACTGCCTCTCCCGGAACGGCATCCCGCGTTCGGCGGCCAGCACGGCGACGGCCCCGATCGCAAACCCGCCGACGGCGAGCACCAGTTCCGCGCCGTCCGGGCTGAAACCGTCCGGCATCAACGTGAACGCCAGGACCGCACAGGCGAGTTCGACGCCCCGGCGGACGCCCGGCGTGCGCACGGCGAACGCGGCAGGCAGGACCGCCCACAGCGCGTACCAGGGCCGGAAGGCCGGCCCGAGGGCGACCAGCGCCGCGAACGCGGCCGCCAGCGCGGCCACGGGTTCGGCCTCGCTGCGGACAACTCGTCGCGCCAGTAGGGCGATTGCGACCGCCGCGAGCGCCAGCCCGACCAGCCGGGCGGCGGCGACCGCACCGTCCGGCCCCACGCCGGTGACCTCGGCGGCGAACCGACCGAGACTGGTGCTGAGCGACCAACTGGTGCCGGTGGCGGAGGTGGTGAGCGCGGCGACCCACCCGTACCCGGTGCCGGCCGCAGCGGTCACGGCGAGAACGGTGACGCCCGCTGCGCACAACACCCTTGCCGCTGCGGCCAGTTGCTTCCGCCTTCCGCGACCGGCGACGGCGGCGGCGACCAGCGCACACACCACGGGCAGCGCGAGCACGGCCGGAGCCTTCACCAGCGCCGCCGAGGTCACCAGCGCTGCGGCGAGCAGACCCCGCCCCCGGGTGGCGGCGAGCAGGCCGCCGAGCAGCAGGGCGAGCGCCGGGGCGTCGTTGTGCGCGCCGCCGATCAGGTGGAGCAGCACCAGCGGGTTGAGCGCGCCGAGGCGCAGCGCGGTGGCGGGGTCGGTGCCGAGGGTGCGGGCGAGGGCGGGCAGCAGGGCGGCAAGTGCGGCGACGGCGAGTACGGCGGCCAGGCGCAGCAGCAGCGTTCCGGCCCAGGGGTGTTCGGCGAGCGGGGCGGTGGCGCGGGCCAGCAACAGGAAGGCGGGGCCGTAGGGGGCGGGGGTGTGTTGCCAGACTTGGGGTATCTGTGCGGCAGTTGGTCCGCCGAGGTCGGCGGGGCCGTGCGTGTAGACGTCCAGCCCCTGGGCGAGCATGGCACCTTGGGCGAGGTAGCTGTAGGCGTCTCGGCTGAACAGTGGCGGCACGAGCAGCAGCGGGGCGGCCCACCAGGCCAGGGTGGCGGTCAACCATCGTGTGCCGGGGGGTGGTTGGCCTTCTCCGGGGCGTCCGACGAGCAGCCAGGCGGCGGTCAGGACGGCGAGTCCGGCGAAGACCAGCGCGGTGCCGGCGCCGCCGGAGGCGCGCAGGGTGGGGCCGGTGTCGGCGGCGGGTCGAGAGCCTGCGGTGAGGGCGCCGGCGGCGAGGGCGAGCGAACCGAGGAGTCCGAGCCACCGGTACCGGCCCGGGTAGGCGTTCGCGCCCGTGTTCGGCATGTCGGGAACGGTGGCAGAGCGCGGTGGCGGCCGGGCGACGGGTCCGCGTCCGGCAGATGGCCGCGGAACGTCCGGATCGGGGGGTGCCGTCCAGGCCGGCGAACATGCCCGTCGGGGCCGGCGAACACGCCCGCCCAGGCCGCCGAACACGCCCGTCCGGGCCGCGAACTGCTGAACTCCGGTTGCCGAACCGGTCATTCAGCATGTGCACATCTGTTCTCCGTCGGGCGTCCATCTGAGGGCCAGTCGGGTCGGGGAGACATACCCATGCCGCTCGTGACCGGCGCCGCCCGACCGGCGGACCGGGCGTGGGCGTCGTGTCGTCGCGTGTCGTCCCGTGCTGTTCCGTCGCCACCGTATCGCGCCCCGAGACCCCGGAGTGTCCGCCATGACCACCGCCCCCGTCCGTCCCGTCCAGTCCCCTTCGGCCCACACGCCCGGTGCGGCCGGTGCGGCCGGTGCGGCCGGCCAACAGGCCTCCTACCAACTGGTGTTTGCCCGCACCGAGGCGGACGTGCGGGCCGCGCAGCGGCTGCGTCACCAGGTGTTCGCGAAGGAGATGGGGGCGGTGCTGAACTCGACGCTTCCCGGCCTGGACGCGGACCCGTTCGACGAGTTCTGCGACCACCTGCTGGTGCGCGAGCAGCCGAGCGGCGAGGTGGTCGGCACCTACCGGCTGCTGCGTCCCGAACAGGCGCGCCGCGCGGGCCGGTTGTACTCGGACACCGAGTTCGACCTCGGCCGGCTCGGCGGCCTGCGGGACGGGCTGGTGGAGGTCGGCCGTTCCTGCATCGCCGAGGCGCACCGGGGCAACGGCGCGGTGATCAACCTGATGTGGGGCGGCATCGCCCGCTACATGACGGCCACCGGCAACGCGTGGCTGGCCGGCTGCTGCTCGATCCCGCTGTCGGACGGCGGGACGACGGCGGCGGGGGTCTGGGACGCGGTGTCGGCCAAGTACCTTGCGCCGCAGGAGTATCGGGTCTCCCCGTTGCGCCGGTGGTCGGCGGACGGCGTGGCCCGGCAGGGGCGGACGCCGATCCCGGCGCTGCTGCGCGGCTACCTTCGCCTCGGTGCGTGGGTGTGCGGGGAGCCCGCGTACGACCCGGACTTCAACGTGGCGGACCTGTACGTGCTGCTGTCCCTGGAGCGCACCGACCCGCGCTACCTGCGCCACTTCCTGGCCGCGGCGGCCGACCTGCCGGTCTCCGCCATCAACTCCCGCGAGAGCCGCGGCACTTCGAACGAGGCGGCGACGGCGGCATGAGTGCCTGGCTGCCGATCGCGCCGTGCACGCCCGGTGACTGCGTGACGGTCGCCGGGCGCCGGGTGGGTGCGGCCCGCCGGGTGCTGCGGGTCGCCGCGTGCCTGGCGGTGCTGCTGGTGGGCGTCGCGGCGACGCCGGTGGTGCGGGTGGTCCGGTGGCTACCGGCCGAGCGTCTGGTGCGCTGCTGGGCGCGGCTCCTGCTGGCGGCGCTGGGCGTGCGGGTGCGTCCAACTGCCTTGCCGGGCAGGCAGGTCGGCGGTTCGCTGCTGGTCGCCAACCACGTCTCGTGGCTGGACATCCTGCTGGTCGCCGCCGTCCGCCCCGGCCGCATGCTCGCCAAGACCGAGGTCGGCCGCTGGCCGGTGCTCGGCCCGCTCACTTCCTGGGGCGGCACCATCTTCATCGACCGCGACCGCTTGCGTGCTCTCCCCGACACGGTCGAGCAGATCGCGTCGGCGCTGCGCCGGGGCGAGCGGGTGGTGGTCTTCCCCGAGGGCTCCACCTGGTGCGGACGCGGCGGCGGCCGTTTCCGTCCCGCCCTGTTCGAGGCGGCGGTGCGCGCCGACGTCCCCGTCCAGCCGCTCACGTTGCGCTACCGGGCGGGCGGCGCCCCGACCACCGCACCGGCGTTCGTCGGCGACGACGGGCTGCTGCCGTCGCTGTGGCGGGTGGTCTCGGTGCGCGGCCTGGTCGGCGAGGTCGAGTTCCTGCCGCAATTGCCGCCCGCGCTCTTCCCCGGGCGTCGCCACCTGGCCGCCGCCACCCAGCGCGTGGTCGACCGCCACCGTTACCCGTCCACTATCACCCACCCGACGGAGCAGCCCGTCCGCGTCCCCGCTCCGCGCCCCCGCGCGGACGTCGCGCACTGACCGCGAAACGGCGGCGGCAGGTACGACCGTACGGCTCCCGTATGATCGGGCGAGTTCAGAGAAGGCGAGGAGTGCTCCATGCAGGTGGACGAGGAGGCCGTCGGCGCGGTGCTGAACCGGCTGCGCCGAGCCCAGGGCCAACTGACCGGTGTGATCGCCATGATCGAGGCCGGCCGAGACTGCAAGGACGTTGTCACCCAACTCGCCGCCGTCTCCCGCGCCCTCGACCGGGCCGGCTTCAAGATCCTGGCCAGCGGCATGCGTCAGTGCCTCGCCACCGCCGACGAGAACACTCCCCCGATGACCGAGGCCGAACTCGAGAAGCTCTTCCTCACCCTCGCGTAGGTCACCGGGGGTGGCGGCCCGGCGGAAGTGCCTCCACGGCGTCCTCCGGCCGGGCGACGCACCACCGTTCCCCTGTCAGTTCCAGCGACGGAACCGAGCCGTGGTCGGGGCGAAGGCGCACCAGTCGGGCGGCGAGGAAGTGGCGAGAGCCCCGCGGCGGCACCGGAAAACCGAGCGCGGCAGTGATCTCGTGGAAGCGCTCGTTGAAAGGGGTCAGCACGATGATCCCTTCCGCCGCGAGCCGCTCGGCGGCGTCGTGCACTCGACTCCCAATGGACTCTGTACGGGCGATCGCCTGCACGGTCCGTCGGTCGATCGGCCGGAGTTGGACCATGCGGAACAGCCGGCCCAGCTGATCCTTGGGCAGACCTGCGGCGCTGATCGAACGACGTTCCTCCGCCGTCATGGAGCCCAGGACGTTCGGCCCCAGCTCGACCCGGTGGTGCAGCCAGTGGATCTCCGACGGGCCGGCCAGGTTCCGCGGAGTGGCGCGCACCACCCCGATCCGCCACCAACCGGCCGCTTCGTTGACCTCGACCAGCAGGAAGAGGCCGTCCGACTCGTCGGGCGCGACAGTCCATGCCGGGGCCAGGGCGAACCGGAAGCGCACCTGCCGACCGGCGACGAGGAGTCCCGAGGACGGTCCGTCCGGAAGGTTCAACGCGTGTTGGAGGTGGTTCGCCACGATCGCCGTCAGCGAGGCGAGCTCGACGGCGGGAAGCTGGTCGAGCCGGACCCGCCCCGTCCGTGCCGCGTCGACCACCTGGTCCATGGCGCGCGTGACGGCAGTCACGATTCGTCTGCCCAACACATCACGCCGCTGGATCTCGGCGATGACCTCGCCGAGGTCCTCGTCGTCGCCGCGGTACGGAGCGGACGCTGCGGCGGTCGGTGCCGCGTCGGCGCGCAGCAGTCGTCCGTCCGATTCGTCGCCCGCTCCCTCCTCGGCCGCCTCCAGCCGGTTCTCCAGCTCGACGCAGCGCCGCTCGGCCTCCGCCGCACGCGATTCGGTGTCCGCCAGCTCGCCTCTCAGCTTCTCCAGCACGGCGCGAAGTTGGTCACGTTCCTCGCGCAGGGTCTCGAAACTCTCCGACCGTTGGGCGAGTTCGGCGCGGTGGGTGATCCGGTCGGCGGTGGCGGAGGTTTCGACGGCGCGGATCTTGGCGTCCCGGTCCTCGATCTGCTGCTTCGCCGCGATCACCATGTCGCGCAGCAGGCGGGTTTCCTGCTGGAGCATCCCGTTCTGCCGTTCGGCGTCGGCGAGTTCGTCGCGCAGGCCTTGCAGCCGGGCGCCCTTGGGGCTGGCGACCTGCAGGGCCGCACGGTGCAGGCCGCGCACCAACGAGCACACTGCCGGGGCGAGTTCGGCGCCGAGGGCCCGGTCGCCGTCGGCGATCAGTTGGTCGACGAAGTCGGCCGGCGGGACTGCGTGTCCGCTGAAGAAGCGTGAGAGCGACGAGCGGTCCCAGGTCACCCTGGCCGCGTAGCGGGTCAGCGAGATGCCGAGGCGCTGGGCCAGTTGGCGCAGGGCGAGGGCGAGTTGGTAGCGCTCCTCGCCGATGGCAGCGCGGTCGAGGTCCTTCTGGAAGACCATCGTGCGCGGCCCGCCGGGCAGTGGCAGCAACTCGCCCACCACGGTCTCGGGCCGGCCGTCGTACTGCTCCACCGTGCGTTTCTCCCACCGGGGCCGGGCGCACCGTTGCAGAGAACTCGCAACGGTGTGCGCGTGCGGCAACGCTCTGCCGCCCGCAATGATCCAGACGGCAGATCACCGACTGGTCCTGGAGGGGAAATTCTATGCCGCGACGCTCGTCGCCCCAGCCGTCTCTCGCCCGCGCAGCCACCGGAATCGGGCTGGTCGGCGGGTCGACCGGGCTGGGCGTGGTGGCCGGCGCGCCCTGGTGGGCGACTCTCGGCTGCCAGGGTGCGGCGCTCCTGGTGGCCGCCCTCCACCTGGTCTTCCCGCAGGACTCCGCGGATCGCCTCGAATGGTGGCGCCTGTGGTGGACTCGCGGGGCCGAGCCCGGGAACAACCCGGACTCGGCCCCGTGACAACGTCGCTCAGGCGAGGGTGAGGAAGAGCTTCTCGAGTTCCGCCTCGCTCATCGGGGCGCCGCCTTCCTCCGCCTCGGCCATGCACTGGCGCATGCCGCTGGCGACGATCTTGAAGCCGGCCCGGTCGAGGGCGCGGGAGACCGCGGCGAGTTGGGTGACGACGTCCTTGCAGTCGCGACCGGCTTCGATCATGGCGATGACGCCGGCCAGTTGGCCCTGGGCGCGGCGCAGCCGGTTCAGTACGGCGCCGACGGCCGCCTCGTCCACCTGCATCGGGTCTCCTCCTCGTGCTGGGCCTTGCTCCGGCGGGCGCCGGGTGGGGCGAGTAATACCCCCGCCGGTATCAACCGGGGCGGTGGGCGGGGAATTCCCGCCCACCGGTCGGGGTGCTGGGGATGCGGGTCGGTCAGGCGGCGGATTCCCACGCGCCGTAGCCGCCGAGCAGGTCGGAGGTCTGCGGGTGGCCGTGGTGGCGCAGCAGGCTGGCGGCGATGGACGAGCGGTGGCCGCCGGCGCAGTGGACGACGACGGCGCGGTCCTGCGGGATCTCGGCGAGGCGCTGGGGCAGCTCGGCCAGCGGGAGGTGCATCGAGCCGGCGATCAGCCCGCCCTCGCGCTCGGAGCCGCCGCGCACGTCGAGGACCAGCGGCGGTTCGTCGCCGGCGAGTTCGGCGCGCAGGTCGGCGACGGTGCGGCGGGCGGCCTGGCGCATCTGCTCGGGCACGGAGCGGAACGTCGCCTCGGGGTCGGCGAGGTGGCCGGCGACCCGGTCGAAGCCGATCCGGGCGAGTCGGGTGACGGTCTCCTGCTCGCGGCCCTCGGGGGCGACGACGAGCAGCTGCCACGCCGGGTCGAGGACGGTGCCGGACTGTTCGGCGAAGCGGCCGTCGGCGGGGACGTTGATGGCGCCGGCCAGGTGCCCGGCGGCGAAGTCGAGCGGGTCGCGGGCGTCGACCACGACGGCGCCCTCGGCGCGGCGGGCGAGGAAGGTCTCGGCGTCCAGCGGGGCGGCGAGCGCGGCGGAGTCGAACAGTTCGCGCTCGCGCCGGTTGAGGTCGGCGTCGTAGCCGAAGTAGCCGGGTGCGGTGGGCTGGCCGGCGGTGACGATGGCCACGAACTCGTCCTCGGTCATCGGCTGGCAGGCGTAGTTGGTGCGGCGCTGCCGGCCGATGGTGGACTGCAGTTCGGTGGAGAGGTTCTTCCCGCAGGCCGAGCCGGCACCGTGCGCGGGGTAGACCCGGACCTCGTCGGGCAGCGCCATCAGCTTGTGCTGGACGCTGTCGTACAGCATCTGCCCGAGTTCGGCGGCGCTGACGCCGGCGGAGGCCAGCAGGTCGGGGCGGCCGACGTCGCCGATGAACAGGGCGTCGCCGGTGAGGACGCCGTACGGGACGGTGTCGTCGGCGTTCTCGCGCACCAGCACGCTGATCGACTCGGGGGTGTGGCCGGGGGTCTCCAGGATCTCCAGCTCCACCGTGCCGAGGCTGATCCGCTCGCCGTCGGCGAGCTTGCGGATCGAGTACTCGGTCTCGGCGCGGCGGCCGTAGCCGATCCAGGCGCCGGTGCGGGCGGCGAGCTCGAGGTGACCGGAGAGGAAGTCGGCGTGGAAGTGGGTGTTGATGACGCCCTCGACCGTGAAGCCGCGCGCTTCGGCCTCGGCCAGGTACTCGTCCACGTCGCGGCGCGGGTCGACCACGACGGCGCGGCCGGTGGTCTCGTCCGCGATCAGGTACGAGGCCTGGGAGAGGCAGTCGAGGTAGTACTGGGCGAAGAACACGGATGTCCTCATCTCTGCGTCGGCAACGTCGGCCGGTCACGGCTGGAGGGTGGAGGTGCGGGCGCCGGTACGGCTCCGCGTGCGGGCGGGGCAGGCTGAGGGGACGCCGCCTCGGACCCGAGGCCCGCCGATACCCCCATGGGTATTATTGCAGGCAGTTCCCGACTGTAGCGGATGCCGGCCAATACGGGTGGGGGTATATGCTCGGTTCCAACGATATACCCCCTCCGGTATCGTCCTCGGGGCGGTTCGCCGCCGCGAAGTACCGCCGGACCCGTGTGCGCAGTCCACACGCACCACCCTCATCACCGCCCAGGAGGACCCCGTGGCCCTGTCCCACCAGCCGCCCGCTCCCGCGCAGATCGACCCCGCCGAGGCGCACCGTCTGGCCGCCGCCGGCGAGGCGCTGCTCTTGGACGTCCGCGAGCCCGCGGAGTACGCCGAGGTGCACGCGCCCGGCGCGGTCCTCGTCCCGCTCGGCAACATAAGCGCCTTCCCCGGCTTCGACGGCGGCCCGGCGGCCGGCACCGACGGCCCGCCGGTGCTCGCTCTCTGCCGCTCCGGGAACCGCTCGAAGGTCGCCACCGACCTGCTGAACGCACGCGGCATCCGGACGGTGAACGTGGTCGGCGGGATGATCGCCTGGCTGCAGGCGGGGCTGCCGTCCCACCAGGGCGAGTGTTCCTGCGGCGCCGCGATATGACCGCCGTCATCCTTGCCCTGATCGCCGGTGCGGTGGTCGGGCTGGCCCTCGGCGGGCTCGGCGGCGGCGGCAGCATGCTGGCCGTACCCGCGCTGATCTACCTGCTCGGGCTGACGCCCGGCACCGCGACCACCGCCAGCCTGCTGATCGTCGCCGTGACCTCCCTCACCGGACTGGTCGCGCACGCCCGGGCCGGCCGCGTCCGCTGGCGCAGCGGCCTGCTGTTCGGCGCCGCCGGACTCCCGTTCGCCGCCCTCGGCGGCGCGCTCTCCCGGCACCTTCCCGGGCCGGCGCTGACCGCCGCGTTCGCCCTGCTCGCCGGCCTGGCTGCCTGGCGGATGCTGTCCGCCGGACGCAAGACCGCCCCCCGCGCAGCCGCCGCGCAGGCGTCGATTCCGGCCCAGAGCCGGGCATCGGCGCCGGACCGCGCCCGGGCGCTCGCGCTCCCCGACGGGACGTCCGTGCACGGCACGGAAGCGGAGCCGGGGACGGAAACGGGAGCCGAACCGGAAACGGAAAACGCTTTCCCGTTGCCCGCCGAGCACGCCCGGCAGCCCGAGTCCGACACCGAGACCGACGCCACCTCCGCTCCCGTTCCCGCGTCCGCGCGCCGCTCCGCGCTGGCGGGTGCCGGCCTGGGTGCGGCGACCGGCGTGCTGGGCGTCGGCGGCGGGTTCCTCGCGGTGCCCGCGCTGGTGTCCTTCCTGGCGTTCTCGATGGCGGACGCGATCGGCACCAGCCTGCTGGTGATCACCCTCAACTCGCTGTCCGCGCTGCTGCCCCGGCTCGGCGGTGCCGCCGACATCCCGTGGGCGGTGGTCGGCCCGTTCGCAGCCGCGGCGATCCTCGGCGCGTGGGACGGCAAGCGGCTGGCGTCGAAGCTGTCCGGCCGCACCCTGCAGCGGATCTTCGCGACCGCGCTGCTCGCGGTGGCCGCCCTGATGCTGGTGGACGCGGTGCTCTGACCGGCCCGCGCCACCTGCCGGAGCCCTCGCAGTCCCACCTGCGTTCTCCGGTACCGTTCCACTCCCCCGCCCGGCGGCGATCCGCACGCCGGGTCACTCCTGCCCGAAAGGCCCCACACCACATGACCACGCCCCTGACCGTCGACCAGCTCCAGCCCAGGCTTCAGCAGCTGACCGTCATCGACGTGCGGTCGCCCGGCGAGTTCGCCGGCGGCCACATTCCCGGTGCCCACAACGTGCCGCTCGACCAGCTGTCGCAGGCGCTGCCCGCGCTGCGCGCCGCCGCCGAGCGCGGCGAGCTGGCGATCACCTGCGCCTCGGGCGCCCGAGCCGGCAACGCGTGCGAGCAGCTGTCCGCCGCCGGCATCCAGGCGCTGCTGATCTCCGGCGGCACCGCGGCCTGGGCCGCCGACGGCAAGCAGCTGGACAAGGTGCCGGGCGAGAAGGTCCGCTGGGCGATGGACCGCCAGGTCCGGATGGTCGCGGGTTCGCTGGTGCTGGCCGGCGTGGTGATCGACCTGGCCGTGCCGGGCGTGCGCTGGGTGTCGGCCGCGGTGGGCGCGGGCCTGCTGTTCTCGGCGGCCACCAACAGCTGCGCGATGGGCGCGATGCTCGGCAAGCTGCCGTACAACCGTCCGCGCAACTCGGGCGCCGCGTTCCAGGCCACGCTGGCCGCCCTGCACGGCGGCAAGTGACCTACGGGTCGGCGACTGCCGAAGCCGGCGGCGTCCGCCCTGGACGTCGGCCCGTGCCCGGCGGTGAGTGAACTCGGCCCTCGGCGCCGCCCGTTGTCGTCACGGGCGGCGCCGAGGGCCTACGCGTCTCGTCGTCCGCCGGCCGTGGTCAGCGGCCGGTCGGGGTGCAGGAGCCCGCGGCGGGCGCCGCCGGAGCGGCGGGTGTCGCGGGTACTGCGGGTGCGGCGGTGTCGTGGTGTCCGGCCAGCCAGAAGCCGATCAGCAGGCCGGCAGTGCCAACCACCTTGTGGCGGTTGCGCTTCCACCACGAGGGTGTACCGGCGGCCATGAACCGTAGCTGGGTGAACTCCGGATGTTCGCGGGGCGGGGTGTCTTTGAACAGTCCCATCGCGGATGATCCTCCTCTCGCGTCGGGGAGGTCATGACCATACGTGGGGAGCACACGGGCCGCAGGTGATTAATCCCGTATCCGGGCTCCACGCGCGCCCCTCGCGCCCCCTCCCGCCCACTGCGCCGTCGTCCCGCGTGCCGCCGCCCCGCAAACCGTCACCGCGCGTGCCGCCGTCCCGCGCGCAGTCACTCTCGCGCCGTCACCAGTGCGCCGTCACCAGTGCGCGGGCCGGGCGAGTCCGGGGCCGATGCGGGTGGTGGAGTCGCCCTTGGCGGCGTTGAGTTGGGACTGCGTCAGGAACAGCGCGCCGGTCAGGTCCGCGCCCCGCAGGTCGGCGTCGCGCAGGTCCGCACCGATCAGGTCGGCACTGCGCAGGTCCGCGCCGGACAGGTCGGCGGCGATCAGATAGGCGCCGCGCAGATTGGCCCCACGCAGGTCGGTACCCTTCAGCCGGGCACCGATCAGGTCCGCGCCGCGGTGGTTGCGCTTCTTTCCGGGCAGCGCGTTGCGGGTCAACTCGCTGGCCCGCAGCAGGAGTTCGCTGGTCTCGGCGCGGATCGCGGGGACGTCGGCGGCGATCAGGGCGGCGGCGTCCCGGCGGGTCAGCTCGTCGATCGCGTCACTCGCGCGGCGCAGCTCGGCGTGTACGGGGCGGGCCCGGGGGAGCTCCAGCGCTTCGGTCAAGTACCAGAGCAGTTCGTGGAGTTGGCGCACCACGGGGAATGCGTCGAACATCTGCCGGGCGGTGTCGGGGTCCTCGCGCCAGCTGCGTCCGTCGAAGGTGTGCTGGGAGATCTTCTGGCCGGCGCCGAAGCAGTCGAAGACGGTACAGCCCTGGTAGCCGCGGTCGCGGAGCTTGACGTGGATTCCGCAGCGGTAGTCGGCGTCGAGGTTGCGGCAGGGGGTGCCGGCGTTCTTGTTGGCGGCGAAGTCGGCGGACTTGGCGAAGGGCAGGGCGACGCAGCACAGCCCGAAGCAGGAGGAGCAGTCGGCGAGCAGGTCGAGGCGACGGCCGGTCGGGGCGGGGTCTTGCTGGTCGGTCACGGTGCGGAGTCTCCTGCGGGCGGGGGCGGGGGGCCTGTTAAGAGTCCATTGTCCCTTGACGCGCAGGCGACTCCGTCCCGGGGGTGAATCGGTCCCGGGGGCGGCGAGGCCGGCGGCCGCCCGGAGGTACGGGGGCCCGAGTCAGTCGTGTCATCCCTCGTGGGACGTCCGCGCGTCGCCGCTGTCCGGGCGGCCGGGGGCGGCACAGTGGTGGCTGGCGCGCCCGGGCCGGGCGCGGTGGCGGCCGGCAGGGCGGCGGGAGGAGCAGCGTGGGCATCACCGGCGACTGGTACAGCGAACTGGGTTCGCACATGCGGTTGGTGGCGGGTCCGGACGGGTCGGTCACGGGCACGTACGTGTCGGCGACGGGCCGGGCGAGCGGCGCGTATCCGCTGGTGGGACGTCTGGTGGCGCCGACGCAGGCCGGGCACGGGACGGCGGTGGGCTGGACGGTGGCGTGGCACAACGAGCGCGGCGACGCGGGTTCGGTGACGTCGTGGAGCGGCCAGTACCAGCAGAACGGCGCGGAGTGGATCTCGGCGGCCTGGCTGTTGACGCGCTCCGCAGAGGCCCCGGACGAGTGGGAGTCGACGGTGGTCGGGCACGACCTGTTCACCCGGCAGGAGCCCGATCCGGCCCGTCTCGAGGAGGTGCGGCGGTTGGCGCGTCCACTGCCGCACCCGGTGCCCTGAGCGAATGCCTGTGCCCGCCCCGCCCCGGTCTCCCGGGGCGGGGCGGGCTGGTGGCCGGCGGGCTACGGCGTGGGCGCGGGCACGCCGGTGGCGGTGAGCTCTGCGGCGCCGGTCCACGGCCCGCGGTTGCCGGCTTCGCCCGGCGCCCTCAGCCGTAGGTAACGTCCGCTCTTCGCCGGGAAGTTGACGGGTTTGGCGGTGGGGGTGTCGGCGAACATCCCGGTGGCGACGGGGCTGCCCCAGGTGCTGGTGCCGTCGGAGATGTAGATCTCGTAGGTGCCGATGCGGCCGTTGACTCCGCCGTCCCTGCGGGGCAGGCAGGTGAGGCTGTCGACGCTGTAGCGGGCGCCGAGGTCGATCCGGATCTCGTGCGGCAGCGGGGTGGCGGTGGTGGACCACCGGGTGCGCCAGAGGGTGCCGCTGCTGCCGTCGATGGCGTTGGCGGCGGCCCCGTTCTCCGTCACGGTCTTCTGGCTGTCGGCCGAGACGACCTTCCAATTGGCCTGTGGGATAGGCCAGTTCGCGGCGACGGGGGTGCCGGTGGACAGGGTGAGGCCGGTGGCGGTGACGTTGAAGGCGCTGGTGACGGCACGGTTGCCGGCCTTGATCCAGAGGACACCGGCCCGGTCGGCGGGGTCGAAGTACCAGCCGGTGTTCGCGGCGTCGTACGCGGCCTTGCCGGTCGGCTTGGCGAGTGCGGCCGTCCCGACCGTGAAGCTGCTCGGCGCGGCGGCCTCTTGCACGGTGAATTCGTAGTCTCGAGCCGCGAGTTGGCCGTTGTAGCTGCCGTTGGGCGCGGGCCAGTTGGATCCGGGCGGCGGCCCCGCCGGAGGTGGTGACCGTGAAGGTGTCGCCGGAGCGGGTGACGCCGGTGGCGTTGCCGGCGGTGGTGGCGCGGGCGGCGGTGGTGGCGCGGGCGGCGTCGGCCGGGCCGGCCACGGCGGCCAGTGTCGCCGGCATCAGCGTGGTCGCGGTGGATCGCCGGGCGGGCGCGTCCGGGTCTGTGCGGTGAGGTCCGTGGGGCGGGGCGCATCGGGATTCCTCCTGAGCGGGCGGACGGACAGTGGGCGGTGCGGGCCGGACCCGCGGGGTGCTGGAGGTCCGCCAAGTCATCTGCAGGAACTTGTGGTTGAACGTCGGAGTCGATCCCGCGAGCTGACCTGCACACATCGCAGCCGCAAGCGCGCCATGGCGTCGAGCATTCGTTCAAGCCTCGTTCCGCGCAGTTTTGTGCACAGTGCGCAGCCCGTTTGCGCGAACCGTCCGGGTCACGGCCGGGCCCGTCGGCCGGTGTGCGGAAATGGCGGCAGACGTTCGCCTGCGCGAAAGATCCCTTTGTCCGGGCGCATGCCCGGCTTGGCCACAACGTTGGCATGCGAGTCGCCATCGTCACCGAATCCTTCCCGCCCGAGGTCAACGGCGTGGCCCACAGCGTGCTGCGGGCCGCCGAACACCTCGTCCGGCGGGGTCACCAGCCACTGGTGATCACGCCCGCGCCGGCCCGGGGCGCGCACTGCCCGCCGCAGTCCTTCGGCCCGGACCGGGAACCGCTGCCGGTGGTGCGCATTCCCTCCGTTCCGCTGCCCCGCTACCCCCAGGTGCGCATCGCGCTGCCCAGCCGTCGGCTCGCCGCCGCCCTCACCGCCCACCGGCCGGACGTGGTGCACCTCGCCAGCCCGTTCGTGCTCGGTGCGCGCGCCGCCAGGATCACCGAACGCCTCGACCTGCCGACGGTGGCCGTCTACCAGACCGACCTCGCCGGGTACGCGCAGGCGTACCGGATGGGACGCGGGCTGGGCTCGGCGCTCGCCTGGGCGCGGATCCGCTCCGTGCACCGCTCCGCCGCGCGCAACCTCGCCCCGTCCACCCCCGCCGCCCAGGACCTCACCGCGCACGGCGTGCGCAACGTCCGGATCTGGGCGCGCGGCGTCGACTCCGCGCGCTTCCACCCCGAGCACCGCGACGAGGCGCTGCACCGCACGCTGGCCCCCGGCGGCGAGGTCCTGGTCGGCTACGTCGGCCGGCTCGCCCCCGAGAAGCGCGTCGACCTGCTCGCCGAGACCTCCCGGCTGCCCGGGGTGCGAGTGGTGGTGATCGGCGACGGGCCGAGCGCGCCCGCATTGAAGGCCGCGATGCCCGGCGCGGTCTTCCTCGGCCGCCGCACCGGCGCCGGACTCGCGCGCTGCTTCGCCTCGTTGGACGTGTTCGTGCACACCGGCCCGTTGGAGACCTTCTGCCAGACCATCCAGGAGGCGATGGCCAGCGGCGTCCCCGTGGTCGCCCCCGCCGTCGGCGGCCCGTTGGACCTGGTCGGCCACCACCGCACCGGCCTGCTGGTCGCCCCCCGCGACGCCGGAGCCGTCGCCCGCGCCGTCGCCACCCTCGCGGCCGCCCCCGACCTCCGCACCCACTACGGTGCCGCCGGCCGCGCCGACGTCACCGACCGCACCTGGGAGGCGGTCGGCGACCAGCTCATCCGGCACTACCAGGACGTCCTCGCCGAACACCGCGCCCGACCGGCCGACACGCCCGGCAGGACCAAACGGAAAACGCTTTCCCGCTCCTCCGACGCAACGCTCTCCGCCGACGCCGTGCCCTCCGCCGTCTCCGTGCCCTCCGCCGTCTCCGTGCCCTCGGTGGCCCCTTCCCCGGGCGACCTCCCGGCGATGCCGGCACCCCGTCCGCCCGACACCGCACCCGCACTGCCGGCATCGGCCACCGCGTCTGCCGCCGCGCCCGCACCGGCGGCCGGTGAACTGGTCGAGGAGCAGCCGGCGTGAACGGAGGACTGCGCATCGTCCGGGTGGCGAACTTCGTCACCCCGGTCTCCGGCGGCCTGCGGACCGCACTGCGGCACCTCGGCGCCGGCTACCTGGCATCGGGCCACCAGCCGGTGCTGATCGTCCCCGGGGCGCGCCGCAGCGACGAGTGGACCGAGCAGGGCCGGGTGATCACGCTGCCCGGCCCCCCAATGCCGGGCAGCGGCGGCTACCGGGTCCTCCGGGACCGGCGTCAAGTGACCGCCGTCCTCGACGAGTTGGCCCCCGACCGGCTGGAGGTCTCGGACCGCACCACACTGCGCTGGACGGGCGCCTGGGCGAAGACTCACGGAGTGCGGTCGATGATGGTCTCGCACGAGAGTGCCACCGGCGTCCTCGGCACCTGGGGCCTGCCCCCGCGCCTGGCGCGCCGCCTCGCCGACCGGCTCAACTCCCGTACGGCGCAGGCCTACGACACGGTGCTGTGCACGACGGCGTGGGCGGCCGAGGAGTTCGAGCGGATCGGCGCCGCCAACCTCGCCCAGGCGCCACTGGGCGTCGACCTGACGACCATGCACCCCGACCGCCGCGACCCGGCCCTGCGGGCCCGGCTGGCCGGGCCGCACCAGGTCCTGCTGGTGATGTGCTCACGGCTGTCGGCCGAGAAGCGCCCGGAACGGGCCCTCCAGGCACTGGCGGAACTCCGCCGCCGCCACCGCGTCCCCGCCGTACTGGCCGTCGCCGGAACGGGACCCCTGCGCGCCCGCTTGGAACGCCAGGCCGCCGAACTGCGGCTGCCCGTGCGATTCCTCGGCCACCTCGCCGAACGCTCCGACGTGGCCGCCCTGTTGGCGACCGCCGACGCGGTGATCGCCCCCGGCCCGGTGGAAACCTTCGGCCTGGCCGCACTCGAAACCCTGGCCTGCGGCACCCCCGTCGCCGTCAGCCGCTCCTCCGCCCTCCCCCAGGTCGTCGGCCCGGCAGGCCTCGCAGCCGCCGACACCGGCAGCGGTTTCGCCGACGCCGTGACGCAACTCCTGACCCGCCCCGAACCCGAACGCCGCGCCACCGCACGCACCCGCGCCGAACAGTTCAGCTGGAACGCCGCCACCACCGCCTTCCTCACCGCCCACCACGCAGCCACCGCCCCCGCCGCCCACCACCTCACACCCTGACCCCCACCGGACCCCCGTCCGACCGCTCACGCGCGCGGGGGCAAGCAGCGGCCCCACCCACCCCGAACCCGAACGCCGTACCACCGCACGCACCCGCGCCGAACAGTCCAACCGGAGCCTCGCCACCACTTCCTTCCTCACCGCCCACCGCACCAGCCGCCGACCCCCACGTCAACCGCCCACCACCGCCCCGCCTCATGCGGCAGCACACAGGGACCCCTGCCACCCGCCACCAGCCGCCGCTACTCCCGTCCCCGTGCGCGACCACCAACGCCCCCCAACCCGCGCCCACTTCGCACGCACCAACGTCGCCGCCCACCACCGACCCCGCCGCATGTGGTGGCGCGCGACGGCCGTACCCACCCGCCCTCCGCCACCTTGGCCGCAATACGCGACCACCGGCTCCCGCCACCCCGGACCGCGCTCCGCACCCGTCAGTCCTGCCGCCCACCACCTCACGCCTCAGCGCCCGCGAGGAGGCATCACCGACCCCCCAACCCACCGCCGGCCACCCCGCCCCGCATCACCCGACCGCCAACTCCGCCAACCTCGTCGCCCACCACACCCAGCCGCCGGCTCCCCGCCCGGCCGACCGCCACCGCCCCCGCCTCATGCGGTGGCACGCAGCAGCCCCAAGCACCCACCACCTGCTGCCCCATCCTCGTAAGCGACCACCAACTCACCGCTACCACCCTCCACTTCGCACCCGCCGGCCTTGCCGGCCACCACACCCGCCACCGGCTCCCCGTCCGACCGCCCGCTGCCGATCCCGCCTCGGACCGTGGTGCGGAGCAGCCCAACCACCCACCACCGGTCGCCTCTTCTCCCACTCCACCGCCCCGCGCCACAACACCCGGCCGCCAACTCCTCCCACCGTCGCATCCACCACGCCATCCAGCCCGCAGCGACCTCGGGGAATCCGCACCCACACAACCAATCGCCATCCGGCACGCCACAGCGCCCAGCCCGTCGGCTCCACCCTCCCCACCCGCCACCCGCCACCCGCCACCCGCGTCATCGGGCGTCACCTCCTCCACCCCGCCAGCACCACCGATCCCACCTCGCCATCGGCCGCAACTACCACCAACTACCCGCACCCGCACGGCGTTCCGCACGCGCCGGCCCATCACAGGACCGCCCCACGCCACCCCGCCCAGCCCCGCAGCGTCCCCAACCACCCATGGCTCCACAGCACTCGGCACCCCCACCCCCTCACATCGCGCTCCCGGCCCCTCCCGCCTTGACGCACGCCAGGCCCCAACTTCCCACTCCCCCACCGCACTCCACACCCATCCCCGACCCCGCTGGAGGGACGTGATGACGGTTCGGTTCGCGGCGCTCGGCGACTCCCTCACCGAGGGCGTCGGCGACCCCGTTCCCGGCGGTTGGCGAGGCTGGGCAGCGTTGCTCGCGCCCAGCCTGTCGCCGGACCCCGTGGACTTCCGCAACCTCGCCAACAGCGGCGCACTCAGCCGCGACCTGCTGGTCTCCCAACTGCCCACCGCCCTCGCGCTGCGCCCGCAGTACGCGGCGGTCGTGGTCGGCGGCAACGACACCCTGCGCGCCTCGTTCGACCTCGAGCTGACGGCACGTCAATTTTCCTCGATTCTCTCCTCGTTGACTGCAACGGGCACCGTCCCGCTCACCGCCTGCCTGCCCGACCCCGGCAGGCTGCTGCGCCTTCCGGCACCGCTCGCACGTCCGTTGGCGCGCCGGATGCGCGGCGTGAACGCGATGGTCCATGCGCTGTCCGATCACCACCACGCCGTCCACCTGCACCTCGCGGACCTGCCATGGACCGAGCAGCGCGCCCTGCTGAGCGTGGACCGGCTCCATCCCAGTGCCGCCGGGCACCAGTTGATCGCGCGCGGCTTCCACACCCTGCTCGCCGAGAGCGGCCACCCGGTGGGCCCGCCGCCCGCCGAACTCCCCACCCGCACGCCCGCTCCGGGCGCGGACCTGTGGTGGATGGCCACTCGCGGCACCCGCTGGGTCGCGGCCCGCTCCACCGACCTGCTGCCCGGTCTGTTCGCTCTCGCCGCAATGGAGGCCCGCCACCTGCTGCGCGGCTCGGCCCGCCGCCTCGACCACGCCGACGCCCAAGCCACCGCCGCCATCATCACCCGCCTCACCACTCCCAACACCCCCCAGCCCAGCCCCACCCCACAGCCCGCACCACCCACCGCGAACAACTCCCCCGCCGGCCAAAGCATCAACAGCACTGCCAGTGGCCGGACTTGGGACAGTTCGCCGCCGCGCCCCGGCAGACCCCTCGCGTAGCCGGGCCCGGGAGTGTCGGACCGGCCTCGTATCGTGACCGGGTGACTCACAACGTGATCCACCGCCGGGCCCTCGAAGCGGCGGCTGCCGACGCCCGCCTGGCCGGGGTTGAGCTTGACGGCGCATGTGAGTGGCTGGCCTCGGCCGGCCCCACGCTGACGGAGCCGTTCGGCGCCGAGGTCTGGGTCTTCGACGAGGATCTCGCGCGGGTCCTGCTGGTCGAGAACCGCTGGCGAGGCCTGGTGCCGCCGGGCGGGCGGGTCGAACCCGGGGAGACGCCCAGGGAGGGCGCGATCCGTGAGCTGTTCGAGGAGACCGGCCTGCGGGTCGAACCGTTCCCGGAGCCGGCCATGGTCGCAGTCCGCTGCTATCGCCCCGGGGGGACCGTCACACTCGGGCTGTCCTACACCGCGGTTGTCGACGCCGCGGTGCCCCTCACCGCCGAGAGCGGCCAGCCGGTGGCCTGGATGAGCCTGCACCAGGACTGGGAGAGCCACTTCCCGGGGGACCCGACCCGAATGCGCCGCCATGCCGAGCGGATCGCTCGCACCACCCCCGGCTGACCGCGCCACGGCCCGATCCGCCGACGAAACCCGGGCCCACAGGTCTCGACGAACCGCCGATCGCCCGTCGGAAACGGTAGTCGCATGCCTTCCGCAGCCGGGTCCCCGTCGGCCTGGACGCGCAGAAGTCCGGGATCGTCCGGAATGGCCGCGAGGCGCTCGAAGCCGCCGCCCGCCACTCGCCCGCGCGTCCCCGCGCCGAGCGGCCTGCGCTCGTTGCCCTGTCGCTCATGCCCGACAGCGCGAGCCCCGCAGACACCCCGTTCGAGCGCCTCCTGTGCTGCGTCTGCGGCGAGAGCACCGCCGACTCCGACGACTACGTGCTCCTCGGGATCAGCGCCCCGGCGTCCCCATCGAGCAGTGGCTCGGCGCCCACGCGGAACACCTCAACGGCGTCCTCGCCCGCGGCTTTTCGGTCGAGGTGCACACGATGCGACCCCAGCCCTGTCACGCTCAAGTACCGGGCGTCGACCAGCAGTTGCCGGCGATCTCGCGTCCGCCCCCGATGCTCCCGCAAGCGTCACGGCCGCGCAGGCAGCGACGACGACGCCCGACCGGCCGCCGCGCCGGCCCTTTTTCGGTGGCCGGAGGTCCGCTCCCGACGCCCCGGGCGGCCGCTCAGCGCTGCTGGCGTTCGGTCCGGCTGTCGAAGTACGCGTCCAGGTAGGCGTCCGGCTCCAGCGTGCTGTCCCGCAGCAGCGAGAACACCTCCGCGCCCGCGCCCGGCACGCCGTCGCCGCCGAGGCGGTAGGACTGTGCGAGGCCGAGGTACGCGACCCCCGTCTCGGTGGCGTACGTTTCCGCCTCCGCCTCCGCCCGGGCGATCGCGTCGTCGGCCGAGGACGCCTGCCAGAGCGTGATCCGCTCCTCGTAGCTGCGCCCGCCCGAAGCCGCCCACTCGAATACGCATCGGACTCCGTACCAGTTCATGCCCGCGTCCGTCCCCACGTCCCGCTCCCTGCTCCCTTGTGCCGTGCCACGGGAGCATTCTCCCTGCGCAGGTACGAACTGCGCAGGTACGAACTGCGCAGGTACGAACTGCGCAGGTACGAACAGCCGCCGTCAGGAGGACTTCGGGATCCTGATCACGGCAGAGCCGCGCGTCAGGTCGATCCGGCTGCTGTTCGGCGGCGCGCCGTCCTCGTCCTCGTCGCGCATCATCAGCGCCGACTGCCGTTCCTTCAGCTCGTTCTGCTTGCCCGCCGAGAACTGGGCGTGGAGCTGTTCGAACCCGGTCGCCGAGATCTGGCCCTGCCGGTGGCCGGGCCGCCAGGGCAGCAGGCCTGCGCGGCCTGCGCGAAGCAGGACTTGGTCGACCACCGCGAGGGCGGTGAGCAGCAGCACCAGGCCCGGCAGCGTAACGAAGACGATGAACCCCATGGGTCCAGTATCACCGCCGGGCCGGTCGCCGAACAGGGGCCGAGGTCTCCCGTTCGGCCCTCGCGGCGGGACACCGGGGGCGGGGCCCGGTCGTGCCGTACCGGCCGGGCGGCGGGGGTGCGTCGTAGCATCGCCCTCGGATCACCGTTCGCATCCCGCTGGAAGGCAGTGAGCATGGACGTCGGTTTCGTCGGTCTGGGCGCGATGGGTCGGGCGATGGCCCGTCGACTGCTGGACGCTGGGCATTCGGTGCGGGTGTGGAACCGCTCGCCCGAGCCGGTGGCGGAGTTGGTCGCGGACGGGGCGTCGGCGGCGCGAACGCTCGCGGACGCGTTCGGCGCGGAGGTCACGATCTCCATGCTGGCGGACGACCGAGTGGTCGAACGCCTTTTGCTGAACGACGAGTTGCTGTCCTCGGCGCGGGCGGCGGTGCACGTCAACATGGCCACCGTCTCGCCGGGGCTGGCGCGCCGCGCCGCCGAGTTGCACGCACAGCACGGCCTCGGATACATCGCGGCGCCGGTGCTGGGCCGGTCGGACGCGGCGGCGGCCGGGAACCTGAACATCCTGGCGGCCGGTCCGGCCGCCGAACTCGACTGGGTGGCACCGCTGTTCGACGCGATGGGCCGCCGCACCTGGCATCTCGGCGAGGACCCGGCGGCCTCGAACGTGGCGAAGATCAGCGCCAACTTCCTTCTGGTGTCGGCGATCGAGGCGTTCTCGGAGGCCGCGGTGCTCGCCGAGACGAACGGGCTCGACCCGGCCGCGCTGCTCGACGTCCTCACCAACTCCCTGTTCCCGGGCCCGGTTTACGCCGGCTACGGCGCGATGATCACCGAACGCTCCTTCGATCCGGCCGGGTTCCGCCTCGCGCTCGGACTGAAGGACGTGAACCTCGCCCTGGAGACCGCCGCCGGCGCCAACGCCCCGCTCCCACTGGCCTCGCTGCTGCGCGACTCCCTGCTCCAGGCCATCGCCCACGGCCACGGCGAGAGCGACCTCGCCGCGATCTCCACCGCCTCCCGCACGCGGGCCGCCATCTGACGCCCGCCGAGCCTCGGGCCCACGGGCCCACCACCCCTCTTTTCGTCGCATTGACGACAATGACCGCCCCGCCTTATCGTCATCAAGACGAAAAGAGAGGACGGTCACGACGCCATGGCCGACATCACCCGCCGCTTCGGCTTCCGCCACCTGCGTTCCGCCCCCACCAGCCACATCCGCCACCTGCGGGGCGGCCAGGTCGCCCACGAGGGCACCGGGCTCGCCTTCTGGTTCCGGCCGCTCACCGCCGCGATATCCGAAGTACCGGCGGACGACCGCGAGTTGGCGATGATGTGCCACGCCCGCACGGCCGACTTCCAGGACCTCGCGGTCCAGGCCACCGTCACCTACCGGATCAGTGACCCGACGGTCGCCGCCACCCGCCTGGACTTCGGCATCGACCCCGACACCGGCGCGTGGCGGGCCGAACCGCTCGCCCAGCTCGCCACCCTGCTCACCGAGACAGCCCAGCAGCACGCCCTCCAGCTGATCGCCCGAACTCCCCTGGCGGACACCCTGGTTGATGGTGTGGCGGCGGTCCGCGAACGGATCGCCGAGGGGCTGGTCGGCGAACCCCGGCTGGGCGAGATCGGCCTGATGGTGCTGGCGGTCCGCGTCACCGCCGTCCGGCCCGAGGCCGAGATGGAGCGGGCGCTGCGCACCCCCGCCCGCGAGCAGGTCCAGCAGGAGGCGGACCGGGCCACCTACGAGCGTCGCGCGGTCGCGGTCGAGCGGGAGCGCACCATCGCCGAGAACGAACTCGCCAGCCGGATCGAACTGGCCCGCCGCGAAGAGGAGTTGGTGACCCAGCAGGGCGCGAACGCGCGTCGCGAGGCGGAACAGAAGGCGGCCTCGGACGCGATCCGCACCGACGCCGAGGCGGCCCGCCGCACCCGGCTGGCGGTCGCGGAGGCCGAGGCAGCGGGCACCCTGGCCGTACAACAGGCCGAGGCGGCACGGTCGTTGGGCGAGGCGAAGGCCGCCGCCGAGGCGGCGTGGCTGACGGCGCACCAGCAGGCCGGACCGGAGGTTTTGCAGGCGCTGGCCCTGATCCGGCTGGCCGAGCACCTGCCCCGGATCGACAGCATCACCCTCACCCCGGACGTCCTGACCGGCCTGCTCACCCGCCTGTCCACCCCGACCACACCGCCCACGCCGTCCACCTCGCGGTCCGCCACGCCGTCCACCGCCCCGACGGGCGGCGCGGATCGGCCGGTCCGATGAGTCTCGCGCCGCGCGTGGTGCTGGTCCACCGCCGCACCGAGTACCAGGAGTTGATCGCGCACCACGGCACGCACGGCCAGGCGGAGTTCTTCCTCGCCGGCCGCTACCGTTCGCTCGACGAGGCGGAGCAGCGGCACGACCTGGCGCGGGCCGCGCTGGCGGAGGTGTCGGCGGCGGTGCCGCTGGACTGGCGGCAGACCCGGGTGGAACGGGCGGACCTGGACCGGTTCCTGTTCGGACCGGAGGACCTGGTGGTGGTGGTCGGCCAGGACGGGCTGGTCGCCAACACCGCCAAGTACCTGTCGGGGCAGCCGGTGATCGGAATCGACGCGGAGCCGGGCCGCAACCCGGGCGTGCTGGTGCGCCACCGTCCGGGCCGGGCCGGGCAGTTGCTGCGGGCTGCCGTCGGACCGGGCGCGGAGGGGAGGTTTGAGGCCCGCACCATGGTGGAGGCGGTGGCGGACGACACCCAGCGGCTGTTGGCGCTGAACGAGATCTACTTCGGGCAGGCCGGTCACCAGACCGCCCGCTACCGGCTGTCCGCGCCCGGCGGCGCGGCGGAGTCGCAGGCGTCCTCGGGGGTACTGGTCGGCACCGGCACCGGCGCGACGGGGTGGTGCCGTTCGGCGTGGCTGGAGCGGTCGAGCCGGCTGCCGCTGCCCGGGCCGACGGCGTCACAGCTGTCCTGGTTCGTCCGCGAGGCGTGGCCGTCGCCGGTCACCGGCACCTCCCGGGTCGAGGGTCTGCTGGGCGCCGAGCAGCAACTCGCCCTCACGGTGGAGTCGGAGCGGCTGGTGGCGTTCGGCGACGGCATCGAGTCCGACGCGCTGTACCTCACCTGGGGCCAGACCGTCCGGGTCGGCCCGGCCGCTCAACGCCTCCACCTGCTGACCTGAACCGCGCCCACGGAGCCCCGACCCGCCCAACGCCTCCACCCACAGCGCCCCGCCGGCCCACCCCCACCGCGCAGCGCGCCGCCGCACCACGCACCGCGCCACCGCCGCCGCGCCCGCCGTCCGGGAGCGACCGTCGGCGGGGCGCTGCCTAGGATGGAAAGAACGACGGGAAGGAGGTCCTGCCATGGCCCGACGATTCGCTCTCACCTTCCCCGGCGAGACCGGGGGCCACGCGAAGCAGGACGTGGTGGTGGTCGAGGCGACCGGCACCCGGGGCCCCGGCGGGCACCCGGTGTACGCGGATGCGTCCGGCATCGTGCAGGCCGAGATCAGTGACGCCGGCGAGGTCCGGATGATGGCCAGCGGCGGCCACCAGACGCCCCGGACGCCGATGCACGCCGAGCCGCTGCCCTGACCCCGGGCGTTCTCCTCCACCAATGGGAAAGCGCTTACCGACTGCCTCCGGTAAGCGCTTTCCCGCTACGCCCTGTCAATCGGACCTACATACCACGTCACCAGCGCGGGTGAACCTGCGCCCGCAGCTTCCGGTCGTACAGGTCCCGCACGGCGGCGAGGGTCTGCGGCGGGAGCGGCGACAGCGCGGCCGTCTCGGCGTTGGCCCGGGCCTGCTCGGGGTTGCGGGCGCCGGGGATGACGGTGGTGACGCCGGGCTGCTGGACGATCCAGCGCAGCGCGGTCTGCGCGGAGGTGGCACCGGGCGGGGCGAGGCGGGCGAATTCGTCGGCGGCCTCGATGCCGGTCTCGAAGTCGACGCCGGAGAAGGTCTCGCCCTGGTCGAAGGCGGAGCCGTCCCGGTTGTAGGTGCGATGGTCGTCCGTGCCGAACAGGGTGTCCTTGGTGTACTTGCCGGACAGCAGGCCGGACGCCAGCGGCACGCGGGCGATGATGCCGACGCCGGCCTTCTCGGCGGCGGGCAGCACCTCGTCCAGCGGCTTCAGCCGGAACGGGTTGAGGATGATCTGGACGCTGGCGACGCCGGGCCGGGCGATCGCGGTCAGCGCCTCGGCGCAGGTCTCCACGCTGACGCCGTACGCGGCGGTGCGGCCTTCCTCAACCAGGGTGTCGAGCGCGTCGAACACCTCGTCGCTGGAGTACACCGGAGTGGGCGGGCAGTGCAGCTGCACCAGGTCGAGCCGGTCCACGCCCAGGTTGCGGCGCGAACGGTCGGTCCACTCGCGGAAGTTGGCGAGGGTGTAGTTCTCCGGCAGCTGCGGCAGCCGGCGCCCGAGCTTGGTGGCGACCGTCAGGCCTTCGTTCTGGCGGGACTTCAGGAAACGGCCGATCAACTGCTCGCTACGGCCGTCCCCGTAGACATCGGCGGTGTCGAAGAACGTCACCCCGGCGTCGGCGGCCGCGTCCAGCACCGCCAGTGCGTCGTCCTCCAGCACGACGCCCCAGTCGGCACCCAGCTGCCACGTCCCGAGACCTACCACCGACACCGGACGCCCGGTCCGGCCAAGTACACGCTGTTCCATGCGCCGAGCCTGCCACACCGCCCGCCACCGCCCAACCCCCGACACTCCCCCACCCGGCCCCCGGCCCCGGCTCGGCCCCAGCCCGACCCCGGCGCACCCGCATGACGGGCGGCGGAAAACACAGCAGGGGCCGGATCTCCAGGATCCGGCCCCTGACCTGCAACTGACCTGCAACTGGCCCGCGGCACGGCCGCGCAGCCGGCCCGCCCGCCCGCCGATGCGACCGAAGCGCCCCGGCGAACGTCAGACGTTCACGCCGTAGTCCAGCGCGATGCCGCGCAGGCCGGAGGCGTAGCCCTGGCCGATGGCGCGGAACTTCCACTCGGCGCCGTAGCGGTAGAGCTCGCCGAAGACCATGGCGGTCTCGGTGGACGCGTCCTCCGACAGGTCGTAGCGGGCGACCTCGCTGCCGTCGGCCTCGTTGACGACCCGGATGAAGGCGTTGCGGACCTGGCCGAAGCTCTGGCGGCGCTGCTCGGCATCGTAGATCGACACCGGGAAGACGACCTTGGCGACCTGCGGCGGAACGGCCGACAGGTCGACCTTGATCTGCTCGTCGTCGCCGTCGCCGCCACCGGTGAGGTTGTCGCCGCTGTGTTCGACCGAACCCTCGGGGCTGCGCAGGTTGTTGTAGAAGACGAAGTGCTGGTCACTGAGAACCCGGCCGGCCTCGTTGCACAGCAGCGCGCTGGCGTCGAGGTCGAAGTCGGCGCCCGTGGTGGCCCGAACGTCCCAGCCGAGGCCGACGATGACGGCGGTGAGCCCCGGGGCCTCCTTCGTCAGCGAGACGTTTCCGCCCTTGGCGAGCGAGACTCCCATGTTGCCCTCCTGTGGTATCCCCGTGCCGGGCCCGGCAGTTCGGCCCGGCGGCCGGCCCCCGGCCGCTTCCGCAGGCCCGGGCCCCGGATTGAATCTACAGCACTGTAGATCCGGACGGAATCCGCCCGTCACACCCGGTCCACCCCGATCGCCCCGATCACCCAGATCACCCCGGCCCGCCCCACCCCGGCCACGCGGGCTCTCGGCCCGGCCACGCCGCGCCGGGGCCGCGTTCCGGCGTCGGCCGCCACCCCGGGCATACCCTTTCCGACGGAGGTGCCCGAGATGAGTGAAGACACGACGATCCCCGGTATCGACCCGGCGGTGCCGCCCAGTGGCGACGGCTGCGTGGAGTGCCTGGCCGGTGAGGGCCAGGGCTGGTGGTTCCATCTGCGCCGGTGTGCGGCGTGCGGACACATCGGATGCTGCGACTCCTCGCCGTCCCAGCACGCCAGCGCGCACGCACGCTCGGCCGGCCACCGGTTCCTGACCAGTTTCGAACCGGGTGAGGACTGGTTCTGGAACACCGAGACCGAGCAGTTCTACGAGGGCCCGCCGCTGGTCGGCCCGTCCGCGCACCCGGTCACCCAGCCCGCTCCCGGGCCGGCCGGCCACGTCCCGATCGACTGGCAGCAGCGCCTGCGCTGACACCCACCACCCCGCAGAGAACAGCTGCAGCGACCGACCGTACCCGGCCCACCACTCGTGCCGGGTACGGTCGGTTGTGGTGCCGGTCGGCAGCAGACGCGGAAGGGGCGGGAACGTGGACGCGCAGCAGTGGGAGACGGTGCGGCGGCTGGCGGCGTGGCTGGCCGAGGGCAGCAGTCAACCTCCGGAGATGCAACGGGTGTTGCAGTGTCTGAAGATCAGCGAGGAGGCCGGCGAGGTGGCCGAGGCGGTGATCGGCGCGCTCGGCCAGAACCCGCGCAAGGGCTTCTCGCACACCTGGGACGACGTCGCGGGCGAGCTGTGCGACGTGGTGATCACCGCGATGGTCGCGCTGTACCGGGTGCATCCGGATCCGGCCGCCGCGTTCGACGCGCACCTGGCCAAGGTCGCGGCGCGTGCCCTGCCGGAGGCCTCGAGGTAGGACCTCAGCGGTGCCCGACGACGAACAGCAGGCCGACGAAGCCTGCGAACAGGTGGGTGCCCACGATGTAGATCAGCGCGCGGATCATCATCTGCTTGCGGCGCGCTTTCTCCTCGCGCACGGCGTCGCTGCTCATACCGGTCCTCCTGTCGCCCCGTCGTCCTGTCGCCCTGCCGGTCGTCCTGTCGCCCCGTCGTCCTGTCGCCCTGCCGGTCGTCCTGTCGCCCTGCCGGTCGGTCGCCCTGCCGGTCTGCCGTTCGCGACCTGTCCGGCAACCCATGAAGGGTAGCCCGGCGCGGGCCCGTGGCGGAGATCACGGGGCGCTTGGGGGCACCTACGGTGGCGTAGGTCACTTCACAAGGTGAACTATCTCCTCCATGGCCGACTACCAGGAGACCCCCTACTTCAGTTCGTACGCCGCGCTCGGTGACAGTTTCACCGAGGGCCTGAACGACCCCGGACCCGACGGACAGTTCGCCGGCTGGGCCGACCGGCTCGCCGGGATACTGGCCGAGCGCCGACCCGGGCCCGACTTCCGGTACGCCAACCTGGCCGTACGCGGCCGCCTGCTGGACCAGATCGTCACCGAGCAGGTCCCGAAGGTCCGCCAACTCCAACCCGAACTGGTCACGTTGTGCGCCGGCGGCAACGACATCCTGCGACCGGGCAGCGACCCGGACCTGATCGCCGAGCACTTCGAGGCGGCCGTCCTGGAGCTGCGCGAGCACGCCGGCCAGGTGCTGATCTGCACCGGCTTCGACACCCGCAACGTACCGGTGCTGCGCCACCTGCGCGGCAAGGTCGCGACCTACAACTCGCACCTGTGGGCGATCGCCGACCGCAACGGGCTCGCCGTCGCGGACCTGTGGTCGCTGCGCGCGGTGCACGACCGGCGTGCCTGGTCGGACGATCGGCTGCACCTGTCGCCGGAGGGCCACCAGCGGGTGGCGCTGCTCGCGGGGCGCGCCCTCGGCCTGGCCGAGCTCGACGACCCCGAGGCCGCCTGGCCGCCCGCGCCGGCGACCACCCCGGCCGAGCAGCGCCGGGAGAACGTCCAGTGGGCGCGCACCTTCCTGCTGCCGTGGGTCGGCCGCCGGCTGCGCGGCGAGTCGTCGGGCGACCACGTCGAGGCGAAGCGCCCGGAGCTGCTCCCGCTCTGACCGGCGCCCCGCGCCGATCGGCATCCCCGTCCGAAACGCACACGCGCCCGGAACGTGTCCGGACACCACTGCGGGCCGCTCCGCCCCCACGCGGATGCGGCCCGCAGACCCCAGGTGAGACCCCTGCCTCGCCTTACTCGACGATCAGCTCCACCGGAACGTTCCCGCTGATCGCCTTGGAGTACGGGCAGACCTGGTGGGCCTGCTCGACCAGCTGCTTGCCGGTCTCGCCGGCCAGCTCGTCCGGCAGCTCCACCCGGATGACGACCGCGAGGGCGAAGCTGGTCTCGTCCTTGCCGATGGTGACCTCGGCGGTCACCGAGACGTCCGAGACGTCGATCTTCGCCTGGCGGGCGACCAGGCCGAGCGCGCCGGAGAAGCAGGCCGCGTAGCCGGCCGCGAACAGCTGCTCGGGGTTGGTGCCCACGCCGTCGCCGCCCAGCACCGGCGGCAGGGACAGCTTGAGGTCGAGCTTGCCGTCCGAGCTGACGGAGCGTCCGTCGCGGCCGTTCGAGGTGGCAACTGCGGTGTAGAGCGGTTCCATGGCGAGCTCCCTGTCGTCCTGATCCCAGAAGTCCTGTTGGCGGACCGGCGGACCGGCGGACCGGTGCGCCGGCGGTGTGGTCCGCCGGTGCCGTCTCCGGCCTGCCCTGCCCTGCCCTGCCCCAGAAGTAAAGCACCCAATTCAATTGTGCACAACTAAATAGGCCGCGATCGGCTTGCTTGCTACCCTTGGACCATGACCAGGCACGAGCAGAACCGAACCCCGGCGGAGCCCGCCGGGGTTGACGCGACGATGGACGACCTGGTGGCTGCGGGCTCGGACATGCTCCTACTCGACCAGCAGCTCTGCTTCTCGCTGAACGCCGCCTCGCGCGCGTTCGGCAGCATCTACCGGACGGCGTTGAAGGACCTCGGTCTGACGTATCCGCAGTACCTGGTGATGCTGCTGCTCTGGGAGCACGGCGAGCTCCCCGTCAAGCAGCTCGGCGAGCGCCTGCGCCTGGACTCCGGCACCCTCTCCCCGCTGCTCAAGCGGCTGGAGGCGACGGGGATGGTGACGCGCGAACGCAGCGTGCAGGACGAGCGCTCGGTGATCGTCTCGCTCACCGAGGCCGGCCGCGACCTGCGCGAGCCCGCCCGCGCCGTCCCCCGACACATCGGTGCCGCGGCCGGACTCCCGCTCTCCGACCTGCGCACCCTGCGCGAGCTGCTCACCCGGCTCACCGCCAACCTCGACGCGGCCGGGGCCTGAACAGCACACCAGCCGGGGCCCGAACGACGCGACGGCCGGGCCCGGACGACGCAGCGGCCGGGGCCCGGCGCAGACGACGCCAGGCCCCGGCCGCCGCGAGGATCAGCTGATCAGCAGATCACCGGTGCCGCAGGTACGCCGCCGCCGTCGCGCGCAGCCGCTCGTGCAGGCCGTCGTACGCGCGGGCCCGGCCGAGGACGGACTTCGGCAGCTTGGCGACCATCGTGTAGTTGGTGTCGCAGACGTTCGCGGCGGGCGCCAGCCCGGCCTGGCTGACCAGCTGGTACGCGTCGAGCTGGTCCAGGCCGAGGAGTTCGCCGGTCCAGCCGACCAGGTCGTGCTGGCTGATCCGGAACGCGTCCTCCAGCGGGCGGGCGGAGCCGGTGCTGATCAGGTAGTCGTCGTTCTCCAGCCGGGGCCAGGCCGGTCCGCCGCCCTTGATCAGGTCGACGATCACGGTGGTGCGCATGGCCGCCTCGACGGCGGTGCCGCAGACCTCGCCCTCGCCCTGGCGGGCGTGGCCGTCGCCGATGGCCAGCAGGCCGCCGTCGACGTTGACCCCGAAGTAGGCGGTGGTGCCGGCCCGCATCTCGGGGGTGTCCAGGTTGCCGCCGTGCGCGCCGGGCGTGATCGAGGCCAGCACCTCGCCGGCGGCGGGGGCGACGCCGACGGTGCCGTGCATCGGGTCCAGCGGCAGCGCGACGGTGAAGTCGCCGGTGCGGGCCCGGAAGTGGCACAGGCCCGCGGCGACGTCCAGGTCGTAGATCCAGACGCGTTCCTCCAGCGCGGGGTGCAGCATCGCGGTCTGGTGGGTGGCGGTCAGCGCGCCGAAGTGCGGGAAGGTGCTGGAGATGCCGTGGTCGCGGGCGGGGGTGATCTCGACGAAGTGCACCGCGAGGACGTCCCCGGGCTCGGCGCCGGCGACGGCGATCGGGCCGGTGACGGGGTTGAGGTACGGGAAGACGCAGACCTGGCTGGGCAGGTCGCCGGTGCCGCGCACCTTGCCGCCGAAGCAGTCCTCGGTGGTCAACTCGACGATGCTGCCGGGCTGGACGGTCGTCAGCGGGGCGCGTCCGCCGAAGGTGTAGGCCCAGTCCTCCGGTGCGGGGGACAGCTGGACGATCTCGGGCAGGGTCACTTGTCGGTCTCCTCGGGGGTGGTGTCGGTGACGGCCAGTCGCGGCTTGCGGCCGGTCAGCATCAGGCCGGCGAGCACGATCCCGCCGATCAACAGCCAGATGAAGCCCAGCCGTTGGGCCGCGATGTTGGCGTTCACGACCACGTAGCCGAGGATCGCGAAGCCGAGCAGCGGCGCGATCAGGTGGCGCCAGTAGTCCTTGCTGCGGTTGCGGATCAGGTAGTGGACGACGACGGCAACGTGCAGCACCAGGAAGGTGGTCAGCGCGCCGAAGTTGACCAGGGTGCTGAGCAGGGTGATCCCGTCGGTGCGCGAGGCCATGTACAGGCCGAGGACCAGCGAGATGCCGGCGGTCAGCAGGGTGGCGTTGACGGGCACCCGGCGGGTGGGGTGGATCTTGGCGAGGAAGCGGGGCAGCTGGCGGTCGCGGGCCATCGCGAACAGCAGGCGCGAGGTGGCGGCCTGGGCGACCAGCGAGTTGGCGAAGCCCCAGGCGACGGCGGTGGACGCGGCGGTCAGGGTGGCCAGCCAGGCGCCGCCGGCGGTGCGGGCGGTGTCGTAGAAGGCGGTGCCGTCGGGGTCGCCGTCGCGGATCAGCGCGGCCGGGTCGGCGACCAGCAGCGACGCCACCCAGGTCTGCACGATGAACAGGGTGCCGGCGAGCAGCAGCGCGGCCACCATCGACCGGCCGATCGCCTTGGTGGAGTCGCGGTTCTCCTCCGAGAGGGTGGAGATGCCGTCGAAGCCGAGGAAGCTGAGCACCGCGATGGAGACGGCGCCGAAGGCCAGGCTCCACGAGAAGGTGTGCGAGTCGTACAGCGGGGTGAAGTCGAAGCCGCGGCCCTTGCCGTTCGCGAGCGCGATCACGCCGACCACCAGGAACAGCGCCAGGACGACGAGTTCACCGATCAGCACGGCCTTGTTGACCTTGGCGGTGGTCTCGATGCCCAGGTAGTTGACGACGGTGTTGAGCAGCACGAAGCCGATCAGCCACAGCCAGACGGGGACGGACGGCACCAGAGAGTTCATCGCGACGCCGGCGATCAGGTAGAGCAGACCGGGCACCAGGACGTAGTCCAGCAGGATCATCCAGCCGGACAGGAAGCCGACCGGCGCGCCGATGCCGCGTCCCGCGTACGTGTACACCGACCCGGCCATCGGGAAGGCGCGGGACATCTGGGCGTAGGAGAGGGCGGTGAACATCATCGCCACCATGCCGAGCACGTAGGCGAGGGCGACCATGCCGCCGGAGCCCTGGAAGACGCCGCCGAAGATGCCGAAGGGGGCGATCGGCACCATGAAGACCAGCCCGTAGACGAGCAGGTCGGTGAAGGTCAGGGACCGGCGGAGCTCCTGTTGGTAGCCGAAGTTCTCGATGTTCTGGGGCGCGGGTGTGTCGGTCATGGTGCTCTCTCTCCGTGACGACCCTGCTGATGTGTGGGGGATGCGTGGGGGAGACTGTAGAGCCAAGTATTTCCATATGGAAGGGTTTAGCGGCGGCATTCCACCGACTGAGAAAGCACGCGCTCAGCGGTACCCGCAGGTCAGCGAGGACCGAGCGGCGGCAGGACGGCGAACCCGAGGCCCTCCGCCCGGGCTAGGTGCACGGTGCGCCGCCCACCGTGCAGCAGCCGGCCGGCGGCCCGGGTCAGGCCGTGCGGCTCCAGGGCGTGACGCTCGGCGAGCGCCGCGAGCAGTTGGAGCCCCTCGTACAGGCCGACGGCGTACGCGTCCAGGACGGGCGCCCAGGGGCCGCACAGCGCGCGGTGCCGTTCGCCGAGCGACTGCCGGGACTCCTCCGCCAGGGTGGCGAAGGACGGCATCGCCGCGTACAGCGTCCCGGTGTCGTCGCCGCCGAGCGCGAGCAGGCCGTTCTCCTCCAACGACCCGGACAGGCGCACCAGTCGGCGGTCGAGTCCGCTGCGCCGCAGGGCCCGGTTGAAGTGCACCAGGTCGCGGCCGATCAGGCTGAGCAGCACGCCGTCGGCGCGGGCGGCGCGCAGCGCGTCGAGGAGCGCTTCGACGTCCGGTTCGACGGTGCCGAACGGGATGCGGCGCTCCAGCACGATCCGGGCTCCGGCGCGTTCGGCGAGGGTGGCGGCGGCGCGGTGGACGGAGCGCGGCCAGATGTAGTCGTTGCCGATCAGCGCCCACCGGCGCAAGTGGTGACGCTCTGTCAGATCGCCGACGGCGTGGGCGAGTTGAGCGGACGGGTCGGCGCCGGTGCAGAGCACGCCGGGGCGGCGGGTGCCGCCTTCGTGCGGCGGGGTGTAGATGTAGGCGATGCGTCCGGCGGCGACGGTTTCGACGGCGCGGTGCACGTCGCTGGTGTGGCAGCCGGCGAGGGCGTCCAGGGCGCCGGCGTCGAGCAGGCGGCGGACTTCGGCGGCCACCGGGTGGGGGGCGCCGCCGCCGTCCACCAGGACGAGTTCGAGGGGGCGGTCGTGGATGCCGCCGCGGGCGTTGATCTCGTGCGCGGCGAGCAGCGCGCCGTCGAGTGCGGACGGGCCGGTCAGGCCGAGCGGGCCGGACTGCGGCACGACGAGGCCCACGCGGAACACGCCGCCCTCCCTGGGGAGGTGCAGCGCGTCGAGCGGGTCGACCAGCCTGGCATCCAGCATCACCAGTGCGAGTATGGTCGGGATGTCGGCCCCGGGAAAGCCCGCGAGGCTCGGGGAGACCTCGGAACGGAGGGTCGGATGACCACGAAGGGTGCGGTCGCCGCGCACGAGGCTGTTCCTGCGGGTACGCCGCCGCTGCTGGTGGAGCTCGTGGCGCTCGCCCATCGGCGACTCACCTCCGGCCTGGCGGCGGCGCTCGCCGAGGAGGACTGCACGGTCGACCAGTGGCGGGTGATGCGTGCGCTCGCGGACGGCGAGGGCCGGGCGATGGGCGAGTTGGCGCAGGCGCTGCTGATTCCGCAGGCCAGCCTGAGCCGCCTGGTCGACGCCCTCGCGGACGCCGGGCTCGCGTACCGCCGCCAGGACGACCACGACCGCCGCCGGATCACCGCGCACCTCTCCCGTCAGGGCAGCACCCGCCTGGCGCGCCTCGACGCCCTCGCCGCCGCCCACGACACCGCCGTCCGCACCGCCTGCGGCCTCCCCGACCCGACCGCGCCCCTCACCCGCCTCGCCACCCTCTGAGACCCTCACCGCCCAACCCACGCCCGCCGTCCGCCAGTTGCGCCCGACCGCCTACCGCAACCTCGGCCCCCGGCCAACCCATCGCCGCCGTCCGGCAGTTGCGCCCGAACGCCCTCGCGCCGCTTCGACCCCGGCCAACCCACCGCCGCCTCCCGTCAGTTGACCCCAACCACGTCAACCCCACCAACGGCCCCGCGCGCCCAGCCAACCCACCCCGGCCAACCCGCCACCGCCATCGGCCAGTTGCACCCGACCGCCCTCGCGCCGCCTC
>NZ_LISX01000002.1:66546-66685 GCF_001905465.1 Kitasatospora sp. CB01950
CTCCGACCAACCCACCTCCACCAGCGGCCAGTTGACCCCCAGCCACGTCAACCCCGCCAACACACCCGCCTGCCCAGCCACCCCGGCCAACCCATCGCCGCCGTCCGCCAGTTGCAACCGACCGCCCTCGCGCCGCCTC
>NZ_LISX01000002.1:66712-159762 GCF_001905465.1 Kitasatospora sp. CB01950
CGACTCCGACCAACCCACCTCCGCCTCCGGCCAGTTGACCCAAAGCGCATCAACGCCACGCCACGCGCCCGCACGCCCAGGCATCCACCACCCGGCCAACCCATCGCCGCCATCGGCCAGTTGCATCCGAACGCCTACCGCCGCCTCCGCCCCGGCCAACCCGCCACCGCCAGCGGTTAGTTGCACCCGACCGCCCCCCTCCCCCGCCGACCGACGACCGCCTCCGGCGAGTTCCGCCGCCTCGCCGGAAGGCCTGCCCGTCAGGCGAGTTGCGCCTCCACGTGGTCGAGCGCCACCCGCACCGCGCCGAGCGCCACCGCGTCCTCGCCCAGCGCCGAGGAGGCGACCCGGGGCGGCATCGGGCAGAGGGTGTCGAGGGCGTGCTGCACGGGGGCCTGGACGAGGTCGTCCGCGCGGGAGAACCCGCCGCCGACGACGACGAGTTCGGGGTCGAAGGCGAGGGCGACGGTCGCCGCGCCGAGCGTGATCGCGGCGAGGAAGCGTCCGATCCGCGCGCTGGCCGATCCGTCCCCGGCCCTCGCGGCAGCGATGAGCGCGGTGACGGCCTGTTCGGAGGATTCCGCGTCGGGGTTGTCGACGAGATGCCCGGGCGCGGCGTTCCAGCCGATCTCGGGCAGCGCGCCGATCTCGCCGAGCGAGCCGTTGTGGCCGCGTTGCAGGACGCCGCCGTTGAGGACGCCGACGCCCATCCGCATGCCGGCCAGCAGGTAGACGACGTCGTCCACCTCCTGTGCGACGCCGAGCCAGCGTTCGGCGACGGCGGCGAGCCGGCAGTCGTTCTCGACCAGCACCGGACAGGCGAACGTCCGCCCGAGGGAGCGGGCGAGGTGCAGCCCGGTCCATTCGGGGAGTGCGGAGCTGAGCTTGATGCGGCCGTCGCGGTCGACGATGCCGGTGGTGCCGGCGGTGACCGCCCACAACTGGTCGGCGGCGACGCCCCCGGCCACGAGCGCCGCCTTCGCCGCGGCGCGGGTCGCCGCCAGCCGGCCCTTGCGCGGGAGCGCCGGGTCGACCTCGATGCGGTGGGTGGCCACCACGTCGCCGTCGAGGTCGGCGAGGACGGCGAGCACCTTGTACTTGCCGATGTCGAGCCCGAGGACGTGGCCCGCGCCCGGCCGGAAGCGGTAGCTGCGGGCGGGCCGTCCCATCCGGCGTTCGCCGGGGTCGGGGGCGAGTTCGCCGACCAGGCCGAGCGCGGCGAGCCGGTCGAGGGCGACTTCGACGGTGGGCCGGGACAGTCCGGTCGCGGTCGCGGCCTCGGCGACCTTGACGGCGGGCGCGGCCGCCGCCCGCACGGCGGCGAGCACCTGCGCCGCGCTGGCCGGCAGTACCGGCACCCGGGCCGTGGCCGGAGCCGGTTCCTCCTCGCCTGCCGAAGTCGTCGCACGTCCTGCGGTCATCGATCGCCTGCCTTTCGTAAGTCGCCGGTGGAATCCGGGCCGTGGGGGCCCGGTGACCGTTCGGTCCGTCAGACATCGTTCCGCGCCAAAGCCTTGACGGTGGCCGGTTCTGATCCCCATGATTCCACAAGTCACTTACATAAGTGACCTTGCAAAGTCACTCTTCGCACGGCCTGGACGTCCGGTGTGCCGTCCGGCCGGAATTCGCCAACTGCCCGGAAAACGGGGTGTGTTGTGCCAGACAACCAGGTGACGCCCGTGACGCCCGTGACGCCGGTGACGCTGGCGGTCGTCGGGGCGGGGCTGCGCGGCGGGGTCTACGCCCAGAGCGCGCTCCGCGGCGGCCGGGCCAGGATCGTCGCCGTCGCCGAGCCGGACCCGCAGCGCCGGGCGGCGTTCGCCGCCGCGTACGACGTCCCGCCGGACGCGGTGTTCGCCGACTGGCGCGATCTCGCGGCCCGGCCCCGGCTGGCGGACGCGGCGGTGGTGGCCACTCAGGACAACCAGCACACCGAGCCGGTGGAGGCGCTGGCCGCGGCCGGCTACCACCTGCTGCTGGAGAAGCCGATGGCGACCACCGAGGAGGACTGCCTGCGCATCGTGCGGGCCGCCGAGGACGCGGGGGTGCTGCTCGCGGTCTGCCACGTGCTGCGCTACACGACCTACACCCGCACCCTCAAGGAGCTGATCGACTCCGGTCGGCTCGGCGAGGTGGTGTCGATCCAGCACCTGGAGCCGGTCGGCTGGTGGCACCAGGCGCACTCGTTCGTCCGCGGCAACTGGCGGCGCGAGGACGAGTCCTCGCCGAGGCTGCTGGCCAAGTCCTCGCACGACGTGGACTGGCTGCTGTACCTGATGGGCCGCCCGCCCGAGCGGGTGTCCTCGTTCGGCGGCCTGGTGCACTTCACCGAGCGCAACCGGCCGGCCGCCGCCGCCGACAACTGCCTGGACTGCCCGGTCGAGCCGACCTGCCCGTACTCGGCGCCCCGGCTGTACCTCGGCTGCCTGGGCGACCCGGACAAGGAGTACTGGCCGCTGGGCGCGGTCACCGCCGACCGCACCGAGGACGGCGTCCGCGCGGCGCTGCGCACCGGGCCGTACGGGCATTGCGTGTATGCCTGCGACAACGACGTGGTGGACACCCAGGTGGTGGACTTCGACTTCGGCGACGGGCGCACCGCCTCGTTCACCATGTCGGCGTTCACGCCGCTGGACTTCCGCAAGACCCGGATCTTCGGCACCCGCGGCTACGTCGAGGGCGACGGCGTGCGCCTGTCGGTGCACGATTTCACCACCGCCGCCTGGGAGTTCATCGACGCCACCGACGTGCCGGGCGCGGACGCCTCGGCCGCGGCCGGGCACGGCGGCGCGGACGACCGGCTGTTCGAGGCGTTCGTCGACGCCGTCGCGACCGGTGCGGGCGAGCGGATCCGCTCCGGCGGCCGGGAGAGCCTGGCCGCGCACCGCACCGTGTGGGCCGCGGAGCGGGCCCGCCGCACCGGCACCGTCGTCACTCTCGCCACCCCCTGACCGACTTTTCCCTCCTCTCCCCCACCGCCACGCCTTCTCGATGGAGAAACGTCATGTCCCGTAACCCGTCCCCGGCCACCGCGGCCGCGCTCGCCGCCTCGCTGGCGGCCGTGCTGCTGGTGTCCTCCTGCGGTGTCAAGAACTCCGGTGGCGCGCAGCACGCCCAGGGCGGTTCGGCCGCCGATGTGGTCTCCGCCGCGAAGGCGCAGGGCCAGGTCGACTACTGGTCGACCTGGGGCGAGAAGGAGCCGCAGGCCGCGATCTTCAAGGCGGCGGCGGACGACTTCACCGCGCAGACCGGCATCAAGGTGAACATCAAGTACCTGGGCCGGTCCGGCACCACGACGATGCCGCAGGCGATCGCCTCGGGCAGCGGTCCGGACATGTTCGACAGCGGCACCGACCACATCGCGGCGTTCGCGGGGCAGCAGTGGCTGTCGGCCGGTCACACCACCGGCGGCGGGGCGCCCGAGCTGGGGTACGCCTCGGCGATGGCGACGTTGTTGACGGTGCTGACCGTCGCGCTGGTGGTGCTGGTGCGCCGGCTGGGCCGCAGCGACCGACTGGAGATCTCGTGACCACCAAGACACAACTCCGCACTGTCAGACGGTTCTTCGGCGACCTGGCGGTGCCCGGCGTCGTCAAGGTGCTGCTGTGGGCGGTGGCCGCGTTCAACGTGTTGCTGCTGGCGTGGACGTTCCTGTCCTCGACGCGCACCTCGCGGGCGCTGTGGTCCTCGCCGCTGGGCGCGGACGGGCTGGACCTGGGCGGCTACGCGCGGGCCTGGCATGCCGCGGACTTCGCCGGGATGCTGCTCAACACCGTTGTGGTGGTGGGTGTTTCGCTGGTGGGAATCCTGCTGGTGGCGACCCCGGCGGCGTACATGCTGGCCCGTTCCTCCCGCCGCTCGGCGGCCCCGACGCTGACGTACTTCGCGGCGGGTCTGGCGCTGCCGGTGCAGGCGGTGCTGATCCCGTACCAGACGCTGGCGTCCTCGGTCAGCCAGTTCATGGTGGACTGGGTGACCGGCTGGTGGGACGACCGGATCTCGCTGGTGGTGGACGTGGCGATGTCGCTGCCGTTCACGGTGTTCGTGCTGACCGGCTACTTCCGTTCGCTGCCCGCCGAGTTGGAGGAGGCGGCGGCCCTGGACGGGGCCGGCCCGGTGCGCACCTTCTGGACGGTGATGGTGCCGGTCGCCCGGCCCGGCATGACGACCGTGACGGTGCTGAACGCCATCGGCCTGTGGAACGAGTTCCTGCTGGTGTCGGTGATGGTGCACGACCCGGCGAAGTTCACCCTGCCCGCCGCCCTGAACCAGCTCAGCAGCACCATGCAGTACACCTCCGACTGGGGCGGCCTGTTCGCGGGCGTCACCATCCTGGTCGCGCCGATGGTCGCGCTGTTCTTCTGGTGCGGCCGGCGAATCATGGACGGGATGACCCTCGGCGCCACCAAGTAGCCGCCCCCTGGGCCGAGTTCGTCTCGGCCTCAGGCAAGGCCCCCGTGAACCCCACTTCAGGAGAGGGCAGGACGTGACCACACCCACGAGAAGCCTGAGCGCCCTGGGCGCGCTGACCCTGGCCGCCGCGGCGCTCACCGCCTTCGCGGCCCCGGCCGCGCACGCCGCGGGCACCACCTACTACGTGTCCGCCTCGGCGGGCAGCGACGCCAACAGCGGCACCTCCCCCGACGCGCCGTGGAAGTCGCTGGCGCAGGTCGGCAAGCAGACCTTCCGGCCCGGCGACACGATCGCCTTCCGCTCCGGCGACGCCTGGACCGGCCGGCTCGCCCCGCACGGCTCCGGCACGGCGGGCGCGCCGATCACCTTCACCTCCTACGGCACGGGCGCCAAGCCCAAGCTGGACGGCCGGGGCGCGGTCGCCTCGGTGGTGCTGCTGTCCAACCAGCACGACGTCATGGTGAGCGGCTTCGATATCGCCAACTCCGCAGGCCCGATCACGAGTTCGACGCCGTACCGGATCGGCGTCAACGTGTTCGCGCAGGACGTCGGCGCGGTGCCGAACGTCCGCATCACCGACAACTACGTGCACGACATCGACGCCCCGCCGAACAGCTCCAACCCGGGCTCGGGCGGCATCATCTACACCGTGCGCGGCTCGACCACGCCGACGTACTTCACCGGGCTGACGGTGCGGAACAACGAGGTGGCGAACATCGCCTCGTACGGCATCTCGGGCTGGTCGACGTGGATGCAGCGCGACGGCTGGACGTCGCTGTGGTCGTTCCTGGGCGCGCCGACCGGCGAGTACCGGGCGTTCACGCCCAGCACCGGCACGGTGATCAGCGACAACTACGTGCACGGCATCGCGGCCGGCGGGTCCTCACCGCCGCCGACGTGTACGCCTACCGCCCGGTGCCGGCCGGCCTCCCGCCGAGCGCCGCCGCCCACGTCCTCGGCGGCCGGGGCTGCCTGTGGACCGAGCTGATGCCGGACAGCCGGCACGTCGAGTACATGGCCTTCCCGCGCCTGTGCACCCTCGCCGAGGTCCTGTGGGGCACCGCCGGCGACTACCCGGAGTTCGCCTTCCGCCTCGCCGCCCACCTGCGCCGCCTCGACCGCCTCACCACCGCCCACGGCCCCCTGCCGTCCACCCGGCCCGGGGCCGCGGCCTCCTAGGCACCGACACTTCGAACCACCGCCCTTGCCGACCAGCACGGCCGGGTGGCGGCCGTCCTCCGGGGCGGCCGAGGATCGCGACCGCCTCGGGGGCTTGGCGCCTTTCCCGCCGGCGCGGTGCGCCGGCCGTTCTCTTCGAGCGGGTCCCAGCCATTGTGATCGGCTCCGGGACGGGGGTACCCGTGGTCCGGGTGGGGCCGAGGCTGCGCCATGCGGCGCGCGGAACGGCGGCCGGCTCACGCGTGGTGCGCATGGGAGCGGTGTCGCCGGTTGCCGCATGACTTGGGGGGCGTGCATATGGCGGGAATGGCATGTGTATGCACCCGGGCCCCCTTCCGCAGGCGCCCCGAGCCGGGTCAGCCTTGTCCTGCACCGCGAAGAAACATCGCCGTGTTCCATGACAAATCGGTGTGGGTCGGGCGCTTTTGATCCCTCGTCCCACTCCGTGATCAGGGTCTTCCCGAGACCCTGACTCCATCCAGGAAGGACCCGTAGATGGCCACTCCCGCGACACCCCAGGGCGGCGACCCGGATGTGGAATGGACCGGCATCCGGACCCTCGGATACGCGAACCGGTTCGCCGTCTGGGACAGCGAGTTCCGCTACGACGGCCGGATCCGTGTCCCGATGGGCGTGAAGATCAAGACGATCCGGTACTCGTACACCGGCAACGGGCAGGCAGGCACGGAGGCAATCGAGGTCAAGCGCGGCCGCGGTGGCATCGACCAGGAGTACGAGGTCATCGACCTCACCTTCCTCGACGACTCCGACCTCATCACCTTCACCCTCCGCGGCGACCTCAACGTCGACGCCGACCCGCGCCCGGCCTACAGCCGCACCTACCCGATCCGCATCGACGTCATCCTGGACAACGGGGACGTCCGCACGGTGAATCCGCAGGTCGAGGTGCTCTCCGGCGCCTGGCAGAAAAGCGACCCGGAGAAGGTGGGACGGCCGTTCGTTCGCCTGCCGTACGACAACAACTGGGGCGGCACGCCCAACAGCCAGGCAGGCTTCGGCTTCGTCTCGGACAACGGCCGCATCCCCGGCGACAAGTTCATCATCGACCTGGTCAATCTCCGCCAGGGCGAGCCGAACGTGCCGAGCAACGGCAGCGACCACGTGTACTACCAGCTCGTCCACGAGGACGGCACACCCTCCCGTTTCACCCTGACCCCGCAGGTGCAGAAGGCGGAGGGCCACCGGGACAGCGGGACCGGCCGCAAGGTGACGCTGCCCGCGATCGACCTCCGTCAGCTGGGCGACAGGCCGGGGTACTACCGCTTCCTGGTCTGGCCGCAATCCAGCAACCCCGACGGCTCGGTGAGCAGCCTCGGTTGGGACCCGGCCAGGGCGGAGGACGCGTTCCAGCTCGGCAGCGTCTACTACCGCTACACGGCCGCCCGCCCCCAGGGCCGGTTCTCGGTGTCGCCCGGGGGCCCGGTGAACCTGGTCCGTGGCGGCGTCTCCGGCTACGTGGGGGTGGAACTGCAGGCAGTCGCAGACGGCGGTGTCCCGCCGCAGAAGGTCCGTGTGACCATCCCGCAGGGGAAGGGTCTGCAGGTCGCCGACCGGCTGATCCTGGGAATCGTGCAGGACGGCCAGTGGCGGGAACTGGGCTCCTACCAGGGAACGTTGTCGCCGGACGGCCAGAGCCTCACCTTCGACGGCATCGACCTGGCGCTGGCCGGGCAGGGCTCGAAGTCCGGTGCGCTGATCGAGGTGAGCGCCGCCGCCGGCGCCCCGCTGGGAGACACCAGCCTGAGCTTCCAGGTGGGCGACCAGATCTCGGCCTCCTCGCTCATCCACGTCGCGGACAGGTAGGCCGGTAGGCCGAGCGTCCTCCGGGCCCTCGCCCCGGCGGGTCGCAGCAACACGAGGGACCACCGCCCGCAGGGCCGGTCAGCGGTACAACCGCGGCCCGGACCCCTGCGGGCGGGGTCGCGTGAACCGCTCATCGCGTCATCCCGACCAGAGGGAGTACTTACAGGTGGACACGGTGGCATCCCGCCCGCACAGGCCGGCCGCGCCCCCCAGGTCACGGAGCATGTCCGTGGTGGCCCGGGTGTACGGATATCCACCGGCCCACAATGCCGGCTCCGAATGGATGCTCCACTCGATGCTGCGCCCGCTGGCCGAGCGCGGCCACCGGGTGACGGTCTGGCTCTCCCATCCCGGGAGCATCGAGAAGAGCTACGAGATCGACGGAGTACGGGTCGTCCCGTACCAGGAGGGCACCGAGTTCGCGGCCGACGCCCAGAAGGCCGACGTGCTGCTCTCCCACTTCGAGAACGTTCCTCTGGTGTCGGGCCTCGCCGCCGCCCGCCGAATACCCGTGGTGGTGATCTGCCATGACAACTTCGCCACCAGCTTCCACGACGCGGCCGGAGCCGATCTCGTCGTCTACAACAGCGAATGGATCCGGCGGGACGGCGAGATCTTCTACGCCCGCTACCCCGACGAGTTCCTGCCCAGGAACACGATCGTCGTCCGCCCTCCCGTGATCGCAGAGGAGTACCGCACGGAACCGGGCGACTGCGTGACGCTGGTGAACCTGAACGCGGACAAGGGAGGCGAGCTCTTCTGGCAGATCGCCGCATGGACGCCCGAGTGGAGGTTCCTCGGGGTCCGCGGCGCCTACGGGCAGCAGGTCATGCCGCCACCGCGGCTGCCCAACTGCGAGGTCGTGGACGGCGTACCCGGAAAGGAGATGCGAGCGCACGTCTACAGCCGCTCGCGCGTGATGCTCATGCCGAGCATCTACGAGTCCTGGGGGCGGGTGGCGGTGGAGGCCTTCGCCTCCGGAATCCCGGTGATCGCCCACCCCACCCCCGGGCTGGTCGAGTCCCTCGGTGAGGCGGGGATCTTCGCCTACCGCGACGACCTGAACGCCTGGATCCACTCCCTGGCGTCACTGCAGGACCCGAAGAACTGGGCAAGGGCCTCCCGCCGCGCCAAGGTACGCTCCGACGAGCTGAGCGCGGCCCCCGATCTCGGCATCTGGTGCGACGCCGTCGAGTCGCTGCACGACCCGAGGCGACGGAAGTCCTTCCACCCGGGAGACCGAAGGACGTACAACGCAAGTGGCGTCGGCGCGTCGTGATGCCCCGCCACCGCGCCCGTCGAGCTGGCCCTCGCCTCCGCAACGGCCTTCCTTGCCGCCGAGATCCTCGACACCCTCGTCTGCACCCCGCTACGACGCCACGGCTGGATTCCCGGCGGTCCTCCCGGCCGGCACAGCAGGCGCCGTCGTCGACACGATCGGCTTCCGCTGTCCCGCAGACTTCCCTGTGACCGGGCACGCCGTCATCGGGCAGCTCATCGGCAAGACGTGGGCGCTCCGGCCACCAACCGTCGGGATCGCCCTGCGGCGCCGGAGGGGCCGCTCGCGATGCGCCACCTGCCTGGGCCTGTGTCGACCGTGCTGGTGACAGCCACTCGTTGATGGCTGCGACCAGCACGGTCGCTTCGTAGCGGACGGCGAGCTTGTCGTACCTCGTGGCGACCGCGCGATGGCGCTCGAGGCGGTCGATGCCACACCCAACAGAACCCAACAGACCCTATGACTCGTACCGCTCGACCTCCTCGACGCTGCGCACCGAGGCCTGGTCCGGGTCCTCGCCGGCGTCGGTGCGGGCCCGGCGCTGGCGCAGCAGGTCCCAGCACTGGTCGAGCTGTTCCTCCAGGTCCTTGAGTTCGCGCCGTTCGGTGGACTCGTCGATGCGGCCCTCCACGAGCGCGGCGCGCAGCTTGCGTTCCGTGTCGACCATGTCGCTGATCCGCTCCAGGATGCGGCGGTCGGTGCCGCCGCCCTTGCCCTGCTCGCCCATCGGGTCCCTCTCCTCGCGGTCCGTCGGCCCCCTCGCTCCAGGATGCCGGGAGGCGGGCCGCCGGCCGGGCGGATCGGGGCGGCGGCCCGGCGTGGCGCGGCACGTTGCCCCGAACGAGGGAGCGTAATTGACAGGGCGTCCGAGGGGTTGCCAGGATCCCCTATTGAAAACGACTTCCATTTCCCGGAAAGGCCCTACCCCCATGTCGCTGGACGTCTCCCCCTCCCTGTTGGCCCTGGCCGAGCGCGACGAGGTCGCCGACGCCGACTTCCTCGAAACCGTCCGCACCTCGCTGCCCTACGCGTACCGGACGGTCAACGACCTGACGGCCGAACTCGCCGTCACCGACGCCGAGTTCGCCGACAACATGGTCGCCCCGTCGGACGCCGAACGGGCCCAGCTGCTGCGCGCGCTGGCCAGCGACTCGATCCGCGGGGCGCTGGAGCGGCACTTCTCGGTGAAGCTGGCCTTCCAGAACTGCCACCGCGTGGCGGTCTTCCACCCGGGCGCCGAACAGACCGACGCCTACCGCAGGTTCACCTCCCCGCGGGCGCAACTGCTCAACCAGTCGCCGGAGTTGCGCGACTGCTGACCGCACCCGGGCAACGCCCGGCGCCCGCCGCCCCGGCGCAGCCACCGGGACGACGGGCGTCCGGCTCCGGGCTCCGGGCTTCTGGCGAACGGCTGTCCGACTCGCCTCAGCCCAGCGTGACTTCGCTGTCCAGCCGGTCGGCCGCCGGCTCCACCGGAGCGGGCACCGGCCGGCCGCGCCGGGTCGGCACCAGCAGCGCGGCGAACGCCGCGGCCAGGCAGAACACCGCGAGCAGCGCGAAGCCGTGGGTGTAGCCGGACTCCAGCGGCCGGCCGGAGGGCTGGAGGTGCCCGGTGACCAGGCCGGTCATCAGCGCCGCGCCCATCGAGCCGCCGATGGTGCGGATGTTGGCGTTCATGCCGGTGGCGGCGCCGGTCTGCGCGGCCGAGACGCTCTGCACGATCAGGTTGCTCATCGAGGCGAACGCCAGGCCGACGCCGAGCCCGAACACGCCGGCCGCGACGGCGACGTCCGCCGGCGTGGCGTGCCGGAAGGCGAGCAGGGCACAGGCGAGGGCGGCGAACAGCGAGCCGGTGACCAGCTGCGCCTTGGCGGGGAAACGGCCGGCCAGGCGCCCGCCGAGGATGCCGGAGACGAACATCGCGCCGACCATCGGCAGCATCAGCAGGCCGGCCTCGGTGACGGTGGAGCCGAAGCCGTAGCCCGCGCTCGCCGGGGTCTGGACGAAGCCGGGCAGGAACGCCCACACGGCGTACATGCCGCCGCCGAACAGCAGGGCCGCGGTGTTGGTGGTCCACACGGCGGGCAGCCGCATCACCCGCAGGTCGATCAGCGGGTTGCGGGAGCGCGCCTCGTTGAGCAACCAGAGCGCGAACAGCACTGCGGCGACGGCGAGCAGGCCGAGCACCCGGGCCGATCCCCAGCCCCACTGGGCGGCCTGACTGACCGGCAGCAGCAGAGCGACCAACCAGCCGGACAGCAGGAGGGAGGAGACCCAGTCCACGCCGCCCTCGCTGCGGGTGGGCGACTCGGGGACGAAGCGCCAGGCGAGCAGCACGGTGGCGGCCACCACGATCACGGGCAGCCAGAACAGCCAGCGGTAGTCGAGCGCGCCGACGATCGGCCCGGCCAGCACCATGCCGAGGCCGCTGCCGACGGCGATCACGGCGGACATGTTGCTGATGCCGGTGGCCACCCGCCCGGGCGGGAACTCGTCGCGGATGATGCCGAACGACAGCGGGAACAGCGCGCCCGCGATGCCCTGCAGCACCCGGGCGAGCAGCAGCACCGCGATGTTGGGGGCCAGCGCGGCGACCAGACAGCCGGTCAGCAGCGCGACCAGGGCGGCCACCAGGGTGCGCTTCTTGCCGATCAGGTCGCCGACCCGGCCGAGGATGGGCGTGAACACGGACGCGGACAGCAGGTAGGCGGTCATCACCCAGGTGACGGTGGACTGCGAGGTGTGCATCGCCTCCTGAACGATCGGCAGGGCCGGCGTGATCAGCGACTGGAGCAGCGCGAACACGCCCGCTCCGGCGGCGAGCACACCGAAGGTGAGGCGGTGGGACTGGCGTTTCATCGAACCCTCTCGGGACTCGGGTCGCGGCGCACGGAACAAGGGCGCGCCGCGGCGCACAACTGGCTGTCTGCGGTGATGCAGTGAGAGACGGGCGATCCGGACGGTGCAGGAGCAATGCCGGTACGGTCAAGCCGAATTGACGACGGCGGTGCAAGTTCCGTAAATCCGAATTGACGACGATGGTGCAGGTTCCGTCAGCCCGAATTGACGACGGTGAGGCAGGCTCCGTCAGCCCTGATGGACGGATGTGGTGCAGGCGCGGTCAACCCGGAGCGCCGGCAGCGGTGCCGGTGCGGGTGGCGCGGAGGAAGAAACGGGTGGCCTGTCGCCACCGGGGCGGCAGGCCGAAGCAGAGGCCCCGGTGCTAATCTGGAGGCACGCCTCCAGATTAGCGGAGGTGAGCCTCCGGTTCAATCCGGATGTGTCGAAACGAGGTCCCGTGTCCGAACCGCTCTCCGTCCGCGAGTTCCTCGCCGCCCAGCGCCCGCGCCGCGCCGACGCCGCGCGCAACTTCGACGCGCTGCTCGTCGCCGCCCGCGAGGCCTTCGCCGAACACGGCGCCGAAGCCTCCCTGGAGGACATCGCCCGCCGCGCCGGCGTCGGCATCGGCACCCTCTACCGGAACTTCCCCACCCGCCGGCACCTCTTCGAGGCCGTCTACGTCAACGAGGTGGAGGACCTCGGCCGCATGGCCGGATCCCTGGCCGACCGGCCCTCCTGGGACGCCCTGATCACCTGGCTGCACCGCTTCGTCGACTACGCCATGACCAAGCGCGCCATCCGCGAGGCGCTCCAGGGCGAGGAGTCCCCCGTCTTCCTCGCCTGCCGCCGGTCCATGTACGACTCCGCCACCCCCCTGCTGCAACGCGCCCAGCAGGACGGCGCCGTCCGCACCGACATGGACATGGACGACCTGCTCCGGATGGTGTCCGGCATCGCCTCCGTCGCCTTCCTCGACGACGAGCAGCGCACCCGGGTCCTCGCCATCGCCCTGGACGGCATCCGCTCCCGCCCCTGAAACCCCCTCTCCCGCAAGCTTCTTGACACTCCCTCAGCCGAGCGGGTGCGCCGCGTCGCGCCCCACCAGCCCCAGCAGCCGGGTCTGCGGATCGGCGTCGGCGGGCACCTGCACCGCGTCCGCGAACAGGCCCGAGGCCGCCAACGCGCCCGTCTGCGGGCCGAGTTCGTCGAGCGCGAAGGCCACGGCCGCCGGGTCGATCCGGGCGTCCGCGCCGATCCCGATCGCCAGGTCCCAGCCGTGCACGATCGCGTCCACCGTCATCTCCCGCGCGTATCCGGCCGCCCGCCGCCGCCCGTAGGAGAGGTGGACGGTGCGCCGCAGCGCGCCCGGCTCGCCGAACGCGGCCCCGGCGGCGTCGGCGGCGGCCGTCCAGACCGCCGCCGGGTCGTCGCCGAGCTGCTCCCCGTCGTAGCGGTCGCCGACCTCGGCGACGGTCGCGCCGGCCAGCAGGTCCGGCACCCAGAGCTGTTCGTACGTCAGGTGCCCGACCAGCTGCCGGACCGTCCAGTCCGTGCACGGCGTCGGGGCCTGCCAGCGGTCGTCGGGAACGGCCCGGACCAGCCGGCCGAAGTGCTCCAGGGCCCGGGCGTGCAGCACGAGCAGGTCCTGGTCGTCGAGGTGTGTCGCCATGGGCCCCACGCTTGCCCGCCCACGCCTCCCGGGCAAGGCGACACCCCGCGACGACGCCGTCGACCGGGACCCGGCGACGCCGCGGCGGCGGGCTACTCGACGGGCGCCTTCTCCCGCAGCAGCTCCACGAACGCCCGCATCCACCCCGGGTGGTCCGGCCAGGCGCGGGCGGAGACCACGACGCCGTCCACCACCGCGTCCCCGTCCACGAAGCTCGCGCCGCCGGCCTCCACGTCCGGCTCCAGCGCCGGGTACGCGGCGGTGCGGCGCCCGGCCATCGAGCCCGTCCGCAGGGTGATCAGCGGGCCGTGGCAGATCTGCGCGAGCGGCTTGTCGTCGGCGACGAAGTGCGCGACGATCCGCTGCACCTCCGGGTCGTTGCGCAGGTACTCGGGCGCCCGGCCGCCGGGCAGCACCAGTGCCACGTACTGCGCCGGGTCCACGTCGGCGAACGCCAGGTCGGCGGGCCAGGTGTAGCCGGCCTTCTCGGTGTAGGTGTCGAACCCGGGGACGAAGTCGTGCACCACGAACTGCAGCGTCTTCTTGGCGGGCGCGGCGATGTGCACCTCGTAGCCCTCCTCCAGCAGGCGCTGGTAGGGGTAGAACACCTCCAGTGACTCGGCCGCGTCGCCGGTGATGATCAGGATCTTCGCTGCCATTCGGGGCTCCCGTCCCTTCGTCGCGCCTCGCGCGCCGCCCACCCCCCTCCGGGGCCGACGCTGCCACCCTGCCTGCTGACACGCCGTCAAGCAATGGGGCGCGCGCAGCACGGCGCGCGGCCGGGGCGTGCGCTCCGCCGCTCGATGCAGCGGCCGCCCGGCCGGGGGAACTCCGGGGGCGACCCGCCCGGGGCGCGCCTAGCGTGCTGACGGGGCCTGCTTCGGGTGACGCCCGCGGTGCCGCCCGGCCGGCCGCCGCCCGCGAGGCCGCCGCCACACCCGTCCGCCGGCAGGGAGGTCGTCATGCAGCACTCGCACATCGTTGACTCCGCCACCGTCGCCAACCTGCGCGATCTCGGCGGCATCGACCTGCCCGGCGGCGCCCGGGTCCGGCCCGGACTGGCGTTCCGTTCCGGCCAGTTGGACCGGCTCGACCCGGCGGCGGACCCGATGTTCGACGCGCTCGGCGTGCGCACCGTGGTCGACCTGCGCAGCGGACCGGACCGGGCGGCGTTCCCGGACCGGGTGCCCGGCGGGGCGCACCTGCTGGTCGCCGACGTGCTCGCCGACCGGGCCGGCAACGGCGTCACGGCCGCGCTGACGGCGGCGCTCGCCGACCCGGCGGCCGCCAACCGCACCCTGGGCCGCGGCCGCGCCGCCCTCGCCCGGTGCGAGGACTACCGGGCGTTCGTCACCTCCACCGCCGCCCGGCACGCCTACAAGCAGCTGCTGACCGCGCTCGCACACCGGGGCGGCGGCCCGGTGCTGTTCCACTGCACGGCCGGCCGGGACCGCACCGGCTGGGGCGCGGCGCTGATCCTGCTGCTGCTCGGCGCGGACGCGGAGACGGTGCGCACCGAGTACCTGTCGGTCGGTCCGGCGGTGCACGCGCACGACGCCCCGGTGCGGGAACGTTTCCTCGCCGGGGGCGGCGACCCGGAGATCGCCGACGCGGTGCTGTCGGTGCGCGCCGAGTACCTGACCACCGCCCTGGACACCCTGGCCGACCGCTGGGGCGACCCGGAGACCTACGCCCGGGTCGGCCTCGGCCTCAAGGACGAGACGCTGGACAGCCTGCGCGCCCGGCTGGTCCAGCCGTCCTGACGGCGCGTCAGCCCGCCGCGCCGGCCGCGCCGACGCAGGCCTCGTTGCCCTCGGGGTCGGCCAGCACCCACAGCGCGGGGGCGTCGTCGTCGCTCACCAGGCGGCCGCCGGCGGCGAGCGCGGCGGCGACCCGCTGTTCGGCGACGTCGTACGGCACCCACACGTCCACGTGCACCCGGTTGCGCTGCGGCCGGGGCTCGTCCATCTGCTGGAAGTAGAACGGCGCGCCGCGCCGGGCCGGGTCGATCAGGTCCTCGGGGCTGCCGGCCCGGTCGCGGTAGCCGAGCAGGGCCCGCCAGAAGGCGACCACGGCGGGCCGCTCCAGGGCGTCCACGGTGACCTGGACGGTCTGCGCGGCGTGCGGCTCGGCGGTGGCGCCGAGGGCACGGGCCGCGGCGGAGATCCGGCGGGCCAGCTCGATGTGCCGCTCCGTCAGGCCGTAGTAGTCCTCGGCGACGGTGATCAGGCGGACGGTGACGCCCTCGGGCCGCAGGTCCACGTCCGGCGCGCCGAGGCCGTCCACGGCGGTGGCGATCGCGGCCACCAGCCGGGCCGCGTCCGCGAAGGAGGCGGCGGGGAAGAACGTGCACGCCCCCTCGCCCAGGACCCGCCAGTCCTCGGTGCCGGGCGCGGCGTGGAACGCCAGTGGCCGGATCGTGCTGTGCGTCTGCGGCTGGGGCTCTGTCATCGGGGCAGCGTAGCGACCCGGTCCGACAGCGTGATCATCGGGCTCCGGACCAGGCCAGCAGGTGGTCCACCGACCAGGCGGTGATGATCCGTTCGGCGTCCAGGCCGAGCGCGGCGGCCCGTTCGCAGCCGGCGATCTGCCAGTCGAGCTGGCCGGGGGCGTGCGCGTCGGTGTCGATCGCGAACAGGCAGCCGAGGTCGGCGGCGAGGGCGAGCAGGTCGTCCGGCGGGTCCTGGCGGTCGGGGCGGCAGTTGATCTCGACGGCGGTGTCGTGCTCCCGGCAGGCGGCGAACACGGCCTCCGCGTCGAACGCGGACTGCGGGCGCGGCTTGTCGCCGAGCCGCCGCCCGGTGCAGTGGCCGAGCACGTCGACCAGCGGGTTGCGGACGGCGGACAGCATCCGGCGGGTCATCGCGGCGCGGTCCATCCGCAGCTTGGAGTGGACCGAGGCGACCACCACGTCCAGCCGGCCGAGCAGGTCCTCGTCCTGGTCGAGCGAACCGTCGTCGAGGATGTCGCACTCGATGCCGGACAGCAGTCGGAACGGGGTGAGCCGGCCGTTCAAGTCCTCGATCACGTCGAGCTGTTCGCGCAGCCGCTCGGCGCTCAGGCCGTTGGCGACGGTCAGCCGCGGCGAGTGGTCGGTGAGCACCGCCCAGTGGTGGCCGAGGTCGCGGGCGGTGCGGGCCATCAGCTCGATCGGGGCTGCGCCGTCGGACCAGTCCGAGTGCAGGTGGCAGTCGCCGCGGATCTTCTCGCGCAGCCGGAGCGCGTCGGTGGACGGCGCGGGACCGGCGGCGGCCCGCGCCTCGGCCTCCAGCAGGTACTGCGGGGTGCGGCCCGCCGTGGCGTCGGCGATCACCCGGGCGGTGACCGGGCCGACGCCGGGCAGGCGTTCGGCGTCGGCGACGTCGACCGGCCCCGCGGCCAACCCGGTGGCGGCCTCGGCGGCGGTGCGGAACGCCTTGACCCGGTACGGGGAGGCGAGTTCGCGCTCCAGCAGGAAGGCGATGCGTTCCAGGGCGGTGACCGGATCCATGCGGTCAGTCTGCGCGGGGCCCGGCGGGGCCGCATGCGGGTTGCCGCCGGACGGCCGTGGGTCTCCTGATCTGCCCCAAACCCTTGTTGACACTCTGTCTCATTGGTTTACTCCTCCTGGAGCCCCTGCCCCCGCCACCTCCGGAGCCCGCCCGTGCCCGACACCGCCGCCCCCACCGCGACCCTCGCCCAGCAGCGCAACGCCGACCGCGAACTCAACGCCGCCCGCCTGCTGCGCGCCTCCGCCAAGCACTCCTACGACCCCCTCACCGAGGTCGACTGGACCGCCCCCGTCGACCCCGACCACTACGCGCTGCCCGCCCACCGCGTCACCCTCTACGGCACCCCGCTGTGGGAACGCCTCGACGAACGCCGGCGGGCGCAGCTGAGCGTCCATCAGCTCGCCTCCACCACGGCGGCCGGCATCTGGTTCGAACTCGTCCTGATGGAAGGCCTGATCCGGCACGTCTACACGAACGACCTCACCACCGGGCACGCCCAGTACGCGCTGACCGAGGTCGCGGACGAGTGCCGGCACTCCACCATGTTCGCCCGCTACATCACCGCCACCGGCTACCCGTCCGCCCGGCCCACCCGGCGCGCGGACCTGCTCGGGCGGCTGCACTTCCTGCTCAACGACACCACGATGACCTTCGCCGGGGCGATATTCGTCGAGGAGTTCACGGACGCCATGCAGCGGGAGATGATCCGCGACGAGAGCCTGCAGCCGCTGGCCCGCTCGGTCGCCCGGATCCACGTCGTCGAGGAGGCCCGGCACATCGGCTACGCCAAGCCCGAACTCGAACGCCGCTGGGCCCGGATGACGCCCGCCCGCCGCGCCGTCTTCCGCCGCGCCCTCGCGCTGCTGGCCCGCCAGTCCGTCGCCGAGATCGTCCACCCGCGCGTCTACGCCCTCGCCGGCCTCGACCCCGCCGAGGCCGCCCGCACCGCCGCCGCCAACCCCCACTGGCACCAGGCCCGCATCGACTGGTCCCGCAAGGCCGTCGACTTCTTCACCGACCTCGGCATCATCACCCCCACCACCACCCGCGCCTGGCGCCGCGCCGCCCTCCTCCCCTGACCCCGCCAAGCCCCTGCGGGCGGCGACCCCGAAACGGAGAAGCCCTCCCCACCCCGCCCACCCACCTGCCCCAAGCGCGGAGGGAACGCCCTGCGGGCGGCGAGCAGAGCTGACCCGCCACGCAGCCGCCCGGTGGCCAGTCCGCGCGCACGGCATGGCACCCGCGGACGCGGCCGCCCGCAGGGCCTCCCGCCCGCGCGCTACCCAACCCACCGCCGGAACGCCGCAGGCAGCGGGCGAGCGTGAAGCCCATAGGAGCGCCCGCGCCCGACCCGGCCGTCCGCGGGTCGTCCCGCCCGCGCCGTTGGCGGAGTCCCGGTCCCCGTCCGCAGCCGTTCGGAAGGCGCCTCCCACTCCGCCCGCCCCGCCCGCCCGGAGGGCGTGGTGGACTGGTCGTCGGGCGGGTCCTGGCGGAAGATGCGTTGCGTGAGCGACGATGCGGCGGGTGTGGCCGGCGGAATTCGGCTGGGGACGGGGCGTGGGCGGTGGGTCGTCGCGGCGACCGCGCTCGGGTCCGGGATGGCGATGCTGGACGGCACGGTGGTGAACGTCGCGCTGCCGCGGATCGGTGAGGACCTGGGCGCGAGCCTCGCCTCCCTCCAGTGGACGATCAACGCCTACATGCTGACGCTCGCCGCGCTGATCCTGCTGGGCGGCTCTCTCGGCGACCGCTACGGCCGCCGCCGGGTGTTCCTGATCGGCGTGTGCTGGTTCGCCCTGGCCTCGGCGGGCTGCGCGGCCGCGCCCAACGTCGACGTGCTGATCCTGGCAAGGGCGTTGCAGGGCATCGGCGGTGCGCTGCTGACGCCGGGTTCGCTGGCGATGCTGCAGGCGGTGTTCCACGAGGACGACCGGGCGGGCGCGGTGGGCGCGTGGTCGGGCCTGGGCGGCGTCGCGGCGGCGGTCGGCCCGTTCCTGGGCGGCTGGCTGGTGGACGGTCCCGGCTGGCGGTGGATCTTCCTGCTGAATCTGCCGCTGGCGGCGGTCGTGGTCGCGGTGACCGCCCGTCACGTCCCCGAGTCGCGAGACCCGGACGAGCAGGGCAATTTCGACGTGCTGGGCGCGCTGCTCGCCGCGCTGGCCCTCGCGGGCATCACGTACGCGCTGACGGAGGCGGGTTCCGGCCTGTCCCCGATCGGAATCGTCGCGGGGCTGGCGGGCATCGCGCTGACAGCCGCGTTCATCTTCGTCGAGCACCGTTCGGCGAACCCGATGCTGCCGCTGTCGCTGTTCCGGTCCCGGCTGTTCACGTCGGTCAACCTGGTCACGCTGTGCGTGTACGCGGCGTTCAGCGGCGTGTTCCTGCTGTTGACGGTGCAGCTCCAGATCGTCGCCGGGTTCACGCCGCTGCTCTCGGGGGTGGCGCTGATTCCGATCACTGTGCTGATGCTGCTGTTCTCGGGCCGGGCCGGGCAGTTCGGCCGCGCGGTCGGCCCGCGGATCCCGCTCACCGCGGGGCCGCTGCTGGTGGCGTGCGGGGTGCTGCTGATGCTGCGGATCGGCCCGGACGCGAACTACTGGGTGGACGTGCTGCCCGCCGTGACCGTGCAGGGCGCGGGCATGACGCTGCTGGTGGCGCCGCTGACGGCGACCGTCCTCGCCGCCGTCGACGTCCGCCGCGCGGGCATCGCGTCCGGCGTCAACAACGCGGCCGCCCGCGCCGCCGGCCTGTTCGCGGTCGCGGCGATCCCCCCGCTGGCGGGCCTGAGCGGCGACGCGTACCGGATCCCGTCCGAGGTGGACAGCGCTTTCCGCACCTCCATGCTGATCTGTGCCGGCCTGCTCGTCACGGGTGCCCTGCTCGCCTTCACCACGATCCGCTCGAACGCCCTCGCCCCGCCCCACCCGATCGCCGAACCCGACTGCGACTGGTACTGCGGCCCGACCTCCCCGCCGATCCATCCGGACCACCCGGACGAAGGGGCGGCGAGCTCCGACCGACCGGTCTGAAACACCTCGCCGACAACAGCCGACAGTCGACCGGAGGCCACCAACTCACCTCCCTGCCATGGATCTTGACCGCGACGTGCTTGACGCAGCATCAGTTCTGCGGCTAGTCGAAGGGTGCCGGAGCGGGGTCGGGGAGCTAGACTCCGGGTCACGCGCAGCCCACCCGAGAGGGTTACGGGCAGTCGCGGCGTGTTGACGGTAAGGTGAGCATCCGCCCGCTGCGGCTCGTCCCGAGTCCGCCGAGCGGCACTGATGAGGCTGGACACCGGAGGAGTTTCTCCGGGCGCGACGACGAAGGCGGGGACGAAGGGGCGGGCGGGCACCGAGGCGTGTCGGTTCGACCCAGTGGCGCTAGTGAGACGGCACCGAGATGCGGCCGGCGGCGGGATGGTTGGCCGTCTCCGGCCGTTGCTGGAAGGGGTTCGGCCGGTCGGCCGGGCCGCTCCCACCCGGGGGACGCCACCGAACGGCGGCTCTCCTTCGGGGTCCGGCCCGGATCGAGCACCACCGGTCCCGGCGCCCCGTCATTCAGCTCCTGACCCGAGCCGGCCCGCCGGTCGGCTCGCATAGCGCGAAGCGAGACCCCTGCCCGTGACCACCAGCGCCACCGAGCCTCCGTCGCCGGAGCCGTCCGCCGCCGGCCGGCCGGACACGCCGAAGGCCCACGTCCCGCGCCAGCCCCGCGACCGGGCCGGTCGGAACGCACAGCCCGACCTGGCACCGCAGGACTCCCGCCTGCCCGCGCCCCGAACGCGCCGTCAGGCCGCGGCCAAGGGCAAGGTCGACGCCAAGGCCGGGGCCGAGGCCGCGAAGGACCCCGCGCCGTCGCGGCCGGCCCGTCGCGAGTCCGAACCTCTGGCGCCCGTCCCGCCCGAGCAGTTGGGCAGCGGCCTCTACCCGTTCCTCGATCGCCAGCACACCCTGCTGCGGGACATCGCCCGCGACACCGGCGACACGTTCCGGTTCGTCCTGATCGTCGTCGTCCTGGTGCTGGCCGTCGCAGGCGCGGCGTTCGGCGTCGGCTACCTGCTCCACAACATGCCGCTCGCCTCCGCCGCCGGCACCGGCACCCTGCTGCTCACCGGCTGGGGCGTCGCCCGCAGCGCCCGGGCGAACCGCCGGCGCCGCGAGCAGGCCGGAGCAGCCCCGCAGCAGCGGCAGCAGCCGCAGCGGAGGTCCAACGCCCGTTCCCGAAAGGGTCGTTGAGCGACCCGGCGAGCTCACCGCTCGTGGCGCTGCACCATCGCGACCAGCACCCGGTCCGCGCTGAGCACCGACGCGACCCCGAGTGGGACGAAGACGGCGAGGAACACGGCCACGGTCGCCGTTCCGGCCGCGGTGCCGGTGAGCACTCGGGCGAGCACCGCCGACAGCAGCAGGTCGAGTACGCCGAGCGCCCCGAGGTAGCCCACCACCGCGCCCGCAGGGACCTGTGTCCCGGGGGCGAGTGCCCCGCTCCTCGGCTTCGTCGGTCGCATCGCTGACTCCCCGCGCAGGTTCGAGACCTCCGCCGGCGTCTCCGCTGTCGACGACGTCATGACGGACATGTCCTGTCTACCCCTCAAGCCGCGTGCCCGGTTGCCGATTCCGGCCGTTTGCCCCCATTGGGCGGCGGGTGCGTGTAACGTGCCGTCTCCCCGCTTCCGGATCTGCCCGGCAGTCATGGGTTGAGGCCCTGGTGACGGGGCGATTCGACACCAAGGCGCAGCGTCGGACACTGAGTTCGGCCCACCAGACATTCCCCCGTTTCGTCTGACAAGGCATCAGATGCACGTGCAAGGCGTAACTTACCTGCCCGTAGAGGGGATCGGGCAACCGCCCCGGCCGGTTGACGGCCAGGTCGCACAATCGGACCGGAACGCCCCGTCCCCCGCTCCGAATCCGGCCGATCGCTCGCACAGCGTGGCCGCGTCCCGACCCTACGACGCCTTGACGACCGTTGCCAAGGGGCCCCGGTAGCGCACTGCCCGTCCCCGACTCGGCGTCGGGGACGGGCAGTTGAGCATGCAGGGCACCCGGGGCGTCAGAGAATGTCGCCCGGGGCGTACTTGGCGGCCTCCGGGTGGGCGGCGGCGACGGCCTCGATGCGGCGGACGAGTTCGCCGACCTGGGCGGCGGCGGCGCCGGTGAAGGAGAGGCGGTCGGCCAGCAGCGCGTCGATCGCCTCGTGGTCGAGCGGGATGCGGGCGTCGGCGGCGAGCGCCGGGACGAGGGTGTTCTCGCGGGCGCCCTCGCGCATCGCCAGGGCGGCGGCGACGGCGTGCTCCTTGATGACCTCGTGCGCGGTCTCCCGGCCGACGCCGGCCCGGACGGCCGCCATCAGGACCTTGGTGGTGGCCAGGAACGGCAGGTAGCGGTCGAGCTCGGCCTCGATGACGGCGGGGAAGGCGCCGAACTCGTCGAGGACGGTCAGGAAGGTCTCCAGCAGGCCGTCGAAGGCGAAGAACGCGTCCGGCAGCGCGACGCGGCGCACCACGGAGCAGGAGACGTCGCCCTCGTTCCACTGGTCGCCGCCGAGCTCGGCGGTCATCGAGGCGTAGCCGCGCAGGATGACGGCGAGGCCGTTGACGCGCTCGCAGGAGCGGGTGTTCATCTTGTGCGGCATCGCCGAGGAGCCGACCTGGCCGGCCTTGAAGCCCTCGGTGACCAGCTCGTGGCCGGCCATCAGGCGGATCGTCTTGGCGATGCTGGACGGGCCGGCGGAGAGCTGGACCAGGGTGGAGACGACGTCGTAGTCGAGCGAGCGCGGGTAGACCTGGCCGACCGAGGTGAAGACGTTGTCGAAGCCGAGGTGGCCGGCGACCCGGCGCTCCAGCTCGGCGAGCTTGTCGGCGTCGCCGGCCAGCAGGTCGAGCATGTCCTGCGAGGTGCCGACCGGGCCCTTGACGCCGCGCAGCGGGTAGCGGGCGATCAGCTCTTCCAGGCGGGCGAAGGCGACCAGGATCTCGTCGGCGGCGGTCGCGAAGCGCTTGCCGAGGGTGGTGGCCTGCGCGGCGACGTTGTGCGAACGGCCGGCCATCACGAGCTCGCCGTACTGGGCGGAGAGCCGGCCGAGGCGGACCAGGACGGCGACCGTGCGGTCGCGGACGTGCTCCAGGGACTGGCGGATCTGCAGCTGCTCGACGTTCTCGGTGAGGTCGCGCGAGGTCATGCCCTTGTGGATCTGCTCGTGCCCGGCGAGTTCGGAGAACTCCTCGATGCGGGCCTTCACGTCGTGCCGGGTGACCTTCTCGCGGGCGGCGATGGACGCCAGGTCGACCTGGTCGACGACGCGCTCGTAGTCGGCGATCGCGGTGGCCGGCACCTCGATGCCGAGGTCCTGCTGGGCCTTCAGGACGGCCAGCCACAGGTGGCGCTCAAGCACCACCTTGTGCTCGGGGGACCACAGCTGGGCCAGGGTCGCCGAGGCGTACCGGGAGGCCAGGACATTGGGGATCTTGGGCTTCGCGCTCACGCTTCGCAAGCCTAACAGTCGAGGTCAGGCGGGAATGCAGCGCCTCCGCCGTGCGGGCGGGTAGCATGGCCGGTTGAGCACCAATGCCAATCCGTGCAAAGAACTCCTCCTCCGCAAGGATATCACGTTGACTCAAGATCTGGCAAGCGACGCCGTCCTCGCCGCCGAACTCCGCACCGAGCAGCGCCGGTTGACGGAGCTGTACGCCCACCTGGACGCCGCCCGCGAGCGGGCTCGCAGCGCGCTGGAGCAGGCCGCCGACGCGCACCTCGGGCCGGGCGGCACCCGGCAGGCCCGGATCGAGCAGGAGGTGGTGCTCGCCGAACGCACCCGCCGGCTGGCCCGGCTGACCGCCGTCGAACGCGGCCTGTGCTTCGGCCGGATCGACGGCCTCGACGGCGCCGTCCACCGGATCGGCCGGATCGGGCTGCTGGACGAGGAGTTCGAACCGCTGCTGCTGGACTGGCGGGCCCCGGCCGCCCGCCCGTTCTACACCGCGAGCGCCGCCGACCCGGCCGGCCTGCTGCGCCGCCGCCACCTGCGCACCGAGGGCCGGCGGGTGGTCGGCCTGGACGACGAGGCGTTCGACCTGGACGCGCTGGACGCCGAGGGCCGCCGCACCCTGGTCGGCGAGGCCGCGCTGCTGGCCGAGCTGCGCCGGACCCGGACGGGACGGATGCGCGAGGTGGTGGCGACCATCCAGGCCGAGCAGGACCGGGTGATCCGCTCGGGGCTGCACGGCGCGGTGGTGGTGCACGGCGGTCCGGGCACCGGCAAGACGGTGGCCGCCCTGCACCGGGCCGCCTACCTGCTGTACACCCACCGGGAGGTGCTGGAGCGGCGCGGCGTGCTGGTGATCGGCCCGAACCCGGCGTTCCTGCGCTACATCGAGCAGGTGCTGCCCTCGCTCGGCGAGACCGAGGTGCTGCTGCGCACCCCCGGCGAGCTGTTCCCGGGGGTGCGCGCGGTTGACACGGACCAACCGGAAAGCGCTTTCCTGAAGGGTTCGGAGCGGATGGCGGACGTCCTCGCCGAGGCGGTGCGCCTGCACCAGCGGCTGCCCGCCGGGGACGGCCTGCTCGCCGCCCTCGACCTGCCGCTCCCCCGCCGGCTGCTGGCCGCCGCCCGGGAGCGCGCCCGGGGCCTGCGGCTGCCGCACAACGCGGCCCGCGCCGAGTTCCTGCGGGCCGCCCTGCGCAGCCTGGCCCGCACCCGCGCGGACGCGCTCGGCCGCCCCTGGGACGAGGAGGAGGCCCGCTACGCGCCGGGCGAGCTGTGGGCCGAGCCGGAGGTCCGCGCCGCCCTGGACGCGCTGTGGCCGCTGCTGACGCCGCAGCAGCTCGTCGAGTCGCTGCTCGCCGACCCCGAGCGCCTCGCCCCGTCCCTGTCCCCCGTCGAACGCGCCGCCCTGCACCGCCCGCCGGGCGCGCCGTGGACGGTGGAGGACGTCCCGCTGCTGGACGAGGCCGCCGAACTGCTCGGCAGCGACGGCGCGGAGCGGCGCCGGGCCGCCGCCGCGCAGGGCCGGCAGCGGGCCGATGCCGAGGCGTACGCCCGAGGGGTGCTCCAGGTGACCGGCCAGGAGGGCGACTTGGACGCCGCGGCGCTGGCCGGGCGGCACGCCGACGACGGGCCGTACCGGTCGACCGCGGAGCGGGCGGCGGCGGACCGGGAGTGGACGTTCGGGCACGTGGTGGTGGACGAGGCGCAGGAGTTGTCGGCGCTGGCCTGGCGGATGGTGATGCGGCGGATCCCGACCCGTTCGCTGACGGTGGTGGGCGATCTGGCGCAGACCTCCTCGGCGGCGGGCGCGCGGGACTGGCAGGAGATGCTGGGCCGCTACCTGGGCACCCGCTGGCGGGAGGAGCGGCTGACCGTCAACTACCGCACCCCGGCGCCGATCATGGCGGTGGCGGCGGCGTGGCTCGCGGCCGTCGATCCGGCGGCGGTGGCCCCCGAGTCGGTACGGGCGGACGGGGAACGGCCGCGGGCGGTCGCCGTCACGGACTACGCGGCGCAGCTGCCGGCCCTGCTGGCCCAGGACGGGCCGGGGACCACGGGTCTGGTGGTGCCGGACGGGCGGCTGGCGGAGTTGGCGCACCTGGGGGCGCTGAGTGCGGCGCAGTGCAAGGGCCTGGAGTTCGACGCGGTGGTGGTGGCCGATCCGGCGGCGATCCGGGCGCAGTCCCCGCGCGGCGGCCACGACCTGTACGTCGCGCTGACCCGGGCCACCCGCCGGCTGACCGTCGCCCACCACGGTCCGCTGCCGGAGCCGCTGGGGGCGGCGTTCGAAACGGCGGGGCGGGCGAAAATGGGGTGAAGCGGGCGGGCCGGCCGGGTTAGGGTCCCGCCATGACGACTCGTACGTTCCGAATCATGGTGCGCGGTTCCTTCGACGCCCTCACCGCCGAGCAGCACGCCGAGCTGACCGCCGAGGCGGCCGAGCACGATGTGCTGCAGGCGAAGTTCACCGACGAGGGGCACCTGACGTACGACCTGTCGGCGCGTCCGTTCTTCACCTTCCGGTTCCTGGAGTACGGGGAGGCGGAGGAGGACGTCGTGGCGGCGTCGGTGCGGGCCGAGACGGCGGCGGAGCTGTGGCTGACGGACCGCGGGTACGGCTACAAGAACCTGAAGTCGCAGGCGCAGGACATGACGTTGGCGGCGGTGGGCGCGCGCGGCAAGCAGGAGGCCCGGAAGAAGCACTGACCGGCCGACCGGCGGCTCAGAACAGCGTGTCCTGCTCGGCGGCGGGGCGGGCCCGGGGCAGCAGGGTGAGGCCGTCGCAGCTGTCGGCGGCCTCGGTGTGCAGGGTCCAGCCGGTGAGCAGGCGGGTGTCGAGGAGCAGCGGGGGCCCGGCGGGCGGGTCGAGGAAGAGGTGGCCGCCGATCGGCCGGCGCAGTCGGCCGGTCAGGCGGGCGCCGTCGCTGACTGCTTTGACCTGCTGGTACTGCTCGGGGGCGCCGTCGGTGAGGCCGTACAGCTCGACCTGGTCGGTGACGGGGTGTTCGGGCAGCAGGGTGAGCGGGTGCCCCGCGGGCGGTTGACGGTCGAGCAGTGCCAGGGCGCGGGTGCGGCCGGCGGTGAGTTCGGCGTGCCGGTCGGCGGGGTTGGAGAGTGCCCACCAGGCGGGGTACTTGGCGGCGGCGGGGATCCGTTCGCGGGCCAGTTTGGCGTGGGCGAGGGCGAGTTCGGCGCGGCGGACGGCGGGCAGCGGTCCGTGGGCGAGGAACGTCCAGGTGAGGGCGGCCTGTTCGAGCAGGCGGACGGTGCCGCGTTCCTCGGCGGTGAGGCCGACCTTGAGCAGGCCGGGGCCGAACCAGGCGAGGTAGAGGCGGTAGGTGCGGCCGTCGTCGAGGATGCGGTCGCGGGCGAGTTGCAGGCCTCGGTCGGCGTTCTGGCAGGTGGGGCACTGGGTGGTGGTGCCGTCGGGTTCGATGGCGGCCCGGTGCGGGCAGGGGCGGTGGCCGCGCGCGGTGGTGGCGCCGGTGCAGCGGCGCGGGCCGGCGATCCGCCAGGCGACGGGGAGCCCGTCGGTGAGCGGCCGGTCGTGCCTGGTGGTGCCGTCGGTGGCGGTGAGCCGGGGTGCGCCGTCCAGCCAGCGCAGCCCGGTCGAGGTCCATCCGTTCGCCTGGTGCATCCGGTGAGTGTAGGGCCTGTCCGGCCCTGGATGCCCGGACGGACGGTCAGGGGCGCAGCAGCGGCAGGACCTGTTGGCAGAGCCGGGACAGGGCGGTGCGTTGCTCGGTGTCGAGGCTGTCGAAGGCCTGGCGGGCGCGGGTCATGTCGTCGCGGATCCGGTCGAGGACGGCGCGGCCCTCGTCGGTGATGGTGACGATCTTGACGCGGCGGTCGGCGGCGGCGGCTTCGCGGTGGGCGAGGCCGAGTGCTTCGAGGCGGTCGACGATGCCGGTGACGTTGGAGGCGTCGCAGCCGAGGCGGCCGGCGAGGGCGCGCATCGGGACGGGTTCGAGGACGGCCTTGAGTGCTTTGGCCTGTGAGGAGTTGAGGCCGTGGCGGGCCGCTGCGGCGGCGAAGTCCTGGAAGTAGGCCGCGCCGACGGCCGCGACCTGCTCCATCAGTTCGGTGGTGGAGGGTGCGGTGCCGGTGCCTGTGGTGCTGCCCATGGCGGTCAGGGTACGCCCATCGTTTCAGTACCTCCAGTATTGAGCGAGGCAAGTATGTCGGGGGGTCGGAGAAACGGTGCGGGTTACAGCACCAGACGGTCGAACAGGTGGTGGAGTTCCGCGTCCGGGTCGACGGTCAGCCCGGTGTGCACGGGGCCTGGCTGGACGACGGCGCTGCGCGGCGCGGTCAGCCAGCGGAAGCGCTGGCCGGGGCTGTCGGCGGCGGCCGGCCCGGCGGCCTCGCCGCCCTCGCAGACCGCCTCGATGCCGCGCAGGGCGCGCCGCACGCCGGCCGCGTCGGCGACCGGGTCGAGGGCGAGCAGCCGGCCCTGGTCGAGGTGGGTGCGGGCGCCGAGGTAGCCGGAGTCGCGGCAGTACAGCAGGACGCCGATGTTGACGCACTCGCCGCGTTCGACCCGGGGGACGGCGCGGATCAGCGCGTACTCGTAGTCCTTGGGGTGCTGGTCCATCAGCCGGCCACCTCCGGGAGCCAGTCGCGGGGCCCGGCGAGGCGGGCGGTGAGCTGCTCGACGTAGGCGGCGCGGACGTCCTCGGGCGTCTCGAAGCCCGGTTCGTCGACCAGCCACACGTCGGGGACGGCGGCGACGGCGGCGGGCAGCGCGGCCTCGGCGAGGTCGGCGAGGTCGGCGTCGACCTTCGGCAGGTGGCCGACGGCGTGCCGCAGGGCGTGGTCGGAGGCGTCGTAGGGCTTGCGGCGCCAGGCCTCGGCGCGCGTCCAGCTGTGGTGGAAGATCAGGCTGGCGCCGTGGTCGATGAGCCGCAGGCCCCCGGTGGCGACCAGCAGGTTGGGGTTGCGCCAGGACCGGTCGACGTTGCCGATCAGGGCGTCGAACCAGAGCACCCGGGCGGCGGTGTCGGTGTCCACGTCGAAGCAGAGCGGGTCGAAGTTCAGCGCCCCGGAGACGTAGGCCATGCCGAGGTTGGTGCCGCCGCTGGCCCGCATCTGGTCCTGGATCTGCACCTCGGGCTCGCTGCGGGCGAGCACCGGGTCGAGGGCGACCAGGGCGAGTTCGGGCACCGCCAGGCCGAGCCGGCGGCCGAGTTCCCCGGCCAGTACCTCGGCGACCAGCGCCTTGCGGCCCTGGGCCGCGCCGACCCATTTCAGCACGTACAGGCGGCGGTCGTCGGCCTCGATCAGGCCCGGCATCGAACCGCCTTCGCGCAGCGGCGTCGCGTAGCGGACGGCCGTCACCTCGGAGAGCATCCCGACAGCCTAGCGGCCCCCGTGGGCGGCCACGGCCCGGGAGCGGTTGGAGATGCACCCGCCGTGGGCCCGTGCGAGTGTGGCCAGCAGTCGTCCTTGAGCCGCTCCCGTCGGCACGGACGCAGTTCACGGACCCGCACACGTAGGGGATGAACGATGGAACGACCTCGGATCCTGATCGTCGGCGGCGGCTTCGCCGGGCTGGAGTGCGCGCGCCGTCTGGAGCGCAAGCTCGCCCCCTCCGAGGCGGAGATCTCGCTGGTCACGCCGTTCAGTTACCAGCTGTACCTGCCGCTGCTGCCGCACGTCGCGGCCGGGGTGCTGACCCCGCAGTCGGTGGCGATCTCGCTGCGCCGCACGCTGAACCGCACGCACATAGTCCCCGGCGGGGCGATCGGCATCGATCCGCGCTCCAAGGTCGCCGTGGTCCGCAAGATCACCGACGAGGTGGTCGCGGAGAAGTACGACTACCTGGTGCTGGCGCCGGGCAGCGTCACCCGGACCTTCGACATCCCGGGCCTGCCCGACTACGCGCGCGGCATGAAGACGCTCGCCGAGGCGACGTACATCCGCGACCACGTGATCGCCCAACTCGACCTGGCGTCCGCGTCGATGGACGAGCAGGAACGGGCCTCCCGGCTCCAGTTCGTGGTGGTCGGCGGCGGCTACGCGGGCACCGAGACGGCGGCCTGCCTCCAACGGCTGACCACGGCGGCGATCAAGCGCTACCCGCGCCTCGACCCGGACCTGATCAAGTGGCATCTGATCGACATCGCACCGAAGTTGATGCCCGAGCTGGGCGACAAGCTCGGCCAGACCGCGATGGAGATCCTCCGCAAGCGCGGCGTGGACGTGTCGCTGGGCGTCTCGGTCGCGGAGGTCGGCGCGGAGACGGTGAAGTTCACCGACGGCCGCACGCTGCCCTGCCGGACACTGATCTGGACGGCGGGCGTGGCCGCGTCGCCGCTGATCGGCACCCTGGACGCGGAGACGGTGCGCGGACGCCTCGCGGTGACCGCGGAGATGCGGGTGCCGCAGTTCGAGGGCGTGTTCGCGCTCGGCGACGCCGCCGCGGTGCCGGACCTCGCCAAGGGCGACGGCGCGGTCTGCCCGCCGACCGCGCAGCACTCGGCCCGGCAGGGCAAGCGGGTCGCCGAGAACCTGGTGGCGGCGGTGCGCAACCAGCCGCTGCAGCCGTACTTCCACAAGGACCTGGGCCTGGTCGTCGACCTCGGCGGCAAGGACGCGGTATCCAAGCCGATGGGCGTCGAACTGCACGGCCTGCCCGCCCAGTTGGTGGCCCGCGGCTACCACGTGATGGCGATGCGCACCAACTCCGCGAAGTACCGCACCAGCGCGAATTGGCTGCTGAACGCCACCGCCGGCGACGACTTCGTCCGCACCGGCTTCCTGGCCCGCCAGCCCGCCCGCCTGCGCGACTTCGAGTACACCGACGCCTACCTCTCCCGCGACCAGGTCCGCGAACACGCCCAGGCCCTCCTCGCCAAGGACTGACCGCCCCGCCCCCTCACAAGCCCCCGCCCGCCCCGGACGGGGGCTTCGTCACAGCACGTCCAGCAGGTCCAGTCGACGGCGAGGAGGCGCTTCGGGTCCGTCGACTTCGTACGGCGGCGGGTCAGGTGACGCGGGAGGCGTGGGGCGGGCCGTGGAGGGCGGCGGCGACGGCGGTGGCGAGGGCGGGGGCTTCGGCGGGGTGGAGGGTGGCGACGGAGATGCGGACGGCGGGCGGGGAGGCAAGGCGAAAGCGGGAGCCGGGGGCGACCACCCAGCCGTGGTGGAGGAGGGCGGCGGCGACGGCGGTCTCGTCGGGGACGGGCACCCACACGTTGAGGCCGCTCTCCCCGTGGGCGCGGATGCCGTGCGCGGCGAGCGCGCCGAGCAGCGCGTCGCGCCGGGCCCGGTAGGCGGCGGCGACGGTCGCGGCGGGCGCGGCGTCGGTGCGGCGCAGTTCGACGACGGCGCGTTGCAGCAGGTGGCTGACCCAGCCGACGTCCAGGCGCTGGCGGCCGAGGACCCGGGCGACGGTGTCGGCGTCGCCGGTGAGGACGGCGACCCGCAGGTCGGGCCCGAGGGCCTTGGCGGCGGAGCGGATCAGCGCCCAGTGGTGGACGGTGGCGGCGCCGCGGCCGTCGGCGGCGAGCGACTGGAAGGGCTGGTCGACCATGCCGTGCCCGTGGTCGTCCTCGATCAGCACGGTGTGCGGGCGGGCGGCGAGGACGGTGCGCAGCGCGGCGGCGCGGGCGGGGGTGAGGGCGGCGCCGGTGGGGTTCTGGGCGCGGCTGGTGACGATCAGGGCGCGGGCGCCGGCGTCGAGGGCGGCGGCGACGGCGGCGGGGAGCGGGCCTTCGTCGTCGACGGGGACGGGCGCGGTGCGCAGGCCGAGGGCGGGGAGCAGGTCGAGGACGCTGCCCCAGCCCGGGTCTTCGACGGCGACGGTGTCGCCGGTCCGCAGGGTGGCGGCGAGGACGCGGCCGATGGTGTCCAACGCGCCGGAGCAGACGGCGAGTTCGCCGTCGGGGGCGCCGTCGGCGCGGAATTCGGCGCGGAAGCCGTCGAGGAGTTCGGGTTCGGCGACGGCGTCGCCGTAGAGCGCGGCGGGGCCGGTCGCGGCGGCGGCGAGGGCGGGGCCGAGCGGGGGCAGCAGGGCGGGGTCGGGGTTGCCGGCGGACAGGTCGCGGGCGCCGGGCGGGACGGGCAGTCGGGCCTCGTCGCGGGGGGTGGTGGCGGGCCGGGGGCGGATGCGGCTGCCGCGGCGGCCGGCGGTCTCGATGACGCCGCGTTCGCGCAGCAGGCGGTAGGCGGCGGCCACCGTGTTGGGGTTGACGCCGAGTTCGCCGGCCAGGTCGCGCAGTGGTGGCAGGGCGGCGCCGGGTTCCAGTTGTCCGTCGGCGATGGCGCGTTCGACGTCGGCGGCGATCTCGCTGGCCCGCCGACCGGTGATCCGATACTCTCCTAGCACAAACGCAATTATGCACTAGTACATAGGGGGTTGTCATGTCGGACACGCCGAAGGACGCCTACGCCCGCAACGATCTCACCACCCCCACCCGGGACAAGGAGCGGGCCTCCTGGGACCGGGACGCGGTGCACGCGGTCCTCGACGCCGGGTACCTGTGCCACCTGGGCTTCGTCCGGGACGGCGCGCCCGTGGTGCTGCCCACGCTGTACGCGCGGGTCGGCGAGCGGCTGTACATCCACGGTTCCACCGGCAGCCGCCCGCTGCGCGGGGCCCGCGACGAGCAGGGCCTGCCGGTGTGCGTGACGGTGACGCACCTGGACGGGCTGGTGCTGGCGAAGTCCGCGTTCAACCACTCCGTCAACTACCGCTCGGTGGTGGCGCACGGCACCGCGTACCAGGTCACCGACCCGGAGGAGCTGCGGGCGGCGCTGGACGCGATCGTCGAGCAGGTGGTGCCGGGGCGCGCCGCGGACTGCCGGCCGGGCAGCCCGAAGGAGCTGGCGGCGACGGCGGTGATCCGGCTGGAGCTGGACCAGGTGTCGGCGAAGAGCCGCACCGGCGGCGTGAACGACGAGGAGGAGGACCTCGGCCTGCCGTACTGGGCGGGCGTGGTGCCGGTCTCCGCGGTGTACGGCGCGCCGGAGCCCTCCCCGCACTCGTCCCTCCCGCTGCCCGGCTACCTGGCGGGGCCGGCATGCTGATCCGGGGCTGGGACCGCGGCACCGAACGCGAGTGGCAGGAGTGGCTGGCGGCCGGGCGGGACTTCGGCACGCTGGCCGCCAACGGCCCCGAGGGCCCGGTCCTGGTGCCCACGCACTTCCTGCTGGACGTCGCGGCGGGCGAGGTCCTGCTGCACCTGGCCGCCCCCAACCCGCTGCTGGCGGCGGTGCGCGCCGACCCGCACGTGACGCTGGCGGTCACCGACGACTACGCCTTCGCCCCGGGCCGCTGGCGCGACGCACCGTACACGCCGACCAGCTACTACGCCTCGGTGCAGTTCTCCTGCACGGCCGAGCTGGTGGACGACCCGGCGCAGAAGGCGGAGATCCTCAACCGGCAGCTGGCGCACTTCCAGCCCGAGAACACCGAGGACCGGGTGACGGTCGGCGCGGCCCCGTACGGCGGGCTGCTGACCGGCCTGCGCGGGCTGCGGCTGACGGTGCGCCGGGTGCGGGCGAAGTTCAAGTACGACGACAAGAAGCCGGTCGAGAGGCAGTTGGACATCGCCGAGCGCCTCGCCGAACGGCACGCCGCGACCGGCAATCCGCAGGACGCCGCGGCCCGCGTCCAGATGCTGCGCCGCCGCACCCGCCGCCCGGCGCTCGGCCCTTCGTCGGACTGACAGCCCGTCGGTCGCGGGCGTGTCGGAGCCGTGTCACGGGGTAGCCGCTGGTCGAATGACCTCCGGATATGTCCGCCCGTCACCGGACGGATCGTCACGTAGGGAGAGAGCACTGGCTACCCACTCCTCCGCCGTCCGGGACGAGCACCTCGGGCATGTGGTGTTCATCTCCGCCGCCGCCGCGATGGGCGGTTTCCTGTTCGGCTACGACAGTGCGGTGATCAACGGCGCGGTCACCGGCATCCAGAAGCACTTCGGCGTCGGCAACGGCGAGACCGCGTTCGTGGTGGCGATCGCGCTGCTCGGCTCGGCGGCCGGCGCCGTGGTGGCCGGCTGGCTGGCCGACCACCTGGGCCGGGTGCGGACCATGCTGATGGCGGCGACGCTGTTCGCGATCAGCGGCATCGGCTCGATGTTCCCGCCCAGCATCCAGGTGCTGGGCGTGTGGCGCGTGGTCGGCGGCATCGCGATCGGCATCGCCTCGGTGATCGCCCCGACGTACATCGCCGAGGTCGCGCCGACCGCCTACCGGGGCCGGCTCGCCTCGTTCCAGCAGATGGCGATCGTGCTCGGCATCACCGTCTCGCAGCTCGCCAACTGGGCGCTCAACCAGGCCGCGGGCGGCGAGTCCACCAACCACCTGGGGGGCATCCAGGCCTGGCAGTGGATGCTCGGCGTGGAGGCCGTGCCCGCCCTGGTGTACGGCCTGATGGCGCTGTCCATCCCCGAGTCGCCGCGCTACCTGATCGCCGACCGGCGCGAGGAGCAGGCCCGCAAGGTGCTGGTCGAGGTCGAGGGCCCGAACGTCGACCTGGACGCCCGGATCGCGGAGATCCGCCGGGTGCTGGAGACCCGCCGCAAGCCGCGGCTGTCGGACCTGCTCGGCGGGCGGTTCGGCCTGCTGCCGATCGTCTGGGTCGGCATCGGCGCCTCGGTGTTCCAGCAGTTCGTCGGCATCAACGTGATCTTCTACTACTCGTCGTTCCTGTGGCAGTCGGTCGGCATCAAGGAGTCCGACTCTCTGCTGCTGTCGCTGTCCACCTCGATCATCAACGTCATCGGCACGGTCATCGCGATGGCGCTGGTCGACCGGATCGGCCGCAAGCCGCTGGCGCTGGCCGGCTCGGCCGGCATGACGGTCGCGCTGGCGTTGGCCGCCTGGGCGTTCTCCTACCGGCACGGCACCGGCAACACCGCGACGCTCGACAACACCCACGCCGTGGTGGCACTGGTCGCCGCGCACCTCTTCGTGCTGTGCTTCGCGTTCTCCTGGGGCGTGGTGGTGTGGGTGCTGCTCGGCGAGATGTTCCCGAACGCGATCCGGGCGCTGGCCCTGTCGGTCGCCGCGTCCGCGCAGTGGATCGCCAACTGGGCGATCACCGTCTCCTTCCCGACCCTGTCGGACTGGAACCTGTCCGCGACGTACGTGATCTACGCCTGCTTCGCACTGCTGTCGATCCCGTTCGTGGTCTTCTGCATCAAGGAGACCAAGGGCAAAGCGTTGGAAGAGATGGGCTGAACACTTCCTGACACACCCTCACCGCGCCGGAGTCGGCGGCGAATTCGGGCCTAGAGTGCCAGACAAACCTTCCTGCCCGCCGCCGCGCGCGGCCACCCCGACGGAGAGGCCATGGGCGCTGCCCGCCAGAACGTCAGCTTCGCCGGACACTCCGGCCGGACCGTGCACGGCTACCTGGCGGTGCCGCCCGCCCGGGTCGGCCCCGGAGTCCTGGTGATCCAGGAGTGGTGGGGGCTGACCCGGCACATCGCCGAACTCACCGACCGGCTCGCCGCCGAGGGCTTCCTCGCCCTCGCGCCCGACCTGTACGGCGGCACCGTCACCCACGACCGGGACGCCGCCGCCCGGATGAAACGCGAACTGCCCGCCGAACGCGCCGCGGAGGAACTCGCCGCGGCCGTCTCCCACCTGCTGGCGCACCCCGGCTCGGTCGGCGACGCGATCGGCGCGGTCGGCTTCTGCATGGGCGGCGGCCTCGCCCTGCGCCTCGCCGCCGCCGAGGGCGACCGGGTCGCCGCCGTCGTCCCGTTCTACGGCCTGCCCGGCGACCCCGACTACGACTACCGCGGCCTGACCGCGCACGTCCTCGGCCACTTCGGCGAACAGGACGCCTCGCTGCCCGCCGCCGCCGTCGACGAGGCCGCCATCCGCATCGGCGAGGCCACCGACCGCCGCCCCGAGATCCACTTCTACCCGGCCGGCCACGCCTTCATGAACGACGAGAAGACCCCCAGCAGCTACGACCCCCTCCAGGCCGCCATCGCCTGGCGCCGCACCCTCACCTTCCTCTGGGCGCACCTCGGCTGACGAAAGCCTCCGGCCGGGGCCGCTCGCGGACGGCCGGGGGCCCTGAAATTCGGTGGACAGGGCCGGTGTTGGCGATCCATCGTCTGGCGGTGGGCATCAACTATCCGGCGTGGGCCGGCAGGAACTATCGGATCCAGACCGCCTCGACGGTGGTGAGCGGGCTGGGCAACGCCGCCGCGCCGATCGCCACCGCGTTCGCGGTGCTGGGCGCGGGCTGGGGCACCGCCGAGGTCGGGTACGTGACGGCGGCGCGGACGGTGCCGCTGGTGGTGCTGATGCTGATCGGCGGGGCGGTGGCCGACCGGTGGCCGCGGCACGTGGTGATGGTGAGCGCCAACGTGTTCAACGCGGTGTCGCAGGGCGTGCTGGCCGCGCTGGTGCTGATGGGGCATCCGCCGCTGTGGACGCTGCTGGCGCTGTCCGCGGCGGGCGGCGCCGGGCAGGCGTTCTACGCCCCGGCCGCCGAGGGCGTGATCCTCCGGGCGGTGTCGGCCGAGCACGCGTCGAAGGCGCTCTCGGTGTTCAAGATGGGCATGAACGGCGCGCAGATCGCCGGCGCCGCGCTCGGTGGCCTGCTCGCCGCGGTGGCCGATCCGGGCTGGGTGCTGGCGGGCGACGCGGCCTGTTTCGCGGTGGCCGCGCTGATGCGCTCCGGCCTGACGCAGGTCGGCGGGCGGCGCGAGTCCGGGCCCAGCCTGGTGCACGAACTGCGGGTCGGTTGGCGGGAGTTCGTCTCGCGCCGCTGGCTGTGGGCGATCGTCGTGCAGTTCTCCCTGATGAACGCCTGCGTGCTGGCCGTCGAGACGGTGTACGGGCCGGTGATCGCCGAGGACCGGATGGGCGGCGCCGGGGCGTGGGGCACCGCGATGGCCGCGCTCAGCGTCGGCATGGTGGCGAGCGCGGTGCTGATGGCCCGCTGGCAGCCCCGCCGGATCCTGCTGGTCGGCAACGGCGGCGTGTTCCTGTTCGGCCTCCCCGCACTGGCGTTGGCGCTCGGACTGCCGCTGATCCCCGTCGTGGTGGCGATGTTCCTGTCCGGGGTCGGCGTCACGGTGTTCGTGGTGGGCTGGATGGTGGCGCTCCGTCAGGAGATCCCCGAGGAGCTGCTGTCGCGGATCTCCGCGTACGACGCCTTCGGCTCCTTCGCGCTGCTGCCGGCGGGCACCGCGCTGGCCGGCCCGGCGGCGGACCTGCTGGGCCGCTCCGGTGCGCTGTGGGCCTGCGCGTTGACGTGCCTGGGCCTGGCCGCAGCGGTGCTGCTGGTGCCGGAGGTACGGCAGTTGGAGCGCAAGGTGCCCGAGGCGCGCGGCAACCTGCCGCAACCGGAACCTGCCACGTCCGGGTGACTGCCGCCCCGGCCTGCAACCCCCGGCGGCCGAAATGCGTCCGTGCGGACAACTGGCCACGACCCGGTGAGGAAAGCGCATGGGCAAGCCGCTGCTCTACCTTGACGTCGACGGGGTGCTGAACCCGGTGTTCCCGAACCCCGAGGACGACTTCGACTCCCACACCCTGCTCGGCTACTCGGTGCTGCTTTCACCGCGCCACGGCGAGTGGCTGCACGAACTGGCCGAGCACTACGAGCTGGTGTGGGCGACCACGTGGGAGTTCGAGGCGAATCGGTACATCGCCCCGCTGCTGGGCCTTCCGCAGCTCCCCGTGGTGAAGTTCAGCGGGTACGTGCCGCAGCCCGGCGACCCGCGGGTGCCGCTGATGGAGCTGTTCTCGGCGTTCAAATGGGCGCCGCTGCTGCGGCACGCCCAGGGCCGCCCGTTCGCCTGGATCGACGACTGCATTCCGTCGCGGCTGGTGCGCCGCAGCCTGCTGCGCGCGGACCGGCTGCTGATGCCGATCGACCCCGCGCAGGGCCTGCGCCGCGAGCACGTGGACCGGCTGCTGCGCCGCCCTCCGACCCGGGCCTGGCTCAACCGGCGGGCGGGCTGACCGGCGCCGGGCCGCCCACCTCCACCCAGATCCGCTCCCAGCGGGCGGTGCGGCTGTGCCCGAAGCGGTCGCCGTACCCGAGCACCCGCAGCACCGCCTGCGTCTGGGTGCGGTCGGGGTGCTCGTCGATCTTCAGGCTGACGGTGGTGACGCCGCCGCGGGTCTCGCTCAGCGGTTTGCGTCCCATGAGCTTGTGCAGGGCGTCCTCGATGCGGCGGATCCGGGCCTCGTCGCGCTCGTGGCCCCCGTGCCAGTCCTGTTCGCCGCCCATGCCGCTCCCCTCGCCCGACGGCGCGTCGCCGCGCCGCCGCGCCCACCGGGCTTCACCCTACCGGCAGTTGACCGGCCACCGGGGCGGATCGGTCAGGACGGATCGGTCAGGACGGCAGCCAGCTGACGTGCCCGGCCAGCAGCGCGAAGCCGATGAAGCCGACCGTGTCGATCAGGCCGTGCGCGGCGACCAGCGGGCCGACCCGGCGCCAGCGGCGGTACAGCAGGCAGAACACCACGCCCATCACCACGTTGCCGACCAGCCCGCCGATGCCCTGGTACAGGTGGTAGGAGCCGCGCAGCAGGGAGCTGGCCGCGATGATCGCCGGCCAGGTCCAGCCCATCTGGTGCAGGCGGCGCACCAGGTAGCCGACCACCACGACCTCTTCCAGGATCGCGTTCTGCCAGGCGGCGGCGATCAGCACGGGGATCCGCCACCACACGTCGGGCAGGCCGGAGGCGGCGACGGTCAGGTTGAAGCCGGCCGCCTGCATGCCCAGGTAGAACGCCAGCCCGGAGCCGCCGATGGCCGCGGCGAGCAGCGTGCCGCGGCCGAGGTCGGAGAGCTTGTGGCGCAGGTCGAACCCGATGGTGCGCAGCGAGGCGCCCTCGCGGACCAGCAGGTAGCCGACCAGCGCGACGGGCATCAGGGCGCGGGCGATGTAGTAGAGCTGCCAGGCGAGGTCGAGCCAGGGGCGGCCGGGGGCGCGGGAGGCGTTGAGGGTGGCGACCTGCTGGCCGAGGCCGATGGGTTCGGTGAGCGAGCCGACGAAGCTGATCAGCGCGGAGACGCCGCTCGCGCCGAGCGAGAGCCCAAGGACGATCAGCAGTTCGACGGCGAGCAGCCGGCGCGAGAGGGGCTTGGTGGTGGCCGGCTCGGCCGAGGCGGTGGTCACTGGTCTCCCCGGGGACGGATGCGGCCCGGAGCTCACTCCCGGCTCCGGGCCGATCATCCTTTCACAGCACGATGAGACGTTCCTGGACCCCCGGTGAGGTGTTGGTCAGTCCACCGGCCAGGTGTGCACGGGCTCACCGCTGCGCATGCCCTCGATGTAGCGGCGGGTCATGGCGGCGATCGCGGCGTTCGGGTCGAGGCCGTGGCGTTCGCGCAGGCGGTGCACGACGGCGGCCTGCCAGGCGGCGCCGTTGGTGCGGCGCAGGCAGCGCTGTTCGATGATGCCGAGGTAGTGGTCGCGGTCCCGGGCGGCGATGCCCCAGCGGTCGAGGCCCTGGTGGGCGAGCGGCAGCAGTTCGTTCAGCACCAGGTCGGTGGCGGGCAGTTCGACCAGGCCGCGGGCGCCGCGCCCGGAGCGGGGCCACCACTGGACGGCGTCGATGCCGTGCCGGGCGCCGTTCCGGAAGTTCTCGTCGGCCTTCTCGAACGGGAGCCTGGTCCAGATCGGACGGGGCTGTTCGGCCAGCACCCGGACCAGGCCGTAGTAGAAGGCCGCATTGGCGAGGACGTCGGCGACGGTGGGCCCGGCGGGCAGGCAGCGGTTCTCCACCCGCAGGTGGGCGACGCCGTCGGCGACGTCGTAGATGGGGCGGTTCCAGCGGTAGATGACGCCGTTGTGCAGCCGCATCTCGCCGAGCCGCGGCGCGCCGCCGGAGGCCAGCACCTTGACCGGGTCCTCGTCGTCGCAGATCGGCAGCAGCGCCGGGAAGTACCGCAGGTTCTCCTCGAACAGGTCGTAGACGGAGTCGACCCAGCGCTCCCCGAACCAGGTGATCGGACGCACCCCCTGCGCCTTGAGTTCGGCCGTCCGGGTGTCGCAGGCCTGCTGGAACAGCACCGGGCGGGTCTCGCGCCACAGCTCGCGGCCGAACAGGAACGGCGAGTTCGCGCCGAGGGCGAGTTGGACGCCGCAGATGGCCTGGGCGGCGTTCCACACCGAGGCGAACCGGGCGGGGGTGACCTGCAGGTGCAGTTGCACGGAGGTGGCGGCGGCCTCGGCGACCATCGACACCGAGTCGACGGTCAGCCGTTCGACGCCGTCGATGTCGAGCGCGATGTCCTCGCCGCGGGCGGCCAGGATCTGGTCGCTGAGCAGGGTGTAGCGGTCGTTGCTGGACATCGCCTCCCGTCCGGCGTGCGCCAGGTCCAGGGTGGGCAGGATGCCGACCATGACGAGGCGTCCGCCGGCCTGCTCGGCCCGCCGGTCGGCGTAGCGCAGGGCGGCGCCGAGTTCCTCGCGCAGGTCCTCGAAGACGTGTCCGCCGAGGCGGCGGGCGGCGACGTTCAGCTCGATGTTGAAGCGGCCCAGCTCGGTCTGGAAGTCGGTGGAGGCGATCGCGTCCAGCACCTGTTCGTTGCCGAGCATGGGCAGTCCCTGCTCGTCGGCCAGGTTGATCTCGATCTCCACGCCCATCATGGCTTTCGGGCGGTCGAACCGCTCCTCCCTGAGCATCCGCCCCAGCACGTCCAGACAGGACTGGAGCTTGCGGCGGTACAGCTGCCGGTCGGCCAGCTCCGCCCGGGTCGCGACGACTTTCTCGCCCACGGGTGCCTTCCCTCCCCTCGGTCGACAGTGCCTGTGCATCATGCCCAGCGCGAAGATTTCTAGCCTCGGGTGCGAACAGCCGAACGGGGGAGGGTTTCTGACGGTCTGTCAGCTCACACCGGCTTGCGCCGCACCACGGAAAGTGATATGAAGGTCACCCTGCGCACTTGTTCGAGTAGAATTCGCACGCCGCTCAGGCCAGGTCAGGGCCGTCCGAGAAACCCCCACTGTCGAGGGACTCGTCGACGACCCGCCCACCCCCTCGGCGCTCTTGCCCAACCGGACACGGCCAGACCCCGTCAATGTCGACGCCATGCCGGTATGCCGCAGTACGCCGATCTCGAACGGAGAGGCGACTCACCATGACGCTGCACCTGTCCCAGCCCCCGGCCGGCGCCCTGCACGCCGTACGCTCGGCCCTCGCGCCCGGGGCGGCCCTGCCGCCGTCGGCGGCCGCCGTCCTCCGCCATAGCGCCGACCGCCCGGAGCCGCTGCTCGCGCTGCCCGTGCACGCCCTGCGCGGGCCCGAGCCCCGGCTGGCCGGGGCGGAGTGCATCGGCTGGCGGTTCCTGCTGCGCGCCTGCCTGCCCGAGGCGGCGGGGCCGCAGTGCCCGCACGGCGGCGGCTGCGACGGGGCGGTCGGCGCGAGGGCGGAGCGGACGGAACGCCCGCTGGTTACCGGCGAGTTCAGCGAGGACGGGCTGGAGCAGGTGGTGGCCGCCGCCGAGGTCGCCGCCGGCGCGGACGGGCCGGTGTTCTCCCACCTGGCCGCCGGCCCGTACCTGGACTCCACGGTCCGGGCGCTGCGGCAGGCCTGGCAGCTGGTGCACCTCTCCCCCGCCCGCTACGAGCCGCGGCTGCTGTCGCTGCCCGAGCACTACGCGTCCGCGCTGTGGCTGCACGGCGCGCTGCCCGGCGAGGACCTGCTGATCCCGCTGGCGCCCGCGCCGGTCGGGGTGGCGGCCCACCAGGTGCTGTCCGCCGCCGAGCTGCTGGCCCGGCTGGCGAACGCCCCGGCGGCCCGGGCGACGGCGCTGATCGGCTGACGCCCCCCTGGTGACGCTCTGTCACCGCCCGACTCCGCACCACCCGGACGGGCCATGCCGTACTGATCCGATCGGATCGGTCCGGGATGGCCCGTCCGTGCGCGGATCGGAGCACCCGCGGCCCGGTAGGGTGATCTCGCCGGATCTTCTGTGGCGCATGTCACCAAATGCCTGCGCGCACGCCCGGAGAGTCGGACACTGGTGTCGGTCGGGAGGAAGACCACACCTCCTACCCGGCTGACGCCGTTTCACACCTGTGGCGGTGAAGAAACTTTCCGTCGACAGGGCGGGCGCCCAGGGGGGTGGCCGTGCGGCGGCGCGAATCACGAGTGAAGCGAGGTACAACGATGTGCCAGCACCGAACCGACTGCCCGTCCGCCGAGTCGTCGGACCGTGAGGCGGCCGAATCGGTCGCCAGCCACCCCGAGCAGGGCTGGAGCCTGCTCTGCAACGGGGTGCTGCTGTTCGACGACACCGGCGAACTGCTGCCGGACGGCCGCGTGATCGCCCCGCGCCGCACCCTGCTGATCGCCGCCTGAACGCCCCGGTTCTCCGCTGTCGACCGATCGACCGGATCGACCCGTCGACCGAGCACCCCGCCCGCCCGGAGTTGCGCCCTCCCGGCGGGCGTCGGCGTTCCCCGAGGAGTCGTCAGGAACCGCCAGGAGCCGTCAGGAGCCGCCGACCGGCAGGTCGGAGGGCGTGGACGGGTCGTACCAGAGGCTGAGCATCGGGGCGTGCCACTGCCAGCCGAGGGTCGCGTAGAGGGCGCGCCCCTGGGTGGTGCCGACCAGCAGGCCGGTGCGCGCGCCCTCCGCGTGCGCCTCGCTCTGCAGGGTGCGCATCAGCAGCGAGCCGAGGCCGCGGCGGCGGTGCTCGGGGGCGGTCTCCACCTGGTCGACGACGGCAACCGGGTCCTCCCCCCGGCCGATCCCCGGGCCGACCCCTATCTGCCCGCGGGCGGCGTACTCGCCGTCGACGGTGCGCACCAGGGCGCGGATCACGCCGCCGCGGCTCCAGGTGGTGATCCGGTAGCCGGCCGGGACGGCCGGGGTCTCGGGGCGCAGCCGGCAGGTCATCAGGTGGCCGGGGACGTCGATGTGCCAGCCCGGTCCGATCCAGGGCAGGGCGTGTTCGTCGACGCCGAAGAGCTTGAGCCAGGTCCACGGGACGGTGGTGCCCTCGGTCAGTGTGCGGACGTCCGCCTCGACGGGGGCGGGCAGCACGTGCCGCCAGGGGTGGCGGTACTGGCCGACGTCGATCGTCCAGCCCCAGGGCTCGGGTTGGGGGTCGGCGGCGCCGCGGGAGACCGTCCAGCCGCTGATCCAGGCCCGGACGAGGGCGGGGACGGTCGGGTCGTCGGGCATGGGCACACTCCGCGCTAGGTAAGGGTCCAATGGCTTTTGCGGATCTTACTTGTCCGGGGCGGGGGCCGTCATCGAATTTCTCTGCCCACTCCCGCCGGGGCGAGATGTCTGTACAGGTTGCGGAGCGCGTCATCCGCCGGACATCCGCCGCACTGGTCCAGTCCACTTGGGCGGCTTAGGAATGGTCGCGGCCGGGCGGAGCGACGCCCGGCACCGTGCACGAGGAGCCCCCGATGAGTCCCGAACTGTCGCGCCGTACCCTGCTGGGCGGCGCCGCCGCCGCGGCCGTGCTGTCCGCACTGCCGCTGAGCGTCCGTCAGGCGCTGGCCGCCCCCGCCCGCCCGGGCAAGCTGGAGGACATCCAGCACGTGGTGATCTTCATGCAGGAGAACCGGGCGTTCGACCACTACTTCGGCACCCTGCCCGGTGTGCGCGGCTTCGGCGACCGCGCCGCGGTGCGCGGCGTCAACGGCCGTTCGATCTTCCACCAGCCCGACCCGTCCCGGGCCGAGGGCTACCTGCTGCCGTTCGCGATGAACGCCGCGCACACCAGCGCCTACCAGCAGGGCGCGCCCTCGTTCGGCTACGGCGACTCGATGAGCGCCTGGAACGACGGCCGGGCGGACGGCTCGGTGACCCGGCGCTCGTCCGGCTGGCTCGGCCAGGGCTACTACGAGAGCGCCGACATGCCCTTCTACCACGCGCTGGCCTCGGTGTTCACCACCTGCGACGCGTACTACGCCTCGGTGCAGTGCAACACCAATACCAACCGCGAGCACCTGATGTCGGGCACCAGCGGCGGCACCGTCCGCGACCTCCCGATGACCGACAACTCCGAGCCCGCCGCCGGGTTCGAGTGGACCACCTACGCGGAGCGGCTGGAGCGCGCCGGCGTCAGCTGGCAGACGTACCAGGCGCTGGACAACTTCGACGACAACGCCTTGGCCTGGTTCACCAACTTCATCAAGGCGAAGCCCGGTTCGGCGCTGTACGAGCGCGGCCTGCGGCAGGTCGGCGACCCGGCGAAGCAGGGCGACCCGTTCGCGATGGGCGACGCGCTGGTCGAGGCGTTCGCCGCCGACGTGCGGGACGACAAGCTGCCGCAGGTGTCCTGGCTGATCGCGCCCGCCGCGCTGTCCGAGCACGCCAACTACGCCCCGCCGAACGGCGAGCACCTGACGGCCCGGCTGCTGACGGCGCTGACCGCCAACCCGGACGTGTGGGCGAAGACCGTGTTCATCCTCAACTACGACGAGCACGGCGGTTTCTTCGACCACCAGCTGCCGCCCGTCCCGCCGCTGGCCGCCGGGCGCGGCGCGTCCACCGTGCCGGTGGACGGCGAGGTGGTGGTGCGGGTCTCCAAGGGCGGCTCGACGTACCACCGGGTGGTCGGGCAGGACGGCCGCTACCGGGTCAGGAACGCGGACGGCAGCCTGGGTTGGTCCGCCGCGCTGCCCGCCGGGGAGACCCTGGTGGCCGGGCCGTTCCCGATGGGCCTGGGCGTGCGGGTGCCGATGGTGGTGGTCTCGCCGTGGACCCGCGGCGGCGTGGTCGACTCCACGGTGTACGACCACACCTCGGTGATCCGGCTGCTGGAGAAGCGCTTCGGCGTCGCCGAGCCGAACATCTCGCCGTGGCGGCGGGCCGTCACCGGCGACCTCACCAACCTGTTCGACTTCTCCGGCCAGGACCCGGTGTGGCCCGCGCTGCCCGACACCTCCGGCAACCGGCAGAAGGTCACCGACACCGGCAAGCTGCCCGCGCCGACCGTCCCCAAGCCGCAGGCCTTCCCGCAGCAGCCGCGCGCCACCCGCACCGCCCGGCCCGTCCCGTACCACCTGCAGGTCAAGGCCCGGGTCCGCAAGGGCGTGCTCACCCTCGACCTGGCCAACCCCGGCAGGCAGGGCGCGGTGATCGCCGCCTACCCCGAGCCCGGCGCCGCGCCCCGGCACTACACCGTGGACGTCAAGGGCAAGCTCTCCGACACCTGGCAGATCGGCCCCGACGGCTACGACCTGCGCCTGCACGGCCCGAACGGCGCGCTGTGGCACCTGCGCGGCGACGCGGCCGGCTCCTACGAGACGAGCGTCTCCGAGGACGGCGGGGGCGGCTGGCAGCTGGCCGTCGAGGTCGCCAACCGCACCGACGTCAGCCGGGTGATGACCATCGGCGACCTCGCCTACGGCGGCGGGCAGCGCGAGGTGCGACTCGGCGCGGGCGAGTCCGCGGTCGTCAACCTGCCGGTGGGCAAGGAGGGTTGGTACGACGTCGTGGTCACCGCCCGGGACGACGCCCGCTACCGCTTCCGCCGGGCCGGGCGCCTGCCGAACCAGGCCGTGGGCTTCACCGACCCGGCGATCGGCCTCGCCGACCCGCTGGTCGTGGACGTCACGCTGGGCTCCGCGTCCGCCACCATCGACGAACCGCTGCTGCTGCCCGGCCGGCCCGCCCGGCTCAAGGCCCGGTTCACCGCCACCGCCGACCTCGCCGCCCTGGAGGCCGCGCCGGTGCTGCCCGCCGGCTGGCCCGCGGCCGCCGCGGTGACCGCCCTTCCCTCAACTCTCAGTGCCGGCCACACCGTTGAGGCCGAGTGGGAGATCCTGCCGCCCGCGACGCTCTCCACCTCCTCGGCCGGCCGCCTGCTGGTCACCGCCCGCGCCACCGCCGCCGGCCGCTACGCCGTCGCCGACGGCGAGCTCGCGGCACGCACCGCCCCGTCGATGACCGGCCACCTGCTCGGCGAGGACTTCGAGTCGCTGGCCCCGCAGCTCACCGCCGTCTCCGGCGTGCTCGGCTGGACCGCGAAGGCCCCCGCCGGCTGGACGGTCGTCAACGCGCCCGGCATGCCGCAGGGCACCGTCCGCCTCCAGGGCTGGACCTTCCACACCAAGCGCGAGTGGTCCACCCCCGCCGGCCAGGACCGCGGCAACTTCACCCGCGGCCTCGGCATCCTCGCCGTCGCCGACCCCGACGACTGGGACGACACCGGATCCCCCTCCGCGAAGGGCAAGTTCGACTCCACCCTGGTCTCCCCCGCCGTCCCCGTCCCCGCCGGCACCACCACCCTCCACCTCGCCTTCGACTCCCACTACCGCCAGGAGGCCCCCCAGAAGGCCACCGTCACCGCCGTCTTCGACACCGGCGCCGAAACCCGCCTGCTCACCTACAGCAGCGACGCCACCGGCAACGACAACGCCGGCAAGGACGCCGAGAACGCCTTCATCACCCGCCAGTTCGCCGTCCCCGCGGGCGCGAAGTCGGTGACCCTCAGGTTCCGCATGTACGACGCCGGCAACAACTGGTACTGGGCCGTCGACCACATCCGCCTCGACACCCGCCCGATCACCGCCTGACCCACCGCCGGGCCCCGCCGTCTACGTCAACGGCGGGGCCCGGTACGGCAGTTCAGACGATCTGGATGGCGCGGACCTGCGGCGGGCGGTTGGGGAAGGTGATGTCCGTCCAGCGGTCGATGCGGACCGAGTCGCCGTTGACGTCGTAGTAGATCAGGTCGTTGTTGCCGGTGGAGATGCGATCCACCCACCAGCCGCCGAAGTCGGTGGTGCCGCCGTTGGCGTAGCAGTCGACGCTGTCCCGGCCGTCCAGGTGCGACCAGATCTTCAGGAAGTTCTCGCCGCCGACGCACTGGATGTGGTCGATGGCGAACGCGTGGCCGCTCGGCACGGTGACGGTGAACGCGAGCGCCGCCGCGAACGCGGTGGCCAGCGAGCAGACGACCCTCTTGGTCCTCGAGAACACGGGTTTTCCCCTTCGCACGAAGCCGGCCGACGAACGGCCCGCTGCCGCCGCCCGGTCCGGGAGTCCTCAACGTAGCGAGGGCGGTACCCCGTTCGGCCGCAACACTCCGAACGCGAACCGCCCTCCTACGACTTCACCCATTCGTGTGAGGACCGCATCCCGGGCGGTGCTCAGGCGCGCGTGAAGAACGGTTGCTGGTCGAGGGGTTGGGCCAGGAAGGCCAGTTGGAGGCCGTGGTCGAGGCGCAGGCGGAGGGTGTCGTCGGCGGCCAGGGCCTGGCCGAGGCGGGTGGCGAGGGGGCGGGGGTCCGCGGTGGGGTCGGCGAGGACGAGGGCGAGGGTGGCGTCCGCGTCGGGGGCCGGGGCGAGGTGGGCGGCGGCGATCTCGGGTTCGGCGGCCAGCAGTTCGCGCAGGGCGCGGTGCACCTCGGGGTCGGTGTGCGGCGGCAGGTAGGGCCGGTTCTCGGCGACGGCGCGCAGCCGGGCGCCGTCGAGCTGGTAGCTGACCGGGCCTGCCGGGTCGACCAGGACGATGGAGGCGCGCTCCGAGAACGCCACCATCGCGGCCTGCGGGGCGGCGACCGGCGCGGGCCGGGCGTCCGCACGCCAGCGGGCCATGGTCTCCATCGAGGTGAACGCCGGCAACGCGCGCCGCCCGTCGGCGGCCTCCAGGACGGGCACCGCCATGTCGCTGGTCTTCTCGCGCTTGTGCCCGTTCTCGTCGTACTCCACCTCCCCGAGCACGGCCACGATCGGCACCATCAGCCGACTCGGCGTCAACGCGGCCAGCAACTCGCCCTCGGCGGACGGGTCCTGCTGCCAGGCGGCGAGGGCCGCGGCGAGGACGGGGTCGGCGGTGCCGTCGTCCTCGGCGAACCCGGGGTTGGGGATGTTCTTGCGCTCCACCCGTCGAGCGTATGCCACGTTTACCTCGGGCCGGTCGCCGGTGCGGGGCCACCGCCGGGACCGGGGCCGGGGTCGACTGTACGGGTGGGCCTGGCGGTCTCCCCGCTGCGGGTGCGGCGGGGGTGCGGCAGGCTGGGCGGACCGGTGCCGGTGGTACCTGTGGTGCCGGTGGAGAGGACGATCATCGTGGGAACGTACGACCCGATGTTCGCGGTGCGCGGCGCCGCGGACGCGGTGACCGTGGCGGCGAAGGACGTGGCCGGCGGGCGCGCCGGATGGCACCGGCCGGCGGACGCCACCAACTCGCTGGAGCGGATGGACCACCTGGTCACCGCCCTGTCCGACCTGCTGCGGCACCAGGCCCTGGCGCTGCCGCAGCTCACCCGGGACCCGCAGGCGGCGCAGGCCGCCAAGCTGGTCGCCGAGGCCGCGACCGCCGCCGCCCAACTGGCCGAGCAGATCCGGAAGGCCACCGCCACCACCCGCGCGGTGCGCTGACCGGCATCATGGTGGCTCGGACAACTCGTGGGGCGGGAGTGGCGTGGGCATGGACGCGATACGGATCGGCGTGCTGGTGCCGTTGAGCCGACCCGGATGGGTCGAGGCCGGTCGACAGCTGCTGGGCGGCATGGAGTCGGCCGTCCGCGAGCTCAACGCGGCGGGCGGCGCGGCCGGGCGGCCGGTGGAGCTGCTGGTGCGGGACACGGCGGCGGATCCGGAGCGCGCGGCGGCGGCCGTCGGCGAGCTCGCCGGGCTCCAAGTGGACGCCCTGGCAGGCGAGTTCCACAGCGTGGCGGCCCGGGCGGCGGCGGCCCGGGCGGAGCAGGCGGGGGTGCCGTTCCTCTGTTCCTCGGCGGTGCTGGACGCGCTGACCGAGCAGCCGACGGACCTGGTGGCGCGCCTCGCCCCCGCCCAGTCGCACGGGTGGCGGGTGTACGCGGACTTCCTGCTCGGTGCCGGGCACCGCCGCGTCGCCGTGGTCACCCAGGGCGGCGCGTACTGGGAGTCCGGCACCCGCATCCTGCGGGAGCGCCTCGCGGCGCACGGCGGCGACGTGGTCGAGCTCGACCCGGTCGGCGTGCCCGACGCGCTGGCCGCGTCCGGCGCGAGCGCCGTCCTGCTGCTGACGGGCTTCCCGGACCCGGCGGTCCCGATCGTCCGGGCCGTCCGCCGGGACCCGCGGCTCGCCGATGTGCTGATCGGCGCCCCGGCCGGGCAGCCCGAGTTCACCGAATGGGCGTCCCTGCTGGGCCCGGACGGCGCCGGGGTGCCGTTCCTGCGCTACCTGCCGGAGCGGCTCGACCCGGTGGGCGCGCGGGTCGCCGCCGTACTGCGTGAGGATTTCGGCAGGGAGCCGTCGTTCGTCGCGTTCGAGGGCTGGGACACCGTCAACGTGCTTGCGGCGATGCTCGGTTCGGGCGAGGCGGAGTGGTCACGGGTGCAGCTGGCCGGCACCCGGGGACCGATCCGGTTCGAGCGGGTGCCGGGCATCGGCGTGTGGCAGTGGGCATGGGCCCCGGTCCAGGTCGCCGACCGCGACCCGGCCGACCCGGGGCGGTGGCGGGTGCTGCACACCGGCTGAGCCCGGACGTCGTGGGCCGCGAGGCACGGGCGGTCGGCGCCCGGCGGTGGACCCGGCATGCCGGAGAGGACCGCAGCGGCCGGGGCCGCCCGGGTTCAGCTCGTGCTCCGCGTCCAGTGCGAGCGGGGCCTGCGGCCGCGGCTGGGGTTGCGCCCGGGAAGCCGGACCGGGGGTGCGCCACGCGCGCAGCAGCCGGCTGCGCACGTACTCCACTTCTCGGTCCGCTCCGACCCGTCGAGTGCCGCACCCGGCAGCTCGGCACGCGCGTCGGCTGCCGGCGTTGCACACCGGTCGGGGCGTCGCCCCGCGCCGATGGAAGTCGGCCCTCGGGCGGCCCGCGCCCGCGTCGCGGATTGGCGCGGCGAAGGATCTACCGCCCGGTAGGGCGATGTGGCAGTCTGCGGCCATGGCTCTCGCTGAAACCACCGTGACCAGTGGCACCGTCTCCGACCGTGCCCGCTACGACCGGGCGACGGCCCACCTGGACGCGCCGCTGGCGATCGTCGATCTGGCGGCGTTCGACGCGAACGCGGCGGACCTGGTGCGGCGGGCGGGCGGGAAGCCGATCCGGGTGGCGTCGAAGTCGGTGCGGTGCCGGGCGCTGCTGGAACGGGTGTTGGCGCGGGACGGCTTCGCGGGGGTCATGAGTTTCACCCTCGCGGAGTCGCTGTGGCTGGTGCGCAGCGGCTTCACGGACGTGCTGCTGGCGTACCCGTCGGCGGACCGGGCCGGGTTCGGGCAGCTGACGGCGGACGAGGAGTCGGCCCGGCAGATCACCGTGCTGGTGGACGACGTGGCGCAGCTGGAGTTGATCGACGCGGCCCGGGAGGGTTCGGCGACGGTGCGGGTGTGTCTGGAGCTGGACACCTCGTTGCAGCTGCTGGGCGGCCGGGTCCGGGTGGGCGCGCGGCGGTCGCCGTTGCGGACGCCCGAGCAGGTGGGCCGGCTGGCCGAGGCGGTGAACGCGCGGCGCGGCTTCGAGGTGGTCGGGCTGATGGCGTACGAGGGCCATGTGGCGGGCGTCGGGGACGCGGTGCCGGGTCGGCCGGTGCGGTCGGCGGCGATCCGGTTGATGCAGACGAAGGCGCGGGCGGAGTTGGCGCGGCGGCGGGCCGAGGTGGTGCGCCGGGTGCGGCAGGTCGCGGATCTGGAGTTCGTGAACGGCGGCGGCACGGGCAGTGTGGAGTCGACGGTGGCGGAGCGCGCGGTGACGGAGGTGGCGGCCGGGTCGGGCCTGTTCGTGCCCCGGCTGTTCGACAACTACCGTGCGTTCCGGGGCCGTCCGGCGGCGCTGTTCGCGCAGCCGGTGGTGCGCCGTCCCGGGGTGGGTGTGGTGACGGTGCTCGGCGGCGGCTATCCGGCGTCCGGTCCGGCGGGGGCGGACCGCTCCCCCGTCCCGTACCTGCCGGCCGGGTTGCGGTACGACCCGCAGGAGGGCGCGGGCGAGGTGCAGACGCCGCTGCTGGGTTCGGCGGCGGACGACCTGCTGATCGGTGACCGGGTGTGGTTCCGGCACGCGAAGGCGGGCGAGCTGTGCGAGCGTTTCGCGCAGTTGCACCTGGTCGAGGGCGATGCGGTGGTCGCGACGGCGCCGACGTACCGCGGCGAGGGCCACACCTTCCTGTAGTCGGCCGGTCGGCGGTCGAAGATCTTTCGGGAGCCGTGTCGAGAACCCTGTCACGGCTCCGTCCCCGGGTTGAAGGCGACCACAATGGGGTCGCGTCACCACCGAGGAGTGAGAGCCATGGCGAAGTACCTGATGCTGAAGCACTACCGGGGCAACCCGGAGGCCGTGAACTGCGTGCCGATGGACGAGTGGACGCCGGAGGAGGTCTCGGCGCACATCCAGTACATGAACGACTTCGCGGACCGGCTGCGGGAGACCGGCGAGTTCGTCGACGCGCAGGCGCTCGCCCCGCGGGGTGTGTGGGTGCGGTACGACGGCGAGGGCCGGCCGCCGGTCACCGACGGGCCGTTCGCCGAGACCAAGGACCTGATCGCCGGCTGGATGGCGATCGACGTGGACTCCTACGAGCGGGCGCTGGAGCTGGCCGCCGAGCTGTCCGCGGCGCCGGGCGCGAACGGCGAGCCGATCCACGAGTGGCTGGAGCTGCGCCCGTTCCTCACCGAGTACCCGGACACCGTCACCGAGTGAACGACGACCGCGAGCGGGACGACCGGGAGCGGGACGACCGCGAGCGGAACGACCGCGAGCGGAACGACCGCGAGCGGGACGGCCGGCCGGGCGCGATGGACGAGGCGCTGCTGCGTGTCCTGACGCCCGAGGTGCTGGCCGTCCTGGTGCGGCGCGGCGCGGATTTCGCGGCCGCCGAGGACGCCGTGCAGGAGGCGCTGCTGGAGGCGGTGCGGACCTGGCCGGCCGATCCGCCGCGCGACCCGAAGGGCTGGCTGATCACCGTCGGCTGGCGGCGTTTCCTGGACGCGGCCCGTTCGGACGCCTCGCGCCGCCGCCGCGAGGACCTGGTGGAGGACCAGCCGGAGCCCGGCCCGGTGCCGGACGCCGACGACTCGCTGCAGCTGTACTTCCTGTGCGCGCACCCGTCGTTGACACCGGCCTCGGCGGTGGCGCTGACGCTGCGCGCGGTCGGCGGGCTGACCACCCGGCAGATCGCGCAGGCGTACCTGGTGCCGGAGGCGACCATGGCGCAGCGGATCAGCCGGGCGAAGCGGACGGTGGGCGGGGCGCGGCTGGACCGGCCGGGCGACCCGGCGACGGTGCTGCGGGTGCTGTACCTGGTGTTCAACGAGGGCTACTCGGGGGACGTCGACCTGGCGGCCGAGGCGATCCGGCTGACCCGGCAGCTGGCGGCCCGGATCGACCACCCGGAGGTGTCGGGCCTGCTGGCGCTGATGCTGCTGCACCACGCCCGCCGGGCCGGTCGGACCGCGCCGGACGGCAGTCTCGTCCCGCTGGCCGAGCAGGACCGCGGCCGCTGGGACACCGCGATGATCGCCGAGGGCGTGACGATTCTGCAGGCGGCGCTGGCCCGCGACCGGCTGGGCGAGTTCCAGGCGCAGGCCGCGATCGCGGCGCTGCACGCGGACGCGCCGACCGCCGAGGAGACCGACTGGGTGCAGATCGTCGAGTGGTACGACGAACTGGCCGCGCTGACGGACAGCCCCGTGGTGCGCCTGAACCGGGCCGTCGCGGTCGGCGAGGCGGACGGCCCGCGGGCGGGTCTGGCCGCGCTCGCTGCGCTGGACGACACGCTGCCCCGGCACACCGCCGCGTCCGCGTACCTGCACGAGCGGGCCGGCGACCTGCGGGCGGCGGCCCGGCTGTACGCGCAGGCCGCGGCGAAAGCCGGGGCGGTGGCCGAGCGGGACCATCTGGTGCGGCAGGCAGCGCGGCTCAACACCCTTCTACGGGACGGGAGTTGAGCCGCGCTGCGGTGCCGCTTCAGGTGGTGGTGCCGGCGCCCGGTCCGCCCTGGAAGGTGGCGATGCCCTTGAGGATGGTGTCCATCTGATCGAGGCCGGGGGCCTTGTCGGCGATGTCGAAGCCGAAGTGGACGGCGGTCAGCGCCTTGCCGTCGGCAGTCGGGAAGACCACCGTCTGCACGTACCCGCTGTTGCCCTTGGACACCGTCACCTGCCAGCGCACCAGGTAGCCGGAGCGGCCGGCCACCGTGACCGCCTCGCTCTTCAGCTCCTGGTGGCCGGTGATGTCGGGGTACGCCTCCTTGGCGGCGTTCTCGATGTCCTGCTGCGCGGCCTGCTTGACGTCGGTGCCGCCGCCGTTGCCGGTGCCGGCGATCCGGCCCGTGGTGACACCGCCGAGCGAGCAGCTGCCCTGGCCGTCGGCGCAGGTGTAGTCGCCGACGGTGGCGCCGGCGAAGCCGTCGGAGCTGGTGCCGCCCTTCCAGCCGCTGGGGACCGGCAGGGAGATGCCGTTGACGAGGTCGACGGCGACGCCCTTGCCGTTGCTGTTGCCGCCGCTGCCACCGCTGCCGCCGCCCTGGCCGGGGAAGCTCGGCAGGCCGTCGCCCGGGACGTTCTGGCCGTTCTGGCCGTTCTGGCCGTTCTGGCCGCCGTCGCCGCTGCCCTGGTGACCGGACCGGCCCTCCAGGGACGGCCGGGCGGAGGCGGACTTGTCGGTGCGCCCGTCCATCACCAGGTAGGTGGCGCCGGAGCCGACCGCCAGGCCGAGCAGCGCGGCCACCGCGGCCGTGATCAGTACCGGCCTGGACGGGCGGCGGCGCGGCTTGGACGGCGGCAGCTCGGCGTACGGGGGCGGCGGCGGGTAGTGGACGGACTGCCCGGAGGCGTCCAGCACGGTGCCCTCCAGGACGGTGGTGTCCTCGACGCCGGGCATGCCGGGCGCGGGCGTGCCGGGCGCGGGCGGCGGCACGGCGTCGGTCGGCGTGCCGGGCGCGGCCTCGGTGTCCGTGGCCGTGGCCGTGGCCGTGGCTGCGGGCGCGGGCGTGTCGGCGGGGGCGGCCGAGGCCGGGCGGGTGCTGGCGGTCCAGCCCTTGCCGTCCCACCAGCGCTCGGGGCGGGGGTCGCTGTCGGTGTCGACGGGGTCCGGGTACCACCCGGCCGGAATCTGCTGCTCACTCACACCCACGACCCTAGGGGGCCGCGGATAAACGGGAAATCAGCGCGCGGCCGGAATCCGGGGTTCGGCGATGAGATTCGGGTGAGAATCGCGCACAACCGCCGTCCGGGTGATCCAGGTACGCCAACCGGGGCGCATTCTGTGCTCCACGCGCCTGACGGGGCGCACATCGGTCGTGGGTCGCACCACCCGGGGCGCGACCGCGCGACAGAATCCGCGCCATGACCTCTCGCCCCGTGATCGGGATCAGCACCTTCCTCCTCGACGCCGCCTGGGGCCGGTGGGACTCCATGCGCTCGGTGCTGCTCCCCGAGCGCTACCCGGCGCTCTTCCAGCAGGTCGGCGGCATCGCCGTCATGCTCCCGCCCGACGCCCCCGAGCACGCGGCGGCCGCGGTGGCCCGCCTGGACGGCCTGGTGATCGCGGGCGGCGAGGACGTCTCCCCCGCCCTCTACGGCGAACCCGCCCACCCGGAGACGGTGGCCGACGCCCCCGAACGCGACCTGTGGGAAGCCGCGCTGATCCGCGTTGCCCTCGCCGCCGGCACCCCGCTGCTGGGCATCTGCCGGGGCATGCAACTGCTCAACGTGGTCTGCGGCGGCTCACTGATCCAGCACCTGCCGGACGTCGTCGGCCCCGATCTCGAACACCGCGGCACCCGCACCGGGTACAACCGGCACGCGATCCACCCCGTCCCCGGCACCCTGCTCGCCGGCCTCCTCCCCGAGCCCTCGGTCACCGTCCCCACCAACCACCACCAGGCCGTGGCCCGCCTCGGCGAAGGCCTCACCGTCTGCGCCCACGCCGCCGACGGCACCGTCGAAGCCGTCGAGGGCCCCGGCTTCGCCCTCGGCGTCCAGTGGCACCCGGAACAGGGCGAGGACCTCCGCGTCGCCCGCGCCCTCGTCCACGCGACCCGCCCGGCGCCCGTCCCGGCCGCCTGAGCGCCGTCGCGAGGAACACGGCGAGTCCACAGCTCTGCTAACGGGGCCGCACGGCGAGGTAGTAGAGCGTGATGTCCTCCGGGGCGTGGACCCGCATGGACCCGCTGGGTCCACCCCCCACCAGGTCCAACTGCAGGTGGCTGCGGTCGCCGTACGGGAGCCACCCGGTGATGACGAACGGGCCCTCACCGTTCTGGGCCCAGACGTGGTCTCCGAAGCGGACCGTGCGATTGTCCTTCGTTCGAAATTTCGGCCTCATGGTCCATGGCTACCACTCGCCCCGCCCCGCAGGGAGCGGTTTTTCCGACATCGAGACACCAACTCCTGCTACGGGAGCGCGAGTTCGCACAGGGCGGCGACGGTGCCGAGAGCGCCGGCGGCCAGCAGGCAGGGGACGACGCCCCGGCGCAGGACGAGCAGCCACAGCGCGGCGAGGCCCAGGATCGCGTACTGCCACGGCTGGTGGAGGGCCAGCGCCAGCGGGAGTGCGGAGCCGGCGATGGCGCCGATGACGGCCGGGCCGGCGCCGGTGAGGAAGTCCTGGACGGCGGTGTTGGCGCGCAGGCGGTCGAAGTGGGCGGCGCCGAGCAGGACGAGCAGGAAGGACGGGCCGAACGCCACCGCCGCCGCGAACAGTCCGCCGAGCACGCCCGCCGCCGCGTAGCCGACCACTGCGACGGTCTGGACGACCGGGCCGGGGGTGATCTGGCCGAGGGCGACGGCGTTCAGGAACTGACCGTCCGTCATCCAGTGGTAGCGGTGCACCGCGTCCTGCTGCATCAGCGGGATGATCACGAAGCCGCCGCCGTAGGAGAGCGCGCCCACCTTGAGGGCGACCCAGGCGAGCGCGCCGAGTCCGCCGGTCGCGGCCAGGCCGGGGACGAGCAGTGGCAGGGCGGCCCGAGGGGCGTCACCCTCGGGTCGGGGCGGTGCGGTGTCACCCGTTCGGCTGGTTCGGCGGGCGGGGCGCCGGAAGGCGATCTCGGCGGCGCCGGTGGCCAGCAGGACGAGCACCAGCCACGGTCCGGTGAGGATCGCCGCCGCCGCGCCGAGCAGCAGGTAGCAGACCCAGCGGACCCGGGCCGCGCCACCGCCCGAGCGCTGCAGGCTGGCCGGCACCAGCGCGCCCGCGGCCTGCACGGCCACCGCCGCAACGGCCGCGCCCGCCCCGGCCGCCGCACCGAGCACCCAGCGCGGCGGGTCGCCGGCCAGGAACAGCGCGGCCAGCAGCAGGATCAGCACCAGCCCGGGCACGATGAACGCCGCCCCGCCGACCAGCGCCCCGGCCGTGCCGCGCACCCGCCAGGCCGTGAAGATCGCCAGCTGGGTGGAGGCCGGACCGGGCAGCAGGTTGGTCGCGGCGATGCCGTCCTCGAACTCGCTCGCCGCGAGCCAGCCGCGCTGCTCCACGCACAGCCGGCGCAGCAGCAGGATGTGCGCGGGCGGCCCGCCGAACCCGAGGACGCCGATCCGACCCCACTCCTTGGCGATCACTCTCAGCGGCACCTGCTCCGCCATCGCTCCGCTCCCCCGTCGGTGGCTCGAAAACCCGCACGACCTGCGCGGATGCGGGCCGCACCCTACCTGACCCGAATGGCCTACAGGAGAACGACAACGGTCACCAGTGCAGCCTTTGGATCTTCCTCCGAATTGGGGTTCACTTCGGGGTCGGAGACCGGAGCGGAGGGACCCTCGATGGCGGACCACGAGCACGACCACGAGCACGGCGGCCACGACGACGACCATGGCGGCCACGGCGGCCACGGCGGTCACGGCGGTCACAGCCACGCCGTCTCGGCGGACGCCGACCGCCGCTGGCTGTGGAGCGCGCTGATCCTGCTGGTGGTGTTCATGGCCGGCGAGGTCGTGGTCGGCTTCGCGGCGCAGTCGCTGGCGCTGATCTCGGACGCGGCGCACATGCTGACCGACGCGGCGTCGATCGCGCTGGCCCTGGTGGCGATGCGGCTGGCGGCCCGTCCGGCGCGCGGCGGCTACACGTACGGGCTGAAGCGGGCGGAGATCCTGTCGGCGCAGGCGAACGGGGTGACGCTGCTGGTGCTGTCGGCGTGGCTGGGGTACGAGGCGGTCGCCCGGCTGATCGCGCCGCCGGCGGTGACGGGGTCGCTGGTGCTGGTGACGGCACTGGTGGGCGTGGTGGTGAACATCGCGGCGACCTGGTGCATGTCGAAGGCGAACCGGTCCTCGCTGAACGTGGAAGGCGCTTTCCAGCACGTCCTGACCGACCTGTACGCGTTCGTCGCGACGGCGGTCGCCGGTGCGGTGGTACTGCTCACCGGGTTCGTCCGGGCGGACGCGATCGCCTCGCTGGTGGTGGTGGCGCTGATGCTGCGGGCCGGGATCGGGCTGGTGCGGGACTCGGCGCGGATCTTCCTGGAGGCGGCGCCCGCCGGGATCGACCCCGACCAGGTCGCGGACCGGCTGGTGGCGACGCCGCAGGTGGAGGAGATCCACGACCTGCACATCTGGGAGATCACCTCCAACCAGCCCGCCCTGTCGGCGCACATCCTGGTCGCGCCGGGCGGTGACTGCCACGCGGTGCAGCACGAGTTGCAGCGCCGGCTGCGCGAGGACTACCGGATCACCCACGCCACCCTCCAGGTCGACCACGTCGGCGCGGGCGGCACGGGCGACGCGGACGGGCTGCTGCAGATCTCGTCCAGCAGCGCGGCGGCGGCCGCCGAGCAGGAGGCCCGCGAACACTGCGAGGACGCCCACGGCCCGATCCACCGCTCGGGCCCCCACCCGCACTGACCCCGCGTCAGGCCCTGACTGTCACCGGCATACGGCATGATCGGGGGGGTGACCCCACCCCACGCACCGCGCCTGATGCTGCTCGACACCGCCAGCCTCTACTTCCGCGCCTACTTCGGCGTCCCGGACTCGCTCCGCTCCCCGCAGGGCGAGCCGGTGAACGCGGTGCGCGGCCTGCTCGACTTCATCACCCGCCTCGTCCAGGACCACGGCCCGGACCACCTGGTCGCCTGCATGGACGCGGACTGGCGTCCGCAGTGGCGGGTCGACCTCATCCCCACCTACAAGACCCACCGGGTGGCGGAGGCCGCGACCGACGGCGAGGAGGAGGTGCCGGACACCCTCGCCCCGCAGGTCCCGGTGATCGAGCAGGTGCTGGACGCGATCGGCATCGCCCGCGTCGGCGTCCCCGACTACGAGGCCGACGACGTGATCGGCACCCTCGCCACCCGCGCCACCGGCCCGGTCGAGATCGTCACCGGCGACCGCGACCTCTTCCAACTGGTCGACGACGCCCGCGCGGTGACGGTCCTCTACCCGGCCAAGGGCATCGGCGCGGCCCAGCGCATGGACGACGCGGCGCTCCTGGAGAAGTACGGCGTCCCCGGCTCCTCCTACGCCGATCTCGCCGCCCTGCGCGGCGACGCCAGCGACGGCCTGCCGGGCGTCAAGGGCATCGGCGAGAAGACCGCCACCCAACTGATCCAGACCTACGGCGACCTGCCGGCCGTCCGGGCCGCCGCCGCCGACCCCGCCTCCAATCTCACCCCGGCCCGCCGCAAGAACCTCCTCGAAGCGGCCCCCTACCTCGACGTCGCCCGCACCGTCGTCCGCGTCGCCACCGACATCCAACTCCCGCCCTTCGACCCCCAGTTGCCCCACGAGCCCCGCGACCCCATGGCCCTCGAAGCCCTCGCCGACCGCTGGGCCCTCGGCACCTCCCTCACCCGCCTCCTGGAGGTCCTGGCCACCCGTTGAACCGCGAAGGGCCCGGCCGCTCAAGGAGAGTGACCGGGCCCTTCGCGTGCGGAAAAGCGGTTACCCGACGGAGGAGTACGCGATGATGCCGCGGCGCATGCCGTCGACGGCCTTGCGGGCGGTGCGGCGGAGTTCGAGGTTGTCGCCGGCGGCGTCCTGGATCTGGCCGAGGACGTCGATGAGTTGCTTGGTCCAGCGGACGAAGTCGCCGGCGGGCATGTCGGCGTCGCGGAGGACCGCGTCGAGGTCGTGGCCGAGGGCCCAGCGGTAGGCGGCCCAGGCGAAGCCGAGGTCGGGTTCGCGCTGGCCGACGCCCTCGTCGGTGGAGATCTTGTGCTGTTCCTCCAGGGCGTCGAGCTTGCCCCAGATGCGGACCATCCGGCCGAGCGCGTCCTTGGCGCCGCCTTCGGGGACGCGGGGGGCGGTGGCGTCGTCGGACTGCCGGGCCTCGTAGACCAACGCCGAGGCGCAGGCGGCGAGTTCGGCGGCGGCGAGGCCGTCCCAGATGCCTTCGCGGATGCATTCGGAGGCGAGCAGGTCGAGTTCGCCGTAGAGCCGGGCGAGGCGCTTGCCGTCGGCGGTGACGGTGTCGCCGCTGAGGTAGCCGAGCTCGGTGAGCAGGCCGCAGACCCGGTCGAAGGTGCGGGCGATGGTGTGGGTGCGGGAGCGCATGCGGCGTTCCAGCAGTTCGGTGTCCCGGTGGAGGCGGTGGTAGCGCTCGGACCAGCGGGCGTGGTCCTCGCGTTCGTCGCAGCCGTGGCAGGGGTGCTGGCGCAGGGCGCTGCGGAGCCGGGCGATCTCGGGGTCGTCGGCGGCGGCGGCGCGGCCCTTGCGGAAGCGCTCGGGTTCGAGGTGGCCGGCCTTGGTGCGCAGGGCGGAGGCGAGGTCGCGGCGGGACTGCGGGCTGCGCGGGTTGAAGGACTTGGGGATGCGCATCCGGTCCATGGCGGCGACCGGGTACGGGAAGTCGATCATCGCGAGGCGCTTGACCTGGCGTTCGGCGGTGAGCACGACGGGGCGCGGCCCGTCCTGGTAGTCGGGGTGGCGGGGGCCGGTGCGCCCGTGCCGGCCGCGGACGTCCGGCGGGAGGCCGGGGTCGAGGACGAGCGCGAGGCCGGCGAACTTGCCGGTGGGGACGTGGATGATGTCGCCGGGCTTGAGCTGCTCGATGGCTTCGACGGCGGCGGCGTGGCGCTGGGTGGAGCCTTCGCGGGCGAGTTCGTTCTCGCGGTCCTTGAGTTTCCGGCGCAGCGACATGTACTCGTCGAAGTCGCCGAGGTGGCAGGTCATCGACTCGCGGTAGCCGTCGAGGCCTTCTTCGTTGCGCTGGACCTGGCGGGAGATGCCGACGACCGAGCGGTCGGCCTGGAACTGTGCGAAGGAGGTTTCCAGCAGTTCGCGGGAGCGGTGGCGTCCGAACTGGCCGACCAGGTTGACGGCCATGTTGTAGGACGGTCGGAAGGACGACTTCAGCGGGTAGGTGCGGGTGCCGGCCAGGCCGGCCAGCGCCTCCGGGTCGAGGCCGCGCTGCCACAGGACCACGGCGTGGCCCTCGATGTCGATGCCGCGGCGGCCGGCCCGGCCGGTGAGCTGGGTGTATTCGCCGGGGGTGATGTCGGCGTGGGTCTCGCCGTTCCACTTGACGAGCTTCTCCATGACCACCGAGCGGGCGGGCATGTTGATGCCGAGGGCGAGGGTCTCGGTGGCGAAGACCGCCTTGACCAGGCCCTGGACGAAGAGTTCCTCGACGACTTCCTTGAACCGGGGCAGCATGCCGGCGTGGTGGGCGGCGATGCCGCGCTCCAGGCCGTCGAGCCACTCGAAGTAGCCGAGCACGTTGAGGTCCTCGTCGGGGATGTCGCGGCAGCGTTCCTGGACGAACTGGCGGACCTTGAGGCGGTCGGTGTCCCGGTTCAGGCGCAGGCCGGAGTTGAGGCACTGCTGGACGGCGGCCTCGCAGCCGGCCCGGCTGAAGATGAAGGTGATGGCGGGGAGCAGGCCTTCGGCGTCGAGCCGGTCGATGACGTCGACGCGGCTGGGCGTCCAGACCCGGCCGGGGCGGCCGGCGGGCATCGAGCGGCCTCGGCCGCGGGCGAACCGGTCGCGGCCGCGGTCGCTCTCGGAGCGGGCCAGGCGCACCAGTTCGGGGTTGACGGCCTTGGCGGGGTTCTTCACGCTGCCCTTGGGGCGGCCGTCCCGGTCGGGGCTGGCGAACAGGTCGTACATCCGGTTGCCGGCCATCACGTGCTGCCAGAGCGGGACGGGGCGGTGCTCGGAGACGATCACCTCGGTGCCGCCGCGGACGGTGTCCAGCCAGTCGCCGAACTCCTCGGCGTTGGAGACGGTCGCGGAGAGCGACACCAGCGTCACGGACTCGGGGAGGTGGATGATGACCTCCTCCCAGACGGCGCCGCGGAACCGGTCGGCGAGGTAGTGGACCTCGTCCATCACCACGTAGCCGAGGCCGTCGAGGGCGCTGGAGCCCGCGTACAGCATGTTCCGCAGGACCTCGGTGGTCATCACGACGACCGGGGCGTCCCCGTTGACGGAGTTGTCGCCGGTGAGCAGGCCGACCTTGGCCTGGCCGTAGCGCTTGACCAGGTCTCCGTACTTCTGGTTGGACAGCGCCTTGATGGGCGTGGTGTAGAAGCACTTGCGCCCGGCGGCCAGCGCCAGGTGGACGGCGAACTCGCCGACGATGGTCTTGCCGCTGCCGGTGGGGGCGGCGACCAGGACGCCCTTGCCGCTCTCCAGCGTCTCGCAGGCGCGGATCTGGAAGTCGTCGAGCGGGAAGTCGTACAACTGCTGGAAGCCGTAGAGGGCCGTTGCCTGCTCCCTGGCGCGCTCGCGGGAGGCCGCGTAGCGCTCGGCGGGGCTGAGCTGCTCTTCGGGCGTGGGGTTGCCGTGCACTGGCGTCACCTTTTCTTCCCGTGGGTGTGGCTGGACGGGGTCGCAGACGGCGACGCCTGCGGCTGCGGGGCCGTGGCCCGGGCGGGCGACGGGGCGCAGCGGGTGCGTGGGGTGTGGTGATCGAGCATCTCAGCCTGAGATTACCCGTCTGGAGTGACATCAACAGCCGAGTTTTCCGGCAGCTGAAAAGGGTTCCGGACGCTGGTGCGAAGCGTGATCGGACGGCTGCCGGGGGTGATCGAAAAGGGGGCGGCGGCGAGCGTCCGGAAAACCGGGTGCGGATCGAACGGGCGTTCCGTTAGCGTCCTCGCCGTGGCCAAGTTGAACCAGATCATCGCCGTGGAAAAAGGCGTCAAGTCGAAGTCGTTCCAGGAGCTGACGCAGGCTCACCAGGACCTGCAGAAGCCCGCGCTGCTGGCCGGCATCTCCCGGTCGTACCAGCCGAAGGACGAGGAGGGCGAGCAGTTGCCGCCCGAGTCGACCCGGGTCCAGGTCAAGGCGGAGGACGTGATGCGGGCCACCGCCGCCACGCTCACCCGGCTGTTCGACGTCACCGCGACGAAGGACTGGGCCAACACCGAGGCCCGGGCGGACGTGGTGGTGGACGGGCGGACGCTGGTGGCCGGTGTGCCCGTGACGTACCTGCTGTTCCTGGAGAAGCAGTTGACCGACCTGCGGACGTTCGTCCGCAAGCTGCCGGTGCTGGACGCCGCCGAGTTCTGGTCGCACGACCCGTCCTCGGACGCGTGGAAGACCGAGGCGGTGCGCACCATCCGCACCAAGAAGGTGCCGCGCAACCACGTGAAGGCGGAGGCGACGGAGAAGCACCCGGCGCAGGTCGAGGTGTACTACGAGGACGTCGCGATCGGGTACTGGACGACCGTGAAGTTCTCCGGCGCGCTGCCGGCGCGGCGGGTGAACGAGCTGTTGGAGCGGGTGGAGAAGCTCCAGCAGGCGGTGCAGTTCGCCCGTGAGGAGGCGAACGCCGCGGAGGTCACCGACCGCCGGGTCGGCGACGCCGTGTTCGGCTACCTGTTCGGGTAGCCCCAAGAGCCCCCCGGGTGAGACCGGGGGTGGCGCGAAAAGCGCAAGCTGACACTGAAGTTGAAGCTGACTTCGGGGTACACGGTGGAGGTTCGAATCCTCCCCCCGGCACCATCACGCGCCGGGGTGGCCCAAATGGCAGAGGCAGCCCCGTGAAACTCAGACTCTCGCTCACGTCTCAGCATTCGCCGCCGAGCGCCGGATCGACCGGTCGAGGGCCGGTGACGTCGGATGCGGGTTCGACTCCCGCCTGCGCCTCTCCGTGGCGCGGTAGCTTCAATGGCAAAGCACGACGTCGTGAGAGTGACCCTCGGCCTTAAACGTGCCGACGCAGAGCAATTGGGTGGCACCTCGAGGACCCGGGAGCTGGATACCGCTCCCGGGTCCGTCACGTTCCGGGGCGGGCGTTCGGGCGAAGTGTTCACATCCTGATGTGCAAATGTCTTCAAGTGGTCACCGGTCCGGCACTTCTCGATCGGAAACCGTCCAGCTTCGAACGATTTCGCTCAACACTCGGCCGAACTGCGATCCGGTTCCTACAGTCGTGCCGACCGACCCGGCCGCAACAGCAGGAGGACAGGCGATGGCGAATCTCGAAACCTCGCTCAAGGAAGCCATGACCATCGAAGGCGCCATCGGCGTGGCCCTGGTGGACTACGGCAGCGGAATGGCCCTGGGGACGCTGGGCGACGGAGGCGAGATCGACCTGAATGTCGCCGCGGCCGCCAACACCGACCTGGTCCGTGCCAAGATGCGGGCGATGGAGATGCTCAACCTCCACGACGACGGCATCGAGGACATCCTGGTCACCCTGACCGGCCAGTACCACCTGATCCGCCCGCTCACCACGACGGGCGGGCGCGGCCTGTTCCTCTACCTCGCGCTCAACCGCAGCCGGTCCAACCTGGCGATGGCCCGGCACCAGTTGAAGCGGATCGAGGCGTCCCTGGAGGTCTGAGCGCGGGGCGGCGGCCTGCGGGCCGCCGGAAACAAGGGGAGGAAGCATGCCCGTACCGCTGTACCAGGCCAAGGCCGAGTTCTTCCGGATGCTCGGCCATCCGGTCCGGATCCGAGTGCTCGAACTGCTCCAGGCCGGGCCGACGCCCGTCCGCGACCTGCTGCCCGAGCTCGACGTCGAACCGTCCAGCCTCTCCCAGCAGTTGGCGATCCTGCGCCGCTCCGGCCTGGTCACCTCCACCCGCGAGGGCTCCACGGTGGTCTACGCCCTGGCCGGCGCCGACGTCGCCGAACTGCTGCGCACCGCCCGCCGGATACTCACCGAGCTGCTCGCCGACCAGGGCATGCTGCTGGAGGAGCTCCGCGCCGCCCGCTGACACCCCGACGGGCCACCCGCACCGGGTGGCCCGCCCATGGGCACCGGACGAACATTCGTGCTGTGTGACATTTCACAGGTCACACTTCTAGCCGAACCGACCCTCCTGCCGCCACCATCGGCAGGTGACCCACACCGACACCTTTCTCGCGCTGAGCGCCGCCACCGGCCGCTTCGGCTACGGCTCCCCACGCGCGGTCACCCTCGCCGCCGACGCGAGCCGCGCCCTGTTCCTGCGCTCCACCGGCCCGACCGACCCGGTCGAGCGGCTGTGGAGCTACGACCTGACGACCCATCAGGAGCGCCTGGTCGCCGACCCGTCGGCGCTCGCGCCCGAGCGCACCGGCGCGGTCGCCGACCTGCCGCCGGTGGAGCGCCACCTGCGCGAGCGGGTCCGGATCTGGGCGCCCGGCATCGGCTGGTTCGCCGCCACCCCCGACCTCGCCACCGCCGTCTTCACCCTCGACGGCCGCCTGTTCCGGTGCGACACCGCAACCGGCGAGTGCGCGGAACTCCCCGTCGCGGGGCCCGCGTGGGACCCGCGACCGAACCCGGACGGCACCCGCGTCGCGTACGTCGCCGACGACGCGCTGCACCTGGTGCCGGGCGGCCGGCTCAGCCCGGCGGACGGGGCCCGCTGGGGCGTCGCGGAGTTCGCGGCGGCGGAGGAGCTGGGCCGCTCCCGGGGCCACTGGTGGTCGCCCGACGGCGCCGCCGTGCTGGCCGCCCGGGTGGACGAATCCGCGCTTCCCATGCGGCACTTGGGCGACCTCGCGCACCCGGAGCGGGCGGCCGACTCGTTCGCCTACCCGCAGGCGGGCGGCCCGAACGCGGACGTCCAGCTCTGGGTGCTGCGGCTGGACGGCGAGCAGGTCCGACTGCGCTGGGACGACGTCGACTTCCCGTACCTGCTGGCCGCGGAGTGGGACGGCGACGCGGAGCTCCTGCTGACCGTCGCGGACCGCCTCCAGCAGCGGGTGCTGCTGCTGAGCGCCGACCCGGCGACCGGCGTGACGCGTGAACTCTCGCGCACCGAGGACGAGTTCTGGGTGGACCCGCTGCCGGGCACCCCGCTGCGGCTGTCCGACGGACGGGTGCTGACCTCGGCGGACACCCCGGCGGCACGCGGGCTGGCGCTGGACGGCAAGCCGCTGACCGACGAGAGCCTGCAGGTCCGGCGCGTCCTCGGCCCGTGGCAGGGCGGCCTGCTGGTGGAGGCCGGCGACGGCGACCCGGCCGACCAGCAGGTCTTCCTGCTCGACCCGGACGGCGGCACCCCGCAGCGGCTCACCGGGGACCCGGGCGTGCACACCGTGGCCGCGCACGGCGAGGGCGTGCTGCTGCTCACCTCGGCCGACCTCGACGGCATCCGCCGCGAGTGGCGCCACACCGGCACCGGCAGCCACGTCCCGTTCGCCGACCTGTCCGCCGAACTCCCCTACCGGCCGCAGCCGTTGCTGCAGCGCGTCACCGAGCACGGCCTGCCGACGGCGGTGCTGTACCCGCGCGGCCACGTGGCGGGCCGGCGGCTGCCGGTGCTGCTGGACGTGTACGGCGGCCCGGGCTTCCAGGCGGTGGCGAACGAGCCGCGCCGCTGGCAGCTGAAGCAGTGGTGGGCCGACCAGGGCTTCGCCGTGGTGACCGTCGACAACCGCGGCACGCCGTTCGTGTCGCCGGAGTTCACCCGGGCGATCTTCCGCCGCTTCTCGCAGGTGGCGATCGACGACCAGGTCGCGGCCCTGCAGGCGCTGGCCGCGGTGCACCCGGACCTGGACCTGTCCCGGGTGGGCGCGCGCGGCTGGTCGTACGGCGGGTACTTCGCGGCACTGGCGGTGCTGCGCCGCCCGGACGTGTTCCACGCGGCGAGCGCGGGCGCACCGCCGACCGACTTCCGGCTGTACGACACGGCGTACACCGAGCGTTACCTGGGTCTGCCGCAGGACAACCCGGAGGGCTACGAGGCGGACTGCCTGCTGGCCGACGCGCCGGCGCTGAGCCGTCCGCTGCTGCTGATCCACGGCCTGGCGGACGACAACGTGCACCCGTCGCACACGATGCTGCTGTCGCAGGCGCTGACCCGGGCGGGCCGTCCGCATGCGGTGCTTCCGCTGCCCGGGGTGAGCCACATGCTGCCGGACGGCGAGCTGGAGCGCGTGGTGGCGGTGGAACTGGAGTTCCTGCGTCGGGAGTTGGGCGCAACCCCTTCCACATGATGCATGACATGTGAAATATTACCGCCCATTCCTTTACCTCCCCTTCAACCAAGGAGCAGGTCACTTGCGCAGACTCTCCACAGCCCTTCTGGCTGCGCTGACCACCGGCGCGATAGCGCTGTCCGCCGTCCCGTCCCACGCCGAACCGTCCGCTGCCGCAGGCCGGTTGACGGTCGACCGGGCGGAGGAGGGCCGTGAGGCCCCGCCGTCGCCGCTGCCGCCGCAGGAGCGGGCCCGGCAGGCGCTGAAGGCGCAGGCCATGGCGCAGGTCAACCAGGGCAAGGTCGCCAAGAGCAACAAGGGCACCACCCCGGCCAAGGTCAAGATCGGCAACGATTACGTCCAGCTGGCCCACCAGCGCACCGACAAGGTGTTCGTGATCCTCGCCCAGTTCGGCGACCAGGTCGACAACACCACGCTGTACGACGGCAAGCCGCGCTACGGCGGCACCCCGGGCCCGCAGCACAACCGGATTCCGCAGCCTGGCGCGAACGACACGCACACCTACTGGCAGCGCGACTTCAGCCGCGACTCCTACCAGAAGATGTTCTTCGACGACGCGCCGGGCGCGAACTCGATGCGCAACTTCTACCGCACCCAGTCCTCGGGCCGGTACGACATCGAGGGCACCGTCACCGACTGGGTCACCCTGCCGTGGAACGAGGCCCGCTACGGCTCCAACAAGGGCCCGCAGGGCGGCGGCGGCTGGACCCAGGCGCAGGAGTTCGTCCGCGACGCCACCAAGGCCTGGTACGACGGCGAGATCGCCAAGGGCCGTTCGGCGGCGAACGTCAAGGCGGAGCTGGCGCAGTACGACGTCCAGGACCGCTACGACTTCGACAAGGACGGGAACTTCGACGAGCCGGACGGCTACCTCGACAACGTGATCGTGGTGCACGCCGGCGTCGACGAGACCTGGGGCGGCGGCGCGCAGGGCGGCGACGCCCTGTGGGCGCACCGCAGTTGGACCTTCCCCGACCCGGCCGGGCAGACCGGCCCGGCGGGCAACCGGATCGGCGGCGCGCCGGTCGGCGACACCGGCCTGTACGTGTACGACTACGTGCAGGCGGGCGAGAACAGCGGGGTCGGCCTGTTCTCCCACGAGTTCGGGCACAACCTGGGCCTGCCGGACCTGTACTCGACCAACGGCGGTGACAACTCCGTCGCCTTCTGGTCGCTGATGTCCTCGGGCTCGTACCTGGGCAAGGGACGCAACACCACCGGCGCGTACCCGGGCGACCTGGACGCCTGGAGCAAGCTGCAGATGGGCTGGCTGAACTACGACGAGGCGCAGGCCGCGACCCGTTCCAGCCACACCCTGGGCGTGTCCGGCTACAACACCGACCAGGCGCAGGCCGTCCTGGTGCACCTGCCGCCGGGTTCGACCACGACCTCGCTGACCGACCCCTTCGAGGGCGGCGCGCACTGGTGGAGCGACACCGGCGACAACATGGACGCCTCGCTGGCCCGCACCGTGGACCTGACCGGGAAGACCTCCTCGGCCGCCCTGGACACGGCCGCCTGGTGGGACACCGAGCAGGACTACGACTTCTTCACCGTCGAGGCCTCCGCCGACGGCGGCCGCACCTGGACGCCGCTGCACGGCACCGTCGACGGGCAGCCGATCGGCGACACCAGCGCCAAGACCCCCGGCCTGAGCGGAAGTTCGGGCGGCTGGAAGCAGCTGCACATCCCGCTGGACGGGTTCCTGGGCAAGCAGGTGCAGGTGCGCTTCCACGTCACCTCCGACACCAACACGCACGGCAAGGGCGTGCTGGTGGACGCGGTGAAGCTGACCGCGGACGGCGCGGTGCTGCTGTCCGACGGCGCGGAGGGCGGCCCGGGCGACTGGGCGGCCGTCGGGTTCTCCGTCGTCCACGGCAAGAACGTCGTCAAGCAGCACCCGCGGGCGTACCTGGTGGAGAACCGCCGCTACGCCGGCTACGGCGCGTTCCTGAAGACCGGGCCGTACAACTTCGGGTACTCGGGCGTGCCGGGCAAGAGCGACGTGATCGACAACTACCCGTACCAGGAGGGTGTGCTGGTGTGGCTGTGGGACACCTCCTACGGCGACAACAACACCGTCGACCACCTGGGCGGCGGGCTGATCCTACCGGTGGACGCGCACCCGAAGGCGCTGCGGTTCGCGGACGGCTCGCTCACCAACGGGCGTTCGCAGCCCTACGACGCGACGTTCTCGCTGAAGAAGACCGACGCGTTCACCCTGCACAAGGCGGGCGTGGCGACCAAGGTTCCGTCGGAGCCGGCGGTGCCCGCGTTCAACGACCACAGCGGGGTGTACAGCGACCCGGCGATCCCGCAGCTCGGGGTGAAGGTGCCGGACACCAACACCAAGATCGAGGTGGTCCGCGAGACCCAGGACGGCAAGCTGACCACCGTCCGGGTGGGCCCGGCGTCCTGATCCCGCCGATCCCGTCGATCCCGCACCGACCGTGACGGTCGGCGGCCGGTCCGCTCGCTTGTAAAGCATCTTTTAGAAAGATAGCTTTCCATCATGAGCGAACCGCCGCCGACCGTTCGGCTGACCGATCCGCGCGCCCTGCGCGCCTACGCCCACCCGACCCGGATGGCTCTGGTGGGCCTGCTCCGCGTGCACGGGCCGCTGACCGCGACCCGCGCCGCGGAGCTGCTCGGTACCGAGTCCGTCGCCAGCTGCTCGTTCCACCTGCGCCAACTCGCCAAGTACGGACTGGTGGAGGAGGCCGGCGGCGGGCGCGGTCGGGAGAAGCCCTGGCAGGCCACCGCCGCGTTCACCGGTTGGGACGCCTCCCCCGCCGACCCCGAGCAGGCCGCCGCCGTCGACACCCTGCAACGCGCCGTGCTGGACGGCTGGTTCGCCCGCGCCGCCGCCTGGCTGGCGCACCGCGCCGAGGACCCGCCCGAGTGGCGCGAGGCGGCCGGCTTCGGCGACACCGTGGTCCGCGTCACCGCCGAGGAGCTCGCCGAACTCAACGCCCGCATCGAGGAGTTGACCCGGCCGTACGTGGAGCGGACGGCCGACCGGCCGGACGGCGCACGCGCGGTCCAGCTGATCCGACTGGCCGTCCCGACGGACGTGCGCCCGTGACCGGCCGCCCGCTGATACCCCCGCTGCTGCGCGAGCCGGCCTTCCGCCGCTACTGGAGCGGGCAGACCGTCTCCTCGCTGGGCGACCAGATCACCCTGCTGGTGATCCCGCTGATCGCGGTGTCCGCGCTGCACGCCGACGCCGCGCAGATGGGCTACCTGGCCGCCGCCGGCTACCTGCCGTACCTGCTGCTGTCGCTGCACGCGGGCAGTTGGGCCGACCGCTACGGGCGCCGCCGCCGGGTGATGATCGCCGCCGACCTGGGGCGCGCCGCGGTGCTGCTGACGGTGCCGCCGGCCTGGGCGGCGGGCGCGCTGACGCTGGTCCAGCTGTACGCCGTGGTGCTGGCCGTCGGCTCGCTGTCGGTGTTCTTCAACGTCTGCAACCCGCCGCTGTTCGTCGCGCTCGTCCCCGCCGACCAGTACCTGCGCGGCAACGCGCTGATCAACGGCAGCCGCGCCGCCACCTACGTGGCGGGCCCGGGCCTCGGCGGCCTGCTGGTCCAACTGCTGGCGGCGCCCATGGCGTTGGTGGTGGACGCGCTGTCCTTCCTGGTGTCCGCGCTGTTCCTGCACCGGATCGACCCGGCGGAGCCGCCGCCCGCCGAGGCCGGGCGCGGCTCGGCCGGCGAGGGCCTGCGCTGGATCCGCCGCTCCCCCGTGATGCGGGCCTCGCTGCTCGGCACCGCGACCGTCAACCTGTTCACCTTCGTCATCGGCGCGCTGTTCGTGCTCTACGCGACGCGTGAACTCGGCTTCAGTCCGGGCCTGTTGGGCGCGGTGCTGGCCGCCGCGGCGGTCGGCACGCTGCTCGGCGCGGCGGTCACCGGACGGCTGGCCGCCCGGATCGGCGTCGGCCCGGCGTTCCTGTTCGGCCTGGTCCTGTTCCCCGCGCCGCTGCTGCTGATCCCGCTGGCCGGCGGCTCGACCGCCACCGCCGCCGCGCTGCTGTTCGGCGCGGAGTTCCTGTCCGGCGTCGGCGTGATGATCCTCGACATCTCCGCCGGCACGATCTTCGCCGCGTGCATCCCCGACGACCTGCGCTCGCGGGTGTTCGGCGCCTACCAGGCCGTCAACTACGGCGTGCGGCCGCTCGGTTCGCTGCTCGGCGGCCTGCTGGGCTCCACCCTGGGCCTGCGGCCCGCACTCTGGATCGCCGCGATCGGAGCGGTGGCCTCCGGACTGTGGGTGGTTTTCTCGCCGATCCCGCGGCTGCGCGAACTGCCCGCCCAGAACCGGCCGGTGGAGCAGAATCAGCGGCCCGACCAGCCGAAACCGGTCGAACATCCGGTCTGACGGCGGCTCGGAAGGGCGAGGCACGATAGCGCATTCGGGCATATGCCCGATGGATATGGCCGAAAGTCTCGCCCTCCGGGGGCCCCGCCGGTAGCGTTGCGTCCCGGTCAGACTACCGCAGGTGAAGGCGGTGGCCAGGGACGCACCGTGCCGCGCACGGTGGGGAGGGAACGCCGTACGTGCCCGGGATCGAAGAGTGCCTTGCGGAAGCCATGGGGATCACCGGCGCCCTGGGAGTCAGCCTGGTCGACTGGACCAACGGCCTGGCCATCGGGACGGCCGGTCTGGGCCCCGACGGCGACCACGAGGTCGGGGCGGCCGACGCCACCGAACTCGCCCGGGCCGTCACCCAGACCCCGTCGTTCGCCGACCCGGACTCCGGAGCCCCGCCCGCCGAGGACGTCATCGTCACCTCGGCCGGCCACTACCACCTGATCCGGTTCGTCCCCGCCGCCTTCGACGCGAACGTCTTCCTCTACCTCCGGCTGGACCGCGACCACGCCAACCTGGCCATGGCCCGGCTCCGCCTCGCCGCCGTCGCCGACCGACTGGTGCTCGCCTGATGTGGCCCACCGACACCCTCACCGCGCCGACCCTCACCGCCCCGGCCCTCACCGCCCCGACCCTCCCCGCGCCGACCCTCCCCGTGCAGCTCGCGCCGGCCGTCCCTCCGCAGCTCGCGCCGGCCGTCGGCGCCCTCGTCCCGCGGCCCGTCCCGCCGATGCCGGCGGTGCCGCCGCTGCTGGTCTCCTCTCCCCGACTCGCCCCGCCCGAGCCGCAGTCGGCGCGGCGCGGACCCCGCACCCCGGCCGCCCCGCTGCCCCGCCGCCGGCGTTCCAGCTGCGCGCCAGCGACCACCTTCGAGGCGGCGCTGACCGAACTCGCCGCCCAGGGCGCGACCGGCGTCCTGCACGGCCCGGACGGCGCGGTGCACCTGGCGGAGGGCCTGGTGGTGCACGCCGAGTCCGCGCGCGGGGCGAGCGTCGGCCACCTGCTCCACGGTGCGGGACGGATCACCGTCCGCGACTGGGAGGAGGCCGTGCGGCGGGACGCCGGGAGCCCGGCCGACCACCTGTTCACGGCCGGTCTGGTCGGCCGCGCCGAACTCGAACTCGCGCGCCTCACCGCGACCTTGGACGGCGCGTTCGACGCACTCGCCCAGCACGGCGGCGAGCTGCGCTTCGACCCCGTCGCCCGCCCGGCGTTCCGGCTGGCCCGCCCGCTGTCCGTGCTGGAGCTGCGCGGCGCGGTCGGCCGGCGGCGCGCCCTGCTGGACGCCTGCTGGCCGTCCGCCGAGCTCGACTCCGTCCCGCCGGCCGTCACCGGCGCCGCGCCGGTCCGCCGCACCGCCGTGCCGCGCCGCCGCCTTCAGGCGCTGCTGGCCGCCGCCGACGGCACCCGCACGGCACCCGAACTGGCCCGGCTGCTGGGCCGTTCCACCTTCGGCACCCTGCTGGACGTCCGGCAGCTGGCCGCCGCCGGGCTGCTCGCGTCCGGCCGGCCCGCCGTCCTCCCCGACCCGCCACCGGCCGCCGTGCCGCCGACGGCGCCTCCGGCCGAGCTGTCGCCGCCCGGCCCGCGCCCCCACGACTCCTCGGACCCGGAGGTGGGCCTGCTGCTCCGTCTACGCGCCGCCCTGGAGGCCCTGTGACCGCCCTGCCCGCCCGCCCCTGCCAGCAGCCGTTCGAGTCATGAAGCGCACGTTCCGTCAACTGACCGCGAGGAGGACGCCCGTGCTGCCGGAAGCCGAGGTGCACGCCGAACTGCGCGGCCTGCGGTCCCGCGTCCCGCACCTGACGGGTTCGCTGGTCGCCACCATCGACGGCCTGGTGGTGGCGCACGACACCAGTGCCCTGGAGGCGGAGAGCGTGGCCGCGCTGACCGCCGCCGCGCTCGGCGTCGGTGCGCGGCTCACGGAGGCCACCGGGCAGGGCGCCTTCCTGGAGCTGATCACCCGCGGCGAGCGCGGCTACACGGCGACGTACGCCGCCGGCTCGTACACGGTGCTCACCCTGATGGCCGGCGCGCAGGCCAACGTCGGCCGCCTGCACCTGGAGGCGCGCCGGGCCGGGGCGCGGATAGCCGCCCTCGCCGACGCGGACCTCGACCGCGGCCCGCTCTGATCCGGTCGCCCCTGCGACGCTCGTCCCATTCTCGCAACAGCCGGGTGCGCCGATCCGACGCGCCTTCAACTTGCCCAACGGAAGAGGTACTTGCACGATGTCTGGTCTGGAAACCGCCCTCAAGGAGATCATGGCTTCGGTCGAGGGCACCATCGGTGTCGCCCTGGTCGACTACAACAGCGGGATGGCCCTGGGCCTGATCGGCGGCGGCCCGGACCTGGACCTGAACGTCGCCGCCGCCGGCAACACCGACGTGGTCCGGGCCAAGCTGCGCGCGATGGAACTGCTCAACCTGGACGAGGCGATCGAGGACATCCTGATCACCCTCTCCTCCCAGTACCACCTGATCCGCCCGCTCACCTCCCGCTCCGGCAAGGGTCTGTTCCTGTACCTGGCGCTGGACCGCAACCGGGCGAACCTGGCGATGGCCCGTCACCAGCTGAAGAAGGTGGAGACCGACCTGGAGGTCTGACGGCTACTCGGCCCTGGTGAGCGTGAGCAGGCCCCCGGTGGGCACCCGGACGGCGAGTTCCGTCCCGTCGACCGGGGTCTGCGCCCGCGCGACTTCGCCGCCCAGGCAGTCCTGGACCAGCAGTTCGACCCGGCCCGGCGGCCGGTCGAACTCGATCCGCACCAGGGTGTCGGGGTCGGAGTTGGCCACCAGCAGCAGGTCCCACTCGCCGGCCGCCCGCAGCGGCAGCGGCGCGTACCGGCCGAACGCGAGCTGCCGGCGGCTCCGCGCCTCGATCATCGGGTACGCCAACTCGGGCCGGTGCGGCCGTAGTTCGCCGCGCTGCAGCAGCCCGCGGTGCTCGGTCATGACGCCCAGCCAGAAGCGCAGCGCGGCGAGCTGCTCGGGGCGCTGCGCGGCGAGGTCCACGGAGACCTGGGCGGTGGAGAACAGCACCGACTGGAGCAGCACGGCGATCTGCTCGGGGCTCTCGTCGGGGTGCCAGGTCAGCGGGTCGGCGTGCACGGCGAGCGGCCCGGCGGTCAGCCGCAGGTCCACGGTGCGGACCCGGTTCTCCACCACGTTGTGCGGGCAGTCGGCGGCCCGGACCATGGTGGCGTACGGCCACAGCCCCGCGCTCACGTAGTCCTGCCGGTGCTCGACCAGCACCTGCGGCGTGGTGGCGCGCAGCCGGATGTCGAGCGCGGCGAGCAGCTCGCTGACGCCTTCGGCGACGGTCGGGCGGTCGGCCTCCGGGGACGCGGTGTCGGCGGGGCGGGCGAAGGTGTCGATGAAGTCGATCTTCAGTCCGTCCACGCCGTGCTGCTCGACGGCGGCGGCGAGCCGGTCGACCAGGTGGGCGCGGACGCCGGGGCTGCGCGGGTCGAGGACGTGCGTCTCCAGCTGCGGCAGGTGCGCGAGGGTGTGCCCGGCGAGGCGCTGCGCGGCGGCGCTGCGGTCGCCGGCGAACGGGATCGCGTGCCACAACAGGTAGGCCAGGCCTAGCTGTTGGATCCGCTTCACGTGCGCGCCGAAGTCCGGGAACGCCTCCGGGGCGGGCTGCCAGTCGCCGGTGGTGGCGTAGGAGCGGGTGCGTTCGTCGGTCTGCCAGCCGTCGTCGACGATCAGGGACCGGAAGCCGAGCGGGGCGGCGAGCGCGGCGAGGCGTTCGACGTCGGTGTGCGTCATCGCGAGGTGCAGGGCGTACCAGGTGCAGAACACCGGCAGGTACGCGAGGTCCGGGACGGGGGGCCGGGCGGGCAGGCTCGCTTCCCACCAGGTGGAGACGTCGGCGAGGGTGTCGGCGAAGTGGCGTCCGCTCAGGTCGAGGCGCAGGGAGAGCGTCGGCCCGTCGTGCTCGGCCCACCAGGCGAACCGACCGGTCTCCTCCACCGCGCCCTCGCCGATCGTCACCGGCCGGACCAGCTCGCCGAGCGCGAAGGTGCACAACGCCCGGTCGCCCGCGCCGATCAGGCTGCCCACGGGGGCGCCCTTCGCCACCGAGGTCTCCCGAGGCCGGGCCCAACTGGGCGGCAGCCAGCGGGAGTTGGTGTTGGGCGTCCAGTACGCGGCGGCTCCGGTGCAGGGCAGCTGCCACTCGATCCGCAGCCGCTCGCCGTCCGCCTCGACCACCACCACCCCGGCGTCCTGCACCACCCGCACCACGGGCGGCACCTCGCTCCCGACCGCCGTCACCCGCACCACCAGTCCCCCGGCCTCGACGGTCCGGGAGGTCTCGACCAGACCGGACGGCGGCGCGGAGCCGTCCCACGACAGAGCAGTCACAACAAACGTTCCTTCCGAGCGAATCAACAAGGACAACTGCCCCCGCGCCCCGTCACGGGGCGCGGGGGGCCGGACGCGGCTGCTACGTCTCCGGGTAGTGGCACGCCACCTGCTGCGCCCGTGTGGTGAGCGTCAGCAGCGGGGCCTCCTCGCGGCACCGCGCCTGCGCCTTCGGGCAGCGCGGGTGGAACGTGCACCCCGACGGAGGGTTCGCCGGGCTGGGCGGGTCGCCGAGCAGCACGATCCGCTCGCGCGCCCGTTCCGCGGCCGGGTCGGGCAGCGGGACGGCCGACAGCAGCGCCTTGGTGTACGGATGCGCCGGCCGCTGGTAGACGTCGTCCTTGTCGCCGATCTCGACGATCCGCCCGAGGTACATCACCGCGACCCGGTGGCTGATGTGCTTCACCACGGCGAGGTCGTGCGCGATGAACACGTAGGCGACGCCGAGCTCGCGCTGCAGGCGCTCCATCAGTCCGACGATCTGCGCCTGGATCGAGACGTCGAGCGCGGACACCGGTTCGTCGGCCACCACGAGCTCGGGCCGGGTGGCGAGCGCGCGCGCGATCCCGATCCGCTGGGCCTGTCCGCCCGAGAACTGGTGCGGGTAGCGCTCCAGGTGCTCCGGGGCGAGTCCGACCAGCTGGACCAGGTCACGGACCTCGCGCGCGATCTCCCCGGACGATGCCCCCTGGGCCCGCAGCGGCGCGGCGATGATCTGCTGCACGGTCTGCCGCGGGTTCAGCGAGGCGAACGGGTCCTGGAAGATCATCTGGAACTTGCTGCGCAGCGGCCGCAGCCGTCCCTGCGAGGTCCGGGTGATGTCCTGGCCGCGGAAGGCGACGGTGCCCGCCGTCGGGTCCAGCAGCCGCACCAGCATCCGCCCGGTGGTGGACTTCCCGCAGCCGGATTCGCCGACCAGTCCGAGCGTCTCGCCGGGCCGGACGTCGAAGCTGACGCCGTCGACGGCCCGGACGCCGGGCATTCGGCGCAGCACGCCGCGTGCGCCGGGGAAGGTCATGCCGAGGTCGCGGACGCTCAACAGGGCGTCGGAGAGCGCGGGTTGGGCACGGTCGGCGGCGTGGAGGGTCTCGGTGGTCATGCGGTCACCTCATCGAGGACGCAGGCGCTGCGGTGTCCGTCGGCGACGGTGCGCAGCGGCGGCCGGTCGCCGGTGCAGCGGCCGTCGGAGGTCGCGGCGTAGGCGGGGCAGCGCGGGTGGAAGGCGCAGCCGGCGGGTGGGGCGAGCAGGGAGGGCGGGGAGCCGGGGATGGCGCGCAGTTCGGCGCCGTCCTCGTCGTCGAGGCGGGGCAGCGAGTCGAGCAGGCCGCGGGTGTACGGGTGCCGGGGTGCGGTGAACAGCTTCTCCGCGGGGGCCTGTTCGACGGCGGAGCCGCCGTACATGACGAGGACTTCGTCGGCGACCCGGGCGATCACGCCGAGGTCGTGGGTGATCATGACGATGCCGAGTCCGCGTTCCTGTTGGAGGCGCATCAGCAGTTCGAGGACCTGGGCCTGGACGGTGACGTCGAGGGCGGTGGTCGGTTCGTCCGCGATGATCAGGTCGGGGTCGCAGGACAGCGCGAGGGCGATCATGGCGCGTTGGCGCATGCCGCCGGAGAACTGGTGCGGGTGTTCGCGGGCGCGGCGGGCGGGTTCGGGGATGCCGACGTCGCCGAGGACGTCGACGGCGCGGGCGAGGGCGGCTTTGCGGGTGCCGCCGAAGTGCTGGCGGTAGGCCTCGGCGATCTGGTCGCCGACGGTGAAGTAGGGGTGCAGTGCGGTGAGGGCGTCCTGGAACACCATCGCCATCTTCCGGCCGCGCAGGGCGCGGAGCCGGTCGTCGGGGGTGCCGATCAGTTCGGTGCCGTCGAGTTTCGCGGAGCCGGTGACGGTGGCGCCGCGGTGGAGTCCCATGACCGCGAGCGAGGTGACGGACTTTCCGGAGCCGGATTCGCCGACGATGCCGAGGGTGCGTCCGCGTTCGACGGTGAAGTCGATGCCTTTGACGGCGCGGACGGTTCCTTCGGCGGTGGGGAACTCGACGGCGAGGTCGCGGACTTCGAGCAGCGGGTGGGGGGTCATGACAGCCTCGCCCTCGGGTCGATCCAGGCGTAGACGAGGTCCACGACCAGGTTGGAGGTGACGATGAAGAAGGAGGCGAGCAGCGTCACGCCCATGATCACCGGTTGGTCGGACTTGTTGAGGGAGTCGGCGAAGAGTTTGCCGATGCCGGGGAGGCTGAACAGCGATTCGGTGATGAGGGCGCCGGCGAGCAGTCCGCCGAGGTCCATGCCGAGCATGGTGGCGACGGGGGTGAGGGCGGGCCGCAGTCCGTGTTTGCCGACGACCCGGCGTTCGGGCAGGCCCTTGGCGCGGGCGGTGCGGACGTACGGTTCGGCCATCGTCTCGATGACGGAGTTGCGGGTCATCCGGGCGTAGATGGCGGCGTTCAGCAGGGCGAGGGTGATCCACGGGAGGATCAGGTTGGTGATCCAGCCGACGGGGTTCTCGCCGAAGGCGATGTACCGGGGGTAGGGCAGGATGCCTGCGACGGTGACGACCAGGTAGAGCAGGATCATCGCGGTGAAGTAGACCGGCAGGGCGGCGATGCCGATGGTGCCGATCATCAGGGTGCGGTCGATCCAGGTGCCGCGGCGCAGGGCGGAGATCACGCCGGCGCCGACGCCGAGGAGCAGCCAGAGGGTGGCCGCGCCGAGTGCGAGGGAGATGCTGGTGGGGAGCCGGTCCATCATCAACGCCCAGACGGGCTGGGCGGATTGGAAGGAGTAGCCGAAGCACGGGAAGCCGCACTGCACGGCGTACTGGCCGGTGCCGAGGGTCTGGCCTGCGAAGATGCCGCGGACGTAGTGCCAGAACTGGACGATCAGGGGGTCGGCCAGTCCGAGCTGCTGCCGGACGAGTTCGATGCGTTCGGTGGAGCAGTCCTTGCCGCAGAACTGGGCGGCGGGGTCGCTGGGGAGCAGGTAGAAGACGGCGAAGGTGAGCGCGCAGACGATCAGCAGGGTGGCTGCCATCGCGGCGAGCCGGCGGAGCAGGTATCCGATCATGCCCGGCTGCCCTTCGGGTCGAGGGCGTCCCGCAGGGCGTCGCCGACCAGGGTGAAGGCGAGGACGACCAGGAAGAGGCAGGCGCTGGGGAGGATGAAGAACATCGGGTCGACCTTGTAGTAGAGCACCGCGTCGGAGATCATCTGGCCCCACGAGGGCGTGGGCGGCCGGATGCCGACGCCGAGGAAGCTGAGCGCGGCTTCGGTGCCGATCAGGCCGGGGACGGCGAGGGTGACGTAGACGACGATGGTGCCGGTGAGGTTGGGCAGGATCTCGCCGAACAGGATGCGGGCGTTGCCGGTGCCGCTGGCCCGGGCGGCCTCGACGTATTCGCGGTGCCGGAGCGAGAGGGTCTGGCCGCGGACCACGCGGGCGATGTACGGCCAGGAGAACAGCGACATGACGCCGATCAGCAGCACGACGCGGTTGACGTCCCGGGCGACGGAGAGCAGCGCGATCATGAAGATCAGGCTGGGGAAGGACATCATGACGTCCATGAAGCGGCTGATCAGGGCGTCGATGCGGCCGCCGAAGTAGCCGGCGGTGATGCCGAGGACGGTGCCGATGAGGGTGATCAGCAGGGCGGCGCTGAAGGCGACGAGCAGGCTGATCTGGGCGCCGTAGAGGAGTCGGGCGAAGATGTCGCGGCCGAGCAGCGGTTCGACGCCGAGCCAGTGGTGCGAGCTGATGCCGCCGAGGGAGCCGCGGGGCAGGCCGCCGAGGTAGGGGTCGATGGCCTTCTTGTCGACCGTGTCGGGGCGGGTGCCGCTGATCGCGGTGAGCACGGGGGCGAGGAGGGCGGCGAGCACGAAGAAGCCGATGATGCCGGCGCCGACGAGGGCGGCCTTGCGGCGGCGCAGGCGGTGCAGGGCGAGGGCCCAGGGGGAGGCGGGGGCCTCGGCAGCGGCCGGGGCCCCCGCTCCCTCGGCCGGGGCCGTGGGGAGCGGGGTGGTCATGGTCTGGACTCCGGCTCTACTTGGCGGACTTGAGGCCGATGGCCGCGTAGTCGAGCTGGCCGGCCCAGACCGGGTGGGCGTAGGCGCCGGCGATGTTGGAGCCGACCAGGACGGGCTTCTTCTGCCAGACCAGCGGGACGGCGGGCGAGAGGTCCATGATCTTGGCGTCCAGGGCGAGCCAGGCGGCGTTGGCCTTCTGGAGGTCGTCCATGCCGGCGATCCGGTCGAGTTCGGCGTTGACGGACGGGTCGTTGAACCGGGTCATGTTGCCGTTGTTGCTCTTGTCCTTGATCGCCCGGCCGTCGAAGATCATCGGCAGGAAGGTACCGGCGGACGGGTAGTCGGGACACCAGCCGAGGCTGGTGAGTCCGGGCTGCTTGTCCTTGTCGCCGACGATGGAGTTGACGGCGGTGGGGTCGACGGTGGTGATGGTGACGTCCACGCCGACGCGCTTCAGGGAGGCCTGGATGGACTCGGCCTGCGGCTTGCCGCCGGTGGAGGTGACCATCTCGGTGGAGAAGCCGTTCGGGAAGCCGGCTTCGGCGAGCAGCTGCTTGGCCTTCTCGGGGTCGCCGGCGGGCTTGATCATGAAGTGGTCGACGGCCGCGCCGGCGGTGAGCACGGGCGGCAGGTAGGTGGTGGCGATCTCGTTGAACGCGGGGCCGCCCATGGCGCCGGCGAAGGACTCCTTGTCCACCGCGTACTGCATCGCCAGGCGGACCTTGGCGTTGTCGAACGGGGCCTTGGTGTTGTTCATGTCCAGCTTGGTGGTGCAGCCGGCGTTCTCGCTGACCAGGCGCTTCTTCACGTCGGGGTTGGTGAGCACCTCGGAGATCTTCGAGGGAACCAGGTCGACGTAGGAGACGGCGTTCTTGTCGTCGCCCTGGTCGGCGATCAGGCGGTCGGCGATGCCGCCGCCCTTGAGGGTCTGGTCGACGACGATCTTGTCGGGGTAGGCCTTGCGGACCGGGTCGGTGGCCTGGTCCCAGTTGGTGTTGCGGACCAGCACCATGCGCTTGCCGCGGTCGTAGCTCTCGATCTTGTAGGGGCCGGAGGAGACCGGGTGGTTGGAGTAGTTGGCGCCGGCCTCCTTCGCCTTGGGCACCGGCGAGAAGGTGGGCAGGGAGGTGGTGAAGGCGAACTCGGCGACCGGGCGCTTGAGGTGGAAGACGATGGTCTTGGCGTCGGGGACCTCGATGGCCTCCTTGCCGAGCCGCTCGCCGCTCAGCGGGCCCTGGTAGCCGGCCGGGGCGTTGAGGTAGCGCACCGCGTAGTCGGGGCCGCCGGCCAGCTCCGGCGAGTACGACCGCTCGACGTTGTACTTGATGTCGTCGGCGGTGATCGGGGTGCCGTCCTCGTACTTGAGGTTGTCCTTCAGGTGGAAGGTCCAGGTCTTCGCGCCGTCGCTGGAGGTGCCGAGGTCGGTGGCCAGGTCGGCTTCGAGCTTCAGGCCCTCGGCGCCGGGGGCGGCCTTGAAGGTGGTCAGGGTGCGGTAGAGCATCCGCACGCCGACGTCCATCACGGGCATGGTCCAGTTGCGGGCCGGGTCGAGCTGGTCGAAGTCCTGGTTGGACAGGATGGTCAGGGTGCCGCCCTTGACCGGGGTGCCGCCGATGATGCCGTCGCCCGCGGTGGTCACCCCCTGCTGTCCGCCGTTGTCGCCGCCGTCGTTGGAGGTGCTGCTGCACGCGCCGAGGGCGAGGGTGAGGGATGCCGTGATGACCGCCGCGAGGGCGGCGTGGGTACGCCTGTTCATGAGTGCACTCCGGTACTGGGGGCCGCTCAACCGGGGATCCGTGCCGCCCGGGGACTGGCCCGCTCTGAGGTGTGACCCGTAACATAGTAATGTGAAATTGCACTGCGCAATGAGGCGGTCGGACCGTTACCGAGACGTGTCATTGACTCCCGCCCGAAAGTGCAACTGATTTTTCCACCACGCCTGTTGACCGCGCCCCCGCGAAGGAGCCCGCCCCCGATGGCCGACCAGTCCGTGCTGCACACCGGCAGCCACGACCTCCCCGTCACCCCCGCCCTGTCCGCCTACATGTCCGACCAGTGGGCCCCGACCCCGCTCTCCGCCGACCTGCGGGTCCCCGGCCACGGGTACCTCGCGGGCCGCCTGGCCCGGATCGCCGCCGCCTTCCCGGGCGAGCGACTGCTCGTTCCCGCCGGGCAGTTGAAGGTCCGCAGCAACGACTGCGACTACCGTTTCCGCCCGAACAGCGCCTACGCCCACCTCACCGGACTGACCGGCGAGGAGCAGGTCGGCCACGTCCTGGTGATCGAGCCCGACGGCGAGGGCGTCCTCTACCTGCGGCCGCGCTCCGACCGGTCCGACGGCACCGGCGCGTTCTTCCGCGACCGCCGCTACGGCGAGCTCTGGGTCGGCCGGCGCGCCGACCTCGCCGAGGCCGCGAACCTCACCGGCCTCCGCGCCGCCCACCTCGACGACCTGCCGAAGCTGTTCACCGGCTCCGTCCCCACCCGCGTCCTCTCCGACGTCGACCCCGTCCTCGACGCGCTGACCGGCCGCCCGCACGCCGACCACACCGTCCGCGACGGCCAGCTGGCCGCCGCGCTCAGCGAGCTGCGTCTGATCAAGGACCCGTGGGAGGTCGAGCAGCTGCAGCTCTCCGTCGACCACACCGCCGCCGGCTTCGCCGACGTGGTCCGCGCCCTGCCCGCCGCGCTGCGCCACCACCGCGGCGAGCGCATCCTGGAGGGCGCGTTCAACGCCCGTGCCCGCGCCGAGGGCAACGGCACCGGCTACGAGACCATCGTCGCCTCCGGCGCGCACGCCTGCGTGCTGCACTGGATCCGCAACGACGGGCCGCTCGACCCCACCCAGCTCCTGCTGCTGGACGCGGGCGTGGAGACCGACACCCTCTACACCGCGGACATCACCCGCACCCTCCCGCTGTCCGGCACCTTCTCCTCCGCCCAGCGCGACGTCTACGAACTCGTCCTCGCCGCCCAGAGCGCCGGCATCGCCACGCTGCGCCCCGGCGCGTCGTTCCGCGACTTCCACCGCGCGGCAATGCGGGTGATCGCCGAGGGCCTCTCCGAGTGGGGCGTGCTGCCCGTCTCCGCCGAGGAGGCGCTGCGCGAGGACTCCGGCCTGTACCGCCGCTACACCCTGTGCGCCAGCGGCCACATGCTCGGCCTGGACGTCCACGACTGCGCGAAGGCCCGCGCCGAGACGTACCTGGACGGCGTCCTGGAGGAGGGCATGGTGCTCACCGTCGAACCCGGCCTCTACCTGCAGCCCGACGACCTCACCCTGCCGCCCGCGCTGCGCGGCACCGGCGTCCGCATCGAGGACGACCTGGTCATCACCGCCGACGGCGCCCGGCTGATGTCCTCCGCGCTGCCGCGCACGGTGGACGGCATCGAGACCTGGATGGGCGAGCTGCTGTCGGAGCGCTGACCCGACAACCGGATGATCGGGTGGGCGGTGCTGTGCAGGCTCGGCTGCCATGACCGACCGCATCGCCCGCCTGCCGGCGCAGCTCCCCGATCTGAACAGCGTCACCGGCGTCCGGGCGGTGGCCGAGGACGGCTCGCGCAGGGCGACCCCGCCTTCCTCGCCGACCTCGGCCTCGCCGAACGTCTTGACGAATGCCCCGGCGGCGCCGGGGAGGTGTGGCAGTACCGGAGCGTCTTCGACCACCTGGTCCGGCTGCTGACGACCACGCCCGGCGCGGAGCACGTCCGCCGGGCGCTCGGCCTGCTCACCACCGCACCGGCCGCCGACCGGCGGGTGCAGCGCCTCGCCGCCTCGATGCCGGCGTCCGGTCAGCGGCCCGCGGCCCTCGACGCGGTGTTCGCCGACCCCGCCTCGCAGGAGCTGCGGGCCTGCCTGGTCCACGAGTTGGTGCTGCGGAGCACGAACGTCGCCGCGCTGCCCCGGCTCCTCGCCTGGGCGACGCCCGCCCCCATCGCCCACCATCCGCTGGGCGCTTCGCCGACCCCGCCTCGCAGGAGCTGCGGGCCTGCCTGGTCCACGAGTTGGTGCTGCGGAGCACGAACGTCGCCGCGCTGCCCCGGCTCCTCGCCCGGGCAACGGCGCCCCCTTCACCCACCATCCGCTGGGCGCTTCGCCGACCCCGCCTCGCAGGAGCTGCGGGCCTGCCTGGTCCACGAGTTGGTGCTGCGGAGCACGAACGTCGCCGCGCTGCCCCGGCTCCTCGCCCGGGCAACGGCGCCCCCTTCACCCACCATCCGCTGGGCCCACTGCCGCTGACGCGCTCGCCGCTGGAGATCCTCGCCGACCTGCCGAGCCTCGGCGCGCAGGTCACGAGCCGTGCGCCCGCCCCGGGCAAGCAACTGACGTCCCGTCGCGGCGCGGTGCTCCCGCCCGCCGCCGCCGAGACCACCACGCCCGAGCTGGGCGCTGCGCCGGCCCGGGCCGTGGCCGGCTGGGCGGAGGAGTCCAACGGCCGGATCGAGCCCGGGTGTTCGCGTTCGCCGAACCGCTGCCCGTCGCGTCCGTGCCCGGGGCCCTGCACGCCCTCGGCCTGGAGTGCCTGGCCGGTGTGCGGCCCGCCGCCTTCTCGGTCTCCACCTGCCCGCCCGCCGAGGCCTGGCGCATCCTGTTCGCCGCAGCCTCCGCCGGTGGCGCCTACAGTTCCGGCAGCCGCGGCGCGTACGGCCGCCTCGCCGCCCGGAAGTCCGTCACCGCCCTCGCCGACGTCGGCCGCGACACCGTCGAGTCCCGCGCCGCCGCGTACCGCCGGTTCACCTTCGACGCCCCCACCTCCCCCTGGTTCGACCGCATCGCCCGGGACGTCGCGCTCGCCGCCCTCACTCCCGACGGCCGCCGCCTCGCCGTCCTCGCGGCCACCGACACCGACTGACGCGCGCCGTCAACTCCCCTTCGGCGCATACCGCAGCAGCACCACGTCGCCGACCGTCTCGACGCCCAGCAGCAGCATCCGGTGCGCGCTGCCGCCCGGGAACGCCGCCGGGTACACGAACCGCGGCGCCCCGGCCTCGCCGACCAGCAGCGGCGCCACCGCCAACTGGATCTCGTCGGCGAGGCCCTGCGCCAGGAACTGCGTGTGGATCCGCCCCCCGCCCTCCACCATCAGCCGCCGCACGCCGCGACCGGCCAGGTCGTCGAGCACCGCGCCGAAGTCGACCGCCTCCCCGGTGGCGACCACCTCGGCCAGCCCGTCCAGGGTGTCGCGCAGCTTCGACGCGGCCGCGTCGGTGGTGTAGACGACCTTCTCGCCGCCGAAGTGCCAGAAGTTGAGCCCCCGCGGGAGGTCGCCGTTCGCCGTGACCGTCACCTTCAGCGGGTACGCCGGCCTGCCCGCCGCCACCCGCGCGGCCCGCCGCTGCTCGCTGTTGACGAGCAGCCGCGGATTGTCCGACCGCAGCGTGTTCCCGCCGACCAGGATCGCGTCCGACTCGGCCCGCACCCGGTCCACCCGGTCGAAGTCGGCGGCGTTCGACAGCAGCAGCCGCTCTGCCGAGGCGTCGTCGATGTACCCGTCGATCGAGGTGGCGACGCTCAGCAGCACGAAGGGCCGCTCGGCCATGGTGGCTCCGTTCTTCGGGTCGTGGGGGGTCACGCGCGCCGGGCTTCCTCCCACAGCGCGCGGGTGACCTCCGCCGCGCCGCCCTCGCGGGCCGAGGCGTGGGCGGTGCCCGCCCACAGGTGCATGCCGGAGGGGTCGTCGTGGCGGGCGGCGGCGGCGCGCAGCGGCTGGGTGAGGTGGTGGACCTCGGGGTACGCGGCGGGGGCGTGGCCGTCGTGGCGGGCGATGAAGGCGTTGCGCAGGGCGCGGGCGGGGCGGCCGGTGAAGACCCGGGTGACGGTGGTGTCGGGGATCTCCACGAGGGCCCGGCGGTGGGCGGCGGAGGCCCCGGACTCGTCGGTGCGCAGGTACGCGGTGCCGAGTTGGGCGGCGATCGCGCCCGCGCGCAGGGCGGCGGCGACGGCCGGTCCGTCGCCGAGGCCGCCCGCGGCGATCAGCGGGAGCGGCGTCACTTCCCGTACGGTGGCGAGGAGTTGGATCAGCGGGAGGGTGCCGGGGACGTCCTCGGCGCGGTGGGTGCCGCGGTGGCCGCCCGCCTCCGGGCCCTGGACGACCAGGGCGTCGAGGCCGAGCGCGGTGGCGGCGCGGGCCTCCTCCGGGCCGGTGACGGTGCCGAGTTGGCGGATCCCGGCGGCCCGGATCGCGGCGGCCTCGTCCGGCCCGGGCAGGCCGAAGGTGTAGGAGACGTACGGCACCGGGTCGCGCAGCAGGGCCTCCAGCTTGGCCTCCCAGCCGTCCCGGTCGGGCCGGATGCCGGCGGGCAGCTCGACGCCCCACCGCTCGGCCTCGGGGAGCAGCCGCTCACGGTACGCGGCGACCGGCCCGGGGTCGGACGGCGGCGCGGGCACGAACAGGTTCAGCCCGAACGGGCGGTCCGTCAGCTCGCGGGTGCGGCGGATCTGTTCGAGCGTCGAGTCGACCGTCCGGTACCCGGCGGCGAGGAAGCCGATGCCGCCCGCGCCGTTCACGGCCGCGACCAGCTCGGGGGTGCTCGGCCCGCCCGCCATCGGGGCCGCGATCAGCGGCACCTCCCAGTCGAATGCCATGCCGCTCCCTCGCCTCCACGCGCGCCGATCCGGTCGCCCCCACCCTACGTCCGCGCCCGATCCCCCCGACGCTCCCTCGTCCGGCGGCCGTGGGACACTCCCCGGATGCTGCTGACCTGGATCGCCGAAGTGGCGGACGAACCACTGGCGCTGGAGCCGGACGACCGGCCGGTGGAGTGGAGGACCAACACCTGGCGGCTGAGCACGGACGACGCCGAGCGACGGGCACTGTCCGTGCGGGAGGTGGCGGCCGCCTTCGAGGAGACCGCCGACCGCATCCGGCGGCGCATCCGGGAGCGGGGCTTCTCCGGGGTCGCCACCTTCTACGTGTGGCACGACGAGCAGGCCGGCCAGCTCCGCTGCTCGACCGGGTCGGTGCCCGCCGACCGCCTGCCGTTCGGCGCCGCGTACCTGCCGGTCGACGACCTCGGCCCGATCGTCGAGGGCTACCTGCGGGACGAGGAACCGGGCCTGGTCCCCTGGGCGGGCCTCGTCACCGTCACCGACCGGTCGGTACTCGACGAGCCCGAGCCGGAGTTCCCGCCGTTCCCGGTGTGGGTGCGCGGTGTCGGCGCGGCCCCGGTTCCGAGGCCGGGAGAGCATCCGCCGGTAGCGTGACGGGCGTCACATCTGCAGGGTCGTCACATTCGGGGGGCCTGTTCGGTCAGTCCTTGCAGAAGCACACACGACAAGGAGCCCGACCGTGGACGCACGCATCGACTACTTCGGCAACCCGCTCGCCGGGAAGATCCTCAAGCACATCAACTCGGCCGGCGCCGCCATCGGCGGGTCCGCGCTGCCCGCCGCCACCCAGGAGCTGGTGAAGATCCGCGCCAGCCAGATCAACGGCTGCGGCTTCTGCACCGACATGCACACCAAGGACGCCGTGCACGCCGGCGAGACCCACCAGCGCCTGCACCTGGTCGCCGCCTGGCGCGAGGCCACCTGCTTCACCGAGGCCGAGCGTGCCGCACTCGAACTCACCGAGCAGGGCACCCGGATCGCCGACGCGGCGGGCGGGGTCGGTGACGAGGCCTGGGCGGAGGCCGCCAAGCACTTCGACGAGGAGCAGCTGATCGCCCTGGTCGGCCTGATCGCGCTGATCAACACCTACAACCGGGTCAACGTGATCATCCGCCAGCCGGCGGGCGACTACGTCCCCGGACAGTTCGCCTGACGCCCCGCCCCTGTCGCGGCGCCCCCGGGCCCCGCGACAGGGGCGGACACCCGCGCGGCGGCCGCCCGGACGTCCGCCTCCCGGACGACGAACTCCGCCGGCGTCCACCGTCCGCCGCAGCACCAGCAGTACTGGTTGAGCAGCCTGGCCAGCGCCTTCTCGTCCTCGCCCACGCCACGTAGCTCGCGCTCGGTCACCGCCCTGGCGAACTCCAGCGGCGTCATCCTCCCCGCCACCGCCCGGCCCGCGAGGCTCCGCAGCAACCACCGTTCCCCGTCGGCCTGTTCGGGCCGGCTCAGCCCGAACTCGTCCACCACCTGCCGCAGCAGCGCCTCCAGCTCGAACGCCGACTCCCGCCGCCCCCGCCCCGCCCCGCCAGGTCGCACAACGTCGGTGAGTCGCACCCTTCGGCCACCAACTCGGCTGCTGCCATGGGCAGTTCGTCGGTGCTCAGCTCTTCCGCCCGATACCGCAGCGCCACCTCTCGCACGCGCTGCACGTCCACCGTCCCGCTCACCGCTCCCCCGCCTCCCCACCCGAACGCACCCAGCACCCAGCACCCAGCACCCGAGGCACTGGCTCGCACCGCGGCTTCAACGCCGCTCCGCCCATGGACACTTCACTCGCCGACACGGCGCCCCTCGGCCACGAGCGCCGCCGCGGCGGCCCGCACCCTCGCCTCCCACTCGGCGAGCACCTCGGGGTTCCCGTCCGCGACGCACCCCTCGCAGCAACCCTCCATGACGCTCCGGCAGAACGCCGACTCCCGTTCGCCCTCCGCGTACTCCAGTCCGCCGACCGTCGCCACCGCTTCGGCCAACGAGTCGAGCTCACCGGAGTACAGACGGCCGGCGAGGTCGCGCAGCGCCCACCGCTGGGCCTCCTCCTGCCCGGGCCGCTGCACGCCGAGCTCGTCGAGCGCCTGCCCCCACAGCTGCTCCAGCTCGTCGCGCGGCTCCCGGCCGTTGCACCCGGCCAACTCCCGCAGCGCCGGCGAGTCGTCGCCTTCGGCCAGCAACTCGGCTGCCACCATGGGCAGTTGCTCGTAGCGCAGCTGCCCGACGACCTGACGCATCGCCATCACACGCAGAGACTCCATGCGCCGCAGCCTGCCAGCCGAGGCACCCTCCCGACCAGCGGTTTTCCCGTGGCTCGGCGGGTCAGGCGCGGCTGGTGTCGATCACGCAGAAGCGGTTCCCCTCGGTGTCGGCGAGCACCACGAAGTCCGGGTCCTGCGGGTAGCTGTCCCAGTCGACGCGCTGCGCGCCGAGGGCCACCAGCCGTTCGACCTCGGCGGCCTGCTCCGCTGCATCGGCCGCGTACAGGTCCAGGTGAACCCGCGGGTGCTCCTGCACCGGCGACTCGCTCAGCCCGAGCGCGATCTGCACGCCCCCGCCCCCTTCGCCGGGCACCAGCACCACCCAGCTCTCCGTCCCCGCCTCCCGGGGCAGGTACCCGAGGGCCCCCTCCCAGAACGCCGCCGCCCGCGCCACATCCGAAGCGCCCAACACCACCGACCCGACACTCACCATGCCGCCGATTCTCGCGCAGCCCGGCAACCCCCCAACCCGCCGCCCCCGCAACGGCCGTGACCCCACCAGGTCAGGGGTTCTGCACGTCGTACGCGCGCCGCGCCCGTTCCACCTCGTCGAGGTTGCTCGCCGCCCACTGCGCGAGGTGCGCGAAGAGCGGGGCCAGGCTGCGGCCGAGTTCGCTGATCTCGTACTCGACGCAGCGCTACGTCGCCGCGTTCAGGTAGGCCTTCGCCATCGCCTCGAACACCCGCTTGCGCCGTCCCGCCGCAGCGCCTCCGCCCTCAGCGTCTCAGCCCGCCGCGCGCAGTCCGCGAAGTACGGCAGCAGTCGAGCGGGCGGCAGGTCCGCGGGGAACGGCGAGTACCACACCTCCAGCCCGATCTCGCTCGCCGCCTGTGCTGCCACGTCCAGCCGTTCGGGGTCGCCGCCGGTGATCCGCACCGCCCGGCAGTGCAACTCCTCGGCGATCACCGCGAGTTCGCGACGCACCTGGGCCGGATCGAAGTGCCGCCGGGTGAGCCGCTCACCGCCGAACGTGCCGGTGTCGTAGGTGATGCCGAGCGTGCGCGTGCTCATCGTCCCTCGGCCTGCGCGGAGCCCCGTTCCAGCAGGTCGAAGGCGAGTTCGACCTCCTGCTCCAGAGCGCGGCCCGCCCGCCCGTCCGGGTCTCCGCCGACCAGGCGGGCGAAGTGGCGTTCCTGCAGGACGGCCAGCGAGGCGGCGATCTGGGCGGCCATCAGCGTGCCCGCCGCTTCGCCGTGTTCCTCGGCCAGGACGTCGGCGAGGGCCCGGCGCTGCCGGTAGCGGAGGCTGTCGGCGGCGGCCCGCAGCGCAGGGCTGGCCTGGATCACCCGGACCCGGGTGAGCAGCGCCGGCAGGTCGGCGGCGGCGACCGGACCGGCCGCCAGGGCGCGGTGGTGCGCGCGCAGCGCGGCGAGCGCGTTCTGTCCGTCGGCGCGTCCGGCCACTGCGGCGGCCAGGTCGTCGCCGGCGACGCCGTCGAGGACCAGCGCCTCCTTGGTGGGGTAGTAGGCGAACAGCGTCGCCCGGGCCACTTCGGCGGCCCGGGCGATCTCGCCCATCGTCACGTCCTCGAAGCCGCGCTCGTCGAACAGGCGCAGCGCCTGCTCGGCGATCCGCCGCCCGGTCCGTTCCTTCTTCATTTCCCGCAGTCCGACCATCCGATCACCCTACGCTGGACCGAGTGCAAAACCATACTCGGTCCAGAATTCGCGCAGCGGCCCGGATCAGCCCACGGACCGGATCAGCCCCGCCGCCAGGCCCGCCGCGACGGCCGACGTCCGGGAGTCGACGCCGAGCTTGTCGTAGATGTGCACCAGGTGGGTCTTCACCGTCGCCTCGCTGATGAACAGCCGCTTGGAGATCTGCCGGTTGGGCAGCCCCTCGGCGAGGAGTTGGAGGATCTCGGCCTCCCGCGGGGACAGCGTGGGGCGGCCGGCCCGGACGCGGCCGAGCAGCCGGGCGGCGACGGGCGGGGCGAGGACGGTCTCGCCGCGCGCGGTGGCGTGGATGGCGGCGGCGAGGTCCTCGGGCGGGGCGTCCTTGAGCAGGTAGCCGGTGGCGCCGGCCTCGACGGCGGCGAGGATGTCGGCGTCGGTGGAGTAGGTGGTGAGGATGAGCACGGCGGGCGGGTCGGGCAGCGCGGTGACCCGGCGGGTCGCCTCGACGCCGTGCATGCCGGCGCCCATCTGCAGGTCCATCAGGACCACGTGCGGGCGCTGCTCGGCGGGCAGCGCGGCGAGCAGGTCGAGCGCGGCGGCCCCGTCCGCGGCCTCGCCGACGGCGGTGACGTCCGGCAGGTCGTCGACCATGGCGCGCAGGCCGCGCCGCACCACGGGGTGGTCGTCCACCACCAGCACCCGGATCACCGCAGCACCCCCGCGAGTCGCAGGCGCAGCGCGGTGCCGCCGCCGGGCCGCGCCGGAGGGGCCTTCGGCTCCTCGGCGGGCGACGCGGGCGGGTCGATGGCGCGCAGCGGCAGGGTGGCGGCGACGGCGGTGCCTTCGCCGGGGGCGGATTCGACGGTGAGGGTGCCGCCGAGCGCGGCGATGCGTTCGTGCATGCCGTGCAGGCCGAAGGAGCCGGGGGCGGGTGCGTCGGCCGGGTCGAAGCCGGTGCCGTCGTCGTAGACGTCGAGGGTGACGGTGTCGTCGAGGTAGCCGAGGGTGACGGCGATGTGCTGGGCGGCGGCGTGCCGGACGGCGTTGGCGAGGGCTTCCTGGGTGAGGCGCAGCAGCGCGACCTCGGCCTCGACGGGCAGCGGGTAGGGCTCGCCGTCGAGGTGGAAGGCGGCGCCGGCGCCGTCGGCGAGGCGGCGCAGCGCGTCGGCGAGGGTGGTGTCGTCGAGCGCGGGCGGGGTGAGGGCGTGGACGAAGCGGCGGGCCTCGGCGAGGTTGGCGGAGGCGGTCCGTTCGATGTCGCGCAGCAGCGGTGCGGCGGCGGGTGTCGGGGAGTCCGGCAGCGCGGCGGCGGCTTCGCGGGCCATCAGGACGATCCCGGACAGGCCCTGGGCGAGGGTGTCGTGGATCTCCCGGGCGAGGCGTTGGCGTTCGGCGAGGCGGCCGGCTTCGCGCTGGCTGGCGGCGAGTTCGTCGCGGGTGCGGACCAGGTCGTCGATGAGTTGCTGGCGGGCCCGGCTCTCCCGGTAGAGCGCGGCGTAGCCGTAGGCGGTGAGCAGCGCGACGACGACGCCGGCGAGCGGGCCGAGGACCTTGGCGGTGGTGAGGCCGCCGGGGGTGGTGGCCTGGGCGGCGATCACGGCGGCGGTCAGCCCGGCGACGGCGGTCAGCGCCCAGCGCGGCGGCAGGGCGTGCAGGCAGACGAAGTACAGCGGGAACGCGAGGTAGCTGAACTCGGGGTGGTGCAGGGTGAGTTCGATCCACAGCAGGGCGACCGCCAGCAGCCAGGCGCTGCCCACCACCCGCGATTCGCGCACCTGGCGCAGCACTCCGCCGGCGGCGTACACGGCCGCGAGTGCCCCGGCGAAGGCCCAGCCCGCCGCGTCGAGTGCGCCGTCGGCGGCGGCGCGGACCAGCAGTACCGCGAGCAGGGTGAAGAACAGGCCGTGCACGGCGAGGTTGGCCAGGCGCAGGGCGGGCGTCGGCCCGACGGCCGAGCGGTGCGGTTCTACGGCGGGTGGGGGCGGTTCGGTACGGGGCACGCTGTCCGAGGGTACGGGGCGGGGGCGGCCGGTCGGCGCGGCGCGGCATCAACCGTTCGATGGATTTTCGGCTGCACCCCTCGGACGGTGCGAAGTCCGCCGTCTCCCTGATGGCAGGGCGGTCGAAAACCGCGAGGGTTGAGTGGTCTCGTCCGCTGTCCGTCGGAAGGTTTCCCGTGTTCGTCGCCTTGCGTGACATCCGTTTCGCCCGTGGGCGCTTCGCCCTGATGGGTGCGGTGGTCACCATGATCACAACTCTGGTGGTGTTCCTGTACGGCCTGACCGGCGGGCTGGCCTCGGCCGCGTCCTCGACGGTCGCCGAGCTCCCGGCGGACGGCGTGGTGTTCGGCGCGCCGGCGGGCGCGGACGCGGAGGTGTCGTTCGCGTCCAGCACGGTGACGACCGCCCAGCAGGAGCGGGTCGCCGCGGCCCCGGGCACCACCGCCGTCCACCCGCTGGGCGTGGCGATGACGCGGCTCACGGCGCCGGACGGCGCGGCCTCGGTGAGCGTGCTGGGCACCGACGCGGCGCTGCTGCCCCCGCTGTCGGCGGGCGCGGCCCCGAAGGACGGCGAGGTCGCCGTGGGCGCCGACACGGCCTCCGCGCACCACCTCTCCCCCGGCTCCCAAGTCACCCTCGGCTCGCAGAAGTTGACGGTCAGCGCGGTCACCGCCGAGCGTTCCCTGTCGCACGCGCCGAGCGTGTGGACGACCGTCGACACCTGGCAGCAGGTCTCCGGCCAGAAGCAGCCCACCGCCCTCGCGGTGCGCGGCACCCCGCACGACCTGCCCGCCGACCTGAAGGCCGTCTCCCGGGGCGACGCACTGTCGGGCATCAACGGGTACGCGGCCGAGCAGGGCAGCCTGCAGCTGATCCAGGGCTTCCTGTTCGCGGTCAGCGCCCTCGTGGTGGGCGCGTTCTTCACGGTGTGGACGGTGCAGCGCCGGCCCGACATCGCGGTCCTCAAGGCGGTCGGCGCGTCCAGCGGCTACCTGGTGCGCGACGCGCTCGCCCAGGCCGCGGCCGTGCTGCTGGCGGGCGCGCTGCTCGGCGGGGCGATCGGCGCGATCGGCGGGGCGTTCGCCTCGGCGGCGGTGCCGTTCGACGTGAGCGTGTCGACGATCGCGGTGCCGGTCGCCGCGATGGTGCTGCTCGGCCTGGCGGGCGCGGCCCTCGCGGTCCGCCGGATCACCGCCGTCGACCCGCTCGCCGCCCTCGGCGCCAACCGCTGACCGCCGCCCCCGACCACCGAAAGGCCCGCGCCATGACCACCACCACCGCCGTCCGCACCGGCCTCGCGCTGCGCGGCGTCACCCTCACCTACCCCGACGGCGAGAGCCGCCTGGTCGCCCTCGACAACGTCGAACTCACGGTCGCCCCGGGCGAGTTCACCGCCGTCGCGGGCCCGTCGGGCTCCGGCAAGTCCAGCCTGCTGGCGGTCGCCGCGACGCTGCAGCGCCCGGACTCCGGCCAGGTCCTCGTCGACGGCGTGGACGCCGGCACGCTCAGCGACCGGGAGCGGACGACCCTGCGCCGCGAGCGCCTCGGCATCGTCTTCCAGCAGTCCAACCTGCTCGCCTCGCTCACCGCCGTCGAACAGCTCCTGGTCCTCGAATCCGTCCGCGGCCGCCGCCCCGAGCGCGCCCGCCGGCGCGCCGAGGAACTCCTCGACTCCGTCGGCCTCGCCGCCGCCAAGCAGCGCCGCCGCCCCCACCAGCTCTCCGGCGGCGAACGCCAGCGCGTGAACATCGCCCGGGCCCTGTTCGGCAACCCATCGGTCCTTCTCGTCGACGAGCCCACCTCGGCCCTCGACCACGAACGCGGCGCCCAGGTCGTCGAGCTCCTCGCCGACATCACCCGCACCCACAACACCGCCACCGTCATGGTCACCCACGACCGCGACCTGCTGACCCGCACCGACCGCACCCTGGAGATGCACGACGGCCGCCTCACCCCCCGCTGACCCGCCCCCCGGCGCGGCCCCGACGGCCCACCCGTCACCGCCGCGCCGGGCTTCGGCGTCCCCACCCGGGCGGACCCGCCAGCCACTCGCCGAACACCCGGGCCACGGCCCGGCGTTCGCCCCCCGCCCACCGGACCCGACAGCCGACGCCACCCCGGCCCCGCCCGACCGCCCACGCACCTACGTCCGCGCCGCACATGCCCCACCGCCCACAGGCCCCGTAGGACCCACACGACCGACCACCCCCCGACACTCTCCCCCGCCCCGACAACCGACGCCGCCCCGACCCCGCCCGACCGCCCACGCTGCGTCCGGCCGCACATGCCCCACCGCCCACAGGCCCCGTAGGACCCACGCGACCGACCACCCCCTGAAACTCTCCCCGCCCCGACAACCGACGCCGCCCCGGCCCCGCCCGGACCCCCCGCGCCGGGCTCGGCGTCCCCACGGGGGCTGACCCGCCAGCCACTCGCCGAACGCCCGGGCCACGGCCCGGCGTTCGCCCCCCGCCCA
>NZ_LISX01000002.1:159807-159981 GCF_001905465.1 Kitasatospora sp. CB01950
CCCCGGCCCCGCCCGACCACCCACGCTGCGTCCGGCCGCCCCTGTGCCTGCACCTGCGTCCGCGCCGCGCATCACCCGCCGCCCGCAGGCCCCGTAGGACCCCGCAACCGACCACCCGCCGAAGCTCTCTCCTACCCCAGCAACCGGTACCGCCCCGGCACCGCCCGACCGCCC
>NZ_LISX01000002.1:160073-160628 GCF_001905465.1 Kitasatospora sp. CB01950
CTCTCCCCCGCCCCGACAACCGGCACCGCCCCGGCAACCGCACTCACGCAGCGTCGCGGGCCCACCGTCAAGTCAGCTCGCGGCCCCTCCCCACCGCACGCCCAGCAGTTCCCCCAACGCCCGCTCCCCCGCCGCCGTCACCCGCACCGCCCGGCTGTCCGGCCGTCGCTCGACCCACCCTTCCGCCAGCGCGTGCGCGCAAAGCGCGGCGCCGACCGCGCCGGCCAGGTGGGGGCGGCGTTCGGTGAAGTCCAGGCAGGCCCGGACGGCGGCGCGTCGGCCGGGGCCGACGGTGACGCCCACGGCCGCCAGCCAGTGCGCGCCGGCGGCGGTGAGGGCGAGCCCGTGCCGGTCGTCCAGCAGGCCCCGAGCCGTCATCGCCTCGGTGACGGTGACGCCCAGCGCCCCCGCCAGGTGGTCGTAGCAGGTCCGGGCACGGGCCAGCTCGCCACCCCGCCGTACGCCGCGCAGCGAGCCCGCGACGACCCCGGCCCCCGCCACGCCGCCGAACTGGGCGAGCGCTTCGACGAGTTCGGCCGCGGCGGGCCCGGCGAG
>NZ_LISX01000002.1:160921-202703 GCF_001905465.1 Kitasatospora sp. CB01950
CGCACCACACCGCCGCTCCGCACCACACCGCCTCGCCGCACCACACCGCCGCTCCGCACCGCGCGATAGAGCCGCACATCCTCTACTTCGGCACGCCGGTCGTCCTGCTGAGCACGGTCGACGCCGCCGGCGCGGTCAACCTCGCGCCGATCTCCTCCGCCTGGGCGCTGGACCGCACCGTCGTCCTGGGTCTCGGCCCGGACGGCCGGACCTCCCACAACCTCGCCGCCCGCCCCGAGCTGGTGATCAACGTCCCCGGCCCGCAGCTGTGGCGACAGGTGGAGCGGCTCGGCGACACCACCGGTCGGCCGGACGCGGCGCACTTCGTCCGCGACAAGTTCGCCCACGCGGGCCTGACGGCGCAGCCCGCCGAGCTGGTCGCGCCGCCCCGGGTTGCCGAGTGCCCGCTCCAGTTGGAGGCCCGGGTCGCGGATCTGCGCGCCGACGCCACCGGCGAGTTCCTCGTCGCCGAGGCGCACGTCCTGCGGGTGCACGCGGCCGAGTCGATCACCGTCGCCGGCACCGACTACGTCGAACCGGCGGCGTGGAGCCCGCTGGTCTACAACTTCCGCCACTACTTCGGCCTGGGCCCGGAGCTCGGCCACTCCTCCCGCAGCCGCACGCCCCGCCGCCCCACCACCTGACCGCCCGCGACCGTCAGCACCCAACCGCCCGACCGTCAGCACCCAACCGCCAAACCGCCCGACCGTCAGCGCCCGACCGAGCCCTGCTCGCCCTGCGCCCACAGGTGGCGGACGTGGCCGAGGTGCCGGGTCATGCACTCCTCGGCGGCCTTGGCGTCGCCGGTGAGCAGCACGTCCAGCAGTTCGAGGTGTTCCTCCGCCGAGGAGACCAGCTCGCCTCGCTGGTCGAGCCGGTTGAGGCCGTACAGGCGGGAGCGCTTGCGCAGGTCGCCGACGGTCTCGACCAGGCGGGTGTTGCCGGCCAGGGCCAGCAGGTCGAGGTGGAACTGCCGGTCGGCCTCCAGGTAGCCGATCAGGTCGTGCTTGCGGGCGGCCGCGACGATCGCCTGGGCCTGCGGGCGCAGCGCCTCCAGCTGTTCGGCGGTGGCGACGCCGGCGACCCGGCCGACCGTCGGGACCTCGATCAGCGCGCGGATCTCGGTGTACTCGTCGAGGTCGCGCTCGCTGAGCTCGGTGACCCGGAAGCCCTTGTTGCGGACGGCCTCGACCAGGCCCTCGCGGGCCAGGTCGAGCATCGCCTCCCGGACGGGGGTGGCGGAGACCCCGAAGTCGGCGGCCAGCGCGGGCGCGGAGTACACCACGCCCGGGCGCAGCTCGCCGGAGATCAGTGCGGCGCGCAGGGCGTGGGCGACCTGGTCGCGCAGCCGCTCCTGGACGGAGATGAGGTTGCGGGGCTTCAGGTCGGACATGGCGTTCCTCCGGGGTTTCAACAGATCCCCATTGTACAATGTCACGTTGCGGAGAGTGAACGCCTTGATCCGTTTCCGTCGGATCGGCTTCCGCCGAACCCGTCTCCGTCGGATCAGCTTCCGTCGGACCCCGCGCGGTCGTACTGCGCCGCCGCCACCGCCAGATCCTGCCAGGCCATGCCGACGCTCTTGAAGAACCTCGGCCGATCATGACGGACAACGGCCGTTCCGGTCACCAGTTCTGACAGATTATTCATCCGCTCCTCGGCCGCCCCGGCCATCAGAAGGTCCCCGGCCTCCCGCCGGGCCACCGCCCGCGCCTCCACGAACAGGTCCGCGCGGCCCACCAGTTCGGCGTCCACCTCGCGCGCGTCCGGCTCGTGCGAGCCGACCGCCGCGACCACCGCGCCGTCCGGCACCAGTCGGCCGTCGAACAGCGGGGTGCGCGCCGTGGTGCAGCACACCACCACGTCCGCCTCCGCCACCGCCTCCGGCCCGCCGGCCACCGCCTCCAGGCCCGACTCGCGGGCGTAGAGCACCAGTTCCTCGGCCGCGTCGGCCCGGCGCGCCACCACCGTCACCCGTTCCAGCGGCAGCACCGCACGCAGCGCGTCCACGTGTCCGAACGCCTGCGGTCCCGCGCCGAACACCACCAGGTGCGCGGCGTCCGGGCGCGCCAGCGCGCGCAGCGCCAGCGCCGTGACGGCGGGCGTGCGCAGCGCGGTGAGCGCCGCGCCGTCCAGCAGGGCCAGCGGCTGCAGGGTCGGGCCGTCCAGCAGCAGGTAGCTGCCGGTGATCCGGGGCAGCCCGGCCGCCGGGTTGGCGGGCGCCACCCCGGCGATCTTCACGCCCGCGAACCCGCCCGCCGCGGCGGGCATCAGCAGCAGTTCCCCGGCGGGCACCGGCACCACCGACCGCTGCGGGCAGCTCTCCACGTCGAGCCCGGCCAGCAGCACCCGCTCCAGGGCCTCGACGGCCGCCGGGTGGTCGATCGTCAACTCCAGCGTCGGCCTCACAGCAGGAACCCCGCTCCCAGCGAGTCGTCGCCGTCCAGCACGAACTGGTGCTCGCCGGTGCGGTGCGCGGTGCCCGTGACCTCGGTGACCACGCCGCCCGCCTCCTGGCCGCGGACCCGGCCGGTGAACACCGTCCCGATGATCGAGTCGTGCCGCAGGATCTGCTCCGGCCACAGCGCCCCCTCGTCGGCGAGCAGCGCCAGCCGCGCGGAGGTGCCGGACCCGCACGGCGAGCGGTCGATCTGCCCGTCCGCGAAGACCGTCACATTGCGCTGGTACGGCCCCGACGGCGTGTCGGGCAGCTCGTCGTACAGGATGACGCCGTAGACGCCGTCCCGGTGCTCCGCCAGCACGGGGTGGCCCTCCAGCGCGGCCCGGATCTCCCGCCCGGCGGCGGTCAGCGCGGTCAACTGGTCGGGGACGACGGCCAGGCCCAGCGCGGCGGCCGGCAGCGAGGCGTAGACCGCGCCGGAGTCCGCGAGGTCGACCGCCACCGTCGTTCCGGAGACGGCCAGTTCGACCTTCCGCGCCAGCACCCGGGTCGGCACGTTGCGGAACGTCACCGCGGTCGTCCGGCCCTCCCGCCGGTGCACCGTCGCGCTCACCCGGCCCGACGGCACGTCGATCCGCACCAGCGCCGTCCCGTCCTCCGGGGCCGGCACCCGCCCGGTGTCCACGGCCCACGCGCCGAGCGCCATCGTCCCGTGCCCGCACGCCGTCGAGTACCCGTCCTTGTGCCAGAACAGCACCCCGAAGTGCGCCTCGCTGTCGTCCGCCGGGACGACGAACCCGCCGTACATCCCGGCGTGCCCGCGCGGCTCCCGGGTCAGCAGGCGCCGCACGTCGTCCAGCGCGCTGCGCCGCGGCGCCGTCGCCTCGCCGCCCGCCCCGATGACGATCGCCCGCCGCTCGGCGACCGAGTCGCCGGGCACGGGCGGCAGCCCCCCGGTGACGATCCGGAACGGCTCACCGGCGGTGTGGTAGTCGGTGGTGGTGATGTTCATCGGCAACTCCCTGACGTGACAAGGCGTGACAAGACGTGACAACGGAACTGGACAAGGAACGGGCGCCGTCGGGGGCGCGGGCGACGGGCCCGCACCGGGGCGCGGGCGACGGACCCGCGCCCCGGCCGACGGCGCGGCTGTCAGTACTCCTCGGCCGGCAGCACGCTCACCGTCCGCGAGGCCGTGTAGAAGTCCAGCACCGCCTGTCCCTGCTCCCGCGCCCCGTACGACGCGGCCTTCGCCCCGCCGAACGGCAGGTGGAAGTCCACGCCGCTGCTCGGCGCGTTGATCCGGATCATGCCCGCGTCCAGCCGGTCCGCCGCCGCCAGCGCGACGTCCAGGCTCCGCGAGTGCACGGACGTCGACAGGCTGTGCCGCGTCCCGTTGGCCAGCGCGATCGCCTCGTCCAGGTCGGCCGCGCCGATCAGCACCGCCACCGGCCCGAAGAACTCCTCGCTCGCCAGCGGGTGTTCGCCCGGCACGCCTTCCAGCAGCGTCGGCTCCAGGTACCAGCCCGCGAGGTCGTCGGCCCGCGTCCCGCCCGCCAGCACGGTCGCGCCGGCGGCCTTCGCGCTGTCGACGGCGTCGGTCAGCCGCTCCAGCGCCTGCCGGTTGATCACCGGCCCGCACACCGCGCCCGCGCCCGCCGGGTCGACCGCCCGGATCTGTCCGAGGGCCTTCGCCAGCGCCTCCGCCAGCGGTTCGTAGGCGTCGCCCACGGCGATCACCCGGCTGGTCGCCGTGCACTTCTGCCCCGCGTATCCGGCGATCGCCGACGCCAGGTGCGCGGCCGCCTGCGCGATGTCGGCGTCCGGCAGCACCAGGGCCGCGTTCAGCCCGCCCATCTCCGCCTGCACGGGAATGCCCCGCTCGGCCGCCGCCGCGACCACCAGCCGGCCGACGGCCGTCGAGCCGGTGAACGAGACGACGTCGACGCCGCCGACCAGCGCGGCCCCTTCCTCGCCGCCGCCCGGGACGACCGTCAGCACCCCGTCCGGCAGCCCGGCCAGCTCGGCGAGCCGCAGCGCGCACGCCGTCGCCTCGGGGGCGGGCTTGAGCACCACGGTGTTGCCGACGGCCAGCGCGGGCGCGGCCTTCCAGGTCGGGATCGCCAGCGGGAAGTTCCACGGCGTCACCAGGCCGGCGACGCCGTACGGCCGGCGACGCGTCAGCAGCAGGCCCTGCCCGGCGGCCGGCTCGTGCACCTCGCCCGACGCGGCGAACGGCGCCTGCGCGTAGTACCGCCAGATCGCGACCGTCCGCGCCACCTCGCCGCGCGCCTCCGCGAGCGGCTTGCCGACCTCGCGCACCGTCAGCGCGACGAGCTCCTCGGCCGCCGCCTCCACGGCCGCCGCGGCCCGCCCGAGCGCAGCCGACCGCCCGGCCGCGCCGAGCGCCCACCACTCCCGCTGTGCGACCCGCGCCCGCGCGATCGCCTCCTCAACTCCCTTGGCCCCCACGGCTGTTGCCGAGACGACGAGATCCTCGGGCGAAGCCGGGTTGTACGAGTCGATGGTGCTCACGATCAGAAAACCTCTCACTAGAAGAACCGCCGGTACAGCCGAACGAGCAGGCGGGTCGAATCGGGGCACGGAGGACGGACGCCACGCCCGACTCCGCCGAGCCGCACGCCACGAACCCGCGCCGCCGCCCGTACCCCGGTCCCACCCGCCTGCTCACTCCCCCATTCCCCCACTACCCCACGCGTGCGCTACAGCAGGAACCCCGCCGGGAAGGGGTCCGTCGGGTCGAGGAAGTACTGCGCCGTCCCCGTCACCCAGGCCCGCCCGGTGACGGTCGGAACGACGGCAGGCAGGCCCGCCACCGTGGTCTCCTCCACCAGCCGCCCGATGAACGTCGTCCCCAGGAAGGAGTCGTTGCGGAAGTCCGCCCCGATCGCCAACTCGCCCCGCGCGTGCAGCTGCGCCATCCGCGCCGAGGTCCCCGTCCCGCACGGCGAACGGTCGAACCACCCGGGGTGGATCGCCATCGCGTGCCGCGAGTGCGTCGCGTCCGAGCCGGGCGCGAGCAGCTGGACGTGGTGGCAGCCGTGGATCGACGGGTTCTCCGGGTGCACGGGCCGCTGCTCCGGCGAGGCGTTGATCGCGTCCATCATGGCGAGCCCGGCCGCCAGGATCTCGTCCTTCCGCTCCCGTTCGAACGGCAGCCCGAACTGCTCCAGCGGCAGGATCGCGTAGTAGTTGCCGCCGTACGCGAGGTCGTACGTCACCGTCCCGTACCCGGGCACGTCGATCTTGCGCTCCAGCGCGGCGGAGAACGACGGCACGTTGCGGATGGTGACGCCCACCGCGGCCCCGTCCCGCACCGCGACCTCCGCGACCACCAGGCCCGCGGGGGTGTCCAGCCGCACCGTGGTGACCGGCTCGACCACCGGCACCATCCCGGTCTCGACCAGCACGGTCGCGACCCCGATCGTGCCGTGCCCGCACATCGGCAGCAGGCCGGAGACCTCGATGTACAGCACTCCGAAGTCGGCATCCGGCCGGGTCGGCGGCTGCAGGATCGCGCCGCTCATCGCGGAGTGGCCGCGCGGTTCGTACATCAGCAGCGTGCGGAAGTGGTCCAGGTGCTGCTGGAAGTGGGTGCGCCGCTCGGCCATCGTGGCGCCCGGAATGGTGCCGAAGCCGCCGGTGATGACGCGGGTGGGCATGCCTTCGGTGTGCGAGTCGACGGCGTGGAAGACGTGGCGGGTCCGCATCGCGGTGTTCTCTCCTGACGGCTGGTGGTCCGGCCCGGACCGTGCGCCCCCGAGGTCGCCGGTCCGGACCGGTGCTTGGACGACGGGCCCAGGCCCTCTCTTTTGGATCTTGTCGGACAGGCGCGCGGCGTCGGGCGCCCGGCTGGGCGTGGCGGCGAACCGTCCTCGTACTGGGTGTACTTGGATGGTTTGCCGGTGCGTTCAGGCGGGATGATCCGGCGTCGCGCGCCCGGCAAGATCCGGAAGAGAGGGCCTACTTGTGGCCCTCGGCGAGCGCCTTCTCGGTCGCGGCGCGCACGGCGCCCTCGATCTCGGGGCGCAGCGGCAGCCGCGGGGCGCGGGTGGGTCCGCCGTTGCGGCCGGCCAGGTCCATGGAGAGCTTGATGGCCTGGACGAACTCGGTCTTGGAGTCCCAGCGCAGCAGCGAGTGCAGCGACTTGTAGAGCGGCAGCGCGGTGGCCAGGTCGCCGGCGACGGCGGCGTGGTACAGCTCGGAGCAGGTGGCGGGCAGCGCGTTGGGGTAGCCGGCGATCCAGCCGACCGCGCCGGCGACGGCGAGCTCCAGCAGGACGTCGTCGGCGCCGATCAGCAGGTCGAGCTCGGGGGCGAGCTCGGCGATCTCGTAGGCGCGGCGGACGTCGCCGGTGAACTCCTTGACGGCGACGATGTGCCCGGCCGCGTGCAGGTCGGCGAGCAGCGCGGGGACCAGGTCGACCTTGGTGTCGATCGGGTTGTTGTAGGCGACGATCGGCACGCCGGCGGCGGCGACCTCGGCGTAGTGGGCGCGGACGGCGTCGTGGTCGGCGCGGTACGCGTTCGGCGGGAGCAGCAGCACGGAGCCGGCCCCGGCCTCGCCGGCCTGCTCGGCCCAGCGGCGGGATTCGGCGCTGCCGTAGGCGGCGACGCCGGGCATCACGCGCGAGCCGTCGCCGGCCGCCTCGACGGCGGTGGTGACGACCTTGGCGCGCTCCTCGGCGGTGAGGGTCTGGTACTCGCCGAGCGAGCCGTTGGGGACGACGCCGTCGCAGCCGTTGTCGATCAGCCAGCTGACGTGCTCGGCGTAGGCGTCGTAGTCCACGCCGCCGTCCGCGCGGAACGGCAGGGTGGTGGCGACCATGATTCCGCGCCAGGGGCGGGCGGGGTCGTGGGCGGTGCGAGTCACGGGGGTCTCCCTCGATATGATGTGTGACATTTTACAAATCCTCGACGAGGACGCAAGGCCCTCGCCGACGCTCTACTCGGAGAGTTCCGACGACCCGTCCTGCTCGGCCAGTTGGGCCAGCGGAACGGGACAGGACAGCGGTCGGCTGTCGGGCCGCCCGAGCGGGCCGCCGGACAGGCAGGCCACGGCGGGCCCGCACATCCGGCCCTGGCACCAGCCCATGCCGGCCCGGGTCAGCAGCTTGACGGTGCGCGCGTCGGCCGCGCCGAGTTCGGTGACGGCCTCCCGGACGGCCCGCGCCGGGACTTCCTCGCACCGGCAGACGTCGGTGTCGTCGGTCACCCAGCCCGTCCAGTCCGGCCCGGGCGCGTGCGCGGCCGCCATCAGCGCGGCGAACGCCCGCCGCCGCCGGCGCGCCGCCAACTCCTTGGCCGGAGCCGGTCGTTGCGCCACCGAGTAGGCGGCGAGCACGCCCTCGGCGAGCGCCAGGTCGGCCCCGCCGACGCCGCAGGTCTCCCCCGCCGCCCACAGTCCGGGCACGGTGGTGCGCTGCTGGGCGTCCACCCGCAGCGCGGCGGTGCCGTCGGCGGTGGTGACGGTGTCCGCGCCGAGTTCGACGGCCAGGTCGATCTGCGGGACGAGTCCGTGCCCGACGGCGAGCGCGTCGCACGCGATCCGCCGCTCGGTGCCGGGCACCGGCTTCCACCGGGCGTCCAGCCGGGCCACGGTGACGCCGGTGACCCGGTCGCTGCCGTGCGCCTCGACGACCGCGGACCGGAGCCGCAACCGTACCCCGTGCCGCAGCAGCCGCCGCGCGTGGTCGGCGCCCTCCGCCAGCTTGCCGGGGTTGCCCGCCAGCACCGGAAGCCCGCGGGCGTACCCGAGGTACCCCGTCGCCTCGACGATCGCCGGAACCCGCGCCCCGGCGGCCGTCAGCGAGGACGCGGCCGCCAGCAGCAGCGGACCGCTGCCCGCCACCACGATCCGCCGCCCCGGCAGCACCAGCCCGGACTTCAGCATCGCCTGCGCCCCGCCGGCGCTCACCACGCCGGGCAACGTCCAACCGGGGAACGGCAGTTGACGCTCGTACGCACCGGTCGCCAGCAGCACGGCCCGGGCCTCGACGGCGACCCGGTCGCCGCCCTCCGGCCCGCGCGTCGCCTGCAGCGTCCACCCGTCCGCACCCCGCTCGGCGGCCCACACGTGGTGCCCGGGCAGGTAATCCACCAGCGGGGCCGCCGCCAGCCGCTCGCGCAGCCACTCGAAGGTCCGCCAGCCGTGGTGCAGCCGATCCGGCCGCGCCGCCCCGAGCTCCGGCGCGGGATGCCGGTAGTACTGCCCGCCGAGCCGCGACCCCGCGTCCACCAGCGCCACCCGCAGCCCCAGGCCGGCCGCGGCGTCCGCCGCCGCCAGGCCCGCAGGCCCCGCGCCGATCACCGCGAGGTCGTAACCCACCCGCTCAGACCGCGAGTTCACCATGGCCGTGCCCTTCCTGCGTGGTCACCACGTCGCCGTCCTCGGCCGGCACCAGGCACAGCCGCTGGTTCGGACGCCCGTTCACGGTCGCCAGACAGTCGAAGCACTGCCCGATCCCGCAGAACGCCCCCCTGGGGCGCCCGCCGACCCGCGTCACCCGCCAGGCCACCACGCCGTCCGCCCACAACGCCGCCGCCAACGTCTGCCCGGGCAGCGCCGCAACCGCCCGCCCGTCGAACAGAATCGACCGCGCCGAGCCGGGCTCGGCACCCACCAATTCGAGCGGATCCACGCTCACACCTCCCAAACAGCCCCGAACCACCGCACACGACAACCCCCGCACACCCACCGCCGGCACCCGGCGCCCGGCCGCCCGCGCACCCCACGCGCAACGCCCGTCCCCCGCCCGCGCCGACCGGCGCCGGCAGCGCCGCCACCTACTCCGCTCCCGGACCCGAGCCGGCGGAACCCTCGTCCGCCCCCTCGAACCGCTCCGGCCGGAACGGCGAGAGATCGAACCCGACGTCCTCGCCCGCCAGTTGACGGCCGATCAGCAGCCCCGTCGCCGGCGCCAGCCCGATCCCCGCCCCCTCGTGCCCGCACGCGTGGTACAGGCCCGGCACCCGCACGTCCTGCCCGATCGCCGGCAGGTGGTCCGGCAGGTACGGCCGGAACCCCCGGTAGGCCCGCTGGACCGCCACCGTCCCCAGCACCGGGAACAGCGCGACGGCCTGCGCCGCGAGCCGCCGCAGCACCTCCACCCGCAGCGTCCGGTCGAACCCGACCCGCTCCCGGCTGGCGCCGATCAGCACCGGCCCGGCGGGCGTCCCCTCGACCACCGCCGAGGACTGCAGGTCCGCCGACCCGGACGCGACGTCCGCCACGTAGTCCGCGGCGTACACCTTCCGCCGCACCACCCGCGGCAGCGGCTCCGTGACCAGCACGAACCCTCGCCGCGGCAGCACCGGCAGCCGCACCCCGGCCAGCTCGGCCACCGCGCCGCCCCAGGTGCCGGCCGCGTTGACCACGGCGGGCGCGGCGAGCTCGCGCCGCTCGGTGACGACCCCCGCGATCGACCCGTCCGCGCCGCGCCGCAGCGCCGTCACGGCCTCCCCGAGGTACCGGTCCGCACCGGAGGCCCGCAGCAGCTGCGCGGCCGCCAGCGCGGGCTGCACCTGCGCGTCCTGGGGGTACAGCACCCCGCCGGGCAGCCCCTCGGCGAGGTGCGGCTCCAGCTCCCGCAGCTCCGCCCCGTCCACCGCGACGGCCTCCACCCCGACCCGCCGCTGTTCGACGGCGAACCGGTTCAGCGCGTCCAGCCCGGCCGCCCCGGAGGCGACCACCAGACCGCCCTTGGCCTCGTACTCGACCTGCTCGCCGAGCGAGTCCGCCAGCTCCCGCCACAGCTCGGTGGAGAGCAGCGCCAGGTCGAGTTCGGGCCCGGGTTCCTTGTCCGAGACCAGCAGGTTCCCCTCGCCGGCCCCGGTGGTCCCGCCGGCCACCGGCCCGCGGTCGACCACGGCCACCCGCAGCCCGGCCCGGGCCGCGTAATACGCGCACGCCGCGCCGACCACACCCGCACCGATCACCACGACGTCGTAGGAGGTTCGCTTCAACACGTCAGTAATATGTCACATGTCCAGAATCACCGACAAGCCCACCCCCTCCCGACACGCCCGAAAAGCCGCACCCGGGAACGCCGGACGGCCCCGGACCGTCAGGTCCGAGGCCGTCCGCACTGCGATCCGCCGGAGCGGGATCAGGTGATGTCGTCGTGCCGCGCCGCCTGCACCGGCTCCGCGGCGCCCACCGCCTCCGCGTCCTCGACGGCGTCCACCGTCAGGTCGACCTCCGAGGCCTCCTCGTCGCTCAGCAGCGCGTCGGGGTTTCGGGCCAGCTTGCGCTTGTCGTTGAGCAGCGAGACGCCGACCGCCAGGAAGTACAGCATCCAGATCGGCGCGGCCAGCGCCAGCATCGACAGCGGGTCGGCGGACGGGGTGGCGAACGCCGCGAACACGGTGATGCCCATCACCATGGCCCGCCACCAACCCAGCAGCCGCTTGCCGGAGAGCACGCCGATCAGGTTCAGCATCACCAGGAACAGCGGCAGCTCGAAGCCCAGGCCGAACACCAGCACCATGCGGGTGATCAGGTCCAGGTAGGTCTCGACCGGCACGATCGCCTTGACGCCGTCCGCGATGAAGCTGATCAGCATCATCGCGGTGGTCGGCATGATCACGTACGCGAGCACCGCGCCCGCCAGGAACAGCGGGGTGCCGAGCGCCAGGAACGAGACCGAGTAGCGCTTCTCGTGCCGGTGCAGGCCGGGCGAAACGAACTTCCACAGCTGGTACAGCCAGACCGGGGTGGCGGCCACCACGCCGGCCGTGAGGCTGACCTTCAGTGCGATGGTGAACGGCGTGGTCAGGCCGATGGTGGAGATCTCCACACAGTGCTTCATGCCCGCGGGCAGCTCCCCGCCCGGGCCGCACGCCGGCAGCGGCTCGATCAGGAAGTGCACCAGCTCCCTGCTGTAGAACGCCGCGGCGATCGTGAACACGATGATCGCCAGCAGCGACTTGACCAGCCGGTTGCGCAGCTCCCGCAGATGGTCGGCCAGCGCCATCCGCCCCTCAGGGTCCTTGGGCGCTTTGGTCGTCTTGCTCAACCCGGTCCTCGAATCGTGCGCTCGTCAGTGGTCGGAGTGGTGCGGGGCAGCCCTGCGGTTCAGGCGGCCCGGTCGGTGCGGGAGGCGCCGGGAGCGGTCTTGACCACCCGCTCCGGCTCGGCGGCGGGAGCAGGTGGAGCGGCGGGCGTGCCGGCGGCACCGGCCGTGAACTCGCCGCGCAGCGCCTTGCCCTCGCTCTTCAGGATCCGCAGGGACCGCCCGAGCCCCCGCGCCACGTCGGGCAGCCGCTTGCCGCCGAACAGCAGCACGGCGAAGACCACGACGATCAGCAACAAGGCGGGGTGTGTCAGAATCCGCATCGCAGCACCGCCTTCCTTGTCCGGGAGATCCAGGAGATCCAGGAGGTCCGGGGAGGCAGAGCTCCCCCTCTGCGGGCGATGGTAGCCGCTCGGGGTGTCGCGCCGGGAACCCGGTCCCCACCACCGGCGGCCGGGCCCCCGCGCGCTCAGCCCTTCTCGGCGGCCCGCTGCAACGCCGCGACCGCCCCGTCCACCTCACGGGTCAGCGCCCGCGCGTCCAGCCACAGCCGGACCGCGAGCGCGCCGAGCACCAGCAGCCCGGCGGTGGACAGCAGGACGGCGCCGACCAGGGTCCAGTTCATGTGCGGGGCCTTTCCTATCCGTCCACCGGCAGCAGCCGCATGGTGTGCACGCCGGCCGCGGTGAGCGCGGCGACGATCCGCTCCCCGGCGATCTTGCGGACGGACGCTCCGCAGGCCGGGCAGGTGAAGCTGTAGAAGGTGCGCTCCCGGCTGGCGCCGAGCGCCAGCCGGAACTCCTCGGCCGGGAGTTCGACCTTCTCCCGGCACTGCGAGCAGTACACCTTGAATCTGGTGCCCTCGGTCACGTGGTTCGGACCTGTCCGTCCCGGTAGTGCTCCAGCGCGGCCAGCGCGGCGGTGCGGGCCTGTTCGGCGAGCTGCGGCGGGGCGGTGATCCGGCCGTCCCGCCCGAGCCGCAGGGCGAGCGTGCGCAGCCCGGACGGTTCGGCGGAGCGCAGGGTGATCCGCAGGCCGCCGTCGGGGAGCTCCTCGGCGCTGTCGTGGGTGTAGTACTCGGCGACCCAGCGGCCGCCGGGTCCGACCTCGACCACGACCTGCGGGTCGTCGGCCGCGGGCGCGACCAGGCCGGCGGACAGGTCGCGGGGCTGCAGCCGGGGCGGGTTGGCGGGCTCGTCGAGGACCTTGATCTCGGCGATCCGGTCGAGCCGGAAGGTGCGCCGGTCCTCGGAGGTGCGGCACCAGCCTTCCAGGTAGGTGTGGCCCTCGGTGACCAGCCGGATCGGGTCGACCTCGCGCTCGGTGAGCTCGCCGCGGCCGTGCGACCAGTAGCGCAGCCAGATCAGCCGGCCCTCGCTGAGCGCCCGGTCGATGTCGGCGAAGACGGTGCCCTCGGCCTCGAAGGTGACGCCGATCCGGGCGGCCGACTCGGCGCTTTCGCCGGCCGCGTCCTCGATCTTGGCGACGGCCCGGGTGAGCGCCTGCCGGTCCCGCTCGCGCAGGCCGGGGAGCCCGGCGACGGCCCGGGCGGCGACCAGCAGCGCGGTGGCCTCGTCGGCGGCCAGCCGCAGCGGCTGCGCGACGTCGTCGACGTTGTGCCACCAGATCCGCTCGCCGTCGGTGTCGATGTCGAGCAGGTCGCCGCCGCGGAAGGAGGTGCCGCACATCGGCAGCACGTTGAGGTCGCCGATCAGTTCGCGCTCGGTGATCCCGAACGCCCGCGCCACCTCGGCCACCTCGGCCCCGGGCCGCTCGCGCAGGTAGGTGACCAGCGACAGCATCCGCCGCGTCTGGTCGATCGCGTTACTCACTGTGCAACCTCCGCGAGACCGGCGACGGCGCGCAGCCGGTCGATGACGTCGGCCCGCAGGTCCTCGGGGCCGATCACGATGACGTCGGGGCCGTACTCGGCGAGGTCGGCGCCCAGGCCGTTGCCGTACGGGATGTCCAGCTGGTCCCAGTCGGCGTCCACCGGCCGGGTGTCCAGCGCCCGCTGCCGCAGCGGGTACGCGGCGCCCCGCCGGATCCGCACCATCGCCACGGCCGTGGCGCCCTCGCCCGCGAACCGGGCGACCACGGCGCGCACGTCGACGTGCTCGGGGACGTCGCCGGTGAACGCGCCGGCCCGGGAGCGGACCTTGCCGGTGATCCGGGACAGCCGGAACACCCGGGCGGAGCCGCGGTCGCGGTCGAAGCCGGCCAGGTACCAGTGGCCGCGCCAGCACTCCAGCGCCCACGGCTCGACCGAGCGCGGCTCGGCGCCGGCGGCGCCGGCCTTGCGGTACTCGAACGTGACGGGCCGCCGGTCGCGGGCGGCGGTGAGCAGCGGCTCGAACGCGGCCTCCCGGCCGGGGATCCGCGGCTCCAGCGCACCGTGCTCGCGCTCCTCGGCGAACGGCACGCCGGCGGCCCGCAGCTTCTGCAGGGCGCCGCTGGCCGCGCCGGACATCTTGGCCTGCTGCCACACCCGGGCGGCGAGGGTGAGCGCGGCGGCCTCCTCGGCGTCCAGGGCGATCTCGGGGAGGCGGTTGCGGTCGCGGCGGGCGAGGTAGCCCACCTCGCCGTCCAACGCGTTCTCGTCCACGTCGATGACCAGGCCGAGTTCGCGCAGGTCGTCCTTGTCGCGCTCGAACATCCGGTTGAAGGCGTCCTCGGAGCCCTGTTGCCAGGCCTCTCTGTACGCCTCGACGGATTCGCGCAGCTCTTTCTTGGAGAGCGGACGCCGGGTGTTCATCAGGCACAGGGCGAGGTTCATCAGCCGCTCTGCCTTGGCGATCGCCATCGCTGACCTTTCCTCCGATCGGGGGGTGACCCGCCTGACCGTACCGGTCCGGACACGCTCGGCGAAAGCCGAACCCCCGGCTGCGTGCGCAGCCGGGGGTTCGATGGTGCGTCCGAGGTCAGACGCCCAGCAGGTCCACCACGAAGATCAGGGTGGAGCCGGCCGGGATCAGCGGGCTCGGGGACTGGTTGCCGTACGCCAGATGCGGCGGGATGACCAGCTCGCGGCGGCCGCCGACGCGCATGCCCTCGACGCCCTGGTCCCAGCCCTTGATGACCCGGCCCCCGCCCAGCGGGAAGCGGAAGGTCTGGCCGCGGTTCCAGGAGGCGTCGAACTCCTCGCCGGAGGCGAAGGTGACACCGACGTAGTGGACCTCGACGACCGCGCCGGCCTTGGCCTCGGCGCCGTCGCCGACCACGATGTCGCGGATCTGGAGCTCGGTCGGGGCGTCGCCGCCCGGGAAGTCGATCTCCGGCTTGGTCAGGCTCACTGTTGCTCTTCTCGTTCGGTTGCGTGAACGCTGCTCATCCTAAACAGAAGCGGCGGCCGGTCAGTCCTCGCCGCCGACGCCGGCGTCCAGAATGTCGATCACGAACACCAGCGTGGAGTTCGCCGGAATGCCGTTGCTGGCCTGGTCCTTGTAGGCCAGCGAGGCGGGGATGACCAGCTCGATGCGGCTGCCGATGTTCTGGCCGACGATGCCCTTGTCCCAGCCCTCGATGACGCTGCCCGCACCGGTGGCGAAGCTGTACGCCTGGTTGCGGTCGAGCGAGGAGTCGAACTTCTTGCCGTCCTTGTACAGCGCGCCGGTGTACTGGACGACGACCTTCTCGCCGGACTCGATCTTGCGGCCCTTGCCCTGGATCAGGACGTGCGACTTCAGCTCGGTCGGGTCGGCGGCGCCGGGCACCGGGATGATGTCGAACGGCTTCTTGCCGTTGTCCTTGACCTGCGGCATGTCGGCCGGCGGCGCGGTCATCTCGCCGCTGAGCACCGCGTCGGGCGCGGTGGCCTGCCGGATGTCGAGGACGAAGACCAGGCTGTCGGTGGCGCCGATGCCGAGCTGGGTGTTGCCCTGGGCGCCGAACGCGGCGGCCGGCGGGGCGACGACCAGCACCCGGCTGCCGGCCTTGTGGCCGCTGACGGCCTTGTCCAGCGCGGGGATCAGCTTCCCGGCCTCGGCCTGGAAGAGCTGCGGCTTGCCGCCCTTGTCCCCGTACGAGCCGGGGATCTCCTTGCCGGTGTTCCAGTCCAGGGCGGTGTAGTCGATGGAGACCCAGTTGCCCTTCTCGACCTTCGGGCCGCTGCCCGCGGAGAGCTCCTTGACGACGAAGGTGCCGTCCGGCTTGTCCTGCGGCACGGTGATGTTGGCCTTGGTGCCGAAGTCGCCGGTGACCGTCGGCAGCGCCTTGGCGCTGTCCTTGATCGGCGGGACGGGCTCCTGGCTCGGCGAGTCGGTGGCGGCGGGCTTCGCCGCGTCGGACTTCGCGGCGGGCTTGTCGTCGCCCTTGTTGACCTGGTACATGGTGATCGCGGAACCGATCAGCAGGACCGCGAGCACGGTGCCGAGGATCGCGCCGAGGCGGCCGGAGCTGCCCGGGTCCTCGTTGTATCCGGCCTCGGAGGTATCGGCCTTGCGCTGGGTGGAGGCGAAGACCTGCGGCGCCTCCTCGCCCTTGTCCCCGGCGCCGGGCGCCGGGGCCGACTGCGGGTCCCAGCCGGCCTGGGTCAGCATCTCGGCGGGGACGACGATCGACTCGCGGTCTCCTCCCGGCCGGCGCTGCCCGTTGTTGTCGGCCTCGTCCGGGCTCGACGGCTTCTCAGACATGACTCCCCAATTCATCTCGCCCGACGACGCGTGTACCACTGGTGCGGGGCAGCAGTATGGCAGGTCGGCATGAGAGCCGGTCGGTCCGGCCCCGGCCCCGCTGCCGGGCGTCGATCAGACAGCTTCCAGGATGTCGATCACGAACACCAGCGTGGAGTTCGCCGGGATCGAGCCGCTGGCCTTGTCGCCGTAGCCCAGCGACGGCGGGACGACCAGCATGACGCGGCTGCCGACGGTCTTGCCGACGAGGCCCTGGTCCCAGCCCTTGATCAGACTTCCGGTGCCGACCTGCAGCGCCTGCGCGCCGCCGTGGCTCCACGAGGAGTCGAACTGCTTGCCGTCGGCCCAGGTCACGCCGGTGTACTGGACCACCAGGGTCTGCCCGGACTTCACCTCCGGGCCGTCGCCCTTGATCAGCACGTACTGCTGCAGGTCCGCGGGCGGCTGCTCGCCGGAGGGGATGGTGATGGTGGGCGCGGCCTTGCCGTTGTCCTTGACCTGCGGGGCGTTCGCGGGCGGTTCGGTGACCTGCCCGGAGGCGGTGGAGTCCTGCGGCACCGACTGCATGATGTCGAGCACGAACACCACCGTGTCGTCCTTGCCGACGCCGAGCGCCGTCGACCCCTGGGCGCCGAACCCGGCGGCCGGCGGCGCCACCACCACCAGCCGGCTGCCGACCTTCTTCCCCTCGACGCTGACGTCGAACGCCGGCACCAGCTGCCCGGTGCCCGCCTGGTACAGCTGCGGCTTGCCGCCGGAGTCGTAGGAGCTGGTCAGGTCCTTGCCGCTGGTCCAGTCCTTGGCGGTGTAGTTGACGGTCACCCAGTCGTTCTTGTTGACCGTCGCGCCGGTGCCCTCGGTCTCGGTGTTCACCACGAACTGTCCGCTGGGCGGGCCGCCCGGCAGCGTGATCGTCGCTTTCGAGCCGAACTCCCCGCTGATCGTGGGCATCGGCGAGGCGGACGCGACCGGGCTCGGCACCTCCACCGGGGAGGCCGTCGTCGAGGGCGTCGACCCGGCGGACTTGCCGGAACTGCCGCTGCACGCGGTCAGCAGCACGGCGGCGAGGGGAACGGAGAGCAGGTAGGCGATTCGACGCATGGGGCCAGCGTATGGCCGGATTCGTCCGGTCCGTCGGAGGCACTCGGGCGTGCCTCCGACGGACCGTCGACGACTTGATCACATTCCGGCGATCAGCTTCTCCACCCGCTCGTCCACCGACCGGAACGGGTCCTTGCACAGCACGGTGCGCTGCGCCTGGTCGTTCAGCTTCAGGTGCACCCAGTCGACGGTGAAGTCGCGGCGCTGCTCCTGGGCGCGCCGGATGAAGTCGCCGCGCAGCCGGGCCCGGGTGGTCTGCGGGGGCACCGACTTGCCCTGGAAGGTCAGCAGGTCGTTGGTGACGCGCTGCGCCTGGCCGTTCTTCTGCAGCAGGTAGAACAGGCCGCGGCGGCGGTGGATGTCGTGGTACGCGAGGTCGATCTGCGCGACCCGCGGGTTGGACATGGTCATCTGGTGCTTGGCGCGGTACTTCTCGATCAGCTGGTACTTCATGATCCAGTCGATCTCGGTGCCGACCTTGCCGAGATCCTCGGTGCGCACCGCCTCCAGCGTGCGGCCCCACAGGTCGAGGACGCGCGCCACGGTGCCCTCGTTGAGGCCCTTGCGGTCGGCGAACTCCAGCGCCTTGGTGTAGTACTCCTCCTGGATCTCCAGCGCGCTGGCCTCCCGCCCGTTGGCGAGCCGGACCTGGTGGGTGCCCGTCAGGTCGTGGCTGACCTCGCGGATCGCCCGGATCGGGTTCTCCAGCGTCAGGTCGCGCATCACCACGCCGGCCTCGATCAGCCGCAGCACCAGGTCGGTGGCGCCGACCTTGAGCAGCGTGGTGGTCTCCGACATGTTGGAGTCGCCGACGATGACGTGCAGCCGGCGGTAGCGCTCGGCGTCGGCGTGCGGCTCGTCGCGGGTGTTGATGATCGGCCGGGAGCGGGTGGTGGCGGAGCTGACGCCCTCCCAGATGTGCTCGGCGCGCTGGCTGACGCAGTAGACGGCGCCGCGCGGGGTCTGCAACACCTTGCCCGCGCCGCAGATCAGTTGACGCGTCACCAGGAACGGGATCAGCACGTCCGCCAGCCGGGAGAACTCGCCGTGCCGGGCGACCAGGTAGTTCTCGTGGCAGCCGTAGGAGTTGCCGGCGGAGTCGGTGTTGTTCTTGAACAGGTAGACGTCGCCGGCGATGCCTTCCTCGTGCAGCCGCCGCTCGGCGTCCACCAGCAGCCCCTCGAGGATCCGCTCGCCGGACTTGTCGTGGGTGACCAGCTCGACCACGTCGTCGCACTCGGGGGTGGCGTACTCGGGGTGGGAGCCGACGTCGAGGTAGAGGCGGGCGCCGTTCTTCAGGAAGACGTTGCTGCTGCGGCCCCAGGAGACGACACGGCGGAAGAGGTAGCGGGCGACTTCGTCCGGCGACAGGCGGCGCTGGCCGCGGAAGGTGCAGGTGACGCCGTACTCGTTCTCGATCCCGAAAATTCGGCGGTCCATATGGCGACTCTTCTCTGTGGGAAGCTCCGTGAAACCCTTCGGTGCGGTGATGGATCGTCGGGCGGCCCGCCCGGCAGGTGGCGGGCCGCCGACTCGGTCATTCGGCGGTGGTGCCGTCGTCCTCTTCGGTGGCGGCGCTCTCGTCGCCGCTGAGCAGCCGGGACAGCTGGCTGCCCAGGATGCGCTTGAACTTGCGCTGCTGGACCCGCTGGCGGTCGAGGACTGCGACCTCCAGCTGCTCGGGCGTCAGGGCGCGCGGGCTGCCGCCGTTGGGGTCGCGGGCGAGGCCGTCGACGGCGAGCTTGAGCGCCTCGGTGAGGCTCAGGCCGGCCCGGTGGCGCTGGCCGAGGTAGTTGCCGATGGAGTCGGCGTTGCCGCCGACCACGACGGCGTTCTTCTCGTCCACCACCGAGCCGTCCGGGGTGAGCCGGTAGATCTGGTCGTCGGCGTCGGTACGGCCGACCTCGGCGACGATCAGCTCGACCTCGTAGGGCTTCTCCCCGACCGAGGAGAAGATGGTGCCCAGGGTCTGGGCGTACACGTTGGCCAGGCCGCGGGCGGTGACGTCGGCCCGGTCGTAGGAGTAGCCGCGCAGGTCGGCGTAGCGCACGCCGCCGATCCGCAGGTTCTCGAACTCGTTGTAGCGGCCGACCGCGGCGAACGCGATCTTGTCGTAGATCTCGGAGACCTTGTGCAGGGCGCGGGAAGTGTTCTCCGCGACGAAGACGATGCCGTCGGCGTAGGTGAGCACGACCACGCTGCGTCCGCGGGCGATGCCCTTGCGGGCGTACTCCGCGCGGTCCGCCATGGCCTGCTGGGGCGAGACGTAGAACGGCGTGGACACCGCCGGTCTCCCTTCGGGTGGTTGAGGCGGATTCAGAGCAGCGGGGCCTGCGGGCCGTTGGGGTGCTCGCGCCGCTGCTCGGTGATGGACACCGCGATCTCGGTGACCTCTTCCTCGCTGAGCCGCCGGAAGCCGTCCTCGGTGATCAGCGTGACGATCGGGAAGATCTTGCGGGCGAGGTCCGGGCCGCCGGTCGCCGAGTCGTCGTCGGCGGCGTCGTACAGCGCCTGGACGGTGAGGGTGGCGGCCTGCTCGGCGGTCATCCCGTCCCGGTAGAGCTTCTTCATCGCGCCGCGGGCGAACACCGAGCCGGAGCCGGTGGCGGCGAAGCCCGCGCGCTCCTCGGAACGGCCGCCGGTGACGTCGTAGGTGAAGATCCGGCCGCGGCCGAGGTCGAGGTCGTAGCCCGCGAAGACCGGGACGACCGCGAGGCCCTGCATGGCCATCGCCAGATTGGACCGGATCATGGTGGTGAGCCGGTTGGCCTTGCCCTCGAAGGAGAGCACGGTGCCCTCGATCTTCTCGTAGTGCTCCAGCTCCAGCTGGAACAGGCGCACCATCTCGATTGCCAGGCCGGCGGTGCCGGCGATGCCGACCGCGCTGTACTCGTCGGCCGGGAAGACCTTCTCCATGTCGCGCTGGGCGATGACGTTGCCCATGGTGGCCCGACGGTCGCCGGCGAGCACCACGCCGCCGTCGAACACCGCGGACACGATGGTGGTGCCGTGCGGCGCCTCGATCGTCAGGCCCTCGGGCAGCTGCCGCCGCCCCGGGAGCAGCTGCGGCGCGTGGCTGTCGAGGAAGTCGATGAACGAGGAGGAGCCGGGGGTGAGGAAGGCAGCCGGTAGACGCCCGGTGCCACTGAGGTTGGCTTCCACACGTGTCCTTCCAGATCGAAGATCCAAAGTTGGAGTTGTGCCCCGGACCCTACCCGCTCCGGGGTCCGGATCCACGTTTTCGGTGACGGGCCGCAGAGAAGGCGAGGCCGCAGGCGCGCTCAGGGCACACCTGCGGCGCTCGCCGTGCTCTTTTCCGATGGAAAGGGGGTTTCCCCCTCTCACTCGCCGCCCTTCTGCACGAATCCGCGCACGAAATCCTCGGCGTTGGATTCCAGCACTTCGTCGATTTCGTCCAGGACGGCGTCGACGTCGTCGCTGAGCTTTTCCTGACGCTCCTTGAGGTCGTCCGAGGCCTGGGTTTCCGCGGCCTGCTCCTCGACCTCCTCGGAGGAGCGGCTGGCCCGCTGCTGGCCGCCGCCGGTGTCCTTCTCCGCCATTTTCCTCACCCCGCTCGCTCGGTGTTCTCGTTCAACGCTCGTTGCTCACCTGAATGATTCCCCGTCCGGGAATGTTCACCCGTGGTGATCGAAAAGTTACCCACCGGAGAGGACCCGCACCAGGTCTTCGGCGGTGCGGCACCGGTCGAGCAGTTCCTTGACGTGCGCCTTGGTGCCGCGCAGCGGCTCCATGGTGGGCACCCGCTGCAGGCTGTCGTGCCCGGGCAGGTCGAAGATCACGGAGTCCCAGGACGCGGCGGCCACATCGTCGGCGTACTGCTCCAGGCAGCGGCCGCGGAAGTAGGCGCGGGTGTCGTCGGGCGGCTGGGAGACGGCGCGGAGCACCTCGTCCTCGGTGAGCAGGCGCTCCATCCGGCCGCGGGCCTCCAGGCGGTTGTACAGGCCCTTGTCGGGGCGTACGTCGCTGTACTGGAGGTCGACCAGCTGGAGGCGCGGGCTCTCCCAGGTCAGGGCGTCGCGCTGGCGGTAGCCCTCCAGGATCTCCTTCTTGGCGACCCAGTCGAGCTGCCGGGACAGGCTCATCGGGTCGCGTTCCAGCCGGCCCAGCACGTCCTCCCAGCGGGCCAGCACGTCCATGGTCTGGTCGTCGGCGTCCTGCCCGAAGCGGTCCTCGACGTACTTGCGGGCCAGTTCGCAGTACTCCATCTGCAACTGCACGGCGGTGAGCTTGCGCCCGGAGCGCAGCGACACCAGGTGCTTGAGGTCGGGGTCGCGGGAGATCCGGTGCAGGGTGCGCACGGGCTGGTCGACGGCGAGGTCGACGGCGATGAAGCCGTCCTCGATCATCGACAGGACCAGCGCGGTGGTGCCGAGCTTGAGGTAGGTGGAGATCTCGGAGAGGTTGGCGTCGCCGATGATCACGTGCAGGCGGCGGTACTTCTCGGCGTCCGCGTGCGGCTCGTCCCGGGTGTTGATGATCGGGCGCTTGAGGGTGGTCTCCAGGCCGACCTCGACCTCGAAGTAGTCGGCGCGCTGGCTGATCTGGAAGCCGTGCCCGCCGCCCTCCTGCCCCAGCCCGACCCGGCCGGCCCCGCACACCACCTGGCGGGAGACGAAGAACGGCGTGAGGTGGCGGACGATGTCGGCGAACGGGGTGGCCCGCTGCATCAGGTAGTTCTCGTGGGTGCCGTAGGAGGCGCCCTTGTTGTCGGTGTTGTTCTTGTAGAGCAGGATCCGCTGCCCGTTGGGCAGTTCCAGCGCGCGGGCGGCGGCCGCGGCCATGATCCGCTCGCCGGCCTTGTCCCAGAGCACCGCGTCGCGCGGGTTGGTGACCTCCGGCGACGAGTACTCGGGGTGCGCGTGGTCGACGTAGAACCGGGCGCCGTTGGTGAGGATGACGTTGGCCAGGCCGATGTCCTCGTCGGTGAGCTGACTGGCGTCCGCCACGTCCCGGGCCAGGTCGAAGCCCCGGGCGTCGCGCAGCGGATTCTCCTCCTCGAAGTCCCAGCGGGCGCGCCGCGCCCGGTGCATCGCCGCCGCGTACGCGTTGACGATCTGGGACGAGGTGAGCATGGCGTTGGCGTTGGGGTGCCCGGGCACGGAGATGCCGTACTCGGTCTCGATCCCCATCACGCGCCGTACGGTCATGCGGCCCTCCTGACCCTGTGGGTACTGCCGGTGCAGACGCGCCGTCCGGTTGCGGAGCCTTGCCTGGCGCCGCAACCGGACGGTGTGATGCGCGTCCTACAGGTACTGCCCCGTGTTGGAGACGGTGTCGATGGAGCGACCGGACTCGGCGCCCTGCTTGCCGGTGACCAGGGTGCGGATGAACACGATCCGCTCGCCCTTCTTGCCGGAGATGCGGGCCCAGTCGTCCGGGTTGGTGGTGTTGGGCAGGTCCTCGTTCTCCTTGAACTCGTCCACGCACGCGGCGAGCAGGTGGGAGACCCGCAGACCGCGCTGCCCGTGGTCGAGGAAGTCCTTGATGGCCATCTTCTTCGCCCGGTCGACGATGTTCTGGATCATCGCGCCGGAGTTGAAGTCCTTGAAGAACAGCACTTCCTTGTCGCCGTTGGCGTAGGTGACCTCCAGGAAGCGGTTCTCCTCGGTCTCCGAGTACATCCGCTCGACCACCGACTGGATCATGGCGGCGACGGTGGCGGGCACCGAGCCGTCGTGCTCCTTGACGTCGTCGGGGTGGAACGGCAGCGAGTCCTTCAGGTACTTGGAGAAGATGTCCTTGGCCGCCTCGGCGTCCGGCCGCTCGATCTTGATCTTGACGTCCAGGCGGCCGGGCCGCAGGATCGCCGGGTCGATCATGTCCTCGCGGTTGGAGGCGCCGATGACGATGACGTTCTCCAGGCCCTCCACGCCGTCGATCTCCGCCAGCAGCTGCGGGACGATGGTGTTCTCCACGTCCGAGCTGACGCCGGAGCCGCGGGTGCGGAACAGCGACTCCATCTCGTCGAAGAACACGATGACCGGCGTGCCCTCGCCGGCCTTCTCCCGGGCCCGCTGGAAGACCAGGCGGATCTGCCGCTCGGTCTCGCCCACGTACTTGTTGAGCAGCTCGGGGCCCTTGATGTTGAGGAAGTAGCTCTTGCCCTGCGGCCGGCCCGTCACCTCGGCGACCTTCTTGGCCAGCGAGTTGGCGACCGCCTTGGCGATCAGCGTCTTGCCGCAACCGGGCGGGCCGTACAGCAGCACGCCCTTGGGCGGCCGCAGTTCGAACTCCTTGAACAGGTCGGCGTGCAGGTACGGCAGTTCCACCGCGTCCCGGATCTGCTCGATCTGGTTCGCCAGGCCGCCGATCTGCCGGTAGTCGATGTCCGGGACCTCCTCGAGGACCAGTTCCTCGACCTCGGACTTCGGCACCACCTCGTACACGTACCCGGAGCGCGGCTCCAGCAGCAGTGCGTCGCCCGCCCGCAGGGTCAGCGCGCGCAGCGGCTCGGCGAGCCGCACCACCCGCTCCTCGTCGGTGTGCCCGACCACCAGCGCCCGGTCGCCGCCCTCCAGCACCTCCTTGAGGGTGACGATCTCGCCGATCCGCTCGAACTCCATCGCCTCGACGACGTTCAGCGCCTCGTTGAGCATCACCTCCTGGCCGCGGCGCAGCTCGTCCAGCTCCACGCCGGGGCTGACGTTGACCCGGAGCTTGCGGCCGCCGGTGAAGATGTCGGCCGTGCCGTCCTCGTTCTTCTCGAGGAAGACGCCGAACCCGGCGGGCGGCTGGGCGAGCCGGTCCACTTCCTCCTTGAGGGCCACGATCTGGTCGCGGGCCTCGCGCAGGGTGGCGACGAGCCTCTCGTTCTGGGCGGTCACACCGGCCAGGTTGGTCTGCAGCTCGACGATCCGCTCCTCAAGCACCCTTGAGCTGCGCGGAGAATCGGCGAGCCGGCGCCGAAGGACGGCGATCTCCTGCTCGAGGTAGGAGACCTGCGCGGCCTCGTCGGACCCCCGTGCGGGCCTGCCGGCGCTGCGGTCGTAGTCGTCATCGTTGGCTGCCACGGTCCTCACCTCCTCCTGGGGGAGCTGGACGACCCAAACCTACCTGGGACCAGGGTCATGTAAACCCCTAGATCAGAAAGATGGATCGGGCGTGTCCGATGTTCGCCCTGCGCGCTTCCCCTCTGACAAGGAGATGCCCACCCCTCAACGGTTCAAAGCAGCGCGGATGTATCGTGACAGGAATGTCCCCGAATGCGGGGCGACCAGAGCAGAAACGGCAGGGGCAATGGCGGGGACGGGCGAGGCACTCGAAGTCTGGATCGACCAGGATCTGTGCACCGGGGACGGGATCTGCGCGCAGTACGCGCCCGAGGTCTTCGAACTCGACATCGACGGACTCGCCTATGTGAAGGGCGAGGACGACGAGTTGCGCCAGCAGCCCGGCGAGAGCGCGCCCGTCCCGCTGACGCTCCTTCAGGACGTCGTCGACTCCGTGAAGGACTGCCCCGGCGACTGCATCCACGTCCGCCGGGCCGCCGACGGCGTCGAAGTGTACGGCCCGGACGCGGACTGACGGTCCGTCACGCGGCGTGGGCGGGGCTCCGGTTCTCGGTCTTCGCCCACCCGCCGGAAGCACTGCGCTTCCACGCCAACTCGACCTTCATGTCCGGCGAGAAGCGCGGCACGTCGTCCGAGGAGTAGCCGCGGGCCGCACCCCGGATCGAACCGTCGCTGCGGATCGCCAGCTCGGTCAGCGTGTAGCCGTCCCGGTCCGAGAGCAACTCGACCGGCCGGCCCGTCCCTTCCACCACGAACACCTGGTCCGGCGGCGTCCCCATGTCCGCCTGACAGTGCGCCGCGAGCACCCCCAGCGCCTTCCCGTCCACCACCGCCGACGCCTTCAGGCTCACCGCGACGGGGAACGGCCCGCACTCCATGGGCAGTTGGACCTTCGACAGGTCCACCTCCGGCACCACCGCGGCCTCCGCCTGATGCGCCGTCACCACCGCCCCGGTCGCCGAGGTCGCCCCCAACGCCCCGCCCACCACGGCGAGACACCCCGCCGCGACCAGCGCCCAGTGCTTCAACCCCGACTGCGCATGCACCACGAACTCCCCTTCCGGTGCCCGCATTTTCGCACACCGGGGAACGGGCCCCGAAAGGCAGGTGGGACACGGACAGGGGCGCGGGGAACTGCGCGAATCGGAAGGCATCCATCCGCAAGGTCGCGTCGCGGGCAATGACTTGCCGTTGATCGCGACCTCGCTGACGTGCGCTTCTCGCTCGCGCAGTTCCCCGCGCCCCTGCTGGTGAACCCGCTAGCTCAGGTCCCGACCGTCGTGCGCCGCGGCTTCCCGCTGCGCCTTGCGGACCGCGGCCCGCTCCGCGAGCGTGAGCTCCGGCTCCGTGGCGTCGTAGTCCTCGCCGTAGGCGCCCTTCGCCGGGCGGCGGCGGCGCAGCGGGGGCTCGACGCCGTCGGCGAGACGGCGGGCGGTGAGGAGGAAGCCGGTGTGGCCGATCATGCGGTGGTCGGGGCGGACGGCGAGGCCTTCGAGGTGCCAGGTGCGGACCATGGTCTCCCAGGCCTGCGGCTCGGTGAAGGTGCCGTGCTCGCGCAGCGCCTCGACGGTCCGGGACATCTGCGTGGTGGTGGCCACGTAGCAGCAGATGAGGCCGCCGGGGACGAGCGCCTCGGAGGCGACGTCCAGGCACTCCCAGGGGGCGAGCATGTCGAGGATGACGCGGTCGACGTCGGTCTCGACCAGGTTGTCCTGGAGGTCGCCGACGGTCAGCTTCCACGCGGGGTGCGGGCCGCCGAAGTAGCGCTCGACGTTGCTGCGGGCGATGTCCGCGAAGTCCTCACGCCGCTCGTAGGAGGCGAGCATGCCGGTGTCGCCGACGGCGCGCAGCAGGTAGGTGGAGAGGGCGCCGGAGCCGACGCCCGCTTCCACCACCCTCGCGCCGGCGAAGATGTCGGCCATGGCCAGGATCTGCCCCGCGTCCTTGGGGTAGATCACGGCCGCGCCGCGCGGCATGGAGAGGACGTAGTCGGGGAGCAGGGGGCGCAGCGCGAGGTACGGGACGTTGCCCGTCGTGCGGACGACCGTGCCCTCGGGAGCGCCGATCAGCTCGTCGTGCGGGAACGCACCCTTGTGGGTGTGGAATTGGTTCCCGGCCTGGAGCGTGAACGTGTAGTGGCGGCCCTTGGGGTCGGTCAGCTGGACCTGGTCCCCGACCTGGAAGGGCCCGCGTCGGCGGGCGGCACCGGTCGGTTCGGACATGGGGGCCATCCTACGGGCTCCGGAGGGCTCCCCCGACCACATGATCGGTTCAGCCGGTCGGTCGGCCGGGCGCGCGCCCGAGGAGGGCGGCGGTGAGGCGGCGTTCGAGGTCGGCGAGGGAGAGCACGCCGTAGACACTGCCGTCGCCGCGGACGACCAGGTACTCGGAGGCGGGGGCGCGGCGCAGGGTGTCCAGGATCTGTTCGCCGGCCAGGTCGACGGGGATGGTGTGGCCGGGTTCGAGGTCGCGGGCGACGGCGGAGACGGCGACCCAGGGGCGGCGGTGCTCGGGGACGTTGGCGACCGCGGACTCCTTGACGAGCGCGGTGGGTTCGCCGCGGCCGTCGACCACGACGACGGCGCCGGCCTGGGCCTCGTGGGCGCGGCGGAGGGCTTCGCCGAGGGGGGTGTCGGCGGTGACCTCGACGCTGCGGCGGGCCAGGTCGCGGACCTTGAGGCCGGGGAGGATCTGCTTGAGGCGGGCGTTGCGCAGCGAGTTGCCGGCGCCCTGCCAGATGATGAAGCCGAGGATGGCGGCGAGTACGCCGTCGAGCATGGCTTCGCCGGTGGAGCGTTCGGCGTTCTGGGCGGCGCCGATGATCGGCAGGCCGAGGACGACGGCGACGGCGAGGGCGCGGCCGGTCCAGACGGCGGCGACGGTGCCCTTCATGGGGTCGCCGGTGGCGGCCCAGACGACGGCGCGCAGCATCCGTCCGCCGTCCAGCGGGAGGCCGGGCAGCAGGTTGAAGGCGGCGACCACCAGGTTGGAGATCATCAGGCCGGCCAGCAGCACGCCGGGGACGGTGGCGGGTTCGACGGCCTTGAAGCCGGCCCAGAAGGCGCCGGCCAGCACCAGGGAGAGCAGCGGGCCGACCAGGGCGAGCCAGAACTCGCGCCAGGGCCGGTCGGCCTCCTTCTCGATCTCGGAGACGCCGCCGAGGAACTGGAGCTGGATGCGGCGCACGCCGAGCTTGTAGCGCAGGCCGACGAGGGTGTGCGCGAGTTCGTGGACCAGGACCGAGCCGTAGAAGGCGACGGCGAAGGAGAAGGCGAGCAGGTAGCGGGCGGCGCCGAGTTCGGGCAGGACGTCGGCGAGCCGGCTGCCGAAGAGCCAGGTGATCAGTGCGGCGACCAGGAACCAGGACGGGGTGACGTAGACGGGCACGCCGAACGGGCGGCCCATCAGGATGCCGCCGCGGGGCGGTTCGCCCCCGTCCGGCGGTTCCGGTGTCCCGGGTGCCCGCCCCTTGGTGTCGTTCACCGTGCTCCCTCCGCGAACCCTGTGGTTCCTCGTACGCTACGTGATCTCCGGGCGGCAGCGGCGGCGCACCCCGCTCTCCTTTGGCATACCCACCTCTTCGACCGAGCTGTCGGTCCGGTGCAATAGGGTCGGGGCATGCAGCAGACCGACCCCACGCCCACTGCCCGCCCGGCGGCCGCGCCGACCGGGCTGTCGCCGTCCCGGGCGGGTGACTTCATGACCTGCCCGCTGCTGTACCGGCTGCGGGTGATCGACCGGCTGCCGGAGCCGCCGAGTGCGGCGGCGACCCGGGGGACGCTGGTGCACGCGGTGCTGGAGCGGCTGTTCGACCATCCGCCGGCCGACCGCACCCCCGAGCGGGCCCGGGGCCTGCTGGCCCCGCAGTGGGAGCGGCTGCTCGGGGAACGGCCGGAGCTGGCCGAACTGTTCCCGGACGAGCCGGCGAAACTGGCCGGCTGGCTGGGCGACGCCGAGCAGCTGGTGGAGAAGTGGTTCCGGCTGGAGGACCCGACCCGGCTGCACCCGGTGGAGCGCGAGCTGTACGTGCAGACCGCGCTGGCCTCAGGCCTGCTGCTGCGCGGCTACATCGACCGGGTCGACGTCGCGCCCAGCGGCGAGGTGCGGCTGGTGGACTACAAGACCGGCCGGGCGCCCTCGCGGGACTTCGAGGGCAAGGCGATGTTCCAGATGAAGTTCTACGCGCTGGTGGTCTGGCGGTGGAAGGGCGTGCTCCCCAAGCGGCTGCAGCTGGTGTATCTCGGCGGCGGCGGCGACGTGGTGACGTACGACCCGGACGAGGCCGACCTGCTGGCGGTGGAACGGAAGCTGGAGGCGCTGTGGGAGGCGATCTCGGCGGCGGTGGCCTCCGGTGAGTTCCCGGCGACCCGCAACCGGCTGTGCGACTGGTGCGACCACAAGGCCAGCTGTCCGGAGTTCGGCGGCACTCCCCCGCCGTACCCGCTGCCGCTGGCCACTCTGACCAATCCCCGCAAGGAGTCGTAGGTGACGATCCGTGTGCTGCTGGTGGACGACCAGCCGCTGCTCCGTACCGGTTTCCGCATGATCCTGGAGGCGGAGTCCGATCTGGTGGTGGTCGGCGAGGCGGGCGACGGGCAGCAGGCGCTGGACCAGGTCCGCGCGCTGCAGCCGGACGTGGTGCTGATGGACATCCGGATGCCGCGGATGGACGGCGTGGAGGCGACCCGCCGGATCGCCGGCCCGGACCGCAGCGGCCCGGCGAAGGTGCTGGTGCTGACCACCTTCGATCTGGACGAGTACGTGGTGGAGGCGCTGCGCGCGGGCGCCAGCGGCTTCCTGCTGAAGGACGTGCCGGCCGAGGAGCTGGTGCAGGCGATCCGGGTGGTGGCGGACGGCGCGGCGATGCTCGCCCCGTCGGTGACCCGCCGTCTGCTGGACATGTACGCCACCAAGCTGCCGTCGGGCGACGAGGCGCCGCCGCAGGCGCTGACGGTGCTGACGGAGCGCGAGGTGGAGGTGCTGCGGCTGGTGGCGCGGGGTCTGTCGAACGCGGAGATCGCGGCCGAGCTGTTCGTCTCCGAGACGACGGTGAAGACCCACGTCGGCCATGTGCTGACCAAGCTCCAGCTGCGCGACCGGGTGCAGGCGGCGGTGTACGCGTACGAGAGCGGCCTGGTGCGCCCGGGCGCCCTGTAGTCCGCCGGAACGGCCGACGGCCCGTCACCCCCGAGGGGGTGGCGGGCCGTTGTGCTGCTTGGCGAATCGTTACTTCTTGTTGCGGCCGATCAGCCAGAACCGGAAGCGGCTGGTGTTGTCGACGGTGGTGTCGACGCCGGTGACGCCGTTCTTGTACACGTAGAACGACTTGTTCTGGTAGAGCGGGAGCATCGGCACGGAGTCGGCCAGGATGTTCTGGATCTGGGCGTACGCGCCGGCGCCGGTGCGGTCGGTGAGCTTGATCGAGTCCGGTACCAGCTTGTTGCTGATCTGCGGGTTGTCCCAGTTGTTGTGGAACGCGCCGCCCTCGACCACCAGCGGGGAGATGTAGTCGTCCGCGTCGACGTAGTCGGGGGTCCAGCCGATCAGGTAGGCCTGGTAGCTGTTGTTCGACCAGTTCGCCAGGAAGGTGTTCCAGTCCGCCTCCTGCTGGACCGTCACCTGGAACAGGCCGCTGGCGTCCAGCTGCTTCTTGACGTTCTCCAGCTCGGCGGCGCCGGCCCGGGAGCGGGACCAGGTCAGGTTGATCTTGACCGGGGTGGTGATGTGCGCGTCGGTCAGGAGCTTCTTGGCCTTGGCGACGTCCGGCTCGCCGTACTTGTCGAAGAAGGCGGTGTTGTGGCCGACCACGCCGGCCGGGACGACCGAGTACAGCGGCAGCACGGTGCCCGCGTACACGTCGTGGGCCAGCGCCTTGCGGTCGAGCAGCTGGGCCATGGCCTGGCGGACCGCCTGCTTGCCGCCGACCTCGTCCTTGGTGTTGAAGACCAGGTAGAAGGTCTCGGCGCTGTCGCCCTCGGCGACCCGCAGGTTGCCCTTGCCGGACTGGTCGTCGGTCTTGATCTGGGCGGCGGTCGCCGGGTCCAGACCGTTGGCCGCGATGTCGATCTCGCCCTTGTCGAGGCCTGCCTTGAGGTCTTCCGCCTTCTCGTAGAAGCGGACGGTGAACTTGCTGTTCTCCGGCTTGCCGGCGGCGCCCTGGTAGGTCGCGTTCGGCGAGAGCGTGATCTTGGCGGGGCTCGGGCCCTTGTTCTCGATCGCGTCGATCCGGTACGGCCCGGAGCCGACCAGCTTGTCGTTGGCGAGCAGCTTGTCGGCCGGGAAGACCTGGTGGTCGACGATCGCGCCGGCCGGCGAGGCGAGCTTGGCCGGGAGCACCGCGTCGGGGGTCTCCAGGTGGAAGATCACCTCGGAGTCGCCGTTGGTCTCCACCGACTTGATGGTGGACAGCAGCGGGGTCGGACCGGTCGGGTCGTTGATCTTCTTGGTGCGGTCGATCGAGAACTTGACGTCCTCGGCGGTCACCGGGTGCCCGTTGGTGAACTTCAGCCCGGACTTCAGCGTGCACTTGTACGTCATCGTGTCGCTGCCGGTGAACTGGCAGGACTCGGCGGCGTCCGGCTGCGGCACGGTCGCGCCGGGCGGGAAGGACAGCAGCGACTGGAAGGAGTTGTTGAGGACCAGCCAGGAGCCGATCTCGTACGCGCCGGCCGGGTCCAGGACGGTGGTCCCGTTGGTGGTGCCCAGCGTGATGGCGGCGCCGTTGTCGCCGCCGTTGGCGACCTTCTCCACGGACGCGCAGCCGGCCGCCGTGGTGGCGACGAGCGCGGCGCAGCTGAGCACGGCCAGGCGGTTGGGCGTAGTCATGCGGGGTGGTCTTCCTTACTGCGTGCGGCCGGCTCGCCCCGGAGGCCCGCGTCCGGCCGCCGGGGTGGGGCGGCAGGGCGCAGGCCGGTACGACCGCGCGGGTGCCCGCCTGCCGATGTCTGACGGCGGTGGGCGGCGGCACGGGAGGGCGTCTGATCCGTTGTAGCGTGCCACATCGGATCCGGCTGGTCACCGTCTGTTCGAACCTGGGGTGGACGGCAGGCGACGGAGCGTGGTGCCCGGGCCGACGAGTTGTCTGCCATTGCCCGTTTTCACACCTGCTGCCGGATACGGTCCGCGTACCCACGGACGCGGAGGGGAACCGGAAATCCGCGGGAACGAGACGAAGGTCACACTCGGGTGCCGGCCAGGGTGCGCAGCAGGTCGAGGTCGACGTGTTCGAGGGAGGGCAGCACCAGCCGGCCGGGGCCGGGTTCGATGGCGGCGATGGAGGGGACGGCGATGACGGGGCAGCCGGCCGCTTCGGCGGCGGCCACGCCGGTGGGGGTGTCCTCGACGACCACGCAGCGCGCCGGGTCGGCGCCCAGGCGGGCGGCGGCGGTCAGGTAGGGGTCGGGGAACGGCTTGGTGCGCGGCACCTCGTCGCCGGCCACCGTGAAGGCGAAGTTCTGCGCGCCCAGGCTGCGCAGCACGATGTCGATGATGTGCCGGTGCGAGGCGGACACCAGGGCGGCGGGGATGCTGTGCGCGGCGAGGGTGTTGAGCAGCCGTTCGGCGCCGGGCATCAGCGGGACGCCGCCGGCCAGCAGGTCGACGAAGCGCCGGTTGATCTGGGCGCCGAGGTCGGCGGGGCGGATCGCCGCGCCGGTGCGGGTGAGGAGGTAGTCGATGACGCGGGTCATCGGGCCGCCGACCACGTGGGTGCGGTCTTCGGCGGTGAGGCGGTGGCCGAGTTCGGCGAACAGGTCGACCTCGGCCTGCCACCAGAAGTCCTCGGTGTCGACCAGAGTGCCGTCCATGTCGAGCAGCACGGCCTGCAGGCCGCTGCCCTCGCCGTCTCCGCCGACTCGGACCGGGGTCGAGACCGTCGTCATGCGCGCCGTCCTTCCGGGGGTCGTCCGGAGCGCACTGCGTCCGGGGATGGCACAGGCCGGCCCGCTGGTGAGCGGACCGGCCCGTTCAGGATCATCAAGAATACGCCCGCCGGAGCGGATTGCACCGGGCGGCGGCGAGGCGAACGGATGATCCCCGGTTGAAGTTCTCCCCGCGCCCGGGGCCCAGGGCCTGTCCGGACAGGCCCTAGCGTGCGTTGAAGTACTTGGCCTCCGGGTGGTGCAGCACGATGGCGTCCGTGGACTGCTCGGGGTGCAGCTGGTACTCCTCGGAGAGGATCACGCCGACCCGCTCGGGCTTGAGCAGTTCGGCGATCTTGGCGCGGTCCTCCAGGTTGGGGCAGGCGCCGTAGCCGAGCGAGAAGCGGGCGCCGCGGTACTTGAGGGCGAACATGTCCTTGACGTCCTGCGGGTCCTCGTCGCCGAAGCCGAGTTCGTAGCGGACCCGGGCGTGCCAGAACTCGGCGAGCGCCTCGGCGAGTTGCACGGACAGGCCGTGCAGTTCGAGGTAGTCGCGGTAGGAGTTGCCGGCGAACAGCTCGTTGGCGGCCTCGGAGATCCGGTTGCCCATGGTGACGACCTGCAGGCCGACCACGTCGCGCTCGCCGCTCTCCTCGGGGCGGAAGAAGTCGGCGAGGCACAGGCGGCGGCCGCGGCGCTGGCGGGGGAAGGTGAAGCGGGTGAGCTCGGCGTCGTCCTCGCCGTAGACGATCAGGTCGTCGCCCTTGGAGTTGGCCCGGTAGTAGCCGTGGACGACGGCGGGCTCCAGCCAGCCCTCGGTCTGCAGGCGGTCGAGCCAGCCGCGCAGCCGGGGCCGGCCCTCGGTCTCCACCAGCTCCTCGTAGGACGGGCCGCCGGAGCGGCCGCCCTTGAGGCCCCACTGGCCCTTGAAGAGGGCGTCCTCGTCGAGCCAGGAGGCGTAGTCCTGGAACGGGATGCCCTTGATGATGCGGTCGCCCCAGAACGGCGGGGTGGGCACCTTGTTGTCGATCGCGACGTCGGAGCGGATCTGGCCGAGGTTGACCTCCTCCGGCTCGTCGATCTCGACCCGGGCGTGCCGGCGCTGGCGCAGCTCGGGCAGCACCACGCCGGGGACGCCGCGCTTGACGCCGATCAGGGCGTCCATCAGGCGCAGGCCCTCGAAGGCGTCGCGGGCGTAGCGGACCTCGCCGTCGTAGATCTCGTGCAGGTCCTGCTCGACGTAGGCGCGGGTGAGGGCGGCGCCGCCGAGGATCACCGGGTAGTCGGCGGCCAGGCCGCGCTGGTTGAGCTCCTGCAGGTTCTCCTTCATGATCACCGTGGACTTGACCAGCAGGCCGGACATGCCGATCACGTCGGCCTTGTGCTCCTGGGCGGCCTCGACGATCGCCGAGACGGGCTGCTTGATGCCCAGGTTGACCACGTTGTAGCCGTTGTTCGACAGGATGATGTCGACCAGGTTCTTGCCGATGTCGTGGACGTCGCCCTTGACGGTGGCGAGCACGATGGTGCCCTTGCCCTCGCTGTCGGCCTTCTCCATGTGCGGTTCGAGGTGCGCGACGGCGGCCTTCATCACCTCGGCGGACTGCAGCACGAACGGCAGCTGCATCTCGCCGGAGCCGAACAGCTCGCCGACCACCTTCATGCCGGACAGCAGGGTGTCGTTGATGATCTCCAGCGCGGGGCGCTCGGTCAGCGCGGCGTCGAGGTCGGCCTCCAGGCCGTTGCGCTCGCCGTCGATGATGCGGCGCTGCAGGCGCTCCTCCAGCGGGAGGGCGGCGAGCTCCTCGGCCTTGGAGGCTGCGCTGGACGCGGCGGAGACGCCCTCGAACAGCTGGAGCAGCTTCTGCAGCGGGTCGTAGCCCTCGCTGCGGCGGTCGTAGACCAGGTCGAGGGCGGCCTGCCGGCGGTCGTCGGGGATCCGGTTCATCGGGAGGATCTTGGCGGCGTGCACGATCGCCGAGTCGAGGCCGGCCTCGACGCACTCGTGCAGGAAGACCGAGTTGACGACCTGTCGGGCGGCCGGGTTGAGGCCGAAGGAGATGTTGGACAGGCCGAGGGTGGTCTGCACGTCCGGGTGGCGGCGCTTGAGCTCGCGGATCGCCTCGATGGTCTCGATGCCGTCGCGGCGGGACTCCTCCTGGCCGGTGGCCAGGGTGAAGGCCAGGCAGTCGACCAGGACCGAGCTCTCGTGGATGCCGTACTCGCGGCCCAGCTGCTCGATCAGCCGCTCGGCGATGGCGACCTTCTTGTCGGCGGTGCGGGCCTGGCCCTCCTCGTCGATGGTGAGGGCGATCAGGCCGGCGCCGTGCTCGCGGGCCAGGCCGGCGATCCGCCCGAACCGGGTGTCGGGGCCGTCGCCGTCCTCGTAGTTGACGGAGTTGAGGACCGCGCGGCCGCCGAGCATCTCCAGGCCGGCCCGCAGCACGGGCGGCTCGGTGGAGTCCAGCACGATGGGCAGGGTGGAGGCGGTGGCGAGGCGGCCGGCGACCTCCTTCATGTCGGCGACGCCGTCGCGGCCCACGTAGTCGACGCACAGGTCGAGCAGGTGGGCGCCCTCGCGGATCTGGTCGCGGGCGATCTCCACGCAGGTCTGCCAGTCCGCGGCGAGCATCGCCTCGCGGAACTTCTTCGAGCCGTTGGCGTTGGTGCGCTCGCCGATCGCCAGGTAGGACGTGTCCTGCCGGAACGGGACCGCCTGGTACAGCGAGGCGGCGGCCGGCTCGGGCTTCGGCTCACGCGCGGCCAGCGGGCGGCCCTGCACCCGCTCGACGACCTGGCGCAGGTGCTCGGGGGTGGTGCCGCAGCAGCCGCCGACCAGCGAGAGGCCGTAGTCCCGGACGAACCCCTCGTGGGCGTCGGCGAGTTCCTCGGGGCTGAGCGGGTAGTGCGCGCCGTCCTTGGTGAGCACCGGCAGGCCCGCGTTCGGCATGCAGGACAGGCCGATCTTGGCGTTCTTCGCCAGGTAGCGCAGGTGCTCGCTCATCTCGGCGGGGCCGGTGGCGCAGTTCATGCCGATGAAGTCGATGCCGAGCGGCTCCAGCGCCGTCAGCGCCGCGCCGATCTCGGAGCCCAGCAGCATGGTGCCGGTGGTCTCGACGGTGACCTGCGCCAGCACCGGCAGGTTCAGGCCGGCCTCGGCGAGGGCGTCCTTGCAGCCGAGCACGGAGGCCTTGGTCTGCAGCAGGTCCTGGCTGGTCTCCACCAGCAGGGCGTCGGCGCCGCCCGCGATCAGGCCGGCCGCGTTCAGCCGGAAGCCCTCGCGGACGGTCTCGAAGGTGGTGTGACCGAGCGTCGGCAGCTTGGTGCCGGGGCCGATCGAGCCGAGCACCCAGCGGGTGCGGCCGTCCTCGGCGGTGTACTCGTCGGCGGTCTCGCGGGCGATCCGGGCGCCGGCCTCGGACAGTTCGAAGATCCGGTCGGAGATGTCGTACTCGCCGAGCGCCGAGTGGTTGGCGCCGAAGGTGTTGGTCTCCACGCAGTCCACGCCGACCGCGAAGTACGCGTCGTGCACCGAGCGGACGATGTCCGGGCGGGTCACGTTGAGGACCTCGTTGCAGCCCTCCAGCTGCTGGAAGTCCTCCAGCGTCGGTTCCTGGGCCTGGAGCATCGTGCCCATGGCTCCGTCGGCGACCACCACCCGGGTGGCGAGGGCCTCGCGCAAGGCGTCGGCGCGGTCCTGCTGGGCGGACGTGGGTACAACGGTGGCCATGTGGCTTGCTCCCTGAGTGCGACGGCTGTCGGCTATGCGAACCCACCTGTCCCGGGGACGCACCCCGCCAGGGTATCCGCCCGACGGCGGTGCGATGGAACCCATTTCGCCATCTGGGCGTCCCTGTCCACCGGAAGGGAGCCCGAGCATGCCCGCTTCACCGCGTCCGAGCAGGTCGCGTCACCGTCTCCGTGCCCTGGCCGTGTCCGCATGGCGGACAGGCCCGGTCCGGGCGCGTCGCCGTTGGAGCCTGCGCACCCGCTGGACCCGGCGCCGCCGTGCGCTGACCGCCTGCGCGGCGCTGGCCGCGCTGCTGGTGCTGCCGGTGCTGGGCGCGGCGCTCGCGCTGCGCTGGTCGTACACGGGCGATCCGGCGGCCGACGCCCGTACCCGCGGGCGGGACGCCATCTGGCTGGGCCACGCCTGGGTGGACGGGCGGCGCACCGACGCCGACCTGTCGGTGCTGGCGGCGCGGGTGCGCGGCACCGGCATCCACGACCTGTACGTGCACACCGGCCCGCTGGAGCACGACGGTTCGCTCGACCCGAAGCTGGCGCCGGGGGTGGCGGACTTCCTCGGCCGGGCCCGGGCGGCGATGCCGGGGGTGCGGATCCAGTCCTGGCTGGGCGATGTGGTCGCGCCCGAGAAGGAGGGCCTGCACCTGGACCGCCCGGACGTGCGGGAGCGGATCACCGCGTCCGCGAAGCAGGTCCTCGACCTGGGCTTCGACGGCGTCCACTTCGACCTGGAGCCGGTGCACGACGGCTCGCCCGGGTTCCTCGCGCTGCTCGACCAGGTGCACGCGCTGACCGCCGCCCGCGCCGCGCCGCTGTCGATCGCGGCGCCGCAGATCGAGCCGGTTCCGCTGGTCGGGACGGTGAGCTTCGCGCTGACCGACCACGGCAAGTGGTGGAGCGCCGGGTACTTCGCGCAGGCCGCGCAGCGGGTCGACCAGGTCGCGGTGATGTCGTACGACACCTCGATGCCGGTGGAGTCGCTGTACGGCGGCTACGTCGCCCGGCAGACCTCGCTGGCGCTGGCGAACACCCCGCCGGGCGTCGACCTGCTGATGGGCCTGCCCGCGTACTGGGCCGACACGCCGTCGCACCGGGGGGACGCCGAGACGGTCCGGGCCGCCGTCCGCGGGGCCCGTCTCGGGCTCGGCGCGGGCGCCCGGGAGAACTTCGGCCTGGCGCTGTACGTGGACTTCGCCGCCACGCCCGACCACTGGGCGGCGTACCGCGACGGCTGGTGCATCTGACCTCGCGTGTCGTCTTCGGGGCCCCCTGGTCGCGAGCCGGTTCGGGGGGCCTCTTAGCATCGGTTCGGCTCCGCCGTGTGGGGATGGGGCCGGCACCCGAGGGGGAACATCCATGCAAGCCCGCAAGATCGGCGCGGCCGCGGCCGCCGCGGTGGCGGTCCTCGCCGCCCGCGACCTGGTCCAGAAGAAGCACGCCCTGCTGAGGAACTTCCCGGTGCTCGGGCACGCCCGGTACCTGTTGGAGACGGTCGGGCCGGAGCTGCGGCAGTACATCGTGACCTCCAACGAGGAGGAGCGGCCGTTCAGCCGCGACCAGCGGAGCTGGATCTACGCCTCCGCCAAGGAGGAGAACAACTACTTCGGCTTCGGCACCGAGGTCGACGTCGCGGGGGCGCAGGGCCGTGCCTACCTGAAGCAGCGCACCTTCGCCGGGCCGCTGCCGGACGGGCACGACCCGCAGGCCCCGCTGCCGTCGGCGAAGGTGCTGGGCGGGCCGCGCGGCCGGGCGAAGGCGTTCCGGCCGGGCAGCGTCGTCAACATCTCCGCGATGAGCTTCGGCTCGCTCTCGGGGGCGGCCATCACCGCGCTCAACAAGGGCGCGGCGCAGGCCGGCGCGATGCACAACACCGGCGAGGGCGGCCTGTCGCCGTACCACCGCAGCGGCGCGGACCTGGTGCTGCAGCTCGGCACCTCGTACTTCGGCTGCCGCAACGAGGACGGCAGCTTCGACCTCGGCAGGCTCAAGGACGTGGTCGCGGGCGCGCCGGTCCGGGCGATCGAGATCAAGCTGTCGCAGGGCGCCAAGCCGGGCCTGGGCGGCATGCTGCCGGGGGCGAAGGTGACGCCGGAGATCGCGGCGATCCGCGGCATCCCGGTCGGCAAGGACTGCGCCTCGCCGTCGCGGCACTCGGCGTTCGGCGACGTGGACTCGATGCTGGACTTCGTCGAGCTGCTGGCGGCCGAGACCGGTGTGCCGGTCGGCATCAAGAGCGCGGTCGGCGAGCAGGACTTCTGGCAGGAGCTGGCGGCGCTGATGGCGCGCGGCGACCGGGGCGTCGACTTCGTGACGGTGGACGGCGGCGAGGGCGGCACCGGCGCGGCGCCGCGGATCTTCGCGGACTCTGTGTCGCTGCCGTTCCGGATGGGCTTCTCCCGGGTCTACGGCACCTTCGCCGAGCTGGGGCTGACCGACGAGCTGACGTTCATCGGCTCCGGCAAGCTCGGCCTGCCGGAGAACGCGGCGGTGGCGTTCGCGCTGGGCGCCGACATGATCAACGTGGCGCGCGAGGCGATGCTGTCGATCGGCTGCATCCAGGCCCAGAAGTGCCACACCGACAAGTGCCCGACCGGCATCGCCACCCAGAACCCGTGGCTGGCCCGCGGCGTGGACCCGGCGTCGAAGTCGACCCGGGCGGCGGTCTATCTGCGCACCCTGCGCCGGGAGTTGGCGAAGGTGTCGTCGGCGCTCGGCGTCGCCCACCCGTCGCTGATCACGCCCGACGACATCGAGGTGCTGAACGGCGACTACGAGGCCCGCACGCTGGCCGGCGTGTACGGCTACAAGGAGGACTGGGGCCGGCTCGGCCCGGAGCCGGCCGCGGAGATCACCGCGCTGATGACCGGCTCCTCGTCGCGCTGACCTGCCGAGGGGGCCCGGACGCGCGTTCCGGGCCCCCTCCGTCGCGGGTCAGCGCAGGTCGAACACCAGGCGGGCGGAGACCTTGCCGGCCAGCACGTCCTCGATGCAGGCGTTGACGTCCTCCAGCCTGCGGGTCTCCCGGATGACGCGGGTCCGGCCGAGCTGGTGCAGGCGGAACACCTCGGCGAGGTCCTGCCGGGTGCCGACGATGGAGCCGATCACCTTGGTGCCGTTCAGCACCGTGTCGAACACCGGCAGGGTCAGCTCGCCCTCGGCGGGCAGCGCGACCAGGACGAGGGTGCCGCCGCGGCGCAGCGAGTCGTAGGCGGCGCGGAAGGACGCGTTGGAGACGGCCAGCGAGACGGCGGCGTCGGCGCCGCCGAGCTTCTGCACCTCGTGGGCGACGTCCTGGATCCGGGCGTCGATCACGTGGTCGGCGCCGAGTTCCTTGGCGAGCTTCAGCTTGTCGTCGGTGATGTCGACCGCGACGGTCTCGGCGCCGAAGATCTTCGCGTACTGCAGCGCGAGGTGGCCGAGGCCGCCGATGCCGGAGATCAGCACCCGGGTGCCGGGCCGGGCGCCGGACAGCTTGACGGCCTTGTACGTGGTGACGCCCGCACAGGACAGCGGGGCGGCGTCCATCGGGTCCACGCCGTCCGGGACGGGCACCACGTAGTCGCCGTGCGCGAGGGCGTACTCGGCGTACGCGCCGTCCACCGAGTAGCCCGAGTTGTGCTGGGCCGGGCAGAGCGTCTCCCAGCCGGTGACGCAGTAGTCGCAGCGGCCGCAGGCGTCGGCCAGCCACGGGATGGCGACCCGCTGTCCGACCTCGACGTGCCGGACGTTCGAACCGGCCGCCTCGACGATGCCGACGCCCTCGTGGCCGGGGACGAACGGCGGGGACGGCTTGACCGGCCAGTCGCCGTGGGCGGCGTGGATGTCGGTGTGGCACAGGCCGGAGCACTCGATCCGCACCAGCACCTGGTGCGGCGCCGGGGTCGGCACCTCGCGTTCCTCGATCTCCAGCGGCTCGGTGAACTCCCGGACCACAGCTGCCTTCATGGCCTTCTCTCCTCGCAGCGCAGAGTAAATCTGACAAAAGGGGTGTCTCTGCGCACAGCCTGCCGGGGCCGCCCGGGAACCGCGAACGGGCGCGCCGACCGCGACGAAGATCACGTCCCGGCCGTCGGACGGGGCCGGCGGCGCGTCACGGTAACGTGGACCAAAGACCGCTATTTCCAGGCGAGTTGGGCATTTCCTGTGCCCATCCCCACGCACCACGGGTACGGAGGACCGACATGACCCGCACACTCCTGCGCGGCGCCGGGACCGGACTGGCCCTGTTCACCGCCTGCCTGCTCCTGGTCGGCTGCCGGCCCGCCAAGCACGCCAAGCCCGCGCCGCCGCCCAGCCCCTCCCCCACCGCCACCACCTCCCCGGCGGCCTCCCCCACGACCGCCCGGCTCGACGACTCCTACTTCGCCGAGGGCAGCTGCGCCCGCGCGCTCGACCCGGGCGGCAGCGGGACCGGTGCCCACTACGAGATGGTGCCCTGCGACAGCCCGGGCGCCGAGGCCAAGGTCACCAAGCGCAGCGGCACCCTGACCGGCGTCGCCGCCGCCCTCCCGCACGGCGCGGACTGCCCCGACGGCACCGACGTCGCCCTCGACCTCACCCAGAACGCGCTGACCGACGTCGCCGGCAACCGCTCCGCCTGGGCCTGCCTGCGCAACCTCCGCGACCCGCACCCCGGCGACCCGGGCGGTGGCGGCGGCGTCGGCATCGTCGTCGGCGACTGCGTCTACGCCACCAAGAGCGCGAGCGGCTCCGACACCGTCGCCGAGACCCGCTGTGACGGGAAGGGCGACCACAAGCCCGAGTACAAGGTCGACAAGGAGTACGTGAAGCAGACCGTGCACCTCAAGGGCGGCACCGAGGCGACCTGCCCCGACGAAGCCACCGTCAGCTTCACCGTCCCCGCGCCGCCCGGCACCCTCGCGATGAACCCGACCGTCGCCTGCGCAGAGCCCGTCGACTGACGGATAGGCTGGATCCCTTGCCCGGCCACGGGTGGCATTCAAAGCCCGTAGGCTGGGCAGGTAGGGACCTGGGGGCGGCAGCGCCCCCGCCATGGACGGAGGGAGATGCCGGGTGATCGAGCTGGAAGACGTGCCCGAGTTGATCGACCCGGTGATGATCTGCGCCTTCGAGGGCTGGAACGACGCCGGCGACGCGGCCTCGGCCGCACTCGGACACCTCGACGAGACCTGGGGCGGCAAGGTGTTCGCCGCACTCGACGCCGAGGACTACTACGACTTCCAGGTCAACCGGCCCACCATCTGGCTCGACGGCGGCGTCCGCCGGATCACCTGGCCCACCACCCGGCTCTCGGTGGTCCGCGTCACCGAGCCCAAGCCGCGCGACCTGGTCCTCGTCCGCGGCATCGAACCCAGCATGCGCTGGCGCTCCTACTGCAACGAACTGCTCGGCTTCGCCCACGAGTTGGGCGTCGAACTGGTCGTCGTCCTGGGCGCACTGCTGGGCGACACCCCGCACACCCGGCCGGTCCCGGTCTCCGGCGTCACCTCGGACGCGACGGTGGCGCGCAGCCTCGACCTGGAGGAGAGCCGCTACGAGGGCCCCACCGGCATCGTCGGCGTCCTCCAGGAGGCCTGCGCCCACGCCGGCGTCCCCGCCGTCACCTTCTGGGCCGCCGTCCCGCACTACGTCTCCCAGCCGCCCAACCCCAAGGCCACCCTGGCCCTGATCAACAAGCTGGAAGACCTCCTCGACCTGCGCATCCCGCCGGGCGAACTCGCCGACGACGCCCGCGCCTGGCAGCTCGGCGTCGACCAGCTCGCCGCGGAGGACTCCGAAGTCGCCGAGTACGTCCAGCAGTTGGAGGAAGCGCAGGACACCGCGGAACTGCCGGAGGCCTCCGGGGACGCGATCGCCCGCGAATTCGAGCGCTACCTGCGGCGCCGCGAGAACCAGGGCCCGAAGGGCGAGAAGCCCATCACGGGGCACGCGACGGAACGTCCCAAGGACGAGGACGACGAGTAGAGCCGGCACGACAGCCGGATCGGCCCGAGGAC
>NZ_LISX01000002.1:202739-247308 GCF_001905465.1 Kitasatospora sp. CB01950
GTCCTCGGGCCGATCCGGCTGTGTGTTCAGGGTTGCTCGCGCAGTCCCCGCGCCCCTGGTGGTGCTCTCCCTACAGGGCGACGCCCAGCAGGGCGTCCACCGCGCGGGAGACCAGGCCCGGGGCGCCGATGTCCTCGCCGCCGTCCGCGTGGGCGGTCGCGGCCCAGCGGTCGACGGCTGCGAGCGCGGCGGGGGCGTCGAGGTCGTCGGCGAGGGCCTCGCGGATCTCCGCGAGCAGCGACGTCGCGGACGGGCCGTCCGGGCGGGAGACCGCCGCGCGCCAGGTGGCGAGGCGGGTGAGGGCGGCGTCGAGGTCGTCGGCCGTCCACTCCCAGTCGCTGCGGTAGTGGTGGGCGAGCAGCGCGAGCCTGATCGCGGCGGGGTCGATGCCGTCGCGGCGCAGGGCCGAGACGAAGACCAGGTTTCCGCGCGACTTGGACATCTTGTGGCCGTCGAGGCCGACCATCCCGGCGTGCACGTAGGAGCGCGCGTAGGGGTGGGCGCCGAGGGCGACCTGGGCGTGCGAGGCGCCCATCTCGTGGTGCGGGAAGGAGAGGTCGCTGCCGCCGCCCTGGAGGTCGAACTCCATGCCCAGGTACTTGAGCGCGATGGCGACGCACTCGATGTGCCAGCCGGGGCGGCCGTGGCCGAGTTCGGTGTCCCAGGCGGGTTCGCCGGGACGGGCGGAGAGCCAGAGCAGGGCGTCGAGCGGGTTCTTCTTGCCGGGGCGCTCGGGGTCGCCGCCGCGCTCGGCGAAGATCGGCAGCATCTGCTCGCGGGTGAGCCCGGAGACCTCGCCGAAGTGCGGGTCGGACTCGACGGAGAAGTAGATGTCGCCGTCGACCTCGTACGCGGCGCCGGAGGCGAGCAGCTGCTGCACCAGCGGGACGATCCACGGGATGGATTCGACGGCGCCGATGTAGTGCGCGGGCGGGAGCATCCGCAGCGCGGTCATGTCCTCGCGGAACAGCGCGGTCTCGCGGGCCGCGAGTTCGGTCCAGTCCTGGCCGGTGGCGACGGCGCGCTCCAGGAGCGGGTCGTCGACGTCGGTGACGTTCTGGACGTACAGGACGTCGTGGCCGGCGTCCTTCCAGACCCGCTGGACCAGGTCGAAGGTGTTGTAGGTGGCTGCGTGGCCCAGGTGGGTCGCGTCGTAGGGAGTGATGCCGCAGACGTAGAGCCGGGCGGTCGGGCCGGTGGGGACGACCTCTCGGACACTGCTCGTGGCGGTGTCGTAAATGCGCAGGGGAAGCCCCTGACCGGGCAGGGCGGGAACCTCGGAGGTGGGCCAGGCATGCATGGCACCGACTCTAACCGTGCACTGATTTGAAAGACCAACCTGCCGGCATGATCGGCTTGATTCCGCTTGTTCTCTGTTTCGGATCGGTATCAGACCGGCGGCCAGGGAATAGACGGCCAGTCAGCCGACGGCAGCGGATGCCGTCCGGAGGCCAGCAACGCGCCCGTCCGGGCCCGCAGCGCGTCGAGCTCGGCCGCGGTGAGGTGCGGGCGCAGCCGCTCGCCGAGCGGGCCGTCGAGGTCGGCGGCGAGCTTGCCGAGGACGTCGAGGGCCTCGGCGGTGAGCGGGCGGTCGGCCCAGCCCCAGAGCAGGGTGCGGAGCTTGGGCTCGGCGTGGAAGGTGACGCCGTGGTCGATGCCGTAGATCCGGCCGTCGGCGGCGGGCAGCCAGTGGCCGCCCTTGCGGTCGGCGTTGTTGAGGACGGCGTCCAGCACGGCGAGGCGGCGCAGCCGTTCGTCGTCGCGGTGCACCAGCCAGGCCCGGCGTCCGCCGTCGAGCTCGGCGCGGACGATGGGGAGCCAGCCGTCGGCCGGGCCGTCCAGGGGCTGGAGGTCGAGGAGTTCGGGGGCCTCGGGGTCGGGTTCGATCCACAGCTGGACCATGCCGGGTCCGGCGGGGCCGTCGCGCAGGACGGTCGGCGGGATCAGCTGCCAGCCGGTGGCGGCGGAGACCTCGTGGGCGGCGGTCTCGCGGCCGGCCAGGGTGCCGTCGGGGAAGTCCCACAGCGGACGTTCGCCGGCGACGGGCTTGTACACGCACGGGGCGGTGACGCCGTCGAGGGTGGCCGTGCAGTAGAGGACGGCGTTGGAGGCGTCGGTGACCCGGCCGTGGACGGCGAGCGCGCCCTCGCGCAGCAGGGCGAGGGCGGCGGGGGTGTCGGCGGCCAGCGCGGCGCTGGTGGCCGGGTCGGTGCCGGGGGCTTCCACGGCCGGCTGCTCGCTCAGCGCCGGTAGCCGTTCGCGCGGGGGCACAGGTGGCCCTCGGGGTCGAGCGGCAGGTTGCAGAACGGGCAGGGCTTGCGGCCCGCCGCGACCAGGTCGAGGGCGCGCTTGGCGAACACCCGGGCCATCGCGCCGCTCAGCCGCACCCGCAGCAGGTCGGGGCCGTTCTCGTCGTCGAAGACCTCGATCTCGTCCTCGTCCTCGGACTCCTCGACGTACGCCTGCGCCTCGATCACCAGGCACTCCTCGCGGGCGTCCCAGGCGAGGGCCATGGTGCCCACCCGGAACTCCTGCTCCAGCGGCAGGTCGAGGGGGGCGGCGTCGAGCAGGTCGACGGGGGCGGCGGCCGGGATCGGGGACTCGCCGGCGCTGCGCCGCAGCGCCTCGTCGAGGACTTCCTCGATGCGTTCGGCGAGGGCGGCGACCTGGGCCTTCTCCAGCAGGACACTGGTGATCCGGCCACGCGAGGAGGCCTGCAGGTAGAACGACCGGGCGCCGGGCTGGCCGACGGTGCCGGCCACGAACCGCTCGGGCTGGTCGTAGAAGTGGACCTGACGGGACACGCTGCTCGCTCCGGTACGGGGGTGTGCGGTCTTCTCGATCTCACCCTACGGCCAAACGGCCCTGCCGTGGGGTGCGGGTGGCGCGGATTCCTGCCGGGGCTCGGGCGCGGTGGCGCCTGCTGGAACTCGGGCCGTGGTGTCTGCCGGGGCTCAGGCGGTGGCGCCGGTCTCGCCGCCGACCACCGCGTCGTCGCCGGCCGAGCGGCCGTGCGGGCGCGGGGCGAGCGAGGCGAGGGCGCCGGTGTCGCCGAGGCGCAGCAGGTAGGGGCGGTTCGGGGTGTAGCGGATCGCGGTGACCGAGCACGGTTCGACGGAGATCCGCTGGAAGTGGTCGAGGTGCAGGCCGAGGGCGTCCGCGACGATCGCCTTGATCACGTCGCCGTGGGTGGCGACCGCCCAGAGCGCGTCCGGGCCGTGTTCGACGGAGATCTTCCCGTTCCACTCGCGGACGGCGTCCACGGTGCGGTGGCTGAGTGAGCGCAGCGACTCGCCGCCGGGGAAGGCGGCGCCGGAGGCGTGGTCCTGGACGGTGCGCCACAGGGGTTCCTCGGCGAGTTCGGACAGCGGGCGGCCGGTCCAGTCGCCGTAGTGGCATTCGCCGAGCCGCTCGTCCAGGTCGGGCGGGCCGAGTTCGGGGCGGGCGGCGACCAGGGGTTCCAGGGTCTGCCGGCAGCGCTCCAGCGGGCTGCTGACCAGGCGGACGATCGGCAGGCCGTCCAGCCGGCCGGGAAGGGCGGCGGCCTGGGTGCGGCCGGTGTCGTCCAGGTCGACGCCGGGCGTCCAGCCGGCCAGGATTCCGGCCGAGTTGGCGGTTGACCGGCCGTGGCGCACGAGCAGCAGGGTGGGCATACCGCAAGCGTACGGTGTGCGCCCCTCCCGGCGGGCCGCGGGTTCGGGTCACAATGGCGGGCATGATCGTGGATTGCGGCACCTATCGGGCCGGCCGGCGCACCGAGGGCCCCGAGGACTACTCGGACGCCCTGGACGCCGTCCGGGCGGCCGGCGACGGCTTCGTGTGGATCGGCCTGGCGGACCCGACGCAGGCCGAATTCGACCATGCCGCAGACGAGTTCGGCCTGCACCCGCTGGCGGTGGAGGACGCGGTGACGGCGCATCAGCGCCCGAAGATCGACATCTATCAGGACTCGGTGTTCACCGTCCTGAAGACCGCCGGGTACCACCCGCAGGACGAGTCGGTCTCCATCGGCGAGCTGATGATATTCCTCGGCGACTCGTACGTGATGACGGTCCGGCACGGGCCGGAGAGCCCGCTCAAGGACCTGCGGGCCCAACTGGAGAAGCAGCCCGAGCTGCTGGCGCACGGCCCCGCCGCCGTCCTCTACGCGATCTGCGACCTGGTGGTCGACCAGTACCTCGACGTCGCCACCGAACTCCAGACCGACCTCGACGAGTTGGAGGCCGAGATCTTCTCCCCGGGCCGGGTGCGCGGCGCGGCCGAGCGCATCTACGGCTTCAAGCGGCAGGTGGTGAACTTCCGCAAGGCCACCTTCCCGCTGATGGAGCCCGCCCTGCGCCTCACCCGCGTCAACGCCGCCGCCGGCGAGGCCAAGGTGCCCTTCGTCCCCGCCGAACTGCGTCCCTACTTCCGGGACGTCGCCGACCACCTGGCCAAGGTCAACGAGGTGGTGGAGAGCCTGGACCGACTGCTCTCCGACATCCTCGCCGCCAACCTCGCCCAGGTCTCCGTCCAGCAGAACGACGACATGCGGAAGATCTCCGCCTGGGCCGCCCTGGCCGCCGTCCCCACCATGATCGCCGGCATCTACGGCATGAACTTCGAACACATGCCGGAGCTCCGCCAGCCCTGGGGCTACCCGGCGGCGCTCGGCGTGATGACCGGCGTCTGCGTCGTCCTGTACCGCCTGTTCAAACGCGCGGGCTGGCTGTAGCGGCCGGCCCGCGCGTTCGACGGCGGGTGCTGATCGGGACTGTGGTCAGGACTGAGGACTGCGGTCAGGACTGCTGCTGCCGACGGCGGCGGGCGGCCACCAGGGCGGCGCCGAGGGCCAGCGAACCGGCGCCGGCGGCGGTGATCGCACCGAGCGGGGCGTCGACGCCGGTGGCGGCGAGGGTGCCCGTGCCGGAGGTGTTGGTGCCGGTGCCGGTCGGGGTCGTGTCGGACGCCGGGGTGACGGTGGTGCCGTCGCCCTGGCCGCCCTGGTTCGGGGTGGTGCCGCCGTCGGTGCCGCCGGTGCCGCCGCCGTTGTCGCCGCCGCCGTTGCCGTTGTCGCTGCCGCCGCCGTTGTTGCCGCCGCCCGTCTCCTGGGCGTTGGCGGTGTCCCGGGCCTGGGCCTCGGCCAGGCCGGTGATCAGGAAGGTGTGCAGGGCCTCGGAGGTGTTCACGTCCAGGGCCGCACCGGCGGCCTTCCGAACTTCGGGCCCGCCCTGCGACATGGCCTGGGAGAGCCACAGCCGGGCGTCGTCGTCACTGACGGTCTTCAGGTCGGACAGGAAGGCCTTGAGGTCGTCCGCGCTCAGCACCTCGGCGGCGGCCTCGGTGATGGTGACCGAGCTGCCCGGCCGGACCAGCTGGTGGAGCACCTTCCACCACCTGTCGTTGGCCATCAGCCTCGGGGCCTCGACCTCCAGGAAGTGGTCGATCGCCGCGTCGTCGCCGTCCAGCGCCTTGCTCGCGGCCTCCGCCAGGCGGCTGCCGGGCGTGGCCTGCTCAAGGATCTGGGAGACCCGGACGCGCTTGTCGCTGCGGATGATCTGCGGCATCTCGACGTCCAGGAAGTGCTTGACGTCCTCGGCCGTGCCGTTCATCGCCGTCTGGGCGTGCTCGTAGAAGTACCGGCTGTGCCCGGGCTCCGCGATCACCTCGGCCAGCCGGGCGCGCAGTTCGGCTTCCTCCTCGGGCGTGATGCCGGTGGAGGGCGCGGGCGTGCTGGGCCCGGTCTCCGCCGGGGCGTCCGGCTGGGACTGCCCGGTGGGCGTGGGCGTCGGCGCAGTGTCGGCGAGCGCCGGGCCGGCGCCGAGGACGGTCGGCGCGGAGACCGCGGCGACGAAGACGGCGGTGGCGATCGAACGACGGATGCTCAACATGTCCCCCTGGAACGGTGGTTCAGACACTCGACCCCTCGCCGCGGCACATATGTTCGGCGACGGACGCGGGTGATCGTATCGGAACCTTCCGACTCGCTGAACAGCGACTTTTCCCCACCCTTTACCGACCGCCCGCCCGCGCGGACCGGACCGGCCCGCGCCAGGGCGTCAACTCCCGTGCGCAGCAGGGCGACCCGCACATCGAGACCCCGGCCGACCCGACCGGGCGCGCGCTCCGCCGCGGGCCGAAAGCCCGGCACAGTGCCGGGTCTTCGCGCCGAGCACCACGGCCTCGGCGAACCATCCGCAGGTGTCGGTGTCCCTCCCCGATGACGTCCAGGCCGGTCAGGAAGGCCTTGAGGTCATCCGCGCTCAGCACCCGGAAAGCGGCCTCGGTGAGGGTGCGCGAGCTGCCCGGCCGGATCATCCGGTGGACCGCCGGAGTCCAGCGGTCGTCGTCGAGGAGTTGCCGGCGACGGCCGGGGGCGTGGGAGAAGCGCGCCCGCAGAGGGGCGACAGGGGGCTGACGGATACCTGCACCTCTGGGCGGCGCTTCGCCCCGGCGAGGCTCCGAAAGGGCCTGACCGGGGCGAGTGGCGGGTCAGCAGGTCCGACGTTCTCGGCGTGACTACGCCTCGCCCATCGCCTGCCGCAGAGAGCGGGGGCGCATGTCCGTCCACACGTCCTTGATGTGGGCCACGCACTCCTCCTTGGTGCCGGTCTTGCCCTCGGCCTTCCAGCCGAGCGGAAGCTCGCGGTCTGCGGGCCAGATCGAGTACTGCTCTTCGTCGTTGACCGTGACCTGGTAAGTCACGTCGTCGCCCTCGGCCATGTCGATCTCCGTTTCGCGTGGGTCAGTGCCGACCCGAGCCTTGCCCGTCGCGATCACCGCGTACAGCTGCGATCACCAGTTCGAGTGACCCCTTGCTGATCTACCGAAATTCGGAACCGTAGTGCGATAAAGAGCTGAACGCGCGGCAGGTCATCGGCCAGCAGGCGCCGAGCGAACTCGCGGGCGTTGGCCGCCGAATCTGCGCCGAGCCCGCGCGCCCCTGCGACCACAGCGTCCCGCCTCCGAAGGCGGCTCCGACGACCCCGCCAACCTGCGCGCGCTGTGCGACTGGCACGTCCTGCGCAAGGACGCCGCCGACGCCGACCGCGCCCGCAAGAGGGCCGCCGTGAACCGCCGGCAGTCCGCCCGAACCCGCCGACTTGGCGGCGATCGACATCGCCTCGGCCATGCGCGCCCGCGCCGCCCAGCTCGACTCCGCGATCAAGCGCGAAGGCCGTCCGAGAACTCGTCGTCAGGATCACCGTGGCCGATCTTGGACTTGCCGCATGAATCGAACATCGTCAAGACTTCGAGCAGTTGCCCAATACGGCGGCTTTCATCGTGCGCTCCGGAGGTAGACATGGCAGACGAGCAGACGAACAACGAAGGTGCAGCGCCCAAGAAGGACGGCGTTTTCAACGCCCAGGAAGTCACCATCGAGGGCGAGGAGCACATCATCATCAGGGAAGACGAAATCACGGGCGTCGTCGAGCACTGACAGGTGATCAATGGCTCCAACCTTCCGGAACGAGGTTGGAGCCATTGCGCGTTCCCACGAGAGCGCCCCTGGCCCGCTGTCCGCCCTCCGCATGTCGATCTCGAAGGGGGCCCGCCGTAGCACGCCGAAAGACCCGAGAGATGGCACAGGCCTTTGAAGCCGCGGCCCGCAAGGATGCGCGCGGGGAATAGGAACGTCTGCGCGGGAGGGCGAATTCGAGTGTGGTGCCGCAGAAAGTGGACCCGTCCCCTGTGCTTGTGCCTCACCAATTCGGGGGGTTTGAATGATGCGGCGACCGGAAAGCGCAGTAGGCCGCCCTAGCGTGAGCCGTGCGTCGCCCATCGAACGGCGACACACCCGCATTCTTTGAGGAGCGTTGGTGGCCAACTTCCAGCTCGGTGACGTCCCTACGGGCTTCGTGTTCAACGAGAGCGACGGGCTCATCCACTACAGGTACGGGCTTCTCCTGCCCATCCCCCAGCCCAACCAGACGGGTGTGTGGGGGGACGCGTACTTCAGCCTCGGTTCCAGTTGGGTCGATGTGCGGTTGAAGGTGCAGTTCCACAACGGTACGACCTGGCTTCCCGCCAAGGACTGGGACGTCAGTCAAGGTGGTGCCCGCGTCACCGAGAAGCTCCCCAAGGGCATCCAGAAGATCCACGTCGGGCGGGTGAAGAAGAGCAGCAGCGACGTGGTGGACGACAACCCGGTCGGCTGGCTCATCGAGTACGTGTAGCAGCCACCGGCACCCCGCGCCTCGGACCGGCCTCGCGCCGGCCCGGGGCGCGTCGCGTTGTCTCCCCCACGTCCGGCCTGGCTTGCCGCAGATGATACGAAATCGTATAGTCCGAACTCATGAAGTCCGAATCCGTGCCATCCGAGTGGTCGGCCCTGCTTGCGCTGCAGCGGGCCACGCACGCCACCCTGCAGGTACTCGCCGCAGAGCTCGTCGACCTGGATCTGACCCCCTCCGAGATCAACGCGCTGGCCAATCTCGCCGACGGCCGGGGCCGGACCGTCTCTGAGCTCGGCGCGGCAGTGGGCACCCGCCCCACCACGCTGACCAGCGTGCTGGACCGCCTGGAACGACGCGGCCACATCACCCGCGGCACCCGCCCGGGAGACCGTCGCGCAGTGCTCATCGAACTCACCGCCTCCGGCCGCGTGGCCGCCGCCACGATCCGCCGAACCATCACCGACCTGGAACACCGCGCACTCCACGGCCTGCCGGCCGACGCGATCGCCTGCCTGCGCGCCGCACTGCAAGCCCTGACCGAGGTGTCCTCATGACCACCCAGCCCTCCGACTTCAACGCGCTGATGGCCGAAGTGACCGCGACCTCGGGGAAGTTCGGCCACCGAGAACACGTGCATCTGACGTGGCTGGCCGTACGACGGTTCGGCATGCCCGCAGCCGTCGGTCTGGTCAGCGACGGCATCCGGCGCACCGCCCGCTACGCGGGCGCACCCCAGAAGTACCACGCGACCGTCAGCCGAGCCTGGGTGGAACTGGTGGACCACCATGCGGCCGAACACGGCGACGACGACTTCGCCGCGTTCGCCGACAACCACCCCGTCCTGCTCGACAAGCGCCTTCTGACCCGGTTCTACCGTCCGACGACGCTGGCCGGCGCACAGGCAAGGACCGGCTGGGTCGAGCCCGACCTCGCCCCGTTCCCGTGGGAGGACACCGACCGGCGGCAGCTCCGGGAGGAACAGGCAAGCTGACCGCAACCGGGCAACGGCCGCACAGGTTCAGCAGGTTGTGAAGAACGGCTGGGCACCGGACTGGCCACGGATCGCTCCGCCCGGCCGGGCTGGGGCGCAGGTCGCCGACGTCATGGTCAAGCTCATGCAGCGGGGCGTCCCGCCGACCGTGGCGCTGCGCAAGGTGCCGGGCCGGCCAGGCCGAAGGCTCCCGTCCCGCGCGGTGACCTCGCCTGCCGTCAGCAGCCGCACTCCTCGCCGCGCCATGCCTCGATGCCCTCGCGCACGGCGAGGCCGGCCACCAGGAGGCCGATGACCGGGTCGACCCACCACAGGCCGAACAGCGTATTGGCGAGCAGGCCGACCAGGACAGCACCGGCCAGGTAGGCGCACAGCAGGTTCTGAGTGCCCTCGCCGGACGTCGACCCGGAGTCCAGCACCTTGCCCAGACGGCGCTTGGCCCGGCCGAGCAGCGGCATGACGATCAGCGAGGACACGGACAGGACGATGCCGAGCACGCTGGTTGACGGATGCTCACCCGCCGCCAAGGCGGAAATCGCGTCGTAGGCGATGTACGGGGCGAGCAGGAAGAACGTGACCGCGACGGCCTTCTGGGCCTTGCTCTCGGCGTCCTCGGACAGAGTCCGGGAGCCGCTGAACCGCCAGATGATGATCACCGAGGCCAGGCCTTCGATGACGGAGTCCAGGCCGAAGCCGAGCAGCGCGACGGAGGACGCCAGCACGGCGGCGGTGATGGCGATCGCGCCTTCGGTCGCCATGAAACCCAGGCTGAGCCAGGACAGCAGCTTCGCCTTGCGCGCAGCGTCGTGCCAGGCAGCATCCTTGACGACCGGTGGACGGCAGCAGGCGTCGGTGCAGTCGGGATCGCAGCGGCAGCCGCCGCCGGACTCGTGGACTGCCGTCGTCCCGGTCGCGATCTCGGGGGCGGTCACGCGCGCTCTCCGTCCGGGGTGCCGTAGGCGGGGCAGAGCGCCACGGCCTCGCCGGTGGCTTCCAGCACGGCCTCGGCCGCTACCAGCAGTCCCACAAGTGAAGGCTGGGTCAGTGTGAACATCGACGCCCGGCCGACCGGGCGGGAGTCCACCAGGCCGCACTCGCGCAGGCAGGCCAGATGCTTGGAAACCGTCGACTGGGCCAGACCGAGTTGCTCGACCAGGTCGACCACCCGGGCCTCGCCGAGCGCGAGCCGCCGGACGATCGCCAACCGGGCTGGATCGCCGAGCGAACGGAACAGGGCGGCAGCGGGTTCAAGACCACCCCTGTCGGCATCCTTATTATGAGATGTCATCGCCATTCGGCGATACTAGCCCATGCCTGGAGTCTGTCGGCACGGCCGGACGCGACCCCTGCCGACCCTTGAGCCAGGGCCCCGGCTTCGACCCGGCGACGGGGTCGAACGCGCCCGACACCTCGCAGTCGTCCGCCCGTCCGACGAGGTGCCCTCCGGCTCGCGCGACAGCGTCAGGAATCACGTCCCGCTGCCGCGTGGGTCAGCCGGCGGCAGCCTGCGCCCGGGAGAGGCGACGAACGCCGAGCAGGCGGCGCCCGCAGCCGTCGAACGGCGTCACGCGGTTCGTGCCGACCTCGCCCCCGGGGAGGCCCGCCGTCAGGCCAGGCCGGCGTGCTCCAGGGCGTCGACTCCCGTGCGCAGGGCGGCGGCGATCCGCTCGTCGAGCGACCAGCCTGCCGGGGCCAGATTCGTTTATACGCTGGAGAACACCGGACGCCTCATCCTTGCTCCCGGCTGGCTAAACCCGCAGGTCACGCGATAGTTGTTCGCCCCGACCGGGGACTCGTCGCGCATGGCAGCGGGGGCAGGGCCCCTCGCGACGCATGGACTCCCCCGGGTTGAGGTTGGCCCGGGCTCAGTATCGCGGCATCTTGGTGCGGGCCGGGAGCGGGATCGCTTCCCATGACGAAGTCGGGCCGAGCGGGCGCGACCCGTCGGGGTCGAGCGGCAGCCTGGACTTGACCAGCTGATCACCCAGCCACTTGACCTCGCAGCCGTACGCGCGTGCGAGAACTTCGATGTTCGTCCCCGCGCGAAGCCTGGCAGCGATGGCCGACAGGGACTTCACAGCGAGGGTCATACGCATGCCTCGCCACTCGGCCTCGTTGGTGGCCCACATTGGTGTTCTCCGTGAAGGGCCTCCGCCCTGCAACTGCGGGGCAGCGCAGGGCGGAGGGTTGGGCCCGCCGCTGGGGTTGGAAGCGGCGGGGGTTGGAAGCGGCGGGGGTTCGGTGGACGTTGGCAGCCGGGGTTCAGTCCGCGCTGCCCGGGGGCGCCGGGATTCCGACGGCGGACTCCTCGGTGCGGGCGACCGGCCCGTAGGAGTCCTTGATCATGAGCACGAGCGGTACATGGCCGGGGATGCCCAGGGCCTCGCGCACGGACTGGGAGACAACTTCGTCGCGGTTGTCGTCCATGTCGTCGAAGGTCACGAAGGGGCGGTCGTCCGCGCCTTCGATCTCCAGCTCGTAGCCCGCCACGGGGCGGACTTCGACCGCGACTTCACGGGGTGTGGGTGCCCGCATGGCGTAGGTTGCGTAGCCATCGTGCTCGCCGGTCGGGACGAAGCCGGCCTTGCGCAGGACGCGGCCGGAGGCCGGGTTTTCCGGGCGGTGCTTGGCACGGACTTCCGGCAGCCCGAGGCGACCGAACGCGAGAGCGAGGATTCGGCGGACGCCCTCGGTGGCGTAGCCCCGGCCCCAGGCGTCCGCGCGCAGGATGTAGCCGACGGCTGCGACGGGGCGGTCGCGGTGGAGTTTGACGACGCCGACGAGGTCTCCGTCCACGACCAGGCCGAGTACGTACAGCGTGCGCGGGGTCTGCGCTGCGGCGGCTGCGGCGTCGCGCAGGTAGTAGCGGGCTTCGGCCGCGTCCATCGCCTCGCGGTCCAGATGGCGCGTCGCCTCCGGACTGTAGATCCGCAGCAGGGCCACGGTGTCATGAGGGCCCAGTTCGCGCAGCTCGATCAACCGGTCACCGTCTCAAGGAGTTTGGCCAGTTCGGCGGCGGTGGGCCGGTCGTCCGGCTCGGCCAGCAGGACGGGGCGCAGATGGTCCTGGAGGGCGGGCCACGGCGAAGTCCTGGACAGCGGCACGGCCCTGGCGGCGATGGCCTCGCGGCGCTTCCACAGCGGCGTCTCCCAGCTCAGGCCGGCAGCCGAATAGCGCAGTGGCCACTTCCCGGTGACGCAGGTCCACAGGGTGCCGGCCAGGGCGTAGACATCGGCGGGCTGCGTGGTGGTGACCGGTTGGGGACCCGTGATGATCCGGGCCGCCAGCTCGGGGGCGGTGAGGTGGATCATCGTGCCGGAGAACGCGGTCCACGGAGTGCTGCCGATCTTCCGGGACCACGCGAAGTCGAGCAGGCGTACGGTGCCGTCCTTGTGGTGGATGCCGTGTTGCGGCTGGATGTCCCCGTGCACCCACCCGTCGGCGTGGAGGTCCGCCACGGCACGGCACAGCCCGACTGCGGCGTCGTGGGCCCCGTCCCGCCCGCCGTCGCCCTTGCGGAGAGGCTGGAAGCGCCCCCATGTGGACTTGCCGGTGAGCCACGGGGTGACCAGCCAGACGCCGTCGGTGTACCGGCCGGCGGTCACGGCGTAGCCGGGAAGCTCGTCCAGCACGGAGGCTTCGCGGGCGGTGACCTCGGCGGCCTCGCCGGTGCCGAGCTTGATGCTCGCCGCACCGTCCGGGCCGGTGGCCTTCCACACTGCCGTGCCCCGTCGGTCGCTGATCGGCGCCAGCGCCAGTGGGCTGCCGCAGATGGCCTTGGCGGCCTTCACCGCTTCTCGGGCCTCGGCAGGGTACTTGCCCATTCTCGAACTGCCTTCCATTCACAAGGGATGTGCTCGAAGACGTCCCGCCCGTCGTCCACCGACACGGCAAGAGCCGTGGCGAGGTCGGGCGTCGCCGTGAGGAACTTCGGGTCCAGCGGCCGCACGCCCGCCCGCACCGGCAGGAACGAGAACGGCGGCGGCGGGATGCGCTGCCCGCGCCGGCCGGTCTCGGCCGCGCCCCGGGCGAACTTTCCGACCATGACACCGACCGGGGCGTACAGGTGCTTGAGCGCCCAGTGCGGCCAGGCCAACAGCTCAGGGTGGTCGGCGCCCTCGCAGTGTCCGAGCAGCACCACGTTCTCGCAGACCAGCGTCCCGAACGGACGCCGCATCAGCGGGCGCACCCATTCCGCGGCCTGCACCCCGGCGTGGAACAACTCGGCCTCCACGGCGTACCGGTGGGCACCGGGGGCGATCTCGTACACCGTCCACCCGGTCATCCCGCGCCGATCGGACGGCCGCAGAAACGGGCAGTGCTCGTACATCTGGGCGGTGTACCCGTGCACGTCCACGCTGATGGGGTGCTCGGCGCGGGCTTCGAGTAGGCGGAGTGCCCCGGCGGTCGGCCGGGACACTCCGACGCGGAGTTCTGCGCTCACAGGTAGGACGCCACCGGGGTCAGCTCGTCGCCGTCGCTGGGCTCGGGCGAGCAGTCCCACTCCGCCCAGACCGTGCCGGTGGTGCGGTAGCGGCCCAGGGCCTCGGCGTCCAACTCGCCGTCGGCATCGGTGAACCAGATCTCCGGCAAGGGCCCGCACGCCTTCTCGTAGGCGTCCACCCAGTCGATGAAGCCCTCGCCGCCGCTCTCCGCGTGGCGCAGCCGCCGGTGGGCGTACTTGACGGTGAAGGCGGCGTGCTCGTCGGGGTCCTCGGTCAGCCGGTGCCACGCACGGTCCACGGCCCCGGAGAACATCTGCGGCATCGGCAGACCAGCGTCGAAACGCTGACCGGCGATCGTGAAGAACCTGCCCAACTCGGCCAGCGCCGTGGCGGATTCGGTTTCGGTGCTCACTTACCTCTCCCATCGGGTCGGTTGTGCCCGCCCGTCACGGACGAGCGGAGTGGGGGTGGTGCCCCGGCCCGGGGGAGTGTTCTCCACCGGGCCGGGGAGTTCGCGGTGCCTATGTGGCACACAGGTGAGACCGGACGCGATCAGCGCCATCGCCAGGGCCAGAGCCAGAGCCAGCAATGCCGCCAGCGCGACGGTGTAGGCCACCGCGACCGGCCGGGAGGTCGGAACGCCGCGCGCGGCACGTTCGGTCGCGGCGCGGTAGTCCTCCTGATCGCCGTCCACCCGGCTACGCCGGGCACCGGTCGAGGGCGGCCCGCAGGGCTGCGCGGCGGTGGGGCGTGCGGGCGCGGGCGATGCAGTCGTCGCAGATCGCGTGGAGCGTGCTGTCGTCGTCGCTGGGGGCGCGCAGCATGGTGCCCGTGCAGACCAGTTTCTCCTGCTGGCAGACCCAGCACTTTCCCTGGCGGTAGCCGTCCGGGCGGTCCGCAACGTACTCGTCACCCCCGAGGCGGAAGGGTCTTGGCGTGCTCACTCCGCGGACTCCAACTCGGTCAGCAGGACCAGCTCCGGGTACACGTCGCGGGAGGAATCCCTGTTCACCCAGGCGTGGTTGGCGTGCTCGCCCAGGGTCTCCGCGACGGTGCCCGTCCAGCCGTCCTCGCGGTGCCGGACCGGGGCGCCCTTGATCACCTTCAGGCTCTGCTTCTGTCGAATGATCATGCGGCACCCCTGCGGGCGATGCAGTTGTGGCAGCGGCACGAGGACCGTACGGCCGACTCCTGCACAGCCTCGCCCGGGGACGGGGCCCGGCCGGCCGCATTGGCCTTCCGGTACTCGTCCAGCGGGTTCCAGCCCTTCGGGAGCTTGTACCGCTCGGCCTTCGACGGGCCGGACTCGGAGTCCCGGTAGACCCTCGGGGTCTTGCGTGTCGCCATGGTGGTGTTCCCTCTGTCCCCGAGGCCGCCGTGGGGAGGCCGGTCCTCGGGACTCGTGCGACCACGTGGGGGTTTGTGGGATCAGGTGTCGCGATCACTACGCTTCGCGCATGTCCGCCGAGCCGTTCATCAACGATGACGACGACCACGACGCATGCTGGATCTGTCCCAGCCTCCGGCTCCCGGCCGGAGCGTTCGACGTACTCGAACGCCCCAGCCGCGACTACCCGTTCAACCCGGCCGACGGCTTCCGGTACGACCGGGAGGGAGTCCCGGCCTGCGTGCACGGAGACCGCATCGGGCTGCCTCCCGGCCGGTACGCGAGCGCCGGCCAGGAGTTGCCGGAGAGCCAGAACGCGATGGCGTGCTCACGTCCGCTGCGGCCGAAGCCGATGGAGTCGTACCTCGCGGCGAGGATGCCCAAGCGGCGGTCCACCTCGGCCTTGTCGAGCCAGTACCGGACGGGCGGCTCGGCGCCCCACGCGGCCACGTACGCGGCATGGGTGTACTCGCCGCCGGTGTAGTCGGTGTGCTCCTGGTCGGTCTGGTGAATCAGCGTGAAGCCGGTCCGCGCGGCGATGCGGGCGAGTAGCTGCGGCTGCGCGATCATCGCGTGCGTCATCTCGTCCACGGGGACGGGCAACGCCAGTTCGGCGTCGGTCTCACTGCCCGTGAGCTCGAAGGCCGCCGCCTTGAGCGCGATCGCCCGCAGGCCCTCGGCGAACAGCGGGGCCTTGTCGCTGTCGAGGTTCCACTCGCTGATGGTCGGGAACCCGGTGAAGCACTGCCAGTCGGAGCTGTACTCCAAGGTCGCCGCCTCGAACGCCGGGAACTCCGGGTCCGCGGTGATGGCCGCCAGGATCTCCCGGGCGCGCTCGCCGAGCGTGCCGGCGGACGGCATGGTGCTGGTGGACATGCTGGTCCTCCTGCTGGGTGGTTGAGGCTGCTGCCTCCAGTGAACGATCACCCTGTCACGCAGAACCAGAGCAGAAGTTGAGCACTTGTCAGGCATAATCAACGCGTTGTCAGGCTTGACCTGGGTCCTTCGATTTGGGGGGAGGCGCACATGCCCGGCAGGAGAAGGCAGCTCGCTGCTCGCCGCAGGAGGCTGGGTTACAGTCAGGAGCGTCTGGCTGAACTGCTGGGGGTCGCGACATCCACCGTTGCCCGCTGGGAGGCCGGCGTCGACCCTCATGGCTGGGTACTGCCAAAGCTTGCTCGGGCCCTCAAGGTGACCCCTGAGGGACTTGTGGACCTACTTACTCCCGAAGCAGCCCCTCCAGCCCTCCCGGTGGCCCCTGCCGCCACTCCGCTCCCTGGGGACACAGCCGACATGAAGCGCCGCGACGTTTTGAGCCTGCTCGCCGTAACAGGTGCTCTCATTTCCCTTCCCGAAATCGACAAGACCCCCTCAAGAAATGGGGTAGCCGCATCCTTGGTGGAAACGGGCCCCGAGCTGAATGCAACCCTCTGGCGAACATTCTCCCTGTCTGAATCGAAGCAAGTGGTCTATCCCATGATTCGGCACCAGTTGGGGCTGCTCGCGAGAGGCTTGGAAGAGGATCAAAGCAATTCATCCCGCCAACGACTCTGTCTCCTAGTGGGAGATCTTTACCAGTTGGCCGGCGAGATTTTCTTCGACGGTAACAAGTATGTCGACGCCGCCCGTTGCTACACCTTGGCTGCCAGCGCCTGCAAAGAAGCCGATGCATTCGACATGTGGGCCTGTGCCTTGACCCGTCACGCCTTTGTAGAGCTGTATGAAAGCAGGTTTTCTGCTGCCGCACCGATTTTGTCGGTGGCAGCGCGGGTGGCCGAGCGTGGAGATAGCCAGTTGTCGACACGCTACTGGGTGGCTGCGGTCCAGGCCGAGGTCTACGCGGGACTTGGAGACTTCGACGCCACCAGTCGATCGCTCGACACCGCCGAGAAGGTGCACAGCCTGCCAGGACAGCCGCACAACGGGGGGTGGCTTCGCTTCGACGGATCGCGCCTCGCCGAGGAACGAGGAACCTGCTATCTCGCCCTCGGTCGGCCTGACTTGGCAGAGCAGGCACTAACCTCGGCGCTCTCGCAGCCACTCTCGCTGCGCCGCCGGGGAGCCGTACTCGCAGAGTTGGCAGCCCTCGGTGCCGAGCAGCGTGACCTTGACCGAGCAAGCCACTACGTCCAGGCTGCCCTGGAGCTTGCCGGTCAGACCGGCTCCGGCTACGTCGGAAGAAAGCTGGAGGCCGTCAAGACCCGGCTTGCCCCGCTCATGTCCGACCGTCGCGCTCTGGCATTGCATCAGCAGATCTCGGCGCTCGCCAGCGTCGCCTGACCGAGGAGCAACACATGTCAACCGATGGACAGATTTTCCGCGAGGCCTGGATTGCCGGTGTCCTGAAGCACTATCCCGGCGAGCCGAAGCCCGGGTATGTCGCCCCCTGGGCCGAAACGCCCGACTGGGAGCGCGAGTGCGCCGCCGCAGTGTTCGGCCAGGTTCGAGAGTTCCTCCGCGTGAGCGGAGGAAACGCCGCGAAGCTCACCCGGGAACAAAAGGGGCGGTTCGTGGCGCTGTGCTGGATCGCCCAGATCCACAAGCATATTGAGAACCCGAAGCCGGGATACACCGCAGACTGGGACGAACTGCCGTTGTGGCAGCAGGAAACCGATGCGGACATCTTCGAGGCGATTGAGCGGGCGTCGGCCTGATGAGCAAGCCTTTCGTCCTCTCCGCACTATGCGGGGAGGCCGAGAGGGGTGGGCTCTGTTGCCAACTGCGGTGCGGCCTGTGACGTACGGGCGGGTAAAGGCCGCGGGGGTGGGGTCTGGTGTCAGCGGTGCATGTGTCCGCTCCCCATCGGCCGTGCCCAGATGGCTCCATTGGGGTCCGCCCAGATGTGGAGTCGTTGTTGTTGGGTGGAGTGGGCTGCCATGCTGCCGAGCGCCCCGCCGACCACCCACCCGGCCCCGCTACCGCCGGTGGTGCTCAGGGCCATGACGACCTGCCCCGGTGTGCGTGCGACGACTGTCCAGCCCTGCGCGGCCTGCGCCTGAAGCACCGAGTCGAGGGCGGTGTCGATCTCGGCCGGGGGTGACTGGCCGGCCCGGGGCGAGGATGACGAGGGTTGGTTCGGCGTTCGCACCCCACTGGGCTTGCCGGGGCTTGCGCTTGAACATCGGTGGTCCCTCGGGGGCGGGGTGGGGGCTGGTGTCAGCGAACGTGCTGCGGCTCTGATCAGTCGTTCCCTGTCGGCTTCCAGGTCCGCGATGCGCTGCGCCACTCCGTTGCCCGGCTCCCACACCCGTTCCGTGAACTCGGCGGGACCGAATTCGGCGAGGAACCGCCGTTCCGCGAAATCGTCCATTTCAGCCATCGGCGCGACCGGCTGTGGGCAATCTTCGGAACCCAACACGCCCTCCGTCCGGGCCTTGCATGCCCACGCAGGCATGAGGTGAGAGCTCTCCGGCACGGGTCAGCCGAGCCGCCTCCGAGTCCACCGACACACGGCCGGTTTCGTCGGTCAGCAGGCGCCGAGCGAACTCACGGGCAACGGCCGCCGAATCGGGTTCGTTCTCCGTGTGAGACACCTTCCCGCCGTGAGGCAGCCGCACGTGCATGAATCCGTACGCGGGTCTCCCGGTAACCTCCCCGTTGCGGCGAGCCCGCTCGGCCTCCTGCCGGTTGCGCGTCCTGATGCTCCGATGCTCCCCCTGCGCCATGAACAAGCTTGAGCGTGAACTCCTGCTCCTGCTGCGGGTCGTTCAGATCCCAGTACCCGGCATGGTCGGCGGTCAGCAGGGTCCGGCCGGCAGCGGCATCCTCCCGGGCCAGTCGCAGCCACGTGCGTGCGGCCCGTGCCGACACTTGAGCCGGGGCCCCGGCTTCGGCCGGGTGTACAAGGGTCGGACGCGCCGGACACCTCCCGGTCGTCCGCCCACCCGATGATGGGCCCGCCCTCGCACGCCACCGCGTTGAGGGTCGGGTCTCGTTGCTGCGGCGGGTGAGCCGGCTGACGCCGGGCAGGCAGCGTCCGCAGCCCGTGTGCGGCGTCACGGGCGCGTCGTCGGCGGTGGGCGTGTGGCCCCCGGGGGGTCGGGGCGGCCCGCGCGGACCCCGTCCCGGGGAGGCCCGCCGTCAGGCCAGGCCGGCGTGCTCCAGGGCGTCGACTCCCGTGCGCAGGGCGGCGATCCGCTCGTCGAGCGACCAGCCGGCGGGGGCGAGGGTCAAGGTGGTGACGCCGGCGGCGGCGTAGGCCTGCATGCGGTCGGCGATGCGGGCGGTGTCGCCGAGGAGGGAGGTGGCGTCGATGAAGTCGTGCGGGACGGCGGCCGCGGCGCCGGCCTTGTCGTGGGCGAGGTAGCGGGTCTGGACGTCGTCGGCGGCCTGCTCGAAGCCCATTCGGCGGGCGAGCTGGCTGTAGAAGTTCTTCTCCTTGCTGCCCATGCCGCCGAGGTAGAGGGCGGTGTAGTCGCGCAGCGTGTCGGCGGCGGCGTGGATGTCGTCGCCGACCGCGATGTTGACGGTCGGGCAGAGGTCGAAGCCGTCCAGCGTCAGGCCGGCCTTGGCGCGGCCGGCGGCGAGGGCGTCGACGGAGAGCGCGGCGTGTTCGGGGGCGAAGAACAGGCCGAGCCAGCCGTCGGCGATCTCGCCGGTCAGTTCGAGGTTCTTCGGGCCCATCGAGGCGATGTACAGCGGGATGCGCTCGCGCACCGGGTGGACGGTGAGCTTGAGGGCCTTGCCGGGTCCGCCGGGCAGCGGCAGCGTCCAGTTGGCGCCGTCGTGGACGAGCCGCTCGCGGGTCATCGCCTTGCGGATGATCTCCACGTACTCGCGGGTGCGGGCCAGCGGCTTGTCGAACTTGACGCCGTACCAGCCCTCGGAGACCTGCGGGCCGGAGACGCCGAGGCCGAGGCGGAAGCGCCCGCCGGAGAGGGTGTCGAGGGTGGCGGCGGTCATCGCGGTCATCGCGGGGGTGCGGGCCGGGATCTGGAAGATCGCGGAGCCGACGTCGATCCGCTCGGTCTTCGCGGCGACGAAGGACAGCACCGTGGCGGCGTCCGAGCCGTACGCCTCGGCGGCCCAGCACACGGAGTAGCCGAGCCGGTCGGCCTCCTGGGCCACGGCGATGTTGTCGGCGTCCAGACCGAGGCCCCAGTAGCCGAGGTTGATCCCGAGTCGCATGTGCCCACTGCCTTCCAGATCCGGTGGTGCGGCGAGAGTAGCCCCTGTGTCGAGCGACACACTACTGACCGGTAGTCGTGTTGTCCGCCACACCGCCCTGACATGCTGCCCGGATGACCGGGAAGCGCCGCTCCACCACCTTCGCCGACCTGGTGGCGGCCCTGCCCACGCCGCCCGAGGACGAGCCCGAGGTCCGCTTCGACCCGATGCCCGTCCACGACCGCGGCTTCACCGACGCCGACGGCTGCCACTGGCGCCTCGTCCGCGGGCCGCTGGACGTCCGCCGGGCCGAGCGGCTCGCCGTCACCGCCGACCGGATGACGATGGGCGTCGACTACGACGAGCGGGTCCGGCTGTGGATGCCGCGGTTCCTCGGCGCGGAGGAGCGCCCGGCCGCCTGGCCGGCGGCGCGGGCCGGATTCGACGCCGCCGCGCTGCCGTTCCACGAGGCGTACGAGTTCGCCGACGACGACGGCCGCGTCCTGCTGTTCATCGAGACGCACTGCTGAGGCCGACACCACGTCGGCCGAGCGGGTCGTCCCGGGCAGCGAACGGTTTCGCCGCTAATCTCGCAGCACGTGGGGGGCACCGCCCCCGACCTGCGCCCGCACGCGTGGCGCAGCACGGTGGACGGAGGGCGCGATGGAACAGCGACAGCTCGGCCGCACCGGCCTGCGGGTCTCCCGGCTCGGCCTGGGCACCCTCACCTGGGGGCGGGACACCGACGAGCACGAGGCCGCCGAGCAGTTGAAGGCCTTCGTCGACGCCGGTGGCACCCTGGTCGACACCGCCGACGTGTACGCCGACGGCGGCGCCGAGTACCTGCTGTCCCGGCTGACGGACGGTCTGGTCCCGCGCTCCGAACTGGTCATCGCCACCAAGGCCGGCCTGCTGCCCGGCACCCCCCGCCCCAACGCCTCCCGCGGCCACCTGCTGAACTCCCTGGACGCCTCGCTGCGCCGCCTCGGCACCGACCACGTCGACCTGTGGCAGGTGCACGCGTACGACCCGGCCACGCCCACCGAGGAGACCCTGCACGCCCTCGACCTGGCGGTCTCCTCCGGCCGTGCCCGGTACGTCGGGGTGTGCCAGTACAGCGGCTGGCAGCTCGCCAAGTCCGCGGCCTGGCAGCACGCTTCGCCCGGCCGCGCGCCGCTGGCCGCCGTCCAGCTGGAGTACTCGTTGCTGCAACGCGGCATCGAACGGGAGGCGCTGCCCGCCGCGCTGGACGCCGGGGCGGGCCTGCTGGCCGGCTCGCCGCTCGGCCGGGGCGTGCTGACCGGCAAGTACCGGCACGGCGTCCCCGCGGAGTCGCGGGGCGCCGCCCCGCACCCGGCCGGGTCGGTGCAGCCGTACCTGGGCGAGGCGTCCCGCCGGATCGTGGACGCGCTGGCGACCGCCGCCGACGGCCTGGCCTCCACGCCGCTGAAGGTCGCTCTCGCCTGGGTCCGCGACCGGCCCGGCGTGTCGGCCGCCCTGCTGGGCGCCCGCACCGCCGCCCAGCTGCAGTCCTCACTGTCGGTGGAGGCCCTTACGCTTCCGGGTGAGATCCGCGCTGCCCTGGACGACGTGTCGGCCCCGGTGCACCGCTACCCGGACCAGGGCTGGACGGAGCTGTAGAGCCGTCCGGCCCGTTGAAGGAGCCTTCCGCATGACCACCCCCGAGGAGAGCCCGGCCCCGGCCTCCGAGCAGCACGCCGGTACCGTCGCCGCCCTCGCCGAAGCGATCCGCGCGGTCGGCAAGGGCGGCGCCGACGGCGCTCCCGCCGCCGAGCAGCACGCCGACGGCCCGACCGCCGGCGGCCCGACTGCTGACGGCCCGACCGCCGACGCCCAGCGGCAGGCCGCGCTCGCCGCCGTCGCCGAGGTGCTGGCGGTCGGCGGCGCGCCCGCGCAGCTCGCCCCCGTTGCGGTCGCCGAGCTCGGCGAGGGCGCGGCCGGCCTGCTGCGCGCGGACCCGTGGGCGGTGCTCTCGCTGCCCGGCGTCCGTCCCGAGCACGCCGACGGCTTCGCCCGCGGCCTGCTCGGCGCCGAGGCGCAGCCCGGCGACCCGCGGCGCGCCCAGGCGCTGGTGACGTGGCTGATGGAACAGGCCGCGCTGCGCGGGCACTCCGCGCAGGAGCTCGCCACGGTCTCCGAGGCGCTGCGCGCCCAGCACGTCCCCGACCCGGCGAGCGCGCTCCAGGCGGTGCTGGAGGACGGGCGGGTGATGCCGTTCCAGGAGGAGCTGCCGATGCCGCCCGGCAGCCACGACGAGGACGAGGAGCCGCCCGTCCGCACCCTGCTCGCGCTGGAGCGCCTGGCGCTGGCGGAGGAGAGCCTCGGCGAGGGCCTGGTCCGGCTGCTGTCGACCTTCGTGCCGGGCGAGGACGTTCAGGATTCTGACGGTTCCTCGGACGGGGACTCCTCGGACGAGGACGCGGAGGAGGCGGAGGCCTCGGACGAGGACGCGGGGGCTTCGGGCGAGGCTGCGGAGGCTTCGGACGAGGCCGTCGCGGCGTCCGAGGAGCCCCCCGTCCAGCCCGGCCCAGCCGCGTGGGAGGCGGCGGCCGCGGCTGCGCCGTCCCGCTCGGCGCAGGAGCTGGTACGTACCGTCGCCGGGTCCGGTCTGGTGCTGCACACCGGTGGCGAGGCGGCCCGCGCCGAGCCGGCCGCGCTGCTGCACGCCGCCGCCGGGCTCGGTCTGCGGGCCCGGGCGGCGACCTGGACCGGGCAGGGCCGCGACGCGCTGGCCGCGCTGCTCCCGGAGGGCTCCCCCGCTGCCGGGCGGATCGGCACCCTGGCCGAGCTGCTGTACGGCGCCGAGCTGCCGCGGGCGGTGGACGGCACCCTGCCGCTGGACGTGCTGGTGGTGCTGGACGCGCCGCTGCTGGACGTGGAGACCGCCGCCACCCTGCTGGAGGCGCTCGCGGACGGCACCCGGCTGGTGCTGTCCGGCGACCCGGGCGGCCTGTGGTCGGCCGGTCCGGGCCGGTTCTTCGCCGACCTGCTGGCGGCGAAGGCCTGCCCGACGGTGGCGTCCCGCACCCCGGACTTCGGGCCGATCGGCGAGCTGGTCTCGGGTGTCGGCATCGGCGAACTCCAGCCGGTGGACGCCCCGGACAAGGAGGTGGTGATCCTCACCGCCAAGGACGGCGGCGAGGCCGTGCACCGCGCCGTGCAGCTGCTGACCGACTCCGTCCCGCGCGCCCTGTCGATCCCGTCCGAGCAGACCGTGCTGCTGACGCCGGGCCACGCCGGGCCGGCCGGTACGCGGGCGCTGAACGCCGCCGCGAAGGCGAAGTTGAACCCCGGGCCGGGCCGCTTCGGCGGCTTCGACCCGGGCGACCGGGTGGTGCACTCCCCCGCGCTGGGCGTCAATCTGCCCGGGCGGGTGCTGGACGGCGATGCGCAGGGCCTGCACCTGGAGTTGGCCGACGGCGGGCGGCTCACGCTCACCCCGCAGCAGGCCGGGAAGCTCCGCCACGGCTGGGCGGTGACGGCCCACCAGGCGGTCGGCCGGCGCTGGCCGGCGGTGGTCGTGGTGCTGCCGGAGGACGCGGCCGGGCAGCTGACCCGGCAGTGGGTGTACACGGCGTTCGGCCGGGCCGAGCGGCACCTGTCGGTGGTCCACGCGGCCGGCCCCGCGCTCGCCCGGGCGGTCGCCGAGCGCCCGGCGACGCCGCGCACCACCCGCCTGCGGTCGCTCCTGGCCGACCAGTAGGAGCCAGGCGGGCGGCAAACGGGCAAGGGCCCGGGACGACGCGGGTTGCGTCGTCCCGGGCCCTTCGCGTCGGCGTTCCCGGATCGGGCGGGGTGGGTCGGGTCAGTCGTCCAGTTCGTCGTCGTAGACCTCGCTGACGTCGAAGCGGCAGATCAGCAGCTCCGGGTCGGCGCCGTCGAACGGCTCGGGCAGCCACTCGCCGGGGTCGGTCGGTTCGGTGGCCGACACCCACAGCGTGGAGTCGCCCTCCTCCAGGCCGAACTCCTCGGCCCGGGCGGCGATTTCGTCCGGCTCGTACTCGCCGAACAGCACGCCGATCGCCGCGGTCATCTCGGCCTCGCCGCCCCCGCCGGGGGTGAGCCCCTCGTCGACCCGTTCGGCCTGGGCCCGCAGGCGCTTCGGGTCGGTGATCAGGTAGTCGCGGCGGATCAACACGCTGATCGCCTCGGGCTGTTCGGGGCCCTGGTAGCCCGTCCCGGTCTCGTCGCCCGGGATCTCGAAGGGGGTGACTTCGTCGTAGACCTCGTACAGGATCTGGTCGTAGGCAATGGCGGCCGCCGCAAGCTCCTCGTACGCGTGGACGACGACCGGATCGCCGGGCTCGGTCGAGCTGGAGACGGCCTGCAGGTGGCGGTCAATGGCGGCCTTGACCGCCTCTGCGGCGGCCCGTACCTCGGTGATGGTCAGCTGCGCGGCATCAGACATGGTGCAGACGCTATCCCCACCCGACGGCAACACGCACAGCGGTTGTCACCTACAGCCGTGAAAAGCGGGCAAGTTCACCCTCGATGTCCGTTCCGCACCTTTCCGTCACCCCCAATTGCCCGGGCCTGCGGCCCGTTCGCCGGTGCGTGCCGGGGACGCGTCGGCGCGGCTCGGGGCGGGTATCCGTACCGAAAGGGAAAACTGATTGACGCTCAGCTCCGCACCCGGGAAGGCTCGTCCTGTCGCCCGGCAGCGGATCGGACCCGAACCGGCCACCGGTCGACGGCGCGCCGTAGGCTTGCAGGCAGCACAGCAGCGGAGGAGAAGTCTTGATCCCTACCAAACCGGTCCGGCTTCCGGAGTACGAGTACCAGTCGCTTCGTCTGCCGCGCGGCACCTCCCGCAACGCCGCGCGCCAACTGCTCACCGACCACGCCGAGTACGGGCAGTGGGAGCTGGACCGACTCCGGCTGTACCCCGACGGCAGTCGGACGGTCCGACTGAAGCGGCGCATCATCCGGCAGGTCCGCTCCACCTGGTAGCGCGCATGCCCGCGCCCGGGCCGCCCCCCGCGTGAAGCGGTGGGGCGGCCCGGGCGCGGTGCTTTCCGGCCTCGGTGGAGGTCGGGTCCGGGCCGGTCCGGGCTCAGCGTCGGGCGAGGGCGCGGGAGCGGCGGTACAGGACGCCGCCTCCGAGCATCAGCAGCAGGCCGGCCGGGGCGAGGATCTCCAGGCCGTCCGCGCCGGTGGAGGCCAGCTGCCGGTCCGAGGTGTCAGCGGCGGAGTGCACTCCGGCGACCTGGGGGGCCGGGGTGGAGGCCTGGCCGCCGACCGGGACGACGGTGCGCTCCGTCCCCGGCGGAGTGACCGGCGGAGTGACGGGAGGCGTGACCGGCGGGGTCACCGGCGGGCACTCGCCGCCCGGCGGGGTGCACCCGGGCGGGGGCGTCTCGACGACCGGGACGGGCGGCTGGTGCGGCGTGACGTGGTTGTCGCAGTTGTTGCCGAACGCCGGGTTGAGCAGGCTGATCACGTCGATGGTGTTGCCGCACGCGTTGACCGGCACGTCGACCGGGGCCTGCGCCTGGTTGCCGGAGATCACGCCCGGCGAGTTGCTGGCCGTGCCGCCTGCCGTGGCGCCGCCGCCCGTCACGGACGAGCCGCCGCCCGCCGTGCCGGTCGGACCGGAGCCGGTGGAGCCGGAACCACCGGTGTGGGAGCCGCCCGGGTGGGAGCCGCCGGTGTGGGAGCCGCCCGTGCCGGAGCCACCGGTGCCGGTGGAGCTCGGGGTGGTGCCGGCCGGGCGCGACGGGCTGAGGTTCGCGCAGTTGTTGCCGTACGCCGGGTTGAGCAGGCCGATCACGTTGATGGTGTTGCCGCACGCGTTCACGGGGAGCTCCACAGGGACCTGCACCGCGTTGCCCGAGCCGACGCCCGGCGAGTTCGCGGCCACGCCGTGAGCGTCGGCGGTCGCGTGGGCGTAGCCCGCGGTCGAGGCCAGCACGCTGCCGGTGGCCATGGCCGTGAGGAGGCCTTTCCTGGCGACCTGTCGCATTGACTCCCCTTGTTTCCTTGTCCGATGGACAGATGAACCGACTTCCGATGACTTCCGCATTCCGCGAGCCGGGACCGCTCATCAATCCGATAGTCGGAATTCCGTGCCGCGATTGCGGCAGCACTACGTTCAACGACCCCTGGTGGTGAAGGTTGAGCCAGTTGCAGTCAGTTCATCCGATCGGGTGAGGTCTGCGGTATTCCGGGAACCACGACGTTCACCCGTACGGGAAAGCCACCGGGGAACCGCCGCAGACATGCGTGCGCCCCCGCACGGCCAACGGCCGTACGGGGGCGCCGGATTCGGGGAATCCGTCAGAAGTTGGCGCAGCTGTTGCCGAACGCCGGGTTGAGCAGGCCGATCACGCTGATCGTGTTGCCGCAGACGTTGACGGGGACGTGCACCGGGATCTGGATCAGGTTGCCGGAGAGCACACCCGGGGAGCCGACGGCGGAACCCTCCGCCTGCGCGCCGCCGTGCGCCGAGGCGACACCCGCGCCGGCGAGCAGCAGACCACCGGTGGCGGCGGCGACGGCAGCGATCTTCTTGGCCTTCATCTGTTCTGTTCCTCCTGGTCGATTCCAGCCCGTTCCCCCGGGCTGCACACGGATGAACGAAGGCCCGGCACCCGGGATGCGGGGCCGGGCCGACATTCACCCGTTGAAGTGATCAAGCGAACAGCTGATCGGCATCTCTCACGCTCGACTGCTTCTCATATTTCCTGGATGTGCGGATTTCCTCTCGGATCTCGGGCGAGGCGGTCGCGCGCGAGGCGGTCTCGGGCCGGGCCGTGTCGGGCTGGGCCGTGTCGGGCGTGACCGTCTCGGGCGGGCCGGTCTCAGGCGAGGTCGATGAACCGGTCCAGCACCCGGACGCCGAACTTCAGGCCGTCCACCGGCACCCGCTCGTCCACGCCGTGGAACATGCCGGCGAAGTCCAGCTCCGGCGGCAGCTGGAGCGGCGCGAAGCCGAAGCAGCGGATACCCAGGTCCTGGAAGGACTTGGCGTCGGTGCCGCCGGACAGGCAGTACGGGACGGCCCGGGCGATCGGGTCCTCGGCGCGCAGCGCGGTCTGCATGGCCTCGACCAGCTTGCCGTCGAAGCTGGTCTCCAGCGCCTTGTCGTAGTGCAGGCTCTCCCGCTTGACGCGCGGGCCGAGGACGCTGTCCAGCTCGGCCAGGAACTCCTCCTCGTAGCCGGGCAGGAAGCGGCCGTCCACGTGCGCGGTGGCCTGGCCGGGGATGACGTTCACCTTGTAGCCGGCGCCGAGCATGGTCGGCTGGGCGGTGTTGCGCAGGGTGGTGCCGATCATCTTGGCGATGCCGCCGAGCACCCGGAGCGTCTCGTCCATGTTCTCGGGGTCGAGCGGGACGCCGAGGGCGTCCGAGAGCTCGTCGAGGAACGCCCGGACGGTCTTGGTGATCCGCAGCGGGAACTGGTGCCGGCCGAGCCGGGCCACCGCCTCGCACAGCTCGGTGATCGCGTTGTCGTCGTTCTCCATCGAGCCGTGCCCGGCGCGGCCCTCGACGGTCAGGCGCATCCAGTGCATGCCCTTCTCCGCCGTCTCGATCAGGTACAGCCGGGCCTGGTCGTTGACGGTGAAGGAGAAGCCGCCGACCTCGCCGATCGCCTCGGTGACGCCCTCGAACAGCTCGGGGTGACGGTCCACCAGGAACCGGGCGCCGTAGGTGCCGCCGGCCTCCTCGTCCGCGAGGAACGCCAGCACCAGGTCGCGCGGGGGCTTGCGGCCGGTGCGCAGGCGGTCGCGGACCACGGCGAGGGTCATCGCGTCCATGTCCTTCATGTCGACCGCGCCGCGACCCCACACGCAGCCGTCGGCGATCTCGCCCGAGAACGGGTGGATCGTCCAGTCGTCGGCGTTGGCCGGCACCACGTCGGTGTGGCCGTGGATCAGCAGGCCGGGCCGCGAACGGTCCTCGCCCTCGATCCGCACCACGGTGGAGGCGCGGCCCTTCGCCGACTCGAAGATCTGCGGCTCCAGCCCGAACTCGGCGAGCTGCTCGGCGACGTACTCTGCCGCCTTCCGCTCCCCCGGGCCCGAGCCGTCCCCGTAATTACTGGTGTCGATACGGATCAGGTCACGGCAGATCTCGGCGACCTCCGACTCGGCCGTCACCGCGCGCTCGCTGCCCACACTCATCGCTCCCACCTAACCTCGGCCCGCCCGGCGCGGCTGCGGCCCGCGCCGCCCCGGCCCGGCCGGGAGCCGCGGGCGCCATTCCGCCATCCTCCCCCAGCACCCGCCGCACCCCAAGGGCCCGCCCCCCTCCACCCCACGCTTTCGAAGCCCGCCGCCACCCCGCCGCCCCGGTTTTGGGTCTACCAGGCGATCTTTGCTACTGTTGTCCATGTCAGCGCGGGACAACAACCCGCAAAGACACAACACCCGTCCGGGTGGCGGAATGGCAGACGCGCTAGCTTGAGGTGCTAGTGCCCTTTATCGGGCGTGGGGGTTCAAGTCCCCCCTCGGACACCAGACGAAAGACCCCAGGTTCTCCTGGGGTCTTTTGCGTTTCCGGTGTGCTTCCGGGGTGGAGTGGGTGGAGCGGCATCCCCCGCGGGGGATGCCGCTGCGGGTGTGGGTGTCAGGGGGTGGCGGTCAGGGCGTGGGTGACGAGGGTGTCGAGGAGGGTGGTGTAGCGGGTGGTCCAGGAGGCGATGGTTTCGGCGTCCCAGAGGTCGGTGGTGTATTCGAGGTAGCAGGCGAAGGCGTCGCCGGCGGGGACGATGCCGAGGTTGAACTCGCCGCGGGCGGCGGGGATGGTGAGGTCCTCGACCTGGACGGTGAGGCCGGGCAGGTCGATGTCGGTCTCCAGGGAGTTCTGGTACTGGAAGCCGTGGGCGAGCCGGTCGGGGACGTGGGGGTAGCCGCGTTCGCGGAGCCGGGGTCCGAACTGGGACAGCGGCATCAGGTGTTCCAGGGCCTCGCCCGCGGCGCGGGCGGTTTCGCGGACCTGGTCGGCGAACGGCCCGGTGGCCTCGGTGCGCAGCCGCAGCAGCATCGAGGAGACGGTGCAGGCGAGCAGTGTCTCCTCCTCGCGGCGGGCGCGGTTCGCGTACGCGACCGGGACGAGGTGGTCCGCACGGCCGTTGAGGGTGCCCATGAACCGGCCGAGGGCGGTGACCGTGACGGCGAACGGGGTGGTGCCGAGGCGCTTGGCCAGTTCCTCGATGCGTCCCCGGACCTCGGACGGCACCGCGAACTGGGCCACCTGTCCCAGGCCGCTGAGCTTCTCGGGGCGCGGCCGGTCCAGCGGGAGGTCGTGGGTGAACGGCGGCGCGTCCTTCAACTGCCGTTCCCAGTAGGCGTAGTCCTCCTCCCGGTCGGCCTGGTTGCGGACCTGCTCGGACCGGGCGTAGGCGGTCTGCTGGGTCGCCGCCGGCAGGCCGTGCGGCTCGCCGGTCAGAGCAGCCCGGTACAGCGCCGCGAGGTCCTTGAGCAGCACGCTGACGCCCCAGCCGTCACACATCGAGTGGTGCATGACGAAGACCAGTGCCCAGGTCTCCTCGCCGGTGCGCACCAGCCGGATCGCCGGCTGGACGCCCGCCTCGAGGTCGAACGGGTGCCTGGCCGCCTCGGTGCTGATCCGCGACAGCTCCGCCTCCCGTTCGCTCTCCGTCAGACCGCGCAGGTCCGCGACGGGCGGCCGCACGGCGACGGCGGGCAGCACGTCCTGCCACCAGTCCTCGGGCCGCTCGCCGCGGACGCACCGGGTGCGCAGCGACTCGTGGCGCTCCATCAGGCCGGTGAGGGCGGTGTGCAGCGCGGGGACGTCCAGCGGGCCGGTGATGAGGAGGCGCAGCGCGACGTTGAACACCTCGGGGATGGGGAGCTGGCCGATGCGGTCCGCGAAGCGTGCCTGCGTCACGGTGAGCGGCGGGCGGTCGGATGCGACGGGCGCGGGAGTCTCGGGGGCGGAGCCGCCGCCCGACGGGGCGCCGGACGCGTCGATGAAGGCGGCCATCGCGGCCGGGGTCGGCTGCTGGAAGAGCCGCGTGACGGGGACGTCCACGCCGAGCGCCTCGCGGACCCGGTTCACCACGCGGATCGCGGTGATCGAGTGTCCGCCCAGGTCGAAGAACGACGACTGCGGGTCGATCGTCTCCGCGGCGATGCCGAGTTCGGCCGCCCACACCTCGCGTACTCGGTCCAGGGTCCGCGACGGGCGCCGGGTCGGTGCGGGCGCCGGTGCGGCCGCGGGGGCCGGCTGCGGGGCGGGTGCGGTCGGGACGGTGATGTCCGGGTCGGGCAGGGCGGAGCGGTCCAGTTTGCCGATGCCGTTGAGCGGCAGGGCCGGCAGGACTGCCCAGCTGCGCGGCACCAGGTACTCGGGCACCCGGCGTCCGAGCGCGCCGGCGGCGAGGATCGCGAAGGCGGTCCGCTGCGCGGCGGCCGTCGCGTCGTCGCCCGTGAGCGGTTCGGCGGGGACGAGGTAGCCGACCAGGTAGGCGTCCCCGTGTGCGTCGCGGCGGGCGACGACGGCGGCGTCCTGCACGCCCCACACCTGGCGGAGCTGTTCGGTGGCCTCGCCCGGTTCGACGCGGAAGCCGCGGACCTTCACCTGGTCGTCGGCGCGCCCGCAGAACTCCAGCGTGCCGGTGGCGGGGTTGCGCCGCGCCAGGTCGCCGGTGCGGTACATGAGTGCGCCCGCGCCGCCGTGGGGGTCGGGCCGGAACCGGGCGGCGGTCTCGTCCGGCCGGTCCAGGTAGCCCTGTGCGACGCCGGCGCCGGCGATGTACAGCTCGCCGGGCGTGCCGTCGGGCACCGGGTTGCCGTCGGCGTCCACCAGCCGTACCCGGGCGTTGTCGACGGGCAGGCCGATCGGGATCGGCCCGGTCTCGGCGCCCCTGGGCGCGACGGTCTGCGTCGTGCACAGGATGGTGGCCTCGGTCGGCCCGTACACGTTGGTGACCCGGTAGGCCGCCGAGGCGTGCGGCCGCACCCTCAGCACGTCTCCGCCGACGGCCAGGTGGCGCAGCGGCGGCTGGCGCCGCTCGTCCAGGGCCATCAGCGCCTCGCCGAAGGCCGTGGTGAGGAAGGAGAACGTGATGCCGTGCACGGCGTACCAACGGGCCAGCGCCAGCGGGTCCTTGCGGGTCTCGTCGTCGGCGACGACGAGCGTGGCGCCCGCCGTCAGCGTCGGCCAGATCTCCATCAGCGAGCCGTCGAAGGCGACGCTGGACAGCAGGGCCGTGCGGTCCTCGGTGGTGGTCGCGAAGTACTGGTGGTGCCATTCGCAGAACGCCACGAGGTTGCGGTGCGGGACGGCAACTCCCTTGGGGCGTCCGGTCGTTCCCGAGGTGTGCAGGGCGTAGCAGAGCGCAGCGGGCGTCGCCGTGTCGTCGGCCTCGGTGAGTGCGGGGGCGCTGCCGGGGTCGTTGACGTCGAGGACGGTGACGTCGGCGGGCAGGTCGAGGGCGGCCGCCGCGTCGCCGGTGGTGAGCAGCAGCGGCGAGGCGCAGTCGGCCAGCACGGACGCGGCGCGGGCGAGCCCGAGGGCCGGGTCGAGCGGCGCGTAGCCGTGGCCGGCCTTGAGGACGGCGAGCATCGCCACGATCAGGTCGGGCGAGCGGTCCAGCCAGATCGGGACGGGCCGGTGCGGGCCGGGTGCGGGCGGGCCGATCCGGTGTCGGACGACGGCGGCGAGTCGGGATGCGCGGCGCTCCAACTCCCCGTACGTCAGGACGGTTTCGCCGTCGACGACGGCCGGGCGCCCCGGGTGGCGGGCGGCCTGCCGGGCGACCCAGGCGTGCAGGGTCGTCGCGGGTACCTCGCGCGCCGGGCCGCAGAGCCAGCCGTCCGCCGTCGGCGCGGTGCTCGCGCCTCGGACCGGCGCGAGCCGGGACAGCGGCGTCGCGGGGTCCGCCACGGCCTGCCGCAGGAGGCCGGCGAACGTCGTGAACCAGCCGTCGATCGTGGCGGGGTCGAACAGGTCGGTGTTGTACTCCAGGTGGCAGCGGATGCCCTCGGCCGCGCCGCCGTCGGTGAAGTACACGCACAGGTCGGTCAGGGACTTGTCGGGCCCGGCGTCCAGGGAAGAAGCCCGCACGCCCGGAAGGTCGAGGCGGAACGGCTCGCCCCGCTCGAACTCGGCGAGCACCTGGAACACCGGCGTGCGGTCGGTGGCGCGGCTCGGCGCGAGCTCGCGCACGACGGACTCGAACGGGACGTCGGCGTGGTCGTAGGCGTCCAGCGCGGTGCGCCGGACCCGGTCGAGGAGGGTGCCGAAGTCGGGGTCGCCGGACAGGTCGACGCGCAGCGCCAGGGTATTGACGAAGAAGCCGACCAGGTCCTCGGAGCCCTCGGGGCGGTCGGAGATCGGCGTGCCGATCACCACGTCCTGGCCGCCGGTGAGGCGGTGCAGCAGCGCCGCGTAGCCCGCGATCAGCGTCATGAACAGTGTCGCGCGCCGACCGCGACTCAACGCCCGTAGGCCGTCGGAGAGTTCGGGGGGCAGGGTGCGGAAGGTGGCCCGGCCGTTGGACGTCATCACCGGCGGGCGGGGCCGGTCGGTGGGCAGGCCGAGCACCGGCAGGTCGCCGCCGAGGGTCTCCCGCCAGTACGCGAGGTCCGCCGAGGCCTCGGGGCTGCCCGCGGCGGCGCGCTGCGCGCGGGCGTGGTCGGCGTACGACCGGGCGAGGGCGGGCAGTTCGCCGTCCGCGACGGTCCGGCCGGCCGTCTCGGCCCGGTAGAAGGCGGAGAGCTCGCGGGTCATGACGGACGCCGACGCGGCGTCCACCACGATGTGGTGGAGCGACAGCACCAGGACGTGGCGCTGCTCGCCGAGCTTCACCAGCCGGGTGACGAACAGCGGGCCGTCGGCCAGGTCGAACAGGCGGGCGCTCTCCGTGTCCAGCACGTCCTGGACGGCGGCGTGCGGGTCGGCGTCGGCCGGGGTCGACGCCGAGCGGTCGATCAGCTCGAAGTCCGGCTCGTGCGGCGGCAGGACGACCTGGACGGGCTCGCCCGAGCCGTCCGTGTGCTCGCGGAAGACGGTGCGCAGGCTCTCGTGGCGGGCCACCAGCGCGCGCAGGGCGGACCGCAGCGCGGGGACGTCCAGCGGGCCGTCCAGCAGGAGGGCCTTGGACTCGTTGTAGGCGGTGCGGCCCGGCATGATCCGCTCCTCCATCCAGATGCGCTGCTGGCCGAAGGAGAGCGGGTGCTGCTGCGCGACGGGCTCCGGGGCGGCCGGGCGTGCGGGCTCCGGCGTGGCGGCCCTGGCGTAGGTGCGGCGCAGCGAGTCGAGGTGGGGCAGGCCGGCCCGCAGGGTCGGCTCCGGGACGCCGAAGTCCACCAGGGCGACGATCTCGTCCACGCCGGCCGCCCGGACGGCGTCCACCACGGGGGCGACGGTCTCGGGGGTGCCGATCAGCGCCCGGTCGTCGCAGTACCGGCGGTAGGCGCGGGCGAACAGCACGTCCTGGTCGTCCTGGCTCAGTGTCGACAGGTCGACCTTTCCGTACCCGAGGCTGTTGGTGACCCCGCCGAACAGCGAGAGCGAGGCCCGCATGTACCGGGAGAGCGGCTCGAACGCCGCCTCGCGGGCCCGGTCGTGGTCGCTGTCGAGCAGGGTGTGCAGCAGGATGGCGATCCGTCCGGCGGCCGGGTCGAGGCCGTGGGCGGCGCGGGTGCGGCGGTACAGGGCGATGTTGTCGCGCAGCTGCTCGACGGTCTGCGACATCAGGTTGGTGACGATGCCCAGGTCGTGGCGGGCGGCCAGCTCGTAGGAGGCCGGGTTGCCGACGACCGCCGTGAACATCGGCGGCATGTCCTGGACCGGCCGCGGGAACAGTCGGATCTCGGTCTCGCTGCCGTCCCCGACGGTGCGCTTGAGGGCCTCGCCGCGCCACAGCGCCCGGACGTCGGCGAGCTGCTCGAACATCGCCTCCTTGTGGCGGGCGAACCGCTCCGGGAAGAACACGAAGTCGTTGGCGTTCCAGCCGGTCGCGCAGCCGATGCCGACCCGTCCGCCGGAGAGGTTGTCCACCATCGACCACTCCTCGGCGACCCGGATCGGGTCGTGGAGCGCCAGGACGACCGAGCCCGCGTTGATGCGGATGTTCTGCGTCTCCCGGGCGAGGGCCGCGCCGAGCACGGCGGGGTTGGGGAACAGGCCGCCGAAGGAGTGGAAGTGCCGTTCGGGCATCCAGAGGGAGTGGAAGCCGTGGGTGTCGGCGAACCGGGCGGTCTCCAGGATGGTGGCGTACTTGTCCAGGCGGGGGGCTTCCTCCTGGGGGTAGTCACCGAAGAAGTAGATGCTGAAGTCGGGGCCGGACCTGCGGGGCGGGACGGCCGGCCGGGACGGGGTGGCGGCTGTGGCCGGCGCCGGGGCGGCAGGGACTGCGGCCGGGACCGGGGCGCGGTCGCGCGGCGGCGCGGAGAGGGGCATCGCGCCGACCGGGGCCGGGGCGGCGACCGGGGCCGGGGCGGCAGCGGCCGGGGCAGCTGCGGGGACGGCTGTCGGAACGGCGGTGGGGACGGCTGCGGGAACGGCGGCCGGCCTGGGCGCCGGGGTCAGGATGCGGGCCCCGGGGAAGAACCCGGCGTCGCGCAGCTCGCGCAGCGAACCCTGGACGGCGTCCGTGACGACGGCGAGGTCCTCGTCCGTGTGCGCGGTGGACAGGAAGAAGTTCCGCCACTCCCAGACGAACACCCCGCGCAGCAGCAGGTGGTGGTAGAGCAGTTCCATGTCGGCGCGGTGCTCGAAGCGGAACATCGACCCGAAGTGGGCCAGCCGCAGCGGGAATTCCTCGGCCTCGAAGAAGCCGTTGAGGTCGGCGGCCAGCCGGTCCGTCCGGCCGTTGAGGCGCTGCTGGAGCGACGGGCCCTGCGCCTTGAGGTGGGTCAGGACGGCGCGGGCGGCCACCATCGACACCGGGTGCTGGATGTAGGTGCCGCCGAAGAAGGTCGTCTCGCCGGGCGGGTAGCTGGCGTCGCCGTAGTTCCAGTAGCCGCCGTCGACGCCGTCCATGATGTCGGCCCGTCCGGCGATGGCGCCGATCGGGAAGCCGCCGCCGAGCAGCTTGCCGTAGGTGGCGAGGTCCGGCGTGACGCCGTACAGCTCCTGTGCGCCGCGCAGCGCCGGGCGGAAGCCGGTCAGCATCTCGTCAAACATCAGCACGATGCCGTGGCGCTGGGTCAGCGCGCGCAACTCCCGGACGAACTCGACCGGTTGGAGGGACGGGTGGCGGCTCTGCACGGGCTCGATGATGCAGGCGGCGATGGACTGCGCCTGCTCCTCGATGACCCGCAGCGAGGCCGGGTCGCCGTAGTCGAGGACGATCAGGTCGGCGACCGCGCTGTCCGGGATGCCGATCGACACCGGTGCGGTGGCGCGTTCCTCGTTCTTCCCGGCCGCCCGGCCGAGGACGTTGTCCGCGTGGCCGTGGTACGAGCCGTGGAAGGTCACGATCTTCCGGCGTCCGGTGGCGGCGCGGGCGAGCCGGATGGCCGCCGAGTTGGCCTCCGTCCCGGAGTTGGCGAACGCCACCCGCTCCATGCCGGTGATCTCGGCGAGCAGTTCGGCCGCCTCGCCGGTCTCGGCGTTGCGCGGGCCCAACTGCACGCCGCGCGACAGGTGTTCGCGCACGGCCTCGCGGACGAACGGCGGCTCGTGGCCGAACATCAGCACGCCGAAGCCCATGGTGATGTCGGTGTAGCTGTTGCCGTCGATGTCGGTGATCGAGACGCCGGACGCGCCGCGCGCCGCGATCGGGTACAGCATCTCCTTGGTGCTGGACCGGAAGCCGACCACGGCCCGGCTGTCGGCCAGCACCCGGCGGTGGCGCCGGGCCAGCTCCTTCGACGTCGGGGTCTTCGCGGTGTAGCGGCGGACGAGCTCGTCCAGGTGGCGCTTGCGGCTCTCCGGGCCGGTGCCGCTGACCATGCCGGAGCCGCGGTCGACCGCCACCCGGGGGCCGTGCATCTTCGGTGCGGCGCCGGACGGCGCCGAGGCCCCGGCCTCGGCCGCGGTCTCGGCCGCCGGGGTCGTCGCCCGGACTGCACCGCTCAGCTGCTCGGCGATCCGTCGCGACAGCTCCGCCATCGCGGCGAGGTCGCTGTCGGCGGCGGCGGTGACGGGCGCGGGCCCGCCCTGCTGCTGCGTGCTCACCGGCCACCGGCCGCGGTCGACGGGCCGGCGGGCAGGGCGGCGAGCTGGCGGGTCACCAGTTCGGCGAGCTGGGTCATCATCTGCAGCTGGATCTGGGTGAGTTGCTGGATCTGGCGGGCCAGGTCCTCGAACTCCTGGCGCGTCGCGTAGCCCGGGGCCGCAGCGGCCGGGACCACCGGGGCGAGGGGCGCAGGGGCCTGGACCTGGACGGGAGCCGGAGCCGGAGCAGGAGCAGGCGTCGGGACGGGGGCGGGCGCCGGTACGACCGGGGCAGGCGCGACAGGCGCGGCAGTGGCGCCCGGGATCCGGCTCACGATCAGCTCGGCCAGCAGGCGCGGCGTGCCGGCCTCCTCGAACAGTTCGCGCATGGCGACCTTGACCTGGTGCTCCTGCTCGACCAGCCGCAGCATGTGGATCAGTTGCAGCGAGTCGGCGCCGAGGTCGAAGAACGAGGTGTCGTCGGTCACCGCCCCCGGCTCCGCGCCGAGGTGGTTGACCGTCACCTCGACGATGTGACGGCGTACGTCGTCGGCGGTGACCGTGCCCGTGTTGCTCAGTTCCACTGCGTCCTCGTCTTCCGTTGGTTCACCGAATGTGCTGATCGACGGTTCGGGGCCCGTCCAGTAGTGCCGGCGCTGGAAGCGGTAGGCGGGCAGCGGGGTGCGGCCGCCGCGGGTGCCTTCCAGCAGGTGGTGCCAGTCCACGGGCGCGCCTGCGCAGTGCAGGGCGGCGGCCGCGGACCACAGGGGTTCGATGCCCGCGCCGCGCCGCATGGCGGAGGCCACGGTGGCGGCGGGCAGGGCGCGCTTGGCGAGGCCGCCGAGCGTGTGGTGCGGGCCGAGGTCCAGGAGCACGGGCGCGCCGTCCGCCTGTGCTCCGAGCGTCGCGAGCACGGCGTCGAAGCGGACCGCTTCCCGGGTGTGCCGCAGGAAGTAGTCCGGGTCCGGCACCCAGCCCGCGGGGCGGACGTCGCCGTCGAGGCCGCTCACGAACGGGACGGTCAGCGGCCGGAAGGCGATGCTCTCCAGCACTGTGCGGAAGGCGTCGAGGGCCGGTTCGGTCAGCGCGGTGTGGAAGGCGCGGTCGACCGGGAGCCATTCGCCGGGGATGCCGCGTTCGGCGAGCAGCGCGACCAGTTTCTCGGCGGCCTCGACCGGACCGCCCAGCACGTGGGACTGTGCGCCGTTGGCGACGGCCAGCTCCAACCCGGGTATTTCGTGGGCGAGTTGCTCGGCGGTGGTGCGGTCGGCGGCGACGGCGACCATGGTGCCGGGCGGGCAGGCCTGCATGAGCCGGCCGCGTTCGGCGGTGAGCCGCAGCCCGTCCTCGACGGTGAGGGCGCCGGCGGCCGCGAGGGCCGCGTACTCCCCGGCGCTGTGTCCGGCGACGATCGCGGGCCGTACCCCGGCGTGCTCCCACATGCGGGTGAGGGCGACCTGGAGGGCGAACAGCGCGGGCTGCGCGGTGGCGGTCGGCCAGGTCTGGTTGCCGTCGGCTTCGGCGCCGGCCCGGAACGCGTCCAGCAGCGGTGCGCCGTACGCGCGGCGGTACTGCGCCTCGCAGGTGTCGAGGACGTCCGTCACGGCCCGGAACCTGCGGTCGAAGGGGGCGGCCATGCCGTGGGAGGGGCTGCCCTGGCCGGCGAACAGGAAGCCGACCGGGGTGGCGCCCTCGCGGGGGGCGAGGCCGGTCCACACCGGGCCGCGCCCGCCGGCGGTGGGGGCGGTGCCGGCCAGCCAGCGGTCGAGGGCGTCGGCGAGCGCCGCCGGGCCGTCGCCGCGCACGGCGAGCCGGTGCCGTCCGTGGGTGCGGCCGAGGGCGGTGGTGGTGACCAGGTCGGGCATGGAGGTGTCGGGGCGGCGGCGCAGGTGGGTGCGGAAGGCGCGGGCGTTGGCGGTGAGCGCCTCCGGGTCGCGTCCGGAGAGCAGCAGCACGCCGGGGGTGGGGTGGGCGTCGTCCTGCGGCGCGGGGGTCGCAGGCGGCGGTTCCTCCAGCAGCACGTGGACGTTGGTGCCGCCGACGCCCAGCGAGGTGACGCCGGCCCGGCGCGGGCGGCCGTCCTGCGGCCACGGCCGGGCCTCGCGGGGGATGTAGAAGGGGCTGGTGACCAGGTCGATGCCCGGGTTGGGGTGCTGGAAGTTGGCCATCGGCGGGATCACCCCGTGGCGGACGGCGAGCATCGCCTTGATCAGGCCGACCAGGCCCGACGCCACGTCCAGGTGGCCGATGTTGGCCTTGGTCGAGCCGATCGCGCAGTACCCGGTGCGGTCGGTGTCGGCGCGGAACGCGGCGGTGGCGCCGTCGAACTCGATCGGGTCGCCCTTGAGCGTGCCGGTGCCGTGCGTCTCCAGCAGGCCGATCTCGTCCGCGCTGATCCCGGACGTCTCCAACGCCCTTCGGATCGCGGCCTGTTGGCCGGCCGCGCTGGGCGCGCTGAAGGTGTGCTTGGCGGCGCCGTCGTTGCCGACGCCCCAGCCGCTGATCACGCCGTGGACGGTGTCCCGGTCGGCGAGGGCGCGTTCCAGCGGCTTGAGGACGACCGCCACCACTCCGTTGCCGCCGACCGTGCCGTCGGCGGCCCCGTCGAACGCCCGCACCCGGCCGGTCTTCGACAGGATCGAGCCCTTGACGTACTGGTAGCCCAGTACCTGCGGCGTGTGGATGGCCGCGGCCCCGACGAGCGCGAGGTCGGTCTCGCCGGACAGCAGCGCCTGTGCGGCGGTCTGCACGGCGAGGAGTGAACTGGAGCACCCCGTCTGGATGTTGAAGGACGGGCCGGTCAGGTCCAGCCGGAAGGAGGCGCGGGTGGCGGTGAAGTCGGCGTAGTTGCCGATCAGTACCTGCAGGCGCGAGAGCCAGTCGTCGGCGGGCGAGCCGTGGAGCACGTTGTTGAGCAGGTAGGTCTGCAGCGAGTACAGCTCGTACCCGGTGCTGGCGTAGACGCCGATGCGGGTGCCGGGGCGCTCCTGCGGATAGCCGGCGTTCTCCAGTGCGTGGTACGCGACTTCGAGGAACAGGCGGTGCTGCGGATCGGTGTAGGTGGCTTCTCGGCCGCTCATCCCGAAGAACGAGGCGTCGAATTGCGAGATGTCGCCGTCGAGGACGGCGCTCGCGCCCACGAAATCCGGTGCCCGGTACTTCTCGGCCGGGATTCCGGCGGCGTCGAGCTCTTCTTCGGTGAAATGCCGGATGCGGTCCTCTCCGTCGCGAATCACCCGCCAGAAGGCGTCGGTGGTGTTGGCGCCGGGGAGGCGTAAGGCGACGCCGATGACGGCGATCCGGCGGTCGGTGGGAGTGGTCATGTCCGTCCTCCTTCGGACGCGGGAACGCGGTCGTCCGCTGCTTCCGGTTCGGGCGTCGCCGGCGGCGCGGCCCGTCCGGCCACCGCGCCGCGCACCAGCAGGAGCAGGAACCCGAGGCAGAGCGGGATCGCGAGCCCGTGGAAGGCGCCCACCACCTGGAGCGGCGAGAACTCCTCCAGCAGCGCGCCGCTGAGGATCATGCCGAGGCCGAAGCCCAGGTTCTCCACCGACGCGGACAGGCCGAACAGCCGGGCCCGTTGCGCGTCCGGGACGGTCTGGAGCCGCGAGACGTACGCGACTTCGGTCAGTCCGTCCGCCATGCCCGCCACCAGTGCGGCGACGACCGCGAGGACGGTCGGCAGTCCGCTGAAGACCAGGATGAACGCGGCCGACATCACGCAGGCGCCCAGCGCGAAGACCTGCTCCCCCGGGCTGCGGCCGGTGCGGGAGGTCCAGCGGGACAGGATCTGCTGCATGGCGATGTTGCCGATCGCCCAGGTCGCCCAGAACTGGCTGATGAACGCCGCCGGGTGGGCGTGGTCGAGCGCGTCGGAGTAGATCGGCAGCGCCACGTTGTGGGACGAGGAGCCCAGGCCGTCGACCGCCCGGACCAGGACCATCACGGCCACCACGGGCATCGAGCGCAGCAGCATCAGCGTCGCCCACCGCCCGCCGCCGCCCGGCTCCGCCTTCGCGGCGTCCGCCGGGACGTCCTTCTCCCGCGCGGCCTCGGTGCGGATCGGCAGCGACAGCAGCACGCTCGCCGAGACGAGGAACGACAGCGCGTCGAAGGCGAACGCCCAGCGGTAGCCGAGCTGGGCGACGATGACGCTCGCGGAGCCGAACCCGGCCACCATCGCCAGCGAACGCCCGGTCGCCAGAAGGCTGTTGGCCCTGGTCCGCAGTTCCGCCCCGACGATCTCGGGCACCGCGCTGCGCAGCGCCACCCCGGAGACGGTCGAGCAGGCCCCGGCGATCACCGCGAGCCCGAACAGCAGCGCCACCCGGGCGCCCGACGGCGCCAGCAGCAACAGGACCAACGCGGTCGCCTGGGTGAGGTCCGCCCCCACCATGAGCCGCTTGCGCGGAATCCGCGACGCGAGCGCACCCGCGAGGACCCCGGACGCCACACTCGTCAGCAGCCGCACCGCCATGTACAGACCGGCCGTCAGGGCACTGCCCGTCAGGTGGTACACGAAGACGTTGAGCGCGACCATATTGAGATAACTGCCGTACGCAGAAACCGCGTTGCCTGCAACGAGCAGGCGGAAACGTTTCACTTCAGTCCTCCCCCAAACCAGTGACATGGACGCGCCTGGCCACAGTCGCCGCAGTCTAGAAAGGTGAAGATCCCCATGGCAAGACCTTCACAAAGCAGGTCGGATTCCGCCGCCGATGCGACCGAACGACGGAACCCCGGGCCGGGTGGGGCCGGCCCGGGGCGGGGAGGGGGTGTCAGGAGACGTTGAGGGTGATGTCGTCGAGGACGAAGGAGGTCTGCTTGGTGTAGTCCTCGACGCCGGTGAACTTGAGGGTGACGGTCTGCCCGGCGTAGGCGGCGAGGTTGAAGGTGCGCTGCTGGTAGCCGGCGACGGCGTTGGTGTTGTTGTAGGTGGCGAGGGTGGTGCCGTTGGCGGTGACGGTGAGGGTGTCGAAGACGGTGGTGGTGGAGGAGGCGCTGTCGATGTGGAGCCAGAAGCTCAGGTTGTAGCCGGAGCAGCCGGTGGGCAGGGTGACGGTCTGGGCGAGGGTGTCGGTGTTGGTGGCGCCGTACCCGTCGAGCCAGACGTCGTAGCTGCCGGAGTGCGCGGGCTCGCCGGCGCTGGAGTTGATGGTGGAGCTGCCGCCGCTGTTGGTCTCGGTCCAGCCGGAGGTGCTGCCGGTCTCGAAGCCGGGGTTGGTGATCAGCTGGGCGGCGGTGCAGGTGGTGCCGCCGCTCGCGGCGACCGTCCAGGTGAAGGCGGCGGTGGCGGAGGGGCCGGTGGAGTCCGTCGCGGTGACGGTGACCGTGCCGGCGCCGGCGGTGGTCGGGGTGCCGCTGATCAGACCGGTCGAGGGGTTGACGGTGAGACCGGCGGGCAGGCCGGTGGCCGACCAGGCGAGGGTGCCGCCGGCGGTGTCGGTGGCGGCGAGCTGGAGGCTGGTCGCGGTGCCGACGGTGGCGGTGCGGGCGCCCGGGTCGGTGACGGTGACCGAGCCGGTGTTGCCGGTGGAGCCGCCCTGGGCGAGCCACGCGGTGGCGTTGAGGGCGAGCGCGGCGTCGGTGCCGGCCGGGTCGTTCCAGCCGTTGTACAGGGTGTTGCCGGGCTGGCCGGTGCCGTCGTCGATCGGCGAGGAGTCGCCCCAGATCGCCACCCGGCCCTTGCCGAAGGTGGAGGTGACGAACGCGGCGCCGGTGTTGCCGCTGTAACCGGTGCGGTAGAGCAGGCCCTTGACGTTGGGGTTGTCGGCGGGCTTGAGGGTGAAGGTGGTGCCGTTGCGGATGATCGAGCCGGTGACGGTGCCGAACGGCCCGTTGAGCACCGGGTCGCCGGCGGAGGTGATCGCCCGCGGGTTGTCGGTGGTGATGTTCAGCAGGTCGACGGAGAACCCGAACGGGTCGGTGTTGTTGACGCCGTTGCTGGTCAGCAGGTCGTTGATGATCGCCGGGGAGTCCCAGCCGTCGTTGTTGCGGTCGCTCTGGGTGTGGTCGGAGATCAGGAAGAGGCCGCCGCCGTTCTGGACGAACGTCATGACGGCGGTCTTCTCGGCGGCGCTGAGCCGGATGTTGGGCTCGGGGATCACGAACTCGTCGAAGTTGGCGAGGTCGAGCGCGCCGCCGGTGCCGTAGGTGATGGTGTTGCCCGCGGGCAGCGTCTTGAGGCTGTAGTTGCCGGTCTTCTGCAGGGCCACGCCCCAGGCGGAGAGGGCGCCGGTCCAGCTGGTCTCGCCGGTCGGGTTGGCGTTCTGCGCCAGCGGGTCGGGCTGGCTGGTGGAGATGATCCAGTCGGCGTTGCCCGCGGTCTCCGCCTTGGTGTTGTCGAACAGAACTCGCTTGGGGGTGGCGGCGGCCGCGGCGGCGCTCTTGGGGGTGGCCGCGGTGGCGTGCTGCGGGACGGCGCTCGCGCCGGCGGCGGCCACCAGTGCGGCGGCGGCGAGAGCCAGCGGGCGGGCGGCCTTCCACGTTCTGATCATCTGTCAATCTCCTCGAACCACAGGGACCATGGGGTGCGCTACGCGCGTAGGCGGGCACACGCTGCCATGGTGGGGTAAGCGGAGCTTGAACGGAACATGTCGATCGCGCGCCGTCCGCAATGGGATGATTTGCGCAGGCGTGAGAGTGATCACGTGGCGCCGACGGCAGAAAGCGGGCCCGGAACGCCAGGTGGGACGGCGTTCCGGGCCCGAATGGGCTGACGGTGCGTCAGGCGGCCAACAACGCCGGGACGGTCCGCGGCCGGCTCTCCGCGTCGATGGCGACGAAGGTGAGCCGGCCGGTGGCGACCCGGGTGACCGGGCCGGTGGCGTTCCAGCGTTCTGCGGTGACGGTGACGTGGACGGTCATCGAGGTGCGGCCGGCCCGTTCGAGTTCGGCGTGCGCGGTGAGCAGGTCGCCGGCCCGGACCGGGGCCAGGAAGGTCATGCCGTCCACGGCGGCGGTGACGGCCGGGCCCTCGGCGTGCCGGGCGGCGGACGCGGCGGCGGCGTCGTCGATGAGCTTCATCACCACGCCGCCGTGGATGGTGCCGTAGAGGTTGGTGTCGTGTTCGCTCATGATGTGGGCGAGCGTGACCTGGGACGCCTGCGCGGGCTTTGCGGCGGCCGCCTCGGGTACGACGGTCTGGTCTGCCACGGGAACTCTCCTTCGCGAGTCGCGGCTCGGACGATCCGCGGCGCCGGTGGGCTCCGCGGGCGGCGGCAGGTCTTCGGACTCGCGGGCATCTCCCGTGGAGGGCCTGTCTACTGGCCGTCGCTTCCCGGGCCGATCGGGCCCAGTGCGTGTGACGGCGGTCGTTCCCGCTCACCGCTGCGAGGCAGTCCTGGACTCGCACCAGGTTCCCTCTTGCGACGCTCCCGCCGTTGATCGGACGGGGCGAACCGCTGCCCGACCAGCCTATCTCCCCGTTCGAGGTGCTCCGCCCTTGGGTCTGAAGGCAGACGCCGGGGCCTGCCCTACGGCTGTGCCGGTCGGTGCCAGGGGGCGCCGGGGGCGGTCGGGGCGGGGTCGGCGGCGGTGCGCAGTGCGTAGGTGTCCTCGTCCACGGGCCCCAGGTAGTGGTGGCCGGTGAAGTGGCACCAGGCGGGGAGGTCGAGCGGGGCGGCGGGGTCGGTGGCGCGGACGTGCACGAGGGTGCCGGCGGGGGCGTCGGCGATGGCGGCGCGCAGGCGCAGCAGCAGGGTGACGCAGAGCAGGCCGCGTCCGTCGAAGGTTGCCTGGCGCGGCACTTGGTGGGTCATCGTCGGCTCCGGACGGCTGCGGTGGCGATGGTGGGGAGGGTGAGCAGGGCGAGCAGGCCGCCGCCGAAGGCGAGGACGGAGTAGCCGGAGAGGTCGACGACGGCTCCGGAGGCGAGGCCGCCGGTGGCGCCGGAGAGGGAGACTGCGACGTCCACGCTGCCCTGGGTCTTGGCGCGGGTGGCGAGCGGGACGCCGTCGGTGAGGATGGCGGTGCCGGAGACCAGGCCGAAGTTCCAGCCGAGGCCGAGCAGCACGAGGGCGAGCGCGAGCAGCGGGACGGAGTGCGCGGGGGCGAGGGCGGCGAGCAGTCCGGCGGCGACCAGGGTGAGGCAGGCGGCGGCGCCGACGGCGAGCGGGCCGTGCCGGTCGACGAGGCGTCCGGTGAGCGGGGAGGGCAGGTACATCGCGGCGACGTGCAGGGCGATGACGAGTCCGGAGGCGGCGGTGCCCCGGCCGGCGTCGTGCATGTGGACGGGCGTCATGGTCATCACGCCGACCATGACCAGCTGGGTGACCACCATGACCTGGGCACCGAGCAGAACGCGGTTGCGCACCAGGGAAGTTGACGCGTCGGCCGGCCGGTCCGCGGGCTCGGCGGCGGGGGCTGCGGCGGGCTCGGCGGCCGGGGC
>NZ_LISX01000002.1:247424-872619 GCF_001905465.1 Kitasatospora sp. CB01950
TCGGCGGCCGGGGCTGCGGCGGCGCGGGCGACCAGCATCGGGTCGGGGTGCAGCCGGGTGGCGAGGACGAGGGCGGCGGCGGTGTAGGCGAGGCCGGCCAGCAGGAACGGCCCGGCGAGGCGGGGCAGGTGCAGGGCGTGGGCGACGGCGCCGGTGGGGGCGGCCAGGTTGGGGCCGAGGACGCCGCCGAGGGTGGTGGCGACGAGCACGGTGGAGATCGCGCGGGCGCGGTGCCCGGGGGCGGCGAGGTCGGCGCCGGCGTAGCGGGCCTGGAGGTTGGTGGCGCTGCCGGCGCCGTAGACGAACAGCGCGAGGAAGAGCAGCACGGGGCTGTCGAGAGCGGCGGCGGCGATGACGCCGACGCTGCCGACGGCGCCGGTGGCGTAGCCGGCGGTGAGTCCGGGGCGGCGGCCGCGGGCGGCGGATATCCGGCTGACCATGATCGCGGCGAGGGCGCTGCCGGCGGTGAACAGGGCGCTGGGCAGTCCGGCGAGCGCGGTGCTGCCGAGCATGTCCTTGGCGAGGACGGCGCCGACGGTGATGCCGGCGGCGAGCCCGGCGCCGCTGAGGATCTGGGCGGTGACCAGGGTGCGCAGGATGTGCCGTTGGACGGCGGGGTCGGCGGCGAGTTCGGCGGGCGGTGGTGCGGTGGTGCTGATCCTGGCCTTCACGGCTCTCCCCTGTTCTCCAAGTTTTCGTGGAATACCCTATCGATCGCTTACCGAGCGACCGCCGGGCGCACGATGCGGGCGGGGAGCGCTGATGGAATGCGGCGAGCGCCCCCCGTGCGGGTGAGAGAGGGGGCGCGGTGCCCCGAGTGCCCGTTCTGCCGGGTGGGGCGCTGGGACGCTGGGGCGATGATCTCTCGACGCGGACTTCTCTTTGCCTCCGGCGGCGTGGTGACGGCCGCCGCCCTGACCGGCCCCGGGGCCGGCGCCTCGCTCGCGGCGGGCGCGACGCCGCAGGACGACCCGGCCCGGCGGGAGGCAGCGCTGATCATGGCGCGCCGCATCCTGCTGACGGACGCCGACCACAACGACCTGACACTCGACTACCTGAAGCTGCTCACCGGCCGTACGCGCCTCAAGCCGACCGACACCCGGGACGTCGTGGTGGTCGGCGCGGGCGTCTCCGGCATGGTGTGCGCCCGGCTGCTGCAGGCGGCGGGCCACCGGGTGCGGGTGCTGGAGGCGAACCGCAGCCGGGTGGGCGGCCGGGTGAAGACCTTCCGCGGCGAGGTGTGGCAGGACGGGCGGCTGCACGCGGAGGCCGGCGCGATGCGCATCCCGTCCAGCCACCTGCTGACCCTGGCGCTCGCCGACCACCTGAAGGTGCCGCGCCGCCCGTTCGACCTGGTGGACCTCCCGCCGACGCCGGACCAGGTGTCCAACGACTCCAAGGTGACGTACAAGTCCTGGACGGGCGAGGAGTTCAGCAGCGGCGAGGCCCCGGTGTACGTCGCGCCGAAGGGCCTCGGCAGCCGCTTCGTGCACGTCAACGGGCAGACCGTCAGCAAGGGCGCGTACAGCGCCGATCCCGGCCCGATCAACAAGAGCTTCGGCTGGAACAGCAACCAGACCACCGCGGCCGCCTTCGACAAGGCACTCGACACCGCCCGCGCCTACACCATGGTGAAGAACCCCGACGGCACCTGGACCGACAAGCCGATCGCCGAACGCGTCGAGGGCATGGCCAAGCTGCTGTACGACATGGACGGCTACTCGCTGCTGCGCTACCTCCAGGAGGGCGAGGGCTGGAGCGACGCCCAGATCCAGGCCGTCGGCACACTGGAGAACCTGACCAGCCGGCTGTCCTACGGTTTCCTGCACTCGGTGTTCGACGCCGGCGACATCAACCCCTCCGTCACCTACTTCGAGTTCAACGCGGGCACCGACGCGCTGACCGAGGCCCTCGCCAAGGACCTGCACATCGAGCGCGGCCAGGTCGTCACCCGCGTCGCCACCGACGACAGCGGCGTGACGCTGACCGCCGAACCGGAGACCGGCCCGGAGGACGAGGCCTGCGACGGCGCGATCGGCGGCAAGGCCACCGAGTACCGGGCCGACATGGTGGTGCTGGCGGTGCCGTTCGCGGCGCTGCGGCACGTCGACTTCGCGCCGCTGCTCCCCTACGGCAAGCGCCGGGCGATCAACGAGCTCAAGCACGACACCGCGCACAAGGTGCTGCTGGAGTTCACCGAACGCTGGTGGGAGTGGGACGAGAACACCTGGAAGGACAAGCTCGGCACCGACTACCGACCCGCCCCGCACGGCGACGCGGTGGCGGCGGTCGGCGGCGGCTGCGTCTCCGACGAGGCCAGCCGATTCGTCTACTTCCCCTCCCACCCCAGTGACGGCGGCGCGCCCGGCGGCGTGGTGCTGGCCGCCTACAACTGGGCGGAGGACGCGCTTCGCTTCGACTCCCTCACCCCCGCCGACCGGCACACCGAGGCGCTGGAGCACCTGACCGAGCTGTACGGCGAGCGGATCCGGCGCTACGTCACCGACCGGCACGTGTCGCAGTCCTGGCTGCGCAACCGCTGGGCGCTGGGCGAGGCCGTCATCGAGACGCCCGGGCAGCTGCTCAGCCTCGGCCCGCACGTGGCGACGCCGGTGGCGGGGCGGCTGTTCTTCGCCGGCGACCACTGTCAACCGCGCTACCACGCGTGGATCTCCGGCGCGATCGCCTCCGGCACGGAGGCCGCGGTGCAGTTGGTCGACGCGATCTGACGGCGCACGCCCGCCGCCCGGCCCGGGCGGCGGGCGTTCCCGTGCCCGGGCCTGCGGGGGCGTGGTTGAGCGGCCGTCAGTAGGTCTGGGATGTGGTCGGTCGGCCGTCGCCGGGCCTCTCGTGGCCTGGCGACCGGCCGTCAGCGGGTGCCTCGGGGCGTGGTTGATCGGCCGTCAGCGGGTGCGGGCCGGGGTCGAGCGGCCGTGTCCCGGTGCCCGGTGCGGCGGGGGCCCCGATAGCATCGGCGCATGCGCGACACCGGCGGGGACCAGCAGCGCTCGGTGCTGCTGGCGTTCCGCTCGGCGGTGGCGCTGCACCGGCTGCTGGACGTGCTGCCGGTCTTCGAGGGCGACGGCCGGATCTCCCGCTGGTTCACCCTGGTGCCGGGCTCCCGTTTCGACCTGGAGGCGCTGGCCGCGCTGGACCGCTCCGGCGCCCGGGTGATCGACTTCGAGCAGGCCACCGGCCGGCCGTTCGACCTGATTCTGACGACCAGTCCGAAGGGTGCGCTGGCCAGCCTCTCGGGCCGAGCACGGGCGCTGCTGCCGCACGGTGCGGGCTTCAACAAGGCGCTGCACGAGGAGGGTTCGCCCGAGCTGCCGTCAGGGCTCGACCCCGCGTTCCTGCTCTCCGACGGCGCGCCGTGGGCCGACCTGCACGGCCTCGGGCACGCCGAACAGGTGTCCCGGCTGGCCGAGTTCTGCCCGCCGGCGGCGACCCGTGCGGTCGTGGTGGGCGATCCGACGCTGGACCGGATGCTGGAGTCCGGCCCGCGCCGCGAGGCGTACCGGTCCGCGCTGGACCTCGGCGACCGGACCCTGCTGGCGGTGCTGTCCACCTGGGGTCCGGAGAGCCTGCTCACCCAACGGCCCGGCCTGCCGGGCGAGTTGGTGCTCGGCCTGCCGGTGGACGGGTACCGGGTGGCGCTGCTGGTGCACCCCAACGAGGTGGGCGGGCGCAGCCGCCTGGACCTGGCCGAGCAGTTCCGGCCCGAGCTGCGGGCCGGGCTGCTGCTGCCCTCCCCGCACCAGGACTGGGCGGCGGTCCTGGTCGCCGCCGACGCGGTAATCACCGACCACGGTTCGACTGCGCTGTACGCGGCGGCGCTGGGCCGTCCGGTGCTGAACGCCTACGACGGCGGCCGGGAGTTGATCGCGGGCACCCCGATGGCTCGGCTGCTGGCCGCCGCGCCGCGCTTCACCGGCCCGGAGAGCGTCCGCGACGTGTCCGCGCCGGCCCCGGCCGACGCCGCCGACGCCTTCGACCGGCCCGGGGAGGCGCTGACGCTGCTGCGCGCCGAGCTGTACCGGCTGCTGGACCTGACGCCCCCTCGACGGGCGGTGCCGGCCGAGCCGCTGCCCGTGCCCTCGGTGCCCCGGTCGGCGGCGCCGGCGCTCGCGGTGCACGCGGAGGTGGCGGGCGGCCGGGTGCGGGTGGAGCGGTTCCCGGCGGCGACCGAGCGGCCGATCCACCACCTGTCCGCCGAGCATCCGGCGGCCTCGCTGGCGCAGGTGCGCAGCGCCGCCGTGCTGTGGCGGCGTCCCGGCTCGGGCCGGTGGACGGTGGCGGGGTGGACGGCGCACGTGCTGGCCGAGCTGCCGTCCTGCGTGACGGCCGCGGCGGTGCTGTCGGCCGACCGCTGCGTGCTGCGGCACCGGCAGCGCGGCCTGCTCGCCGTGCAGCTCGCGCCGGGCCGGGCGGGCGGCCGGGTGCACCGGGTCGATCCGACGGCCGCCGTGTCCGCCGTGCATGCCTGGCTGGGCACCCGGCCGGCGGCCGAGTGGCCCGTTCAACTCGACTGCGTGCTGGGCCCGTTCACCGCCCGCCTGACCGTCCGTCCGGCCCGCGCCGAGGAGCTCGACGCGGAGCTGTGAGGGCCGCGGTCAGCGTTCGTCGTCGGCCGTCCCGTCCAAACCGTCCGCGCCGCCGCCCGTGTCGCCGCCGTGGGTGGCGCGCAGTTCGGCGGCCCGGGCGCGGTGGGCGGCGGCCTCCCGGGGGCGGTCGGTGCGGTCGGCGAGGGTGGCGAGGTCGGTGCGGATGCGGGCCTCGTCGAAGGTGGAGCCGCGTTCTTCGGCGTCGGCGAGCGCGGCGGTCAGGTGCGGTTCGGCGTCCGTGCAGCGGCCGGCCCGCAGCAGGGCCCGGCCGAGGCCGGAGCGGGCGCGGGCGGCGATGCGGCCGCGGCCGGGCATCGCGGCGAACAACCGGTGGGCGCGGTCGAAGAGTTCGGCGGCCGCGGCCTGGTCGTCGGCGGCGGCCTCGGCCTTGGCGCACTGGTAGGTCTGGAGGGCCGCGCCGTAGGCGTTGCCGATGGCCAGGTGGACGGCGCGGGCCTCGGCGAAGTCGGCCAGGGCGGCGTCGAAGTGTTCCCGGGCGGCGTCGGCGCCGTGGTGTTCGGCGGTCCATTCGCCCCGGGCGAGGGCGAGTTGGCCGCGGAAGTCGACGGCGGAGGCGGCGAGTCGGCGGTCCGTGTCCTGGTCGCCGAGCAGGTCGGCGAGGGCGCGGGCCTGCTGGAGGAGGGCGGCGGCCTCGTCGAACCGGGCGGCCTCCCACAGGGGTCGGGCGAGCAGGCAGCGGGTGCGGATGCGGGCGGGGAGGCGGTCGGCGCGGTCGGCGGAGTCGACGGCGGCGCGGAAGGCTTCGACGGCATCGTGCCGGGGGTGGTCGAGGTAGTGCGTCCAGAGCGACTCGGCGAGGGCGACGGCGTCCTCGTCCTGCCGGGTGGCGTGCGCGAGGGCGACCGCGCCGTACAGGCTCAGCCGATTGGCCTCCATCCAGTGCAGCGCACCGGACTTGGCGGTGCCGAGGTCGGCGTCGGGGACGCCGGACAGCGGCGGGACGGCGGGCTCGACGGTGAGGCGGGCGCCGGCGGTCAGCAGGTCGGCGCGGGCGGTCTGGCGGCGCAGCCAGTGCAGGACGCGGCGGCGGGCGGCGGCGCGTTCGGCGCCGTCCGGGTCGGCCTGTTCGGCGCGGCGCAGGGCGTGGCCGCGGACCAGCGCGTGCTGCCGGTAGCCGCCGGCCCGGTAGTCGAGCAGTCCGGCGGTGACGAGTTCGGCGAGGGCGTCCTCGGCGTCGGGCAGGCCTAGGCCGAGCAGGGCGGCGGCCAGGTACTCGGTGCCGCAGGGGCCGGGGATCTCCGCCAGGGTGCGGTACAACTTGGCTGCGGCGGGGTCGAGTTCGCGGTAGGCGGCGTCCCAGACGGCTTCCACGGGTGCGCTGCCGCGCCGGTGGAGTTCGTCGGTGAGGCGTTCGGCGAGCGCGGCGAGGGTGCGGTGCGGGAGGCGGCGGGCGAGTTCGCCGGCGACTTCGGCGGCCTTGGGCAGTCCGGCGCAGGCGGCGGCGATGGCGTGCACGGTGGCGGGGTCGGCGGCGGCCCAGCGCTGTTCGCCGAGCAGCAGGCGCAGCAGTTCGCCGGTGTGGTCGGTGCTGAGCGGGGTGAGGGCCAGCTCCAACTGGCCCGCGTCGCCGAGGTCGTAGAGCGGGCCGCGGCTGGCGACCAGCACCAGGCTGCCGGCCGAGGCGGGCAGCAGGGCCTGCACCTCGGCGCCGGTGTGGGCGTTGTCGACGACCAGCAGGCGGCGGCCGCCGCGGGTCCTGGCCCAGTACTGGCGGAGCAGGGCGCGGTAGCCGCGGCCGAGCCAGTCGCGGTCGACGCCGAGGGCGGGCAGCAGGTCGGCGAGGACGTCGGCGGGGTCGATGCCGCCGTCGCGGCGGTAGTCGTCCAGGTCGAGGTAGTGCGCGCCGTCGGGGTAGCGCTCCGCGAGGGCGTGGCCGACGCGCAGGCAGAGCGCGGTCTTGCCGATGCCGCCGAGGCCGCTGATCGCCACCACCTGCGGGGTGCCCTCGCTCGCGCCGGCGGGCGGGCGGAGCTCGACGATGCGCCGCTGCTCCTCGGTGCGGTCGACGAAGTGGGCGCGCTGGGGCGGCAGTTCGAAGGCCGGGGTGTGGACGGCGGCGGCCGCCTGGTGGATGTTCACGGTGCCGACGTGCCCGGCCTGCACCACGGTGTCCACCCGGGCGTGGTCGCCCACCACGTTGCGCGTCTGTTCGGTCACTCGTCAACCCTACGCGGTGGCCGGGGCGGTGGCCGGGAGACGGGCGAACCAAGGGAGTTCGGGCGCGGCGGGCGGTCCGGTGCGGGGTCGGGCGGGCGGTCCGGCGCGGCGGGCGGTCCGGGGTCGGGCGGGCCGCGGGCGGTCAGTCGGTGGGCCGGCTGAGCCAGCGCCACTCCTGGCTCTCCGCGACGCCGCGCCAGGTGTCGAGCGGGATCGGCGGGGTGGTGCGGGTCTTCCGAGGCGCGGAGAGGACGTAGTCGCGCGGGCCGTTGAACTCGGTGAACTCCAGCACGGTGCCGTCGATCCGCCACAGCCTGACCCGGTAGTTGTACAGGCCGGGAACGATGGCGTCGTTGGCCTCCACCATCTCCCAGGTGCCGTCCGGGAGGAAGCCGTACTCGCAGCCCTGGGTACTGCGCTCCCCAGTGCCGAGGACGGTCTCCGCGCAATGGAACGGCTGGTCGCTGGGGTCGGGCGCGCGGCGGTCCTTCGGGAAAGCGGCCACCGAGTGCCGCATCATCACTTCCAGGCTGCTGACCACCCCGTCTCCGTCCACGTACTGCAAGGTCACCCCGGCGGTGCCGACGGGAAGGGTGCCGAGGAAGGCCCCGGCGTCCTTGAAGGACCCCACTTCGGCCGGCAGCAGGGCGGTGATCACCTTCTGCACCTGGGTGGGCGTGAACGCCGCCATGCCGTCCGGGCCCGGGGTGTCGTTGCTCGACGGCCGGCCGAGCACGGGCGCCGGGGAGAGGTTCAGCATCGGGGTGTGGTCGGGGTCGGGGCTCGGCGCGACGGAGCCGAACGGGCTCGGCGAGGTGGTGGGCGAGGCGAGGACCGCACCGGCCGGGCCGGTGTTCGTGGCGGGCGCCTTCGCGGCCATGGTGTTCAGTCCGGCGTTCGCGCCGACGGCGGCCAGTACGACGACGGTGAGCGCGGCACCCGCGATCCGCAGGCGGCGGGCCAGCCGGCGCCGGCGGCCTCTGCGGTTGCTCTCGGCGACGATGACGGCAACCGGGACGCTCAGCTCCTTGACGCTCGTCTCCATCATCCGGGAGAGCTCCAGGTCCAGGTCCAATGTCCGATGCCTTCCGTACTGGCAGGTGGGTGTCACGCGGGTGACAGAACGAGTAGAGGGGTGTGCCGGGGGTCGGCCCGGCGCCGTGGGGCGGTCAGTCCTGGAGCAGCAGGGCCCGGTCGGGGCCGAGGATGGCGCGCAGTCGGGTCATCGAACGGGAGTTGAGGCTCTTCACGGCGCTGACGGTGACGCCCATCGCCTCCGCCGTCTCCTCCAGGCTGTAGTCCTCCAGGTAGCGCAGCACCACTGCCGCCCGGTTGCGGGGCGGTAGTTGGCGCAGCGCGGCGACCAGGGTGATCCGCAGGGCGGCGGAGCTGCCCTCGCGGGCGCCGACCGTGGGCTCGTCGGGGAACTCGGCGACGGCGAGTTCGCTGGAGCGGCGCAGCCGGCGGTGCGACAGGTAGCAGCGCAGCAGCACCTTCCGGGCGTAGGCGTCGACGCCGGCGTCCCCGTCCGCGCGCCGCAGCCTGCCCCAGACCGGGTACATCTTCGACAACGCGGTCTGCACCAGGTCCTGTGCCTGGTGCCAGTCCCCGCACATCAGGTACGCGAGTTGGAACAGGCGGCGCGCCCGGCTGGCCGCGAACTCGTCGAAGCCGAGCCCCTCGGTCATGTGCTCCCCCGGATGAAAAAGTGTTCGTCGACGCTCTGAAGACGCCTCGTCCGGGGGGTTCCGTCGCGGAGGCGAAGATCAAGATTGGGTAACGGGGAGCAGTCAACTGGCGCGCCGGCCTTTGCGGTTACGGCGGCCGGATCGACCTCGAAGGGGTTGCGCAGACCGGCGGCGGGGGGCACCCCGTGCGCCCGAGGCGGCGGTCAACTCTCCTGCTCTGCGCGGGATTTCCCGCCCGCGTGGAGGCGGCGGCACACTGGACGGCATGGAGCGCATCGAGAGCGAGGGCGGCGAGGCCGCCTGCTGGCTGAACCTGGTCTGCGAGGAGTGCGGCAAGGTCCGGGAGCGCGGGCGCTGCCCGGTCTGCGACGCCGGGCCCGAGGCCGAGGCCGAATCCGACGTCGATGCCGACGCCACCGCATCCGACGCCGGCTCCGGTTCGTCGCAGGAGAGTTGAGCGCCCCGCGCGGGGGTCTCAGCGCAGCAGGCCGTGCAGCAGCAGTTCGGCCAGGTGTCCGTACGCCTCGGCGTCGGCGAGGCCGGTGGCCTCGGCGACCTGGCGCTGCTGGATGCGGACCATCACCGAGCTGATCACGTCCGCCGCGAACGCCACGTGGGTCTCGCGGAAAGCGCCTTCCGCGACCCCGTCGTCAATCAGGCGTTGGATCTGCCGGGCGGCGGCACGGGTGTTGCGGCCGTACACCTCGGCGGCGGGTTCGAAGGCCGCCAGGTCGTCGAAGAACCGGGCCGAGCCGGGGGCGAGTTCGGCGGAGACGGCGCGCAGGTAGGCGGCCAGCCGGGCGGCCGGGTCGCTCTCGGCGGCGAGTGCGGCCTCCACCCGGGCGGTGGCGTTGCGGAAGAAGTGCACGACGGCCGCTCGGACCAGTTGTTCCTTGGAGCCGGCCAGCCCGTACAGGGTGCGCTTGGAGCAGTGCAGGCGGGCCGCGAGGTCGTCCAGCGTGAAGCGGGCGAAGCCCTCGGCGACGAAGAGCGCGACGAGTTCCTCGAAGAGGGCGCTGCGACGGGCGGCACCCCGTCCGGTGGGCTGGGGTGCGGTGGCGCTGTCGATCACCCGGCCAGTATGACAGTCGGCCTCTCCCGGGCCGCCGATCCGGCCGCCGGGCGCACCCGGCGGCTCCTCTCGCGCCCCTGGTTCGCGCCCCGCCTCGCGCCCCTGTGCATGACCCGTTCATGACCCGCCTCGCGCCCGCCCTCGTCCGGCGAACTGCCGCTTTCCCTCCACTTCCCTCCACTTCCCTCGCGTTTCCGGCCTTTTCCCTGTTCGCCGCCCCGGCATCTCCCCTGCCGGCCCCGGCTGCGCTACGCTTCCCGGTACTGACGTACCGCTTTGCGTACCGCTTGGAGCCGGAACATGGCCGTGGATCGCCTGCTTCCCACCGAGGAAGCCGCCGACCTGATCGCGCTGACCCGTGATCTCGCCGACAAGGAACTCGCCCCGAAGGTCGAGTCCCACGAGAAGCAGGAGCTGTACCCCGAGGGCCTGTTCGCACTGCTCGGCCAGGCCGGTCTGCTGGGCCTGCCGTACTCCGAGGAGTTCGGCGGCGGCGGGCAGCCGTACGAGGTGTACCTGCAGGTGCTGGAGGAGCTGGCCTCGCGCTGGGCGGCCGTCGCGGTCGCCACCAGCGTGCACACGCTGGCCTGCCACCCGCTGAACGCGTTCGGCACGCCCGAGCAGAAGGAGCAGTGGCTGCCCCGGATGCTGGCCGGCGAGATGATCGGCGGCTACAGCCTGTCCGAGCCGCAGGCGGGCTCCGACGCGGCCGCGCTGACCTGCAAGGCCGAGCCGGTCGACGGCGGTTACCGGGTGACGGGCACCAAGGCGTGGATCACCCACGGCGGCAAGGCCGACTTCTACGCCCTGTTCGCCCGCACTGCGCCCGGCGCGCACGGCATCTCCTGCTTCCTGGCGCCCGGACAGGCCGAGGGCCTGACCTTCGGCGCGCCCGAGGAGAAGATGGGCCTGAACGGCGTGCCGACCACAGCCGCGTACTGGGACGGCGCGCTGCTCGGGCCGGAGCGCCTGATCGGCGCCGAGGGCCAGGGCCTGTCCATCGCCTTCTCCGCCCTCGACTCGGGCCGCCTCGGCATCGCCGCCTGCGCCACCGGCGTCGCCCAGGCCGCACTGGACACCGCCGTCGCCTACGCCAACGAGCGCACCACCTTCGGCCGCAAGATCGTCGACCACCAGGGCCTGGGCTTCCTGCTCGCCGACATGGCCGCCGCCGTGGACTCCGCCCGCGCCACCTACCTCGACGCGGCCCGCCGCCGCGACCTCGGCCGCCCGTTCAGCCGGCAGGCCAGCGTGGCCAAGCTGATCGCCACCGACGCCGCGATGAAGGTCACCACCGACGCGGTGCAGGTGCTCGGCGGCTACGGCTACACCCGGGACTTCCCGGTCGAGCGGTTCATGCGCGAGACGAAGATCATGCAGATCTTCGAGGGCACCAACCAGATCCAACGTCTGGTGATCAGCCGTCAGTTCGCCCGCTGACCCCTGATCCCCCGACCGTTCGCCACCTGTTTCGAAAGGCCTTTCCACCATGCAGCTCACCGGTACCGCCGCCCTGGTCACGGGCGCCGCCTCCGGCCTCGGTGCGGCGACCGCCACGCACCTGGCGGGCCTCGGCGTCCACGTCTACGGCCTGGACCTGCCGAAGGCCGTGGAGTCCGCGACGACCCCGCCCGAGGGCGTGACCCTGCTCGGCGCGGACGTCACCGAGGAACAGCCGGTGCGCGACGCGCTGGCCCGGATCGCCGCCGACGGCCGCGAACTGCGGCTGGCCGTCAACTGCGCGGGCATCGCCCCGTCCGCCCGGATCGTCGGCCGCCGCGGCCCGCACGACCTGGACCTGTTCCGCACCGTGCTGAACGTCAACCTGATCGGCACCTTCAACGTGATGCGGCTCGCCGCCGAGGCGATGTCCACCCTGGAGGCGGACGAGGCCGGGCAGCGCGGACTGGTCGTCAACACCGCGTCCATCGCCGCGTTCGAGGGCCAGGTCGGCCAGATCGCGTACGCCGCGTCCAAGGCCGGTGTCGCCGGGATGACCATCACCGCCGCCCGCGACCTCGCCCAGTTCGGCATCCGCGTCGTCACCATCGCCCCCGGCATCGTCGACACCCCGATGATGGCCGGCTTCTCCGACGAGGTCCGGGCCGGCCTCGCCGCCACCGTCACCTTCCCCCAGCGCCTCGCCCACCCCGAGGAGTACGCCCGCCTGGTCGCCGCGATCGCCGACCACGACTACCTCAACGGCGAGACCATCCGCATGGACGGCGCCCTCCGGATGTCCGCACGCTGACCCGCCGCTCGCCGCACAGGGCCGCCCCGCACCGGGCGGCCCGGTGGCGTGTCCGCCGGCTGTAATCGTTCGCGCGGTGCCGGACATTTCCTGGTGACGGCTGTCGCACAGGAAGGGCGCGCATGACGGACCAGGAGGAGCCGCAGGAGCGGCACCGATGGCTGGAGGACCTGTACGAAGCCCACGCCGACCGGGTGATGGGCTACCTGCTGCACCGCGCGGACCGCGAGACCGCGCAGGAGATCGTCTCCGAAACGTTCCTGCTGGCCTGGCGCAAGCAGCACGCGGTGCCGGACGACGCGGACGACGCGCTGCCGTGGCTGCTCGCCGCGGCGCGCCGCCTGCTCGCCAACCGGGTGCGCTCCGACCTGCGTCACCAGGCCCTGGCCGAACGCATCCGGGCGACGCCGGACAGCACCCCGCCGACGGCCTTCGAGGACCGCGTCGGCGACCGCGAACAGGTCTTCCAGGTGCTGATGCACCTGGCCGAGACCGACCGCGAAGTCCTGCTGCTCACCGGCTGGTACGACCTGACGGCGCAGCAGGCCGCCAAGGCACTGGGCTGCACCAGAGCGGCCTACGCACTCCGCCTGCACCGCGCCAGACGGCGCTTCCGTACCGCGTTGGAGCAACAGCAGACGTCAACGACCGCCATCGGCTCGGAGGTGCCCGCGTGAAGAACGACCCGGTGCTGGACGCCGTCCGGCAACTGCGCCCGCAGGACTCCGACGGCTGGGCGCGCTCGCCGCAGGGTCGGCGCGTCCTCGACTCGGTCCTGGAACGCGCACCGGCCGCCTCCGCACGGCGGCGTCCGCCGCGAACAGTGCTGGTCGGCGGCGCACTGCTGCTCCTGCTCACCGGCGGCGGGGCGCTGGCAGCCGCCGGCGGGCTGCCGTGGAACGAGCCCGGGCGGACGGCGATGTGCGCCCGGACGCTCGCCGCCGACGCGGACCTCGCCGAGGTCTCCACCACGCACGACTTCGACCCGCACGACCCCGGCGCGTCCTGCGCCCGACTGTGGCGCCGGATGTGGGGCCCGTCCGAGCCGGTGCCTGCCTCCTTCACCGCATGCTTCCACCCAGGGGCCGACGTTCCGGACCCCGACGGCGGCTACCATCACGACCCGCACGCCCCAGGCGGTCCGATCATCTACCCGGCCGACGGCCTGCCGCCGGACGAGGCCTGCGCCAAGATCGGGGCCAAGCCCATTCCGATCGGTCGACAGGGGTAGGTCCGGCCTGGGCGAATCGCGGCGAATGTGGTTGTTCGCGGTAGCTGGCGGGTGGTGGCGAGTGGTGGCTGGCGGGTGGTGGCGGGTGGTGGCGACGCTTCCGGGCGGCGATGCCTCCGGCGGCGGGGCGTCACCACTCGGCGACCTGGTAGTCCTTCAGGAAGACGCCGGCGAAGGGCTCGCCCGCTTCGCCGCGGACGATCGGGTCGTAGATGCGGGCCGCGCCGTCGACGATGTCGAGCGGGGTGTGGAAGCCGGCATCGGCCATCCGGGACTTCTTCGGGGCCGGGTTCTCGTCGGTGATCCAGCCGGTGTCGACCGCGCACATGTGGATGCCGCGCGCGGCGAGTTCGGCGGCGCTGGTGCGGGTGAGCATGTTGAGAGCGGCCTTGGCCATGTTGGTGTGCGGGTGGCCGGGCATCTTGTTGCGGACCGCGAACCGGCCTTCCACCGCCGTCACGTTGACGATGTAGCGCGACGGGTGCGGGGACACCTCCAGCAGCGGCAGCAGCCGGTCGCAGAGCAGCGCCGGGGCGAGTGCGTTGACGAGCTGGGTCTCCAGCACCTCGGCCGGGTCGAGTCCGCCGAGCGTCGCCGACCAGGAGTTCCTCGGCGCACGGTCGGGCAGCAGGCCGGCCTCGTCCACTCGGGCGCGCGAGCGCGGCACTGTCAACGCGGGCTGGGGCGTGGCGGGTTCGGGGGTCTGCGCGGGGGTCTGCGCGGGGGTCTGCGCGGGGGTCTGCGCGGGGGTCTGCGCAGCGGGTGCGGGGGTCTGCGCAGCGGGTGCGGGGGTCTGCGCAGCGGGTGCGGGGGCGGGGCCGGCGGGTTCGGGGGCGGGCGCAGTGAGTTCGGCGGCGGGCCAGGCGGGTGCGAGGGCGGGCATCGGGCGGAAGCCGGGCGCGTGGGCGACCTGTGCGGGGACGGGCCCGTGCTCGCCGGCGGCGAGCAGCGCGTAGGCCTCGGGCGAGCGGCGGACGGTCTGCGCCGCGTTGTTCACCAGGATGTCCAACGGCCTTCCCTCGGCGAGCAGTTGCTCGCACAGGCCGAGGACCTGCCGGGGGTCGCGCAGGTCGATGCCGACGATCCGAAGCCGCTCCAGCCAGCGGGCGCTGCCCTCGGCGGCCGCGAAGCGGCGCAGGGTGTCGTACGGGAAGCGGCTGGTGACGGTCAGTTCGGCGCCGTCGCGGAGCATCATCAGCGCCAGCTGGAAGCCGATCTTGACGCGGGCGCCGGTGAGCAGGACGCGCCGGCCGGTCAGGTCGGTGCTGAGGGCGCGCCGGGTGGTGTGGTCGGCGGCGCAGTCCGGGCAGAGGCGGTGGTAGAAGCCGTCGAGTTGCCGGTAGCTGCGCTTGCAGACGTAGCAGCGGCGGCCGCGCCGGAGTTCGCCGATCGGGACGTGCCCGGGCGTGCTGGGCAGCGGGGCGTCCTCGCGCCGTGCGATGTCGCCGGTGGCGGTGGCCGCGGTCAGTTCCGCGTCGGCGAGGGTGGCGTCGGTGCGGCGTTCGCGGCGACGCTGCTGTCGACCGTCGCGGACGAAGGACTCGGCGACGCGTTCCGCGCGCAGCCGCAGCGGGTGGTCGGCGGGGAGGGTGCGCAGGTGCCCGACGGTGCGGTCGAAGGCGGCGAGCTCGGCCTCGGTGGGTGCCTGGGACCGGTGCGGCTCGGGCGCGCTCATCGAGGGTCCTCCGGGGTGGCGTCGCGTCGGCCGGTGTGGTGCTGGGCCGGGCCTCCCGGGGGCCGGATTCGAACCGGCGTGACCCGCTCTGCGAAAGCGATGCGTCTGCCTCTGCGCTACGCCCGGGAGGTGGGAGGGATGCTACCGGTACGCACCGGGTCGTTGGCAAGCGTTTTCCGACTCGCCCGGGCGGGTGCCCCCGGGGACGGCGGGAAAGCGGTTTCCGGCTGGTCCGGACACCTGCCTCCGGGGCGGCGGGAAAGCGGTTTCCGGCTGCTCTGCCGACAGCTCCGCGAGGGCGCGCGGAAAGCGGTTTCCGGCTCGCCCAGACACCCGCCCCCGGAGCAGCGGAAAGCGCTTTCCCCCTGCTCCGCCGACAACTCGGCGGGGGTGCGCGGAAAGCGGCTTCCCGGCGCTCCGGACACTCACCCTCCCGGACGGCGAGAAAGCGCTTTCCCTCCACTCGTCGGGGCAGCTGCCTCCGGCAACGGGAAATCGCTTTCCGGTTGCTCTGCCGACGGCTCGGCGGGGCGTGTGGAAAGCGGTTTCCCGTTGAGGGTGGGGCGGGTTGCTCAGCCCTGGCGGAGGTCCGGGAAGTCGCTGTCCCAGTACTCGTTCGGGTTGCGGTTCTCGGTGCGGTCGGCCTCGTGGTTGCGGAGTTCGACGCGGCGGATCTTGCCGGAGATGGTCTTCGGCAGGTCGGCGAATTCGAGGCGGCGGATGCGCTTGTAGGCGCTGAGCTTCTCGCGGGTGAACGCGAGGATGTCGCGGGCGAGCTCGGGTCCGGGGGTGCGGCCCTCGACCAGTACCACGTACGCCTTGGGGACAGCCAGGCGCAGCGGGTCGGGCGAGGGGACGACGGCGGCCTCGGCGACGGCGGGGTGTTCGATCAGGACGCTCTCCAGCTCGAACGGGGAGATCCGGTAGTCGCTGGCCTTGAAGACGTCGTCGGCGCGGCCGACGTAGGTGATCCAGCCGTCGGCGTCCCGGGCGGCGACGTCGCCGGTGTGGTAGTGGCCGTCGCGCATGGCGTCGGCGGTGCGCTCGGCGTCGCCGCGGTAACCGCGCATCAGGCCGAGCGGGCGGCGGGCCAGGTCGAGGCTCAACTCGCCTTCACCGACGGGCTTTCCGTCCGGGTCGAGGAGGGCGACGTGGTAGCCGGGCAGCGGTCGTCCCATTGAGCCGAGCTTGACGGGCTGGCCGGGGCTGTTGCCGATCTGGCAGGTGGTCTCGGTCTGGCCGAAGCCGTCGCGGATGGTCAATCCCCAGGCGGTGCGGACCTGTTCGATCACCTCGGGGTTCAACGGTTCGCCGGCGCCGACGAGTTCGCGCAGGTCGGTGCGGTGGGCGCCGAGGTCGGCCTGGATCAGCATCCGCCAGACGGTGGGCGGCGCGCACATGGTGGTGACCTTGCAGCGGGCGATCACCTCCAGCAACTGCTGGGCGTCGAACCGGCCGTAGTTGAAGACCAGGACGGTCGCCTCGGCGTTCCACGGCGCGAACAGGTTGCTCCAGGCGTGCTTGGCCCAGCCCGGCGAGGAGATGTTGAGGTGGACGTCGCCGGGGCGCAGCCCGATCCAGTACATGGTGGACAGGTGACCGACCGGGTACGAGGCGTGGGTGTGCTCGACCAGCTTCGGCTTGGAGGTGGTGCCGGAGGTGAAGTACAGCAGCAGCGGGTCGTCGGCGAGGGTGGGGCCGTCGGGGGTGAACTCCTCGGCGGCGGCGTCGACCTGCGCGTAGTCGTGCCAGCCGGCGGGGACCGCGGTGCTGTCGTCGGGGACCGCGGTGCTGTCGTCGGGGGCCGTGTTGCTGTCGCCGGGCACCGTGTTGCTGTCATCGGCAGCGCGGACGGCGATCCGCAGCGGGGCGCCGGGGAGGTCGGCGAAGCGGTCGGCGACCTCGGCGGCGGCGATCACGGCGCGGACCTCGCCGCGGTCGAGGCGGTCGGCAAGGTCCTCGGTGGACAGCAGCAGGGTGGCGGGGATCAGCACCACGCCGAGCTTGATCGCGCCGAGCATCACCTCCCACAGTTCGCCGACGTTGCCGAGCATCACCAGCACCCGGTCGCCACGTCCGAGGCCGAGCGCGCGCAGGTGGTTAGCGACCTGGTCGGAGCGGCGGGCGAGCTGGTCGAAGGTGTGGACGCGCTCGCTGCCGTCCGCCTCGACCACCCACAGCGCGGGCCGGTCGTTGCCGCGCGCCATCGGGTCGAAGTGGTCGAGCGCCCAGTTGAACTCGCCCAACTCCGGCCATTCGAACGTGCGGTACGCGGTGTCGTAGTCGGTGGCGTGCTGCCAGAGCACCTCACGGGCGGCCCGGAAGTTGGCCACCGAAGCGGCCCGGTCGAGCCGTGCCCCGGCCTGCCCGGCGTCCGAGCCGGTGCCCGATCCGGAGCCCGAGTCGCTGCCCGGCCCGAACGGTGGCTGCTCGTTGTTGCGGACGTTCTCGGCTGAGCCCATGGCCTGACCCCTCTTAGTTCAGTTACCGTCGCACCCAATATTTCCGCCGGCGTGCGTCTGCGGTCCCCCCACCTGGAGAGGAGAGTTCGCTCGAATGGCGGATGGCTCCACTGGTCGTACCGTACGGGTCCTGGTGGTCGACGACCATCCGGTCGTGTGCGACGGCGTGTCCGCGCTGATTCGGCGGGCCGAGGACGTGTCCGTGGTCGGGTCGGCCCGGACGGCCCGCGAGGGCGTGTCGCTGGCCGGGACGCTGCGGCCGGACGTCGTGCTGCTCGACCTGCGGCTGCCGGACCTGCCGGGCTCGCAGACGGTGCCGCTGCTGCGGGCGGCCGCGCCGGACGCGCGGGTGGTGCTGTTCACCGCGTTCGAGGACCGGAATGCGCTTTCCGCTGCGCTCGCGGCCGGTGCCCACGGCTGCCTGCTGAAGGACGTCACCGACACCGACCTGGTCGCCCAGCTGCGGCTGGCCGCCGCAGGTCAGCAGGTGCTGGACCCACGACTGAGCGGCTCGGCCCCCGCCCAGTTGCAGGCCCGGCTGTTCCGGCTGTCACTGAGCCGACGCGAGTACGACGTGATCCGGTCGGCCGCGACCGGCCGCACCAACCCGGAGATCGCCGAGGAGCTCGGCCTGACCCGGAACACCGTCAAGACGTACCTCCAGACGGCGATGCAGAAGCTCGGAGCCCGCAACCGGGTCGAGGCGATCCGCCGGGCGCAGCAGGAGCAGCTGCTCTGACGCGACTGCCCGCGTCCGGGCGGTCAGAACGTCAGGGCGTCAGGGCTTCAGCACGCCAGGGCGCCTGGGTGTCAGGACGTGGCCGGGAGCGGGAGCGGGAGTTCGCCGCGCAGGGTGGTGCCGTCCTCGTCGCTGTGCAGGTGGAGGCTGCCGCCGAGGCGTTCGTAGCAGGCGCGGAGGGCGGGCAGGCCCGCGCCGGTGGCGGGGGTGTGGGCCGCGCGGTCCGTGGCGGGTGCGGAAAGCGGTTTCCCGTTGGGTGTGGAAAGCGGTTTCCCGTTGCTTTCGGGGCCCGGCCCGTCGTCGATGACGGCGAGGTCGAGGCGGTGCCGATCGTGGGTGAGGGTGACGGCGACAGAGTCGGCCCGGGCGTGTTTCTCGACGTTCAGCAGGCCCTCGGCGACGGTGCGGCGCAGCAGGGCGGCGCGTTCGGCGTCCAGGCGCGGGGCGGTTCCGATGGGCACGAAGGTGGCGGGGGTGCCGGTGCGCTGTTCGAAGGTGCGGAGGGTTTCGGCGAGGTCGGCGACGAGGTGGTCGCCGGGGCCTGCGCCACCGGGGTGGGCGGGCCGGTCGCGGTGCAGGCGGGCAACGGCGGCGCGCAGGGTGGCGGCGGCGTCGCCGAGTTCGCGTTCGAGGCGGTGCAGGCGGGCGGCGAGTTCGGGGTGTTGGGCGGTGTCGGCGCGCAGGTCGCGGACGGAGCTGCCGAGGCCGAAGAGCATGGCGCCGACGCCGTCGTGGAGTTCGGCGGCGATCCGGCGGCGTTCGCCGGTGACGGCGGCGTCGGCGAGGGTGGCGGCTCCGTCGGCGACGTCCACGGCGAGGGTGGCGAGGTGGGCGAGTCGGGTGAGTCCGTCGATGGCGGTGTCGCCGATCTGTCCGCTGCCGCGGATGGCTCCGTAGAGGACGCCGCGGGCGGGGCCGGTGCCGATGGGCAGGCCGACCATGCCGGTGACGGCTTCGCTGCCGACCTGCTGGTCGAAGTCGTGGGTGATGCGGCTCGAGCGGTAGTAGTCGCGGACGACGACAGCGCTGCCGAGGGCCACCACCCGGCCGCCGAGGCCGAGCCCGAGCGGTATCCGCAGGTCGTGCAGGGTGGTGTGGAGCGTCCCGGACCAGACGCGCAGCACCAGGTCCCGGCCCTCGACCAGCCCGCCGAGGCCGAGTTCGAAGCCGTGCTCGGCGCGGGCACGTTCCGCGACGGCCCGGAGGGTGCGCCGGCTGTCGAGCAGCGCGATGCGGCGGGTCCGTTCGTGCTCGATCCGGTCCAGTTCGGCGAGCGCGGCCAGCACCTCGGCCTCGTGTTCGCTTCTGCCACCGCCGCCGTTCATGCGCGGCAGCGTACCGGTCCAGACACTCAGCTGACCGACGATCACACCGCCGCCGGGACAAGGCCTTGCAGTCCCGACCGTCCCTGAGCAGTCGGGTGTGCACGCGGCGCTGCGATGAGCCGCACGTCCGTTCGTCGAGCGCCCGGAACAGGCGGGCGGGCCGCCGGGGCGCGGCCGGTGGTGCCGGACCTCGCGAGCGCCGAAGAGGAGCAGTTCGCGGAGGTGAGGTGCCCAGGAAGGCCAAGCCGGCGGATCACGATGCCGTCCTGACTTTGGCAGATGCGGCCGAACTCCCAGGTGCCCGGCACTTCGTGGTGCTCTCCGCGAGAGACGCGGCCCCACCATGGACCCCCCTGACGGCCCGCTGGTAGAGACCCTCCTCCGCGCCCGGGGCCGGGCCGACGGGAATCTGCCAGCGCGGGCCACCCCGGGCTCCACGGTGGTGCGGTCGACCCGGTTCCGCGACGGTCCGTGCACCGGCCAGGTCCGCCCCCGACCGCACCGGGCCCGGCGAGATCGACCGCTTCGTTGCCGCGCCCGTCCTGGCGGCGCTCGCCGACACCCTCGCCACCGGCCCGCAGACGCTGGAACCGACCTCCGACACTGCCCCCGGCGCCGCTCCCGTCGCCGAGGCCGCCGCCCTCCGACTCCCCCACCGACGCCGAACACACGTTCGACCTCGACGGCACTCGGCGTGGCGGTTTGAGGCGTCTGCGACACGGGGCGATGCTGAAGGCATGGCCTGGGGGTTGCTGCACCGAAGGGGAATGTGCGGACATGGCGACACGGGTACCGGGCCGTGCGGCGACTGCGACGGTGGACGGCGACGGCGCGATCACGGGATGGTCGGCGGCCGCCGAGCGCATGTCGGGGTTCCCGGCCGACCGGATGCTGGGGCGTTCGGCGTTCGACCTGCTGGCAGGCGACCCGCCGATCGCCTTGCTGCGTGCGGTGGTTGAGGGCGAGCCGTTCACCGGCATGGTCCGGCTGATCCGTTCGGAGCGCGGCCCGGTGGCGGTGGAGCTGGCGATCGTCCCGGTGCGGACGGCGGGCAGCGATCCGACCTGGGTGGTGTCCGCGCAGCCGTTGCAGCCGCTGGGGGCCGATCCGCCGCCGGCGATCGCCGAGGCCTCCGGCCGGAAGGCCCGCCCGGAGGATCGGGCCCGGCGCCGGTTGGCGATGCTCGGCGCGGCCGGCCTGCGGATCGGCTCCACTCTCGAAGTGCAGCGCACCGCCCAGGAGTTGGCGGACGTCGGTACGGAGGACTTCGCGGATTTCGTCGGCGTGGACCTGCTGGATCCGGTGTTCGGCGGCGGTCCGCCGTCCAACGCGGGACTGGTGTTCTACCGGGTGGCGCAGCAGTCGGTGCTGCCGGGTTGCCCGGAGTCCGCGGTGGCGACGGGGGCGCGCGACGTGATTCTGCCGGAGTCGCCGATGGCGCAGGTGCTGTCCTCGGGTCGGCCGGTGCGGACGGACATCCGCGATCCGCGGCTGCGCGGCTGGATCGAGCGGGAGCCGCGGCGGCAGAAGGCGGCGGCGGAGTTCGGCATCCATTCCTCGCTGCTGGTGCCGTTGACGGCACGCGGGGTGACGCTGGGGGTGGCGATCTTCCTGCGGCACCGTTCGCCGGAGGCGTTCGACGACGACGATCTGGTGCTGGCCACGGAGCTGACGGCGCGGGCGGCGCTGTCGGTGGACAACGCCCGCCAGTACACCCAGCAGCGCGACACCGCGCTCGCTCTGCAGCGTTCGCTGCTGCCGGCCCGGACGCCCCGGCAGGCGGCGGTGGAGGTGGCGTTCCGCTACCTGCCGGTGAATGGCCGGGACGGGGTGGGCGGCGACTGGTTCGACGTGATCGCGCTGTCGGGTGCCCGGGTGGCGCTGGTGGTGGGCGACGTGGTGGGTCACGGGGTGCCCGCGTCGGCGGCGATGGGCCGGCTGCGGATGGCGGTGCGGACGCTGGCCGACATCGACATGCCGCCGGACGAACTCCTCACCCATCTGGACGACTTGGTGCTGCGGGTGGATCTGGAGGAGCTGCCGGACGCCACGGCGACCTGGGCGGGCGGCAGCGTCGGGGCGACCTGCCTGTACGCGGTGTACGACCCGGTCGCGCGGACCTGCACGATGGCCCGGGCCGGTCACCCGGGCCCGGTGCTGGTCGGCCCGGACCGCTCGGTGACCTTCCCGGAGCTGCCGCCGGGCCCGCCCCTCGGTCTCGGCGGACTCCCGTTCGAGGCCAGGGAGTTGGCGGTCCCGGAGGGCGGTGTGCTGGCGCTGTACACGGACGGTCTGCTGCGGGCCTCGGAGTTGCGCGGCGACCCTGCGCTGGGCCTGGACCGGCTGCGTTCGGCGCTCGCCGACCCGGCGGATTCGCTGGAGGAGCTCTGCGACCGGGTGCTGTCCACGATGCTGGGCCCGGACGCGCCCAGCGACGACGTGGCGCTGCTGCTGGCCCGCACCCGGGCGCTGCACGAACTGGACGTAGCCGATTGGGAGTTGCGCCGCGACCCGTCGGAGGTGGCGCGGGCCCGCAAGGTGACGGCGACGACGCTCGCCGCGTGGGGCGTCGAAGAGGCCGCGTTCGTCACCGAGTTGGTGGTCAGCGAGCTGGTCACCAACGCCGTCCGCTACGGCCTGCCGCCGATCGGACTGCGGTTGATCCGGGACGGCGACACGCTCATCTGCGAGGTGTCGGACGGCAGCAGCACGGCCCCGCACCTGCGCCGGGCGCGTACCTTCGACGAGGGCGGCCGGGGCCTGCTGCTGGTGGCGCAGCTGTGCCGGAACTGGGGCACCCGGCACACGCCGCGCGGCAAGACCATCTGGGCGGAGCAACAACTGTGAGGCGGCAACGCCCTGTTGGTCAGTTCTTCAGAGCTTCCTGGACAGCGTCGCGCAGGCGGCCGCCACGCCGGGCGAGCAGCGCAGCGGCAGTGGCGGCGTCGATGTCGGCGAGGAGCAGCAGGACGGCGTCCTTGACCTTGCCATCGGTGGCGTCGAGTGCGGCGGCGACGGCGTGCGGTTCGGCGTCGGTGGCGAGGGCGACGATGCGGCGGCTGCGGTCGCGGAGTTTCTCGTTGGTCGCGCGGAGGTCGACCATCAGGTTCCCGTAGGTCTTGCCGAGCCGGATCATGGTGATCGTCGAGATCATGTTGAGCACCAGCTTCTGCGCCGTCCCGGCCTTCAACCTCGTGGAGCCGGCGAGGAGTTCGGGTCCGGTGACGATCTCGATGCCGTGGTCGGCGGCGGTCGCGAGCGGGGAGTCGCGGTTGCCGGACAGGCCGACGGTGAGTGCGCCGAGGGCGCGGGCGTGTTCGACGGCGGCGACGGCGTAGGGGGTGCGGCCGGAGGCGGAGATGCCGACCACGGTGTCGGCGGCGGTGAGTTGGAGGGCGTCGAGGTCGGCGACGGCGGCGGCGCGGTCGTCCTCGGCGTTCTCGACGGCGGCGGTGAAGGCCTCGGGTCCGCCGGCGATCAGCCCGACGATCAGGCCGGGCCCGGTGTTGAAGGTGGGCGGGCATTCGGCGGCGTCGAGGACGCCGAGTCGGCCGGCGGTTCCGGCGCCGGCGTGGATCAACCGGCCGCCGCGGCCCATCCGTTCGGCGATCGCGTCGACGGCGGCGGTGATCGCGGGCAGTGTGGCGGCGACGGCGTCCGGGACGGTGCGGTCCTCGGCGTTCATCAGCCGGGCGATCTCCAGCGTGGGCAGCAGGTCGATGTCCGCGTGCTCGGGGCGCCGGGCCTCGGTGGCCAGGTCGGCGACGAGGGAGACGGGCAGGTCACTGGGCTGCGGGGTGCCGTTCACAGTTCCCGAGCCTAGCCGGTCGCCGGTGCGCGTTCGGCTCCAACTGGGCCGTGCCGCCGAAGGTTTGCCGGTCCGATCCGGTCCGAACCCTGGCGCTTGCCGCCGGGTCTGTCACACTCCCCGCATGGACGTTCGGGGGGATGGGTCCGCTGCCGTCGCCACGCCCGGCGGCGGACTGGCGCGGTTCGCGTTGGCGCCGGTGCTCGCCGTCGCGGCGGGCGTCACGGTGCTCCAGGCAGCGCTGCTCGGGCGGTACGGGTTCCACCGCGACGAGCTCTACTTCCTGGCCGCCGGACACCACTTGGCCTGGGGCTATGTCGATCAGCCGCCGCTGACACCGGCGTTGGCCCGGCTGTCGACGGCGGTGTTCGGCGAGAGCCCGGCGGGGCTGCGGGTGGTCGCGGTGCTGCTGTGCGCCGCGACGATCGTCCTGGTCGCCGTGGCCGCACGGGAGTTGGGGGCGCGCCGGGGCGGTCAGACGATGGCGGCGGCGGGTGCGGCGGTGTCGGCGATGGTGCTGGCGCTGGGGCACATGCTGTCCACGGCGAGCTTCGACCTGTTCGCGTGGACGGGCATCGGCGTGCTGGTGCTGCGGCTGCTGCGCACGGGCGAGCGCCGCTGGTGGGTGGCGATCGGCGCGGCGGTGGGCGTCGCGCTGCTGAACAAGGACCTGGTGCTGCTGTGGGCCGCCGCGCTGCTTCCGGCCGTCCGGTTCCGGGGCAACCCCCGTCTGCTGCAGGGGTGTTGGCTGCCGCTGGGCGCACTGCTGGCGGTGCTGGTGGCCGCGCCGAACCTGTACTGGCAGGCGCGGCACGGCTGGCCGCAGCTCACGGTGGCCTCGGGCATCAGCGGGCAGGACGGTCTGGCGAACCGGCTGACCTTCGTCCCGATGCAACTGCTGTACCTGTCGCCCTGGTTGGTGCCGATGTGGCTGAGCGGCCTGCGCCGTCTGCGGCGCGAGCCGGAGCTGAGCTGGGCGCGGCCGCTGGCGTACGGGTACCTCGGGCTGTGCGTGCTGGTGCTGCTGGTGGGCGGCAAGCCGTACTACGCGTTGCCGCCGCTGCTGCTGGTGCTGGCGGCGGGGTCCCAGCCGACGGTGGACCGGATGCGGCCGGTGCGGCGGAGCCGGGTGCGGATGGCGGCGGTGCTGGCGTTGGCGGCGGCGGTGAACGCGGTGATCACGCTGCCGGTGCTCCCGGCACGCCAACTCCCGGTGGTGGCCTGGGTGTACAAGGAGTCGGCGGAGCAGGTCGGCTGGCCGGAGCTGGCGGCGGCGGTGGGCGCCGGATGGGAGCTGGTCCCGCCGGAGCAGCGGGGCCGGGCCGTGGTGTTCGCCACCGACTACGGCGAGGCGGGCGCACTGGCCCGCTACGGCGGCAGGTACGGTCTGCCGACGCCGTATTCGGGCCACATGTCGTACGCCGACTGGGGTCCCCCGCCGGACTCCGCGACCGGCCCCGTGCTGCTGATCCACCCCGCGCCGCACCCGGAGGTGGAACGCGCCTTCACCGCCTGCCGCGAGGTCGCCCGGGTCGACAACGGCCACGGCCTGGCCAACGAGGAACAGCACGCCCCGGTGCTGCTGTGCGCGGGCCCGGTCGCGCCGTGGTCACAACTCTGGCCCCGGCTGCGGCACTTCTACTGAGCGGCAGGAAGCCCGGTGCCGGACAGGCCCTGGTATTCCCCGGTGACCGGCATCGACGATCTGATCCCGTTCGACCGACCGCACGACGGAGCCGCTCTGCGGGCCGTCGACGCGGACGGGCTCGCCCGATACGCGACCGATCCGGCGCACAGCTGGTTCCGCCGTCGCGCCTGCGTCGAGGCTCTTGCCGGTCGGGTTCCCGAACAGCACGTCTCCGGCCTGCTCGCCGTGATCCGCGACGGCCGGGAGACCACCGAGCTCCGGAGCGCCCTGCTCGATCTGCTCGGCGACCGCGTCGAGTTGCCGCCCTGGTTGCGGCACCCGGACCGGACCGACGGCGAGCGGTACGGCCTGCGCGAGGCCTGTCTGAAGGCGCGCGGCGTCCAAGGCGACCGCACGGCGACGGCCCGGCTCGCGGTCCTGGCCGCCGAACCGTGGCAGCGTTTCCGCCTGCTCGGCGAGGCCGGTCTGGACGCGTTGGTCGGCCGCCACGGTCTGGACAGCCTCTTCATCAGCACGCTCGGCCCCTTCGCCGGCGGCCCCGCGGACGACTCGCCGGTCCGCGCGGTCCTGGAGCAGGCGGGCTTCCGCTGGATCGACGAGGCCACCAGGGGCGTCCTGGTCACCGGCCTGTGCGTCTACTGCTTCGGCGACCGCGAGCCGTTGAAGGTCGACACCCTGTTGTTCTACTGGCAGGACCAGGCCGGCGGTTCCGTCCGCAGGACGGAGTCGGTGACGCCGCCCGGGCATTCGCGTTGCCGTTCCCAGCCCGCGAGTTGGGCGCCGGCGCGGTAGGCGGAGTTGAGGAAGTCGAGCACGGTGGCCCACGGGTCGGCGGCGGCGCGGACGTCGTCGTAGCGCAGCAGGGCGAGGTGGCTGCCGCGGCTGGAGGTCCAGGAGGCGGCGGACGGGTGGAGGGGGCGGGCGGCGAGGTCGGCGGGTTCGGGGGCGGTGTAGGAGTAGAAGGCGGGTTCGGGGACGTTGCTGTCGCCGAACCAGAAGCCGGAGCTGATGACTTCGCGGGAGTAGGCCTCGCGGGTGACGGGGTCGGCGGCGGGCTGTTCGATCTCGCGGTCGGAGAAGCGGGTGACGGCGATGTCGAAGGTGTGCCAGAAGTGGTGCACGGGGCTGGTCTTGCCGGAGTATCCGGCGGCGTACTCCTCCAGCAGCAGGGCGACCTGGCTGAGGATGTGCCAGTAGGTGGTGACGGCGGCCGGGTCGTAGCTGCGGTGTTCCTGGTCGTCGGCGAACGGGCGGTGCGCGTCGGGCAGGTCGTACGGGTGGGGGTGTTCGGGGACGATGTCGATGTCGAGGTGGATGAGGGCCCGCAGGGTGTCGCGGTAGAAGTCGCCGACGGAGCGGCCGGTGAGCGGGAAGGAGTCCTCGCGGCCTTCGAGGGTGCGGATGTACAGGCGGTGGTCGGTGAAGTCGAAGTCGATGGTGAAGGCGTCGCCGCCGCGGGTGGGTCCGGTGGGGCGGGTGGTGATGCCGCGCCCGGTGAGGTGGTAGGGGACGTTCCACCAGTGGTTGCGGCGGGGGCTGCCGGCCAGCCGGATCTTGCCGATGACCTGGGCGAATCGGTGCAGGGTCTCCTTGGTGTCCCGCCAGGACTCCAGGGGCAGGGGCGGGAACAGCTCCATGATGTGCTCCGGCTGAGGATGGGTCGGGACGGGGGTCGCGTCCCATCCTCGCGGGGTGTCGCGCACCGCCCGGCCGCGACGCGCCCGGGTGGCGGGGAGACCCACCCGGGTGCCGCAGTCGGTCCGGCGCACCGGCGGTGCCGCGGTCAGTCCCGTCCGCTGCCGGTGCCGCCGCCCAGGACGTAGCGGTGCGGTGCCATCGCGGTGTCGTGCCCGGGCAGGGCGGCCATCACGGCGGCGTGGGCCTGCCCGGGGGTCAGCGCCGTGTCGGATCTGACCGTCAACTCGCCGTCCTCGTAACGCACTTCGACTTCTCTCGCGCCGAGCGCGGTGCGCAGCAGGTCGGCGACGGCGTCCAGGTCGATCCAGTTGGCGCCGATCTGCTGCCAGCGGGCCTTGTCGCGGCGGCCGGCGGGGAGGCCGGTCAGGTCGGCGAGTTCGCCGTCGGCGCCGAGGCGGACGGTGCGCCGGCCGGCCAGGTCGAGCAGGCGGAGCAGGGCGTGGGCGAAGAGTTCGGTTTCTTCGCGGTCGAGGACGTCGGGGTGGGTGTGCAGGGTGAATTCGAGGCAGCCGGTGGTGCGCCAGATGTTGAGCATCAGCCGGGTGGGGGTGGGTTCGGCGGGGTACCAGGCGAGGTCGGGTTCGTCGGCCGGGTCGGGGCGGGCGGCGGCGACGGTGTCGGGGACGGTGGCGCTGAGGTCGTTGACGACGACGTGCCGGGCGAACCGGGAGCCTCGACGGTGGGCGACGTCCTCGATGAGTTGCCAGATGCGTTCGGCGTCGAAGGTGGCGTGCCAGTAGCCGGACAGGGCCTGGGCCTGGGTGCGGCCGATCAGGGTGTCGAGGTCGGGGCAGTCGGTGTCGACGGCGAGCAGGGCGTCCTGGGCGAGGGTGCCGATGTGGTCGGCGAGGCCGGGGCGGTGGCGGTTGGCGGAGAGGGCGGCCATCACCACGGTGGAGCGGGCGGCGCGGTGCGCGGCGAGGGCTGCGTAACAGGCCAGCAGGACGGCCGAGTTGGAGGCTCCGGTGCGCTGGGCGGCGCGGGCGAGGGAGGCGGCGCCGGCGGTGGAGCGGATGCCGAGGGTGGGCAGCAGGGTGTCGTTGGGGCCGATCCGGTCGTCGGCGAAGACGGCGGAGGGCCGGTCGGCGAGGATGTGTTCCCAGTGCCGGAGGGCGGCGCGGGTGCGACGCTGCCCGGAGCTGGAGCGCTCCTGTTCGGCGACCTCGATCGGGGTGGGCGCGGCGGGTGCGGGCAGGGTGCCGCCGGCGGCCAGGGTCAGCCACTCCTGGTAGAGCAATCCGGTGGCGACGCCGTCGAGTTGGGCGTGGCAGATGACCACGGCGAGCAGCACGGGGACGCCGTGGCGGGTGAGGACGGCGAACCTGAGCGGGAATTCCTCGGCCAGGTCGAAGGCCTGGCGGCGACCGTCCCAGCAGTACCGTTCGGCCTGCTCGGCCCGGTCCTCGTCCTCGGCGAGCTCGATCACCCGGACGGTGAACTCGCCTTCGGATTGTGCCCGTTGGCGTTCGGGCTGGCGGTCGGTGGGGCCGGGGAAGACGGTGCGCAGGGCGGGGTGGCGTTCGGCGAGGGTGCGGAGGGCGGCCAGGCATGCGGGCAGGTCGGCGCCGGCGGGGACGTTCCAGCAGGCCTGCTTGTTCATGTGCGAGGGTTCGTCGTGGCGCAGGCAGCGGATCATGTTGTCCTGGCCGAGAGTGAGGGGCCCTTCGGCTTCGGGGGCTTCGGACCTGAACTGCACCACGACGTCTTGCTGTGCGGACACGTGCGTCAGTCTCCGTTCAGGGCGGTGCTGATGGTCGCGGGCCAGTCGACGGGGCGGGGGCCATGGGTGTGCAGCAGGGCCAGCGCGATCCGGTCGAGACCGAAGGCGGTGCAGGCGGTGTGGGCGGGTGCGCCGTCGGCGGCGAAGGCGAAGGCCTCGCCGAAGTGGTCCTTGTGGATGTTGGCGGAGGCGATCGCCTGGACCAGTCCGTCGGCCAGTTCGACGCGCAGTTCGAACTTCAACTCCTGGGCGCGCTGGGCGGCTTGGTAGAGGCGGCGACCGCCGCCGAAGAACGGGTCGTCGGCGAGGTCGATCGACGGCTTCAGGCCGAGGGCCTCCAGCCAGTCCGCGACCCGGGCCAGCCAGTGCTCGCGCCAGTCGAGGCAGTGCGCGGGGGTGCCGGCGGTGACGAGTTCGGCCATCCGGAAGGTGCGCAGCCGGCCGGGCTCGGCGGTGGCCTCCTGCCGGAAGCACTGGGCCTCGACGCCGAACCGTGCGGGCTGCTTCAGGTCCTGGCCGGCCAGGGTGGCGTACACGGGGTAGCAGGCGGCGGGCAGCAGGACCAGGTCGGAGACCGTCTGGCGGAGGTGCCAGGGCCCGGACTCGGCGATCAGCGGGGCGAGTTGACGCCAGTCGGCGGCGCTGCCGGTGTAGCTGTGCACGGTGCCGAGCAGGTGCGGGAAGGACGCGACGTAGCCGGCCCGTTCGATGGTGGCGCGGGAGATCACGGGTGGGACGACGAGTCGCTCGAACGGCTCGTCGGCGGCGAGTCGGGCGATCGACCCGCGCAGCGCGTCGAGCAGCTTCTCGTAGGCGGCGGGCTGGAGTTGGACGCCCGGGGCGTCGGTAGGCAGCGGGGTGGCGTCGTCGGGGTGGCGGGTCATGGTCAGCCTTCGGGTTCGGGCCGGCTGGCGACTGGGGAAAGGTGGAGGCCGAACTCGCCTGCGAGGTCGGCCGGGTAGGTCAGCAGCCGGGGCAGGAGCGGCCGGGTGCCGGTGCGGGCGACCGCGGCCCGGTAGCCGGGCGGGGCGGGCAGGTCGTGGACGACGCAGGGGCCGAGCGGCCCGTCGATCCGGTGCGGGCCGGGGCCGTCGACCGGTCCGACCTGCGTGCGCAGCCCGTCGGCGAGGCGTCCGCCGTAGGCCTTGGTGTACGCCTCCTTGCGAGTCCATCGACGGGTGAACTCGGCTGCCTCGCCGTCGAGTTCGTCGGTCGGGTAGTAGCGGCGGGCGAGTCGGGCGGCGGCCGGTTCGGGCGGGACGGGTTCCAGGTCCGCGCCGATCTCGCCGCAGGCGCGCGGCTGGACGGCGAACAGCGCCCAGGGGCCGGAGGTGCTCAGGTTGACGCTCAACTCCTCGGCCGCGCCGACGGGTTCGGGTCGGCCGTACGGGCCGCGCTGCCAGCGGACGTGCTCCGGCGGGACGCCCGCGGCGGCGGCGGTCAGTCGGCGGGCGGCGGCGTGCGCGGCGATCCAGCGGCGGCGGTACGGGCCGTCGGCGGTGCGGGCGGCCCGGGCCCGTTCGTCCGGGTCGAGCAACTCGGCCAGTGCCCAGGCCTGTTCGGGGCCGGTTTCGGTGGCGATCAACCAGACGGCGGTCATCCGGTCGGCTCCTCGGGCGCCCAGCAGGCCAGGTCGAGCCGGCCGGTCTCGGGCTCCAGGTCGGCGAGCGCGAGCGGCCGCCCCGCGAGCCGCGGCTCGGCGAGGGCGTCGGCGAGCGCGGCCCAGCCCCCGGTGTACGGGCTGCCGGGGCGGGCGCGCCGGGTCTCCACTCCGTCGGGCGCGGCGGCGTGGGCCAGCCCGGGTCCGAGCACCAGCAGCGTCCCGTCCGGCAGTGCGGCGCCCAGTTCCTTGATCCCGCCCGCGCTGTCGAGCAGCTGGAGCGGGCGGCCCCCGCCGTCGGCCTCCCAGAGCAGCGCGGCGGCGGAGTGCCGGTCGGGCAGTCGGGCGGGGCGGTGCGGCCGGTGATGCAGGTCGGCCTGTTCGACGGCGATCAGCAGGGCTCGTCGGGCGCCGCCGGTGCGGGCGTAGGCGTCGGCGATGCCGAGTGCGCTGAACGTGCCGCCGACGCCCTCGTCGCAGAGGGCGAAGGAAAGCGGCTCGCCCGGGCACAGGTTGCCGAGCTGGATCGCCACCGACTGGCCGGGGCGGACGTCGGGTGTCGCGTACACCAGCACCAGCAGGTCCACCGGGCTTGCGGTGTCGGTCAGTTGGCGTACGGCTAGTTCGCCGAGCGCCGCGTAGGACTGGCCGCGGGCCCCGGTCAGCGCGTCCTCGTCGAGTGCCACGCCGTAGCGGCGGGACAGGTCGGCGGTGAAGGTGCGCAGGTCGGGGTCGGCGGCGAGCGGGGAGTGGCCGGGCAGGTCGAAGGCGCGGGCGGCGGTGAGGCGCAGCGGGGAGGCGGTGCGCGGCAGGGTGGTGGCGGGCAGCGGTCCGTGGACGCGCACGCTCAGTCCTCGGCGATGACGTGTCCGGCGACGAAGCCGGCCAGGGTGCCGACCGAGCGGAGGTCGTCCTGGTCGATGCCTTCGACGTCGATCTGTACGTCGAGGTGGTCCTCGAGTTCGAGGATGAGTTCCAGGGTGGCGGCGGAGGTCAGGCCCACGTCGTCGAACAGGCAGGCGTTCTCGGTGACGTCGGGCAGGTCGCGCTTGAGGACGCGGGGCAGTAGCAGGAGGATGCCGTCGAGTGCGCGGCCGCGCAGTTCGGGGTCGACGGCGGTCCCGTCGGCAGCGGGCCGGTCGGCGTCTGCACGGTCGGCGGCGGGCCGGTCGGCGGCGGGCCGGTCGTTCGGGGGTGTGGTCGGGTCGGTCATGGCGGTTCCCTGTCGGCGGGGCCCGGGGGTGCGGGCCGGGTGCGGCGCTCGCGCGGCGGCCGGGGCCTTCGCGCGGGCGCGCCGGTCCGGGGCCGTGGCGGCCCCGGGCGGGTGCGTGCCTCAGTGCTGGAGCACCATGGCGGCGAAGGTCGCGCCGAGTCCGGACGCGGCGACCAGGTAGCGGTCGCCGCGGCGGAGCAGGCCGCGGCGGGTGGCGGTGTGGTGGTTGAGCAGGATGTCGGCGGCGAAGCTGTGCCCCACCGCCGGGACGTTGTCCAGCACCACGCGGTCGGGCGGGTACCCGATCCGGCGGCAGATCCGTTGCCAGGAGACCTGGTTGACGTTGTGCGGCAGCAGCAGCCGAATCGAGTCCCAGCTCTCGCCGGCCTCGTCCAGCGCGGCTTCCATCACCGCGGTCATCAGCTCCGGGTAGTTGCGCTGGTAGCGCGCCATCAGCTCCGGATCGGCGGCGAGTCGCCCGTCGAACTCGCCGCGCTGGTCGACCGCGTAGGACAGCACGCGGTCGTGTTCGCCTTCGGCGCGCACCAGGGCGGCCGCCGCCCCTTCGCCGAAGAGGGCGGTGTCCGGGACGATGCGGGCGTCCCGGGTGAAGGTCTTCTCGCCCGCCAGGATCAACGCCAGCGCCGCGGGGTCGGGGTCTGCCGCCAGCAGCCGACCGGCCACGTCGAGCGCCAACAGCGAGCCGGCGCAGGCGTGGTGGGTGACGGTGAAGGCACGGGCGTGCGTCAGCCCCAGACGGCCGAGCACGTCGTGCAGCGGGTTGTGCGGGTAGGGCGCCGCGATCGGCAGGCTGCGCGCGTGCAGCACGTACTTCACGCGGTGTTCGTTTCCGGGCAGCGGGGCCAGGGCCTTCGCTGCGGAGGTGAGCAGATCGGTCAGGTCTCCGTCGGGGTCCACCCTGACCTGGTCGAGGCCGTGGAACCGGCGAAAGAGCCTGATCTGACGGTCCGTCAGTCCGAGGCGCGCTCCGACCTGTTCGATCGGTTCGGCGACGGGCGGAAGGTGGACGGCGACTGCTTCCAGAGCGGTCACGCGGGCTAGTATTCCCACGCCTCACCGGCCCGCACAAGGGATCTCCGGCGCTTCCTTCCCGACTCCCCCTTGTGGTCTGTACCAGTTCTCCGTCGTTTGCACACGACGCGCACGAATTCCTCGCCCGGCCCGGCAACCCGCGTCGCCCGCCCGGCCGTCGATCCTCTCCTGGAAGGCCTTCGCCCATGCCCGTGACCACCCCGCTGCGCCTGCTCATCGTGGTGCCGCCGCTCGCCGGGCATCTGCTGCCGGCCCGGGCGCTGGCCCTGGCCTGGGCCGCGCGCGGACACCAAGTGGCCTGGGTGGGGCCGGAGTCGGCGCTGCGCCCGGTGCTCGGGGAGGAGGCGGTGCTGCACCCGACCGGCGCCCGGGTGTTCCGGGAGCAGGCGATCGGCGGGGCAGCGGCGGTGCGGTCGCTCTGGGAGGGCTTCGTGGTGCCGCACACCCGGTTCACGCTGGGGGCGGTGCGCCGCGCCGTGGAGCAGTGGCGGCCGGACGTGGTGTTGGTCGATCAGCACAGCCCGGCGGGCGCGCTGGCCGCCCACGGCGCGGGCGTGCGGTGGGCGACGTTCGCGCCGTCCTCGCTGGAGCTCGGCGAACCGCTGCGCGAAACACTCGGCGAAACACGCGGCGAACCGCTGGGCGAACCGCTCGGCGATCCGCTCGGCGAACCATTTGGCGGCGACGGCGAGTTGGCCGCCTGGCGGGACGGGGTGCTGCGCGGCCTGTGGGAGCGGGCCGGCCTGCCCGCCGCCGAGTTCGCCGATCCGCGCTTCTCCCCCGGCCTGCTGATCGCCCCGACCTGTCGGGAGCTGGCCGGGCTGGACCGGGTGCCCGACGGATACGCCCTGGTCGGGCCGCTGCTGGCGGACCGTTCCGAACCCCCGTTCCCCTGGGCCCGGTTGGAGCCGGAACGCCGCCGGGTGCTGGTCACCATGGGCACGCTGGCCGCCGACGTCGCGGGCGGATTCCTGCACCGGACGGCGGCCGCGCTCGCCGAACTCCCGGACGTGCAGGCCGTGGTGGCGGGCCCGGGCGACGCCGGGTGGCCGCCGGACGCGGTGGTGTGCGAGCGCGTTCCGGTGCTGGAACTGCTTGAGCGCGGGGCGGTGGACGCCGTACTGTGCCACGGCGGGATGAACACCGTCGCCGAATCCCTCGTCCACGGGCGGCCGTTGGTGGTCGCGCCGATCCGGCACGACCAGCCGGTGACGGCGGGCCGGCTGGCCGCGCTCGGCGCAGCCGTCCGGGTCGACTTCGCCACCGCCACCTCCTCGCAGCTGCACGCGGCACTGCGGGCCGTCCTCGACGACCCGGCGTTCACCGCCTCCGCACAGCTCCTCGGACGTCAACTCCGGGCGGGCGGCGGCGCGGTGGCGGCAGTCGAGCGGCTGGAGCGGTTCGCGCGCGCACCGCGCTGAGCGACGACTCCACCACCTGGTCCAGACCATTGTGGGCGGGCGGGGTCGGGCCCTAGGGTCTGCTCCGGCATCCGCCGTCCCCCTCGCCTCGCACCTCCCCCACCGCTTCCGAGCCCACTGCTCCCCGAGCCGCCGCCTTCCAAGGCACTGCCTTCCGATCCACTGCTTCCGATCCACTGCTTCCGATCCACTGCTTCCGAGCCCATCGCTCCCGAAGCCACCGCTTCCGCACCGCCACCGAACCCACCGAACCCACCGACCGAGCACAGGAGTCCGGGTTGATCGTGACCAAGGGGCTGCGCAAGTCCTTCCGGCCCCGCCGCGGCGCCGCCACCGTCGACGCGGTGCGCGGCATCGACCTCAACGTCGCGGAGGGCGAGATCTACGGCCTCCTCGGCCCGAACGGCGCAGGCAAGACCACCACGCTGCGCATGCTCGCCACCCTCCTCGCGCCCGACGGCGGCGAGGCCACCGTGGCCGGCGCCGACCTGCGCGCCGAGCCCGGCGAGGTCCGTCGCCGGATCGGCTACGTCGCCCAGGGCGGCGGCACCACCGACCAGGCCACCGCCCGCGAGGAACTCGTCCTGCAGGCCCGGATGTACGGCATCCGCAAGGCCGAGGCGCTGCAGCGCGCCGAACAGGGTCTGGCGGCCTTCGACCTGGCCGAGTTCGGCGACCGCCCCTGCAAGACGTACTCGGGCGGCCAGCGCCGCCGCCTCGACCTCGCCCTCGGCGTGGTCCACCGGCCCAGGGTGCTGTTCCTGGACGAGCCCACCGTCGGGCTCGACCCGCGCAGCCGCGCCCAGGTCTGGTCGGAGGTCCGCCGCCTGCGCGAGCAGGGCATGACGGTGCTGATCACCACCCACTACCTGGACGAGGCGGACGCCCTGTGCGACCGGATCGGCATCGTCGACCACGGCGGCATCGTCACCGAGGGCACCCCCGAGCAGCTCAAGCAGGAGATCTCCGGCGACGCCGTCACCATCGGCCTGCCCGGCGCCGAGGACACCGCCCACGCCGAACGCGCCCTCGCCGAACTCCCGTGCGTCCAGCGCCTGGAGGCGCTTCCCGGGCAGGACGGGCTGCGCCTGCACGTGGACTCCGCGGCCACCGCGATCCCGCAGCTGCTGCGCGCGCTGGCCGCCGCCGGCCTGGAGCCGGACCACGTCCAGCTGCAGCGCCCCAGCCTGGACGACGTGTTCCTGGCGCTCACCGGACGCCCGCTGGTCCACGCCTGACGCCCCCGCTCCCCCCTCCCCTCCCCCCGCCCCGCCCTGCCTCGCCCTCCGCCGCTCCGACGCCCCGAGGTCCCCGTGAAGCTCGCCCGCGACACCTGGCTGGTCTACCAGCGCCAACTGCTCCTGATGGCCCGCTCGCCCGCGTGGCTGGCCGTCGGACTGCTCCAACCCCTGTGCTACCTGCTGCTGTTCGCCCCGCTGCTCACCTCCGCGCTGGCCGCGTCGGGCGCGCACAGCACCGCTGACGCGTACCGGATCTACGTGCCCGGGCTGCTGTCCGCGCTGGCCGTGATGGGCGGCCTGTTCACCGGGTTCACGCTGCTCGGCGAACTGCACGCCGGCGTCATCGAACGCTCCCGGGTGACACCCGTCAGCCGGGTCGCGCTGCTGCTCGGCCGCGCCCTGCGGGAGACCACCGCGCTGCTCGTCCAGTCGCTGCTGATCGCCGTGCTGGCCATCCCGTTCGGTCTGACCGTCGGCCTCACCGACCTGCTGCTGGCCATGGCGCTGCTCGCACTGATGGCGCTGATGGCGTCCTCGGTCTCCTACGGCCTGGCGCTGCTGGTGCCCACGGACGCGGCCCTCGGGCCGGTGGTCAACACCATCGCCCAGCCGCTGGCGCTGCTCTCCGGCACCCTGTTGCCGATCGCCCTCGCCCCTGCCTGGCTGCGCACCGCCGCGTCCTGGAACCCCTGCTACTGGGGCGTGGAGGGCATGCGCGCCCTGTTCGCCGGTCACCTGGACGCGCCGGAGGTGTGGCGCGGGCTGTTGCTGACCGGTCTGATGACGGCCCTGGCGGTGGCCTGGGCGGCCCGCCTGTTCGCCCGCCGGATCCGCTGACACTTCCCCGACGCAGTTCCCCGACACGAGAGCACCGGCACGACAGCACCGGCACGACGGCACGTCACGACAGCACTGAGTGGGGCCAGGCGGAGGATGCCGGGCCCCACTCAGTGCTGTCACGACGACCTACGACGCCACGCGCTCCGCCACGAAGCGGGCCAGCCGCCGGACGCCCTCGACGATCTGTTCCGGGGTCAGGTACGAGCAGGACAGCCGCAGCTGGTGCTCGCCGCCCCCGCCGGGGTGGAAGCCGTCCATCGGGGTCCACAGCACGCCGTGCTCGCGGGCGCAGGCATCCAGCGCCCGGGCGTCGGCCCGGAACGGGACGGTGACGACGGCGAAGAAGCCGCCTTCCGGCGTGTTCCAGGTGACTCCGGGAACCAACCGGAAAGCGTTTTCCAGTTGGGTCAGCAGCACGTCCATGTTGTGCGCGTAGAACTCCCGGGCGGGCTCGTTGGCGTCCCGCAGGCGCAGTCCGCCGGCCAGCAGCATGCCGCCGATCACGGCCTGGGCGAGCGCCGACGTGTTGACGGTGGTCATGCTCTTGAGCTTGGCGAGTTCGTCGGCGAGCAGGCCCGCCCGCCCGCCCGGCGCCAGGACCTGCTGGTCCGCGAGGACGTAGCCGACGCGGGCGCCGGGGAAGCAGGTCTTGGCGAACGACCCGAGGTAGACCACGTTGCGGCGGTCGCCGTCCAGCGCCTTCAGGGTGGGCCGGACGGGCCCGTGGCGGCCGAAGAAGCCGTACGGGTTGTCCTCGATCAGCAGCACGCCGGTGGCCTCGGCGACCTCCAGCAGCCGCCGACGAGCGACCTCGTCCAGGCTGGCGCCGCTGGGGTTGGCGAAGTCCGGGACGACGTAGCAGGCGCGGGGGCGTTTCCCCACGGCGCGCAGTTCGTGGACGGCGGCGGCCAGGGCCTCCGGGTCGAGGCCGCCGTCGGGTCCGGCCTCGGGCACCGCTCGGACCGTCAGGTCGAGCAGCCGGGCCGCGCCGGTGACGCCGACGTAGCAGGGCGAGGAGACCAGCAGCACGTCGTCCGGGTCGGCGCACAGGGCACGCAGCACCAGCAGCATGCCTTCCTGCGCGCCGACGGTGACGACGAGCGCCTCGGGGTCGGCGGTGATCCCTTCATCGGCCTCCAGCGCCCGGGCGATCAGCGGCGCGATCAGGCCCTTGGTCCGCCCGTACTGGAACACCTCCTGCCGGACCTGGCTCTCCGTCATCCCGCGTTCCTCGCGCAGGTGCCGCAGGTAGGTCTCCAGGTGGCCGTGGATGTCGGCGGGGTCGAAGAACTCCTCGTGCGGGCGGCCGGGCGCGAACGAGATCGCCTCGGGGTAGCGGCCGGTGACTTCGTTGAGGAAGGTCATCGCGTCCAGCAGCGGGTCCGACAGCGAGCCGTGCAGCTCGCCGAGGCGCAGCGCCCCGCTCACCGGTCGGCCCCCGTCCCGGCGGCGGGGCACAGGGCCGCCTCGTGCGCCGAGGCCGCCCCAGCGTACGAGGTCGAGTCGGCATACGAGGCCACCAGCCTTTCGGCGGCGAAGAGTTGGGCGGCGCGGCCGTCGTCGAGGACGCCGGGCACGGCGAAGAAGCCGTGCGGCATGCCGTCGTAGCGGCGCAGTTCGACGGGGACGCCGGCGGCGTGCAGGGCGGCGGCGTACTCCTCGCCCTCCTCGCGCAGCGGGTCGTACTCGGCGGTGATGACGGTGGCGGGCGGCAGGCCGGCCAGCGAGGGTGCGCGCAGCGGGCTGGCGAGGGGGTGGGCGGCGTCGGCGGGGTCGGCGAGGTAGTGCGACCAGTACCAGGCCACCGAGTGGCGGTTGAAGAGTGCCGGGTCCTCGCCGTCCGCCGCGGCGGTGCGGTGGTCGGTGTTGGGGTAGACGAGCAGTTGGTGGACGAGGGCCGGGCCACCGCGTTCGCGGGCGAGCAGGGTGAGGGCGGCGGCGAGGTTGCCCCCGGCGCTGTCGCCGCCGACGGCGATCCGGGCCGGGTCGAGGCCGAGGCCCGGCGCGTTGCGGGCGATCCAGTCGAGGGCGGCCCAGCAGTCGTGGACGGCGGCGGGGAAGCGGTGTTCGGGGGCGTGCCGGTAGCCGACGGCGAGGACGTCGGCGCGGGTGGCGTTGGCGAGTGCGCGGCAGATCGGGTCGCCGGTCTCCAGTGAGCCGAGGGCCCAGCCGCCGCCGTACAGGTACAGCAGCGCGGGGCCGGGCCGTTCGGCGCGGGCGGCCGGGTGGTAGTGCCGCAGGGTGAGCGGGCCGCCGGGGCCGTCGATGGTGAACTCCTCGACGGCGGCGACGGGTTCGCCGGTGCCGGTGGCGGCGCGCAGGTCGGCGAGGTCGGCGGCGCGGGCCGCGTCCAGGGTGAGGGTGTACAGCGGCGGGGTGCCGGCGGCGGCGCGGCGGGCACGCATGGCCTCGGCCTGCGGGTGCAGTGGCATCAGTGCGGTCCTCCGGGGGCGACGGCCTCCAGGTAGATCGACTCGTCCTTGCGGAAGGCGGTGTCGAGGTCGGCCACGTCGGGGCGGGTGCCGGTCTGGAACTCCCGTCGTGCGATGGCGAATTCGTGGTAGCCGGCGCGGTCGAGGACGTGCCGGAGCTCGGCCTCGTCGTAGATCCACCGGTGTCCGAAATGGTAGAAGATCTGGTTCAGCATGAAGGCGCGGCGCTCCGGCATCGGCGGTCCGACCCGCATGGTGCGCAGGCGGCGGCGGTGGCGGCGGAAGAAGTGCTCCCGGCCGTCGAGGTAGCCGTCGATGTAGCGGGCCAGGTCGGGGGTGGTGAGGCGGAGCACGCCGCCGGGGCGCAGGATGCGGCGGACTTCGGCGAGCCAGTGGACGGCGGTGCCGAGCGGGACGTGTTCGATCAGGTGCTCGGCGTACACCCAGTCGACGCTGCGGTCGGCGAACGGGAGCGGCCGGCCGATGTCGAGCTGGGTGAACAGGGCGGCGCCGTCGATCCGGTAGACCGGTCCGGGCCGGGTGGCGTCCTCGTCGCTGTGCAGGCCGACCAGGTCGGTGCCGAGGCCGTGCGGGTGGCGGGTGCGGAACGCGGCGAACTCGATTCCGGTGACGCCGAGCTGTTCGAAGTCCTGGTGGGTGTGGGGCACTTCGGGCCGGACGGCCTCGATCGACTCGCAGCGGGCGAGGTTCTCGGTGAACGCGTCGGTGCGGGCTTCGAGCCCGGCGGGGTCTTCCCAGTCCCAGTCGGCGAACAGGTCGCCATCGGGCGCGGGCCCACCGATCTCGGGTTCGACGGGTACGGGCCCACCGGTCTCGGGTTCGACGGGTACGGGCCCACCGGTCTCGGGTTCGACGCTCTCGGCTCCGGCGGGTGCGGTTCCGGCGGGTGCGGGTTCTGCGGTGGTCGCCACGGGGCGGGTCCTTTCACGCGTGTGCCGGGGGCGGAACGACCAACCTTGTCGGTGTCTCGTCACGGACCCCTATATATAAGGAGAGCGATGCGCCGTCAGAGCGGCGGCGGAGCGTCGGCCGGCCAGGGCGCGAGCGCGCTCCGGTCGAGGTGCGCGAGCGTGGGTCGACCGGCCAGCACCATGGTGTCGAGCAGTTCCTCGCGCAGCAGGTCGAGCACCGCCCGCGCGCCGTCCGCGCCGCCGTGGGCGAGCCCCCAGAGCACGGGGCGGCCGACCAGCGCGGCGCGGGCGCCGAGCGCAAGGGCCTTCGCCAGGTCGGAGCCGTGCCGCAGTCCGCCGTCCATCAGCACGGGGTACCCGGCGGGGACGGCGTCCACCACTTCGGGCAGGACGGTCAAAGCGGGCGGTACGCCGTCGAGTTGGCGTCCGCCGTGATTGGAGACGATCAGTGCGTCGACGCCGTGCTCGACGGCGAGTCGGGCGTCCTCGGCGGTGAGCACGCCCTTGAGTACCAGCGGCAGCCGGGTGTGCCGCCGCAGCCAGGCCAGGTCGGCCCAGCTGACGGCGGCGTCGAACTGCTGGCGGGAGTGCTCCTCGATGGCGGACCGCCCGGCGGCCGACTGCCGGGCGCTGCTGGTCAGTTCGGGGTCGAGGTTGGCGGCGGTCAGGCCGGGCGGCAGCGCGAACGCGTTGCGCAGGTCGCGCAGTCGGCGGCCGACCTTGGGTGCGTCCACGGTGAGCACCAGGGCCCGGTAGTCGGCCTGTTCGGCGCGCCGCACCAGCCCGGTGAGCGCCTCGCGGTCGCGCAGCCAGTAGAGCTGGAGCCAGCGGGGCGCGCCGGGGGCGACTGCCGCTATCTGTTCCAGGGTGCGGCCGGCGAAGATGCTGACGATCAGCAGCGCGCCGGCCTCGGCGGCGGCCCGGGCGGTGGCGATCTCCCCGTCGGGGTGGGCGAGTTGGTGGTAGGCCATCGGCGCGACCCCGAACGGGGCAGCCAGCGGGGCGCCGAGCAGCTCGGTGCCGCAGTCGGGCGTCGAGACGTCCACCAGGACACGCGGGCGCAGCACGTGCCGGCGCCAGGCGTCGAGGTTGGCGCGCCGGCTCCACTCCGAGCCGGCCCCGCCTTCGAAGAAGTCCCAAGTCGCCGCAGGCAGCAGGCTCTTCGCGAGCGCGCCGTGCTCCGCCAGGGTGAGCGGAACCATCGTCTCCGAACCTCCTGATGATCCGTCAACCGGTGCGAAAACGAGGGACAGCGTAGGGGTCCGCTCGCCACTGGTATAGACCTTGACCCTTGATGCGCTCCCGTGCAAAGGTCGGCTCTCGACGGGGGATCCACACTGAAGCCTCACAACTTCCGACCCATGCTTCCCATTCGAGCGCGTGGAGTTGCGTTGACGTTGATCCCGATCCCGGTGCGCGGCCGCACGGTTGCCGCGGACTGGGTGGACGAGCAGTTACTCGCCGGACCGGACGGCGAACCGTGCCTGCGCTTCGGCGCTCCGGTGAGCAGGGGGACGCTTCGGGCGCTGGTCGCCGAGCGGCAGCGGCAGTTGGCCGCGGCCGGTCTCGGCGAACTGGGCACGGTCGCCCTGCGGATGGCGCCGTCGGCGGAGTTCGTCGCGGTGCTGTTGGCGGCGTGGCGGGCCGGTGCCCGGGCGGTTCTGCTGGACCACCGCCTCACCGAGGTCGAGGTGGACCGCGCGGTGGACCGGCTGCACGCCCGGGTGCTGGTCGAACTCGTCGACGGGCGGCCGCGGTTCAGGCAGATGCCGACCGTGGTGTCCGAGGGCGGCGAGGCCATGGGGCTGGCCGCCGGCGACCACGCGCTGGTACAGCTCAGTTCGGGCTCGACCGGCCCGTCCAAGGTGATCGGCCGGACCGCGGGCGACCTGCTGCGCGAACTCGACTGCTACGCACGGCTGCCGGAGTTCCCGGCCCGGGGCGAGCGCACCGTGCTGCTGTCCTCGACGGTGCACGTGCTCGGCCTGGTCGGCGGGCTGCTGCACGCCCTGCACGCGGGCGTGGAGCTGGTGGTGCCACAGCGGATGACCCCCGCGGGCATCCTGAGCGCGATCGCCGACGGCGCCGCCCCGACCACCGTGATCGGGGTGCCGTTCCACGCGGAGCTGCTGGCCGCCGTGGCCGCGCCGCCCGTGCTCCCACAGCTGCGGCGGATGGTCGTGGCCGGCGAGTTGGTCCGGCCGGGGCTTCCCGACGCGTTCCGCGAGCGCTACGGTGTGCCGCTGGGCACGATGTACGGGATGACCGAGACCGGGGTCATCGCCACCGATCTGACGGGCCGCCACCATCCGGCCCTGCGACCCGTGCACGGCATGGAACTCTCCCTGGACGAGGGCGAGTTGCACATCGCCCGCACCCGCTCCCCGTATCTGGGCCTGACCGACCCGACCCGCTGGTCGGCCGGCCTGCTGCACACCAGGGACGCCGCCCTGCTCGATCCCGCCACCGGCCGGGTGACGGTGCTGGGGCGGCGCGACTCACAGATTTCCATCGGCGGCCTCAAGGTCGACCTGAACGAGGTCGAGCAGACCCTGACCGGGCTTCCCGGCGTGGTCGAGGCCGTGGTGGTGTTCGCCGACGGCGCGATCGAGGCGTATGCCGCGACCGCCGACGGCACCGCCCTCCCGCCGTCCGAACAGGGCGGCACCGCCGAGCGGTTGCGCGAACTGCTCGGCAGGGAACTGGCGGGCTACAAGCTGCCCCGCCGCCTGCACCTGATGCCGCAGCTCCCCCGGACCGCCACCGGGAAGCTGCTGCGGGACGTCGTCGCCCTGCGCCGACAGGTCGACGCCGCCCGCTGATCCGCCCCCTCCTCCCCCGTTCCGCGGCAGTGCGCCCGGACGGGCGGACGGCTCCAGACACCGTCCGCCCGTCCGTCGGTGCGCCCTGCCCGAAACATCCCGCAGCAGACAACCCCGACACCCCGACGCGCTGGAGAGAGCAAGTCCATGCAGGAACAGATCCGCTCGTTCGTTCTCGCCACCCTGGCGACGATGAACTACGACGTCTCGCAGGTCACTTCGGAGACCGACCTCGGCCCGGCCGGCCTCGACCTGGAGTCCCTCGCGCTGGCCGACCTGGCGGTGCAGGTCGAGGAGAAGTTCGGCATCCGCTTCGAGCTGGACGACATGGAGTCCACCGCGCTGATGACGATCGACGAGTTCAGCGCCGAGGTCGCCGACCGGATCGCCAAGTCCTCGGCGGGCAGCGCCTGATGAGCGCCGACCACACCGAGCCGCACTCCGGCCTGGTCGAGCCGCGATTCGACCGCACCGAACCGCACGCCGGCCGCACCGAACCGCACGCCGGCCGCACCGAGCCGCACGCCGGCCGCGCCGAGCCGCGCTTCGACCGCACCGAGGCGATCGCGATGCTCGCCCGCTACGGCGACCGCTCCCCCGAGCAGGTCGACGAACAGCTGGGCTCGCTCGAACTGACCTGGCTGATCGCCGAAACGGAGCAGGCCTACGGAATTCAACTCGACCTGGACGACCACCACTTGGACGCCATCCGGACCGTCGACGACGCGGTCGCCGCACTGGGCGCCCAACTCGACGCCCGCACCGCCGTCGCGCCATGACGCCGACCGCTCCCCGGAACGGTCCGCCGCGGCGCACCGTCCTGGTCGGCGGCATCGGCGTCCGCTCCGCCTTCGGGCCGGGGCTGCCCGCGCTGCTGGACGGGGCGCTGGCCGGCCGGCCCGCGTTCGTCCCGGTGGGCCGCTTCAGCACCGCCGGGCACCGCACCGACCTGGCCGCCGTCGCCGACGACGCAGCCGAACCGCCGAGCCTGGTCGACCAGTTGGTCGCCGTGCTCGCCGAGGCGGGCGCGCTCGACGGCCGGCCCGACGGCGCGCCCGAGGACCTGCTGCTCGCCCTGCACGGCGATCGGCGGGCCGGACCGGTCGCCCAGGAGATCGCCGAACGCACCGGGCTTCGGCCCCGGGTGTACACCGGCGCGTGCGTGGCGGCCGCCACGGCCGTCGCCGACGCCACCGCGCTGATCGCCTCCGGCCGGCGCGAACGGGTGCTGGTCGCCGCCGGCTACCTGGTCGAGCCGGACACCTTCGCGGTGTTCGACGCCGGCCGGGCACTGGCCGGAGACGGCGCCGTCCGCCCGTTCAGCCTGGGCCGGCAGGGCATGCTGCTCGGTGACGCGGTGGTGGCCGTCGTCCTGGAGTCCGTGCCGTCGCTGCGCCGCAGTCGCGGCCGCAACCCGCTGGCCCGGATCGCCGGTTGGGCCCGCACGGGGGACGCCCACCACGTCTGCCGGCCGCACCCGGAGGGCGTCGGACTGGCCCGGGCGGTGCGGATCGCGCTCGCCCGGGCGGGCGCCGCACCGGACGCAATCGCCTACGTCAACGCCAACGGCGCCGGGTCGAAGCTCGGCGACCTCGCCGAGGCCGCCGCGCTGCGCACCGTCTTCCCGACCGGAACCCCGCCGGTCAGCTCCACCAAGTCCGTCCACGGCCATGCCCTGGAGGCTTCCGCCCTGCTCGAACTCGCCGTCACCGTCGGTGTGTTGCAGGCCGGTTCGCTGCCCGTCAACGCCGGCTGGCAGCATCCGGACCCGGGCTGCCCGCTCGACCTGGTCCTCGACCACCCCCGATCCGCCGCCCCCGGGCTCGCCCTCACCCTGAACTCGGCGTTCGGCGGCGCGAACACCGCCCTCCTGGTGGCCGCCGCATGACCGCCCCCGCCACCGACCCACTGCGAACGACCTCCCGCGCCCCCGACCCGCCGCAAACGACCGAAACCGACCCCCTGCGGACGGCCTCCCCCGCCCACCACCCGCTGCGGGTGCTCGCCTCCGCTGCCTGGCCCGAACGACCGGACGACCGGCTGCCGCCCATCGCCGGGTTCGTCGAGTCCAGCTTCAACCCGCTGGTGGCCGAGACCGCCGATCGCTGTCTGCTCCGCCACTACGGGCCGCCGCCCGCGCTCGGCGCGCCGCGCACCGCGCTGCTGCTGGCCAGTGCGACCGGCGACACCGGCACTGCGGACGCCCTCGCCCTGGCCACCACCACCGGCCGGCGCGTCCCGCCCCTGCTGTTCTTCCAGTCCAACCCGAACGCCGTGCTCGGCCACCTCGCCGCCCGCTGGCAGCTCGACGGCCCGGTCGTCGCACTCGGCCCCGGCTTCGACACCGAGGACGAACTCCTCGACCGGGCGGGCCTGTTGATCGAGGACGGCGACGCCGAGCAGGTCCTGCTGATCACCGCCGCGCAGGGCCCGCCCGACCGCGCCACCGCCGCCCTGCTCACCCCCTGACACCCCGCCGGTCATGCCGACGACGACGTCCCGCACCACGAGAAGAACGGGATCCATGAGCCTCCGCACCCTGCGCGCCGCGCTGTCCGAGGACAGCTCCGTCGGCGCCGGCAACGTCCTGACCACCCGGGTCGAGCAGGGACTCGGCCTCGACTCGCCGACCCTGACCTTCGACACGCCCGTCGACGGCCACCCCGCCCGCACATCCCTGACGCTCCGTCAACTCGACCTGGCGGTACGGAAGCGGGCGTCCGCCCTGCACGCACTCGGGGTGCGAAGGAGCGACCCGGTGGCGGTACAGGCGTCCGCGGCAGCCGACCAGGTGCTGGCGTTCCTCGCACTGACCCGCCTCGGCGCCGTCCCGGCCCTGCTCAACCCGGCGCTGGACGCGGACAGTTCGGCCCGCTACCTGCGCCGGTTGAACGCGGCCGGGCTGCTCACGGACGCCGACCACGCCAAGGCCCTGGCGGGCCACGACCTCGGCATCCCGCTGCTCGCCGACACGGCCGAACTCGCCGGCGGCGACCCGGAGTTCGCGCCCGCCGCGTACCGGCACTGGCCCACCGACCCGGTCGCGATCACGCACTCCTCGGGGACCACCGGTCTGCCGAAGGCCGTGCTGCACTCGCACCGCAGCCTGTACGCGGCGATTCGGCACCGGCTGCTGCTGCCGCGCCCGCAGGGCATCGACCGGGTGCTGAGCGCACTGCCCGCCGCACACGCCGCCACCCTGATCGCCGTCAACCTGGCGCTCAGCTTCGACGCCCAACTCCACCTGCTGTCGAGCCAGTCGGGGCCGGTGGTGCTGGACGCGATCGAGCGCTGGCAGCCGCTCGGCGTGTACGGCTTCGCCACCACCTGGGCCGACCTGGCCCGGCACGACCTGTCGGCGCGCGACCTGGCCTCGGTCGGCCTGTGGTGGAACACCGGCGACTGCGCGCACGAGACCCACATCCGCCGCCTGGTCGCCCAGGGCTCGCGCGAGACCGCCACCCGGCAGGGCCGGGTCCGCACCGCCGGTTCGGTGTTCATCGACGGCCTCGGCTCCTCCGAGATGGGCCACTCGCACTTCTTCATCACCCACACCGTCGACTCCGACCGCTACGGCCGGTGCGTGGGCCGCCCGCACGCGTTCGTGGACTGCGCGATCCTCGACCCGGACGGCAACGAGCTCGGCCCGGGCGAGGTCGGCGAACTCGGCACCCGCTCCCCCACCCTAGCCGTCGGCTACTGGAACGACTCCGTCACCACCCACCGCACCCGCCTGCGCGACTACTTCCTCACCGGCGACCTGATGTACCGCGACGAGGACGGCTACTACTACCACGTGGACCGCGCCGTCGACACCGTCGACCTCGCCGACGGCCGCCGCCTGCACACCGCCGCCAGCGAGGAACGCGTTCTCGCCGCCTGCCCGGACGTGCTGGACTGCACGGTGGTGGCGCTCCGCGACGGCGACCGCGTCGTCACCGACGTCCTGCTGCAACTCGCCCCGGCCGCCGCCGAGTCCGACGAGCTCACCGCCCGGGTGCTGGCCGCGTTGGAGCCGCACGTCGCCGACACCGTCCGCACGGTGCTCGCCGTACCCGACGAGCGGATCCCGCTCGGCCCGACCGGCAAGGTCCGCAAGGTCCTGCTGCGGCAGCAGCACCTCGCCTCGGCCGGCGCGCGGTGACGGCGACCGGCGCGCAGATCACCGGTATCGGCTGGGTGACCCCGCTGGGCCGGGGCGTTCCCGAGGTGTTCGGCGCCCTCGCCGCCGGCCGCTCCGGGCTGACCGCCCCGCCCCCGGACCACCCGGCGGCAGGCTGGCTGCGGGCCGCGGGCATCGCCCCGCCGGTGCCCGCCGTCGAGGTGCTGCCGGCGACCGAGACCCGCTGCGCCGACCGCTTCCTGCTGCTGGCCCTGGCCGCCGCCGACGACGCCCTCGCCGACGCGAAACTGACGGTTCGTCAGGACACCGACCCGGAGCGGGTGGCGGTGGTGCTGGCCACCGGCGGTGGCGGGCTGGAGAGTTACGAGCAGCAGGCCGCGGCGCGCCGCGAGCGCGGCCGGGCGGCGGTCAGCCCGTACCTGCTGCCGGGCATGCTGTCCAACATGGCGGCCGCCCGGATCGCCATCACGCACGGCATCCGCGGCTACAGCTCGGCCGTGATCACCGCCTGCGCGGCCGGTGCGCAGGCCGTCGCCGAGGGCCTGCGACTGATCCGCGGCGGCGAGGCGGACGTGGTGGTGTGCGGCGGCGCAGAGGCCCCGCTGCACCCGACCATCGCCGCCGCCTTCGACAACTCCCGTGCTCTCGCCGCCGGTTGGGACGACCCTGCGCAGGCATCGCGGCCGTTCGACGCCCGCCGCAACGGCTTCGTGCTGGGCGAGGGCAGCGCCGTTCTGGTGTTGGAGCGGGCCGAGCACGCGGCCGCCCGCGGGGCCTCGGCGTACGCGGAGGTGTCCGGTTGGGGCGCGGCCACCGACGCCCACCACCCGACCATGCCGCGCCCCGACGGGGCCGGCGCGGCGAGCGCGATGCGGGCGGCGCTGCGCTCGGCGGGGCTGGATCCGTCGGCGGTGGGCTACGTCAACGCCCATGGCACGGGCACCAGGTTGGGCGACCGGGCGGAGGTGTCTGCGCTGCGCGAGGTGTTCGGCGACGCGGGCCCGCCGGTCAGCTCCGTCAAGGGTGCGACGGGCCATCTGCTGGGTGCGGCCGGCGCGGTGGAGGCCGCGGTCTGTGCGCTGGCCGTCGCCGAGGGCCTGCTGCCGCCCACCCTGAACCTCGAACAGCCCGACCCGGAGTGCGAGTTGCAGCATGTGCGCGGCTCGGCGCTGCGGCGTCCGGTGCGTCACGCGCTGTCCAACTCGTTCGCGTTCGGCGGGCACAACCTGAGCCTGGTGTTCGGCCCGCCGGGCATAGCCGCTCGGCAACTCGGCCTCTCGGAACAGCATTTCGGGCCTACCGGACGGCAAAGCGGCTTCTCGGAACGGCACTTCGGCCGGTCGGCCGAGCATCTCGGAGGGAACTCATGACCGTCGCCGGCATCGCCTACCTCGAACTGTACGCGGAGGACGCCCACAAGTACGCCGCGCAGCTGCGCGACGACTGGGGTTTCACGCTGAGCAGGCCGGCCCGCACCGCGCCGGGCACCGTCCAGGTGCTGGCCCACCAGGGCGCGATCCGGCTGCTGGTGACCTCGGCGGTGGACGCCGAGCACCAGGTGACGGAGTGGGTGCGGCGGCACGGCGACGGCGTCGCGGTGATCGCGCTGCGGCACCCGGACAAGGTGGCGGCGGCCGCGGCGGCCGAGCGGGCGCTGAACGCGGGCGGCGGCTGCCTGGACGGGGCGGGCACGGTCTCCGGGTTCGGCGATCTCGCGGTGCGTTTCGCCGACGCGCAGGACCTCCTTCCGCCGGACGAACTTCCGGGCGTCGGCGGCCTGTTGGAACTCGACCATGTGGCGATCGCGGTGCCGGGCGGGCAGTTGGACGCCTCCGTGGAGTGGGCGGTGCGCGGCCTGGGCTTCCGGGAGATCTTCCGCGAGTACGTCGAGGTCGGCGCGCAGGCGATGGACTCCCGGGTGGTGCAGAGCCCGTGCGGCACCATCACCTTCACCCTGCTGGAGCCGGACACTTCGCGGGCGGCCGGCCAGATCGACGGCTTCCTGGAGGCGCACGGCGGCGCGGGCGCCCAGCACGTGGCTTTCTCCACGGCCTCGATCACAGCGTCGGTACGGGAGTTGAGCGCCCGCGGGGTGGCTTTCCTGTCCACGCCGGGCGCGTACTACCGGGCGCTGGAGGCGAGGCTCGGGCCGACCGGCATCCCGGTCGCCGAGCTGCGCGACACCAACGTCCTGGTGGACCGCGACCACGGCGGCGAGCTGTTCCAGATCTTCGCCCGCTCCGCCCACCCGCGCCGGACCTTCTTCCTGGAGCTGGTGGAGCGCCGCGGCGCCGGTTCGTTCGGCACCGCCAACATCAAGGCCCTGTACGAGGCGGTGGAGCGCGAGCGCGCCGTCACCGCCGGCCACTGACCGAACGGAGTCCTCAAGTGACCACCCCCATCGACGCGTTCGGGCTGACGGAGGAGGAGTCGGCGCTGCTGCCGACCGCCGAGGAGGTGCTGCAGTACGCGGAGCGCGGCTGGTACCTGTCGCGCCGGCTGTTCAGCGACCAGGAGCTGGACGCGCTGCAAGCGGCGACCGAGCGCTACTATGCGGGTGAACGCGACCGCGAACTTCCCGTCCGTCCGCCGCACTTGGCGTCCTGGACGCCGGCCGACGGCCCGGTGCAGCGGCACAACGACTACGTGCACTTCGAGCACGCGGAGATCGGCCGCATCCTGCGCAAGCCGCTGTTGGGCGCGGTCGCGGCGCGGCTGGCGCAGGCCGAGGAGATCCGGGTGTTCCAGGCGACGCTGATCTACAAGCCGCCGGTGCCGGGCGAGCCGAGCAATGTGGTGCCGTGGCACTTCGACAAGCACTATTGGCAGACGTCCACCTCGCAGCGGATGCTGACGGCGTTCCTGCCGTTCCACGACTGCACGGAGGAGATGGGCACCATCACCATGGTGGACGGCAGCCACCGCTGGGAGGAGCGCCCGGGCGGCGACGACTCGACCCGGCACTTTGCCTCCCGCGACCGCGCCGAGCTCGACCAACTCCTCGCCGAGAATGCCGAGTTCAACGGCTCCGAGGTGCGCACGGTGCCGGTGGAGATCCCGCGCGGGCACGTCTCCTTCCACCACTGTCGCACTTATCACGGCTCCGGCCCGAACCGCTCCCCGCAGCCACGCCGCGCGGTCTCGCTGCACCTTCAGGACGGGTCGAACCGCTACCGCTCGTTCCTCAAGCCGGACGGTTCGCCGGTGGTGTACAACCACGACGCGGTGGTGCGGCGCACGGCAGAGGGCCAACCGGACTACGCGGACCCGCAGTTCTGCCCGGTGCTGTGGCGGTCGGGCCGGTGAGCCTGCCGCATTTGGCGGACCCGGCCGGGCGCTACCGGGCGATGCGGCTGATCCGCTCGTTCGAGGAGCTGGCGCTGGAGTGGGTGCGCTCGGGGCTGATCGTCGGCGGCACCCATCCGTACATCGGCCAGGAGGCGGTGGCGGTCGGCGTGTGCGCGGCGCTCGCGCCGGACGACGGGTTGACGTCCACCCACCGGGGCCACGGCCACGTCCTCGCCAAGGGTGCCGATCCGGGTCGGCTACTGGCCGAACTCGCCGGCCGCGTCGACGGGTTGAACCGGGGCCGGGGCGGTTCGATGCACGCGGCGGACTTCTCGCTGGGCATCCTCGGCGCGAACGGCATCGTCGGCGCGGGCGCGCCGATCGCGGTCGGCGCGGCCTGGGCGGCGCAGCGGCAGGGCCGGCCCCGGGTGGTGGCCTCGTTCTTCGGTGACGGCGCGCTCAACCAGGGGGTGCTGCTGGAGGCGTTGAACCTGGCGTCGATCTGGCGGGCCCCGGTGCTGTTCGTGTGCGAGAACAACGGCTACGCGACGACGCTGCCGGCCGGTGCGGCGGTGGGCGGTTCGGCGTGCGGCCGGGCGGAGGCGTTCGGCATTCCGGCGGAGACGGTGGACGGCATGGACGTGGAGGCGGTCCGGGCGGCGGCCGGGCGGATGGTGGAGCGGGCGCGGGCGGGCGGCGGCCCGGGGTTCCTGGAGTGTCTGACGTACCGGTTCGAGGCGCACCACACCATGGAGCGCCGCTTCCGTCTCGCCTACCGCACCGCGCAGGAGGTGGCGGCGTGGCGGGCCCGCGACCCGCTGGCCTCCGCCGCTGCGGCCCTGCCGTCGGCCACGGTCGCCGCCATCGACGCCGAGGTCGGCCAACTTCTTCTCGAATCGGCCGAGTTCGCGCTCGCCTCGGCGGAGCCGGATCCGTTGACGGCCGGCGATCACCTGTATGCGAGCGGGCTCCGGCCCCGGTCGGGGGCGGCGCTGTGACCCTGTTGTCGTACGCGAAGGCGATGAACCGGGCGCTGGCGGACGCGTTGGCGGCCGACCCGGCGGTGTGCGTGTTCGGCGAGGACGTGGGCGCGGGCCTGGCCGGGCTGACGCTGGGCCTGCAGCAGCGGTTCGGCGCGGAGCGGGTGGTGGACACCCCGCTGTCGGAGCAGGCGTTCACCTCGGCGGGCGTCGGCGCGGCGCTGTCCGGGATGCGTCCGGTGATCGAGTTGCAGATCCCGTCGCTGCTGTTCCTGGTGTTCGAGCAACTCGCCAACCAGGCGCACAAGTTCTCTCTGATGACGGGCGGCCAGGCGCGGGTGCCGCTGACCGTGGTGGTGCCCGGTTCGGGGTCCCGCAGTGGCTGGGCCGGGCAGCATTCGGACCAGCCGTACGGCCTGTTCGCGCACGTCGGCATCAAGACGCTGGTACCGGCGACGCCTACCGACGCGTACGGGCTGCTGAGTTCGGCGATCGCGGACGACGACCCGGTCGTGCTGTTCGCCCCGGCGGGTGCGCTGGGCGTCCGGGAGGACGTGACGGCGCCGCTGGGGCCGGTACCCCTCGGCGTGGCCCGGACGCACCGGGCGGGCACGGACGTCACGGTGGTCGCGGTCGGCCATCTCGTCCATCAAGCGCTGGCGGTGGCCGAGGAGTTGGCGGGTGAGGCGTCGGTGGAGGTGCTCGATCCGCGCACCCTGTACCCGCTGGACCGGGCGGCGCTGCTGGCTTCGCTGGAGCGCACCGGGCGGCTGGTGGTGGTGGACGACTCCAACCGCTTCGCCGGGTTCGCCGCCGAGGTGCTGGCGGTCGCCGCCGAGGACGGCCGGCTGCTCGCCCCGCCGCGCCGGGTGACGCGCCCGGACGGCGCGGTGCTGCCGTTCGCGCTCGGCCTGGACCGGGCGTTGCAGCCGGGGGTCGACCAGCTGCGGGAGGCGATTCGCGCCGTCCTGAAGTGAGCCCGCCCCGGCGCGCGGGGGCGGCCTCGCCGACGGCCGCACCCGGGGTGGGTGCGGCCGTCGGCGAGGCCACCTCTCAACTGCCCTGCACAGCAGGACTGTTGATGTCGCTTTCTTACTTGCCGAGCCACATGTCGGGGCCGAACACCTCGTAGTGGATGTCGGCGGCGGGGATGCCGGCCTCCAGCAGCTGGGTGCGCACGGCGCGCATGAACGGCAGCGGGCCGCAGAGGTAGGCGACGGCGTCGGCGGGCACGTCCAGGCCGGTCAGGTCGACGCGGCCGGTGCGGTCGGTGGGGCACTCGCCCTCGGGGTGCTCGTACCAGACGTGCGCCTCGGCGTTGGGGAGCTTCTCGACCAGGCCGGCGAAGTCCTCGCGGAAGGCGTGGGTGGACTCCTGCTGGTCGCCGTGGACGGCGATCACCCGGCGGGCGGCGCCGGTCTCGGCGAGGTGGTGAAGCATGCCGATGATCGGGGTGCAGCCGATGCCGGCGGAGGCCAGCACGACCGGGCGGTCCTCGTCGGCCAGCTGCACGTCGCCGAACGGGTGGCTGACCAGCAGGGTGGCGCCCTCGTCGACGTGCTGGTGCAGGTGGTTGGAGACCTCGCCGGCCGGGTCGCCGGCGACGCGCTTGACCGTGATCTGCAGGCCGCCCTCGGGCTGCCCGGACAGGCTGTACTGACGGATCTGCTTGGCGCCGTCCGCGAGTTCGACCTGCACGGAGACGTACTGGCCGGGCTTGTGGGCCGGGACGGGGCCGCCGTCGGCCGGGCGCAGCAGGAAGGTCGCGACGTCGGCGGTCTCGGCGGTGCGGGACACCACCGTGTAGGGGCGGCGCTCGCCGCGGGTGCCGCTCTGCTCGTACAGGCGCTGCTCGATGGCGATCAGCGCGTTGGCCATCAGCCAGTAGACCTCTTCCCAGGCCTCGGCGACCTCGGGGGTGACGGCCTCGCCGAGCACCTCGACGATGGCGGCGAACAGGTGGTCGTGGACCACCTGGTACTGCGGGCCGGTGACGCCGAGGGAGACGTGCTTGTGGGCGATGCGGGCGAGCATGGCGTCGGGGCGCTCGTCGGGGTTGTTCACCAGGACGGTCGCGAAGGCGGCTATCGAGCCGGCCAGCGCCGACTTCTGGCTGCCGTCGGCCTGGTTGCCCCGGTTGAACAGGTCGCGCAGCAGCTCGGGGTGGGCGGCGAAGAGCCGGTGGTAGAACGAGCCGGTGATCTGCTCGATGGCCGCCCCCACCACGGGGAGGGTGGCACGCACGGTCTGCGCGGACTTCTCGGAGAGCATCCGAAGCTCCAAACTCGCATCTGAGATGCGTATTTTAAGGTGTGGGAATACCTACTGGTGACCGCTAATGACTGCCAGTGAGCACTGGAGACTGCTGTTGAGCTGCTACCGACCGCTTTCGGCAACGGGAAAGCGCTTTCCGAACATGTTCGGTCGACCGCCCCGAACAACCCCGCCGCCGCTACCCGCGCACGGGCAGTCCGAGCAGGACCGGGCCGGTCGGCGGACCGACCAGGTCGTCCACGGTCAGCGGATCGAGCGTCGCGAAGAACGCCTCCTGCGCCTGGCGCAGTACCCCGCGCAATCGGCAGGAGTGCCGCAGCGGACACGGCGGCTGGTCCTCGCAGCCGACCACGTCCCCGGCACCCTCCAGCTCCCGAACGATCCGGCCGAGCGATCCGGTACGGCCGGCGGCCGTGAGGGCAAGCCCTCCGCCGCGCCCGCGCCGGGCCTCGACCACGCCCAGGTGCTGGAGACGACTGACCACCTTCGCCGCATGGTTGTAGGGCACGTCGACCGCCTCGGCCACCTCGCGGGTGGTCGGGGTCTGGTCCTCGTCCAGCACCGCCAGGCGCATGGCGATGCGCAGTGCGATGTCGGTGCTCTTGGTCAGCCTCACGGCGATGACTCTAGTGAATTCCGCATCTGAGATACCAATTCACCTCGTGTCTGGTGCGTCACGTTCCCCGCCCTCCCATCCCGCCCCGCCCCCGCTCCCGCCCCCGCCGCCTCCACCGACCTCCCCGTTCGCGGTACCCGGCCCGCCGCCGGTGATCCCCGTCACCCCTGTGCGCCGCACCCGCCGACGGCCCGCGCCCGCCCGTAGGCTCGGCACTTCCTGCTCGATCCTGCTCGAAGCGCTCCCCCTGTTCCCACTCCCCCCGCGACGGAGACCCCCGGTGACGGCACGTCAGCTCCTCGATCTGCTGGTCGATCCCGGCAGCTTCACCTCCTGGGACGAGCCGATCACCGCCGAGCCGGCCGACCCCGACTACCGGGACGCGCTGGCCCGGGCCCGGGCCCGCACCGGGCTGGACGAGGCGGTACTGACCGGCCGAGCCCTGCTGGACGGCCGGCCGCTGGCGCTGATCGCCTGCGAGTTCGGCTTCCTGGGCGGCTCGATCGGCGTCGCCACGGCGGAACGGATCACCCGCGCCGTGGAGCGCGCCACCGCCGAGCGCCTCCCGCTGCTCGCGCTGCCGGTCTCCGGGGGTACCCGCATGCAGGAGGGCTCCGCCGCGTTCCTGTGCATGGTCCGGGTCACCGCCGCGATCCACGCCCACCGCGCCGCCGGCCTGCCGTACCTGTCCTACCTGCGCAACCCGACCATGGGCGGCGTGTTCGCATCCTGGGGCACCCTCGGCCATCTGGTCCTCGCCGAACCGAACGCCCGCCTGGGCTTCCTCGGCCCGCGCGTCTACGAGGAACTGCGCGGCGAACCCCTGCCGCCCACCGTCCAGCGCGCCGAGACTCTCGCCGCCAACGGCCGCCTGGACGCCATCGTCCCGCCGGACCGCCTGCACGCGTTCCTGTCCCGCGCCCTCGCCGTCCTCACCGCCCGTCCGCCCCAAGCCAGTTCGCCGTCGCCTGCCGCCCCCGAAGCACCTCTGCCCGCCGGTGACGCCTGGGAATCGGTGCTCCGCAGCCGCCGCCCCGACCGCCTCTCCGCGCTCCAGCTCCTCGACCACACCGCCGAGTTGTTCCTCCCCCTGGACGGCGACAGCGCGCTCGTCCGGGCCCTCGCCCTGATCGGCGGTCGCCCGGTGATGGTGGTCGCCCAGCAGCGCTCCGGCCCCGACCTCCCCGAACTTCCGTTCACAGCAGCGGACTTGCGGGCGGTGCGCCGACAAGCCGAACTGGCCGAGGAGTTGGGCATGCCGCTGCTCACCGTGGTCGACACGGTCGGCGCCGAACTCTCCGTGGAGGCCGAACTCGACGGCGTGGCACTGGAGATCGCCCACTGCCTGACCACCCTGGTCGGCCTGCGCACGCCCGTCCTCGCCGTCCTGCTCGGCCAGGGCAGCGGCGGCGGCGCGCTCGCCCTGCTGCCCGCCGACCGGGTCATCGCCGCCCAGCACGCCTGGCTCGCCCCGCTGCCGCCCGAGGGCGCCTCCGCCATCGTCCACCGCGACGGCGAGCACGCTCCTCAACTCGCCCGCGCCCAGGGCATCACCGCCGCCGCCCTCGCCGCCACCGGCCTGGTCGACCAGGTCGTCCCCGAGACCGACGACCCCGCCCACCTGCGCGACCACCTCGCCACCGCGATCACCCGCACCCTCGCCGAACTCGCCCAACTCCCCACCGCCGACCGTCTTTCCGCCCGCCACACCCGCAACCGCCGCCTCGGCGGCCCGCTCACGGCTTGAACGGCTTGAACAGCCGGTACAGGTCGGGCCTTTCGGCGAGCAGCTTGGCGATCAGCTTGGCGATCGCCTCGACGAGGAACGGCCGGTCGCCGTCCGGGTGACGGTCCCGCACCAGTTCGATCGCCTCGTCCAGCTGCCCGGCGGCGACCATGAGCGGGAGCCTCAGTTGCAGCAACTCTTCATCATCCGACCACATCTGACGAACTATCAAACCATCGAGGAACGCCAGACCTTCGTGCGGCCGGCCATGGTCGGCGTACAGCGTGCACAGCGTCGAGACAATGCAGCATTCCGCCCCGTCGGTTGACTCGGCGCACGCACGCACCACCACCACCATCGCCTCCTCGCCCCGCCCGCACCGGGCCAGGAGCCGGGCGCGCCCGAGTGCCATACCCCGCCCGCCGCACGGCAGTTCACTCGCCGCGCGGTACACGGCGGCAGCGCCCGCCTCGTCCCCGAACTCCTCCAGCAGCCGGGCGAGACGCCACCCGGCGGGCCCGGCGGGGTCGACGGTCGCGCGCGCACGCAGGTCGTCGATCCGGCCGTGCCGCGCCAGCAGGTCGGCCAGCAGGTCGCAGACGTGGCCGTCGGCACTCTCCCGGGCCCGGAGCAGCGCGATCGCCTCGTCGATCCGGCCCCGGCGCTCGCGGACGGCCGCCAGCAGACCGGTCGCCGTCCTGTGCGGGGCCAGCAACGTGAACAAGACGCAGACCGTGACCGCCGCCCAGCTGGGCACGAGCGGCACCCAGGAGATCACCGTGGTCGCCGCCCTGACCGACGGCCCCGTGACGGCCGTCGACACCGCCGACACCGTCACCGGTGGCATCTACGTGCACCTCGACCCGTCCGCGACCTTCCCGGGCAACGGCACCATCACCCGGACCGGCTACTACAACTGCGCCAGCGGCACACCGACCCCGACCTCGGCGATCATCACCCTCGACCAGGTCGAACCCGGCAACCTCACGGCCGCCGGAGAGGGCGTGGTCACCGTCCTCACCTGCAACGGCACCAACCAGACCTTCAGCATCAACATCACCAGTTGCACCGGCAAGGCTTCATGAATCGGGTGCCTGCCCCTCGGGGAGTCCGGGCCGCCAGTCACCACCTCCCGTCCTCTGCGCGCTCGCCGATTCGAGGGATTGGCCGCGGTGTCCCGTGGCGGGCGGGCCGCAACGGGAATCCCCCGTCCGAAGAGGTGCCCGTTCCCAGCCGGGCGCCCTCGGAAGGGAGAACAGTCATGCGTCGTCGTCTCATCGGGGTCGGCCTGCTGGCCGTCGCCGGCGTCCTCGCCATCTCCGTCCCCGCCCAGGCGGCCACCGGCCTCCTGGTGGTGAACGGGGTGCCCCACCAGGACCCCGCGCGCGGCTGCTACAACGCCACGTCGCCGATCACCGTCCAGAACTTCACCAACTCGGTGGTGCTGCTGCACGCCGCGGCCAACTGCCAGGGCCCGGTGACGGCGGAGGTGAACCCCGGGAGGATCGCCACGGCCGTCGGTTCGAGCTACTTCGTCTTCTGAGCCCGCACACCACGGCGCACCGGAGCGGGAGGCCGACAGGCTCCGGCCTCCCGCTCCGCGCCCGCCGCTCAGCGGGCCGGCGGGGTCAGCTCCATCGCCCGTACAGCTGCTGCCAGCGCCGGTTCGTCGCCCACGTCCAGCGCCGTGTCCGCCAGCTTGATGACGTGCTCGTCACCGTGCGCCAGGGCCCGGTCGAAGACCTCCTCGGCGCTGAGACCGCCGAGCGGCACGGGCGGCACGGCCGTGGCCGGCGCGTACATCGCGGTGACCGCCGCGGCGGCCGTCCAGGCGGCGTGCAGGCTCGACGCCCACAGGGCCTGCGGGAGTGCGGGCAGAGTGCGCAGCACGGCGTTGGGCGCGGTGGCCGCGTGCACGAGCATCGTCTCCTCACCGTGGCCGTGGGTGGCGTACCGGTGGGTTGCCGCCCGTACCAGCTCCGCGAGTTGACGGTGTGCCTCGGCGGGCTCGCGCGTGGCGGCGGCCCATCGCGGCAGCGCCTCGACGTGGCCGATCCGGGCCGGGAAGCCGCCGTCCTGGACGGTGATGCGCGGCACCAGTGCGAGCGTGGCGGACGCGCTCTCGGCACCGGACAGCGAGACCGGCACCGTGACGGGACGGTGGCGGGCGGCCCAGTAGCCCAGGCCGTGGGCGAGTTCGGCGAGCCGGGGTTCGGTGACCGCACCCGCACCCGCACCCGCACCCGCACCCGCACCCGCGTCCGCGTCCGCGTCCGCGTCCGCGTCCGACAGGAGGGTGCGCACCGCGTGCCCCACTCGAATCACCGGGTGGGTCGAGCCGCCGCAGATCCCCGGCAGCAGCCGCGGCCACCACTCGGCGAGCACCTCCCGCCAGGGACGTTCCGCGACCTCGCGCTCGAAGAACCCGATCCAGTCCGCCGACCTCCCCGAATCCCCCATCGCCGCACGCCAGTTGGCGGCCGTGATCCGTTCGACGCCGGCCGGGAAGTCCTCCAGCTTGGCGGCGTACAGGTCGAGCCACCGGTGCACCGACTGTGACCGCCCGCGGGCGGCCAGGGCCTCGACGGCCATCGGCGCATGGTTGGTGAGCCGCCCGAGCCGCTCGGGCCCGCAGCGGTGCAGTCGTTCGAGCGCCTCGTCCAGCGTTCCTGTCGCATCCATGCCGCCGACGGTAGGCGCAGCCACAGGGCGGGCGGAACGGGCTGGAGGCGTAGGCCGGACTCCCCACATCGTCCCAGGCCCTCCGGCCCGTCCGCTATCGGCCGGGGTTGCCCAGCCAGGCGGAGAGGGTGGCGAAGTCGCCCGTGCCCAGGCCGACTTCGGGATCGACCCGGTGGAGCAGCGCGGGGCCGGGGTGGTGGTGGGCGACCCACTCGCGGTCGGCCTCGCCGATCTCGTCGTCGACCCAGGCGAACGGCGTCCCGGCCGCGTGCGCGACCAGGGCGGGCGCCTTCCAGTGCACACCGGCCGGCGCAGCGCCGTTCGGCAGGTCGGGCTCATCGGGTAGGACGGCCAGGACGGGCAGCGGCGGCAGGCCGAGCAGCGGCGCGAGGCAGGCGTTCGCGTCGTCGAACCAGGTGGTGGCCCAGATCAACCGGCAGGACAGCGCGACGAGTTGAGGACCGAGCGCGGGGTCGACCCGCGACAACAGGGGGTTGGACTCGCCGGTCAGCTCGCGGATGCGCCGCGCCGTCAGGTGGGAACGGTAGCGGGCCGGGTCGCCGCCGAACGGGATCAACGGGCCGTCGACGTCGAGGTAGAGCAGGGGCAGCGGGGACTCCATGGGGCCGATGATGCCCGAGCCGGACGCCGCCCCGCACCTCTCACTGCACCCTCAGCGGGCCCCTCACCATCGCGGCGAAGACGGGCGAGTCCGGGAACGGCTGTTGGGAACCGATCTGCCGGTAACCCCACGACGCGTAGCGGGCCTTCGCCCTCCCGTCCCCGGCCCGCGGATCGACCAACCACGATGCGCGCTCACAGCGCGAACGGCCGGTACTCCAGGGCCTGATCGACCACCTCGGCGGCTGTCGGCGACGGTCCCTTCGGCCAGAAGATCAAGTCGCTGACGTAACCGCTCGGGCAGCCGAGGCCGGCGCCCAACGCCGTCAACAGCCGGTCGATCTCAGCATCGTTGACACGGTCCGCGTCCATGATCCTCTGCACCATCGACACGGCAGCCTCCCGAGCCATCACCACCACAGCCACCCCCTACCAAGCGAACGGGAACCTACAGATTCTGTCTCTTGACGCAGCTCAGGGACGCCAATCCTCGCGGTAGTCAGGGTGTTCGGCGTAGGACTGTGCGAGGACGCGAAGGGCATAAGCAAGGCCAGCTGCACGGGGATCTGACCGGTCCATCGTCGCGTGGTCTCGTGCCAGCAGGTCGATCAGGTCCAGCATGGGCAGGTGGCTGCCAAGGAGGGCCTCGCCGCCGAGAACCTGCGCTACGTAGGCATAGGCGTGATTGTCCTCCATGGTGCGTGCCCGGAGGAACCTCAGCAGATCGTCCATGTGCCCATCCTCGTGCGCCGGACCGCCTGATGTCCGACCTCTTCTTCTGGTCATCCGCGTGCCCGGATGAGGACGGCCGCGAGGCGGAGTACCGCCTGGTGGACGATGGCCGGCTTGTCGGTTCGCATGGCCGGGCCCCGCCACTGCTTCAGGCGGTTGCTGCACCCCTCGGCCGCGTTGCGGTCCTTGTTGCCACCATGACCGTGCTGAAGGCAGACACCTTCTCCTGCTCGGTGGCCCGCCGCAGCGACCAGCCGTCATCGACCACGCAGCGGGACGGAGTCTGTCGATCGACCGGGAGTCTCGATCGGGTGGTCGCGGGCCCTGCCCGGAATGAGAGCAGGGCTTGGCGGTATACGGGGGAAAATCCAGGAGAGCGGACGGCCGCGCGCTGCTACGGTCGGGCGCCATGAGCTGGCTTCCCGAGGACTTCGTCCACCCCGTCCTGGTACCGCTACCGGGCGGCGGCCATCACCTGCGGCCGATCCGGGAGGCGGACACCCCGCTCGACTATCCGGCTGTGATGGGTTCGCGCGAGCGGCTGTGGACCATCTTCGGCCCGGCCTGGGGCTGGCCTGCGGCCACCATGACCTACGAGGCCGACCAGGCCGACCTGTTGCGGCACGAGAAGGAGATCGCCGCACATCAGTCCTTCAACTACGCACTGTTCGACGCGGCGGAGACAGCTCTGCTCGGCTGCGTCTACATCGATCCACCGGAGAGGGCCGGCGCGGACGGCGAGATCTCCTGGTGGGTGGTGGACGAGCTGGTGGGCAGCAACGTCGAGCAGGCCCTCGACGCGCTGGTGCCGCAGTGGATCGCCGTCGACTGGCCGTTCGAGCAGCCGCGCTTCCTCGGCCGCGAGATCTCCTGGTCGGACTGGCTCGCCCTGCCGGACCATCCCGGCACGTAAGGGGTTGCTGCCCGTACCGATCCCGAAGGCTGCCGATCGAACGGGAGTCCCGATCGGGTGACTTCGGCGGTCTCCGCGCACAGGCCGTCAGGCCGTCAGGCCGTCAGGAGGGCGTCGGCCAGCCAGTCGGCGGTGTCCGGGAGCCAGTCCGACTGGGCGTTGCCGAGCAGGTGGTTGCCGTGGGGAACGTGCAGGACCTCGGCGTGGGGGAGGTCGGCGGCGAGGGCTTCCGCGTTGGTGACGCCCGGGATCCGGTCCTCGCCGCCCTCGACCAGCAGCAACGGGCAGTGGAGTCGCGGGGCGAGTGCGGCCAGGTCCACGCTGTCGGCGAACGCGCGGGCGGCGGTCGGGCTGCCGCAGCGCTGGGTGAGGGTGGCGGTGACGAACGGGACGAACGCGTCCCACTCCAGGCGGTACGGGCCGCTGATCAGAGCGGCTGCCCGGATGCGCGAGTCATGGGCGGCCACCGCCGCGGCGAGGTAGCCGCCCATGCTGAGGCCGACCACCGCGATCCGCCCGAGGTCAAGGTCGACCTCCCACGTGCCGGCGGTCTCCTCTAGCGCGTCGAGGGCTTGGGAGACGGCCCGCCGGTGGTCCGCCGCATTCAGCGCCGACGTGGTGGCAAACACGCCCTGGCCGGGCCCGTCGATCGCCAGCACGGCGAGGCCGCGAGCGAGCAGCGTGTCCGCGAGGGCGTGGAACTCCTCCTTGGCGGAGTCCATGCCCGGAATCACCACCGCAACGGGAAAGCGCTTACCCTCCGCATTCACGCCCGTCGGGGTGCGCAGCCAGCCGGTGAAGCCGTCGCCGGACAGGCGGCGGGCGCGTGGTTCGAGCAGGGCCAGCGCCTGTTCCATCGAACGGTCCGACTCCCGCTCGTTGTCCTCGGCCCGCGCCCGGTCGGGGTCGGGGATCAGGGCGGCGAGGTGGAACCAGCGGGCGGCCAGGCGGTGGCGTTCGCCGGCGGTCCGGATACGGCCGCGCGCGGCGGCCTGTTCGGCGGCGGCACGGTGCCGAATCGCGGCCGCCCGGCACGCGTCGGGCCACTGGAGCAGGGACTCCAGCGAGGCGGTGACGCGGTCGTACTCGTAAAGGTCGATACCCGCGCCGTGGGCCCTCGGGCGGGTCTCCGCGGTGAAGCCGGCGGCCATGCCGGGGGCGGAGAGGAAGGGGAGGTGGTCGGTCATCGGTGTGCGGTCCTCCGGAATGGGCGCCGGCCAGCCAGGCCAACAGATCGACAAATCAACACCACGGCACGGGATCGCTCCGGGACGACAGCGGCACAGCAGAACAGCGGCCCACTCCCCACTCCCCCGCGCTCTCAACACGACGATCATCATCAATCAATTGATGTCTGTCAATGCCTGAACAATAAGCAGCCCTTGTAGCATCGACACATGGGAATGCCTGCCAGCGACCGCCTCGGTTTCGATCTGCACCTCGCCGACCAGGAACTGCTGGCCGCCAAGCGCGCTGCCGTCGAGCCCGCCGGGCTGACGGTGCCTCAGTACGCGGCCCTGTTCGTGCTGGCCGAGAACGCGGGCATCAGCGGCGCCGCACTTGCCCGGGCCTGTCACGTCACCCCGCAGGCGATGGCCGTCCAACTCCGCCACCTGACCGACCGCGGCCTGGTGGAACGCGCCCCGCACCGCTGGCACCGCAACGTCCTGGAGGCCCGCCTCACCGACACCGGCCGTGCCGCGCTGGAACTCGCCGACGACCGGGCCAGCTTCATCGAAGAGGCCCTGCAGGCCGAGTTCACCCCCGCCGAGCGCGACCAGCTCCGCGACTTCCTGGCCCGCGCCACTGCCGCCCTCCGCGCGGCCGCCGACGACCTCGACTGACAGCCGCCGCCGTACCGCCGGCACCCGCTCCCGGACACCCTCGCCCGGTCGCCGAACCCGGCACCCCGCACCGCCGGCACCCGAACCCGACACCCACGTCAACACAGACCGCTCTCGGCCACACGGTGACTTCCACCGGGCGCGGCTCGTTGAACGGGTCGTGCCAGCGCCAAGGCAGATCAACGCAGCGACGGACGTCCGGCCCGCAGAGCGAGCCACGCTCGGGATACTGACGCGCGCCTTCCCGCCCGAACTCGTCGACCAGGTGCTGATCGACTGCGGACGGGTCGAGCAGCGCAACCGCCTGCTGCCGGCCCGGGTGGTGGTCTACTTCGTCCTCGCGATGGCGCTGTTCGGCGGCCACGGGTACCCGGAGGTCGGCCGGCTGCTGGTCTGCGACCTGGAGCGGGAACCCTGGTGGCCGCAGGGTCGTCAACTGCCCACCGCCGCCGCGATCGGACGGGCCCGGCTGCGGCTCGGAGCGGAGCCGCTGCGCCGCCTGTTCGAACAGACCTGCCCACCGCCGGCCGCCCGCACCACCACCGATGCGTGGTACCGCGGCCGCCGGCTGGTCGCCCTGGACGGCGCGATCCTCGACGTCCCGGACACCCAGCCGAACGCCGATCACTTCGGCCACTCCGTCCGCACCACCACCCAAGCCGCCCGTACCGCCGCCCGAGCCGCCACGAGGCCGCCGACCCGGCCCGCCGACGAGGAGTCCGTCAGCTACCCGCAGGCCCGCGTCAGCGCCCTGGTCGAGTGCGGCACGGGCACCGCACTCACCGCTGACGTCGGGCCGCTGTCGACCCACGAGCGCGCCCTCGCCGAGGCCATCTACCCGACGCTGACCCGCGACATGATCGTCCTCGCCGATCGCGGCACCACCGACCCCGCGACCTGGCAGGCAGCCCTCGCGGGCGGCGCGGACCTGCTCTGGCAGGTGCCGTCCCGTCTCCAACTCCCCTTCACCACACGGCTGGACGACGGCTCCCACCTGACCGCCCCGGCCGGCGAACCCGTCGGTACCGGCGGCCCCGCCCACCGCGCACAGGTCCGCGTCATCGACTTCGCCCTCGACACCGACCGTCGCAACGACCCGCCCCACCGGCTGATCACCTCCCTCCTCGACCCCGCCGACGCCCCGGCCGCCGACCTCGCCGCCCGCTACGCCCACCAGTCCCGCAGCGGAACGGCGCTCGACCGCCTGACGCCGCCTCACCCGGCCCGCACGCTGCGCTCCCGCCACCCCGACGGCATCGAGCAGGAGATCTTCGCCCTGCTGCTCCTCGACCGCGCCTTCCCCTCCGCCGGACCCTCCGCCGGGCCCGCCACCGCGCCCACCGCCGCCGTCCCTGCCCAGGCAGCGCCGCCCACCGTGCAGGTAGTGTCCGCGCCCCACTGACACACCCCACTGACACGCCCTACCGACGCACCCGGGGGCGCGCCCGGGGGACGGCGCGGTGTGGCCAATGTCGCACAGCGGATCTCCGCAGCTCGTGGGGGGTATGACGGTCGGCTGCAGGTAGGCTGCGGGCTGCCCGTCCCCCGAGCTGTGAGGAGTTTGCGCGTGTCTGCGATCACCGTGGTGGGGATCGGTGCGGACGGCTGGCCGGGGCTGTCCCCGGCCGCCCGGGAGGCACTGTGCGCGGCGGACGCGGTGCTGGGCGGGGCCCGGCAGTTGGCGCTGCTGCCGGGCGAGGTGACGGCGGAACGGGTGTCGTGGCCGTCGCCGTTGCGTCCGGCGGTGCCGGGGTTGCCGGACCGGCTCGCGGGACGGCGGCTGGTGGTGCTGGCGAGTGGCGATCCGATGTTCTACGGGATCGGGCGGACGCTGGTCGAGTGCGGCATACCGGCGTCCTCGCTGCGGGTGCTGCCGCATCCGTCCTCGGTGTCGCTGGCGTGCGCCCGGCTGGGCTGGGCGGTGGAGGAGACCGAGGTGGTGACGCTGGTCGGCCGCGCCCCGGAGACCCTGCACGCGGCGCTCTACCCGGGCCGCCGCATCCTGGTGCTGAGCGCGAACGCCTCGACTCCGGAGCTGGTGGCGAAGCTGCTGAGGGAACGCGGCTTCGGCCCGAGCCGGATCCGAGTGCTGGAGCAACTCGGCGGCCCCACCGAGGCGTTGCACGAGGGCGTGGCGGACGGCTGGTCGCTGCCGCCGGGCGATCCGCTGAACGTGCTGGCCATCGACTGCGCGGCCGCCGAACCGAACGCGCCGCGCCAGCAACTGACTTCCGGCCTGTGTGACGAACTCTTCGAGTCCGACGGACAGTTGACGAAGCGTCACATTCGCGCGGCGACGCTCGCGGCGCTCGGTCCGGCCCCGGGCGAGCTGCTCTGGGACATCGGCGGCGGCTCCGGCTCGATCGGCATCGAATGGCTGCGGGCGCACCGCAGTTGCCGGGCGGTCAGTGTGGAGCGCGACCCGGTGCGGGTGGAGCGGATCGTCCGCAACGCGGCCGCCCTGGGGGTGCCGCGGCTGCGGGTGGTGCACGGCTCGGCGCCGGCGGCGCTGGCCGGACTGGACGTCCCCGACGCGGTGTTCGTCGGCGGCGGGCTGACCGTGCCGGGCGTGCTGGAGGCATGCTGGGCGGCGCTGCGGCCGGGTGGTCGACTGGTGGCGAACACGGTGACGCTGGAGTCGGAGGCGCTGCTGACGCAGTGGTACCGGCGCTGCGGCGGCGAGTTGGTGAAGCTGAGCGTCGCGCACGCGGTGCCGGTGGGCGGGTTCACGGGGTGGCGGCAGGCGATGCCGGTGACGCAGTGGAGCGTCGTCAAGGACGGCGGCAAGGGCGACGGTGCCGGGACAGCCGGTGCGGTCGAGGAAGTCGGAGGAGCAGCGAAGTGACGGTCTTTTTCATCGGCGCCGGTCCAGGCGCGGCCGATCTGATCACGGTGCGCGGTCAGCGCACGTTGGCGAGCTGCGGGGTGTGCCTGTACGCGGGGAGCCTGGTGCCGCAGGAGTTGCTGGCGGACTGCCCACCGGGGGCGCGTCTGGTGGACACCGCGAACCTCGACCTCGACCAGATCATGGCGGAGATCGTCCGGGCGCACGGCGAGGGCCAGGACGTGGCGCGGCTGCACTCGGGCGATCCGTCGGTGTTCTCGGCGATGGCGGAGCAGATGCGTCGCCTGGACGCGGCGGACATCCCGTACGAGGTGGTGCCGGGCGTTCCGGCGTTCGCGGCGGCCGCGGCGGCGCTGAAGCGGGAGTTGACGGTCCCGACGGTCGGGCAGACGGTGATCCTGACCCGGGTGGCCCGGCAGGCGACGCCGATGCCGCCCGGCGAGGATCTGTCCGTCCTCGGCAAGAGCGGCGCGCTCCTCGTTCTGCACCTGGCGGCCCGTTACGTGGACAGCATCGTCGAGGAACTCCTCCCCCACTACGGCCCGGACTGCCCGGCCGCAGTGGTGGCGATGGCCAGCCGCCCCGACGAGCTGGTCCTGCGCGGCACCCTCGGCGACATCGCCGTCCAGGTGAAGGCCGCGGGCGTGCTCCGCACCGCGGTCATCATCGTCGGCCGCACCCTGGCGGCGACGGAATTCCGCGACAGCCACCTGTACTCCACCACCCGCAGCCGGTAGGCCGACCGCAGCGGGTAAGCGCTTTCCCGTTCCACCCCGCCGGCAGGTCCAGGCAACGGGTAAGCGCTTTCCCGCCCCCGGCGGGCGGCCCAGCACTCGGCCCGGCAATCAGCCCAGCGAGGCGACGAAGGCCTTGGCCCGGCGGGTGATTTCGGCCCAGTCGCCGGCAGCGACGGTCTGCGGGGGGACGACGTCGGTGCCGGCGCAGACGGCGAGGGCGCCGTTGTCGAGGAAGGCCTTGGCGTTGGTGGCGTTGACGCCGCCGGAGGCGACCAGGGGGACGTCGGGGTAGGGGCCGCGGAGGTCCTTGAAGTAGCCGGGGCCGAAGGTCTTGGCGGGGAAGATCTTGACGGCGGCGGCGCCGAGGTCAAGGGCTTCGGCGACCTCGCTGGGGGTCAGGGCACCCATGACGACGGGGATTTCGGCGGCGCGGGCGGTGGCGGCGACGACAGGCCGCAGGCCGGGGGTGACGAGGAACTGGGCGCCGGCGTCGATGCCTTCGCGGGCCTGTTCGGCGGTGAGGACGGTGCCGACGCCGATCCGACAGCCGGCCTTCGCGGCGGCGGCGACGTGGCGGGTCACGTCCGGTGTGGTGAAGGTGAGTTCGGTCCACTCGATGCCGCCTGCGGCGAGTGCTTCGCAGAGGGCGACCGCGTCGGGGATCTCCGGTGCGCGTACCACGGCTATCACGGGCTGTGCGGCCAACGCGGCGCGCAGATCGGTCACTTCGGTTCCCATGTCTCCAACTCCTGGTGTTTCACAAGCCTGTGGCACCCGCTCGGGGCACCGATTGCACAGCGGGCGCGGTCAGTCCCCCGACGGTCAGTCCCCCGACGGTCAGTCCCCCGGCGGTCAGTCCCCGGCGGCCCGCACCAGCCCGTCGGCGTCGCGTCGCAGGGCGCGGCCGGCCAGGTCGCCGGTGGGTTTGCCGTCGGTGAGGGCGGCGATGCCGCCGAGCAGGACGTGGGCGATGCCTTCGGCGGGGCGACGGGGGTGGTCGAAAGTGGCGGTGTCGCGGACGGTCTCCGGGTCGAAGAGGACCAGGTCGGCGTGGTGGCCGGGACGGATCAGTCCGCGTCGGTCGAGGCGCAGCCGGCGGGCGGGTCGGCCGGTCATCCGGGCGATGGCCTGTTCGAGGGTGAGAACGCCCAAGTCCCGGCTGTAGTGGGCGAGGTAGCGCGGGAAGGTGCCCCAGGCGCGGGGGTGGGGTCGGGCGCCGACGAGCAGGCCGTCGCTGCCGACGGTGTGCGCGGGGTGCCGCATGATGGCGCGGACGTTCTCCTCGTGGCCGACGTGCTGGAGGATGGTGGTGCCCAACTGGTCGGCGAGCAGGAGGCCGAAGAACACTTCGGTGCCGGTGCGGCCCTGTTCGGCGGCGAGTTCGGAGATCTTCCGGCCGACGACGGCGGTGAGGGCGGTGTTGCGGACGCCGGAGATCTGGATGGTGTCCCAGTCGGTGACGACGCCGTGGCAGCCGTCGCTGCCGTGTTCTTCGACGTCGGTGCGGATGCGGTCCCGCGCGGCGGGGTCTGCGAGGCGGCCGAGGGTGGCTTCGGGTCCGCCTTCGGTGGCCCAACTGGGCAGCAGGGCGGCCAGGGTGGTGGAGCCGGGCAGGTAGGGGTAGCTGTCGAGGGTGACGTCGATGCCGTCGGCGAGGGCGCTGTCGACCAGGGCGAGGAATTCGCCGGCGCGGCCTTCGTTGACGCCGAAGTTCATGGTGGCGTGGGTGAGGTGCAGCGGGCAGCCGGATCGCCGGGAGATCTCCACCATCTCCGCGTAGCCTTCCAACGCGCCCGCGCCGTAGGAGCGTTGGTGGGGTGCGTGGTAGCCGCCGCGGGCGGCGACGAGGCGGCAGAGTTCGACGAGTTCGGCGGTGTCGGCGTACATGCCGGGGGTGTAGGTGAGGCCGGTGGACATGCCGACCGCGCCGTCGGCTAGCGCCTGGTCCAACAGGGCCCGCATCCGGTCGAGTTCGTCCTCGGTCGGCGGTCGGTTGTCCCACCCCATGGCGAGGGTCCGGATGGTGCCGTGCGGGGCGAGGTAGCAGGCGTGGGCGCCGATGCCGCCGTCGAGGCGGTCGAGGTACTGGGCGACGGTGCGCCAGTTCCAGTCGAAGTCGTCGGGGTCGCCGTTCCAGCCCGCGAGTTGGCGGCGCAGTGCGACGAGGGTGATGTCGTCGACGGGGGCGTAGGACAGTCCGTCCTGGCCGAGGACGTCGAGGGTGACGCCCTGGGTGATGCGGGACGGGTGGTCGGGTTCGACGAGCAGGTTGAGGTCGGAGTGGGCGTGCAGGTCGATGAAGCCGGGGGCGAGGACGAGGCCGTCGGCGTCGATGGTGCGGCGGGCGGTGAGGCCGTGGCCCACCTCGTCGATGCGGCCGTCGGCGTCGATGGTGACGTCGGCGCGGTAGCGGTCGGCGCCGGTGCCGTCGATGACGGTGGCGGCGCGCAGCAGCAGGTCGGGCATCAGAAGTACGTCCTCACCAGGTCGACCACGCGCGGGTGTTGGGCGTCGGCGTGGTCGAGGACGGGGATGAGGTTCCACTTGTCGAAGGCGGTGCAGGGGTGGGAGAGGCCGAGTCGGACGACGGCGCCGATCGGGGCGTGTTCGCCGGCGCCGCGCAGGAAGGTGTGCTGGTCGTTCAGTGCGGTGACTTCGGCGTCCTTCAATGCGCCCGTGCCGCGGACGAGTTGGGGTTCGGGGAGGCCTTCGTCGAACGGCAGGTCGCGCTTTCCGGCGTCCAGCAGGGCGAGTTGGGGTTCGGGGTGGGACACGACGCGGGCCCAGCCGTGCATGGCGGAGTGCAGGGGGGTGGCGCCGGTGGTGCGGGCGAGGGGGGAGATGCCGCGGTAGAAGCCGTCGTCGTGGGCGAGGTAGGCACCGGCCCGGACGATGACCGTGGTGCCGGGGAACTCGCTTGCGAGGGGGGTGAGTTCTTCGGCGACGGTGTCGAAGTAGGCGCTGCCGCCGGCGGTGACGACGGGGGTGGCGGTGGGGTAGTCGGGGGCGAGGCGGCGGTGCAGTTCGGCGAGGTCGCGCAGGTAGTCGCGGACGGCGGCGAGTGCGGTGTCGGAGGCGTCGTGGGCGAGGGCGCCTTCGTAGCCGCCGACGCCGGCCAGGCGGAGGGTGGGGGCGGCGTGCACGGCCGCGGCGACGTCGAGGGCGGCGGGGATGCCGCGGGCGCCGGTGCGGCCGCCGGGGCCGCCGAGTTCGACCAGGACCTCGACGGGCCGGCGGGCTCCGGCGGCGCGCAGGGCGGCGTCCATCTGCCGGACGCTGTCGGCGGAGTCGACCCAGGAGGCGAAGGCGAAGTCGGGGTCGTGGTCGAGTTCGGCGGCGAGCCAGGCGAGGCCGGCGGGGTCGAGCAGGGTGTTGGCGAGCAGCAGGCGCTGAACGCCGAAGGCGCGGGCGACGCGCAGCTGGGGCAGGTTGGCGAGGGTGATGGCGTGGGCGCCGGCGGCGAGTTGGGCCTGCCAGAGGGCGGGGGCCATGGTGGTTTTGCCGTGCGGGGCGAGCAGGACGCCGGTCTCGCGGCACCAGGCGGCCATGGTGTGCAGGTTGTGGTCGAGGGCGGCGGCGTCGAGGGTGAGCAGCGGAGTGCCGAGGCCGTCGAGGGTGGGGCCGGTGGCGAGCCAGTCGCGGACGGTGCGGCCCGAGGCGTCGGCGGGGGCGGCCTTGAAGCGCCAGTCGAGCACTTCGTCGGCGAGGGCGGCGACGGCGGCGGTGTCGATACCGGGCCCGTGGACGGGGTCGGCGAAGAAGACGGGTTCCGCGGAGGGAACGGGTTCCGCGGAGGGGGCATGCCCGGCGGAAGGAACGGGCCCGGCGGAGGAGGCGGGCTCCTCGGCGGAGCGGTGTCCGGTGTGCTGGTGCTGGTGTGCTGCCGTGTCACCCATGGCTGTCCCTGCCTCCGTTCCGGTCCCGGCTCGCCCGGCGAACTGGGATGTTGCAACATGCGCAACCTCTATTGCGCATGTTGGTGTTACGGTTCTAGCATTCACGCCGGACGGCGGTCAACGGACCGCGACGCGGCCCGTCCACCCTCCCACCTGGTACGCAGCGCCCGGACTCACCGCCGAGCACCGGCCGCGCGGGCCGTCGTGGCGGGAGCGGGGGGCGCGGGCCCGAGGGTGAGGGAGCGGGATTGATGGCGGATCAGGACGGCGGGGCGGCGACCGCCCGGGCGGTGTGCCTGGGCGAGTCGATGGCGGTGCTGCTGCCCGACCGGCCGGGACCGTTCGAGGCCGTCGGCGCGTTCCGGCCCTCGGTGGGCGGCGCGGAGTCCAATGTCGCTTCGGCGCTCGCGGCGCTGGGGGTGCCGACCGCGTGGATCAGCCGGGTCGGCGCGGACGGCTTCGGGCGCCGGCTGACCGGCGACCTGGCGGCGGCGGGCGTGGACGTCTCCGCGGTCGCGGTGGACCCGCACCGGCCGACCGGCGTCTACCTGAAGGAGACCGGCGGCTCCGGCCTCCCGCACGACCTCGGCGCGGGCCGCTCCCGCCTGCACTACTACCGCACCGGGTCGGCGGCCTCCGCGCTCTCCCCCGCCCTGCTGGACGACCCGGCAGCGGCCGCGCTGCTCGACCGGGCCCCGCTGCTGCACCTGACGGGCATCACGCCCGCCCTGTCGGACGACTGCCTGGCCCTGGTGCGCGCACTGCTGGCCCGCCGCCGGCCGGGTCGGCTGGTCTCCTTCGACCTCAACTGGCGTCCGGCGCTGTGGCGCCGGCGCGACCCGTCGGTGCTGCCGGCCCTGCTGGACGCCGCCGACGTGCTGCTGCTCGGCGCGGACGAGGCCGAGGACGCGTTCGGCACCGGCGATCCGGCCGCACTGAGAAAGCGCTTTCCCTCTCCCTCCGTGCTGGTCGTCAAGGACGCCGGACACCTCGTCACCGCGCTCGACCGGGACGGCGGTGCGGTCACCGAGGCCGCGCTCGCCGTGGAGGTGGTCGAGCCGACCGGCGCGGGCGACGCCTTCGCGGCCGGCTACCTGGCCGGCACCCTGCGCGGACTCGACCAGCGTTCCCGGCTGCGGCTCGGCCACCTGTCGGCGGCCAGTGCGCTGACCGCGCCCGCCGACCACGGCACGCCGCCGGATGCCCGTACGGTGGCCGCGCTGCTCGCCGCCGACGAGCGGGCCTGGGCGGCGACCCGGGTCTGCGTGTCCGGCATCACCTCCCCCGCGCTCGACTCGGCGGTCGTCGGGCCGCGTAGCCTCCCCGAAGCCCTCGAAACCCTCGGAACATCGGGACACCCATGAGCCAGACCGTCACCCGCGCCCTGCGCCTGCTCGCCGAACTCGGCGAGGGCGAACGCTCCCTGGACCAGCTGGCCGACCTGATCGGCGTGCACAAGACCACCGTGCTGCGGCTGTTGCAGACCCTGGAGGAGGAGCGGTTCGTCCACCGCGACGCCCAGTACCGCTACCACCTGGGCGCGGGCCTGTTCGCGCTGTCCAGCCTGGCGCTGGAGCAGCGCGGCATCCGGCGCACCGCGGCCCCGCGCCTGGCGGAGCTGAACGCGGCGACCGGCCAGACCGTGCATCTGGCCGCGTACGAGGGCGGCGAGGTGGTCTACATCGACAAGTACGACTCCCGGCATCCGGTGCGGATGTACTCGCGGATCGGGCTGCGGGCGGCGCTGCACAACACGGCCGTGGCGAAGGTCCTGCTGGCCGACCTGCCGCCCGCGGAGCGCCGCCGGGTGGTGGCCACCATAGAGTTCACCGTCCACACGCCGAACACCATCACCAGTCCGCACGCGCTGCTCGCCGAGCTGGAGCAGGTCGCCGCGCAGGGCTGGGCGCAGGACCACGCCGAGCACGAGGCGTTCATCAACTGTGTGGCCGCGCCGATCCGGGACGTCTCCGGCCGGGTGGTCGCCGCCGCTTCCATCTCGGTGCCGGACGTCGTCCTGCCCTACGAGCAGGTGCTCGACCTGCTCCCCCAACTGCTCGCCTGCACCCGGGCGATCTCCGCCGACGCGGGCCTCCCCGTCCGCGGCAGTTTTTCCTGACCCATCGTCAATTCTCCTCTGGAGCACCGCACATGAGCGACAAGATCGAGATCCGCACCGACGGCGCGCCCGCCCCGGCCTGGATGTTCTCGCAGGGCGTCCGCAAGGGCCCGATCCTGCAGGTCTCCGGCCAGGGCCCGCAGGACCCGGCCACCGGCGAGTACCTGTACCACGGCGACGTGAAGGCCCAGACCCGCCGCACCCTGGAGAACGTCAAGGCCATCGTGGAGGCCGGCGGCGCGACCATCGAGGACGTCGTGATGTTCCGCGTCTACCTCACCAAGCGTGCCGACTTCCCGCTGATGAACGAGGTCTACGCCGAGTTCATCGACGAGAACGTCAAGCCGGGCGGGGTGAAGCCCTGCCGCACCACGATCTTCGTCGAACTCCCCCAGGAGCCCATGCTGGTGGAGATCGACGCCCAGGCCGTCGTCACCGACTGACACCGCCACACGCCACGCCACCACGCCGCCACGACGTCACCGCGCGGAGGGGCCCCGACGGACGTCGCCGGGGCCCCTCCGGCGTCTCCGGCGTCCCCGGCGGGCCGGTTAGGCTGGTGCGTCCGAACCGCGTCGGCCTCCGGGAGTCCGCCCATGCACGTCCTGATCCTCGGCGGTACCAGTGAGGGCCGCCGGTTGGCGGAGGCGCTGGTGGCCGATCCGGCGTTGCGGGTGACGAGTTCGCTGGCGGGCCGGGTGGCGCAGCCGCGGCTGCCGGCCGGGGAGGTGCGGGTCGGCGGGTTCGGCGGGGCGGCGGGCCTCGCGGGGTGGTTGCGCGGGCACCGGGTGGACGCGCTGATCGACGCGACGCATCCGTTCGCGGAGACGATGAGCCGCAATGCGGCGGTGGCCGCCGCCGAGACGGGTGTGCCGCTGTTGGCGCTGCGGCGGCCGAGTTGGCTGCCCGAGGACGGCGACCGGTGGCATCCGGTGCCGAGTCTGGCCGCGGCGGCGGACGCGCTGCCCGGGCTCGGTGCGCGGGTGTTCCTGACCACCGGACGTCAGGGCATCGCCGCGTTCGCGCATCTGGACGCGCTCTGGTTCCTGGCGCGTTCGGTCGAGCCGCCGGTGGCGCCGATGCCCGCGTCGGCCGAAGTCCTGTTGGAGCGTGGGCCGTTCGCGCTCGACGGGGAGCGCGAGCTGCTGCGGGCGCACCGGATCGACGTGCTGGTCACCAAGGACAGCGGCAGCGCCGCCACCGCCCCGAAGCTGACCGCCGCCCGCGAGCTCGGACTACCGGTGGTGGTCGTCCAGCGCCCGGCCGCCCCGCAGGGCGTGCGGACCGCCCCGGACCTCGCCGGGGCGGTCAACTGGCTTCAGGAGCTGAGGAGTCAGGCCTCCGGGTAGCGGCGCGGCGTCCACACCACGTCGCGTTCCTCGCCGCGCTGCACCCACTGGGTCTGGGTGGAGCCGATCAGCAGCAGGGTGCGCATGTCGACGTCGGCGGGGTCGAGGTCGGCGAGGGCGACGGTGCGGACGCGTTCGGTGGGGCCGCCGACGTCCCGGGCCAGCACCACGGGGGTCGCCGGGTCGCGGTACTCCAGCAGCAGGTCCCGGGCCGAACCGACCTGCGTGGTACGGGACTTGGAGCCGGGGTTGTACAGCGCGAGGACCAGGTCGGCCTCGGCGGCGGCGCGCAGCCGGCGGGCGATCACCTCCCACGGCTTGAGCCGGTCGGAGAGCGAGATCACCGCGTAGTCGTGGCCGAGCGGCGCGCCGGCCCGGGACGCGGCGGCGTGCGCGGCGGTCATGCCGGGCAGCACGCGCACGGCGACGTCCCGGTACGGGTCCTCACAGGCGGCTTCCAGCACGGCGGTGGCCATCGCGAAGACGCCGGGGTCGCCCGAGGAGACGACCGCGACGCGGCGGCCGCGACGCGCCAACTCCAGGGCGAATTCGGCGCGTACGCCTTCGACCTTGTTGTCGGAGCCGTGCCGGACCTGCCCGGCGCGGACCGGCACCCGGTCCAGGTAGGTGGTGTAGCCGACCAGGTCGGTCGCGTTGGCGAGCGCGCCGCGAGCCTCGGGCGTCAGCCACAGTGGCCCGGCCGGCCCGGTGCCGACCACCACCACCTCGCCCAACGGCGCTTCGCCGTCGGGGAGTTCGGGGGCCGAAAGCGCCTCGAACGGCTGCCCTTCGGAGTCCAGGGCGGCGACCCGGCTGGGCACCACTGCGACCGAGAAATACGGCACGCTGTCGGCGTCGATCTCGGCGAGCCGGCCGGTGCGTTCGCCGTCCATGGTGGCGCGTTCGACGTAGCGGGCCTCGGCCAGCCGCCCGGAGCGCTCCAGGGCGCGTCGCACGGTGGGGAAGGTGCGGCCGAGCTTCATGACGACGGCGGAGTCGGTGGCGGCGAGGCGGGCCGTCAGCTCCTCCTCGGGCAGGGTGCCGGGGATGATCGTCAGCACTTCCTCGGCCTCCACCAGCGGGGTGCCCAGGCGGGCGGCGGCGGCGCTGATCGAGGTGACGCCGGGCACCACCTCGGTGGGGTAGCGGTGGGCGAGGCGCTTGTGCATGTGCTGGTAGGAGCCGTAGAACAGCGGGTCGCCCTCGGCGAGGACGACGACGGTGCGCCCGGCGTCGAGGTGCGCGGCGAGCCGCTCGGACGCTTCCTGGTAGAAGTCGTCGAGCGCGCCGCGGTAGCCGCCGGGGTGGTCGGTGGACTCCACGGTGACGGGGTACATCAGGCGCTCTTCGACCTGACGGCCCGTCAGGTACCGTTCGGCGATGGCCCGGGCGTGCGAGCGGCCGTGCCGGGCGCAGTGGTAGGCGATGACGTCGGCCCGGCCGATGAGTTCGGCGGCGCGCACCGTGATCAGCGAAGGGTCGCCCGGGCCGACGCCGACGCCGTACAGCCGGCCGACCGCAGAGTCGTTCTGACGTTCCGTCATTCCTGTTCGCTCGCAATCGCGTTGATCGCGGCAGCGGCTATCGCGCTGCCGCCCCGGCGACCCCGGACCACCAAGTGCTCCAGGGCGGCGGGGTGTTCGGCCAGGGCCTGCTTGGACTCGGCGGCACCGATGAAGCCGACGGGGACGCCGATCACGGCGGCGGGCCGGGGCGCGCCGGCCTCGATCAGCTCCAGCAGGCGGAACAGCGAGGTGGGGGCGTTGCCGACGGCGACCACCGCGCCTTCCAGGCGGGGCAGCCAGAGTTCCATGGCGGCGGCGCTGCGGGTGGTGCCCATGGCGCGGGCGAGTTCGGGCACCGACGGGTCGGTGAGGGTGCAGATCACCTCGTTGTCGGCGGGCAGCCGCTTGCGGGTGACACCGCTGGCGACCATGTTGACGTCGCAGAGGATCGGCGCACCCGCGTGCAGGGCGCGGCGGGCGTCGGCGACCACATCGGGCGACCAGAGCAGGTCCTCGACCAGGTCGGTCATGCCGCAGGCGTGGATCATCCGGACGGCGACCTGCGCGACGTCGGCGGGCAGCGCGGCGAGGTCGGCCTCGGCGCGGATGGTGGCGAAGGACTGGCGGTAGATGGCCGCGCCGTCCTTCTCGTAGTCGATCATCAGGTCCTCCGCCATTCGGCATTGCGCGCCTCGGCGACTGCTTCGGCGGTCTCGTACTCGGTCGGGTCGTGCTCAGTCGGGTCGTTCTCGGTGCGGTCGCGCTCAGTGCGGCCGGTGCGGCCGTGCTCAGTGCGGCCGGTGCGGCCGGTGCCGCCGTTCTCGGTGGATTCGTTCGGGCTCGCCGGGCCGGTCTCGCGGGTCCGGCCGTCCACGGTGACGCGGTGTCCGGTGCCGGTGGCCAGTACGTCGACCCAGCGTCCGGCGGGGTGTCCGCAGCGGCGCTCGCAGCCGGACCAGTGCACGGGCAGGCCTGCGACGGGGACGGCCGCGATCGCGCGGGCGGCCTGTGCACGGACGTCGGCAAGCGCTTTCCCGCAGCCGGGCAGGCCGGTGCAGGCGGTGACGCCCTCCCAGGGGCCGCCGGACTCGACGCGGAAGCCCGCGTCGGCGAGGCGCGGCAGCCATTCGACCCCGGCGCCGGGCACCACGACGCCGCGCCACGGTGTGAGCCGCACGCTCTCGCCGCCGTCGCCCGGCCCGAGCGCGTCCGCGAGCAGTCGCCACTGCGCGCTGCTCGCCCGCCCGAACCGCAGCCCGACCGACACACCGCCCCCGACCGGTACGGCACCCCCGACCGACACCGCGCCGTCGACCGCCACAGCACCCCCGACCGGTACGGCACCCCCGACCGCCACACCACCCCCGACCGCCACAGCACCCCCGACCGCGCCCAACAGGGGCCGCTCCCCGGTGAACCGGGGCAGCAGCGTCTCCCCCTCCGGCAGTTCGTCCTGCACCTCGCGCAGGTGCCAGGCCCGGCCGGCGGCCAGCTCAAGGAAGCGGCGGGCGGCGTCGAGCGCGGCAGGCACGGGGTCGTCGACGAGGGTGGCGCGGCGGGCGCGGCCGAGGCGCAGCAGGGCGCGACCGTCGCCGACTGCGATCAAGGTCACATCGGCGTCGAGGGTGGCGATGTCGCCGCGGCCGTCGTCGAGGGCGAACAGGAACTTCCCGGAGAGTCGGGCGGCCCACGGCGCGGCGCACAGGGCGGCGTCCAACTCGCTTACCCAACGCGGGAGTTCCGCCGAAGCGGCACCGCGTCCGTCGAGGCCGGCGAGCGGCGAGGCGACGATGTTGCGGACGCGTTCGTGGGTGTCGGAGGGCAACAGGCCGACGGCGCGCAGCCGTTCGGCGAGGTCGGCGGCGCACTGTTCGGTCAGGCCGCGCAGCTGGGCGTTGCCGCGGGAGGTGATCTCGATCTCGCCGTCGCCGAGCGCGTCCGCCGCGTCGGCGATCGCGAGCAACTGACGGTGCGTCAAGTAGCCGCCGGGGAGCCGGAGTCGGGCGAGGTGGCCGTCCTCGGCGGGGTGCAGGCGGAGCGCGCCGGGGCAGGCGTCGGCGCGGCCTCGGTCGGGCCCGACGGAGGGTGTCGCGAGGGCGTCGGGTGTGGGTGGCATGGCGGCGAGCATACCCATGGCCACGGGTCGCGCCAGTGCGCCGACTCCCGCTCCCGGGGTTCGAGTGCCCGGCGTCTGCCCAGCTCAGCGGGGTGTTCGGGGGCGGGCGCCGCTCCGGATCGGGGGCGCGTCGCAGGTCACACTCCCGGGATGCGCGATCTACCCGTACGATGCTGGCGGGTGCCTCTCGGGGCGTCCCGGTCACCTTTCGGGGTGTCCGCTGCCAGCGACGGCACAGCGGAGGAAGTCCGGTGCGAATCCGGTGCGGTCCCGCCACTGTGACCGCGGCTCAGTGAGCCGTGGGAGCCAGGAACTCCGGCCGTCCTCCACTGCCCGGGGCGAGGACCCCGAGGAAGGCCTGTGCCATGCGTTGTCGCATGCCCGCGTTCCGGCGGGTGTCCGTGGGGTTCGTTCCCGCCGGGCCGTTCCGCGTCCTCGACCGCATCTGTGCTTCCACGACCGGGTTGTCCGCGCTGTTCGAGACGCCCGGGAGGGCTTTCGCATGATCCTGCTGCTGTCCACGTCCGACACGGACCTGTTGAGTGCCCGGGCGTCGAGCGGTCCGGTGCGGTTCCGGTGGGGCAATCCGGCGCGTCTGGACCCGGCCGACCTGCCCGAACTGCTGGACGGCGTCGAGCTGGTGGTGGTGCGGCTGCTGGGTGGTCGGCGGGCCTGGCAGGAGGGGCTGGACGTGCTGCTCGCGGGGCCGCGCCCGGTGGTGGTGCTGACGGGTGAGCAGGCGCCGGACGCGCAGCTGATGGAGTTGTCGACGGTGCCGGCGGGCATCGCGGCGGAGGCGCACGCGTACCTGGCGCACGGCGGTCCGGAGAACCTGGCGGAGCTGGGCGCGTTCCTGTCGGACACGGTGCTGTTGACCGGTCACGGTTTCGCGCCGCCGGCCTCGGCCCCGTCGTGGGGTCCGCTGGAGCGGGTCGCGACCGCGCCGCAGGAGGGTCCGCGGGTGGCGGTGCTGTACTACCGGGCGCACCACATGAGCGGCAACACGGCGTTCGTGGAGACGCTCTGCCGGGCGGTCGAGGAGCAGGGCGCGCAGGTCCGCGCGTACTTCTGCGCGTCGCTGCGCGGCGCGGAGCCGGAGCTGCTGGCGGAGCTGGGCGCGGCCGATGTGCTCGTGACGACGGTGTTGGCGGCGGGCGGCACCCGGCCGGCCGACGCGCAGGCCGGCGGCGACGAAGAGGCGTGGGACGCGGGGGCGTTGGCGGCGTTGGACCGGCCGATCCTGCAGGCGCTGTGCCTGACCTGGTCGCGGGCGCAGTGGGAGGGCAGTGACGACGGGCTGTCGCCGCTGGACACTGCGACGCAGGTCGCGGTGCCGGAGTTCGACGGCCGGCTGATCACCGTTCCGTTCTCGTTCAAGGAGGTCGACGAGGACGGGCTGACGGTGTACGCGGCGGATGCGGAACGTGCGGCGCGGGTGGCGGGCATCGCGGTGCGGCACGCCCGGCTGCGGCACACGCCGGCGTCCGAGCGCCGCCTCGCCCTGGTGTTGTCGGCGTATCCGACGAAGCATGCGCGGGTCGGCAACGCGGTCGGTCTGGACACCCCGGCGTCGGCGGTCCGGCTGCTGGAGCGGCTGCGCGCGGAGGGCATGGACCTGGGCGACGCCCTGCCGGGGCTGGACACGGACACCGACCGCGGTCACGAGGGCGACGCGCTGATCCATGCGCTGATCGAGGCCGGCGGCTACGACCAGGCGTGGCTGACGGAGGACCAGCTGGCCCGCAACCCGGTGAGGATCCCGGCGGCCGACTACCGGCGCTGGTACGCGACGCTGCCGGCCGGGCTGCGCGAGCGGGTCGAGGAGCACTGGGGCCCGGCGCCGGGCGAGTTGTACGTGGACCGTTCGCAGAACCCGGACGGCGACATCGTCCTGGCGGGGCTGCGCTCGGGCAATCTGCTGGTGCTGATCCAGCCGCCGCGCGGGTTCGGCGAGAACCCGGTGGCGATCTACCACGACCCGGACCTGCCGCCGAGCCACCACTATCTGGCGGCGTACCGCTGGATCGCGGCGGCGCAGGAGGACGGCGGTTTCGGCGCGCACGCGGTGGTGCACCTGGGCAAGCACGGCAACCTGGAGTGGCTGCCGGGCAAGACGGCGGCGCTGTCGGCGGAGTGCGGCCCGGACGCGGCGCTGGGCGATCTGCCGCTGGTCTACCCGTTCCTGGTGAACGACCCGGGCGAGGGCACCCAGGCCAAGCGCCGGGCGCACGCCACGCTGGTCGACCACCTGGTGCCGCCGATGGCGCGCGCCGACTCGTACGGCGACATCGCCCGACTGGAACAGCTGCTGGACGAGCACTCGAACATCGCGGCGATGGACCCGGCGAAGCTGCCGGCGATCCGCGCGCAGATCTGGACGCTGATCCAGGCCGCCAAGCTGGACCACGACCTGGGCCTGGCCGAGCGGCCGGAGGACGACGGCTTCGACGATTTCCTGCTGCACGTCGACGGCTGGCTGTGCGAGGTGAAGGACGCGCAGATCCGCGACGGCCTGCACGTGCTCGGTCAGGCCCCGGCGGGCACGGACCGGGTGAACATCGTGCTGGCCATCCTGCGGGCGCGGCAGATCTGGGGCGGTGTCAGTGCGCTGCCGGGTCTGCGGGAGGCGCTCGGCCTGGACGAGGCGGCGCTGACGCTGGGTGCGACGGACGCCGCCGAGGCGCAGGCGCGGGCGCTGGTGGAGGCGATGGAGGCGGAGGGCTGGAACCCGGCCGCCGTCGAGAAGGTCGCCGCCGGTCTGCCGGCCGCCGTGGCGGAGGTGCTGTCCTTCGCGGCCGCCCAGGTGGTGCCCCGACTGGCGTCCACGACGGACGAGTTGGACGCGGTGCTGCACGCCCTGCAGGGCGGGTTCGTCCCGGCGGGCCCGTCGGGTTCGCCACTGCGCGGGCTGGTCAACGTGCTGCCGACGGGCCGCAACTTCTACTCGGTGGACCCGAAGGCGGTGCCGTCGCGGCTCGCCTGGGAGACCGGGCAAGCGCTTTCCGCCTCCCTGATCGAGCGTTACCGGGCCGACAACGACGGGCAGTTCCCGCCGTCGGTGGGCCTGTCGCTGTGGGGCACTTCGGCGATGCGCACCGCCGGCGACGACATCGCCGAGGCCCTCGCCCTGCTGGGCGTGCGCCCGGTCTGGGACGACGCCTCGCGCCGGGTGACGGGCCTGGAGGCGATCCCGCTCGACGAGCTGGGCCGTCCCCGGATCGACGTGACGCTGCGCATCTCCGGTTTCTTCCGGGACGCGTTCCCGCACGTGGTGGCGCTGCTGGACGACGCGGTGCGGCTGGCGGCCCGCCAGGAGGAGCCCGCCGAGCAGAACTTCGTCCGGGCGCACGTGCAGGCCGACCTGGCCGAGCACGGCGACGAACGCCGGGCCACCGTCCGGGTGTTCGGCTCCCGTCCGGGGACGTACGGTGCGGGTCTGCTGCAGCTGATCGACAGCCGGGACTGGCGCACGGACGCCGACCTGGCCGAGGTGTACACGGTGTGGGGCGGCTACGCGTACGGCCGCGACCTGGACGGGCGGCCCGCCCGGGAGGAGATGGAAACCGCTTACCGGCGGATCACGGTGGCGGCGAAGAACACCGACACGCGCGAGCACGACATCGCCGACTCGGACGACTACTTCCAGTACCACGGCGGCATGGTGGCCACCGTGCGCGCGCTGACGGGCAGCAGCCCGGCGGCGTACATCGGCGACTCGACCCGCCCGGAGACGGTCCGCACCCGGACTCTCACCGAGGAGGCGGCCCGGGTGTTCCGGGCCCGGGTGGTGAACCCGCGCTGGCTGGAGGCGATGCGCCGGCACGGCTACAAGGGCGCGTTCGAGATGGCCGCGACGGTGGACTACCTGTTCGGCTACGACGCCACCACCGGCGTGGTCGCGGACTGGATGTACGAGAAGCTCACCGAGGAGTACGTCCTCGACCCGGTCAACCGGGAGTTCTTCGCCGAGGCCAACCCGTGGGCGCTGCACGGCATTTCGGAGCGCCTGCTGGAGGCCGCCGAGCGCGGGCTGTGGGCCGAGCCGGACCCGCGGCTGCTCGCGGAGCTGCGGCAGGTGTTCCTGGAGACCGAGGGCGACCTGGAAGGCGAGTGACCGCCGCCGCGGGGCCCACCGGCGCCGCGGACGGCTGCGGAACGGGCGCGAAACGGGCGCGGCCGTCGGACGGCCGCGGCCCGGGCGGGCCCCGCGGAAGGTGAACGCCGGACGACACTTGACGGGGCGATGATCGCCAAGGGGTGTCTTCCGGCCCGCCCGGGCGGACAATCTCCGCATGAGCCTGCGAACCGCCCTGACCCGCCCGGCGCGCTACGGCGCGCTGGCCGCGGGCGCGTTGCCCGTCCTGACGTTCCCGGGCGCCGGCCTGGCCGTACTGGCCTGGGCGGCGCTGGTGCCGGGCCTGTTGCTGATGCGGGCGGCGGGCACCGCGCGCGAGGCGGCGGTGCGCGGCTGGTGGTTCGGCGCGGGTTTCATCCTGACCGGCATGTACTGGCTGATCCCGTCGATCGGCCCGGCGCTGCCGCTGCTGGCGGCGGTGTTCGGGGTGTTGCAGGCACCGGTCGGGCTGGCCGCGTGGTGGCTGCTGCGCGGCGAGTTGACGCTCCGCCGCTCGGCGGCGGCGCTGGTGGTCGTCCCGGCGGTGTGGGTGAGCGCCGAGTTCGCCCGGTCCTGGCATGCGCTGGGCGGGCCGTGGGCGCTGCTGGGCGCGTCCCAGTGGGAGCATCCGGCGGTGCTCGGCCTGGCCTCGGTCGGCGGGGTGTGGCTGGTGAGCGGCGCCCTCGTCGCGGTCAACACGGCATTGACGATCGTGGTGCTGGCACGCGAACTGCGGCTGCGGCTGCTGGCGGGTGCGACGGCGCTCGCGGCGGTGCTGGCGGGCCCGTTGGCGTTCGCCGCGCAGGCCGCGCCGGCGTCGCACGGCTCGGCGTCGGTGGCGCTGGTGCAGGCGGGGCAGACGCCGGACGAGCGGGCCCGGCTGGAGGCGAACGTCCGGATCACCCGCTCGTTGGCGGGCGATCCGGTGGACCTGGTGGTGTGGGGCGAGAGTTCGACCACCGCCGACCTGGACCGCGACACCGCGACGCTGGACCGGCTGGCGGCGCTGTCGCGGTCGACGGGCGCGCAGCTGCTGGTCGGCGAGGACGCCCGGAAGGCGGACGGCCGGATCTCCAAGGACGCGGTGCTGGTCGACCCGTCGGGCATCGTGGCGCGCTACCGCAAGATCCGGCTGGTGCCGTTCGGCGAGTACATTCCGCTGCGTTCGCTGCTGGGCTGGGTCGCGGGGGTGAGCGCGGCGGCGGGCGAGAACCGGGCGCCGGGCGGGTCCGTGCACCTGCTGCCGGTGGTCGGCCGGGACGGCCGTCCGCTGCCGGTGGGCACACTGATCTGCTTCGAGTCGGCGTTCCCGGACATGTCGCGGACCGTGGCCCGGCAGGGCGCGGGCCTGATCGTCTACCAGTCGGCGACCTCGACCTTCCAGTCGACGTGGGCGCCGGCGCAGCACGCCTCGCTGGGGGCGATCCGCGCGGCGGAGACCGGCCGGCCGGTGGTGCAGGCCGCGTTGACCGGCGAGTCGGTGGCGTACGACGCGCAGGGCCGCCGGCTGGCGCGGCTGACCACGGGCGAGGCGGGTGCGCTGACCGTCCGGCTCGCCCCGGCCGACCCGGCGGCCCGGACGTGGTACGTGCGGTGGGGCGACTGGGTGCCGCTGTCGGCGCTGGCGGTGACGGCGGCCGCCGGGGCGACGGCGCTGGTGCCCCGGCTGCGCGGGCGTCGCCGGCCCGGCGCCCCGGCCGCGCCGCCCTCCGACCTGCCGTCGGCTCGGGTCTGAACTCCCCTGCCGTCGGCGCGGGTCCGAACTCCCCTGCCGTCGGCGCGGGTCCGAACTCCCCTGCCGACGACCGCAGGGCCGAACTCCCCTGCCGACGACTGCGGGTCCGAACTCCCGCGCCCCGGCGTTCAGTTCTCGGGGTAGGCGACGTGGATGCCGAACACCGCGCCCTGCGGGTCGCGCAGCACGGCGAGGCGCGGGCCGTCGGGGACGTCGGTGGGCGGCAGGGTGACGGTGGCGCCGAGCAGCGCGGCGCGTTCGGAGCTCAGGTCGACGTCGGCGACCGCGAAGTACGGCATCCAGTAGGGCGGCACTTCGGCGGGGAACTGGTCGGCCATGTCCATCATGCCGCCGAAGTCCCTCCCGTCCAGGCCGAATTGGGTGTACATCTCGCCGGTGGCGACGCTCCAGCCGAACACCCGGGTGTAGAACACGGCGGCGGCCTTCGGGTCGCGGGTGGCGAGTTCCACCCAGCCGAGCGCGCCGGGCTCGTTGATCAGGTCGCAGCCGCGCAGGGTGCCGGGCTGCCAGGCGGAGAACACCGCGCCGCCGGGGTCGCGGGCGACGGTGAAGCGGCCCCAGCCGAGGGCGTCCATCGGGGGGACGATCAGGGTGCCGCCGGCATCGGCGATGGCGGCGGCGGTGGCGTCCAGGTCGGGGGCGTGGAAGCTGATGTTCCACGCGGTGGGCTGGTCGGGCTGCATCAGCCCGACGAGTCCGGCGACGAGTTCCTCGCCGACGTACAGCCGGGTGTAGCCCATGGCCTTCTCGTCGGGGACGGCCTCGGTGCGCCAGCCGAACAGTTCGTGGTAGAAGGTCTTGGCCGCCAGCGGGTCCTTGGTGGACAGTTCGGCCCAGCAGGGCGCGCCGGGCCCGAATCCGGTGGTCTTCACGGGCGGTTCATCTCCAGGATCAGCTTGCCGCGGGCGTGTCCGGACTCGACCGCGGCGATCGCCTCGGCGGCGTGTTCCAGCGGGTAGCGGGCGCTGATGTGCGCGTCGAGCGTCCCGTCGGCGACCAGGTCGGCGAGGGCGGTGAGCACGGCGGCGGTGCCGTCGCGTTTCACGTACGCGCCGCCGAGTTCCTCGACGGTGGCCCGGTCGGCGGTGGACACCAGCCGCCCGGGCCGGCGCAGCGCCCCGGCGACGTCGCGGACGGCGGTGCCGCCCACCAGGTCGAGGACGGCGTCGACGCCGTCGGGGGCGGCCTCGCGCAGCCGGTCGGTGACACCCTCGCCGTAGCGGACGGGGGTGGCGCCGAGGGCGCGGACGTGGTCGGCGCTGGACGCGCCGGCGGTACCGAGGACGGTGATGCCGCGGGCGCGGGCGATCTGGGTGGCGGCGGTGCCGACGCCGCCGGCGATACCGACGATCAACAGGAGTTCGCCGCTGTGGAGTTGGAGCTGCTGGAGGGCGTCGTAGGCGGTGGCGGCGGCGACCGGCAGCGCGGCGGCCTGGTCGAAGCCGATGGTGGCGGGCTTGCGGGCGGTGGCGCGGGCGGCGAGCAGCGTCTGTTCGGCGAACGCCCCTGCGGGCGCGATGCCGAACACCTCGTCGCCGACGGCGAACCCGTCCGCGTCCTCCCCCACGGCGGTCACCACGCCGGCGGCCTCGCTGCCCATCACCAGCGGCGGTTCGGCGACCGTCCCGAACCAGCCCTCGCGCTTCTTCCAGTCGGCGGGGTTGACGCCGGCCGCCCTGACCTCGATCCGCAGCCCGCCCGGGCCGGGCTCGGGCAGCGGCCGGTCCAGGAACTGTTGCTGCTCCGGTCCGCCGTAGGCGACGAACCCGAATGCCTTCACCATCTCTTCCCGCCTCTTCCCGTCGTCCTCGCCGGTAGCGCCCCGGTGGCCTCCCCCAGCTTGCCGGGGTACCGGCGGGTAGCCGGGGACGGGTGGGCCGAACGGAAGCACGGGCCCCGACGGCCGCTACGGTCCGTGACAGGCCTTGAAGCGCCGTGAAGCGCCGTGAAGGGCCGTGAAGCGCCGTGAAGGCTCAGGCCTCGCGGTCGGTGCCCGGCGCGCTCTCCGGGCCGATGCCCGGCGCGCTCTCCGGGCCTGCGCTCGGCGCGATCTCCGGCTCGTCCGCGAAGTCCGGCCCGGGAACGGGCAGTTGGCGGGCGGCGGGCGCGGCGTCGAGCGGTGCGTGGCGGCGTTCGACGCCGCCGGGGCCGGTCTCGGCCGGGAGTTCGGCGGTGCGGTCCGGGTCGCCCTCGGCGATCCGGCGGGCGATCTCGGCGGGCCGCACCGGCCGTCCGAAGTGCCAGCCCTGGGCGAGGTCGCAGCCCATCAGCCGCAGGCGTTCGGCGTCGGCGCGACTCTCCACGCCCTCGGCGGTGACGGACAGGCCGAGGGTGTGGGCGAGCGAGACCAGGCCGCTGACGATCCGCCAGCCGAGGTGGGTGTCCTTGGCGGGGTCGTGCAGGTCGCCGACGAACGAGCCGGCGATCTTCAGGTTGGACACCGGCAGGTCGCGCAGGTAGGCGAGGTTGGACCAGCCGGTGCCGAAGTCGTCGACGGCCAGCGAGACGCCCATGTCGACCAAGGCGTGCAGCGCCTTGAGGGCCTCGTCCTCGGGGCCGACCACGGTCGATTCGGTGATCTCCAGCTGCAACATGGACGGGTCGAGGCCGGTGCTGCGCAGGATCCGGTCGATGTCGCCGACGAGTCCGGCGTTGCGGGCCTGCCGGACGGCGAGGTTGACGCTGACCTTCGGCGCCCGGTCGCCGAACCGGGCGACCCAGTCGGCGGCCTGCTCGCAGGCCTGTTCGAGCACCCAGCGGCCGAGCGGCATGATCAGCCCGGTCTCCTCGGCGACGCCGACGAACTCCTCGGGGCTGAGCACGCCCAGCTGCGGGTCGCGCCAGCGCACCAGTGCCTCGACGCCGGTCATCGCGCCGCTGGAGAGGTCGATCATCGGCTGGTAGTCGATGAAGAACTCGCCGCGGTCGAGGGCGGCGGGCATCCGCACGGAGACCGCGTAGCGGCTGACGGCGCGGGCGTTCTCCTTGGGGTCGAACAGCGTCCAACGGCCGCGGCCGGCCTCCTTGGCGCGGTACAGCGTCAGGTCGGCGGCGCGGACGGCCGCGCCGGGCGTGGTGCTGGAGATCCGGCGTTCCAGCACGCCGACGCTGGCGCCGACGGCGAGCCGGTGGTCGCCGATCACCACGGGTCTGGTGAGCGCCGCGAGCACGGTCTTGGCGGCGGCGACGGCCTCCTGTTCGCCGCGGCAGTTCTCCAGCAGGACGACGAACTCGTCGCCGCCGAGCCGGGCCACCATGTGCCCGAGCGGGCTGAGCGCGGACTCCAGCCGGCGGGCGACCACCGTCAGCAGCTGGTCGCCCATGTCGTGGCCGAGGCTGTCGTTGACGACCTTGAAGCCGTCCAGGTCGACGTAGCACAGGCCGAACCGGGCGTCGGGCTCCGGCGATTCGAAGAGCCGCTCCAGGCGTTCGAAGAACGCGGCCCGGTTGGGCAGGCCGGTCAGCGGGTCGTGGGTGGCCTGGTGGCGCAGGCGTTCCTGGAGCCGGTAGCGGTCGGTGACGTCCTCCAGCATGGCCACCTGGTACAGCGGGGAGCCGTCGTCGTCCCGGATCAGCGAGACGGTCAGGTGCGTCCAGACCACTTCGCCGTCGCGCCGGTAGTACGGCTTGTCGAACTGGAAGTACTCGCGGGTGCCGCCGATCAGCTCCTCGTAGGCCTCCCACACGCCGGGGGTGTCCTCGGGGTGCATGAGGTCGTTGACGCGGACGCCCTGCATGTCCTCGGGGCCGCCGCCGAAGATCTCGCCGAGGGCCCGGTTGACGGCGAGGATGTTGCCGTCGGTGTCGCCGATGCCGATGCCGATCGCCGAGGACTCGAACAGGGCGCGGAAGCGGGCCTCGGAGACCCGCAGCGCCCGTTCGACCTCCTGGCGGGCGGTGTCTGCGGCCAGCCGGATCGCCTCCTGCTCGCGCAGGGTGCGTTCGCGCAGCGCGGCGGCCCAGCCCGCCGCGAACGCGCCGGACAGCGCCGGTCCGCGCCCGTCGGGGACCGGCCGGGTCTGGATCAACTGGACGGCGTCGGACAGCAGTTGGGGGTCGGTGAAGTGGTTGTCGATGAGCAGCGCGCCGACCTGCCCGGCGAGTTCGGGGCGGAACGGGTGTTCCTCGGCGGCGCGGTGCAGCAGGTCGGCGGTCCGCGCGATCAGCGGGTTGAGGACGCCGGGGCGCACCGCCGCGCCGTGTCCGGTGCGGAGCATGGCGGCCCAGGCGGTGCGGAACCCGTGGTCCGGGGCGGCCGCCTCGGTCATGACAGGCGTCCGACGCCGGCCATTCCGGTCATCCGCTCGGGGTGCGGGTCGACTGTGTCGGCGTCGTCGGGGCGCCATTCGGGGAGGTAGACCACGCCGGGTTCGACCAGGTCGAAGCCCTCGAACATGGCGGTGATCTGTTCGCGGCTGCGCATGGTGAGCGGGGTGGGGGTGGCGCGGTAGAGGTCCTGGTGGGAGCCGGCCTGGTCGGGGCGGCCCTCCAGCGAGGCGTGCGAGAGGATCAGGGCGCTGCCGCTGGGGAGGGCTTCGCGGAGCCTGGCGAGGATCTTCGCGGATTCGTCGTCGTCGGTGACGAAGTGCATCACGGCGTTGAGGATGACGGCGACGGGTTCGCCGGGGGCGAGCAGCTCCTCGACCTCGGGGCGGGAGAGCAGGTCGTCGGTGTTGCGCAGGTCGGCGTCGACGACCTGGCAGAGGTCGTCGTCGGCCAGGATCAGGCGGCTGTGGGCGACGGCGACGGGGTCCAGGTCGACGTAGACGACGCGGGCGTCGGGCCGGTACTCGCGGGCGACCTCGTGGACGGCGCCGAAGGTGGGGATGCCGGAGCCGATGTCGAGGTAGCGGCTGATCCCGTCGGCGGCGACGTACTGGGTGGCGCGGCGCAGGAACGCCCGGTTCGCCCGCATGATCTTCGGCAGGTCGGGCCAGAGCTCCATCGCCTGGCGTGCCATCCGCCGGTCGACCTCGAAGTTGTGCGAGCCGCCGAGGTAATAGTCGTAGACCCGGGCCGCATTGGGCTTGTCGAGGTCGGTCCCTGCGGGCACCCAGTTCGGACGCGCCATGACGGCACCCCTTCCGGCGGGCAATCGATCGAAAAATGGCAACAGGACATAAAGATCTTCCTACACTTCCGATCCCCTCGGCAAGCCGCGTCGTCCGAGGGCCGTACGGGCCTGCGCCGGTCGGGTGAGGTCGCGGGCGGAGCCGGGTGACGACACGGGCGGAGTCGGGTGACGTCGCGGGGAAAAGGGGCCGCCGCCCGCCCGCAGGGTCTGCGGAGGGGCGGCGGCCGGGGTGGGCGGGTGCCGCGGTCAGCCGGTGGCGCTGCAGCTGAGGGTGGGCAGGGCGTTGGTGCCGGAGTAGTTGGCGCCGAAGCCGAAGGCGGTGGCGGTGCCGGCGCCCAGGGCGCCGTTGTAGGCGGCGTTGGTGACGCTCACGGCCTGGCCGGACTGGCTGAGCTGGCCGTTCCACAGGTTGGTGATCTGCTGGTTGCCGCCGAAGTTCCAGGTGACCTTCCAGGTCTTGATCGCCGCGTTGCCGGCGGTGACGGTGACGTCGGCGTTGAAGCCCGCGCCCCAGTCGCTGCTGACCTTGTAGGTGGCGGTGCAGCCGGCGCTGCCGCCACCGCCGCCGGACGCCTGGGTGGTGGCGACCAGGGCCGCGGACGCCGCGGAGACGTTGCCCGCCGCGTCACGTGCCTTGACGGTGTACGAGTACGCCGTCGAGGCGCTCAGGCCGGTGTCGGTGTAGGAGGTGCCGGCGGTGGAGCCGACCAGGGTGGCGCCGCGGTACACGTCGTAGCCGGTGACGCCGACGTTGTCGGTGGAGGCGGTCCAGGTCAGTGCGACGCTGCCGGCCGTGGTGGTGGCGGCGAGGCCGGTGGGCGCGGTCGGCGCGGTGGTGTCGCTGCCGCCGGACGAGCCGAGCACCGGGTAGGCGTTCTTCAGCAGCTCCTGGAACTGCGCGGAGAACCAGTGGCCGGCCAGCGGGGCGTTGGCCAGCGCGCCCGACATGTTGTTGTTGTTGCGCGGGTTGCCGGTGTACGTCGGGTCGCACATCCGGTCGAAGCCCTTGCCCTCGTCGTTCGAGATGGCCGAGCTCGCGCCGTCCGACTCGCCCGGGGGCTTGATCCACACGTACGCGGCGATGCCGTCCTCGGGGGCGGCCTTGGGGCGCTCGCCGAGGCCCGCGCCGGACTGGTTGCACCAGTTGCCGGTCTGGAAGCGGCGGTCGATGCGGCCGCCGTCGACGTACGCGTCCACGGTGGTCTTCGGGCCCGGGCCGGCCGGGCGGTTCGCGCCGCCCCAGCCGTTGCGGGAGGTGTCGATCAGCATGCCGATGTTCGAGTTGAACCCGGAGGCGATCGCCTTGGTGCGCCACGCCTTGGCGAAGGACGCCTCGTCGACGTACTGGTTCCAGTCGACCCACTTGGACTGGCGGACCGTGGTGCCGTTCACCGTGTCGCCGACGGTGAAGTTGGGCTCGTGCAGCGCGCCGTAGTTGGCGGTGTTGACGACGAAGCCCTGCACGTTGTTGAGGGTCGAGCCGGAGGCCTGGGCGGCCTGCTTGATGGTGTCGATGGCCGGCTGGAGGTTGGAGTCCCAGCCGAGCCAGCCGTGGTGGCCGGCGTCCACGTAGTTGTAGACGTTCGAGATCGCGCCGAGCTTGGCCAGCGCGTAGCCGACGCCGTTGATGTAGTTGCCGTTGGCCTTCATGGTGTCGCACGCGGGGGTGGCGGTGGCGGTGCCGCCCGCGTTGGTCACCAGGTTCGGCAGCGAGTCGAGCTCGACCGTGGTGACGATCCGCAGGTTCGCGTAGGCCGGGTCGGCCAGGATCGCGGCGATCGGGTCGACGAACTCGCTCTTGTAGCGCGGCAGATCGGTCGGGCCGAGCTCGCCGTTGGAGGCCAGCGCGGCGCAGTCGCGGCCCGGCAGGTCGTAGATGACGACCTGGAACACGTACGGCTTGCCGGCGGCCTGCTGCACCGCGGCGTTCAGGTGGTCGCGCAGGCCCATCACCCCGCTGCCGCCGGCGATGGCCGCGATGCGGTCCATCCAGACGGCGGTGGGCTGGGTGGAGACCGCCGAGCCGCCCGGCTCGGCGGCGGCGTGCGCCGCCCATTCGGGGTTCACGTACACCCCGGCTCCGACGAACGGGTTGTCCACGCGGGCAGTCGCAGCGGCATGGGCGGCGGTGGTCGCCGCGGCAATCGGCAGCACGGTCGCGGCGCCGAGCGCCACGGCTGCGGCCGCCGTCCGAAGACGGCGCGTCAGGTTGGCCGACACAGTGAAGGGAGTCCTTTCGGGTGGGGGACGGACTCGACGGAAGGCACCCAACTAGTGGGAGCGCTCCCAAGTTTGGCCCCGGGCAGAGACGGGCTCGGCCTGGGAACAATCGATATGAAGCCATGACCTCCGGGGCGCGTCAAGAACTTGCACAGAACCTGTGGGAGCGCTCCCGTCGCGGTGGGTGGAACCCGGCCGTCCGGCCGCGCAGTTCACGGCCCTGCCACCCGGGGCGACGCCCCTTCGGTGGTACCCCGGAAGGGGGCCGGTCACCCCGGCGAAACTTTCACGCTGCGTGCGGTCCCGGCGGCCGGCGGTGGGCCGTGGCAGGCTGGGGCGTCCCTTGAGTCCCAGGAGGAACGCGTGCCCGCCCGACCGCAGTTCGACGACGACCGGCGCCGCGCCCGGCTGGCCCTCCGGCACCGTCTCGCCCCGGTCGCCCGGGCGGAGCGGGCCGAGCAGGTGGTGGACGACCTGGTGGCCGTGCACGCCACCGACCCCGCCACGGTCTTCCTCGCCGTCTCGGCCCGGCTCGCCGCGCCCGGCATCGCCGACACCGAGCGGGCGCTGTACCGGGACCGCACGGTGCTGCGCCGACACGGCATGCGCGGCACGCTGTTCGCGATCCCGGCCGCGCTCGCCCCGACGCTGTACACCTCCACCACCGCGAAGGCGGTGGCCCGCGAACGGGCCCGCCTGCTCAAGGACTTCGCCGCCTCGGGGCGCGACGCCGGGTGGACGGCGCGGGTGGAGGACGCCGTCCGGGCCGCCCTCGCCGACCCGGGGGCCGAACTGACCGGCAGCCGACTGAGCGAGCTGGTGCCGCAGTTGCGGGAGACGATCGACTACGGCGTCGGCACCGCGTATCAGGCCACGCAGCCGGTGGGGATGCGGCTGCTGCGGCTGCTCGGCATGGAGGGCGCCATCGTGCGCCGTCGCCCGGTGGGGAGTTGGACCAGCAGCCGGCACCGCTGGACGCTCGGCCAGGCCGCCCCGGCCGCGCCCTCGGCCGCCGAACGGGCTGATGCGCAGCGCGAGTTGGCGCGGCGCTGGCTGGAGCGGTACGGCCCCGCGACGGAGGACGACCTGGTGTGGTGGACCGGCTGGGGCGTCCGCGAGGTCCGTGCGGCGCTGGCCGCGTGCGCCGCCGTGGAGGTCGAACTCGCGGGCGGTGCGGCGGGGTTCGCGCTGCCCGGGGATCTCGACCCGGTCGCCGGTCCGGACCCGTGGGCGGCGCTGCTGCCGGCCCTGGACCCGACCGTGATGGGCGTGAAGCACCGCGACTGGTACCTGCCCCCCGCCCACCGCCCGCAGCTGGTCGACCGCTCCGGCAACCTCGGCCCGACCGTGTGGTGGAACGGCCGCGTGGTCGGCGGCTGGGCCCAACGCCCGGACGGCGACGTGGTGTTCGAGCTGCTGGAGGACGCCGGCCGGGACGCCCGGGACGCCGTCGGGGCCGAGGCGGCGGCGCTGCGCGGCGTCCTCGCGGACGCCCGGGTCACGCCGCGGTTCCGCACCCCGTTGGAGCGCCGCCTCACGTCCTGAACGGGTCCGTGCCCGGGTCGTCCGAACGGCAGGTCCGAAGGTGCGGCGGCCCTGCCGCTCGGGTCCACTCGTCGGGACGGGGCCGTTCGGCCCTGTCGTCGACCATCGACCGACGAGGAAGGCCACCTGATGAAGACCAGGGAATTCGAGTTCAAGCAGACCGCGGAGGACATGCCGACCGACCCCGTGGAACTGCGCGGAAAGCGTCGCGGGAACGAGCGGATGGTCGTGCTCGACCGCTCGGCGGGAACGATCGAGCACACCGCTTTCCCGTCCATTCTGGGGCATCTGCGGGCCGGTGATCTGCTGGTGCTGAACGACAGCTACATCCTGTCGAACACGCTGGCGTTCCGGTACGGCGACGAGACGATGGACGTCACCGTGTACGGCCACGAGCCGGACGGCGCGAACATCGTGAAGATCGACGCGGCGCGGCCGCCGGAACCGGGGACCACGCTGACCTCGGTCGACGACGACCGGCTCTCCTGTACCGTCGTCGAGCCGCAGCCCGATCGGCTCTGGAAGGTCTCGTTCGAGCCCGCCGAGCTGCTGATGCCGACCCTCGACCGGCACGGGCGGCGGCTCGACGAGACGATTCGGCTCGACCCGAAGAGCTGGAAGTCGAAGCCCGAGGCGTACCGCTCGGTCTACGCCAGGAAGCCCGGTTCGCTGGAGATTCCGTCGGCGGGCCTGCATTTCTCGCGCGAATTGCTGGACCGTATTTCGGAGAAGGGCGTCGAGCTGGCCTATCTGACGCTGCACGTGGGAGCCACCGAGGTGCTGGCGGTGCGCCACATCAGCGCGGAGGACGTCGAGAACCACAAGGTGCGCTCCGAGTACTTCGAGGTCGGGGCGGAGACGGCCGCGCAGATCAACCGGGCGCTGGCCGAGGGGCGGCGGATCGTCGCGGTCGGCACGACGGTGATGCGGACCCTGGAGTCGCTGATGATCGACCGGGAGCCGGGGAGTCCGGTGCAGGCCCGGGCGGGGTGGACGGACCTCTACATCTACCCGGGGTTCCGGTTCAAGATCGTGGACGCGCTGGTGACCAACCTGCACCGGCCGCGCTCCAGCCACATCGTGCTCACGGCGGCGTTCGCCGGGAAGGACCTCGTCATGAAGTCCTACGGCGAGATCCTCGACCGGGGCGGGTACGAGTTCGACATGTTCGGCGACTGCATGTTCATCGTGTAGCGGCCGCCGAGGTGTTCATCGCGCAGCTTCTGCCGGCCGTCCTCCTTGCGCCGGGCGGGGCGAAATTCCTTTGCCGGGCGCTGCCGCGGGGCCCGATGCTGGGGCCATGCTCGGATTCGTCAAGACCGACAACGAAGCCCTGGTTTCGTACCTGGGCGACCCGCAGCGCGCCGTGGCGGCCTACTGGGAGCTGCTGCGACGCAAGGAGGACGCGCTGGGCGCGATCCGCGCCGGCCTGTCCCACGAGAGCGCAGCCGTCCGTGAGGGCTGCTGCCGTCTGCTGGACCACCTCGTCGACACCGACTCGATGGACCAGCTCGTCGCCATGGCCGACGACCCCGACGCCAAGGTGCGGGTCGCCGCGTTCCACGCCCTGGCCTGCGACCGCTGCAAGGGCGACGCCTGTGCGCCCGGCGCCGGCCGGGTGCTCGGGCCCGCGCTGCGCCACCTGGCCTCCGACCCGGACCCGCAGGTCCGGATGCGGGCCGTCGAACTCGTCGGCAAGTTCGTGCACACCGATGCCCGCGCCGTCGCCGCCCTGGAGGCGGCGCACGCCCAGGACCCGAGCCCCGCCGTCCGCAAGACGGCCGGCTGGTTCGTGCCCGGCGGGGCCGTCCACCGGCGGACGGCGCCGCGTCCGGCGCGGCGACGGACGGCCGTCCGGGCTGCTCACCCAGCGTAAGATCGAACTGGTGCACGAATCGGCTTTCGGTCCGGCCGGATCCGGCCGCCCGCGGCCGGATTTCGCCCTGTCGCCGGGCCGACCCCGGGCCGCTATCACCCACTTGACCTGCGCTGCTGCGGGCCGGGCGGCGTCAAGGTTTGCCCGGGGGCAGACTGAGCAGGAACAACCGGGCCCTAGTCGCGTACCGAGGGATGGTGAGTCCGGTGACATCTTTACGTCCACAGCAGGCCGATCGACCGGCCGATTCGACACTGAGCGTGACCCCGCCGACGGAGTTGTCCGAGGCGTCGGCGGAACGGCACCTGGGTGCCATCTGCTTCAAGATCGGGCCGCCGGCGCTGGTCGGGGTGGAGGCGGAGTGGTTCGTCCATGACGGGCGATGTCCGACCGCCCCGGTGGATCCCGCCCGGGTGGCGGCCGCGTTGGCGGCGCTGCCCGGGTCGGCCGACGGCCCGGTGTTCCCGGCCGGGTCGCGGCTGACGTACGAACCCGGCGGACAGGTCGAGCTGAGCTCCCCGCCCGCCGCCGACCCGGCCGCCTGCGCGGAGGGTCTGAGCGCCGACCAGGCGGTACTGCGGGCGGCGCTGGCCGCCGAGGGCCTGCGGCTGACCGGCAGCGGCACCGATCCGCTGGACCGGGAGCGCCGGATGCAGGCCTCCCACCCGCGCTACCGGGCGATGGAACGCCACTTCGGCCGCGGCGGCCCGTGGGGCCGGATCATGATGACGGGCACCGCCTCGGTGCAGGTCTGCGTGGACGCGGGCACCGAAGCGACGTTCCGCGACCGCTGGCAGCTGGCGCACCTGCTGGGGCCGGTGCTGGTCGGCGCGTTCGCCAACTCGCCGCTGCTGGAAGGCCGTCCGACCGGCTGGAAGTCGACCCGGCAGCTGGTCTGGTCCCGGATGGACCCCACCCGCACGCTCGCCCCGCCGCCGCAGGGCGACCCGCGCGAGGCGTGGACCCACTACGTGCTGGACGCGACGGTGCTGTGCGTGCGCCGCCCGGAGGGCCTGCCGTGGGACGCGCCCGCCGGGCTGACGTTCCGCGACTGGCTGCGCGGCGGCGGCGAGCGCGGCGCCGCGCTGGCTGACCTCGACTACCACCGCACCACGCTGTTCCCGCCGGTCCGCCCGCGCGGCCACCTGGAGCTGCGGATGATGGACGCCCAGCCGGGCGAGGGCTGGCGGGTGCCGCTGGCGCTGGTCTCCGCGCTGATGGACGACCCGATCGCCGCCGGGGAGGCCCGGGACGCGCTGGAGCGCCTCGGTCACGCGGGCACCCGCGCGCCCCGCTCGGGCCTGTGGCGGCGCGCCGCCGCGCTCGGCATGGCGGACGCCGAACTGCGCCGGGCCGCGCTGGCCTGCTTCTCCGCCGCCGAACGGGCCCTCGCCCGCCGCGACGGCAGGCTCCGGCCCGCCCTGCTGGAGTTCGCCGAACGCTACCCGGCCCGGGGCCGCTGCCCCGCCGACGACCAGTTGGCCGCGCTGCGCACCGGCGCCGCGCCCGCGTTGCAGGAGGACGCCCCGTGCTGAACGCCGACCGCACCGACCCCGCCGTGCTGCGCGAGCTGATCGCCGCCGAGCTGCTGGCCGCCCGGGAGCGCACCGGGCTGCTGACCGGAGCCGTGGACGACGCCGAACTCGCCGCCCAGCACTCGCCGTTGATGTCGCCGCTGGTGTGGGACCTGGCGCACATCGGCAACCAGGAGGAGCTGTGGCTGCTGCGCAACGTCGGCGGCCGCGACCCGATGCACCCGGAGATCGACCCGCTCTACGACGCGTTCGAGCACCCGCGTGCCGAGCGCCCCAGCCTGCCGCTGCTGCCGCCGGCCGAGGCCCGCGCGTACGCGCACGAGGTGCGCGGGCGGGTGCTGGACCTGCTGGCCGCCTCGCCGCTGGAGGGCGCACCGCTGCTGGACGCCGGGTTCGCGTTCGGGATGATCGCCCAGCACGAGCAGCAGCACGACGAGACGATGCTGATCACCCACCAGCTGCGCAAGGGGCCGGCGGTGCTGGACGCCCCTCCCCCGCCCGCCGCCGAGGGCACTCTCGCGCCCGAAGTGCTCGTCCCGGCCGGGCCGTTCACCATGGGAACCGACACCGAGCCGTGGGCGCTGGACAACGAGCGCCCCGCCCACCGGGTGGATCTGCCGGCGTTCCGGCTGGACACCGCGCCGGTCTCCAACGCCGCCTATCAGGCGTTCATCGCCGACGGCGGTTACCGCGAGCCGCGCTGGTGGACGCCGGCCGGCTGGCGGCACCGGATGGACGCCGACCTGACGGCGCCGCTGTTCTGGACCCAGGAGGGCGGGCAGTGGCTGCGCCGCCGCTTCGGCCACGTCGAACCGGTTCCGCCGAACGAGCCGGTGCTGCACGTCAGTTGGTACGAGGCGGACGCGTACGCCCGGTGGGCGGGGCGACGGCTGCCGACCGAGGCGGAGTGGGAGAAGGCGGCCCGGCACGACCCGGCGACCGGCCGCTCCCGGCGCTTCCCGTGGGGCGACGGCCCGCCCGGCCCGGAGCACGCCAACCTCGGCCAGCGGCACCTGCGCCCGGCCCCGGTCGGTGCCTACCCTGAGGGCGAATCGCCTTACGGGGCACGGCAGTTGATCGGTGACGTGTGGGAGTGGACGTCCTCCGACCTCACCGCCTACCCGGGCTTCCGGGCGTGGCCGTACCGGGAGTACTCGGAGGTGTTCTTCGGGCCCGAGTACAAGGTGCTGCGCGGCGGCTCGTTCGCGGTCGCGCCGGTCGCCTGCCGGGGCACGTTCCGCAACTGGGACTACCCGATCCGGCGGCAGATCTTCTCCGGCTTCCGCACCGCCCGCGACGCCGAGGGCGAGGCCGGTGCCTGATGTGCCGTCACTTCGCTTATCTGGGACGGTCGGTGGCGTTGCGCTCGGTGCTGCTGGATCCGCCGTTCGGCCCGCTGCGGCAGTCCTGGGCGCCGCGTCTGCAGCGGCACGGCACGGTCAACGTGGACGGCTACGGGGTGGGCTGGTACGCCGAGGGCGACGAGCGGCCGGCCCGCTACCGGCGGGAGGGGCCGATCTGGGCGGACGGCGACCTGGCCGACCTGGCCCGGGTGGTGCGCTCGCACGCCGTCCTGGGCGCCGTCCGCTCGGCGACGCCGGGCTGTGCGCCGGGCCCGCAGGCGGCGGCGCCGTTCGCGGCCGGGCGCTGGCTGTTCAGCCACAACGGCATCCTGCCGGGCTGGCCGGGCGCCTTCGAGCCGCTGGCCGAACTCGTTCCCACCAGTGAGCTGTTGGAGCTGGAGGCGCGCACCGATTCGGCACTGCTGTGGGCGGTGGTGCTGAACCGGCTGCGCGCGGGCGTCGAGTTGGGCAAGGCCCTCGCCGAAGTCTGCCTGGCCGCGTCCGAGTTGGCCGATTCGCGGATCAACCTGCTGGCCACCGACGGGCGTTGCGTGGTGGCGACCGCGTGGGGCGACACGCTGTTCCATCGGCGCGACGCGGACGGTTCGCTGCTGGTGGCCTCCGAGCCGTTCGACGACGGGCCGGGCTGGTCCGAAGTCCCCGACCGTACCCTGCTGGTGGCCGATGCGGCCGGCAGCGCGCTCACCCCGCTGGCCCCGATCGGGCCGCGCACCCGAGAGGACGCCCCGCTGTGACCGGATACCGGCTGACCCGGCTGCTGCCCGCCGACCACCTGCACCACGCGCTGCGCGCGGACGCCCGCTCCGGTCTGACCGGGCAGCCGAAACGGCTGCCGCCGAAGTGGTTCTACGACGCCCGGGGCTCCGAGCTGTTCGAGGAGATCACCCGGCTGCCCGAGTACTACCCGACCCGGGCCGAGCGGGAGATCCTGACCGCCCGGGCCGGGGAGATCGCGGCCGCGACCGGGGCCCGCACCCTGGTCGAACTCGGCTCGGGCTCCTCGGAGAAGACCCGGCTGCTGCTGGACGCGCTGCGCGCGCACGGCACGCTGGAGCGGTACGTGCCGGTCGACGTCAGCGAGAGCGCGCTGGAGTCGGCGGCGAAGGCGCTGATCGCCGAATACCCGGGCCTGGAGGTCTCGGCGGTGCTGTCGGACTTCACCACCGGCCCGGTCCTGCCGGAGGAGGGCGGCGGCCCCCGGCTGGTGGTGTTCCTCGGCGGCACGCTGGGCAACCTGGTGCCGGCCGAGCGGGCGGCGTTCCTGTCCGGCCTGCGGGACCAACTGCTGCCCGGTGACGCCCTGTTGCTGGGAACGGACCTGGTGAAGGACCCGGCGGTGCTGGTCGCCGCGTACGACGACGCGGCGGGGGTGACGGCGGCGTTCAACCGGAACCTGCTGTCGGTGCTGAACCGGGAGCTGGACGCGGACTTCGACCCCGCGCAGTTCGCGCACGTCGCGCTCTGGGATCCGGAGCAGGAGTGGATCGAGATGCGGCTGCGTTCGCTGCGGGCGCAGAGCGTGAAGGTCGGGGAGCTGGGCCTCGCGGTCAATTTCGAGGAGGGCGAGGAGCTGTACACGGAGGTGTCGGCGAAGTTCCGCCGGGAGCGGGTGGAGCGTGAACTGTTCGCCGCCGGGCTCCGGTTGAGCGATTGGTGGACCGACCGGGAGGACCGGTTCGGGCTGTCGCTGTCCCGCCCGATGTCGGACGCCTCGGACTGATCCGTGCACCCCGGCCCGCCCGCCGGCGGAAATTCGCTGGCGGGCGGGCCTTCGCGCCCGCACAATGCCGGGGTGCAGAACACTGAACAGCGGACGGCAACCGTCCTGATCGCATGGCAGGGCGAACTCCTCGGCGCGGTGGGCCCTTTCACGCCCCCCTCGCCTTACTGGGCACAGATCGCGGAGGTGGTGCGGGCCGCGTCGGAGGCCGCGGGGGCACCGGTGGCGCTGCTGCGGATGCTCTCCGTCGACGGCGGCGAGACCGGCAGCGACGGCGACGTGGTGTACCTGGCGCAGGCCCTGGAGCGCCCGACCCGGCCGCTGGCCGAGGCGCCGGACGTCGCACCGGGCGCCGCCCTGGACGGGCACCCGTTGCGGCTGGCGTGGGCGTCGGCGGACGGCCTTCGGGCGGAATGGGCGTGGGCGGACGACGAGTTGGCGGCGCTGGGGCGGCCGCGCACCGGCCCGGCGGAGCAGGTGCGCAGCTGGAACCTGTCGGCGCTGACCAGGTTCCCGACCGGCGCGGGCACGGCCTGGCTGAAGAGCACCCCGCCGTTCGCGGTGGCCGAGGCCGAGGTGATCGCCCGGGTGGCGAAGGCCGATCCGGAGCTGGTGCCGCAGGTGCTGGCCTCGGACGGGCGGCGGATGCTGCTGGACGACGTGCCGGGCGTGGACTGCTGGGGGCTGCCGGAGGACGGCATGCTGGGCGTCGTCGACCGCTGGGCGGCCGTGCAGGCGGCCGTCGCCGCGGACGGGCCGGGCGGATTGGCGGACCGTTCGCCGGCGGCGCTGGCGGCGCTGTACCCGGCGCTGCTGGAACGGCTGCGGCCCGAGCTGACCGCCGAGGAGCAGGAGCAGGCCGTCGCGCTGGGCGAGCTGCTTCCCGCGCTGGTGGACGAACTCGCTGACTGCGGGCTGCCGTTGACGCTGGTGCACGGCGACTGCCACCCGGGCAACTGGCGCTGGGACGGTGAGCGCGGGGTGCTGCTGGACTTCTCCGACGCGGTCTGGAGCCACCCGGCCCTGGACGGCCTGCGTCCCGACCCGTTCCTCTCCCCCGAGCGCGCCGCCACCGTCCGGGCCCGCTGGGCCGCCGCCTGGCAGGCCCTCGTCCCGGGCAGCGACCCGCTGCGCGCGCTGGCCCCGGCCGCCACGCTGATGCACCTCCACTACGCGGTGCGCTACCAGGAGTTCCTGGACGGCATCGAGCCCAGCGAGCGCCCGTACCACGAGGGCGACCCGGTCGCCTCGCTACGCCACGCGCTGCGCAAGGTGCCGGTGCAGTAGGCGAGTTGGCGGTACGCGGGTCGGCGGTGTGCCCGGACGCCGCCGGCCGCCGCGCGCGGCGATGCGCGCGGCGGCCGCCGGCGGGGCGTCAGGGCTGGTCGTCGGTCGGCACGTGCTGGGCGACGACGGCGAAGCCGACGCCCACGGCGGCGAAGCCCAGGCCGGTCAGCGCGAATACCGTGAAGAACGCGACGGCGAGGCCGATCACGATGCGGCGGCCGGGGCTGTCCACCGCGTCGGTGGGCAGCGCCTCGCGCGGGTGGGCGGGCAGGTAGCGGACGGTGACGTGGTCGCCCACGAACCGGGGGTTGCCGGAGGTGTCGCGGATGCGGACGTCCTGGCCGTCGGCGGTGCGGAAGCCGAGGACGGCGTTGCGGGGGGCGCGGACGCCTGCCGCGTCCCTGGTGAGTTGGGCGCCCAGCACCTCGGCCTCGGCGACGAGCCCGGAGGTGCGGACGCGCCTGCGGCGGGTGGCGCGCTTGAGGACGATCACGACGACGCCCGCGCCGAGGACGGCGAACAGCAGGCCGATCAGTGCGAAGACGATGCCGAATATGGTGCCGAAAGTGCCGAAAGTCTGTCCGGCGTCGTTCATGGGCCCCCCTTGTGCCGTGCGGTGCGCCGCATCATAGGGCAGCCGAACACGCGGCCACCAGCCCGTATTTCGGCTGGTCAGGACCGTGATGCCGGCCCGGTCGGCCCGCAGCGCGCGGTCGTCGCGGACCAGGGCGGTGACGGTGGCGGGTCGGCGCGCGATGGCGGTGGTGCCGGATCAGCGGGCGGTGGCGGGCCTGCGGTGCTTGTGCCAGCGGGACTTGTGGAAGATCGGGTCGACGGCGACGACGCAGAGCGCGTGCATCGGGTGTTCGGTGTAGCGCGGCTCGAAGAGGCCGACCAGGTCGGCGAAGTAGGACTCGCCGCGGCGGTGGATCTCCCGGTCCGTGGCGACGGCCCGGCCGGCGGCGGTGAGCAGGTCGCCGATCCAGAAGAGGAGTTCGGCGCGGGCGGTGACGACCACCGTGCCGGCGTGCTCGGTGAACCGGGCGGGGCGGTTGGCGCAGCGGCGGTGGACGTCCTCGGGGCGTTCGTGGGGGCGCGGTGCGGGGGCGGTCGCCGTGAGGGGGGTGGCGGTGCGGTGCATGCGTCGGCGGAGGGCGGGCCAGTCGGAGGGGCGCAGGCCGGTGTCCTCGCGGGCGATCAGCAGGGGCAGCGCCGGGCTGTCGGAGCCGTCGGAGAGCCGCGGCGCAGCGTCCGGCGGGGTGCTCGGTGGGGCCGGGACGTGCACGGCGGTGTGCGGGCCGGCGGCGGCGATCCGGAAGAGTGCACCGAGGCGGAGCAGGTCGGCGCGAGGGGCGAACAGGTACCCGACGTGCACCCTGGGCGGGTGGAGGAAGGTGTTGCGGAGCATGGGGCCGCTGCTCAGCACCCGGTTGAGCCGGTGCCCCTCGTCGCCGACCCGGTGGCTGGTCAGGCGCAGCCGCATCCGGCCGTCGTTGTCGCTCATCGGGCAAGTACAGCACGGGTGTTGCGGTGCGCGAACGGGTTTTTGCGCGGGCCGGTCAGTCTTCCCGGCGCAGCTGGCGGTAGCGGAGTTCGAGGCCGTCGAGGAGGGCTTCGAGGCCGGTGTCGAACGCGCCTTGGTCGATGGTGCGGCGGTGTTCGGCGAGGCGGTGGGCGTCGCCGAGGTGGGGGTAGTCGGCGGTGTAGAGGGCGGCGTCCTCGGGGAAGCCGGCGGCGAAGGAGCCGAGGGCGGAGCCGGTGATGAAGTAGCGCATCAGGGCGCCGATCCGGGTGGCCTGGCCGCGGGGCCAGCCGGCGGCGACCAGGCAGCCGAAGACGGCGTCGGCCAGGCGCAGCGCGTGGGGGCGTCGGCCGGGGCCCTGGGCGAGGACGGGGACGAGGTGGGGGTGGGCGACGAGGGCGGCGCGGTAGGAGCGGGCCCAGTCGTGCAGGGCGGTGCGCCAGTCGTCCGGCGCGTCGAACATGGCGAGGTCGACCTCGCCCATCACACTGTCGACCACGGCGTCCAGGAGTTCGTCCTTGGTGGCGAAGTGGTTGTAGAGGGACGGTCCGCTGACGGAGAGTTCGGCGGCCAGGCGGCGGGTGGAGAGGGCGGGCAGGCCCTCGGTGTCGACCAGGGCGAGTGCGGCGGTGACGATCCGGTCCCGGTTGAGCAGGGGGGTGCGGGGTCGGGCGATCTCCGCCTCCTGGGGTCGTGGGCCGGTGGGTGGTGCGGGCGGCTCATTGTCTCAGGCGGCCTCTTCCGTGCGGGGCGGGGGCGGGCTACAGTCGCCGTAAAACTTGCACCGCTAGTTTATTCGAGTCGTCCGAGTGTCGAGGGGCCGTCGCGTGGACTTGGAGCTGACCGAGGAGCAGGCCGCCGTCCGGGAGTTGGCGGCGGGGTTCGCCGATCGGGAGATCGTGCCGTTCGCCGCCGAGTGGGACCGGGCGGAGTCGATCGACCTGGGCATCGTGAAGAAGCTCGGCGACCTGGGTTTCCTGGGCCTGACCCTGCCGGAGGAGTACGGCGGCAGCGGCGGTGACCACCTGGCGTACTGCCTGGTGCTGGAGGAGCTCGGGCGCGGCGACTCCTCGGTGCGCGGGGTGGTGTCGGTCTCGCTGGGGCTGGTCGGCAAGTCGATCCACGCGTTCGGCACGGAGGAGCAGAAGCGGCACTGGCTGCCGCGGCTGTGTGCGGGCGAGGCGTTGGCGTGTTTCGCGCTGACCGAGCCCGGTACGGGTTCGGACGCGGCGAACCTGACCACCCGGGCGGTGCGGGACGGCGGGGACTGGCTGATCTCGGGCGCGAAGATGTTCATCACCAACGGGACGTGGGCGGATGTGGCGCTGGTGTTCGCCCGGACGGGTGAGCCCGGACACCGGGGGGTAAGCGCTTTCCTGGTGCCCACCGACACGCCCGGCTTCTCCCGCACGCTCGTTCACGGCAAGTTGGGCCTGCGCGGCCAGGCCACGGCCGAGTTGTCCTTCGATTCCGTGCGGGTGCCGGACTCGGCGCGGCTCGGCGCGGAGGGCAAGGGCTTCACGGTGGCGATGGCGGCGCTCGCCAAGGGCCGGATGTCGGTGGCGGCGGGCTGCGTCGGCATCGCCCGGGCCGCGCTGGAGGCGGCGGTGCGGTACGCCGGCGAGCGCGAGCAGTTCGGGAAGCCCATCGCGCAGCACCAGTTGGTGCAGGAGCTGCTGGCGGACATCGCGGTGGACGTGGACGCGGCCCGGCTGCTGACCTGGCGGGTGGCCGACCTGATCGACCGCGGGCTGCCGTTCGCCACCGAGTCCTCGGTGGCGAAGCTGTTCGCGAGCGAGGCGGCGGTGCGGTCGGCGAACAACGCGCTGCAGGTGTTCGGTGGGTACGGCTTCATCGACGAGTACCCGGTCGGCAAGTATCTGCGCGACGCCCGCGTGATGACGCTGTACGAGGGCACCAGCCAGATCCACAAGCTGCTCATCGGGCGTTCCCTGACCGGGGTCAACGCCTTCTGACGCCGTCCGCCCACGAGGCGACGGGTCTTGGGAACCATCACTGGGCACCATCACTGAACAGGAGCTCGACGAAGTGCTTCCGGTCTTCATCGCCGCCGCCCGCCGCACCCCGATCGGGAAGCTGCGCGGCGCGCTGTCCACCGTCCGGCCCGACGACCTGTCGGCGGCGGTGCTGCGTGGACTGCTCGACCAGGTGCCGGGGTTGGACCCGGCGCGGATTGACGACGTGTACTGGGGCGCCGCCAACCAGGCCGGCGAGGACAACCGCAACCTGGCCCGGATGGCGGTGCTGCTGGCCGGGCTGCCCGACTCGGTGCCGGGCGTGACCCTCAACCGGCTGTGCGCGTCCGGCATGGAGGCCGTCACCACAGCGGCCCGGGCGATCGGCTCCGGCGAGGCGGACGTGGTGGTGGCGGGCGGCTGCGAGTCGATGAGCCGCGCCCCGTTCGTGCTGCCCCGCCCCGACGAGGCGCTGCCGCACCGGATGGAGACCTTCGACACCCGGCTGGGCTGGCGGCTGACCAACCCGCGGATGCGCGAGCTGCACGGCGTGCTGTCGATGGGCGAGACCGCGGAGGAAGTCGCGGCGCGGTACGGCGTCTCCCGGGAGGCGCAGGACGCGTTCGCCCTGCGCAGCCATCGACTGGCCGCCGAGGCACGGGAGTCGGGCCATTTCGACGCCGAACTGCTGGCGGTGGAGCGCCCGGACGGGGTGCTGGTGGAGCGCGACGAGTCGATCCGTCCGGACACCACGGCGGCGAAGCTGGCCGCGCTGAAGCCGGTGTTCCGGGCGGGCGGCAGCGTCACCGCGGGCAACGCCTCGCCGATGAACGACGGCGCGGCGGCGCTGCTGCTGTGCAGCGAACGGGCGTTGGCGGAGCTGGGGTTGGAGCCGCTGGGCCGGTACGTGGCGGGCGCGTCGATGGGCGTGCACCCGGACGTGATGGGCATCGGTCCGGTGCCGGCGACCCGGCGGGTGCTGGAACGCGGCGGCTGGAAGCTGCAGGACGTGGAGACCGCCGAGTTCAACGAGGCGTTCGCGGCCCAGGCGCTGGCGTCCGTCGGCGAGTTGGGCATCGACCCGGAGCTGGTGAACCCCTCCGGCGGGGCGATCGCCCTGGGCCACCCGCTGGGCTGCTCGGGCGCCCGAATCCTCACCACGCTGCTGCACCGGATGCGCCGCACCGGCACCCGGCGCGGCCTGGCGACGATGTGCGTGGGCGTCGGACAGGGCTCCGCGGTACTGGTCGAGCGCGATTGATCTCAAGCAGTTCGAATTGAGATCAATCAATGTGTTGATGATGCATCGGAAAGGTGTGGCTGTGGGCAGGTTCGACGGCAAGGTAGCGGTGGTCACGGGCGCCGCGCAGGGCATCGGGGCGGCGACGGCGCGGCGGTTGGCCGAGGAGGGCGCGGCGGTGGCCGTGGTCGACCTGACGGCGGAGCGGGCGGAGAGCACCGTCAAGGAGATCGTCGCGGCGGGCGGCACCGCGCGCGCCTTCGGCTGCGACGTGGCGGACTACGAGGCGGTGGAGGCCGTGTTCGCGTCCGTGGTCGAGGAGTTGGGCGGGGTGCACATCCTGGTGAACAACGCCGGGATCACCCGCGACAACCTGTTCTTCAAGATGCCGAAGAGCGACTGGGACATGGTGCTGTCGGTCAACCTGACCAGCGCCTACAACTGTTCGCACGTGGCACAGCGGTACTTCGTGGCGCAGAAGCACGGCAAGATCGTGTCGCTGAGTTCGCGGTCCGCGCTGGGCAACCGCGGGCAGGCGAACTACGCGGCGGCGAAGGCCGGCATCCAGGGCCTGACGGCGACGTTGGCGATCGAGCTGGGCCCGTTCAACGTGAACGTGAACGCGGTGGCGCCGGGTTACATCGCGACGTCGATGACGGCGGCGACGGCCGAGCGGGTCGGGGCGACGCCGGAGTCGCACCAGGCGGAGGTCGCGCAGCGCACCCCGCTGCGGCGGGTGGGTCTGCCGGAGGAGGTCGCCTCGGTGGTGGCGTTCCTGGCGAGCGAGGAAGCGTCGTACGTCAGCGGGCAGACGCTGTACGTCAACGGCGGTGCACGCTAGGCCGGTTGTGCGCTTCGACCGGCCCGGGGTCGGGCTCGTGGCGGTCGGGCTCGTCCACTCCGGCCAGCACCCGCAGCAGCGTGGACTTCCCGGAGCCGTTCTCACCGATCAGCCCGAGCCGCCGCCCGGGCGCGACGGTCAGCGACAGCCCGTCGAGAATCCGACGGCCGCCGAGGACGCGCACCACCTCGTGGGCGAGCAGGGCGGGTTGGGACATGAGGAACCTCCGGTGCGGTCGGGACGGCGGCAAGCCGGGCGGACGGGCGGGCGGCAGGCCGGGCCGCGCACCACCCGCGCTTGCGGGTCAAGAGATCGACGGACAGGGCGGGTCGGGGCACCAGGACTTCCCCTGCGATCCGGGCGGACGGTCCGCCGGGCATGCCAACGCGGGCGGGCCGACCCGTCAGCGGGCAGGCCAAGGTGACGTATGGCCGGGCTCCGGCACGGCCCCACGCGGACCCGCCGAACTCGGCCGGCGGCAACCGCCGTCGTGGTGCGGAGCTGCCGCCGGCCCGCCCGGCCCCTCCGGCCGGTGCGGCCCAAGTGGCCGGCGGGCAGGGCGGGTTGCGGAAGCTTCGGACGGCGTGTCAGAGCGCCGGGGCCGCCGAGGTCTCCGTGAGGACGCCGTCGGAGAGGAGCAGTCGGCGGTCGACTCCGATCTCGGTGAGGAAGCGTTCGTCGTGGCTGACGACCAGGAACGCGCCGCAGTAGGCGTTGAGGGCGCTCTCCAGTTGGGCGACGCCGACGAGGTCGAGGTTGTTGGTGGGCTCGTCGAGCAGCAGCAGGTGCGGGGCGGGTTCGGCGCACAGGACGCAGGCGAGGGTGGCGCGGAGGCGTTCGCCGCCGGAGAGGACGCCGACGGGGAGGTGCGCACGCCGCCCGCGGAACAGGAAGCGGGCGAGCAGGTTCATCCGGTCGGCCTCCGGGCGTTCGGGGGCGAACGCGGCGAAGTTCTCCGCGACCGTGCGGCTCTCGTCCAGCAGGTCGAGGCGCTGCGACAGGTAGGCGATCCGGCCTTCGCCGCGCCGCAGTTCGCCGCTGTCGGGGGTGAGAGCGCCGGTGATCAGCCGCATCAGGGTGGTCTTCCCGGCGCCGTTGGGGCCGGTCAGTGCGATCCGTTCGGGGCCGCGGACCATCAGGTCGACGCCGCCGGGGGCGAACACCTCGTGGCCGTCGAGCCGTGCCTGCAGACCGGTGCCGTGGAACAGGGTGCGGCCGGCGGGAACGCGGGTGTCGGGCAGTTCGAGGCTGAGGCGCTGTTCTTCACGCACGGCCCACCCGGCTTCGTCGAGGCGGGCCCTGGCTTCGTCGACGCGGGCGGCGTGCACCTGCCCGGAGCGGCCGGCGGCCTCCTGCGCGCCGCGCTTCATGTTTCCGGCGAAGATCTTCGGCAGGCCGGCGTTCTTCAAGTTCTTCGCGGCGTTGCCGGCCCGCCGATCGGCGCGTTCGCGGGCCTGCTGGGCCTCGCGCTTCTCGCGCTTCAGGGTCTGTTCGGCGTTGCGGACGTTGCGTTCGGCGACCTCCCGTTCGGCCCGGACGGCCTCCTCGTAGGAGGTGAAGTCGCCGCCGTACAGGTGCAGTTCGCCGTCGCCGAGTTCGGCGATCCGCTCCATGCGGTCGAGCAGCGCGCGGTCGTGGCTGACCAGCAGCAGGCAGCCGTTGAACTCGGACAGCACGTCGTACAGGCGGTGGCGGGCTGCCAGGTCGAGGTTGTTGGTGGGCTCGTCGAGCAGTAGCACGTCGGGGCGGCGCAGCAGTTGGGCCGCGAGGCCGAGGGAGATGACCTGGCCGCCGCTGAGGGTGTCCAGGTGGCGGTCGAGGGCGAGGTGGCCGAGGCCGAGGCGGTCGAGTTGGGCGCGGGTGCGCTCCTCGACGTCCCAGTCGTCGCCGATGGTGGCGAAGTGCTCCTCGGCGACGTCTCCGGACTCGACCGCGTCCAGGGCGCGGATGACGTCGGCGATGCCGAGCACGTCGGCGACGGTGAGCTTTCCGGTGAGCGGCAGCGTCTGCGGCAGGTGTCCGAGGGTGCCGGAGACCGTCACCGAGCCTGCGGTGGGCTTGAGTTCACCGGCGATCAGCCGGAGCAGGGTGGACTTGCCGGAGCCGTTCGGGGCGACCAGGCCGGTGCGGCCGGTGGGCACGGTGAACGACAGGTCGTGGAAGACCAGGGTGTCGTCCGGCCAGGAGAAGGACAGGTTGGAGCAGACGACAGCGGCGTCGGACATGGTGAAGGGACCTCGATGGTGCTGGAGGGCAGGGAGAGGCCACTGCCCTGGAGAACAGGCGGGCGGGAAAAATGGGGACGACGAAACGGACCACTCCGGCGGCGCTCCTGTGCACCGGCCCGGTGGCCGTCAGATCCGGATCTCACCCGGAGATGTCGTCGTCACCCGCCACGTCTCTGTCCCTCTGCTCACCCGACGCGCGCAACTCGCGCAACCCGCGCAACCCGCGCATCGCGTACCAACGGTGTCGCGGCGAGTGTAGCGGCTCCCTCCGCCGCAGGTCGCGCCATTTGTTTCCGGGGCCGCGACACGCTGGGCCGGCCGGGGGCCCCGGCGGCGCGGCCGGACGGCACGGCCACGCTCCGGTGTCTACCGTGGCCTGACAGCCCACGAATCCCCCACCCAGGGAGCGCAGATGACCACGGACGACCGCCGCGAGCGCTTCGAGCGGGGCATGCAGGTACTGGCCGGGATCGACGGCGAGGCGGGCGAGCGGGTGGTGGCGGCGCTGGCGGACGTCTCCCCCGAACTCGCGCACCAGATCGCCGCCTGGGGGTTCGCCGAGATCTACTCCCGTCCGGCGCTGCCGCCGCGCGACCGGCAGTTGGTGACCCTCGGCATGCTGACCGCGCTCGGCGGGTGCGAGCCCGAGGTCGAGGTCCACGTCAACGCCTCGCTGAACGTGGGACTGACGCCCCAGCAGATCGTGGAGGCGCTGCTGCACGCCGCCGCGTACTGCGGGTTCCCTCGGGCGATCAACGCCACGCTGGCCGCGAAGCGGGTCTTCGCCGAGCGCGGCCTGCTGCCCGTTCACGACGGCTGAGCGCGCCGGGTCAGCCGGACGTGCTCGGCACCGGCCGGATCGCGTCCGCGTCGGCCACCGGCTCGCCGACGCTCACCCGCACCGGGACGGATCCCGCCACCCGCTGGAGCTCCCGCGCGAACTCCGGCGACGCGGCGCCCGCCGCCGAGGTGGTGACGAGCACGCCGTTGCCCTCCGGGCCGTTCCCGGAGGAGTAGACCGGATAGGAGAACGGCTCGGCCTGCTGGGCCGACATGATCTTCCCGGAGGCCTCGGACATCGCCCTCGCGGTGTACGCACAGGCGACGATCTCGACGTTCACCCCGGCGGTGTCGGGGTGGGCCTCCCGCGCCGCCGCGATCATGCTCGTGGCGCGGCCGGTGTCGGTGGCGTAAAGGACCACCCGGTTGTGACCGGCGTCCACGTACACCGACCCGTAGACGTCCCGGAACGCGCCGTACCCCAGATCGCCGAGCGCCGACGCGGCGCCGTTCGCCGGCTGCCAGGCACCCGGAGTGCTCCCGTCCGACGGCGGGGCGGCGTCCGCGTCCGCGACCGCGCCTGCGCCTGCGCCTGCGCCTGCACCGCCGGACGGCGCGGCCTCCACGGAGATCCCGCCGCCGGTCGGGGCAACCGAACCGCAGCCGCTCACCAGCGAGATCGCACCGAGGACCAGAGCAGCGGCGACGAGACGGCGACGGACCATGATGTCCCCCTCAAGGGCGTTGACGATTCCGGCGATGGGACGGACGCCCCACCCGATCGGTTCCCACCCCGACCCACACCGGAAGGAACGCGCCAACATGATCGAACACCCCGGCGAACACTGGCAGTTCACCGACGTTTCCGCGCAACCGGCGGACGCCGTCGTCGAATTGCGGCGGCAGATCGCCGACGGCCGGACGGAGAACTGGCTGCACAGCTCGCACGGACGGCAGTTGGCGGTGGTCTCAAACGGCGCGCGGGCGATGGTGATGCTGCTGGACGGCCCCGGCGACCCGGGCGAGCACGCCGTCGATCCGGGCGCGGAAGGCTGGAGCGACGGCTACCTGCTCGCCAACGGCCAGCAGGACGAGTACCCGGACGAGGACACCGTCCCGCTCGACCGGGCGCTGCTCCTCGTCCGGCACCTGCTCGACCACGGCGCGCCGCCGCCGGGCACGCCCTGGTCGATCGATCGCTGACGATCCGTCACCTCATCGCCGCTGCCTTGGCGCTGACGAGCTGCTGGAGGTAGCGCTCGGAGGCCCGGAGCTTGCGGCTCTCGGGGCCGGGCAGGTGGGCGCGGAGCTCTATGATCTCGGGCGCGATGCGGATCGCCTCGACCGGGTCCTTGACAGCGCGCCAGCAAGCCTCGGCGTTGGTGGCGGCCCGCTGGGTCTCGGGATGCTCGGGACCCTCGGTCTGCAGCAGCGCGTTGGCCACCTGACGGTACAACTCGGCTGCCAGCACTGGCAGTCCGGCCACCCGGGAGACGTGCGCGCGGACCTGCCGGACCTGGAGCACGACCGGGGCGAGTTGGCCGTGCGCCGTGACCGCCCGCTCCTCCAGGGCGAGGGCGAGCGCCGCCGCGGTGTCGTGGTCACCGGCCTCGGCGGCCTGGACGATCGGGCCGATGGCCGCCAAGTAGTCGGTCGGCGGGGCCTGTTCGGCCGCTGCGGCGGGTGCGGCGGGTGCGGCCTTCTTCTCCAGCGGCACCGTGGCCGCCGCCGGGTCGTGCTGAACGGCCGGTCGCGGCTTGTCCAGTGCCACGGTCGACGCCAACGGGTCGTGCTGGACGGTCGGTTGGGGCTTGTCGAGCGGCACGGTCGGGGTCGTCGCCCCGGGGTCGGGCAGCGGCAGGGCGGCGGCCGGCGCGCTCCCGCTCAGCGGAACCGTCGCGGCCAGCGGGTCGAACCAGGGCAGGGCGGCGTCCGGTTCGGACACGGTGGGCAAGGCGTCGCCCTTGAGGAAGGTCACGACGCGCGGATCCACCGACTCCGGCCCCGGCTTGGCGAGTTCGACCCGCGGCGCAGCCGGATCGGGCAGGTCCTTGCCGAGGCGGACGGCGGGCTCGGACGCGCCAGGCACGGCGGCCACAGCGGCCTCCGGCGCGGCAGGCGCAGCAGGCGCAGCAGGCACAGCGTTCGCAGCAGGCACAGCAGGCTTGGGCACAGCAGGCTCAGGCGCAACAGGCGCAACAGGCGCGGCGGGCGCGCCGGTGGCCTTGCCGAGGTCGACCAGCCGGGTGTCCACCGGGACCATCGGCACGCCCCGCTCCAGCGAGACGATCATGCGACGGCGGGCGGGTGTCGCGGGGACGCCGGCCTTGCGCAGCGAGACCAGGACGCGTGGCGTCCAGCCGGGGGCGAGCCGGGGCCGGGCCGGCTCGGCGGGGCGTGAAGTGGGCGCAGCGGGAGGGGTGTTGGGCGGGACGGGGGGCGCGGCGGGCCGGCCGGCGGCGGGTTCGGCCGGGGCGACCTGCCGGGCGGTGTTGCGGAACCAGGGCCGGTCGCCGGGGTGCGCGGTGATCACCACGGTGTCGGGGCGCAGCACGGAGTGGACCTGCTGGCGGACGAGTTCGGGGGTGAGCAGCTGGTCGGCGCCGGGGCGGCCGCGGTGCAGGGTCTCGATGAGGGCGCGGGTGAAGGTGCCGAGCTGGTCGGGGTCGTGGTTGACGACGGCCCAGAGCGGCACGCCTTCGCTGAGCTGCTGTCCGGCGGCGGCGACGAGGTGCGGCCAGAGCACCGGGTCGGCGCTCAGGTCGCCGATCACCAGGGTGTCGAACTCGGTTCCGCGGTGGCGCAGTTCGGTGGCGAGGGCGGTCCAGGGGAGGCTTTCGGACGCCTTGTTCTCGCGCAGCGACAGGTACATCTGGTCGCCGCGTCGGTCGGTGACCAGGTGGCCGCCGAGGTGGATCAGCAGCGGGCCGGGGTGGCGGGCGGCGGCGCGCAGGTGGGCGAGGACGGTCTGCGGGTCGTTGGCGCCGGGGAGGTGGACGGCGTCGACCTGGTCGGCGGAGAGCAGGATCTGCGGGGCGACGCCGGCCAGTGCGGCGGACAGCACGGAGGCGTGTCCGGTGCCGCCGCGGCCCCAGCGGCGGCCGCCGCCGTAGCCGCCCTCGACGACCAGGATGCGTCCGCGCAGTCCGCGGCCGATGCCGCGGGCCGGGGCGGGGGTCGAGGCGGAGGCGGGCGCGTGCGCGGGTGCCGGGCCCGGTGCCGGAGCCGGTGCGGGGGCGCCGGGTGGCGGGGTGTCGGCGGTGATCACCGGGATCATGCCGGTCCAGCCGGTGGTGACCGTCGCGGGGGGCGCGGTGGGCGGCGGCGGGACGGGTGTGCCGCCGACCGGGGTCGGGGTGGGCGGGGCGGTCCGGTTGCGGCCGGGGGTGAGGTCGGGGGGTGTCGGGTTGACCCGTAGGTTGACGGAGGTCGCGAACGGGTCGTTGGCGGGCGGCTGTTCGGAGCCCGGTCGGGCGCCCTGTTGGGGGCCGGGGGGTTGGGTCGGCAGCGTGAAGGTCTCCTCCAGGTCGGCCGCCGCCGGTCCGTCCCCGGTCGTCGATGCCACATCAGCCACCGTCAGGTCACCGCCCCCGTCCGCCGCCTTCGCGACGTCGTGCCCGTTCACCGTGGCGCCCGGGCGCCACGTTCCGATCCCGGCCACGATACGTGGTCGGCGGGTGGGCGGGCCAGGGTGGGTGGCGCGGCCCGCGGCGGCGCCCGCTGGTCGGCGAGGGCGCCGGGCGGGTGCCGTCGGGGCGGCTCACGGTGCGTCAGTAGGTGGTCAGTAGGTGACGGTGATGCGGCGGGCCGGTCCGTCGACCCGGATCAGGCCGCCGTACGGGACGACCTGCTGGGGCTCGGTGTGGCCGAGGTCGACGTCGAACACGGCCATGGTGTCGGGCGCGTAGGCGTTCAGGGCGCGCAGGGCGGCGGCGCGCTGTTCGGCGCGGTACCGGGCGCGCTGTTCGGCGTCGAGGGGCTGCTCGAAGGACCAGGCCATGGCGCGGCCGAACAGCACGGCCGGGAACTGGCGGAGCAGTCCGCGTTCGCCGAGGTTGCGCAGCATCCGGTACACCTCGGTGCCGGACGGCATCTCCTCGGAGGTCTCCAGCACCAGCACGCACCCGGCGTACGCCTCGACGGGCAGCAGCCGGTCGGCGGCGGCCATCCAGTGCGCGATCTCCAGGTTGCCGCCCCAGCTGACGCCCTCGACGACCCGGTCGCTGCGGTGCCAGTACGCGCCGGTGGCGGGTTCGCTCGCGGGCATCCGTTCGAAGGTGGCCGGGTCCTCCCAGCGGCCGAGTTCGGTGCTGACGTCCTCGGCCTCGCGCAGCTCGTACGCGCCGCCTTCGAACAGGGCGGCGCGCAGCGAGGCCTCGGTGAGCGGGTGGATGGCGCCGGGTCGGCCGAACTCGGTCATGATCGCGCCGCCGTGGTAGGAGACCACGCCGTGCCGCCAGAGGAAGTCCAGCAGGTTGGTGTTGTCGCTGAACCCGAAGAACGGCTTGGCGTGGGCCCGGATCAACTCGCCGTCCAGGTAAGGGATCACAGTGATCTGGTCCTCGCCGCCGAGGGTGGCCAGCACGGCCTTGACGGTCGGGTCGGTGAACGCCGCATGCAGGTCGGCGGCCCGCTCCTGGGGGCTCGCTTCGAGCTTGCGGGTGGTCGGGTACTCGACGGGTTCCAGTCCGAAGTCCTCGCAGAGGCGACGCAGTCCGAGCTCGTACGGCAGCGGGAACAGCGCCGGTCCGGCGAAGGACGGCGAGAGCACGGCGACCCGGTCGCCGGGGCGGGCCTTGGGCGGGTAGGTGAGTCGGTCTGACATGGCGCGATGCTAGCCAGCGCCTTCCGTCGCCCACGAGCGATTTCCGGCGACGGCCCGCCGTGCAGGGCCCGTGCGCCAGGAGGCTCGCCGGCCCTCGCATCCGACGGTTCGTCATATATCAGGCCTGTGACCTGCGTTCCCTCTGCGAGAGACGGTGCTACTGGCTGGTTGTCGCCCTGGTGGCGGTGGATCTCGTGCTGACATGATCTGCCCACCGACCGATGACGGAGCGCGTCCGCCCGGTTTCGCTGCGTCATCGCCCGCGCGCCTGTTCGCGGACACCTCGGTCCGCGCCGGGAGCCGCCCGGCCGAACGGAAGGAAGCACCCTTGACCGGTTCTGCACCTCGTGAGCCCCAGCCCGCGACGCCGTTGACGGCGGACCTGAACGCGACGGTCGTCGTCCCGCCGCCGGATCAGGACCCGGAGGCGGCGTTCGCCTCGGACCGGCTGATCGAGGCTCTGCCCGCGGACTTCACCGTGGACAAGTCCGGTAGCAAGGAGGCGGCTTGGAGCCTGGCTCCGTACGCGTTCCTGACCGGGCCGGCGCCCGACACCGTCAACCCGAGCCTGTGGCGCAACGCCCAACTGAACATGAACACCGGCCTGTTCGAGGTGGTCGCGAACGCCGTCTACCAGGTCCGCGGCATGGACCTGTCCAACATCACCTTCCTGGAGGACCCCACCGGGGTCGACCCGCGGATCGTGGTGGTGGACCCGCTGATCAGCGAGGAGTGCGCGACCGCGGCGCTGAGCCTCTACCGCAAGCACCGCGGGGCGAACCGCGAGATCTGCGCGGTGCTCTTCACGCACTCCCACATCGACCACTACGGCGGCGTGCTCGGCCTGTTCGACGGCGGGGTGCTGCCCGACGGGGTGGACGTCATCGCCCCGGACGGGTTCCTGGAGCACGCGGTGAGCGAGAACGTCTACGCCGGCAACGCGATGCAGCGCCGCGCCCAGTTCATGTACGGCTCGCTGCTGGAGAAGTCCGCGCACGGGCAGGTCGACGCCGGGCTCGGCAAGACCAACTCCAACGGCACCTCGGGCCTGCTGGCGCCGACGTTCACCGTCACCACCGACGTCGCTGTGCAGGGCAAAGCGGTGCCGTTCGGCCCGGTGAGGATGGAGTTCCAGCTCACCCCGGGCACCGAGGCCCCGGCGGAGATGAACTTCTACCTGCCCGACGTGCGGGCGGTCTGCATGGCCGAGAACGCCACGCCGACCCTGCACAACCTGTACAGCCTGCGCGGCGCCCAGGTGCGGGACGCCAAGTCCTGGTCGGAGTACCTGCGGCAGTCCGTCGAGTGGTTCGCGGACCGTTCCGACACGCTGTTCGCCAGCCACTTCTGGCCGCGTTGGAACAGCCCCGAGAACCCCACCGCGATCACCTCCTTCCTCACCAGCCAGTCCGACCTGTACCGCTACCTGCACGACCAGTCGCTGCGGCTGGCCAACCAGGGCCTGACGATGACCGAGATCGCCGAGAACCTCGACGGCAACCTCCCCGACGGCCTGGCCGGGCAGTGGTACAACCGCGGCTACTACGGCACCGTCAGCCACGACACCAAGGCGGTCTACCAGCGCTACCTGGGCTGGTACGACGGCAACGCCGCCCACCTGCACACCCTGCCGCCCGAGCAGGCCGGCCCCCGCTACGTCGACGCGATGGGCGGCGCCGCCAACGTGGTCGCCATGGCCCGGCAGACCTTCGAGAACGCCAAGGGCCCCGAGGACTACCGGTGGGCGGCCGAACTGCTCAGCCACGCCGTCTTCGCCGACCCCACCGACACCGACGCCCGCGAACTGGAGGCCGACGTCCTGGAGCAGCTCGGCTACCAGGCCGAGAGCGGCCCGTGGCGCAACTTCTACCTCGCCGCCGCGTTCGAGCTGCGCCACCGACCCGCCGACGACAGCGGCCCCGACCTGCCCAGCCCGCAGATCATCACCCCGGCCGTGCTGGCGGCCATGCAGATGGACATGCTCTTCGACTACTTCGGCATCCGCCTCAACGGCCCGGCGGCCGCGAACTCGCCGCTCACCCTCGGCTTCACCGTCACCGGCGGCGTCGCGGGCGACCCCGACCGGTGCACCGTCCAGCTGCGCAACGGCGTCCTCGTCTACACCCCCGGCGTCCTGCCCGACACCGCCGACGCCCTCTACACCGTCACCCGGGCCGGCCTCAACGCCCTCGCCATCGGCGCCACCACCCCGGACCAACTCGCCGCCGACGGCGACCTCACCGTCGACAGCGGCACCCTCGCCCCGCTCAACACCTTCAACAACACGCTCGAAACCTTCGAGTACTGGTTCGGCCTGACCACCCCGTGACCCCGGACCGACCCCGCCCGCACCTCGGGCGGGGTCGGCCTCCGGCTGCCCGTCGAGATCGATTCCCAGGACACCGGCCGCGTCGGCGACGCAGAGGCGGCCCGAATCGGTGATGACCAGGCCGACGACGTGGAACGCGCCGGGCCTGTCGTCCGGCACAGGCTGGTGAGGGAACGCAGATGGGCCAGGACGACCTGAGCACGCGGAAGACGGCGAACGGAAACCGCTGTCTCCTCGGCGCCCTCCCGTGACCGGGCCGTCCACCGCCGGGCGGAGTCAGAAGATGTCGAAGTCCCCACCGCGTGTCTCGGTGTACGTCTCGCGAAACGGACCCCATATCTTCCTGTGCCGGACCCGCCTGATGTAACCGGGTCCCCTCTCCTCGATGACCTCGTCGTCGGGCCTGCGCGGACGGGCCGCGGCCGAAGCCGCGAACAGCCCGGCGTTCCCGGACAGTGCGACCAGCACGTCACCCCAGCCGGAGGGGAAGCCGACGGGAAGCCCGGCCAGGCCGGAGACCCATGCCCCGAGACGGAGAACGGCGGGCAGCAGCCAGATGACCTCGGCGGCGAACACGGCGAGCAGGAGCGCAACTGCGCCGCCGATCGCGAGGCCCGCGAGGACCTTCCGCCCGGTCGGCACGTCCTGGGCGAACGGCTCGTCCTCCTCCAGCCATTTGCCCAGGCCCGCTGCCACAAGAGCCGCCAGCCCGATCGTCCCGGTCACCACGACGGCGAAGGAGAAGTTGAGGACAGCCCCGCAGATCGCCAGGGCGAAGAACTTCCCGCCACCGTGCGGCAAGGTAAAACCGCTCACCCAGAGCGAAGCCGTCCACAGGCCGATCGCCCCGCCGACGATCCCGAACAGCACGCCGAGCATCCGCGACAGCTCATGGGCGCTGCGGGCCCGGGCGCCCTTGTGCTGGGCCGTCTCCACCTCCGCCTTCTTGACCTGCTCGCTCAGCTCGGCGGCTCTCGCCTCCGACTCCTTCGCCCGACGGTCGGCCTCGGCAAGTGCCAACTGGTGAACGGGCTGGGGCAGTTCGGCGCCGGCGAGTGCGCGGCGCAGGGCAGTCTCTGCGGCGCGCGGGTTGAGGGCCAACTCGATGCGCCCGCCGTCGGCGGAGTCGACACTCAGCGTCGGCGTCTGGTCAGGTACCCGTTCGGGTACCCAGCGGCTGATGAAGCGGTACAGGTCGTCAGCGGTGATGACGCCGTCCTCGTCGAGGTCCGCGTCCCCGGTCCGCAGTCCGTGCACGACCGCGGAGGTGAACACCGAGGGCTCGCCTTCGACTCGGCTGACCAGGTCGGTCGTGTACGCGGTCTCGTAGCTGTGCTGGAGGGCGGTGGAGGAGGTGATGACGATCCGGCCCCGGCCTTCGAAGGTCTCGTTGAGCTCGACCTCCTGGTCGCCCCGGGTCCGCATGCCCTTGTTGAACGCTCCGCTGTAGCAGCAGTCGAGCAGCAGGATGGTGCGCCGGCTTCGGCTCTGCTCCATGCAGTCGGCGACGAACTCGGCGCTGACCGAGGTGGCGGCCAGCGCGCCGTACTCGCTGTCGTGGGTGACGAAGTGGAGCCGGTTCCGGCCGTCCTTGCGGCCGTGGCAGGACAGGTGCAGCAGCAGGGTGTCGGCGCCGGTGGCGGCGGCGAAGAACTGCTCGATCGCCTTCTTCCACTCCCGTGCGGTTTCTTCGAGCAGGACGTTCACCTCGAACCCGCCGACCGCAGGATCGCCCAGCACGTCGCGCAGCTGCTCGGCGTCGGCGGTCGCGCCGGGAAGGGCTGCGAACCGGTCGTCGTCATAGGTCTCGGTGGCCAGGATCAGGGCTCGCTTAGCCATCGGAGCCCCCGGAGCGATCGGAGCCCTCGGAGCCCCCGGAGCGATCGGAGCCCCCGGGGCGATCGGTGGAGGCGTGGTGGGCCAGGAAGGCTTCGGCGATCCGCCGGCGGTCGGCGGGTGATCCGGCTTCCATGACCAGCTCGTCGTCGCCGATCCGGAGCGTGACCGTGCCCGAGGTGCGGCGGGCCAGCCAGTCCTGGACCAGCAGGATCAGCGACCGGACGGCGGGCGCCCCCGCCAGACCCAGGACCAGGGAGCTGTAGACGGTGGCGTCACCGGCCCGGGTGCCTTGCGGGGCAGGCGGGGCCGGACTGTGTTCCAGGTGGACCAGCGGAAGCTGATCGAGTTCTTCGATCAGCGATTCCATCTCGCGTTCGGTGGCCTCCATGCCGTCCGGATCGCTGAAGATCAGGCCGACATCCACTGACCCCAGTGCTCGACTCACTGCGCCCCCAAGGCGTGGGATTTCAGGTCAGGCCAGAGTCCCACAAGTGGACTGCCCACGAGGGGAGTTCAGACTCCAACCGCCTTGAGTGCGTAGACGGCCTCGCTCCCCGGCACGGCGGCGGACACCCTGGCGTGCGCACAGGGGTGCGTCGTCTGCCATCCGTCAGTTCGCGGGGTGGACGTCCAGGAGGGTCTTGCCGAGGGTGGCGCGGGATTCGATGGCGCGGTGGGCGGCGGCGGCGTGCGCGAGGGGGAAGCGGCGGCCGATGACGGGGCGCAGGCGGTGGGCGGCGGCTTCGGCGAGGACGTGGGCGGTGGCGGCGTGGACGGTGTCGGGGGTGGGGCGCAGGGTGTGGACGGTGAGCCGGCGGGCGTCGATCTCGTGCTGCGGGATGTTGGTCCAACTGCCGCCTGCGAGGCCGTAGTTGAGGAGGTGGCCGGCGGGGCGGAGCAGGGTGGCGGCGGTGCGGCCGAGGGCGCCGCCGACGCCGTCGAGGAGGAGGTCGACGGGGGCGGTTCCGGCGGTCCAGTCGGGGTGCAGGTAGTCGAGGGTCTCGGCGGCGCCGAGTTCGGCGGCGAGGGCGATTTTGGCGGGCCCGCCGGCCGCGGCGACGACGTGCAGGCCTGCCTGGACGGCGAGTTGGACGAGGAGGGTCCCGACACCGCCGGCCGCCGCCAGGATCAGGACGCGGGCGCCGGGGGCGGGCGCGACGGTCTCCAGCAGCAGGCGGGCGGTGCGGCCGTCGGCGAGCAGCGCGGTCGCGGCGTCCAGGGCGAGGCCGTCGGGGACGAGGTGGAGGCCGGCGGCGGGGACGGCGGCGCGTTCCGCGTAGCCGCCGCTGCCGCCGGTGGAGGAGATGACGCGCCGTCCGAGGAGTGCCGGGTCGACGCCGGGGCCGACGACGGCGACGGTGCCGCCGACGCCGTTGCCGGGGATCATCGGCAGCGCGGCGGTGAACGGCCCGAGGCCGGTGGCGCGGAACTGCGTCTCGACGAACGTCAGGTTGGCGTGCGCGACGTCGATCAGCACCTGCCCCTCCCCCGCCACCGGGTCCGGGGCCTCGCCCGGCACCAGCACCTCCGGCCCGCCGAACTCCCGCAGCCACACCGCTCGCATCATGCCTCCACCGCTCACCGGGCCGGTCGTTCCGGCCGCCCGCCCATCCTGCGAGTTCAAGCGCCCTTGAGGTCAAGGGCGGCCGGCCTGTCGCCGTGCCGTGCGAGCATGACGGGCATGAACCTGAACGACTTCTGGGAGCTGGTGGAGGCCACCGCGCCCACCACCCCGTCCGGCCGGCGCACCGAGCTGCTCACCGAACGCCTGGCTCAGCTCCCGCTGGACGAGGTGCGCGCGTTCCAGCTGCGTCTGGAGGAGGTGCGGGCGCCGCTGGACACCATGGCGACGGTCGCGCTGGCGAAGCTGGTCGGGCCGGGCTTCGTCAGCGACGACACGCTCTGGTACTTCCACTCCTGGCTGGTCGGTCTCGGCCGGGACGCCCTCCGCCTGGCCGTCGACGACCCGGACGCGCTCGCCGACCACCCCGAGTTCCACCGCCTGGCCGCGCTGGACGAGCGCATGGTGCCCGACTGGGAGGAGCTCGACTACTGCGCCGCCTCCGCCTGGGAGGAGATCACCGGCGACGAGGACGGTCTGGAGGAGGCGCTGCTCGCCGAGGGCCACGACAGCCCGGTGAACGCCGAAGCGGTCGGCGAACCGTGGACGCCCGAGCAGGCCGCGTCCCGGATGCCGAGGCTCACCGTTCTTTTCGCACAAGGCAGTTGACGTCTCGTCAGCATCCTTCTTGTCGGCGGGCGGTCCTATGCTCGGCGGTCATGACCAGCATCGACGACCCCGAATGGCTCGACAACCCCCGGCTGAACGAGTGGCTGGCGCTCGGGCGGGACGGGTTTCCCGCCTGGGCCGAACTCACCGGCGGCGGTTGGGACTTCACCACCGGATCGCTCCCCCGCCTGGAGCAGGCGGTCCGCGGCCGCCACCCCGACTGGGAGCGGGCGGACGCGGCACGGGACGAGCCGTTCCTGACCGCGGCGACGTGGTACTTCGGCGAGGTGCACGTCCGCAACTACGGTGCGCTGTGGCACTGTTCGCCCGAGCCGCAGCCCCACGCGCCCGACCGGATCCAGCCGCTGCTGCGCCTGCCGAAGGAGGTGCTGGACGAGGAGGAGGCGGAGGAACTGGCCGAGGCGGAGGAGTTGTGCGAGGACGACTTCCCGATGTGCAACGCGCTCGGCATGGTGGTCGCGGTGGCCGATCCGGCGGCGGCCGGCCGCCTGCTGGAGACCCTGGAGGGCTACGCGTACTGGGACTCGGTGGTGGACCGGGCGCTGGCCCTGGCCGCCGGCCGTCCCGCGCAGAACCCGGGCAGCCGCCCCCTGCCCGGCGGCCCCGGCCCGCTCGACCCCGGCCGCCCCGGACAGGACCTCGCGCACTGGCTGGCCACCCGGGAGGAGGCGTTCGGGCTGTGGGCGCGGGCCACCGGGCTGGACGGCCGACTCGACTTCTCCGAACGGTCGTTGGGGCTGCTGGAGGACGTGCTGCGGCAGCGCATCGACACTCTCGGCCTGGGCGACCGACTGGACCACATGGCGGCCGTGGAACGGTACCGGATCGCCCATCTCCCGAACGCGATCCGCCTGTTCGAGGACCCGGTCTTCGACTGCGCGCTCTGGTACCTCGGCGAGACCGCCTGCCGCGCCCGGGGCGCCCGCTGGATCCCGCTGCGCTGCAACAACGACGTCGACGCCGAGACCCGTCCCGAGCTGTCGGTGGCCCGGATCGGCCGCCGGATCGGCCCCCGACTGGAGCTGACCGCCGCCGTCCACCGCTGCCTGCGCGACCGCACCGACCCGTCCGACGGCTACGGCCCGCTGCGCGAAGCCCTGTCGGCCCTCGACTGAACACTCGGCCGAGCACCCGGCCGAGCACTCGCCCGAACGCCCTGCGGCCGCCGCCGTCCCCCGACCTGCCGCACCGCCGGAGCGCCGCCCGGGCGCACCGCCCCGCCCGGGCTAGCGTCGGGGCGATACAACCCGGGCACGGCACGGCACGACAGCGGCGGAAGGCGTTCTCCCGATGAGCCAGAAGATCACCACGTTCCTGTGGTTCGACCACCAGGCCGAGCAGGCCGTCGCGTTGTACCTCTCGGTGTTCCGGGACGGCCGGGTGACCGACGTCAAGCGGTACTCGGAGGCCGGCCCGGGCGAGGCGGGCAGCGTGATGCTGGTGGAGTTCGAACTGTTCGGGCAGCGGTACCGGGCGCTCAACGGCGGGCCGGTGTTCACCTTCAACGAGGCGGTCTCGCTCCAGGTGGACTGCGACGACCAGGCCGAGGTCGACCGCTACTGGGAGCTGCTGACGGCGGACGGCGGTCAGCCCGGGCAGTGCGGCTGGCTGAAGGACCGCTTCGGCCTGTCCTGGCAGATCGTGCCGCGCCGGATGCTGGAACTGCTGAACGACCCGGACCCGGAGCGGGCCCGCCGGGCGACGACCGCGATGCTCGACATGACCAGGCTCGACCTCGCGGCGCTGGAGGCCGCCGCCGACCGGAAGCCGTGAGCCGGCGGGGCTTCGGGCCGGCGGGGCGGCGGGGCGGCGGTCTCGGGGGGCCGCGTCCGGTCAACGGTTGTCCGGGCTCCGGTAAAAGTATTCCTGTTCAGCGCCATGACATGTTCAAGCTCTTCTGATCGGCCGTCAGGGCATGCCTTACTGGGCGGCGCTACGCGCGTCACTTCCGTACGTGCACCGAACAGCTGGAGCCTGCCATGAGCCTCACCCGCCGCCTGCTGCGCACCCTCGCCGCCGGTGCCACCGCCGCCGCCACCGTGCTGACCCCGGTCGCCGCCGGGCACGCCGCGACCAGCCCGTACACGCTGGTCATCCTCCCGGACCAGGGCGAGAACGCGATCTACGGCCTGGTCGCCTCCGCCACCAAGTCGGTCGACGTCACCATCTACGAGCTGCGCGACACCACCCTCACCACCGCCCTGGTGAACCGTCAGAAGGCGGGCGTGAACGTCCGGGTGGTGCTCGACCCCAACCACAGCTCGGTCAACAGCGCCGCGTACAACGCGCTGACCGCGGGCGGGGTGAGCGTGGTCTACTCCTCCTCCTCGTTCACCTACACCCACCAGAAGACCATCACGGTGGACGGCGCCAGGTCGTACATCTCCACCGGCAACTTCGACACCACCTACTACTCCACCTCCCGCGACTACGGCGTCCTGGACACCGACCCGGCGGACGTCGCCGCGATCGAGCAGGTCTTCGACGCGGACTACGCGCACACCGCGATCACCCCGTCCGACGGCACCGACCTGGTGTGGTCGCCCACCGACTCGCAGAGCCGGCTGCTGGCGCTGATCAACGGCGCGCAGCACAGCCTGGACGTCCAGGAGGAGGAGTTCGGCGACACCGCGCTGGTCAACGCGATCGTCGCCGCCGAGCAGCGCGGCGTGACGGTGCGGGTGGTCGCCGAGGACACCTCCGCGAAGTACACCGCGCAGTTCAACCAGGTCACCGCGGCGGGCGGGAAGGTCACCACGTACACCAGCAGCACCGGGTTCTACGTGCACGCGAAGGCGATCGTCGCGGACTACGGCACGTCCACGGCCAAGGTGTTCGCCGGGTCGGAGAACTTCTCCGACAACTCGCTCAACCACAACCGCGAACTCGGCCTGATCATCTCCGACCCGGCCGTGATCTCCGGCATCGAGTCCACCTTCACGGCCGACTTCAACCGCGTCCCGAGCAACGGCGGCACCACCCCGCCGCCCACCGGCACCTGCACGGCCGCCCAGCTGCTCGGCAACCCCGGCTTCGAGACCGGCACCCCCAGCCCCTGGACGGGCACCGCCGGAACCCTCAACAGCGCCTCCACCGAGCCCGCCCGGAGCGGCAGTTGGGACGTCTGGCTGGACGGCTACGGCACCGCCCACACCGAGACCCTCAGCCAGACCGTCACCGTCCCGGCCGGCTGCACCGCGAGCCTCGGCTACTGGCTGCACGTCGACACCGCCGAGACCAGCACCACCACCGCCTACGACAAGCTCACCGTCACCGCCAACGGCACCACCGTCGCCACCCACTCCAACCTCGACCACAACACCGGCTACACCCAGCACACCGTCGACCTGTCCGCCTACGCGGGCCAGAGCGTGACGCTGACCTTCACCGGCGCCGAGGACTACCAGAAGCAGACCTCGTTCGTCCTCGACGACCTGTCCCTCAACGTCTCCTGACGCCCGACCCGCACCGAGTCTCCCAAGACCCTTCCACCGCCCGCCGGGAGCCGTCGGATCGGACGATCTCCGCCCGGTCGCCGGTCAGTTCGACGCGCTCCCCGGCGGCCAGGAACAGCGGGCGGCACGGGACGAAGGCGTAGCCGTCGTCGGTCTCGAACTCGTCCAGCAGGACCGGGCGGTGGGACGGGCGTGGCCCCATCAGCGGTCAACTGCATGGCCGGATGCTCCCGGATCGGCCTCGGCGTCGTCGCCACCGGGCGCCGCAGCAGTTCTCGGCTGTGGATTGCCCAGGCGTCCGCCGGGAACCGGTGAGGACGTGGTGTTCCGGCTCTCCCTGGACACCTACGCGCCGAGTACAGAGGTATCGAGATCCTTGAGGGACTCCAGTACCAGAGTGGCAATCGCAAAGCGCGGATCGCAGCGATCAGCGGCCTCGGGAACGGCGACGACCGTCATCTGGGCTGACACACCGGCGAGGACGCCGTTGAGCGAGTCCTCGAACACAATGCATTCGTCGGGTGACGCGCCGAGGGCGGCGGCGGCGCGGAGATAGGCGCCCGGGTGGGGCTTGCCGTGTTCGTCGTCCTCGGCCGAGAACACGGCATCAAAAGATCGGTCAAGGCCGGTGCTCGCGAGCGCATGCCGAATCACCGACTCCGGCGAAGACGACACGACGGCCATCGCCCTCGATGCACGCGCGCACGCCGCGACGGCGTGCTCGGCGCCGGGTTTCAGCGCCACTCCCGCCAGCCCACGGCACACGGCGGCCACGATCTGCTGCTCGACGTCGTCGGGGTCGGCCTGAAGGGTGGCCCGCTCGAACCAGTAGGCCACCATGTCCCTCTGCCGCAGCCCGCGCGTCGCCGCCTGCATCTCCGTCGTGAGGTGCAGACCGAGCGGACCGAACACTTCACGCTTTGCCGCGTCCCAGATCGGCTCGGAGTCGATCAAAAGGCCGTCAAGGTCGAACAGGAAAGTCGGTGGCATCGGTTGCTCTTTCATTGGCGATCACGCGAGGACGGGACGATTCGCTGCCCGCCATGCATGAGCAGATGGTGCCGTGGTCGATGACGACGCTCATGAGCCGCCGGCCGGCCCGGCGGCGAGCGTGAACCGTCCCGGGGTGGGATCGTGATCCGCCGACAGTGCCCACCGAATCGTGAGCCCTGCCGGCGAGGTGTCCGTCAGCCTCCGGTGAGGAGGTCGCGGAGGAGGGCGACGGTGTCGGGGTCGAGGTCGCGGCCGGTGCGGCGGCTGAGGGCGTCGAGGCGGTTGACGGCGCGGACGAGTTGGTCGCGGGCGCCGGCGGAGGCGTACGCGTAGAACAGGTCGCGGTGCAGGAGTTCGACGTCGGGGGCGACGGCGAGGGCGCGGAAGATGGCGGCCTCGGCGGTGCGGTGGTCGCCGTACTGGAGGCGGCGGGCGGCGAGTTCGTGGGCGGTGTCGACGATCGCGGCCAGCATGTCCTGGCGTTCGGCCTCGGCCCAGGCGAAGGCGCCGCCGGGGGCCTCGGCGAACGGGGCGCCGCGGACCAGGGCGAGGGCGTGGGCGAGGGCCGCGTCGGCGGTGGTGGAGGTGGAGCGCATGCCGCGCCGGTAGAGGCTGCGGAACTCGTCCCAGTCGCAGCCGACCGTCGGGGCCAGGCTGTAGGTCTCGGCGGGTTCGGCGGCCAGGTAGTCGCGGCCCTCCGGGGAGGTGCCCAACCAGGTGGCCAGGGCGGCGAGTTTGACGGGGAGCGGCTCGGCGAGGCGCTCGACGGTGGCCTTCGGGTCGAGGTGGGCGGCGCCGGGGTGGATGTCCCGGTCGATCACCGAGTGCTCGGAGGCGGGGCGCAGCGCCAGGTAGGCGGCGAGCTCGGTCAGCCGGGGGCGGGCGGCGGGGTCGATGTGCCCGGCGACGCCGAGGACGTCCACCGGGCCGAGCAGCCGGATCCGCGGCGCAGAGCGCAGGTGGTGGGCCTCCGGGGAGCGGAGGATCGCCAGCAGGTCGTCGCTGTCCGTCCGCGCGGGGGTGCTTCCGGGCCGGGCGGAGGGCCGGGCGCTGGCGCTCACGGCGTGCGGGTCGAGGGCCTCGGCCTGGTCGTGGATCGGCGCAGGCTCGGGCACCACCGGTGCGGCGGGCGGGAGTTGGGCCGGGACGAACGGGGCGGGGGCGGGCTCGACGGGCGGCAGTTCGACGTACTGCCGGGAGTTGTCGAGGTTCGGTTCCGGGGCGGCCTCCACGGGCGGGAGCTCGAAGTACTGCGTGCCCTGCCCGTACTGCGTGGTCCCGGCCACCGGCTCGGCGACCGGTTCGGCGACCGGTTCCGCCGCCGACTCCGGGGCCGGCGACAGCTCCTGCGACGGCTCGTACGACGGCTCCGACTGCGGCTCCTGCTGCGGCAGTTCCGGCTCGGTCCGCACCGGCGGGATCTCGGCGGTGTCGGCCTCGTCCGGGTCGTGCTCCACCGGAGCAACGGGAGCGACGGGGTACGTCGCGCCGAGGCGCGGGTCGACGGGCGTGCCGTGCGGCGGGGTGGTGGCCTTGCGGGCCTGGCCGTTGGCGGCGTGCCGGGGCGCGGCGGGCGAGGCCTCCGGCGCGGGCGGCGCGGGCGGTCCGGTCTCCGCCGGCGGGACGGGGGTGACGGGCGTGACGGCGTACGGGTTGGTGGGCGCGGTGGGGACCAGCCCGGCGAACGGGCTGCTGCCGGTGGGCACGACGCGGGCCAGCACGCGCGGCGCGCCGGGGTCGCCCTCGACGGGAGCGGCGAAGGCGGCGCCGGGCTTGGCCAGCGACAGCGGCACGGGCGTGTCGGAGCCGGCGGCCGCCCCGCCGGGCCCGCCGAGCAGCGCGATCAGCCGCGCGTCCAGACCGGTGTCCACCCGCTCGGAGGCGAGGTCGGACGCGAGGTCGGACGCGAACTCGGAGGCGAACCCGGACGCCCCGCCCGATCCGGCGTCGAAGCCGAACGCCCCGGGGTGGGCGGCGATCGCCGCGCCGACGGTGGCCAGCGCGGGGACGGCGGGCAGCGGGATCTCGGCCTCGTCCTCGGGGCCGTTGTGCGGGCCGTCGAGGGTCCACTCGGGGGCCGGGTGCTGGGTGAAGTCGCCGGAGGCGCGGACGAGTTCGCCGAGCTGGTCGTACTGTTCGCGGCTGAGGCGCTGGAGTTCGACGCTCAGGTGCAGGCCGGGCAGCGTGGACTGGCCGGTGGCGGGCAACGTCCAGCGTGCGACGGGGCCGGCGCCGCGTTCGGGGGCGCGGGTGAGCACGGCCAGGCAGGTGCGGGGGCGTCCGTCGAGCAGGCGGCCGAGTTCGGCGGGGATGCCGCCGGCGGGCGGCTGCGCGGAGAGCACGATCTCCGGCACCCAGGCTTCGTCGGCGCTGCCCCGGCTGCGGGCCTCCCGGGGGCTGCCGGCCTCGGCGGCGACCAGGGTGGCGCGGGCCTTGGCGGTGCGCGGGCCGAGGGCGGCGAGCGCGGCCTCCAGGGTGGCGTGGTGGTGGACCCGGTCGGTGGCGGGGCCGGCGGCGGGCAGGTCGGTGGCGATGCCGACCAGGTGCAGGTGGAGGCGGTCGGCGAGCGGACTGTGGGCGAGTTCGACGGCGAGGGTGCGCAGCACGTCGTCGGCGTCGTCGGGGTGGCCGGAGAGGTGGACCAGGCGGACGGTCTCCAGGTCGGCGAGGACGGTGGACCCGTCGGGGCTGTTGCCGAGGGTGACCAGCGCCGGGTAGGGGGCGCTGTACTTGGCGGCCTGGCCGGCGGACAGCAGCTCGTTGGAGTCGTCGGGGCACCACCACACGTTGGGGGCGTGCGCGGCCCGGAACGGGGCGATCGGCACGGCGGGGGCGGCGAGGTGCAGTTCGACGGTGCCGGCGGTGGTGATCCGGGCGGCGACCAGGGCGGGCAGCCGCTTGTCGCCGCGGACGGTGTTGCGGCCGAGGGTGCGCAGCGCGCGGTTGAGCAGGTCGAGGCCGTCGTCGTCCTGGCGGGCCTTCAGTTCGGCCTCGAAGCGGCCGGCGGGGGCGGACGGCAGGGCGATCCGGTGCCGGGGGCGGCGGGCGCGCTGCTGGTCGGTGCGGCGGCGGGCGACCAGGCTGATCAGGGCGGCGGCCATCAGCACGCCGACGGTGGAGACGGCCAGCGGGACGGTGTAGTCGTCGCCGTGCTGCGCCTGCTGGTGGTCGCGGACGGCGGGCAGGTTGGCGGCGGGGGCGCTGTCCTGCGGCGCGGGCGTCTCCCCGGCCGGCGCGGGCGTCTCGGCGCCCTGCGACGCCCCCTGCGACGCGCCCTGCGACGCGGCGGGCGTCTGCGCAGGGGCCTGCGAGGGCGTCTCGGACGGCGCGGGCGTCTCGGCAGCGGGCGTCTGCACCGGTGCGGGCTGGTCGCCAGGCTCCGGCCTCTCGGGCGCGTGGCTGCGCGGAACGACCTGCTGCGGCCCGGACGACTGCGGCCCCGAGGACTGCGCCCCGGACGACTGCGGCGCGGGCTGCTGCTGCCCGGCGGGCTGCTGGGCGCCGGGCACGGTGAGCACCATGCCGGTGGCGAGCACGTCCGGGTCGGTGAGCTTCTCGCCGTCGGGCGCGGTGACGCCCTTGTTGGCCTCGAAGAGCTCGGGCCAGCGGTCCCCGTCGCCCAACTCCCGCTGCGCGATGCCGGACAGCGAGTCGCCGGAGTGCACGGTGACGGTGCCGTGGGCGGGCGCGGCGAGCCCGGCCGGGGGGACGGCCGCGCTCTGGGTGCCCCCGCCGGGCGCCGCGTTCCCGCCGGCGGCCGCGCCGCCACCGCCGCCGCCGGCCGGGTCGGGCTTGGCGTCGCCGGGCATCAGCAGCTGCCAGCCGGGCTGGATCGGCCGGTCGGCGTCGAAGCGGGTGCCGGAGTCGTCCATCGGGCGGCCGGCGTTGAGCTTGGCGATCTCCGTCCAGCGTTCGCCGGCGCCGAGTTGGCGTTCGGCGATGGACCAGAGGCTGTCGGCGGGCCGGGAGTCGCGCACCGTGTACGTGGGCTGCTGCGGGTCGGCGGCGGGTGCGGCGGCCGGGGCGGCGGCGGGCAGTGCGGCGAGCGCCGGGGAGGCCGTCAACTGGGCGACGGCGGCGGGGCGTTCGGCGAGTTCGGGGGTGGCGGCGAAGGCCGAGCCGGCGACCGGGAGGAGGGCGAGCACGGAGCCGACCAGGCCGGCGGCGATCCGCTGGCTCCAGCCGAACGCGGGCAGCCGGCGGGCGACCCGGCCGCGCAGCTGGGCGGGGATCTCGATCAGGACGGAGATCAGGAAGCACAGCCAGCCGAGCCAGCCGACGGCGACCAGCAGCCACAGGAACAGGCTGCCGTCGTCGGGGCTGGTGAGCGCCTCGACCAGGCCGCGGCCCAGCGGGTTGCCCATCGCGGCGACGGTCGCGGTGCCGTAGCCGAGCAGGACGGGCACGCCGACCAGCAGGACGGCCAGCGTCAGCAGTGAGCCGAGCGCGGCGAGGACCGATCCGCCCGCGCCCCGCCGTCGTCGGGCGGGGCGCAGGTGGGCGGGCGGGTTGCCGCCGGGGTGCGGTCGCCGCCCCTGGCGGCCCTTGCGGTGCTGGTCGTCGGCTCCGCGCGCGGCCATCAGCCGGTCGTCCCTTCCGTGATGCCGTGTACCAGGGTGGCCTTGCCGTGGCCCTGCACGGGGAGAGTGGTGATGCCGACCAGGCCGAGCAGCGCGGTCGGGTAGTCCGTTTCGACGGTGACGCTGAAGGTCTGCAGGTCGCCCTGGTTCGGGAAGCCGATGGCGCCCTTGATGCCGTGGCTGCGCAGGTACCCGGTGGCGGCGCGTTCGGCGGCGGCGCGGTCGAAGCGGTAGCCCCGGCCGGCCCGCAGCGCGTCGATGTCGAGTTGCTGGCCGCCGGCCCGGGCCGCCTCCTGGGCGAGTGCGTCGGCCCGTTCGACGGCACGCAGCCGGCCGCCGCAGTCGAGGACCAGGCCGACCACGGCCACCAGGCTGACGGCGGTGACGGCGACCATGACCGAAATGCTGCCCCGGTCACGGCAGTTCACGCCTTGTTCGTTCACAGTCCCTTCCCCCCTCCGGTGGTGACGTGCGGTCAGTTTCCCCGATAGCGGTCCACCACGGAGGTGAATGTACCGGTGAGCGTCTTGTGGCCGGGCAGGCCGTCCAGTTCCATCAGGTCGCCGAAGGAGACGGTGCAGGAGACCTGGACGGTGATGGTGGTGAGCGGATCGCCGTCGGTCCTCAGGATGCCGTACTGGGGCTCTCCGACGGGCTCGGTCGCGCACTGTACGCCCCGGTCCTCGAGAGCTTGTTGAACGGCGTCGGCGGCTGCCTGCCGGGCGCCCTCGGGGGTGCGGGCCAGCGAGGCGGCGCGTGCGCCGGAGCGGGCGGCGGCGTCCACCACCGCGCCGGTGCTCTGCACGCGCCCGGCGGCGACCGCCATCAGCGCGAAGGCGAGCACCACGGGCACGAGTATCGCGGCCTCGATCGCGAACGACCCGCGGTCGTCGTGGAGGTTCACGGCTGCCCCTGCGGTACGAACTTCTCCCGGGGCGCGCTGGCGGTCTTGGTGAGCGTCAGCCGGTCGAAGAAGGGAAGGACGGACGCCGGGTGGACGGTGACGGACATCCGGTACAGCTCGGGGTCGCCGCTGTCGGCCTGGATGCCCTCCAGCCGGGCGAGGTCGCCGAGCCGGTCGGTGAAGTCCTGGGCCCGCCTCGGCCCGTCGTCCGCGTGCGCGCCGTTGACGCGTCCGGCGTCCACGCCCTCCCGGGCGGCGGTCAGGGCGGCCTGGTCGGCGTACCACCAGAGTCCGGCCTGCACGACCAGGAGGATGACGAACAGCACGGCGGGGAAGACGATGGCGAGGCTGATCGCCATCGCTCCCGCGTCGAGCGTCCGTCCGCGGAACTGCCGGGCCGTCAGGGCGCGGAGGGCGACGGGTCGGGGCGGGCGGGGGGTCACGGCGCCTGGCCCCCGTCCGGGACGTTCTGCGGGATCTTGTTCTTGACGTTGGTGCCGAGCTGGGTGATCGCGTAGACCACGGCGCCGGCGATGGCGACCAGCACGATGACGGCGAGCGCGAGTTCGATGCTGATCGCGCCGCGGTCGCCGGAGGCCCGGGCGGCGCGCAGCTTGACCAGGCGGAACTCCAGGACGGGGCGCAGCAGGTGGACGGGGAACAGCAGCGGCAGCAGAACTGCCGTGGCCAGGGCGCGGATTCGGTTCATGGTGTGCTCTCCGGTGCGGGGAAAGGGGGACGGTTCCGGCGGGGTCGGCGGGTCGGCGGGGTCATTGGACGGTCAGCATCTGGTAGAGCGCGGGGAAGACGATGAGGACCGTCATCAGCAGGGTGAGGGCGGAGCCGGGGGCGACCATCCGTTCGCTGTCGGTGTTGGCCTTGGCGAGTTCCTCGGAGAGCAGTTCGCTGCGCAGGCTCTTGGCGCGGGCGCGCAGGGTGTCGTAGACGGCGGCGCCGTCGACGCCGGAGATCCGCATGATGTCGGCGACGTCCTGGAGCGGGGTGAGGCCCAGCTCCTGGGCGAGGGTGTCGAGTCCGTCCCAGGGCGGGAGCCGGTCGGTGGCGGCGCGTTCCAGGGCGTCGCGGATCCGCCGGAAGACGGTGCCGCGGCCGGCGGCGGCGGCGCGGCGGAGGGCTTCGGCGGGTCCGCAGTCGGCGGCACGTTCCAGGGCGACGAGTTCCAGGTAGGCGGCGATGCCGTGCAGGTATTCGGTGCGGGCCTCCTTGGCCTCGCCGCTGACGATGCCGTCGGGGACGAACCAGAGCAGGGCGCCGAGCAGTGGTCCGACGAGCACGGGGACGGCGAGCGGCAGTCCGTCGCCGAACAGCGTGGCGAGGGCGGCGAACCAGCTGGGCAGGGCGAGTCCGAGGACGGCGAACAGCACCTTGTGGGCCATGAACCGGGCGGGGCTGCGGCCGATCAGGGCGAGTTCCTGCTGCGGGATGCGGACGCCGGGCAGCCGCATGGAGCGTTCGCCGACCCGGTCGTACCAGGGGTCGGCGGGGTCGTCGGCGGTGGCCCGGCGGGGTTCGGGGGTGCGGTGCAGCCGGTCCAGGGCCTGGCCCAGGTCGGGTGGGGCGGGGCGGAGTTCGGCGAGCAGCAGGGCGAGGCCGCCGGCTGCGGCGGCGCCCGCGAGGACGGCCCAGGGCGAGATCATCGGGCCCCCTTGACCAGCGGGTCGGTGTCGTCGCCGGCGGCGCTCCCGGCGGTGTTCTCCTCGCCGGTGCGCTGTCCGGGCATCCGGCCGGCCTTGGAGCGCCGGTCCTGTTCGAGGATGCGCGGCAGCGGGGTGTAGGAGGCCAGCGAGCGCATCCAGACGATCACCAGCACGAACGCCACCGCGACGACGCCGAGCACGAGTTGGCCGATGCCGGTGGTGTAGGGCGCGGTGTAGCGGGAGTTGAACGAGCCGAGGACGATCACCAGCAGGATGATGCCGACCATCCAGCGGATGGTGGTGCGGTGCTTGGCCCGGTCGGCTTCGATGGTGCGGCGCTGGCGGACCTCCTCGCGGACGGACTCGGCCATGTCGGCGAGCGCCCGGGCCAGGCCGGGGCCGCTGTCGCCGGCCCGCAGCAGCAGGGCGGCGAGCACCTTGTCGGCGGTGGCGTCGGCGAGTTGGTCGGCGAAGGCGCGCAGGGCGTCCTCCGGGCGCCAGCGGGCCTGCAGGCGGGCGGCGAGGTCGGCGATCTCGGTCTCCAGGGCGGCGGGTGCGGTGCGGCGGCTGGTCACGATGGCCTGGTTGAGGCCGACGCCGAGCAGCAGCACGTCGGCGAGGCGCTGGGTCCATTCGGCGAGGGCTTCGAGGCGTTCGATCCGGCGGGTGTCGGAGCGGGTGGCGTCGAACAGCCAGGGCAGGCCGAAGACGGCGGCGGGCACCAGCAGGGCGACCAGGGGGATGCCGGTGAACAGCCAGCCGGCGGGGCCGCCGAGCAGGGCGAGTGCGAGTTGGACGCGGCGCAGTCGGGCCATGCCGGGCGAGGCGGTGCCGGGCGCGCCGTACCAGAGGGTGTGCAGGCGCCCTTCGAGCGGGTTGGCCTGTTCCTCGGGGTCGTCGCGCCGTCCGACGAGGCCGGTGGCCAGGGCCACCAGTCCGCCGGCGACGAGCAGTCCGCACAGGACGTACAGGAGCATCAGCGCATCCCCCCGATCCGCAGGTTGAGCGGCGCGCCCCAGGTCCCGTAGGGGGAGGCGAGCAGTCCTGCGTCGAAGCCGGCCCGGCGCAGGTCGTCCAGGCTGTGCGGCGGGGTGACGGGGACGGCCCGTACCTCGCCGAGTTCCGGGCGCGGCCCGAAGACGGTGTTCATCGCGGGCCGTCCGGATTCGCCGAGGCCGGCGACTTCCAGGACGTGCGAGACGAAGCGGTGGCGGCGGCCGCCGACGGCGGTCTCGTCGACCATGGTGACGTGCACGATGAAGTCGATGGCGTTGGCGGTGAGCCGGTAGGCCAGGCTGTCGGTCATGTGGGAGCCGTACTCCAGGCAGAGTTCGGCGATCCGGTCGACGACCATGTGCGGGCCGCGGGCGTGCAGGGTGCACATGGAGCCGCCCTCGCCGTTGGTCATGACGCGCAGCATCGGCACGACCTCGCCGGAGCGGACTTCGCCGACGATGATCCGCGACAGCGTCATGCGCAGTGCGGCGGGGATGAGTTCGCCGATGGTCAGCTCTCCGGCGAGGCGGCCGTCGACGCGTTCGCCGTTGCCCTCGCGGGCTTCCATGGGCACGACCTGGCGCAGGTGGCCGAGGGTGTGCAGCCACAGTTCGAACTCGGACTCCAGGGTGCCGATCCGCTCGTCCGGGGGGATCTCGGCGGCCATCGCGCGCAGCAGGCTGGTCTTGCCGACGCCCTGGGTGCCGGTGATCATGACGTTCTTCCGGGCCCGGATGGCGGCGGCCAGGAACGCGGCCAAGGTGGTGTCCACGGTGCCGAGTTGGACGAGGTCGCGGAGGTTGGCGCTGGCCACCCGGTGGCGGCGGATCGCCACGTACGGGCGGGGGGTGACTTCGGTCATCGCCTGCAGGCGCATGCCGCCCTCCAGACGCAGCGCGAGCATCGGGCTGGCGGTGGAGAGGCTGCGTTCGCCGCCGCCGTGCTGGCGGGCGAGGTCCTGGAGGAGTTCGATCAGTTCCTCGTCGGAGTCGGCGACCGGCGGGACCTGCCGCAGCGGCTGGTGGACGCGGGAGACCCAGACGTCGTCGCAGCCGTTGATCAGGATGTTCTCGATCTCCGGGTCGTCCAGGTAGGGCTGGAGGCGTCCGGCGCGGAACAGCAGGTCGTAGACGGCTTCGGCGAGGGCCCGGTCCTGGTCGCGGGTCGGCGGGATGCCGTGGGTCTGCGCGTAGGCGTCGGACCAGCGGGCGACGGCCTCCTCGATCAGGGCGCGGCCGCGCTGGCGGCGGGTGGCGCGGTCGGCCTCGGTGCCGGACGCCTCGTTCAGCCGGGACAGCTGCTGGTGCAGTTCGGCGGCGACCTGGCGCTTCAGCTCCCGGGCGACCTGGGTGTCCATCGCGGGCGCCGCGCCGGCGGCGGCGAGCGCGGGCATGGGCGCGGGTACGGCGGCGGGCACGGGCGCCACCGGGCCGGCGGGGGCGGGGGCGGGCATCACCGGCGCGGCCCACGGCAGGCCGGCGGCGTCCGGCGAACCGCCGTACACCACCTGCCCGTTGACGTACGGGCCGGGCGGCGGCGGCCCCTGGTACGGGTTAGCGCGCACGGTGCACCTCCCCCGTCCCGTCGGCGGGCCCGTCGTCCTGTCCGGGGAACGGCGCGGGGAACGGCGCGGGGAACGGCGCGGGCGCGGGCGGCTGCGGCACCACGGGCGGCGCGATGTACGGCGCGGTGTACGAGATCTGCGGCGGGCTGTCCACCCGGATCGGCCACTCCCCGGTGAACTGCCCGCCGGGCTGCGGCCGGTGCACCTGCTGCTGCGGCGGCGCAACGGGCCCGGGCTGCGGCGGGTACGCCTGCGGCGGGTGGGGCTGCTGGGGCCGGTCCTGCGGCGGGTACGGCTGCGGAGGGTGCGGCTGCGGAGGGTGCGGCTGGGGCGGGTACGGCTGGGGCGTCCGTCCGCCCACCGGCCCGGCGGCGAACGGCTGTTGCCCGTGCGGCGGCTGCTGGTACGGCGGGGGCGGCGGCGCGAACGGGGCTGCGGGCGGTGTGGCCTGCGGTGGCGTCATCTGTTGCTGCGTCATCTGCTGCGAGGGTACGGCCTGTTGGGTGATGGGCTGGTGCGGGGCGGGCGCCTGGTGCGGCCGGGGCTGCTGCGGCGGGAGTTGCCGGGCCTGCGGGGCCGGCCGGGTCTGCGGGCCGAGGCGCCGGCGGCGGACGTCGGCGAGGTGCTGGACGCGGTCGACGGTGGTCCGTGCGGTGCGCATCAGCTCGGAGCGGATGAACCGCCGGTCGGTGGTGTCGCCGCCGTCGGAGAGCACCCGGGCGGTGCGCGGGGCGTGCGCGAGGCTGCCGAGGACGGGGAGTCGGAACTGTCGGGAGACCTCGTGGTCGGGGTAGGGGCCTTCGGCGACCAGCAGCAGTCCGAGGCTGTCGGAGCCGGTGCCGTTGGTGTCGAGGTCCTCGCGCAGCGCGGCCAGCCGGGGCCGGGCTGCGGAGAGTCCGCGCAGGGTGGTACGGACGGTCGCGGCGACCACGTCGGCGCGCCGGGCGAGCACGGCCATCGGGCCGTTGGCGCCGGAGCGGCCGAGGTCGAGGATGACGTCGTAGCCGTCGGGTTCGAGCGCGCGCAGCGCCTCCACCAGGGGTTCCCAGGTGTAGGCGAGGCCGGGTGCCTGGGTGGGGTCGGTGAGTCCGGGCAGCAGCAGGCGTTCGCCGGTGCCCTGCGGGGAGACGTCGAGGAGTTGTTCCCACAGGGTCTGGGCGAGCAGTCCGCGCCGGTCGGCGACGGCGAGGTTGCGCAGTCCGTAGACGGCTTCGACGCGGCCCTCGAGGGCGCCGGCCAGGATCGCGCCGCCGTCGGGGTCGCACTCGGCGAGCAGCACCCGGCGGCCCGGGCGCAGCGGCCAGGACAGCAGCAGGGCGAGGGCGCTGCTGGTGGCCCCGGGCGCCCCCGGCCCGCCGAGTACGGCCACCACGGTCATCAGGAGCCCCCGGCGTTTCGGGGCGCGAGGATCACCTGGAACTTGCCGCCGGCCACCCAGGCGGCGAGCCGGGGCCCGTCGGTGGGGCCGACGGCCACGTCGACGACGGTGGTGCCGTCGGTGTCGGTGCGGCCGACGCCGGAGACGATGGCGGCCATCGTCTCGGGGGTGCGGGTGGTGCCGTCGGCCTTGGTGCTGTCGGGGGTGTAGACGACCAGCACCTGGAGGCCGGGTTGCAGCCGGGTGGCGGGCAGTTGGGAGCGCTTGGCGGCGAGGCCGACGATCTGCTGGCCCGGCTGGGTGGCGGGGTCGCTGGTCAGGTCGGACTTGACCAGCAGGGCGCCGCGCTTGAGGTCGGTGGTGGCGCGCAGGCCGACGGTGTGTTCGAGGTCGCGGGCGTCCAGCGGGTGCAGCGCGGGGTCGCCGGCGATGTGCGCGACCACCAGGTCGTCGTTGCCGATGACCTGGCCCATCGGGACGTCGCGGGCCAGCGCCAGGACGGCGATCCGCTGGCCGCTGCTGTTGTACAGCACGGCGCCGCCCAGTCCGCCGGCGGCGATCAGTGCGGCGGCCATGGCCAGCACGGCGGGCCTGCGCCGGCGCGCCCCGAGGCGGCGCGGCGGGGTCGGCATGCTTCGGTTCTCCACCGCTTCGCGGCCTCTCACTCGTGATGGAACGTCAGTTCGGGTGCGGCGGCCGGATCTCCGGCCGCCGGCCGGTCAGTTCAGCACCTGGACCTCGTTGACCGGGATGCGCAGGACCGGCTTGTCGAGGTCGGTGCGCCAGGTGAAGTCCGCCATGTTGATGTCGACGTTGGTCGAGGTGTGGGCGGTGACCCGCCACAGCAGGCTGACGGTCACGGTGTAGGCGTGGTCGTTCATCTTCGCGGAGCTGGCGGTGAAGGTGTGGCTGCAGCTGGGCGTGCCGCCTGCGGTGAACGGCGTTCCGGCGTCGTCGCAGACGACGTCGGTGACCCGGCCCTGGCCGGCCGGGCCGTCGTCCACGTGCCAGATGACCTGCTTGAGGGTGACGGTGGTGGTGACGTCGTAGTCGGGGGCGTGGACGGTGCCGCTGAGCGGGCCGGTGAAGTCCCTCGCGGGGTCGAACCAGAGCCACACCGGGGAGCCGACCACGGCGTCGGTCTTCGGGGCGACGTGCAGTTCGCGCAGGCCGATCTCGATCTTGCCGAGGGCGTCGAAGGCCAGCTGCCGGGGCGTCCGGGGCCGCATGCCGGCGGGCGGGCTGGCCAGGAACACCGCGCCGGGCGCCTCGTTGCCGAGACAGGCCCGGTCGTAGATCGCGCCGTCCTTGCTGGTCCTGCCGTCCCAGACGTCCTCGGACTCCAGCGGCTGCGGGCTGGCCAGCCGGTAGTAGCAGCCCTCGGAGAACCAGCCGAGGTCGTCGCGCCAGCAGGGCACCGTCTCCCCGTTCCAACTGCACGTGTTGGAGCCGGAGTCACCGCCCCCGCCGCTGCCCCCGGAGCCGGGGGGCTGCGCGGTGGCGGTCCAGCCGTGGCCCGCGCAGATGGTGGTGTCGCCGCAGGGGCCGACGACGTCGGCGCTCGCGGACGGAACGGCGCCGACCGTCAATCCGATTCCGGTCAGTACACAGAGGGCGGCGCGCCGGGCGGAGTTCAGCATGTCTTGGTCACCTCACGGGTGAAGTCGGCGATCAGCCAGCGGTTTCCGTATTTCTTCAGGACGGCGGTCGCGGGATAGCGGGACAGCCGCTGGGGCGGGTCCTTGATCTCGCGGGTGGTGGCGTCCACCTGGTGCCAGTCGGTGACGTCGAGGCAGTCCTCGACGGTCGCGACGGGCGGTTTCGCGTTCAGGTCAAGGCTTTTGAGGAGGGGTGAGGTCCTGGGCCGGCCGGTCATCACGAGTTTGGCGTCGTGCAGGCGGTTGAGCGAAAGCAGGGCTTCGCCGAGCGCGTTTCCGGTGGCGTACTGGTTGAGCGAGGTTCCGTCCGAATTCGATCGCTGGAACACCTCGGCGCGGACGTCCCACCAGGACTGATAGGACATCACCGCGTTGTGCGCGTCCAGTCCTTGGGCGCCCTGGTCGGGGACGGGGCTGTGTTGGGGGTCGTTGTTCCCGGTGGGGCCGGCGCTCGCGCGGGGAAGTCCGGAGTCGGGGGTGCCGAGGCGGTCGGCGGAGCCTTTTTCGGTCGCACCGCATGCCGTCAGGGCGGTGAGGAGGAATGGCAGAAGCAGCCCGCTGATCCCAACCGCCTTAGGGCGCACCAGAGTTCCGCGCTGCCGCATAGCCCCACCTTGTCGCGGCCGAACCTGTGGCGGGTCCGGACCGCGGATCTCGTCTGCCGTCCCCTGTGGTGATTCCGGGTCGCTCGGAGGTCGATTCTTCGCCAACCCGCCCCGGTACGGCAACACCCGGGGCGTCCTGACCTTACGCGGAAGGCGGATCGGTTGGGGTGCTTTCTCGCCACAGAACTGCCAAAAGTTCATCGGAGAGCGGCAGTCCGGCGAGCGCTCCCCGCACGGCGGCCCGATTGCGCATCAGGAGTCTCCCGCCGTCACGCGGCACCAGGAGTCTGGCCTCGCCGGCCGCGGCCGGTTCGCCCCAGCCGAGTTGGCCCTCGACGGCGGGCTGCAGGTCGAGCGGTCCGACGGCGGCGGGCGCGCCGGGCACGCCGTGCTCCAGCACCCGGCCGAGCGCCCAGCTGAACGAGCCCTCCGCGCCGGGCAGGACGCCGTCGCGCCCCCGCCGGCCCGCGCTCCAGCGGCCGATCCGGCCCCACAGCGGCACCCGGGAGTGGGCGAGCAGTTCGCCCGCGCCGTCCTCGCGCAGCAGCGCCGTCCAGGTGTCGCGGTCGGCGACGGCGTCGACGATCAACAGGGTCTCCTCCTGCTCGCCGTGGACCATGGCGCTGGTGATCCAGTCCCAGGCGAGGCCGCGCCGGTAGGCGTTGTCGGGGGTGGAGCCCGCGGTGACCAGCGCGACCCGACGGCCGCGCGGGTCGGCGATCAGCTGGCCGAGCAGGCAGACCACCAGCCACCGGGCGGGGCGGGCGGCGGCCTCGCGCAGCCCGGTGAGCAGGACGTTGGCGTCGCCGCCGGCGGGCGGCACGGTCACGTTGCTGCCCCGGGTGCCGGCGTCGAAGGTACGGCCGGGCAGGGCCGCGGCGAGCGTGCGGGCGCCGTCGGCGACGCGGGCGGAGCCGCCGTGGCCGCGTTCGGGGCCGCCGTCCGCGCCGATCACCACCAGTTCGATGCCACCGCTCACCGTGTACCGCCCCCTCTGCCTGCCGCGCCGGGCCACTCGTGCCGCGGCCGCAGCCAAGGTATCGCCGAGCGGTGCCGCCGCGCGCCGAATTCGGCCCGATGAGCCCCAGCTCAGGGACCATGGGCCCTGTTCGGCCGCAGGTCGGGCGGGGCACCATCGACCTCATGGACCGAGACGACCGGGTGGAGACCCTGAGCGAGGCCGAGTGCCTGCGCCTGCTCGGCGCCGTGCCGCTGGGGCGTGTGGTGTACACCGAGCACGCGCTGCCGGCGGTGCTGCCGGTGGCGTTCCGGCTGGCCGCGGACGGGCGGCTGATCCTGGCGCTGCGCACCGGCACGCGGGTGGCGCGGGCGCTGGACGGGACGGTGGCGGCGTTCCAGGTGGACGATTTCGACCCGGCGGGCCGCTGCGGCTGGAGCGTGCTGGTGCACGGGCGGGCCGAGGTGGTGCGCGACGCCCAGGAGCGGGCCTCGCTGGAGGAGGACGGCCTGCGTCCGTGGATCCCGGAGCCGGGCCCGGAGTACGTGGCGATCACCCCGGAGCTGGTCTCCGGCCGCCGCCTGATGCCCGACGCCTCGCTCTGACCCCCCGTTCCGCCGCCGGACGCCGCGTTCCACCGCCGGACGCCGCGTTCCGACGGGACGCCGCTGACAGGTGACCGGCGAGTAGGCATACTCTGCGGGGCGGCCCGCCGGGCCGTCCCCTGCCCCGTCGCACCTGTGGAGCGCCCCGTGACGACCTTCGCCTCGCTCGCCGACCTGACCGCCGCGGTCGGTACCGAACTCGGTACCAGCCAGTGGCACACCGTCGACCAGGAGCGGGTGAACCTGTTCGCCGAGGCGACCGGCGACCACCAGTGGATCCACGTCGACCCGGAGCGCGCCAAGGACTCGCCGTTCGGCGGGACGATCGCGCACGGCTACCTGACGCTGTCGCTGCTGCCGGTGCTGGCGAAGGAGTGCTACGACGTGGCGGGCATCGCGATGGCCCTCAACTACGGCTCGGACAAGGTCCGTTTCCCGGCCCCGCTGCCGGTGGGCACGCCGGTGCGGGCGACGGCGGTGCTGCTGTCGGCCGACGAGGTGCCGGGCGGGGTGCAGGCGGTGGTCCGCTTCACCATCTCCAGCGAGACGAGCGCCAAGCCGCACTGCGTCGCCGAGGCCATCACCCGCTTCTACCCGGCCGCCGATCCGGCCGCCTGACCTCCGCCTCCTCCGCACGGACCGTCCCGGGTTTCCGGGGCGGTCCGTTCGCGTTGGTTCGAACGGCGCGCCGCGAGCCCGTTCGACTGATCTTGGACATTTGGCAGGTAATGTCCGGGTTTGAAATGCGCTGTCCGTGCCGGGAGCCCCCTGGCTGTTCGGACGGCGCCGTCCGGCCTGCCGTCGACCCGCGCGGGGCGCTCCCCGCGTCCCGCGGTCCCGGCGCGCCGCCGTTCGGGCGTTCGACCGTGGAGGTGCCTTGTCCCGTCCTGTCTCCTGGCTGTTCCGCGCCGGTGAGTTGGCCGCCGAGGCCGGGCTCGCGCTGCGCGACGCGAAGCGCTCGTACCGGACGCTGCCGCGGGAGAGCTGGCACCGGATGCGCACCGACGCGTTCGGCGCCGACCCGCGCGGCGGCCGCTGGAACAAGGTGCGCAACTCGCCTCATTTCGTGGACGGTTCGTTCCGCAACCCGGTGCCGACCCGCCCCCTCGCGTACGGGTACACCCCGCTGGCGCTGATGCGCACCCGGCTGGCCGCGGACGGCGACCGCCGCTCCCCCTCCGCCGCGGTGCCCGTGCACCGGCTGCTGCCGGTCGAGTTGGCCGCCCCGCCCGAGTCCGGGCTGCGGCTGACCTGGCTCGGGCACGCCACCGTGCTGGCCGAACTGGACGGCGTGCGGGTGCTGTTCGACCCGGTGTGGAGCGAGCGCGTCTCGCCGTTCGGCTGGATCGGCCCGAAGCGGCTGCACCCGGTGCCGCTGCCGCTGGCCGAACTCGGGCCGGTGGACGTGGTGGTGATCTCCCACGACCACTACGACCACCTGGATATGGCCACCGTCCGCACGCTGGCCGCCGGCGACGCGGTGTTCGCGGTGCCGCTGGGCATCGGCGCGCACCTGGAGCACTGGGGCGTCGAGCCGTACCGGATCGTCGACCTCGACTGGTGGGAGTCCGTCGAACTCGACGGCCTGCGGCTGACGGCCACCCCCGCCCGCCACTACTGCTCGCGCGGGCCTCGGCCCACCGGCAAGTTCCTCTGGTCGTCCTGGGTGGTCGAGGGCAGCCGCCACCGGCTGTTCCACAGCGGCGACACCGGCTGGTTCCCGGGCTTCACCGACATCGGCCGCCGCTTCGGGGGGTTCGACGCCACCATGATGCAGGTCGGCGCGTACTCCGAGCACTGGCCGGAGGTCCACCTGACGCCCGAGGAGGCCGTGCAGGCCCACCGCGACCTGGGCGGGAAGGTGATGCTCCCGATGCACTGGGGCACCTTCGACCTCGCCCCGCACCCGTGGGAGGAGCCCGCCGAACGGACGGTCGCCGCCGCGAACGCGGCCGGCGTCACGCTCGCGATGCCCCGTCCCGGCAAGCCCTTCGAGCCGGCCGACCCGCCGCCCGTCAAACTCTGGTGGCGCGCCGTCGCGGCCACCCCCGCCGGGGCGGACGTCCTCGTCCCCGAGGCGCTCAACCCGCCCACCACCGCCGTCCCCGACACCCCCGCCGCCCTCACCGGCGCCCCGCCCCGCCCGGACGCCCCGCTGGCCGCGGCCCGACCGGACGCCGCCGCCGGGCCCGAGGTCGCCGGGCCGGGCACCGAGCCGGGCGCCGCCGGGCCGAACGTCGCCGCCCCGGCCGAGCGGTCACCCGGCCAGGACGGCGAAGTCCCGCAGCTCTGACGGCCGTCAGTGCCGCAGTGCGCCCTCCACCAGGGCCACTGCGGCCCGCGGGTCCTCCACCTCGACGATCACCCGGGCGTAGCGTTCGTCGGCGAGTTCGATCACCACGGCCTTCGCCGGGTTCTTCACGTCCCAGAACACCAGCTCGCCGTGGCGGCGGAACCGGCCGGCGGTGATCAGCCCGGGCCACTGGGTGCCGCCCACCCTGATCCCCTTGGGCTCCGAGGCGACGCCCGGATCGGCGGTCGCGCCGCGGACGTTGGCCAGCGGTATCTCGATCCGGCTCTTGATCGCCCAGAGCTTGTCCAGGCCCTCGATCTCCACGACCAGCGTTCCGTTGTCGACAGTCAGTCGAGCCATGTCGGTGAACCCTCCCTAGTGCTTGTGTGTGTGACGGCCGGTCAGCCGGCCAGCCGGGCGGCCAGTGCGAGCACGGCCGGCGCGGACGTCTCGGGGCCGAACGCCCGGTCGCGCAGCCGCAGTCCGAGGACGCTCGCACCGAGCGCCTCGACCAGCGGGCTGCCGACGGGCTCCCGGAGCACCGTCGCGAGCGCCCGCTCCAGTGCGCCCACCGCCTCGGCGACCAGCGCCGCGACGTCCGGATCGGTCGCCGCCTGCCCGACCGCCGCGGACAGCAGCAGCCCGCCCGACGTCCCGCCGTCGAACCCGGCCGCCGCCTGCGCGAGCGCCTCGGCCGGCCCGCTGGTGACGGTCAGCGCCGCCACGGTCGGCAGCACCTCGTCGTCCAAGTGGTGCCGCAGCGCGGCGAGATACAGCCCCCGCTTGCTGCCGAACACCTTGTACAGACTGCCCCGGTGCACCCCGAGGCCCTGCACCAGATCATCGACCGACGTCCCGTCGTACCCCCGCTCCGCGAACAGCGCAGCGGCAGCCCGAACGGCCTCGGCCTCGTCGAAGGCGCGTGGTCTTCCCATGACCACGACCCTACGGATTCGAGAACGACCAGTCAAGAACGACCGTTCCAAAACCCCGTCGCCACACTCCCGGACGATGCCCCGCCCGCCGCCGGCGCCGGTGGCGACCGCCGCCGACAGCCGACGTGACCCGTTCCACACCCGCCCGATACTGCAACGTGTTCTAGCATGTGGCGCGTGACCGCATCCGCCTCCCTGCCGCCGACTACCGCCCCTGTCCTGCCCTCCTTCGGCGAGCTGCTCGCCATCGAGGAGCTGGACGAGAACCTGTTCCGTGGCGTCTGTCACGCGGGTGCGCCGCTGCGGGCGTTCGGCGGGCAGGTGGCGGCGCAGGCGCTGACCTCGGCGGGCCGGACGGTGCAGGAGGCCCGGCGGGTGCACAGCCTGCACGGCTACTTCCTGCGGCCGGGCGATCCGCGCCGGCCGATCGTCTACCAGGTGGATCGGGCCCGGGACGGGAATTCGTACGCGACCCGGCGGGTGACGGCGGTCCAGCGCGGCGAGGTGATCTTCACCATGTCGGCGTCGTTCAAGCGCCCGGAGTCCTCGGGCGACCGCCAGCGCACCATGCCGCCGGTGCCGGGCCCGGAGGAGCTGCCGGACCCGTACGTCGCCTGGCAGCGCGACGCCCCGGAGGAGTACCGGCAGTCGGCGATCTTCCGCGCCCTGCGGATGCGTTTCGTCCCGGCCGACGCCCCGGGCCTTCCGCCCGAACTGCCGGGCGTCCCGCAGCAGTTCGTCTGGCTGAGGACGGACGCCCGGCTGCCGGCGGACGACCCGCTGCTGCAGGTGTGCGCGCTGACCTACCTCTCCGACCTGACGTTGGCCTCGACCACCGCGCTGCACCTTCAGCCGCACCGGGTGCACCGGGTGGCGGAGTCGCGGGTGGCGCTGGCCTCGCTGGACCACGCGATGTGGTTCCACCGCCCGTTCCGCGCCGACGAGTGGCTGCTGTTCGCGCAGCGCAGCCCGTCCGCGTCGGACGGCCGGGGGCTGGCGATGGGCGAGTTCTACGACCGGGACGGGGCGCTGGTGGCGTCGGCGGTGCAGGAGACGCTGCTGCGCGAGCTGCGGCCGAAACTGCCGGCCGCGCCGAAGTCGCCCTGAGCACACCGTTCGTGACCGTCACTGACCGGTGACCTGTCGCGTCATACCGCGGCGCGGGGCTGCCCCGTATCATGGTTCGGGTGACCAAGGTTGACCTGTCACCTCGTCCGGTGGAGGCGATGTCCCCCCGTCAGCTCGAACGCCGCGGCTCCCTCCTGTCCGCCGCCCTGGCTCTGGTGACCGAGATCGGCGTGGAGCGGCTCCAGATGAAGCAGGTGTCGGAGCGTTCGGGAGTGGCCCTGGGTACCGCCTACCGGTACTTCTCCTCCAAGGATCATCTGCTGGCCGCGGCGATGGCGGACTGGCACCGACTGCTGCTCGCCGATCTGGTGGGCGAGGTGGGGGCGGGGCGCAGTGCCTCGCCGACCGAGCGGGCGGTGCGGTTCGTGCGCCGGGGCATGCGGGCGTACCAGCGGCAGCCCGAACTGGCCCGGCTGCGGGTGGCGGTGGCGACGTCCACCGACCCGTTCGCCAGCGAGGCCCTCCAGGGGCTGGCGCGGGCGGACCGGGCGGCGCTGGGCGCGGTGCTGCCGGAGGTGCCGTCGGCGTCCGGGGAGTTGGTGCGGCACATGGTGGGGCACGCCTGGCAGGGCGAGTTGACGGCCTGGGTGACCGGCCGGTCCACCCTGGACGACGCCCGCACCCGGCTGGAGGAGATGGTCCGGCTGGTGCTGGGCCCGTACGAGCCGCCGGCGCCGATGCCCTGACGCCCGGCCGGCTCTCGGCGTGCCGCCTACCCCGAAACCGGCAGGTGTGGACATAGTGCCTCATATGTCCACACCTTCGGAGCCTTCGACCGACCGTCAGCCCGCGTCGCCGGACGCCTTCCCGTTGGACCGGGTGGTGTTCGGCGTCGGCGCGGTCGCCGTGCTGGCGGTGGTCGCCTGGGGGGTGTTCGCGGAGGACTCGTTGAGTCGGACGTCGGGCACCGCGCTGTCCTGGGTGCTGCACTCCTTCGGCTGGCTGTTCGTGGTCGCCGCGGACGTGTTCCTGGTGCTGGCGGTGGTGCTCGCGGTGAGCCGGTTCGGCCGGATTCCGCTCGGCCGGGACGGCGAGGAGCCGGAGTTCTCCACGCTGGCCTGGGTGGCGATGATGTTCAGCGCCGGCATGGGCATCGGCCTGCTGTTCTACGGCGTCGGCGAGCCCCTCCAGCTGTACGCGCAGCCGCAGCCCGGCTCGGACATCGCGCCGCAGACCCCGGCGGCGGCGCAGCGGGCACTGGAGTTCTCGCTGTTCCACTGGACGCTGCACCCGTGGGCGATCTACGCGGTGGGCGGTCTGGCGCTGGCGTACACGACGTTCCGCAAGGGCCGGGGCAACCGGATGTCGGAGGCGTTCGTGCCGCTGCTCGGCGAGCGCCGGGCGCACGGCTGGGCGGGCCGGGTGATCGACCTGCTGGCGGTGTTCGCGACGGTGTTCGGTTCGGCGACCAGCCTGGGCCTGGGCGCGATCCAGGTGGCGGGCGGTCTCGGGTACGTGACGGACGTCCGGGCCACCCAGGGCGTGGAGCTGGTGGTGATCGCGGCGCTCGGCGGCGCGTTCGTGCTGTCCGCGATGTCGGGGGTGCACCGGGGCGTGAAGTGGCTGTCCACGGCCAGCGTGCTGCTGGCGGCGGCGCTGATGGCGTTCGTCTTCGTGGTCGGCCCGACGGTGTTCGTGCTGGACGCGCTGCCGTCCACGGTCGGCGGCTACCTCTCCGACCTGGCGGTGCTGGCCACCCAGACCGGGGCGTTCACCAACGAGGACTGGCTGGGCTCCTGGACGATCTTCTACTGGGCGTGGTGGCTGTCCTGGGCGCCGTTCGTCGGCACGTTCATCGCCCGGATCTCGCGCGGCCGGACGGTGCGCCAGTTCCTGATCGGCGTGCTGCTGGTGCCCAGCGGGGCGACCACGGTCTGGTTCGTGGTGATGGGCGCCTCGGCGATCCGGCTGCAGTCCACCGGCGCGGCCGACCTGGTCGCGACCATTCCGCAGGGCGCGGACGCCGGGCTGTTCGAGATGCTGAAGGCGCTGCCGCTGGGCTCGCTGACCAGCGTGATCGCGGTGCTGCTGGTGATGCTGTACTTCATCACCTCGGCGGACTCCGCCTCGCTGGTGCTGGGTTCGCTCTCCTCGGGCGGCGCACTGCACCCGCGGACCTGGCTGGTGGTGGTGTGGGGCGCGCTGATGGCGGCGGTCGCGGCGGCGCTGCTGCTGGCGGGCGGGCTGACGGCGCTGCAGAACGCCACCATCCTGGTCGCGCTGCCGTTCGTCCTGGTGATGCTGGCGCTGTGCGTGGCCCTGGTCCGCGAACTGCGCGCCGACCCGGCGGCCGGGCCGTCCCGCATGCACCCGACGCACGGGCTGCGGGACGCGGTCGGCACGGCGGTCGGCGAGGAGTACCCCGAGCGGTCTCGCCCGCAGGAGTGAAACGGGCCCGCCGCCACGGCCCGCCCCGACGGGCCGGTCCCCGTGCGGCGACTGGGCGGGACGGCAACTCGCCCGCCTTTGCCAAGAGTTCGTCATGGTCGAGGCCGCCCCGGGACGGTGGCAGGCTGATCCGGGTCGGTCTCCACGCCGCACGGCGGCCGGGCGGCCGTCATCCGCCCGCGCCCGCCGGGAGCCGCCCCGACGGCCCGTCACCACGCCGCACCCGTACGCGTCCCGCCCGAGGACGCGCCGCCGCCGGCACGCGCCCCGCCCCCGCCCGAAAGCCCGTCCGCCCGAAAGCCCGTCCCCTCATGCGCCCGCTCTGCACCGCCCTCGACCGCGCCCTGCGGCGCCGTCTCGCCGCCGCCACCCTCGCCGCCTGCCTGCTGGGCGCGGTGCTGCCGGGGGCGGCGGGGGAGATCCGGCACTGCCGGGCGGCGGGGGTGACGGTGCCGATGCTGATGCTGGTCGCGGCGATGTTCATCGGCGGGTTCGAGACCCGGGCGGCGGACGTCGGGCGGGCGCTGCTGCGGCCGGGGCTGCTGCTGACCGGCCTGGGGGTGGCGCTGGTGCTGCGGGCGGTGGTGCTGCTCGGCGCGGAGCGGGCCGCCGCCGGGTGCTGGCCGGACGCCCGGGAGGCGCGCTGGCTGGTGGTGGGGCTGGCGCTGACCGCCGCGATGCCGGTGGCCGGCGCCGCGCAGACCTGGGGCGCCCGGGTCGGCGGGGACGCGCCGCTGGGCCTCGGCCTGGTCCTCACCACGACGCTGCTCAGCCCGCTCACCACCCCGCTCGGACTCGCCCTCGCCGAGGAACCGGAGAGCGGCGGCCCGCGCCGGGTGCTGGACACGCTCGCCCACTCCGACGCCACCTGCCGGTTCATGGCGCTGTGGGTGGCGCTGCCCTGCCTGGCGGGCCTGCTGGCCCGCCGCGTCACCCGCCGCCCGCTGCGCGGCCGGCTGCGCGCCGCGCTGCTCCCCCGGCTCCGGCTGCTGGGCCTGCTGAACGCGCTCGCCCTGACGTACCTGAACGCGGCGGGCGTGGCCCGGGAGATCGTGCTGCGGCCCGAGCCGCGGCTGGTCGTGGTGGCCGCCGGGTGCGGGGCGCTGGTCTGCGCGGGGCCGTTCCTGGCGGGCTGGCTGGCCACCCGCCGCTCCCCCGCCGCGCCGGCCGCCCGCACCACGCTCACCCTCGCCTCCGGCCTGAACAACACCAGCGCGGCGGCCGCCCTGGCCGGCTCCCAGTTCGGCGGGCACCCGGCGGTGCTGCTGCCGATCTTCTTCTACGGCGCGGCCCAGCAGGTGCTGGCCTCGTTCCTGCCGCGTCTGCTGCGCACACCCACGACTGCCCGTCCGACCTGCGGCGATCCGGCGGTGAAGGTTCCGACGCCGAGATCCCTTCCGGATTTCACCCGCGTTTCGTGACCGCGTAACGCCGCTCTGTCAGGCTCCCTGCCATGAACGCCCGCACTGCCTCGGCCTTCCCGCTGCCCAAGCGGCACCGCCGACTGCTCGCCTGCGCCGCCGTCGCGGCCTCCGTCGTCCTCGGTTCGTTCGGCGTCGCCGCCACCGTGGAGACCGTCGGCCATCGGACGCCCGCGGTGAGCGCCGCGCAGCGCTGACGCTGCTCCGAACGAGTGGTGGGCTCCCGGGCCGCATCCGATACTGAGGGTGACCGGCCCGAAGGGAGCCCCGCCATGGAGACCGGCACCGTCCGCTGGTTCGACACCCGCCACGCCTACGGCTACATCGCCCCGGACGACGGCGGCCCCGACGTCGCCGTCTACTACGACTCCGTCCTGGCCCCCGAGGACGACCGTTTCCTCCACCAGGGCCAGCGCGTCCAGTACGACAGCACCGTCCAGGAGTTCCGCCCGGTCGCCGAACACGTCCGCCCGCTCACGCTCTGACCGCGTGTCACCGCCGGGCGTCCGCGCTCACACCGCCTGGCGGTCCCTGCCCCGGGGGCGGGAGTGGCGGCCGGAGCCCGGGGCGGGCTGGAGTTCGGCGCGGGGGGCGTAGCGGGCGGCGGGGGCGCGCAGCAGCCAGTTCCGGCCGGCCGGGGCGGCGAGCCCCATGCGGTGGAGCAGGTCGAGCGCGTCGCGGCGGAACGCGGCGAGGTCGGCGAGGTAGCCGGCGTCCCATCCGGCGCTCATGCCGTAGTCGTCGGTGATGTCGCCGAGGGTGCCGTCGATGAGGGCGTCGGGGATCAGCACGGCGGGCGGGGCGCTCTCGGTGTCGACGGGGCGGAGGTCCTCGACCAGGCGTTCGGCGAGGAGCAGCGCGGCCTGGGCGAGGGTGCCGGTGCCGGGGAGGGCGAGGTCGGTGAGTTCGTCGGCGGGGTCGAGCAGGGCGATGCCTTCGGCGCGGATCTCGGCGGTGAGGCCGAGCACGTCGGCGAATCGTTCCGTCTCTGCGGGGGCGGCCTCGCGCAGGTGGTCGCGCTCGGCGGGCGCGAGGTCGTCGAGGAGCACCACGGGGGTTTCGGCGAGCAGCCGGCGGACGGTCGATTCGGGCCCGGCGGGCGGCAGTTCGGGTGCGGTGAGCAGGTCGGCGGCGAGTTCGGGGGTCGGCTGCCACCGGTCGAGCACGGCCCGTACGGCGTCGGGCACGGCGTCCGGCTGTGCGCCGCGGCCGATCTCGCCGAGCGCGCGGACGAGGGCGGCGTATCCGGCGGGGTCGAGGCCGGGCAGGCCGCGGCCGGGGAGGGCGGCCTTGTGCAGGCGGGCGTGGGCGGGGCCGAGGGTGAGCCGGTAGCCGAGCAGGGTGTGGAAGCGTTCGGCGAGGGTGGCGGCGTGACGGCGGATCAGCGGGAGGGACGCGCCGTGCGGGCCGTCGGCAGTGACCAGCGGGTGGGTGAGCAGCAGCCGGGCGGCGATGCGCAGTTCGGTGGTGGGGCGTTCGGGTTTGCGGTGCCGGCCGCCGCCGGTGGGGCGGGGGGCGGGCAGTGCGGGGCCTTCGCGCCGTATCCGGCGGTAGTCGAGGGGCCGGAACAGCGGGGAGGTGGTGTGGTGGACGCTCGGTCCGTGCCACCAGCTGGTGCCGGGTGCGGGTTCGGCCTGCTGGGGTGCGCCGCCGAGGTGTCGGGCGCCGTACGCGCCGAACACGGCGGAGGCCAGCAGGTCCGCCCCGGCCGGCTCGGCGGCGGCGAACCTCCCGGCCAATTCCCGTACGGAATCGGCGAGTTCGCTTCCGGTACCGGCGTCCGCCGGGTACGGCCGGGTGGCGGCCGCGAGGCGTGTCGCCCCGCCCGTGCGTCCGATCCCCGTGCCGCCGGTGGCCGTTCGGGCGCCGGCGGCTGCTTCCTGCCGCTCCATGTCGCCCCCAAGCCTAGACGCCGAACCGGACTGTACGCGCCGGTAACTACCTCTTCCGCACGCCGCCCGGGTCCCTTATGGTTCCGGGCATGCCTCACCTGCCCGATGTCGTGCTGTGGTCGATACCGGCCTTTGTGCTGCTCACCGTTCTGGAGATCGCCTCCTACCGGTTCCACCCCGACGACGACGAGCAGGGCTATGCCGCGAAGGACACCGCGGCCAGCCTGTCGATGGGTCTGGGGTCGCTGCTGTTCGACGCCGGGTGGAAGATCCCGATCGTGGCGATCTACTCGTTCCTGTACGAGTTGACGCCGCTTCGGGCGCCGGTGCTGTGGTGGACGGTGCCGCTGATGCTGCTCGCCTACGACTTCTTCTACTACTGGTCGCACCGCGGCCACCACGTGATCCGCGTGCTGTGGGCCTGCCACGTGGTGCACCACTCCAGCCGCCACTACAACCTGTCGACGGCGCTGCGCCAGCCCTGGACGTCCGTCACCGGCTGGGTGTTCTACGTGCCGATGATCCTGGCGGGCGTGCACCCGGCGGCGGTGGCGTTCTGCAGCTCGGTGAACCTGGTGTACCAGTTCTGGATCCACACCGAGCGGATCGGGAAGCTGCCCCGGCCGATCGAGTACCTGTTCAACACGCCGTCGCACCACCGGGTGCACCACGCCTCGCAGGGCGGCTACCTGGACCGCAACTTCGGCGGCGTCCTGATCGTCTTCGACCGCTGGTTCGGCTCCTTCGCGGCCGAGGCCGCGCAGCCGGTGTACGGACTGACCAAGAACATATCGACCTACAATCCGTTGAAGGTCGCCACCCACGAGTACGCGGCGATCGCCCGGGACGTCGCGCGTGCCACCAGCTGGGGAGACCGGCTGCGCCACCTGGCGAAGGGCCCGGGCTGGCAGCCCGCGCCGCGTACCGAGACCCCTGCCGCCTCACCGGAGAGTGCCCCCGCATGAGCCCCGCCCGTGACCCGCGCACCGCGCGGGCCCTGCTGATCGCCTTCGCCGCCGCCTCGGCCGCGCACCTGCTGGGGATCGTCCTCCAGCTGCACCCGCTGCACTACGCCACCAAGCCGCTGCTGATGCCGCTGCTGGCCGCCTGGGTGTGGGCGTCGGCACGGCCCGCGACGCCCAAACTGCTGATCCCGGCGCTGCTGTTCGGCGCGGGCGGCGACATCCTGCTGGAGATCGGCGGCACCGGCGGGTTCCTGGCCGGCATGGGCTCGTTCGCGGTCGGCCACGCCTGCTACGTGACGATGTTCGTGAAGCTCGGCGCGCTCGCCGACCGCCGCCGCACCGCGCTCCTCGCGGTCGGCTACGCGGTGGTCTGGGCGACGCTGATCACCCTGCTGCTGCCCGACCTGGACGCCGGCATGCGGATCCCGATGGCCTGCTACAGCCTGCTGCTGGCCGCCACCGCGCTGACCTCGTCCCGGATCGACTGGCGGGCGGGCGTGGGCGGTGCGCTGTTCCTGCTGTCCGACACGCTGATCGCCACCGACATCGCGCACTGGAAGCACCTGCCGATGCACAGCTTCCTGATCATGCTGACCTACCTCGTCGGCCAGTACCTGCTGACCATCGGCACCCTGCGGCGCACCGACTCCCCCGCCCCGCAGCCCGCCGTGGCGCCGGCGGTCTGACGCACGCGGAAGAGGGCGGCCCCACCGTGACGGTGGGTGCCGCCCTCCGTGCTCTCCGGGGGACGCGGAGCCTGCCGGGTACGGTGGGCGCGTACCGGCGGGCCGCTCAGGGCGTCCGGCCGGTGGCCGACCCGCGGCGGCGCAGCAGCCAGAACCCGGCCACCCCCGCCGTCACCAGCGCGGCCCCGGCGGCCAGCCGCCCGGCGTCCATGCCGACCGATCCGCCGACCCCGGTCTCCACCCCGCCGTGCGGAAGCCTGCTGCCCTCCCACTCGCCGCCGGTGCCGCCGTTTCCGGACGTGCTGCCGCTGCCGGCCGCGGCGCCGCTGACGGCGACCGCGCCGACGAACGTGTCGCCGTTCGGGCACTTGCCGTCGATGCCCCAGGACGACTCGCCGGCGCTGCCGCGCTTGACGGCGGCGTCGACCATCTCCTTCGCGGAGATGACGGTCGCGGTGCCGGAGTACTTGCCGTCGGGGCCGACGCTGAGCGTGGTCGAGCCGCCGGCGAAGACCGGCGAGGTCGCGGTCAGGGACTTCGTCGAACTGCCGGCGCAGTTCACGCTGACCGCGACGGACTGGCCGGGCTGCGCCTGCGCCGGGCTGACCCAGGCGGGCTGGCTGCCCTTGGCGGACGCGGGGCCGGCCAGGGCGAGCAGTGCGGTGGTGCCGAGCAGTGCGGTGGTGCCGAGCAGAGCGGCGGCGGTGCGCGTTCGGCGCATGCCGTACCTCCAGGGGGGTCGGGCGGGGGCGGCGGCGCGTGTCCGTGCCGCTACTCCTGGTCACCGACCACGCTAGGCAGCGCCGCCGGGCCCGGCGACACCTCAAGGGCCGTTCGGGCGGAGGATGCTCCGAACCCGAACGGCCCCTTCGGCGGGCGGTCACTCGTTGCGGGCGGTCTCCGGTCCGGTGATCCGCCGCAGCAGCGGCAGGGTCGCCCCGATGATCGCCAGCGCGGCGGTCAGGCCGGCGCCCACCGTCACGTAGTAGCCGACGCCCAGCGCGTGCAGCGAGTACTGCAGCTGCGAGCGAAGGAACAGGTCGGCGGCGAGCAGTCCGACCGCGACCGCGACCGCCGCCATCGCCAGCAGCGGCACCACCGACTCCATCGCCACCACCCGGCGCAGCGTGCCCAGTGACACGCCGGTCAGGCGCAGCAGGCTGAACGGCCGCTTGCGTTCGCTCAGCGATCCGGCCAGGCTCACCGCCAGGCTGCAGCCTGCGATCGGGAAGGTCGCGAGGATCACCGCGTCGGCCAGCTGCTGGTAGGCGTGCGTCTCGGCGCCGGCCATCTTCCACGCCTCGGCGAGCGTCACGGCCTGCCGGGGCGCCGGGTAGGCGGTGTCCACCATGGTGCGGGCCTGTTCGACGGCGGCGGTCGAGCCGTCGGTGTCGACGACCACGTTCAGCACCCCGAGCCCGGCCAGCTGCTCGACGGTGTACGGCGCGGTCGGCCACTGGGTGGCGGTCTCGTCGGCCCAGCCGTACCAGGGGGACGGCACGTAGGCGGTCTGCGCGCCGGGCGCGCAGTGGCCGTACAGCACGACGGCGTTCAGCGGGCGGCAGTCCACCACCTGCCGGGCGGTGTTGTCGCCGTCGGCGGAGTGCACGGGCACGGCCTCGTCGGCGGGGTGGGACAGCAGGACGGTCCGGACGCCCGGCACGTTCTGCAGCCGCTCGATCAGCTCGGGCGGGGCGGGGCGGCCCTGGCTGTTGGGCCGGTGGTCCTGGTCGTAGCCGTTGCTGAGGTCGTTGACCATCAGGTGGTTGAACTGCGGGCCGCCGTGCGGGTGGTCGCGTTCCTGGCTGATGGTGGTGATGACGCCCAGCGTCGCGGTCATCACCAGCAGCGCCAGCACCAGTCCGCTGACGGCGCGGAACCCGGCGGTCGGGTTGTCGGCCAGCCGGCGCACCGCGATCAGGGTGGCCGGGCGCTGGGTGCGCCGGGCGATCAGGTTCGCGCCGACCATGGTCAGCCACGGGCCGGACAGCACCAGGCCCAGGGCGATCAGCAGGAACGAGGAGAGGTAGCCCTTGACCTGCCCGGGCACCGACCCCGGGTGCCAGATCAGGAACGCGACCAGCTCCACCAGGCCCGCCACCAGCGGCGCCGCCCGCCACGCCCGCGGCGGCTTCGGCGTCACCCGGCGGCTCACCCCGAGCGGCGAGATCTGCACCCGGCGCAGCGCGATCCGGGCGGCGACGGCGGCGGCCAGCGGGACGCCCAGCGCCACCGCGAGGATCTGCAGGGGCGTCAGGGAGAGGTCGGAGAGGAAGAACGGACTGCCGGTCAGCCGGGCCTTCGCGACGGTGCCGCGCAGCGCCAGGAACGGCAGGACGCCGAGCGCCACCCCGGCCGCGGCGGCGACCGTCGCCTCCACGGCGGAGACGATCGACACCTGCCGGGGCGTCGCGCCGACCAGTCGCATCGCGGCGAAACGCTGCTCGCGGCGGGCGGCGTTCAGGCGGGTCGCGGTGCCGATCAGGATCAGCACCGGGAAGACCAGGGCGCCCGTCACCACCGTCAGGATCAGGTCCACGCCGTTGGACTTGATGCCCACCACGCACTCGCCGCACCTGTCGGGCGACTCGGTGGCGATCCGGTCCACCAGCGCGGCGCCGCGCATCCCCTGCATCTCCTGCGGGGTCCGGCCGACCAGGGCGATCAGGCTGTCGGGCGCGGGCAGCGCCTCCGGCCCGATGATGCCGATCCGGTGCCCCGGGAAGCGGTCCCCGAGCTGTGCGGACGGCATCTCGTCCACCAGCCGCGCCAGCGCGGGCGACAGGTAGTACTCCCCTGCCGCGGGCATCCGCGCCACCCCGGGCGGGACCGCGGCCCGGGGCCCGGTCGTCGCCACGTCGACCCGCCCGAGCTCCCGCCCGAGCACGGTGTCCCGCCTGGTCGACCACCACATCGGATCGACCGCACCCGCCCCGCCGGAGGCGGAACTCCCCGCCGCCGCGGAGCCGGCGTCGGCCCCCGGGCCTCCCGAACTCCCCGCGCCCGCCCCGCCGGAGGCGGAACTCCCCGCCGCGGCGGAGCCGGCGTCGGCCCCAGAACTCCCCGTCCCCACACCGCCGGAGGCGGAACTCGTCGTCCCGTCGCCGGAACCCCCCGCTGCCTCCCGATCGGCGGGGAGCCGGTTGACGAACGACGTGTTGAGCCACGCGTTGCGCCCGTTCTGGGCGTGCACGCCGTTGATCGCGGCGAGCGTGGTGAACAGCAGTCCGACGCCGATGGCGACGGCTCCGGCGGTGATGGCCAGCCGGACGATCGCTTCGCGGCCGCCGCTGACGGCCAGTCGCAGTCCGAGCCGGATCATGAGGTCGGCCGTCCGCTCATCGAGGTGGCGCGGCCGTCGCGGACGATCGCCTCGCGGTCGGCGTAGGCGGCGATCCGGGCCTCGTGGGTGACCAGCACGACGGTGGTGCCCTGGTCGCGGGCGCAGCCGACCATCAGGTCCATGACCTGTTCGCCGGTCAGGGAGTCGAGCGCGCCGGTGGGTTCGTCGGCGAACAGGACGCGCGGTTCGGCGACCAGTCCGCGGGCGAGGGCGACGCGCTGGGCCTGGCCGCCGGAGAGTTCGCCGGAGCGGCGGGCCTCCAGGCCGTCCAGGCCGAGCTTCGGGAACCAGCCGCGGGCGCGCTGGAGTGCCGCGGCCCGGCGTTGTCCGCTCAGCAGCAGCGGCAGGGCGACGTTCTCCTCGGCCGTCAGTTCCGGTACCAGCTGGCCGAATTGGAAGACGAAGCCGAAGCTGTCGCGGCGCAGCGCGCTGCGTTCCTGTTCGCCGAGGTTGTCGATCCGGCGGCCGTCGAAGCGGATCTCGCCGCTGTCGGGGGTGAGGATGCCGGCCAGGCAGTGCAGCAGGGTGGACTTGCCGGAGCCGCTGGGGCCCATGATGGCGAGGATCTCGCCTGCTTCGACGGCGAGTTCGGCGCCGCGCAGGGCGGGGGTCTCGCCGAAGGCGAGGGTGACGTCGCGGGCGTGGATCAGGGGTTCGGTCATCGCTTGGCCACCTCCGCGGCGAGGGCGTCGAGTCGGGCGGCGGTCAGGTCGATCCAGCGCAGGTCGGACTCCAGGTGGAACAGTCCGTGGTCGGCGAGGAGGGCGTCGACCAGGCTGCCGGAGCGCTTGATCTCGGTGAGTTCGCGCATCCGCCGCAGGTGGGCGGAGCGCTGGGTGTCGAGGTAGGTCTCGGCGTCGCGGCCGAGCATCAGGGCGAGCACGACCTTGCTGAACAGCACGGTCTGCAGGTGGGGTTCGGCGGCGACGGGTTCGCGCAGCCAGTCCTCGAACTCGGTGGCGCCGGTCTCGGTGATGACGTAGCGCTTGCGGTCGGGCCCGTCGCCGGCCTCGGGTTCTCCGACGACGACCTTGCCGTCCCGGGCGAGTCGTCCGAGGGTCGCGTACACCTGGCCGAAGGGCAGCGGTTTGCCGCGTCCGAAGAAGGCGTCGTAGTCCCGCTTGAGGTCGTAGCCGTGGCTGGGCTCGCGTTCGAGGAGCCCGAGCAGGGTGAGTGGAACGCTCATGATCGAGAGAGTACGCCGGAGGTGTACTTCACGTCTATACACTCGGAGAATACTGACGCAGAGATCTTCACCCCCTAGCCTTCACCTGCGGTTTCACGAACAAGGAGACGAAGCGGTGGAGTTCACGAAGATGCGCCCGGACGGGGCGTCGGTCGCCACGCAGCTCGGCGAACTGACGCTGCACCGGACGCGTTCGAGGACGTACACCGACACCACGGAGTCCTGGCGGGTGGAGCTCGACGGCCGCCCGCTGGCCGAGCTGCCCCGGTTCGGACAGCCCGGCTTCCACGCCGCCAAGCTGGCGCGCCGCGGCGTCACCGGCACCTTCGACGGCGCCGAGCTGCACATTCGCGCGCGCGGCCGGCACCTGCTGCGCTCCGGCCGTTTCGTGGAGTTCCGCGCGGGCGACCGCACCCTGCGCTTCGTCCGCCGCGGGCTGCTGCGCGCGGAACTCCTGGAGGACGGCCGGATCCTGGCCGGCTCCGACGGGCAGGTGTCGGCGGAGCCCGACCCGCTGCGGGTGTGCGCCGTCGCCCTGTACACCTGGGCCGAGTTGGACGACGTCAACGCCAACCCGGTGCTGTGGAACGTCATTTCCTCGGCCGTCGTCTCCCTGCTGTTCTGACGCCCCGGCTCAGAGGTCCAGGTCGACCACCACGGGCGCGTGGTCCGACGTCCCCTTGCCCTTGCGGGCCTCGCGGTCGACGTAGCTGTCCGAAACCGCGTCCGCGAACGGCTTGTTGGCGTAGGTGAGGTCGATCCGCATGCCGCGGTTCTTCGGGAACGCCAACTGCCGGTAGTCCCAGTAGGTGTAGGGGTGGTCGTACTTGAGCGGGCGGGGGATCACGTCCTGCAGGCCGACCTCCTGGAGGGCCGTCAGGGCGGCGCGCTCGGGGGCGGTGACGTGGGTGAGGCCCTCGAAGGCGGCGATGTCGAAGACGTCCGCGTCGGTGGGGGCGATGTTGTAGTCGCCGAGGACGGCGAACGGGCGCTCGCCGGCGGCGTCCTCGCGGACGGCGTCGCGGAGCGCGGCCAGCCACTCCAACTTGTAGCGGTAGTGGGCGTGGTCGACCTCGCGGCCGTTGGGCACGTACACCGACCAGACCCGGACGGGCCCGCAGGTCGCGCCGACGGCGCGCGGCTCGACCACCGGGAGCATCGCGTCCTCGGCGAGGAAGCCGGGCTGGCCGGGCAGGTCGCGGACCACGTCCTCCAGGCCGATCCGGGACAGCACGGCGACGCCGTTCCACCGCCCGGTGCCGTGCGCGGCGCTCTCGTAGCCGAGCTCCCCGATCGCCTCGGCCGGGAACGCCTCGGTGGTGCACTTGAGTTCCTGCAGGCACAGGACGTCCGGCTCGGCGGACTCCAGCCACTCCAGCAGCTTGGGCAGCCGGGCGGTGACGGAGTTGATGTTCCAGGTGGCGATGCGGACGGTCACGGCGGCCTTCCCTCGGCGGTACGGACGGACGGGGCTCCCGACACCGGGCCGGTCACCCCGTCCGAACATACCGCCCGCCACCGACAGCGCCCGGCAGGCGACGAATCAGCGGGAGGGGTGCACCACGGCGGCCGAGCCGCCGCCTCGGCGGACGGGTTCGGCGGCGGCCAGCCAGCGGCCGTCGGGGAGCCGTTCGATGCCGGTGGCGGCGCCGATCTCCGGGGTGGAGCTGAACACGTGGCCCATGGCCTGGAGTTGCGCCGCCTCGGGGGAGGCGAGGAACGCCGGTTCGGCCTGGGTGGCGGCGGTGTTGCGCTGGCTGGCCCGGGGTGCGGCGATGGCCTGTTCCAGCGTCAGGCCGCGGTCGATCCGCCCGGTGAGCACCTGCAGCACGGTGGTGATGATGGTGGCGCCGCCGGGCGAGCCGACCGCGAGGTACGGCTTGCCGTCCTTGAGCACGATGGTCGGCGAGATCGAGGAGCGCGGGCGCTTGCCCGGGCCGGGCAGGTTGGGGTCGGGGACGCCCGGGGTGAGCGGGGTGAAGTTGAAGTCGGTCAGCTCGTTGTTGAGCAGGAAGCCCCGGCCGGGCACGGTGATGCCGCTGCCGCCGGTCTGCTCGATGGTCAGGGTGTACGCGACGACGTTGCCCCACCGGTCGGCGACCGTCAGGTGCGTGGTGCTCAGGCCCTCGTACGGTTCGGCCACCGGCTGCCCGCTGCTCGCGCACGCCGCCGGGTGGTACGGGTCGCCGGGGGCGAGCGGGCTGGTCAGGGCGTGCTTCGGGTCGATCAGGCAGGCCCGGGAGGCGCCGTAGGCCGGGTCGAGGAGCTGACGGGTCGGCACCTGTACGAAGCTCGGGTCGCCGACCCAGCGGTTGCGGTCGGCGAAGGCGATCCGGCTGGCCTCCAGGAAGCGGTGGTCGTACTGGACGGGGTCGGCGGAGCTGCCGGCGCCGAGGATGTTCAGCGCCTCGCCGACGGTGGTCCCGCCGGAGGAGGACGGGGCGATGCCGTACACGTCCAGGCCGCGGTAGTCGACGTGCGTCGGGTCCTGCTGCTTCACCCGGTAGGCCGCCAGGTCCGCGGCGTCGACCTTCCCGGGGCGGGCGTTGCGCCCGGACGCCGGGTCGACGGGCGGGTGCTGGAGGGTGCGGACGATGTCGGCGCCGATCGGGCCGCGGTACAGCGCGTCGGTGCCCTTGCGTCCCAACTCCCGGTAGGTGGCGGCGAGATCGGGGTTGCGCAGGGTGGAGCCGACGGCGGGCAGCTTCCCGTTCGGCAGGAACAGCGCGCGGGTGGCCGGGAAGTCCTGGAACCGGGCCTGGTTGAGGGCGGTCTGGTCCTGGAAGGTCTGATCGACCGTGAACCCTCGATCGGCGATCCGCTCGGCCGGTTTCAGTACGTCGGCCAGGTCGCGGCTGCCCCAGCGGCGCAGTGCCTGTTCCCAGGTGGCGGCGGTGCCGGGGACGCCGATGGACAGGCCGCTGGTGACGGCGTCGTTGAAGGCCAGCGGCTTCCCGTTCTCCAGGAACAGCGAGCTGTCGGCGGTCCGCGAGGCGGTCTCCCGCCCGTCGAGGGTGGTGACCTTCCCGGTGCGGGCGTCGTAGTGGACGAAGTATCCGCCGCCGCCGATCCCCGCCGAGTAGGGCTCGGTGACGCCGAGCGCGGCCGCCGTGGCGACGGCGGCGTCCACGGCGTTGCCGCCGCGCCGCAGCACCTCCAGTCCGGCGGCGGTGGCGTCGGCGTCGACGCTGGTCACCGCTCCGCCCCAGCCGACGGCCTCGGGCTGTTTCCCGGTGGCGGCGGCCTGGTCGGCCTGGGCGGGTGCGGCGGTGCAGAGCAGTCCGGTGACGAGTGCGAGTGCGGGGACGAGACGGACGAGGGGTCTCATACGGCCTCCTGGGACGGCATCGGTCTCCCGTTCTCCCACACCCGCCGCGCACCCGACAACGGCACGTTCGGCCAACTGCCGGATGCCGAACCGTATCTGCTGCCGCGTCAGCGGCTGGCCGCGCGCTCGACCCGGCGACGCTTGACGGTGCGGAAACGGCGGGCGACCTGGCGGGCCAGGTCGGCGGCGCCGACCAGGCCGGCCTCGTTGCCGAGGGCGGCGTGGACGATGTCGGCCTCGGGGCGGAAGCCGCGGCCGGTGAGGGTGCGGCGGAAGGCGTCCCGGGCGGGGTCGAGCAGCAGGTCGCCGGCCTCGCTGACGCCGCCGCCGACGACGAAGCGGCCGGGGTCGAGCGCGGCGGCCAGGTTGGCGATGCCGACGCCGAGCCAGCGGCCGACCTCGTAGAGCAGTTCGACGGCGACCGGGTCGCCCTCGCGCGCGGCCTCGGTGACCAGCGGGCCGGTGATGCCGAGCGGGCTGCCGCCGGCCCGGGCGAGCAGCGGCTGCACGACGGGCGACTCCTCGGCGGCGAGTTCCCGGGCCTCGCGGACCAGGGCGTTGCCGGAGGAGTACTGCTCCCAGCAGCCGCGGTTGCCGCAGGGGCAGCGGTGGCCGGCGGGCACCACCTGCATGTGACCGAACTCGCCGGCCAGGCCGTGCTTGCCGCGGTCGACGTAGCCCTCGCGGACGACCGCGCCGCCGATGCCGGTGCCGAGGGTGATCATCACCATGTGGTCCTCGCCACGGCCGGCGCCGAAGCGCCACTCGGCCCAGGCGGCGGCGTTGGCGTCGTTCTCGACCACGACGGGGAACCGCAGCCGGGCGCTGAGCGCCTGCTGGAGGGGTTCGCCCCGCCAGTTCAGGTGGGGGGCGAACAGCACGGTGGAGCGTGCGGAGTCGACCCAGCCGGCCGCGCCGACGCCGACGGCGTGCACGTCGTGCTTGTCGGCGAGCTGCAGGACGAGCTCGACGATGACGTCCTCGACGACCTTGGGGCTCTTGCTCTTGTCGGGCGTCTCGGCGCGGACCCGCTCCAGGACCTTGCCGTCCCCGTCGACCACGCCGGCCACCACCTTGGTGCCGCCGATGTCCACGCCGATGGTCGGCAGACGCAGCACCCCGGCGGGCAGCGTGCGGCGGCGGCGTTCGGCACGCGGGCCGAGGCCCAGCAGGCTCGGCAGGGCGGGGCGGGCGGGGCCGTTGGCACTGGTCACGGAATGAATGCTCCTGGTTTCGGTAAAAGCTTCGGGCTGGTGCGGGAGGGATGTGGACGAGCTGGCAGACTAGGCCGCGAACGCACAGCGGATTCTCACGAAAACGTGATGTTCCTCTCAGGTTTCTGCGGGTGTCACCGGCAACTGATCGTGTGTTTGACGCAGTCTGACAAGTGTGATGTGTGAACCGGGGGACCGTGCCCCGGACGGCCGGACGACCCGATTCGAGAGAACCCGATGCAGCTGACAGGCACCCCGTTCCTTATTCTGACGATCATCCTGGTGCCGATCTCCCTGGCGGTGGCGCTGCTGCTGTGGGGCAGGGTGCGTGGTCCGAAGCCCGTCCAGGCCCTGTCCAGGGTCATGATGCTGCTCTTCTGTCAGATCACCGCGGTGCTGACGGTCTTCGTGATGGTCAACAACGCCAATCTGATCTACGGCAGTTGGGACGACCTGCTGGGCACCGGCAACCACGTCCGCGCGGTGCCGAACGTGCAGGCCGACACCGGCGCCTCCGGCACCCCGGGCAACGACTCCAAGCAGCACACCAAGGTCGTCCAGCAGTTCAAGCCGGTCGGCGACTCCAAGGTGCCGAACGACGTGCAGACCACCGACCTGAAGGGCGCGGTCTCCGGCGTCGACGGCGAGGTGCTGGTCTGGCTGCCGCCGCAGTACAACGACCCGGCGTACAAGGACAAGACCTTCCCGGTGGTCGAGCTGCTGCCGGGCTGGCCGGGCTCCTCGAAGACCTGGTTCGGCACGCTCAAGGTGTCCGAGCAGCTGAAGCCGATGATGCAGAGCGGGCAGGTCGCGCCGTTCATCCTGGTCTCGCCGCGCACCAACCTGCTGGGCGACTCCGTCGACACCGGCTGCGCGGACGTGCCGGGCAAGGTCAACGCCGACACCTGGCTGTCCAAGGACGTCCCGCAGATGGTGCTGGACAACTTCCGGGTGGACCCCTCGGCGGACCGCTGGGCGGTGGCCGGCTACTCGGCGGGCGCGCACTGCGCGGCCAAGCTGGCGCTGGAGCACCCGGACCGCTACCGGGCCGGCATCAGCCTCTCCGGCTACAACGACCCGGGCGCGGAGGCCCAGTCGCTGACCGCGAAGGACCCGCACCTGAAGGAGATCAGCAACCCGCTGAACATCCTGAAGGACGCCAAGACCCCGCCGAAGACCGCGCTGTACGTCACCGGCAACCGGGGCGACGGCCTGGAGGGCGGCGAGGCGCTGAAGGCGGCGGCCAAGTCCCCGACCACGGTGACCGTGCAGGAGACCACCGGCCCGCACAGCAGCGACGTGTGGAAGCAGCTGGTCCCGGGCGTCTTCACCTGGCTGACCACGATCATCCCCGCCCAGCACTGACGCACCCGCGCAGAAGCAGAAAGGGCCCGGCCGCCAGGCCGGGCCCTTTCGCGTGTGCCGGGGTCAGGGATTCTTCGGCAGGGTGTTGACGTAGTCGGTGCCCGCGCCGTAGAAGCCGTCCACGGCCTGCTGGACCTCCGCCGCGGTGAGGGCCTGGTCGGCCTTGTAGTAGAACCAGTTGACCTTCATGTCCCAGCTGCGCGGGCCGGTGACCGAGGGCAGCAGGTCGATGAACCAGTTGCTGAAGTGGATGTCCATCCGCTCCCGGGCGACGTACTTGTCGGAGCTGGTGAACAGCTCCTTGCCGTCCAGCGAGTAGACCGCCTTGCCGTCCGTCGAGGTGACCATCAGGGTGTGCCAGCCCTCCAGCCGCTGCTTGACGGCGTGGGTGACGCGGTCGGGCGGGTCGGCCTTGAACCAGCTGGTGGTGTCGAGCTTCGGGCCGGGCGCGCCCCAGCCGCCGTTCGGCAGGTACTCGTAGTCGAGTTCGCTGTAGTTCGCCGAGGAGTCCTCGGGCGAGATCGGGAAGAAGGTCTGCACGACGTGGTCGCCGGTGCGGCCGCTGGACGGCTTGTCGCTGAACCGGATCCGGGCGGCGAAGGTCCCGTGGAACAGGTTGCCGCCGGTGCTCTGCACCTCGACCTGCTTGGTGCCCTGCTTGGTGCCGTCGGTGGTGGAGCGAAGTTGCAGCGCCCGGCCGCCCTTGGCGCTCTGGTCCTCGGGGAAGGACGCGCCGGCGGTGGTCCAGGTGTCCTTGATGCCCGGTCCGCCGCCGCCCTCGCGGACCTGCCAGCCGTGCGCGGCGAGGTTCGGATCGTCGGGGCCGGTGTAGTGGAAAGTGTCGAACAGGGTCCCCGGCGGCCCGCTCGGCGTCGGCGAAGCGCCGGCGGCGGGCCCGCCCTTCGCGGCGGAGTCCCCACCGGCGGCGGGGTCGCCGGTGCACGCGGCGAGCGCGCACAGCAGGGTGGGCAGCGCGATCACGCTCCACACGCGACGGCGGGGAAAGCGGCGGGACTGGCGCACACGGGCTCCTTGGGGCGCAGCGGCGGCAGCTGTGGACACGCCTGTTGCGCGGGGATCGACGACCGGTCGGAGGCGGTCATCCTAACGGGGCTCACACGCCGCGCCGCCGCCGGGACGGCCCGGCCGGGCGGCCATCGGCCGAGGTCAACGGTCCGTGCACAGGTACATACCAGTACGTGGCGGTAAGAGTCTCGATCCGATCACAACCCTGACCCAGAAGGTGTCGAAAGTGGACATCGACGCCAATTCGTCCCAGGTCGGTGCACTACCGTTCGAGTCACGCTCCCGCGGTCTTCGCTCCCTGCCCCTGAAAGGCCTCGCTCGGTGCGCCCTGCCATGACTTCCTCCGAGCGCGCGTCGGCGTACCCGACTGCGCCCGGCGCGCCCGGCCCGGACGGGTTCGAGGAGCCGTTCACCGAACGGCCGTTCGCCGAAGAGCCGCTGCCCGAAGAGCCGCTGCCCGAAGCGGTGTTCGTGGACGAGTCGGGTCTGCGCGGCCGGCTGCTGCGCGGTCTCGGCTGGCCGGTGTCGGTGGTGGGCGCGGTGCTGGCGGTGGCGATGGGCGGCAGCCTGATCGGCGTTCAGGCGGACGCCCCGGCGATGGAGATCCCCCCGCAGACCGCACAGCCGGCGCAGCCCGCGCCGTCGGCGTCCCCCTCCGCCTCGGCCGAGAAGTCGCCCTCGCCGTCCTCGTCCTCCTCCCCGTCGCGGACGCCCTCGCACTCCACCTCGCCCAAACCGGGCAGCTCGACCGGCGGCTCGACCGGCGGCTCGACCGGCGGCTCGAAGACCAGCGGGAAACCGTCGGCGCCGTCGAGCAAGCACCCCTGATCCATTCGCACCACCCCTTTCCAGGAGCGCCCTTTGTCCCGCCACCAGCGCCGGCGGCAGTCCCTGCTGAGGCCGCGCCGACTGGCCGCGCCGCCGTTGCGTTTCGTGATGCCGCTGTCCCTGCTGGCGTGCCTGCTGGTACTGCTGGTGCTGCGCGGCCTCTCCACCAACGAGGTGTTCCACGACACCCGGATCGCGGAGTCCGTCGACAAGACCACCGTCCCCGAAGACCTGCTCACGGGCGGCCCGGTGATCGACGCGCGCGGCGACCACAAGGCGAACCCGGTGAGCTACCGGATTCCGGACAAGACGGTGGTGCTGAGCTTCGACGACGGCCCCTCGCCGGAGTGGACGCCGAAGATCCTGAGCGTGCTGAAGGCGCACGACATCCGCGCGGACTTCTTCGTCACCGGCGCGATGACCACCCGCAACCCGGAGCTGATCCGGCAGATCGTCGGGGACGGCCACGAGATCGGCCTGCACACCTTCACCCACCCCGACCTGGCGTTCCAGTCGCACTCCCGGATCGGCTGGGAGCTGGCGCAGACCCAGCTGGCGCTGGCCGGCGTCGCGGGCGTGCACAGTTCGCTGTTCCGGCCGCCGTACTCCTCGAACGCCTCCGCGATGGACGACTGGAACTACCCGGTCATCAAGTATGTGGGCGCGCACGGCTACCTGACGGCGTTCATCGACCGCGACACCGACGACTGGAAGCGCCCGGGCGTCGAGGAGATCGTCAAGGCCGCGATGCCGTCCACGCCGGGCGCGGGCGAGCTGATCCTGCTGCACGACGCGGGCGGCGACCGCGCCGAGACCGTCGAGGCGCTGGAGCAGATCATCGTCAAGCTCCAGGGCGAGGGCTACCGCTTCACCACCATCTCGGACGCGCTCGGCGCCTCCCCCGCGATGGTGCCGGTGCACGGCTTCCAGCTGTGGGCGGGCAAGGGCTTCATCGGGGCGACCCAGGTCGCGGTGTACACCCTGCCGTTGCTGGTCGGGCTGCTCGCGCTGGTCGGGTTCCTGAACTTCGGCCGGTTCGCGCTGATGATCGTCCTCGCCCCGGTGCACGCCCGCCGCTCCAAGCGGCAGGGCGCGTGGGGGCCGCCGGTCACCGAGCCGGTGACCGTCCTCGTCCCGGCGTACAACGAGCGCGAGTGCATCGCCAACACCCTCAACTCGCTGGCCGCCAGCGACTATCCGATCGAGGTCATCGTCATCGACGACGGCTCGACGGACGGCACCGCGGACATCGTCGAGGAGATGGACCTGCCGTTCGTCCGGCTGATCCGCAAGGTCAACGGCGGCAAGCCCAGCGCGCTGAACGCCGGTGTCGCGGCCGCCTCGTACGACATCGTGGTGATGATGGACGGCGACACCGTGTTCGAGCCGTCCACGGTGCGGGAGTTGGTGCAGCCGTTCGGCGACCCGGGGATCGGGGCGGTCGCGGGCAACGCCAAGGTCGGCAACCGGGACAGCCTGATCGGGGCCTGGCAGCACATCGAGTACGTCCTCGGCCACAACCTGGACCGCCGGATGTACGACGTGCTGAACGTCATCCCGACCATCCCGGGTGCGGTCGGCGCGTTCCGCAAGGAGGCGCTGCGGGCGGTCGGCGGGATGAGCGACGACACCCTCGCCGAGGACACCGACATCACCATGGCGGTGCTCTCCGACGGCTGGCGGATCGTCTACGCGGAGCGCGCCCGCGCCTGGACCGAGGCGCCGGCCAGCCTCCAGCAGCTGTGGTCGCAGCGCTACCGCTGGAGCTACGGCTCCATGCAGGCGATGTGGAAGCACCGCCGCGCGGTGATCGCCCGCGGCCCGGCGGGCCGCTTCGGCCGGATCGGGCTGCCGCTGGTGGTGCTGTTCGGCGTGGTCGCGCCGCTGCTGGCGCCGCTGGTCGACCTGTTCCTGCTGTACGGCATCCTGTTCACCGACGCCTCGCTCACCCTCGCCAGTTGGGGCGGCTTCATCGCGATGCAGGCCCTGCTGTCCTGGTACGCCTTCCGGCTGGACCGCGAGAAGCCCTGGCACCTGATCAGCCTGCCGCTCCAGCAGGTGGTGTACCGGCAGCTGATGTACATCGTCCTGCTGCAGTCCACGATCACCGCGTTGACCGGTGGCCGGCTGCGCTGGCAGAAGCTCCGGCGCACCGGCGAGGTCGCCGCCGCACCGGTGGAGGCCTGACCCATGAGCGACACCATCCGCCTGCGAATCCCCGAGCAGCTGCGCCGCGATCTGCCCGCCGACCCGCCGCCGCCCGCGGCCCGCAAGGGCGGCCGGGACCGCTACCTGGACCTGCTGCGCGCCCTGGCGCTGGTCCGCGTGGTGCTGTACCACAACTTCGGCTGGTTCTTCCTGCCGCTGCTCTTCCCGTCGATGGGCGTGATGTTCGCGCTGGCGGGCTCGCTGATGACGCGTTCGCTGAGCCGCCCCGCGCTCGGCGTGATCCGGGGCCGGCTGCGCCGCCTGCTGCCGCCGATGTGGCTGTTCGGCGCGATCGTGGTCGCCCTCCAGGTCCTCGACGGCGGCGGCCCGGACTCCGACGGCCACCCCGCGTGGTGGTGGGCGAAGCTGGCGTTCTGGGTGCTGCCGCTGAGCACTCCCCCGTTCGCCGCGGACGGGCTGCACGGCTTCGGCGGGCACCTGGAGTCCGGCTGGGCGACCCAGCTGGTGGTGCCGCTGTGGTACCTGCGGGCCTACCTCTGGTACGTGCTGCTGTCGCCGCTGATGCTGAAGGCCCTGCGGCGCTTCCCGCTGGTGACGCTCTTCACGCCGCTGGCGATCGTGATCGTCATGAACGGCTTCTTCCCCGACCAGGACGTCGTCTGGCCCCGGGTGTGGGAGACCGCCAACGACTTCGCCATGTTCGGCTCCTGCTGGATCCTCGGCATGGCCCACCAGGAGGGCCTGCTGCGGAGGATTCCGCAGTACGTGCTGCCCTCGATCGCCCCGCTGATCATGGTGGCGGGCTTCTGGTACCTGCAGACCCGGCCGGTCGATCCGACCCAGCAGACCGACATCGAGGCCTGGCCGATCGCCCAGGCGGTGTGGTCGTTCGGCTTCGTCGCCATGCTGCTGCACATCAGCCCGTCCTGGGAGCAGTGGCCCGCGCCGCTGGAACGCTGGAACGGCCTGGTGAGCCTGCTGAACTCGCGGGCCGTCAGCGTCTACCTGTGGCACGTGACGGCCCTGGTGTGCGCGGTCCCGCTGATCGACCGGCTGTGGGAGGTCGACTTCTTCTACGCGCACCTCAAGTGGCTGCTGACCAGCCAGTGGTTCACCCTGCTGGTCGGCATCCCGCTGCTGGCCCTGCTGGTGCTGGTGTTCGGCTGGGTCGAGGACGTCGCGGCCAGGCGCAGGCCCCGGCTGTTCCCGTACCCGCGCCGCCCGCGCCGCCTGCGCGGCCGGCGGCGCAACGCCTGACGGGCCGTCAGGCGATCTGGAGGGCCAGGTAGAAGTCCACCCGGTCCTCCAGCCGGGACAGGTCGCGGCCGGTGAGCTCCTCGATCCGGCCGATCCGGTAGCGCAGCGTGTTGACGTGCACGTGCAGTTGGGCGGCGCAGCGGGTCCAGGAGCCGTCGGCGCGCAGGAACGCGGCGAGGGTGTGCAGCAGGTCGGCCTGGTGCTCCTCGTCGTAGACGGTGACGGGGTCGAGCAGCCGGGCCCGGAAGGTGCGCCGGACCTCGTCGGGGACGGCGGCCAGCAGCAGGACGTGCGAGGCGAGTTCCTCGGGTCCGGCGACCCGGATCCGGCCGGCCCTGGTGTCGGCGACCCGGCGGGCGTGCCGGGCCTCGTCGAGGGCGCCGCGCAGCCCGGCCGGATCGGCGGTGGGCGCGCACACGCCGACGGCGATCCGCTGCTCCGCGTCGAGTCCGGCTTCCAGCGGGGCCAGCAGGGCCCGTACCTCGTCGGCGGGGACGGCGGCGGCGTCGGGGGCGGGCAGCACGGCGACGGCGCCGGTGGGGCCGGCGGCGGCGACCAGGGCGGTGCCGGGCAGCGCCTCTTCGAGGATCGGGCGCAGCGCGCCGTCGGGCAGTCCGGTGGCGTCGGCGGACAGCACCAGCCGGCGGGCGTGGCCCTCGCCGTGCAGGGCGCGGCCGATCTCGGCGGGGTCGGCGTCGCGGCGCAGCAGGGAGAGGAGTTCGTCGGCGATCCGGCGGCGCAGGCGGCGGCTCTCGTCGCGGCGGACGCGTTCGGCGGCGACCAGGCGGGCCAGGTTGTCGGCGAGCTGGCGGCGTTTGGCGGGCCATTCGGCGAGGTCGCCGGCGAGGACGAGGATCCAGTCGGCGAGCGGGGTGGGGCCGGCGGTCTCGGCGGCGGGCAGCAGCGAGTAGGCGCCGTCGGCGAGCCGGACCCGGTGCGGGGGGCGGTGGCCGCGCTGCTGGGCGGCGAGGTGGGCGCGGGCCAGGCGGTCGCGGTCGGCGGGGGCGAGGCGGTCGGCGGCACCGGCGACGACCTGGCCGGTGGGGGTGAGCACCCAGCAGTCCAGGTCGAGGTCGCCGCCGAGCAGGTCGAGGACGGCGTCCAGGCCGCCCGCGCCGGCGGCGGAGACCAGCAGCCGGTGCCGGTCGACGAGGGCGGCGAGGTCGGCGGCCCGTCCGGCGGAGACGTGCCGGCCGACGTACTCGGTGAGGGTGCCGAAGGCGATGTCGTCGGGGACGGCGAGCAGCGGCAGCCGGTGCCGGCGGCAGGCCTCGACCAGGTCGTCGGGGACGGGTCCGACCTCCACCTCGCCGGCGCCGAGCGCGGCCGCGCCGCCCGCCACCAGGGTGCGTACGAAGCGCGCGGAGTCGGCGGGGGCGGTGCGCCACAGCATGCCGGTGAGGACGAGTTCGCCGCCGTGCAGGAACCGGCCGGGGTCCTGGAGGTCGGTGGTCATCACGCCGGTGACCTGGCGGTCGAGTTCGTCCTCGCCGGCGAGCAGGCGCAGTCGGGGTGCGCCGGGGGCGAGCAGGTCGCGGACGCGCATGGACGGGGCCCTTCGTGACGGTGCGGCGGGTGGTGCGGGTGCTCGTGGGGGTGATTCCGGGGTGGGGACGGCCCAGGGTGACCCGGTGGGCCGGCGGATCGTTCACATTGGACGAACGTACAGGACGGTGCGGCGGCGCACCGTCGGCGCTCATGCCATCGGTGACTGCCGGTGGCCCCGGTGGCGGAGGTTCACTGGCCTGCACGCCGCCGGGGCGTCCCCGGCCGCGTCCGTCCGTCGGCGAGGAGAGTCGGCGATGGGAGTCGGCGACGGGAGTCGGCGACGGGAGTCGGCGAAGAGAGGAGTCACCCGTATGGAGTTCCTTCGGCCCGCGTCCTGGGACGAGGCGCTCGCGGCGATGGCCGAGCACCCCGGCGCGCTGCCGGTCTCCGGCGGCACCGACGTCATGGTCGAGTTGAATTTCGACCTGCGCCGGCCGCCCGCGGTCCTCGACCTGAACCGCGTCGCCGAGTTGGCGGAGTGGAGCAGCGACGGCGCGTCGGTGCGGCTGGGCGCGGCGGTGCCGTACGCGCGGATCATCGACGAGTTGGCGGGGCCGCTGCCGGGGCTGGCGACGGCGGCGCGGACGGTGGGCTCGCCGCAGATCCGCAACCGGGGCAGTGTCGGCGGCAACCTGGGCGCGGCCTCGCCGGCGGGTGACGCGCATCCGCCGCTGCTGGCGGCGGGCCGGGGGGTGCGGGTGGAGGCGCACTCGGTGCGCGGGGTGCGGCTGATCCCGATCGACGAGTTCTACCTCGGGGTGAAGCGGAACTGCCTGGCCCCGGACGAGTTGATCCGGGCGGTGCGGATTCCGGTCGCCGACGGCCCGCAGCAGTTCTCCAAGGTCGGCACCCGCAACGCGATGGTGATCGCGGTGTGCGCGTTCGCCCTGGCCCTGCACCCGGCCGACGGCACGGTCGGCACCGGCATCGGCTCGGCCGCGCCGACGCCGCGCCGCGCGCCGGAGGCCGAGGAGTACCTGCGGGAGTCCCTGGACTGGACCTCCGGCGGGCCGCTCGACCCGCAGGTGCCGCTCCGCTTCGGCGAGTTGGTGGCGGCGGCGGCCGACCCGATCGACGACGTCCGGGGCACCGCCGCGTACCGGCGGCACGCCTTGGCCGTGCTGGCCCGGCGCACCCTGGCGTGGTGCTGGGACGACTACCGCGAGCAGCTCGGGAGGACGGCATGAGGGTGGTGTTCACCGCGAACGGCCGGCGGGTGGAGGCCGACGACGTGTGGGAGGGCGAGTCGCTGCTGTACGTGCTGCGCGAGCGGGTCGGCCTGCCCGGGTCGAAGAACGCCTGCGAGCAGGGCGAGTGCGGCTCCTGCACCGTCTACCTGGACGGAGTCCCGGTCTGCGCCTGTCTGGTGGCGGCCGGTCAGGTCCAGGGCCGGGAGGTCCGCACCGTGGAGGGCCTGACCGGCCCGGACGGCGCGCTCGGCCCGGTGCAGCAGGCGTTCCTGGAGGCGGGCGCGGTGCAGTGCGGCTTCTGCACGCCCGGCCTGCTGGTGCAGACCGACGCGCTGCTGGCCCGGGACCCGCGGCCGTCCGACGGAGACATCCGCGAGGCGCTGTCGGGCAACCTGTGCCGCTGCACCGGCTACGAGAAGATCATGGACGCGGTGCGGCTGGCCTCGGCCCGCATCTCCGGCATCTCCGGCGAGGGGGGCGGGGCATGACCACGCGTTCGATCCAGGGCGAGAAGAACCTGCGGAAGATCGACCAGGCGTCCGAGGACGGCATCGGGCGGTCGCCGCTGCGTCCGGACGGCGCGCTGAAGGTGAAGGGCGAGTTCGCGTACTCCTCCGACCTGTGGCACGAGGACATGCTGTGGGGCACGGCGCTGCGCTCCCCGCACCCGCGCGCGAACATCCGGTCGATCGACATCTCGGCGGCCCTGGCCGTCCCCGGCGTGCACGCGGTGCTCACCCACGAGGACATCCCGGGCAGCCCGTACTACGGCCTGGAGTTCGCCGACCAGCCGGCCCTGGCCGTCGGCAAGGTCCGCCACCAGGGCGAGCCGGTCGCGCTGGTGGCCGCCGACCATCCGGAGACGGCGCGCCGGGCGGCGAAGCGGATCGCCGTCGAGTACGAGGTGCTCACTCCGATCACCACCGAGGAGCAGTGCCTCGACCCGGGCCGCTACGGCTACGTCCACGAGCCGCACGAGTACAGGGCCCGCGCGCACGGCAACCTCTGCCACGAGCAGCGGCTGGTGGCGGGTCTGGGCGTCACCGACGAGGTGCGGGCGCTGGCGGACGTGATCGTGGCCGGCGAGTACGAGGTCGGCATGCAGGACCAGGCGTTCCTGGGCCCCGAGTCGGGTCTCGCGGTGCCCGCCGAGGACGGCGGCGTGGACCTGTACATCGCCACCCAGTGGCTGCACGTGGACCGGCAGCAGATGGCGCCGGTGCTGGCCCTGCCGGAGGAGAAGATCCGGCTCACCCTCGCCGGGGTGGGCGGCGCGTTCGGCGGCCGCGAGGACCTGTCGATGCAGATCCACGCCTGCCTGCTGGCGCTGCACACCCGGAGGCCCGTCAAGATCGTGTACTCCCGCGACGAGTCGTTCTTCGGGCACGTGCACCGCCACCCGGCGCGGATGCGCTACGAGCACGGCGCCACCCGGGACGGGAAGCTGGTCTTCGCGGACTGCCGGATCGTGCTGGACGGCGGCGCGTACGCCTCCACCTCGGCCGCCGTGGCGGGCAACGCGGCCTCGCTCGGCCACGGGCCGTACGTCGTCCCGAACGTGCGGATGCAGGCGATCTCGCTGTACTCCAACAACCCGCCGTGCGGGGCGATGCGCGGCTTCGGCGCGGTGCAGGCCGCGTTCGGCTACGAGTCGCAGATGGACCGGCTGGCGGCGGCGCTCGGCATGGACCCGGTGGAGCTGCGGCAGGTGAACGCCCTCGCGCAGGGCGACGTGATGCCGACGGGGCAGCAGGTCGACTCGCCCGCGCCGGTCGCCGAGCTGCTGCAGCGCGTCAAGGACCGGCCGCTTCCGCCGCCGCTCGACCCGTCCGACCGGCGGGCGCTGCCCGGCGCGCTGTCGAACACCTCGCACGGCGAGGGGATCGTGCGCGGCGTCGGCTACTCGGTGGGCATCAAGAACGTCGGCTTCTCCGAGGGCTTCGACGACTACTCGACCGCCCGGGTCCGGCTGGAGGTGATCGGCGGCGCGCCGGTGGCGATGGTGCACACGGCGGCCGCGGAGGTCGGCCAGGGCGGCGTCACCGTGCACGCCCAGATCGCCCGGACCGAGCTCGGCGTCGAGCGGGTCGCCATCCACCCGGCCAACACCGAGATCGGCTCGGCGGGTTCGACCTCCGCGTCCCGGCAGACGTACATGACGGGCGGCGCGGTCAAGCTCGCCGCCGAGGCCGTCCGGGAGGCGCTGCTGGAACGCGGCCGGCGCCGGCACGGCTGGACGCACGGCGATCTGGCGCTGGCCGGCGGCCGGGTGGTCTCCGCGTCGGCGGGCGTGCTGGCCCCGCTGGCGGAGCTGCTCGGCGACGAGCCGATCGAGCGGACCAGGGTGCACCGCCACCGTCCGACCGTCGCGCTGCACCCGGAGACCGGGCAGGGCTTCGGGCACGTCCAGTACTCCTTCTGTGCGAACCGCGCCGTGGTGGACGTGGACGTGGAGCTCGGACTCGTCAAGGTGGTCGAGTTGACGGCCGTTCAGGACGTCGGCCGGGCGCTGAACCCGCTCGCCGTGGTCGGCCAGATCCAGGGCGCCTGCACGCAGGCGCTGGGTCTGGCGGTGATGGAGGAGATCGTGGTCACGGACGGCAAGGTGCGCAACGCCTCGTTCACCGACTACCTGATCCCGACCGTCCTGGACACCCCGCCGATCCCGGTGGAACTCCTCGAACTGCCCGACCCGCACGCCCCGTACGGACTGCGCGGCGTCGGCGAGGCCCCCACCGTCTCCGCCACCCCGTCGATCGTGGCGGCGATCCGGCAGGCCACCGGGAAGGCGCTGAACCGCATCCCCGTCCGGCCGGAGCACCTGACTCTCTGATCCTTGGGAACCGACATGGCACAGACCCCGGTGGAGCCCGGCCCCACCTCACGCGGCGCGCTGGACACGTACTTCAGGATCTCGGCGCGCGGCTCCACCGTGGGCACCGAGGTGCGCGGCGGCCTCACCACCTTCATGGCGATGGCCTACATCATCCTGCTCAACCCGGTGATCCTGAGCGGCGCGGACGTCACCGGCCACCGGCTCGACCACGCCCAGGTGACCACCGCCACCGCGCTCGCCGCGGCCGTCACCACGATCGTGATGGGCGTGGTCGGCAACGTGCCGCTGGCGCTCGCCGCCGGCCTGTCCGTCTCGGGCGTGATCTCCGCGCTGGTGGTGCCGCACACCACCTGGCCGCAGGCGTTCGGGCTGTGCGTGATCTACGGCCTGCTGATCGTGCTGCTGGTGGTGTCCGGCCTGCGCGAGAAGATCATGCACGGCATTCCGCTGCCGCTGAAGCACGCGATCACCATCGGCATCGGCCTGTTCATCTCGATCGTCGGCTTCGTCAAGGCCGGGTTCGTGCACACCGGCGGCCCGACCCCGCTCTCCCTCGGCCCGTTCGGCGAGCTGGAGGGCTGGCCGGTGCTGCTCTTCTGCCTCACCCTGCTGCTGATCTTCGTGCTGCTGGCCCGCGGCGTGCGCGGCGCGATCCTGATCGGGCTGGCGATCGGCACCGGTGCGGCGATGATCGTCGACCAGGTCGCCGACCTGACCGCCGACGACTGGGGCGGCTCCGCGCCGGTGTGGCCCGGATCGCCGGTCTCCGCGCCCGACTTCGGGCTCTTCGGCCACGTCGACCTGTTCGGCGCGTTCGGCGCGCAGGGCATGGGCGCGATCAGCGCCACCGTCGCGGTGTTCACCCTGGTGCTGGCCGGGTTCTTCGACGCGATGGCCACCATCATCGGCGTCGGCACCGAGGCCGGGCTCGCCGACGCCAAGGGCCGGATGCCGGGCCTGTCGAAGGCGCTGTTCATCGACGGCGCGGGCGGCGCGATCGGCGGCGTGGCCGGGGCGTCCGGGCAGACCGTCTTCCTGGAGTCCGCGACCGGCGTCGGCGACGGCGCCCGCACCGGCCTGGCCTCCACCGTCGTCGGCGGCATGTTCGCCCTGATGCTGTTCTTCTCCCCGCTCGCCGCCATCGTCCCGGTGCAGGTCGCCTCCGCCGCCCTGGTGGTGATCGGCTCGCTGATGATGAGTCAGGCCCGGCTCATCGACTGGTCGGACCGCGAGGTCGCCGTCCCCGCGTTCCTCACCAGCGTGGTCATGCCGTTCACGTACAGCATCACCGCGGGTGTCGGCGCCGGCATCGTCTCCTACACCGTCGTCAAGGCCGGCACCGGGAAGTGGCGCGAGCCCGGGGTGCTGATGTGGATCCTCACCTTCGTGTTCGCCGTCTACTTCGCGCTCGCCCCGATCAAGTCCTGGCTGGGCGTCCACTAGGGAGCACTCGTGCAGGACATCGCCGCGCAACTCCACGCCTGGCACGCCGCCCGGCGGCCCTTCGCCCTGGCCACCGTGGTCCGGGCCTCCGGCAGCGCCCCGCGCGAGCCCGGCGCGGCGCTGGCCGTGGACGCGGACGGCGAGGCGGTCGGGTCGATCTCCGGGGGGTGCGTGGAGGGCGCGGTGTACGCGCTGTGCGAGGAGGCGCTGGCCTCCGGCGTGCCGGTCCTGGAGCACTTCGGGTACAGCGACGAGGACGCGTTCGCGGTCGGGCTGACCTGCGGCGGGTCGCTGGACGTCCTCGTGCAGCCGGTCCTCGGCCCGGCCCCCGGCCTGGACGCGGCCCTCGCCGCTCTGGTCTCCGGCACGCCCGTCGCACTGGCCCGGGTGATCGACGGGCCGTCGGCGCTCCTCGGCGGCACGCTCGCCGTCACCGCCGGGACCGCCCACGGCAGCCTGCCGCTGCCGCACGCGGTCGGCGAGGTCCGGGCGATGCTCGCGGCCGGACGCACCGGCCTGCTCCGGCTCGGCGACGCCACGCTCTTCGTCGACTCGCACGTCCCGCCGCCGCGGATGCTGGTCTTCGGCGCCATAGACTTCGCCGCCGCGGTCGCCCGGGTCGGCGCGTTCCTCGGCTACCGGGTCACGGTGTGCGACGCCCGGCCGGTGTTCGCCACCCGCCGTCGCTTCCCCGCCGCGGACGAGGTCGTCGTCGACTGGCCGCACCGCTACCTCGACTCCCAGGCCGGGCAGTTGGACGCCCGGACCGTCCTGTGCGTGCTCACCCACGACGCCAGGTTCGACCTCCCCCTGCTGGAGCGCGCCCTGCGCCTGCCCGTCGCCTACGTCGGCGCGATGGGCTCCCGCCGCACCCACCACGACCGCCTCGCCCACCTCCGCGAGGCCGGCCTCACCCCCGCCGAACTGTCCCGCCTGCACTCCCCCATCGGCCTCGACCTCGGCGCCCGCACCCCCGAGGAGACCGCCGTCGCCATCGCCGCCGAAATCATCGCCCACACCCACGGCGGCACCCACCTCCCCCTGACCACCACCGAGGGCCCGATCCACCACGCCGGCCGCCGGTGACGGCGTCCTCGCCCGGCTCCCTGTCGGCCACTACGGATCAGGAATCGAACGCCCGGGTCGCGCCGTACTTCGCGGCGTCCTCCAGGACCACCGGGCTCGCCTGCCGCGGCACGCCCAGCTGCTCCCGCTCGACCGGCAGGCCGGTCGGGAGCATGGGGGCCAGCGCCTCGAACACGGCCCACACCGCCGAGCCGCGGTAGTCGGCGAACTCCTCGGTGGCGCGCAGCCACAGGGCGCCGGACGGAAGCTCGTCGACGGCGGACAGGCGCGCCCCGGCGAACGCGGCGGCGCCGCCGTGCTCGGCCGCCAACTGGCGTGGCACGACGGTGATCCAGTCGTAGCCGCGGAGGATCCGCCGGGCGTCGTCGTAGGTGTCGCCGAGATCGCGAAGGCCCAGCGCGCTCTCCAGCTCGGTGCAGGTCATGTCTCCGCCGTGGCCGACGGATCCGAACACCGGGTCCGCCCCGTCCGCCACGTTGCGGATGCTCTCCACCACGGCGCGGACCAGCGGGGCGGAGACCGGCGTCTCCAGGTGGAGGACCGCCCACCGCTCGTCCGCGTCGTCCCGCCACGCCGTCAGGTGGCACACGACGTCGACGGTGAACCCGCCCTGCCCGATGACCGTCGCCGTCGCGGACACCGTCCGGCCCTCCGCCGCCCGTTCGGCGAGCCACCCGAGGTTCTCCGCACTGCACGGACGGTGCCGGTACATGCCGCCGAGCTCCGACGAGGCCGCCGTCAGCCGAATCCGGCCGGCGAGGGCGTCGCCGTGGACCCGCCCGGCCTTCCCGGCCGCGAGCTCCTCGACCCGGGCCTTCAACGGGCCTTCGAAGCGGCCCAGCACATCGGTGAGGAACCGGTGGACGACCGCCCGGTACTCCGCCGGGCTCCCGACGTCCAGCAGGACTTCGCCACGGAGGCGCGCGTTGCCCCCGCCGGTCACAGCGTCGCGCCGAGCGGCCGGTCGGGGTGGGAGCCGGGGAGGACCCAGGCGGTGGCGGAGGCGGTGTGGGTGAGGAAGGGGTTGAGGGCGTCGTTGGCGGCGAGGCGGTTCTGGACGCGGGTGAAGAGGGCGGGGTCGCGCATGAAGGCGCAGAACAGCAGGCCGCGGTCGTCGGGGGTGTCGTCGTAGGAGTAGCCGCGGCGGAGCATCCGGGCGCCGCCGTCGAGGCGGGGGCTGCTGAGCCGGACATGGGCGTCGACGGGGATGACGTAGGAGCCGTCGGGGTGCTTGACGTAGATGTCGGGGTCGTCGTGCTCGGCGGTGCCGGTGAGGGGGGCGCCGGACATCAGCCGGCGGCCCATCGACAGTTCCTGACGGTCGGTCGGGAGAGCGGCGAAGGCGGCGGCGTCCATGCGTATCCGGCGGTAGACCAGGATGGTGCCGTCGGCGTTCCACAGGCCGGGGTCGGCGGGGTCGGGGTTGGCGCTGCCGTCCTTGAAGCCGAACAGGTTGCGCGGGGTCTCTCCGTCGGGGACGGACGGCAGGAACCCGGCCTGGTTCCAGCGGAGGGTCGCCCCGGAGGGCTTGGCGGCGGCGAGCAGGTGCTCCGTCAGGACGCCGGTGGTCCACGGGTGCTCGGCCGAGACCTGGAGGAGGAGGTCGCCGCCGCTGCGCCCGGCGTCGAGCCGGTCGCCGGGGAAGGCGGGCAGTTCGGCGAGTTCGGCGGGCGCGGGGAGCTTCAACCGGGCAGCCAGCGCGGGGCCGACGGCGGCCAGCGAGGAGATCGGGGCGGCGGACAGTCGCGGGTCGGCGAGGCTGCCGTCGGCCGCGGCCGCGGCCGCGAGCACCTTGTCCACGGCGGCGAGCAGGCCGCGCAGCGCGTCGCGGTCGGCGGCCTCGGGCAGGTCGAGCGCGAGCAGCCTGGTGGCGGGGAGTTGACGGTACGTCAAGCCGGACTGCCGTGCGCCGTGGTGGGGAACCACGGCAGGGGGCGTGGCTGCGGGTGCCGCGGCCGGGTCACGGCCGAACGCGGTGGCGGCGGCCGCGCCCGCCCCGGCGGCCAGCACGGCGCCGGCGGACAGCAGGGCCCGGCGGCCGATCCGGGGCCGGGCGGACGCCGTGCTGTCCTGCGGGTTCCCCGATTCGATGTGCATGGGCGCTATTGGAGACGATAGAACACGTTTCATGCAACTCCTCCATGATTTCCACCTGTTGGTACGCCGACGGACCGGTCCGCGCCGTCTCCGGGTCGGCGTGATAGCACTGGGTCTGCTGCTTCCGGCGCTGGCCGCCTGCTCCTCGTCGGCGTCGCCGTCCGCCGACCGTCACCCGCCGGGCACGGTGATCCAGGTGCCCGAGGACGTCCCGACGGTGCAGCGCGCGGTGGACGTCGCCAACCCCGGAGATCTCGTCCTCGTCCACCCGGGCGTCTACAAGGAGAGCGTGCGGATCACCAAGCCCCGCATCGTGCTGCGTGGTGCGGACCGCAACACGGTGGTCTTCGACGGCGACCTGAAGCTGATCAACGGCATCACCGCGACGGGCGCGGGCACCGTGGTGGAGAACCTCACCGTGCGCGGCTTCCTGGCCAACGGCGTGCTGTTCACCGGCGTCACCGACGAGAAGCTGCAGCGCCACGGCGCGGGCGGCTCCGCGTACGACCCGCTGGACACCACCCGGTTCCCGGCGGTGCAGGGCTTCCGGGCGAGCAAGGTGACCTCGTACGGGAACGCCCTGTACGGCATCTACGCGTTCGACGCGCGCGACGGGATCATCGAGGACTCGTACGCGTCCGGTATGGCCGACTCGGGGATCTACGTCGGTCAGTGCAAGCCGTGCAACACCCTGGTGCGGGGCAACACGGTGGAGCGCAACGCGGTCGGCATCGAGATCACCAACGCCTCGGAGAACCTGACCGTGGTCGGCAACCGGTCCGTCAACAACCGGGTCGGCGTGACGATCAACTCCAACGACCTGGAGTCGCTGGCCCCGCAGCACGCCGCGGTGATCGCCGGCAACGTGATCGCGGACAACAACTCGGCGGACTCGCCGCAGCAGGCCGACGGCGGTTTCGGCATCGGGATCGGCATCGGCGGCGGCACCGACAACCGGGTCGAGCGCAACCTCGTCCAGGGCAACCGTGCCGCGGGCATCGTGGTCACCGACCCGACCGGACACCCCGCCTCGGGCAACCGGGTGACCGCGAACAAGGCCGTCAACAACGGTGTGGACCTGGTCAGTTCGGCCGCCGACCCGGGCAACTGCTTCGCCGGCAACACCCCGGGCACCCAGAGCCCCGCCGGCCTGGAGCAGTTGGCCGCGTGCGGGGCGAGCGGCGGCGGCAAGGTCCCGCCGGGCCGCGCGGTCGGGGTGCAGCCGCCGCCCGGGATGGCGTTCAACGCGGTGCCGGCGCCGCCCGCGCAGCCGTCCATGGACGACCCGAACGCGCCGGCCGTGCCCGCCGTGGACCTGCCCGGCAAGGTCGACCCGGACAGCTACCCGCTGCCGACGGCCGTCTGACGCCACCTCAGCCGGCCGTCGCCCAGGGCGCTTCCGGGAGCTTGGCCCCGGCGTCCTGACCGCCGATGTCCAGGGTGGTCGGGGTGCCGAGGCCGGCCATCCGCATGGTGATCCGGCGCAGGCCGCCGTCGGCGTCGATCCAGTAGGTGATCGGCGAGGTGCCGCTGTCCTTGTCGGCGGAGTCGCGGGAGCGCGGGCCGGCGATCCGGTCGTAGTCGCGGCCGTCGATCCGGTCCCTGCCGAGCCAGCGCGGGCCGGCCTGGGCCAGCAGCAGCGGGTTGTCGGGACGGTCCGCGCCGAGCTGGATCAGCATGTTGAGACCGGCGTCGAGCGGGTCGGTGCCGTAGCTGCGCGACGACCAGCCGGACCGCGGCACGTGCTCGGCCTGCTCCCAGGCCGGGCCGCTCGCCCCCGCGGGCGCCTTGGCCAGGCCGAGGCCGCCGGCGTCCCACACCACCAGGCCGTGGTCGCTGGTGCCGTCCTTGCCCGTGACGGTGTAGCTGCCCGCCGCGTGCTTGCTGCGGTAGTCCACCACGCCCTGCACCTCGACGACCATGCCGTCGCCCTCCTGCGCCTTCAACGTCACCCGCACCGGGCTGGCCTGATAGACCTTCAGCCGGGACATCGCCAGCCGGGACGCCTCGTCGGTGGACAGCGGACGGGCCTCCTCCCCGCCGCCCGCCAGCTGCCAGGCCGTCACCCCGCCGCCCGCGAGCACGGCCGCCGCCACGGCGGTGACGATCAGGCTGCGCCGGGACGGGCGCTTCTTGTCGGATGCCATCGGGGTCGTCTCACTTCTCGGTGTCGTGGGGAAGGGGCCCCGGGAGAGTATCCCGGGGCCCCTCGGTGGTGCTGATCCCGCGTCAGTACGCGCGGCGCTCACTGACCGTGCGTCAGTGCGCGCGGCGCTTGCGGACGGCGATCAGCAGTCCGGCGCCGGCCGTCACCAGGATCGCGCCGCCTACCAGGGCGTACGTGAGGGTGGTGTCGTCCATGCCGGTGTAGGCCAGGCCGCCCGAGGGCGCCGACGGCGTCTGGGTCGGCGTCGGCGCGGGGGTGCTCGGGGGCGGGGGGAGCAGCTTGTTGACGGCGGTGGTGCTGACGCCGTCGTCGAGGTGGTCGTCGTCGAGGACCACCGGTCCGAGGACCGGCTGTTCGGGGGTCTGGTAGCCCTTGGGCGGGGTGATTTCCTGCCAGTAGTAGGTGCCCTTGTCGGTGACGGTGCGGCAGGTGCCGTCGTCGCCGGTGGTGCACGGGTCGCCGACCTTGGTGTCCGGCTTGTCGCCGTCGGTCTGGAGCCCGTCGGTGGCGTTGGTCTCGCGCCACAGCTGGAAGACGGCTCCGGGCAGCGCCTTGCCGTCCTGGTCGTTCTTGACCAGGCGCAGTTCGCCCTGCTGCTGCATGAAGCCGAAGTCGAAGGTGTGGTCGTTCTGGCCGGGGCCGCCGGTGGTCAGGGCGCGTTCGACGTACTTTCCGCCCTTGGGGACGGTGCCGTCGGAGTCGATCGCCCGGTTGGAGCCGACGTTGTCCTTGGTCGGGACCCAGTGGTACAGCGGGCCGCCCTTGGCGTAGTCCGCCGGGTTGTCGAGGCGGATGGTGTACGCGGTCTTCGGCTTCAGCCCGCCGGTGACGTTGCTGTCGTCGAAGTAGTACTCGCCGCGCGCGGTGGTCTTCGCGGTGCCGACCTTCTTGCCGTCGCCGTCGTACAGGTTGACCGTCGCGCCCGCCACCGGCTTCTGCTGCGGCAGTTGGAGACCGGAGCGCTCCGGGTCGTACCAGACCCGGTTCCCGATCTGCAGCGGCGCCTTGTCGCAGAGCACTTCGAGGTCGGCCATGGCCGCGCCCTTGCCGAAGCGGGAGCGGCCGTCGGAGAGTTCGTTGCCGAAGCCGGGGTCGATCCCGCCGCTGCGCAGGGTGAACATGGTGCCGGCGGTGATGATGTTGTTGGAGACGTCGTAGCCGGAGGTGGCGATCGAGTTCTCCACCTTGGACAGCGCCATGCCCGCGAACGACGCGTACAGGTGGCCGACCGGGGCGGGGCGGTTCAGGTCGAAGAAGCCCTTGCCCTTGGTGGTGATCCCGCAGCCGAGGTTGACGTCCATCACGAAGCTGTCGCCGGACTTGCAGGCCTTGTTCAGGTCGGCCGAGGCGAGCACGTAGACGAAGCCGTTCGGCAGCGGGCCCTCGGGCGGGGCGGCGGCGGCCTGGTCGGCGTACCGGTCGCGGAACGACAGCAGCATCGAGCCGTCGGTCTCGAAGCCGATCTCGCCGAGCTCGGGCTCCGGATTGAGGCTGCAGACCTGCCCGTTCGTGGTCGGAACGGTGTCCTGCCAGGGGTACCAGAAGTAGCCGCCGCACCCGGCCGGCGTGCCGCGGTGGTCGAGCGGCTGGTTGAGGACGGCCGCGTCGAACGTCCCGGTGGCCGGGTCGAAGGGCAGCACGATCGCCCGCAGGTCGCCGATCTTCTGGGTGGACTGGCCGGAGCAGACGCCGCCGACGTAGCCGACGCCGTCCTGCATGCCGAGGCCGAACGGCCGCCAGTCGTCCGCCGACGGGCAGTCGGGCGTCGGAATGGTGTAGACGGCCTTGGGCTTCTCGACGGTGGCCACGGTGGCGTCGTAGCGGTACAGCTTGCGGTTGTTGAGGTTGACCACGTACAGGTCGCGCCCGTCCTCGGAGAGCTTCAGCCCGCCGAGGCTCTCCTTGCCGACCGGGGCGACGAAGGCGTCGTCCTGGGCGTTGCCGGCGTGCGCGGTGCTGCCGGCGTTGGGGACGGTGGTGAACAGCTTGGTGGTCTTCGTCGCCGGGTCGGTGACGTAGATCGCGCCCGGGCCGCCGGGGCCGTACACGGTGGCGCGCTTGGCCTGGGCCGAGCTGAACAGCCGCCGGTCCTCGCGGTTCCAGGCGATGCCGAAGACGTTGCCGGTGTCACCGTTGGTGGAGACGTCGGTGACGTCCTTGTTCACGCCGCGCGACTCGTACGGGAAGGTCAGCAGGGTGCGGCCGCTCGCCGGGTCGAGGGACGCCGGCTGGCAGGCGGTGGCCAGCGGCGCGTTCTTCTGGCAGTAGTCGGACGGGTTCCACAGGCCGGTGGTGACGGTGGCCTGCTTGCCCGCCGACAGGTCGACGAACTCCTCGTTGCTGCTCAGCTTGTCCGGCGCACCGGCCAGGCCCTCGCGGGACGCGAACGCCGGGTACAGCACGCCCGGCTTCGGATTGACCACCTCCACCCGGTACTTGCCGCTCGCGGTCGCCTTGGCGGGCGACAGCGTGACCGTGCCGTCGGCGGCCGTGACGCCGGTGCGCACCCCGCCGTCCTCGCCGGTCAGCGTGACCGTCACGCCGGCCAGGCCCGGCTCCAGCGCCGGGGTGTACGTCCCGCTCTCGTCCACGGCGCGGACCACCCGCACCGTCACCGACCCGTCGGCGGTGGCCGGCGAGGCGGAGGGTGCGGCGACAGCGGTGGCGGCGGCGAGGGCCGCGACCACGGCGGCGGCCCGTTCGGCCACCCGCCGCCGGCCCGCGCCGGGCGCGGGCGCTCGGGTTTCCTGCTCTGTCTGGGTCATGCCCTGCTCTCGTCGTCAGGTCTCGTCGTCAGGAAGGCACGCCGAACCCCCGCAGCAAGTTCACCGATTCGGTCCCGCGCGCTCCTCGTTTGGCCGAATAGTAAGCGGAATGGAAACGTCCTGCTTACCGATTAAGCAAATTGACGTTTCGTCAGGAAGCACGATCGATCAGTTCCGTGCGCTCCCCGCGCCCCGAAAGCCCGGCCGCACGCCCCGCGCCTCGCCGCCCGACACCCCGCGGACGTGCGCTTTCCGGCCACCTCGACGGGTGGACGCTTCCCCCGCCCGGCCGTTCCGACCAGGGCGCACACCGCCCCCGCCGCGCTCCTCCCCCGATTTCCGCGCGCCCGGCGCGCGACCGAAAATCCCCGCCCGCGCATACCCGGGAAGGCGCGTGAGTACGACCGCAGATCATTACGGCCGGGTCGCTCCGCTGTCAAAGTGCACCATTGCCGCCAAGTCGACTTTGAGACATTCCCGCTGACGCCACGCGGGAGCGGACCGCAAGCGGCAGGGCCCTGGGAGTACGGCCCCGGGTCCGGACCCGACCCGGAGCACGTTCCCGGGTGCGGTCTCGTCCTCTGCGCGGACGGATTGACGGTCCGTCACATGGTCCGCTTGGAGAGCGCCGGGAAGAGCCCCGGCACCCTGTCCAGAGAGGACTTCCCGTGAACGAACACGCACCGCAGCACCACCGTCCGAGCCGCCTCCGCGCTCGCCGGCGCAGGGTGGCGGCGACCGTGACCGCCGTGGCCGCCGCCGTGGTGGCCGGCGTCCTGGCGCCGTCCACCACGGCCTCCGCCGGGCCTCGGCCGGACGTCGTGCAGCAGCGCCTCGACGCGCTGGTGAAGCAGGACGGCGTGCCCGCCGCCCTCGCCACCGTCAAGGACCGCGACGGCCGGACCCGCACCTACACCGCCGGTGTCGGCGACGCGACCACCAAGGCCAAGGTCCCGGTCGACGGGCAGATACGGATCGGCAGCAACACCAAGACGTTCACCGCCGTCGTCGTCCTGCAGTTGGTCGCCGAGGGCAGGATCGGCCTGGACGCCGACGTGGACACCTACCTGCCCGGCCTGGTGCGCGGCGACGGCATCGACGGCCGGAGCATCACGGTCCGCCAGTTGCTCCAGCAGACCAGCGGTCTGCCCGACTACATGAACCCGGCCGGCGTCCTCGGGGACTCCAAGCGGTACACCGAGCCGCGCGAACTCCTCGACGCCGCGCTGGCCAGGAAGGCCCGGTTCGCGCCCGGCGCCCGGTGGGAGTACAGCAACACCAACTACCTGCTGGCGGGCCTGATCGTCCAGAAGGTCACCGGACGCCCGGTCGGCGAGGAGATCACCAAGCGCGTCATCGAGCGGATCGGCCTGCGCCACACCTCCTTCCCCCTCCCCGGGGACATGACGATCCCCGAGGCCCACCCCAAGGGCTACCTGCTGGCCGCGGACGGGTCGCTGCGCGACTACACGGAGCTGGACCCGTCCTGGGGCTGGGCGGCCGGCGCGATGATCTCGACCAACACCGATCTCACCCGGTTCTACGAGGCGCTGCTCGGCGGTCGGCTGCTGCCCGCCGCCCAGCTCGCCCAGATGCGCGCCACCGTCCCCGCCGACACGCTCGGCACCGGGGTCGGCTACGGCCTCGGTCTGATCAGCCGCCCGCTCTCCTGCGGCGGGGTCGCCTGGGGGCACGGCGGGGCGATCCCGGGCTACGAGACCTCCGGCGGCACCACCGACGACGGCCGCTCCGTGAGCATCTCGGTGACCGCGTTCCCGGGCAAGGACGACACCGTCCAGCACGAGGAGCAGGCCGTGGACGCGGTGCTCTGCCGCTGACCGTCCCCCGGGCGGCCCGCGCCGGTCCTCGGCGCCGGCCGCCCGGTTCGCACCGCCCCACCACTCCCCCTTTCTGTCTTCCTGGAGTCCGGATGAACGAGCACACCCCGCAGCGCACGGCGCACCGCCCCCGCACGCTGCGGTACGCCACCACGGCCACGGTCGCCGCCGGGCTCGCGCTGAGCGCCCTCGCCCCGACCGCGGCCTCCGCCGCACCGCGCCCGGACGTCGTGCAGCAGCGCCTCGACGCGCTGGTGAAGGAGGGGGTGCCCGCCGCCCTCGCCACCGTCAAGGACCGCGACGGCCGCAGCCGCACCTACACCGCCGGTGTCGGCGACCTGGCCACCAAGGCCAAGGTCCCGATGGACGGGCAGATCCGGGCCGGCAGCAACACCAAGACGTTCACCGCCGTCGTCGTCCTGCAACTGGTCGCCGAGGGCAGGATCGGCCTGGACGCCGACGTGGACACCTACCTGCCGGGTCTGCTGCGCGGCGACGGCATCGACGGCCGGAACATCACGGTCCGTCAGCTGCTCCAGCACACCAGCGGCCTGCCCGAGTACATGAACGCCCCCGCGATGGTCGACTTCACCACCATCCAGTACCGCTGGTTCGAGCCGCGCGAACTCCTCGACGGGGCACTGGCCCAGAAGGCGCACTTCGCGCCCGGCACCCGGTGGGAGTACAACAACACCAACTACCTGGTGGCCGGCCTGATCATCCAGAAGGTCACCGGACGCCCCTACGGCGAGGAGCTCACCAAGCGCGTCATCGACCGGCTCGGCCTGCGCCACACCTACGTCCCGGCCACCGGGGAGACCGCCCTCCGCGAGCCCCACCCGCACGGCTACCTGTACAGCGGTCCGGACGCGCCGCTGATCGACTACACCGACATGGACTCGTCGATGGCCTGGTCCGCGGGAGCGGTCGTCTCCACCAACACCGACCTCGCCACCTTCTACAGCGCGCTCCTGGCGGGTCGTCTGCTGCCCGCCGCCCAGCTCGCCGAGATGCGCACCACCGTCCCGGCCGAGTACCTGGGCCCCGGAGTGCGCTACGGCCTGGGAATCCAGAGCCGGCCGCTGAGCTGCGGCGGCCTCACCTGGGGCCACGGCGGCACCACCCCGGGCTACCGCTCCCGGAACGGCGCCACCGAGGACGGCCGCACCGTCAGCATCACCCTCACCATGGTCCCGGACGAACCCGTCGCCACCCACCTGACCGACGCGGTCGACGCGGCCCTCTGCCGCTGATCCCCCGCCACCGACCCCCCGCCACCGACCCCCCGCCGCCGTTCGGCCTTGCGCCGGGCCCGACCGGCGGGGGCGGGCCGCCCGTCCGCTCCGGGAGAGACGCCGCTCGACCCGCGTCGCGGCTCGCGTAGGCTGCTCGACCGGACGGGCACGACCTGCGACGACGGGCGGGAGCGCAATGGAACTGCGGCAGATGGAGGTCGTCGTCGCGGTGGCCGAGCACGGCGGCTTCACCGCGGCGGCGCGGCAGTTGCACGTCGTGCAGTCGGCGGTGTCCGGCACCGTCCGCGCGCTGGAGAAGGAGCTCGGTGTCCGGCTCTTCGAGCGCACCACGCACCGGGTCACGCTGACCTCCGCCGGAGCCGCGTTCGTCCCCGCCGCACGGGCCGCGCTGCGGGCGGCGGAACTGGCCCGGACGGCGGCCGACGAGGCGCGCGGGGTGCTGCGCGGCGTGCTGACCATCGGCACCATGCAGGGCGTCTGGCTCGGCCTCGACCGGGTGCTCGGCGAACTGCGCGCCGAGCACCCGGGGTTGACGATCCGACTCCACCAGGCCGCGGCCGCCGACATCCGCGCCGGCCTGCGCGACGGCACCGTGGACGCGGCGATAGTCGCCTTCGACCGCCAGCAGCAACGCGGCCTGACGGTACGGTCGTTGGCCTGCGAGGCGATGGTGCTGGCCGCCTCCCCGCAGCGCGCCTTCGACCACCCCGACCGGGTCCGCTTCGAGGACGTCGCCGCCCTCCCCTTCGTCGACTTCGCCCCCGGCTGGGCGGTCCGCGCCGCCGTCGACCGGGCCTTCCGCACCGCCGGCGTCGAACGCGACCCCGTCTTCGAGGTCAACGACATCGTCGCCGCCGCCGAACTCGTCCGCCACGACCTGGGCGTCTGCGTCCTCCCCGAATCGATCGCCGCCCGCTTCCCCGACCTCGCCCTCCGCCGCTTCCCCGTCGGCCGGCCCCGGTGGGACGTGGCCGTGGTCTGCCCGGCCGGAGACCCGACACCGGCCGTGGCGGCACTGCTGCGCCACCTCGGCTGAGGCCCTCAGCCGACCACGCCCCTCCGGTCCGTCGCCCAGTGCACCAGCGGCAGCAGCGGCAGCACCCCCGCCAGCCCCGCGACCGCCCACCAGCCGCCCGCGTGGTAGGCGACCGTGCCGAACTCCGAGCCCAGTGCACCGCCGAGGAAGAACGTCGCGATGAAGACGCTGTTGAGACGGGCCCTGGCGGACGGGTCGAGCCGGTAGACGACGTGCTGGCCGAGAATCAGCGCGGTCTGGACGGCGACGTCGAGGAGGATCGCGGCGAGGGCCAGCAGCACGATGCGGTGGGCGCCGAGGCCCGCGAGCAGCGCGCTCGCGGAGGCGAGCAGCAGGGCCGCCCCCGTGAGCGGTCGGCCGAGGCCGCGGTCCGCCCAGCGTCCGGCCGCCGGGGCGACCAGCGCGCCCGCCGCGCCGACCAGCGCGAAGATGCCGACGCCCGTCTCCGAGTACCCGAACGCCGGTCCGGTGAGCTGGAACGAGACGGTCGTCCAGAAGGCGCTGAACGACCCGAACACCGCCGCCTGGTAGAGCCCGCGCTTCCACAGCGCCGGGTGGGTGCGGACCAACCGCACGGTGGAGCGCAGCACCTGGTGGTACGGCAGGTCGGTGGTGGCCGCGTGTCGCGGCAGGGCCCGGTACAGGGCGAGGGCGAGCAGCGCCGTGAGCGCGGCCGAGCCGAGGTAGACCACCCGCCAGCCGGCCGCGTCCGCGACCAGGCTGCTCACGGCGCGGGAGAGCAGGATGCCGCTGAGCAGTCCGGCCATCACCCGGCCGACGATCCGGCCACGGCTGTGGTCGGGGGCGAGTCCGGCCGCGAACGGGACCAGGATCTGCGCGACCACCGAGGTCGCGCCGCTGACCAGCGAGGCGATCAGCAGGACGGCGAAGCTGCGGGCCGTACCCGCCACGATCATCGCGACGGTGGTGACGCCCAGCAGCAGGGCCACCAGCCGCCGCTTCTCGATCCGGTCGCCGAGCGGCACCAGGAACAGCATTCCGACCACGTACCCGACCTGAGTGGCCGTCACCAGCGCGCCCGCCGTGGCGGTGCCGATGTGGAAGACCTCGGCCAGCGTGGCGAGCAGCGGCTGCGCGTAGTACAGGTTGGCGGCCGTCATGCCGGTGGAGACGGCGAGCAGCGCGACGAGCCGGCCGGGCACGCCGCTGTCCTGCGCGCGGTGGGGAGCCGGGGGTCCGGCCGGTGCGGTGGTGACTGGTGTGGTGGTCGGCGTGGTGGCCATGGGAGTTGCCCTCCGGGTGGTCGGGTCGCGGTCGATGGCTGCGGCGATCGCAGCGTGCACGTGTGTGAGCACCGGAGGCCCGGCCCGTGCTTCCCGTCCGGTCGCGATGATCCACGACAACTGTCATCTCGCTGGGAGATGAGCGGGTTCGACGCACTCCGACCCGGCCGGTCGCGCCGCGCTGAGCGTCCGTCAGTCCGCGACCGTCTTCGGCGCCCAGCCCGGGCCGCGCAGTACGTGTCCGAGCCGGTCGGACCAGGTGCGGGCGGCGAGCACGTCGCGGGCGATCGCGGCGAGTTCGTGGGTCTGGACGCGCAGGATGTTGTACGTGCCGATGTTCTTGGTGAGGCCGTAGCGGACGCGTTCGCCCTCGGGCTCGAAGGTGCCGAAGAGCCGGTCCCAGACGATCAGGATGCCGCCGTAGTTCTTGTCGAGGTACTGGCCCTGCGAGCCGTGGTGGGCGCGGTGGTGGCTCGGCGTGTTGAGGACGAACTCGGCGGGTGCCCACAGCTTGTCGACCAGCTCGGTGTGGATGAAGAACTGGTAGACCAGGTTGATCGCGAAGCAGGCCGTCAGCACCTCCGGGCGGACGCCGACCAGCACGACCGGGAGCAGGAACGGCAGTGCGGTGACGGCCAGGAGGAACGGCTGCCGCAGGGCGACCGAGAGGTTGTACTGCTCGCTGCTGTGGTGCACCACGTGCACCGCCCAGAGCACCCGTATCTCGTGGTGGGCACGGTGGAACCAGTAGTACGCGAAGTCGACGGCGACCATCCCCGCGACCCAGGCCGGCCACCCGGTGAGCTCCCACGGAACCGCCGAGTGCAGCCGCAGCAGCACCACGGCCTCGACCAACGCCCATGGTGCGGCGACCAGTTGGTTGCCGACGGCGGTGGCGATGTTCAGCAGCGAGTCGCGCCGGTCGTAGGAGGGCAGCCGCCGTCGGCGCAGCACGAACAGCTCCACGAGCATGCCGAGGAGGAAAACCGGGGCGGAGAGCCAGAGCACGAGCGATGCGAGGTCCATGAGCCGGGAGCATAGGGTTACTGGTCCAACCAGACAATGAGCAATTCAGTAACTCCGCTCCCCGACGCACCTGGATATGCTGTGCCGCGTGAACCTCCGACCCGTGGGCCCCATGCCGCTCTCCGGCCAGATCCACCGTCAGCTGATGGACGCGATCCTCGACGGCACGCTCACCGGCGCCCTCCCGTCCGAACGCGAACTCGCCGAGACCTTCGGCGCCAACCGCCACGCCGTCCGCGAGGCCATCAAGCGCCTGCAGCAGGGCAAGCTCGTCGAGGTCAACCAGGGCGGCGCCACCCGCGTGCTGCCCGTCGCCGATCATGCCGGGCTCGACCTGCTCCCCGAACTGGTCACCGCCCGGGGCGCGTTGAACGACGAGGCCACCGTCGGCGTCCTCGAACTCCGCGCCTGCATCGGCGCCGACGCCGCCCGCCTCTGCGCCGAACGCTCCCCGTCCGTCGGCACCCACCTGCTCGACCTGCTGCCGAACGACGCCATGCCCGACGCCGAACTCGCCGCCACCAGCGCCGCCTACTGGACCGCCGTCGTCACCGGCACCAACAGCCTCCCGTACCGCCTCGCCCTCAACACCCTGCTGGCAGGCCTCGAAGCGATCGGCGACTCCCCGGCCGCCAAGCACTTCATGACCGCCCTGCGGGACGAGTCCCGCCGGGCGGGCGAGTTGGAGGAACTGGCCCACGCGATCGCCCGCGCCGAGGGCGCTGCGGCGCGCGAGGCGGCGAGCCGGCTGCTCAACTCGTCGATTGCGGCCGTGCGTTCGATGTAACGCAGGCCGCGAACCGGGTCGGCCGCAAGCTCAAGCAGCCTGGTCTCCGAGGCGATCGCCGCCCACGGCCTGAAGCTCCAGCACTACGCGGTCCTGGCCGCCGTCGCCGACGAGGGCCCGCTCGCCCGGGCGGACCTGGTCCGCCGCCTGGGGTTCGACCCGAAGGACGTCGTCCTGCTCGTCAACCACCTCGAACGCGAGGGCCTCGTCCTCCGCGAGCCCGACCCCCGCGACCGCCGCAAGAACGCCGTCACCGCCACCCCGCCCGGCCGCCGCCTCCTCCACACCTGCGCCCACCTCGCCGACCGGGCCAACGAACAGCTCCTCGCCCACCTCACCCCGGCCGAACGCCGAACCCTGCTCGCCCTGCTGACCCGCCTCGTCCAGGACTGAGCGTCGGACGAGAGCTCGTCCGCGTTCCTTCGGCCGCGGCGGGCGCAGCGTCACATCCGGGCGCGCAGGACGTCGACCTCGCAGCCCGGGGCGAAGGGGTCGAAGCCGTGTTCGGCGAGCCAGCGGACCACGAGCAGGCTGCGCAGGGACCACCATCCTCGGATCACGTCGAGGTCGACGGCGGTGCCGTAGCCGGCGAGGAGGTCGTCGAGGCGGTCCTCGTGCCCGAGGGTGAAGGTGGCGAGGTCGTACAGGGGGTCGCCCTGGCCGGCCTCGGACCAGTCGATGATGCCGGTGACCTCGGTGCCCTCCAGGAAGACGTGCGCGATCTGGAGGTCGCCGTGGGTGAACGCGGGCGTCCAGGGGCGGAACGCGGCCTCGGCGACCCGGCGGTTGCGGGTGACGAGGTCGGTGGGCAGGATGCCGTTCGCCACGAGCAGCTCGCACTCACCGTCGAGTTCCGCCGCCAGTGCGCCGACGCTCCGGCCCGCCCGCCCCTGCCAGGCCGGGAGCGGAGCGTCGTGCAGTGCCCGGATGGCGGCGCCCGCCGCGGCCCACGCGGCCGGCGACCCGGTCGCCGGCCCGCCGAGGCGGCCCAGCGTCGTCCCCGGTATCGCGGCGATCGCGAGCACGGGCGGCTTGCGCCACAGGACTTCAGGCGTCGGAACCGGCACCAGAGCCATCGCCCGGACCTCGGTGTCGATCCGCGCCTGATCGGCGTCCACCTTCAGGAACACGTCGCCGACGCGCAGCGTCGCACGCTCGGAGTGGGCCACGACGACCTGTATCTCATCCATGAACGCCCAGTATCCCGACGCCGGTTGCTCCTGTCCGGCGTACACAGCTGCGTCCACACGGCCGGTGTTGTGGTGGCTGTTGGACGAAGCGGCGATCCGCCGCCCGGTCGGCGGACATTCGGTGATGGCCGGTCAGCTCCGGTACCTGGCAGAGCTGATCCGCTCCGGGGTAGCGGTTGTGCAGGTGCTGGAGGTCAGCTCTGGCGCACATGCCGCTCTTGAGGGTGCGCTGACCCTGATGACGTTTGCCGATGCCAGTCCGGACGTGGCATATGTCGAGGGACCGCACACGGGTGTGCTGGTCGAGAGCACGGAGGTCGTGAGAAAGGTCCGCCCGACCTACGATCTTGCTCGGGCGGACGCCCTCTCGCCGGAGGCGTCGCCGGCTCTCATCGACAAGTCGGCAGAGGAGCACGCGAGTGAACAACACCGAAGCGCTTGAGTGGCGCAAGTCGAGCTACAGCGGCGGCAACGGTGGCGAGTGCGTGGAGGTTGCGGCCCCGGACGCCGCAACGACCGCCGTCCGCGACTCGAAGGACCCCGCCGGCCCCCGGCTCCGCTTCTCGAACGACACCTGGGCGTCGTTCGCCGCCGCTGCTGCGGCCGGCTCGTTCGGCGGGCTCTGAATCCGGCGCAGGTGGTGAATCTCGTGCGGCAGCATGCGCCGGGCGCGGCGATCGCGTTCAACACGAGCGTGAGCGACAGCGTGGAGGCCGCCGAGCGGTGGTTGTAGGTGCGGGTCAGGCGAGGGTGGCGAGGAGTGCGGCGAGTTCGGTGGGCTTGGTGAACATGGGCCAGTGGCCGGAGTCGAAGTCGTGGTACTCGACGTGCTTGGCGGCGGCGAGTTCGGGGGCCTGGCCTCCGGCGACCCAGGCGCGGACCTGGTCGGGGTCGAACTCGGGGCAGATCATGGCGACCGGGACGTCGTGGCGGCGGGGGTCCGTCAGGTGGACGAGGCCGCGGGCGACGGGCTCGGGGACGGGGACGGCGTCGGCGGCGATCCGGCGGCGCAGGGTCTCGTCGAGGTCGGCGCTGTCGCGGCCTTCGAACGGCGCCCAGCCGGGGAACGGCATGACGCCGTCGCGGATCTCGAAGAAGTCGGCGTAGGGGTGGCCGTCCTGTTGCGGGTAGCCGCCGACCAGGACGAGTGGGGCGATCCGGTCGGGGCGGGCGTCGGCGGCGAGCCAGCCGAGGGTGCAGGCGGCGGAGTGGGCGACCAGCATGACGGGGCCGGAGGCGGCGTCCACCGCGGCGACGACGGCGACGAGTTGCTCGTCCAGGGTGGTGGAGGGCGTGGCCGGAAGTGTCAACGGGACCGGGCGGTGGCCGAGTTCGCGGAGGGCGGGGGTCACGGCGTTCCAGGCGGTGCCGTCCAGCCAGAGGCCGCCGATGAGCAGGATGTCCACAGTGAGCTCCTGAGAGGTGGAGAAGCGGGTACGTCTCCAAGGCTAGGAGCGGTTCAGGACGATCTGCTTCCTGATTGTCGGCGGGCCTCGGAAAAGGATCATCGGCGCGCGAGGAGGTCCGCCGTCCGCTCGGTGTGGCGTCGGCGCAGCGTGGCACCGGTCAGGTCGGCGCGCCCGAGGTCCTGATAGTTGGCCTGCCAACTCTCGACGGATGCATGGGAGTTGGCGATCGCGAACAGGTCCCACAGCAGCATGTCCGGCACCTCCTCCCCGGCCGCGCCCTGGTACGCCGCCAGGAACGCGTCGGCGACGGCCGTCCCGTGGAGCAGCGCCAGGTCGAGTCGGCACCAGCTGACGTCGAAGCCGCGCGGCGCCCGCGCGGCGCCGGACCAGTCGACGATTCCGGTGAGGTGCCCGTCCTGCCAGAGGACGTTGCCGGACCAGTAGTCGAAGTGCGTCAATACCTCGGGCTGGGAGGCGAGTTGGCGGAGGTGGGCGGCGAGGACCGGCGCGGCGGGGCCGGTGGCGGCGGAGCCGGCCGTCATTCCGTCGCGGAGGCCGGCGAGCGGGACGGCGTGCAGGCGGGCCAGTGCGCGTCCGAGCTCGGCCGCCGCGTGGTCGGGGCGGGCGGGGGTGATGTCGGCGCGGCCGGGCAGGCGGGTGATCAGGACGGCCGGCCGGCCGAAGCGGTGCCCGTCGGCGTCGACGTCGACGAGTCGCGGGGCCCGGCCGTCCAGGCCGTCGAGGGCTGCCAGCACCCGCGCCTCGGACGCCGCCGCGCGGTCGCCCGGCGGGAACCGGCGCAGGACCAGGTCCCGCTCGGGCTGTCGGGTGCGCAGCAGGTGGGTGGCGGCATGCGCACCGCCGGTCAGTCGTCGCACGGTACGGGCCGGGGCTGCGGCGCCCGCGGCCTCGCCGGCCCAGGCGAGCGCCGCTGCGGGCGGTTCGGAGTCGATCACCGGGCCATCCTGCACGGCCGGCCGGGCCCGGGCCACGCAATTCCCTGACCCCGGCCGAAGACCGCCGCCGAGCACCGAACCACCGGGAGCCGTCCGGTCGACCACGTTGGCCGCCCACGGCGGCGGACGCCCGTCCGACGCCGCGCCCGCGGACTAGGCTGCCGGGGGTGTCGACCGAGATGAGCCCCACTGCCCGGGCGCTGCGTGCGCTGGAGATCCTGCGGGCCCGGCCGGGGACGACGTCCCAGGAGTTGGCGGAGCGGCTCGGGGTGACGGACCGTGCGGCGCGCCGGTATGTGGCGATCCTGCGGGAGGCGGGCGTTCCGGTGGAGTCGGAGCGCGGCCCGCACGGCGGGTACCGGTTGCGGCGGGGGACGCGGCTCGCGCCGGTGGCGTTCACGCAGGCGGAGGCGCTGGGTCTGGTGATGGCGGTGCTGGACGGGCGTCCGGCGGCCGGTGATCCGGGTGATCCGGTGGGGGCGGCACTGGACAAGGTGGTCCGGGTACTGCCGGAGGAGGTCGGGCGGCAGGCGGCGACGCTGCGCGAGCACGCGGCGGCCGCGCCGGACCCGTGGGCGGTGTACGCGGATCCGGGGGTGGTGAACACGCTGGTGGAGGCGGTGGCGGCGCGGCGGCGCGTGGTGATCGCGTACCGGACCCAGGCCGGCAACGAGTGGCGGGCGGAGGTCGATCCGTGGGCGGTGGTGGCGCGCCGGGCCCGCTGGTACCTGCTGTGCCACTCGCACCGGGCGGACGCGGTGCGCACCTACCGGATCGACCGGGTGCAGGCGGCCGAGGAGACCACGACCGGGTTCCGAATGCCGCCGGACCTGGACCCGGTGGCCCTGCTGGAGGCCCATCTCGGCACGGGCTGGACCTATCCGACGCACGTGCTGTTCGACGCCCCGCTGGAGGAGGTCGCCCCGTGGATCAGCGCCCCGATGGGCCGGCTGCAGGCGTCGGACGGGCGTTGCGTGCTGCACGGCAGCACCCGCAATCCGGCGATGTACGCGCAGGAGTGGCTGGCGGCCGTCCCGTTCGACTTCCGGGTGCTGGGCGGGGCGGAGCTGCGCGCAGCGGTCGCCGAAACGGCCGCCCGCCTCACCGCCGCCGTCAGACCACCGAGGCCTGAGCCGGAGCCTGGGCCCGAGGCCCCGGCCCCCGTTACTGACTTCGGCCTGTCAGGGTGACGTTGGACTGTCGAGGGCGAGACCGGTACTGGTCCGCCTTGGCAGCCGGCGTTTCGTCAGTGCAACCTCACATGTCACACTTCTGATAGTTCGAACAGTGTCCGCATGTGGGAAGACCCCGGCGAACACCCCTCACCCCAAGCCGCGGTCCGCACCCGAGGAGAGGAAGACAGGTCAATGGTTCGATCGGTCGACAGATTCGTCGAGACCTCCGACGGCGGAAAGATCTTCGCCTCGCAGGCGGGTGTCGGGTCCGACCTGGTCCTGCTGAACGCCGGGGCCATGGACCTTCGGATGTGGGACTCCAACCTCGGCGCCCTCGCCGCCGGGCACCGGGTGACCAGGTACGACGATCGCGGCACCGGCACGCGCTCCGCGAAACCGGTGCGTCCGTGGTCCTTCACGCGCGACCTGCTCGCCGTCCTGGACGCGCTGGACGTCGCGCGCCCGGTGCTGGTCGGATCGTCCGACGGGGGCCGCAAGGCCCTCGACTTCGCCGTGGCACACCCCGACCGGGTGTCCGGCCTGATCCTGGTCGGCACCGCCATGTACCTTCCGGACCCCGATCCGGAGGACCGGGCCGCCCTGGCCGCCCTCCTGCACGCCCTCACCCCTCGCCAACACGCCGTCGACCGGGGCGACTTCGCCGCCGCGGCCAGCCACGACCTGAATGTCTGGTCCCCCAGGACCACGCCGGAACAGCGCGCCCGCATCCAGGAGATGTACGCCGACTCGCCCGGCTTCTTCGCCGGGTGGCCCGCCGAGCCGCTGCCCGAGGCCCGGCCGGGGATCGAACATCTGGGCCTCGTCCAGGCGCCGACTACGGTCGTGGTCGGCGAGCACGAGACGGACTTCACCCGACGCTGCGCGCTGCGGATCTCGCACGGTGTGTCGGGCACCCGGCGGATCGACGTTCCCGGCGCCGACCATTTCGTCAACCTGACGCGCCCGGACGCCTTCCATCAGCTGGTCACCGAGTTCCGACCCGCGTAAGGGCACCGACCGACACACCACCGGTACAGCCACCGCTTCGGGCTCATCAGGCACTTCGCACAGATTCACCCTGACGCGCCGAAGTCAGTAGTCGGTGAGGGCCAGTTTGGCCCCGAAGCCGATCACGGCGGTCCCGGTGATCCGGTCCAGCACCCGCCGTGCGGCGGGGCGGCGCAGCCAGTTGCGCAGGGTGTGGGCGAAGGCGATCAGGACGGCGGACCAGAGGGTGCCCTCGACCACGTGCACCGAGGTGAGCAGCACGCCGGCGGCCAGGTGCGGTTCGTCGGCGGGGATGAACGGCGGCAGCACGGCGACGTAGAACACGCCGACTTTCGGGTTGAGCAGGTTGGTGAGCGTCCCGCGCCGCCAACCTGCCCACCAGCCGCCGGAGTTGACGGTCTCCTCGGCGGCGAGGTCGGTCTCCTGGTGGCGGTTGCGGAGCATCTGGACGCCCATCCACAGCAGGTAGCAGACGCCGGCCCAGCGGAGCGTCTCGTAGGCGGCGCGGGAGGCGGTGAGCAGCACGCTGAGGCCGGCGGCGGACGCGGCGCCCCAGAGCAGGGTGCCGGTCTGGATGCCGAGGACGACGCCCCAGGCCTGTCGGCGTCCGCCGAGGGCGGCGGTGCGCAGGATGAGGGCGGTGTCGAGGCCGGGGGTGAGTGTGAGCAGGCCCACGACCAGTGCGAACGAGGCGAGGGGGGCGGCCATGGCGGTGAGATCCATGGGCTGTCAGTCTACGGGACGGCCGAAGCGGGCCAGGCAGTGCCATACCTTCTTCAGCTCCTGCGGGTCGTGCTGTCCGCTGCGGGCGGCGACGTGGGCCAGGGCGCGGACTTCGGGGGTGTCCATGCGCCCGCAGTCTCGCGCCCGTCGGACCTGCGGCGCAGCCGGTTTTCGTCACGGCCGCGCCGCACGCCTCAACTACTGTGCCGTCACCCGGCGTTGATCCGGGCTGCGGCACGGAGCAGTCCGGGGCTGATCCGGCCGAGCAGTTTCGCGGCCTTGGCCTCGACGGTGACGGGGACGACGGCCTTGCCGGTGCGGACGGCGCGGACGATCTCGGCGGCGACCTTCTCCGGCGGGAAGCCCCGGCGGGCGTACATCTTGGACACCTTGGCCTGCCGGGCGGCCTGCTCGTCCTCGCCGAGGCCGGAGAAGGTGGTGGTGCGGGTGATGTTGGTGTTGACGATGCCGGGGCAGATGGTGGAGACGCCGATCCGGTGCGGGGCGAGTTCGGCCCGCAGGCAGTCCGACAGCATGAACACCGCGGACTTCGAAGTGGCGTACGCGGCAAGCACCTTGGACGGCAGGTAGGCGGCGGCGGAGGCCAGGTTGACGATCTGTCCGCCCTGGCCGTGGTCGACCATCAGCTGTCCGAAGGCGCGGCAGCCGTGGATGACGCCCCACAGGTTGACGTCCAGGACGCGCCGCCACTCCTCCTCGGTGGTCTCCAGGAACGTCCCGGAGTGGCCGACGCCCGCGTTGTTGACCACCACGTCGGGGACGCCGAAGTCGGCGGCGACCTGCTTGGCGAACGCGTGCACGGCCGCGCCGTCGCTGACGTCCACCTGGTACGCGCCGGACTTGGCGCCGGACAGCGCGCACAGTTCGGCGGTGCGCTGTGCGGCGGGCAGGTCGCGGTCGCAGACCACGACGCGGGCGCCCTGGTCGGCGAAGGCCAGTGCGGTGGCCCGGCCGATGCCGCTGCCGCCGCCGGTGACGACCACCAACTCGCCGCCCTCGGAGGGTTCCTGGCGCGGCGAGCCGTGGTCGCGGGCGGCGAACTCGCGGACCAGGCCGGCGATCACCGGGCCTTTCTCCAGCAGCGCCGACCAGTGCGTCGCGTTCAGGGTGCGGCGGGTCAGCCGGGGCACCCACCGCTCCAGGCCCTCGGAGAGGAACTCCGAGACGTAGCGGTCGCGTTGCAGGGTGATCAGCTGGACGGGCACCTCGGTGTGGCGTTCGCGCGGCTTGGCGATCGAGGGGCGCATGTTGGCCCGGTACAGCTCGATGCCGCGCACGGCGTCCTTGGCCAGGGTGGGCTGCGGGTGGCCGGGCCGGGGGCGGACGGCCTCCAGGTCGCTCAGCACCTTGGGCCACAGCCTGGCCAGGCCGAGCTTCCACGCGGCGGGCGCGAGGACGGGCAGGTGGAACAGGCCGATGTACCAGGAGTGCAGCCCCTGGCGCAGCAGTTGGGAGACGTGCCGGGGCGTGGGGCGGCGCAGCCGGTGCCGCATCCAGTGGCCCATGTGGTCCAGGCACGGCCCGGACATGCTGGTGTAGCTGGCGAACCGCCGGTACGAGCCGGGGGTGGTGATCGCCTCCCAGGACTGCACGCTGCCCCAGTCGTGGGCGACGACGTGCACGGGACGGTCGGGACTGACGGCGTCGGCGACGGCGAACAGGTCCTGGCCGAGCAGTTCCAGCCGATAGTCCTCGCGCCGGGCGGGCACGCCGGACGCGCCGGAGCCGCGGGTGTCGTACCGCACGACGTGGTGGTCGGCGGCCAGGTCGTGCGCGACGTCGTCCCAGACGCTGTGGTCGTCGGGGTAGCCGTGCACCAGCAGCACGGTGGGGTGCGTCGGGTCGCCCTGCTCGTACACGGCGAGCCTCAGCCCGCCGGAGTCGACGGTGCGGCGGCGGATCTCGGTGCTGCGGCCGGTCATACGGTGCCCTCCTGGAGTGCCCAGCGCCGCACGTGCGGCAGGTCGTCGTCGAGCCAGTACACATCCTCCTCGGTGACCACGAGGAGTTCCTCGAACTTGATGCCCACCGTGCGGAAGCCGATGTGCGGTTCCACGGCCCACAGTCCGGGCGTCGGGGCGTGCCGGGACGCCTTGCCGCCGGCCCACAGCGGGGAGCGGCCCTCCAGGCGTTCCTTGACCAGCTCGCGGCCCAGCGTCTGGAGGGTGCGCACGCCGAAGCCGAACAGGTTGACGCCGGCCGGTCCGCGGGCGGTCGTCCTGGTCACCTGGTGGCCGATCACCCGGCCCGGGTACACCTGGTGGCGGTTGTCGTAGCCGTGCTCGGCGATCTGCGCGTCCACCGCGGCGTACACCTCGGCGAGCGTCCTGCGGGCCTTCACCTCGCGCAGGATCAACTCCCGGTAGACGCGCAGGTCCTGGGCGAGCAGGTCCCACACCGGGTTCTCCCCGACCTTGCCGCCGTAGCCGATGTCGGCGGTGTAGCCGTCCACCACCGGCGCGCAGTCCAGCACGTACGGCATGCCCTCCTTCAGCACCCGGGAGCCCGCGAAGAACTGCAGCGGGGTGTGGAAGTGCCGGAACGCGGTGCGGTCGCCGAACCAGGCGAACGGCACGTGGAAGAAGTCCTGCACGCCGGCCTGCACCAGGCTGCGCCGCAGCTTCGCCGTCGCCCGGCGCTCCGTCACACCCGGCTCGATCCACGCCGCGACCTGCTCCGCGCAGTGGTACGCCAGCTGCTGCACCTCCCGGAACTTCGCCAAGTCCTTGTCGTCGAACGGGAATCGGGGCAGTTGCTGCTGGGCCACGGTCTACACCTCCAGGACGAGGGTCTCGCCCTCGGCGGCTCGGGACACGCACGGCAGCATCAGGCCCGCGGCCCGCTGCTCCTCGGTCAGCCTGCGGTCGCGGTGCTCGGGCGTGCCGGACGCCACCTTCAGCACGCACGTGCCGCAGAAGCCCTGCTTGCAGGAGTACGCCAGGTCCGGCCTCGCGTCCCGGGCGACGTCCAGCGCGGAGCGGTCCGCCGGGACGGTCACCGTCCCGCCGTCCTCGCCCAGCCGGATCGCGAACGGCCGACCGTCCACGATCGGCGCGGCGCCGAACCGTTCGAAGTGCAGCGACGCCGCCGGTGAGGCGTCCAGCGCCCGCTGCACGGCGCCGAGCATCGGCGCGGGGCCGCACACGTACACGGCGGCGTTGCACGCGGCGTGCGAGAGCAGCTCGGCGGCGTCCGGGACGCCGTGCACGTCGTCGGTGCGGATCTCGACCCGGTTCGGGTCGAGCGCCTTCAGCTCCTCGGTGAACGGCAGCGCGGCAGCGGTGCGCCCGACATGGATCAACTTCCAGTCGATCCGGGCGTGTTGGGCTGCTCGGGCCATCGGGAGCAGCGGCGTGACGCCGATGCCGCCGGCCAGGAACAGCACCTGCGGCTCCCCGCAGAACGCGAAGCCGTTGCGGGGGCGGCGCACCTGCAGCCGCATGCCCACGTGCAGTTCGTCGTGGATCTCCACCGAACCGCCGCCGCCGTCGGCGATCCGCCGCACCGCGACCCGGTAGACGTGCCGGTCGGCCGGGTCCCCGCACAGCGAGTAGTGGCGCTCCAGCCCCGACGGCAGCGTCAGCACCACCCGCGCTCCCGGCTGCCACTCCGGCAGCACCCCGCCCGAGGGGTCGGCCAGCCGCAGCTCGACCACGTCCTCGGCGATCACCTGGTGCGACGTCACCACCAGGTGCAGCGGCGGCACCGGCCGCGACTCGGCCCGCCGGGGGCTCCGCCGCAACCCCGGCCGCCCCAGCACCTCGGGGTACCAGTCACCGAACGCGGTCAACCGCGCGAACATCCGATCCGCCCGAGGACGGCCGTACAGGTCCGGCGGCGGGGTCTCGAGATCCATGAGGGACTCCGGGAGTTCTTGGGGTTGGAGGAGAAGGAGAGAGCACAGACACGGGAGAGCACAACCAGGGGCGCGTGGGGGCACCTCCCGGCCCGCCAGGGCTGGGGGAGAACTGCGCGAAGCGGAAGGCGCCCCGTCCGCAAGATCGCGGCGCAGGACAGTGACCTGCACGTGCTCGCGACCTTGCGGACGGGCTTTGCGACACCCCTTCAGTGCGCGGCGGCAGCCCTCGCCGCAGGCGACTTCGCCAAGTACGCGAGCGCCTGCGAGGAGCTCCCCTCGTTGGTGGGGTGGTACCCGGGGCCGAAGTACCGCAGCGCCGAGCGGACGAACCGGGCGGGTTCGGGGAGCAGTCCACGCTTCGCGGCCTTGTGGTACTCGCCCCAGGTCGGCACCAGGCTGCCGTTGAGCGAGGGGTCGGCGGCGAGCATGTAGCGGGCGCCGCGGACCCACAGGTGGATCAGGAGCGGGCCGGAGATGACCATGCCGCGAATCCGGCGCAGGTAGCCGGGGTCGAGGTGGCGCATCAAGTCGTAGGCGACGCTTCGGTGTTCGACTTCCTCCGCGCCGTGCCAGCGGAGCAGGTCGACCATGGTGGGGTCGGCCTTGGCGCGGTCGAGGCCGGGCGAGTTGAGGGCCCAGTTGCCGAGGAACGCGGTGAAGTGTTCGATCGCGGCGATGAAGGCGACCCGTTCGATGATGTTCTCGCGGCGCTTGCGGGCGGTCAGCGCGGGCCGGTCGCCGAGGACGCGGCGGAACAGCCAGCTGATCTGCCGGACGTACGGGCGCGGGTCGAGGCCCTGGGCGAGCAGGTGGTCGAGGACTTCCTGGTGGGCCTCGGCGTGGATCGCCTCCTGGCCGATGAAGCCGAGCACCTCTTCGCGCAGTTGCTCGTCCCGGATCAGCGGCAGGGCCTCCTTGAACACCTTGACGAACCACCGTTCGCCCTCGGGGAGCAGCAGGTGCAGGACGTTGATGGTGTGGGTGGCCATCGGCTCGTCGGGGATCCAGTGCAGGGGCAGTTGTGACCAGTCGAAGTGGACGTCGCGGGGTTCGAGGACGAGGTTGTCGTGCACGGACGCGGGCCGCCCGGGCCGAAGGCTGCGGGAGGGGGTGGTGCGCGGCATGGGGGTGCCTCCTGTACCTGCGACTGGGGGTTGAGGGGCGGCGGGCCGGCCTTCGGGGGTCCCGGTGGACCCGTGGGCACAGGGGCAAACTACTCGCGGGTATCGGGCTCGACAAGGGGTTCGACGAGTCTTATCAACATTGAGTCTAATAAGCCGCTCGATAGGGTGGCCCGGAGCCACCCCGGGAGAGACCGTGACCGACCGCACCGAACCCGGCCCGCTGGTCCGGGCCCTGATCGCCCGTCCGGTCCTCGCGGCCGCCGACTACCCGGCCCCGAACCCGGACGCACCCGCCGACCCGGCCGCCCTCTTCACCACCTGGCTGCTGGACGCCCTCGCCTCGGACGTCCCCGACGCGCAGGTGATGACGCTCTCCACCGTCGACGCCGAGGGCCGCCCGGACGCCCGGGTGCTCGTCCTGCGCGACGTCGACGCGTCCGCCGGCGCCTGGCACTTCTGGACCGAGCCCGACTCCCCGAAGGCCCGCCAGTTCACCGCCCGCCCGGACGCCGCCCTCACCGTCTACTGGCCGCGCCCCGGCCGCCAGGTCCGCCTCCGCGGCCCCGTCCGCCCCGCCCCCGCCTGCACCACCCCCTCCCCCGCCCTCCACTGCTACGCCCTCCACGCCACCACCGCCGAGTTCTGGCAGGCCTCCCCCACCCGCGACCACCACCACCTCCACTGCACCCGCACCCCCACCGGCTGGACCTCCACCGGCTGGACCCCCACCGCCGTCCCGGGCTGACCCGGACCGGCTCACGCCAGCAGTCGCCGCAGCCACTCCCGTCGGGCCGCCGCCGCCGTGCGGCTGACGGCCGCGTCCGGGACGAGGGTGTCGAAGCCGTGGAACGCGCCGGGCCAGACGTGGAGTTCGGCGTGGCCGCCGGACTGCCAGAGGGTGTTCGCATAGGCCACCACCTCGTCCCGGAAGGTCTCCGCCGACCCGACCTCCAGGTAGGCGGGCGGCAGGCCCGCCAGCGAGGCGGCGCGGGCGGGGGCGGCGTACGGCGGGAGGTCGGGAGCGCCACGGCGGGGGCCGAGGGCGGCGGACCAGGCGGTGGCGTTGGAGACGGCGTCCCAGGTGTCGTGGCCGGTGAGTTGGCGACCGGAGGCGGTGTCGCCGCGGTCGTCGAGCATCGGGCTGAGCAGGAGTTGGCCGATGACCGCCGGGCCGCCCTTGTCGCGCAGGAGCAGCGCGAGGGCCGCGGCGAGGCCGCCGCCGGCGCTCTTGCCGGCCAGGATCACCCGTTCGGGGTCGATTCCGAGCAGGTCGGCGTCGGCCAGCGTCCGGTGCAGGGCGTCCCGGCAGGCGTGCAGGGGTTCCGGGTACCGGGCGCCGGGTGCGAGCGGGTACTCGACCGAGACGACGGCCAGGCCGAGGGGCTCCGCCAACTCGCGCAGCACGCGCGGCAGTACGGCGTACGCGTTGCCGCCGATCAGCCCGCCTCCGTGCAGGTAGTACAGGACCGGCAGCCGCCCGCGCGCCCCGGACGGGCGCGCCCACACCACACCGTCCCCGACCCCGGCCTCGAACCGGCCGTCGGCCGTCAACTCCGGTACGCCGGGCCGTGGTCGCGCCGCCGCGTCCGCCTGCTGCCACTGCGGCACCCGCTCCGGCGTCAACGGCGCCGGTGTGCCGCCCCGGGCCGCCAGCGCCGCCGCCAATTCGGGATCCAGGTAAGCCTCGTGCATGTCCTCGTGTCCCCCATCGGATGTGACGGCGTACCGGCTAAGCGTGCACCCTGGAGGCGCAGCAGCGGATCGAGCAGGAGGAGTGGCGCGAAGTGGGCGACGAACAGCGGGCGTTGCGTCTGGTGGTGACCGGCGGAGGTACGGGCGGGCACACGTATCCGGCGTTGACGGCGGTACGGGCGCTGCAGGAGCGGCTGGCGGCCGAGGGCCGGGCGGTGGACGTGCTGTGGGTGGGGACGGCGAAGGGTCTGGAGGCGCGGATCGCCCCTGCCGAGGGGATCAGGTTCGAGCCGGTGGCGACGGGCAAGGTCCGGCGGTCGAGCAATCCGCTGAAGCTGCTGTCACCGGCGAATGTGCGGGACATGCTGCGGGTGCCGTGGGGCGCGGTGCAGGCGCGGTCGCTGATCCGGCGGTTCGGGCCGGACGTGGTGCTGGCGACGGGCGGGTACGTGGCGGTGCCCGTGGGCCTGGCCGCCCGCTCGTGCCGGGCCCCGCTGGTGGTGCACGAGCAGACGGTGCGGCTGGGGCTGGCGAACCGGGTACTGGCGCGGGCCGCGACCCGGGTCGCGGTCTCCTCCGAGTCGACGCTGCCCCTGCTGCCGGGTTCCGCCCGCAGCACGGCCGTGGTGACGGGCAATCCGGTCCGCCCGGCCGTGCTGACCGGGCACCCGGACAAGGCGGTGGCGGCGCTCGGGCTGTACGGCTTCGACCGTTCGCTGCCGACGGTGTACGTCACGGGCGGCGCGCAGGGCTCGGCGCAGATCAACGACCTGGTGTCCGGCGTCCTGCCGTGGCTGCTGGAGCGGGCGAACGTCGTCCACCAGTGCGGGCCGGCGAACGAGGCCGACCTGAACGCCCGGGCGGCGCGGCTGCCGGCCCACCTGATGGGCCACTACTACCTGACCGGCTTCATGGGCGCCGAGCTGGCGGACGTGCTGGCGCTGGCGGACGTGGTGGTCAGCCGCAGCGGCGCGGGCACCCTCGCGGAGCTGACGGCGCTCGGCAAGGCGGCCGTGTTCGTCCCGCTGGCCTCGGCGGCGGGCAACGAACAGGCCCACAACGCCGCCCACTTGGAGCAGGCGGGGGCGGCCGTCGCCCTGCTCGGAACGGTCACGCCGGACGACCTCCGCGCGGCGCTCGGCCCCCTGCTGGACGACCCGGACCGCCGCACCGCGATGGCGGCCCGCGCCCGCGAGCACGGTCGCCCGGACGCGGCGGAGCGCCTGGTGGACGTCCTGCTGTCGGTCGCCCGCCGCGACTGACCCCTCACGCCCGGAAGGTGCGGCGGTAGGTGTCCGGCGGCACGCCGACGGTGCGGTGGAAGTGGCGGCGCAGGGTGGTGGAGGTGCCCAGGCCGGAGGCTGCGGCGATGGCGTCGACGCTGTCGTCCGTGGTCTCCAGCATTTCCTGCGCGCGCCGGATCCGCTGCGTCAGCAGCCATTGCAGCGGGGTGGTGCCGGTCACCGTCCGGAAGTGGCGGGCCAGGTGGCGGGAGCTCAGGTTCGCCCGGCGGGCCAGGTCCTCGACGGTGAGCGGCTCGTCCAGCCGGCGCATCACCCACGGGAGCAGCTCGGCCAGCGGGTGGTCGTCCCGGGCGGGCACCGGTGTGGTGACGAACTGCGCCTGCCCGCCTGCCCGGTGGGGCGGGACGACGAGGCGGCGGGCGGCCACGTTGGCGATCGCCGAGCCGTGGTCACGGCGGACCAGGTGCAGGCACAGGTCCATCGCCGCGCTCTTGCCGGCGGACGTGAGGACCCGGCCGTTGTCGACGTAGAGCACGTCCGGGTCCACCTCGACGCGGGGGTACCGCCTGGCCAGTTCCTCGGTGTGCGCCCAGTGCGTGGTCGCGCGCAGCCCGTCGAGCAGGCCGGCGGCGGCGAGGGCGAACGCGCCGGTGCACAGCGAGACCACCCGGGCGCCGGACCCGTGGGCGGCGCGCACGGCGTCGACGAGTTCGGCCGGCGGGTCCCGGTCGATGTCCGCGAGGGCGGGGACGATCACGGTGTCGGCGTCCGTCAGCCGGTCGAGGCCGCAGTCGGGCTCCAGCAGGAACCGGCCGACCCGGACGGCCTGCGTACCGCACACCTTGACGTCGTACCAGGGGCCCGGCACGGCGTCCGGGCGCGAGCCGAACACCTCCTGGGCCAGGGCGAGTTCGAAGTGCAGCATGCCGTCGGTGGCGGCGATCGCGACGGAGTGCGCGGCGGAGACCATGTCGGAAATTGTACGGGTCGTGTCGTTCCGGACACTGGGCACCGCGTGCCGGACGGGAGAGGGTCTTCCTCGTCGGAGTCGGACCATTTCGGACGAGCGGGAGCAGGCGGCATGGAGTCGGGCAGGAATGTGGCGGTGTACGGCGCTTACGGGCACACCGGGCGGTTCGTGGTCGCGGAGTTGCGCGAGCGCGGGTACGTCCCGCTGCTCGTCGGCCGCGACCGGGACAAGCTGGCCGCGCCGGCCGAACCGGGCTCCGAGGCGCGACAGGCCTCGGTGGACGATCCGGCCTCGCTGGACCGCGCCCTGCGCGGCGCCGCCGCCGTGATCAACTGCGCGGGGCCGTTCGCCGCCACCGCCGCCCCGCTGATCGAGGCGGCACTGCGGGCCGGCCTCCCGTACGTCGACGTGGCGGCCGAGATCGAGGCGAACCTCGACACCTTCGCCCGGTTCGCGGAGCGCGCCCGCGCGGCAGGCACCGCGGTGGTCCCGGCGATGGCCTTCTACGGCGGCCTCGGCGACCTGCTGGTGACAGCCGCGATGGGCGACTGGACGTCGGCGGACGAGGCACACATCGCCTACGGCCTGAGCAGTTGGCACCCCACGGCCGGCACGCTCGCCGCGGGCGCGGTCTCGGCGCAGCGCCGGGCCGGGCGCCGGGTCCGCTTCACCGGCGGGCGGCTGGAGTACCACGACGACGCCCTGCCGACCCTCGACTGGCGCTTCCCCGCCCCGCTGGGCCCGCGGCGCGTGATCGGCGGGTTCACCATGGCCGACGTGGTCACCGTCCCCAGCCACTTGGCCGTCCCGGAGGTGCGCACCTACATGACGGCGAACGCGGCCGCGGACCTGTCCGCGCCCGACGCCTCCGCGCCGACCGCCGTGGACGAACGCGGCCGCTCCGCACAGACCTTCGTCGTCGACGTCCTGGTCCGCTCCGGCACCGCCGAACGCCGCGCGTCCGTCGCCGGTCAGGACATCTACGCCGTCAGCGCCCCGCTCGCCGTGGAGGCCGTCGACCGCATCCTCACCGGCCGCACCAGGACCACCGGCGTCGCCTCCGCCGGCGCGATCTTCGACGCCCCGGACTTCCTGCGCGCCCTGTCCGCACACCTCTCGCCACAGCACGACTGACCGGGCTCGGGTCGGGGAACAGGACGGGCCGATCCTTCGACAACGTTGCCGGGCCTTGCACTTGACGTCCCGTCAGGGCAGGTGTCTGGCCGCGCCCGCCTCGATCAGCAGTGCGCAGTAGACGAACTCGACGGCGGAGCGGCCCATCGGGTCGGGGACGTCGCGGTCGTGGTCGAGGTAGAGCCGCATCTCGGTGGTGCTGTCGGGGCCGGCCAGGGCGTAGAGCCGGTCCAGCACGGCGTGGTCCATGGCGAGAACCAGATCGGCCCACTCGATCAGCTCCGCCGTGACGCGGGTGGCCCGGTGGCCGGTCAGGTCGTAGCCGAGGACGCCCGCCACGGCGACCATCTCGGGGTGCGCCTCCCGCCAGGCGCCGGTCAGCCCGGCGGAGCGCACCTCCACGGCCGCACCGCCGAGATCGGCGAGGACGCGCGCGGCGAACGGGCTGCGGCAGTAGTTACCGAGGCAGACGGTGAGGATGCGCCTGGTCATCGGGGCTCCAGTGGTCGGGGCGATGGTGCGGTCGGAGTGATCCTCCGCCGTCGCGTCCGGCCCGGGCGGGAGGCGGGGACGTCGATCCCGCGTCCGGGCCACCGTGGAACACCGAAGGCGGTGCGCCGCCGGCGACATTTGTCCAAGACCGGCCGTCGGCCCGCGCGCATCATCGCTGCCATGAATGACTTCCCGCGCGAACGCGCGTACGGCATGCACGTGGTCTGCGACGGGCCTGCGCAGGCGCCGCCGGTTCTGCTCGTCCACGGGTCGGGGGCGTCCGGCGCGTTCTGGGGCCCGGTGGCGGAGGTGCTGGCCGCGCACCACCGGGTGATCACAGTCGACCTTCCGGGGTGCGGCCGGTCCCCGCAGCGGCCGCCGTACGACGTACCGGTGCAGGCCGGGCGGGTGGCGGCGGTGCTCGACGGGCTGGGGGTGGGGCCGGTGGTCGCGGTCGGGCACTCCAGCGGCGGGTACGTCGCCACGGCGCTCGCCGAGCGGCGGCCGGACCTGGTGCGCTCGCTCGCGCTGGTCGGCACCGGCCCGGGCATGGACGCGCTGCTGCCGGAGCCGTTGCTGCTGCGCCTGTTGTTGGCCCCGCCGCTGGGGCCGCTGCTGTGGGCGCTGCGCACCGACGCGGTGGTCCGCAAGGGGCTGACGGCGATCGCCGCCCGCCCGGTGGTGATTCCGGACGAGGTGGTGGCCGGGGCGCGGTTGATCACCTACCGCACGTTCCGCGCGGTGCTGCGCGCCAACGAGGCGTACCTCCGCGAGCGCGGGGCGCCGGAGCGGCTGGCCGCGCTCGGACTGCCCGCCCTGGTGGTCTTCGGCACCGCCGACCCGCGGTGGGATCCGTCCTCGGCGCACCGCTACGACGCGGTGGCGCGGGTGGTGATGCTGCCCGGTGTCGGGCACGCGCCCATGCTCGAAGCGCCCGGGCCGACCGCCGAGTTGCTGCTGGGTTTCGCCGCCGCCGACCGATAGCCGTTCCGGCTTAGGATTTTGACGTGCCGTCACCTCTCTCTCCACCCGACTGGTCCGCGGTGGACATCGCGCTCCCGCCCCCGTCGCCCGGGCTGCTGCCGGGCGTCACCATGGCCGGGTTCCGGCAGCGGGACGCGGAGGCCGCGGGGATCACGATGGTCGCGCATCCGGCGGTGACGGTGCTCGTCGATCTGAGCGGCGGGCGGGCGGGGGACGACCGGGGCATCGTCTACGACGCGCACGGCCGGCGCACCCGCGGCAGTGTCGTCGTCGGGCTGCTCCCGGGCGAACTCCGGGCGGCGGGACGGGGGGTGGACTGTCTGCAGATCCGCCTGGACCCGGTCGCGGCGGCCGCGCTGCTCGGCCCGGAGCCCGGCGGACCGGTCGCGGCCCTGGAGGCCGTCTGGGGCCGGGACGCGGGACGGCTGGAGGACCGGCTGCGCGCGGCAAGCTGCTGGGAGGAGCGGTTCGCCGTGGCGGCGGACTGGCTCGAACGGCGCCGCGCCGAACGCCCGCGCGTCGACCCGGAGGTGGCCCACGTCTGGCGGCGGACCCTCGGCAGCCGGGGGCGGGCCAGGGTGGAGGCGCTGGCGGACGAGGTCGGCTGGAGCCGCCAGCTGCTGTGGGCCAGGTTCCGCGCCCAGCTGGGCGTCACGCCCAAGCGGGCGGCCCGGCTGGTGCGCTTCGACCACGCCGTCCACCTGCTCGCGGTGGGCCGCGAGGCGGCCGGCGTCGCGGCCGAGAGCGGCTTCGCGGACCAGTCCCACCTGCACCGCGAGGTGCGGACCTTCACCGGCCTGACGCCGGCGGCGGTGGCCGCCGCGCCCTGGCTCGCCGTGGACGCCACCGCCTGGCCGGGGTCCGTGCCCGCCCCCACTCGTGGCTCCCGCTGAATGGCCGCCCGGCTGCCTAGCATTCGCCGGGGGGACACACAGCCGTCGAACCACCGGGAGCCCTCGTGGGAGTCGTCACCGCCAACCTGGCCGTCTCGCTGGACGGGTACACCGCCGGGCCGGACCAGAGCCTGGAGCACCCGTTCGGCCCGGGGGTGCGGGAGCCCCTGACCTCCTGGATGTGGGAGACCGACCAACCGGGGCGCGAGCAGGACGCGCACCTGTTGGGCGTGCTGCACGCCAACACCGGCGCGCACATCATGGGGCGGAACATGTTCGGCCCGGGCCGGGGCGCCTGGGACGAGTCCTGGACGGGCTGGTGGGGGCCCGAACCGCCGTACCACGCGCCGGTGTTCGTGCTCACCCACCACCCGCGCGAGCCGCTGCCGATGGAGGGCGGCACCACCTTCGAGTTCGTCACGGACGGCATCGAGGCCGCCCTCGACCGGGCCCGGGCCGCCGCCGGCGAGCAGGACGTGGAGATCGCCGGCGGCGCGTCCACCGTCCGCCAGTACCTTCAGGCGGGGCTGCTCGACGAACTCGTCCTGCACCTCGTCCCGGTGGCCCTCGGCCTCGGGGCGGGCGTGCGGCTGCTCGACGACGTCCGCGCCACCCTGGAGCCGGTCGAGGCGATCGCCTCCCCGACCGTCACGCATCTGCGCTACCGGGTGCTCAACTCGCTGTGAGGCCGGCTCACCCCCCGGCGCCCACCGGCCGGCTGCGCAGGATGGCGAGCTGCCCGGTGGCGCGGGTCATCGCGACGTAGCGGTCGACGGCGCCCTCGATGCCCTCGCCGAAGGCCTCCGGGTCGATCAGGACGACCAGGTCGAACTCCAGGCCCTTGACGAGTTCGGGGGTGAGCGAGCGGACCCGGGGCAGCCCGGGCCAGGTCGGGTCGCCGATGACGCAGGCGGTGCCCTCGGGGTGGTCGGCCAGCCAGGCCGCGAGCAGGGTGTCGCGGTCGGCGGGGGCGCCGTGCAGGACGGGCAGGCCGCTGCGGCGGATCGAGGTGGGGACGTTGGCGTCGGGGAGGGCGGCCCGGATGACGGGTTCGGCCTCGGCCATGACCTCTTCGGGCGTGCGGTAGTTGACGCTCAGCGAGGTGAGGGTGACGCGGTCCAGGCCGGCCCGCTCCAGGCGTTCGGTCCAGGACTCGGTGAAGCCGTGCCGGGCCTGCGCGCGGTCGCCGACGATGGTGAACGAGCGGGACGGGCAGCGGGCGATCAGCATCTGCCATTCGGCGTCGGTGAGTTCCTGCGCCTCGTCGACCACGATGTGCGCGAACGGGCCGGCCAGCAGGTCGGGGTTGACCGGTTCAGGCTCGGAGTGGTCGATCAGCGCGTCGCGCAGGTCGGCGCCGCCCAGCATCATGGTCGCGCCCTCGCCGTCGTCGTCGGCGTTCAGCAGGTGGTCGACGACGCCGTCCATCATTTCGCGTTCGGCGGCCAGCCGGGCCCGGTGGGCGCGCTGGCGGCGGTCGGCGGCGGTGTCGCCGAGGCGGCGGCGGGCGGCGTCCAGCAGCGGCAGGTCGGCGAGCGTCCAGGCGGCGGGGTCGGTGCGCTGCAGGGTGCGGATCTCCTCGCGGCTCAGCCAGGGCGCGCACAGCCGCAGGTAGGCGGGGACGGTCCACAGGTCGCCGACCAGGTCGGTGGGTTCGAGGATCGGCCAGGCGCGGCGCAGCGCGGTGAGCAGTTCGCGGTCGCGGCGGAGTTCGCGGGCGAGCATCTCGGGCGAGATGCTGTGCTCCTCGTCGTCGAGGGCGTGGGCGTTCCTGTCGATCAGGATGGTGATGAGTTCGTCGAGGATGGTCTCGCGGGCCTCGTTGTGCGGGGTGCCGGGGCCGACGGCGGCGAAGGCCTCGGACCAGTCCTCGGGCTGGACCGAAATCTCGTACCACTCGATGGCGAGTTTGCAGGCCTCGGTGGGCGGTTCCTCGTAGATCCCGACGGCCTGTTCGATCGCGCCGACCATGCCGGCGGCGGCCTTCAGCCGGGCCACCTCGGAATCCGGTTCCTCCGCGACCGCCGGGCCCTCGGGGACCAGGTCGCGCAGGGTGCAGGTCTGGACGCCCTCCTCGCCGAGGCTGGGCAGCACGTCGGCGACGTACGCCAGGTACGGCTGGTGGGGGCCGACGAACAGCACGCCGCCCTTGCGGTGGCCGAGGCGCGGGTCGGAGTACAGCAGGTGGGCGGTGCGGTGCAGGGCGACGACGGTCTTGCCGGTGCCGGGGCCGCCGTCGAGGACGAGGGCGCCGCGCGAGCCGGCCCGGATGACGGCGTCCTGGTCGGCCTGGATGGTGGCGAGGACGTCGCGCATCCGCTCGGAGCGGGCGGAGCCGAGGCTGGCGATGAACGCGGACTGGTCGTCGAGGGCGGCGTGGCCGTCGAGTGCGTCGGCGGTGAACACCTCGTCCCAGTAGTCGCCGACGGTGCCGCGCTGCCAGCGGTAGCGGCGGCGGCTGGTGAGGCCCATCGGGTTGGCGTGGGTGGCGGCGAAGAACGGTTCGGCGGCGGGCGAGCGCCAGTCGATGAGCAGTCGGTGGCCGTCGGCGCCGGCGAGGCCGAGGCGGCCGATGTACACGGGTTCGTCCTGGCCGGCGAGGACGATCCGGCCGAGGCACAGGTCGCTGCCGAAGCGGCGCAACGTCCGCAGCCGGGACGAGATCCGGTGGATCTCGTTGTCGCGGTCCAGGGCGGCGCGGCCGGCTCCGCCGGGGTTGCGGCGGGCCTGGTCGAGGCGGGCGGTCAGGTCGGCGATGTCCTGTTCGAGGGTGGCGGCGACGGTGGCGAAGTGCCGGTCGTCGTCGGCGATCAGGGCCGGGTCCGCCTTGGCGGCGAGCCGCTCGGGCAGAGCAAAGGCGCTGGTCGTCTGGTGGGTCATGGAACTGCTCTCCGATCCGCTGCCGGGCGTTGCGCGCGTTTCGCCCCGTCTGCGCTGTTTGCGCGGGTTCCCCGGTTCAGATGAGCGATTGTGCGCCACCGGGGGGGCCTTGCCGCAAGGCCCCCTGTCCGGTATAAGTTGGATAGCGGCAGGAGAGCATCGGCTCCCTGCCTTCGCTGTTTTCGGGCGGTCGTCTCGTCAGTCCCGGCCTGCGGTGCCGCTCTCCAGGACGGAGAGGACGGCGAACAGCGCGAAGCAGACGGCGCCGAGGCCGACCAGGACCCGGGCCGCGACGATCACGTCCGGGTCGGCCGACTCGAACAGGAACGCCGACATGAACAGGCAGAGCAGGGTGGTGCCGACCGGGATCAGCGGGACGTGGTGGGCCGACGGCGCGGCGCGGCGCCAGACGAGGGCGAGCAGCAGCACCGCGCCGAGGACGGTCCAGCAGATCAGCCCCAGCCCGATCTGGACGTATCCGGTGGCCAGTTGAGCGGGCCGGGGGTTCAGCGTGACGACGACCAGGCCCCCGGTGATGTCCATGGCGCCGAGCACGGCGGCCGGGACGAGCCACCACATCCGGTCCCGCCGGGTGTAGGTGTTCCGGATCTGCCGCAGGAGGCTGACCACCAGCCCGATCAGGGCGGTGCAGACGATCGCCAGGTCGACCACCAGGTGCCCGGCCGTGAAGCGTCCGTCGGAGTCCCCGCCGCCCCCGTTGGCCAGCAGGACGGTCGCCCAGGCCGCGGCGACGGCGGCCGCGAGGACCGGGAGCGCCACCAGCGCCCGGGCCGTGGCCGGACGGAACGGCGCGGGCGAGCGCGGCGGGGAGCCGTCGGGAAGGGCGGCGTTCTCCCCGATCAGCGTGAAACGGGTGGCGACGGCGGCCACGGACGAGACACACACGCAGACCAGGCCGAGGCCGAGGACCACGCTCCCGGCCACGAAGTCGGGCGGCGGCCGGCGGTTCTCCGTCAGCAGGCGGAGCCCGTAGCCGATGGCGACGCCGGCGACCGCGAAGCCGAACAGCGGGTAGCCGAGCCGGTCCACTGCGGTGAAGCGGCCGATCAGCTGCCGGACGACGGTCGCCACGGTGGCGAACAGGCAGAGGCAGACGGCGGCCAGGAAGATCAGCGTCAGGCCCGCGACCCGGGCGCTCGGCCCGCTGGAGTGGGCGACGACCCAGCCGCCCAGCGCGGCCGACACCGCGCCCATGAGCAGCGGAATCGCCCGGAACAGCACACTGATTCCGTGGTTCACCAGGTCTCCTCGATCGGTCTGTCCCGGTTCTGGCCGGCAGTCAGTGTTCAGCCCGCCGGGCCGCCCGCCCTCCCGCCGGCGGCGAGTGTCCACCGATTTCGTTCGATCGGCCCACGGGCCGCTCCGGGCCTCCGGCGACACCCGCCGTGCGGAGCCCCGGCGGTGGCCTGAGATGCTGTGCCGGACACGGCGAGTGGCCGAGGGACGACGGAAGGTGGGCACCGGCATGGCCGCGGCGACGGAGAGCGTCGACCCGTTCGCGGAACTCCGGCCGCAGGAGCGGTTCGAGGTCTGGCGCGACCTGATCGGCCTGACCAGGGACTGCGACGCCACCTCCCCGGACCTCGACCGGTTCGAGGCCGAGCTGCGCCGCTCCGAACTCGGCCCGGTGACCTTCCTCGGCACCTCCTTCCCGTCCGCCCGCTTCCGCCGCAGCGACGCCCGGGTCCGGCGCTCCGACCCCGGGGTGTTCCACCTGACGTTCGTCCAGGGCGGCGCGCTCGCGCTGACCCGCGACGGCGAGCAGACCCAGCTGTTCCGGCCCGGCGACATCACCCTGCTCGACAGCTCCCGCCCGTACGAGCTCCGGGCGCTCGGCGCCCGCGACGCCGCCGACGGCCGGCCCCGCGTCGAGGCCGTCGGCATCGACTTCCCCACCGCGCTGCTGCCCGTCCCGCCGCACCGACTGCGCCGGTTGCTCGGGCGGGGCTTCCGCGCCGCCGAGGGCCCGGCGGCGGTGCTCGCCGACTTCCTGCTCAGCATCGACCGGCAGGCCCCCACCCTCGGCCCCGCCGTCGCCGACCGGCTCGGCCCGATCGCCGTCGACCTGGTCGCCGCGTGGCTGGCCGACGAGCTGGCGGACGACTCCGGGCTGCCCGAGAGCGCCCGTCGGCGCTCCCTCGTCGAACAGGTCCGCGCCTTCGTCCGCCGCCACCTGCACGACCCCGAGCTGTCGCCGGCCACCGTCGCCGCCGCCCACCACATCTCGGTGGGCTACCTGCACCGCCTGTTCGCGCTGCACACCGACGGCGACACCGTCGCCGCCTGGATCCGCCGCCTCCGCCTCGAAAAGGCGCACCGCGACCTCGCCGACCCGGCTCTGCGCGCCGTCCCCATCGGCACCATCGCCGCCCGCTGCGGCATCCCCCGGCCCGACGACTTCAGCCGCGCCTTCCGCACCGCGTACGGCCTCGCCCCGCGCGACCACCGGCGGCACGCCTGCCCCTGAGAGTCGACCCCTCGCCAACTCGCCGGACACGCGCTGCCAACTCCGGCCCGCGCCCTCCCCCTACGGTGGAACGCACCGGGGGAAGCCCGTGCCCGGGGGGACGGGCTCGAACCTTCGACGTCGCTCCGGACCGCCTGCCGGTCCGGAAACGAGGGGACTACGTCGAACCGACGGGGGCTGCCGCAACGGATCGCCGGATCCACGCGGCAGCCCCCGTCGTGCTTTTCCGGACCGACGCGCCCCGCGCGCTGCGCGGTGGCGTCCTTCCCGCAGTGCGCCCGCCGGCCACGCCGGCCCCGCTGTCGCAGCAGGGCCGGCGTGGCCGTCAGGCGTTCACACCGCCATCGCGAGCATCAGCGGCGTGGCCCTCGCGGTGAGCAGCTCGGCGGCCTCGCGCAGTCGGTACGCCTGTTCGACGGGCAGCGAGGTGGCCAGGCAGCCCACCGTGTTCCCGGCCACTATCGGGACGGCGGCGCAGACCGTGTCCATCGAGTACTCCTGAAGGTCCAGCACGGGGACGGTGGCGGGCTGTCGGTCGAGCCGGTGCATCAGGCGGTCGGTCTCGGTGATGGTCCTCGCGGTGAGCCGCGCCACCGGGTGGCGGGCGAAGTGGTCCAGCCGTGCGTCGTGGTCGAGTTGGGCGAGCAGGCACTTGCCGATCGCGGAGGCGTGCGCGGTGGCCCGGAAGTCCACCCACTCGTGCACGGCCGGCGCGTCCTTGCCGTCGCACACCGCCTCCACCAGCAACTCGCCGTCCTGGTACCGGCTGAAGTACACGGCGGCGCCCAGTTCGTCCCGCAGGTCCTCCAGGCGGTGGTGCAGCCGGGCCCGGACCAGCGGCTCCCGGTGCTGCGCGCCGAGCAGCGTGAACGCCCCGCCGAGCGTCCACACCCCCTCCAGGTGCAGCAGGTAGCCCTCGGTCTCCAACTCCTCCGCGAGCTGCCGCACCGCCGACTCCGGCATGGTCAGCGCCCGCGCCAACTCCCCGATCGTGCAGCCGTCGGCGTACCGGTCCACGGCCTCCAACAGCCGCAGCGCACGCCGCAGAACCCCGAACGGCCCCGCACCTCCACCGCCCGGCCCCAGCAGATCACTCCGCCCACGGCTCACCGTCGCCATCCCCCGACCCCCTCCCTTCGCGGCCCACCATCCGCCCAGCGTAGCCAGCCCACCGACCCCCCATCATCAGCTCACCGGATATTCCCCCGCCAGAGCACCAACCCCTTGACAGGCATATGCCCCGACGCCCGTTCCCGGGGAACGGCCGAGAGCGCTTCTCCTCGCCTCCCACCAGTCGCTCGCCGCGACTTCTCCCGCCTCCCGCTCCGGCAACGCGTTGAACCACCGGAGCGCCAACGCCTCCTCCCCCGCCGCCGTCAACCGCCCCACCAGCCGCACCCGCGCCAGCCCTCCGTCCGGGTACACGTTCACCCGCACATGCGTGACCGCCGCGCCCTCGGCCAGCCGGTAGCGGTGCCGGGTGTCCGGCTGCAGCCGCGTCCGTGGCAGCAGCACCCGTTCCCCGTCCGCGCCCGCCCCCACCAGCTCGACCCACCCGGGTGCGTTGGCGACGAAGCACGAGGTGTCCACCTCCGCCGCCAGCACCTCCCCCTCCCCGGCCAGGGCGAGCCGCACCCAGTCGTGGGACTTGTCGCGTCGCCGCCGCGTCTCCCACCCGTCCCCCATCACGGCCGCCCGCCCGGGGGCGTTCAGGTGGTGCGGCGACGAGTAGTACCGGTCCGAGGCGTCCTCGGCGACGCCGCCGTGCTCCTGCGCGGCGAGGTCGAACGTCAGCCCGGCCAACTCCCGTGGATCGGGCAGCACTTCGCCGTACACCCGGAGCCGGGCGACACCCCCGTCCGGCCAGATGTTCAGCCGGACGTGCGTGTACCGCACCGGGTCGGAGACCGCGAACGCGTGCGCGGTGTCGCCGCGCAGCGCCGTCCGCGGGACGATCTCGGCCCAGTCGGCGGCGGCGACCTCCGCGGGCGAGGGGTGGCCGGGGACGGACGCGGCCTGCACGGACGCCGTCTCGGGGTAGTTGCCGGTGAAGTGCGCGGTGTCCACCACCACGCCGCGCACCAGTCCGGCCGCGCCCAGCCGGACGATCACCCAGTCGTGGTCCTCGTCGGTGGGGTGCGGCTGTTCGGCGCTGATGCCGCGCCGCCGGCGGGACTCCCAGCCGTCCATGATCTGGCCCTTGTGCCCGAAGGTGTGCGGCCGGAACTCGGCGGGCGCAGCGACCAGCAGGTTCTCCGCGTCGGCGAAGGTGTCCTCGTTGGTGGCGACGACGCCCGCCCCGAGCGCCCGCGACGCCAGGTCGACCATCCCGCCGAACGACGACTGCCCGACGATCTCGGCACTGCTCAACCGACTCTCCTCCCAACGGACTTCAACGACCGACTTCAGCGACGGACGAGCAGCCGCCCGGACGGTTCGCCGCCGAGTTCGACGGGCCGCCCGCGCAGCCAGGTGCGGCGGACCTGCCCGGTGAGGGTGCGGCCCGCGTAGGGGGTGACGGGGTTCCTGTGGTGCAGCCCTTCGGGGCGGACGGTGAACTCGGCGTCCGGATCGAACGCCACCAGGTCGGCGTCGCAGCCCGCCGCGACGGCGCCCTTGGTGCCGGTCAGGCCGACCAGGTCGGCGGGCCCGGCGGCCATCCACCGCACCACGTCCGCCAGCGAGTGGCCGCGTCTGCGCGCCTCGCTCCACACCGCCGGGAGACCCACCTGGAGCGACGCTATGCCGCCCCACGCCGCGGCGAAGTCCCCGCTCCCGCCCGTCCGTCGGCCGAGTTTCAGTGCGACCGTCGACGGCGAGTGGTCGGAGACCACGGCCGCGAACTCGCCGTCCGCGAGCGCCTGCCAGAGCAGTTCCCGGTTGGCGGCTCCCCTGATCGGCGGGCAGCACTTGAACTCGGTCTCCCCGTCGGGGACTTGCTCGGCGAGGAAGGTCAGGTAGTGCGGGCAGGTCTCGGCGGTCACCCGCACCCCGTCCGCCCGGGCGCGGCGCAGCAGCGGCAGCACGGTGGCGGAGGAGACGTGCAGCAGGTGCACCCGGGCGCCGGTGCGCCGGGCGCACTCCAGCAGTGCGGCGACGGCCGCCGACTCGGCCTCGTCGGGGCGGGAGGCCAGGAAGTCGCGGTAGCGCCGGCCGGGGACGTGCGGTGCGGCGTCCAGCACGGCCGGGTCCTCGGCGTGGACGATCGCCAGTGCGCCGAGTCGTGCCTGCTCGGTGAGTGCGGCGGTCAGTTCGGCCGGGTCGGCCAGGTGCGGGAACTCCTCCACCCCGGACGGCGCGAGGAACGACTTGAAGCCGAACACCCCGTCCCTGTAGAGCAGTTCCAGCTCGCCGGTGTTCCCGGGCACCGCACCGCCCCAGAACCCGACATCCACCCAGACCCGCCCCTCGGCGGCCTTCCGCTTGACCGCCAGGCCTCCCGAACTGGTGGTCGGCGGCACGGAGTTCAGCGGCATGTCGACGATCGTGGTGACGCCGCCGGCGGCCGCGGCCCTGGTCGCGGAGGCGAAGCCCTCCCATTCGGTGCGGCCGGGCTCGTTGACGTGCACGTGGGTGTCGACCAGTCCGGGCAGCAGTGCGAGGCCGCCGAGGTCGGTCAACTCCCGCTCCCCGTCCGCCTCCAGAGCGCCGTACGCGGCGACCTGCGCGATCCGTCCGGCCCGGACCAGCACGTCGGCGGGCCGCTCGCCGTCCGGCAGCGCCACCCGCCGGGAGCGGAACACCACACCATCGCCGAGCGACACCAGGGGCCTCCGTACGCCGGGAGTGCTGGGAGCGTAGGCCGACCCCACTGCCGCGTCAATGCGGCGTAATCGGGCCATACTTGGCGAACAACCGACCGTCGGGCCGCACCGCCAGGAGGACCACCGCGTGACCGTCGAGCTCCGTCACCACACCATCCTCGGCGCCCGGGTCCGCCGGGATCTGCTGGACGTCTACGCGGATGTCCGGGCCCCGCTGCTGCACCTGGCCAACTACGGCCTCGAAGCGTTCGCCGAGCGCCTCGACCGGCACCTCGCCGTCCCGGGCTTCGCCCTCGTCCTCGGCCACGACGGCGACCTGCCGGTGGGGTACGCGTACGGCACCACCGTGGACGCCGCCGACCGCTACTGGGAGCGGATGGACGAGCCGCTGCCCGCCGGCTTCACCGACTCCCCCGTGCTGGCCCTCCGGGAGATCGGCGTCCGTTCCGCGTGGCGCGGCACGGGCACCGCCCGGCGGATCCACGACGAGCTGCTCGCCCGCCGCGCCGAGAGCCGTGTCCTGCTGATGGTCAACCCGGCCGCCGGGGAAGGCAAAGTCCAGTCCTTGTACGAGAGTTGGGGCTACCGTCCGGTCAACGGCCAGGCTGCCTCGGCGGACTCGCCCCGGCTCACCGTGATGATGCGCGCCCGCTGACCGGCGCACGGCCGCTCCCGCCACAGGAGTTCCACAGTCCGAAAGCCGAACTCCACCGATCCTTCATCCAATCCGCCCGTCCGACCGTCATCGGATCTGGTAATCGCTAAGGTGATCGAGTGCGACTGATGGTGGAGTTCACGACCGAACCGTTCGACCTGAACGGCTTCCCCGAGCACGCCAGGACCGCCCGCCGGGCCGCCGAGGAAGCCGGACTGGCCGTCTCGGTGGGCCCGTTCGGCACCAGCGCCGAGGGGGACGCCGAGCAGGCGCTGGCTGCCGTGACCAGGCTCCTGCGGGAGACCCTGGCGGTCGGCGCGAGCCGAATATCGCTCCAGGTCAGCGTGCTGACCGACCCACCGGAACAACCCCTCGTTCCGACCGCCGCACCGACCGCCGCACCGACCACCGCTCCGACCGTCGCCCTGGACGAGCCCGACAGCCGGGAGGCGCCGTGAGCGACACCCCCGACCACCCGCTCACCGCCGCCCTGAAGCCGCTGCTGGAGGCGGTCGGTGCCACCGCCGTCGACCCGGCCGAGGCGCGGCCCGAGGACGTCGTCCTGGAGTGGGACGGCGCGCCTGCCGTCGCGGTGCGGCTGGCGCACCTGAGCAGCGCGCTCGACCTGCTGTTGGCCGAGATGGCCCGGCAGTTCGACGGCCGCCCGCTGGCCGAGCTGGGGCGCACGGAGAAGCAGCGGGTGGTCGCCCTGCTGGAGGAACGCGGCGCGTTCACGGTGCGCCACGGGGTGGAGACCGTCGCGTCGGCGCTCGGCGTCAGCCGGTTCACCGTGTACAACTACCTGAACCGGCAGGAGAAGTCCTGAACCGTGCCGCCTGCCGCGCGGGGTCGTCACGAACAGTACGAACAGTTCAACAGAGTGTTGACGGCCCGTCGGGCCCGCTCTAGCTTGGTCCGGGTGGCACCAACCCCAGGAGGTCCCTCCGTGACCGAGCCACCCCCCGTCCCCATGCCCCTCGCCGCACTGGCCACCGCCGAGCCGTCCCACCTGCGCGAACTCCTGCTCGGCATCTGCTCCAGCCCGGCCTGGGCCGCCGCCGTCGCGGCGTCCCGCCCCTGGCCGGACCGCGCCGCGCTGCTCGCCGCCAACGCCCGGGCGACGGCGGGCCTCTCGCCGTCCGAGCTGAACGAGGCGCTGGCCGGCCATGCCCGGATCGGCACGCCGCGGCCCGGCGACGCCGCCTCCGCCCGCGAGCAGTCCGGTATCCGGGGCGCCGAGCCGTCCGTCCTGGTCGCGCTGGCCGCCGCCAACTCCGCCTACGAGGCCAAGTTCGGCCACGTCTTCCTGATCTGCGCGACCGGTCGCACCGCCGCCGCCGTGCTCGCCGCCGTGCGCGAGCGACTGCCGCACGACGCCGCCACCGAGGCGGAGGCCGTCCGCGCGGAACTGCGCAAGATCAACGACCTCCGCCTCGACCGACTCCTCGCCACCTCCTGACGCTTCGTCACCTTCCGCCAACCGCAAGGACGGTCCGATGGCCGGCATCTCCACCCATGTGCTCGACACCAGCCTCGGCCGCCCGGCCGCCGGCGTCCCGGTCGAGCTGGCCGTGCGCACCGGCGGCGGCTGGCAGCCGCTCGGCGCCTCCGTCACGGACGCCGACGGCCGGGCCGCGGACCTGCCGGACGTGGCGGGCGGCACGACCGCCCGGCTGCTCTTCGACACCGCCAAGTACCAAGGCTCGTCCGGGACTTCACCGTTCTTCCCGGAGGTCTCGATCGTCTTCACGGTCGCGCCCGACCAGCGCCACTACCACGTGCCGCTGCTGCTGAACCCGTTCGGCTACTCGGTCTACCGCGGCAGCTAGGGCCCCGATCCCGGGCCGCCGCCCACCGTTGAGGAGACACGTCATGGCCCACGTGCTCGGCCAGAACCAGTACGGCAAGGCGGAGAACCGCATCGTCCGGGTCCGCCGCGACTCCACCCGTCACGAGATCAAGGACCTCAACGTCTCCGTCTCGCTGCGCGGCGAGTTCGACGACGTCCACCTGACCGGCTCGAACGCCAACTGTCTGCCCACCGACAGCACCAAGAACACCGTGTACGCGTTCGCCAAGAAGTACGGCATCGAGTCCGCCGAGGGTTTCGCGCTGCTGCTGGCCCGGCACTTCGTGGAGCACTCCGAGCGCGGCGTGGTGCGCAGCGCCCGGATCCGGGTCGAGGAGTACACCTGGGACCGGATCCGCAGCGGCCCGACGGACACCGGGCACTCCTTCGTCCGCAGCGGGCAGGAGGTGCGCACCACCGAGGCGGTGTACGACGGCGACCGGTTCCGGGTGATCTCGGGGCTGCGGGACCTGGTGGTGATGAACACCACCGACTCGGAGTTCTGGGGCTACCTCAAGGACCGCTACACCACCCTCCAGGAGGCCTACGACCGCATCCTGGCCACCCAGGTGACCGCTCGTTGGGCCTTCGACTTCCACGGCAACGACGGCCGGCGGCAACCGGAGTGGAACCAGTCGTACCAGGAGGTCAGGCGGCATCTGCTGGAGGCGTTCGCCGACACGTACTCGTACTCGTTGCAGCAGACACTGCACGCGATGGGCACCCGGGTGCTCGATCACCGCCCGGAAGTGGACGAAGTGCGACTGGAACTGCCCAACAAGCACCACTTCCTGGTCGATCTCGCGCCGTTCGGGCTGAAGAACGAGAACGAGGTGTACTTCGCGGCCGACCGGATGTACGGCCTGATCGAGGGCACCGTGCACCGCGAGGGCACCACCCCGGTCATCCCCGTCTCCTGACGGCCCCTGCGACCCTGGAGCTCCCATGGCAGTGCAGCCTCCGGCCGCCGACCGGCGGATCGTGATCGAGAACGCGGCGATCGCCACCGTCGACGCGGCCGGCACCGAGTACGCGCGCGGGCACGTGGTCGTCCTCGGCAACACCGTCGAGTCGGTCGGCGACGGGCCCGCGCCGGCGGGACTGGAGAACGTGGCGCGGCGGATCGACGGCGAGGGGCACCTGCTCACGCCGGGGCTGGTCAACACCCACCACCACTTCTACCAGTGGCTGACCCGCGGGCTGGCCCAGGACGCCATCCTGTTCGACTGGCTGGTCGCGCTGTACCCGACCTGGGCGCGGATCGACGCCGAGCTGGTGCACGCGGCGAGCCTGGGTTCGGCGGCGGCCCTGCTCAAGTCGGGCTGCACCACGGCCTCCGACCACCACTACGTCTTCCCGCGCGGCGCGGGCGACCTGCTCGGCGCGTCCATCGAGGCCGTCCAGCAGCTCGGCCTGCGGTTCACGGCGCTGCGCGGCTCGATGGACCGCGGACGGAAGGACGGCGGCCTGCCGCCGGACCACGCGGTGGAGGACACCGACGAGATCCTCGCCGCCTCCGAGGCCGCGGTCGACCGCTGGCACGACCCGTCCTTCGGTTCGATGCTCCACATCGCCCTGGCGCCCTGTTCGCCGTTCTCCGTCTCCACCGAACTCCTCTCCCAATCGGCGGAGTTGGCCCGCCGCAAGGGCGTGCGGCTGCACACCCACGGTTCGGAGACCGCCGAGGAGGACGCCTTCTGCCGTCAGCTCTTCGGCATGGGCCCCACCGACTACTTCGAGTCCACGGGCTGGCTCGGCGAGGACGTCTGGATGGCGCACTGCGTCCACATGACCGACTCCGACCTCGCCAAGTTCGCCGAGACCGGCACCGGCGTCGCGCACTGCCCGTCCTCCAACGCCCGCCTGGCCGCCGGGATCGCCCGCGTGCCCGACATGCTCGCCGCCGGCGTCCCGGTCGGCCTCGGCGTGGACGGCACCGCCTCCAACGAGTCCGGCCAACTCGGCGCCGAACTCCGCAACGCCCTCCTGATCAACCGCCTGCACGGCCGCCCGGACGCCCTCACCGTCCGCCAGGCCCTGCGTCTCGGCACCATGGGCGGCGCGAGGCTCCTCGGCCGCCAGGCCGAGATCGGCTCCGTCGAACCCGGCAAACTCGCCGACCTCGCCCTCTGGAAGGTCGACGGCCTCCTCCACTCCACCATCGCCGACCCCGTCGCCGCCCTCGTCCTCGGCGCCCTCCCCCCGCTCACCCTCCTCCTCGTCAACGGCACCCCCGTCGTCGAACACAGCCACCTCACCACCATCGACGAACCCACCCTCGCCCGAACCTGCGCCAAAGCCGCCCACACCCTCACCACCCGCCACTGACCTGGCCGGCCGGCCGGCTCCGACGGTGTCGGCCTGTACCGTCCGGGCAACGACGAAGCGGGGAGGACCTGGCCAGTCTCCGCCCGCTGCCGGCGCAGAGCCTGCTCGACTACTTCGGACCGAGGTCGACCTGCGGCGGACGGGGAAGTACGTCGTTCTGTACAACGGCGAGGAGGCCACCCACCTGGGGGTCTTCGGGATGTCGGGCGACTGACGGTGTCGGCCGGGTGCGGTAGCGTCCTGGCGGAAATCGGAGGAGGGTGCAGATGGGCGCCAGTGGGTGGGACTACCTGACCGTGTATCGGGGGACGCCGCAGCGGACGTTGAGTGCGTTGCATGCGGAGGTGTTCGCGGGGACGGGGTGGATCGGGGCCGGGGAGTACGAGTCGCTCGAGGAGCTCTGGGAGGACGAGGAGTTCATGGGCGAGGAGGGCACCCACTCGATCCTGGACATTCCGCGGGCGGTGCTGGTGACCGAGGCGCCGTCGGGGTACGACGACCTGGGGACGGTGCGGCCGCTGCCGCATGCGCGGTTGATGCACCACTTCGGGACGGACCGGCCGACGGTCGCGCAGTACCGGCGGGCGGTGGAGGGCGAAGAGCTGCCGGCGGAGGCGAACCTGCGGTGGTCCGGCCGATTCGTGCTGCTCTACACGGACGGCGAGGCGTCCCACTTCGGCGTGTTCGGCTTCTCGGGGGACTGACGACGGGCCGCCGCGGCCGCCGGCATGGCCAGTCCGGCCGCCACCAGCAGTGCGCCGAGCACGGCCCATCCGGCGACGCCGTGGGTGAGCACGGTGGCGGTGACGATCAGCGGCCCGATCACGTGCGACCCGGCCTGCCCGCTCATGAAGACGCCCTGGTACTCGCCGTGCGCGGCGGGGTCGGCGAGGTCGAGGCTGAGCGTCCAGCCGCCGGCGGAGGTGAGCAGTTCGGCGAGCGAGTGCAGCAGCACGCCCGCCAGCACGAGGGTCACGGCGGTCGCGGTGCCGCGCCCGCCGGCGGCCGCGTAGACCAGGCAGGCCGCGCCGAGCAGGATGCCGCCGCGGGCGCAGGCCCGGGCCGCCGAGCGGATGTCGACGACGCCGCGGCTGGCGCGGACCTGGAACAGCACCACGGAGAGGCTGTTGACGACGGCGACCACGGCGACCAGGGCGCGCGGCGCGGAGGTGTGGACGGCGATCCACAGCGGGATGCCGATCTCCAGCATGGCGAACTGGAGTTCCAGCACGGCGTGCAGGAACGCGACCAGCAGGTAGCGCCGGTCGGCGAGCGCGGTCCGCGGCCGCCCGGTGCGTTCGCGTTCCCCGGCGGGCACGGTCGCGTCCGGCAGGCCCCGCAGCAGCAGCGAGGTCGCGGCGAAGCTCGCCGCGTCCAGGACCAGCACGGTGGCGTACGCCCAGTGGCTGTCCAGTTGGAGGGCGATCATCGCGCCCGCGCCGCCGAGCATCAGCCCGGCGTTCATCACCGACCGCAGCAGCGCCCGGGAGCGGACCTGGTCGGCGGCGGGCAGCAGGTGCGCGATCAGCGCGCTGCGCACCACGACCGCGCCGCGTTCCAGCACGGTGGCGACGACGATCGCGGCGACGAACGGCGCGAATCCGTGCACGAAGACGTAGCCGAGCACGGCCAGTCCCTGCAACGGCCCGAGGACGTACAGCAGTCGGCGGTGCCCGACCCGGTCGGCGAGCCGCCCGAACGGGACGCCGGCCAGCATCCCGGCGACCCCGGCGGCGCCGAGCCCGAGCGCCAACTGTCCGGCGCTGAGCCCGACTTGGCGGGTGAAGTAGAGCGCGCTGACGGAGTAGTAGAGGCCGTTGCCGACGGTGTTGACGCCGGTCATCACGGCGAGTCGGCGCAGCACCGGTTCGGCGGGCAGCAGGGAGCGGCGCCCGGAGGGCGCGGCGGTGGTCGCGGTCATGGGCGTCAGGACACCAGGGTTCCCAACTGCCCGGAATCCTTTTACCGTTGGGGTCAATGTTCGAGTTCGCCTTCGGCGTGGACGACCTCGCCACCACCTGGATCACCTACTCCCCGCTGCAGGAGGCGGTGTTCAGCCTGCGGACGCGCCGCCACGCGGCCAAGTACCCGTGGCAGCGCCGCTGGACGGAGTCCTGGGAGGCGGAGTACCGCACCCTGGACACCGCGCTGCTGGACGCCCTGGTGACGCCCCGGGCCTGGGCGCCGGACTTCCTGACGCCCCGCCCCACCTGCCAACGGCCGTCCGTCGAGAGCGAGTTGGCGACGATCGCGGGGACGCCGCCGGAGACGGTGGCGAAGGACTTCGCGGCGGCCTACCGGGGCGACGGCGCGCCGATGCCGGAGTCGGTGGCCGAGGCGCTGGCCGACGATCCGGCGGAGCTGCTGGCGCGCTGCGTGGCGCAGCTGCGGGCGTACTGGGAACGCTGCCTGCTGCCGCAGTGGTGGCCGCGGGCGCGGACCGTGCTGGAGGCCGATCTGGCGTACCGGGGGCGGATGTTCGCGGAGCGCGGCGCGGAGGGGCTGTTCGCGGAGCTGGACCACCGGCTGTCCTGGCAGGCGGGGGTGCTGCGGCTGGACGACCCGGACCCGCGGGTGCAGGCGCTGGGCGGCCGGTACACGCCGGTGGCGGGCCGGGGTCTGGTGCTGGTCCCGACGCTGTTCGCGCTGGGCGCGCACACCGTGATCGACGCGGACGAGCCGCCGGCGATCAGCTATCCGGCGCGCGGCCGGGCCCTGATGGGCGAGAGTTCGCCGCTCCGAGTCCCGGACGCGCTGGCCGAGTTGATCGGACCGCCGCGGGCCCGCCTGCTGCTCCTGCTCGACCAGCCGGCCTCCACCACGGCCCTCGCGCACCGGCTGTCCGTCACCCCGGGCGCGGTCAGCCGTCACCTCTCGGCGCTGGCCACCGCCGGCCTGCTGACCCGCACCCGCGCCGGCCGCTCCGTCCTGTACGCGCGTTCCGCACTGGGCGACGCCCTGGTCGCGGGCGGGTCGTAGGCCCTCGGCAGCGGCTCAGCCCAGCGCGGGGTGGATCAGCCGCCCCTGGTGGATGAGGGAGACGGACTGCTTGAGGCGGCGGGCGCGGACGCTGATCTCGTAGCCCCTGATGCCGTCGATCTCGGCGAGCCGGCCGCTGAGGTAGCGGTAGAAGTCGGCGGTGTCGCGGCAGACCACGATGGCCATCAGGTTGTGCTTGCCGCTGGTGGCCGCGACGAAGGCGGACTCGTCGTGGCGTCCCAACTCCTCGCCGACCCGGTGAAGTTCGGGCAGGTCGACCTGGAGCCAGAGGATGGCGTTGAGTTCGTGGCCGAGGCGTTCGGCCAGGATGTCGACGGCGAAGGTGAGGCTGCCGCCGGCCTCCAGCGCCTCCAGTCGGCGGGCGACGCGGGCCGCGGACCAGCCGGTGACCTCCGCGAGGCGGGTGTGGGAGGCGCGGCCGTCCTCCGCCAGGGCGTCGAACAGCGGGCGGTCCTCGTCGGTGGGGGCGAGCGGCGGCCCGGCGGGTACGGGGCGCTCGGCGGCCAGCAGTCGCAGCTGTTCCTCGGTGAGGGCGCGCCTGCCGGCGCTCCAGCCGGCCGTGCCCGGCGGGCCGAAGGCGTGGATGATCAGGTCGACGCTCATGTCGCGGATCGAGGCGGCCTTCGGGAGTTGCCGCAGCAGCACGTCGTCGCGCCCACCCGTCGAGCGGATGGCGCAGATGATCTCCGACCCGCCGGAGGCGATGCTCGCGTAGCCGACCTCGGGCCGGCGGGCGAGCGAGTCGGCGACCGGCCCCGCGGCGTCCGGGCGGCACCGCAGCCGCGCGATCCAGTCGCCGCGGCCCTGGCCGATCGGGCTGTTCAGACCGACGACGCGGATCACCCCGTCGCGGCGCAGCGCGGCGTAGCGGCGGGCCACGGTCTGTTCGGACACCCCGATGATCTCGCCGAGGCGGCGGAAGGAGGACCGCGGGGCGCAGCAGAGCGCGTGGATGATTCTGTGGTCGAGGTCGTCGTGCACGGAGGAATCCTCACACACTGGTCGGTCTGTGTGGAGGTTGCTGCACGGTTCCTGGGATCGCTTGCCGGTTTCTCGCCCGCACGGGTGAAGCTGGTCCGCGCCCACCCGGCGGCCGATGCCGGGCGGCATTCCCCGGCCGCCGGCGCCGGGCGGCATTCCGCAGTCGCCGGTGCTCGGCGGCATCCCGCAGTCGAAGGAACAGAAACCACCCGTGAACTCTGCAACGAGGCATCGGCCCGGGGCCGGACGGGGCGTCACGCTCGTCATGGCCTGCCTGGGCGTCTTCGTCGCCTACCTGCCCGTGACCACCGTCTCGGTGAGCCTGCCGGCGATCCAGCGGACACTGGGCGCGTCGACGTCCCAACTGTCCTGGGTGTCGGACGCGTTCGTGCTGCCGATGGCGGCGCTGATCCTCACCACCGGCGTGTGGGGCGATGTGCACGGCCGCAGGCGGGTGTTCCAGGCGGGCATGGCGTTCTGCGCGCTGGGCGCGGCGGTCTCGCTGTCCTCGGACTCGGTGCAGGCGCTGTGGGTCGGGCAGGCGGTGTCCGGTCTGGGCGCGGCGGCGCTGCTGCCGACCACGTTGGCACTGATCAGCCATGCCGTCCCCGACCACCGGGAGCGGGGCCGGTTCATCGGCGTGTGGGCGATGTCCATGATGGCCTCGCTGGCCGTGGGTCCGCTGATCGCCGGGGTGCTGCTGGAGCACGTCGGGGTGCGCTGGATCTTCCTGCTGCCGATTCCGGTGGCGCTGGCCGTGCTGGGCGTCGCGGCGTTCCTGCTGCCCGACTCGAAGGCGCCGCACGGCCGCCGGCTGGACTGGCCGGGGCAGATCACGGCGGCCGTCGCGGTCACCGCGGTCGTCTACGGCGTGATCGAGGGCGGCGCGGACGGCTTCGGCGCGCCGCAGGTGGTGGCGGCGCTGGTGCTGGGCGCGGTGGGCGCGGTCGGGTTCGTCCTGGTGGAGCGCCGCAGCAGCAGCCCGATGCTCGACCTGGCGCTGTTCCGCAGTCCCGCGTTCGCCGCGACCTCGCTGATCGCGATGATCAGCTTCCTGGGGCTGATCGGGTTCTTCTTCGCGCTGAGCCTGTACTTCGGCCTCGTCCAGCAGCTGAGCACGCTGGAGGCCGGGCTGCGGATGGTCCTGGTGTCCGGGACGTCGCTGCTCGTCGGCGTGCCGGTCGGGCGGCTGATGCACCGGGTCTCCGCCCGCGTCGTGATCACCGCCGGTCTGCTGGCGATGGCGGGCGCGCTGCTGTCGCTGACCGGCATCGACGCCCACACGTCCTACGGGTCGCTGGCCTGGCGGCTGGTGCTGCTCGGCGTGGGCGTGGGCGCCGTCCTCACCCCGATGACGGCCTCCGCGGTCTCCGCCGTCCCGCACCGCCTGGCCGGCATGGCCGCCGCGGGCAACAACGCGTTCCGCCAGGTCGGCGCCGCGCTCGGCCCGGCCGTCCTCGGCGCGCTGCTGACCGGCCGCGCCCTGGACGCCCTGCCCGGCCGCCTCGCCGACGCCGGTGTCCCGGCCGACACCGGCGGCCACGTCCTCGCGGTCGCCCACGAGCAGGGCCTCGGCGCCGTCGCGGGACTCGACCTGGGCGCCGCCACCGCACCGGCCCTGACGGCGCTCAGCGGCTCCTTCCTCGACGGCCTGCACCTCTGCCTGCTCGTCTCGGCCTCGCTCGCCCTGCTCGCCGCCCTCGCCTGCGTCGTCCTGCTCCGCCCGGCCGCCCCCGCCGAGACCCCGGCCCAGGTCCCGGCCCCGCCCACTCGGGCGGAGACGGGTGTCCTGGACCGCGTCTCCGGATGATCACTGCTGGTGGCTCATGGTGGCGTGAGACGTCGCCATGAGCCGAAGGCGTTCACCGGGCGTAGTCGACCTCGGGGAAGTCGGGGGAGGGACCGTCGAGCAGCCGCCCCCGGTCGCGGAGGTGGAGGTCGAAGAAGGCTCGCGGGTAGGCGCGTTGGAACGCCTGTGCCCGGTGCCCGGGAATCGTCCCGACCTCGTACTCCAGGTCGGCCGGTGACATGCCCAGGAGCGGGGCGATCAGCGGCAGGATCAGCACGTCGTCGCCGAACGACTGGTGCGCGGCTCCCCGTACGGTCAGGTGCAGGCGCCAGCCGCGCAGGTGCGACCAGAACGCGCGCAGGGCGGGGTTGCTCTCCATGCCGCCCTTGCCCAGGGTGTCCACGACCAGGAACGGACGGTCGAGCCCGGCGTCCACCACCGGGCCCGCCGCGCCCCCGTCCAGGCTCGCTCCCGCCGTGATCCGCCCGTCGGCGAGCATCGTCGCGGCGGTGGTGGCGCCGCCCAGGGAGTGGCCGAGCATCCCGACGCGCCGCAGGTCGAGCGCCTCGCGCAGGCCGGTGGGCAGCGGGGTGCGACAGACGCCGGGGTGGCCGCCCGAGCGGAGGACGGCGAGCCGGTCCAGGACGAAGCGGATGTCGGCGGTACGGACCTCGAGGGCCTTGGCGTAGTCGCTGACCCCGCCCAGCGGATTCGTCTCGACGCGTCCACCGGGGAAGGCGACCGCCGCCGCGTCGTAGGTGTGGTCGACGGTGACCACCAGGAAGCCGTGACTGGCGAGGTCCTCCACGACGCCGGTGCCGAACGACCGCGACGCGTAGGCGCCGGGAGAGTAGAGCACGACGGGCAGGGGGCCCGGTGGGCCGCCGACGGGAGCGCCCTCGTGGCCGTGGGTGCCTCCGAGTCGGACCCGGCCGGGAGCCAGGCCCAGGAGACTCAGGTACCGGTCGGCAGCCGCCGGGGGCATCCAGGGAACCGTGCGGCGGCCCGCGCCGCCGCGGGCGGGGTACCAGATGCTGATCATCAGCTCACGGCAGGGGCGGGAGGGCACCCAGGGGTCCGGCCGCGCCGTGTCGGCCAGGTGCAGCGCGACCGTGCCCGGCGGGTACGGTCCGTCCGGGGCGGGCAGGTGGAACCGCACGGGTTCCTCCTGCCCCGGTCGCGCGGCGGCCGCCGGCGCGAGCGGACCCGCGATCATGGCGGCGGCCAGTCCGGCGCCCGTGGACAGCAGTGTTCTCCGATTCATGCCTTCCACTGTTCCGCCGGACGAGCCCGGCGGCTTCGCCCCCGGGGTGGAACCCGGGGTCAGCCCAGGAGGGTACGACGGGCATCGGCCGCGCGGATGACTCGGCCCTCGGGATGACGTCCTCCGGGCTGACAGGCCCCGGGCCACCGCTTGGATAGCGTGGCCGGCATGGGCGACGGGGAGGCACGGCCGCTGGTGGCCGGACGTCTGCGGGACGGACAGTGGCACGGGGTGGACACGGTCGCGGCCGTGCTCCTCGCCCTGGCGTTCGGCGCGAGCGAGACGCGGAACGACGGCTGGGGTGCGGGAGCCGTGGCGGCGGTGGTCTGGCTGCCGGTCGCGGTACGGCGCAGACGGCCCGTCCGGGTTCTGTACACGGTCCTGGCCGGAGCGGTCCTCGCCATGGTGTTCACCGGATGGGAGGAGTCCTGGGTTCCCGTCGGGGCCGCCCTGTACACGGTGGCGGCGCGGGAACCGCGGCGCCGGTCCGCGACGGCGCTCGGCTGTTCGCTGGGCACCGTCGCGGCGGCCATCGCCCTGGTACCGCGACCGGTCCCGGCCTCCGGGGTGGCGGGGGGCGTCGTCTTCGCGTCCTTGATGATGACCCTGCCCTGGCTGGTGGGCACCGCGCTGAGGGAGCAGCGGTCGTACGCGGAACTCGCCGCCCGGCAGGCCCTGACGGACGAGCGCCTGCGGATCGCCCGCGAGCTCCACGACGTGGTGGCCCATCACCTGACTGTCATCGCGGTACGGGCCGAAGTGGCCCGTGCGGTGGCCTCCACCGACCCGCAGGAGGCCGCGCGGACCCTCGCACTGGTCGGGACAGCGGGCCGGACGGCGCTCACCGAGATGCGCCGCATGCTCGGCGTTCTGCGATCACCCGGTGACGGAGCCGAGTTGGGGTCCGCCCCCGGTCTGGCGGACCTGGCCGCGCTCGCGGACGGCGCGGGCCCGCACGTGGAGCTGTCCGTCGACCCGGATCCACCGCTCCCACCGGGCGTGGAACTGGCCGTCTACCGGATCGTTCAGGAAGCCCTCACCAATGTCGTCAGGCACGCGGGATCGGCGGACTGCCGGGTGAACCTGTCCCGGACGGGTCCCGGGGCGGTCGAGATCGAGGTCGTCAACGACGCGCCGTCCCGGCTCCCGTCCCTGCTCCCGTCCCGTCTCCCGTTCCGGCGTTCCGGCGGCGGGCACGGACTCGTCGGGATGCGGGAGCGGGCGGCCATGTGCGGCGGGACCCTCTCCGCCGGCCCCCTGGCGATGGGCGGGTACCGGGTACATGCGTGGCTGCCGTGCGGATCGGAGCCGGCCCGGTGAACCGGCCGGTCCGGGTTCTCATCGCCGACGACCAGGCCCTGTTGCGGGCGGGCTTCCGCCTGCTCATCGAGAGCGCGCCGGACCTCACCGTCGCGGGCGAGGCCGTCAGCGGCGAGCAGGCCGTCGAACTCGCCCTGCGGCTGCGGCCCGACGTCGTGCTGATGGACATCCGGATGCCGGGCACGGACGGTCTGGAGGCCACCCGGCGCATCTGCGCGGACCCGGACGCCGTCGGCACCCGGGTGCTGGTCCTCACCACGTTCGACCTGGACGACTACGTGTACGCGGCACTCCGCGGCGGGGCCAGCGGATTCCTCCTGAAGGACATCCTCCCCGCCGACCTGCTGACAGCCCTGCGGGTGGTCGCCGCCGGAGACGCCCTGCTCGCGCCCGCGGTCACCCGCCGTCTGATCCGCGAGTTCGCCGGACGCCACGAGCCGCGCCCGCAACTCGCCCCGGACCTGGCGGGCCTGACCCCACGGGAACGGGAAGTTCTCCGCCTGGTGGCCCGGGGCCTGCCCAACCCCGCGATCGCCGAGCATCTCGGGCTGAGCATCGCCACCGTCAAGACACATGTCCGGCGGCTGCTGGCCAAGCTCCACGCCCATGACCGGGCCCAGATGGTCGTCATCGCCTACGAGACCGGCCTGGTCACCGCAGGCGGGAACCTCCCGCCCGGTCGAGCGAGGCCCTAGCCCTGCTGCTCCCAGGGCCACGCCGCGTTCTGCCCGGCCTCCAGCAGGGGGATGAGGCGGAACGCGGCGTCGGTCAGGCCGCCGAAGGTGTGGCGGTGGGCGGTGCCGGACGCGGCGTGCCCGGGCCGGTAGCCGGCCAGGTTCCAGGTGTACACGGGGACGTCGGCGGGGACGGCGGCCAGCGGGTCGCACGGGCGGTGACTGCCGTACGCCTGCTCGTCGGTGACGATCACCACCCGGTCGTGGCCCCGGTAGTGCCGGCGGACGGCCTCGGAGGTCTCGGTGCCGCCGAGGTGGCCGAACCGGTCCAGCACCTTGAGCACCGCGTCGCCCTGCCGCAGCGGCACGGCCCGGCTGTCGGTGCCGAACTCGACGAGGTCCGCCTCGGCGGCCCGCAGCGCGAGCGCGGTGCCGAAGACGGCGGCGGTGTCGGCCCGGTTCAGCAGGCTCTGCGCGCCGGGCCGGTCGAACATCGAGCCGGAGCGGTCCACCAGGATCAGCGAACGGCCGGGCAGCGCGGGGACGTTGGCCAGCGAGTGCTTGAGCGCCTGCTCCAGCGCGTGGCCCCAGCGCAGCGACGGCGCGTGCCGGTGCGCGGCCAGGTACCGGAACGGGAACTGCCGCGAGCGGGTGACCTCGCCCCGGTCGGCGATCCGCCGGGCGGCCTGCTCGGCGACCTCGTCCGACACGCCGGCCCGGTCGAAGTTGCGCAGGTTGCGCACCAGCGCCATCGCGCCCATGGACGGGATGACGGCTTCCCACACGGCGGCGTCCAGCGGGCCCTGCAGCCAGCCGGCCAGCGCCTCCCAGGTCATGCCCGCCTCGGCGAGGCGCCGCGCGCCGTCGGGGCCGGTGACCAGCGCGCGGCGTTCCTCCACCGGGACGGCCATCAGCGCGTGGTGGGCGCTCAGCAGGGCGTCTCCCGCCGGCGGGACGGCGCTCCCGGGGCGGTGCCGCCGGTCCAGCGCGTACCGGAACAGCTCGCTCTGCCAGGGCTTCTGCGGGTGCGGCGCGGGGTGGGTGAGTTCCAGCACGTCGCCGAACCGGAAGCCCTTGGTGCCGGTGTCGTACTTGAGCAGCGCCCGGCCGTTGTACAGCCGGCCGACGGCGTCCGCGACGCCGCGCTTGACGGGCTTGGGCAGCGCCCGCCCGTACCGGGACGTCCAGTAGGCGAGCAGTTCGCCGGGCTCGTCGGGGCGCTGCAGGACGGCGTCGATCACCGCCCGGGAGTGGCCGGGGAGTTTCGCGTCCAGTCGGGCGCGGGTGAACTCGGCGGCGCCGACCAGCGAGGCGGTGCGCATCGCGGCGCCGTAGCGGAGCCAGCGCAGCAGGCCGAGCGTCCATTCGGGGTCGCTGACGGCGAGCGTGCGCACCAGCGACGTGTAGCGGTCGTCGCGGTCGCCGCCGCGCTCGTAGAAGGTGTCCTGGCCGACCAGGTTGGCGACCGCCAGCAGGAAGAGTTCGGACTTCTCGTCGCGCAGGTGTCCCGGCCCGCCCTCGTGGTTGGCGGTGAGCTGGCCGGTCGTGCTGACGGGCGAGCTCGGGCCGGCGGGGGCGGTCTTCGAACGGCGAAGGTTGAAGCGGGACATGGGGATTCCTCCTGCGGGCGGGCAGGCCGAACCGGGGCGTCCGAGAATGCCGGTCGCGTGGACCGGCCTCGGCGGAGGTAGCTCTGGGCCCCGACTGCGCTCGCGCGCGGCCGTCCGGGGTTCGAACCCGGCACTGCCCATACCAAGGAAGTAACCCCCGCCTGCGCACCGGACGCCCCGGCACGGTTGCCCTCCCGAGATCAAAAGCGGTGCCGGTGGTTTCGCGAGAGGAAGTAACCGGCGCCTGCGCACCGGGAGGTGGCAGTCTTTCTGAAGTGTGGTGTCCAGAGGACAAGAGCGGCAGAGGCGACGGTTTTCCCCTTCAACTGGGCAGCCCGGGAACCAGCCCCGACCTGCCCATCCAGTGAAGTAGCCCCTGCCTGCGCACCTGGACGGGAACGACCTTATCCGTTTCCGTTTTCCGTTCGCATCCGGGTTTTCCGCCGCCGTCTCACTCCAGCAGGGCGAGCGCCGGGAGCGTGAGGAATTCCGGGAAATCCTCGCCCAGCGCCACCTGTTCGAACAGCGCGGCGGCTTCGTCCCACCGCCGGCCGGGCCCCGCCTCCTCCCGCAGCGCGACGAGTTCCTCGGCCAGCAGCCGGCGGACCTGCCCGGCCGTCACCTGCTCGCCGGTGTCGGCGAGCACCACGCCGTTGTGGATCCACTGCCAGATCTGCGAGCGGGAGATCTCGGCGGTGGCGGCGTCCTCCATCAGGTGGAAGATGGCGACCGCGCCGATCCCGCGCAGCCACGACTCGACGTACCGGACGCCGACCTGGACGGCGTTGCGCAGCCCGGCGGACGTGCACCTGCCGCCCGCCCCGGCCACGTCGAGCAGTTCCTCGGCCGTCACGTGCTCCTCCGCGCCGGGGTGCTCCTTCTGGTGCGGACGCCCGCCGAGCACCGCGTCGAAGCACTCCCTCGCCACCGGCACCAGGTCGGGGTGGGCGACCCAGGAGCCGTCGAAGCCGCCGTCCGCCTCCCGCTCCTTGTCGGCCCGGACCTTCGCCAGCGCCGCCGCGTTGACCTCCGGGTCGGTGCGGGACGGGATGAACGCGGCCATCCCGCCGATCGCGTGCGCGCCGCGCCGGTGGCAGGTCCGCACCAGCAGCCGGGTGTAGGCGGCCATGAACGGGGACGTCATGGTGAGGCCGTTGCGGTCGGGCAGCACGAACCGTGCGCCCGCGTCCCGGAAGTTCTTCACGATCGAGAACAGGTAGTCCCACCGTCCGGCGTTCAACCCGGCGGCGTGCTCGCGCAGTTCGTACAGGATCTCGTCCATCTCGAACGCGGCGGTGACGGTCTCGATCAGCACGGTGGCGCGGATCGTGCCGTGCGGGATGCCGAGTTCGGCCTGCGCGTGGGTGAAGACCTCGTTCCAGAGCCGGGCCTCCAGGTGGCTCTCGGTCTTCGGCAGGTAGAAGTACGGGCCGGAGTTGGGGTCCTGCGGGCCGCGGGCGAGCAGCCGGGCCGCGTTGTGGAAGAGGTACAGGCCGAAGTCGACGAACGCGCCGGCCACCGGTTCGCCGTCCACCGTCAGGTGCCGCTCGTCCAGGTGCCAGCCGCGCGGGCGCACCACGACGGTGGCCAGCTCGGCGGCGGGCCGCAGTACGTAGGCCTTGCCTCGGGCGTCGGTGAAGTCGATCCGGCGCTCGAACGCGTCGATCAGGTGGAGCTGTCCGGAGACCACGTTGGCCCAGGTGGGGGCGGAGGCGTCCTCGAAGTCGGCGAGCCACACCTGGGCGCCGGAGTTCAGCGCGTTGATCGTCATCCTGCGGTCGGTGGGGCCGGTGATCTCCACCCGGCGGTCCGTCAGTGCGCGGGGGGCGGGCGCGACCTGCCACTGCGCCGCGCGGACGTCGGCCGTCTCCGGCCGGAAGCCGAGGGCGCCGGTGCGGGCGATCTCCGCCCGGCGTGCCGTGCGCGCGGCCAGCAACTCCCGCCGCCGGACGTCGAATGCGCGGTGCAGGCCCGCGACGAACGCCAGCGCCTGCGGGGTGAGCACCTCCTCGGCGCGCTCCACCGGCGGGCCGGTGACGGCCACGCCCGGAACCTTCGAACCCTGATCTGCAGCCATGGGCGGCACTCTCCTCGGGCCGGTCCGCTGTTCGGTTCTGTAGGGTGGAGAGTAATTTCCGCGATGCAGAATTTCAACGCCCCGTTGAGAGGTCGCGCGAACGCCCGATCACGAAGGAACCCGTCCCGTGGCCAGCACCCCCACCGAACGCACCACCGGCTCGGTGCAGTCCGTCGAACGCGCCTTCCTCCTGCTGGAGGCCCTCGCCGACGCCGGCGGCATCGCCACTCTCAGCGAACTCTCCGCCGCCTCCGGCCTGCCGATGCCGACCATCCACCGCCTGGTCCGCACCCTGGTCACCCAGGGCTACGTCCGCCAGGACTCGGCCCGCCGCTACACCCTCGGCCCGCGCCTGATCCGCCTCGGCGAGAGCGCCAACCGGCTGCTCGGCTCCTGGGCCCGCCCGTTCCTCGCCGAACTCATGGAGGCCACCGGCGAGACCGCCAACCTGGCCGTCCTGGAGGGCCCCGAGGTCGTGTACGTCGGCCAGGTCCAGAGCCGGCGCTCCATGCGGATGTTCACCGAGGTCGGCCGCCGCGCCCAGCCGCACTGCACCGGCGTCGGCAAGGCCCTGCTCGCCCAGCTCCCCGAGGACGAGGCCCGCGCCCTGCTCGGCCCCGGCCCGCTCCAGGCCCACACCGCGCACACCGTGACCGCCCCCGCCGCGCTGCTCGCCCAGCTCGCCGCCGCCCGCGAGTGCGGCTACGTCGTCGACGACCAGGAACAGGAGATCGGCGTCCGCTGCCTCGCCGTCGCCGTCCCCGGCGCCCCCACCCCCACCGCCCTCTCCGTCTCCGGCCCCGAAGCCCGCATCCACGCCCTCGAAGCCCAGTCCGGGCCCGCCGCGCTCGTCCCCCTGATGCAGGCGATCGCGGCCCGCCTCGGCGCGGCGCTCTGACGGACCCGCGGCCACACCGGCCCCGACTCGTGGGCGGCGACGACCAGTTGAGCCCGGTCGCGGGCCGCGAGCTCGGCCGGCAGCCGCCCGATGCGGGTCCTCACCGTGCCCGCGCCCAGGTGCAGGTACGCCCCGATCTCGGCGTTGGACAGCCCGCGCGCCGCCAGGACCAGCGCCTCCCGCTCCCGGGGCGTCAGCTGCTCCGGACCGGCGCCCACGGCCGCTCCCGGGCCCGGCAGGCGGGCGAACTCGGCGATCAGCCGGCGAGATGTCCTTGAGCAGGAAGCCCGCCGCGCCGCCGCCCGGCTGCTCGAACGGCTCGGCGAGCAGCTCAGCTGATCAGCATCCGGTACGGCGTGTCCTCGGGCGTGTAGATCAGGACGAACTCGCGTCCGATGCCAGTGGCCGTCCGGCGCAGGAGGGCGAGCGCCTCGGCGGCCGTCGGGCAGGCGAGTCCGAGGGCCGCCGCGGCGGCGGCGCGGCCGTCGAGCAGCGCGGGCTCGTCCTCCAGGTACTCGGCCTCGCCGGCCGCGCTCTCCTCCGCCGTGCAACCGGGGCAGTCACGCCACCAGGGCGCGGCCAGCAGCAGGCGCAGCAACTCGGGCAGTCCGACGGCGAGAAGCGCTGCGCCGCCTTCGGAGTCGGCGAACAGGATCGGACGCCCCTCGCCGCCCTCGCCGCAGAAGAAGTACGTCCCGCCGCCGCCGTCCCCGGCGAACGGCTCCAGTGAAAGGCCGTTCGCCAGGTGGACGGGTTCCACGTGCTCGGTGCGGGAGAGGTCGAGTTCACCCGGCCAGCGGAAGAACTCGGCGACGGCCGCGTGGTCACGGAGCAGGGCGAGCAAGGACGTCGACATGTCCGGCACTGTAGTGCGCCCGGCCGACAGCGATCTGCCGAACCGGACAACGAACGGACACACCGCGGTGACAGCGCTGCGCCGACGACGCCGTCACCTGCCCGCACCCGGTAGTCGCGGCCTGCGGCGACTCCGGCGCCGGCCCTCGTCCGCCTCCACCGACAGCGCCGCTACGCCAGCCAGGTCGTCACCTGGCTCACCGCCGCGGCGCCCCAGGCCAGTTCCATGTGGTTGAGGCCGCCGAGCAGCGCGGTGCCGCCGACCGTCCCGATCCCCGTGGTGTCCAGCGCGCTGGCGGTGAAGACCAGTCCGTCGCTCGGGCCGCGGCCCTCGTTCAGGATGCCGGGGAGGTCCGCGGAGCCGCCGGCCAGCAGGTAGGTGGGGACAGAGCCCGGTACGCCCGCCTGCTGGAGCGGCTTGATCAGCGAGCCGGCGTCGATCGCGGCCTGGATGCCCTGGCCGGAGGTGTAGAAGCCCTGGCCGCCGTAGTAGGTGGTCCACCAGTCCTGCATGGTGCCGTCCACGCCGTAGGGGCCGTCCCAGCGGGCGAGCAGTTGGCGCTGCCCGGGGAAGCAGTCGTAGCCGCCGGTGGGCAGGACGCCCAGGCAGGGCTGGGCGGTGTAGGTGCCGTAGCAGGTCATGTACAGGTGGGGGGACGGCGCGTTGGCGGTGCCGCCGCAGGCGGGCCAGGTGGCCAGTGAGAACGCCCAGCCGTGCGCGTAGGTGTAGTCGAGGCCGCCGTTCGGGCCGCCGAGGGTGACCAGTCTGCGCACGTCGCCCGCGTAGGCGCGTCCCCAACTCGGCTTCACGGACGACACGTAGGACCGCGCGGCGACCTCGCCCTTGCTCCAGGCCACCACGTCCACCTTGGCCGCGCCGGTGCGGGCCTTGATCACGGCGATGGCGTCGCCGACGGTCTGGGCCTGCATCAGGTTGTCGCCCTGCTTGTGCGCGAACCCGATCGCGAACACCCGGTGCCCGGACGCCGCGAGGGCCTGCGCCATGCCGGTGCTCGGGCAGCTGGACGCGCCGCAGCTGCCGGTCGCGCCGGGGTTCGCCCAGGCCCGGTCGGCGTTGTCGTTGGCGCCGTGCACCAGCAGGACGGGCGTCCCGGCGGCGGTGTTCCAGCCCTGCGCGCTGTACAGCAGGAAGCGGCCGGAGAACGGGCGCTTCACCCCGCCGAAGTACGTGACCCGGGCGCCGTCCTGGTCGCCGCGCCCGTCGGACGGGTACTGCTCCTGCGTGAACCCGGACGTGCCGTCCAGGTAGCGCTCGACCTGCGCCCAGCCGTTGCCGGGCGAGCCGAAGACCGCTTCCTGGGTGAGGTACGAGGGGACGGCGGCGGCCGCGGCGGCCTGGGTGGGGGCGAGGCCGAGCGCGAGCAGCGCTCCGGCCAGCACGGCGGTGAACACGGACCTGAGCGGGTGGCGCACCTGGTCCTCCTTCGACGGACGGGTGACCGCCGCTCGGCCACGTGGGGGTGGCCCGGTCGGCGGTCCGAATGTGGGTCAGGTCACGTTAGGGGCGGCGGGGGCGGCCACCCATGTGTCAGGACCACAGGTCGGGCGGCCCGATGGTGTCGGCGCACCACAATCCGGCCGCGGGTACGCCGTGCGTCGTCCAGGTTTTCCGGCCGCGACCCGTAGGTGAAGTGTTCCCGACAAGGGTTCCGGCGGCGGCTGACGGCGCATCACACTGGCGGCATGCGAATGACTCCACGTGCGCTGAAGATCCGTGCTGTCTCGGTCGCCGCCCTCGGCCTGCTGACCCTCGCCCCCGTCGCCGTCGCCGCCACCGAGGCGCACGCGGCCGTCAGCGGGAACATCTGCTACTCGGCACTGCCCAGCCAGGGCCGCGACACCATCCGACTGATCGACGCCGGCGGGCCCTTCCCGTACTCCCAGGACGGCGTCGTCTTCCAGAACCGCGAGGGCGTGCTGCCCTCCCAGTCGACCGGCTACTACCACGAGTACACCGTCATCACCCCGGGCAGCCCGACCCGCGGCACCCGGCGGATCATCACCGGCACGGTCCACCACGAGGACTACTACACGGCCGACCACTACGTGACGTTCCGGCGCGTCGACTTCGCCTGCTGATCGGGCCCCCGCTTCCGACCCCGGTCCGATAGGTTGGGACGGGTGCGGCCCCACCGGCCGCACCCGTCCCGTTCGTCCTGCCCGTCCTGTACGTCCCAGCCCGCCCCGCCTCGTTCGCCACTGCACCGATCGCACCGACCGCCGAAGGACCGCCCACACATGACCGCCGCCCTGCCGGGCTTCGCCGGCCGCACCTACCTTTTCGAGGTCGACAACGGCGCGGCGTTCCGCAACGCCTACTCTGCGGACGGCACCCGGCTCCGCTGGGAGGGTCTCGGCGAGTCCGCCGGCCAGTTCGAGGACGTCGCCCTGCACACTGCGGCGGTCGCCCCGGGCATCTGGTTCGTCTCCTGGACGGAGCGCAGCGGCCTCACCGTCAGCCACGTCATGGACCTCAACTCCCTGACCGTCAAGGCCTTCTGGACCTGGGAGGGCGAATCCGGCCGGGTCGGCCAGCTCCACACCGGCACCCTCACCCCGGCCTGACCCTCGTCCACCGGCTCGGCCGGCTCCTCCGGGCGCCGGACGGCCGCGCCCTCGCCCTCTGCGGCCCCTGGCACGACCAGCGGCTGCGGCTGCCGGCCCAGGCCCTGCACCTCGCCCCGGGCCGCCCCTCCGCGCCGGCGTGGCAGGAGGAGCACCGTCACCTCACCGCCGGCTGCCGCTACGCCGAAGTCACCACCTCCCGCCACCCCGGCACTCCGTCCTTCCGCCCGCACACCGCCCTGATCACCGCCGCCGCGGCCGTCACCCGACCGCCCTCGGCGACGGGCGGCTCTTGCGCCTCCCACTGCGCGGGGTCAGGCCTTCAGGTGGGTGGAGAGGAACTCGAAGCCGGCGGGGAGGAGCTTGATCCAGGTGGTGAAGTTGTGGCCGCCTTCGGGGACGGAGGCGACGCCGGTGGCGAGCGGGGGCTTGGCGGCGCCGGTGAAGGCGTCGGCGTCCTTGCGGAAGTCGCCGTCGCCCTTCTCCGCGCCGCTGAGCATGATCGCGGTGGCGGGCATCGGCAGGTGCTGGAGGCGCCAGAGCAGGTCGGCCTCGTCGCGGCGCTGCTGGCTGCCCTTGAAGAGGTCGCCGGTGGTGACGTCCTCGGCGGCCTTCAGGTAGCCGGAGATGGAGACGCCGCCGGCGAAGACCTCGGGGTGCCGCATGGCGAGCTTCGCGGCGCAGTAGCCGCCGGTGGAGTTGCCCATCACGCCCCAGGCGCCGGGGCCGGTGGCGACGCGGTAGGTGGCGGCGACGGCGCGCGGGACGTCCTTGGCGAAGTAGGTCTCGGCCTGCGGCCCGCCGGGGACGTTCTCGCACTCGGGGTCGGCGGGCATCGCCGGTGAGGGGCGCATCAGGATGAGGACGGTGGGCTGCATCCGGCCGGCCCGGATCTCGTCGAGTGCGACGCCGGGGTAGTTGAAGCGGGTGATCAGTGCCTTGGCGTCGCCGGGGAAGCCGGTCATGGCGATGACGGCGGGGAACTTCCGCTGGTCGTTGCCGGGCTGGAAGTACTGCGGGGGCAGGTAGACGTATCCGTCGGTGCTCAGGCCGGTGCGCGCGCCGGGGATGCGCACGGAGCGGATCTCGCCGACCTTCTGCGGGTCGCGTCCGACGGTGGTGTTGACGGGTTCCCTGCCGAGTTCCTGGGCGGGGAGCAGCGGCAGGTTGGCGGGCTCGGGTTCGGCGCTGGGGCGGTCGCTCGGGGCGACGGTCGCGCCGACGGGTACGGGGGGCGCGGCGGCGGCCTTGACGGAGACCGGGCCGTCCTTGCCGGTGCCCAGCAGGTCGTTCCAACTGCTGTAGAACGAGAAGTAGTTGTTCACGACCAGGCCGATCACCGCGAGCAGCGCGAGCTGGCTGCCGAGCAGCAGGCCGATCCGGCCGAGGACGGCCCGCCAGTGGTGCTTCGCCATGGCGGGCCACCACCAGACGGTGGCGCCCAGCACCGCGAGTGCGATCTCGATCGTGAACAGCAGCAGCGTCGTGCTGGTCAGCCCCATGGCCGTGTTCCCCGTGTCTTCCCCTCGCCGCGCGTCCCCGAGCCGGTGACAGGCGGGCTCGGCGCGGCCGTGACGAACGTGCCGGCTAAGTATGCACGCTGCGGGGACGACGCCGGCGGACACCCGGGCGGTTCCGGCCCGCCGCCCCGATCACGGAGGGGCGGGCCGGCGGGCGGGGGGTGTGCCCGCTCGACGGGGCGTCAGGCGTGGGTGCCGCCGTCGATGCGGATCTCGGTGCCGGTGACGAACGCGCCGTCGTCGGAGGCCAGCATCGCGATGACGCCGGCCACCGTCTCGGGTCCGGCGAAGCCCTGGCCGATCGCGGGCTGGAGCTTGGCGAACCAGGACATGTCGGCGTCCTCGGGCAGGCCGGGGGCGGCCGTCATGCCGGACGCGATCGAGCCCGGGGCGACGCAGACCGCGCGCAGGCCCTGCCTGGCGTACTCGGCGGCGATGGCGTGGGTGAACGACTGGATGCCGCCCTTGGTCGCCGCGTAGGCCGCCATGTACGGGTGGGCGAACGTGGCGGAGGTGGAGGAGAAGTTGACCACCACGCCGCGGCCGGTGGCGAGCAGCGCGGGCAGCGCCTCGCGGGTGACCAGGAAGGTGCCGGTGAGGTTGACCGCCAGCATGCGGTTCCAGAACTCCAGCGTGGTCTGCTCGGTGTGCGTGGAGCGCAGGATGCCCGCGGCGTTCACCACCACGTCGAGGCCGCCGAGTTCGGCGATCGCGTCGCCGACGCCGGCCTTGACGGACGCCTCGTCGGAGATGTCGACGACCTTGACGGTCAGGCGGTCGGCGGTGCCGTCGGCCTCGGCCTGCTCACGGGTGGTGGCGAGCCCGGCCTCGACCACGTCGGCGGCGACCACGATGCCGCCCTCGGCCAGGATCCGGTGGACGGTGGCCCGGCCGATGCCGGAGCCGGCGCCGGTGATCAGGACGCGGCGGCCTTCGAAGCGGTTCATGGGGGTCTCCCTGTCGTGCGGCGGATCGGGCCTGATGGGCCCCGACCTCTCGTAATGCACGTTACGTCAACATGGCACGTTGTGCCACACCCGCATCCTGTGACGCCCGAGCGGCTACGCTGGGTACCGCACCGGCGACCCACCGACCGCCTTCCGCACCCGCACCCGCCACCCGCACCCGCCTTCCGCACCCGCCACCCGCACCCGCACCCGCACCCGCCGCCCGTCCCGGGGGACACACCATGGCCGCACCCGAACGCCCCGCCCTCTCCCTCACCGAGCGCCGCAAGGCCGCCACCCAGCAGGAGATCGCGCTCACCGCCGCCCGCCTGTTCTCCGAACGCGGCGCCGAGGGCACCACCGCCGAGGACATCGCCCGCACCGCCGGCGTCTCGCTGCGCACCTTCTACCGCTACTTCCGCACCAAGGAGGACGCCGTCGCCCCGCTGCTCGCCGACGGCTCCCGCCAGTGGGTCGACCTGCTCGCCGCCACCGCGCCCGGCACTCCGCTGCTGCCCGCCCTGGTCGACGCCGCCCGCGCCGCACTCGCCCCCGCCCCCGGCCGGCCGGCCGCCTCCCTGGGCTGGACCCGCGGCCTGCTCCGCGCCATGCCCGACGACCCGGCCCTGCGCGACGTCTGGCACCGCACCCAGCACGACGCCGAGGCCGCGCTGCGTCCCGTCCTCGCCGAGCTCGTCGGCCTGCCCGCCGACAGCCTGGACGTCCTACTGCTCGCGGCCACCGCCAACGCCGCGATGCGGGTGGCCGTCGAGGCCTGGGCGGCGGGCGACTCCGACCCCACCGGCGCCGCCGACCTCGCGGAGACCGCCTTCCGCCGCCTGACCGGGCCGCTCGCCGAGCCGAACCGACCCGGACCGAGCTGACCCGAACCGCCCCGGGCCTGCCCGGACAGGGGCAACTCCCTTGCTCCCCCGGCCTGTTCACACCGGGACGACGGCCACCGGGCACTGCGCGTGGTGCAGGACGGCGTGCACGGGCGTGGCCAGCCGCAGGCCGAACCGCGGGGCCGGATCGTGCCGGGAGACCACCACCAGCGCGGCGGTGCGGGACTCCTCGACCACGGTCGCGGCGGTGCCGCCGGTCAGCTGCTGGGTCTCAAGTTCGACGGCGGGGAAGTCCTCGCGGACCGGATCGCAGGTGCGCAGCAGCAGCTGCTCGTGCAGCCGGTTCTCCTCGCCGAGTTCGTCGACCATCGGCGCCATCCGCCCGACGTCGGCGACCACCGGCGACCAGGTGTGCAGCGCCCGCACCGACAGGCCCCGCCGGGCGGCCGTCTCGCAGCCGAACCGCAGCGCGGCGGAGTCCCGTTCGTCGTGGACGGCCACCAGCACCGGCCCTTCGGGGTGCTCGGTGCCGCGGACCACCACCACCGGGCAGACGGCGTGCGCGGCGACCCGCAGGCTGACCGAGCCGAGCAGCAGCGACGCGAACCCGCCGTGCCCTCGGGTGCCGAGCACCGCGAGTCCGGCGTGCTCGCAGGCGGTGAGCACGGCCTCCGCCGCATCGCGCGGGACGACGTCACCGGTGATCCGCAGCCCCGGGTGCGCGGCCTCCAGCCCGGACCTGATGGTCTCCAGCAGTTCCGCCGCCTCGCGCAGGATCAGATCGGTGACGGTCGTCCCGGTGCGGGGCGAGAGCGTGACGGTGCCGGTGTTGACGGCGTGCACCAGGTGCAGGCTGTCGCCGCGCCGCTCGGCCTCGCGGGCCGCCCACTCGGCGGCCTCGGCACCGGGTTTCGAGCCGTCGACCCCGGCGATCACGCCGCTGGGTCCCCTGATCTCCATGGCACACTCCTCGGAGCCGGGTTGGTCCCTTCCAGCATGCGCCGCCCCTCACCACGGGGACAAACAGGGACGGCACGGGAAACGGAAAGCGCTTTCCGGCTGCCTTCCGGACACCTCCGCCCACCCTCCCGGCCGCATCCGGAAAGCGTTTTCCCGCTGACTGCCGGACCACGGCCGCACCCAACTGGAAACCGCTTTCCCTCACCGCCGCGCCGGGTCCTCCGCGCCCGTGTACGGGCTGCCGGGCAGCGGGGCGCCGGTGAGGAAGGCGAGCACGGCGGCGCGGTACTCGGCGGGTCGGTCCACGGCGATCGCGTGACCCGCCCCGGGGACGTACAGCAGTTGCGCGCCGGGCAGGGTGTCGCGGTACTCGCGGGTGATCTCCCAGTGCTTGTAGTCGCACTCGCCGCGCAGCACCAGCGCCGGGACGTGCACGGTGCGCAGCGCGGGGCGCGGGTCGGGGCGGTGGCGCAGGTCGGCGGCGATCAGTTGGTTGGCGTAGAAGCCGGGCGTCTTGACGGGCAGTGCGCCGACCGCGCCGGGGTGGCAGGTGGCGGCGGAGCCGGAGACGGTCAGCAGTTGCCGGAACAGCGCGTCGGCCTGGTCGTCGGGCAGCAGGGCGTGGGCCTGGGCGGGGTCGAGGGCGAGCAGCGCCGACCAGGCCGGGACGCGCAGCCCGCTGCCGCCGAGGCCGTCGATCCGGCGGCGCTGGTCGGGGGTGAGCCGGTCCCAGAGCTGGCCGGCCTGTTCGTCGGTGTACTCGGGGGTCCAGAGTGTGCCGGGCGAGGTGAACACCACCCGTGCGACGTGGGTGGGGTGCGCGGCCAGGTATTCGGCGGCGAGGGTGCCGCCCCAGGACGCGCCGATCAGCACCATCCGTTCCGCGCCGAGCCGTTGCCGGACAGCCTCCAGGTCGTCGATCTGCCGCTGCACGGTGTACCCGGACAGGTCGGCCGGTCGCGGGGAGTCCCCCGACCCCAACTGGTCGTACGTGTAGACCTGGTAGCTGGCCCGGCTCAGTTCCTCGTCCAGTCCGTCCGCCGCCTCGCCGGGGGTGCCGGGGCCGCCGTGCAGCCGGACGACCGGTTCGGGGCGGGCCGGGCCCCGGGCGGGCGTCAGGTGGTAGGCGAGCCGCGAGCCGGTCGGCAACTCCCAGATGGCGTCGGCCTTTCCGGGGACGGCTCGCTCCCCCGGCCACAGCACGGCCGTGCCCAGCCCGGCCGCCAGCACCCCGCTCATCGCCACGGGCAGCCAGCGCGGCCACCCCGCCAACCGCCGCGCACCCCACACCGGCACCCCGCAGCCGACGGCCAGCCCGCCGACCGCGCCGGCCACCATCACCCCCAGCACGGGCCGCACCGCCCCGGCGGCCACCGTCCCGACCCCGGCGCCCACCACCCCACCGAGCACCCCGACCACCAGCAACACACCCGCAAGCAGCTTCTTCATGCCGTCCACCGTCGCCCGTCCCCCGGCCCGCGGGCGTCCCCGCCGGGGCTCGAACCGATCCCCTTCCGGGTGGACAACCAGTCACCCCCGGAGCGGAGTTGGCGACCGAGGTCGGCTCGGTGGCCGGACGGCACGATCGTCGGGCCTGAGCGCTCGGCGACTGGCCGGCCCTCGACTCGTACGAGCGCCGCCTCCGCGGTCTCCAGCGCGGCGGGCAGCGACGACCCGGGCGGCGAATCCCACTTGTCAGGGTGTCGGCCGCCGGGGATGCCGACCGGGTGCCGGGTCACCGCAGGAGACGACGTCAGCAGCAGGAACTCGCCGAGCAGCCCGCCGCCCACTGATCCCCGACCGGCCTGCGCCGAACGCCGAACGCCGAACGCCGAGCAACAAGAACGACCGCCGATCAGCCCACCGATCAGCCCAGGCCGAGTTCCTCCCGGGCCCCGGCCACCCGGCGCAGCACGCCGTGCGCCTCGCTCTTCTCGGCGAGTTCGGCCGCCTCGGTGAGCAGTGCGGCGGCGTCCTCGCGCCGTTCCTGCTGGGAGGCCAGAAAGGCGAGGCCGATCAGGTTGGCGGCGACGCCCGGCAGGAAGCCGAGGTCGCGGCGCAGTCGGGTGGACTCCTCGAAGTGGGCGCGGGCGGAGTCGAGTCGACCGGCCATGTGGTCGGCGAACCCGAGGTGGCGCAGCACGTAGGAGAGGGTCAGCCGGTCCCCGGCCCGGGCGGCGAGTTCACGGGCGCGGCGGAGCACCGGCAGCGCCGCCTCGTTGTCGTCCCGCACCACCTGGTGGAACGTTCCGATCCAGAACAGCGCTTCGCCTTCGCCGCGTTCGTCGCCGAGTCGGCGGTACAGTTCGGCGGCCCGCTCGAACAGCTCCAACTCGTGGGCGTTCTCGACCTGTTCGTCCAGGAAGCGCGCGTGGACGAGCTTCCCCCTGGCCAGCGCGAGGTCCGCTTCGAGGCCGTCCAACCCGGTTTCTGCGGCGCCCAGTTCGCCGGCGTCGCCGCCGAACACGGCGCGCTGGTACACGAGTTCCGCTTCTTCGATCCGTCCGTCCGCAGTCATGGGCGCGATCGTAGTGGGCGGCCTGTCCTCCCGGAGGACGACCGGGGGTCGACTCCGGGGCGGACGACCGGAGATCACCGGGCTGCCTAGCATGGGTGGGACGCCTGCACACGGCAGGCGGCGAGCGCCGACGGAGAACTCATGAGTGCCGATCAGCCGTTGTCCGACGAGGAGTTGGCCGCCGTCGAACGGCGCGCCGCGGCGGCCTCGCCGGGGCCGTGGATCGCCCGGCTGGAGAGCCGGCAGTCGATCGGCGGCGGCAGTTTCGTCCAGCTCGACTCGGATCCGGCCCGGGACGACGAGCTCTACCTGCGCCGCTTCGTCGGCGGCCACGAAGTCCTCGGAGTCGATCCGCGCACGGACGCGGACATCGACTTCATCGCCGGCGCCCGCCAGGACGTCCCGCGTCTGCTCGCCGAGGTCCGCCGGCTGCGTGCCGCACAGGCTCGGCAGCAACAGCGGCAGCAGCAGTCCGCCGCCGACTGAAGGGGAGGTCCGGCGGTGCGGAGCATCCCGGTGTGGTGGCGCGCGGACCGAACTGTCGCGCGGGGCTGGTGGGTTGTGCTGGACGTGGTGGTGGCGTGGGCGTCGGCGGGCATCGCGATCGGCGGTGCGGGCTCCCCGGCGTCCCTCGGCCACGGCCCGGTACCGGAGCGGATCGCGGCGGTGGTCTGGTTCGCGTCCCTGGCGGGCCGACGGATCGCACCCGTGGGCGCGCTGTGGGCGGGCGCGGCCGCGACCGTCGCGGTCGTGGCGGCGGGCGAACCGGTGACCAACCTGTCGCTGGCCTCGGCCCTGCCCCTGGTGGTGCTCGCCCGCACCCGGCCACCGGCCGCTGCGGCCGCGCTGGCGGCCGTCCCGGTGGCCGCCGTCCTGCTCGCACTCGCCGGGCGCCCGGGGTTCGCCCTCGCCTGCACCGTGCACGCGGCCTCGGCGGGAGTCGGCCTGGCGACCCGCCTGCGCCTGCAACGGGCCGAGCAACGTCGCCGGGCCGCCGCCGAGTTGCGCGCAGAAAAGCTCCTGGCTGACGAACGGGCCCGGATGGCAAGGGAGTTGCATGATGCGGTCGGCCATGCGGTGACGGTGATGGTGACCCACGCGGGCGCGGCCCGCCTCTGTCTGCCCGACGGCCCGCCGGACGTCCGCGCCGCCCTGGAGCGGATCGAACGCGTGGGCCGCGACGCGATGGCCGACCTCGACCGCGTCCTCGGCCTGCTCCAACCCGCCCCGCCGCTCGCCCAAGCCCTCCGAGCCCTGCTCGCCGACCTGCCCCCGCACCTCTCCCCCGCCCTCCAACTCCCTTCCGAGGTACACCACTTGACCACCGAACAGTCCGAGACGATCCGCCGCATCGTCCAGGAGTCCCTGACCAACACCCTCAAGCACTCCACCGCCACCGCCACCACCGTCCGCCTCACCACCGCCCCGCACGCCACCCGCCTCACCGTCACCGACAACGGCTCACCCGTCCCGCAGCTCGCCCCGCGACCCGCACCCCGCACCCCACCCCGGGGTCTCGCCTCGATGCGCCACCGCGTGACCGCCCTCGGCGGCACCCTCACCGCCGGCCCGGACCCGGATGCCGATGGCTGGCGCGTGGAGGTGCAACTTCCGTGCCGATAAGGGTGCTTGTGGCCGACGACGAGGACCTGATGCGGGCCGGCCTGCGAATGATGCTCGGCACCCAGCCGGACCTGCTGGTGGTCGGCGAGGCCGCCGACGGCGCGCAGGCGGTGCGCGTCGCCGAGGAGTGCCGGCCGGACGTGGTGCTGATGGATGTGCGGATGCCGGTGCTGGACGGGGTGGCGGCGACGGTGGAGTTGGCGCTGCGCTGTCCGCAGGCGCGGGTCCTGGTGCTGACCACCTTCGAGTTGGACGAGTACGTGTTCGCGGCGGTGCGGGCGGGCGCGGCCGGGTTCCTGTTGAAGCGGACGCCACCGGAGGCCCTGCTGGCGGGAGTTCGGACGGTGGCGGCCGGGGAGGCGCTGCTCGGCCCGTCGGTGACGCGCCGGCTGCTGGCGGAGTTCGCGCGTTCGGCCCCGCCGGGCGGTTCGGCGGCGGGCGGGCGGGTGCTGGCCCGGTTGACGCCGCGTGAGCGGCAGGTGCTGGAGCTGCTGGGCCGGGGTCGCTCGAACGCGGAGATCGCGGCGGCGTTGCACCTGGGCGAGGCGACGGTGAAGACCCATGTCCGCCGGGTGCTGGACAAGTTGGGGGTGCGGGACCGGGTGCACGCGGTGGTGTTCGCCTTCGACCACGGCGTCGTCCGACCGTCCGCCGAGCAGTGACCTGCCGGCCCCGACTCCCCGTCGGCGCCGATCAGTGGGAGGCCTGCCACTCCGCCCGGTACTCGTCGAAGATCTCCTTCAGGTGGTGGCCGATCTTCAGGTAGTCGAGGTCGTCGAGGTTGGCCAGCGAGACCCGCACGGACCATTCGGGGCCGTCGAAGCCGCCGCCGTTGAGCAGCACGACGCCGGTCTGTTCGGCGAGCCGGAACAGGGGTTCGGTGGGTTCGTAGGTGGCCTTCAGGAAGGCCGCGAACTCGGGTCCGGAGGTGCGTTCGGCCTCGGCGAGCAGGTCGAGTTCGACGTAGTAGCCGGCTCGTGCGGGGTCCTCGGAGATCTTCATCCCGGAGCCCTCCAGCAGCAGTTGGAGCCGCTGGTGGACGATGGCCTGCACCTTCTCCTTGTAGGCCTTGCCCTCGGGGAGCAGCGCGAACAGCGAGAACAGGGTGAGTTGGGCCTGCTGCGGCAGGGAGAGTCCGGCGGTGTGGTTGAGGGCGACCTGCCGGGAGTCGGCGACCAGGCGGTCGATGAAGCGGATGCTGCCGGGGTCGAGGCTGAGGCTGCCGTAGCGGCCGGCGAGGCGGTCCTTGTCGGCCTGCGGGAGGGCGGCGAGGGCGTCGTCGATGACGTTGTCGCGTTGGAGGCCGATGACGCCGAGGCGGTGGCCGGTGCAGCCGTAGTGCTTGGAGTAGGAGTAGACGAGCAGGGTGTTGCGGGGCAGGTCGGCGGCGATGCTGCGGAAGTGGTCGACGAAGGTGCCGTAGACGTCGTCGGTGACGATGATCAGCCCGGGGTTGGAGCTTTCGACGATGGACTTGATCTGGTCGGTGACGCGCTGGGAGAGCGCGAGCGAGGGCGGGTTGCTGGGGTTGACCAGGCAGACCAGTTTGATGCCGGGGTCGGCGAGCTTGGCGACCTCCTCGGTGGGGTAGCGCCATTCGCGGACGCCGGTCTCGGCGTAGGAGTTGGCTTCGATCCGGACGACGTCGAACTGGTAGGTGTCGAGTTCGGGGATCTCGATGTAGGGGGTGAAGACGGGCACCATCAGGGCGATCCGGTCGCCCTTGTGCAGCAGGCCGTTCTTCATCAGGGAGTCGAAGATGTAGCACATGGCGGCTGTTCCGCCTTCGGTGGCGAACAGGTCGAGGCGGCCTTCGGGCGGCCGGCGGTCCATCAGTTCCTCGTGCAGGTAGCCGACGACGATCTGTTCGGCGGCGGTGAGCATCCGGTCGGGGACGGGGTAGTTGTCGCCGATGGCGGCGTCGGCGAGTTCGTGGACGAGGGCGTCGCGGTCGAGGTCGTAGCGGTCGACGGCGAGGCTGAGGCAGGCGGAGAGCAGGTCGATGCCGGGCAGTTCGGGGTGGCTGCGGGCGAACTGGTCGTAGCGGTGGGCGATGCCGATCTGTTCGGGCATGCCGCCGAGGTTGTCGGCGGTCCAGACGCGGCGGGATTCGGCGAGCGCGAAGTGGCCGAGGGCGAGCATCGCTTCGCGCGGGCCGGTGCAGATCCAGTTGGGGTTGCCGCGGCCGGCGTTGAGCATGTGGGCGGTGGACTTCTCCTTCTGCCCGGGCCGGTCGGCCTGGTAGTGCTCGGCGAGCCGGACGAACTCGCCCTTGAGTTCGAACGGGCTGAGCCGGGCGAGGCGGTGGATCTCTTCGCGGCTGATCGACGGCTTGGTCATGGGTGGGGTCTCTCCTAGCCGAGCAGGGCGACGATGACGGCGCCCCAGATGGTCAGCAGGACGTTTCCTGCCGCGTACGGGATGGTGTAGCCCAGGGTGGGGATCTGGCTCCGGGCGGCTTCGTTGATGGCGCCGATCGCGGCGGTGGTGGTCTGCGCGCCGGCGACCACGCCCATCAGGATCGGCGGGCGCATCCGGAAGACGAAGTGGCCGATCAGGATGCCGACGAGCAGCGGGACGACGGTGGCGACGGCGCCCCACACCAGCAGTCCCCAACCGGCTTGGGAGAGGCCGCTGGTGAAGCTGGGTCCGGCGTTGATGCCGACGATGGCGACGAACGCGCACAGGCCGAGGGTGTCCATGAACCACTGGGCGCCGGGCGGCACGTTGCCGTAGGTGGGGTACCGGCCGCGGATCCAGCCGAAGATCAGGCCCATGATGAGCGCGCCGCCGGAGGTGGACAGGCTGATCGGCACGCCGCCGACGGTGAGGGCGGGGATGCCGATGCAGCCGCCGAGGAAGATGCCGAGGCCGACCCAGGTCATGTCGGTGGCGAAGCTGGTCGGCACCGGTTTGCCGAGCTGCTTCCCGGCCGGTTCGACGAGCCGCTGCGGGCCGGACAGCACCAGGGTGTCGCCGCGTTCGACCTGGGTGGTGAGCACGTACGGGAACTCCGCGCCCGAGCGGTAGAGCTTGTCGACGAACACCCCGACCATGAACGGTTCGCGCCGCAACTCGGCGATGGTCTTGCCGAGTTGGGCCTTCTCGGAGGCGACCACGTGCAGGTGTTCGGTCTGGTAGTCGAGCAGTTCGACGTCGTCGGTCTCGGGGCCGATGCTGCGGATCGGGTCGAAGTCGACCAGGTCGTGCCGCAGTGCGCTGACCGCGACCACGTCGCCGTGCTCGATGACGGTCTGCTGGTCGTGCGGGAGGATCGTCCCGGCCCGGCGGACCCGGGTGAGGTAGATCCGCCGGTCGGCGTCCTTCTCGCGCTGCTCGATCTGTTCGACGGTGGAGCCGGCCAGGCCGTGTTCGACGGTGTAGGCGCGCAGCACGACCTCGTAGTAGCCGTCGCTCAGGTCGGGGTCGCCGGCGGGGGCGTCGAGTTCGGCGGCGAGGGCGCGGGAGTCCTCGGCGAGGTCGCTCCGCAGGAAGCGGGGGGCGATGTTGGCCAGCAGGATCGCGCACAGGATGGTGCCGAGCGGGTAGGTGACGGCGTATCCGATCGGCACCAGGTTCTGCTGCGCGGTGACCTGGTCGGCGCTGAGCCCGGGCAGCGTGCCGATGGCGTCCTGGGCGACGCCGATGACGGCGGACTGGGTGAGTGCGCCGCCGAGCAGTCCGGCGCCGAGCCCGGGGCCGTAGCCGAGCATGTCGGCGAACGCCCAGCAGATCAGCAGGCCGGTGAGGCAGACCGCGAGGGTGACGGCGACCTGCGGCAGCCCGTCCTTCTTCAGGCCGCGGAAGAACTGCGGGCCGACCTTGTAGCCGAGGGCGAACAGGAACATGATGAAGAACACCGATTTGACGGTGCCGTTGATTTCGACGTCGGTCAGCCAGCCGGTGAACAGCCCGGCGATCAGGCAGCCCGTCACCGCGCCCAGCCCGATGGCCTTCCAGTGCAGCCGTCCGACCAGGAAGCCGATCGCGATGGTCAGGAAGATCAGCAGTTCCGGGTACGGCTTGAAGACGTGATCGGTGATCCAGCCCAATGGTTTTCCCCTGTCAGAGCCCGACCAGGCCGACCAGGACCGGTCCGGTCAGCGGCAGCAGGAAGTTGGAGAGCGTGTAGGTGATGGTGTAGCCGAGCATCGGGACGCTGCTCTGTGCGACGTTGCCGATGGCGGTGATGGCGGGGGTGGAGCACTGCTGGCCGGCGATCGCGCCGATCAGGATCGGCGGTTCGATCTTCAGCAGTCGGCGGCCGAGGAACAGGCCGAGGAATGCGGGGACGACGACCATCAGGATGCCGGCGGCGGGCAGCAGTACCGGGTACTGCTTGAGCAGCGGGCCTGCGTCGGGGCCGGCGGCCATGCCCGTGACGGCGATGAACATCGCCAGGCCGAGGTCCTTGAGGGTCTGGGCGGCGACCGGCGGGTAGGCGCCGAAGGTGGGGCGCAGCGAGCGGGCCCAGCCGAAGACCAGGCCGGCGATCAGGCAGCCGCCGCCGGTGCCGAGGGTGAGGCTGACGTCCCCGAAGCGGACGTTGACCTTGCCGAGCAGGACGCCGAGGCAGATGCCGAGCGAGAGGTAGATCCAGTCGGCGGTGTCCTGGCGGACGATGGCGCCGACCCGGGCCGCGAACCGGTCGAGTTTGGAGGGGGCGCCGACGACGGTCAGGGTGTCGCCGAGGTGGACCTCGGTCTCGCCGACGGCGGGCAGGTGATGGTCGACGCGTTGGATGTCGGTGAGGAAGACGCCGCCGGTGGCCTGGCTGTCGCGGTCGCGGACGTCGTTCAGCGGGTGGCCGGCGACCTGTTTGTTGGTGACCACGACCTGGCGGACGGCCAGGGCCCGGTCGAGGCCGGGTGTGTCGCCGGTCTCGGGGCCGAGGTCGTGGCCGGCGTCGATGACGGCGGCGCGGCGGCCGACGACCAGGACCTGGTCGCCGCGTCGCAGCACCGGGTCGTCGTCGGGGTCGAGTTTGCGGCCGCCCCGGCTGATCGCCTCGACGGTGACCAACTGTCCGGAGGATTCCTGGAGTTGGCTGATCCGGGTGCCTTCGCCCTGGGAGACCAGGTAGGTCCGGCCGACCAGTGCGGGCAGCGAGGGCTCTTCGCCCTCCTGGTGTCCGTTCTCGCCGCCGCGCATCTTCTCCCAGAGTCGGCGGGAGGCGTCGGCGAGGTTGATCCGCATCAGCATCGGGAAGAGCTGGCTGGTCAGCAGGACGATGCTGATCAGGCCGAACAGGTAGCAGACCGAGTAGGCGGTGGCGACGTGCGCCTGCAGCTGGACGGTCTGGTCGGCGGTGATGCCGGGCAGTTTGGCGATGGCGTCCTGCGCGGTGCCGACGGCTGCGGATTCGGTGGCGGCGCCGGCCAGGATGCCGGCGGCGGTGCCGACGTCCAGGTCGAAGATCTTGGCGAAGCCGAGTGCCATCAGGACGACGACCACGGCCTCCATCAGGGAGAGCACGCCGAAGCGCAGCCCTTTGGCGTTGAGGTTGGCGAAGAACTGGGGGCCGGCGATGTAGCCGAGCGAGAAGATGAACAGGGCGAAGGCGACGTTCTTGACGTCCGCGTTGACCGTGACGTGCTGGGCGCCGACCAGCATCGACACGATCAGGACGCCGCAGATGCCGCCGAGTTGGATCGGTCCGACCCGTAGCTTGCCGACCAGGTAGCCCAGGCCGAGGCAGAAGAAGAGGGCGAGAACGGCGTTCTCTCGCAGCAGGCTCATGCCCGCATTACAGCCGATTTGCGTACATCTGCCCGAAAGAACACGCCGTACGCGGCCGGTCCGCCGAACGTGCTAGCCGGACTGCTCCAAGCGCTCCAGCAGCACCGACACGTGACTGTGCGACGGCTCCTTGACGGCCGTCAGCAGCACCAGGTCGGCGTCGCCCGCGGCCAGTCGGCGCAGCTCGTCGAGCTCCTGCTGCACCTGCGGAGCGTCCAGCTCGGCCCGGTAGCGGCGGGCGAACTCCTCGAAGTCGCCCTGCGTGCCGTGGAACCAGCGGCGCAGCTCGGTGGAGGGCGCGACGTCCTTGGCCCAGCGGTCGAGGTGGGCGTCCTCCTTCTTCAGGCCGCGCGGCCACAGCCGGTCCACCAGCACCCGCACCCCGCCGTCCGGCGCCTCGTACACCCGCTCCATCCGCACGCTCATGCGGTCACGGTACGCAGGGGCGCGGGGCGGGCGGCGCGGACCACGCGGCGCGGGCACCCGCACGCAGCAAGGGCCCGCCCGGGGGCGGGCCCTGCCGGGCGGGTGTCAGACGGCGGCCGGTTCGGGGCGGGCGGCGGGGGCGGCGGGCTCGTCGCCGTGTTCGATGCGGAGCTTCGGCAGCAGGCGGTCCAGCCAGCCGGGCAGCCACCAGTTGTGGCGGCCGAGCAGGGTCATGGTGGCGGGCACCAGCACCAGGCGGACGACGGTGGCGTCGATCAGGACGGCCACGGCCATGCCGACGCCGATCATCTTGACGGTGATGTCGGGGTCGATCGCGAAGCCGGTGAACACGGCGACCATGATGGCGGCGGCGCTGCTGATCACCCGTCCGGTGGCGGACAGGCCGCGCACCACGCTGCCCTTGGCGTCGCCGGTGGCGAGCCAGTCCTCGCGGACCCGGGACAGCAGGAACACCTCGTAGTCCATGGACAGGCCGAACAGCACGGTGAACATCAGGATCGGCACCCAGCTGGACACCGGCACCGCGTGCGGCAGCCCGAGCAGCTTCGCGCTCGCGTCGTGCTGGAACGCCGCCGTCATCACGCCGTACGCGGCGGCCACCGACAGCAGGTTCATCGCGGCGGCCTTCACCGCGATCACCGGGGCCCGGAACAGCGCGGTGAGCAGCACCAGCGACAGGGCGACGACGAACGGGACGACCACCCACAGGCGGGCGGAGAGGCGGTCGGAGATGTCGGAGAAGGTGGCGACCACGCCCGTCACCTCGACGCCGGCGGGCAGTTCGTGGTCGCGCAGCCGCTTGACCAGCTTCGCGGTGGCGGCGTCCTGCGGGCCGGTCCGCGGGGTCACGGTGATCACGGCGGCGTTCCCGGCCTCGCCGAGCCGGGCCGGGCCGACCTGCACCACGGCCGGATCCTGCGCCAATTTCTGTTCCAGCGCGGGCAGTTCGCTCTTCGGGAGCCGGTCGAGGTCGACCGCGAGCAGCAGCGGGCCGTTGGCGCCGGGGCCGTACGCGTCGGCGATCAGGTCGTAGGCCTTGCGGGTGGTGTTGCCGGGGGCCTGGCTGCCGGCGTCCTGCGGCCAGGTGCGCATGCCGAGCATCGGCGCGGCCAGGCCGAGCAGCACCGCCAGGGACAGCACGGCGGCGGCGATCGGGCGGCGGCCGATCAGGCGGGCCCAGCGCTCGGTGCGGGTCGGGGCGTCCGCGGTGGCCACGACGTCGCTGCGGCCCACGGCCCGGCGTTCGGCGCGGCGCAGCAGGCGGGGCCCGGCCAGGGCGGCGAGGGCGGGGACGAGGGTGAGCGAGGCGAGCATGACGCCGCCGACGGTGGCGAAGGTCGCGTAGCCGAAGGACGCGTAGATCGACAGGCCGGCGAGCTTCAGGCCGAACAGCGAGACCAGCACGGTGGAGCCGGCGACCACCACGGACGCGCCCGCGGTGGCGTTGGCGGCGCCGGCGGCGGCCCGGGCGTCCAGGCCGCGGCGCACTCCTTCGACGTGCCGGGAGACCAGCAGCAGCGCGTAGTCGATGCCGACGCCGAGGCCGACCATGGACGCCACGGTGGGCGCGATGTCGCTGATGTCGGTGACGGCGGCCATCAGGGTGATCAGTCCCGTCCCGGCGGCGAGGCCGGCGAGCGCGACCACCAGCGGCAGTCCGGCGGAGACCACGGTGCCGAGGGCGATCACCAGGATGATCAGCGCGGCGGCCATGCCGATCGCCTCGGCGGTGCCGTCGGGGGCGCTGAAGTGTTCCGGGACCTGGCCGCCGAACTCGACCTGGTAGCCGGCGTCGGCGGTGGGCCGGGCGGCGTCGCGCAGCGCGTCGAGTCCGGTGGCGCCCTTGAACGCCGTCACCTCGACGTCGTAGCTCAGCGTCAGCAGCGCCGTGTCGCCGGCCTGCGAGGGTATCGGCGGGGCGACGGCGAGCACGTGCGGGAGGGTGGTCAGGCGGGTGCGGAGGGTTGACAGAACGTCTGCGGAAAGCGGTTTCCCGTTGCGGTCGTGGACGACCACGCGGGCGTCCGCGCCGGCGGTCTCGGGGAAGCGTTCGTGCAGCAGGTCGAGCCCGGCGGTGGAGCGGGTGCCCGGCACCCGGTAGCTGTCGTGGGGTTCGCCGCCGAACGCCCGGGCCAGGCCGAAGATCGCGGCGATCAGCAGCAGCCAGGCTGCGACAGTGCGCCAGGGCCGAGCGGCAGCGGCTCCGCCGAGGCGGCCGAGGAGTGTGGACATGGTGCGGGTGCCTCCCGTGGGGCGTTCGAGTCGGTGACGAACACCAGTGTGGGAGGGGCCGCTTGGAGTCCACTTGGCGCGGACGGCGACGGCCCTCCAAGCCGATCAAGCCGATCGGGGCGACCGAGGCGATCAAGGCGACCGAGCCGGCCTTCCGGGCGGCGGGCCGTCAGCGCTCCGGCGCGGCGAGGGCTTCGCGGGCCCGGGCCTCCCAACTCGGCGACTCCCAGCGGCGGGCGACCTCGACGGCGTGCCGGAAGTGCTCGGCGGCCTCGGCGGTCCGGCCGAGGTGGCGGGCGAGTTCGCCGAGCGACAGGGCGACCGGGCGGGCGGCGATCGAGGTGGAGCTGGCGCCCGCCACCAGGTCGGCGAACGGCCTCAGCTCGTCCAGGAGTTCGGCGACCTCGGCACGCTCGTCGAGGGCCATCGCGGCGTCCGCGCGCAGCACCAGGAACAGCGACCGGAAGTAGTCGGCCTGCACGGTGCGGCGCTCGGCGCGGGCCGCACGGGCCTCCTCGCGGGGGCGTCCGGCGGCCAGTAGGGCGAGCGCGGCGACGTCGGCGACCAGCGGCCCGTACTGGGCGCGGTGGTGGTCGATCAGCGGGAGCATCTCGCCGAGTCGGCCCTCCCGGTGCGCGATCACGATCCGCACCAGCGCGTGGAGGGCGTCGGCGTGCAGTGAACTGCGGGCCCGCAGGCTCGTCATCGCCTGCTCGTACAGCGCGGTCGCCTCCTCGACCCGGTCGGCGGCGAGTTCCAGCATGGCGCGCTGGCAGAGCACCACGTCGGAGAGTTCGACCAGCCGGTAGCGCTGCGCGATCTCCTCGCCCGCCGCCAGGTGGCGGCGCAGCGCGGGGAGGTCACCGCGGACGGCGGCGGCGGTGGCGCCCAGGTGTTCGGCGTGCCAGCGGTAGGCGGGCAGGTCGTGGGCGACGGCGAGCGCGGAGATCTCCTCGGCGAGGCGGCGCCGGTCCACCGCGGCGAGTTCGTGGTCGCAGGCGCGGGCCTGTGCGGCGAGGGCGAGGCACAGCAGGTGCGGGTCGTCCTCGGCGCGGGCCAGGGCGACCGCGCGGGCGGCCGCGTCGAGGGCCATCTGCGCGCCGGTGCAGTCGAGTTCGTGGGTGAGTGCGTCGAACAGCCGGCACCGGGTGGCGGGCGGCAGGTCGGTGCGGCGCAGCAGTCGGCCGAGGGTGTCGACGGCGTCCTGGTCGACGGTGCCGTAGGGGTGGGTGACCCACGGGGTGGGTTCGGTCCAGGCGGTCCAGGCGGCGATCAGCAGGTCCTCGCGGCCGGACTCGCGGGCGAGCCGCAGGGCGTGCGCCTTGGTCTCCCCCGCGTCGCCGACCTGCCCGGCCCGGACCTGGGCCCGCAGCAGCGCCCCGAGCAGGTCGATGCGGCGGGCGGCCCGGTCCTCGCCGGGCCGTTCGGCGGCGCGTTCCAGGTTGTCGACGGCCTGCCGGAGCAGCGCGACGGCGCTGCGGTGGGCGTAGCGGCGTTCGGCGGCCTCGGCGGCGCGGACGCAGTGCTCGACCGCGAGTTCGGCGGTGGCGGTGGACGCGGCCTGGGTGAAGTGGTGGGCGAGGGCGGTGAGTTCGCCGGGTCGCAGGTCGCGCAGCGCGTGACCGATCCGGCCGTGCAGGCGGGCCCGGCGCAGGCCGCCGAGGTCGGCGTACAGGGTGTCGCGGACCAGCAGGTGGGCGAATCGGACGGCGCCGGGCCGGGGTTCCAGCAGCAGCCCGCCGGCGACGGCCGCCTCGACGGCCTCGGTGGCGGTGTCCTCGTCCTGCTCGCCGGCCCGCACCAGCAGGTCGACGTCGCTCTCCCGGCCGGCGACGGCGGCCAGCCGCAGCAGGTCGACGGCCGGTGCGGGCAGCCGCTCGAAGCGCCGCCGCAGCACGTCCCGGACGCCCTGCGGGACTTCCTTCAGCGCGGTCGACTCGTCGCCCAGGGCGAGCAGTTGGGCGCTCTCGGCGAGGTAGAACGGGTTGCCTCCGGTGCGCTCCGCGAGGGCGTGGACGGTCTCCGGGCGGACGGGCGCGGCGCAGACCGCCTCGATCAGGCGTCCCGCGTCGGCCTCGTCGAGCCCGCCGAGCGGCACCCGGGTGGGCGAGCGCCGGGCCAACCGGCCCAGTACGTCGGCGAGTTCGCCTTCGCCGGGGCGCAGCGCGGCGACCACCAGCAGGCCGCCGGCGGGGGTGCCGTCGGCGTGCTGGGCGGCGAGCTCGCCGAGCAGTTCGCGGGTCTCCGGGTCTGCGGCGTGCAGGTCGTCGAGCAGGACGGCGAGCGGCGCGGTGCGGGCGGCGGCGTGCAGGCGGGCGACGACGGCACGGTGCAGGCGGAACCGTCCGGACAGCGCGTCCCGGCCCGCCGCCGGCCCCGGGTCGGCGAGCAGCGGGGCGAGTTCGCGGTCGGCGACGACGTCCGGGTGCCGGCCGGCGAGCTCGCGCAGCACCTCGGTCCACGCCCACGCGGCGGGCGCCCCGGCGCTCTCCGGGCACCGCCCGGTCGCCACCCGCCACCCCTGTTCGGCGAGCTGTTCCCCCAGCCGTCCCAGCACGGTGGACTTCCCCGCTCCGGCCTCTCCGCTGACCAGCGCGAACCCCACCCCGCCCCGCGCGGCCTCGGCGGCCCGCCGCAGCGCGCCCAGCTCCTCCGCCCGCCCCACGAACAGTCGCCCGGACCCCGCCGCCGCCCTGCCCCCGGCCGTCGGAGCCGAGTCCGCCGCCGGCCCCTCGGCGTCTCCGCCGGTGGGCCCGGGCGCGGCCGATGGCCCCCGCCCGCCGTCGCGGGCCGCGTTGCCCCCGCCCCCGACGGGGGTCCCGAACGGCCCTCCGCCGACCGCAGCACCGCCCGACCGGCCGGCTTCCGCGCCCCCGCCGGGCCCCGTCGGCAGCGTCAGGCGGTCCAGTTGCCGGCGGAGGATCGCGGTTTCGAGGTCGGTGAGGGCCGGGCCGGGGTCGAGGCCGAGTTCGGTGGCGAGGTGGTGGCGGGCGCGGCGGACGGCGGTGAGGGCGTCGGCCTGGCGGCCGGCGTGCCAGAGGGCGAGGGCGAGCAGTCGCCAGCCCTCCTCGCGCAGCGGGTGGTCCTCGACGAGGGCGGCGGCGTCCTGCACAGCCGGCCCGAAGCGGCCCTCGGCGAGGGACTGTGCGGTCGCCGACTCCCGGGCGGCGGTGCGGAGTTCCTCCAGCCGGGCGGTCTCGACGGCGGCCCAGGGCCGTTCGGCGAACTCCCCGTACGCGGCGCCCTGCCACAGCGCGAGCGCCCGCCGGGCGTCGCCCGCCGCCGTCAGGCTCTCGAACTCGGCCGCGTCGAGGGCCACTTCGCGCAGCGCGTAGCCCCGCCCGGCGCTGACCAGCAGTCGCGGTTCCTGTCGGGGTCCGCGCCCGGGTTCCAGGAGGCGGCGCAGGTTGGACACGTAGGCCTGGAGCGAGACGGCGGCCTTGGCGGGCGGCGCGCCGTCCCACAGGTCGTCGATCAGGCGGTCGGCGGAGACCGTCGCGCCGCGCGCGACCAGCAGGCGCGCGAGCACGGCACGCTGACGCGGGCCGCCCAACCGGATTGCGTCCCCCGCCACTTGCGCCGTGAGTGCCCCGAGCACAGTGATCCGCACCATCGTGCGCCGAGCCTATGCGATGGCGGTCCGGAACCGTCCACCAGCCGCCCTCCGCACCTCCGCCGTCCCACGCCCCGCCCTTCCCTGCCGTCGCGCACCGCCTCCCACCTGCGTCATTGCCTCCGCCACGGCCGGCCGCACGAGAAGATCATGTGGACGACTTGTGCCACTGCATGATCCGTCCACCCTCCAGCTATTCCCTGTGTTCGAACGAGACGCCAGAGTGGTGCCCGTCGGCAGGGCCGACGGGTCGGAGATCCCCGGCGGATTCGTCGGGTAACTCTCTGAACACGCACTGCAATTCGCACAGAGAAGAGAAATCCGTGAACGCCACTCGCACGGCCCGCACCGTCTTCGTCGGCCTGCTGTCCGCCGGAATCGCCGTGCTGATCGGACTCTCCTCCGCGCCGTCCTCGCACGTCGGCGGGGCTGTCCACGCCGCGGGCGCCACCGTCAAAGGCCCGGTGACGTCCATCAAGGGCCCCATCGAGGACGTGACGTGGGGTCGGTGACAATCCGCCCGCCGCGGAATTCCGGCGGCCACCCGGGCCGCACCGACATTCGGGGACCGGAAGAAGTCGACCGACCGAACACCCTATGAAGGCGAACCGTCACAACTGCCGGTGTCGTTCAGTTTCCGGAGGCCAGGCGGACGGCGGCCAGCGGCACGAAGCCGCCGGCGCCGCCGCCGGTGTCGGGCTCGCCGAGGCGGCGCAGCATGGTGACGGCGATCCGCTGCGCCTGGGCCTTGGCGCGTTCGGTGACGGGGCCGGCGTGGCGGCCGTCGAGGGTGGCGCGCCAGAGCTGGACCCAGCGGCCGAAGTGTTCGGCGGTGAGCGGGCTGATCGCGTGCAGCGCGGCGTGCGGGGCCAGCGCGTTGCCCCGGTAGGAGGCGGTGCGCAGCAGGGCGCTCTCCCAGAAGTCGGTGATCCGCGGGAGGTGTGCCTCCAGGTCGAGGCGGGCGATCTCGGTGAAGATCGGGCCGATCAGCGGGTCGGCGAAGGCGGCGCGGTAGAAGCGCCGGAGGGCGGACTCCAGGTCGGCCCTGGTGGTGATGTCCGGCAGTGCCACGGTCTCCTCCTGGTACGTCGCGCGCCCGGTCAGGGTACGCCGCGGCGGGGCGCCGCGGGGAGGGCCGTTGGTCCCGTTCGCCGCGCTCACCTGGCAGGATGCCGGTATGACCTACCTCGCCGCGGACGACCGCTACGCCTCGATGACCTTCCGCCGCGCCGGGCGCAGCGGTGTGCAGCTGCCCGCCGTCTCGCTCGGACTGTGGCACAACTTCGGTGACACCCAGCCGCTGGAGGTGCAGCGCGCGGTGCTGCGCCGGGCGTTCGACCGGGGGGTGACGCACTTCGACCTGGCGAACAACTACGGTCCGCCGTACGGCAGTGCGGAGCGCAACTTCGGCTACCTGTTCGCGCAGGACTTCCGTCCGTACCGGGACGAGCTGTTCATCGCGTCGAAGGCGGGCTGGGACATGTGGCCGGGCCCGTACGGGGACGGCGGCAGCCGCAAGTACCTGCTGGCGAGCCTCGACCAGTCGCTGGGCCGGATGGGCCTGGACTACGTGGACGTCTTCTACTCGCACCGGTGGGACCCGACGACTCCGCTGGAGGAGACGATGGGGGCGCTGGACACGGCGGTGCGTTCGGGCCGGGCGCTGTACGCGGCGATCTCCAACTACCCGGCGGAGCAGCACCGGCAGGCGGTGGCGATCCTGCGCGAGCTGGGCACGCCGTGTCTGCTGAACCAGGCCAGCTACTCGATCCTGAACCGGGAGCCGGAGCAGGGCCTGCTGGACGCGGTGGGCGAGACGCAGACCTCGCTGATCGCGTACTCGCCGCTGGCGCAGGGCCTGTTGACGGACCGCTACCTGAGCGGCGAGGTGCCGGCTGGTTCGCGGATGTCGGTCGGGCACTTCCTGAAGGAAGAGGCGCTCACCGAGGCCAAGTTGGCGCAGCTGCGGGCGCTCGCGAAGGTCGCCGAGGGGCGCGGTCAGAGCCTGGCGCAGCTGGCGCTGTCCTGGGTGCTGCGGGACGAGCGGGTGGTGTCGGTGATCGTCGGTGCGTCGAGCGTGCGCCAGCTGGACCAGAACCTGGACGCGCTGGCGGCCGGCCCGCTCACCGCGCAGGAGATCGCCGAGATCGACCGGCTGAGCAGCTGATCTCCGCCGTACGAAACTGATCCCCACCGTGCGCAGCTGATCCCCGACGTGCGGGCGGCCGAAGCGGGTTCGGCCGCCCGTGCGCGTCAGGCCAGTTGCGGGAGCACCGTCTCGGCGACCCGGTAGGCCTCCTCCAGCAGCGGGTTGCCGGACAGGATGAACGTGTCGACGCCCAACTCCTGGTATTCCCGGAGCCGTTCGACGACCTGTTCGGTGGAGCCGACGACGGCGGTGCCGGGGCCGGGGCGGAACAGGCTCATCCCGGGCCACAGGTTGGGGTGGGTCTCCAGTTCGCGGGCGCGGGCGGGGACGCGGCCGCCGTGCTGGCGGAACTGGCGCTGCCAGCCGACGCCGTCCTCGCCCTGCCGGCCGCCGAGTTGGCGGGCGTAGGTGGCTTCGCTGGTGACGTCGAGGAGGCGGTCGGCGGCGGCCCAGGCCTGCTCCTCGGTGTCGCGGACGATCAGGTGCAGGCGCAGGCCGAGCCGCAGGGTGCGGCCGTGCGCGGCGGCGCGTTCGCGGACCTTCTCCAGCTTCTCCCGCAGCAGGTGCGGGGGTTCGCCCCAGGTGAGGTAGACGTCGACGTGTTCGGCGGCGACCTCGATGCCGGCCGGGGAGGAGCCGCCGAACCAGAGCGGGATGTGGCCCTCGCGCAGCGGCGGCAGGTCGCGCAGCGACGCGCCGGCGTTCTTCAGCTGGTAGAACTCGCCTTCATGGTCGAAGACTTCGCCGCTGGTGAGGCGCTTGACCAGGCTCCAGTACTCGGCGGACAGCCGGTAGCGGTCGTCGTGGTCGACGTGCAGCCCGTACTCGCGCAGCTGATGGGTGGAGCCGTTGACCACGTTGAAGCGGAGCCGGCCCGGGCCGTGCAGGTGCTCGAAGGACAGCGCCATCTTGGCCAGCAGGGTGGGCGAGATCAGCCCGGGGTGCACGGCGAGCAGGGGCTGGAAGCCGGGGCCGGTGGCGGCGGCGAGCGCGGAGCCGAGCGCCCACACGTCGTACTGGTCGGTGGCGAGCAACGCGCCGGTGTAGCCGAGGCGTTCGACGGTGGCGGCGAGGTGCTGGAGGTAGCCGAGGTCGACCGGGCGGCGGCCCTCGGGCTCCCACGGGTAGTGGCCCTCGCGGGGGATCAGGTACCACAGGACTTCGGTGGCCATGGCGCTCAGTTCCCCTTCGCGGCACGGGAGATGGCGTCGGCGACCGGCTGCTCCAGGGCGGGCAGGTGGATGTCGGCGACGGTGACGGGCCGGTCGATGAAGCCGACCCGGTGGAAGATGTCCGCGGCTTCCTGCTGTTCGGCGACGAACTCGGCGGTGGCGGGCTCCAGTTGCCAGGGCAGCGCGGTCAGCGCGGTGTGCCAGTCGGCCTGCTCGCCGCCCTGGTCGGCGGCGGCGACGGCTGCCGCCTCCTCGGGGTGGGCGGCGGCCCAGTGGTCGGCGCGCTGCAGGGCGGTGACGATCGCGGCGACCACCTCGGGCCGCTGGACGGCGAGTTCACGGCGGGCGAAGAACACCGAGCGGTCGGTGATCACGTCCGTGGTGCGGATCAGTTCGCGGAACTCGCCGGTGCGGCGGGCGGCGGCGAGTTCCGCGCCCTGCGCGATCCAGCCGGCGATGGCGCCGCTGCGCAGCCGCTCGGCCTCGTCCCCGGCGGGGCGTTCGGCCGTGATGTCGTCGCGGTACGAAAGCCCGTTCTGGTGGAGGGACTTGGCGAGCAGGTGGGTCTGCCAGGAGCCGATGGCGAGCACCACGGTGGCGCCCTTCAGGTCGGCGACGGAGGCGATCGGCCCGTCGGCGGCGACCAGCAGCGCGCCGTGGTCGTGGCGGGGCGCGGAGACGGCGGTGTACACGATGTCGTGCCCGGCGGCCTGTGCGGTGATCGGCGGGGTGGAGCCCGTCCCGCCGAAGTCGATGGTGCCGTCGGCGAGGTAGGCGCCGGTCCTGGTGCCGTCTGCGTAGTGGTGGAACTCGGCGCTCTCGCCGAGCGGGGCCAGCTCCTGCTGGAGGTAGTCGAGTCGGGCCAGGTGGTAGAGGGACGGGTTGGAGCGGTGCACACCGACGGTGACGGTCATGGCGCGGTCTCTTCTCTGTGGTGACGCAACGTCAGTTGCTGTTCGCGGTTTCGGTCTTGGTTTCCTGGTGCACGCCGAGGTCGGCGAGCAGGTCGCGGCGCAGGGCCGCGAAGGCGGGGTCGGCGGGGTCGCGGGGGCGTTCGACGGCGACCGTCTCGTCCCGGACGAGGGCGCCCTCGCGGAGCACTGCGACCCGGTCGGCGAGGCGGATCGCCTCGTCCACGTCGTGGGTGACCAGCAGCACGGCGGGGCGGTGGCGGCGGCACAGGTCGCCGACCAGGTCCTGCATGCGCAGCCGGGTGAGCGCGTCCAGGGCGGCGAACGGCTCGTCCAGCAGCAGGAGTTGGGGTTCGCGGACGAGGGCCCGGGCGAGTGCGGCGCGCTGCGCCTCGCCGCCGGACAGGGTGCTGGGCCAGGCCTCGGCGTGGCCGGCGAGGCCGACCTCGGCGAGGGCCTGCCGGCCGGTCTCCCGGGTGGCGGCGCCGCGCGGCAGGCCCACGGTGACGTTGCCGAGGACGCGCTTGGACGGGATCAGCCGGGGTTCCTGGAAGACCACCGTCCGGGCGGGCGGCACCAGCACGGTGCCCTCGTCGGCGCGGTCGAGTGCGCCGAGGATGCGCAGCAGCGTGGTCTTGCCGGTGCCGGACGCGCCGAGCAGGGCGAGGAATTCGCCGCGGGCGATGTCCAGGTCGATGCCGTCGAGGACCGCCCGGGTGCCGAACACCCTTCGCAGGCCACGGACATGAACAGCGGGAGCGCTCATCGTCCGGCCACCGCCCGGCCGTTCACGGGACGCCAGGGCATCAGCAGCCGCTCCAGGACGCGGACCGCGCCGTCGGCGGCCAGGCCCAGCAGGCCGTAGATCAGGATGCACACGGCGAGCACGTCGGTGCGCGAGAAGTTCTGCGCCTGGGCCATCAAGTAGCCGATCCCCTCGGTGGAGTTGATCTCCTCGGCGGCGATCAGCGCGATCACGCTGAGCGTCATCGACAGTCGCAGTCCGGACAGCAGCGCGGGCAGCGCCCCGGGCAGCACGACCTCGCGGACCACCGCCCAGCGCGACAGGCCGAAGCTGCGCATCGCCTCGACGAGCTTGCGGTCGGTGTTGCGGACGCCGCCGGAGGTGGAGACGTACATCGGGAAGGAGGTGGCGACGCCGATCAGCGCGACCTTCGCGGTCTCGGTGATGCCGAACCACACCATGAACAGCGGCACCAGCGCCAGGAACGGTACGGTGCGCAGCACTTGCACGGCGGAGTCGAGCAGTTCCTCGCCGAGCCGGAAGAATCCGGTGACCACGCCGAGCACCAGGCCGACGCCGGCCCCGAACAGCAGGCCGAGCCCGGCCCTGGTCAGCGAGGTGGACAGCGCGTCGCCCAGCTGGCCGTTGCCCCACAACTCGCCGACGGCCTGGACGACCTGGCCGGGCGAGGCGAGCACGTCGGGGGTCAGCACGCCGGTCGCGGAGCTGATCTGCCAGGCGGCGAGCAGCGCGAGCGGCCCGAGGGTGCGCAGGGCGAGCGAGAGGCCGCGCGGGCGGTCGGCGGTGGTCCGGGCGCGCGGGGCGACCAGCCCGGCCGCCCGGGCCTCCTCGGTGGTGACGGTCACTTCGCCGCCCCTGCAAGGGAGTTGATGTCGATCAGGTAGGGCTTGACGTCGACCTTCGCCTTGGTGACGCCCTGGTCGGCGTAGAACGCGGCGACCACGCCGAAGCGGGCGGTGTCGGCGTCGGTGATCGGCGATTCCACGGCGCGCTGCCTGCCGAACTCGACGGCGACCTGCTGCTCGGCGGGGCTGACGGCGGTCGGGCCGGCGTCGGTGAAGACGTTCAGGTAGGCGGCGGGGTCGGCCTTCTCCTTGGCGGCGTTCTCGTGCAGGTAGCCGTAGAACGCCTTCAGCACCTCGGGGTGCTGCTCGGCGAAGGCCGAACGGGTCGCCCACACCGCGTAGTTGTCGCTGCCGACGGCCTTGCCGTCGACCAGGAAGTGCGCGCCCGTGTTGGCGATCGCCGGGATGGAGAACGTCCCCCAGGTCGCCCAGGCGTCCACCTGGCCGGAGTTGAACACCCCGGAGGTCTGGTCGGCCCGCAGGTAGACCCGCTGCACCTGGTCCGCCGGGATGCCGTTCTTCTCCAGCGCCTTCAGCAGCAGGTACTCGGAGGTGCCGCCCTGGGCGACCGCGACCTTCTTGCCGACCAGGTCCTTGACCTCCTTGATCGGCGAGCCGTTCTTCACCAGGATGCCTTCGCCTGCCTCGTCGGGCGCGATCTGCGCGAACAGCTTGAAGCCGGGCTTCTGCGCGAGCGCGGTGACCGCCGAGGTGATCGAGCCCTGGGCGACGTCCAGTTGGTCGGCGTTCAGCGCCTGCGCGGCGGGGGCGAACGGCCCGGCGCTGCCCGTCCACGCCACCTTGGCGTGCACGGCGGCCAGCGCGCGGTCCAGCGAGCCGTCCTTCTTCCCCTTCGCCAGGAAGCCGGAGTTCCCGGGGTCGGGCACCCGGAGCACGACCTCCCCGCCCTTGCCGTCGGCGCTCCCGCCGGTGCCCGAGCCGGACGGGCCGCAGGCGGTCAGGGCCAGGGCGGCAGCGGCAACTGCGGTGACGGCGACGGTGGTTCGGGTGCGCTTCGTGGTGCTGCGCATGGGTCTCTCCTCTTGGATCACAGAACAGCGGGGACGGACGCCGGGGCGGGTTTCAGGGCGTCAAGGCGTCAGGATTTCAGGGCGTCAGGGCGTCAGGGCGTCAAGGCGTCAGGGCGTCAAGGCGTCAGGGCGTCAGGAGCGGGCGGCGAGCAGTTCGCGGGCGGCGGCCAGCGGGGCGGGGTCGGCCCAGGCGTGGACGTCGACCCGGTCGGCGAGGAAGCCGTGGGCGCGCAGGAAGCGCTCCTGCTGCGCGAGCAGGTCGAGGCGCTCGGCGGACAGGTCCGGGTGCAGGGCGCGGTGCCCGCCGGCGGCGTACGCCCCGGCGACGCCCTCCGGCCCGGCGCCGGTCTCCGCGCCGAGGATCCGCGCCACCTCGGCCGGCTGTCCGGCCGCCCAGTCGGCGGCCCGCAGCAGCACGGCGACGAACCTGGCCACCAACTCGGGGTGTTCGTCCAGAAGTTGCTGGTGGACGGTGATCGGGCGGGGGGTGCCGTTGTTGACCCGGTGGCGGCGGTCGGCGAGTGCGTCGAGCTCCACGGCAGGCACGGCGCCGTACCGGCGGGCGGCCTCCACCGCCAGCGCGCCCTTCACGTACACCGCGTCCACCCGGCCGTCCCGCAGCGCGGCCAGTTCGGCCGCCCACTGCGCGCCGTCCGGCTCCGCCGTCACCTCCGTGAACTCGACGTCGCCCGGCGCGAGTTGGGCGGATTCCAGCACGCCGTGGTGGCCGGCCAGGGCCATCGCCCGCCAGAAGTCGATGCCGATCGGGTGCCGGGGCACCGCGAGCCGCGCGCCGCGCAGCTGCTCGGCGGAGCGGATGCCGCTGTCCTCCCGGACCAGGATCGTCTGACGCTCCTCGATCCAGGTCAGGCCGATCAGTCGGGTCCGCTCACCGCGCGAACGCGCCCACAGCGCAGGCACGTTGCCGCCTTCGCGGAACAGCGCGGTCAGGGCGTGCGTGTAGTGGTGGTCGGCCGCGACCTCGGGCGGGGCGTCCTGCAGGGAGCGCACCGTGATCCCGTCGGCCGCGAACTCCTCGGCCAGCCAGCCGCGGTCGGCGGCGATGCCGGTGGCGGTGGGCACCGGGCAGCGGGTGAACCACAGGGTGTCGGGAGACGGGGGCGTGCCGGGCACGGCGGGGACGGGGCTCATGGCGGGGCTCCGGAAATCTGGGAAGACGCACAGACATCCCACACAGTGGGAACAGTACGGCGGGAAAAGGGAGTTCGGGAGAGCTCTCAGCGACAACAGCGAGGAAGGGGCCGGGCTGTGGTCACGGCGCACCTCCTCCTGTCGGATCGGCCGAACGGGCCGTCGGCGACCCGGTGTCCGCCGATGGACCGAGCGTTCCACGAGGTCAGGGCCCGGATCAAGCGTTGCCAGATGATGGGATCAGCTGTTCACGCTGAGGCGTGCCGCCGCAACACCGCCGACATGCTCCGTTCGCGATCGGACCCATATCCTGTAAACGCCAAAGCAGTTGACCGACCAGAGCCAATCCCGAAGAGGTGCGATGCCCGCCAGCCCCGGAATTCTCCAGTCACCGCCGACCGGCGCCCAGGCGGTCCACCGGGCGCTCGGCCTGTTGCACTGCTTCCACGACAACGGCCCCTCGCTCAGCGCCTCCGAACTCGCGCGCCGGATGGGCCTGTCCGTCTCCACCGCGCACCGCCTCGCCCGCACCCTGGTCGCCACCGGCTTCCTCGACCAGGACGACCGCACCGCCCGTTACAGCCTCGGCCCGGCCGTCGCCGAACTCGGCCAACTCGCCTTCCACCAACGCGGACTGCACCTCGCCGGACCCGAACTCGACCAGCTCGCCCGCCGCACCGGCGCCACCGCCGACCTCGCCATCCGCTCCGGCCCGCACGCCCTGATCCTGGTCGGCGGCTCCGTCCTGCCCTCCACCGGCCTCGGCCTGCGCCGCCCCCTGCACTCCACCGCGCTCGGCAAGGTCCTGCTCGCCTGGCCCTCCACCGCCGAGGGCCCGCTGCCGGACCCGCTGCCCGCCTACACCGACCGAACCCTCACCGACCCCGCCGCACTCGACGCCGAACTCGCCCTCACCCGCGAACGCGGCTACGCCCTCAACGACGGCGAGTCCGCCCCCGGCATCCGCACCCTCGCCGTCCCCGTCCTCGACTCCGCCTCCACCGCCCGCTTCGCCCTCGCCCTCCGCTCCACCCCCGCCCACCTCACCCCCGGCTCCCTCCCGCACACCCTCGCCCTCGCCCGCACCTGCGCCCAGGCCCTCGCCGTCCTCCTCCTCCCGGCCGACGAGCGCTGACCACCGCTCACCCCCCGGACGTCCTCCCCGGCGCCTCCGGGAACTCCACCACCGCGACGGCCTCACGCCGGACCCGCTCCGTCCCCCATGCGCCGAGCGGCCGCAGCGCCTCGTTGAGCGTGCGCCCCTGCTCCGTCGGCGAGTACTCGACCCGGGGCGGCACCTCCGCATACACCTTCCGGTTGACCAGGCCGTCCTCCTCCAGCTCGCGCAGGTGCTGGGTCAGCATCTTCTCGCTCACGCCCGGTAGAGCGCGCCGGAGTTCGGCGAAGCGGCGCACGCCGTGAGTGGCGAGCTCCCAGAGGATCAGGCCCTTCCACTTGCCGCTCACCACGTCGAGCGCGGCGTCGATGCCGCAGATGTACGGACCCTGCCTCGGTGCCCTGGCCATCGCCGATCCCCCTTACGAAAAGGTAAGTACCGCAGTAATCAGTGGGTACTTCCGAGCGTAGTGACCTTCTCCGAGCATGGAGGGGTGAACGCACAGCAGAAGCCACACCAGAAGCTCGGCGCCGTCACCGTGATCGGCCTCGGCCCGATGGGCCGGGCCATGGCCCGGGTCCTGCTCGCCGCCGGACACCCCGTCACCGTCTGGAACCGCACCCCCGCCCGGGCCGACGGACTCGTCGAGGCCGGGGCGACCCTCGCCGCGACGCCCGCCGAGGCCGTGGAGGCGAGCGGCCTCGTCCTCCTCAGCCTCACCGACTACCGGGCGATGCACGACATCCTCGACCCCGCCACCGCCTCACTCGCCGGCCGCACCCTCGCCAACCTCAGCTCCGACACCCCCGACCGCTCCCGCGAGGCGGCCGCCTGGGCGGCCGGCCACGGCGCGGAGTTCCTCACCGGCGGCGTCATGGTCCCCGCGCCGATGGTCGGCACGCCCGCCGCCCACGTCTACTACAGCGGCGACCACCAGCTGCTCCGGCACCACACCCCGGTGCTCGAACTCCTCGGCACGCCGAAGTACCTGGGCTCCGACCCGGGCCTCGCCCAGATGATGTACCAGGCCCAACTGACCGTGTTCCTCAGCACCTTGACCGCCCTGATGCAGGCCACCGCCATGCTCGGCACCGCCGGGCTGAAGGCCGCCGAGGCGATGCCCGAACTGCTCGCCTCCGCCGACGCCATCGGCGCGATCCTCCGGGCCAACGAACAGCACCCCGGTGCCGCCCTCGACGCCGGCGAACACCCCGGCCACCTCAGCACCGTCACCATGATGGGCGCCACCGCCGACCACATCGTCGAAACCACCGCCACCCTCGGCCTCGACCCCGCCCTCCCCCTCGCCGTCCAGTCCCACTACCGCCAGGCCATCGCCAACGGCCACGGCGCCGACAACTGGACCCGCATCATCGACGCCATCCGCGCGCCGCACTGACACCCCGCCCGACCGCCCCACCCCGCCGTCCGGCACCGCCGACACCGCCGACAGCGCGGGCGGCCGGATCGGAGCGAGCATCAACACCGAGGCCCGCCCCGGGCGTTCGTCGCCCGGGGCGGGCCTTCCGGTCTCCGGACGCCGGCCCTCGCTCACCGCGAGGGCCGGCGGAGGGTGCTACTCGGCGAGGCCGTCCAGGCGGAACCTCTGGTTGTCGCCGCCCTTCCACTCCCACTGAAGGACACCCGCACCGTTCTCCATCGACGGGCCGCCCACGTCCAGCACCTTGCCGCTGTACTTCGACACCAGCCGGGCGAAGGCCGGAATCCCGGAGTTCGGCGTCGGCACGGGCGTCGGCGCCGGCTCGCTGGACGGGTACTGCGCGTGGTGGAACGCGTCGCCCTCGAACTTGAGCTGCGAGCCCACCACGGTGCCGTCCGCCCGCAGGGTCCGCAGGCCGTAGGACGCGACCCAGAGGGCGCCGGCCGTGTTCTTGGGGGTGACCAGCCGGCGGGTGACGGTCCGTGAGCGGAACTCGGACACCGAGGTCGAGGACTCGTAGCCCAGTTCGGCGCTCACGCTCGCGCTGACGGTCGCGCCCGTCCCGAAGATCTTGACGCCGACCTCGGCGCTCACCGAGACGCCGGTGTTCCTGCTGAAGGTCTCGCTGCTGGTCTTCTCGACGCCGACCGTCACCGCGTCCTCGACGGTCTGGTCGGTGTCGGTGCGGTTGTCGTTGAACAGCAGCAGCGACCACCACACCCGCCGCTCGATCGTGTAGTACGGCGAGTTCTCGATCCGCCACGCCGGCGACTTCGCGTCGTCGCGCACCGCGGTCAGCGGCACCCGCACACTGTGGTCGGTCACCGCGGGCGTGGACTGCGCCGGCCGGGTCCGCCCGGTCAGCGCCGGGGCCGCCGGGGACAGCTCGGTGCGCTCACTGGGCAGCGGCAGGCACAGCGCGTACAACTCGGGTGCGGAGGAGGGCTTTTCGTACCCGGCGAGCGCGACGAACGACTCGGGGGTGATCACCGCCTTCGTGGCCCCCGGCGTCTCGTCGACGTACTGGTCGGGGGCACTGATCTTCCAGGCGCTGAAGTCGTACTTACCGCCGCCGCCCCCGTCGTTCCAGATCAGGTCGCCCGCGGGCGCGGGCACCGTCAGGTCCTCCCTGACGCACATCACCAGGTCGGTCGACGGCTCGGCGTGGCCATAGACGAAGACGTTCCCCAACGGCCGGTAGCCGGGCGGCGGAACCGGCCGCCAGCAGGAGCCGTCCGTGCCCCCGGTGCCGGTGTCGTTCCAGACCCACTCGTAGCCCTTCGGGCGGGCCAGCGCGCCGCCCGTCGTCCCCGCCGCCTCGCGCACGCAGAGCGCCGCGACCTTCCCGTTGGGGTCGGTGAGGCTGGGGAAGCCGATGCTGCCCAGGACGTGGAACCCCTCCGGCGGCACCGGGTGGTAGAACGAGCCGCTCAGCCTGGTGCGCTTGCTGCTGCTGTCCAGGCCCAGCTGGAACCTCGTGGTGTAGGCGATCTCCAGATCCCCGAATCGCGCAACGGAAGTTGGCATGACGAAACACCGCCCCTTTTCGACAGAGCATCAACAACTACGCTGCGCACACTACCCGTTACCTTCGGCAGCCGGGTCGGCTTCGCGAAAGGCCCCGCGCCCGCCGCCGACGCTGCGCCCCACCCGCCGCAGACACCGCGCCCCACCCACTCCTGACGCCGCACCCCGCCCCGCGTCGGCGCGCCCACGTTCGGGTGAGGTTGCCCGAGCCGTCCCGCGCCACGGTGGTAGGCATACGCATCACTTGCCGGTTCTACGGAGGACCCACATGGCCGCCACCCACTGGACAGCCGACCTGCTCGACCGGATGCGCCGCGCCGGAGACCCGCTCGGGGACGCCGCCATCGCGGAGACCTACCAGCTCGGGCAGCAGGACCAGGTGCGGCAGACACTGCTCGGCTTCGGCCGCAACAGCGAAGCCGTCCCCGCCGGGCTGCCGCCCAAGCTCCAGCAGTACTTCGAGGAGACGGCCGTCCTGCCGCCCTGGGCGGATCGGGCGAAGATGGCGCGCGGCCACCAACTCCTCGGCCGGTACCAGCCGTTGATCGCCTCGATCCTGCTCTGCGGTTCGCTCCCGCTCTGCTACACCTGCGGCAACGGGGCCGAGGTGCTGGTCCGTTCGCAGCGCCTCACCTCCGGGGTCTACCGGCGCCTGGCGGAGACCTCGCAGTTCGTCGTCGACGTCCTCGACAACGACGGCCTGGGGCCGACCGGTCGCGGGCTGCGTTCGGCGCAGAAGGTCCGCCTGCTGCACGCCACCATGCGCTACCACGTGTCCCAACTGGGCGACTGGGACGCGGACGCGCTGGGGGTGCCGGTCAACCAGGAGGACCTGGCCGGCACCCTGATGAGCTTCTCGGTGCTGATCCCGCTCGGCCTCGCCTCGCTCGGCGTCGACCTGCTGCCCGAGGACCGCGACGCCTACTTCCACATCTGGCGGGTGGCCGGCCACGTCCTGGGCGTCGACGAGCAGCTCAACCCGGCCGAGTTCAACGACGGTTCCGCCCTGAAGGACGCCATCATCGGTCACCAGCAGCGCCCTTCGGAGGCCGGGCGGGTGCTGACCAAGGGCGTCCTGGACTTCATCCGCGAGGTCCTGCCGGTGCCGCCGGGGGCGGGCCCCACGCTGATCCGGCGCCTGATCGGCGACAAGTCCGCCGACGTCGTGGACGTGCCCCCGGCGGACAGCCTCACCCAACTGGGGCTGTCCGCCGCCGCCCTGCCGAGCTTCGGGTACGGGAAGACCGGCGACACCCTGCCGCCGGTTGCCGAACTGGCAAGCCGGCTCGGCCTGTTGATCTTCAAGGAGGGCCTGCTGCTCACCAACAAGGGCCGGCGCCGGGAGTGGCAGGTACCCACCGGCCTGACCGACTCGACGCCCTGACGCCTCCCGCGACGCCCCGCCCGGGCAGGGCGCCGCGCTCCCGCCCCGCCCGGCGCGAAGTGCCCCCGGCCAGTCTCCCAGAACGGGCCCACGACGAGAACGCATCCGGCAGGATCGACGGCATGACCGACCCGAACGCCGAGTGGATCACCGTCGCCGCCTACGAGAACCTGCCGGGCTGCCCCAACCCCCTTGCGGCCGTTCGCGCTTGACTGCGCGACCGGGGCATCGACTGGATGCCCTTCGACCCGGCCGAGATCCGCAGCGATCTCGCCTGCGGCATCGGCCGCGACGGCCACTGGCACGGCTGGTTCGACGTCCGACTCCCGCCCGACGCGCTGCGCCGTCTCGGCCTGCACCCCGACCAGCCCACCGCCCGCGTCACCGGGGCGTCGCCGCCCAGGTGGTGGCACGCCGAGGCCGAGCGCCGCGCCCGCCGGTGATCCGTCGGCCGCGCCCCGGGGAGGGTGCGGCCGACGGGCCGGCGTCACGCCACCGGCGCGTACTTGTAGCCGACGCGGCGGACGGTGACGATCGTGTCGCGGTAGGCCGCGCCGAGCTTGCGGCGGAGGCGGGCGACGTGGACGTCGACGGTGCGGCCGTCGCCGACGTGGCCGTAGCCCCAGACGGTGTGGACGAGTTGGTCGCGGGTGTGGACGCGGTGCGGGTGCTCGGTGAGGTGGGCGAGGAGCTCGAACTCGAGGTAGGTGAGGTCGAGCAGGACGCCGTCGACGTACGCATTGCGGCGGTCGAGGTCGACGGAGATGCCGCTGTCGGCGGGCCGGGTGAACGGCCGGACCGCAGCGACCGGAGCAGGCGCAGGAGCAGGAGCAGGGGCGGCCACCTTCTCGGCCGGCACCAGCACCAGGTACCCGACCAGCGGGGCGTTCGCGTGCGCCCCGAGCTGCGTCAACAGGCCTTGCGGCAGCACGGATTGGGGCAGCGCGGCGACGACGGCCGCGCCGTCCTGGAGGCCGGCGAGCAGGCTCTCGGGGGCGATGGCGGGCGCGGGCCGGGTGGTCGGGGCGGCGATCCGGCGGTGCTCGGTGTCGAGGGAGTGGTTCGGCAGGGTGCGGACCGCTCGCAGATGCGGGGTCGCGGTGGCGGCATAGGACATTCGAGGGCTCTTTCGCGCGTGACGGTCGGTGGGTGGTCGTCGTCTGCGCTTCCGGCGCGCCGGGCTGACGGAAGGTCAGCGCGGCGGGCGGGAGGCGCGCGGTGCGCGCCGACAGGTCTGGTCGAAGTGGTGGGCCTGACGCGAGGGCCAGAACGGGTCGAGAAGGGTGCGGGGATGCACGGAGGGCTCTCCGAAGCGCGAAGAAGGTCGTTGCGGGACGCGGAAACCGCCACCATGCCCGGGAGAAGCGGGTGGTGACGGCGCGTCAGCGACAGCAGGCGCTGTAGATCAGCCCGTGGTCGATGTAGCGACGCACGGTCAACAGGGGGAGCGTGGGAAGCACCCGGAGCGCCGACAGGGCGGCGGTGGCGGCAGCACTGCGGACGGCTGTGGTCATGGCGCTGCTCCTCCCCCGGCGTGCGTGTGTGGCTGGTGCCCGCGACGAACGGCAGAACGGCGGGCGCAGCTACGAGACTTCCACGCGAAGTGCCCGGAAGGCAACCCACTGCACCCATCGGCCCGCCCTGCGAGACAATTTCGGCTCACCATCCGGACAGCACCGCCCTGACCTGCACAGACATGGCCTCGAACTACAGTCGGATTCCGACCTGCTCGGCAGCGTGCTCGACCAGCCGGATGAGCAGTTCCTTGCCGTCCTCGCGGCGGCGCGCGTCGCACAGCAGCACCGGCACCGTCGCGGACAGGTCGAGCGCGGCGCGCACGTCCTCGGGCGCGTACACCTCGGTGCCCTCGAAGCAGTTGACGGCGACCACGAACGGGATGCCGCGCTGCTCGAAGTAGTCGACGGAGGGGAAGGAGTCGGCGAGCCGGCGGGTGTCGGCGAGGACGACCGCGCCGAGGGTGCCGCGGGCGAGTTCGTCCCAGACGAACCAGAAGCGGTCCTGGCCGGGCGTGCCGAACAGGTAGAGGGCGAGGCCGGGCTTGAGGTCGATGCGGCCGAAGTCCATCGCGACGGTGGTGGTGCGCTTGGCCTCGACGCCGGCGGTGTCGTCGACGGGGCGGCCGCGTTCGCTGAGCGTCTCCTCGGTGCGCAGCGGCCGGATCTCGCTGACGGCGCCGACCAGGGTGGTCTTGCCCGCGCCGAACCCGCCGGCGACCAGGATCTTGACCGCGTGCGGGCCCCAGGGGGCCTTGCGGGCGACGGGCGTCGACGGGGTGCCGGGGGTGCCGGGGGCGTCAGAGTGCACGGAGGCCATTGATCACGTCTCGCAACAGGCGCTCGTCCGGTTGCCGGGCGAGCTGGAAGGGCCGGGTGACGTCGATCAGTTCGGCGTCGTGGAGGTCGCCGAGCAGTACCCGGACGACACTGACCGGCAGGTCGGTGTAGGAGCCCAACTCGGCGACGCTGAGGGGTTCTTCGCGGCAGAGCTGGAGGATGTTGTGGTGCTCGGGGCCGAGCGCCAGGTCGGCGGGGACGCCGCCGGGGGCGAGGGCCGGCCCGGCGGCGGTGACGAGCGAGATCAGGTCGAACAGGTCCTCGTCGACCGGCCGGGCCCGTCCTCCGGTCATCGAGAACAGCCGGACCATCGGTCCGGCCTCGTCGTCGAACCAGCGGTCGTCCACCGGCGTGCGGGGCGCGAACAGGTCGACCGACGGTTCGTCGGTCGACGTCTCGTCCGCGCTCTCACCGCTGAGGCCGGCCGGGGCGGTGGCCTCGGTCGGCTCGGTCGGCTCGGGCTCGCTCATAGATCGGTCATCTCCCGGGCGGAGTGGTCTCGGTCCTCGGCTCGGCGGCCAGGTGCTCGCCGACGCGCTTCACCAACAGTGCCATCTCGTAGGCGATTTGGCCCACATCGGATTCGGCGTCGCTGAGTACCGCGAGGCAGCTGCCGTCGCCGGCGGCGGTGATGAACAGGAAGGCCTCGTCCAGTTCGACCATGGTCTGGCGGACGCCGCCGACCTGGAAGTGCCGGCCGGCGCCCTTGGCGAGGCTGTGGAAGCCGGCGGCGACGGCGGCCAGGTGCTCGGCGTCCTCACGGCCGAGGCCGCTGGAGACACCGGTGGCGAGGCCGTCGCTGGAGAGGATCACCGCGTGCCGAAGGGTCGCGACGCGGCCGACCAGGTCGTTGAGGAGCCAGTCGAGGCTCCCGGACGGCGGAGTTGCTGCGGTCATGATTCGGTTCCTTCTGCTGGTGCGGGCGGTGCGTCCGGCGGCTGGTGCGCCGGGGGGACGGAGCGGACAGGGGTGGAGCGGACAGGGGCGGCCGGCAGCGCGGGCGGCACCGGCGCGGACGGCAGGGCGATCCGCAGCCGGGGCGGCCGGCCGAGCTGCGGCACGACCGGCGCAGCGGGCGGGCCGGGCACCCGGGAGGGCCCCGCGGGGTCGGGCTCGGAGCGGACGACGGTCAGCGAGGCGGGCTGCAGCCGGTCGCCGCGGCCGCGGGCGAAGCCGCGCTGGAAGGAGGCGAACGCGGCGCGGGCCTCCTCGGGGCTGCGCTCGCGGGCCGGCTCGGGGGCCTCCGGGGCTGCCCCGGCCCGCAGTTGGGGAGCGAGGCTGGCCTGCCGGACCCGGCGCGGCAGCAGGCCCCCGGCCACCGGGGACGGCCCGGCGGCGGGCGCGGCGGGCGCGGCGGGCAACGCGGGCACCTCGACGGCGGGACCGACAGCGGCAGGACCGACCGCAGCGGGTCCGACCGCAGCAGCGGCACTCTCGGTGCGCCGGTGCCGCCCCTTCCCCTCCGCGCCCTCAACGGCGTCCTCCTGCAGCGGAGTTCGCCGCCGCGGCAGCCCGCCGGGCTTCGCGGACGGGTCTGCGGTGGACGGCCGCGGTCCGCCGAGCGCCTTGCCGGGCGCGGCGTGCGCGCGCCCGGTGGCGGCGTGCGCCCGGCCGGGTTCGGCGGTGCCGGGGGCGCGGCGGTGGGCGGGGTCCTCGGCGGTGGGGCGGGCGGCCTCGGGGGCCATCTCGGCGGCGTCGGCGAGCAGTTCGCGCGGGATCAGCACCACGGCGGAGGTTCCGCCGTACGGCGAGGGCCGCAGGTGGACCCGGATGCCGTGCCGGCGGGCGAGTCGGGAGACCACGAACAGGCCCAGCCGGTCGGTGTCGGTGAGGTCGAACTCCTGCTCCACGGCGAGGCGTTGGTTGACCTCGCCGAGGTGCTGCTCGTTCAGGCCGAGGCCGCGGTCGTCGATCTCCAGGCAGAAGCCGTGCGCGACGACCTCGCCCTGGACGGTGACCTGGGTCTGCGGCGGGGAGAACACCGTGGCGTTCTCGACGAGTTCGGCGATCAGGTGGGTGACGTCGGCGACCGCGGAGCCGAGCAGTCCGGTGCCGGGGAAGGGCCGGACGATGACCCGGGCGTAGTCCTCGACCTCGCCGACGGCGGCGCGCACCACGTCGACCATCCGGACCGGCTTGCGCCAGGCGCGGCCGGGCGAGCCGCCGGAGAGGATGATCAGGCCTTCGGCGTGGCGGCGCATGCGGGTGGTGAGGTGGTCGAGGCGGAACAGGTCCTCGAGTTCGCGCGGGTTCTCGGTGCGGCGCTCCATGGTGTCGAGCAGGGTGAGCTGGCGGTGCAGCAGCACCTGGGAGCGGCGGGCCAGGTTGACGAAGACGGCGGAGACGCCGCGGCGCAGTTCGGCCTGTTCGACGGCGGCTTCGACGGCGACCCGCTGCACCTCGTTGAAGGCCCGGCCGACCTGGCCGATCTCGCCCGCGCCGAACTCCAGTTGGGGGACTTCGGCGACCACGTCGACGGCTTCGCCGTGGCGCAGCCGGAGCATGACGGAGGGCAGTCGGGTGGCGGACAGGTCGGCGGCGGCGTTGCGCAGGCCGACGAGTTCGCGGACCAGGCGGCGGCCGATCCGGTAGGAGACGACGACGGACAGCACCACGGCGAGCAGGCCGATGAGGCCGGCGACGGCGCCGCGCAGCAGGGCGTTGACGGCGTAGGCGTGGGCCTGTTCGCCGATCTTGTCGACCAGGTGGGTGTTGATGACGCCGATGTCGGCGATCACCCGGTCGGAGTTCTCGCCCCAGGAGTCGGTCTGCCCGGAGCGGACGTAGACGGCCCGGTCGGAGGCGTCGTCGAAGCCCTTCTCGGCGTTGGTGAGGGCGTTCCAGGCGGGGGTGCTGCGGACTTCGGTGTAGTCGTTGCGGTCCTGCGCGTCGAGTTCGGCGACGTAGACCCGGAACAGGGTCTGCTGGGCGTGCATGGCGTCCAGCGCGATCTGCTGCTTGCGGGCGTCGGCGGCGACGTTGGGGCTGCCGACGCGCAGGGCGCGCATCGCGGCGGTCTCCTGGGCCAGGTAGTCGGCGGCGCGGGTGAGTTCGACCAGGATGATGCCCTGGCGGGGCAGCGTGCCGCTCTCCTTGGCGACGAAGGAGGACCGGAAGGCGAAGACCGGGCTGATCAGGGCGCTGTAGTCGTCGAGGGCGCTCTCCCAGGCCGTCCGGTGCTGGCCGATCTGGCTGCGGATGGCGGCGAGTTGGTCGGCGGCGGAGAGGATGTCCTGGATGCGGGCGCGCTGGTCGCCGTTGAGTTTGCCGGCGTCGCGGCTGGTGCTCTGGTAGCGCAGCAGTTGCAGGTCGCGGTCGGTGACGGTCTGGGACTTCAGGTAGGCGTCGGCGAAGTCCTTGTTGCCGGGGTCGGCGAGGCGCAGCACGGCGGCGCCGCGTTCGATGCGCAGGTCGTCGGCGTACTGGTCGGCGGGGCCGCCGAAGGCCTTGTAGGTGGCGCTGATGTCGAGCTGGCTCCACACGTCGCCGGTGGTGATCAGGGTGGAGTAGCCCCACAGGCCGCTGAGCGCCGCGATGGGCACCAGGAGCAGCGCGATGATCCTCGCGCGGATCGAGCTGCGGCGCAGGCGCATGTGGGTCCTCTGGTGGTCCTCGGTCGGTGTGGTCGCCGGGCACGAGCGGCCGGGGGCAGGGGGCAGGGTACGACGGGGTACGGAGGGGCACGACGGGGTACGAGAGCCGCGAGCCTACTACCTCCTGACCATCCGTTCGTAGGGTGAATTTGCATTGTGATCGTGTGTTGTCCGGATCGTCCTTTAATTTTCGAGCCGGGAGCCTCCAGGGCCCCGACCTGCGGCACTGTGCCCGGTGCGGGGTGTCGCCGGACGGTGACTCTGGGCAGCACCGCCCTGATCGGGTAGCTTCGCCGGTGCCGCCCTGCGCCTGTGCGAACCGGGGCGGGATCGGCGGAACGGGGGTACCGTGCGAGAGATCAGCAGCCCCGCGCTCGACGGCTCGGCGGTGACCGGCGGGCTGGCCGACTCGGTGTTCGACCGGGCCGAGCGCGAACCGCGGCTGGTGCAGTTGTCCCGCTGGGCGGACGGCGCCTGGCAGCCGGTGACGGCCGCTCACTTCCGTGACGAAGTGCTGGCGCTGGCCCGGGGCCTGCTCACCCGCGGGGTGCGCTACGGCGACCGCGTCGCGGTGATGTCCAACACCCGTTACGAGTGGACGCTGTTCGACTACGCGCTCTGGTCGATCGGGGCGATCCCGGTGCCGGTCTACCCGACGGCGGCGGCCGAGCAGGTGCGCTGGATCCTCGCCGAGACCGCGGCGGTGGCCTGCGTGGTCGAGGACGAGGACCAGGCGATGACGGTCGGCGCGGTCTGCGACGCGCTGCCCGCGCTGAGCGGCATCTGGCAGCTGGACCGGGGCTGCGTGGAGCAGCTGATGGCGGACGGCCGGGGCGTGCCGGACGCCCTGGTGCACCGTCAACGCGTCGGTGTCACGCCCGATTCACTGGCCAGCGTCATCTACACCTCCGGCACCACCGGCCGCCCGAAGGGCTGTCTGCTGACCCACGGCAACTTCGCGGCGGTGGCGGACGCGGTGCTGAGCGGCTGGTCGGAGGTGTTCGCCGACACCCGCGGCGACCAGCCCGCCACCCTGCTGTTCCTGCCGCTGGCGCACGTCTACGGGCGGCTCACCCAGGTCGCGGCGGTGCGCGGCGGCATCCGCATCGGCCACCACGCCGTGCTGGCCGCGGACAGCCTGCTGCCCGCCCTGGCCTCGTTCCGGCCGACCTTCCTGCACGCGGTGCCGTACATCTTCGAGAAGATCCACCGCCGGGCCCGGGAGGCCGCCGAGGCCGCGGGCCGGCTGGAGACCTTCGTCCAGGCCGAGCAGGTCGCGATCGAGTGGGCGACCGCCTGGGAGCGCCGGGCGCACCGCCGGGGCCCCGGCCCGTCGCCCGCGCTGCGGCTGCGGCACGCCGCGTACGAGCGCCTGGTCTACCAGCGGGTGCGGGCCGTGCTCGGCGGCCGGGTGCGGGCGGTGATGTCCGGCGGGTCCATGCTGGGGCGGGAGTTGGCGCTGTTCTTCGCCGGCGCGGGCATGACGGTGTACGAGGGATACGGCCTGACCGAGACGTCCGCGGCGATCACCGCCAATCCCCCGGACCGGCCCAAGTTCGGCACGGTGGGCCGCCCGGTGCCGGGCGCGTCGGTGGCGATCGCCGAGGACGGCGAGGTGTGGGTGCGCGGCGCGGGCGTGTTCTCCGGCTACCTGAACCATCCGCGCTGCTCCGAGGAGGCCCTGTACCGGGGCTGGTTGGCCACCGGCGACCTCGGATCGCTGGACGAGGACGGCTACTTGACGCTGACCGGCCGCAAGAAGGAGGTGATCGTCACCTCCAGCGGCAAGAACCTCGCGCCCGCGGTCCTGGAGGAGCGCGTCCGGTCCCATCCGCTGATCGCCCAGTGCCTGGTGGTGGGCGACAATCGGCCGTACCTGGCCGCGTTGATCACCCTCGACCCACTGGCCCTCGCACACTGGCTCAAGGCCCGCGGCCGCCCGCAGGCGGACGTCCGACTGGCCCTGACCGACCACGAGTTGCACCAGGAGGTCCAGCGGGCCGTGGCGGCCGCCAACACCAGCGTCTCGCGCGCCGAGTCGATCCGGGCGTTCCGGCTGCTGCCACGTGAATTCACGCTGGACGACGGCCTGTTGACGCCCTCGCTGAAGATCCGGCGGGCGGCGGTGGCGGAGCGCTACGCACGGGACATCGACGAGTTGTACGCCGGTTGACCGATCTCCGACCATTCCCCTTGACCATCGGGATTGGTCCAGTCCATTGTGTGCCACCGGCCTGGTGCGGTGAGGCCGGAAACCGACCCCCGCCCCTCCGGGAGTCACGTCTTCTCTCCTTCCCCACAATGGAGTTGATCCGTGCTCAGTTCCGCACGCCGCCGTCTCGCGGCCGTCGCCGCCGCCACCGTGCTGGCCGCCCTCGGCACCGTCCCGGCCGCCCACGCCGACGCCCCGGCGGCGCCCCGCACCCCCGCGGTCGACCTGGCCACCAACCCCGGCTTCGAGATCCCCACCCTGCCACTGGCCGACTGGGGTTCGATCCCCGGCTGGCACTGCGCCGCGGGCGAGGGCGCCGTGACCACCGCGGCCCGCACCGGCGGCTCCGCGCTGGCCGTCACCCCGGCCTCCGCCGACTCCACCGGCCAGTGCACGCAGACCCTCGCGGTGCGCCCCGGCACCACGTACACGTACCGGGCCTGGGTGCACGGCAGTTACGCGTTCATCGGCGCGACCGGCACCGGCCACGACGTCCCGCCGGCCTGGACGGCGTCCACCGGCGGCGGCTGGCAGCAGCTGTCCACCACCTTCACCACCGGCGCGAACACCACCTCCGTCCAGCTGTACGTGCACGGCTGGTACGGCCAGGGCCCGATCACCGTGGACGACGTCGACGTCACCGGCGACACCCCCACCCCCGCGTACGCCACCTGGAACGCGCCGACCTCCGACAAGGTGGTCTTCCTGACCGTCGACGACGGCTGGTTCCGCACCCCGGAGGCCGCGCAGCTGATCGCCGACCGCAAGCTGCCGATCACGGCGTTCCCGCTGCCCATGCCGGAGGGCTTCGAGCCGGACTACTTCAGCCGGATCACCGCGGCGCCCGGGTCCTCGATCCAGGACCACACCGTCTCGCACCGCGACCTGACGACCCTCTCGCCGGCCGAGCAGCAGGCCGAGATCTGCGACGCCCGGGACGCGGTCGCCGCGCGCTACGGCACCACCCCGACGATCCTGCGGCCGCCGTACTTCACCTTCGACGCGACCACCCAGCAGGCCGCCGCCAACTGCGGCATCAAGTACCTGCTGACCGCGACCGCCGACTTCACCTCCGGCGCCGCGAACGTCTACCACGGCGGCCCGCTCCAGCCGGGCGACGTGATCATCATGCACTTCACCGACACCCTGGCGAGCGACCTGCAGCGCGCGCTGGACGCGGCCCGCGAGGCCGGCCTGACGCCGGCGGCGCTCGGCGACTACCTGCACTGAGCGCCGCCGCCGGAATAAGCTGACCCGATGTCGGTCCTTACGGGCTGATGAACACCGGTGTCCGGGCCCCTCCCATGGGCCCGGACACCGGCTCATTCGCCCTTCACGGACGTCTCGGCTCCCGGGATCACACGCCCGCGGAGAACTGCGGCAGGTAGCCGTTCGCCTGGCCGGTGGAGTTCGGGTGGTAGCTGTCGCTGATCGGCAGCGTGGTGCTGTTCAGCCACTGGGTCGAGGAACCGCAGATCTCGTGGGTGGAGAAGGCCGAGCGGACGTCCTTGAAGGTGAAGCCGGCCGCCGAGACCTGCTTGGAGATCACCGAGTCCAGGGTGTCCGCGGCGCTGTTGATCGCGGTCCGCTTGGTGTCCGAGATGCCGACGAGGCAGTTGCCCGGCACCTGGTACAGGTGCGGGTAACCCAGCACCACCACGTGGGCGTTGGGGGCCTTGGCCTGGATCTGCGCGTACAGGTTGGAGAGCTTGCCCGGCAGGGTGTTGGTGGCGTAGCTCTTCGCCGTGTTCACGGCGCTCAGGCAGGAGCTCTCGCTGTTCAGCACACAGGTCTGCATGGTCGAGGCGAAGCCGGCGTCGTTGCCGCCGATGGTGAGCGAGACCAGGGTGGTCGTGGAGCTCAGCGACGAGATCTGGTTGGCGAGCACGTCGTTGGTGGTGGCGCCCGAGCAGGCGACGAACTTGAACGACGTCGGCGCGTGGGCGTTCTTCCACAGGTACGGGTAGGCGTTGGTGCTGCGGCTGCAGCTGCCGCTCTCGCTGGTGTAGCTGCCCGAGCCGACGCCGGCCGAGTACGAGTCGCCGAGCGCTACGTAGTTGACGCCGGCCGCGCTCGCCTGGGTGGCGGCGGCGAGGGTGGTGATGGACAGGGCCGCCGCGGTGAGAGCGACGGAAATGGCACGGACGCGAGTCATCTTTCCTCCATTGAGTGACGCAGGCCACACAGAGATACCAGCCAGTAGCCTCCGGGGGAAGCGGTCATGCCAAAGAATTTGACGAACTCTCATCCAACGGACATCCAGGTTTCGCTACGCGCGAAGACCCACTCCTGACCTGGGCTGCGAAGATCCCGCCAATCACCGCCCGAACGTCCGATCGCCCGATTTTCCACCTGACACTCCGTCAACTCTTGCCCCGTTTCCGAGCGCGACGAGGGCGTGACGCCCTGTGCACACGCCTCACTCCCGTCACACCCGCCCCATGGCGGCACTCGGAGCGCCCGAACGGCGCGAAGCAGACGAAACGCCCCCGCGAGGGGCGCTGTGCGCGCCCGCCACGAGGGCGTCAAGTACCGGAATCCGAACGGCTCGTACCGCCGAGCGACCGCCGAAGGGTCAGTCCGCCGTCCAGTGCGGGTCGCGGCCGAGCACCCGCAGGATCCGGTCGAGCACCTCCGACCCGGCCGGCACCTCCAGCGCGGGCGCGAACGCGGAGCCCTCGCGCTCGCGGACGGCACCCGTCGGCACCTGCTCGGCGACCACCAGCGCGGCCGCCAGCAGCTCCTCGTCGAACGCGACCCCGACGCCGAGCGAAGCCGCCACGTCCCAGCCGTGCACCACGTAGTCCACCAGGTGGAACCCGACCGCCACGGCCCCCGGGAACCACTTTCCGCCGCGCACCTCAGGCAGCCAGAACTCCCGCTCCAGCACGCCCTCCTGGGCGAATGCGGCGGTCACCGCCGACGCCGACGCGGCGAACGCCCCGGCCGGGTCGTCGCCGACCGGGCGGTCCCACCACGCCTCGCGTCCGTGCAGCTCGCCGCCGGCCGCGGTGGCGAAGCCGTGGTTCTGTCCCGTCATGTGGGCGAGCAGCTCGCCGAGTGTCCACTTCCCGCAGGGCGTCGGGAGATCGAGTCGGCCGGGTTCGACCCGGCCGACCACGGCCTCGGTGATCCGCAGTGCGCGTGCGTCGAGTTCCTGAATGTCCGTCATATCGCGGATGGTATCTACCGATTCACCAACTCGATCAGCGCAAAAAGCAGTTGACTTATTACGCCCACCAAGCACCCCCCGCACCGGATTCGCTCCCCTCGAAAGTCGGCCCCCCGCCGACGAGTTGATCCCTCCTCGCCGCGCCTCTCGCCACAGCCCCCCCGGGAGGCCCGACGCCCGACCGCCCGTAGGCTCAGCGCAGCCGGCAGCCGGCCGGCGGGAGTTCCTCGATCGTCTCGTCGGCGGCCGCCGGCACGCCCAGCCGCGTCACCGCCGCCGCCACCGCCGCACGGGCCTGCTGAAGGCCGGGCATGCCCCAGCCGAGGAGTTCGACGGCCAGCCCGGGGGCGACCAGCAGCCGCCGGTAGTGGCGGCCGGAGGCCGGGTCGGGCGCGGACGGGCCGACCCCGTGCAGTGCGGCGGCCATCCGGACCCGGGCGCACTCGTGGCCGTTGTTCGCCGAGCCGACCCGGTCGTACAGGTAGCCCAGGTAGACCGGCGGACCGATCATCGCCTGCGCCTCCTCGCCGGCCTCCCGGGCCAGCGCGGCGCCCGGGTCGCCCGCGTCCTCCGCCTCCAGCGAGCCGCCGGGCAGGCCGACCACGCCGTCGCGCGGGTTGACGAGCGTGAGCACCCGGCCGTCGGGGGCGAACAGCCAGCCCCAGGACTGCTTCACCGGCAGCCCCTCCGGCACCGGGACCCCCGGGTGCCACGGCCAGCCGGCGTTCGGCCGGCGTCGGACCCGCCCGAGCAGTTCGGAGATCTCCGGGCTGTACTCGATGCCCATGCCACTCCTTCCGCACTCCGGGCGGCCGCCCACGCCACCTGATGATCTTCCCCGAACACCCGACCGATGAACAGCCCCGACCGCCACCCGGGTCACCGTCCCACCTGTCCCGACGTCCTCCGCAGCCTCTCCGGACCCGGCCTGTCACCCGTACCTGTGATACTCGGTACCGGCCGGACCACCATGAAAGCGACGGGGAGTGACAGACATGCTGCGGGGAGCTTCGGCGTGAGGCTGCTGCACACCTCGGACTGGCACCTGGGCCGCTCCTTCCACCGCGAGAACCTGCACGAGGCGCAGCGCGCGTTCCTCGACCACCTGGTGGCGACGGCCGTCGCCGAGCGGGTGGACGCCGTGCTGGTCGCGGGCGACGTGTACGACCGCGCGCTGCCCGGGCTGGAGGCCGTCGCGCTCTTCGACGACGTGCTGTGGCGGCTGGCCGAGCGGAGCATTCCGACGATCTTCATCAGCGGCAACCACGACTCGGCGCGCCGCCTCGGGGTCGCCTCCCGTCTGATCGAGCGGGCCGGCATCCACCTGCGCACCGATCCGGGCGCGCTCGCCGAGCCGGTGCTGCTGGCGGACGCGCACGGCCCGGTCGCGGTGTACGGGCTGCCGTACCTGGAGCCGGCGCTGGTGCGGGAGCGGCTGGGCCTGGCCAAGGGCGGGCACGAGCAGGTGCTGGCGGCGGCGATGGACGCCGTCCGGGCGGACCTCGCGGCCCGCCCGGCGGGCACCCGGGCCGTGGTGCTGGCGCACGCCTTCGTGACGGGCGGCGCGCCGAGCGACAGCGAGCGGGACATCGCGGTGGGCGGCGTGCAGTCGGTGCCGGCCGGGGTGTTCGACGGGGTGCACTACGTGGCCCTCGGCCACCTGCACGGCTGCCAGACCCTCGCCCCGCACCTGCGCTACTCGGGCTCCCCGCTGGCGTACTCGTTCTCCGAGACCGACCACCGCAAGTCGATGTGGCTGGTCGACCTGGACGCCGAGGGCGCCGTCGAAGCCACCCGGGTGCCCTGCCCGCAGCCGCGGGCGCTGGCCCGGCTGCGCGGCCGGCTGGAGGAGCTGCTCACCGCCGACGGCCACGCGTGGGCCGAGGACGCCTGGGTGCAGGCCACCCTCACCGACCCGGTCCGGCCGACCGATCCGATGGAGCGGCTGCGGGCCCGCTTCCCGCACACCCTGCAGCTGCTGTTCGAACCGGAGGGCGGCGAGCAGGCCGCCGCGCGGTCGTACGCGGAGCGGGTCAGCGGGCGCAGCGACCAGGAGGTCGTGGAGGGCTTCGTCACGCACGTCCGCCCGGGGCGGGAGTTGGACGGCACCGAGCGGTCCTGGCTGCTGGAGGGCCTGGAGTCGGTGCGCCGGACGGCCGCGGACCGGGCCGAGGAGAACGGCCGATGAACGTTGTGAAGGGGACTGCTCGATGAGGCTGCACCAGCTCACCGTGACCGCGTTCGGCCCGTTCGCCTCGACGGAGCGCGTCGACTTCGACCGGCTCACCGCGTCCGGTCTGTTCCTGCTGCGCGGCGCGACCGGCGCCGGCAAGAGCAGCGTGCTGGACGCGGTCTGCTATGCGCTGTACGGCGAACTGCCGGGCTCGCGCAAGAGCAACGGCGTGCGCAGCGACCACGCCGACCAGGGGCGGCGCACCGAGGTGGTGCTGGAGGCGACGCTCGGCGGGCGGCGGCTGGAGATCACCCGCAGCCCGGAGCAGTCCCGGCCGAAGAAGCGCGGCTCGGGTTTCACCCTCGACAAGGCGCAGACGTTGCTGCGCGAGTGGGTCGCCGACGCGGGCGAGGGCGTGCCGGGCTGGGCCGCGGTGAGCCGCTCGCACCAGGAGGCCGGCGAGGAGCTGACCAGGCTGCTCGGCATGAGCCGCGACCAGTTCTGCCAGGTGGTGCTGCTGCCGCAGGGCGACTTCGCGCGGTTCCTGCGCGCGGACTCCAGGCAGCGCGCCGACCTGCTGGGCAAGCTGTTCGACACCGGCCGCTTCGAGCAGTTGGAGCGGTGGACGGCCGAGCGGCGGCTGCGCCAGGAGCACGAGGTGCAGGCCGGGCGGCAGCGGCTGCGCGACCTGGCGGCCCGCGCCGAGGAGGCGGCCGGCCCGCTCGCCGAGGACGCCGCCGCGCACCGGCCCGGCGAGGACGCCGCCGCGTCGGACGTGCTGGCCTGGGCGGCGATGCTGCGCGGCACGGCCGCCGAACGCGTCACCGCGACGGCGCTCGCGCTGGAGGTCGCCGAGTCCGCCCGTACCCGGGCCCGGGCGCACCTGGACGCGCAGCGCGCCCTGGCCGACCGCCAGCAGCGCCACCGCTCCGCCTCCCGCGACCACGCCGAACTCACCGCCGCCGACGGGGAGTCGGCCGCCGACCGGGCCCGCCTGCGGCTGGCGCTGGCCGCCGAGGCGCTGGCCCCGCTGCGCTCCCTGCACCGGGGTGCGCTGGCCGCGCACGCCGCCGCGGGCTCCGCCGAGGCCGCGCACCGCGCCGCGCTCGCCGCCCGGTCGGCCGCGCCGTGGGCCGCCGAGCTGCTCGGCGACCTCCGCTCCCCCGCCGAACTCGCCGTGGCCGAGCGCGCGTTGCACACCGGGGCGGCCCGCCTCGCGGAGGCCCGCGCCGACGAGGAGCGGCACGCCCGGCTGCGCGCCGAACGCGCCGAGCTGGCCGCCGAGCAGAAGCGCGCGGACGACCTCGCCGAGGAGTCGCAGGACTGGCTGGCCGGCTACGAGGACCAGCTGAAGCAGCTGCACGCCGACCTCGACGAGGCCCGTGACGCGCACGCCCTGCTGGCCCGACTCGACGCCCAGCACGCCGAGTTGACGGCCCGTCAGGACGCGGCGCGTCGCCACCACCGGCTCCTTTCCGTGCGGTCGGCCGCCGAGGCGGAGGTCCGCACCCGCACCGACGCCGCGCTGGACGCCCGATCCCGCACCCTCGACCTCCAGGAGCGCAGACTCGCAGGCATGGCCGCCGAGTTGGCGGCCCAGCTGGCCACCGGCGAGCCCTGCCGGGTGTGCGGCTCGCCCGAGCATCCGGACCCCGCCCGCCCGTCCGCCGGCCAGGTCACGGCCGCCGACGAGCAGCGCGCCCGCGCCGCCCAGCACGCCGCCGAGGGCGAACTCGACGCCGCCAAGCGCCGGTTGGGCGTCCTTCAGGTGGACGCGGCGGCCGCCGAGACCGCCGCCGCAGGCCGCTCGGTCGCCGAACTCACCGCGCTGCTGGACGAGTTGACGTCCAAGCGGCGCGTCGCGCTGCACACCGCGGACCGGCTGGTGCCGCTGGGCCAGCAGGTGGAGCGGCTGGAGCAGGAGCGCCGGGCCCGCGGCGAGCGCCTGCGGCAGGCCGGCGAGCGCGGCGCCGTCCTCGCCGACCGGCTGGGCGCCGTCGCCGCCGAACTCGACGCGCTGGCCGGGAAGATCGCCGCCGCCCGGGGCGACGCGCCGTCGGTCGCGGCCCGCGCCGCCGCGGTGGACGCCCTCGCCGCCGCCGTCACGACCGTCCTCGACTCGGCCCGCACCACCGCCGAGACCACCGCCCGGCTCGACGACGCCACCGACGCCCTGGCGAAGGCCGCCGCCGACGCGGGCTTCGCCGGCCTGCCGGAACTCGCCGACGCCGAACTCCCCGCCCAGCGACGCGTCTCGCTCCAGCGGCACTTCGAGCAGCTGGACGCCGCGCTGGAGCAGGCCGCGGCCCGCCGCGCCGACCCGGACCTGCGGGCGGCGGCCGAACTCCCGCCCGCAGACGCCGAGTCGGCGCACGCCGCCGAGGAGCACGCCACCGCCGTCCTGCGCGCCGCCGACACCGCGCACCGCACCGCCGCCGACCGGGTCACGGCGCTGGCCCGGATCGCCGACGCGCTGACCGTCCTCGCCGACGCCTTCGCGCCCGTCCTCGACGCGTACGCCCGGATCAGCCGCCTCGCCGCGCTGCTCGCGGGCGCGCCCGCCGAGAACGCCCTGCGGATGCGCCTGGAGTCCTACGTGCTGGCCGCCCGCCTGGAGCAGGTCGCGGCGGCGGCCAGTCAGCGCCTGCTGAAGATGTCCGGCGGCCGCTACACCCTGGTCCACAGCGACGGCCTGGTCTCCGGCACCAAGCGCTCCGGCCTGTCCCTGCACGTCGTCGACGCCTGGACCGGCCGCGAACGCGACACCGCCACCCTCTCCGGCGGCGAGTCCTTCTTCGCCTCGCTGGCCCTCGCCCTCGGCCTCGCCGACGTCGTCACCGACGAGGCCGGCGGCATGCCCCTGGACACCCTCTTCATCGACGAGGGCTTCGGCACCCTCGACGAGAACACCCTCGAGGAGGTCATGGACGTCCTCGACTCCCTGCGCGAACGCGACCGCGCCGTCGGCATCGTCAGCCACGTCGCCGATCTCCGCACCCGTATCCCCGCCCAACTCCTCATCCGCAAGCACCGCCACGGCTCCACCGCCCACCACACCACCAACGCCGACACCTGACCCCCTCGGGCTCAGCCGCGGGACGCCGCCAGGAAGTCGGCGGCGAGGCGGCCCCAGGTGCGGACGTCGGCGAGGGATTCCGCTTCGTGGAGGCGGGCGTTCGGAAGGCGGGCGGCGAGGGTGCGGGCGGTGGCCGGCGGGTGGACGGGGTCGGTGGGCCAGCTGAGGACCAGGGTGGGGTGGGGCAGCTCGCGGAGCCGGTCGGGGGTGGGGAGGTCGGCTTCGGCGGCGGCCCGCAGGACGGACGGGACGAGGGCCTCGGCGGCGTCGAACTCGGTGGCGTAGTACGGGGCTTCGGCGAGCACGGCGGGCGGCCCGCCGATCTTCGCGGCGGCCCTGAGCATGCCCGTCCCGCGCCGTTCCACCATCGTCGCGGCGGCCCGCAGGCTGCCCCGGCGCGCCTCGCGGGCCTCCCAGGCGACGGCGGGGATCGCCAGCACCAGGCGGTCGAACCGCTCGGGTCGGGCGAGCGCGGCCCACAGCACGGTGGCGGCGCCCATGGATGCGCCGAGCACGCTCACGGGGGCGGCCGGCGAGAGGTGGTCGCACAGCGCGAGCAGGTCGGCGGCGAGCGCCGGGTAGCTGTAGTCCTCGGCCACCGGCCGGCCGGTGGAGAGTCCGTGGCCGCGCGCGTCGTAGCGGGCCAGGCGGTGGGTCCCGGTCAGCGGCGCCCAGTCGAACAGGCCGGAGCGTCGTTCGTGGGCCCGGCTGGAGAGCGAGCCGTGCGCGTGCACGGCGAGCCGCCCGCCGGCGCCGGTGATCTCGAACGCGAGGGTGGCGTGCGGGCGTTCCAGCAGCCCGGCGCTCGGCGCGATCACGGTCATCGGAGGTGGGCCGCCGTCAGCCGGAGCATGCGCCGCGCTGGGCCTGCTGCCAGGTGCAGACGGGGCAGAGGGTGGCGCCGGGCGTCGCGGCCGGGTACTCGGTCCGCTCGCCGCAGATCACGCATGCGGCGCGTTCCCCGGGCCCGCCGGGCAGCAGTCCGCGTCGGGCCTGCTCCGGGTCGGCGGACACCTCGCAGACCTGCTCCGCGCTGTCGGTGTCCGGCTGCTCCTCTGCCATGCCTCCAGGGTACGTCCCCTGCCGGCCGGGCCCCGCCCCCACTCTCGGGGGCCCGGTGCAACAGGTGCGCGGGGAGGACGGGTCGGCTCAGCCGAGGAAGGACAGCCGCAGGGTGCGTCCGGGGTTGTCGCTGTTGGTGTCGACCAGCACCACGGACTGCCAGATGCCGAGCGCGAGTCGGCCGCCCACCACCGGCAGGGTGGCGTGCGGGGCGACCAGCCCGGGCAGCACGTGGTCGCGGCCGTGGCCGGGGCTTCCGTGGCGGTGGCGCCAGCGGTCGTCGGCGGGCAGCAGTGCGCGCAGGGTGGTGAGCAGGTCGTCGTCGCTGCCGGAGCCGGTCTCGATGACGGCGATGCCGGCGGTGGCGTGCGGGACGAAGACGTTCAGCAGGCCGTCGCGTCCGCCGGCCACGTCCCGGAGGAAGTCGTGGCAGCGGTCGGTGACGTCGAGGGCGACTTCCCTGCGGCCGGTGGTGATGTCGAGTGTGGTGGTGTGGAAGGTGTCGGACATGGGGCCATCCTGGCCGATCTTGCGGCCCGTCCCGAAGGGGTGTTCGCCGAACGCCACCCGACCGCAAGGCCGCCCGCCAGGGCGCGCCAGCGCATCGCAACTGCGCGCCATGGCTGGGCCTTCCGCCCCCGGACACGCCGAAGGCCCGACGGGCCCACGGTCCGTCGGGTTCGTGCCGACGAGCGGAGGTCCGCCCGTCCTCACGTCGGTGCGCTCAGCCGCGGCTGCCGAACATGCTCCGCTTGAGCCGACGCAGCGGAGCCATCAGCGACACCCGCACAGAGCGCCGGGGCACCGCGACGGGGACGCTGGGTCCACGCGGCGTCAGTTCCCTTATCAGGCCGAGCGCTTCCGCCGTGTCCACCGTCGAGAGCGCGGGGGCGCCGAGCACCGCGAGGTGCCGGTCGATCCGGCGGCCGGTCGCGCCGACACCGCACTGGATCGCGGGCACCCGGGGCCGCGTCCGCACTTGAATCTGTTCCATCTGTTTCCCACCCCTACGAGGCGCCAGGGCCGTGAGGCGAAGACTATCCGGCTATGACGGCCTTCACACAACCGTCCTGGTGTTCTGCCACCGTATCGTGCGAACGGAACTGACGCTCCACCCGAGTACGGTGCTCCCGGTCACGACTGCGCATCGGTTGATGGTGCACCATCCAAGCATGACCGGGCGTCAGACGCCGCAGCGGCCTGGGGCGTTCACAGGCGCACCGCGGCCTCCCGGTGCGCCCGGCGCACGAACGTCCGCCGCCCTGACGCCGGTTCGACCCCCGCCGGCCCCCGGGCCCGCGGCCCCCCGCAGGTGCCGCGCCCCGGCACCAAGAGTTCAGAAATTGAACACATACGAGGGATTGACGCCGCGAGAACCTCCAAGCAATATTTCCATGGGCAAGGGATCACGGGTCATACTCGCCTTCACCCGGCCGGATGAGTTCGAGTATGAACGAATCACCTGGTCATCACCTGGCAAGCTTCCGGCACCACAGCGAGTCACTTCCGGCCGTCTCGACGCTGCGGCGGCCCGACTCCGACGTGGTGCACGGACCGGCGGTCGACCGTTGAGGGTCGGTCGGATCGCCAACCGGACTGCCGGTGCCGCCGCTGACACGGCGCGGCACCGGCGGTCGCGTTTCCTGCCGGTGAGCGCTGTGCACCGTCCGCGGCACCCCGGACACCCCGACCACCTGCGCCCGGGGTGCCGCGGCTCCGGCCGCGCCCGAGGCCTGCCCGTAGGCGCTCGGTAGAGTGGGCGGGGACCGGGCGGATCCGCCGCAGCCACCCCATCCCCTCGCGGAGTGAACGCACGTGCCACCCCTGCTCAGCATCGTCCTGCCCGTCCACGGCGTGGAGCGCTTCCTGCCGCAGTGCCTGGAGTCGCTCCGGGCCGACGGCGCCGCCCCCGGCGAGGTCGAACTGATCGCGGTGGACGACCGCTCCCCCGACCGCAGCGGCGCCCTGCTGGACGCGCACGCCGCCACCGACCCCCGGATGCGGGTCCTGCACCTCGCCGAGAACCAGGGCCTGGGCGGTGCCCGCACCGCCGGCCTGGCCGAGGCCACCGGCACCTACGTCTGGTTCGTCGACAGCGACGACTGGCTGCCCGAGGGCACCATCGACGCGATCCTCGCCGAGCTGCGCGCCGAGACCACCCGCGACCTGCCCGCCGACGTATTGCTCACCGACTTCACGCACGTCTACCACGACGGCGGCGAGGAGCCGAACCCCTGGCGGCACGTGCTGGCCGGCTCCCCGCTGGTCTCCGGCTGCACCGCCGCCGAGCACCCGGCGCTGTTCAACTCGGTGCTCGCGGTGTGGAACAAGGTGATGCGCCGGCAGTACCTGCTCGACCTCGACGTGCACTTCGGCCGCGGCTACTACGAGGACATCTCCGTCACCTACCCGCTGCTGCTGGCCGCCGACCGGCTGGTCTACCTCGACCGACCCTGCTACCGCTACCGGCGCGGCCGCCCCGGCGCGATCACCGCCACCTCCTCCCCCAAGCACGCCGACGCCTTCGCCCAGTACGACGCGATCTTCGCCTTCCTGGACCGGAACGAGCGGGCGAACCGGCTGCGCACCCTGGTCTTCGACCGCACCGTCAAGCAGGCCCTCACCATCTACGACACCCCGGGGCTCGTCCCGGTCGAGCTGCGCGCCGAGTTCTTCGCCCGGATCACCGGGCACTTCGCGAAGCACCGCCCGGACGGCTACCGCTTCCCGGCCGGCGTGCGCGGCATCCAGTACCGGCTGGCCGCCCGCGGCTCCCGTCGCGCCTACGCCGAACTGCGCCGCGGCGGCAAGCTGCCGAGCGCCGTCAAGCGCGGCACCAGGGCGGTCGCGCCCGGAGTGAAGAAGGCCGTGCGCAGCGGCGCCCGCTTCACCGCGTACAACGCGTTCCGGCGGCTGCCGATAGACGAGCACCTGGCGGTGTACGCCGCGTACTGGCACCGCGGGTACGCCTGCAACCCGGCGGCGATCTACGAGAAGGCCCGGGAGCTGGCCCCGCAGGTGCGCGGCGTGTGGGTGGTGGAGAACGCGGCGCGGGCCGCGACGCTGCCCGAGGGGGTGCCGTACGTGATCGTCAACACCCCGGCGTACCTGAAGGCGATGGGCACCGCCAAGTACTTCGTCAACAACGTCAACTTCCCGCACACGATGGCGAAGCGGACCGGCACGGTGCACGTGCAGACCCAGCACGGCACGCCGCTGAAGGCGATGGGGATGGACCTGCAGGACCACCCGGTCGCGGCGGACGGGATGGACTTCGAGCGGCTGAAGGAGGCGGTGGCGCGCTGGGACTACCTGGTGTCGCCGAACCCGCACACCAGCGAGCACTTCGCCCGCGCCTTCCCCGGCACCTACCAGATCCTGGACACCGGCTACCCCCGCAACGACCGCCTGGTGCACGCCACCACGGACGAGTGCGCGCGGGTCCGCCGCGAACTGGGCATCGCCCCGGGGCAGCGCACCGCGCTGTACGCGCCGACCCACCGCGAGGCCCGGGGCGGCTACCTGCCGCTGCTGGACCTGCCGGCGCTGGCCGAGCGGCTGGGCACCGGCTGGACGGTGATGGTGCGCACCCACTACTTCCACGACGGCGGCGCGGGCGACCTGACGGCCCGCCCCGGCTCGGCCCGGCTGCTGGACGTCTCCGAGCACCCGTCGGTGGAGGACCTGTACCTGGCGGCGGACACCCTGGTCACCGACTACTCGTCGATGATGTTCGACTACGCGGTGCTGGACCGTCCGATCGCCGTGTACGCCCCCGACTGGGAGGAGTACCAGCAGGTCCGGGGCGTCTACTTCGACCTGATGAAGGAGCCCCCGGGCGCGGTCGCCACCGAGCAGGACGCGCTGACCGAGGCGCTGCTCGCGGGCGACCCGGAGCCGGCCGCCCGGCAGCGCTTCCGGGAGCGGTTCTGCCCGTGGGACGACGGCCGGGCCGCCGAGCGGGTGGTCAGCCGGATCTTCCCGGTCCGCAAGTAGACCCGGCGGACACCGACCCGTCTCACCTGGTGAGAGGGCGCTTTCCCACCAGGTGGGCGTGACGAGGATCGCAGTGGCGCGATGGCGACGGGAGCTGGACGGGCGGCAGGGGCGATGTCGTAGTCTGCCGTTCGAACCCAGTGGTCCGACCTCCGTCCGAGCCGCGCGCCTCGCCCCTCGGCGGGCTGCGCCCTTGGGCTGCGGCCGGTCCGAACTCGCGGCCAGGGAGGGCCAGTTGATCGACCTCGTCACCAAGCTCGTGCTCAAGCCGCTCGCGCGGGCGGTCTACCGGCCGACCATCGAGGGCCTGGAGAACGTGCCGCGCAAGGGCGGGGTGATCCTGGCGAGCAATCACCTGTCGTTCGTGGACAGCGTGGTGATCCCGCTGGCCGCGCCGCGTCAGGTGTTCTTCCTGGCGAAGGCCGAGTACTTCACCGGCACGGGCCTCAAGGGCGCGATATCCCGGTACTTCTTCACCCATGTGATCAACGCCGTCCCGGTGGAGCGCGGCAGCGTCCGGGCGGCCACCGCGTCGCTGGAGGAGGGGCTGGAGATCCTCGACTCCGGCCGGGCGTTCGGCATCTACCCGGAGGGCACCCGTTCGCTGGACGGCCGCCTGTACCGCGGCAAGACCGGCGTCGCCTGGCTGGCGCTGACCGCCGGCGTCCCGGTCATTCCGGTCGCACTGGAGGGCCCGGAGCACATCCTCCCGGTCGGAAAGCGCATTCCGCGCCTGCGGAGGATCACCGTCCGGTTCGGCGAACCGCTGCACTTCGACGCCCTGCACGGCCAGGCCCGCTCCGCGAAGGCCCGCCGCCAGGTCACCGACGAGGTGATGGCCGCCATCCAGGCCCTGTCCGGGCAGGAACTCGCCGACCAGTACAACGAGTCCCCGAAGGCGGCCTGACCGCCCTCAGGCTACCGCCGGCTGCAACGCCTCCCGGTCGAGCAGCGCCGCGTAGCGGCCGCCGCGGGCCAGCAGCTGGTCGTGGGCGCCGAGTTCGGCGATCGTGCCGCGGTCCAGGACGGCGATCTGGTCGGCGTCCCGGACGGTGGACAGCCGGTGCGCGATGGTGATCGTGGTGCGGCCCTCGGCGAGCGCGTCCAGCGCCTGCTGCACCGCGAGTTCGGTCTGGTTGTCCAGCGCGCTGGTGGCCTCGTCCAGGATCAGCACCGGCGGGTTGCGCAGCACCGTCCGGGCGATCGCCAGGCGCTGCTTCTCGCCGCCGGAGAAGCGGTAGCCGCGCTCGCCGACCACGGTGTCGTAGCCGTCCGGCAGTTCGGCGATCATGTCGTGGATCTGGGCGGCCTTCGCGGCCGCGACCAGCTCCTCGTCGGTGGCCTCGGGCTTGGCGAAGCGCAGGTTCTCGGCGACCGACGCGTGGAACAGGTAGGTCTCCTGCGAGACCACCCCGACCGCCCGGGCCAGCGTCTCGAACGACAGCTCCCGCACGTCCACCCCGTCGATCAGGACCCGCCCGCCGGTGACGTCGTACAGCCGCGGCACCAGGTACGACAGCGTCGACTTCCCCGACCCCGTCTCGCCCACCACCGCGAGCGAGCCGCCGGCCGGCACGGTCAGGTCGATCGCGGCCAGCGTGGGACGGTCCTGGTCGGCCCGGTAGTGGAACTCGACGTCCTCGAAGCGCACGTCGCCCCGGATCCGCTCCAGGTGGACCGGCCGCTCGGGTTCGTCGATCTCCACCGGCAGGTCCAGGTACTCGAAGATCCGCTGGAACAGCGCCAGCGAGGTCTGCACGTCCACACCCGTGGAGAGCAGGCTCACGGTGGGCCGGAACAGCCCCTGCTGCAGCGACACGAACGCGACCAGGGTGCCCAGCGAGACGATCGGCGCCCCCGCCGAGGTGGCCAGGCCGGCCGCCCAGTAGATCAGCGCGGGCATCGCGGCCATCACGATCCCGATGGTCGACATCCGCCACCGGCCCGCCATGCTGGAGCGCACCTCCAGGGCCGCCAGCTCGTCCGACTGATCCGCGAACTCCTTGGTCAGCGAGGCGGAACGCCCCATCGTGCGACCGAGCAGGATGCCGCTGACGGACAGCGACTCCTGCACTGCGGACGACAGCTTGGCGAGCTGCCGCTGCCGCTCCCCGGTGATCTTCTTCCGCTCCCGGCCGACCCGGCGGCTGATCCACACGAACACCGGGAGCAGCAGCAGCGAGACGATCGTCAGCCGCCAGTCCAGGGCGACCATGGCGACCACGCTGGCGATCACCGCCGTCAGGTTCGACACCAGCGACGTGGCGGTGCCGGTCACGGTGGCCTGCATCCCGCCGATGTCGTTGGCGATCCGCGACTGCACCTCGCCGGTGCGGGTCCGGGTGAAGAACGCCAGCGACATCCGCTGCAGGTGCCGGTAGACGGACGTCCGCAGGTCGTGCATGACGCGCTGGCCCACGGTGGTGGAGATCAGCGTCTGCAGGACGTTGAGGACGCTGGTGATGACGGCCGCCGCGATCATCCCGAGGGCGAGCAGCGTCAGCAGGCCCGTCCGCCGCTCGGGAATCGCGACGTCCAGCACCGCCCGCAACAGGAACGGCGTCACCACCGACACCACGGCCGACGCCGCCACCAACAGCCCCACCACGGCCAGCCGCCCGGCGTACGGCCTGAACAGCCCCACGATCCGCCGCACCTGGGCCGGCTGCTTCTCCGCCCCCTCGGGCGGCTCCCAGTCGATCCGGTTCAATCGCACGGAGACCTCCAGACGGTCGGCGGACAGGGCATGGCGAGCTTAACGAGCTTCACTCACCATTAGCAAACCTAACCTTTTTGCCGAACGTGATATTTCCGCAAGCGGAAGCACACAACCAAGGAGAGCACCGACAGGGGCGCGGGGGTGGACCCTACACCCTTGAAAGTGGTGAGAGTGCCCAACCCTGACAAGCGGAAGCCCCGTCCGGACGATGCCGGACGGGGCTCGGGTCGCACTAGGCGGTGCGGCGTAGGTCGTGCTCGAACCCGGCCAGATCGGGGAGTTCGTACGCGGTGGCAAACAGCTCGGCGCGATGGCGGGACAGGTTCTCAACCTGTGCCCGGAGAACGGCCCTGTGCTGCTCCCGCGCCAACCGTTCTGCAACCGTCCTGCTGTGTGCGTCGAACATGGCCTGCCTTCGGCGTGCGTCCATATCGACGGGCCGGTCATAGGTGGCCCAGCTCGGGAGCCGGTTCCCCGCGACGTCGACGCGGAAGGGCTCTTGGGGTGCGCCTGTCGGTTCGTCGGTGACGCCGGACAGCGTCAAGGCCACGACGCTGGCCAGTAGTAGGGGCAGGAACGTGCACAGCGTCCACCCGATAGGGTCGGTCATGTCGGAGTCCTCCCGGGGACTTCGGCTCTTGCCCTGGTAACCGCGTAGGACCGGTTACCGGGGCTTTGTCGCCCCCGACCGTACTCAACTTGTCTACCTACGTCTATCGACGCCTATAGACGTATAGAACCAAAGGTGGACAACTGTGGCTGTCTACGCTTGAAGTCATGGACCAACCCGAGATCGACCACGACGCGCCTACTCCGGTCTACCGGCAGATTGCGGCGTTGATCATCGCCGACATTGAGCGCAACGCGCTGGCTGCCGACAGGAAGATCCCGTCAGAGTCCGCACTTACGCAGCGCTTCGGGGTCGCCCGTGAGACAGCCCGGAATGCCGTCCGGTATCTCCGGGAAGAGGGGTGGGTCTACACCGTGCCCCAGCGCGGCACGTACGTGGCAGCCCGGGGCAGCAGCGAGCCCCGCCCTGCCGAAGTTCACCGGCGGGACGGGGCGTAGGAGAGTGGTCTGCGCTCCCGGCTAGCGGCGAGGGCAGACACGTAGGCCCCGCCCGCTACTGCTCATGCGGACGCGCCCCACGCGCAGAGCATCGGGGCCGAAGTCAGCTTCCCGCCCGCATGACCAGATCGCGGTACGGGAGGGAGACTGTCGAGTTCCCGAAGATCCCCAACGACTTCTCCACCTCTCCGATCAGCTCGACCGCGCCGGCGGCGGTGTCCCGAAGGACTTCCGTTTCCACGAACACCCCGGCCCCGCCGACGGTGTCGATGTTCACGGTCACGCCCGGCAGGTCGGGGTGCCGGTAGGTGACCCGGGTCTTCACCACACGCACCAGCTCACGCATGCCGATGTTGGCGAGCAGCCGTTCGGCTGCGGCAGCCTGGTCGGCTTCGGCGAGGATCACGTTCGTCTCGGTCTTGGACACCACGTCGTCCGCGCTGTGCGTGGTCCCGGTGGACGCGGGCTTGTACGTCACCTCCGCGGCACCGTCTCGGCGGCGGACCCGCAGGCACTCGACTGTCGCCATGTAGTCCACGTCCGGTCGGCTGTAGTAGGTGTCCACCTCCGTCACGGGCGCGTCGGCCGTGTAGCCGAGTTCGATCAGCAGTTCCGCCAGTGCCTGCCGGTCGGGGAGTTCCCGCTTGCGCTCGATCTCCGTCAAATCTGACATGCCGTCATCCTGCCGTACTGGCCGCCGAGTACACGCGAGCCAGCGTGGAGCGGCTGCACCATCGCTGCATGGCGTCCATCGCCGACTGGAGCCGGTCCGTGTCGGACAGCCGAATGTTCGAGAAAAGCACGAGCTGTTTGGCGTCGCGCAGCGGATTGGACAGGGTGCGCTGCAAGTACCGGTTGTAGTAGGTGCGATTGCGGCGCGTCACGTCCGACACGTGCACCGGCATGAGGATGGTCGGGTCGCTGCCGGTCGATTCCGTGGAGCTGACGGCGACCGCGGACAGCAGCGCGTCCAGCGTCAGGTAGGCGTACGTCTCTCGACCTTCACGGACGCACCACGCCTCCCATACCGGGCGGCACTGGTCGTCGCCAGCTTCGGCAAGCGCCAGGAAGCGGGACAGGGCAATGTCCGAGCACATGTCGAAGACGTCGCCGTCCACCGTCAGGTGGTCTCCGAACGGCTCGCTGAGCGCCAGCATCATGCCGCGCTGCGACTCGGACAGGCGGCTTTCCGTCAGTCGGTAGTGCACCTGCTTGTGTCCGGCGCGCCGGCTGTTCCAGTCGGCCGCCAACTGGCCGTCGAGGTAGGGCGAGAAGCCGAGCACACCGGACCGCCACGCACAGTCGCGCATCGTGATGAAGTGCCGCTGAACCTCGCGGCAGACCCCCACCGGGGCGCCGACGATCACGGGGCGGTCGGGGGCGATGTCCCGCAGTGGCGCAAGTCGGGAGTCCTGCCGGATCACCACTTCGTCGTGGGCACCGTGGTAGGGGTGCGTTCCGTCGCTGAGGTACAAGGGCAGGAACATGCGCAGGAACTGGGTCCACGGTCGCCGGTCGTATGTCTGAGTTACCCGGACGTGCAGCGACTCGGCGTCGACGGCGTACACGTCGCGGTACGCGAAGAGGCCCCCCGGCCGGAGCACGGTCGGCAGGGTCCGTATCACGTCGTGAAGTCCGCCGTACCCGCCGCCGTAGCTGTACACCTCGTGCATCAGCGCGGACGCCGAGATCACGTCCACCGGCTCGGAAAGCAGCGACCCGAGATCCTGTGCGAACCCAGCCATCAACTCCACCGGACCGCCGGACTTCCGGTACTTCACCATGGCATCCGCCAACGTCGCGGACTGCACTCCGGGAACTTCGACCAGCGTGAGATCCACCGTTCCGCCCCTGCTGTCCGTGGCGAGCCGCGAGGCAAGGTAGTCCACGGCGGAGCCGCCTCCGGGGCCGATCTCGACCACACGCGGGCGCTCCGTGTCGATCCGCTGCAACGCCTGGTAGGTCAGCAGTCCCTTTTCCTCGCCGTGAGCGTTCGCGGCCACGTCCAGATAGCCGGCGTTGGCCTTCTCCTCGGTGGCGAACTTCGAACCGTTCAACTTCCCACCCCATGAATCGAGTTGGCGATTGATGACCGCCCCGGGCGCGGGGGTTGGTGCTGTACGCCCGGGGCGGGATTGCCGATCTCGGCTGTCCGACGCCGAAACCGGCACCGCCCGTTGGGTAGGGCGGTGTCTGTGAAGGTGGCGACTGGCGTTGGCGGGAATCTGTGAACGACGCTTCGGAGTCAGCGGCTCGGGGCGCCGGTGCGGGCCCGTCTGCGGCGCTGCCACGACTCGAACCAGTCCGGGCCGAATGAGCAACCGACCATCGCGACCGCCAGGGCGACGAAGCACGCCACCCACCGCACCCCGTCATCCGGTGCCAGCATGGCGAAGGCGAGCGCCCCACCCGCCGACACGGCGGAGCCGAGCGCCACTACGCCCGTCACAGCCGTCAAGCGCGTCACGGTTTACCCCGCCTTCTGGTGGTGGCTGACCTTTGCCGTCATGCCCACCCGCACCAGTTCGTTGAGGGTCGCGCTCCGCACCGTATGCGGGTCGGCCGTCCACGGCTCGCCGTCGCCGAACACCGGGGCGAGACGCCACCGGTCGCCGTCCACGTCCTGGAACGTCCCGCACCGGCCCGCCGCCGTGTCCACCACCAAGTCACCGACCTTGGGACAGGGCATCGGAGTGACCGAGTTGACCGCGGCATCGCGGGCGGCGAGCCCATCCCTCAGCACGCCAACGACCATCAGCACGTCGTTCGCCGCGATTCGCCCCGGACTCACTCGCACATCACCCGTGACCGGTTCCCGCGGGTCGATGGTGAGCCCCGGGAGCGGAACGCCGATCTCCTCGAAGACTTCGCGCAAGGCTTCGCCCGCCTCGATTGCCTCCCTGCGCCGTTCCTTGACGATCCCGCGCAGCATGCGGTTTGCCACGATGGCCCCTTGGTTGCTGGTTAGCTCCTTGGCTCTACGCAACCGCACGACCACGCTGCGCGCTAGGCTCGCAGGTGTCGGGAGATATAAGACCCATAAGAGCGGGAAGTCCCACCCATGGCAGAACGGAAGCCAAACCGTTTACTAGCAGCGCTCTTGACTGACAGTCAGTACACACAAAGCGCGTTTGCGCGGGCCGTGAACGCGGTCGGCACTGAGAACGGCCGACCGACGACATACAGCCAACCCTCCGTCTCCCAGTGGCTCGGCGGGACGGTTCCCGAGCCCCCGGCCCAGACTGCGATCCTCGAAGCCCTGACTCGCCGGCTCGGCCGACTCGTGACCCACGCAGAAGCGGGCTTCCCGCCACCCGCCGACCAACCCGCCCTTACAGGTACTGTCGAAGGGTTGATCGAACTGGGGAGGCAGGACATGGACCCCTCGCGCCGTGGAGTGCTCGGCGCAAGCCTGTTCGCCGTCGCGCTGACCGTTCCCGGCTGGCAAGACGTTCTTGCCCGAGCTGAGTCCATCCAGCGCGGCCAGACCATCCGGATAGGGATGCCCGAGGTGGCATCCGTCATAGCAATGACCGAGCGTCTCAGCAGCATTGACGACGAGTTCGGCGGACGGGCCGCACGCCCGATGGCAGCCAGCTACCTGGTCAATACCGTGGGGCCGTACCTTCGCGCCGAAGCCCCGGACGCCGTGCGGAAGGCGATGATGTCTGCCGCCAGCGACCTGTGTTATCTGACGGGATACATGGCGGTTGACGAAGGGCTGCACGGCCTCGCGCAGCAGTACTACGTCAAGGCACTTGAACTCGCCGGGGTCGCCGAAGATCACTTGACCTACTGCACCACCCTCCGTGGGATGAGCGTGCAAGCGGTCGACCTTGGGCACGGGCGACGGGCGATGCAACTTGCCGACGCTGCTGCTGCGGCGTCTCCCGTGGCGGGCCCGAGGATGCGGGCGTTCCTCGCCGGTCAGCAGGCGCATTCAGCCGCAGTTTCGGGCGACACCAACACGGCACTTCGCCACCTCGCAGACGCAGAACGGGCAATGGACGTCGCGGAGTCGGAGAGCAGAGCGTTCGGATCATACGATCCGAGTTCGCTCAACTACCACGTAGCGCAAGTCCGTTACGCCATCAAGGACGTAAGTGGTTCCGTTGCGGCGATGCTCGAATCTGACCGACTGCGCTACTCCGTCTACCAGCGCGGCCGTGTCCGTCACCGTGCCACTCTGGCGGAACGGCAACTCCAGCTCGGTCATCTGGAGGAAGCATGCCGCACGTGGCACCTTGCTCTGGACGACTACCCGAAGGTCCAGAGCGGACGCGCGGACGACCGGGTGCGGATCATGATGGGGCTGCTGGCTGCGCATCCTCGGAACGAGTACGCACGCAACCTGTACGAACGGGCTCGGACGCTGGTTCCGGTGCACCTCGCCGCGTAGCTGCCCTGCCAGAAGCCCCCGGAAACGACAAAGGCCCCGCCTCGACCACCCGCAAGGGGAGGACAAGGCGGGGCCGTTGTTGCGCGTTGCGGGGTCAGCCGGCGAGGACGTTCATCAGGCGGGCGGCGGCCTTGCCACCGAACAGCGCGATACCGCAATAGAACTCGATCCGGGTCCGGAACACCGGCTTGTCGTGGGCCTCGCCAAGGTCGGTCACCTGAATGCCACCGTTGGTCAGACCGGTGACTCCCCCGTCCGCGTCGGAGCTGCCGAACCGGACGGCGTATATGTCACCGGTTTCCTTGCCACCCGTACCCGTGGTGAGCGGGAGGACGTCGGTGCCGTCGAGCTTCTGGCCGGGGTCGAGCATGGGGATGCCGTTCCACATGGTGACTTCCGTGGATCTGTGCGGTCAGCAGCTCGGAGCCGCCGAGCCGGCGGAACCCGGAACGGATCTTCGCGATGATCGCGGCGTTCATGTACAGCGCGCCGTTCTGGCTGGTGATCCCCTGCACCTGCGCGGTCAGCGCGTCCAGGGCGTCGAAGAAGTCGTAGCCGCCGGAGACGGGCCCGGCCCCCTTGGCGTCCAGGACCTGGCGGCCGATCAGGCGCTTGCGCAGACCGTCGAAGCCGAGCGGGTTCACCTGCGTGTCACCGTTGAAGAACTGGTCGGAGAAGTGGACCGACGCGGCCTTGACCTTCAGGGTCTCCTGGATCGCGCGCTGGTCGTTGATGTTGCCGCGAGTCTTGACGATGAACTTGTCGACGTCACTGTCGCCGCCGAGGATCGCCAGAGTCTCGATACGCGGGCTGACCGCACCCACGCTCTCCGGGTACGCCTCGTTGACCGCACGGAACGACACCCCGGGAAGGGCGGCCTCCTCGTTGTAGCGGAACGCGGTGCCCTCGAACTGGATCAGCGGCAGCCGGTCGAGGATCGGTGACTCCTGGACGAAGGTCTCGACCACGCCGCGCTGAAGGTTGTCCGTCGAGAGCTTCGCGGACTCGGCAAGGGTGAGTGCCATGGCAGTGTTTCTCCTGATTCTCTTTGCAGGGTGGGGAGTTCAGTCCCCATATGTCGTCTTCACCGCTCGGTTACGACGCGCGAAGGCGAAGCGAGCCTTTAGCGATTACCTCAACTTCCGGACATGGAAAGCGAGTTGGGCCGCTAGCGCCCCGCAAGAATGGTTGTATTAGCCATCGGAGTTTCCCCCCTCCCTGCCGGTCAATGGCGGGATGGGAGGGGAGTCCCCCCTGGTAAAATCGCAGGTCAACGACGTACGGGCTTGGCATTCGCCGTAGCCCAGCCACCCGGTTGCCGGGCGGCGGTCTCCCTGTTGTGGCAGAGAGTGCACAGCGGTCGAAGCCTGTTCGGCGCGTCCGGGGCGGGCGCGCCCTGTGCCACCAGCTCTCGCCGGCTCGCGGGGAAGTGGTCCGCCACAGTGGCGGACTTGCCGCACGGCACGCACCAGGGATTGCGGTACAGGTGCGCCTTCCGGATGCGCTGCCCCGGGTGTCGTAGCCCCGTGCAGCAGAACTCCCCCGCAGCGCCTCGACTTCCCGCTCGTGAGAGCGGCACAACGACCACCGCGGGCAGTCAGCTCGGGGCACCCGGGCGCCGAGCAAGGGGGCCGGGGTCGTCTGAGCATGGGGGCGCCTCCGTCAACAAGGTAGTGGGGTTCGCATGCCCGACTTTCACTCGTTCGTGGTAAGGCGGTCACTTTTCGGTGGTGGACGTGAAGCGGCTACCGGCGGATACCTGCTCAACTTGGCCGCATGACGCGACGAACACTCCACGAAAGCCAGCGCCCACAGTTCGAACTCCGCTGCCATGGGCTGCACTTGACCATCCAGCGCATCCCTACGTGGCTCATCACCGCAGTCACAGCTGGCGGTGGCATCCTCGCGGCGTGGTGGGCGCCGAAGTAGCCGAGCAGGCAGTCAGGCCCCGGGCGGTCAGCTCGGGCGCCCGGGGGCGAGCACGGGGGCGGGTCTTCCGGTGTACGGAGCTACCTCCGGTTCAGCCGAAAATGTCCTGTCGCACGGCGGCGCTAGACTCCTGCTGTTGCTCAAGGCCGAGGGGGTGAAAATGGGACACGAGGCACTGTCCGGGCTAGTTTCAAACGCCATGGCCACGCTAGGGCGTTGGGCTCCAGAAGGTCCGCCCAGGCAGGTCAACCCGGAGCGCGTCAAGCAGTTCGCAGAGATTCTTGCGACGGGACGATGGGGAGCGGGCGACGCACGGTTAGACCCTGATCCGACAGGGCCCTACCGCCTTCCTGACATTCAATTCGGCAATCTTATTGTCGATCTCAAAGAGGTCTCACACCCTGCAAGGCGCCAGCTGAACATTGCAGTCGATGGACTGCGCCACGCACAGACGGCGACAGAGCGACGCGCCGCCGCTCGGGAATTCCTCGCCGCGCTCGCAGAACTGATTGCGTGCCTGTTGCGCTTCCTGGTCCGAGCCCTGCTGCGACTGCTGTCCGGCGCGCTGGCCCGAACCCGTACCGCCGACGTACCCACATGGCAGCCGGAACCGATCGAAGAGTCACCACAGATCACACCCCGCGGACCGAACTCCTTCTTCCCCGTGTGCACTTACCGGGGCGGGCGTCGTGGCAGCGCGCTGGGGAGCGCCGTACTAGCTGCGTAGGTGACCCGCCGACCGCTTCCGGTCGGAAGGCTTGTTGTGCTCAACCTGTTGTCCACGGCCCCGTGGTGGGCTGTGCTGGTCGTTACTGTCCCCGCGACCCTAATTTCCGGCTTCGCCGTACTGCTCCGGGCCGTCTGGCCGCAGAACTCCGTCCACCGCAAAGAGCTGTGGCAGGAGTGGCAGCGCGAACGCGCCCGCCGCCGCAAGGAGGTGGAGCGCCGACGGCAACTCCCGCCGTCCTAGACCATCTCGGCGAAGTCCCGTTCCGTCTTCCCTCGGTGGCAGGTCCGGCACGGCGTCCACACGTTGTCGTCGGTGTCCTCGCCGCCGTGGGCGAGCGGTAGCCGGTGGTCGACGTCGACCAGCTCGGCGGGCACGTCCTCGCCGCACAGCCCGCACACCGCGGAGCCGTCCCGGTCGACCCGCCGGCGAAGCCGTTCAGCGCCGCTGTGGCGACGGATCACCAGGGCGAGCAGCCGACGACGTGCGCGGACACTCGGGCGGGCTTCGTAGGCCCCGTGGTGAGCTTCGCAGCGGCCCCGGTGGGTCGGGGGTGAGAGGCAGTCGATACAGCGCACGGTGCCCCCTGTCTGCCGGGTCCGGAAGGGTGGTAGCGAGCTGCAACAAGCCGAATACGACGACATTGGTGGTCCGAGTCATCCGGCCAAGATTTCGCTTCGCAACGGTGCCCGCCCCCGGACTCGAACCGGGATGACACGTGCTTACACACGCTGCCTCGCCGTTTGGGCTAGACGGGCCTGGTACCCCTCGCCGGCGCGGGCCGGTCCGGGTGGGGACCGCAGCATCACCCGCCCCCGTTGGCGCCCTGGCGGACGGTCACGATCGGATGGTGTGCGGTCCCCGCGCTCTGCCTCACGACCCCTGCGGCCACCCCGGTGACGTGGGGTGCGTGGTGCACGGGCAGAGCTAGCGAGAGAGGGGTGCGGGCACTCGGTCCGCCGGTTCCCGTCGGTGGGGTGCGCGGTAGTCCTGCACTCCGTCTCTCGGAAGTAGAGGAGGGGGACGAATTCCAGCGGCCCGCCGAGCGGCACCGTCCGGGTCGTCCTTCCCCTCTCCCGGCAGTAGAGGAGGGGGACGGATTCCAGCGGTGGTGACGGGGTGACGCTGGTGAGGCAAAATCCTGTTTCTCTTACACGCGTATAGAGAAACTGAAATTGCCGTCTCCTCCGTCACCCCGTCACCACCCACCCTCGCTGATGCCCTACGCGGCGAGCCCGACGGCCGACCCGATCCGCATCCTGCTGCCCGCCACAGCCTTGCCGTCCGGGCCCATGCCGAGTTCGTCGCGAAGCCCCATCCACGACTCGATCGCCGGGTCCAGCTCGCCGACCACGGACAGGTGGAGCCGTGTCTCATCCAGTCGCCGCCACCCGCCCGGACGGGCCTTGCCGACGCGGACCCGGAACCCTGCTTCGACCAGCAGTCCACGGCGGGTCTCGTCGTCGGCGTCGGTCCACACGTCGGCGATGGTCTGTCCGGTGTCGAACCGCTCCCGCTTCTCCGGCCGTGCCGGGGTCGCTTCCAGCTCCACCATCCGGTTGTCGAGCGCGGCGAGACGCTGCTCCCACGCCTTGAGGGCCGCGCGGGAGCGCTGCTCTCCCTTCAGCTCCTGGTGCGTCTCGTACTCGGCGGTCACGGCGTCCAACTCCCGCTGGGGGTCGTAGCCGGGCGTGATCAGGGTCTTCATCACGGGTATCCGGCCGGCGAGGTCCAGGAACCGGGCTTCCACCCACTCTTCCAACCAGTCGGCCCGGATGGTGGTCGGGGCGGCGCACGGCGTGTGGTTGGCGCTGCTGCTGCACCGGTAGGTGTCGGCCTGGTTCACGGAGCGCGCCCGGCCCTGCTTGTACATCGGGGCCTCGCACGTGTTGCACAGGGCGACGTGCAGCAGCTTCGACGCGTCCGACGGCGCTTCGGGCTGGTTGCCGCCCGTGGCGCGCTTCTCGTCGAACAGCTTGCCGATGACGTCGAACTCCTCGCGGGTGAGGATCGGTTCCGCGGTGGCCATGATCGGCTCGCCCTGCGCGTTGCGGACGGGGTTGCCTCGGTGCATCTTCCAGCCGAGCAGCGCGGGCGTGGTGAGGATGCGCCGGACGGAATGGCGGGTCCAGCGGAACTTGTCCACCACCTTCGACCCCTTGCGCCCCGCGCCGACCTTCCCGCCGGTCGTCGCCTTGCCCTTGAGCTGGGCCCAGTGGTCGCGGGGCGTGAGAACCCCTTCGGCGGCCAGGTCCTCGCAGAGTTTCTGGATGGTCACCCCGTCCAGCAGGTCTTTGATGATCCGCAGAAGCACCTTCACGGCGCTCTCGTCCTGCACCAGGGTCTTACCGACACCGCCGAGTTCGGCGGGCATGGGCACGATTTTGTACCCGTAGGCGGGGGTGCCGGTGGCGTGCCGGTAGTTCATGTTCCGCAGCGCGGCGTGTGCTCCAGTGACGCGCTCTTTGATGGACCACGCTTCCATCTCGGCGGCAAACGCGAACTGGTTGAGCATCATGCGCGTGACCGGGTTGAGCGGGTCCCGGAAGTCGAATGTTTGCATGCCGCCGCCGACACCCTCGGCGAACACGATGATCTTCCCGTGGATAGCCGCCCACGTGGCGAGTTCGTGCATGTCGCCCTGCGACCGCACCGCCCGGTCGAAGCGCCACCACACCAACACGTCCCACTCGTCGGGGCGGGCGAGCCACTCGCCCAACTCGGGGCGTTGCCAGGGCGCGGTCTTGCTCGCCGACACCGCCAGGTCGACCGCCTCGCGCAGGTTCTCGCCCTCGCCGAAGTCGATGTTCAACTGCGCGGCGGCAGCGTCGCACGAATCGCGCTGACGCTCCGGGCTGGTGGTTTCGTCGGTGAGAACGGAAAGACGGATCGCCCGGACCCCACGGAGGGGCCGGGCGAACACGGTGCGCTCGGTGCCGGGAAGGCCACTGCTTGCGTTGTCCATACCCTCGGAGGAGGGGGACGAGTGCGTGTTACGGGTGCGGGACGCGGGGGCGAGGGCGGTCGACACGGGGGCTCACTCCAGAGGTGTGAACCCGGATCACTCGGCGAAGCGGAAGGCACCACGTCCGCAAGATCGCGACGCAGTACAATGACCTGCACGTGAGCGCGACCCCCCTCGCTACCGCTTGCGGTAGTCGCGCCCCGCCGTGGTCGAGAGCTTCCCCAGTCCGCCCACCGGCAGCAGGCGGGCCGCCGTCACGGCCGCCTTGTAGCGCTTGCCGGGGACGCACAGCGGCCGGTTGCGGGCGAGGTCGCGGAGGGAGTCGTCGACGACCCGCTCCGCGGTGAGCCAGCCCCAGGCGGGGATGGAGGAGGTGCCCATGCCGGCCCGCTCGTGGAATTCGGTGCGGGTGAAGCCGGGGCAGAGCGCCTGGAGGCGCACTCCGCTGCCGGCCAGGTCGCGGGCGATGCCGAGGGTGAAGTTGACCACCCATGCCTTCGTCGCGCCGTAGGTGCCTCGCGGGACGAACGCCGCGACCGAGGCGACGTTGACGATCCCGCCGAAGCCGCGTTCGCGCATCCCGGGGACGGCGGCCGTGGTGGTGCGCAGGACGGCCTCGATGTGGACCTTGAGCATGTTGAGCTCGTCCTGGACGGGCACGTCCAGGTACGCGCCGCGGTTGCCGAAGCCGGCGTTGTTGATCAGCAGGTCGACGGGCCGGGCGTCGTCGCGCAGGCGGTCCTCGACGGCGCCGATGCCGGTGTCGGTGGCGAGGTCGGCGGCGAGGGTCTCGACCTGGACGCCGTAGCGGGCGGTGAGTTCGGCGGCGGACTTCCGCAGGCGCTCGGTGTCCCTGGCGACCAGCACCAGGTCGCGGCCGTCGCGGGCGAGGCGGTCGGCGAAGGCGGCACCGATGCCGGCGGTCGCGCCGGTGATGAGGGCTGTGGTCATGGACCAGACCGTACCGGCCGGTAGTCGGATCCGGTGCGAATCCGCCCCCGGAACGCCCGTCGGCCCTTCGGGCGACGCGCCCCGGGTCGGCGGCGCGCCCCGTCGTGGCACCGGTCCGATCACCCTACGGTTCGGGCATCGCCGCCGTCCCACGCGGCGTCCGCCTCGCTCGGGAGAGAAACCGATGCTTGTTCAGCTCCACCCCTTCTGGATAGAAGTCGCGCGTCCGGCCCGTCCCCGACCCTCGCGGTCCTGACGGCCGGACCCGCCTTCCGCCCGCCCGGGCCCGGCCCCCTCCCCACGGGGCCGGGCCCGCGCGCATGCCAAGAAAGAGCAATACATCGACAAATCGCCCACCCTCCTCGCCCCACCCCCCACCGCGTACTGACCGGTAAGTAATCCGGTCGTATCTATTGACGGAGTGTCAACAGATCGGGATTCTCGGGAAAACCGCCGCCTCCCCGACCCAAGAGGTGACCATGATCGGGAACCATCGCGCCAGGAACGTCCTCCTCCGTCTGCTGCCGCTGCTCCTGCTCGCGGCCGCCCTCGTCACCGGCACCGTGCCGGGCCCGAACGCCCGTGCCGCGGACGGGTGGTGGAATCCCACCGCCCGTCCGGCGCCGGACTCGCAGATCAACGTCACGGGCGAGCCGTTCCGCGGCGCCGCCGCCGACGGCAGCGTCCGCGGCTTCGTCGACGCGCACAACCACCTGATGTCCGCCGAGGGGTTCGGCGGCCGGGTGATCTGCGGGGCCGCGTTCTCCCCGCAGGGCGCCGCGGACGCGCTGAAGGACTGTCCGGAGCACTACCCGGACGGTTCGCTCGCGCTGTTCGAGAACGTCACCGGCGGCGCGAACGGCCACCACGACCCGGTCGGCTGGCCGACCTTCGCCGACTGGCCCGCGCACGACTCGCTCAGCCACCAGCAGGACTACTACGCCTGGGTGGAGCGGGCCTGGCGCGGCGGCGAACGGGTGCTGGTCAACGACCTGGTGACCAACGGGCTGCTGTGCTCGATCTACCCGTACAAGGACCGCGGCTGCGACGAGATGGACGCCATCCGCACCGAGGCGCGCAAGTCGTACGAACTCCAGGCGTACATCGACGCCATGTACGGCGGGCCCGGCAAGGGCTGGTTCCGCATCGTCACCGACTCCGACCAGGCCCGTTCGGTGATCGAGCAGGGCAAGTTGGCGGTGGTGCTCGGGGTGGAGACCTCCGAACCGTTCGGCTGCAAGCAGATCCTGGACGCCCCGCAGTGCGACCGGGCCGCGATCGACCGCGGGCTGGACGAGTTGTACGCGCTCGGGGTGCGCAGCATGTTCCTGTGCCACAAGTTCGACAACGCGCTGTGCGGGGTGCGGTTCGACGAGGGCACCACCGGGGTGGCCGTGAACGCCGGGCAGTTCCTGTCCACCGGCACGTTCTGGACCACCGAGCAGTGCACCGGCCCGCAGCACGACAATCCGATCGGGCTGCCGACCGCGCAGGCGCAGGGGATGCTGCCGGCCGGGGTGAACCTGCCGACGTACTCGGCGTCCGCGCAGTGCAACACCCGCGGGCTGACCGAGCTGGGCGACTACGCGATTCGCGGCATGATGAAGCGCCACATGATGCTGGAAGTCGACCACATGAGCGTCAAGGCGGCGAAGAGCGCGTTCGAGCTCCTGGAGTCGCAGGCGTACCCGGGGGTGATCTCCAGCCACAGCTGGATGGACCTCAACTGGACCGAACGCCTGTACAAGCTGGGCGGGTTCGCCGCGCAGTACCCGCACGACGCGAACGGGTTCGTGGCAGAGGCGAACCGTACCAAGGCGCTGCGCGACGCCTACCGGGTCGGCTACGGCTACGGCAGCGACCTGAACGGTGTGGGCGGCTGGCCGGGGCCGGTCGGGGCGGGCGCGCCGAACGCGGTGACGTACCCGTTCCGCAGCGCGGACGGCGGTTCGGTGCTGGACCGGCAGGTGACGGGCTCCCGCACCTGGGACGTCAACACCGACGGCGTGGCGCACGCCGGGCTGCTGCCGGACTGGATCGAACAGATCCGGCTCAGCGGCGGGCAGGGCGTGGTGGACGACCTGATGAAGGGCTCGCAGTCCTACCTGACCACCTGGCGCGCCACCGAACAGCACTCTCCCGGGCGGGAGTTGGCGACCCGAACGGCGAGCGCCACGGCGAGCTCCGCGGAGTGGAACCCGTTCACCTCCTACCAGCCGGGCCGGGCGCTGGACGGCGACCGCTCCACCCGGTGGGCCAGTGACTGGAGCGACGACCAGTGGCTGCGGGTCGACCTCGGCGCGGTGCGCACCGTGGACCGGGTGACGCTGGACTGGGAGCGCGCCTTCGCCACCGGCTACCGGATCGAGGTGTCCACGGACGGCAGCACCTGGCGCACCGTCTGGTCCACCACGGCCGGCGACGGCGGGCTGGACACCGCCGCGTTCGCGCCGACCCCGGCCCGGTACGTGCGCTTCCACGGCACGGCGCGGGCCACCCAGTACGGGTACTCGCTGTACGAGCTGTCGGTGCACGGCAGCTGACCCGGCGCCGCCCGGCGGCCACGGATACGACGAGCGGACAATCGGTCTCTCTCCGAACCGATTGTCCGCTCGTCATTCTGTAATGGTCCGACTGTTGATGGTCCGACTGTCACTCCGCCTTGGCGGCCTGGGCGTTCCGGTCGGCGTCCCCGCCCGCGCCCACCGGCCGCAGCCGGGTGTCGGCGGTGGCCTTCAGCTCGGGTGCCAGCTTGGCGACGTCGCGGGAGCCGACGGCGGCGATCAGGCCGGGGAGCATCCAGCGGACGGGCTGCATGCCGCGCAGCCAGGCCTGCGCGTAGACGTGCGGGGAGCGGCGGCCGATGCCGGCCACCAGGCGGTCCACGGCCGGACCGATCGGGTAGGTCTTGTTGGCGGGCCAGGGCAGCTTGGCGCGCATCTGCCGCAGCACGGTGTCCTGGTCGGCGCCGCGCACCATGTCGGTGTCGGTCCAACTCAGGTAGCCGACGCCGACCTTGACGCCCTGGTGGGCGACCTCGGCGCGCAGCGCGTGGGCGAAGGACTCGACGCCGGCCTTGGAGGCGCAGTAGGCGGTCATCAGCGGGGCGGGGGTGAGCGCGGCCAGCGAGGCGATCTGCAGCAGGTAGCCGCGGCTCTCCACCAGCGCGGGCAGGAAGGCCCGGGCGGTGGCGACGGAGCCGAGCAGGTTGACCTCGACGACGCGGCTCCAGGCCCGGAAGTCGCTGTCCTGCATCGGCCCGCCGAGGGCGATGCCGGCGTTGGCGACGACGGTGTCGATCCGCCCGTAGCGGTCCTTGATCCGGTTGGCGACCTCGGTGAGCGCGTCCAGGTCGGTGACGTCGGCCTCCCAGGCGGAGGCGTGCTCGCCGCACTGGGCGGCGACGGCCTTGAGCTCGGCGGGTTCCAGGCCGACCAGCGCGACCTTGGCCCCCCGGTCGGCGAGCTTGCGGGCCATCAGCGCGCCGAGGCCGCGGGCGGCTCCGGTGATGACGACGACCTGCGAGGACAGCGGCGGGGTCATGCGGTCTCCTCCACGGCGGCGGACTGGGACGGGATGTCGAAGGCGGCGGCGCGCTCGACGGCACTGCTTTCGGCATCGCTCAACGCAACGCCCGCCGCGACGCCCACCGCGACGCCCACCGAAGCGTCCGCCGCAGCGCCCGCCGCGAGTTCGTCGGCGACCAGCGCGGCGACCCGGCGGATCTCGTCGGCGACCTCGGCGGGCCGCTCCAGCGGGCTCATGTGGCCCGCGCCGTCCAGTTCCAGCAGGCCGCGCGGGTCGGCCAGGGCGGCGGCGATCCGGCGCGAGTGCACCGGCGGGGTCAGCTTGTCGTTGCTGCTGGTGACGACGGCGGTGGGCGCGGTGATCCGGGCCAGTTCGGCGTGCACGTCCAGCACGTCCAGCACGATCGACCAGCGGTGACGCACCTTGGGCGGGCAGGCGTGCACCACCTGCGCGCAGGCCTCGACCCGGTCGGGGGGCGTGGCGGGGCCCATGGTGGCGTACTTGAGGACGGCCCGGCTGATGCCGTTGATCGGCCCGAGCGACAGCCGGGACTGCAGCACCGGCCGGCTCAGCAGCCGCCGCAGCGCCCGTCCGCGCACGAAGGGCGGCAGCACCGTCTGCTCGTCGACGAGTTCGCCCGCACCGGTGTTGAGCAGCACGTTGGCGGCGGTGCGGGCGGCCACCTCGGGGCGTCCACCGGCCGCCATGATGGTCATACCGCCCATGCTGTGTCCGGCGACCACGGCGCGGCGTCCGGCGGGGACGGTCGCGGTCAGCACCGCTTCGAGGTCCTCGGCGAGCTTGCCGGTGCCGTACCCGGCGGCGTCGGCCGGCGCGGGGCTGCGGCCGTGGCCGCGCTGGTCGTAGGCGACCACCCGGAAGTCGTCGGCGAGGCGGTTGATCACGGGCGCCCAGAACGTGGTGGCGCAGGTCCAGCCGTGGGCGAGCACGATCAGCGGCGCGCCCTCCGGCCCGTACTCCTCGACGTTGAGTTCGGCACCGTCGGCGGAGCGGACGGTGTGGACGGCCGCAGGGTCCGGCAGGACGCAGTCGGCGGGGATACGGGGGCTCATACGGGCACCACCTCGGTGTCGCGCGCGTCGCCCAACGGGGCGGTGCGCTTGAGGAGTTCGTACTCGGCGAGGTCGACGTGCCGGGTGGCACGGCGGAAGGCACTGGTGGAGGCCGGCCACAGCACGGTGTTCTTTCCGTCCTCGTCGAGGTACCAGCTGCGGCATCCGCCGGTGGTCCACACGGTGCGGCTCATCCGGTGCTGGAGTTCCAGGTTCCACTGCCGCTGGGCCCGTTCGGTGGGCTGCATGGCGGTGGCGCCGATGGAATCCAGCGTGGTCAGCGCGTCGATCAGGTAGTTGAGTTGGGACTCGATCATCAGGATCATCGAGTTGTTGCCGAGCCCGGTGTTCGGGCCGATCACGAAGAACAGGTTGGGGAATCCCCGGACGGTGGAGCCGCGCAGCGCTTCCATACCGTCCTTCCACGCTTCGGCCAGCGCCATGCCTCCGACGCCGTACACCCGCTCGGCGATCGGCAGGTCGGTGGTGTGGAACCCGGTGCCGAACACCACGGCGTCCACCTCGTGTTCGCTGCCGTCGGCGGCGACCAGGGTGCTGCCGCGCAACTCCCGCAGACCGGCCGCGACCACCTCGGTGTTGGGGGCGGCGAGGGCCGGATAGTAGGTGTTGCTGAGCAGGATCCGCTTGCAGCCGATCCGGTAGTCCGGGGTGAGCTTGGCGCGCAGCGCCGGGTCGGCGACCGCCCGGTGCATGTGACGGAGTGCCACCTGTTGAACCAGCGCGAGGAGTTGCGGACGGCGCACGAAGGCGTCCACCTGGAGCTCGCGGATCGCGAACAGTCCGGCGCGCCTCAGCAGGCCGGTCGGCGGGAGTTTGCCGTGCAGCCACTTCTCGACGCCGGTGACCTCGCGGTCGGCGCGCGGCAGCACCCAGGCCGGGGTGCGCTGGAAGACCGTCAGGCTGCGGACGGTGGGCTGGACGGCGGGGATGATCTGGATCGCGGACGCGCCGGTGCCGACCACGGCGACGCGCTTGCCGGCCAGGTCGTAGTCGTGGTCCCAGCGGGAGGAGTGGAAGACCTTGCCGGGGAAGGCGTCCAGGCCGGGCAGGTCCGGGATCTGCGGCTCGGCGAGCGGGCCGGCGGCGGAGACCACGGCGTCGGCGGTCCAGCTGCCCGCCGAGGTGGTGACGTGCCATCGGGTGCGTTCCTCGTCCCAGCGCAGCTCGCGGACTTCGGTGCCGAACCGCAGGTGCGGGCGGAGTCCGAAGGTGTCGGCGATCCGCTCCAGGTAGGCGCGTATGTCGGGCTGCCCGGAGAACACCCGCGGCCACTCGGGGTTCGGCGCGAACGAGAACGAGTACAGGTGGGAGGGCACGTCGCAGGCGCAGCCGGGGTAGGAGTTGTCGCGCCAGGTGCCGCCGACCGAGCCCGCGCGTTCCAGGATCACGAAGTCGGTGATCCCGGCGCGGCGCAGCCGGACGCCGGCGCCGAGGCCGCCGAAGCCGGAGCCGATGACGGCGACCCGCACGTGCGGCACCGGCTGCTGCGGTTCGGCGGGTGCGGTCTCGACGGATGCGGTCTCGACGGGTGCCGTCTCGGCAGGGGCGGTCTCGGCAGGGGCGGGCGACTTCTTGGTGCGGGGTGCCATGGGCGGGTCCTCCTGGCGAGGGTGGGGCGGCACGAGCCGGTGCGGCGCTGCGCTGCGCGGTGCGCAGGGGCGCGCGGAAGTGCGGGGGTGGGGGTGCGGGTGGAGCCCTGGAAGCTGCCAGTAATCACTGGCGCGTTTGGCAGAGTAGTCCTTGTTGACACCGAGTGGAATAGCGCGGACGGCGAGGATTGCACGTGTGTTCGACTCGTCCGGACGGGCCCTATGCTGACCGGCGTGGCCGAGACCGAGAAGGACCGCGAGCCCCCGCGCGAGTACCGCATCGCCGAACTCGCCGAGGCAGCCGGCCTCAGCGTGCGCACCGTCCGCTTCTACCGCGAACGCCGGCTGCTCCCCCCGCCCCGCAAGGCCGGCCGGATCGCCTGGTACGGCCCCGAACACCTGGCCCGGCTGCGCCTGATCGCCGAACTGCTGGACCGCGGCCACGCGCTCGGCGGCATCGCCGAACTGATCGGCGCCGGCGAGGACGGCCGTGACGTCGCCGAACTGATCGGTCTTCAGGCCGCGTTGGTCGCCCCCTGGTCCGACGAGACGCCCGTCCACCTGACCTGGGACGAGCTGTACGCCGCGTTCGGCGACGAGCTGACCGAGGCCAACACCGCCGAGTCCCTCGCCCAGGGCTTCATCACCGTCGACTCCGAGGGCATCACCCACATCAGCCGCCGCCTGATGGACGCCTCCGTCGCACTGGTCGACGAGGGCGTGCCGCTCGCCGCCGTGCTGGAGGTCAGCCGGCGCGCCAGCGAGTACGCCGACGCGATGGCCGACACCTTCGTCGCCCTGATCCGCGACCGCCTGCTCGGCGCGCTCACCCACGTCCAGGACCTCACCCCCGCCGAGGCCGCCCGCCTCACCGAACGCATCCACCGCATCCGCCCCCTCGCCCGCGCCGTCAACGACGCCCAGTTCGCCCTGGCCATGGACCGCCGCGTCCGCGCCGAGTACGACCGCCTCGACGGCCGGTGACCCCTCCCCGGCCCGCAGCACTGCCCGGAACCGCAGCCGCACTGTCCTGCCCCTCCCCCACCCGCGCCGTCGCCCGCCCCACTCCGGCACCCGACACCCCCGCCACCCGCGCCGCCACCCACCCCACCCCGGCACCCGACACCCCTCCCCACCACTGGTTCTCCGGCACTCCCCACACCTCCTCCGCCACATCTCCTCTCCCACCAGCCACCTGCGCACCACCCGTCCCACCCCGGCATGGGAGAGTGGGGGCGGTGAAGGGAGCCCGGGCGTGTTGATGGAGAAGGTCACCGAGATCCTCGTGGAGGCGGCGGCGGAGGCGGTCGAGCCGCGGTTCCGTGCGTTGGCCGAGGGCGAGGTGATGGAGAAGGCGCCCGGCGACGTCGTCACCGTCGCGGACCGGGATGCCGAGCGGATCATCACTCGCCGCCTGCGCGAACTGCTCCCCGTCCCGGTGGTCGGCGAGGAGGCCGTGGCCGCCGACCCGGCGCTCGCCCGGGCACTGCTGGAGGAGCCCGCCGCCTGGCTGGTGGACCCGGTGGACGGCACCAAGAACTTCGTCGCCGGCGACCCCTCGTACGCGGTGATGGCCTCGCTGGTGCGCAGCGGCCGCACGGTCGCCGCCTGGATCTGGCAGCCGTGCTCCGGCACCGCGTACACCGCCGAACTCGGCGCCGGGGCCTGGCAGAACGGGAGCCGCCTGGTCCGGGGGCCGATCACGACCGGCCCGGAGTCGTGGACCGGCATCCTGAAGACCCGCTACTTCGCTCCGCCGACCAGCCACCGCCTCCTCGACAACGCCCGCGCGCTGGGCCCGCTCGATCCCGGCCGCCGCGCCGCCGGGATCGAGTACCCGTTGGTGGCCACCGGTGAGCGCGACTTCATCCTGTACTGGCGCACCCTCCCCTGGGACCACGCCCCCGGCTCCCTCCTGATCACCGAGGCCGGCGGCCGTTCCGCCCGCTTCGACGGCTCCCCCTACCTGCCCGAGCCTCCCGGCGGCACCGACGGCCTGCTGGTCGCGGCGGACCCGGACCAGTGGGAGACGCTCCGGGAGATCCTGCTCAGGGGTTTCTGACCGCGCGCCCGCTCGCCACCACGGCCGACAGCAGCGCCGCGACCTCCCGTTCGGTGGTGTGCGGGTTGAGCAGCGTCAGCTTCAGCCGCACCCGGCCGGGGCCGGTGCCCGGGAGTTCGGTGCGGCCGACGACGGCCCGACCGGTGCGCAGCAGGCGGCGGCGGAGTTCCGCGTTGACGTGGTCGCTGTCCTCGGCCGCGGCCCCGGCCGAAGCCGCGGCGTACCGGAACACCACGGTGGTCAGGATCGGGTCGCAGTGCAGCTCCAACTCGGATTCGGCGCGCACGAGTTCGGCGGCCTTCCGGGCCAGGTCGTGGCAGCGGTCGACCAGTTCGCCGAGTCCTTCCCGGCCCAATGCCCGTAGCGTGACGGCGAGCTTGAAGGCGTCGGGCCGGCGGGTGGTGCGCAGCGACTGGCCGAGCAGGCTGGGGTAGCCGGCGTCCTCGTCGTCGGCGGGGTTGAGGTAGACGGCGCGGCGGGCGAGCGAGGCGTAGGTGCGGGCGTCGCGGACCAGGAAGACGCCTGCCGCGGCGGGCTGCCAGCCGAGTTTGTGCCAGTCGAGGGAGATCGAGTCGGCCCGGTCGAGGCCGTCGAGCAGTGGGGCGAGGCGGTCGGAGAAGAGTGCGCCGCCGCCGTACGCGGCGTCGACGTGCAGCCAGGTGCCGTGTCGGGCGGCGAGGTCGGCGACGGCGTGCAGGGGGTCGATGGCGCCGGTGTCGGTGGTGCCGGCGGTGGCGACCACTGCGACGGGGGTGGCGCCCTCCCAGCCGATCTCGGCGAACGCGTCGGCCAACGCGGCCGGGTCCATGCGGAGTTGGCGGTCCACGGGGATGACGCGGACGGCGCGTTCGCCGAGGCCGAGCAGGGCGGCGGCGCGCTGGACGGAGAAGTGGGCGGCCTCGGAGGCCAGGATCCGGGGTCGGCCGCTGCGCGGGAGGCCGTTCAACTCGACGTCGGGGCCGAGGCGTTGGTCGCGGGCCAGCATCAGCCCCATCAGGTTGGACTCGGTGCCGCCGGTGGTCAGCACGCCGGCCGCGCGGTCCGGCCGGAAGCCGACCAACTGGGCCATTTCGGCGAGGAGTTCGGCCTCCAGGGCGGTGGCTGCGGGGGCCTGGTCCCAGGAGTCCTGGGAGGGGTTGAGGGCGCTCACGGCGAGGTCGGCGGCGACCGCGAGGGCCAGCGGCGGGCAGTGCAGGTGCGCGGCGCACGCCGGGTCGGCCGGGTCGGCCGCGCCGTGCGCCAACAGCTCCACCAACTGGCCGAGTGCGCCTGGTCCTTGGGCTCTGGCGAGGGCTTCTCGCACCACCTCGCCGATCACCACCGGCTCCCCCGCCGGCACCGGCCCGCCCCGCCGTACCGCGCCGGCGGTCAGCGCCGCCAACACCTGTGCGAGCAGCGGCCGCAACGCCTCGGGCCCACCCACACCACCGGAGAGTTCGGTTAACCCCACCATGTCCGTTCACTTCCAACTGTTCGATCAGCACGCGACTTCGACGTCTGTCCGGAGCAGCCTTCCCGCCCCGGCCCGCCCTTCCCCTCCCCCTCCCCCTTCCCCCGTCAGCCCGCCAGGTCTGCCGCCGCAGGCTCCCGCATCGCGAACTCGATGGCGTCGCAGAGCCGTTCGAGGACGGCGTCGGCCTGTTCGTCGGTGATGGTGAGCGGCGGGAGCAGCCGCAGGACGGCGTCGTGGCGGCCGCCGAGTTCGACGATCAGGCCGCGGGCGAGGCAGGCTTCGCGGACCCGGACGGCGAGCGCCGGGTTCGCGGGGCGTGCGCCGCAGCTGTCGAACTCGCCTGCCGGGTCGACGAGTTCGACGCCGAGCATCAGGCCCCGGCCGCGGACGTCGCCGATCACGGGGAGGCGGTCGCGGGCGCCGTCGAGGCGGGCGGCGATCCGGGCGCCGACGGTCTCCGCGCGGGCGACCAGCCCGTTGGCGGCGATGTGCCGGAGCGTGGCCGCGCCGGCCGCCATCGCGAGGGTGTTGCCGCGGAAGGTGCCGGTGTGCGCGCCGGGCCGCCACCCGTCGTACTCCTCGCGGTAGACGACGACCGCGAGCGGGAGGCTGCCGCCGATGGCCTTGGAGAGCACCATCGCGTCCGGCTCGATGCCGCTGTGCTCGACGGCCCACATCCGGCCGGTGCGGCCGACGCCGGTCTGCACCTCGTCGACGATCAGCGGGATGCCGCGTTCGGCGGTGATCCGCCGCATCTCGCGCAGCCACTCGTCGGGGGCGGGGACGACACCGCCCTCGCCCTGGACGGGTTCGAGGATCATCGCGGCCGCCGGGAGGACGCCGCCCGACGGGTCGTCGAGCAGCCGCTCGGTGTAGGCCGAGGCGAGCTGCGCGCCGCGCTCGCCGCCGATGCCGAACGGGCAGCGGTAGGCGTAGGGGTAGGGCAGCCGGGTGACGTCGCCGCCGCTGGGCAGGGGGGCCTTGACGGCGGTGTTGCCGGTGACGGCGAGGGCGCCGGCGGTCATGCCGTGGTAGGCGCCGGTGAAGGCGAGTGCGCCGCGGCGACCGGTGGCGGTCTGCATGAGCTTGAGGGCGGCTTCGACGGCGTCGGTGCCGGCGGGGCCGCAGAAGTGGATCCGGGCCTTGGCGGCGAACTTCTCGGGGAGGCTCTCGAACAGCGCGGTGGTGAAGTCGTCCTTCTCGGCGGTGGCGAGGTCGAGCAGGTGGAGCGGGGCGCCGCTGTCCAGGGTGCGGCGGATCGCGTCGAGCACCACGGGGTGGTTGTGGCCGAGGGCGAGGGTGCCGGCGCCGGAGAGGCAGTCGAGGTAGCGGCGGCCGTCGGCGCCCTCCACGGTCATGCCGTTCGCGCGCACCGGGACGATCGGGAATGACCGGGCGTAGGTGCGGGCGGCCGACTCGCGGATGCGCTGGCGGCGCAGGATCGCGTCGGCGGCGGGCGCGGCGGAGGTGCCGACGGTGAGGGTCACAGCGGAGCTCCCTTGTGGAAGTTAGGTAAGCCTCACCTTACTATCGCGGCCCTCGCGCACCGGCCCCACCCGACCTGGATCACTCGTCCGAGTGAGTACGCACCACTTCCGGCACCACCCCGTCAACGAGCGCGGCCACGTCAAGTCACGGCCGCCGCCCAAGTACCCTGCCGCCATGGACGATCCGACCCCCGAAGCCGACACCCGCACCCACGCCGACACCCGCGCCCGCACCGCCGCCCACGCCCACACCCACACCCACGCCCACGAACTCGCCGAGACCCGTGCGTTCTTCGCCGAGCGCGCCGCGGGCTGGGACGCGAAGTTCCCGGACGACGGCCCGCGCTACGCCGCCGCGATCGCCGAAACCGGCCTGGCCGCAGGGCAGTTCGCCATCGACGCGGGCTGCGGCACCGGCCGGGCGCTGCCGCTGCTGCGGGCCGCCGTCGGGCCGTCGGGCACCGTCCTGGGCGTGGATCTGACGCCGGAGATGCTGGCGCAGGCCGCCGCCCACCGCGCCGACGCCGCCCTGGTCCGGGCCGACTGCACCCGGCTTCCGCTCCCGGACGCGGCGGCCGACCTGGTCTTCGGGGCGGGCCTGATCTCCCACCTCCCGGGCCCGGACGCCGGCCTGCGCGAACTCGCCCGCGTCACCCGCCCGGGCGGCCGCCTCGCCCTCTACCACCCGGTGGGCCGCGCCGCCCTCGCCGCCCGCCACGGCCGTCCGATCACCCCGGACGACCTGCGCGCCCGCGACAATCTCTTCCCGCGGTTGACGGCCGCCGGTTGGAAACCGCTTTCCTACACCGACGAACCGGAGCGTTTCCTGGTCCTCGCCGAGCGCGCCTGACAACGCCTCAGTCGCGCTTCCACCGGTAGCCGAGTTCGGGGCGGCCGACCTGGCCGTAGCGGGGTTCGCGGGTGGCGTGGCCGGTGGTGACGAGGTGTTCGAGGTAGCGGCGGGCGGTGATCCGGGAGACGCCGGTGGCCTCGGCGGCGGCGCCGGCGGACAGGCCGTCGGGGGCGGTGCGCAGGGCGGTGGCGAGGGTGTCCAGGGTGGCGGCGGTCAGGCCCTTGGGGAGGCTGGTGCGGTCGGTGCCGCGCAGCAGCGCGAGGGCCCGGTCGACCTCGTCCTGCCCGAGGGCCTCGCCGTCGCGGCCGAGGCTGGCCCGGTATCGGGCGTACTGCCCGAGGCGGTCGCCGAGGGCGGCGGCGCCGAACGGCTTCAGCAGGTACTGGACGACGCCGGCGGTGACGGCCTGCCGGACGGTGGCGAGGTCGCGGGCGGAGGTGACGGCGATGATGTCGGCGCTGTGCCCGGCGGCGCGCAGCGCGGCGCACAGGTGCAGGCCGTGGCCGTCGGGCAGGTAGAGGTCGAGCAGGATCAGCTCGACGGGGGCGTCGGCTTCCCGGGCGCGGTCGAGGGCGCGGGCGGCTTCGACGCGGGAGTGTGCGACGGCGGCGACGGCGAAGCCGGGGGTGGCGGCGACGTAGCGGGCGTGGGCGTCGGCGGCGACCGGGTCGTCCTCGACCACCAGGACCCGGATCGGCCGCTGTTCGGGTCGGTCGGTCATGCGTCCACCGCCGGGTGCTGGAGCGGGAGTCGGACGGTGAGCACCGCGCCGCCGTCGTGGCGGCCGGGATCGCCGAGGCGGACGTCGCCGCCGTTGCGGCGGGCGGTCTGGGCGACCAGGGCGAGGCCGAGGCCGCGGCCGTGCTGCTTGGTGGTCCAGCCGCGGCGGAAGACCTCGTCGGCGGCGGCGGGGTCGACGCCGGCGCCGGTGTCGGCGACCCGGAGCAGCAGGTGGCCGTCGTCGGTGCGGGCGGTGACGCGGACTTCGGGGGCGGCGTGGGCGGCGTTCTCGATGGCGGCGTCGACGGCGTTGTCGATCAGGTTGCCGAGCAGGGTGACCAGGTCGCGCGGGGTGAGCCGGTCGGGCAGGACGCCGTCGTCGATCCGGCTGTCCTCGGTGAGGTGGAGTTCGACGCCGCGTTCGGCGGCCTGGGCGGCCTTGCCGAGCAGCAGGGCGGCGAGCACGGGTTCGCCGACGGCGCCGACCACCTGGTCGGTGAGCCGTTGGGCGAGGGCGAGTTCGGCGGTGGCGAACTCCACGGCCTCGCGGTGGCGGCCGAGTTCGATCAGCGAGACCACGGCGTGCAAGCGGTTGGCGGCTTCGTGGGCCTGCGCGTCGAGGGCCGCGGCGATGCCCTTGACGGTGTCCAACTCGCCGGTGAGGCCCTGGAGTTCGGTGTGGTCGCGGAGGGTGACCACACTGCCGAGGCCGGGTCCGACGGACGAGGTGTTGACCAGCAGGACGCGTTCGGCGGTCAGGTGCACTTCGTCGCGGACCGGTTCGGCGGACTCCAGCGCCCGGCTCAGCGAGCTCGGCAGCCCGAGCTGACGCACCGTCAACTCGCCGGTGCTGTCGTCGAGTCGGAGGAGTTCGCGGGCGGCGTCGTTGCACAGCAGCACGCGCTGGTCGCGGTCGAGCAGCACCAGTCCTTCGCGCACCGAGTGCAGCGTCGCCTGGTGGTAGTCGTACAGGTGGGCGAGTTCCTCGGCGTCCATGCCGTGGGTGTGGCGGCGCAGCCGGGTGGCGACCAGGTAGCTGGCGGTGGCGCCGAGGGCGAGGGCGCCGCCGGCGATGCCCGCGAGGGCGAGCAGGGGGGTGCGCAGGCGGGCGGAGATGTTGTCGACGGTGATGCCGGCGCTGACCAGGGCGACCACGTGGTGTCCGTCGTCGTAGACGGGGGCGACGACGCGGACGGACGGGCCGAGGGTGCCGGTGTAGGTCTCCTGCTGGAGGCGGCCGAGCCGGGCCTGGTCGATGTGGCCGAGGAAGGGCCGGCCGATCTGCGCGGGGTCGGGGTGGGTCCAGCGGATGCCGTCGGTGTCCATGACGGTGACGAAGTCGACGCTGGTGTCGGAACGGACCTGCTGGGCGTACGGCTGGAGGACGGCACTGGGGTCGGGTCCGGTGACGGCGGTGCGGACGGTCGGGGAGGCGGCGACGGACAGCGCGACGGCGGTGGCCTCGTGGCGGGCGGTGTCCTCGGCGCGGCCGGCGGTGAACAGGTAGGCGAGGACGGCGCCGCCGGCGACCACGGCCCCGACGATGACCACCTGGACGGCGAACAGCCGTCCGGCCAGGCTGCGGCGCCTGCGCGGGCGGGCGGCAGCGGGGGTCGGGCCGGTCGGGTGCATGACGCCAAGTGTGCCCGGTCACGGGCCTGTCACGACGTCCGCGGTACCCGTGAACACTATGAACGTAACCGTGACGTCCCTCACGGCGGGGCGAATAGTCATGCGCGGCCCGCCACCCACGGGCCGGTCGCGTCCACCCCCCTCGAGGACGCGGTGCGAGCCTAGCGGCGAAGGAGCCGAGCGGATGACCGCCACCCCCACCACGAACGGGAAGCCGAAGAATAGATCGGACCGGACCCACTACCTGTACCTGGCGGTGATCGCCGCAGTGATCGCGGCGATCGTGGTGGGTCTGGCCGCGCCGAAGTTCGCGGTGGAGCTGAAGCCGGTCGGCACCGGCTTCGTCAACCTGATCAAGATGATGATCTCCCCGGTGATCTTCTGCACCATCGTGCTGGGTGTGGGCTCGGTCTCCAAGGCGGCGAAGGTCGGCCGGGTCGGCGGCCTGGCGCTCGGCTACTTCCTGCTGACCTCGACGGTGGCGCTCGGCATCGGCCTGCTGGTGGGCAACCTGCTGGAGCCGGGCAGCGGGCTGCACCTGACGGCGGCGCTGGCGAAGTCCGGGCACGCGCAGGCCGTGGCGGGCGCGTCGTCCACCACCGACTTCCTGCTCGGGATCATCCCGCACACCCTGGTGTCGGCGCTGACCGAGGGCCAGGTGCTGCAGACGCTGCTGGTGGCACTGCTGGTCGGTTTCGCGCTGCAGGGCATGGGCAAGGCCGGCGCGCCGATCCTGCGCGGCGTGGAGCACCTGCAGAAACTGGTGTTCCGGGTGATGTCGATGATCATGTGGGTGGCCCCGATCGGCGCGTTCGGCGCGATGGCGGCGGTGGTCGGCGCGACCGGCACGGCCGCGCTGAAGAGCCTCGCCGTGATCATGATCGGCTTCTACGTGACCTGTGTGCTGTTCGTGGTCGTGGTGCTCGGCCTGCTGCTCCGGCTGGCCGCCGGGGTGAACGTCTTCTCGCTGCTGCGCTACCTGGGCCGCGAGTTCCTGCTGATCCTGTCCACCTCGTCCTCCGAGAGCGCGCTGCCCCGGCTGATCTCCAAGATGGAGCACCTCGGTGTGAGCCGTCCGGTCGTCGGCATCACCGTGCCGACCGGCTACAGCTTCAACCTGGACGGCACCGCGATCTACCTGACCATGGCGTCGATCTTCATCTCCGAGGCGATGGACAAGCCGATGTCGATCGGCGAGCAGCTGTCCCTGCTGCTGTTCATGGTGATCGCCTCCAAGGGCGCGGCGGGCGTCACCGGCGCGGGCCTGGCCACGCTGGCCGGCGGCCTGCAGTCGCACAAGCCCGCGCTGGTCGACGGCGTCGGCCTGATCGTCGGCATCGACCGCTTCATGTCGGAGGCCCGCGCGATGACCAACTTCGCGGGCAACGCCGCGGCCACCGTGCTGATCGGCCACTGGACGGGCGAGCTCGACCGCGAGCGGATGAACGCCGTGCTGTCCGGCGCGCTGCCGTACGACGAGAACGCGGCTGCGGCCGCGGACGCCGCGGTGCCCGCCCAGGCGCAGGCCCCGGCGGTGGCGCCGGCCGCCTGACGGCCTCGTCCGAGACGGGTCGACGCCCCCGTCGGCGCTCCGGGTTCGCCCCGGACGCCGGCGGGGGCGTCGCCGTTCTCCGCGCGGATGCCGGGCCGGCTCATGGGTGTCGGGCCGGCTCATGGGTGTCGGGCCGGCTCATGGGTGTCGGGCCGGCTCATGGGTGTCGGGCCGGCTCGGAGGTCGGGCCGGCTCGGGGGGGCCAGGCCGGCTCGGGGGGGTCAGGCCGGCTCGGAGGTGGTGCCGGAGAGGGCCCAGGCGAGGCCGGTGGCGGGGTCCTCCAGGGCGAGGTGCAGGTGGCGCAGCTCGTCGCCGGGCTCGGTCCAGGCCAGGCAGTGCAGGCGGCCGACCAGGGCGTCGACGGCGGCTGCGCCCGGGGTGGCGGTGCAGTCCATCGCGACGAGCAACTGCCGGACGGCGAGCCGCCCTTGGGCCGCGCCGCGGTCACGGCGGGCGGAGGCGAGGTGGACCAGGGCCGGGTACAGCGCGGCGAACGGCAGCTGCCCGCCGGTGACGTCCGGCCCGGCGGCGAGCTGCGCGGCGGCGTCGGTGGCGCGGCCGCGTACGCACACGGCGGTGGTCCAGTCGGCCAGCGCGGCGAGCCGCGCGGTCGCCGGCAGGCCGGTCAACCGGGCTCCGGGGGACGGCAGTTCGATGACGCCGAGGCCTTCGCGGGTGGGCGGCGCCAGGTGCAGGGCGCGCCGCGCGCCGCCGCCGGGCAGGTACTCGCGGACCCGGGTGTCGCGCTCCCACCCGACGTCCTCCCACGGACGCAGCCGGTACGGCACGCCCGCCTCGTCCTCCACGCCGTCCGCCTCCTCGACGCCGCCCCCGTCTCCGTCCTCGCCGAGCAGGGCGCGGGTGTGCGCGGCCAGGCGGCGGATCTCGGGCGGCAGCGGCAGTGCGGCCAGCACCGGCCAGGGGTGGCGGGTGGCGAGCACCTCCCACAGCGGACCGGCGTCGTGGTCGGCCGCCGTCGCCGCCGCGCCGGGCCCGGCGGCCGGGTCGAACAGCCGGGCCGCGATCGCGGCGGGCGCGCCGTACGCCACCAGGTGCCCGAGCGGCGCCGCGAGCGCGTCGCCGAGTGCCCTGGCCAGGCGGAACCGTTCCACCAGCTCCTCCCACCGCCCCCGCGCGGCGAGCCACTGCCCGGACGGCCCCCACCCGTACCGCCCCGGCCCCGTCCTGCTGTCGACGATCATCCGCTCAATGTACGGCCGCACCGCGGGCGCGGCCCGGCGACGCGGCGGTGACGGTCCGTCACGGGATCTCCCGCCTCAGCGTGCCCGCAGGCGGCACGTGCCGGCCTCGTGACCCCGGGCGCCGGAGAGCTGCTGGACGAGTCGCAGGCCGGTGACCGCAACGGGTGGCCGGACCGGGAAAGTGGTCCGGCCACCCGTCAACCATGTGCGATCCGCGCCGTGCGAGGCCGAATCGGCCCGGCCGTTCCCGGAGGGGCCTCAGGCGGCCGACGGCGTCACTGGGTGCGGTAGGCGTCGGTGATGGTCTGGTCGAGGGTGTTGCCATCGGCGTCGGTCAGCTCGGCGCGCAGGGAGACACCGGTGCCGGCCGACGGGTTCTGGACCGTCACCGCGCCCGCTTCGAGCGGGAGGCGGGTCCACGAGGCGCCGCCGTCGGTGGAGGCCGAGACGGTCAGCGAGCGAGTGCGTCCGTCCGCGGCGGCTCCCTGCACGGTGACCGGAATCCGGAGCGCACTGCCGCCCGCCGCGGTGCCGGCCGGGCCGAGCTCGGGAGAGAACCGCACGACGCTCACCGGGAGCGCGGTCGGCCCGGTCGTGGTGGCCGAGGCGAAGGTCCAGAGCGCGTTCACGCGGGTGGTCGCGCCGGCCGCGGCCTTGCGGGTCACCGTGGTGGCCAGGCGGTACGAGGCCTTGCCCGAGGGCACGGTGAACTCGCCGCGTCCGGGTGCGCCGGACGCGGCGCCGACCAGCACGCCGTCGCGGTACAGCGACGTGTACGCGGTGTCGAACAACGGGCTCCACGGTGCGTGGCCGTCGCCGTCGGCGAGCAGCGGGACGTTCGCGGTGATTCGGTCGCCGTCGCGTGAGACGGCGGGACGGTCGGTGAGCGCGGGGCCGAAGACCGGGCCGTCGAAGGTCTGGGTGATCGTGGCCCCGGCCCGTACGGCGATGCGGTCGGCGGTGTAGTAGTTCGGCGCGGTGCCATCGGCGCGGGGGGCGGTGAAGCCGATGTCCCAGGTGCCGCGCTCGGGTGCGACGAGGAAGGTGGCGGTGCCGGGTGTCGGCATGGACCGGGAGACGCCGAGGGCCGTTCCGTCGGTCGGCAGGAGGCTGAAGCGCGTGGTCCCCGTGCTGCCCGGCCCGACGGCGCTACGGATGTTCAGGGTGGCCAGCTCCTGGGCGGAGTAGTGCCGGGTGAGCCCGGTCAGCGCACGGGTGCCGGTGAAGGTCCGGCCGAGCGCGTAGTTGACGGTGTCGGTCTTCCAGTTGACGTCGATCCACTGCTTCAGCGCCCCGGTTTCGGTCTCGGGTCCCAGGTGGGCCACGCGCAGGTTCGGCGACCCGTTGAAGACGTTGCCGCTCCTGGTGACACCCTTGTGTGTGACCTCGACGAACGTCGAACCGTACACGAAGCTCGCGGAGCCGTCCGGGGGGCGGACGTCGACGGGGACGGTGGTCCGCGCGTCGACGGTGACGGTGGTGTCCCGGTCGAGGTCGAGGCGCGGCTGGACGATCCAGTCCGTCCCGATCGTGCCGTTCGCCCCCTGGGTCGAGCTCAGGGTGCTGTCCAGCAGGTACCGGCCCTTGGGCAGCCGCACGGTGGTGACGCCGGAGGCGTCCTGCTGCTCGAGGAACTCCTCGCCGCCGTCCTTGAAGACCCCGGCGACATGGGTGCGGTACTTCGTGGCCGGTTGGCCGGCGCGGTCCACGTGCTTGATGGTGAGGGTGTACGTCTGCGGCTCCGCGGCGAAGGCCGCGCTGCGGAAGGCGGGAGTCGAGGCGCCGACCAGGGCGACGGCGACGGCCAGGGCCCGGAGGGCGCCGCGGCGGGGAACGGAACGAGGGACGGAGCGGGGGGCGGACGTAGTGGTCATGCTCTGTACTGCTCGGACCGGCTCCGGAGTTCCTGTGAGCCGGACCACATCCGGAGCGGGGCGGCCCCCGGGGGCGCGGCCGGCGCCTATGACGCAGGTCACCGGAACCTGCGCGGCGGACCGGGCAGGGCAGAGTGTGGAAGCACTCATGAGAACGCGTCTTCGCCGCGGCGACCCCGACGTCCTGGGCGAGCTGTACGACGAGCACGCCCAGGTGTTGTACCGCTACGCCCTCCGCGTGACGGGCGACTGGGCGGAGGCCGAGGACGTCGTCTCGACGACCTTCCTGGAGGCGTGGCGGGGCCGGGAGAAACTGCACCCCGACGGTGACCGGCTGCGCCCGTGGCTGCTGGGGATCGCGACCAACATCATGCGCCGCACCGCCCGGGCCCGCCGGCGCCGTGACATCGCGCTCGCCCGGCTCCCGGAACGCGGCTTGGTCCCGGACTTCGCCGACGACCTGGTCGCGCACCTCGCGGACGTCGAGCACCTGCGTGCCGCGCACCGCGCGCTCGCCCGGCTCCGGCACCGCGACCGGGAGGTCTTCACCCTCGTGGTGTGGGCCGGGCTGGACTACGCGAGCGCGGCCGAGGCGCTCGGCACGCCGGTCGGCACCGTCCGCTCGCGGCTCTCCCGGGCCCGGGCCCGACTGCGTGAACTCACCGAGGCGGAAGCCCGGGCCCAGGCCAAGGTCGAAGCCAGGGCCAGGGCCGAGGCCCGCGTCCCGTCGGCGCGGCACCGGCACACCGGAACCGGAAAGCCCCCCGCGGCGGAGGGGCGGACCCCTTCCGCCGTCACCGCCCTGCCCGTACCGGGCCGCATCCCCGCGCTCCGGCCGTCGATCCACTCGATCCAGGAGAGCCACGGATGAACGCCACCCCACGGCGCGATACGCAGTGTCCGTCCTCCGCACCGGACGAGCGCCGCGAACTCGCCGAGCTGCTGCCCCCGCCGGCGGTGCCCGGCCTGGACGCGGATCGTCAACTGCTGCTGAGACGGGAGGTGTTGCGCAGGGCCGCCGCGTCCGCCGAACCGCGGGGCGGCACCACCCGGCGTCCGGCCCGGTACCGGCGTCCGGTCCGGATCGCGGTGCCGGCGCTCGCCTGCGCCCTCGCGGTCGTCGGCGTCGTGACGGTGGACCGTGGGGGTTCGGCCGGACACGACCGCGCGGCGGTGACCGGGGGTGGCGCCGCCGGCACCTCCCACGCGGTACGGCTGCTCGACCACATCGCGCTAGCCGCCGCCGGAGCGGAGCAGTCGACGGTCCGCGCCGACCAGTTCGTCTACGTCGAGAGCAGGGTCGCCTACGCGGCTCAGAGCACGGCAGGCGGTCCCGTGACCATGACTCCCGTACACACCCGGCAGGTCTGGCTGTCCGCCGACGGCAGCCGCCCCGGTCTGCTGCGCGAGGAGGGCGGGCCCGACACCCGGCTCGGCGAGAACGGACCGGTCCTCCACCTCGACCGGCCGGGGGAGACCGCCGGGCCCGACACCCCGCGCGGGAACGGTCCGTCGATCGGTGAACCGACCAACGCGTACGTCGCCTCGCTGCCCACCGACCCGGACGCCCTGCTGAAGCTGATCAGGGAACAGACCCGCGGCGAGGGCCAGGACCCGGACCAGCGGGCGTTCACGGCGATCGGCGACCTGCTGGCCGAGACCTGGGCGCCGCCGCAGGTCAGCGCCGCGCTCTACCGGGCCGCCGGGCGGATTCCGGGGGTCACGGAGGTTGCTTCGGCCGTCGACGCCGCCGGACGCGAAGGCGTCGCCGTGGCGCGTACGGCGCACGGGCAGCAGACTCAGTGGGTCTTCGACCGCACCACGTACGCGTTCCTCGGCGAGCGCACGGTCCTCGCCGAGGCCGGCGAGGCAGGGCCGGCCGGGACGGTGGTCGGCGCCTCGGCGGTCCTCGCGAAGGCCGCCGTCGACCGCGTCGGCCAACTCCCCTCAACGGGCCGGTGATGCCGGCGGCAGTCGACCGACCGGCTCCCGGGCCGTCCTCAACCCACCCGACTCCCGGGCCGGCGGATGGGCCGAACGACCGGATCAGCGGACGGTGACCTGGACGCGGTGGCGTTCCAGGCCTCGCTGTCGGTGGGGAGCGCGATCTCCAGCTTCGGTCGGCCGGTGGACGGTCCGGCCACCGGCCCCGAGGCGGAAGGCCCCCGGAGGCGGCCGACTCCCCGGAGGCGCAGGCGGTCGGCAGCGGCAGGCCGATGACCAGCGCCGACAGGGCGGCGACAGTACGGCGCATCAGTTCCCGGCCCCCCACCGCAGCGTATGCGGAGAACGCATGAAAGGTGCCGGTTCTGTCTTTGTGTGAATGGGTCGGGCGGCGGCAGGCTGTCGGCCATGCTCTTCACGAAGCCCCGCACCGCGCAGCCCCGCACCGCGCAGCCCCGCACCGCGCAGCCCCGCACCGCGCAGCCCCGCACCGCGCAGCCCCGCACCGCGCAGCGCCGCACCGCGCAGCCCCGCACCGCGCAGCCCCGCACCGCCCTGCTCGCGGCCCCGCTGCTCGCGGCCGGCCTGCTGGCCGGATGCGCACAGCCGACGCCCACGGCCGGGCCCGTCGCCGCCGCGCCCACCGCCGCGCCCACCGCTTCGGTCGCGCCGACGGCCGAGTCCTTCCGCTGGCTGGAGCAGCACTTCGGCGCCCGCCTCGGCGTGTACGTGCTGGACACCGGCAGCGGGCGGGAGGTCGCCTACCGGGCGGACGAGCGGTTCGCGTTCGCCTCCACCTTCAAGGCGCTGGCCGCGGGCGCGCTGCTGCGCCGCGCGTCCGACGCGGACCTCGACAAGGTGGTGACGTACCGCCAGGAGGACGTGCTGACGTGGGCGCCGGTCACCTCGGAACACGTGGCGACCGGCATGACCGTGCGCGACCTGCTGGCCGCGTCCCTCGACTACAGCGACAACACCGCCGCCAACCTCGTCACGGACCAACTCGGCGGCCCTGCCGCGCTCCAGCAGGCCCTGCGCGAACTCGGCGACCCGACCACCGAGGTCAGCCGCACCGAGCCGGGCCTCAACTCGGCCACCCCGGGCGACACCCGGGACACCAGCACGCCCCGCGCCCTCGCCGCCGACCTGCGCCGGTACGTCCTCGACGACGTCCTTCCCGCCGCCCGGCGGCAGTTGCTCACCGAGCTGATGGTCGCCAACACCACCGGCGGCCCGTACATCCGCGCCGGCGTCCCCGCCGGGTGGAAGGTCGGCGACCGGACCGGCAACGCCGCCTACGGCACCCGCAACGACATCGCCGTCCTCTGGCCGGACGGCGGCCGCGCGCCCGTGGTCGTCGCCGTGCTGTCCGACCGACCCCGGCAGGACGCCGCCTCGGACGACGCCCTGATCGCCCAGGCCACCGGGGCCGCCCTCAACTCCCTCGCCTAACACCGCGATTCGCGAGGAGAACCACCATCGCCCCCGCTCTCGCCGGCCGCGCCTCCTTCCTGCCCGCCGCCAAGGCCACCGCGGACGACGGCGATCCGCAGACCCACGACGACCGGGCCTGCGAACTGGCCGGCGACGACACCGTCCTGTGCGCCCTGGTGGACGCACTGACCCCCGGTCTCCCCCACCCGACGCTCCCGCCCGCGCCGGCCCCGGTGATGCTGTTCGACAACCTGGCGATGCTGAGCGCCGGTTGGGTCTCCTCGATGGCCGTGCTCACCGAGGACGGCACCGTGCTGATCGACGCGCTCACCTCGTCGGCCGACGCCGAGAACGTCATCGTCCCCGCCGCCGGCCCGCCCCTGCTGCCGAGCGACCGAAGAACCGCCTTGACACGCAACAGAGTTGAGGCCGAGCGGCCCCGGACGAGTGATGACCCCCGTCCGGGACCCGGCCTGGCGTCAGCCCTTCGCCGGGACCGTGCGGTCGTGGGCGGGGCGCGGGCGCCAGGTGGGGGCGGCGGCGAGGGCGGCGAGGACGGGGGCGGCGGCGAGGAGGAGGCAGACGGAGAGGGGAACGTGTTCGGTGAGCAGGCCGACCAGCGCCGTGGAGGCCGAACCGCCCGCGTTGAAGGCCGTGTTGACCCAGGCCCCGGCCCGGGTGCGCTGCTCGGGCAGGGCAATCTCGTCGGTGAGCAGGTAGGCGGTGGTCAGCGTCGGGGCGACGGCCAGGCCGGCGACTGCGGCGACGACGGCCAGGACGGGGAGGTTCGGGGCGAGCGCCGCGAGGGCGAGTGCGGCGCCGAGCACGGCGGTCAGCACGGCGAGCCGATTCCCGGCCGCCGCACGCCAGTTGACGGCACCGAGGGCGAGGCCGCCGATCGCGCTGCCCGCGGCGAGCGCGGCCTCCACCCAGGCGACGTCGGCGTCCCGCCCGTGCCGGCCCGCGAACACCACGGCCAGCAGGCCGAACGCGCCGAGACCCGCGCCGACGCCGGCGGCGGCCGCCAGCGGCTGCCGGGCCCGGACCAGCAGCCCCCGCGTGCTCGAACTGCCGCTCTCCTCCGCAGAGTCGGCCCGATCGACCGCCGCTTCGCGCGGCACCGTGACCGCCAGCGCGATCGTCCCGCCGAGGACGAGCACCGCGCTGAGCAGCACGCCGGCCGCCGGACGGGCCGCCGCCGCGAGCACGCCCGCCAGCAAAGGGCCGGTGACGTACAGGAGTTCCTCGGCGACGGTGTCCAGACTGTAGGCCCGGCGGCGCAGTTCGGGGTCCGTCACCAGCCGACTCCACTGCGCACGGGTGACCGGCCCGAGCGGCGGCGCGCACCCGCCCGCCGCCGCGGCCAGCACCAGCAGGACGGGGTACGGGGTGCCGGAGCTCCAGGTGGCGGCGGCCAGCCCGACCAGGGTGAGCGCGTACCCGGCGGCCATCGGCGGCAGGGCGCGCCGAGGCCCGTACCGGTCGACCAGCCCCGCCCGGGCCGGGGACAGCAGAACGCTGACGGTGGAGAACACCGCCATCACCCAGCCGGCCCGCGCGTACGAGCCGGTGGTGCCGGCGACGGCGAGCAGCAGCGACAGCGAGACGGTGCCGTAGGAGAGGCGGCCGATCAGGGCCGCGCCGAACAGGCGAGCCGCACCAGGGGTGCGCAGAACAGCCCAATAGGACGAAGACATCGAAGAGTTCCTCGAAGAAGACGGCGCAGCGCGCGCCGGTGAACAGGGACGCCGAAGGCACCGCGCCACCGGTCCTGGTGGGCGGTCGCCGCGCGGGGTCCTAGTCACGGAGGAGGAACATGCCGGGAATGCTAGCCGACGGGGTCCGAACGCCGTCCAGCGAATATGCCCGTCACGCCGGCGTGTACCCGCGGGCCCGCACCAGGTCCTGTACGAGGCGGGTGAACGCCCGGCTTGCCGCGCTGCGGTAGGCGCCCTCGCGGTGGAGCAGGGTGACGGTGCGGGTCGGCAGGGGCGGGTCGAGCGGGACGGGGGCGAGGTGCGGGTGGTCGTCGGTGATGGCGTCGGGCAGGACGGTGGCCAGGTCGGTGCGGCGGACGATCTCGGTGAGGGCCTGGATGGAGTTGGCCTCGACCGTGATGCGCGGGGTGCTGCGGTGCCGCGCGAAGTACTCGTCGATGTGGCCGCGGGTGGCGAAGTCACCTGTCAGTAGCGCGAGTTGTTCGTCGCGGAGGGCGCTCACCGGCAGTGGGTCGGGCAGTGTGCGGGCGCGTTCGGCGGAGGCGACCAGGCCGAGCGTCTCGGTGAACAGCGCGGTGCCCGCCACGCCGGGCAGGTGGGTGCCGGCGAAGGCGATGCCGAGGTCGAGTTCGTCGGCGAGGAGGGCGGCTTCGACGCGGTCCTGGGTGGTCTCGGTGAGCGTGAGGCCGACGCCGGGGTGCCGGGTGTGCAGTGCGGCGGTGAGCGGGCCGACCAGGTAGGCGGTGAACGTGGGGGTGACGCCGAGGCGCAGGTGGCCGCGGCTCAGGTCCTGGACGTCGTGGACGGCGCGTTCGGCGGCGGCGAGGTCGCGCAGCGCGCGGCGGGCGTGGTCGGTGTAGACCGCGCCGGCGTCGGTGAGTCGCACGCTGCGGCCGGTGCGGTCCAGCAGTTGGACGCCGAGGGTCTTCTCCAGCTGCTTGATCTGCTGGGACAGCGTGGGCTGCGAGATGTGCAGCTCCTCGGCGGCGCGGGTGAAGTTGCCCTGCTCGGCCACGGCGAGCAGGTAGCGCAGGTGACGCAGTTCGACGGAGACCGGGGAAGTCAGGGAAGCCATGCCCACCACTATAGATACGACCAATAACAACCATGGCTTACAGCTCTTGGACGCTATGGGTGCAGGTCATGCATGGTGGATCTCACCGGCCCACCGAGGCCGGTACTCGCTCTCGAAGGGAGTGACCACCACCATGCAGGACATCACCGACGGCGTCGCCCGTTTCCAACGCGACGTCTTCCCGGCCAAGCGGGACCTCTTCGCCCGTCTGGCCACCCACCACACCCCGGACACGCTGTTCATCGGATGCTCGGACGCCCGGGTCGTCCCGGAGCTGATCACCGGCACCGAACCCGGCGAGCTGTTCGTCGTCCGCACCGCCGGCAACCTCGTGCCCGCCTACACGCCCGGGGCCGACGGGATCTCCGCCAGCATCGAGTACGCCGTCGCGGTCCTCGAGGTGCGGGACGTCATCGTCTGCGGCCACTCCGCGTGCGGCGCGATGACCGCCCTCGCCGAGGGCCGGGACCTCACCGCGGCACCGGCCGTCGCGTCCTGGCTGCGCCACGCGGACGCCTCCGTGGCGCGCACGGCCGCCGACGGCGGCGTCCCGGCCCTGGTCCGCGCGAACGTCCTCGCCCAGCTGGCCAATCTCGCCACCCACCCGTCGGTGGCCCGCGCCCTGGCGGCGCACCGGGTCGCGCTGCACGGCTGGGTCTACGACATCCCCACCGGTCGCATCGACGACCTCACCCCCGCCGCCGTCGCGGCCTGATCCCCGAAGGAATCCGCCATGCCCCACGCCCAGTTCTCCCCGACCGCCCGCGAGGCCCTGGCCGCCAAGGCCGTCGACGCCAAGACCCGCAAGGACCTCAGCTGGCAGCAGATCGCCGACGCGTCGGGTCTGTCCGTCGCCTTCACCACCGCCGCCGTCCTCGGCCAGCACCCGCTGCCGAAGGAGTCCGCCGAGGCCGTCGCCGCGCTCCTCGGCCTGGACGACGACGACGCGAGGCTGCTGCAGACCATCCCGCTGCGCGGCTCGATGCCCGACCGCATCCCGACCGACCCGACGATGTACCGCTTCTACGAGATGCTCCAGGTCTACGGCACCACGCTGAAGGCCCTGGTCCACGAGCAGTTCGGCGACGGCATCATCTCCGCCATCAACTTCCGGCTGGACGTGAAGAAGGTCGCCGACCCGGACGGCGGCGAGCGCGCCGTCATCACCCTGGACGGCAAGTACCTCCCCACCAAGCCGTTCTGACACCACCGGACCGTTCCGACGTTCCGACACCCCGCACACGCGGAGGGGCGGGCCGACCGGCCCGCCCCTCCCGACTCCGAGGAGCCATCGTGGACTTCGCCCGCCGCACCATCGACCTCGCCCGCCGGAACGTCCTCGACGGCGGCCGCCCCTTCGCCACCGTCATCGTCAAGGACGGCGAGATCCTCGCCGAGAGCCCCAACCTGGTCGCCCAGACCGGCGATCCGACGGCGCACGCCGAGATCCTCGCCATCCGCGAGGCCTGCACCGGGCTCGGCACCGAGCACCTGACCGGGACCACCATCTACGTGCTGGCCCACCCGTGCCCGATGTGCCTGGGCTCGCTCTACTACTGCTCGCCGGACGAGGTGGTCTTCCTCACCACCCGCGACGCGTACCGGCCGCACTACGTCGACGACCGGAAGTACTTCGAACTCGACTCGTTCTACGGGGAGTTCGCCAAGCCGTGGCAGGAGCGCCGGCTGCCGATGCGGCACGACGACCGGGCGGACGCCGTCGACGTCTACCGCCTGTGGCAGCAGCGCAACGGCGGCGAGCGCCGCGTCGCGGGTGCGCCGACCGCCGGCTGACCCCGAGTGACCTACACCGGGCTGGCCGCGTAGACGCGCTCGGCGAACTCGGCGAACTGCTCGTCCGGGAGGTGCCTGGCCAGGTCCGCTTCGCTGATCATGCCGACCATCCGCTTGTTCTCGATCACGGGGAGTCGGCGGATGCGGTGGCTCTCCATCTCGCGGAGCACGTCGTCGAGGCCCGCGTCCGCGTCGATCCAGCGCGGCATGCCCTCGATGATGTCGGCCGCCGTGCACTCGGCCGGGTTCTGGCCGCGCGCGACGCACTTCACGACGATGTCCCGGTCGGTGATGATGCCGCAGAGCCGTTCGTCGTGGGTCTCGTCGCCGACCGGCAGCGCGCCCACGTTCAGCGTGTTCATCAGCTGCGCGGCGCGCTGCAGCGTCTCGTTCCTGGTGATCCAGTGGGCACCGGGGTGCATGATGTCCTTGGCCGTGGTCATGCCGTCCTCCTGCGGTACGAGAGTGTGGCCCCTCGTCCAGGTTCCCCCTGCGGTCCGGTCCCCGCGAACCGGATCGTCCCGGGGGCGTCGGCGGGTTCGGACGGCGGGTTCAGGCGGCGGTTTCAGGCACCGGTCTCCGCCAGGACTCTGGCCGCGTGCACCTTCCCGGCGTGCTCGACGAGCGTGATCAGCACGGTCTTTCCCGAACCCCGCTCCCGCGCGTCGCACAGCACCACGGGGGTGTCCCCGTCGAGGTCGAGCGCCCGGGAGACCTCGTCGGGGTGGAAGGTCCGGGTGCCGTCGAAGTGGTTGACGGCGACCACGAACGGGATGCGGCGGTGCTCGAAGAAGTCGACGGCGGGGAAGCAGTCGGCGAGGCGGCGGGTGTCGACGAGGACGACGGCGCCGATGGCGCCGCGGACGAGGTCGTCCCACATGAACCAGAAGCGGTCCTGTCCGGGGGTGCCGAACAGGTAGAGGATGAGGTCTTCGTCGAGGGTGATGCGGCCGAAGTCCATGGCGACGGTGGTGGTCGTCTTGCCGGAGACGTGGCTGAGGTCGTCGATGCCGGCGGAGGCGCTGGTCAACTGCTCCTCGGTGCGCAGCGGTCTGATCTCGCTGACGGCCCCGACCAGGGTGGTCTTGCCGACGCCGAAGCCGCCCGCCACCAGGATCTTCAGGGCGAGGTCGGTGCTGTCAGAGCGCGCGAAGTCCATGGACGACCTCCTGGAGGATGTGTTCGTGCGGGAGCAGGGCCGGTGGGACGGGGCGGCTGACCCGGACGAGTTCGGCGTCGAGGAGATCGCCGAGCAGGACCCGGACCACGCCGAGCGGCAGGTCGAGGTCGGCGGCGATCTCGGCGACGGACAGGGCGTTGCCGCGGCACAGGTGCAGGATGGCGGCCGGTTCGGGGCCGATCGGCAGGACGGCCGGGTCGGGGACGTCGGTGACGACCAGGGCGATCAGGTCGAAGGGCTGTCCGGGGCGGGTGCGGCCCTTGGTGAGCGCGTAGGGGCGGACCATCGGGCCGGCGGCCTCGTCGTACCACTGGACGGGGCGGTCGGGCGGCGGCGGGTAGCCGGACGCGGAGCCGGGCAGGTAGTGGCGCGGCGGGTAGGCCAACGGGCTCACCCTTCCCGGGGGTCGCGCGGGGCGGCGTGCAGGTGTTCGCCGACGCGGCGCACCAGGCGGGCCATCTCGTAGGCGACCAGGCCGAGATCGGCGTCGGGTCCGGCGAAGACGGCCAGGCAGGAGGCCTGTCCGGCGGCCGCGACGAGCAGGTAGCCGCGGTCCAGCTCGACCATGGTCTGGCGGACCCGGCCGGCGTCGAAGTGCCGGCCCGCACCCTTGGCGAGGCTGTGGAAGCCGGAGGCGACGGCGGCCAGGTGCTCGGTGTCCTCGCGGGCCAGGCCGGCCGAGTTGCCCATCGACAGGCCGTCGGCGGAGAGCATCACCGCGCACCTGACCTGGGCGGTGCGGGTGACCAACTCGTCGAGCAGCCAGTTGAGTTCGCCGCTGTGGTAGGTGGTGCCGATCATCGGTGGCGGTCTCCTGCGTCGGAAGGGTCGGGGGCGCTGCCGCGGGCCCAGCCGCGCTGGAAGGCGGCCATGGCGGTGCGGGCCTGTTCGGGGTCGCGTTCGGCGGGTGCGGCGGACCGCAGCCCGGGCCGGGCGTCCGGTGCGGGGGCTTCGCGCAGTTGCGGCGCGAGGCTGGCCTGCCGGACCCGGCGCGGGAGTCGGTCCTCCCCGTCGGCGGCCGGCGGGAACGCGGCGGGCGCCAGCGCGAGGGCGAGCGGCAGCACGGGCGCGGGCGGCAGCACCGGCGCGGGCGGCAGCACCGGCGCCGGCGGCAGCACCGGCGCCGGCGGTTCGGCGAGCGCGGTGGCGGACCGCCGTGTTTCAGGCGCCGGCGGCGTCAACGGCCGTTCGGGGCGGGCGAGTTCGGCATCCGCGGTGGGCTCGGCGGGCGCGCCGTCGTCCGCGCCGCGCGGGTCGAGCAGGTCGGTGGGGAGCAGCACGACGACGGTGGTGCCGCCGTAGGGGGACGGCCGCAGGGCGACCTTGACGCCGTGCCGTTGGGCGAGGCGGCTGACCACGAACAGGCCGAGCCGGTCGCTGTCGAACAGGTCGATCCGGTCGCCGACGGCGATCCGCCGGTTGGCGTCGGCGAGGGCTTCGGGGCCCATGCCGAGGCCGCGGTCCTCGATCTCGACGGCGTAGCCGGTGCCGACCTGTTCGCCGCGGATGTGCACCTTGGTGTGCGGGGGCGAGAACCCGGTGGCGTTCTCGACGAGTTCGGCGAGCAGGTGGGTGAGGTCGGCGACGGCGGGGCCGGTGACGGCGGCGTGCGGGAGGCGGTGGACGTCGATCCGGGCGTACTCCTCGACCTCGGCGACGGCGGCGCGGACCACGTCGGTGAGCGGGACGGGCTTGCGCCAGGCGCGACCGGGGGCGGCGCCGGAGAGGATGATCAGGCCTTCGGCGTGGCGGCGCATCCGGGTGGTGAGGTGGTCGAGCCGGAACAGGTCGTCGAGTTCGGCGGGGTCCTCGGTGCGGCGTTCCATGGCGTCGAGCAGGGTGAGTTGGCGGTGCACCAGGACCTGGCTGCGGCGGGCGAGGTTGACGAAGACGCCGGAGACGCCGGAGAGCACTTCGGCGCGTTCGACGGCGGCGGTGACGGCGGCCCGCTGCACGGTGTCGAGGGCCTGGTGGACCTGGCCGATCTCGTCGCCGCCGTGGTCGCGCAGCGGCGCCTCGGCGTCCACGTCGACCTCTTGGCCGGACCTCAGCCTGCGCATGGTGGCGGGGAGTCGGCGTCCGGCGAGTTCGAGCGCGGAGTTGCGCAGGGCGTGCAGTTCGGCGACCAGTCCGCGGCCGATCCGGACGGAGATCAGCAGGGCGGCGAGGACGGCGAGCAGGCCGAGCAGCACGGTGGCGCCGGAGGTGGTGAACAGGCCGAGGGCGTAGGGGTCGGCGCGTTCGGCGGCGGCCTGGCCGGCCTGGTGTTCGACGGCGGCGAGGTCCTGGGCGGTGGTGGCGGCGACGGTGTTCCAGCGGTCGGCGGGGACGGCGGCGAGCGCGGCGCGCGGGTCGGCGGCGGCGGTGAGGGCGTCCTCGTAGCGGCGCAGTTCCCGGTAGTCGCTCCCGTCGGTGACGGCGGCCAGCGCGGTGCGGTCGGCGGGGCGCAGGTCGGGGGCGGCGGCCTGTTCGAACTGGGTGCGGGCCGAGGCGGCCTGTTGGACGGCTCGGAACTGGGGGTCGTCGAGTCGTCCGGCCCGGGCGGCGGCGCGCAACAGGGCGTCCTCGCGGGCGAGTTGTTCGCGGGAGCGGGCGAATTCGAGCAGTACGCGGGCGTCGGCGGCGACCCGGTGGTCCTGCAGGGCGGTGAGCGAGCCGGCCACGGCGAGGGCGTGGTCGACGGCGGTGGTGTAGGCGGTGCAGGCGTCGTCCCAGCGGACGCCGTGGCCGAGGATCTGGCGGCGCAGTGCGGGGAGCGCGGCGAGGGAGCGGGTCAGGGTGTCGAGGCGGTCGGCGGGTTCGGCGCCGAGTCCTTCGGCGTCGGCGAGGTTGTAGCCGGAGGCGAGGGCGAGCGGGGCGGCGGCCCGGTCGGTGTTCTGGGCGGCGGTGCGGAGTTCGGCGTCGCGGGCGGGGTCGGGGCCGGTGGTGGCGAGGAGTTGTCCGGCGGCGGTGCGTTCGGCCTGCAGGGCGGTGACGGTGTGGTCGAGGGGGCCGCGGAGGGTGGTGTCGACGTCCTTGATCCGCAGCAGGTTCCAGACGTCGCTCGCGGTGCTGACGGTGGCGAACGACCAGAGGGCCATCAGGGCGACGACGGGGAGGATCAGGACGGCGACGATCCGGGCGCGGACGGTGCGCGGGCGCAGGCTCGGCCGGGTCGGCGGGGCGGCGGGGAGCGGGGTTTCGTCGGCGGGCGGTCCGGCGTGGGCGCCGCGGCGGGGGGCGCCGGGCCTGCCGCGGGCGGGTCCGCGGGGGGTGCTGGGGGCGGGTGGGCCGTTGCGGGCGGTGCCGCGGGGCGGGCGCATGGGCGGGAGGGCCTTTCGGGGGGACGGGCGGTCAGGCGGCGCGGCCGAGTTCTTCGACGGCGATTTCGCCGGCTTCGCGGTAGGCGGCGTTCTCCTGGGCGGTCGGGGAGAGCGAGACGAACGCGGCGGTGAGGAAGAGGAAGGAGCCGAGTCCGACGGCCAGTGGGAAGACGAACTGCATGGGGGTGGCGCCGCCGAGTCCGCTGCGGGCGGGTTCCATGTGGACGTGGACGGCGGCCATGCCGGTGTAGTGCATGCAGCTGACGGCGATGCCCATGACGAGTGAGGCGGCCGCGGCGGCGTACACGTTGCGGATGGTGACGGCGGCCCAGAGCGCGGCGGTGGCGGCGCCGACGGCGATCAGCACGGACAGTGCGACGGTGCCGAACCGGTACTGGAGTTCGCCGTGGATGCGGACGGCGGCCATGCCGATGTAGTGCATGGCGGCGACGCCGAGGCCGGTGGTGAGGCCGCCGAGCAGCAGGCTGCGGCCGCGGTGCCGGCCGTGGCCGACGACGAACACGCCGAGGCCGACGACGGCGACGGCGACCAGCAGGCTGAGCACCGTCAGCGGTATGTCGTAGCGGAGTTCGGTGCCGCCGACGGTGAAACCGAACATGGCGACGAAGTGCATGGTCCAGATGCCGGAGCCGATCGCGGCGGCGGCGGTGAGCAGCCAGTTGCGGCGGGAGGCGCCGGTGGCGGAGAGCGCACGCAGGGTGCACCGGAGGCCGAGGGCCGCGCCCACGCAGGCCATCGCGTAGGAGAGGACTGGGGTGAGCCAGCCGAAACTGAAGTGGTCCATCGATCCCATGGGTGCCTCCCGCGAGTGCCCGGCGGCGCTCGCCCACTCTGGTGTTGTGCAGGGCTCCCGGGTGCCAGGGCTCCTGTGATCCGGGGACGCTGGACGCTACCCAGAGTTGAGAGATGGTCACCAGAAGATCTGAAAAGCACCACGCGTCGTGGGGGCGGTGTGCTCGAATGGGCCTGCGGCCTATGCCCTTTGCATGCCCCGCCGGCCCCGGCGCGTGCTCCGCGTACCGCCGGCGGCTGTCTCGGGTGCGAACTGTCGGCCGGAGCCGATACCCTCCGCGTGCTTCCCTGTTGGAACATCAATTCGAGGGTGTCCGTTGTCCTATCCTGTCCCGCCCCCTCCGACCGGTACGTTCGGCGCCCCCATGGGCGCCTTTCCGGGCGCGGAGGGCGCAGCCGGCCCGCAGGGGCCGTTCGCCGGGCCGTTCTGCCGCTTCTGCGGTTCGGTCCCCGCCGTGGAGGCCACCGTCCGCGGTCACCAGGGCATCGTGGTGATCATGCGCTTCCTCAAGCTGGGGGGCCCGTTCTGCCGCGACTGCGGTCTGGCGACGGTGCGCCGGATGACCGCGCGCAGCATGTGGCAGGGCTGGTGGAGCTACGGCTCGATGGTGGTCAACCCGGTCACCATGCTGTACAACCTGGTGGCCTGGTCGAAGATCCGCCGCCTGTCCCCGCCGCTGCCGGGCGCGCCGGGCACCCCGGCCGCGCCGGGCCGTCCGCTGTGGCAGCGGGCGGAGGTCCTCGGCCTGCTGCTGCCGGTGCTGCTGGTCGCGGCGCTCGTCTGGAACGTCGGCCACCAGCGGGACGACACGAGCATCGGCGCGCCGACGCACGTGAACGTCGGCACCTACCCGAGCCCCACCAGCAGCGCCGCCGACCCGGCGAACGTGAAGGTCGGCGAGTGCCTGCACCAGCTCGGCAACTCCGAGCGCACGTTCATCGTCGTGGTCCCCTGCGGCGCGGCGAACGCCGACGCCGAGGTGGTCGGCCGCTCCACCTCGACCGGTGACGACGCCTGCGAGGCCTACCCGAAGACCGACAGCCGGCTCGTCCGGGAGACCGGCGCCCACCCGGTCACGCTCTGCCTGCGGAAGGTGCAGCACACCTCCTGACCGGATTTCGCGACCGCCCGTCCCCGCGACGCCGGGGGCGGGCGGTCGCGTGTCGCTCAGCCGCGCGGCGTCAGCTTCACCCGGACCGGGCCGCGGACCTCCAGGGTGATGCCCGTGCCCAGCGGGACGTCGGTGTCGACGGCGCTCACCTCGAACTCCCGCAGCAGCATGGCCAGCGCGAGCACCGACTCCATCATCGAGAAGTGCTGGCCGATGCAGGCGCGCGGGCCGCCGCCGAACGGGAACCAGGCGTAGCGGTGCCGGGCGGCCTCGCGCTCGGGGGTGAACCGCTCGGGGTCGAAGCGCTCGGGGTCCTCCCAGTGGTCGGGGTGGCGGTGCGTCACGTACGGGGCGACCAGCACGTCCGCGCCGGCCGGGATCTCGACGCCGCCGACCACGGTGGACTTCACGGCCCGCCGGCCGACCGAGTACGCGGCCGGGAAGAGCCGCATCGTCTCCTTCAACACCTTGGTCAGGTACGGGAGTTCGGCGTAGTCGGCGGCGGTGGGGCGACGGCCGTCGGCGAGCAGGTCGGCGGCCTCCCGGTACGCCAGGCGCTGCTCCTCGGGGTGCTTGCCGAGCAGGTGCAGGGCGAAGGTCATCGAGGTGGCGGTGGTCTCGTGGCCGGCCAGCAGGAAGATCAGCACCTGTTCGCGCAGTTCGGTGGCGTCGAGCTGGTTGCCGTCCTCGTCGCGGGCCTTGGCGAGCAGGCCGAGCAGGTCCTCGCCGTCCCGGTCGTCCGTGACGCCCTCGGCGGCGCGCCGGGCGATGATCCCGTCGCACACCGCGTACAGGGTGCGTTCGGCCTCCAGCGCCTTGCGGTGGCCGGGCAGCGGCCACTCGCGCGGCAGGCGGACGGGGGACATGCCGCGGCTGCGGACGAACGCGGCGAGGGTCGGGAAGGCGTCGTGGACGGTCTCCACGGCCTGCTCGACGTCCTGCCCGAACAGGATGCGGGCGACGGTGCGCAGCGCGAAGCCGGACATCTCCTCGGACAGCTCGACCGTGGCGTCGGGCCGGGCGGCCCAGCGCCCGATCAGCGATTCGGTCTCGACGGCGATGGCGTCGGCGTACCGGTCGACCCGGCGGCGGGTGAACAGCGGCTGGACCAGGCGGCGTTGGCGCAGGTAGTCCTCGTCCTGGGAGGTCAGCAGGCCGTTGCCGAAGCTGGCCCGGATCTCGCCGTAGAAGACGTTGTCCTTGCGGAAGTTGGCCGATTCGGTGGCCAGCACCTGCTGGGCGCCCTCGGGCGAGGCGACCAGGTAGAGCTGGGCGCGCAGCCCGGGCGGGCCGGCCTGGATGCGCAGCACGTCTCCGTGTTCGCGGCGGGCGGCGAGGTAGGTGGCGAGCGCGTCGCGCTTGAGGTCGAGCAGCGAGCCGATCAACGGCAGTCCGGCCGGGCCGGGCACGCGGGTGGTCGCGGTCATGGAATTCCCCCTCTGTCGGCGGGCGAACCCCCGCACGGCAGGGGCACGCTGACTGCGCGTCAGTATTCCCTGGTGGGACGCGGTTTGGCGAGGAATGTGCGCGGTGGCCGGATCCGGCGCTTGAGGGCGGCACATGCGGCCCTTAAGTTGGCCTTAAGGTCGCTGGTGCGAGGGCGCGGGGCTGTCGAGCCCCGCAGCTGCGGCACTATGCTGCGACACTATGATCTGCTGATCGGCCCCCGACCACCGCCGTGTCCGCCCACCACGACCAGGGGAACCCCTCCATGCGCAGCGCCAGAAGCCTCCTCGCCGCCACCGCCGTGCTCGCCCTCGCGGTGGGCCTGACCGCGTGCACCGCCAACAACTCCCCGTCGAACAACTCGGCGCAGAACGCGCCCAAGGTCGAGGGCACGGTGACGGTGTTCGCGGCGGCCTCCCTCAAGGAGTCCTTCACCGAGCTCGGCAAGCGCTTCGAGGCCGCCTACCCGGGCGCCAAGGTGACCTTCAACTTCGGCGGCTCCTCCGCACTCGCCCAGAGCATCGTCTCCGGCGCGCCCGTGGACGTGTTCGCGGCGGCCAGCCCGGCCACCATGAAGACCGTCACGGACGCCAAGCTGACCGGCCAGGACCCGCGGGTGTTCGTCCGCAACACGCTGGAGATCGCCGTCGCCAAGGGCAACCCGAAGCACATCGCCGGCCTGAAGGACCTCGGCGGCGCGAAGACCGCGCTGTGCGCCAAGGAGGTGCCGTGCGGCGCGGCCGCCGTCACCGCGCTGAAGGCCGCCGGCGTCGAGCTCACCCCCGCCACCTACGAGCAGGACGTCAAGGGCGCGCTCACCAAGGTCGAGCTCGGCGAGGTGGACGCCTCGCTCGTGTACCGCACCGACGTGAAGGCGGACGCGGCGAAGATCGACGGCGTGGAGTTCCCCGAGGCCGCGCAGGCCGTCAACGACTACCCGGTCGTCGCCCTCGGCAAGGCGCCCAACGCCAACGGCGCCGCCGCGTTCCTCGGCTACCTGAACTCCATGGACGCCCGCCGGGTGCTCACCGACGCCGGCTTCCAGGTGCCGTGAGCACTCCCCGAACCACCACCGCACCACACCCCCGGGGCCGGCGGCGGCCCCGGGGGACCCCCCGTGTCCCGGCAGCGCTGCTGCTGCCCGCCCTGCTCGGCCTCGCCTTCCTGGTGCTGCCGCTGCTCGGCCTGCTGATCCGCGCGCCGTGGAGCGCGCTGCCCGAGCTGCTCACCGGCCCCGAGGTGTGGCAGGCGCTGCGGCTGTCGCTGATCTCCGCGACCGCCGCCACCGGCGTCTCGCTGCTGCTCGGCGTCCCGTTGGCCTGGCTGCTGGCCCGCACCGATTTCCCCGGCCGCCGCCTGCTGCGCGCCCTGGTCACCCTGCCGCTGGTGCTGCCGCCGGTGGTCGGCGGCGTCGCCCTGCTGCTGGTGCTCGGCCGCAACGGCATCGTCGGCCGCTGGCTGGACTCCGCGACCGGCATCACCCTCCCGTTCACCACCGCCGGCGTGGTCGTCGCCGAGGCGTTCGTCGCCATGCCGTTCCTGGTGATCAGCGTGGAGGGCGCGCTGCGCGCCGCCGACCCGCGCTACGAGGAGGCCGCCGCGACCCTCGGCGCGTCCCGGCTGACCGCGTTCCGCCGGGTCACCCTGCCGCTGGTCGCCCCCGGCATCGGCGCGGGCGCTGTGCTCGCCTGGGCGCGCGCGCTCGGCGAGTTCGGCGCGACCATCACCTTCGCCGGGAACTTCCCCGGCCGCACCCAGACCATGCCGCTCGCCGTGTACCTCGCCATGGAGTCCGACCCCGAGGCGGCCATCGCGCTCAGCCTGATCCTGCTCACCGTCTCCGTCGCGGTCCTCGCCGGACTGCGCGACCGCTGGATGTCCACGCCGTGACCGCCGCCCTCGACGCCCGCCTGTGCGTCGCCCGTGACACCTTCACCCTCGACGTCGCGTTCTCCGCGCAGCCCGGCGAAGTCCTCGCCCTGCTCGGGCCCAACGGCGCCGGCAAGTCCACCGCGCTGCGCGCCCTCGCCGGGCTGCTCCCGCTCACCTCCGGCCGACTCGCCCTCGACGGCTCGGAGTGGGACTCCCCCTCCGCGGGCGTCTTCGTTCCCGCCGAGCAGCGCCCGATCGGCGTGGTCTTCCAGGACTACCTGCTCTTCCCGCACCTGTCCGCGCTCGACAACGTCGCCTTCGGCCTGCGCTGCAAGGGACTTCGGCGCGCCGCAGCCCGCGCCGAGGCACTGCCCTGGCTCGAACGCATGGGCCTCGCCGAGCACGCCGGGCAGCGCCCCGCGAAGCTCTCCGGCGGCCAGGCCCAGCGCGTCGCCCTCGCCCGCGCCCTCGCCGTCCGCCCCCGCCTGCTGCTCCTCGACGAACCGCTGGCCGCGCTCGACGCCCGCACCCGGCTCGACATCCGCGCCGAACTCCGCCGCCACCTCGCCGAGTTCGAAGCCGTCGCGGTGCTCGTCACGCACGACCCGCTGGACGCGATGGTGCTCGCCGACCGCCTCGTCGTCATCGAGGCCGGCCAGGTCGTCCAGACCGGCCGCCCCGCCGAGGTGGCCCGCCGGCCGCGCACCGACTACATCGCCCGCCTGGTCGGACTCAACCTCTACCAGGGCACCGCCGACGGCCGCCGCGTCACCCTCCCCGAAGGCCAGGTCCTCACCACCGACCAGGAGTTGACCGGCCCCGCGTTCGTCGCCTTCCCGCCCGACGCGGTCACCCTGCACCGCCACCGCCCCGAGACCAGCGCCCGCAACCTCTTCCCCTGCACCGTCGCCGGCCTCGACCTCCACGGCGACCGCTTCCGCGTCGACCTCACCGGCCCCCTCCCCCTCGCCGCCGACCTCACCCCCACCGCCGCCACCGCCCTCGACCTCACCCCCGGCACCCCCGTCTGGGCCGCCATCAAGGCCACCCAGACCCACGCCTACCCGGCCTGACAGGCGAGGAGCGGCCGACCGGCGCAGAAGGACGGGCCGTCATCGACGCCGAACCCGCGCCTGCCACCACACCCGGCTCCCCGAACGCCGCCTCCCGCCGCCTGCCCGAGTTCGCGCCCAGGCCTGGACGGGCTCAGGCCTGGACGGGCTCCGCCGCCCCGCGTCGGGAACGGGGCGTCCGTTCGTCGCGGGTGGTCGCCGCGGCCACCGCGCATGCCGCCAGCGCGAGTGCCGCCGCCGCGAGCGGGAACCAGCGCCCGCCCAGCAGCCCGATCGCCGCCGACCCGGCCACGCCGCCGGCCGCCGTGCCCAGGTACAGCGCGCTGCTGTTCAGCGAGATCAGCAGTGGCGCGCTGGCCGGATCGATCGACGCCAGGCGGTGCGGCAGCGCCACCGACACCGCCCACCCGGCCAGCGGCACCACCAGGGCGTACCCGAGCGCCCCCGGCATGGAGCGCCCCAGCCAGGGCAGCGCGGCGAACGCGCCCGCCGCTGCCGCCGAGCCGGCCAGCAGCACCCGGCGCACCCCGAGGCGGTCCACCAGGCGTCCGCCCAGCCAGCTGCCGGCCACCGACATCAGACCGACGGTCAGCAGGATCACGCTCAGCCGACCGCCGTCGCCGCGGGTGGCGCCCGAGACGGCGGTGGCCAGGTAGATGTAGACGCTCTGGAAGGCGAGGAAGAACACCAGCGTGGTGGCCGCCGCGCCAAGCACCCGGGGCCGGGCCAGCGGCGCGAGGCGCGACCGGAGGGTGGGGGCGGCGACGGGGGTGGGCAGGTCGCGCAGCAGCAGGGCCAGGCCCGCGAGCGCGGCCAGTCCCAGCGCGGTGACCAGCCACATCGTCAGCCGCCAGTCGGCGCGCCCGACCCAGGTCCCCACCGGCACGCCCAGCGCGGTGGCGACCGTCATCCCGCCGAGCACGGTGGCCAGCGCCCGTCCGCGCCGCTCGGGGGCGACCAGGGTGGTGGCCACCGCGTTGGCGGTCGGCGTGTAGAGGGCGGCGCCGGCCGCCGCCAGCACCCGGGTGGCCAGCAGCAGCCCGTAGGTGGGGGCGAGCGCACTGAGCGCGTTGGCCGCGCTGAACACCACGAGCGCGGTCAGCAGCAGGCGCCGGCGCGGCCAGCGGGCGGTGAGCGTGGCCAGCACCGGGGCGAGGAGCGCGTAGCCGAGCGCGAAGACGGTGACCAGTTGGCCGGCGGCCGGCACCGACACCCCCAGGTCGGCGGAGACGGGGCCGAGGATGCCGGCCACCACCATCGAGTCGGTGCCCACGGCGAAAGTGCCGAGGGCGAGCAGGAGCAGACGTACGGGCACGGGAAGCCCCCCGGGGCGCAGGAACGGGTTCGGCGAATGGCAGGACTGCGCCACCAACCGTTGGACGAGCATGCAACAGTTGGACGCTCGTCAAACATTCGGGGATGGGTGGATAATTGTCAAACAATCACCGCCCCGGCCCCGGCCCCGAGGAGCACGCGCCACCGTGACCGACACCGACCGGCTTCCCCAGCCCGCCGCCGCCGACATCGACCTCGTCACCGTCCTGCACGCCCTCGGCGACCCCGTGCGCATGACGCTGCTGCTCAGCTACGCCGACGGCGCCGAGCACTCCTGCGACCCGGGAGGCCTCGGCCTGGAGCACCTCCACAAGTCGACCGTCTCCCACCACATGCGCGTCCTGCGCGAGGCCGGCGTCACCACCACCCGCGTCGCCGGCCGCAACCGCCTCGTCAGCCTGCGCCGCACCGACCTCGACACCCGCTACCCCGGCCTGCTCGACGCCCTCCTCGCCGCCGCATCCTCCTGACCGACCGACACCAGCTGCTGTGCGCACGGGGCAGGCGATGACGCCGGCGTCGGACCCGTCCGCCCGCCGAAGCAGCGGCACCCGCGGCCGGCCCCTCCTCCCCCACCCCCTCCGCCCACCGCGGCAATCCGGCGGCCGTCCGGTGACCGTCCTGCGACCGAGGCATCGCCGCCGTCCCCACCGGTCCGTCGGCGAGGCGCTGCGGCACCCGGAGCCGCACGGTACCGGCGCCCGTCCCCACGCCAGCCCGCCGGGACGCGAGGTCCGAATGCCGCCAGCACCCGGCCCCCGGTCGGACGAGGATCGAAACCCTCCGGTACTGCGCCGCCCCGCCCCCGCAGGGCCCCCGTGGACGCCGCCCTCGCCGACGGGCCGTCCCGCTCACGGGCGGGACGGCCCCGGTCTCCGTACCGCCGCCCGACCCGCACCCGAGGACATCCCGTGCACACCGCCACCGCCCCGACCGCCGCCGAACGCGCCCTCGGCACCGCCGACTGGTCCGCGCTGACCGTCGAACTCGACTCCCACGGCTGCGCGTTGACGCCCCGCCTGCTCGACCCCGCCCAGTGCCGGCAGCTCGCCGCGCTCTACGACCGGCCCGAACTGTTCCGCAGCACGGTCGACATGGCCCGCCATCGCTTCGGCTCCGGCCAGTACCGCTACTTCACCCACGACCTGCCCGAGCCGGTCGCCGCCCTGCGCGAGGCCCTCTACCCCCGCCTGCTGACCGTCGCCCGCGCCTGGGCCGACCGGCTCGGCCGCCCCGCGCCCTGGCCCGACACCCTGGCCGAGTGGACCGCCGGCTGCCACGCGGCCGGCCAGGACAAGAGCTCCCAGATCCTGCTGCGCTACGGCCCCGGCGACTGGAACGCCCTGCACCGCGACGTCTTCGGCGACCTCGTCTTCCCGCTCCAGGTCGTCGTCGGCCTCGACGTGCACGGCACCGACTACACCGGCGGCGAATTCCTCCTCGTCGAGCAGCGGCCCCGCGCCCAGTCCCGCGGCACCGCCACCGTCCTGCCCCAGGGCCACGGCCTGGTCTTCACCACCCGCGACCGCCCCGTCCCCTCCGCCCGCGGCCACTACGCCGCGCCCGTCCGGCACGGTGTCAGCACCGTCCGCAGCGGCCGCCGCCACACTCTCGGCCTGGTCTTCCACGACGCCTGACACACTGCTCACCATGATCAACGACGACATACCCGCCCCGGCCCCGGCCCCGGCACGCACCTACACCCTCATCGGCCCCGACGGCCGCCCGTACACCAGCACCACTCCCGGCACTCTCGGCGGCTACCGCCGCGATCGCCTCTACGGCCGCCTCGACTGCCCCTCCGCCCTGCGGTTCATCGCCGCAGGCGGCTACGTCAGCAACCGCGTCTTCTTCCCCGACGAGGCCACCGCGATCGCCGCCGGCTACCGGCCCTGCGCCAAGTGCCTGCCCGAGAAGTACCGGCAGTGGAAGACCCGAGGGACCCCCGAATCGTGAACGTCCGTTCCCCCTTGATCCCCACCCCCGAGGCCGCCGCCCACGGGCCGCTGCCCGCGCCCGCCCCGCACACCGCCGCCGAACTCGCCGCCCTGCTGCGCCTGCTCACCGAGCACCGCCGCCCGCCCCTGCACAGCGTCACGATCGGCCACAGTCGCGACGACGCCTCCCGCGCGGCCGCCACCGCGTTCGCCGACGCCTGGCGCGCCGCCGGCCGCACCGTCCTCGCCGTCGTCGACTGGCCCGAGCAGGCCGCCTCCTGGCTGCGGCCCGCCCACCGCCTCACCGACCCCGGACCCGACGCCCTCGTCATCGCCGCCGCCCCGCTCGGCTGGGCCCAACTCGCCCGCCGCCTCGCCCGCAGCACCCCCTGGCGCCCGGAGCGCACCTTCGGCTTCGCCTCCCTCGCCGAACCGGCCGCCACCGCACTCGCCGGACCGGGCGTCCTGGACGGCGTGCGCGGCGCAGGCCCGGACGGCGGCACCTGGCGGATCGACCACGGCTGGACCGACTCCTTCCCACCCCCGGCACCGGACGACGCCGCGTGAACGCCGCGCCCGCCCCGACGCAGTCCAGCCGCATCGCGGCGTAGTGCTTCGAAGCGTCGCAGTCCTCGGGCGGATCGGTCCGTTTTCGGTCAGATGCGAGTCGACACGCATGACACGTTCAGTCGCCGGATACACACTCTCAGGCACCTGAGCGTCTTCCGGGCTACATGTGAATGAACACAAGGATGTGTCAACGCATGGTGAATGTCGCAACAGTCGATTCGCAGTTACGGGGCTTTCGCGAGCGGGGCTACCTGGTCCTGCCGGGCTGGCTCTCGGACGACTTCGTCCAACGCCTCGCGCAGGAGGTGGACTTCTGGGTGGACGCGGGCTGGCGGCAGCGATCGATCGATGCCTGTGGGCGCCCCGCCGACGGCGAGGCGCCCGAGGTCGTGGAGCTCGATCTGGCCGCACACGGCGAACTGGCCGTGCATCCACAGCTGTTGGAGCTGATCTCCCGCAACGAACTGCTCGGCCGCTCCTTCGTCTTCCACCATCTGCACAGCGACCGCCGCCCGTGCGCCGGTGGCGGCAAGAGCTGGCACCACGACTACGAGCAGCCGGCCGGCGGCGGACGCCGGCACCCGATGGTCCACACCCTGCACTACATCCACGGGCTGCGTCCGGGAATGGGCGGGCTGGCGGTGCTGCCCGGTTCCCACCGGGAGCCTCTCGGCAAGGACGCGCGCGGCCACCTGGGCACCGACGCGCTCCCTGGCGAGGTGCTGATCGACGACCTGCCGCCGGGATCGACCGTGATCCTGCACTCCGCCCTCTTCCACACCCGTCGGGCTCCTGTCGCACCGGAGACCGGGGCGCGCTACATGATCGACGCCTCCTACTGCCGCACCGGCGTACAGTGGCCGCCGGTCAAGCCGTACTGGCGGCAGATCCTGAACGCCGCGAACCGCCGCGGTCTGGCCCGCGACCGCTGGCCCGAGCTGTTCGCCGCACGGCACTTCACGGAGTACGTCCGCCCGGCGGAAGGGGCAAGGGCATGAGGGTCCTGGAGGCCGTGCCGTTCGAGGCGGTGATGGAACACTTCTCGCGGCAGCACCCGCACGACCCGTCGGACGCGGCCAACTCCAATGACGAGGCCCTGCGCCACGTCACCAACGCGCAGCGCATCCTGCGGGGCCGCTGGCACAAGGTGCTCCTGGACGGGCCGGAGGTCCTGCGGGTGGCGCTCCCCTGGCACCTGGGCGAGGCCGGCGAGGTCGAGCTGGTCCCTCGCACGGGCCTCACGGTGACCGATGCCGCCCGCCGGCTGAGCCGTCTGCACGCCACCTACGCCACCACCAATCCGCTGTGCGCGGCCAAGCTCGCCCGGCAGCAGACCGATGCCCCACCGCTGCCGCTCTTCCTGAGCACCGCGCCGATGCCCGGCCCCGACTACGAACTCCTTTCGGGGCGCCACGACTTGATCCATCTGGACGGTCTGCACCGGATGCTCGCCTGGGCCACGGCCGGGCGCCTGACTCCGGGCCGCTGGACGCCGGCGTACGTCGCGGGGCTATCCCCGTCCGACGTAGGGCATGGCGCTGGGCATGACCAGGACCGACTGGATGTTCACGCCGAGCGGCAGGGCGGCCATCGCCCGGACCATGTCCACGACGTGGCGCACGTCCATCGTGGGCTCGACCCGCAGTGACCCGTCCGCCTGCCGCACGGCGGGCTGGGGCCGGTCCTCGGGGGTCACGTTGCCGATGTCGATCTGGCCGCAGGAGATGTCGAAGCGACGGCCGTCGAGGGACAGCGATCGGGTCAGGCCGGCCACGGCGTGCTTGGCCGCGGTGAACGCGATCGAGTCCGGCCGAGGCACCTGGGAGGAGGGGGCGCCGTTGTTGATGATCCGTCCGCCGCAAGGGTCCTGGTGCTTCATCAACCGGAACGCGGCCTGCGAACAGAGGAAGGTGCCGGTGGCGATGGATCCCATGACCCGGTTCCAGTCCGCCGCGCTCACCTCCTCGACCGGGACGTACGGCATGGTGTCGGCGGCGTTGTTGAAGAGCAGGTCGAGCCGCCCGAACCGGTCCGCCACCGTGTCGAAGAGGGCTGCCACGGCGTCGGGGTCGGTGATGTCGGCCGCCATGGGGACGGCACGGTCACGCAAGTCGACCGGGGCGAGGGCGGCGGTCTTTTCAAGCCGTTCGACGCGACGCCCGACGAGCACCACCGTCCAGCCGTCGGCCAACAGGCCCAGCGCGCAGGCCCGCCCGATGCCGGTCCCCGCTCCCGTCACGATCGCGGTCTTGCTGACCATCCGTCATCTCCTTCTCCACAAAGCCCACTTGGGCGCGCCACCCGAGCGTGCCCACCGGCCCCACCCTCGAACCGGGAGCGACACATGATTGGCGACATCCAGGCACTGGGCGGCACCGAAGGCAGCCGCGCCTGGTACGAACGGGCACAGGCGTCCCTCGCCGGCGGCATCAGCTCCTCCGCCCGGCTGACCTCCACCGGTCCGCACCCGTACCCCCTGTACATGGCCGGCGGACGCGGCGCGCGGATCCGCGACGTCGACGGCAACGAGTACATCGACTACCTGGCCGCCTACGGCAGCGCCGTCCTCGGCCACGCTCCCTCGGTCCTCACCGATGCCCTGGAACCGGTGCTGCACGGCGGCACGATGTTCGGCACCTGCAACACCGCGGAGGTCGAACTCGCCGAACTCATACAGGAGATGGTTCCCTGCGCGGACCTGGTGCGGTTCGCCAACTCCGGCAGCGAGGCGGTCCAGGGGGCGGTCCGCGCCGCCCGCGGCCACACCGGGCGGACGAAGATCCTCAAGTTCGAGGGCCACTACCACGGCTGGACCGACGTGCTGGCCGTCTCCAACCGGCCCGGCGCCGACGAGGCCGGCCCCTACGACCACCCCCACCCGGTGCCGCACTCGCCGGGCATCCCGGCCGGAGTCGTGGACGACGTGGTGGTCTGCCCGTGGAACGACCCCGCCGCCCTGCGCGCCGTGCTCGACGCCCACCGGGGCGAACTGGCCGCCGTCATCTGCGAGCCGATCGTCGCCAACAACGCCTGCACGATGCCCGCGCCCGGCTTCCTGGAACTGCTGCGCGAGGAGTGCACGCGGCGCGGCATCGTGCTGATCTTCGACGAGATCTGCACCGGCTTCCGGACCGCACCGGGCGGCGCGCAGGCCCTGTTCGGCGTGGTTCCCGACCTCGCGACCTACTCCAAGGCCCTGGGCGGCGGTCTGCCCATCGCCGCCTTCGCCGGCCGGCGCGAGCTGATGGAACCGCTCGCCACCGGTCGCCTCAAGCACGGCGGCACCTACAACTCCTCCCCCCTGTGCGCCACCGCGGGCCTGACCACCCTGCGGGAGTTGAACCGCCCCGAGGTCGTCGAGCACATCGACGCCACCGGCCGCCGGATCATGGAGACCATCCGGCGGGCCGCCCACGACCGGCGCGTGCCCTGCGCCGTCCAGGGCGTCGGCGCGCTCTTCCAGGTGGTGTTCACTCCCGGCGGTACCCCCACGACGCAGTACCGGGACCTCTTCGACGCCGACACCGCCCGCTACGCGGCCTTCCGCCACGAACTGCTCAAGCACGGCGTGCACACCAACGCCTACGGCCTGGCCTGCTGGTTCGTCTCCGCCGCCGTCACCGCCGACGACCTGGCGGCCACCTGCAAAGCCATCGAACGGTCCTTCGACGCACTGTCCGCCAAGTGACCTCCGATCACCGGACGTTCGACCCCGCCCGGCCGCCGCCGCCGGATCGCGGAGGATGGTGCCCATGCGCGCACGTTTCGACCACCCCGAGCCCCGCCACGTCCTGCCGGGCGAGCACCCCGCGTGGGACCGGGCCCTCGCCCTCCTCAATCGCGACCTGGCGGCGACCCTTCCCGAGCAGGGCTCCCTGCAACTGCTGGCCCTTCCGTCCCACGACGAGGACGGGCCGGAGAACGTCCACGTCGCCCTGGCCAACGGCGAGTGGCACGGCAATTCCCTCGACCCGGAGTCGGCGGACGACCCTGCCGCCGCACTGGCCGCCGTCGCCGACGCCGCCCAGGAGACCGTCACCGAACGCCTGCGGCGGGCGTGGCCGCTGTGCGCCGAACACGGCCTGGGCATGCATCCGCGGGACGCGGACGGGCAGTTGTCCTGGTCGTGCGCGGGAGAACGGTCACGTCGCGGCCCGGCCCACATCCGCGCGGCCGTGGGCGGCCTCGACGCCTTCGTCCGCCCACGCCGCCCCCACCGGAAGGGGCGACGATAGTCCCCCCGCTCGACCCGTACCGCGCCCGGCGTGGGCCCGGTGCTGCTTCCAGCGCCCGCGGCCCCGGACCGTACGTCAACGGTCAGCCGGGTCAGGCCTGCTCCTCGCGCCCGCGGGGGGACGGCCCCTCCTGCCGCGCCGATCTCCACAGACACGGTGCTGCCGCGGCCACGTCCGCCACCGCCGGGCGACACGGGCCGGAGTCCCCGTGGGGCGACGGCCACTGGGAGGCGGCGGGTCGGGCCTGGGTCCGGCTCTCGGTCTGGGCCGGGGCTGCGACCAGGCCCGCCGTGAAGATCGCGACGATCAGGGCCGCGGTGGCGCGTCGGATGAACATGTGTCGGGTCTCCTTGGCTACGAGGGGCCGTCGGACCCGGGTCGGCACGGCGCCGGCGTCGCGACGAGGGTGAACAGGGCGGGCTACTCGACGATCCGCACGACCTTGCCGGCCCCCACCGTGCGACCGCCCAGCCGGAGCCAGAACTGCGTGCCCTCCTCCCGAACGTCTCGGTCGGCCGGTCGGCCGGTCGGCATGCCGATCGCCTTGCTGCAAGTGATGTGACGTGGCGTCAATTCTGCGATCACCGGCCCGGGTCGGGCCGCGCCAGGACGTGGCGGAGATGCCGGGGCCTCTGAAGCAGACGCGGCGCTGTCGGTGCACTCCGGGACCGACTCGGGTGCGCCGGCGGACAAAGCGGAACCCGCCGGCCGGCCCAGACTTGGCGAAGCCCGGTCGTGGTCGCCCCGGTGGCGCCCGCCGCACTCTCACGGGCGGCGGCCACCGGAGCATCCGCCAGCATGCCGCAGGTCGTTGAAGGGCAGCCTTCTGCGCATGACATGTCCTTGAAATGGGAGTACCTGGCAATGCAGATATCTGCTTCGACCGATTCAACAGGCCGTGGCCGACGGCGGAATGTCGCCGTCTCGCTCGTGCTCACGCTGGCGGCGGGCCTGCTGGGCCTTGTGACCGCGTCGCCGGCTGCCGCCGTTCCCGGCTCGCCGCCGCTGATCACCTGGAACATGCAGGGCGCCCAGGCGGGCGGCCAGAGCAAGTGGACCGTCAACATCGGCAACATGGTCAACGGGGCGGTCACGCCCCCGATCCTGGCGCTTCAGGAGATGGGATCGGGCCTGCCGCCGCAGGCGCGCGGGACCACCAGGGAGAACCTCACCGTCGCGAACGGCGGCCTGTTGCCCGTGCCGGCCGCGGCCGGCCTCCAGGGCACCCTGCCGCCCTATGCGAACCCGGGCGGTCCGCAGGAGGTGCGCCACGGCCAGTGGGCCTCCGGCGGCATCAACCATGACGTGTACTTCCTGCAGACGGACCCCAACGGCGACTCCTGGGGCGGCGGGCGTGTCAACCTCGGCTTCGTCACGGAACGGGGGGCGGACGACGTCGTCGTCCTGCCCAACCCCCTGGGGCCGCAGACCGGTTGGGCGGCGCGTGCGACGCTGGGCCTGCGATTCGGCGGCACCTGGTACTTCACCGTCCATGCCCTGTCCGGCTCGCACGGCAGTGACGCTCCCGGGCTGCTGGCGAACATCGGCCGATTCGTCGCGAACCGCGGGCAGGGCGAGGATTGGGTCGCCCTCGGCGACTGGAACCGGGAGCCGGCCTCTCTGCAGGCGGCGGGACTGCCTGCCGGGGCCGGCATCTTCAGCAGCGAGCACGCGACCCATCGGGACGCCGGTGAGCTCGACTACGCGGTGTACTCCAACGGCAATCCGGGCGGTGTGATGGTCGCACCGATGGTCAACATCAACCGGGACTTCCTCGACTCCGATCACATGCCCGTGCTCGTCGGCCAGTTGACAGCCGCGGCGACCCACACGCAGTCCGTCGGGGGACGGGCGGTGGAGAGCATGGCCGCCGGCGGCGTACTGGACGTGTACCACGAGAGAACCGCCAACCTCACTCCCATCGACTCCTACGTCCGCAGCGGCCAGAGCAACCAGAGCTGGACGCTGGACTTCTACGGCGACAGCACGGTCCGCTTCCAGGGCGAGGGCAGCGGCAGGTGCATCGACATCACCAACAGCGAGCAGAATCCGGGCTCCGGCCGTTCCCTCTCGCTCTGGGACTGCTCCGACACGGCCAGCCAGCGGTGGACACCCGTGCCTCTGGGCAACGACCAGTACCAGTTCCAGAGCGTGCTGCTGCCCAGTCTGTGCATGAACATCGAGGGCGGCCAGAGCGACCCCAACCTCACCGCGAACATCGTCCTGTACGGCTGCGAGAACACCCCCAACGAACGGTGGATCATCACGCCCGCCCACCCGAGCAACACGCAGGTCGCGCACCCTGACGACCTGTCGCGGATCACGCCGGCGACGGTCACGATCGGGGCCGCGATCTCCGGCGGCGTCCTGGACGCCTACCACGAGCGGACCGCCAACGACACGGACATCGTCTCCTGGCACCGCAACGGCTTGAGCAACCAGGGCTGGATCCCCCACTGGCGGGGAGACAACATCGTCACGTTCGAGGGCGTGGGCAGCCACCGCTGCGTCGACATCTACCAGAGCGACCGGAACGTCACCGCCGGCCGCAAGCTCGTCCTGTGGGACTGCAGCGGCGGGACGAGCCAGCTCTGGCACGCCTATCAGCTCGACGACGGTCAGGTGGTCCTGCAGAGCGTTCTCTACCCCGACCTGTGCATGGACGTCGCGGGGGCTCCCAGCAACCCCGACAACGGTTACCTGGACGCCTGGAACTGCAACGCCAACCCCAACCAGCAGTTCATCCTCAGCCCGTTCGACCTGACCGGCTCACCGCAGCGCGACACGGACCCCGACCGGTTCGAGTCGTACCTGCGCATCGCCACCCCCGACCCCGGTCAGCCCGCGCAGCGGGTCGGCTACTACACCGGCTGGTCGACGTACGCCAATGCCTTCTACCCGAAGAACCTCGACACCGACGGCATCGCGGGCAAGCTGACCGTCCTCAACTACGCGTTCGAGAACATCGACCCGGTCAACCTGACCTGCATGGCGGCGAACAAGCCGTCGTCGCCGGACGAGAGCGACACCACCGGCAACGACGGCTCCGCCGACGCGTACGCCGACTACCAGAAGATCTACACCTCCGACATCAGCGTCGACGGCAGCAGCGACAGTTGGGACCAGCCGCTGCGGGGCAACTTCAACCAGCTCAAGCAGCTGAAGGCCAAGTATCCGAACCTGAAGGTCCTGGTGTCGATCGGCGGGTGGACCTACTCGAAGTACTTCTCGGACGCCGCCGCCACCGACGACGCCCGCAAGAAGTTCGTCAGCTCCTGCATCGACATGTACATCAAGGGCAACCTGCCGACGGTCGGCAACGACCCGGCCGGCGGCACCGGCGCCGCGGCCGGGGTCTTCGACGGCTTCGACATCGACTGGGAGTTCCCGGGCAGCGCCAACGGCCACGCGGGCAACCACGTCTCCCCGCAGGACGGGGCCAACTACACCGCCCTGCTCAACGAGTTCCGCAGCGAACTCAACGCCCTCGGCGGCCAGCACATGCTCACGTCCGCGCTGCCCGCCGGGCCCCGCGAGATCAACAACCTGGACCTCCCGAGCATCGCAGGCGCCCTCGACCTGGGCGACGTCATGACCTACGACATGCACGGCGCCTTCGAGACCAACGGGCCCACCAACTTCCAGGCCCCGTTGTACGACAGCCCGGCAAGCCCGGCCTTCGGAACCGGCTTCACCGTCAACGACGCGATCACCCACTACCTCGGCGGCGGTTTCCCCGCCGGCAAGCTGGCCCTGGGCGTCCCGTTCTACGGACGCGGCTGGACCGGTGCACCCGACGGCGGACAGCACGGCCGCTACCAGTCCGTCACCGGCCCCACCGCCCCCTTCCCGCTCTCCCAGCAGCCCGGCACCGCCGTCTGGAAGGAACTCAAAGCAGCAGGGCTGACCGGCAATTACTACTACGACCAACAGGCCAGGAGCACCTGGATCTACGACGGCACCAACTTCTGGAGCATCGAGACCCCCGACTCCCTCGCCGACAAACGGCAGTACATCAAGACCATGGGCCTGGGAGGCGTCATGATCTACTCCCTCGACGGCGACGACTCGTCGAGCACCCTGCTCAACGCGGCGACCGGCATGGGCAACTGACACCCGGCACCACAGGAGGCCCGTGCCCCGGCACGGGCCTCCACGCGCGTGGGTACGCGAGCGGGAACGGCGAGGACGCGCCTGGCTCAGGAATGTCCAGAGCTGGTTGGCGCCGCCGTTGCCTGCGTAGGTGACCACATGGGCGCAGTCGTCCTGGGAGGCGCCCGCGAACGTCCAGTAGCGACCAGTGAATTGACGAACCGCCGCCAAGGGCGCAGCTGCCGGAGGCGATCTCGTTTACGCCCCGCTCAAGCTCGTGCGGCCCGCCCAGCCTGCGGCGCCGCCCTCGACAGCGTGGTCCCGATCGTCGGCGCGAGGGCCGCGGGCTCCACGTTCGGGCCGGGCTGTGCGTCACTTGTGCAGCGGCGGCCACGGTCCGCGCTGCGCTTGCTGCCGGCGGTCGACGGGCCGCCACCAAAGGTAAAGATTCTACCAAGCATGCAAGTTTGGCCCGGGTGCGGGTCTATGCTTTTCGAGGTTTGAAGAAGGCACCTCGTTCGGTGAGGCTTCTTCACGGACACAGGCCACTGATCCGACGACGTCGAGAGACGCCCAGGGTTAGGACAGATCCTCCCGACCTAAGGGTTGATCCGAAGTGGCTTCCGGCCGACCGGGCCGGATCACGCCGTGGAGTGCCAAAGCTCTGACGAGTTGGGGTGAGCCGGCGGTTTCGCGCGTCGGTGAACTCCTTGCCGCGTCGATCACACGCACCACGGGGTGCGTCGACCGGGAGGAGGCGAGAGACATGGATTGCAGTAGTCCGGGCCACAGTTGCCCCTGCCCCCGCTTGCCCTCGCACACCTCCGGCACGCGGTAACCACCTTCCCTGCGCGCACACCTGCCGCTGCGTCACGCCCGCCCGACGGCTCCGCCACACCCTGGTGGCCTCACGTCGTCGCGGCGCGATGCGCCGTGCCCTGCCGCAGGGGGATGCTGCCGCGTGCCCCCGAACCGCCCCGCCTGTCACGGGGCCACGGGAGGCCCGTCATGACCACCAATGCCACCCTCAGCTCGAACGTTCCCGCCCCGCGTTCCGCCGTCCTGGACGACGCGCACGTCGGCGACATCAAGGGCGCGCTCGGCACCATCCGCCACGACGACACCGCGCCCCGCCAGGGGCTTTCCGCCAAGCTCAAGACCCTGCTCGCGATCGTCGGACCCGGCCTGATCGTGATGGTCGGCGACAACGACGCCGGCGCGTTCGCCACCTACGGCCAGGCCGGCCAGGACTACGGCACCCACCTGCTGTGGACGCTGCTCCTGCTCGTCCCGGTGCTCTACGTCAACCAGGAGATGGTGCTTCGCCTGGGCGCCGTGACCGGCGTCGGGCACGCCAGGCTGATCCTGGAACGCTTCGGCAGGTTCTGGGGCGCCTTCTCGGTGATAGACCTGTTCCTGCTCAACGCGCTCACCCTGGTCACCGAGTTCATCGGCATCACCCTGGCCGCCGGCTACCTCGGCCTGCCGAAGGTCGCCTCGGTGGTCCTGGCCGCGGCGGTCATCATCGCCTCGGGGTTCACCGGCTCGTTCCGGCGCTTCGAGCGGATCGTGGTCACCCTGTGCGTCGGATCGCTGCTCCTGATCCCGGTGTACTTCCTGTGCCACCCGTCCGCCTCGCAGATGGCCCGCGACTTCGTCGTGCCGAACATGCCCGGCGGCTCCGGTGAGCTGTCCAGCGTCATGCTGCTGATCATCGCCATCGTCGGCACCACCGTCGCGCCGTGGCAGCTGTTCTTCCAGCAGTCGTACGTCATCGACAAGCGGATCACCCCGCGCTTCATGACGTACGAGAAGGCCGACCTGGTCATCGGCATCGCGATCGTCATCGTCGGCGGCGCCGCCATGATGGGCTTCACCGCCGCCGCCTTCACCGGCACCGACGGCTTCGGCCGGTTCGAGGACAGCGCGGGCGTGGCCAAGGGCCTGGCCGACAACGCCGGCCAGCTTGCCGGCGCGCTCTACGCGGTCGCCCTGCTCGACGCCTCGATCATCGGCGCGTTCGCCGTCTCCCTCTCCACCGCGTACGCGATCGGCGACGTGTTCGGCATCAAGCACTCCCTGCACCGCGGGGTGAAGGGCGCCAAGGGCTTCTACGCCGTCTACGCCGGACTGGTGGTCGTCGCCGCCGCCATCGTGCTGATCCCCGGCTCGCCGCTGGGCCTGCTCACCGAGGGCGTCCAGACCCTGGCCGGCGTGCTGCTGCCCTCCGCCAGCGTCTTCCTCCTGCTGCTGTGCAACGACAAGGCCGTGCTCGGCCCCTGGGTGAACGGCCCGAAGACCAACGCCTTCACCGCGGCCGTCGTCGGCATCCTGGTCACCCTGTCGATCATCCTGACCGCCGCCGTCCTGTTCCCGGACATCGACTCCGGCACGATCATGACGATCATGGCCTGCTGCGGCGTCGCGGGGGTCCTGGCCGCCGGGTACGCCTTCACCCGCCGACGCACCGGCACCAAGGAGGACCCGGTCGACCGCACCGGTCGCGACGAATGGCGGATGCCCCCGCTGGAGACCCTGGCCAAGCCGACCGTCTCCACCGGTTACAAGATCGGCATGGGCGCCCTGCGCACCTACCTGCTGATCGCGATGGTCCTGGTCGTCATCAAGATCGTCCAGACCGCCACGGGCAGCTGACCGCAGCTCCCCGGGGGCGGCGGGCACGCACCTCGCCGCCCCCGGGGAAGCCGGCCCCCTCACCGACCCTCGCTCCGAGGAAGGAGGGCACCACCGTGCGCCGCACCCCGAACCACGCCGCCCAACAGCCGCACACCTGCCCCAGCGTCACCCTGGCCCTGCACGACGGCACCGAGCGCGCCTACCGCCTCGACGACCCCGGCGCCTGCCCGCACTCCGGCACCGCCAACACCGTGCGGTCCGCCTACGAGCCGCGCGTGCACCTCGCCTACCTGCTGGCGTGTCAGGGCCACGACCCCGGCCGGCTCGCCGACTTCGCCGACCTGCCGCTGGCCGCCGCACACCGCATCACCGAAGCGGCCCGGGGCCCGCGCGCCTGAGCGCGCCGCGCCAAGAGCCCCGCAGCCAGCTGATGGAGAGCGTCTGGGGTCGGCCCGACAACGGCGACACCCGCACCATCTCCACCCATATCGCCCGGCTGCGCAGCAAGCTCGGCACCACCCACCGCCCGGCCACCGCCCCGCCATCGCCATCGTCCGCCAGATCGGCTACACGTACGACCCCCGCCTGGCCGCCACCTGAGCCCTCACCGACAAGGGCGCTCACGACCCATGGAGAAGGTGCCCCGTGCACACCCTGACCACCCTCGACTTCCTGGTCCGACTGGCCACCGGCGTCGGCTGCGGGGCGCTGATCGGCGTCGAACGCCAGTGGCGCGCCCGGATGGCGGGCCTGCGCACCAACGCCCTGGTCGCCGCCGGCGCCACGCTGTTCGTCCTCTACAGCGAGGCCGTCGGCGACGCCGGCAGCCCGACCAGGGTCGCCTCCTACGTCGTCTCCGGCATCGGCTTCCTCGGCGGCGGCGTCATCCTGCGCGACGGCGCCGGCGTGCGCGGTCTCAACACCGCCGCCACCCTGTGGTGCTCGGCCGCCGTCGGCGTCCTCGCTGCCTCCGGCCAACTGGAATTCGCCGTCCTCGGCACACTGGCCGTCCTCGCCGTCCACCTGGTGCTGCGCCCGGCCGGCCGACTCCTTGACCGAGCCCCGCAAGCCGGCAGCGACCCGGACTCCAGCGTCCGCGCCACCGTCCACCTGGAGTGCGACCGCACGGCCGAGACCCACATCCGCGCCCTGCTGCTCCAGGCCATGACAGCCTCCGGCCTCGCGCCCACCGGACTGCGCGCCCGCCGGACCGACCACGGCGACGCCACCAGCCTGCGGGCCACCGTCGCCATCACCGGGCAGGTCGCCCCGGCCCTGGAGCAGGTCGTCACCCGGCTCTCCCTGGAACCGGGAGTCCACGACCTGCACTGGCACCTCGACGCCGAGTCCGACGACCCCAGCAGCCCGGCGCTCGCCTGAGAACCCCACCGAACGAGACCGCGCACCCCCGAACCGCACCCGTAGAAGGAGGCCACCACCATGACGAGAATCGCGCTGTACCCGTGGACGGGCCGAGGCGCCGCGCTCACCGGCGTCCTGCTGCTCCTCGTCCTCGAAGCCACCGCCATGGGAACCGCCCCCGCCGGCCTGCGATCCTTCCTCGGCGGCGTCCTGCTCGGCTCCTCGACCGCCGGACTGGTCGTCGCCCTGCTCCTCGCCCGCACGCTCCACCGGACACTCGCCCTGCCGGCGAACGACGACACCCGGTGGTACACCGCCCGCACGCTGGACGGCTTCCCCATGGAACAGGTACGGCCACTGCTGCTCGCGTCCGGCGGCCCGGGCCTGAACCGGCTGTACACCGCCTGGGTGTTCGCCACCCACGGCCACGAGGCCCCGTGGATCGCACGCCATCTCGACCTGCCCGTGCCCACCGCCCGACTGCTGGTCGACGCTGCCCGACGACACTCCTCCCCCGCTGCCGACACCGCGCACCCGAACGACTGACGACCGCCCGCGCCCGACCGGCCCGAGCCGCCCCAACGCGAGGAGGCCGTAGTGATCACGGCCTTCGACCACGTCCGGCTCTCGGCACCACCCGGAAGCGAAACCCTCCTGCACGCCTTCTACGGCGGCGTCCTCCAGGTGGCCGAGATGCATATTTGCGTATCGACGCAAGAGATAGGAGACTTCCCACGGCACCCCTGTGTGCCGTCCCGGCAGTGCGCGAGCCTGCCCGGCATCGGCGTACCCAGGCAGAACCGGAGGAGGCAGCCATGGGCGAAGACCCTCCCAGTACCCGGTGCCGTCCCGGCCGCCTTCCCTTCGCCGCCCGCGCCTGACGCGGCACGCGGCGTGACACGGCGGGTGCGTCCCTCTGTGGGATGCACCGCCGTCCGGTCCTGTTCTCCGGCTTCTGCCTGTTCACGTACGCGCTCCGCTCCCCCGCTCCCCGGCCCGTGGTCGAGGCGGCCAGGGCCGATGGTGCGCGCCCGGAGGTTCTCGTCATGTCGTTCCTGAAGTCGGCCCCGGCCGCGTCCCGGACCTCGCTGCCCGCCCGGATGGCCGGCCGGCTGTCCCGGATGACGTGGGTGGACGTGGTCGTCGCCGCCGCGGTCCTGGTCCTGCTCTACCTCGCCCTGCGAGTCGGACAGGGCACCACCGTCCGCTTCTCCACCGGCCAGGACGCGGGCGTCGACACCGACCCGGCACGACTGCCGTACGACGCGGCGCGCTCGCTGCTGCGGATGTTCGCCGCACTCGTGCTCTCGGTCGTCTTCACCTTCGCCTACGCCTACGCCGCGGCCAAGAGCCGCCGCCTGGAGCGCATCCTGATCCCCGCGCTGGACATCCTCCAGTCCGTGCCCGTCCTGGCCTTCCTGACCGTCGCGGTGACCGGCTTCATCGCGCTGTTCCCCGGTTCCATGCTCGGCCTGGAGTTCGCGGCGATCTTCGCGATCTTCACATCCCAGGCGTGGAACATGACCTTCGGGTTCTACTACTCCCTCACGTCGCTGCCGCGTGAACTCGACGAGTTGTCCCGCTCGTTCCGCTTCACCCGGTGGATGCGGTTCTGGAAGGTCGAGGTGCCCGCCGGCATAATCGGCCTGGTCTGGAACGGCATGATGAGCTTCGGCGGCGGCTGGTTCTTCCTGGTCGCCTCCGAGGCGATCAGCGTCAACAACCAGAAGTACGCGCTGCCCGGCGTCGGCTCCTACGCGGGTGCCGCCATCACCGACGGCGACCTCGGCAAGGTCGGCTGGGCGATCGCCACCATGGCCGTCATGGTGATCGCCGTGAACTTCCTGTTCTGGCGACCGCTGACCGCGTGGGCGGAGAGGTTCAAGAACGAGCAGTCCGAGGCCACCGAGATCCAGCGTTCCGTCGTCCTCGACTTCCTGCGCCGCTCGCACTGGCCCGAGCTGTTCGGCCGCCTGCTGCGCCCGGTGGGCCGGGTGCTGTCCCGCGCCGGGAGGCTGCTGGGCACCGACGACCGTCCACTGGCCTTCGCCACCACCCGGCAGCGCACCGGAGACGTGGCCTTCGCCGTCGTCGCCGGCGGTCTGATCCTGTGGGGCCTGTTCGACCTCGGCCACTACCTGTACGACAGCACCGGCCTCGGCGTGTTCGGCGAGCCCCTCCTGCTGGGCCTCGCCACCCTCGCCCGCGTGGTCGTCCTGGTGACGGTGGCAACCCTGGTCTGGGTACCGATCGGCGTGAAGATCGGATTCTCCCCGAAGCTGACCCGCGTCGCCCAGCCCGTCGTCCAAGTGCTGGCCAGCTTCCCCGCCAACTTCCTGTTCCCGCTGGTCGTGTGGCTGCTGCTGAAGACCGGCCTGTCGATCGACGTGGGCGGCATCCTGCTGATGGCCCTCGGCGCCCAGTGGTACATCCTCTTCAACACCATCGCCGGTGCGATGGCCATCCCCACCGACCTGCGCGAGGCGATGGACGACCTCGGCGTGCACGGCTGGCAGCGCTGGCGGCGCCTGATCATCCCCGGGATCTTCCCCGCCTACGTCACCGGCGGCATCACCGCCTCCGGCGGCGCCTGGAACGCCTCCATCGTCGCCGAGGTCGTCACCTTCGGCACCACCACCCTCACCGCCACCGGCCTCGGTGCGTACATCGCGCAGGCCACCGAGCGCGGCGACTACCCGCACCTGCTCGCCGGCGTGGCCGTGATGAGCCTGTACGTCGTCGCCGTCAACCGCCTGTTCTGGCGCCGCCTCTACCGGCTGGCCGAGACCCGCTACTCCCTCTGACCAGTCACGCGAGGCCCCGCCCGCACCACTTCGCACGGAGAACCTCCATGAGCCTCAAGACCCTCTTCGGCCGACGCTCCACCGACACCGACACCGCCGCCAGGACCGCCCCGGCCACCGCCGGCCGCCCCGCCGACGGCGAGGTGCTGCTGGAGACCGTCGGCCTGACCAAGGCCTACGCAGGCGCCGACGGCGAACTGCCGGTGCTCTCCGGCATCGACCTCCAGGTGCAGGCCGGCGAGATCGTCGCGCTGCTCGGCAAGTCCGGCTCCGGCAAGTCCACCCTGCTGCGTTGCCTGGCCGGCCTGCTCCCGCCCAGCTCCGGCACCGTCTCCTACCGCAGTGCCCCGCTGACCGGGGCCAACCCCGGTACCGCCATGGTCTTCCAGACCTTCGCCCTGCTGCCCTGGCTGACCGTCCAGCAGAACGTCGAACTCGGCCTGGAAGCCCGCGGGGTGAGCCCCCAGGAGCGTGCCGAGGCCGCCGTCCGGGCGATTGACCTGATCGGCCTCGACGGCTTCGAGTCCGCCTACCCCAAGGAGCTCTCCGGCGGCATGCGCCAGCGCGTCGGCTTCGCCCGGGCCCTGGTCGTCGAACCCGACGTGCTGATGATGGACGAGCCGTTCTCCGCCCTCGACGTCCTCACCGCCGAGAACCTGCGCGGCGAACTGATGGAGTTGTGGGACTCCGGCCAGTTCCCCACCCGCGCCGTCGTCCTGGTCACCCACAACATCGAGGAAGCGGTGATGATGGCCGACCGGATCGTCGTCCTCGGCTCACGCCCCTACGGCACCATCCGCGAAACCGTCGAGGTCGCCCTGGAACGGCCCCGCGACCGCGACTCCGCCGCCTTCGACGAACTCGTCGACCGCGTCTACCGGATCATGACCGGACGTCCCAAGGAGACCCGCCTGCCCGGCCGCAGCGAGGCCGTCCGACTCGACAAGCGCACCGTCGCCAACACCCCGCTGCCCACCGCCAGCGTCGATGGTCTCTCCGGCCTCGCCGAGATGATCGCCCACCGCGGCAACCGCTGCGACCTCGCCGACCTCGCCGACGAACTCGGCCTCGACATCGACGACATGCTTCCCCAGGTCGACGCCCTCGACCTGCTCGGATTCGCCGAGATCAGCGGCGACGACCTCCTGCTCACCGACACCGGCACCGCCTTCGCCGGTGCCGACGTCCAGAAGTCCAAGACCATCTTCGCGAGCGCAGCCCTCGAGGTGCCGCTGGTCAAGCTGATCACCAACAGCCTGCGCGGCAAGCCCGACGCCACCGTCCGCGCCGGCTTCTTCCGCGACCTGCTCGCCCACCACTACACCAGCGAACAGGTCGAGCGGCAGCTGGAGACCGCCACCGACTGGGGCCGCTACGCCGAACTGTTCAGCTACGACTCCGCACCCCAGGAGTACCGGCTCGACGAAAACGCCGACCTCCCCCGCTGACGCGCGACGGCGAGGGACACCCCGTCCCGCGCCCTCCCGTACCGCACCTCTCAACCCGCCTGCCCCGTCGCCGGGCGCCGCCGCCCCAACCGGGCCGACCGAGCACCCTGCGCCTCGACCGGCACGCCCACCGCGGCCTCCCCGCCGCCGCCTCCGTCACCGCCGCCCCCGTGCTCCGGCATCCTGCCGGCGACCAGCGCCGCCTCCGTCAACAGCCCGCCCACGTCGGCAGCCCGGTAGAAAATCCGCGTCCCCTCCCGCCGCGACACCACCAGCCCCGCCGCCCGCAGCCTCGCCAGATGCTGCGAGGTGGCCGCCACGTGGGCGCCCAGGAGTTGCGCCAGCTCGCTCACCGGCAGCTCCCGCCGGCTCAGCGCCCACAGCAACCGGTAGCGCGACGGGTCGGCGACCGCCTTCAGCACCGCCACCGCGCGCTCCGCCGCGTCCGCGTCCCACGCTTCTCCTTGCGCATTCATGCAAAGATCGTACCGGTGCGCCCCGGCCAAGGGCTCCACCGTCGTCGGCATCAACGGCCCGCGCCTGCTGCGCCAAGCAGCCTGGCCCCACCCCGAGGGCCTGGACGAGATCGTCGTCCTGACCGGCCCGCACCACGTAAAAGATCGCATCCACGATCCTCCGCAGCGGGTGCTTCTCCCGACGCCCGCCCTTCGGCCCCACTCCCGCCGACGAAAGCAACGGCTCCACCAGCGCCCACTGTGCGTCCGTCAGATCCGACGGACAGCCACCCCCAGAACCACCCACGCAGAACTCAACGGGCGTCCCGGCCCACGGCTACGACAGATCTCACACGCGGTCGGAAAGTGGGTCATTCCCCAGCCGACAGCACGCGACATCGCAGGTCGAACAGGGCCCGTCGGAGGCATGCGACAAGAACGCGAATGCCTCACCTGTTACGTTGCCGTTTGAGGGCCGGCGTGGTCTGTTCACGAGCGCCGAAGGCGCGGGGTGGGGCCAGTAGCGCTCGCCGCCTTCAAGCGCAACAGTTGGCCTGGCCCGGTCGCGGACGCAGTCGTGGACGGTCGAAGGACGCGTCAGCTGCCCCGGAGACCCACCGCCAGGGTCAGTTCGAGGACCCGGTCCGGCGAGGCGAGATCCGGAAACAGCTCCCGCAGCTGCGACATCCGGTACCGGACGGTCTGCGGATGGACGAACAACGCCGCCGCCACCTCGTCGCGCCTGCCCTGGTGCAGCAGCCACGCCCGCAACGTCTCCTCCAGCCGCCCTGCGGTCGCGGCAGGCACGGTCCGCAACGGCGCGAGGGCTCGGGCACGCAGGTCTGCGAACGCATCCACGTCCGCGCTCAGCACCAGCTCGGGCAGGTGGTCCTCGGTGTCGCGAATCTCGGCGGAGAGGGAGCGCGCGCGGACGGCCCGGGCGTACGAGGCGGACGCACGAGTCCATGGCCGTGCCGGGCCGACCACGGCGGTGCGGTCGGTCAGCTGCCGCAAGAGGTGTGATCGGTCGGCATCGGGGACGAGCAGCACACCGGTGGCGTCCGGCAGGTCGTCGAGGACGAGAGTGCTCGGGTCGAGCCCGCGGTAGGCGGGCCGGGCCTGGGCGGCGGGCAGCAGGACCGCGGTCAGCGAAACCGGAGGCTGCCACCCGGCGCGTTGAACAGAGGCCAGCAGCACGTCCGGGCTCGCGCCGGCGAGGAGGTCGCGGGCCAGGTGTTCCAGGTGGCGCTCCTGGGCCCTGCCCCGGGCGGCCAGTTCGTCGGCATGGCCCGCGGCGCTCGCGGCGGAGAGCTCGTCGATGTAGGCGAAGGTCAGCTCGGCGAACTTGGCGACCTCGGCGGCGGGCAGACCTGCGGGCACGGCACCCGCTGCCAGGCATCGCCAGGCCACCCGGGCGCCGACGCGGTAGGCGCCGAGCAGAGCGTCCATCGAACGGCCGTCGCGCACCTCGCCGCGGCCCAGCTCGTAGGCTGCGTCACCGGCGTCGCCACCCGTGGCGTTCCCGCTCGCGAGGTCCAGGTAGTGCCCCAGGGCGGTGCGGACGGCTCGGCGGATGGTGCCGCCCATACGGCCCGACAGGGCGTTGGCGTAGGGAGGGACCTCGTCGATGATCGCCTCGACGACCTCGTCGGCGGTGGCCGCCAGCGCGGCCCGAAGCGCGGCGACCGTCGTCTCGTCCAGGACCAGCTCACTGGCCCTCCGGATTGCATGACTCACGTTTTTGTTCCCTGCGAACAATTCATCCGACCAGATTCACGCCCTACGGTCAGGACTTTACGCCCTGAGGCGCAGCAAGCTGGAGTCATGACGAGTGCAACCCTCCGCAGCAGAACGTGGCAACTGCTGGAGATGGTCACCACACCGCTGCTGCCGTCGGACTACCTCGACCTGGTCAGCCCGCTGCGTGCGGGCGCCGACCTGCGTGGGCGCATCGAGGCCGTGCACCCCGAGACGGCTGACGCCGCGACCCTCGTGATCAGGCCGGGACGGGGCTGGCGCCGCCACACGGCCGGCCAGTACGTGCGGATCGGGGTCGACGTCGACGGGAGGCGCCTGTGGCGTGCCTACTCCATCACCTCGCCGACAGACCGCCAGGACGGCCGCATCACGATCACCGTGAAGGCGATCCCGGACGGCCAGGTCAGCAACCACCTCGTCCACAGGGCGCGACCGGGCACGCTGATCCGGCTCGACCAGCCGACCGGTGACTTCGTGCTGCCGCATGCCAAGCCCGCCAAGGTGCTCTACCTGACGGCCGGCAGCGGCATCACGCCCGTGATGGGCATGCTGCGCGACACCGAGGTCGACGACGTCGTCCTGGTCCACTGCGCGCCGCAGCCGCAGGACGTGCTCTTCCGCGACGAACTGCACGGCCTGGTCGCGGACAAGAAGCTGCGCCTCACCGAGGTGCACACCGCCATGGACGGCAGGCTCGACGTCGCCCGTCTCGGCGAACTCGTGCCCGACTGGGCCGAGCGCGAGACCTGGGCCTGCGGGCCCGCGGGCCTGCTCGACGCCGCAGAGGAGCACTGGACCGACAACGGCGTCCGAGAGCGCCTGCGCACCGAACGCTTCCGCCCCCGCATCGTCGTCGCCGGCGACGGCGGCGCGGTCACGTTCAGCACCACCGGCAAGACCGTCGACGCGGACGGCGCCACGCCGTTGCTGGACATCGGCGAGGAGGCCGGCGTGCTCATGCCCTCCGGGTGCCGCATGGGCATCTGCTTCGGCTGCGTCACGCCGCTCAAGGCGGGCGCCGTCCGCGACCTGCGCACCGGCGAGATCACCGAGGCCGAGCCGGGCGTCCTCATCCAGACCTGCGTGTCCGCCGCGGCGGGCCCCTGCGACATCGAACGGTAGAAGCGCCTTGACCGCCATCGACCCCACCGCCCACCTGACCGCGGAGCAGATCGAGGAGCTCGGCCGCGAGCTGGACGCGATCCGCGACGAGGTGCTCGCCGCCCGCGGCGAGCAGGACGCCGCCTACATCCGCAAGGTCATCTCGGCGCAGCGCAAGCTCGAACTGGCCAGCAGGGGCGTGCTGCTGTTCTCGATCTTCCCGCCCGCGTGGCTGCTCGGCACCGCCGGCCTGTCCGTGGCGAAGATCATGGAGAACATGGAGATCGGCCACAACGTCCTGCACGGCCAGTGGGACTGGATGCGGGACCCGAAGATCCACTCCACCACCTGGGAGTGGGACCACGTCTCGCCGTCCGAACAGTGGAAGCACTCGCACAACGAGCTGCACCACACGTACACCAACGTGATCGGCAAGGACAACGACCTCGGCTACGGCATCATGCGCGTCGACGAGGACCAGAAGTGGCACCCGCTCCACCTCGGCCAGCCGCTGTGGAACCTCGTCAACGCCTGCTTCTTCGAGTACGGCATCGCCGCGTACGACCTCGAACTCGGCAAGAACCTGCACAAGCGTCGCCGCAGGAACCCGGAGTTCCGCGCGCGGGCCAAGGCCGTGGGCCGCAAGATCCGCAAGCAGGTGCTCAAGGACTACGTGATCCACCCGCTGCTGTCGGGCCCGTCGTTCCTCACCACGCTCGCCGCCACGTTCACCGCGAACCTGGTCCGCAACATCTGGTCCCACTCGGTGATCATGTGCGGGCACTTCCCCGAGGGCGTACAGGTCTTCGAGCGCCGGTCGGTCGAGGGCGAGACGCGCGGCCAGTGGTACCTGCGCCAGATGATGGGCTCGGCGAACATCAGCGGCAGCAGGGCCATGCACTTCATGACGGGCAACCTGTCCCACCAGATCGAGCACCACCTGTTCCCGGACCTGCCGAGCAACCGGTACGCCGAAGTCGCGGTGAAGGTGCGCGCACTGTTCGAGAAGTACGAGCTGGAGTACATCACCGGGCCGCTGCCCAAGCAGGTGTTCTCCGCGTGGCACAAGGTCTTCCGGCTCTCGCTGCCGAACAAGAAGCCCAAGATCAAGACACCGGCCCGCGAGAAGGAGCTCGTCGCGTCCTGATTCCCGGTAGTGCTTCTCCGGGTGACGACATCCGCACGGGAGCCCTCGCCGCGCTCGACGGCCTGCGGACCAGGTCTGCCGAGACAGCAGCCCGACACGCCGTTGACCTGCCCGGCGACCACCGCCCGCCAACGCCCACCACCGCCCGTCCAACGGACAGGTCGGGGTCACAGTGGCGCGTTCACGGCTACCGAAGGCGCGGGGCGGGGCAAGGAGCGCCCGCCCCCTGGCACCCCGTCAGCGGGCGCGGAGGGCCGGGTGGTCGGCGACGACGGTGCAGCTGCCGGGGGCGATCTCGGTGAAGCCGGCGTCGCGGACCACCGGGAGGCGGCCGTCGGTGAGGGTGGGCCAGTCGGCGGCGGAGGCCTTCCTGACGGCCAACGGGAAACCGCTTTCCGCCCACTCCTTGCGCTGCGCGTCGTCCAGCTGCCACCAGGCGAGCTGCGCGGCGTGGCCGGTCTGCGCCATGGTCTTGCCGGCGCTCATCTCCAGCTCCGGGTTGAGCCACAGCACGGGGACACCCTCGGGCGCGGGGCCGGGCGGGTCGGAGTCGTCGAGTTCGGTGCCCGAGACCTGCAGCTTGGCGAGTTCCTTGGGCCAGCCGTCCAGCGGGACCGGCGGGAAGACCCGCACCTCGGCGCTCTCGCCGGTGACGGTGATGCCGGGCAGCTCGCCGGCCTTGCGCCACTCACCGCCGCGGGCCCGCCGCACCACCTTGCGGATCCGGGCGTCCTCCCAGGCCCGGACGCGCTCCGCCCACTCGCCGTCGTCGGCCGTGACCCGCGGGTCGGACAGCAGGGTGAGCACGGCGCGCGCGGAGGTCTCCAGGGCGTCGGTCCGGCCGGGCGGGGTGGCCCGCTCCAGGCGCACCACCAGCGGCAGCACGTACTGGTCGTGGGAGTCCCGGTCCTCGGCGCCGCCGCCGACCGCGGGAGCGGCGGCGGGAGCTGCGGCCGGAGTGGCGGCGTCGGGGGCCTCGGCAGTCGGTTCGTTCGGTGAGCTCACCCGTCCAGCATGCCAGCTCAGCGCCGGTAGCCCCGCCCGGGGTCGCGCTCCTCGGCGTCCTGGTAGCCGAGGAACCAGCCCTCGGGATGGGTGGCGGCGAGGAGTTGGTCGATCCGCTCCCCGGTGCCCAGGCCGTCGTCCTCGTCCTCCTCGGGGCCGTAGACGCCGAAGAGTTCGTCGCTGCAGCCGTCCCAGTCGTAGTCGTACAGGTCGGCGGGCAGGTCGCCCATCATGTCGGCCACGGACTCGGGTTGGGAGCCGAGCAGCAAGCGGGCGTCGGCGAGCGCGAGGCGCAGCGCGACGTCCTCGGCGAGGCTGCGGGGCAGTGGCCATTCGCCGAGGGCGAGGTCGTCGGCGAGGTCGTCGAAGGCGCGGGCGAAGGCGCGTCGCCAGCCGCGGTGCAGGTTCCAAGTACGTTGCTGGAGGCGGCCGAAGACGGTCCAGTCTCCGTCGTCGACGACGGTGACGGGGTCGTCGCCGTGTTCGTCGAGGTCTTCGTAGGCGGCGTCGGAGAGGCTGATCAGCTGGGTGTGCAGCAGACACGCGGTGCGCGGGGTGAGGGTCCAGTCACCGGTGTCGCTGTCGTCGTCGAGCGGGAAGAGTTCGGCGAAGTCGGGGGCGAAGTCGTCGGTGACGCTGATCTCCAGGGTGCCGCCGAGGGCTTCGATGCCGGGGATGGCGGCGACCAGCCGGTCGGGGTGGAGCAGCGCGCCGAGGGCCGCGTTGGGGTCCTCGGAGACTTCCCGCAGCAGTTGGCTGCGCTGCCCGTCGGGGTCGATCCCGGCGAAGTCGAGGTCTTCGACGGCCGCCTGCGCGGCGGCCCGCAGCGCCGGCCAGTCGGTGATCCGGATGCCCAGCACCACGGTGGCCTCGATCTCCTGCGCGCCGGAGTCCTCTGCCGCGCCCGGCCCTTGTGGATGATCGCTTCGCTCGCCCATGCCTCAAGGTTGACAAACCCGGGGGTCCGGTGTCCATCTGCTCTCCGGATCCGATGCCGAAGGGCCTCGCCGGGGCGGTGCGGAATACGCTTTCCCGGCGTGCCGGACCGGAGTGCGGACCGGGCGTTGACGGAAGGTGGAGCACATGAGTGAACTGAACGATTTCGGCGGCGGCCAGGACCCGTCCGGCGGCGTGCTGGTGGTCACCACCAACGATGTGCCGGGCTACAAGGTGGATCGGGTGATCGGTGAGGTATTCGGGCTGACGGTCCGTTCGCGGCACATCGGCTCGCAGATCGGCGCGGGCCTGAAGTCGCTGATGGGCGGCGAGTTGAAGGGTCTCACCAAGACGCTGGTGGAGACCCGGAACCAGGCGATGGACCGGCTGGTCGAGCAGACCCGGGCGCGCGGCGGCAACGCCGTGCTGATGATGCGGTTCGACGTGACGGAGGCCGCGGACGTCGGCACGGAGGTGTGCGCGTACGGCACCGCGGCGGTCATCTCCCCGATCGGCTGACCTGATCAACTGACCTCGGACAACGGTCGCAGACGACCACAGGCCGGTCGTCTCGTCCGACAGTCGGCCGATCCGACAGTCGGTAAAGCGATTGACACTGCTCACGGGTGCATTAGAGCCTCGCTGCCGGACCTTCCCGCGCACCGCCAGGAGCACCCGTGAGCACTCCGTTGAACCCCGTCACCCCGCCGCCCGGCCCGAGGGTCGCGTACGCCACCTGCCGGGGCATCGAGGACGTCGAGCTGCTCCCCGTGCTGGCCGCGTTCGCCCGGGCCGGGGTGGCCGCGGAGGCCGTGTTCTGGGACGACCCGGAGGTCGACTGGGGCGGCTACCAGCTGGTGCTGATCCGCAGCGTCTGGGACTACATCCTGTACCGGGACGCGTTCCTGGCCTGGTCCCGCCGGACGGCCGCGCTGACCCGGGTGGCCAACCCGGTGTCGGTGCTGGAGCGCAACACCGACAAGACCTACCTGCGCGACCTGGCCGGGGCCGGGGTGCCGATCGTCCCCACCGTCTGGGTCGCCCCGGGCGAGGAACTCGCCGGCGCCGACTGGCCGGAGCTGGTGGTGAAGCCGACGGTCTCCTCCGGCGCCCGCGACACCGTGCGCACCGCCGACCGCGCCGAGGCCGTCGCGCACGTCGCCGCCCTCACCGCCGCCGGCCGCACCGCGATGGTGCAGCCGTACCTGCCGATGGTCGAGGTCGAGGGCGAGACCTCCCTGCTGTTCCTGGGCGGCGAGTTCAGCCACGCGGTGCGCCGCGGCCCGATGCTCGGCGGCGGCTTCGAGGACGCCGCCCGTGAGCCCGACGCCGACCAACTCGCCCTCGCCGAAAGGGTTCTGGCGGCCGTCCCGGAGCGCGACGAGCTGCTGTACGCCCGGGTCGACCTGGTGCGCCTGCCGGACGGGCGGCCGGTGCTGATCGAGCTCGAACTCACCGAGCCCCGGCTGTTCCTGGACCTGCGCCCGGACGGCCCGGAGGCGCTGGCCGCCGCCGCGCTGCGCCTGCTGCCGGGCGGCGGGAACACCCGGCCGCGGGCCGTTGTTCCACGGCCGTGACCATTGACCGTGCAACGATCGCTCCCGAGGGGCCGGCCCGCGAGGATCCGACCCCCGAGGGGCCGGCCCGCGAGGTGGACGCGCTGGTGATCGGCGCGGGCCAGGCCGGCCTGTCCGCCGCCTACCACCTGCGCCGCCGCGGCTTCGCCCCGTACACCGGCTTCGTGGTACTGGACGCGGACGACGCCCCCGGCGGCGCCTGGGCGCACCGTTCCCCGTCGCTGACGATGGCCACCGTGCACGGCTTCCACGACCTGCCCGACTTCGACCTGCCCGCCACCGACCCGGCCACCGAGGCCCGGGTCGCCGTGCCGGGCTACTTCGCCGCGTACGAGGCCCGGCACGCCCTGCCGGTGGTGCGGCCGGTGAAGGTCCTCGCGGTGCGCGACCGGCCGGACGGGCGGCTGCTGGTCGAGACCGATTCCGGCAGCTGGATCACCCGGGCGCTGCTGAACGCCACCGGCACCTGGACGCGGCCGTTCCTGCCGCGCTACCCGGGCCGCTTCGCGGGCCGCCAGCTGCACTACGCGGACTACCGGGGCCCGGCGGAGTTCGCGGGCCTGCGCGTGCTGGTGGTCGGCGGCGGCGCGTCGGCGATCCAGGTGCTGTCGGAGGTCGGCGCGGTCGCCGGGACGGTGTGGGTGACGCGGACCGAACCGGTGGTCCACCAGGGGCCGTTCACCCCCGAGTACGGCCGCGAGGTGGTGGCCAGGGTGGCGGAGCGGGTCGAGGCGGGCCTGCCGGTGCGCAGCGTGGTCTCGGTGACGGGCCTGGGCCCGAGCGTCGCCTACCGCCGGGCCGAGGAGCTCGGCGTGCTGAACCGCCGGCCGATGTTCGACCGCCTCACCGAGCACGGAGTCGCCTGGGGCGACCGGGAGTTGCCGGTGGACGCGATCATCTGGGCGACGGGTTTCCGCGCCGAGCTCACCCACCTCGCGCCGCTGGCGCTGCGCGGCCCGGGCGGCGGCATCCGGATGTCGGGCACGCACGTCGCCGACGACCCGCGCGTCCACCTGCTGGGCTACGGCCCGTCGGCGTCCACGGTGGGCGCCAACCGGGCCGGTCGCGCAGCGGTCAACGAGATCGTCCACCTGCTGCGCGACAGCGAGCCCGCACCGGCCCTCGTGTAGGGCCTGTCCGGCCGATCTTTCCGGACCGGCCCTGGCGCGGGTCAGCGGTCGTAGTCCACGGTGACCTGGTCGGAGACCGGCCGGGCCTGGCAGGTCAGTACGTAGCCGGCGGCGAGTTCGGACTCCTCCAGCGCGAAGTTGCGGCGCATCTCGACCTTGCCCTCGCACAGCAGCGCCCGGCAGGTGCCGCAGACGCCGCCCTTGCACGCGAACGGCAGGTCGGGGCGGGCGCGTTGGGCGCCGTCCAGGATGGAGCGGTCGCGCGGCAGGGCGAGCGTGCTGGAGCGCCCGTCGAGCACCAGCGTGACCTCGCTGGCCGCGGCGTCGGGGACGGGTTCCAGGTGCCGTTCCTCGGCCTGCTCGTCCTCGGCGTGGAACAGCTCCTGGTGCACCCGCCCGGCGGGGACGCCGAGTTCGGCGAGCAGGTCCTTCGTGCCGGCCACCATGCCCAGCGGCCCGCACAGCCACCAGTGGTCGACCGCGGGGACGTCCACCAGGGCCTCCAGCAGCGCCTTGACCCGGTCGGGGTCGAGGCGGCCGGTGAGAAGTTCGGCGTCCCGGCTCTCCCGGGACAGCACGTGGACCAGCTGGAAGCGGCCCAGGTGGAGGTCCTTCAGGTCGGCCAGCTCGTCGGCGAACATCACGGTGTCGCTGCGCCGGTTGCCGTACAGCAGGGTGACCCGCGAGTCGGGGTGGCCGGCCAGCACGGAGGCGGCGATGGACAGCATCGGGGTGATCCCGGAGCCCGCCGCGATCAGCACGTGCTCGCCGGGCTCGGCCGGGTCGGCGGTGAACATCCCGCTGGGGGGCAGGACTTCGACCGTCTCGCCGACCGCGGCCTGGTCGACCAGCCAGTGCGAGAACAGCCCGCCGGGCACCTCGCGGACGGCGATCCGCAGCGGCCCGCCGACCGGCGAGCACAGCGAGTACGAGCGGCGTTCGTCCACCCCGTCGACGATCCGGCGCAGCGTCAGCGTCTGCCCGGGCTTGAACGTGAACTCCTCGGCCAGCGCGGGCGGGACCTCGAAGGTCACCGCGACGGCGTCCTCGCAGAGCCGTTCCAGGTTGCCGATCGGCAGCGGGTGGAACTGCGGGCGGCGGGCGGCCATCAGATCTCCTTGATCCGGTCGAAGGGTTCGCGGCAACTGCGGCACCGCCACAGCGACTTGCAGGCGGTGGAGCCGAACCGGGACAGCTCCTCGGTGTCGGTGGAGCCGCACTGCGGGCAGTGCACGGCCAGCCGGGTCGGGCCGAGTGTCAGCAGCCCACCGGGAACCGGCGGGGCGATGCCGGCCTCGGCGAGCTTGCGGCGGCCCTCGGCGCTGATCCGGTCGCTCGACCACGGCGGGTCGATCCGCAGCCGCACCTCGACGTGCTCGAATCCGGCCGCGCGCAGCCGCCGGGCGACGTCGCCGGCCATTTCGGCGACCGCCGGGCAGCCGGAGTAGGTGGGGGTGATCCAGGCGGTGACCGTCCCGTCGTGCTCCTCGACGTCGGCGAGGATGCCCAGGTCGGCCAGGGTGAGCATGGGCAGTTCGGGGTCGGGCACGGCGGCGGCGACCTCCCTGGCCCGTTCGACGGTGGTCACCATGTCGCCCCCGGGTGCGCCCTGGCGACCACCTGGAGCTCCGCCAGCAGCGGGCCGAGCTCCTCGGTGTGCACGCCGTGCCGCCCGGCCCGCCCGTTGACGTACGCCCGCGGCGCGGCCTCGGGCACGCTCAGCGTGGCGACGCCCAACACCCCTGCGAGACGGTCCAGTACGGGTTCGCGCAGCTGCAACGGGTCGACGCCGAGCCGCAGTTCGACCTCGTGCGGGGTGAACAGCTCGTCCAGCCACGGCCACAGCGCGTCCAGCGCGTCCTGCATCCGCCGCCGCGAGTGCTCCGTGCCGTCGCCGAGCCGCAGCACCCAGGACTGCGCGTACTCCCGGTGGTACGCCAACTCCTTGACGCCGAGCGCCGCGACGGCGGCCAGCACCGGGTCGGCGTGGTCGGCGAGCCGGCGGTACAGCTCCTCGCGGGCGGTGGCGAACATCAGCAGCCGGGCCACGCACTGGGCGAAGTCGCCGTTCTCCAGCTCCACCAGCCGCACGTTGCGGTAGTCGAACTCGTCGCGCCAGTAGGCGAGTTCGTCCTCGTTTCGGCCGGTGCCGTCGAGCTGCCCGGCCCGGGTGAGCAGTCGGCGGGCCTGTCCGAGCAGGTCGAGGCCGAGGTTGGCGAGCGCGACCTCTTCCTCCAACTCCGGTGCGCGGGTGACCCATTGGATCAGCCGCTGGGACAGCACCAGTGCGTCGTCGCCCAGCATCAGGCAGTACGCCGCGAGGTCCGCCGGGTCGATGCCCGACGGCGGCGCGGCGTCCACGCCCAGCAGCGGATCGGCGAACCCCGTGCCGTAGGCCCAGCGGGCCTCGCCGTCCGGCTCACCCGCGGCGTCGGACAGTGAGAGGTACACGTGGTCGTCGGTCATGTCGCCTTCCCTGCTTGATCACTGACGGTGCGTCAGATGTGCGGAACGTCCTCGGGGATCGGGTAGAACGTGGGGTGCCGGTACACCTTGTCGCCGCTCGGCGCGAAGAACGGGTCCTGCTCGTCCGGGCTGGACGCGGTGATCGCGTCCGAGCGGACCACCCACAGGCTCACCCCCTCGTTGCGCCGGGTGTACAGGTCCCGTGCCGCCAGCAGCGCCATCCGGTCGTCCGCCGCGTGCAGCGATCCCACGTGCACGTGGTTCAGACCCCGTCGCGGCCGCACGAACACCTCGTACAGCGGCCAGGACGCCCGTTCCCCGCTCATTCCGCACTCCCCTTCCGCGCCGCGTGCTTGGCCGCGTACGCCGACGCCGCCTCGCGCACCCAGGCGCCGTCCTCGTGGGCGGTGCGCCGCCGGTCGATCCGCTGCGCGTTGCACGGCCCCTGGCCCTTGATCACCTGCATCAGCTCCGACCAGTCCGGCTCGCCGAAGTCCCAGCTGCCGCGTTCCTCGTTCCAGGCGAGCGCCGGGTCGGGCAGTGTCACCCCGAGGTGCTCGGCCTGCGGAACGGTCATGTCGACGAAGCGCTGCCGCAGGTCGTCGTTGCTGTGCCGCTTGATCCGCCACGCCATCGACCGCTCGCTGTTCGGCGACGCCCCGTCCGGCGGGCCGAACATCATCAGCGACGGCCACCACCAGCGGTCCACCGCGTCCTGCACCATCCGGCGCTGAGCCTCGGTGCCGGCCATCAGCGTCATCAGCAGCTCGTAGCCCTGCCGCTGGTGGAAGGACTCCTCCTTGCAGATCCGCACCATCGCCCGCGCGTACGGCCCGTAGCTGCACCGGCAGAGCGGCACCTGGTTGCAGATCGCCGCGCCGTCCACCAGCCAGCCGATCACGCCGACGTCGGCGAACGTCAGCGTCGGGTAGTTGAAGATCGACGAGTACTTCTGCCGCCCGTCGATCAGCTTCTCGGTCAGCTCGGCCCGGTCCACCCCGAGCGTCTCCGCCGCCGCGTACAGGTACAGCCCGTGCCCGGCCTCGTCCTGTGCCTTCGCCAGCAGGATCGCCTTGCGCCGCAGCGACGGCGCCCGGGTCAGCCAGTTGCCCTCCGGCTGCATCCCGATGATCTCCGAGTGGGCATGCTGCGCGATCTGCCGCACCAGCGTCGCCCGGTACGCCTCCGGCATCCAGTCCCGGGGCTCCACCCGCTGCTCGTTGGCGATCACCGCCTCGAACCGCGACTGTGCTTCCGCGGTAGCCTCCACCACCCACCTCCCGACTGACCGTTCGGTCGGTTCCATTCTGTACACAGGGCGCACCCCGTGACAAGCACGGTCACGAAACCGGCGGCGCGGGCAGCCGCACGGTGAACACCGATCCCTCCCCCACCGTGCTGGCCACCCGGACCTCGCCCCCGTGCAGCTCCACGATCTTGCGCACGATCGCGAGCCCGAGCCCGCTCCCCCCGCTGCGCCGACTGCGTGACCTCTCCGCCCGCCAGAACCGTTCGAACACCAGCGGCAGGTCCTCCGCCGCGATCCCGCTGCCCGTGTCCGCGACCTCGATCAGCACCGCGTCCGTCCCGCGCCGTGCCCGCAGCACCACGCTGCCGCCCGCCGGCGTGTACCGGACGGCGTTGGACACCAGGTTCCCCAGCGCCTGCCGCAGCCGCACCGGATCCGCGAACACCTCCGGCGCCTCCGCCTCGACGGTCAGCGCCACCTCGCCCGCCCGGGCCCCGTGCGCGCTCGCGACCTGCCCCAACATCTCGTCCACGTCCACGAGTTCGCGGTACAGCACGAGCTCCCCCGCATCGGCCGCCGCCAGGTCCCGCAGGTCGTCGATCAGGTGCTGCAGCAGCATCGCCTCCTCCAGCAGCGAACCCGTCAACGCCCGGTCCGCGGTCGCCACCCCGTCCTCCACGGCCTCCAGCCACCCGCGGATGTTGCTGAGCGGGGTGCGCAGCTTGTGCGCGATGTCGCCGACCATCGCCTTGCGCAGCTCCTCCAGCTGCCCCCGCCGCTCCGCCATCGCGTTGAACGCGGCCGCGAGCCCGGAGATCTCGTTCCGCCCGGTCACCCGCACCCGCGCCGTGAGGTCCCCGTCGGCCATCCGCCGGGCCGCGTGGGTGAGCGCGTGCAGCGGCTTGGACAGCCGGAGCCCGACCGCCACGGTGACGGCCACCGTCACCGCCAGCACCAGCGCCGACACCTCGGTGACCCGCCCGGGGTGGGCGGCTGTCAGCACGGGCGGCCCGCCGGAGGAGGCGGCGGTCGGCGTGCCGACGAACAGCAGCACGGGCGGCGCCACGTACTGGACGAGCTGCTGCCGCCGGGCGTTGGTGACGCACGCGGACGTCGCCCGGTCCTGCCCGGAGTCGTCGGGCGCCCCGTCCGGCCCGAGCGACAGCGTGACGGGCCGGAGCTGCCGGCGTGCCAGGCAGGCGTTGGCGAGGTCGGTGAGGTCGGCCAGGGCGGCCGCCTCGGTGCGGGTGGGGGCGCTCACCACCAGGGGGGTCGTGCAGCGCCTGCCGAGGGTCCGGCCGTCGGCGGTGCGCAGCTGCGGCCGCCCGGCGAGGTCGTCCACGACGGTCGCCTCGACGCCGAGCAGCGAGCGCACGCAGCCGGCCTGCTGCTCCAGCTCGTTCCGCAGCGCCTCGTGCTCCTCCGCCGTCAGCCGGAACGGCCCCACCGCCCGGACGTCGATCCGGTCGGCGGGCGCGTCGGGCAGCATCGCGAGGTCGACGGAGAGCGGGTCGACGATGGCCGTCGGCGTCCGGTCCGCCGCGAGGCCCTGGACGGGCGGCCCGGCAGCCGCCGAGTCGACGACCGGTTCGAAGCGCGGCGTGGCGAGGACGATGCGCTGCCCGGTGGCGGCCGCGAGCTGCCGCACGGTGTCCTGCGCGCCGCTCCAGTCGGGGTGGGTGGCGGCGTAGCCGAGCAGCTGCCGGTAGATCCGGGTGTGGTCCGCGACGGCCTGGGTCTGTTCCTGCTGGATCGCGCCGGTGGTGGTGCGGGCGGCCAGCCAGGCCGTCGCGGCGATGGAGCAGAGCGACACCAGCGCGGAGAGGGCGAGCAGCCGGGCAGTCAGGCTGCGGCGCAGCGGGGTGTCACGGCGCAAGGCGCGGCACCTCGGCGATCTTGTAGCCGATGCCGTAGACGGTCAGCAGGGTGGTGGGGCGGCGTGGCTGCGGTTCGATCTTGCGGCGCAGGTTCATCACGTGGGTGTCGACGGTGCGGGCGGTGGTGTACCGGTCGATGCCGTTCAGGTGTTCCAGCAGTTGGGCCCGGGTGAAGACCCGGCCGGGCCGGCCGGCCAGCACCTCCAGCAGCCGGAACTCGGCGGGGGTGCAGTCGACGGGCCGTCCGTGCGCGGTGATTTCGTGGCGCAGCGGGTCGACGGTCAGCGGCCCGACGCTCAGCACCCCGGTCGCCGGGGCCTCGCGGATCGCGGCGGCGGAGCCGCGGCGCAGCAGCGCGCGGACCCGGGCGACGAGTTCGCGGGGGCTGTAGGGCTTGGTGAGGTAGTCGTCGGCGCCGAGGTCGAGGCCGAGCAGCAGGTCGTCCTCGGCGGTGCGGGCGGTCAGCATCAGGACCGGCAGGGCGGACTCGGCGCGCAGTGCCCGGCAGACGTCGAGGCCGTCGAGCTCGGGCATCATCACGTCCAGGACCAGGAGTTGGGCCGTTCCGAGGCGGGCCTCGCGGAGCGCGGCGCGGCCGTCGTGGACGACGACGACCTGGTGTCCTTCGCGTTCCAGGTACCGGCGGACGAGGTCGGCCTGTTTGGGGTCGTCCTCGGCGACGACGACATGTGCACACATGCCGATGATCGTAGAACGGCCTGCACTTGACGGTCCGTCGGTCGCGGTCCGGACCGCGGGCACCGCTTCCGGACCGGTTCCTGACAACTTCCTGACACCGACCGGCCAGTGTGGCGGAGTCCGCCGGGACGATTCCCGGTTCCGCTCCGAAAGGCCTCCGTGTGAAGTCCTCGCTCCGCCTGCTGCCCCTCGGGGCGGCCCTGGCCCTGTCCTTCCTCCCCGTCCCCGCCATGGCCGCACCCGCCGGCCACGCAGCCCCGAGCGTCGCGGAGCGGGACGTGATGCCGCACCTGCGCGCCCTGCAGCAGATCGCCGACCGCAACGGCGGCAACCGCGCGCACGGCACCCGGGGGTACACGGAGTCGGTGGCGTACGTCCGGCACGCGCTGGACCGGGCCGGGTTCCGCACCGAGCTCCGCCGCTTCGAGGCCGACGGCCGGGCCGGCTACAACCTGATCGCCGACTGGCCGGGCGGCGACCCGCGCCACGTGCTGCTCACCGGCGCCCACCTGGACAGCGTCGAGCAGGGCCCGGGCATCAACGACAACGGCTCCGGCTCGGCCTCGGTGCTGGCCGCCGCCCTCAAGGTCGCCGAGGCCCGGCTGAAGCCCGCCCGGCACCTGCGGTTCGCCTGGTGGGGAGCGGAGGAGGGCGGGCTGTTCGGCTCCGCGAACTACGTCGACGGCCTGTCCGCCGCCGACCGCAGCGCGATCGACCTCTACCTCAACTTCGATCAGACCGGCAGCCGGAACACCCGGCAGTGGCTCGTGGTGCAGGACGGGCCGGGGGCCGACGAAGCGGCCGGGCAGGCCTTCGCCTCCTGGTTCGCGGCCCGCGGGCTCGCCACCTTCGACATCGGCGTCGGCGGCTCCGACAACGAGTCGTTCGGCAAGGCGGGCATCCCGTCCTCCGGCTTCAGCACCGGCATTTCGGACTGCATCCACGAGGCCTGCGACAACCTCGCCAACGTCGACCCGGCCACCGAGACCACCAGCACCAACGCCCTGATCGGCGTGGTGTGGCAACTCGCCGCCACCACCCGCCCCTGACCGCCTCACACCCCGGGACACCCTGATGCGCACACGACGCACCGCCACCGCCCTCGCGATCGCGACCGCCCTCGGCGTCGCCCTGACCGCCCTGCCCGCGTCGGCGGCCACCGGCCTCGGCGACCCGTACTTCCCCGACGACGGCAACTCCGGCTACGACGTGGGACATTACGACGTCCGGATCGCCTACGACCCGGCCCGCACCGACCACCTCGACGGCGACACCACCGTCACCGCCCGCGCCACCCGGGCCCTCGACCGCCTCAGCCTGGACCTGAAGGGCTTCACGGTCGCCTCGGTCACCGTCAACGGCACGCCGGCCCGCTCGTTCTCCCGTTCCGGCGCGCACAAGCTGAACGTCGTCCCGGCGCAACGAGTCGCCAGGGGCGCCGAGTTCACCGTCCGCGTCAGGTACGCGGGGAGGCCCGACGCCGAGGGCTGGCACACCCTGGCCGACGGCGGCGCGAACGTGGCGGGCGAACCGCACTCCGCGACCTCCTGGTACCCGTCCAACGACCACCCGTCGGACAAGGCCACCTTCTCCCTCACCGCGACCGTCCCGAACGGCTGGACCGCCATCGGCAACGGCCTGCCCGGCCCGACCACCACGGGCAACGGCACCACCACCTTCCGCTGGAACGAGGACCGCCCGCTGGCGACCTACCTCAGCACCGTCGCCATCGACCGCTTCACCGTCCACCGCGCCCAACTCCCCGACGGCACACCGGTCATCACGGCCTACAGCCCGGACGCCACCGTCGACCCGGCGGCGGAGGCCGAACAGCAGGAGATCCTGACCTTCCTGGCCTCGAAGTTCGGCCCCTACCCGTTCTCCTCGGCCGGCGCGATCATCGTCGGCATGCCCCGGGACCCGGGACCCGGCCCGATCGCCCTGGAGACCCAGAGCCGGCCCACCTACAGCGGTGCCTTCTTCGACGCGGCGGTCGTCCACGAGAACGCCCACCAGTGGTTCGGCGACAGCGTCTCCTTCACCGACTGGCGCGACGGCTGCCTCGCCGAGTGCTTCGCCCAGTACGCCAACCAGCTGTGGGAGGAGCACAAGGGCGCCGACCTCGACACCGGCTTCTACGCCTCCGAGATCGCCGCCAACCGGGACAACCCCGCCTACTGGTCAACCAAGCTCTACGACCCCGGCGCGGGCAAGGAACTCGACTCCGGCCTCTACTTCAAGGGCGCCCTGATGCTCCACGCCCTCCGCCGCACCGTCGGCGACGACGCCTTCTTCACCACCCTCCGCCGCTGGACCGCCGAACACGCCTACGGCAACGCGTCGTTCCCCCAGTTCGAGGCCCTGGCCGCAAAGGTCTCCGGCCAGGACCTCACCCCCTTCTTCACCGCCTGGGCCCACAGCACGACCCGCCCCGCGGACCAGTACCTGTTTCCCAACCATTGAGAGTGCGCGACCAGGGAGAGCACAACCAGGGGCGCGGGGAACTGCGCGAGGGGGAACGCGCCGACCGCAAGATCGCGACGCGGGCAATGACTTGCATGTGCTCGCGACCTTACGGATCCGTCGGCGCTTGTCGCGCAGTTCGCCCTCAGCCCCGCCCCCTCACTTCAAGCGAGGCAACGGCACCGCAAGCAGAGCCGCCAGCAAGGCAATTCGCGGTCCCAGCTGATCGATCCGCACATGCTCCTGCCGCGCGTGCGGCCCAGCACCCACCGCGCCCAGCCCGTCCAGCGTCGGCACTCCTCGCGCCCCGGCGAGGTTGGTGTCGCCCGCCCCGCCCGCCGGCGCCCCGTCGAGGTGCTGGCCGAGCGCCGCCGCGAGCGAGCGGACGTGCCGCAGCAGCGGATTCGCGGGCCGTTCGGGCCACGCGGGCCGCGAGGACAGCACCTCGGTGCGGACGTTCGCGCCGGGCCGGTTCGCGGTCAGGTGGGCGAGCGTGTCGAGGGTGCGCAGCTGGGCTTCGGTGGTGGCGAAGCGCAGCCCGATCTCGGCCTGGGCGCGGCCGGCGACGACGTTGGCGCGGGTGCCGCCGTCGATGCGTCCGGTGTTGAGTTCGGTGCCGGGCTGCCGGGTGAGGCCGCGGACGGCGATGAGTTGGTCGACGAGTTCGTCGATCGCGGAGATGCCGTCGGCGGCGTCGTTGCCGGCGTGCGCCTCGCGTCCGGTGACGCTGAGGCGGACTCGGGCGGTGCCTCGGCGGGCGGTCTTGAGGCGGCCGTCGGGGTGGGCGGGTTCGAGTCCGAGGACGGCGGCCGCGCCGCGCAGGTGTTGTTCGAACAGGCGGCGGCCGTCGGGGCTGCCGATCTCCTCGTCGGAGACCACGATCATCCGCACGGGTCGGTGCGGGCGTTGGCCGAGGTCGGCGAGGAGGGCGAACGCGCCTTCCAGCAGGGCGAGTCCGCCCTTCATGTCGAGGACGCCGGGGCCGGTGAGGCGTCCGTCCTGTTCCTCGACGGGCCAGTCGGCGAGGGTGCCGGCGGGCCAGACGGTGTCGTGGTGGCCGACGACCAGCAGGTGCGGGAGGTCTTCGTGCCGGCCGGGCCAGTCGAGGACGAGGTGGTCGCCGTGGTCGCAGGCCTCGCGGGCGGCGGTGGCGCCGGTGGCGGTGTAGCCGGCGGCGAGTTCTTCGGCGAGGGTGTTCAGCCGGGGTGCGTCGCCGGACGGGGTTTCGATCCTGGCGAGGTCTTCGCAGCGTCTGCGGACGGCGGCCGCGAGGGTGCGGGCTCTGCTGGTCAGGGTGCGGGGCAGGCCCGGTAGTGCGGCGGTGGCCAACGCCGGTGCGGCGGTGGGCGGTTCGTCGTCGGTCTGGGGTGTGGCGCGGTGCGGCTCGGGGGCCACGGTATGGGCGCTCATCGTTCACCCCCGGTGGGGCGCGAGGCACTGGGAGGTATGGCGGGAACGGGCGTGGCGGGGATCTGTTGCGGTTCGGGGCTCGATTGTGGTGTCCGGTGCGATGTGGGGCTGGGCAGCACTGCGTCCTCCTCGCTTCGGTCCGCGGACCCCGGCTCGACCCGGGGTTCGCGGGGACGGTCGGTCTCCTCCTCGGTGCAAACGGGCGACCGTGGCAGGGACCGGGAAGCGAGCCTAGAAGATTCGTTCAGCTCCCTGCGAGGTGGCCTCCGCATGCGAACTCGCCGTCCGACCCGTCCTGATCGGCCCGGGAGGGGGCTGCGGCCCGGGGTCCGGTGCGCCGAGCGGGACGCGGATTGCGGGCACGTCCCGCTCTCACCTTGAACCCGCGAGGGCGAATCGGCAGCACGAATCGCCCACGATCGAGCGAACCCCGCCCGATGGGTGACGCCCGTAATCGGTTCGACGGGCGCCCTCGTGGCTGGCCAGAATCGGCGACGTCCGTCCGTTCGCCGAGGAGTCGCCGAGGAGTCTCCATGTCCCGCACCGTCCCGCCGCCCGTCCTCGACAGCCTGCGCGGCCTGGCCCTGGGGGATGCCTTCGGCGACCGCTGGTTCCACCCGCCGGTGGACGAGGCCTCGGCGGAGGTCGCGTCCCGGCTGGTGCGCCCGGGGCCGTGGCACTGGACGGACGACACCGCGATGGCGCTCGTCCTGGTGTGCCACCTGCGCGCGCACGGGGAGGTCCGATCGGCGGCGCTGGCACGGGAGTTCGCGGCGGAGTACACGGCGGTGCCGCACCGCAAGTACGGGCCGTCGATGCATCAGGTGCTGCGCGCGGTGCACGCGGGCGAGGACCATGTCGCCGTCACGGGTGCGCTGTTCGGCGGTCAGGGCTCGCACGGCAACGGCGCGGCGATGCGGGTCGCGCCCCTCGGCGCGTGGTTCGCGGACGATCTCGCGGTCGTCGCCGAGCAGGCCGAGCGTTCCGCCCGGGCCACCCACGCGCACCCGGAGGCCGTGGCGGGGGCGCAGGCGGTCGCGCTGGCGGCGGCGCTGGCCGTCCGCTCGCGCGGCGAACTGGCCGTCCCCCGGGCGGAGTTCCTGCACGAGGTGGCGTCGCTGCTGCCGGCCACGGACGTGCGGTCGGGTCTGCGGATCGCCGCGCGTCTGCCGGCGGGAACCAGCGTCCGGCACGCGGCGGTGGTGCTCGGCTCGGGCCACCTGGTCTCGGCGCAGGACACCGTCCCGTTCGCCCTGTGGTCCGCCGCCGGGCACCTCGACGACCTGGTCGAGGCGCTCTGGGGGACGGTCGCCGGCTGGGGCGACATGGACACCACCTGCGCGATCGCCGCCGGTGTGGTCGCCGCCCGCTCCGGCACGGACGCCGTCCCGCCCGCCTGGTCCGCCGCGCAGGAGCCGCTGCCGGACCTCTGACCCGCCGATCCGCACAAGACTCCGCACAAGACCTCCGAAAAAGACCGAGCCCCGGCCGAACTCCTCGGCCGGGGCTCCCTGTTGGCGGTGCGCGTCAGTCGCGGGACTTGCCGAACAGCAGCCGGTAGACGATGAGCAGGACCAGGGCTCCGGCGATCGCGGAGATCCATGTCGGCAGGTCGAAGAAGTGCACGTTCACCGACTTGTGCAGGATCTTCGAGGACAGCCAGCCGCCGATGAAGGAGCCGGCGATGCCGATCAGGGTGGTGATGACGATGCCGCCCGGGTCCTTGCCGGGAAGCAGCAGCTTGGCGACGGCTCCGGCGAGGAGCCCGAGGATGATCCAACTGATGATGCCCATGCCGTTCTCCTGCCCTGCGCCACGAGGGCCAATCCCGTCGTGCTTCTCGTCGACAAGGACGAATGGCTCAGCCGTTCGGTTCCGGCCGGGTCGGTGCGCCTGCTGCGGTACCGTCCCCGGGACGAGAGGGGTGGCACGGTGCGGTGGAAGGTGTACGGGGAGCGCCCGGTGTACCAGGACCCGTGGCTGAACGTGTGGGTCGCGGACGTCGAACTCCCGGACGGGAAGCGCTTCGACCACCATCTGGTGAAGCTGCGCGACCTCGCGGTGGCGGCGGTGGTGAACGACCGCAGCGAGGTGCTGATGCTGTGGCGGCACCGGTTCATCACCGACACCTGGGCGTGGGAGCTGCCGATGGGCCTGGTCGAGGCCGGTGAGGACCCGGCGGCGGCCGCGGCCCGGGAGGCGCTGGAGGAGACCGGCTGGCGGGTGTCGGGCGTCCGCCCGCTGATCTACGCGCAACCGGCGGCGGGCATCACCGACTCCGAGCACTTCGTGTTCCGCGCCGACCCGGTGGAGCTCACCGGCCCGCCGACCGAGCAGAACGAGTCCGACCGGATCGCGTGGGTGCCGCTCGCCGACCTGCGCGGGATGATCGCCCGCCGCGAGATCGTCAGCAGCGCCACCCTGGTCGGCGTCCTCGCCCTGCTGCTCGACGCAACTCCCTGACCACCGAGGTCACTTCGGTCCCGGCGTGCCGATCGTCGCGACCGGCGCCGGACGGTGGCCCGTCGCGCCCGCCGTCCAGTGGATCAGCGCATGCACGTAGCGCACCGACGACTCGGCGTGGCGGCGCACTTGGGTGGGCCAGTGGGAGCCGCGGGCGATGCCGTCGGCGAGGAATTCGAGGGTGGTGAGTTCGGCGGCGCACAGGGCGGCGACCGTGGCGGCGGCGGCGTGGGGCGGGAGGCCGCGGTGGACTTCCAGGGCGCGCAGCAGGTGCCGGCCGGAGCCGAGGTCGTCGATCCAGCGGACGAGGTGCTGGAAGCGGGTCCGCAGGTCGGTGAGCTGGGGGTGGCGGTGCAGGTGGTCGGGCAGGTCGAGGCCGTGGGCGAGTTCCACCCACCCGGCCGCCCCGGTGCGACCGCCGTGCGTCAGGTACTGCGGAACGGTCAACGTCACGCCGGATTCCCGGCGGGCCAGTGAACTCTCCAGGTGGGAACGGAAGTCCGCGGCGCAGCGGGCCTGCCAGTCCGGCCCGGCCAGTGTCGTGCTCTCCCGCCACAGCCACTCGAACGCCCGCACCAGCCCCGCGGCCACGCCGTCCGTGTCCGTGTCCGTGTCCGTGCAGGTCCGCGTCCCCGGCACCTGACCGCCGCCCAGCAGGGCCTGGAGCGCGCCGACCGTCCGCCGTGCGATGCCGCTCTGCTCGCCGGCCCATCCGTCGGCGAGGTGCGAGTCGAGGATCCGGGTCAGCACCAGCCACTTGGTGGCGGCCCGCAGCCCGGGCCCGGCCGGGACGTCGCCCCAGCAGCGCGCGGCGAGGTCCAGGCTGCCGTCGGCGGGGGTGGCGAGGCCGGTGCCGGCGAGCCAGTGCGTGATCTCGGAGCGCAGCGCCTCGCCGTGCGGATGCGGCGCCAACGCGGGCGTCCGGGCGAGCAGTTCGGCGAGCGGCCCGGTCGTGGTGGCTGGACTCGTCATGGGCTGGCTCCTCCGCCGTTCGGGGGCGATCGACGTGACGAAGTCTGGTCGACCGCCCCCGGCGGACGGCGCAGAACCGGCGGCCGTTCCCCCGCCCGGCCGATCCGCCCCGATCGTCCGATCATGGGCCCGGTCGTGCCTGCCCGAGGGTGCACTGCCCGTCGTGGCACTCGCGTCGCAGCTTCCCCCGGGAAAGCGTCTGCGCCAGCCCGATCGCCCAGCACATCGGGCAGCCGCGCAGTGCGACCAGGCCGAGCGGCGCCAGCACCAGCGAGAGCGGTCCGGTCAGCGGCATCAGCGCGAACGCGGCGGCGATCCCCCCGAAGCCGATCCCGCCGCGCACCAGATGCCGCGTCAGCGAGGAACTGGCGAAGTCGTTCCGCCCGCTCATCGGGGGCCCGACCGGACAGGCCCGAGTTCGGCCCGGACGGAGGCTCGGACCGCGGCCCGGGCGCGGTGCAGCCGGGACTTCATCGCGGCGGTGCTCAGCCCGAGCGCCTCCGCGACCGCCGGCCCGGTCCAGCCCTGGAGGTCACGCATGATCAGCACCCGCCGCTGGTCGTCGGGCAGTGCGGCGATCGCCGCGCCGACCCGCGCGGTGTCCAGCCGTCGCAGCGCCTCCTGCTCGGCGGAGTCCACCGGCCCGGCCGGCAGCTCGGCCGCGGCGGGCAGCACGCGGATCCGCCGCAGGCACTCGCGGCGGACGATCCGGAACAGCCAGGACGCGAGCGCCCCGGTGGCCCGCAGCATGCCGATCCGCCGGTAGAGGATGATCAGCGCCTCCTGCGCGGCGTCCTCCGCATCCTCGGGGCTGGCGCACAACGAATGGGCGAACCGGCGCACCCGCGGGTGGGCGCCCGCCACCAGCGCGTCCAACGAGTCGGGGTCGCCGCACCGTGCGGCGTCGATGACCGCCGCGCTGGGCCAGTCCGTCTCAACCACGCCTGCCCCGCTTCGACTTGAGCACGAGCACGCAGGTGCAGATCAGCACTGCGCCGGCCCCGACGGCGATGGCCACCACCATGGGATTTCCTCCGAGCTGTCGCGTCCGGCGGCGGTCCGCCGGTCCATGTGCCCGTAAGAGAGGAGAACCCCCGAAAAGGATTCGGCCCGGGCCGGAGCAATGTTCCGGCGAATGCGCCGGCCAATGTCCCGGTCATTGTTCCGGTCCGGGCCGGCCGGGTCTCAGGCCGCGCGCTCGGCCTTGCTGCGCTCCACGCAGAACTCGTTGCCCTCCAGGTCGGCCAGCACGGCCCAGCCGGTGCCGTCCTCGTTCCGCCGGTCGTCGACCAGGACGGCGCCGAGGCCGAGCAGCCGGGTGACCTCCTCGTCCCGGGTGCGGTCCTGCGGCTGGAGGTCGAAGTGCAGGCGGTTCTTGCCGGCCTTGGGCTCGGGAACGGTCACGAACAGCAGTCCGGCACCCTCGATCAGGGCCTCCGGGTCTCCGGGGAGGTCGTCGGGGTGCAGGGGCTGGCCCAACGCCTGCGCCCAGAACGATCCGAGGGTGTAGGCGTCGAGGCAGTCGATGGTCACGTGGCGAATCACAGAGCTCATGGCGCGGATTGTCGCCTGCACCCATTCGGCCCCGCAATGAGATTTCACACCGCCGCCACGCCCTCGTTCGGCCCGCTTTGACCACTTCTCTGATGTTTCGTCATTTTACGATCCATTTATTCCCGGACAGTGAATGGAGGGCGGCCGCAATGGCGCGTCGATGGTGGGTCGGACTGATCGTCGCGGGCGGGCTGGGAGCCGCCTCACTCCCGCTACTGGGGCCGCCCCAGGTGGCCAATGCGGCAGCGGGAGACCCGTTCCCGGTCGGTCCCGGCCTGGTCTTCGTCGCCCAGGGCCCCGCCCGCGGTGAACCCACCACGCTGTACGAGGCGGTGCAGGGCCCGGGCCAGATCACCTTCGTGAAGCAGGGCACCGCCGCGTTCGGCTACAACGCGATGGGCTTCCACCTGGGCGACCAGTACCTGTACGCGATCAACGACAACGGCGGGCTGGTCCGGATCGGCCAGGGCGGCGTCGGCGTCAACTACGGCCAGGTCGGCCTGCCGTCCAGCTCGGCCAACTACAACCAGGGCACCTTCGGCCAGGGCCCCACCGGGGACCTGCTGTACGTCCGCCTGGCGACCGCCAACAGCGACCTGTACGCGGTCAACGTGGTCTCCCGCACCACAACCCACATCGCGCTCTCCTCCAGCGTGCCGAACCTCTCGGACTTCGTCTGGGCGCAGGGCTACCTCTGGGGCGTGTACGGCGAGGGCGGCCGGATCTACCGGATCGACCCGACCAACGGCAACGTCATCTCGTTCGCCTCGCCCAAGCTGCCCGCCAACCCGTACGGCGCCCAGTGGGTGTACGGCAACGGGAACATCGGCATCTCGAACAACGTCACCGGCACGGTCTACCAGCTCCAGCTGGTGAACCCCACCTCGGCCAACCCGTCCGCGATCCTGATCTCCTCCACCCGCGGCCCCTCCAACAGCCAGAACGACGGCGCGTCCTACCCCGGCCAGCCCGTCGACCTGGCGATCGCCAAGTCCGGGCCCGCCGAGTGGACCCCCCACCAGACGATCAGCTACACCCTCACCGTCACCAACAACGGGCCCGGCGATTCCTCCGGCTACGTCGTCAACGACGTCCTCCCGGACACCGTGCTCAACCCGACCACCAGCACCGCGGGTTGTGAGATCACCGTCGACGACGACGGCCACCACGTCCTGCAGTGCGCCGGGGCCGCCCTGGGCGCCGGGAACAGCGCCGACATCACGGTCACGGGCACCGCGCCCGCCGTGGCCGGCACCGACTGCACGACCGACGGGATCACCAACTCCACGACCGTCATCGGCAACGAGCAGGACCCGGACCTCACCAACAACACCGCGACCTCGACCGCCTGCCCGGCCGGCACGCCCGTGCCGTCGTTCACCATCGGCAAGACCGCCTCGATCGCGGCCCCGAACTTCGCCGGCCCCGGCGACCGGGTGACGTACACGGTCACCGTCACCAACACCGGCGCGGTCGACTACACGGCCGCCAATCCGGCGTCCTTCACGGACAACCTGGCCGACGTGCTGGACGACGCGACCCTCGACCCGGCCTCCCTCACCGGCGGCGCCCAGTCCGTCAACGGCAGCGTCACCTGGTCCGGCCCGCTGGCCGTCGGCGCGACCCACACCGTCACCTACGCCGTGGTGGTCAACAACCCCGGCACCGGCAACCACGTGCTGCGCAACGCGGCCGTCCCCGGCGGCACCGGCAGCTGCGCCGAGACCTGCACGCAGGACACGCCCGTCGCCGAGTTCTCGCTGAGCAAGAGCGCCACGCCCACCTCGGTCTCCGCCGGCGGCGTCGTCACCTACACGCTGACCGTCACCAACACCGGCGCCGTCCCGTTCGGCAACGGCCCCGACTCGGCCCCGCCCGCGCACGTCACCGACGACCTGACCAACGTCCTCGACAACGCCGCGTACAACAACGACGCCAGCAACGGCGGCACCCTGACCGGCAACACACTGGCCTGGGACGTCAGCCTGCCCGTCGGCGACACCCTCGACCTCACCTACTCGGTCACCGCGAACCCGAACGTCCGGCCGAACGCGACGCTGACCAACCTCGCCACGCCCGGCCGGTACGGCCACTGCACCTCGGCGGCCGACTGCACCACCAGCACGCCCGTACAGCCGCTCACCCGGTCGTTCACGGTCGCCAAGCAGGCCTCCGCGAGCTCGGCGGCGCCCGGTGACACCGTCACCTACACGGTCACCGTCACCAACACCGGCGACGCGGACTTCACCGCCGCCGACCCGGCCTCCTTCACGGACAACCTCACGGACGTCCTCGACGACGCGACGTACAACAACGACGCCACCAACGGCGCGACCGTCACCGGCAACACCCTGACCTGGTCCGGCCCGCTCGCAGCCGGGGCCACCACGACCATCACCTACAGCGTGACGGTCAACGACCCCGACACCGGCAACCACCGGCTGCAGAACCTCGCCACCCCCGGCGAGCACGGCACCTGCACCACCGCAGCCGACTGCACCACCACCACCACCGTCCAGGGCTTCACCATCGCCAAGACGGTGTCCTCCGCAACGGCCGCCCCCGGCGACAAGGTCACCTACACGGTCACCGTCACCAACAACGGCACGGTGGACTTCACCGCCGCCGACCCCGCCTCGTTCACCGACGACCTCACGGACGTGCTGGACGACGCGACGTACAACAACGACGCCACCAACGGCGCCACCGTCACCGGCAACACCCTCAGCTGGTCCGGCCCGCTCGCGGCCGGGGCCACCACGACGGTGACCTACAGCTTCGCCGTCAACAACCCGGACACCGGCAACCGCAAGCTGACCAACCTCGCCACCCCCGGCCGGCACGGCACCTGCACCAGCACCGCGGACTGCACCACGACCACGAACCTGCAGAGCTTCACCATCGCCAAGACGGTGTCCTCCGCAACGGCCGCCCCCGGCGACAAGGTCACGTACACGGTCACCGTCACCAACACCGGCACGGCCGACATCGGCGCCGCCAACCCGGCCTCGTTCACGGACGACCTCACGGACGTGCTGGACGACGCGACGTACAACAACGACGCCACCAACGGCGCGACCGTCACCGGCAACACCCTGACCTGGTCGGGCCCGCTGGCCGCCGGGGCCGGCACGACCGTCACCTACAGCTTCACGGTCAACAACCCCGTCCAGGGCAACGGCAAGCTGCACAACACCGCGACCCCGGGCGAGCCCGGAACCTGCGCGAGCACCTGCGCCACGGAGACGACCGTCAACCAGCCGTCCCCCGGCCCGAGCCCGACTCCCAAGCCCACCAAGCCCGCCAAGCCCGAGCAAGAGCACGACCACGGGCGGCTGCCCGAGACCGGCTCCGACCTGGCCCTTCCGGCCGCGGCCGCAGCGGGATCGCTGGTGCTGCTCGGCGGCGGACTGATCTGGTGGCGCCGCAAGGGTCAGCGCCACTGACCTGACGCCCGACCGATCGCCCGGACGGGCCCGTCACTTCTGGCGGGCCCGTCCGTATTTCTCTGCCCACCGACCGTCCGTGGGCAGTACTGTTCCGATCATGTCGCTTCCGCTCCCGCTTCCCGAGGTCAAGGCCGAACTCGACCGCCTCACCGCCGAGTTCTTCGACGCCTTCGACAACCGCGACGGCCGCAAGGCCGACGTCGCCCGCCTGCGCCGCCTGATGCTCCCCGAGGCGGTCATCGTGGTCACCACGCCCAACTACGGCACCTACACCGTCGAGGAGTTCATCGCCCCGCGCGAACTCCTGCTCTCCGACGGCCGGTTGACCGAATTCCACGAGTGGGAGATCAGCGAGCACACCGACGTCATGGACACCGTCGCCTGCCGCATCGGCCGCTTCGGCAAGGCAGGCCTCCTCAACGGCGAACCCTACGAGGGCGTCGGCACCAAGACCTTCCAGTTCGCCCGGACCCCCGACGGCTGGCGGATAGCCGCCTTCTCCTGGCACGACCAGGCCTGACCCCCCCCACCGACCCACACACCCCCGCAAGCCCGTCCACCGCCCCTCCCGTCTCCCCCTCGTCTCACTGTGCGAAAGTCGGTGCCCTTGCAGGGTGCGGGCGGACCGGAGGTGGGCGGGTGGTGGGTCGGGTGTTGGTGGTGGACGACGATGCGGCGATCCGGCGGAGTCTGGAGCGGGGGCTGCGGCTGAGCGGGTTCGCCGTGGTGCTGGCGGCGGACGGGCCCGGTGCGCTCGCGCAACTCGCGGAGGCGGCGCCGGATGTCGTCGTCCTCGACGTCGGGCTGCCGGGTCTCGCGGGGACGGAGGTCTGTCGGACGCTGCGGGCACAGGGCGACGAGACGCCGGTCCTGATGCTGTCCGCGCTGGACGAACTCGCCGACCGGGTCGCCGGGTTGCAGGCCGGAGCGGACGACTACCTGGTGAAGCCGTTCGCCCTGGAGGAACTGGTCCTCCGCCTGCACGCCCTGCTGCGCCGCCGCCCGCCCGCGCTCTCCGACCGGCTCCGGGTGGGCCCGCTGCGGATCGACCCGGACACCCATCAGGCGTTCTGGGCGGACGAGGAACTCCGGCTCACCCGCCGCGAGTTCGAGCTGCTCACCCAGTTCGCCCGCAACCCGGGCATCGTCCTCTCCCGCGAACTGCTGCTGGACCGGGTCTGGGGCTACGACTTCGACGTCCGCAGCGACGCCGTCGACACCTTCGTCTCCTACCTGCGCCGCAAACTGGAGGCGTCCGGACAGCGCCCCCGCCTCATCCACACCGTCCGCGGCGTGGGCTTCGTCCTGCGCGTCCCCGACTCCCCCGGGGGCGAGGGCCGGTGAAGCTCTCCACCCGGATCGCCGTGGGCGCCGCCCTGCTGGTCCCGCTGCTGGTCGCCGCCGCCGCGGCGCTCCTCCTGCCGCTGGTCGACGCCGACCTGCACCGCCGCCAGGACAGTCGGCTCAACGACCGCGCCGCCGCGCTGCTCCCGAGCGCCCGCGCCCTGCTGACTGCCGACACCAAGGGCCGCCCGAAGGCCGAGCAGAACCAGCAGCGCAAGGTCCTCGACGCCGCACTCGACGCGGGCGTCCGCGTCACGTCCGCCGACGGCACCCTCCTGCTCGCCGCCGGTTCGCAGCCCGACGACCCCCAACTCCTGCCTGCCACCGGCACGATGACGATCCGGCAGAACGGGCAGGCCTGGCGCGTCCTGGCCGTGAAGCTGAACAGCGGCGCCACCACCGGCACGCTCTGGGTGCTCTCCCCCGCCGGGGAGCCCGCGGCCGAACTGCGGGCGGTGCGGCGGCGGGTGCTGCTGGTGGCGCTGCCGGCCGCGCCCCTCTCGGGGCTGATCGCCTTCGCCCTGGCCGAGCGCGCCACCCTGCCGCTGCGCCGCCTGGGCCGCCGGGCGGCCGTGCTGGACCCGCGGACGGGTCACGCGGTGTTCGCGCACACCCGGACGGGCACCGCCGAGGTGGACGAACTCTCCGGCGCGATCGCACTGTTGCTGTCCCGGTACGACGAGCAGGCGGCCCGCACCGCGCAGGCCCTGGACACGGCGCGCTCGTTCTCCTCGGCTGCCTCGCACGAGCTGCGCACCCCGCTGATGAGCCTGCGCACCAACCTGGACGTGCTGTCCGCGCACCCCGACCTGCCGGCGGCCGAACGCGCCGAGATCCTGGCCGAGTTGCAGCAGGACCACGCCCGCACGGCGGACCTGTTGGGCGCGCTGTCGATGCTGGCCCGGGGCGATCTGGTGGAGGTGTCGGCGTTCGGCCCGGTGGACTTCGCGGAGCTGGTCGACGCCGCCGTCGCGGAGGCCGCCCGCCGCCACCCGCAGGCCGTATTCCGCACCGAACTCCCTCCCGAGGCGCGGGTGTTCGGCTGGGACGCGGGCCTGCGCATCCTGCTCGACAACCTGCTGGGCAACGCGGCCGTGCACGGCGGCGGCGCCGGCCGTCCCGCCGAGGTGGACGTCCGGCTGCGGGTCGACGGCGGCACCGCACACCTCACCGTCGACGACCGCGGCCCGGGCATCCCGCCCGCCGAGCGCGCCGCCGTCTTCCACCGCTTCCACCGCCGCCCGGACAGCCCGGGCTCCGGCCTCGGCCTCACCCTGGTCGCCCAACAGACCGCCCTCCACCGGGGCTCCGCCACCGCCACCACCCGCCCGGACGCCCCGGGCTGCCGCCTGGACGTCCGCCTCCCGCTGCTGGGCGACCACGCCCCGCCCCCTCGACTCCCGTCGCCCACCGCCTGGTTGATGCCGAAGGAGCACTGAGCCCGTCCCACAGGGTTTCCACAAGAAGCCTCCGTACGGTGCCGTTCACGGCCGGGCGCTCCGGTCGTGCGCAACGGAGTGGGAAGGGGAATGCCATGCGGATCAACCGGACGGTCGCCGCGGCCGGGGTGCTCGCGCTGGCGGGTGCGGTGCTGGCCGCGGGGCCCGCGCAGGCGGCGGGCGGGGCGCCGAAGGGCGACGGGGCGAAGGCGATCTGCAAGCGGCTGCCGAAGACCGAGGAGCGGGTCGACAAGGCGCTCGCCCGGCTGCACGGGGACGCCTCCGTGAACGGGTCGATCGCCCGGCTGGAGCAGCGGGTGGACAGCGCGCACAAGGCGGGTCACAGCGAGATCGAGAAGTACCTGAACGACCGGCTGACGGTCCGCCGCTCCCTCGGGTCGACGCTGGACACCCGCAAGGCGGACCTGAAGTCGGTGGCGGGCTGGTGCGCGAAGAACGCCCCGGCGGCCGGCAAGTGACCCGCCGGGCGGCGGCGGCGTTCGTCGCGCTGTCCGCCCTCGCGCTGGCCTCCTCGGCCCTGCTGACGGCCTGCGGCCCGGATGCCCCGCCCGCGAGCGGCCCGGACACCGGGCAGGTCCAGCAGATGCAGCAGAAGGTGAACGCGGCGGAGAGCGCCGCCGCCCAGGCCGACGACAACGCCGGCCAGGACAACTGACCACCGGGAACCGACGACGGCCCGCGCCCTCCCCCCAGGAGCGCGGGCCGTCGCCTTTCCCACCATTCGAGACGGAATCGTCCGCTGTTCGACCACCAGCGTGGCGGAACTTGACGCGCCGCCACCGCGTCGTGAAGCATCGGCGGCATGAATCCCGGCACCTTCCTGGTCTGCCGCCTGCACGTCGATCTGCGACGCCAGGCGAGCGACATGTGTGCCTGTTGACCTTCCCCGCACGGTCCCCGCACGCGTCCCTGTGAGTTGAGCCAGGGCCCGGTCGCGGCCTCGCGCAGCACCCCGCATCCGCCCGTTCGGCGGTGCGACCCTCGCCGTCCCGTTCCCGCCGCCCGCCGTCCGCCGTCCCCCCGGCGCCGGCCGTCGCGGCATCCCCGGAGGAGACCCATGCTCACCGTCCCGGCCGCCCCCGTCCTCGACGCCCCGCCCCGCCCACCGCTGTCGCCGAACGCGCTGCGCCGGATCGTCCGCGACCTGGCCGAGCGGCCGGAGCGCTGGCTGCACCGGGTCCGGCTGTCCGCCGAGGAGCGCTGGTACGAGCGCCTGGAGCTGGCGCAGGACTACGAGGTGTGGCTGATCAGTTGGCTGCCGGGGCAGTCGACGGGGTTCCACGACCACGGCGGCTCGCGCGGGGCGTTCGCAGTGGCGCTGGGCGAGCTGGAGGAGCTGGCGCTGGCCGGCCCGGAGCACGGGCTGTCGGTGCGCCGGCTGGCGGCGGGCGCCGAGCGGGCGTTCGGGCCGCAGTACCTGCACGATGTGCGCAACACCTCGCCGGGCCCCGCGGTGACGCTGCACGCGTACTCGCCGCCGCTGGCCGAGATGTCCCGGTACGAGCTGCGGGCGGGCGGCCTGGTGCGGACGGCGACGGAAGGACCGGAGCAGTGGTGACCACGGTGGACGAGCTGGTGGCGCGGGCCCGGGCGGGGCTGGAGCGGCCGGGGCCCGAGGAGGCGTGGGCGGCGGTGACGGCCGGCGCCCGGCTGGTGGACATCCGTCCGGCGGCGCAGCGCGCCCGGGAGGGTGAGATTCCGGGGGCGCTGATCATCGAACGCAATGTGCTGGAGTGGCGGCTCGATCCGACGGGCAGTCACCGGATTCCCGAGGCGACCGGACATGACGTGCCGTGGATTGTAGTCTGCTCGGAGGGCTACGCCTCGTCTCTCGCGGCCGCTTCGCTGCGGGAGTTGGGGCTGTTCCGGGCGACCGACCTGGCCGGCGGCTTCGTCGCCTGGGCGGCGGCCGGTCTGCCCACCCGTTCGGTGGATCAGGGTTTGCGGTGACGGCGACCCGGGAAGCCGGACAGACATATTCCGATCAGTGTTCGATAATCCGCTCGGCCATCGCTAGGACCCTTCCGTGATCAGATTCGAGGGCGCCGCCAAGCGCCACCCCGACGGCACGGTTGCCGTCCGAGGCCTGGACCTGGAGGTCCCGGCGGGCCGCACCACGGTCCTGGTCGGCCCGTCCGGCTGCGGCAAGACCACCATCCTGCGGATGGTCAACCGGATGGTGGTGCCGACCGGCGGCCGGGTCCTGCTGGACGGGACGGACGTCGCCACCCTCCCGGCGGCGCAGCTGCGGCGCGGCATCGGGTACGTCATCCAGCAGGCGGGGCTGTTCCCGCACCGCCGGGTGATCGACAACGTGGCGACGGTGCCCCGGCTGCTCGGCTGGGACCGCAAGCGGGCCCGGGCGCGGGCGGCGGAGCTGCTGGAGCTGGTCGGTCTGCCGCCGGAGACGGCGCGCCGCTATCCGGCGCAGCTGTCCGGCGGTCAGCAGCAACGGGTGGGCGTGGCACGGGCGTTGGCGGCGGATCCGCCGGTGCTGCTGATGGACGAGCCGTTCAGTGCGGTCGATCCGCTGGTGCGCGCCGGGTTGCAGGAGGAACTGCTTCGCCTGCAGGCCGAGTTGGGCAAGACGGTGCTGTTCGTGACGCACGACATCGAGGAGGCGGTGCGGCTCGGCGACCGGGTGGTGGTGCTGCGCGAGCACGGCGAGATCGCCCAACTCGCCGATCCGCACACCCTGTTGACCGCTCCGGCGGATGCCGGGGTGGCCGCCTTCCTGGGCCGTGACCGGGGCCTGCGCGGCCTGGGTCTGCGCCCGGCCGCCGAGGTTCCGCTCGCCAAGCTCGAACCGGCTTACGACGGATGGCAGTTGACGCTGGACCCGGAGGGCCGCCCGGTGCACTGGGTGCACGGGGGCCGCTCCCACCCGGTGCCGGTGTTCGACCCGGCGCGGGACACCCTGCGGTCGGCGTTGGACGCGGCGGTGCTGGCCCCGTCCGGGCACGCCGTGGCGGTGGACGCCGACGGCCGGGCGGTCGGCGCCGCGAGCCGGGCCGCCGTGGTGGCCGCGCTGGCCGAGTCCGCCGCGCCGTCGCCCCAGGCGGGGGCGGGGGCGCAGGTGAACCATGCTTGACGGCGAGCCGCTGGTCCGCTGGCGCTGGCTCGGCGACCACCTCGGCTATCTGGCCGGCCTGACCGGCGACCACGCGGTGATCGCGCTGGTCCCGGTGCTGATCGGCCTGCTGCTGGCGCTGCCGCTGGGCCTGGCCTGTACCCGCTGGCCGCGGCTGTACCAGCCGCTGGCGGCGGTGTTCAACGTGGTGTACGCGCTGCCGTCGCTGGCGGTGTTCGTGGTGCTGATCCCGTACACCGGCCTGGCCACCCGGGAGACCGTGATGGTGCCGCTGACGTTCTACGCGCTGGCGGTGCTGCTGCCGACCACGGTGGACGGGCTGCGGGCGGTGCCCGAGCCGGTGCGGCAGGCCGCGACCGCGATGGGCTACGGTCCGTGGCACCGGCTGGCGGCGGTCGAACTCCCGTCCGCCGTACCGTACTTGATAGCGGGCCTGCGGGTCGCCGCGGTGTCCTCGATCTCGCTGGCGGCGATCGGCGCGCTGATCGGCCGGGGCGGTCTCGGCTACCTGTTCGTGGACGGCTTCCAGCGGACGTTCCCGACGCCGATCCTGGCCGGGATCGTGCTGGTGGCGCTGCTGGCGCTGGTCTGCGACCTGGTGCTGGTCGCGGCCCGCCGGCTGCTCGCGCCGTGGGCGGCGGGGGTGGCGCGGTGAACTGGCTGACCTGGCTGAACGACTTCTTCGCCGCCCCGGCGCACCGCTCCGGGCCGGACTCGGTCCTCCACCGGGTCCTGGAGCACCTGGTGTTCTCCGCCGAGGCGCTGGCCCTGGCGACGCTGCTGGCGGTGCCGCTGGGCCTGCTGATCGGCTACACCGGGCGCGGCCTGTTCCTGGTGACGGCGCTGACCGGCATCGCCCGGGCGCTGCCCACGCTGGGCCTGGTCACGCTGGCGGTGCTGCTCGCGGGCGTCGGCGACACCGCGGTGCTGCTGCCGCTGACGGCGCTCGCCGCGCCGCCGCTGCTGGTGGCGACCGCCGAGGGCATCCGCGGCACCGATCCGGACGTCCGGGACGCGGCCCGCGGCATCGGTCTGACGCATCCGCAGACGCTGTTCCAGGTCTGCCTGCCGGCCGCGCTGCCGACGCTGCTCGCGGGGGCCCGCACCGCCGCCGTCCAGGTGATCGCCACCGCCACCGTCGCCGCCTACGTCGGCCTCGGCGGGCTCGGCCGCTACGTGATCGACGGCCTCGCCACCCGCGACTTCCCGACCACCGTCGGCGGGGCGCTGCTGGTGGTGCTGCTGGCCGTCGCCGTCCAACTGCTGTTCGCCCTGCTCATCCGGTACGCGACCCCACGCGGCGCGCGCACCGTCCGTGTTGATGAACCAGCGGGCTCTTCGCCCGCGCTGTCGAAGGAATCGATATGACGACCCGTCCGGTCCGAACCGCCGTCGCCGCCGCCGTGCTGATGCTCGGCGCGGCGGCCTGCTCCTCCTCCGGCGGAGGCGACCCACTGGCCGCGAAGTCACCCGCCGCGCAAGGGGGTTCGGGGAAGACCGTGGTGGTCGGCTCGGCGAACTTCCCGGAGAACGTGCTGCTGGCGTCGATCTACTCGCAGGCGCTGCAGGCCAAGGGCGTGAAGGTGGAGGAGAAGTTCAACATCGGCAGCCGGGAGGTGCTGTACGGGCAGCTCCAGTCCGGCGCGCTGACGGTCCTGCCGGAGTACAACGGCGCGCTGCTGGGCTACCTGGACGCCAAGTCGACGGCCACCGGCAAGGACGCGGTGAACACCGAACTGACCGCGAAGCTGCCCGCCGCGCTGGGAATCCTCGACTCCGCGCCGGCCGAGGACAAGGACTCGCTGACGGTCACCCAGGACACCGCCGACCGGCTGGGCCTGAAGTCGATCGGCGACCTCGCGGGCAAGGCGCAGGACCTGGTGGTCGGCGGCCCGCCGGAGTTCAAGTCGCGGCGCGAGCAGCAGTTCAAGGACGTGTACGGCCTCACCTTCAAGGAGTGGAAGCCGACCGCCGACACCACCGCCAACGCCCTCAAGGACGGCACTGTCCAGGTCGGCAACGTGTTCACCACCGACCCGAAGATCGTCCAGCTGAAGCTGGTGTCGCTGAGCGACCCGAAGAACCTGTTCAGCTCGCAGAACGTCACCCCGCTGGTCAACAGGGCGGGCCTGGACGCCACCGGGGCGGCCGCGCTGAACGCGGTCTCGGCGAAGCTGGACACCGCCGGGCTGACGGCGCTGATGAAGCGCGTCGCGGTGGACAAGGAGGACCCGTCGGCGGTCGCCAAGGACTGGCTGAAGAGCAACGGCCTGAACTGACCCGCACCGCCCGTCGGCCCCGCACCCCTCGGCATCGGGTGCGGGGCCGACGGCATGTCAGGACACCTGGTGGGACGGACAGTTAGGAGTCTTGACAGATGAGTGGTCCAGACCAACCATGGGAGCGTTGTTCTTCCCGACCGGAAAGCATCGTGGGGGTGTGACCACCGGCCGGGGCTTCGTACGCCCCGCACCACCCCGGCACTCCCTGAACCAGGCCGACCCTTGCCCCGTGCCCGAACTGCGGCACGAGGCCATCCTCCCATGCCTGATGGAGCCTCGATGCGCCTTCACCGACCACTCCAAGCGCTGCTCGCCACGGGCGCGATGGCGGCCGCCTCGCTGGGGCTGATCTCCGCCCCCGCGCAGGCCGCCACCCCGCTGCCGCAGCACGTCTTCGCCCCGTACTTCGAGTCCTGGACGGGCGAGAGCCCGGCCGCGCTGGCCGCCCAGTCCGGCGTCAAGCACCTCACCATGGCGTTCCTGCAGGCCGCCACCAAGGGCTCCTGCACCGCGCTGTGGAACGGCGACACCTCGATGCCGGTGTCCAACTCGGTCTTCGGCGCCGACATCGCGACCATCCGCGCCAACGGCGGCGACGTGATCCCGTCCTTCGGCGGCTACACCGCCGACAACACGGGCACCGAGATCGCCGACTCCTGCACGGACGTCAACCAGATCGCCGCCCAGTTCGAGAACGTCATCACCACCTACGACGTCTCCCGGATCGACCTGGACATCGAGGACAACTCGCTGACCAACACCGCGGGCATCGACCGCCGCAACAAGGCGATCAAGATCGTCGAGGACTGGGCGGCCGCCAACGGCCGGAACATCCAGTTCAGTTACACCCTGCCGACCACCACCACCGGCCTGGCCTCCAGCGGCCTCGCGGTGCTGAAGAACGCGGTCACCAACAACGCGCGCATCGACGTCGTCAACATGATGACGTTCGACTACTACGACAACCAGTCGCACGACATGGCCGCGGACACCCAGACCTCCGCGCAGGGCCTGTACAACCAGCTGGCGAAGCTGTACCCGACGAAGACCGCCGCCCAGCTCTGGGGCATGATCGGCATCATCGAGATGCCCGGCATCGACGACTTCGGCGCCGCCGAGACCTTCACCGTCGCCAACGCCACCACGGTCTACAACTGGGCCGTCTCCAAGGGCATCAACACGCTGTCCTTCTGGGCGCTGCAGCGTGACAACGGCGGCTGCCCCGGGACCGGCGCCCGCGACGACTGCTCGGGCATCGCGCAGAACAAGTGGGACTTCAGCCACATCTTCTCGCAGTTCACCAGCTCGACCACCCCGGCGAACGACTTCTCGGTGGCGCTGAACCCGGCCTCCGGCTCGGTCGCGGCGGGCTCCGCCGCGTCGACGACCGTCAACACGGCCGTCACCTCCGGCTCCGCGCAGAGCGTCAACCTGTCGGTGTCCACCGTGCCGGTGGCCGGCATCACCGCCTCGCTGAGCGCCTCCACCGTCACCGCGGGCGGCTCCGCCACGCTGAACGTCACCACCACCGCGGCCGTGCCGAACGGCAGCTACCCGCTGACCGTGACCGGCACCGGCGCGAGCGGCACCCACTCGGCGACGTACACCCTGACCGTCACCGGCGGCACCACCGCCTCCGACTTCTCGGTCTCGCTGTCCCCCGCCGCGGGCACCGTGCAGGCCGGCTCCTCCGCCACCGGCACGATCAACACGGCCGTCACCTCCGGCGCCGCCGCGACCGTCGGCCTGTCGGTCTCCGGGGCCCCGGCCGGCGTCACCGCCACCGTCAACCCGGCGAGCGTCACCGCGGGCGGCTCCGCCACGCTGAACGTCTCCACCACCGCCGCGGCCGCCCCCGGCACCTACACCCTGACCGTCACCGGCACCGGCGCGGGCAAGACCCACACCGCGACGTACGCGCTGACCGTCACCGGCACCACCCCGACCGGCGGCCTGGTCAACGGCGACTTCGAGACCGGCTCGCTCGCCCCGTGGACCTGCCAGAGCGGCGCGGCCGTCGTCGGCAGCCCCGTCCACGGCGGCTCCAAGGCGCTCCAGGTCACCCCGACCGCCGGCGCCACCGGCGAGTGCGACCAGACCGTCACCCTCGCCCCGAACCACGCGTACACCCTGACCGCCTGGGTCCAGGGCCCGTACTCGTACGTCGGCGTCAGCGGCGGCGCGACCGCCTCCACCTGGGCCAACGGCACCTCGTGGACCAAGGTGAGCGTCCCGTTCACCACCGGCGCCAGCGGCACCGTCACGGTCTACCTGCACGGCTGGTACGGCCAGGGCGCGGTCTACGGCGACGACTTCTCCATCGCCTGACGATCCGTCGAGCAATGAGCCGCGCCCGGTCGGTGGGACTCCCCACCGGCCGGGCGCGGTCGTTCCTCCGGCGGGTCCGTCAGCCGCGCCGGTACAGCGGCAGGGCGGTCAGCAGCGCCAGCAGCGAGCAGCCCAGCACCACCGCGCCGAGCGCGGTCGCGGACGGGTGCCCGCCGATGCTGCTCAGCGGGGCGACCAGCGCGCCGCACAGGAACGTGCCGGTGCCGAGCAGCGCGGACGCCGAACCGGCGGCGTGCGGGGCCATGGTGAGGGCCTGCCCGTTGGCGTTCGGCAGGATCACGCCCATCGTGCCCATCAGCACGGCGAGCGCGGGCCACACCCCGGCCAGGCCGGTGTCCCACACGGTCGTGCACAGCACCACCGCCGCGCCGGCCGCCACCGCCACCACCAGCGCGGCGACCAGCAGCACCGGCCCGCGGAAGCGCTGCACCAGCACCCGCCCGTTCAGCTGGGTGACGACCAGCAGCACGATCGAGTTGACGGCGAACACCAGGCTGTAGGTCTGCGGGGAGATCCGGTACACGTCCTGCAGCACCACCGAGGAGCCGGCGATGTACGCGAACAGCGCGCCGAACGCGAAGGTGCTGGTCAGCAGGTAGCTGCGGAACGGCCGGTCGGCCAGCAGCCCGCCGATGGCGCGGACGGTGCTGCCGAGGCCGTCGCCGTGGCGGCGTTCGGGCGGCAGGGTCTCGCGGATGCCGAGCGCGGAGCCGACGGTGAGCAGCGCGCCGAGCACCGCCAGGGTGACGAAGGTGCCGCGCCAGTCGGTGACCCGGAGCAGCTGGGCGCCGGCGACGGGGGCCAGGATCGGGGCGAGGCCGGATATCAGGCCCATGGTTGCGAGGAAACGTATCATCGGGACGCCTTCGAGGCGGTCGCGGACGATCGCCCGGGCGATCACCAGCCCCGCGGAGCCCGCCGCGCCCTGCAGCGCGCGGCCCGCCACCAGCATCGGCATCGAGGTGGCGAGGGCGCACATCACGCTCGCCGCGGTGTAGAGGGCGAGCCCGGCCAGCAGCGGGCGGCGCCGGCCGGTCCGGTCGCTGAGCGGGCCGAACAGCAGCTGGCCGAAGGCTATGCCGAGCAGCGAGCCGGTCAGCGTCAACTGGGCGGCGGGCGCGGTGGAGTGCAGGTCGGCGGTCAGCGCGGGCAGGGCGGGCAGGTACAGGTCGGTGGTCAGCGGCCCGAGCGCGGCGAGGCTGCCCAGGACGGCGACGGTGGCCGCCGCGAACGGCGCCGTGCTGTTCGCGGTGTCGGATCGGCCGGGGGCGGTGGGGACGTTCTGGTCGCCGTCGACGTCGACGGTCGGGCCTGGCATGGTGCTCCTCGGGGTGGCGGGTATGCGCACCGTCCTATCGCATCCGCCCGGCCGCCCGACAGACCGGGGTTCAGTGCAGCGGCATTCCGCCGGGCCGGGCGCCGGCCACCACCGCCGCGTCCTGCCACCCGTACAGCTGGTCGCCGATCAGCACGACGTCGTACAGCCCGCAGTGCGCGCCGGCCTTCTTCGGCACGTCCGTCGGGAACCAGTGCGCCCGCAGGTGCACCGCCCCTACCGGCCCGCCCGCGGTGCAGCCGGCCGGCAGCGAACGGTCCGGCAGCGTCGCCCGGATCAGCCGGTCGCCCTTCTCGCCGCCCGTCAGGAACGCGACCCGCACCGCCGTGTCGGGCAGCCAGTTCGGCACCTCGGCCCCGCCCGCCTTGGCCGCCGCCCCCGTCGGGTACCGCAGCGTCTGGTCCATCCGGTCCTGCGCGTCCTGGATCGCGGCGGGCGCGACCATCACCAGCAACGCCGCCACCGCCGCCCCGCCCGCCACCACCGCCGTCGCCTGCCGCGCACTCATCTCCGCCCGCCCCTCCCGCCGCTCACCGTCCACTCCATGGTGGCCCCGCCACCACGCCCCGGACATGCGCACCAGGTACCGACCGGAGTCGTCCCCCAGGCTGACCCCCCACCCCCCACCCCCGACTTCCGGCGGAGCCCACCCCACCCGCAAGGGGGAGTCAAGTCCTCGCCGGCCGGCTTCCTGCGGGCGCTCCCGACATGATCCGCTCAGCAGCGACGCGGTACTGCCCGGGATCCAGGCGGTTCCACCCGAACCCGGCCACCTCGTCGAGCTGCAGGCGGATCTCGCTCCGACGGTGCGTCCGGCGTCCGGTCCCGACGGCGTTGGCCACCAGCTCATCGCAGGCGCAGGGTGGCCACACCCGGTGGACGGGGCGTTCCTTGACGGGGCATCAGCATGCACCGACTGTGGCCGGGCGCGTACTTTCGGTGAACGAACGGGGCGTATCACCGTCAGGTCCGGTCCGCACAGCAGTTTGATGCGCTCGCCGGTGGTGCAGTCACTCCACTGCGTCATCCTGATCCCCTTCCGGGTGCCGGGCCGCACTCGGAAGGTACCGCCCCGCCCGGAGGGGGATCAGCGGAACTCGTGCACCACCTGGACCCCGCCGACGATGTGCCGGTTGAACTCGGTCAGTTCCTCGGCGGGGACCCAGAGTTCGAGGATGGTGCGGCCGCCGGCCTGCTGGACGGGGTAGCGCTTCAGGAACTCGGTGTCGACCTCGAAGCGGGTGACGTAGCCGGCGCCGGCGGCGGGGACGTTCCAGTCGCGGGCGATCCGGATCGCGTAGTCCTCGTTCAGGACGGGGTAGAAGATCGGCTGCTCGGGCAGCCGCGGGGGCCAGGCGCGCCAGCCGGAGGCCGCGACCAGGGCCAGTTCCTCGGGGCCGGTGGGGCGCCAGAGGGTGGTCGTGGTCGGGGGCTGTCGCGTCGTCATGGGGACGACGGTAGAGCGGCGGCGGGCGGCCCGGCCAGCGGTTTTACGGTCAGCGGTAGGCGGATTCGCCGGTGATGGCCTCGCCGAGGACCAGGGTGTGGATCTCGGAGGTGCCCTCGTAGGTGAGGACGGACTCGAGGTTGTTGGCGTGCCGCAGGACGGGGTAGGCGGTGGTGATGCCGTTGGCGCCGAGGATGGTGCGGGCGGTGCGGGCGATCTCCAGCGCGGTGCGGACGTTGTTGAGCTTGCCGAAGGAGATGTGGGCGGGCTGGGCACGGCCCTCGTCCTTGAGGCGGCCGATCCGGACGGCGACCAGGTAGGCCTTCTCCAGTTCGAGGGCCATGTCGACGAGCTTCTGCTGGGTGAGCTGGAAGCCGCCGATGGGCCGGCCGAACTGTTCGCGGTCGCGGGCGTACTCGACGGCGGCCCGGTAGCAGTCGCGGGCGGCGCCGACGGTGCCCCACAGGATGCCGTAGCGGGCCTCGCCGAGCGAGGACAGCGGGGCGCGCAGACCGCGGGCCGCGGGCAGCATCGCCTCGGCGGGCAGCCGGACGCCGTCGAAGGCGAGTTCGCTGGTGACGGAGGCGCGCAGGGAGAGCTTGCCGGGGATGTCGTGGGCGGTGAACCCGGGGGTGCCGCGCGGGACGAGGAAGCCGCGCACGCCGTCCTCGGTGGCGGCCCACACCACGGCGACGTCCGAGACCGAGCCGTTGGTGATCCACATCTTGGCGCCGTCGAGGATCCAGTCGCCGCCGTCGCGCCGGGCCCGGGTGCGCATCGCGGCCGGGTCGGACCCGACCTCGGGCTCGGTCAGGCCGAAGCAGCCGACGGCCCGTCCGGCGGCCAGTTCGGGCAGCCAGCGCTGCTTCTGCTCCTCGGAGCCGAAGGCGTGGACGGAGCGCATGGCGAGCGAGCCCTGCACCGAGACGAAGCTGCGCAGCCCGGAGTCGGCGGCCTCCAGTTCCATGCAGGCGACGCCGTACTCGGTGGCGGTGGAGCCGGTGCAGCCGTAGCCGTCCAGGTGCATGCCGAGGACGCCGAGCTTTCCGAGTTCGGGGGCGATCTCGCGGACCGGGAAGGTGCCGGCCTCGAACCAGTCGGCGAGGTGCGGACGGATGTGCCGTTCGGTGAAGGCGCGGACCGTGTCGCGGATCAACCGCTCGTCCTCGGTGAGCAGTTCGTCGACGCCGAGCAGGTCGAGCGGGTCGGGTCGGCCGGCGGAGGCGGCGGAGGCGGCAGGGGCGGTGGCCATCGGGCGGGCTCCTCGGAGGGTTGCGGGGAACGGGGCTACCGAGGAGTATGCCGCCCGCCCGGCCGGGAGTCTTGACGCGCCCGGAGCGAGCTGATTCCCTTTCAGGTCAGGAAACTTTCCTAACAGTTGAGCGGTCGGGCCCCCGCGCGGCCGCGTCCACGACTCCCGGAACGGTGACCCATGGCCAAGCGCTCCCCCGCCCGTCCGCTGCTCGCCCTCGCCGCCACCGCCGCCCTGACCGCCGGCGCACTCGCCCTGGCCCCCGCCGGGCAGGCCGCCCCGCCGGACCCGGTCGGCCTCAACGCCCCCTACGAGTACCTGGGTTGGGGCAGTCCGCAGAACCCGGTGCAGGTGATGCAGGCCACCGGCGCCATCCAGTTCACCCTGGCGTTCATGCTCTCCGACGGCGGCTGCAACCCGAAGTGGGACGGCTCCCGGGCGCTCACCGGAGGCAGCGACCAGAGCACCATCGACGCGATCCGGAACGCCGGCGGCGACGTGCTGGTCTCCTTCGGCGGCTGGAGCGGCAACAAGCTCGGCGAGAAGTGCAGTTCGGCCGCCGCGCTGGCCGGCGCGTATCAAAAGGTCATCGACGCCTACAAGTTGAAGGCGATCGACATCGACATCGAGAACACCGAGGCCGCCAACGCGACGGTCCGCCAGCGGGTGATCGGCGCGCTGAAGACCGTCAAGGCCAACAACCCGGCGCTGAAGGTGTACGTCACCTTCGGCACCACCCCCACCGGCCCGGACTCCGACGGCACCGACCTGATCAAGAAGGGCGCGGCCGCGGGCCTCGCGGTGGACGGCTGGACGATCATGCCGTTCGACTTCGGCGGCCACAGCGGCGCGATGGGCGCCGTCTCCACCCAGGCCGCCGACGGCCTGAAGAACGCGGTGGCGAGCGCCTACGGCTACGACTCGGCGACGGCCTACCGGCACATCGGGATCTCCTCGATGAACGGGAGGACCGACGAGTCCGACGAGACGGTCTCCACCGCCGACTTCACCACGATCCTGAACTACGCCAAGGCCCACCACCTGGCCCGGTTCACCTTCTGGGCGGTCAACCGCGACCGCCCGTGCCCGTCCGGCACCTCGGCGGGCGACACCTGCAGCGGGATCAGCCAGTCCGCGTACGCCTTCACGAAGCTCGTCGCCTCGTACCACGGCTGACCATCCACAGGAGCATCGCGCCGCCCGCCCGCCCGCACCACCGGCCCGCACCACCGGCCCGCACCACCGGCCCGCACCACCGGCCCGTACCACCGGCCCGCACCTCCGCGAGGAACGGCGCGGGCCGACACGCGCCCGGGGCGCGGCGGGAATGCCCGGCGGCCGTGGAAGGCTGACGGGTCGAGGAGGTGTCCCACCATGGCGGACAGCAGGAACGAACAGGGCTGGCGGACCGAGCACGACTCGATGGGCGAGGTGCGGGTGCCGGCGGCGGCCAAGTGGCAGGCGCAGACGCAGCGCGCGGTCGAGAACTTCCCGGTGTCGGGGCAGCGCCTGGAGCGCGCCCACATCGCGGCGCTGGCCCGGATCAAGGCGGCGGCGGCCACGGTGAACGCGCGCCTGGGCGTGCTGGAGGAGCCGGTCGCGGCGGCGATCCGCTCGGCGGCGGAGGAGGTCGCCGAGGGCCGCTGGGACGACGAGTTCCCGGTGGACGTGTTCCAGACCGGCTCCGGCACCTCGTCGAACATGAACGCCAACGAGGTGATCGCCACCCTGGCGAGCGAGCGCCTGGGCCGCCCGGTGCACCCGAACGACCAGGTCAACGCCTCGCAGTCGTCGAACGACGTGTTCCCGTCCTCGATCCACATCGCGGCCACCGGCGCGGTGACGCACGAGCTGATCCCGGCGCTGGAGCACCTGGCGGGGGCGCTGGGGGCGAAGGCCGAGGAGTTCGCCGAGGTGGTGAAGTCCGGCCGCACGCACCTGATGGACGCCACGCCCGTCACCCTCGGCCAGGAGTTCGGCGGGTACGCGGCGCAGGTCCGCCACGGGGTGGAGCGGCTGACCTCCACGCTGCCGCGGGTGGCCGAACTGCCGCTCGGCGGAACGGCGGTGGGCACCGGCATCAACACCCCGCCCGGGTTCTCCGCCGCAGTGATCGCCGAGGTCGCCCGGGCCACCGGCCTGCCGCTGACGGAGGCCCGCGACCACTTCGAGGCGCAGGGCGCGCGCGACGGCCTGGTCGAACTGAGCGGCCAACTGCGCACGGTGGCCGTCGGCTTCACCAAGATCGCCAACGATCTGCGCTGGATGGGCTCGGGCCCGCGCACCGGCCTGGGCGAGATCAACCTGCCGGACCTGCAGCCGGGTTCCTCGATCATGCCGGGCAAGGTCAACCCGGTGCTGCCCGAGGTGGTGCTGATGGTCGCCGCGCAGGTGATCGGCAACGACGCCACCGTCACGGTGGCCGGCGCGAGCGGCAACTTCGAGCTGAACGTGATGCTCCCGGTGATCGCCCGCAACGTGCTGGAGTCGGTCCGGCTGCTCGCGAACGCGGCCCGGCTGCTGGCCGACCGCACCGTCGACGGCATCACCGCGAACGCGGAGCGCACCCGCGAGTACGCCGAGTCCTCCCCGTCCGTGGTGACGCCGCTCAACCGGTACATCGGCTACGAGGAGGCGGCGAAGGTCGCCAAGCAGTCGCTGGCCGAGCGCAAGACCGTCCGCCAGGTCGTGGTCGAACGCGGCTACCTGGACCGCGGCCTGCTCACCGAGGCGCAGCTCGACGAGGCCCTCGACGTGCTGCGGATGACCCGCCCGGCCGACCGGCCCTGACCGACCGGCCCCGGCGGGCACGGCAGTCCGCCCCGGCCGAGGGGCCGAGGCGGAGGGGGGTTGTGTCTCGCGCGACGTGGTCAGTGGCGTCGTCGCGAGGCCACGCCGGATGCTCCGGCGAACACCATGCCGACCGCGGCCAGCGCCAGCAGCGTCATGACGCCGCCGGTGATCACGTTGGTCAGGATGGTCCGGCGGATGTGCGCTCCGCCGTTGACGGCCCAGGGCGCGACGATCGTCCACGCGCCGATGGCGGCGCAGGCCCAGGCGCGGGCGTGCGTGCGACCCCACGCGGGGCCGTAGCCCGCCATCAGGACGGCGTAGGCGATGCCGAGCACCAGGTTGCTGATGGCCAGGCCGGTGAAGCCGCTGAAGCCGACCACCCACGGCGAGATGGCGAGGAACAGCCCGGCGCAGATCGCCAGTGCTTCCGTTCCCTGCCCCGCGGTCGTGGACGTCGCCCGTTCGGCGTGTTCACGCATCTCCAGAATGTCCGGGTGATGCTCCATGCCCGACGGCAGCTGAGTGGACACCTGGATCACCTCCTCGTAGTAGGGCCAATGCGAAACCACTTGGTCGCTACCCGGTCCGAGGTGAAAATAACGCTACCTACCGGTTTGTTCTTATTTTTTACTTATCACCCGCTCTGTCCAGCCATGCCCGACCTCTCCGCCCCCTCCCGCCGCGCGTACGGTGGAGAACGGAGAGGGGGTCCCACCCATGGACTTCACCGACCGGACCGAGGCGGGACGCCGACTCGCCGCCGCCCTCACCGGGGCCGGAACCCTCGCGCAGGACGCCGTCGTGGTGGCCCTGCCCCGGGGCGGGGTGCCGGTGGCCGTGGAGGTGGCGGCCGCACTGGACGCGCCGCTGGACGTGTGCGTGATCCGCAAGGTGGGGGTGCCGGGGCAGCCGGAGGTCGCGATGGGCGCGGTCGGCGAGGACGGCACCCGGGTGGTGAACCAGACGGTGGTGGACGCGGCGGGCGTCACCCCCGAGCAGTTCGCGGCGGTGGAGGCCCACGAGCGCGCCGAGCTGGCCCGCCGCGCGGCCGCCTACCGCGAGGGCCGGGAGCCGGTGCCGCTCGCGGGGCGCACCGTGGTGGTGGTGGACGACGGGGTGGCGACGGGTTCGACGGCGCTGGCGGCCTGCCGGCTGGTGCGTGCGCGCGGCGCGGCCCGGGTGGTGCTGGCGGTGCCGGTCGCCCCGTACGACTGGACGTCCCGGCTGGCCGGCGCGGCGGACGCGTTCGTCGCGGTGCACACCCCGTCCCAGTTCCTGGCCGTCGGCGAGTTCTACCGGGACTTCCGGCAGGTCGAGGACGCCGAGGTGCTGACGGCGCTGGAGCGGGCCGGCCGGTCGCGTCCGGTCGTGGTCGGCGAGCACGAGTTGGCGTTCCCGACCGGCCCGGCGGCCATCGCGGTGCCCGAACACCCGGTCGGCGTCGTGCTGTTCGCGCACGGCAGCGGCTCCGGGCGGGGCAGCCCGCGCAACCGGCGGGTCGCCGCCCGGCTGCACCGGGAGGGCCTGGCCACCGTGCTGTTCGACCTGTTGACGCCGCACGAGGCGGAGGACCGCCGGAAGGTGTTCGACCCGGGTCTGCTGGGCGGGCGCCTCTCGGAGGCGACCCGCACGGTGCGCCGCCATCCGCCGCTGACGGGCCTGCCGTTCGGCTACTTCGGGGCGAGCACCGGCGCGGCCGCGGCGCTGTGGGCGGCGGCCGAGCGGGACGCCGAGCCGGGCGCGGTCGTCTCCCGGGGCGGGCGTCCGGACCTGGCGCGGGCCCGGCTGCCGCTGGTGACCGCGCCGACGCTGCTGATCGTGGGCGGCGCGGACCAGGAGGTGGTGGAGCTGAACCGGCAGGCCCGTTCCGAACTGCGGTGCGAGAGCGCCCTGCAGATCGTCCCCGGCGCGGGCCACCTGTTCGAGGAGCCCGGGGCGTTGGAGGCGGTCGCCGACCTGGCCGCGCAGTGGTTCGCCCGGCACCTGGCGGCGGGTCGACAGGGCGGCGATCGGGCGCGCCACTGAGCAATCCGCCCAGTCCGTCCGGCCCCCGGATGCTCATCTTGTACACATTGAGCAGCAGGAATCGGACCTGTTGCCCACCCCATCGAGCAGGAGGAAGCTCCTCGCAACCGACTCGACGTGGAGGAATGCACCGATGACCGCCGACGCCGTTGTTGAACTGACGCCCGAGGAGCTGGAGGCCGGACTGACGGCCGAGCAGCTGCGCACTCTGGTGGGCCTGGTCGAGTACGACGCCTCGACCGACCCGTTCCCGGTGACCGCCCAGGACGCGGTCGTCTTCGTGGTCGGCAACGCGACCCAGACGGCCCAGTTCTACCAGTCCGTGTTCGGCATGGAACTGGTCGCCTACTCGGGCCCGGAGACCGGCCGCCGCGACCGCAAGGCCTTCGTGCTGCGCTCCGGTTCCTGCCGCTTCGTGATCAAGGGCGGTGTGCTGCCGGACAGCCCGCTGCTGGACCACCACCGCCGCCACGGCGACGGCGTCGTCGACCTGGCGATGGAGGTCCCGGACGTGGACAAGTGCATCGAGCACGCCCGCGCCCAGGGCGCCACCGTCCTGGAGGAGCCGAACGACGTCTCCGACGAGCACGGCACCGTCCGCCGCGCCGCGATCGCCGCGTACGGCGAGACCCGCCACACCCTGGTCGACCGCTCCCGCTACACCGGCCCGTACCTGCCGGGCTACATCGCCAGGGAGTCCATGGTGGTCCGCCCCGAGGGCGCGCCGAAGCGGCTGTTCCAGGCGCTGGACCACGCGGTGGGCAACGTCGAGCTCGGCAAGATGGACGAGTGGGTGTCGTTCTACAACCGGGTCATGGGCTTCGTGAACATGGCGGAGTTCGTCGGCGACGACATCGCCACCGACTACTCGGCGCTGATGTCGAAGGTCGTCGCCAGCGGCAACCACCGGGTGAAGTTCCCGCTGAACGAGCCGGCGATCGCCAAGAAGAAGTCGCAGATCGACGAGTACCTGGAGTTCTACACCGGCCCGGGCTGCCAGCACATGGCGCTGGCCACCAACGACATCCTCACCACCGTCGACGTGCTGCGTTCGCGCGGCGTCGAGTTCCTCAACACCCCGGACTCGTACTACGACGACCCGGAGCTGCGCGAGCGCATCGGCAAGGTCCGGGTCCCGATCGAGGAGCTGAAGTCCCGCGGCATCCTGGTCGACCGCGACGAGGACGGCTACCTGCTGCAGATCTTCACCAAGCCGATCGGCGACCGGCCGACCGTGTTCTACGAGTTCATCGAGCGGCATGGTTCGCTGGGCTTCGGCAAGGGCAACTTCAAGGCGCTCTTCGAGGCGATCGAGCGCGAGCAGGACCGGCGCGGCAACCTCTGACAGGCGGTCGGCAACCACGGCGACGAGGGAGAAGCGGGACGATGGCGTACTACCGGCAGCTGGGCTCGGTGCCGCCCAAGCGGCACACCCAGCACCGCACCCCCGAAGGGGGCCTCTACTACGAGGAGTTGATGGGCGAGGAGGGGTTCTTCTCGGACTCCTCGCTGCTGTACCACCGGCACATCCCGTCGGCGGTCACGGCCGCCTCGGTGTGGGAGCTGCCGGACCAGTCCACCACCGCGAACCTCCCGCTGCTCCCTCGTCACCTGAAGCTCCACGAGCTGTTCCCCGGCCAGGAGTGGAAGTCCGTCGACGCGGTCACCGGGCGCCGGCTGGTGCTCGGCAACGCGGACGTGCGGATCTCCTACGTCGCGGCCGGCGCGCCCAGCGAGCTGTACCGCAACGGGCTGGGCGACGAGTGCGTGTACGTGGAGTCGGGAACCGCCGTGCTGGAGACGGTGTTCGGCGCCCTGACGGTCGGCCCGGGCGACTACGTGATCATCCCCCGGGCGACCACGCACCGCTGGGCGCCGACCGGGGACGAGCCGCTGCGCGCCTACTGCGTCGAGGCGAACAGCCACATCACCCCGGCCCGCCGCTACCTCTCCAAGTACGGCCAGCTGCTGGAGCACGCCCCGTACTGCGAGCGCGACCTGCGCGGCCCCGAGGGCCCGCTGCTGGTCGAGGGCGGCGCGGTGGACGTGCTGGTCAAGCACCGCGGCCCGGGCGGCGTCGTCGGCACCCGCTACACCGTGCCGAACCACCCGTTCGACGTGGTGGGCTGGGACGGCTGCCTGTACCCGTACGCGTTCAACATCGCGGACTTCGAACCGATCACCGGCCGGGTGCACCAGCCGCCGCCGGCGCACCAGGTGTTCGAGGGCAACAACTTCGTGATCTGCAACTTCGTGCCTCGCAAGGTGGACTACCACCCGCTGTCGATCCCCGTTCCGTACTACCACGCGAACGTGGACAGCGACGAGGTGATGTTCTACTGCGGCGGCAACTACGAGGCCCGCAAGGGCTCCGGCATCGGACAGGGGTCGATCTCGCTGCACCCCGGCGGCCACACCCACGGCCCGCAGCCGGGCGCGTACGAGCGCTCGATCGGCGTGGAGTTCTTCGACGAGCTGGCGGTGATGGTGGACACCTTCCGCCCGCTGGAGCTCGGCGAGGCCGCCACCGCCAGCGAGGACCCGAACTACGCGTGGACCTGGGCGAAGTGATGAACGTACCCGAGCTGTACCGGGGGTTGTTCGACGACGCGGCGGTCTTCCCGCCCGGCGACCTGCCGCTGGCCGAGGCCGTCCCCGCGCACGCGGCGCACCGCGCCGCCGCCTACGCGGCGGCGGTCGGCCCGCTGCTCGCGCCGATCGACAGGCTGGACGAACTGGCCGCCGCCGCACCGGAGTTCCCGGTCGTGGTGACGGTGCCGACCGGCCGGCTGGCGGAGGCCCTGAAGGCCGCGTCCGGCCTGCCGCTGGCGGGCGTCGAGTACGTGGCCGGCGAGGACGTGCGGGCGACGGTCGCGGAGCTGGACGCGCTGCTGCCGGACGGCGTCACCGCGGCCGTCGAGGTGCCGCGCTCGTATCCGCCGGACGCGCTGGACGCGCTGGCCGGCACCCGCTACCGCGCCAAGTACCGTACCGGCGGCCTGAGTTTCGCGGCGTTCCCGAGCGTCGCCGAGCTCGCCGCGTTCCAAGTAGCTTGCGCCGAACGCGAGTTGCCGTACAAGTGCACGGCCGGCCTGCACCACGCCGTCCGGCACACCGACCTGGGCACCGGCTACGAGCACCACGGTTTCCTGAACGTGCTGCTGGCGGCCGGGAGTTCGGACCGCGCGGAGGCCACCGAGCTGCTCGCCGAGCGCGACGGGGCCCGCCTTGCGACCGCCGTGCAGTCGTTGACGGAGCACCAGAGGGCCCGGATCCGTTCCGCGTTCACCGCTTTCGGCACCTGTAGCATCGCCGAGCCGTTGGAAGACCTCGCCCGACTCGGCCTCCTGGAGAACTCGTGACCACCACCACCTGGCTCGATCTGCCCGCGGACTCGCCGTTCGGCGTGCACAACCTGCCCTACGGCGTGTTCACCGCCCCCGACCGGCCGGGTCGGCGGATCGGCGTCCGGATCGGCGAGCAGGTCCTGGACGCCGGCGCGGCCGCCCGCGCGGCCGGCGCCCCGTCCGAGCTGCTCGACCTGCTCGCGGCCGAGACGCTCAACCCGCTGATGGCGGCGGGCCGTCCGACCTGGCAGGCGGTGCGCGGCGCGCTCACCGAGTGGCTCACCGACGCCGCCCACCGGGCGGCCGTCGAGCCCTGCCTGCTCGACCTGGCGGACGTCGAGCTGCACCTGCCGTTCGAGGTCGCCGACTACGTCGACTTCTTCGCCTCCGAGCACCACGCCACCAACCTGGGCAAGATCTTCCGCCCGGGTTCGGAGCCGCTCACCCCGAACTGGAAGCACCTGCCGATCGGCTACCACGGCCGCTCCGGCACCATCGTGGTCTCCGGCACCCCGGTGACCCGCCCGCACGGCCAGCGCAAGGCCCCCGCGGACGCGGCGCCGACGTTCGGGCCGAGCCGCCGTCTCGACATCGAGGCCGAGGTCGCGTTCGTCGTCGGCACGCCCAGCGCCATGGGCAGCCCGGTGGCGCTCGCCGACTTCGCCGAGCACGTCTTCGGCGTCTGCCTGCTCAACGACTGGTCGGCGCGCGACATCCAGGCCTGGGAGTACGTGCCGCTCGGCCCGTTCCTCGGCAAGTCCTTCGCCACCTCCCTCTCCCCGTGGGTGGTGCCGCTGGACGCCCTCCAGCACGCCCGGATCGCCCCGCCGGCCCGCGATGTGGAGCCGCTGCCGTACCTGGACGACCGGGACGCCGAGCCCTGGGGCCTGGACCTGGCGATCGAGGTCGTGCTGAACGGCCGCACCGTCTCCCGCCCGCCGTTCGCCTCCATGTACTGGACCGCCGCCCAGCAGCTGGCCCACCTCACCGTGAACGGCGCGAGCCTGCGCACCGGCGACCTGTGCGCCTCCGGCACGGTGTCCGGCCCCGAGCCGGACACCCGCGGCGCGCTCATCGAACTGACCTGGAACGGCGAGCACCCGCTGAAGTTCCCCGACGGCACCGAGCGCACCTTCCTGGAGGACGGCGACGAGGTGACCATCGGCGCCACCGCCCCCGGCCCGGGGGGGCTGCGGGTCGGCTTCGGCGAGGTCACCGGACGGATCGTCGGCTGACCTGCCTGTTCGTCCCGGCTGCGAGCTGCGGGTGCGCGCGTCAACGGCGCGCCCGCAGCTCGCCGCTGTTCGGGTGAGGTTGCGGGGCTCCAAACCCGTCCGCCGCTAGAAGTTGACGCGACATCACGCGGCCCTTCCAGCAGGCCGGGCCGCGGCCGTTCGCGGACGACTCGCTGCCCGGAGGACCCCATGATGAAGCTGCGCACCCTGGTCTGCGGAGCCGCGCTCGCCGCCGCCAACCTGCTGATGCCCGTCCCGCAGGCCCAGGCGTTCCCGCTCACCCCGCACCCCGTGAAGCTGTGCGGCTTCGCCTCCCGCCCGGCCGCCCCCACCGGCCCGGTCCTGCTGGCCACGCCGCTGCATCCCTGCTGACCCCGCCCGCCCGACCGTTTGGACGGGCCCGGTACCGTGCACGGGAAGATCGTCGTACTTTCCGGACGGGAGCGGTGACAGGAATGGCGTTGGACACCCCGCAGGACGTGCTGATCGAGCGGATCGGCCGCACCGGCCGGATCACCCTCAACCGCCCGCGCGCCCTCAACTCGCTGACCCTCGGCATGCTGCAGACCGTCCGCGAGGCCCTCGACGACTGGGTCGAGGACGACCGCGTCACCGCCGTCCTGCTCACCGGCGCCGGCGAGCGCGGCCTGTGCGCCGGCGGCGACATCCGCGCCATACACGACGACGCCAGGCTCGGCGGGGCCGGCGACCGGGCGTTCTTCCGGGTCGAGTACCGCCTCAACGAGCTGATCTCCCGCTACCCCAAGCCGTACGTCGCGGTGATGGACGGCATCACCATGGGCGGCGGCGTCGGCCTGTCCGCGCACGCCGCGATCCGCGTCGTCACCGAACGCTCCGCCGTCGCCATGCCCGAGACCCGCATCGGCCTCGTCCCCGACGTCGGCGGCAGCCGCCTGCTCGCCCTCGCCCCCGGCGAACTCGGCACCCACCTCGCCCTCACCGCCACCGCGATGACCGCCGGCGACGCCCTGTACTGCGGCTTCGCCGACCACTGCCTCCCCGGCTCCGCCCTTCCCGCGCTGCTGGCCTCCGAGGATCCGGTGGCCGCCGTCGCCGCGCTCGCCGAGGCCGCGCCCGCCTCCGGGCTCGCCGCGCAGCGCGAGTGGATCGACCACTGCTACGCCGCCGACACCGTCGAGGAGATCGTCGAGCGCCTGCACGCCGCCGACCTGCCCGAGGCCAAGGAGGCCGCCGAGCAGCTGCTCGCGCACTCCCCCACCATGCTCAAGGTCACCCTCGCGGCGCTGCGCCGGGCCCGCGCCCTGCCCTCGCTCGCCGCCGGCCTCGACCAGGAGTACCGGGTCTCCTGCGCCGCCCTCACCCACCCCGACCTCGTCGAGGGCATCCGCGCGCAGGTCGTCGACAAGGACCGCAACCCGCGCTGGAACCCCGCCACGCTCGCCGAGGTCACCGCCGACGACGTCGCCCGGTTCTTCGCCGTCCCCGTGGACGGCGACCTCGGGCTGGCGGGGTGACCATCGTCTCGCCTGTCGAGACTGGCATCCGGAGCGGCGTTCCGAGATCGTATCCACCGTCAGTGTTCGCCCAGCGTGGAGAGGATAAGCGGCGATGACCGAGTACGAAGCCGAGTACGAGACGATCCTGGTGGACCGCAAGGGCCGGGTCGGCATCATCACCCTCAACCGCCCCAAGGCGCTCAACGCGCTCAACGCGCAGTTGATGACCGAGGTCGTCGCGGCCGCCAAGGCCTTCGACCGCGACCCGGAGATCGGCGCCCTGGTGATCACCGGCTCCGAGAAGGCCTTCGCCGCGGGCGCCGACATCAAGGAGATGCAGGACAACCGCTTCCCCGACGTCTACCTCGACGACTGGCTCGGCCCCTGGGACGAACTCGGCCGCCTCCGCAAGCCCGTCGTCGCCGCCGTCGCCGGCTACGCCCTCGGCGGCGGCTGCGAGTTGGCGATGCTCTGCGACATCCTGATCGCCGCCGACACCGCGAAGTTCGGCCAGCCCGAGATCAAGCTCGGCGTCATCCCCGGCATCGGCGGCTCCCAGCGCCTGACCCGCGCCGTCGGCAAGGCCAAGGCCATGGACCTCTGCCTGACCGGCCGCATGATGCCCGCCGAGGAAGCCGAACGCGCCGGCCTGGTCTCCCGCATCGTCCCCGCCGACGACCTCCTCACCGAGGCCCTGGCCGTCGCCGAGACCGTCGCCGCCATGTCCCTGCCCGCCGCCGTCATGATGAAGGAATCCGTCAACCGCGCCTTCGAAACCACCCTCGCCGAGGGCGTCCGCTTCGAACGCCGGCTCTTCCACGCCGCCTTCGCCACCGCCGACCAGAAGGAAGGCATGACCGCCTTCGCCGAGAAGCGCCCGGCCGCCTTCACCAACAAGTAGCCCTCAGCGCCCCCGCCCCCGCGACCGCCCGCGGGGGCGGGGGCGTACGAGGAATCGGACTGCCGAAGCGCGCCGTGCGGCTGCCGGGCGTGGTGCGGGGACGGCGGCGGTGGCGGCGGCGGTGGCGGTCAGTCGCGCCGGAACTCGACGACCCGGTCGGTGCGGTCGACGTCGAGGTGGAACGTCCCGGTGTCGAAGGTGTAGGTGAAGCGGCGGCGGCCGCCCTGTCCACCGTTCGGGGCGTAGCGGGGTTCGGCGGTGGTGGTGTGGCCCGGGTACCACTGGGCGAGGAAGCGGTCCGCGGTGTCCCGGGCCTGCTGCTCGGTGGCGGGGGCCGGGTCGGGTTCGACCGGGAGGAAACCGCCGTCGAGGGAGACCAGTTGCCCGGACGGCCAGTCCAGGGTGAAGCTCTGGCGCTCACCTGTGACGACCACCCGGTCGACCCCCGGGCCGCCGATCTCGTGCTGGACCGCGACCACCCGGGCGCCCGACCCCCACAGCAACTCCGCGTCGTGGTTGGCGAGTTCGCGCTGGGCGCGGGTCGCCCCGGAGGCGCCGGTGGCGGCGGTCGGCTCCAGCACCAGGGACTGCACCAGCAGCACCGGCACCCCGAGCGCCGCCACCACCGCGCCGCCGGCCATCAACTCCCGCCCGGCGGGCCGGACCCGGCGGCGCTGCGCGAGGCGGGCCAGGCAGCCGAGCAGCACGCCGAGCAGGCCGCCGAGGGCGTTGGCGGCGAGGTCGCCGCTGTCGCAGGCGCGGCCGATCCACGGAAGCAGGCCCTGCACGGTCTCGGTGACGCCGGTCAGGGCGAGGACGGAGACCGCGACCAGCGCGGGCCGCCCGAAGGCGAGGACGGCGAGCAGGCCGATCGGGACGTACATCAGCAGGTTGAGCTGCCCCTGGGTGGCGTGCAGGGTGAAGGAGAGGTCGGCGCCCCAGGTGCAGGACGGGTCCGGGCCGCCGCCGGGCCCGGTCGGGAACAGGGTGGCGGTGAGTTCGCCGGCCAGCGCGGCGCCGAGCAGCACGGTGGGCCACCGCGGCAGCCCGCGGCGGCGGGCGAGCGACCACGCGGCGGCGCCGATCAGCAGGGCCAGCACCAGGAAGACCGGTATCAAGCCGGCATTGTTGTTCAGGATCGCACTGATCATCGACGCCCCGTCAGATCGTTTGCAGAACAGCCGGGTTGGCGGGCCGTCCCGGCTACTGGATGATACGGGCCAGCCCGGCCCTGGTGGCCGCGACGACGATGTGGTCGCCGGGGACGAGGCGGCGGGAGCGGTCGGCGAAGTTCCACTGGTAGGCGTCGGCGCGGCGTTGCAGGCGGACGGCGACGACGCGGACGCCGCCGGCGGCTTCGAGGTCGCCGATGTTCCGGCCGTCGAGGGTGGAGCCGTCCTCGACGGTGAGTTCGGCGACCAGCAGGACGTGTCGGAACACCGAGAGGGTGCCGAGGACTTCGCGGCCCATCAGGGCGGCGGCGAACGCGGGGGCGGCCAGGTAGGAGACCGAGCGGGAGGCGACGTTGCCGAGGGTGGCGTACACGTGGTGGGCGAAGTCGTCGTCGAACAGCCTTACCACGATGCGGACTTCGGGCCGGACCGCGCGGGCTTCGAGGGCCGCTTCGAGGTTGGCGGCGTCGTCGGAGGTGACGGCGGCGACGGCCCGGGCGTGCTGGACCCGGGCCTGCTTGAGCTGGGCCTCCAGGGGGCCGTCGCCGATCAGGACGGGGATGCCGAGGGCGCGGGCGGCGGCGATGCCGCGGGCCTGCGGGTCGCGTTCGAGGCAGACCACGGGCAGTCCGGTGCTGTGGATCAGGGTGGCGACGCGGGTGCCGACATTGCCGAGGCCGACCACGATGACGTGGTCGCGGGTGCGGGCGCCGGGCGGGCGGGGCAGGCCGCGGCGTCCGCTGGCGAGGGCCTCGACGACGATGGCGGTGGCGAGCGGGACGAAGGTGATGCCGCAGAAGGTGATCAGGACCTGGGCGGCGCGGGCCCACGGGTCGCCGAGGGCCTGGTCGCCGGGCAGGTCGGGCTGGGCGGCGCCGGCGGCGTCGAGCAGGGTGGAGTAGAGCGTCCAGCCGAGGCCGGGCGGGTGCTGGGTGCGGAAGTAGAGCACGACGGCGCCGACCACGATCGCCGCGAAGGCGGTGACCAGGATCATCCGCAGCCGGGTGTTGGTGAAGTACTTGAGGCTGTCGAGCAGCCACCACTTGATCCGCTTGCCGAGCGGCTGGCGCAGCGCCGGTTCGGCGTCGAGGGGTTGCAGGGCGGCGAGGCCGCCGGGTTCGCGGGCGGGGGCGAGGTCGGGGCGGCCGAGTTCGATGGGGCCTTCGCCGCTGCCGAAGCGTTCGGCGATCCGGATGAAGTCGGCGGCCCGGCCGGCGGTGTCGGGCAGCAGGCGCAGCCGGGTGAGGTCCTGGCGGTCGATGCGGTCGGCGACCAGGCAGATCTGGTTGCTGTGGATGTCCTCGTCGTAGGCGACGCAGAGGTGTCGGCCGCCGACCTCGACGGAGTGCGGGCGGCCGAGGGCGCCGTTGGCGAAGGCGGGTGCGGCGGTGGCGGACGCGGACAGCGCGGCGCAGTTGGGGAGGAGTTTCTCCAGGTGTTCGCCGAGCCGCTGGTTGAAGATCCGCAGCACGATGCGGACGCCGTGGTTGCGGTTCTCGGCGGCGAGCGCGGCGTGGATGTTCTCCTGGTCGGTGCCGTCCATCAGCGCGATGCCGCGGGCGCGTTCGACGCCGGCCGCGCCGAGTGCCTCGCCGGTCAGGGTGGAGTACTCGAGGACGGCGGCGACGCCGGGTAACTGGGCGATGGCGGGGCCGTGTTCGCGCGAGCGGTCGGGGACGACGGCGACCACCGGCACTTCGTACTGTTCGGTGAGTTCGAGGATCAGCCGGTGGGCGAGCGAGTTGCCGCCGCAGACGATGTAGTGCCCCTCGATCGTGCTGCCGTCGCCCGGCTCGGCCGGTGGGCTCCCCCGCCCCTGATCCGTCATAGCGTCAGATGGTAGACGGCCCGTCAGGACGTGCGGGTGAACAGCCGGTATCGGATCCGGGTGCGGATGCGGCGGGGAAACTCACCCGTTCGGTGGAATCCGCCGCGCCGGAGGGCGGGGCGGGCGTCGAGGCTGGTGGGTGATCCCTGTTCCGCAGCGGCACCTCGGAGGAGCCATGGCAGACCCCTATCGGACCGACGACCGTCCCGGGCCGGTCGGCCCGTTCCAGCAACTGGCGCGGCTGGCTTGGCAGGTGGTGCTGGCGGGCGGTCTGATCTCGTTGGCGCTGGCCGTCGTGATCCTGGTCTGGCCGAAGCAGACGCTGTGGGTGATCGGCGTGCTGTTCGGCGTGTACCTGCTGGTGATCGGCATCGTGCAGCTGGTCGCCGCGTTCGGCACGCACTCCTCGACGGCGCTGCGGGTGCTGGCGTTCGTCAGCGGCGCGATCTGCGTGCTGCTGGGGTTGCTGTGCTTCCGCTCGGCCGCGCAGTCGATCCTGCTGCTGGCGCTGTGGATCGGCATCGGCTGGCTGTTCCGGGGGATCACGCACCTGGCGGCGGTGGCGTCCGACCCGTTGATGCCGGCGCGCGGCTGGCAGGGTTTCATCGGGGCGCTGTACCTGCTGGCGGGCATCCTGCTGATGGTGTTCCCCGCCCACTCGATCACGGCGCTGGCGGTGCTGGGCGCGTGCGCGCTGCTGGTGATCGGCCTGACGGAGATCGTCGCGGCGCTGCAGATCCGGCGCGGCGCGAAGCTGTATCCGCGCGAACTCTGAAGGTCCGTCGGCAGGTGGGGAGGGCCCGCGCCGTTCAACCCGGTGCGGGCCCTCCCGCTGCTCATCGGGGCTGTTCGGGGGTCAGCGGGTTGCCGGGGGCGATGTGGCCGCAGTCGCTGGGCGCGGTCTTCCCGGCGAACCGGTCGTTCAGGTAGCCGACGGCGGTGGGCGCCCACGGGACGGCCGTGCCGAGGTGGCTGAGCAGGTCGTACTGCTGGTGGGCGATCCGGGAGTTGCCGGTGGCGCAGTACTGCCGGGCCAGGGCGCGGACGTCGCCGGCCACCATCACGCCGTCGCCGGTGCCGATGCCCGACACGTTGCTGAAGGTGCCTTCCAGCACTCCGGCGTTGCCCTGCGCGAGGTAGCCGGGGACGGTGGGGGTGGGGGCGGAGCCGAGGTTGACCTTGTTGACGGCGGCCAGGAACGGGGGCACCGAGTTCGGGTCGGCGTACTCCGGCTTGGCGAGCTTCTTCCAGGTCAGGTCGGGGTACTGGCCGAGCGCGTTGACGATCGACGCGTCCTGCATCTTCGTGTACACCTGCTTGCCGTAGTCGCTCAGGTACGGCGTCAGGTCGAGGTCGTAGGCGCGGGCCACGCCGATGACCGCCATCGGGATGACGCCGGCCCAGACCGTGCTGCCGTCCACGTACTTGAGGTTGTGCGCGGGGTCGACCAGCAGGCCGCCCTCGGCGAAGCCGACCAGTCGGCGGTTGACGTCCGGGGCGTAGCCGGGGGCGAGGGCGGCGGCCCAGTTGGTGGCGATCGCGCCGCCGGAGTAGCCGAGCAGGCCGAACCGGGTGTCGGCGTTCATGCCGGTCGCCGCGGCGGCGGAGACCGCGCGGACGGAGTCCAGGGTGGTGGTGCCGTACTCGGGTCCGGCGGCGAAGTCGGCGCGCTGGCCCTCGGTGTCGGGGATCACCACGTCGTAGCCCTGCAGCACGAACGGCACCACGAACAGCGCCTCCGCGTTGGGGATCGCCCCGCCCAGCGTGAGGCCCCCGGCGATCGCCCGGGACGGGGAGTCGGCCGGGTTCAGCGAGTCGTAGAACGACTGGTACGACACCGCCTTCGACCCGTCGCTGCCCAGGCCCCGCACCACGGTGGTCACTCCGGCGGACGGGCGGCCCTGCGCGTCGGTGGTGCGGAACAGCAGCTGCACGGCCTGCACGGGGGTCGGTATGCCGAGCAGGTGGTACGACAGGGTGCGGGTCTTCAGCACCGTGCCGGGGGCGAGCGAGGACAGCGGGGCGCTGCCGTCGTACGTGTAGAACGCGTCGGGCGAAGCGGCGGCGGCGGTGACGGCAGGGGCCGCGGTGGCGAGGGCGGCGGCGGCGAGGGCGGTGGCGATCGTCCGGGCGACGGCTCGGTACATGGCTCTTCCGTTTCTGGCTGGGGGCGGGGGTGCGCGACCTGCTGGGGGAACGTGGGGGGATCGCGCGAGTTACCTGCGGGTAGGTAACGTGCCGGGAAACCATCATGGACGCGTCGCCCGCCCACGTCGCCGGGCCGCTGCACAGAGATTCGCGAGGTGGATTGTGACCGCACCCAACGCCGAACTCGCCGCGCCCGAACCGCAGTTCGGTGGCACCCCGGTCCACCTGCGGCTGCTCGCCCTGGCCCCCGCGCTCGCCGCCGAGGTGGCGGCCCGCCTGCTCGACCGCCTCCCCGCCCACCACGCGCTGCCGCCCGAGCAGCTCCGCGGCGAGATCACCCGCCAGGTCGAACGCTGCGTCCGGGCGTTCGTCGACGTCATGCGCACCGGCCGACCGCCCGGCGAGGACGATCTCGCCCGGATCCGCGAGTCGTCCGCGCGGCGGGCGGACGAGGGCGTCCCGCTGGAGTCCGTGGTCGGCGCGTACCACCTCGGCGCGCAGCTGTGCGCCGCCCGGCTGCTCGCCGAGGCCGCGCCCGCCGACCTGCCCGACATCGCCACCGCGCAGGACCGCCTGCTCGGCTACCTGCGGGTCGTCAGCTGCGCCGTCGCCGCCGGCTACGTGCAGGAACGGCAGGCCGCACTCGGCGACGAACAGGTCGCCCGGCAGGCCCTGCTGTCCCGCCTGCTGGAGGGCGGCGACCCGCGCGCCGCCGCCGACCGGGCCGGCATCCGGCTGCCCGACCGCTACGTCGTACTCGCGCTGGCCATCGGCCCGCACCCCGACGAGTCCCGCCCGGGCGTCAACCGCTCGGTCGCCGCGCGACGCAAACTCCGCCGCTTGCGCGCCGAGTTGGAGCGCAGCCGGCCGGACGGCGTCCCGCTCGCCGCACTGGCCGCGGACGGCGGGACGGTACTGCTGCCCACCTCCGGGCCGCTCGACCGGGACACCCTGACGGCACTGGTCGAACGCCTCGGCCGGGCGTGCGGCGCACCGCTGGTCGCCGGCGCGACCTCCGCTCCCCCGTCGGCGGTCGCCGACGCCGCCCGGCTGGCGGCCGAGGTCCGGCAGCTCGCCACCGCGACCGGACGCGGCGGCGGGCTGCACCTGCTCGACGACGTCCTGCTCGCCTACCAGCTCAGCCGGCCCGGGCCGGCCCGCGAGGCGCTCGCCTCACTCCTCGCCCCGCTCACCGACCGGCCCGAACTCCTCGACACCCTCCGCGCGTTCCTCGCCTGCGGCCTCGACCGCCGCCGCACCGCCGCGCGCCTCCTCGTCCACCCCAACACCGTCGACTACCGCCTCCGCCGCACCACCCACCTCACCGGCCTCGACACCGTCCGCGGCCCCGACCTGCTCACCCTCCACGCCGCCCTCACCGCCCTCGACACAACGGGCACCTGACACCACGACAGCGCTGCGCGCGACAGGAGGCGAAGAACACCGACACTGCGCCCGAGCCGCAAGGACGCGCCGACGGCAAGCCCGAAAAGCGACAGCGCTGCCACGCGGGCGACACGGCGAAGAACACCGACGCTCCGCGCGGCTCCCGCCAAGGAACAGCACCGCGCGCGGCGGGAGACGAACCACCGGCACTGCGCCCGAGCCGCAAGGACGCGCCGACGGCAAGCCCGGAACGCGACAGCGCTGCCACGCGGGCGACACCGCGGGGAACAACAACACCGCGCGTCTGCCGAACGGCAACGCACAACAGCGCGCCGCGCAGGAAGGGGCGGCGCTGCGCGCGAGCAGGGTGGCGAAGAACACCGACGCTCCGCGCGGCTCCCGCCAAGGAACAGCACCGCGCGCGGCGGGAGACGAACCACCGGCACTGCGCCCGAGCCGCAAGGACGCGCCGACGGCAAGCGCAGAAGCGACAGCGCTGCCACGCGGGCGACACCGCGGGGAACAACAACACCGCGCGCCTGCCGAACGGCAACGCACAACAGCGCGCCGCACGGGAAGGGGCGGCGCTGCGCGCGGCGGAACGGCGAAGAGCTTCGGTGCTGCGCGCGAGCGGGCCCCGCAGGCCGGGCCCCGGAGACCAACGGCATCGCTGCTGCGCGTGAGCCTCGCGGAGGGCAGCAGCGTGGGTGGGTGGGCGGGCCCCCGGCGGGGTCAGGCGGCGGCTGTGACGCCTGCGACGGCGAGGAGGAGGACCGCGGAGACGGCGGAGAGGCGGCGGGCGGCGGTGGGGGTGGCGGTGAGGCGGGTGGCGAGGCGGGCCGTGGTGAGGGCGACGGCGGTGTAGACGGCGGCGCAGCACAGGACGTTGACGGCGCCGAGGGTGGCGACCTGGGCTCCGACGGGGAGGCCGGCGTCGGGGGTGACGAACTGCGGGACGAGGGAGAGGTAGAGCAGCAGGCCCTTGGGGTTGAGCAGCGCGGTGAGGAGGGATTGCCGCAGCACGACGCGGGCGGGCTGCGGCCGGGCGGCGGTGAGCGTCTCGCGGCCCTCGCGGCGCAGGGTGAGCAGCATGGTGACGGCGAGGAACGCGAGGTAGCCCGCGCCGACCAGGCGCAGCACGGGCAGCAGTCCGGGCAGGGCCCGGAGCGCGGCGGCGAGGCCGGCCGCGGAGAGCAGGGTGTGCACGCCGTAGCCGGCGCAGACGCCCGCGACGGCGGTGAGGGCTGCGGTGCGGCCCTGGCCGAGGCCGCGGGCGGCGATGTAGAGCCAGTCCGGTCCGGGGGTGCAGACCAGGAGCAGGTCCACTCCGAGGAAGAGCAGCAGGGCGTGCGGGTCCATGGGTGGGCCTTCGGTGAGTCGTCGGAGAGGGTCGTCCTGGACGCTATCCGTCGGGCGTTGGCAGCCGATGTCCCGTTTTCGCTGGTCAGCCCGCCGATGGGGCAGAATGTTGCGCCATGGACCGCCTCGACCGCAGAATCCTCCACGAGCTCCAGCAGGACGGGCGGCTCACCAACGCCGAGCTCGCCGACCGGGTGGGCCTGACGCCGTCGCCGTGCCTGCGCCGGGTGCGGCAGTTGGAGCGGCAGGGGGTGATCCGCGGTTACCGGGCGCAGTTGGATCCGGTGGCGGTGGGCAAGGGTTTCCAGCCGTTCGTGACGGTGGTGATGCGGCACGAGGACCGGTCCACGGTCGCGGAGTTCGAGCGTCGGGTCGCGGAGCTGCCGGAGGTGGTGGAAGCGCACCGGCTGTTCGGCGACCCGGACTATCTGCTGCGGGTCGCGGTGGCGGACCTGGCCGCGTACGAGCGTTTCGTCACGGACGTGCTGTCGGGCCTGCCGGGCATCGCGCAGGTGCATTCGCACCTGACGATGAAGCAGGTGAAGGCGGACGGCGGCATCCCCGTGCAGCGGGGCTGAGCGGTCAGTCGCCGGGGAGCGTGTCGAGGCGGCGCAGCGACTCGAAGTGGCCGACGGTGGGCGGGTGTTCGAGTTCGTGGAGTTCGCCCTCGGCCCAGACCGGTCGGATCTTCCACATCGGCCCGGCGTAGGCGCGCAGGGCGGCCTCGTCGCGCCAGCGGGTGATCATCTGGACGCGGTGGTCCTCGTCGGACAGGGCGCGCAGCAGTTCTCCGCCGAGGAAGCCGTCCCACTGGTCGAACTCGGGCAGCACGGTGGAGGCGAGTCTGGCGCAGAACTCTTCGACCCGGAGTGGGGAGACCTGTGCCTCCCAGATTCGAATGATCATCTCGGCCTCCTCGGCTGACCCGGGACCCTGCTGACCATTATCGGACTGCTCGGCCGGTGGGAGCCGTTCGGACCGCCGCCGATTGCCGCCGGTGCGGTGCGGGCCAAGACTCGGCGGTGGACCCGTACGGCGAGAGGAGCCCGACATGGCGGTCTGCGTGGTGTGCCAGAACGACTACTGGCTGTCCTTCGAGATCAAGACGATCACCGGTGACACCTACGTCTTCGACAGTTTCGAGTGCGCGATGGAGAAGCTGGCGCCGCGCTGCGAGCAGTGTTCGGTGCGGATCGTCGGCCACGGCGTCGAGGTCGCGGGCCGGTTCTTCTGCTGCGCCAACTGTGCCCGCGCCAACAGCGTGCTCGGCGCGGAGGTCCGCGACGCCGTGGGCGCCCACCCCGGCTGACCTGCGAGATCTCCTGGAAACGGGCGGTCACCCGGGCCGGGTGGCCGCCCGTTCCGCGTGGTCAGAAGGTGAAGCGCAGGGTGCGGACCCGGTGGTCGAAGGAGGACGGGACGAGTTCCGGCTCGGCGGTGGAGCGGATCCCGGGGAGGCGGGTGAACAGTTCGCGCAGCAGGGTGCGCATCTCCTGGCGGGCGAGGTGGGCGCCCAGGCAGAAGTGCGGGCCGCCGCCTCCGAATCCCAGGTGCGGGTTCGGCGAGCGGGTGATGTCGAAGGCGTCGGCCCGCTCGAACACCGCCTCGTCGCGGTTGGCGGAGCCGTAGAACAGCACCACCTTGTCGCCGGCGGCGAGCCGGATGCCGGAGAGCTTGTGGTCGACGGCGACGGTGCGGCGGAACTGCACGATCGGCGTCGAGTGCCGGACGATCTCCTCGACCGCGCCGCCCAGGTGGGCGTCCAGGTCGTCGAGCAGCAGGTCGCGCTGCTCGGGGTGGCCGGTCAGCAGGTGCAGGCCGTGGGCGAGCGCGTTGCGGGTGGTCTCGACGCCGGCGACCAGCAGCAGCGAGAAGAACGCGCCGAGTTCGCGGGAGCCGAGGCGGCGGCCGTCCACGTCGGCAGTGACCAGGGCGGAGATCAGGTCGCCGGTGGGGCGGCGGCGGCGCTCGCGGCCGAGTGCGGCCACCGTGAGGTGCATCGCGGCCAGCGCGTGCAGCCCCCGGCCGGGGACCCGCAGACCGCGCCGGGTGACGCCCGCCGAGGCGGAGGCCCGGTTGATCCGGGCCAGGATGTTGCGGCGCTGCTCCTCGGGGATGCCCATCATCGAGCAGATCACCTGGTACGGGAGTTCCCCGGCGACGGCGGCGACGAAGTCGGTGGGGCGTTCGCGTTCCAGCCGGTCGACCAGGCGGGCGGCGGTCCGTGCGATGTCCTGCTCGACCTCGGCGAGCAGGCGCGGGGTGAACGCCCGGCCGACCACCCGCCGCAGGTCGGCGTGGTGCGGGTCGTCGAGGTTGACCATCGAGTCGCCGAAGACCGCCCGCACCCAGCGGGCGGGCTCCGGCGAGGTCACGCCGGGCCCGGAGAGGTACACCTCGGGCGACCGGCTGGCCGTCATCACATCGGCGTGCCGGACCAGCGCCCAGCAGCGCCGCCCCGTCGCCCGGTCGGTGAACGCCACCGGGCCCGGGCGCTCCCGCAGGCGGGCGAACGCCTCGGCGCGCAACTTCTCGGGGAGCCGCCAGAACGCGGGGTCGCCGAGGTCAATGCCGCGCGGGGCGGCGTCCACGGATACGGGCATGGGGACGTTATCGCGCAGTCGGTGACGCTACGTCAAATCGTCGTGCACGTTCGGTGAGCAGTTCGATCAGCCCTGCCGCGGGTCCGCGGGGTACGGCTGCTGGTAGGGGTTCTGCGCCTGGTACGGCTGCTGGTAGGGGTTCTGCGGGTGCGGGTGCGCGCCGCCCGGGGCGTCGCCGGGGCCGTCCTGCGGCTCCTCGGCAGGCTCCTCGGCGGGCTCCTCGTGCGGGGCGATCTCGCGGGCCAGCAGCGTCGCGCCGGCCACCGCGCCGGGCATCGCCAGCACGGTCAGCACCGGGATCAGGAACAGCAGCACCAGGCCGGCGCCGAAGCCGACCGCCAGCGACGTCCGGGAGCGCAGCAGGCGCAGCCGCTCCTTCTGCGCCAGGCCGCGCTTCTGCAGGGGCGTGCCGGTCAGTTCGACGGTCAGGAAGAACCCGGAGACGCAGACGCCGATCACCGGCACCACGGTCTGGCCGACCACCGGAATGAACCCGCACAGGAACAGCAGGACGCCGAAGCCGGCGGCGCGCAGCAGCACAGCCAGGCTGTCCTTGAGGCCGGTCCACAGTTCGCGCCAGAGCGGCAGGTCGGGGCCCTGCGGGCCGCCGCCCTCGCCCTCCTCGACCGCCGCGGACAGCGACTCGTAGAACGGCTCGCCGATCAGCAGCGTCACCGCGGTGAAGGTGATCATGGCGAGCAGTCCGCCGATGCCGACGGCGGCCGCGCCGACCGCCACCCGGACGGCCCCGCGCCACAGGTCGGACCAGTCGTCGGCGAAGGGTGTCGCCCAGGCGGCGAGGTCGCTCGCGTGGACGATCAGCGCGGCCAGTGCCGCCAGGTAGCCGACCAGGGTGATCAGGGCCGGAATCATCCCGAAACCCCACCAGCGGCCGTGTCGTGCCACCCACCGCTGTCCGTTGAACAGGAATCGCAGTCCCGCCCCGAAATCTCGCATTCCCGCACCTTAAAGGAACCGTCAAATCGCCCGGGCATCCGGTCCGTTCCCACCCGGCGCCGGTCCGGCCGTCGTGCGTCCGACGACGGCGGACGCACCGAGGGTGGCGGCGGCGAGGGTGCCCCACAGGGCGAGCGGGCCGGCGGCGGCGAGGGCGGTGATCGCGGCCGGGGAGAGCGCCAGGCCGAGGCCGGTGGAGAGCTGGAACCGGGCCAGTGCGCGGCCCAGCACCGGCGGCGGGGCCAGCGCGGTGACCAGGGCGGTGGCGCTGCCCGCGTACAGGATCTCGCCGAGCGTGCACGGCACCGCGACCCAGGGCCACGGCGAGCGGCCCGAACGGCGTGGCCAGCAGGAAGCCGAGGTAGCTGGCGGCCAGCACGACGCCGGACGCGGCCAGCACCGTCCCGCGCGACCAGCGGGCCGCCGCCCAGGTGGTCAGCGGCACCTGGAGGGCCACCACCAGCACCGTGTTGGCCACGAACACGGCCGCCGACCAGGCCGGGGAGGCGTGCAGCACCGTCACCAGGACGAGCGGCAGCGCCACTTCGGGAACGTTCAGGCAGAACACGTACACCACGTTCGCCGCCAGGACGGCGCCCAGTCCGGGCCCGGCCGCGTCCGCGCGCCCGGCCGTCCGGGCGGCGGCGGGGGCGGCCGTCACCCGCACCGAGCGGGCCAGCAGGCCGGCGGCCAGGAAGCCGAGGCCGGAGACCGCGGCGAGGGCCCGCAGCGCGGGGGCGCCGCCGCCCAGGCAGACCGTGGCGAGCAGCGCGCCGACGCCGAGTCCGGCGTTGCGCACGGCCCGGCCGGCGGCGAGTGCCGCGTCCCGCAGTCGGCCCTCGGCGACGGTGGCGATCAGCGCCGCGTGGGCGGCGGGCCAGGCCTGATTGCCGACGCCGAGGACGAGGGCGGCCAGCGCGAACAGCGCCGCGTTGCCGTGCGGCACGGCCAGCAGCACCGCGACGCCCGCGACCCGCACCAGCATGGACGCCGCGACCGCCGTGCTGCGCGCGCCCCGGTCCAGCCAGCGGCCGAGCGGCGGCATCGCGGCCAGGCCGGCGACGATGCCCAGCGTCATCGCGAGTCCGGTGGCGGCCGCGCCCAGGCCCAGCACCGTGATTCCGTACAGCAGCAGGAACGGCCGCAGCAGTCCGGTGCCGACGGCGTCGACCGCCAGCGCCACCGCGTAGCGCGCCCCGCCGCTCGCCCGGACGAGTTGGCGTGGCGTCGGCCGGGTCGTCGTGATCGTCGTCATGCCGCCCACCGTCGTCCGCCCGGCCGCCGCCGGTCACGCGGGTTGACGGTCCTCGTCAATCCGGGCCGGAATCGGCCGCCCGGCGGGGGCGCGTCGGGGGGCGCGTGGGGCGGGCCGATGCGCACTCGACATGCCGCGAGCTGCAGGTGATGCTCGATGAGTCCGGTTGTGAACCGGGCGTGTCGATCCGTCTCAAGGAGCCCTTGTGGAACGTGAGTTGGAGAACCCGACGACCCCCTCGCTGAACCGTCCGCTGAAGTGCCCCGTCGACCACTCGATGCTGGTCCTGGACCCGACCGGCCGGGCCCGTGAGGCCGAGACCGCCGAGCTGATCGCGCGCGGGCCCGCCTGCCCCGCCGACGTCCTCGGGGTGCAGGTGTGGGCCGTGTCCGACCCCGACGTGCTGGCGGACCTGCTCAAGGACCCGAGAATCGCCAAGGACGGCCTGCAGCACTGGCCGGACTACGAGCCGGTGGCGGCCGGCTGGCCGCTCGCGCTCTGGGTGACGGCCCGCAACATGTCCACCACCGACGTCGATCACCACCGTCGGCTGCGCCGGCTGGTGAGCACCGCGCTCACCCCCCGCCAGATCGCCGCCCTCACCCCGCGCATCGAGGAGATGACGACCGGGCTGCTCGACGAGATCGCCGCCGCCGGTGCCGACGGCACGCCGGTGGACCTGCGCGGACAGCTCGCCCGGGCGCTGCCGATCCTGGTCATCTCGTACCTGCTCGGCCTGCCCGACGAGCTGCGCGACAGCTTCTGCCGGTACGTCGACGGCGTCTTCGACACCACCCTCACCCCCGAGCAGTCCCAGGCCAACAACGCGGCGCTCTACACGGTGATCTCCGGCCTGGTCGCCGCCAAGCGCGAGCAGCCCGCCGACGACATGACCTCCCTGCTGATCGCCGCCCGCGACACCGAGGGCGACGGCAGCGCCCTCACCGAGGCGGAGCTGTTCGACACGCTCATGCTGGTGGTCGCCGCCGGCTACGAGACCACCGTCAACCTGATCGACAACTCGATCGCGCTGCTGCTTTCGCATGCTTCTCAACTCGAACTGGTGTTCGATGGCAAGGCCAGTTGGGACGACGTGGTCGAGGAGTCGCTGCGCCGGGACGCGCCGCTGGCGCACCTGCCGATGCGGTACGCCCTGGAGGACATCGAGCTGCCCGGCGGGGTGACCGTCCACCGCGGCGAGGCGATCATCGCCTCCTACGGCGCCGCCGGCCGCCACCCGTCGCGGCACGGCGACAGCGGCGCGGTGTTCGACGTCACCCGGTCGGCCAAGGACCACCTGGCGTTCGGCCACGGCCCGCACTTCTGTCTGGGCGCGCCGCTGGCCCGGCTGGAGGCGCGCACGGCGCTGCGCGCCCTGTTCGAACGCTTCCCGCGCCTGGCGTTCGCGCCCGGCGTCGAGCTGGAGCCGGTCGACTCGCTGATCTCCAACGGGCACCGGGTCCTCCCGGTCGTCCTGGAGGGCCCCGAGCTGCCGTAGCCACGGCGTCCTCTCGCCGACCCCGCCCGGAGTGCGGCCGGGCGGGCGGAGAGGATGGACGCGTGACCCTGCGCATCGACCTGACCGGGACGCCGCCCGAGCGGATCCGGTTCGCCGCCTCCCCGCTCGCCGAACTCGCCGCGATGCTGCACGTCCTGGCCGCGCCCGAGCACCACCCGCAGTACGCGGGATGGGCCGCCGGCGTCTGGGCCGGCCTGCGGCCCGAACTCGCCGACCGGCTGCACGAGGCCGAGTTCCTGTGGCGCTCCTCCCGCGCCGACTTCCTGGTGCCCGCCCGCCCCCGCGCCACCCTCGCCGCCGAACTCGACGAGGTCGACCGGATCGACGACGACCGGTACGCCCTGGCCGCACTGGTCAGCACCTGCGGCACCAACCGCCGTACCTTCGCCGGCGGCTCGCCGCTGACCGACCCCGACGCCCGCGCCGACGCCCTCGACCGCGCCCAGGCCCGCGGCCCCCGGCAGGAGGCGTTCGCCACCCGCCTGCTGACCGACCCACCGGCCGTCCGGGCCCGCGTCCGGGACACCCTGGAGCAGTGCGCGGAGGCCTTCTTCGACGACGAGTGGCCCGCGCTGGCCGTCCGGCTCGGCCAGGACGTGCGGCGCAAAACCGAGCTGGTCCGCCGCCAGGGCCTGTCCGCGGCGCTCGCCGAGGTGTCCGCGGCGGTCGCGCTCACCGCCGACGGCGACTCCCTGGTCCTCGACAAGCTCCAGGACAGCGCGACCGCCGCCGGACCGGCCGGCGTCACCTTCCTGCCCAGCGCCTTCGGCCACCCGCACCTGATCGCCGTGCACGCCCCGGGCTGGCAGCCCGTCGTCCAGTACCCCGCGACCGGCGGCGAACCCGCCGCCGCCGTCCCGCTGGACACCCTGCAGCTGCGCCTCGACGCCCTCGCCCACCCCGTCCGGCTGCGGCTGGTGCGCACCCTGGCGCGCGGCCCGCACACCACCGGCGAACTCGCCCACGCCTGGGACCTCACCCCGCCCGAGGTCTCCCGCCACCTCGCCGTGCTGCGCCGCGCCGGGCTGCTCACCGCCCGCCGGCACGGCCGCTACGTGCACCACGCGCTGGACCTGCCGGCCACCACCGAGCTCGGCAGCGACCTGCTCGCCGCGATCCTGCGCTGAGCTGCCTGCACTGTCGGCGCTGTCGGCGCTGTCGGTGTGCGGGTCGAGCCGCCGGTGAAGCAGTGCCTCCGCAGCCGGACGCCGGGGCGGCCGTGGGCGGGGGCCTCGACCGTGTCGCCGTGGGACCGTCCGTCAGCCCCGCTTGATCCGAACACTCGATCGAGCGAAGAACGCTTGCAGCGCGTTGGGGACGGGCGCGGGCGGGTAGACCGGTCGCGGACGGAAGGAGGTGGCCGGTGGTCGGTCAGGCGGCGGTGTCGGTGGAACAGGCCCGGGAGTGGCTGTCGGTCGCGGTGGCAGAGGCGCGACTCGGCCTGGCCGAGGGCGGCATCCCGATCGGTGCGGCACTGTTCGGGCTGAACGGCGAGTTGCTCGGGCCCGGGCACAACCGCCGTGTCCAGGACGGCGATCCGTCGATGCACGCGGAGACGGCCGCCTTCCGGGCCGCCGGCCGGCTGCGCGGGTACCGGGACACGGTGATGGTCACCACGCTCTCTCCATGCTGGTACTGCTCCGGCCTGGTACGGCAGTTCGGGATCGGCCACGTGGTGATCGGCGAGTCCGCCACGTTCACCGGCGGCCACGACTGGCTGGCCGAGCACGGCACCGGAATCACCCTGCTGGAGGATCCCCAGTGCGTACAGCTGATGACGGACTTCGTCACGGCCCGCCCCGACCTCTGGCAGGAGGACATCGGCGCATGACCCGTGACGCGCTTGCTGCGGCCGTCCGCACCGCCCTCGAACGGTGCTGCCCCGGCTCGTCCGCCCGGCTGCGGGGCTCCCTGGCCGCCGGCACCGCCGACCGGTTCAGCGACATCGACGTGTGCTGGGTGGTGCCGGACGACGCCTTCCCGGCCTGCCTCACCGCCGGGGCGGCCGCGCTCGCCCGCGTCCGACCCGTCGAACAGGTGCGCTGCGACCCGGACTTCCTGCACTCCGACCGCCGCCGCCTGCTCTTCGTCCTTTTCGCCGGCGTCCCACTGTTCTGGCGGCTGGACCTGGACGTGCGCGCGACGTCCGTCGCCGACGAGCCCGACTACGACACCGGGAACCCGGCGGCCCGCGCCGACGACAGCGAGTGGTCGCGACCGGCCAGCGCCCTCGCCAACGCCGTCGCGGCCGTCAAGGCCCTGGCCCGCGGCCGCCCCGACACCGCACACGCCCTGATCGCCCGCGCCTTCACCCGCCTCGGGCTTCCCCACCCCGCCACCGGAGACCCCCACCTGGACCTTCACCGCCTCGCCGCCGCCACCACCCGGCAGGACCCGACGCTCGCCCCGCTCGCGGCCCGCGTCACAGCCCTCGCCGACCGCCACAACGGGCCTCAGGACAGGTCGAGTTCACCGACCACCTGATCCCCGCTGGTCTCCCCGGTCGGCCGGAAGCCGAGCCCCAGGTAGAACCGCTCCGGGCCGCCCTCGCCCGGGTGCCAGGTGGTCGTCAGCCGCGTGCCGCCGCGCCGCCGGATCTCGGCCGCCACGGCCTCCACCGCGAAGCGGCCGTACCCGCGCCCCTGTTCGCCCGCCGCGATGTTGAGCCGCCACAGCCCGGAGCGGAGGTCGGCACCCCCGCCGCCGCCGGCGAAGTCGATGTCGAAGAACGCCATGACGAACCCGACGATCCGCTCCCCGTCGACCAACAGCCGGGGCCACGCCGTCCCGGGGTGCACGTACGCCTCCGCCAGCGACTTCACCACCGGCGCCACCAGGTGCTCCTGGTCCGGCCGCACCTTCAGGCCGATCGCGGCATCGATGTTGCCGGGGGTGAGGGTCTCCAGCCGGAGCGTCGTGTTCATGCGCGAACTCTAGGCCAGTTGATCAAGCCTGCTGCCGGACACGGCGGGCCTGCAGCAGCGACAGGTGCCCTGGCCGCAACGGGAGCACGACGGCCCCGGGCCTCCTCTCCCCCGCCCGGCACGCCACCGCGCCCGCCGCTGCACGAGATCGCACAACGACGGGCGCGGTGGCACTTCCTGACCCGTTGCGTCAGCTCCGCACGGTGGCCACGGCGGCCCCCAGTGCCTCCTTGATACGCGGCCCGAGCCGGGCGAACCCGAGCTCCTTCATCGCCGCCCGCAGCAGCTCGTCGTCCGTACGCGTAGTCCCGTCCGCGTCGAACCACGCCACCAGCGCCACCAGTTCCTCCGCCGAGTACCCAGTGATCGGCTTCCCGGCCGTCAACTCCGGCTTAACCGCCCCCGCCCCGACAGTCGCCTCAGCGACAGACTCGGCAGCAACCTCAGCCACCGGCTCGGTGTCGGGCTCGGCGACCTCGACAACCGGCTCGGCAACGACCTCAGCGACAGGCTCCGCCTCAACCTCGGCGACCGGCTCAGTCTCGGACTCGACAGCCTCGGCCACAGGCTCGACCTCGGTGGCAGGCTCCACGACGGCTTCGGCGACAGACTCGACCACGACCTCGGTGGCAGGCTCCGCAACGGTCTCAGCCTCGGCCTCAGCGACCTCGGCGACCGGCTCAACCTCCGCCTCGGCAACGGGCTCCGCAACGGACTCGGCAAGCCCGACAACCGGCTCGGCCACGACCTCGACCGACTCCTCAGCGACAGGCTCCGCCTCAACCTCAGCGACCGCCTCGGCCTCGGCGGCAGGCTCTACGGCGGGCTCAGCCTCGGGCTCGACGACCGGCTCGGCCTCGGCGACCAGCTCAACTTCCGCCTCGGCGACCGACTCAGCCTCGAACTCGACAGCCTCGGTCTCGGCGACCGGCTCAGCCTCGCTTTCGGGTGCCACCTCGGCGACCAGCTCAACCTCCGCCTCGACAACGGGCTCCGCAACGGACTCGGCAAGCCCGACAACCGACTCCTCAGTGACAGGCTCCGCCTCAACCTCAGCGGCAGGCTCCACAACAGGCTCAGCCTCGGGCTCGACGACCGGCTCGGCCTCGGCGACCAGCTCAACTTCCGCCTGGGCAACGGGCTCGACAATAACCTCGGCCACAGACTCGGCCTCAACCTCGGCCACCGGCTCAGCCTCGGTCTCGGGTGCCACCTCGACGACCGGCTCAACCTCCGCCTCAGCAACGGGCTCCGCAACCGGCTCAGCCTCGGACTCGACAACCTCCGCGACCGGTTCGGCCTCAACCTCGGCCGTCGCCTCAACAACCGGCTCAGCCTCGGACTCGACAACCTCGGTCTCGGCCTCGGCGACCAGCTCAACCTCGGTTTCGGGCACCACCTCGACGACCGGCTCAGTCTCCGCCTCGGCAACGATCTCGGCCTCAGGCTCAGCCTCAGCGACCGGCTCCGCCGCCGGCTTGGCCTCAGCCTCGGCAACCTCGACAACGGGCTCAGCCTCAGCAACGGGCTCGGCCTCAGCGACCGGCTCGGCCTCAACCTCCGCCGCAAGCTCCTCCGCCTCAACCTCGGCCTCGACCTCGGCAACCGTCTCAACCGCGGCCTCGACGACGGCCTCCGGCTCGACCTCGTCAGTAGTCTCGGTCACCGGCTCCTCGACCACATCCTCAGCCTCGACGACCGGCTCGACCACGACCTCGGCCGCAACCTCGACAACCGGCTCAACCTCAGCCGCTGCCTCTGCCTCGGCCTCGGCCTCGGCCACCGCAGCAGCCTCGTCCGTCGACTGTCGCGGTCCCGCCGCCAGGGCCGCGCGGGCGGACTGGTGGCGGTCGTAGGCGGCCAGCGCAGCGTCCTTGTCGGCTTGACGCTCCGTCAGCTCGTCCAGCAGCTCCGTCAGCCCCTGCTCGGCGAGTTCGAGGCGCAGCTGCCGGAGGGCGGACAGGCGGTAGAGGGTGCCTTCGTCGGCGGCCAGGCGGTCGACGAGGTCGGCGAGTTCGCCGAGCGGCAGGGAGTCGAGGGCGCGTTCGGGGAGGAGGCGGGCCAGCGAGCGGACGGCGTCGGCGAGGGACTCGACGACGTTGGCGGTCTCGGTGAGCAGCGCCCCGTCGACGGGCACGGACGGTCGGGAGGCCGCGGTGTCGGCGGCGAGCGCCAGCCAGTCGCGGTGGGCGGCCGCGGCGGCGACCAGCGCGGTGTGGAGGTCGGCGCGGCCGGGTGCGCGGGTGCCGGCGGCGAGGGCGCGGGCCTGGCCGCGCAGGACGCGGCGGCGGTTCCAGCCGAGCTTGGCGCCCTTTTCCTTGCGGTAGGTGCCGGTGCCGGTGGCGGCGGCGAGCTCGTGCAGGTCGTGCTGGTAGGCGTCGACGCGCAGCGTCTGCGTGGTGGCGTAGACGCGCTGGAGCAGGTCGAGCAGGGTGGTGAGGCCGCCGAGGGTGTCGGGGATGCGCAGGGCGGCCTTGTCGGCGATGGCGTTGGCGGCCTTGCCGACGGCGCGGGTGTCGCGGCTGCGGAGTTCGGCGAGGACGGTGGACGCGGCGCGGGCGTCCTCGGGGCCGGCGAGGGTCTCGGCGGCCTCCAGCCAGGGGTTGGTCTCGTGGTTGAGCGTGAAGCCGCCCTGGTCGGCGAACCGGCCGAGCTCCTCACGGGTGCTCTGGCGGGTCTCGCCGTCCGTCGCGGACGCGGTCTCGGACGCGGCGTCGTCGGCGTCGTTCAGGGTGCGCACTGTCATGTGAAGTCCGGTTCGTGGCTGTGGCGGGCAGGGGTGCGGGCGGGGTGGTTGCGGCGGCGGTGGCGTCGCGGGAGGCCAGAATACGGGTGCGCGTTCGACGCTTGCACGCACCTGACCCCGTGAATTGCCGGGCCGCGCTGGACCGGTGGCGGCGGGCCTGGGCCCGTTCGCGTGGTCCGTACGGTAGGGAGCGGCACCGACAGTACGCCTTTCCGGGGCGGCGGACGGGAGTTGGGTCGGGTCGGCAACGGTCACCCGGGCGCTTCGGGGAGGAGTCGTCCCAGTTCGGCGAGGCCGACGGGCCGCTGGTAGTCGCGCAGCGGGGTGCGGTGCCACCAGGCGCCAGTGTCGCGCAGTTCGGGTCCGGTGGTGAAGCGGTAGCGGTAGAGCCGGGCCCGGACGAGGACGGGCGGGGTGTCGGGGAACGGGTTGTGCCGCAGCAGCCGCAGCAGGTCGGGGTCGTTGACGAGGAGCCGGGCGAGCAGTGGCAGGAACCAGGAGCGGGCGTAGGAGGGGGAGATCGCGGCGAACCACATCAGCCAGTCAAGGCGCAGGTGGTAGGGCGCGAACTGTCGTGGAAGTCTTCGCACTTCGCCGGGTTTGCCGTGGAATCCGTACTCCCGCCAGCCGTGCGCGCCGTCCGGGTCCGAGGTGCCTTCCAGGACGATCTCGTGGCGTACCCGGTTGACGGAGCCGAACGCGCCGTAGGTGTTGACGAGGTGGAGCGGGTCGTAGGAGCGGTTCATCTGCTGGCGGGGTGAGAGCAGGTTGCGCGCGGGCCCCCAGGAGCGGACCGCCACGAGCAGCGTGTACGCGGCCACCAGGCCCTGGTACCAGGCGGGTTGGGCGGGGTAGTGCGGGTCGGGGGCGATCGGCAGGACGCGCCGCAGGGTGCCGGTGTCAAGGGCGGCGAGGGCGAGGGCGACGGTGAGCCAGTTCAGCCAGGCGAAGTTGCCGGAGGCGATCAGCCAGAGCTGGGTGACGGCCATCAGCAGGGCGGCGTCGGAGGCGATCGGCTGCGGGAGGAACAGGGCGACGGGAACGGCGAGTTGGACGAGGTGGTTGGCGGCGGCCTCGGCCTTGTGCAGCGGCCGGGGCAGGTGGTGGAAGTACCAGCTGAGCGGGCCGGGCATGGGCTGGGTCTCGTGGTGGTGGTAGAGGCAGGTGAGTTTGCGCCAGCAGGCGTCGCCGCGCCATTTGATCAGTCCGGCGCCGAATTCGACGCGGAACAGCAGCCAGCGCAGCAGCCACATGACGAGGACGGGCGGGGCGGTGTCGGCGTTGCCGAGGAAGACGGCGAGTGCGCCGGCTTCGAGCAGCAGGGATTCCCACCCGAAGGCGTACCAGGTCTGCCCGACGTTGACGATGGACAGGTAGAGCGCCCAGGCGAGTGCCCACAGCGCCATGGCGGCGCCGAGCGGCACCAGGTTCGCCGCACCTCCGAGCAGGGCGGCGGCGAGCAGCGCGCCCGTCCAGGACACGGCGGCGTAGAGGCGGTCGCTGTAGTGCCAGTGGAACAGGCTGGGGGCGTGCCGCGCGGGGACGCGGGCGAGGAAGCGGGGGATCGGGAGCAGGCCGCGGCTGCCGAGCAGGGCGCGGAACTGCCGTCCGGCGGCGAGGAATCCGCACAGGTAGACGAGGGCGAGCAGGCGCAGGAACAGCTCGCGGGCGAGCCGGTACTCGGGGGCGGCGAACCACGCCATGCGGCCGCTCCTCGGGTCGGTCGGCTGCGCTCGGGCCGCCCCCATGCCTACCACCTGCGGCGGATGCGGTGGGGCCGTCGGGGGTGCGGTGGTGCGCCGGTTCATCCGGTCGGCCGCGCCCGGCGTGCGCGGGCCGGGGTTCGCGCGTATCGGCTGCTGAAACTCCCTGCCGGGCGGGGACGGAGTGTGGTGTCATTCCGCCGAGTCCATGTCAGGAGCAAGTGAAGGAGACGCACATGTCCGCGACCTCTCCGCGGTCCGCCGCCGACCCCGACTGTTCACCCGCCGACGGTTCGCCCCTCCCGGGCGACCGCCGGGCCGGGCTGGGCGCGGCGGTGTGGGCGGCGCTCGGCATCGTGTACGTGCTGTGGGGATCGACCTATCTGGCGATCCGGGTGGTGGTGGAGACCATGCCGCCGCTGCTGTCGGGCTCGCTGCGGTTCGCCGCGGCGGGGGTGCTGCTGGCGGTGGGTCTGGCGGCCCGCCGGGGGCCGCGGGTGCTGCGGGTGACGTGGCGTCAGTTCGCCTCGGCCGCACTGGTGGGCGTGCTGCTGCTGGTCGGCGGCAACGGCATGGTGTCGCTGGCGGAGCGCACCGTCCCGTCGGGGCTGGCGGCGCTGCTGGTGGCGAGTGTGCCGCTGTGGGTGGTGGTGCTGCGCCGGGCGTTCGGGACGAGGACCGGCCCGGCCACCGTGGCGGGCGTGCTGGTCGGCCTGGTGGGCCTGGTGGTGCTGAGCGCGCCGGGCCTGACCGGCCAGGTGGGGCTGACGGGGCTGCTGACGGTGATGGCCGCCGCGGTGGTGTGGGCGCTGGGCTCGGTGCTGGCGGCCCGGCTGCCGATGCCGGCGGATCCGTTCGTGGCGAGCGTGTACGAGATGCTCGCGGGCGCGGTGGGCGCGTTCGCGCTGTCGTTCCTGCGGGGCGAGCCGGGCCGGTTCGATCCGGCGGCGGTGTCCACGGCGTCCTGGGTGGGGCTGGGGTACCTGGTGCTGTTCGGCTCCATCGTCGCGTTCACGTCTTATGCGTGGCTGTTGCAGCGCGCGCCGCTTCCGCTGGTTGCCACTTACGCGTACGTCAACCCGGTGGTGGCGGTCTTCCTCGGGTGGATGTTCGCCTCCGAGGCCCTGACCTGGCCGATCCTGCTGGGCGGCGCGATAGTCGTCGCCGGGGTGTTCCTGGTGGCCCGCAACGAACGCTGAACGCCGGGCGGGCCTGCCGCCCGCCCAGCCTTCAAGAAGGTAACGACTTGCCTCCACTACCCCGACCAATGATTTACTTCTTGACGACACATGACGGGTGGGCTTGACTCCCCTTCACCTCGCCGCAGGGACGCGGCGCCGTCAGGGAGGCACCACCCACCATGAATTCGATGTCGCGTCGACTCGTCATCGGCGCCGCCGCCGTGTCGATGACGCTGTCACTGGCCGCCTGCGGGGGCGGCCACAGCTCCTCGTCGGGCAACCAGGCGATCGGCCTGCTGCTGCCCGAGCGCGCCTCCTCCACCCGGTACGAGGCGTTCGACAAGCCGCTGATCGAGACGGCAGTCAGCGGCCTGTGCACCAAGTGCACCATCGACTACGCCAACGCGGACGGCGACGAGCAGGCCCAGAAGAAGCAGTTCGACGCGCTGCTGGCCCGCAACGTCAAGGTCATCCTGCTCGACCCGGTGAACGCCGCGGCCACCGCGCCGTGGATCGACGAGGCCGCCAAGAAGGGCACCAAGGTCATCGCGTACGACCGGCTGGCCGCCGGCAAGGTCTCCGCGTACATCTCGTTCGACAACCAGCGCACCGGCGAACTCCAGGGCCGGGCCCTGCTGGACGCGCTCGGCAGCAGGGCGTCCGGCGCCGAGATCGTGATGATCAACGGCGCGGAGACCGACCCGAACGCGGGCGACTTCAAGGCCGGCGCGCACCACGCGCTGGACGGCAAGGTCAAGCGAATAGCCTACGAGCAGTCCGGCGAGTGGAAGCCCGAGGTGGCCGCCGCCAGGATGAACGAGGCGATGAACAAGCTCGGCAAGAACGGCTTCCAGGCCGTCTACTCCGCCAACGACGGCATGGCCGGCGCGATCATCGACGAGCTGCACAAGGCCGGACGCACCGATGTCCCGGTCGGCGGGCAGGACGCCTCGCTGGACGCCGTCCGCCGGATCCTCACCGGCGAGCAGGCCTACACCATCTACAAGCCGTACCAGCCGGAGGCCGAGGCCGCCGCCGACATGGCGGTCTACCTGGTCAAGGGCATCGACCTCACCTCGGTGGCCTCCGCGACCACCGAGTCGAACGGCCTGCAGATCCCGTCCATGCTGCTCAGCCCGGTGGTCGTCACCAAGGCCAAGGTCGCCGAGACCATCGTCGCGGGCGGCCTGTACAAGGCCGAGGAGATCTGCACCCCGCAGTTCGCGCAGGCCTGCCACGCCGCGAACATCCCCGGCAACTACTGACCGGGACGGGCCGCGCGACTCCCTTGTGCGGGGGCGTCGCGCGGCCCGCACCCCCAGGCACGTTGCCGGAAAGCGCCTTCCACCTGACCGGTAGATCACAGGACGGCGGCGAACCGGCGGCCCGGTACCCAAGCGTCCGCCTCCCGTGGTCCACTGGGCACCTTGCCGAGCGAGGGGAGCGTGCGACATGATCCTGGACCTTGACCTGCAGACCGACTACTTCCGGGCCGCCGACGAGACGGCGGTGCGGACGGTGCTGGCCGACAAGGAGGGGAAGCCCGCCGAGGCGTTCGAATCCGTGCGGGCCCGGCGGATCGACCCGACCACCGTGCTGCGCCGCCTGGTCGCCGCCGTGGAGATCAAGGAGTTCGAGGCCGGCGGGACGCCCGACCGCTCGGTGTGGCCGACCGGGCCGCAGCCCTGGGTGACGGAGGACGAGCCCACCGAGGTCGACCGGGAGAACCCGTGGATGACCGGGCCCTGGGTGGTGGAACTCTCCGACGAGACCCGCGACGTCCTCGCCGCCATCGAACGCAAGCGGCTGCCCGAACTCGCCGCCCGCTGGGGCCGCGCCGAGGAGCTCCGCCCGCTGGCGACCGCCGAACTCGTCCAGCTGATCCACCGCCTGGGCGTCCTGGCCCGCCGCGCCCAGAAGGCCCAGCAGCACCTGTACTGCTGCCTCTCCGGCTGACCTTGAACGAACGCATCGAAATCTTCCGCGCCCCGGACGCCGCCGCCGTCCTCACCACCCTCGGCGGCGGCTCCGCGCTGTCCGCATACGACGCCCTCACCGCGCCGGTGGACGTGCTGGACCTGCTGGAGCAGCTGATCGCCCCCGATCCGGACGCCCCGCTGACCACCGGCCTGGTCTGGCCCGAGATCGACCTCGCCGCGTGGGGGTGCTTCGTGTCGGCCGCCCCGAACTACACCGAGGACCCCTGGACCTGGGAGTTCACCCCGGCCGTCCGCGACGCCCTGACGGCCGCGGACCCGGACGAGCTGGCCGCGCTGCGCCCCTACGACCCGGCCATACCCGCCATCGAACCCGAACTCCTGGGCGCCCTGGCCGAGTTGGCCCACCGGGCGACGGCCGCCGGCCAGTCGCTGTACTACCGGCCGACCGGCTGAGCCGCCGCCGGATCAGCTCCGACGCCCCGGCCCGGCGTCCGCCGTGCGCTGGGTGACGGCGATGCAGGCGATCACGGCGAGGGCGGTGGGCACGGCCGTGCCGGGGAGCGGTTCGGCGAGCAGGAGGACGGCCCAGCAGAGGGTCAACAGGGGCTGGGCGAGCTGGAGTTGACTGGCCCGGGGGATGCCGATGGCGGCCATGCCGCGGTACCAGACCACGAAGCCGAGGAACTGGGAGACCACGCCCAGCCAGGCGAGGCCACCGACGGCGGGCCAGGTCCAGCGGAGCGGTTCGGCGGCCAGGCCGAGGGCGGTGGTGGCGACGGTGGCGGGGAGGGCCGCGACCAGGCTCCAGGCGATCACCTGCCACCCGGGCATGCTGCGGGCCAGCCGGCCGCCCTCCGCGTAGCCGACGGCGCAGATCAGCAGTCCGGCGAAGAGCAGCAGGTCGGCGGTGGTCAGGCCGGCCCCGTGGCTCTGCTGGACGGTGAAGGCCAGCACCGCGCCCGCCCCGGCCAGGGCGGCGAGCCAGAACGGGCGCGGCGGGCGGGAGCCGGAGCGCAGGGCGGCGACGGCGGCGGTACCCAGCGGCAGCAGGCCGATCACCACGGCCGAGTGGGCGGTGGAGGAGGCCCGGAGCGCGAGCGTCGACAGGACCGGGAAGCCGATCACGCAGCCCACCGCGACGGCGGCCAGACCCGGCCGGGCGGAACGCGGCGGCACCCGCGCGCCGGTCGCGAGCAGGCAGGCGCCGGCCAGCAGCGCGGCCACGACGCCGCGCAGGCCGGTGAGCGTCCACGGGCCGAAGCCGTCCAGGGCCCAGCGGGTGGCGGGGAAGGTGAAGGAGAAGGCGAGCGACCCCAGGGCGGCCTGGGCCGTTCCGGTGACCGCTACTGGAAGCGGGGCGATAGCGCTATTCTGTGCCGACATACAGGACGGTAGCAGTTGACCCGAGCCGATCGGAAGGCCTGTCAATGACCGTGCAGGAGCTGACGGATGCGCTGCGCAGCACCGTGTTGCGCTACTCGCCGGGTGAGCGGATTCCCAGTAGCAGGGAGCTGGTGGAGCGCTACCGGGTGAGTCCGGTGTCGGTGTCCCGGGCGATCCGCGAGCTGGTCGCGGAGGGCGTGGTGGTGTCGCGTCCGGGCGCGGGGGTGTTCCGGGCCGAGCCGCGCCCGGCGGCCGTCCCGCAGGGCGACTTCTCGTGGCAGGAGGTGGCGCTGAGCGCGGAGGCGGGTGCGCCGCCGGCCCGGGTGGTGGACGCCGCCGGGGTGCTGTCGGCGCTCGCCCCGGCCCCGCCGGAGGTGATCGACCTGAACAGCGGCTACCCGCATCCCTCGCTGCTGCCGGAACGGGCGCTGGCCGGTGCGCTGTCGCGGGCGGGCCGCCGTCCGGGCGCATGGGGGCGGCCGCCGGTGGAGGGACTGCCGGAGTTGCGCGGCTGGTTCGCCCGCGAGGTCGGCGGCGGGGTCACGGCGGCGGAGGTGCTGGTGACGGCCGGCGGGCAGAGCGCGTTGACCACGGCGCTGCGGTCGCTGGCCCCGCCGGGCGCGCCGGTGCTGGTGGAGTCCCCGACCTACCCGGGCGTGCTGGCGATCGCCCGGGCGGCGGGGCTGCGTCCGGTGCCGGTCCCGGTGGACGAGGACGGGGTGCGTCCGGAGCGGCTGGCAGAGGCGTTCGCGGTGTCCGGGGCCCGGCTGTTCGTCTGTCAGCCGCTGTTCCACAACCCGACGGGCGCGGTGCTGGGCGCCGGCCGGCGGCGTGCGGTGCTGGACGCCGCGAAGCGCGCCGGGGCGTTCGTGGTGGAGGACGACTTCTCCCGGCTGCTGGCGCACGCCGACGCACCCGGGCTGCCGGCGCCGCTGGCCGCCGACGACCCGGACGGCACCATGGTGCACGTGCGTTCGCTGACCAAGGCGGCCTCCCCGAGCCTGCGGGTGGGGGCGCTGGTGGCGCGCGGACCGGCGCTGGCCCGGTTGCGGGCGGTCCAGACGGTCGACTCGTTCTTCGTCCCGCGCCCGCTCCAGGAGGCCGCGCTGGAACTCGTCTCCTCCCCCGAGTGGCCCCGTCATCTCCGGCTGCTGGCCCGGGAGTTGGCCGACCGCCGACAGCTGTTCGCGGCCGCGCTGGCCCGCCGCGTCCCCGGTCTGCCGGCGGCCCGGCTCCCGTACGGCGGCTTCCATCTGTGGCTGTCCCTGCCCGCGTCGCTCGACCCGGTCGGGTTCACCGCCGCCGCGCTGCGCCACGGCGTGTCGATCTCCCCGGGTGCGGCCTACTTCACCGCGGAGCCGGCCCCGCGGATCCGGGTGAGCTTCTGCGGCGCCGAGAACCACGCCCAACTGACGGACGCCGCAGGCCGGTTGGCCGCCGCGCTGGCCTCCCTGGGCTGACCTCGGCCGACCGCTACGGCTTGGGGCGTCGGGGGCGTCGGGGCCGGGCCGTCAGTGGGCGAACTCCAGCAGGGCGATGCCGGTGAGCACGGCGGCACTGGCGGCCAGCCGCAGCGGGCCGAGGCGTTCGCGCAGCACGAAGGCGCCGATCAGGGCGGCGATCACGATGGAGGTCTCCCGGAGGGCCGCGACGGTGGGCAGGTCGCCGACGGTCTGCGCCCACACCACCAGGCCGTACGCGGTGAGCGACATCAGGCCGCCGGCCGCCGCGACGGCGCGGCCCTCGCGCAGCGCGGGCAGCAGGGTGCGGCCCCGGACAGCGGCCACGGCGGCGAGCACGCCGAGGCCCTGGAGGAGGAACATCCAGGCGATGTAGCCGCCGGTGGAGGCCGCGGCGCGCACCCCGCTCCCGTCCACCACGGTGTAGCCGGCGATCAGCACGCCGGTGCCCAGCGCGGCGGCCAGCGCGGGGAGTTGGTCGCGGCGCGGCCGGACAGGCCCGAAGGCCAGCCCGGCCAGGCCGAGGGAGATGACGGCGACGGCGGCGACCTGGCCGGCCGGGAGCGGATGGTGCAGGACGGTCGCGGCGAGCAGCGCGACCACGGCCGGGGAGGTGCCGCGGGCGATCGGGTACATCTGCCCGAAGTCGCCGAGCCGGTAGGCCCGGACCAGCAGCAGCTGGTAGCCGACCTGGAGGACGGTCGAGGCCAGCAGGTAGGGCACGGCACGGAGCCCCGGCAGCGGCACGACCAGCGCGAAAGCGGCGCCGAAGGCCACGAAGACCACGTTCATCAGCGCGACCCCGGCCAGCCGGTCGCGCACCCCGTGCACCAGCGCGTTCCACACCGCGTGCAGCAGTGCCGCCGCCAACACCACGACCGGTACGGCGTCCTGACTCACCGGCGTCTCCCTCCGACAGCTCCCCGACCATCAACTTGTACAGACAACTTAGCGTGCCGCCGTCGCCCGCCCAGCACCGCCCCGGTGGCCCGCCCGGCCGGGGGCGGGCAAGACTGGACGGGTGCCCGAACTCCCCGAGGTGCAGGCGCTCGCCGAGCGGATGGCCGCCGCCTGCGCCGGACGCGTCCTGGAGCGCGTGGACGTGCTGTCGATCCCCGCACTGAAGACCTTCGACCCGCCGGTGCAGGCGCTCACCGGACGGGCCGTCGACGCGGTGACCCGGCACGGCAAGTTCCTCGACCTGGCCACCGACGGCGGCCCGCACCTGGTGGTGCACCTGGCCCGGGCCGGCTGGGTGCACCCGCGCGCGTCCTTCCCGGCCAAGCCGCCGAGCCGGCGCGGCCCGCTCGCGCTGCGGCTGGTGCTGGACGACGGCAGCGGCTTCGACCTCACCGAACAGGGCACCACCAAGCGGCTGGCCGCGTACGTGGTGACGGAGCCCGGGCAGGTCCCGGGCATCGCCCGCCTCGGCGTGGACGCGCTCGCCGCCACGCCCGAGCAGCTGGCCGCGCTGGCCGCCGGGGCCCGGCAGCGGCTGAAGACCTTCCTCACCGACCAGAGCGTGCTGGCCGGGATCGGCAACGCCTACTCCGACGAGATCCTGCACGTCGCCCGGCTCTCCCCGTACGCCCTGGCGGCCTCCCTGGACGCCGGGCGGCTGGCCCGGCTGCACGCCGCGATCGGGCGTGAACTGGGCGGCGCGCTGGAGCAGTTGAGGGCGGTGCCGATCGAAGGGCTGAAGTCGGAGAAGAAGGCCGACCTGGCGGTGCACGGCCGGGCCGGCGAGCCCTGCCCGGTGTGCGGGGACACCGTGCGCTCGGTGAACTTCGCCGACTCCTCGCTCCAGTACTGCCCGACCTGCCAGACCGGCGGACGGGTGCTGGCGGACCGCCGGCTGTCCCGGCTGCTCAAGTGAACAGCCCCATTGTGCTCGAAGCTGCGCGAATCTCGCTATGATCAAGCAGTTTCACACAGTCAAGTCGAGTTCTCTGGGGGCGTCCGTCGTGATCCTCACCGTCACACCCAATCCGGCGCTGGACGTCACCTACACCGTCCCCCACTTCCGCCCGCACACCAGCCACCGGGTCACCGGGATCGCCGCGCAGGCCGGCGGCAAGGGCGTCAACGTGGCCCGGGTGCTCACCGCGCTCGGCCGCCCCGCCCGCTGCGTCCTCCCGCTCGGCGGGCCCACCGGCGAGGCGGTGCGCGCCGAACTCGCCGCCGCCGGGCTCGACCACGCCGCCGTCCCGATCGCGGGCGACACCCGCCGCACCGTCGCCGTGGTCGACACCGCCGACGCCACCATGTTCAACGAGCCCGGCCCGGCGCTCTCCCCCGCCGAGTGGGACGCCCTGCTCGCCGAGACCGGACGCCACCTCCCGCAGGCCTCCGTCCTGGTCCTCTCCGGCAGCCTCCCGCCCGGCGCCCCCGCCGACGGCTATGCCCGACTCGTCACGCTGGGACGCGAGTTCGGCGTCCCCGTGGTGCTCGACGCGGACGGCCCCGCGCTGCTCGCCGCGCTGCCCGCCCGGCCCACCGCGATCAAGCCGAACGCCGCCGAACTGACCTCCGCCACCGGCCTGCCCGACCCGTACGACGCCGCCCGCACCCTGCTGCGGCGCGGCGCGGAGTCCGTCCTCGCCTCGCTCGGGCCGGACGGGCTGCTCGCGGTCGACGCCCACGGCGCATGGCGGTGCGCCCCGCCCGCCGCCGTCGCCGGCAACCCCACCGGCGCGGGCGACTCCGCCGTCGCCGCGCTCGCCGCCGGCCTGTCCGGCAACGCCGGCTGGCCCGCGATCCTGCCGGACGCGGTGGCGCTGTCCGCCGCCACCGTCCTGCACCCCCGGGCCGGCCGCTTCGACGACGACGCCTACCGCCGCCTGCGCCACTCCCTGACCGCCGCCCGGCTCGGCGCGACGCCACCCACCGGCTGGTAACTCCCGCCGCGGCGAAGGAAATCAACTCGAACGGCCCCCGGGCAGGGCCCTACGCTGACGGCCATGGCCCACACCAGGACCTCCTACGTCTGCCTGCCCTGCCGCGCCTCCTACAAGCAGCCGTTCCCGGACGGCCACGAGCGGCGCTGCCCGCGCTGCGCCGCGCCGCTGATCCACACGGGCTCCGCGTTCGCCGCGCCCAGGCGGCGCGACACCGCCGGCTGGCGGACGCTGTCGGTCCTGCTGAACGCCGGCATCCGCTTCCACAAGGGCTGCTGCGGCGGCGGCCCCGGCTACCGCCCGCGCACCCTGAGCGAGGTCCGTGAGCGGATGACGCACGCACGCCGAACGGGCGAGCCCTTCGCGACGGCCCTGACGCGCCCCGAACTTCCTTAGTTCCGAAGGGAGTTCGGGCTGGCGGCGGTGCCTGACGCGCGTTCACTCCGACCCGCGTTCACTCTTCCGAGGCATTGGGCCGAATGGTTCGAGCACGTACAGTGAATTCGCCGGGACGCTCCCCCGAACGGGTGTATTCGCCGTCCCGGTCCGACCGGACCGACTCACCGACGAATCAGGCGGCCCCGCATTCGGCCGCCGACGAGGACGGCCGCTTCTGCCGCCGGTCCTTTCCGGGGACGGCGCTCGCACCGCCCCGACGAGCACGGAAAACAGCCCGCCGCCGCGCGCGGAACCGACGCACGCCCGCGGCGCGACCATTCTCGGGAGGAACCATGAACGCGGCCGCCAACTGGGACGACATCCTGGTCCGGGACAATTTCCAGGACATCGGGCAGACCCCCACCACCGACCCGGTGTGGGAATCGCCGGACATCATCCCCTTCGGCAGCGACATCCTCGGCTTCGACCTGCTGGAGTCCAGCTACCACGGCCCGGACCTCGGCGTGAGCCATCCCATCGTGCAGGGGCAGCTCAACCGGATCTACGTCCGGGGGAAGAACCTGCGGACGGGCTGCCCCAGCTCCGGCGACGTCCGGCTGTACTTCGCCCCCGGGGGGCTGCTCCTGGACCCGCGGGCCTGGACCCCGATCCCCGTCGAGGGCGGCGGCACCAGCGTCCCGTTCGTCGTCCGCAGCGGTTCCCGGGAGATCCCGCCCGGACAGATCTGCGTCACCAGGACCGCCTTCCTCTTCCCGAGCCAGACACCGCCGGGCCACTACTGCACGATCACCACCGTGGACTCCCCCGCCCACCCGATGTCGGCGACCCTGCCCACGTTCAACTCGCTCGTCGACTACCTGAACTGGGTCCGGTACAACCCCAACGTCGGCTGGCGCAACATCGACGTGATCCCGTGCCGGCAGACCGAGTACGTCCTCGCCAACCTGGCGATCTGCAACCTGAACAACACCCCGACGCGGTTCGTCTTCGGGATCTCCGGCACCGACCTGCCGAACGGCACCGCGACCTTCTCCAACACCGACCAGCGGGCGCCGTTCAGCCTGACCGCGCAGGTCTACGCGCCCGGCACCGACGAGGGGTACACGCGCTCGGTCCTGCTGCCCGCCAACTACTCCGGCACGGTCACGGTCGTGGTCCGGTTCGACCAGCCCCTGCCGTGCGACGCCCGGATCGTGCTGCGGGCGTACAACCCGGTGACCAACAACGCCGGGGCGCTCGAACGCCGGCTCGCCGTCCCGCTCGCCGGTGTGCCCGGGCTCGCGGACGCGCTGTTCCTCGAACTCGGCGCGTACACCTTCGTCGCCGCGGAGAGCAGCGCCTGACACCGTCGCTACGCGGCGACGGAGACCAGGGTCAGCAGGCCGCAGACCGTCACGTTGATCCACTTGTAGGCGACCAGCACGGCGACGAACTCGCGGATGGTCGCGCTGGGCCAGAAGTAGGCGGCGGTGGGCGAGCCGGCGACCTGGCCGTTGACGCCCTGCCGGCGGGCGAGGAGGGCGGCGCGGAAGGCGTGGAAGTTGTTGGTGACCACCACGCAGCTGTAGTCGGGGTCGGCGGCGCTCATCAGCTCGCGGGAGAAGCGCAGGTTCTCCTCGGTGGTGCGGGAGCGGTCCTCCAGGACGATCCGGTCGGCGGGGAAGCCCCGGTCGGTGAGGTAGGCGGCCATCGCGTGGGACTCGGGGAGTTGCTCGTCGGGTCCCTGCCCGCCGGAGGTGATCAGCAGCGGCGGGCGGCCGTTCGCGGCTTGCCGCTCGTACAGGGCGCGGCCGCGCTCCAGGCGGCTGGCCAGCAGTGGCGGGACCCGGGTGCCGCCGAGCAGTCCGGAGCCGAGGACGACGACGTAGTCCACGTCCTGACGGGGCATCAGCCGACCGTACAGGTAGGCGTAGCCGATGAAGCAGACGAACAGGAACGACAGGTAGCAGGTCAGCAGGAGGGCGGTGCGGGCGACCACCGACAGTGCGGGCGAGTCGGCCTGGGGGGCGGCGACCAGCAGCGCGACGACCGCCAGGATGGCGACGCCGCAGAGCAGCGACAGCAGGTTGGCGACCCGCCGGCCCTCCTTGCGGATCATCTTGAAACCGTTGGCGATCAACAGCCCGGCGAGCACCAGGGTGGCGAGCGCCGGGGCGAGGACGACGACGATCAGGACGACCTCGGCGAGGACGGAGTCGACCTTCCCGAGCGTGACGAGCAGGGCGAACGCCAGGAAGGTGAGGGCGAGTCCGAGGTACACGGCATTGCTGAAGCGACGTCGGTCGCGCAGCACGCCGACGGCGGCGAGCAGGAGGAAGAAGACCGCGGGAGCATACAGAAGCATGCGGTCCAGCCTAGGCACCGACGCAAAGCGCTGTGGCCGACGCCCTCCGAATCCGGGCATCTCCGGCCCGACAATCGGACCAACGCCGCAGTGATGTGACGATCCGCCAGGTCAGCGGCGGGCGAGCGCGCCGCCCTGCGGGAACCCTTCCGTGAGGTCCTCGGCGATCATGCGCTTGGCGATGGTGTCGGCGGCGGCCCGCAGTTCGGCGCCGCTGGGGTGGCCGAGGTCCTGCTCCAGGCGGTGGCACAGCCACTGGCCCCAGGCGCGGGTGATGGTCGCGGCCTCGCGTTCGCCGGCCTCGGTGTGCGCGTAGAAGTCGCCGTGCGCCTCCAGGAATCCTTCGGCGACCATCCGGTCGTACACCGGCCGGAGGACCTCCGGCGGGACGCGGCGGCGGGCGGCGATCAGGTTGAGGGTGGCGTGGCCGACGGTGCGGGTGAACAGGTCGACCTGCATGACGGCCCAGGCGCCGGCCATGTCGAGCCGGGTGCCGGAGTCGGCGACGATCTGCCGGGCGGTCTCCAGGCCCGCGGTGCCGAGGAGTTTGCCGACGGCGAATTCGAGCACCCGCGCGGAGTCGCCGGAGGACGGCTGGGCGAAGCCCTCGCCCATGTCGGTGGAGCCGGCCCGGGCGGAGTCGCGCAGCGGCACCTGCTTGAGGAACAGCGCCACCAGGAAGCCCAGCAGCGCGACCGGCACCGTCCACAGGAACACGGTGTGCAGCGAGTCGGCGTACGCCCGGATCACCGGCTCGGCCGCGGCCGGCGGCAGGCCCTGCACGCCGTGCGGGCTCTGCGCGGCGGCCGCGATCTGCTCGGGGCTGCTGCCGGTGGCCCGGGCGGCCGCGGCGACGCCGTCGGCGAGGTTGGTCTTCAGCGTGTTGGTGTAGATGGTGCCGAACACGGCGGTGCCGAACGAGGATCCGAGGGTGCGGAAGAACGTGACGCCGGAGGTGGCGGTGCCGAGGTCGGAGTAGTCGACGGTGTTCTGCACCGCGATGGTGAGCACCTGCATGCACAGGCCGATGCCGACGCCGAGCACGAACATGTACAGGCTGGCCAGCCAGGTGCTGGTGCCCGGGTTCAGCCGCGACAGCAGGTACAGCCCGACCGCCATCACCAGCGAGCCGACGATCGGGAAGATCCGGTACGTGCCGGTCTTGGAGACCACGTTGCCGCTGAAGATCGACGCGATCAGCAGGCCGAGCACCATCGGCAGGGTCCGCACGCCCGAGACCGTCGCCGAGTCGCCGTCCACGTACTGCAGGAACGTCGGCAGGAAGGTCATCGCGCCGAGCATCGCGAAGCCGACGATGAAGCTGAGCACCGAGCAGACCGTGAACACCTGGTTGCGGAACAGCCGCATCGGCAGGGTGGGTTCGACGGCGCGGGTCTCCACCCAGCAGAACAGGCCGAGCGCGACCACGCCGCCCACGAACAGGCCGATGATGACGGGCGAGCCCCAGGCGTACTCGTTGCCGCCCCAACTGGTCGCCAGGATCAGGGCGCTGGCCCCGATCGCGACCAGCACGATGCCCAGGTAGTCGACCACCGGCCGGGACGCGGAGCGGACCACCGGGATGTTCCGGGCCGCCGCGATCACCACCAGGATCGCGATCGGCACGTTGACGTAGAACGCCCAGCGCCAGGACAGGTGATCGGTGAACAGCCCGCCCAGCAGCGGCCCGATCACGGTGGCGACACCGAACACCGCGCCGATCGCGCCCTGGTACTTGCCGCGTTCGCGCAGCGGGATGACGTCCGCGATCAGCGCCATCGAGGTGACCATCAGACCGCCCGCGCCGACGCCCTGCACCGCCCGCCAGGCGATCAGCAGCGTCATGTTGGTGGCCAGGCCGCACAGGAACGAGCCGGTGATGAACACGATCGCGGAGATCTGGAAGACCACCTTGCGGCCGAACAGGTCGCCCATCTTGCCGACCAGCGCCGTGGTGACGGTCTCCGCCAGCAGGTAGGACGTCACCACCCAGGACATGTGCGCGGCGCCACCGAGGTCCGCGACGATGGTGGGCAGCGCGGTGCCGACGATGGTCTGGTCGAGGGCGGCCAGCAGCATGCCGAGCACGATGGTGCCGAACACGACGTTGCGCTGCCGCCGGTCGAGGACGGGCGGGGCCGCCGGGCTGGTCTCGCTGGTGGTGGTCACCGCGACATCGTCACACTTTGACCCGTTCTGCCCGTTCCGACACCCCGTTCGGCGAAGAATGATCGATCCGCGCCCGTACGGCGGTGCGACAAGAGTGAAGTCCCACCGCGTTAGAGGGACATGGACAGGACGACGACGACCGGGAACCACCCCGAACCCCTCGAATTCCGGGACTTCGCGGCGGCCCGCGGCCGGCACCTGGTGCGCACCGCGTACCTGCTGACCGGCGGCGACGCCCACCTCGCCGAGGACCTCGCACAGGAAGCCCTCGGCAAGCTCTACGGCAGCTGGCGGCGGGTCTCCCGGATGGCGAACCCGGCCGGATACGCCAGAACCGTCCTGGTCAACACCTTCATCAGCCACCGGCGCCGGCGCAGCAGCGGCGAACACGTCACCGACACCTTCGTCGAGTCCGCCGTGCCCGTCGCCGACCCCGCCCTGCGCCTCACCCTGCTCCACGCGCTCGGCGAACTCCCGCAGCAGGACCGGGCGGTGCTCGTCCTACGCTACTGGGAGGACCTCGGAGTCGAGGAGACCGCCGCCGTACTCCGGCTCTCCCCGACCGCCGTCCGCTCCCGCGCGTCCCGGGCGCTGAGCCGCCTGCGCGACCGCCTCGGCAGCGAGTACGCCGAACTCGCCCGCATCTGACGATCCTTCAGCACTTTTTCCGGAGACCACCGATGACTTCCGAAGAGGACTTCGCCCGCGCGCTGCGGGCCTCCGCCGAACTCGCCCCCGCACCGGCCGGCGACCTGCTCGCCCTGAACGCCGAACTCCGCGGCCGCAACCGGGTACTGCGCCGCCGGGCGGCCGGGGCCTCCGCGGTCGCCCTGGTCGCCACGGCCGGGTGCGCGCTGGCCCTGCTGCCCTGGGGGACGCCCGCGGACGTTTCCGCGGCCGGGGACACCCCGTCGGCCGCGGCGCCGACGCCCCCCGACGGGTTCATGTCCCACACCCTGCGTTCGCTGTTGCCCAAGGAGGGCAAGGTCGACGCCCAGAAGATCTCCAGCACCGACAGGTCGATGACTCCGTCGGCCTCCGCGGAGTACGACGACGGCCACGGCCCGGCCCAGGTCGGCGTGACCGCCGAACGGGTGGTCACGCCGCTCACCGACGCCGACCCCGCCCTGCAGTGCCCGGACACCCTGGAGCAGCCGACCACCACCTGCCACGTCACCGCCCGGCCGGACGGCTCCCGCCTGGTCACCGCCGCGAAGGCCCCGCGCTGGAACGGCGACACCCGCACCTGGACGGCGACGTTCTCCACCCCCGACGGCCGGATGATCCGCGCCTTCGAGATCGTCACCGGCTTCGCCGACGACCCGGACCGCGAGCAGCCCCCGCTGCCGATGGACGGCCTGCAGAAGATCGCCACCTCCGACGACTGGAAGCCGGCCTTCGACCAGCTGCCCCCCGGAAGGGTGTTCACCGAGCCCGTCACCACCGAGCAGGTGGCCGCCGCCCTGCGCGAGGCGCTGCCCGCCGGGGCCGTGTTCGACCCGGGCAAGGACACCCAGAACGTCCCCGGCCGGATCCACGGAACGGTGACGCTCAACGGGCGCACCAGCAACGTGGTCGCCACCGTCGCGCACAACTGGCAGTACGGCCTGCCCGGCGACGAGCGGGTCAGGTTCCAGCAGATGGGCTCGACCGCGAACATCCACCAGACCGTGAACGGCATCGACGCCTTCCTCAAGAAGATCCCGCTCGCCGGTCCCGGCCACACGCCCGAGACCCAGGGCACGGACTGGTTCGCCGCCGCACAGTTCCCCGGCCGCACCGTGGTCACCGTCAAGCTGTGGACGCCCGGAACCGGCAACCAGCACGCCACCGGGCCGGGTGCGCTCGACGAGGACCAGGTCGTCGCGCTGGTCGCCGCCGCGAACTGGTCGCACGCCTGACGCCCGACCCGGGCGCGCCGGTGCTCCCACCGGCGCGCCCGGGTCGTGATGATGGGGCGATGGACTGCCTGTTCTGTCGCGTGGTGGCCGGCGACGTCCCGGTGGAGACCGTCTTCGCGGATTCGTCCGTCGTCGCGTTCCTCGACCACCGGCCGCTCTTCCCCGGCCACCTGCTGGTGATCCCCCGCCGCCACGTCCCGACCCTGACCGACCTCACCGACGCGGAGACCGGCCCCTACTGGACCCGCGTCCGCCGGCTGACCGCCGCCGTCGAGCGCGGCATGTCCGCGGCCGGCAGCTTCGTCGCCACCAACAACCGCATCAGCCAGTCCGTCCCCCACCTGCACACCCACGTCGTCCCCCGCAACCCCAAGGACGGCCTCCGCGGCTTCTTCTGGCCCCGCACCCACTACCGCGACGCGGCCCACGCGGCCTCCACAGCAGCCTCGATCCACGCCGCCCTCTGACCCCACCGACCCGCCCCACCCGAGCACCCGACTCAACTGCCTTGCCCTGCACCGCCGGGGGCTATGGCTCGTCGGGGGTGCCGCGGACTGTGGTGCGGAAGGCGATGGGGGTGGTGCCGGTGCGTTGGTGGAAGAACTTGGCGAAGTTGGCGGCGTCGGCGAAGCCGAGGTGGTCGGCTATGCGGGCGGCGGGGGTGTCGCTGTGGGCGAGGAGGCGTTTGGCTTCGAGGATGACGCGGCGGTCGACGAATTCCTTGGCGCCGATGCCGGTGGCGGCGAGGGTGGCGCGGGAGAGGGTGCGGGGGGAGTACCCGAGCGCTTTGGCGTAGTCGTCGACGCGGCGGGTGCGGGTGAAGTGGTGTTCGACGGCGTGGCGGAAGCGGCGGTAGGTCTCGCCGGGTTCGGCGGCGGTGGTGGTGCCGCAGGGGCTCGGGGGGTTGGCGAGCCGGAGGAGGAGCGCGGCGAGGAGGTGGCGGAGCAGGGCGTGGTGGATGTCGGCAGGGAGGTCGGCGCCGGCGGCGAACTCCTGGTGGAGGTGGCGCAGCGCCTGCCGGAGGGCGTCGCGTGCGGGGCCGGCGGTGTGCAGGACGGCTGCGGCGAAGGGGTCGTCGAGGTGGGCGGCGGCGACCGTCGCCGGGTCGGGGAAGCCGGGTTCGAAGAGGACGAGGGTGCCGTCGGCGTCGCCGAGTTCGCCCCACTGCTGGACCTGTCCGGGGCGGACCCAGAGCCAGCTGCCGGGGCGGACGTCGTGTTCGGTGAAGTCGACGGTGTGGCGGAGGGCGCCGCGGTCGAGGGTGAGCAGGTGGTGGAAGGCGGGCCGCTGGGGGCGGTGGAAGGCCCGGTCGGTGGCGGCGGCGCGGCGGGCGCGCAGTTCGGCGAGGGTCATCACTTCGACGCCGACCGGTCCGCCGGGTGGCGCGGCGAACGGGACCTCGGGGATCGTCGTCCCGGACGTCGGGTTGTCACTGCCTCGCATGCTCACCACATCCGCAGCCAGGCTACCTCCGGTGGATCTTCCGCCGGGAGGGCGGCGGTACGGTCGGTGCAACGGCGGGACGGGAGGGGAGCGGGATGGAGCGGCGTTCGACCTTGCACGACGTGGCGCGGGAGGCGGGGGTGAGTGCGAAGACGGTGTCGCGGGTGGTGAACGGGGACGGCCCGGTGGCGGCGGCGACCCGGGCGCGGGTGCTGGCGGCGACGGAGCGGCTGGGGTTCCGGCCGAATCTGCTGGCGCGCAGTATCCGCACCGGCGGCCCGGATTCGACGGTGGGCCTGGTGGTGCCGGATCTGGGCAATCCGTTCTTCGGGGCGTTGGCGGGCGGGGTGGAGGAGGCGGCGCGGGCGCGCGGGTTGACGGTGCTGCTGGGGTGTTCGGGCGGTGATCCGGTGCGCGAAGCGGACGTGGTAAGCGCTTTCCTGGCACGTCGGACGGCCGCGCTGCTGGTGGTTCCGGCGACTGACGGGGAGGCGTCCGCGCAGCAGGCCGCAAGCGCCGGGGTGCCGCTGGTGTTCGTGGACCGGCCGGGCCCGGACGCGGACTGCGTGCTGTCCTCGAACCGGGCGGGCGCCCGCGAGGGCGTGGCCCACCTGCTGGCGGCCGGGCACCGCCGGGTGGCGTTCCTGGGCGATCTGCCGCCGGAGCTGTACACCCGCCGGGAGCGGCTGGCGGGGTACGAGGACGCGCTCGCAGGGGCGGGCGTCCCGCGCGACGGCGCGCTGCTCGCGGCGGCCCGGACGGCGGCGGACGCCGAGCTCGCGGTGGAGCGGCTGCTGGCGCTGCCGGATCCGCCGACGGCGCTGTTCGCGTCGCACGTGAACGCGGCGACGGGCGCGGTGCTGGCGTTGGCGCGGGCGGGCCGGCGGGAGGTGGCGTTGCTGGCGTTCGACGACCTGCCGTTGGCGGAGGCGCTGGATCCGCCGCTGTCGGCGGTGGCGCAGGCCCCGGCGGAGCTGGGTGCGGCGGCGCTCCGGCTGGCGCTGGCGCGGCTGGACGGGGACGTCTCGCCGCCGCGGACCGAGACGGTGCCGACCCGCCTGGTGCTGCGCGGCGCCCCTCGTGCGGCAGCCCCGTTCGCGGCGCTCTCCCGCACGGCATCCCCTTGACCACCCGCCAGTAGCGGATGGAGGGTGGCCGCCACCGGTCGATCACCCATCGAGGAGCGCGGATGGCCCCGCAGTTCGGCGACTACCAGAACGAGATCTACTTCGAGGCGCTGTTCGGCGTCTCCCCCAAGTACCCGATGACGTACGCGGGTTGGGCGGAGCGTGCGCAGGCGGCGCTGCCCCCGGACGTGTGGTCGTACGTGGCGGGCGGCGCGGGCGACGAGCACACCCAGCGGGCGAACGTCGCGGCGTTCGAGCGCTGGGGGCTGGTGCCTCGGATGCTGGTGGGTGCGAAGGAGAGGGATCTGCGCACCGGGCTGTTCGGCCTGGAGTCGCCGTCGCCGCTGTTCCTGGCCCCGGTGGGGGTGCTGGGGCTGTGCGCGCCGGACGGGCACGGGGATCTGGCGGCGGCCCGGGCGGCGGCCCGCACGGGGGTGCCGATGGTGGCGTCGACGCTGTCGGTGGACCCGATGGAGCAGGTGGCGGCGGAGCTGGGCGACACGCCGGGGTTCTTCCAGCTGTACACGCCGACCGACCGGGCGCTCGCGGAGTCGCTGGTGCACCGGGCGGAGGCGGCCGGGTTCAGGGGCATCGTGGTCACGCTCGACACCTGGGTGACCGGCTGGCGTCCGCGCGACCTGGGCAGCGGCAGCTTCCCGCAGCTGCGCGGCCACTGTCTGGCGAACTACACCTCGGACCCGGTGTTCCGGGCCCGACTGAAGGACCCGGACGGGGATCCGCGCGGCGCGGTGATGGACTGGGTGCAGATCTTCGGCAACCCGCTGACCTGGGACGATCTGCCGTGGCTGCGTTCGCTGACCGACCTGCCGCTGATCCTCAAGGGCCTGTGCCACCCGGAGGACGTGCGCCGTGCGAAGGACGCGGGCGTGGACGGGATCTACTGCTCCAACCACGGCGGCCGGCAGGCGAACGGCGGGCTTCCGGCGTTGGAGTCGCTGGCCGAGGCGGTGGCGGCGGCGGACGGCCTGCCGGTGCTGTTCGACTCGGGGGTGCGCAGCGGTGCGGATGCGGTGAAGGCGCTGGCGCTGGGGGCGACGGCGGTGGGCGTGGGCCGGCCGTACGTGTACGGGCTGGCGCTGGGCGGGGAGGCGGGGGTGGTGCACGTGCTGCGGTCGCTGCTGGCGGAGGCGGATCTGCTGATGGCGGTGGACGGCTATCCGTCGGTGGAGTCGCTGCGGGCGCCGGGGGCGTTGCGGCGTTGCTGAGCCCACGCCTGCCCGCCTTATTGCGACTTACTTGCAATAACTGAGTGCATGCAGCAGAGTGGGGCCGCGGGGTCGTCCTCCGATCGTCTTCCCAACCGGCGTCCGCCGGGACACGGCGCCGGCCCCGCGCCAGCCTCCTCCCCGCAGCAGCCCCCTCCCCCCGCCGCGGCGTCCCTGTCGCGGCGTCAGCCGAGCGGCAGGCGCACCACCATGGTCTTGCCGCCGCCGTCCGGGTCGGCCAGCGTCGCGGTCCCGCCGCCGGCCAGCAGCGCCGTCTCGTGCACCAGGTTCAGCCCCCAGCCGCCGCTGCCGTCCGGGTACGGCACGTCGCGGCGGCGCGGACAGTGCGGGTGCCGGTCGTGCACCCGGACGGTCAACTCGTCCGGCCCGAAGTCGAGTTGCAGCGTGGTGCGGGGCGAGCGCCGGGCGGCATGGCGGACCGTGTTGGTGACCAGTTCGCTGACCACCAGCAGCACGGCGTCGGTCAGCGGGTGGTCCGCGTCCAGGCCGCGGGCCGCCAGTTCGGCGCGCACGCTGCGACGTGCCTCGGGGACGGACGCGGGTACGGTCGCCAGGCTCAGGCTGTACCGCACGGTCTGGGGTGGGTCCGCGACAGCCATGGTCGGTCCCTTCACGGCGGGGGCGACCGGGGTCGGTGCGGGGTGCGCCGTCGTCCGGCCGCGTGGGGGCTCGGCGGCCCTGCCCCGCCCGAGAAGAACCGGACAGACTACCGATAATCAGTACGGTACGGCCGAACGGGCCCATCTGCGGCGGCGGATGCTGGACAGTGGCCACAACTCGCCACCCGCGCACCGCCGTTCGGCGTCACGTGACGGGCTCGGACGACCGGCTCGGGCGACCGGCTCGGGCGACCGGCTCAGATGACGGGCTCCGCGCCGGGTATCCGTTCGAAGACCAGGTTGGTGCGGGTCTGCGCCACCGCCGGATGGGTCGTCAGGTGCTCGACCACGAAGCACCGCAGCGCCTCCGGGTCGGCCACCGCCACGTGCAGCAGGTAGTCCTCGCTGCCGGCCATGTGGAACACCGCCAGCACCCCGGGCAGGTGCGGTGCGGCGGCGCGGAAGCTGCCGTTCTGCTCCCGGGTGTGCGCCCGCAGCCGCACCGAGATCATCGCCTGCAGGGTCAGGCCGACGGCCGGCAGGTCCACCTCCGCGTGGTAGCCGCGGATCACTCCGCGCTCGCGCAGCGCCCGCACCCGCGCCAGGCAGGTGGACGCGGCGATCCCGACCAGCTCCGCCAGCGCGTTGTTCGCCATCCGGGCGTTGCCCAGCAGCGCCCGGACGATCGCCAGGTCGGTCTCGTCCAGCGCCGCCCGGGCCCGTGGAATGTTCGGCACGCACCCAGCGTGGCGGCCCGGACCGAACATCCGCAAGACCGCACCCCCTCCTGCCGAATGATCGACTGCCGCTCTGGCCTTTGCCCGTCGGCAAGTTCACCATCAACGCCCATGAGCCGACTCGACACCAGAGCCGTGCACGCCGGCCGCGACGACCTCGCGGCGCTCGGCGCGCACGTCCCCCCGCTCGACCTGTCCACCACCTATCCGGTGCCCGACCTCGCCGCCGGCGGCGACGCCTACCAGGCACTGGCCACCGGCGGCCGTCCGCCCGCCGACGGCGGGCTGGTCTACCAGCGGCTGTGGAACCCCACCGTCGCCCGCTTCGAGCAGGCGCTGGCCGAACTCGAGGGCTGTGCCCAGGCGGTGGCGTTCTCCTCCGGCATGGCCGCGCTCACCGCCTGCCTGCTGGCCGCCGCCGCCGAGGGCCGCCGGCACGTGGTCGCGGTGCGCCCGCTGTACGGCGGCTCGGACCACCTGCTCGACTCCGGGCTGCTCGGCACCGAGGTCGGCTGGGCGACACCCGACACCGTCGCCGACGCCGTCCGTCCCGACACCGGGCTCGTGCTGGTCGAGACGCCCGGCAACCCCACCCTGGACCTGGTCGACCTGGCCGCGATCGCCGAGGCCTGCGGCGACGCGCCGCTGCTGGTCGACAACACCTTCGCCACCCCGGTGCTGCAGCGCCCCGCCGATTTCGGCGCCGCGCTGGTGCTGCACTCCGCCACCAAGTCGATCGGCGGGCACGGCGACGTGCTGGCGGGCGCCGTCGCCTGCACCACCGAGTGGGCGGAGCGGCTGCGCCGGGTCCGCGCCGTCACCGGCGCGATCCTGCACCCGCTGGCCGGCTACCTGCTGCACCGCGGCCTGCAGACGCTGCCGCTGCGGGTGCGGGCCGCCTCGGAGAGCGCCGCCCGGCTCGCCGACTGGCTGGCCGAGCAGCCCGAGGTGTCCGCCGTGCACTACCCCGGCCGTTCCGGCTCCCCGCTGCTCGGACGTCAACTCCTGGGTGGTGGCAGCACCTTGGCGTTCGAGGCGGCGGGCGGTTTCGACCACGCCGCGGCGATCGCCGAACGCTGCGAGCTGATCACCCACGCGGTCTCGCTCGGCGGCGTGGACACCCTGATCCAGCACCCGGCCTCGCTCACCCACCGCCCGGTCGCGGACGCCCACAAGCCCGTCCCGGCACTGCTGCGGCTCTCCGTGGGCCTGGAGGACCCGGCCGACCTGGAGGCCGACCTCGGCAAGGCGCTGATCTGGTAGCCGGACCGCCCGGTGCGGGGGAAAACCCCCGCACCGGTCCGGTGGCGCACCCCAGCGCGCCGGAGAGCCCCGTCCGGCCATGCTCGTCACCGGGGCCGCACCGCGCGGCCCGGACAGGGAGACAGCGGCATGACGGCCCACCGGCGACGCCTCACCAGGCGCGGACTGCTCACCGCGGCGGCGGTTGCCGCCGTCCCCGCCCTGCGCCTCCCGGCCGCCGCGGCGGCCGACCGGACCGACCGGCAGGAGCTGCTCGTGGTGAAGCAACTGGAGGCCGCCGCGCACCCGTTGCGCTCCACCGCGCCGGGCGGCCGCAGCACCGACCTGGAGGCGCTCGGCGAGCTGATCGGCGACGCCGAGGTGGTCGGCCTCGGCGAGGCCACCCACGGCTCCCACGAGTTCTTCACCCTCAAGCACCGGGTGTTCCGGTACCTGGTCGAGGAGCGCGGCTTCACCGCCTTCGCCCTGGAGGCGAGTTGGACGGCCGGCCTGGAGATCGACGAGTTCCTCCTCGGCGGCGAGGGCGACGCCCGCCGGGTCGCCGACCGCACCCTCGCCGGATCGCCGTGGCACCGCGAGGAGTTCGCCGACCTGATCAGCTGGATGCGCGACCACAACCGCCGCACCCCGCGGCGTCCCGTCCGCTTCCTCGGCGCCGACCTCGGGCTGCCCGCCCTCGGCGACCCGGTCTTCCGGCGCGTCCTCGACCCGGTCCGCGCCGCCCGCCCGCAGTACGCGGCCCGGCTCGCCGACCTGTACGCGCCGCTTCGCCCGCTGGACGACGCCGTCGGCTACCTCACCCGGCGTCCGCTCGCCGAACGCCGGGCGAACGCCGAACTCGGCCGCCGAGCCTTCGAGTTGGTCTCCGCCGTGGGCGACGAGCAGACCGTGCAGCACGCCCGGGTGATCGCCGACACCTTCGCATTCCTCGCCATGGACCCCGCCGACGAGCTGTCGGTCGCCGCCGCCGAGCAGCTCCGCGACCGCGCCATGACGCACAACGTCCTGTGGTGGCAGCGGCGGACCGGCCACCGCATCCTGCTGTCCGCGCACAACGGCCACGCCGGGTACGCGTCCACCCTGCCGGAGCTGTACCCGGTCCCGCAGGGCGCGCAGTTGCGCCAGGCCCTCGGCGACGGGCGCTACCTGGCGATCGGCACCACCTTCGACCGGGGCGCGTTCCTCACCACCGCGGACGGCGCGGGCGGCGCGTGGCAGCCCGTCGGCGTTCCGCCGGCCCCGCCCGGCAGCCTGGAACACACCCTCGACCAGGTCCGCCACCGCGACTTCTACCTGCCGCTGCGCCCGCTGCCCGCGCCCGCGAGCAGCTGGCTGGCGACCGCGCACCCCACGTACGACGCCGGGACCACCTACACCCCGACGCCCGTGCCGGTGCTCGCCCCGGCGGCCGCCTACGACGTGCTGATCCATCTGCACGAGGTGACGGCCGCCAGGGCGCTCTGACTCATCGTCCGGCGACGGTGCGCAGGTGATCGAGGACCAGCGGGTCGATGCGGCCCTCGACGAGGCGGCCCTCGAGGTTCTCCACTCCGGCCCAGCGGTCGAGGTCGTCGAAGCCGACCTTGGCGAGCAACGCGCCGACCTCGTCGGCGAGTTCGCCCTCCAGCGGGAGCAGCGTGGCCGGGTCCGGGGTGCCGTGCAGGATCTCGTGCAGGCCGAGCAGGCGGCGCAGTTCGCCGACCGGGTCGGCGTTGTCCTCGACCCGCAGGTCGTGCGAGGTGTCGCCCCAGCCGCCGACGCCCTTGCCGGGGTCGACGACGTACAGGGCGGCGCTCTGCCGGCCGCGGGAGTCGCCGCCGGCCGCGTCGCCCGCGGCGAGGGCCTTCAACAGGCGGTCGGCGAGCGGGAGTTCGGCAGAGGCGAGCCAGGCGGCTGCCATGTCGCGGACCACTTCGGGTCCGGTGAGGATGTTGCCCTGGATCGCGTAGTCCGGGCCGGCGACGCCGCCCGCCCAGGGCAGGCACTCCTCGCCGGTCCAGGTGAAGGCGCTCTCGGGGCCGACCACGCCGAGCTGGCGGTGGACCCGCCCGTCGTCGGCGGCGAGCAGCGCGGCGACGGTGTCGGCGGGCGAGGCGCCGCTGCGCAGCATGGCCATGCCCTGCGGGCGGTAGGCGAGGTTGGCCCAGGCCTGGGAGGCGAGGGCGCCGATGTCGGTTTCGGCGGCGGGCACCAGGGCCCCGACCGCGAGGAACTTGCTGGCCACGGCGACACCGTAGGCGTTGCCGTGCCGAGCGACGATGGAGAAGGTCACGACGGGCGACGATAGCTTGGGCGGAACGTTTCGTCCACGGTCCGTCCTGCCTCGGCACATTCCGTCAAGAAGCGCCCCACCGGCGGACCTTCGGCCGGACCGGCCCCGGCTCCGGCCCCGGCTCCGGCCCCGGCCGCGCGGCGGGCGCCGGCCCTCGTCCCCGGCGCCCGCCGTCCGCCGTCCGCCGTCCGCCGTCCGCCGTCCGCCGTCCGCGCAGCGGCTCAGAGGTCGAACTTGGCCCGCTTGTCGGCGGGCACCAGGTCGACGTACTCGGGGTGCTTGGCGATCCAGCCGCGGATGAACGGGCAGTACGGCAGGACGGCCTCGCCGCGTCCGCGGACGGTGTCGAGGGCGGCGCGGGCCAGCTTGCCGCCGAGGCCCTGGCCTTCGAACGCCGGGTCGATGACGGTGTGCACGAAGGCGATCTGCCCGCCGTCGCGGCGCTGGTACTCGGCGAATCCGGCGAGTCCGGCGTCGGTGCGGATCTCGAAGCGGGACTGCTCGATGTTGTCGCTGACCTGGGGTTCCATCGCGGGTTGCTCCTGGTTCTCGAGGCTGTCGGTCGGACGATAGGGCATCGACGGGCGGTCAGTGCGCCCGTAGCGCAGCGAGTTGCTGTTCGAAGGGCACCACTCGCTCGACCGGGCCCGTCGCGGCGGGTCGCCCGGCGAGCAGGGCGGCGAGTTCGCCGGCGGCGCGGTCGATGCGTCCGGCGAGCGAGCCGTCGGCGCCGTTCGCGCCCCAGTCCTCGGAGGCGGCGAAGACAGCGGTGGGGACGACCACGGCCCGCAGGTGGGCGAAGAGCGGGCGCATGGCGTGTTCGAGGGCGAGGCTGTGCCTGGCGGTGCCGCCGGTGGCGGCGATCAGCACGGGGGTGCCGGTGAGCGCGTCCCGGTCGAGGACGTCGACGAAGGACTTGAACAGGCCGCTGTAGGACGCGGAGAAGATCGGCGTGACGGCGATCAGGCCGTCCGCCTCCTCCACGGCCCGGAGGGCATCGCGCAGCGCGGGCGGCGGGAAGCCGGTGATCAGGTTGTCGGCGATGTCCCGGGCGAGCTCGCGCAGTTCGACCACCCGGACGTCCACCTCCCGTCCGGCGGCGCCCAGTTCGCGGGCGGCGGCGCCGGCCAGGCGGTCGGCGAGCAGCCGGGTGGAGGACGGGACGGACAGCCCCGCCGCCACCACGACCAGTTTCAGCGCGCTCACTTGGCGACCTCCTCCTTCTCGTGGGCCTGCCCGTGGGCCTGCGCGTCGGCCCGCTCGTGGGCCTGGGCGCGGGCCGTGACCAGCGCGGCGTGGGTGGGCCCGTCGGGGACCTCGGCGGGGCGGTTCTTGGCGAACTCCTCGCGCAGCACGGGGACGACCTCCTCGCCGAGCAGGTCGAGCTGCTCCAGGACGGTCTTCAGCGGCAGGCCGGCGTGGTCCATCAGGAACAGCTGGCGCTGGTAGTCGCCGAAGGTCTCGCGGAAGGCCAGGGTCTTCTCGATGACTTCCTGCGGGCTGCCGACGGTCAGCGGCGTCTGCTCGGTGAACTCCTCCAGCGACGGGCCGTGGCCGTAGACGGGGGCGTTGTCGAAGTACGGGCGGAACTCCCGTACGGCGTCCTGGGAGTTCTTGCGCATGAACACCTGGCCGCCGAGGCCGACCATCGCCTGCTCGGCGGTGCCGTGGCCGTAGTGGGCGTAGCGCTCGCGGTAGAGCTCGATCAGGCGCTGGAAGTGCTCCTTGGGCCAGAAGATGTTGTTGGCGAAGAAGCCGTCGCCGTAGTAGGCGGCCTGTTCGGCGATCTCGGGGCTGCGGATGGAGCCGTGCCAGACGAACGGCGGCGTGCCGTCGAGCGGGCGCGGGGTGGAGGTGAAGGACTGCAGCGGGGTGCGGAAGCGGCCCTGCCAGTCGACGTTCTCCTCGCGCCAGAGCTGGTGCAGCAGCGCGTAGTTCTCGACGGCGAGCGGGATGCCCTGCCGGATGTCCTTGCCGAACCAGGGGTAGACCGGGCCGGTGTTGCCGCGGCCCATCATCACGTCCACCCGGCCGTTCGCGAGGTGCTGGAGCATCGCGAAGTCCTCGGCGATCTTCACCGGGTCGTTGGTGGTGATCAGCGTGGTGGAGGTGGAGAGGATCAGCTTCTCGGTCTTCGCCGCGATGTAGCCGAGCATCGTGGTCGGCGAGGACGGCACGAACGGCGGGTTGTGGTGCTCGCCGGTGGCGAAGACGTCCAGGCCGACCTCCTCGGCCTTGAGCGCGATGGCAACCATGGCCTTGATGCGCTCGTGCTCGCTGGGGGTCTGCCCGGTGGTGGGGTCGGTGGTCACGTCGCCCACGCTGAAGATGCCGAACTGCACCGCTCTCAACTCCTTCTCGGTTGATTCAACATTCAACCACTCGCTGCAACGCGATGCCACTCCGATCTGTTCCCGCCAGGATTCCCGGCCGGTTGACCGAAACGCCGACACTCTCGGCAGTTGATCGGATACGCAGAGTTGACTGATGGTCCGACATTCCGCTTACCTGGGGCACGCTTTCGGGCGCGGACCGTCACCGGCCGCCCGCCCGACACCCTCCCTGCCGTCCGCCTCCCACCGGAGTGTCCGTGCGCCTGCGCCAGTTCCTCGCCCCGCTCGTCGCCACCGTCGCCCTGTTCGCGACCGCCGTGACCGCCGCGCCCACCGCGGCCGCCGCGACCCCGGCCGAGCTGAGGATCACCGTCTCCACCGAGTGCTCCGCCGACTTCCGGCACAGCGACTCCCGCCTCGGCCCCGACCAGCTGCCCAACGCCGGGCCCGTCGGCCGCCAGCTGATCGGCTACTTCCGCACCGGCCTGCTCGGCGAGCAGCAGTTCCTCGCCACCTACTACGACAGCGCGGCCGGCAGCTGGAAGTACCCGCCGTCCGACGGCTACCTGCTGACGCCCGACGGCACCCCGATCGAGTACAACACCACCCTCCGGCCCGGCCAGAACATCGACCGCTACGGCAGCGAGTACGGCTCCTTCCTCGCCCCCGAGGGCCTGCCGTACGCCACCCGCTCGATCCCGCCGTCCAGCCTGGACGGCAACCCGGCCGCGGGCTGCAACTACCACGACTACCGGGTGCTCAAGGCGTTCACCGTGCACTCCGGCCCGATCGCCCCCTGGTTCGGACAGCCCGGCCTCGGTCTCCAGTACCAGCTGGACGCCGCACTGGTGCCGGGCGCGCCGAACCGGATCAACGTCGGCTGGCTGGTCGACAACGGCTACCTGGCCCGCCTGGTCTGACGCACCCCCGGCTCCGGTCCGGCCGGTTCCGCTCCGGCCGGTTCCGCTCCGGTCAGTCCTGCTCCAGTGCCTGGTCCAGCCAGGCCAGCCAGAACGACTCCAGTTGGATGCCCGCCTGCAGCACCATGTGCTGCAGGCGGTTCTCCGTCTCCGCCCTCTCCGGCGGGAAGTCGCGGCGCTCGATCTCCAGGTACTCGGCCAACTGCGCCCGGTGCAGCTCCCGGTGGCGCGCCAGCTCCTCGCCCAGGCCGTCCACGCCGAGCACCGCCGCGGCGCGCAGCCGCAGCAGCAGCGGGTCCCGGATCGGCTTCGGGTCCTGCGCCTGCCCGACCCACTCGCGCAGCCGCTCCCGCCCGGCCGGCAGCACCTCGTACTCCTTGCGCTGCCCGCGCCCCGCCCCCGGCCCCGACGCGCGCACCAGCCCCTCGCCCTCCAGCCGCCCCAGCTCGCGGTAGATCTGCTGGTGCGTGGCCGACCAGAAGAACCCGATCGACCGGTCGAACCGCCGGGTCAACTCCAGCCCCGAGGACGGCTTCTCCAGCAGGGCGGTGAGGATCGCGTGCGGCAGTGACATGCGGCGATGGTACGGGGCGGGCGGCCGTCGTCGAGAATCACAGCTTGGTAAAAATTGCCAACCCTTGACCTTCGATTGGCGCGAATTCGGCACCAATTGACGTGATTTGACCGATTCACCGCTCTCTACGCTTTCTTCACACCGCCACCCGAAGGAGCCCGCAGCCGTGAAGAGGTACCGAACGCCGTCCGCGCCGCTCTGGCTGGTGATGGCCCTCGTCTGCGCGGTCATGGCGATCGACACCCTGCGCAAGCTCCACACCATGGCGGCCGACCAGTTCGCAGTCTGCCTGACGCTGTTCCCGGCGCTGCTGGCCGTCTCCGCCCGGATGACCCGGCTGTGCGTCCGGCGCGGCCCGGACGGCGTCCTGGTCCGCGGCTTCTGGCGCAGCCACGAGCTGTGCTGGTCGGAGATCGCCGGCTTCCGCAACGAGGGCTGGCTGGTCGTCGAGCTGGTGGACGGCCGCAGCATCGCGGCCCTGGGGGTGTGGACGCAGAACCACCCCCGCAGTTACGTCGAGCGCACCGCGACGGAGTTGAACGACTGCCTCAAGTCGGCTCAACAGAATGGCAGTTGACTCTGCCAACGTCCGGTCGGGGGTCTTGCGCCGGTTCGGCCGGTGCCGAAATACTCCCTGCAGCGCTTGTCAGGGGCAGATCAGAACTGGGTCCGGGAATCGGCGGTAGTCGACCGGACCGCGATCGCCGCCTGCCCGCGCCTCACGGCCCGTCGACTGTCCGGGCCTCCCCCACACCCCAGGAGGAGAACTGTGAGGACCATGCGCACCACCCCCACCACCCCGTCCCGCGCCCGCGGACGGGTGCTCGCCGTCGCCGTCGCACTCGCCGCGGCGACCGCCCTCGCGGCACCCGGCGCCATCGCCGCCGCCCCGGCGGCCGACGCGTTGGACCAGGTCAGCAGCGCAGTCGAGCAGGCCGGCGTCAACGGCATCGCCTGGCACACCGACCAGGCCACCGGCCAGGTCGTCGTGACGGCCGACAGCAGCGTCACCCCCGCGGCGCTCGCCGAGCTCGGCAAGGCCGCCGGCTCCAAGCACCTCAAGATCGAGCGCACCGCAGGAACGTTCAACCCGCTGCTCTCCGCAGGCGCAGCCATCTACGGCGGCGGCTACCGGTGCTCGCTGGGCTTCAACGTGGTCAAGGGCGGCGTGTACTACTTCCTGACCGCCGGCCACTGCGGCAACATCGCGAGCACCTGGTACAGCAACTCCGGCCAGTCCACGGTGGTCGGCTCCACCGTCAGCTCCAGCTTCCCGGGCACCGACTACGCGCTGGTGAAGTACAGCTCGACCAGCCACCCCGGCGGCTGGTCGGCGGCCGGCGCGTACGTCGGCGAGGCCGTCAAGCGCACCGGCTCCACCACCGGCACCCACGGCGGCACCGTCACCGCCCTGAACGCCACCGTCCGCTACTCCGACGGCAGCACCGTCCGCGGCCTGATCCAGACCAACGTCTGCGCCGAGGGCGGCGACTCCGGCGGCCCCCTCTACGACGGCACCAAGGCCATCGGCCTGACCTCCGGCGGCAGCGGCGACTGCACCAGCGGCGGCACCACATTCTTCCAGCCCGTCACGGCGGCCCTCTCGGCGTACGGCGTCTCGCTCTACTGATCCCCCGCTCCACACGGTGGGGCGGCGCCCGACCCGGGCGGCGCCCCACCGGCACCACCGTAAGGAACACGCACCGAATGAACACCCGGACGTACCGGAACCCCTCGCACCACCTCATCGGGCCGGGGCTCGTCGCTCTCGGCCCGGTCCCGCTCGCGAGCGGCACCGACGCCCTGACCGCAGTCGCCGCCACGCCGGACGCCGAACTCGCCGCCCGCCACGCCGAGTCGACGGCGGGCCTCTCGTGAAGTACCGCAACCTGCCGCTGGCCGTGGCCAGTTGGGCGCTGATCGGCGCGCAGCCCTTCGTCCTCGTCTTCCAGCTCATGGACGGCGGCGGGCTCACCCGGCCCTGGGACGCGGTGCTCGTCACGACCCTGCCGGCCGCCGCAGCCTGGAGCTTCCGCCGCATCGGAGTGTCGCCCCGGGTGTACACCGAGGGCGACCGCCTCGTCGTGGTGAACCCCTTCGTCACCTACCGCGTCCCCCTGCGCTCGGTCCACCCGGTCGGGCGTTCCAGGGGCAGCGCGATCGCCGTGGACGGGCTGGGCGAGGTCCACCTGTGGGCGATGTCGGCGTCCGTCTTCGACGGCCGACGGGTGCAGGACGCCCGGCGGACGGTGCGCCGCCTTGCCGGGGAGGCCCGGGCCGCGGCGTCATCGACGGCCGAACTCCCCCGCGCCGTACGGACGTTCCGCGTCGAGTGGGCCGATCTGCTGCTGCTTCCGGTCCTCGCCGTCGCGGTGTGGCTGCTGACGGGCGCGCAGTGAGCCGGGCCACGGCGGCACATCGGGCGGGCGGGGCTGCCGATTCGGCGCTCTCGGCGGCACCCGCGCAGGTCGCGCGGCTCGGACGACTTGGAGGTGCGCGGTGAACGCGGCCACCGCACTGGCGGTCCTCGGCGCCGTCGGGCTGCCTCTGGCCGGCTACGCCGGTGCCCGGCGGCGAGTCCCGCTGTTCGTCGTCTGCGCGGTGCTGGTCGCCGTGGGCCTGCTGCTCCGCCCGGCCGGGATCGGGCCCACCGGCTTCGGGTTCGCGTGCGCGACGGGGCTGGTCACCTCGTTCTGGCGCACCGACGCCGTCCTGGACGCGGGCCTGCGGGCGAACCTCGGCCTCCCTCCGCTGATGCGCGGCGACCCGGCGACCCGCGGCCTCTTCGACATCGTCTGGCTGGTCCGGTACCGCAGGGCGATGCGCGCGAACCCCGTCCCGACCGCCCCTCGCCACTCCGGACAGACCGGGCGGACCGAACAGACCGGGCGGACCGGACCGGGCCGGGGGTGAGCGGGAAAGGGCGCTCCGCCGCGGTGTCGGCGCCGTTCTACGTCGCGATGTGCCTGCGGGCGGCCCGGCGCTGTCTGCGCACGGGCCGCCCGCTCACCTACTGCTGACCTGGTGTCAGAGCGTGGCCGCCAGGCGGGTGCCCTGGTCGATGGCGCGCTTGGCGTCGAGTTCGGCGGCGAGGTCGGCGCCGCCGATCAGGTGCGGGGTGATGCCGCGGGCGTGGAGGGCCTCGACCAGGTCGCGGCGGGGTTCCTGGCCGGCGCAGAGGACGACGGTGTCGACGGGGAGGGTCTGTTCGACGCCGTCGACGACGACGTGCAGGCCGGCGTCGTCGATGCGGCGGTACTCGACGCCGGGGACCATGACCACGCCGCGGTGGCGCAGTTCGGTGCGGTGGATCCAGCCGGTGGTCTTGCCGAGGCCGGCGCCGACCTTGCCGGTCTTGCGCTGGAGCAGGTGGACGCTGCGCGGGACGGCGGGGCGGGCGGGGGCGGCGAGGCCGCCGGGGGTGGTGTGGTCGGGGTCGACGCCCCAGGTGGCGAGGAAGTCGGAGTCGGCGCCCGGGGCGGTGAGGTATTCGGCGACGTCGAAGCCGATGCCGCCGGCGCCGATCACGGCGACGCGGTCGCCGACCTTCGCGCCGTCGCGCAGCACGTCGAGGTAGCCGAGCACGCTCGGGTGGTCGATGCCGTCGATCTCGGGGACGCGCGGGGTGACGCCGGTGGCGAGCACCACCTCGTCCCAGCCGGTGAGGGCCTCCGCGTCGGCGAGCGTACCGAGGCGCAACTCGACGCCGGTGCGGGCGAGTTCGTGCCGGTAGTAGCGCAGCGTCTCGTCGAACTCCTGCTTGCCGGGGACGCGGCGGGCGACGTTCAGCTGTCCGCCGATCTCCTCGGCGGCGTCGAACAGGGTGACGTGGTGGCCGCGGTCGGCGGCGGAGACGGCGAAGGCGAGGCCGGCGGGGCCGGCGCCGACCACGGCGATCCGCTTGCGCAGCTGCGTGGGCGAGAGGACGAGTTCGGTCTCGTGGCAGGCGCGCGGGTTGACCAGGCAGGAGGTGATCTTGCCGCTGAAGGTGTGGTCGAGGCAGGCCTGGTTGCAGCCGATGCAGGTGTTGATGGCCTCGGGGGTGCCCGCGGCGGCCTTGTTGACGAAGGCGGCGTCGGCGAGCATCGGGCGGGCCAGCGAGACCAGGTCGGCGTGGCCGGTGGCGAGCAGTTCCTCGGCGATGTCGGGGGTGTTGATGCGGTTGGTGGTGACCAGCGGGATGCCGACCTTCCCCATCAGCTTCTTCGTCACCCAGGCGAACGCGCCGCGCGGCACGGAGGTGGCGATGGTGGGGATGCGGGCCTCGTGCCAGCCGATGCCGGTGTTGATGATGGTGGCGCCGGCCGCCTCGATCTCCTGGGCGAGCCGGACGACCTCGTCGAAGGTGGAGCCGCCGGGCACCAGGTCGAGCATGGACAGCCGGTAGACGACGATGAAGTCCGCGCCGACCCGTTCGCGCACCCGGCGGACGATCTCGATCGGGAAGCGCATCCGGTTCTCGTACGAGCCGCCCCAGCCGTCGGTGCGGTGGTTGGTCTGGCGGGCGATGAACTCGTTGATCAGGTAGCCCTCGGAGCCCATGATCTCGACGCCGTCGTACCCGGCGGAGCGGGCGAGTTCGGCGCAGCGGGCGAAGTCCTCGATGGTCTGCTCGATCTCGTCCTCGGTCAGCTCGTGCGGAACGAACGGGCTGATCGGGGCCTGGAGGGCGGACGGGGCGACCAGGTCCTGGTGGTAGGCGTAGCGGCCGAAGTGCAGGATCTGCAGGGCGATCTTTCCGCCCTCGGCGTGCACGGCGTCGGTGATCGCGCGGTGGTCGGCGGCCTCCTGCTCGGTGGTGAGCTTGGCACCGCCGCCCCACGGCCGGCCGGCCTCGTTGGGGGCGATGCCGCCGGTGACGATCAGGCCGACGCCGCCGCGGGCGCGCTCGGCGTAGAACGCGGCCATCCGCTCGAAGCCGTGCTCGGCCTCCTCCAGGCCGACGTGCATGGAACCCATCACCACCCGGTTCCGCAGGGTGGTGAAGCCCAGGTCGAGCGGGGCCAGCAGGTGGGGGTACGCAGCAGTCATCGACGCCTCCGGTCAGGATTTGTTACCCAACGGTAGGGGGCGGCGGACTTTCTCTGCAACTAGTTGCACAAAGCTGGGCGGCGACCGCTCGGCGATAGAGTCGGGCCATGAGTACGGACGAGGCGAGCGTGCGGATCGACAGCTGGATCTGGGCGATCCGGCTGATCAAGACCCGCTCGGCGGCGGGCGCGGCCTGCCGGGCCGGGCACGTGAAGGTCAACGGGGCCACCGCCAAGCCCGCGCAGCACGTCAAGGCGGGCGACGACGTGCGGGTGCGGGTCGAGGGCCGGGAGCGGATCGTCCGGGTGGTCCGGCCGATCGCCAAGCGGGTCGGCGCGCCCGTCGCCGAGACCTGCTACGTCGACCACAGCCCGCCCCCGCCGCCGCGTACCGAACGCCCCGCCGAGGTCGGTCTGCGCGACCGCGGCACCGGACGTCCCACCAAGCGCGACCGCCGCGACCTGGAGAAGCTCCGCGACGGCCACCGCCCGTAATCCTGAGCGGACTTCAGCCCTGCTCGGCCCGCTCCTTGGCGATCCGCACCTGCTCGGCGAACTGCTCGGCGGAGATCCGTTCCACCGGGGCCCCGTATCTCGCGGCCAGTTCGTCGACGGGTGCGCTGTCGTGCTCGACCACGTCCAGCACCAGCAGCGCCCGGCCGTTCTCCACCCGGGACGACAGCACGATCAGGCCCGCGCCGCCGTCGGTGATCTCGGTCTGCTCGGCGGCGTTGCCGATCGCCGCGCCCGCCGCGAAGCCCAGCAGCACCCCGATCGGACCGCCGAGCAGCCCCACCAGCCCGCCCACCAGCCCCGAGCCGACGGTCGGCACGCCCGCACCCCGGATGTGGCTCTCCGGGATGTCGACGATCCCCTCGTCGCTGCGCTCCAGCACCGCGACCTGCCGGACCCCCGGCAGGTGCATCGCGTCCTCGTACGCCCGCCGGCACGCCGCCCGGTCGGTGAAGCCGAGCAGCAGCACGTTGTGGTGGTGGTCGCTCATCGCAGGTCCCCTTCGCCGACGGTCGCTTCAACCCCGCCCATCCTGCCCCGCGAGGCCTGCGGTGCGCCTGTCCGGCACACCCGTCCGCATGGCCGCGACCCCGCTCGCGCGGCAGCGACAGGCCCGCTCGTGCGGCAGCGAAAGGCCCCGTTCGCGCGGCGGCGATAATGGTCGCCATGGCCCGCCGACGCACCCCCTCCGCCCCTGCCGCTCCGACTGCCTGCCCGTGCGGGCTGCCCGCCGCGTACGACGACTGCTGCGGGCGGCTGCACCGCGGCGAGGCGACGGCGATCAGCGCCGAGCAGCTGATGCGCTCGCGGTTCAGTGCCTTCGCGGTGCGGGACGAGCCGTACCTGCTGCGGTCCTGGCACCCGGACACCCGGCCCGCCTCGGTGGACTTCGACCCGTCGCTGCGCTGGGAGCGCCTGGAGATCCTCGGCGCCGGCGACGGCGGCCCGTTCCACCAGGACGGCACCGTCGAGTTCCGCGCCCACTTCCGCGAGCGCGGGCGGGCCGGCGCGATGCAGGAGAACAGCCGCTTCGTCCGCCACGGGGGCGAGTGGGTCTACCTGGACGGCGTCATCCAGCCCTGAGCAGGCGGTACTTGAGGCCGAGCAGCGCCCCGCCCGCGCCGCGCGGCAACAGCCACCCGGTGTCGGTGCGGTCCTGCGCGCCGAACCGGTACTTGTACGGCTCGTCGCCGCGCAGGAAGTCGAAGACCCGCACGCCGTCGGCCGCGCAGGTGCGGATCGCCGCGTCGATCAGGGCGGTGCCCAGCGACTCGGCGGCCCACCGCTGGTCCCAGCCGATCTGGTAGTAGGCGAACCGGTCGGCCCACCGGAAGCCGTACAGCACGCCGATCAACTCGCCGTCGTGGCGGGCGAGTTGAAAGGCCGGTCCGCAGTCGGGCCGGGCGGTCTCCAGCAGTGCCCGGTGCAGTGGCAGCCGGCCCGCGTCGAAGCTGCTCACCCCGCCGGCGGCGGCCTGGCGGCGCAGCCGGTGCAGGCGCAGCAGTTCGTCCAGCAGGGCGGGCCCGGCGGCGGCGGGCGGCAGCCATTCGAAGGTGACGCCGGCGGCGGCCAGTCGGCGGTGGGCGCGGCGATTGGCGGCCCGGAAGTCGCGCGAGCCGAGGCGGTCGGGCCCGGCGGCGAGGTCGAGTCGCGGGCAGGCGGTCCGGGTGACGGGCCGGGCGCCGGGCGGCAGCAGGTCCTCGTGCGACGAGTCCCACGAGGGCAGCCACAGGGTGCTCCGGCGGGCCTGCCGGGCCAGCCACTCGGCCACCTCGCCCCGCCGGTGCGGCCGGACGGCGGGCCCGCAGTGGTCGGCGGCCCCGGGCCCGGCGCCGAGCAGCGTGAGCACCGGCACCGCGACCGGCACCCGGTGGTGCGCCCGCACCCGCGCCCGGCCGAGCGGCGCGACCGCCTCGACCCGCCCGTCCGGCCCGCGCCAGACCGCCACCTCGCCCCGCTGCCCGGCGCCGAGCGTCCGCCACCACGCCAGCACCCAGTCCGGCCCGGCGAACCACGACCCGTCCGGGTCGTCGGCGATCAACTCCCGCCACTGGCGGACGAGTTCGCCGTCCAGGTCGGGCGTGCGCAGGATCTCCGGCGCATCCGTCACAGCAGATTCCCCTTTCTCGACGGCGAACTCTCCCCGACACCTGGGCAGTTCGACCCGCGACCGGCTCCGCGGCGCGGTCTTCACCGGCCGCCGCGGAGGCGGTGAACGGCAGGGTGGAGGCCCGAGAGGATGGTGTCGAAGCGGTCGGGGCCGGTGTGGGAGTTGACCCGGAGGCGGCTGATGCGCAGGCGGTGGGTCGGGACGAGATCGGCGTGGCGGTGGTCGAAGAGGAACGCGGTGCGGTAGCCGAGGGTGCGCAGGACGGTCTCGGCACGCGGGTCGTGGTTGCCGTTGGGGTAGGCGAAGGTGGTCGGCGGGTGGCCGAGCCAGCCGGTCAACCGGTCGTGGGCGTCGACGAGTTGGGCGTCGAGGGGGTCGTCGTCGCAGCGGTCGAGACAGGGGTGGGAGGCGGTGTGGTTGCCGATGGTCAGGCCGCCGTCGAGGAGGGTGCGGATCTCGGGGGCGCTCAACTGCCGCTGCCCGGGGGCCTGTCGGCGGGCGGTGGCGCGCAACTCGGCCAGCGAGAGCAGGCGTTGGGCGTCGGGGAGGGTCTTGAGGCGGTGGACGGCGGCGGCGGGTCCGAGTCCGTGCAGCGCGGGGGTGCGGCCGCCGTGCCGGACGAGGTGGGCGGCCTCGGTCCACCAGTAGGGGCGGTCGGTGTCGACGAGGTCGGTGATGACGTACGCGGCGGCGGGGATGCGCAGGCGGGCGAGGATCGGCAGGGCGCGGGTGAGGACGGTGTGGTCGCCGTCGTCGAAGGTGACCAGCACGCTGCGCGGCGGGAGCGGCCGGCGGCGTTCGGCGGCGTCGGCGACCTGTTCGGGGCCGACGGGGTGGGCGGTGCGGGCGAGGCGTTCCATCTGAGCACGGAAGGCGACCGGGTCGTCGATGCCGTGGTAGGCGAGGACGGCGAGGCGGCGGGCGGCCCGGGCCCGGAAGACGGGTTGGAGCGGGGAGTGTCGCAGCAGGGCGTCGATCCCCCGGCGCCGGGCGGCGCGATCCGTGGTCGGCATGGCTTCCCCCTCGACCGGTGGCACGGACGGGCACCCCGGGCGTTCGGCCCGGGATGCCCGTCGGAGTTCAGGTCATCAGCGTCCCATGCGGCAGTAATGGCTGTCCCAAATTCCTGAAAGGTTCCTGGGAACGGGCTCGGCGCGGGCCGGGGCGCATACGCACCACCTGTCCGGATCACACCGCTTTGCGGCATTTGTAACGGATTGGCATAGTTCTGGGGGACTGCTGCCCGTCCGCCCATGGGAGTGCCCTCACAATGACCATGCCCGGCTTCGGCTCGCTCGGCCCCAACGACGCCTTCTCCGAACTGCTGAATCGCTTCTTCGGCCTGAACCCGGCCGCCGCCCCGCCCGCCGTCCAGCGGGTCCCGATCGGGCGGCTGCTCACCGAGTCCGCCCGGGACCTGATCGGCCGGGCCGAGCTGCGCGCCCAGGAGGACGGCAGCGCCGACCTCGACACGCCACACCTGCTGTGGGCGGCGGCCCTGACCGACCCGGCCCGGTCGCTGCTGGCCCAGGCCGGCGCGGACCCGGACAAGCTCGCCGCCACCATCGAGCGCACGCTGCCGGCGGGCGAGGCGGACCCCTCCGTGGAGCCCGGTCTGACACCGGCCGCCAAGCGGGTGCTGATCGGCGCGCACGCCCGTTCGCAGGCCGCCGGGGTCTCGTACATCGGGCCGGAGCACATCCTGGCCGCTCTCCTGGACGACCCCGACTCGGCGGCGGGCCGGCTGCTGACCGCGCACGGCGCGGACGCGTCCCGGCTGCAGCGCGGCGCGGAGGCGGCGGCCGCCCGGGGCGAGCGCGGCGTCCCGGCCAAGCCGGAGAGCAGAACGCCCACACTCGACGAGTACGGGCGCGACCTGACCGAGGACGCCAAGCTGGGCAGGCTCGACCCGGTGGTCGGCCGGGCCGAGGAGATCGAGCAGACCATCGAGATCCTCTCCCGCCGCTCCAAGAACAACCCGGTGCTGATCGGCGAGCCCGGCGTCGGCAAGACCGCCATCGTCGAGGGCCTGGCCCAGCGGGTCGTCACGGGCGACGTCCCGGCCACCCTGAAGGACCGCCGGGTGGTCTCGCTGGACCTGTCCGGCCTGGTCGCGGGCGCGAAGTACCGGGGCGAGTTCGAGGAGCGGCTGAAGAGCGTCATCGACGAGGTCCGGGAGGCCGCCGACTCGACCATCCTGTTCATCGACGAGCTGCACACCGTGGTCGGCGCGGGTGCCGGCGGCGAGGGCGCGATGGACGCCGGCAACATGCTCAAACCCGCCCTGGCCCGGGGCGAGTTGCACGTGATCGGCGCCACCACCATCGACGAGTACCGCCGGTACGTCGAGAAGGACGCGGCGCTGGAGCGGCGCTTCCAGCCGGTGCTGATCCCGGAACCGTCCGTCGAGGAGACCGTGCAGATCCTGGAGGGCCTGCGCGACTCCTACGAGGCGCACCACCAGGTGCGGTTCACCGACGACGCGCTGCGGGCCGCCGCCGACCTGTCCGACCGGTACGTCTCCGACCGGTTCCTGCCCGACAAGGCGATCGACCTGATGGACCAGGCCGGCGCCCGGGTCCGGCTGCGCGGCCTGGGCCGCTCCACCGAGGTGATCGGCCGGGAGGACGAACTCGCCAAGCTGCAAAGGGAGAAGGACGAGGCGGTGGCCGCCGAGGACTTCGCCCGGGCGTCCGAGCTGAAGACCCGGATCGCCGACCTGGAGTCGCAGAACGCCGAGATCGAGGAGCGCCGCGAGGGCGTCGTCTCCGTCACCGTCGACGACATCGCCGACGTGCTGTCCCGGCAGACCGGCATCCCGGTCTCCCAGCTCACCGAGGACGAGAAGGCGCGGCTGCTGAAGCTGGAGGAGCAGCTGCACGCCCGGGTGATCGGCCAGGACAAGGCGGTGGTCGCGGTCTCCGAGGCGGTGCGCCGCAGCCGGGCCGGCATGGCCGACCCGAACCGCCCGGTCGGCTCGTTCCTGTTCCTCGGCCCGACCGGCGTCGGCAAGACCGAACTCGCCAAGGCCCTGGCCGAGTTGATCTTCGGCGACGAGGACCGCCTGGTGCGTTTCGACATGAGCGAGTTCCAGGAGAAGCACACCGTCTCCCGCCTGGTCGGCGCCCCGCCCGGGTACGTCGGCTACGAGGAGGCCGGGCAGCTCACCGAGGCCGTCCGCCGCCGCCCGTACAGCGTGCTGCTCTTCGACGAGGTCGAGAAGGCCCACCCGGACGTCTTCAACGCGCTGCTCCAGGTCCTGGACGACGGGCGGCTGACGGACGCCCAGGGCCGCACCGTGGACTTCCGCAACACCGTGGTCATCATGACCTCCAACATCGGCTCGCAGCTGATCCTCTCCCACCGCGGCGAGACCGACGAGATCCGCGACCGGTTGATGACCGAACTGCGCGGCCGCTTCCTGCCGGAGTTCCTCAACCGGATCGACGACATCATCGTCTTCGACGCGCTCGGCGAGTACGACCTGCTGCGGATCGTCGACCTGATGCTGGGCAACTCCGAGCGGCGGGTGAAGGCGCAGGGCCTGGAACTCGACGTCACCGAGGCGGCCAAGAAGTGGCTGGTGGACCGCGGCCACCAGCCCGAGTTCGGCGCCCGGCCGCTGCGCCGCACCATCCAGACGCAGCTGGACAACCGGCTCGCCGGCATGCTGCTCTCCGGCGACGCGCAGCCCGGCGACACCATCGTCGCGGACGCCCGGGACGGCGAACTGGTCGTCTCCATCGGCGAACCCGCGCCGTCCTGATCCGCCTCGGGCCGACGCACGCCGTACCGGGTCACCTCAGTACCGAGTCACGGCGAGGTGACCCGGGCCGCCCAGTTGGCGAGGGCGGCCCGGTTGGGCTGGTCGGCCTTCTCCAGCAGGCTGGCCACGTGCTTCTCCACCGTCCGCGGCGAGATGCTGAGCCGGGCGGCGATCTCCTGGTTGCCGAGCCGCTGCGCGACCAGCAGCACCACCTCGTACTCGCGCACCGTCACCCGCCGTCCGCGCAGCGGCTCGGGGACCTGCTCGGTACCGGTGCGCCGCTGCGGGACGCTCGCCCCGGCCTCGCGCAGCAGGCGGCGGCAGGCGGCGCCGACGGCCGGCACGCCGGCCCGGTGGAAGTACTCCTCGGCGCTGCGCAGCCAGAGCACCGGCTCGCCCCAGCCGTCGGCGAGCGCGGCCTCGGCGACCAGCCGCAGCCCCAGGTGGCGGGCCATCTCGAACGGGCGGGCCGCCCGGGCGGCCTCCGCGACGGCCTCGGCGGCGGCCCCGGCCTGCCCGGCCCGGCCCAGGTGGACGGCGTGCGCGAGCCGTTCGAACTGCCGGTTCCAGGCCAGCGTGGCAGCGTGGTCGGCGGCCGTCCGGGCGTGCTCCTCGGCGGACTCGGCGCCGGCCAGCGCGCGCAGCAGCGGGTACAGGCCGTGCGCGCCGTTGAGGTAGAAGACGGACGGGTGCCGGGCCTCCCAGCGGCGGGCCAGGTCGAACTCGGCGAGGGCCAGCGCCCGGTCCTCCTCCAGCAGTGCGCAGACCGCCCGGCAGTTGCCGTGGGCCAGCGGCAGCTGTAAGGAGTCCGCGCCGTCCCAGCGGTCAAACTCGGCCAGCACGTCGGCCATTTCGGTCCGCCGGCCCTGGTGGGCGGCCACCATCGCCCTGGTCAGCAGCAGGAAATGGTGGTGGTCGACGTTGCGCAGCCGGGCGCTGGCCTCCAGGCCCTGGTCGGTGAGGGTCCGGGCCCGGGCGTAGTCGCCGCGCAGCACGGCGTGCATGGCGAGCGTCGCCTCGGCGGAGCGGACCAGGTCGAGCGCCCCCAGGTCGACCGCTGCCCGGTGCGCCCGCTCCAGTTGGACGGACTCCCCGATCCGCATGAACTCGTTGACTCCGAGCCGGAGTTGGGCGTCGACCTGCCAGCCGGGGAGCCGGTGCCGGGCGGCCAGGTCGAGCAGTCGGCGCAGGCATGCGTCGGCCCGGTCGAAGCCCTTGCGGCGTTCCAGCAGAGCGAGCAACTGCCAGGCCTGGCAGGCGACTTCGGTCAGCCCGGCGGCCTCGGCGCGTTCGGCGGCGCGGCGGGCCAGCCGTTCGGCGGCGGCGGTGCGCAGCTCACCCTCCGCCACCCCGCCCTCCGGCAGCCCGCTGTCCGGCGCCGCGCTGCCGACGCCGGCCAGCGCGAGGTGGGCCTCCACCACCTCCAGGGCGCAGGTCCGTTCCGGGCCGGCCGCCGGGCCGAGCAGGGTGCGGACCAGGGCGGTCTGTTCGGCGGCGTCCGCGAGGCGGCCGGCGGTGGCGGCGGCCCGGGCCAGGCGCAGGTGCAGGGCGGCGGTGCGGTCGTCGCCGAGCGCGGCCGGGCCGCCCAGCGGGAGCGTCCGGGCGAGGTCGCGGGCCTGGTCGAAGCGGCCGCTGTCGGCGAGGGCGTGCACCAGCTGCTCGCGGATCGCGCTGGCGGCGGCCGTGGCGGCGCCGTCCCCGCCGACCAGTTCCAGGGCGCGTTCCAGCAGTGCGACGGCGGACTCGGTCGCCCCGCTCTGCCGGGCCTCCTCGGCGGCCTCGGCGAACAGTCGGGCGGCGGCCTCCGGTTCGCCCGCGGCCTGCCGCAGGACGGCCACCAACTGCCGCCACTCGCCGGGCAGTCCGGGGTAGGCGCGTTCCACCTCGCCGGCCGCGCGGCGGGCGATCGCGGCCCGTTCGGCGGGCAGCAGGTCGGCCAGCAGCGCGTCCGCGACCATCGCGTGCCGGAACTCGTACCGGTCGGCGACCGGCCCGCTCGGCGACAGCAGCCGGGCGTCGATGCCGGCCCGCAGGTGGATCAGCAGGCTGCGGTCGTCCAGGCCGGTGACCAGTTGCAGCACCGGCAGCGCGAAGCGCCGCCCGAGGACGGCGGCGACGTTGAGCATCTCCCGGCCGGCCGGGTCGATCCGGGCGGCGCGCTGCACGACGCTGCGCACCACCGTGGTGGGCACCTCGATGCCGAGGTCGCCGAACACCTCCCAGCCCCGTTCGGGGTCGCGGCGCAGCGCCCCGGCGGTGACCATGCCGGTGAGCAACTCCTCGATCACGAACGGGTTTCCGCCGGCGTCCCGGACCACCCGCTCGGCCACGGCGGCGGGCAGCGCGCCGGGGGCGGCGGACAGGCAGGCGGCGGCGAGTTCGGCGGTCTGCGAGTCGTCCAGCGGGTGCAGGTCGAGCCGCCGGGCCTGCCGGCGGGCGGCGGTGTCGAGCGCCAGGTCGAGGGCCGGTCCGGGGTGTTGACGGAGCGTCGCGACCAGCAGGACGGGCAGGCCGTCGAGGTTGTCGATCACGTAGTCGAGTACGGCCAGGGTCTCCGCGTCCGCCTCGTGCAGGTCCTCGACGATCAGCAGGCAGCCGCGCGGCGGCCGGTCCGGGTCGGCCCGGCCGACCGCGCCGAGCAGGCGCAGCAGCGCCTCCGCGATGTCGGTCAACGACGGTGGTGCGGCCGGACGTTGCTCTCCCCGCCAGTCCGGGACCAGGGCCGCCAGCGCGGACCGGTACGGGGCGAGGGCCGGGTCCTGCGGGGGCCCGCTCACCCGGAACAGCGACAGCAGCGCCTCGGCGATCGGCCGGAACGGCACCGGCGCGCCGGCGCTGCTGCCCCGGCCGCGGAGCACCGCCATCCCGTCCGCGACCGCCCGGTAGGCGCAGTCGGCGGTCAGCCGGGTCTTGCCGATTCCCGCTTCGCCGCCGACGAACACCGCGCGGCCCATCCTCCGACGGGCGTCGATCAACCCGTCGAGCAGGACCCGAAGTTCCTCGGCGCGACCCACGACATAGGGCGAGGAGGTGAGCATTCACGCAGGCTAGCCGCCCGCGCCGTCATCGGGCCATGGGGACTTTTCGTACCCTGCTCAGTCCTCGGTGAACGAGAGGGAGGTGAGGGTGGACGGCGCGGTCGTGTCGTTGGTGCTGATGTCGAACGTGCCGAGTTCCGGCGCCACCCATCCCGACAGCACCAACGCCCGCCGCATCCGCGGGAGTTCGGTTCCGCGCAGGGCCGGGACGATCTCGCCGGCGGGGTGCGGCGTCCGCATGTCGGCGCCGAACTCGGAGATCTCCCACGGGGCGACGAGGGTGGCGGTGGTCATGGTGGTCCTCCTGGGTGGCGTGGTGAACGGCATGCCGGGTGGGGCTGCCGCGGCGGGAGTGTCGTCCGACGGATCGTCGGAGCGGGGGAGGTGCGGGAGTGTGGCGACGGCTCGCGGCCGGGATCGGCGCTGCGGGCGGTCAGCTGCGCGGGGGCTCCAGCAGCAGGACGCAGGGCACGTCCGCGGGGTGGGCGAGGCGCAGCAGGGTGTGGCCGATGCCGGCGAGGCCGGTGAGCAGTCCCGGGGTGGGGATGCCGGACGGGGTGGCGCAGCGGGGCCCGGCGTGGTCGAGCTCGCCGAGCAGGGCGGCGGCGCGGGTGGCCGTGCAGGTCGGGTGGCCGGTGAGCAGGAGTTCCAGGGTGGCGCTGTCGCCGTGCAGCAGGCTGTGGTCGGCGGCGGGTGCGACGGGCGCCGGGGGCGGCGCGGTTCCGGGGGTGTGGGCGGCGGCGAGGCGGGCGGCGGGGCCGAGCACCCGGGCGGGTGCGGGTCCGGGCAGCGGGATGCTGCGTCCGGTGGCGGCGTAGCGGTGCAGGGCCCAGCGGCGGTGCGCGGCTCCGTCGGGGGTGGGGTCGGGGGTGGCGGCGAGCCGCTGGGCGCAGTGGTCGGCGGCGGTGGCGGCGGCCGGGTCGCCGGTGAGCCGGTGGACGGCCAGCATGGCGGCCAGGCAGCCGGCGTCGCCGGAGAGCAACTGCCCGTCGGGGTGCGGGTCTTCGAGGGGTGCGGCGTTCGCGGCGCGGGCGGTGAGCCGGACGGCCGTCCGGGCGGCCTCGGCCAGTGCGCCGGTGTCGTCGAGGTGCAGGGCGTCCAGTCGGGCCAGCCCGTAGGCGATGCCGGCGAGTCCGGTGAAGCCGCCCGCGCCGACGGCGTCGAGGTGGGCGGGGTCCTTGGCGAGGGCGTCGAGCAGCGGGGGCAGGGCCCGGACGGCGCGGCGCGCGGTCTCGGCGTAGCGGGCGGTGCCGGTGAGGGCGGCGAGCTGGGCGAGGAACAGTGCGGTGCCGAGGTAGCCGCCGTCGAGGGCCGCGCCCTGCGGCATCAGGGCCCACTGGCGGTCGGTGATGGGTTCCAGGGTGAGCCAGTTGACGCGGCGCCGGTCGCCGTGGGCGTGGGCCAGGATGCGGTCGGCGAGGTCGCAGGCGGCGGCGAGCAGTCGGTCGGGGTCGGGGGCGACGGGCGGGCGCGACTGTCCGGGCGGGGCGGCCGGTGTCGAGCCGGGTCCGGCGGACCGGGTGGCCAGCGCGGCGCGGACGATCCACTCCTGGTCGTAGAGGTCGGTGCGGTCGAGTGCGGCGAGCCGCTGCCGGGTCCGGTCGACGCCGTTGTCGGCGGCGGCCGGGCCGCAGGGGCGGCCGTCGGCGTGCAGGCGTCCGTCTCCGGCGGTGGCGGTGAACAGCGGGATGTCGCCGCGCCAGAGTTCGGCGTGTTCGGAGGCGGCCAGCGGGCGGCGGTGCGGGTCATCGGCGGACTCGCGCCAGAGCAGGGCAAGCAGCCGGTCGCGGTCGAGGCCGTCGCGCAGCGCGTCGGGGTGGGTGGACTCCTCCAGCAGCGTCGCGTACCGCCGGGTGGGGCGGACCACGACGCGCACGGTGTCGGCCGCGAAGTTCTCCAACGGGCCTCCGGGGGCGGCGAGTCGGGGGGCGGCGTCGGCGAGTGCGCGGTAGCCGGCGCGGAATCCGGCGACCAGTGACTCGGTGTACTCCTGCGGGTCGACGTCCGCCCCGTCGAGCCGGGGCCGGTTGTCGGCCCGCCGCAGCCGGCCCTGTTCGCGCACCAGCCGCATCCGGTCGGTGCCGGCGTCCGCCCAGCCGGGCACGGACATCGGCAGGGGCGCGCCGTCGTCCCCGCCGAGGCCCGAGATGTCGAGTGCGCCGTGCTCGCCGAACATCGGGAACGGCAGCAGCGAGATCCGCTGCACGGAGTCGGCGAGCACGCGCCGCGCGGGGTCGTCGCCGAGCGGCTCGGCCGGCGCCTGGTCGGGGTGGAACAGCGTCTCCAGGTCCACCAGGACGGGCTGGTCGGCGGCGGCGATCAGGTTCTCGTAGTGGATGTCGGTGCCGCCGAGGACGTGCAGCAGCGCCAGTTGCACGCCGAGCCGCCGGTAGAAGCGGTCCACGCCGTGCCGGTCCGCGCACGGCCCGGCCCCGACGAACTCCAGCCAGCCGTAGTCGCCCCGGTCCAGCACGGTGAGCGTGCGCAGCGCGGCGTCCGGCACCGACTCGGCGAGCAGCCGCAGCAGTTCGTTCCAGTGCCGGTGGACGGCCAGCGGGCGCGGCTTGTACACGGCGTGCCGCCCGTCGGCGAACTCCAGGACGGCCACGGTGCGTCCGTGGGCGTGCCGGTCCCCCGCGCCGGTCCGTATCCGGACCAGCCGGCCCGGGTCGGCGTCGGCGAACAACTCCTGTGCGAGAGCTGTCCGGTCGGCGGTGAACCGGTTCGCCAGTTCGGTCCAGGCGGCCACCGCGTCCTGGCAGCAGTGCGCCAACAGCCTTGCCAACACCGGGTATTCGGTGAGCAGTGCGGTCAACCGCTGCGGCGTCCGGGCCTGTTGGACGAAGTCGTCGAACCGTTCCTGGCCGTTCGTCCCGCGCAGGGCGCCGCCGATCCGGGCCATGTTCAGTTCCAGCACCAGCGTCCGGTCGGCGACCCGCACCAGCCGGGACGTCAGGCTGCACTCGAAGTCCCGTTCCAGGTTCGGGAGTTCCGCGACCTCGCCGACGGCCTTCCAGTCCGGTTCGGCCCGCAGCGCCGCCAGTGCGGCGGCGGTGAACGGGGCGACCACGGTCGCGAATCCGGCCGCCCACGGCGTCAACTCCTCGGCGGCGCCCGTCGGGAGGGACGCGGCGGCGACCGCGTGCCGGACGAAGCCGACCCACTCGGGCGTCTCCGCGACCCGCGCCGCCAGGCTCTCGGCCGGCTCGGCCAGCAGCGCCCGCAGTCGGGCGCGGTCCGCGCCCTGGTCGGCCAGCCACTCGTCGAGTCTGCCGTCGAACTCTCCCTGCCAGACGGCGAGTCGGCGCTCCGCCGGCTCGGCGGGCTCCGTGCGCGGCGCTCCGGCCGAGCGCCCCGCCGGGTGCGGCGGGTGCTCGTCGGCTGCGCCGGGCAGGCGTTCGGTCAGGCTCAACGCCGGTGCCCACCAGGGGCCGTCGCCGTCCCGGCCCCAAGTGGCTGTGGGATCCGTCATGGTTATGAGCATGGCGAGCTGCGGGTTCGCGGACATGGGGGGCGGCCCCCATATTCCCGCGCACGGGCGGCGGGTGGCCGCCGGTACGTAGGGAAATCGGGGGCGCCGCCCGGATGGGAACGGAGCCTTCCGGGCGTCAGGCTCTTCCCATGGATGCGACCATGACACAGACGACGGTGCAGGTCCTCGGCCCGATGGCGGCCTCGGTCGACGGGACTCCGGTGCGGCTCGGCGGACCCCGGCCGCGCGCGGTGCTGGCGGCGCTGGTCGCGGCGGGCGACGCGGTCGTCCCCGAGCAGCACCTGATCGACTCCGTCTGGGAGGAACGCCTGCCGGCCAACCCCCGCCACGCCCTGCACACCTGCGTGACCGACCTGCGCCGCGCCCTGGAGCCCGGCCGCCCGGCCGGCCACCCGTCGTCGGTGCTGTGCCACGGGCCCGGCGGCTACCGCCTGCGGCTCGGCCCGGACGCGCTCGACGCCCGCCGGTTCGCCGCCCTCGTCGAGCGGGCCGGTACGGCCGCCCACGCCCGGCGCCCCGCGGAGGCGCTCGCCGCGGCGGACCGGGCGCTCGCCCTGTGGCGCGGCCCGGCCTTCTCCGACCTCGCCCACCTGGCCTTCCTCGACCCCGAGCGCTGGCGGCTGGCCGAACTGCGCTGCACCGCACGGGAGATCCGCGCCGCCGCGCTGCTCGCCCTGGACGCCCACCACCTCGCCGTCACCGAGTGCGCGCTGCTCACCACCGAGGCCCCGCTGCGCGAGTCCGGCTGGGCCCTGCGGGCCCGGACCCTGTACCGCAGCGGCCGCCAGGCCGAGGCGGCGGCCGTCCTGCACACCGCCCGCCGCACCCTGCGCGACGAGCTCGGCGTCCATCCCGGGCCCGAGCTGGCCCACCTCACCCGGCGCGTCCTGGTCCACGACCCGACCCTCGCGGCGGAGCCGGCCTGGGCGGTCAAGCAGCCCGCCTGACGCCGCCCGCCTGACGCCACGAGGGCAGAGGCCGCAGCATCCTCCCACGCCCGGACCGCCCGGACACCGTTAATGCCGATGATCGGACTTCCGGGCGGCCGATCTTCGCCCGGTCGATGTTTCGGCATGTCCACGTCCCTATGATCTCCTCAGATCGACGGACCCTTCCGGATCCGTGGATCGCCATGCCGAACGCCGAGTTGGAGGAGCGACCCCCATGAGCAGGACCACCGACGAGCTGACCTGGCGCAAGTCGAGCTACAGCGGCGGCTCCGGCGCGTGCGTCGAGATCGCGGTGCCGAACGCCGCGACCACGGCCGTCCGGGACTCCAAGGACCCGAGCGGCCCGCAGCTGCGCTTCTCGAACGAGGCCTGGGCGGCCTTCGCGACCGCCGCCGCCGAGGGCGTCTTCGGCACCGGCTGAGCCCCCGCCCGCAGCGACCGACGTCGAGGACCCCTGCCGCCGACCGGCGCCGGGGGTCCTCGTCACGCGGTCGGGCCGGCCGGCTCCGGCGGCTTCACGTCCAGGCTCCGCCGCCCCAGCACGACGGCCGTCAGCGCCACGCCGAACAGCGCGGCCACCACGGTCAGCGCCGCGCCCGCGCCCGCCGACTGGAGCAGCGCGCCGGCCGCCAGCGGGGCGAGCGGCTGGAGCGCGCCGCCGATGAACGAGGTGGTGCCGGTGACCCGGCCGTACACCTCGTACTCGACGACCAGCATCGTGGTGGTGCCGAGCGCCGCGCCCACCACGGGGGAGAGCAGCAGGACGGTGGCGAGGGCGGCCGCGGGGCCGAGCTGGCCGCCGCTCAGCACGCCCGCGGCCAGGGCGGCGAGCAGCCGCAGCGAGGCGGTGGCCGCCATCAGCCGCCACAGGCCCCAGCGGCGGAACGCGCCCGCCGCGAACAGCGAGCCGAGCAGCCCGCAGACGGCGGCGGCGCTGAACGCCAGGCCGGTGCCCCCGCCGGCCGCGTCGGGCCGCAGCAGCAGCACGTACATCAGCATGGAGACGGCGAGGTTGCCGGGCACCGAGTAGGCGAGACTGGCCCGCAGGAACGGGGTGCGCCGGATGACGGCGAAGCCTTCGCCCAGGCGGGGCCAGCCGCGCGCCGTCGGGGCGTCCCCGGCGCCGGACGGCAGGCCGCGGACGCAGGCCAGCGAGACCAGGTAGCTGGCGGCGTCCGCGACGAACGGCACCGCCCGGGCCACGCCGAACAGTGCGCCGCCCGCGGCGGGGCCGACGATGGAGGCGCTGTAGCCGCGGACCTGGTTGGCGGAGACCGCCTCGGGCAGCTGGTCGGCGGGCACCAGGGTGCGCAGCATCTTGCCGGCGGCGGGCCCGAACGCGGTGAGCGCGGTGCCGGAGACGACGGTGGTGACGGCGAGCAGCCACAGCGGCGGGCCGCCCGCCAGCGCCCAGACGGCGACGGTGCTGACGGCGGCGAGCCGGGCGGTGTCGCAGGCCAGCATCAGGCGGCGCGGCGCGATCCGGTCGGCGAGTTGGCCGCACGGGGCGGCGGTCAGCCAGGTGGTGAGGAAGCCCAGCGTGGCGAGCACGCTGGCCTTCCCGGGCGATCCGGTGACCGCGACGGCCAGCATGGGCACCGCCAACACGCTCATGGAGCTGCCGAGTTCGGAGGTGAACTGGCCGATCCACAGCCGTCGGAACATCGGGTTCGCACCGACCAGCCGGAACCGGCGCAGCAGGCGCCGGTTCCGGTCCGGTCGTACGTCGGGCGCAACGTCGGCCGCAACGTCGGTGGTCACGGCAGCAGTCCGTCCACGGTGAAGTGGAAGTCGGTGCGGGTGCCGGGGCGGGCGAGGCGCAGCCGGTCGAGGAAGAGCGCGATGCCGATCGAGCCGGTGGCCAGGTCGCAGCTCTCCCGCAGGGCCTGTTCGCCGGGGAAGCCGACGCCGCCGGGGATCTCGCCGTCCTGTTCGATCCGGCTGAGCAGGATGCCGTCGGCGACCCGGCGGGCTTCGTCCAGCCACCGCTGTTCGCCGAGCAGTTCGCCCGCGTCGAGCAGGACGTTGCCGAGTCCGGCGAGCCCGTGCGCGAGGTGCGGGAAGACGGCGTAGCGGCGGGCCGAGTCGAGCAGCAGTTCCTCGGCGACGGCGGCGAGTTCGTCGTCGGGCCGGGCGGCGAGGTAGCGGACGACGGCGACCGAGACGCCGGCGGTGCCCTCGTCCCAGTAGTTGCGCAGGATGGTGCGGCCTTCGGCGGGCCCGCCGTGGGACGGGAAGGCGAGGGTGCCGCCGGGGAGCGGGCCGGCGTGCGCGAGGTCGTGGCCGAGTGCGGCGCGGCCGAGGGTGTACCAGCGTTCCTCGCCGGTCGCGAGGTGCAGGTAGAGCAGGAACAGGGCGATGCCGCTGGCGCCGTGGCCGTGGCCGAGCCGGGTGCGGAGCCGGTCGTCGCCGGGGGTGGCCTGCGGCCAGTGCGGCCCGTCGGGGCCGTGCACGGCGGTGGCGGCGAGGTGTTCGCCGTCGGCGACGGCGTCGGCGAGCAGTTCGGGGTCGTGCTGGCGGTGCCACAGGTTCAGGGCGGCGAGGCCGTGGCCGGCGGTGCCGTGCAGGACGCCGGGCAGGGCGTGCCGCAGCGGGTGGCGGCGGGCGGAGGCCATCAGCGCGCGGGCGACGGCGGGGTGGCCGAGCGCGTCGAACGCCCAGGCCAGGCCGGACTGGCCGAGGTACAGGCCGGGCGGGTACGCGGTGGGGTCGACGTCCTTGGCGAGCGTCCAGCCGAGCAGCCGGTCGGGCACGCTGCCGCGCAGCCGGTGCAGGCCGTACAGGATGCCGGTGGCGCCGTAGGCGAGGGAGAGCGGGTTGGTCTGGTGGACCAGCGGGTTGCTGGGGAACAGCCGGTCGGCGCGCTGCGCGTCGGCGGCGGCCTCGATCTCGGCGGCGATGCCTTCGACGGTGGCGGCGAGGTCGGCGTCCCGCAGCCCGGGCACGGCCTCGGGGTCGCGGTAGCGGCGGGTGGCGGGCTCGGCGAGCGGGACGGGGGACGTCCACAGCGCCGGGTCGTCGAACGGCAGGGCGTCGATCCGCTTCAGCAGCTCGTCCGGGTCGAAGTCGCCGTCCACGGCCTCCGGGTCAGTCAAGTCCCGGATCAGTGAGGAGAGTTCGGCGGGCAGCGCGAGGTCCTCGGTGAGCGCGTCGAGGAACCGGTCCTGGGCGGGGCGGTGGAAGCCGGTGATGTTGTTGACCACCATGATCGAGGAGAAGATCAGCGCGCCGAGGCAGTGCCAGTCGTTGGCGCGGTCGTAGCGGTTGGTGGCGCGCAGCCGGGGGCTGGCGAGGCCGACGGTGTGCACGCCGAGGTGCGGGTCGACGCCCTCGCGGACGGCGGCCTCCAGGTCGAGCAGCACGGCCCGGCCGTCCTTGGTGATGTGCACGTTGGTGTACGAGAGGTCGCCGAGCAGGATGCCGCGGCGGTGGGCGGCGGCGATGCCTTCGGCGATCTGCCGCCACACGTCGCGCTGCGTGCGGTAGTAGGCGCGCAGGCTGTCCCCGTCCAACTTGCCGGTGATCACGGGGTTGGTGGTGATGCAGTGGCGGCTGTAGTGCGGGCCGTCGATGTACTCCTCGACCAGGAAGGCGTGGCCGCCTTCGTGGAAGAAGTCGAGCGGTTTCACGTAGTACCCGGTGTCGGCGAGCTCCGACAGCACCTGGTACTCCTTCTCCAGCACTTCGACGGCCGCCCGTCCGGGCCGCCCGACCAGCACGCCCGGGCGGGCCTCCTTGAGCACCACCTCCGCGCCGGTCTCCCGGTCGGTGGCCAGGTAGACGCCGCCCCGGTTGCCGAACATCAGCGCGGACGTCGGCAGGTACCGCCCGTTCAGCGCGCTTCCCCCCTCGGCCTCCTCGGGCGGGAACGGGTCGGTGACCCACGCCGGCGACTCGAAGTACGGGTTGCGGACGTCGGGGACCAGGGTGCCGTCGGGGGTGGCGATCATCAGGTCGTTGATGCCGTCGGCCCGCAGCCGCTTGATCGCGGAGAAGCCGCCGTAGCGGTAGTAGACGGCCGTCGAGCCGGGCCAGCGCCGGTCGGAGAGGATGTACGGGCCGCTGCGGCCTTCCAGCGCTTCGGCCAACCCCTTGCCCACCGCGTGGAATTCGGCGTCGTCGGCCGGGTAGACCGTGATGAACTTGCCGCTGGCGGTCCGGGAGAAGGTCTTGCCGCTGGTCAGGGCCACCGACCACGGGTCGATCAGGAACTTGAACGCCGCGTTGTGCGCGAACAGCACCGGCAGGGCGAGCCGCAGTACCTCCTCGCTCTCCGCCGCCTCCGCGGTGACGTGCAGCTTCCACCCCTGTGCGGGGGTGTTGCGGCCCGGCGGGTCGGCCATGAACCACAGGCCGCGCCGGCGGGTCGCCCAGCCGTCCGGGACGAGTTCACGGAAGGCCGCGAGGTGCGCCGGGTCGGGGCGGTGGCGGTCGGCAGTCTCGTACCAGCGGCGGTCGAACTGGAGGTAGTACTGGAGCGATTGCCAGGAGAGCACGGGTGTTTCCCTTCCGGACGGATGGTGCGGAGGCAAGGGGTGGGCCCCGGCGGCAGCGCTTCGCCGGGGCCCGGGAGACCTCTTCGGTCAGCAGCTGTGCGAGTCGCAGGACGAGAGGCTGACGGCCTCCTGGTCGTCGATCGGGCCGCCCTCGACGACGATCATCTTCTGCAGGTTCAGGACGTTCGCCATGGTGTGCTCCTCTGCGGTGTGTACTTCGTCCGCCCGACCGGTCGGCCGGCGCGGTGCGGCGGCAGTGCGCCGCCGGACTTCGGAAGACCGCTGCGGGTCAGCAGCTGTGCGAGTCGCAGGACGAGACGCTGATGGACTCCTGGTCCTTGGTCGCGTCGCCCTCGGCGATGATCATCTTCTGCAGGTTCAGGACGTTCGCCATGGTGTGCTCCTCTGCGGTATGTGCTTCGTCCGCCCGGCCGATCGGCCGGCGCGGCATGGCGGCAGTGCGCCGCCGAGGCCCCGAAGGCCTCTACGGATCAGCAGCTGTGCGAGTCGCAAGAGGAGATGCTCCAGGACTCCTCGGGCTCGGTCTTGCCACCCTCGACGGTGATCATCTTCTGCAGGTTCAGGACGTTCGCCATGGTGTGCTCCTCGGTGTGTTTCCCTCCGCCCGTCCGGTCGGCCGGTGCGGTGTGAGACAAGAACACCAGGGCCCGCTCCGAGAGCACTCCGAGAGCACTCCGAAGCCTCCGCCGACAGTGCCGCGTGGCAGACTCCGCGCCATGAACATCACTGCCACGCCCCACAGTTGGGACGAATCCGGCGCGCTCTTCGAGAGCCGCGGACTGCCTCTGAGCAGCTACCAGAACCTCTATGACGAGACCTACGACGTCCACTCCGGCAGCCTGACCGTCACCGGCCCGCTCGACCTGGACGCGACCGAGCCGTACGGCACCGGGTTCGTGATCGACGGCGACCTGGAGGTGACCGGCGCGATCCTCAACGTGGACGACGGCTGCCCGGCGCTGGTCGTCCTCGGCGACCTCACCGCCGGCGCGATCTACCTCGGCGGCGACGCCAAGCTGCTGGTCCGCGGCACCGTCCGGGTCGGCGCGTTCGTCGGCCACATGACGGACAAGCTGGTGATGATCGGCGGCGACCTGCACGCGGGCGTCACCGTCCTGTCCGCCGGCTTCTTCCCCGACGAGATCACCGGCGCCCTGACCGGCCCCGTCCTCGCCCCGCCCTACGCCCTGGCCGAGTTGGACCGCGACGACCTCGCCACCCCGCCCGCCGCCGAGATCCTCCTCCCCGCCCTCCTCCGCACCGACCAGGACGAGGACGACGGCTGCTTCGACGCCCCGGGCGTCCACGGCGCCCGCCTCCTCGCCCACCTGGAATCCGGCCGCCCGGTCCTGCGCTAGTGCCGGCCGGTGGGGGTCAGGCGTCCTGGACCTGGACCTCGCCGGTGGCGACGGCTTCGGTGAGGCGGGTGTGGTCGGCGGCGTTGAGCTGGGTGTAGTGGTGGGCGAAGGCGGCGATCGCGCGGTCGAAGGTGTCGCCGCGGCCGAGGTAGGCGGCGAGGGCGATGCGGTCGCCGGAGCGGGCGTGGGCGCGGGCCAGGGCGGTGCCGCAGAGCGCCGCGTAGGCGCGGAGGGCGCGGGTGGCCATGGCGCCGACCTCCGCGGAGCCCTTCATGTCGCGCAGTTGACGCCAGTAGAAGTGGCGGTCGGCGGGGCCGGTCATCCAGCCGAGGAAGATGTCGCTGGTGGCCTGGATGAGCCGCTGCCCGGCGACCACCCGCTCGCCGTGGTGCCGGTACCGACAGGGCGCCAGGTGGGGTTCGAGGGCGGACGCCAGGGCCTCCTTGACCTGGAGGATCAGCGGGTCGGCGGCGTCCCGTCCTTCCAGCAGCACGATGTAGCAGCGGGTGCCGACGCTGCCGACGCCGACCACCTTGCGGGCGACGTCCACGAAGCGGTAGCGGTCGAGCAGGCGGCGGCGGTCGTCGGGGAGGCTGTCGGCGTAGTCGGTGAGCAGGCCGCGCACCTCGTCGGTGTCGAAGCCCATGTGTTCGACCAGCGGGGGCTGGTCCTTGAAGCGGCGGCGGCCGCTCGCGGTGGTCTCGGTGAGCTTGCCGGCGGCCTGGAGGCTGTCGCGGCGGCGGGCGGCGGCGAGGTCGGCCTCGATCCGGCGGCGGGGCTTGCCCTTGAGGGCGTCGGCCAGGCGCTGGGCGTCGATGCGCCGGTACCAGACGGCGAGTTCGCCGAGGCGGGCGAGTTCGCGGAGGTGTTCGCGGTAGGCGCGGACGGCGTCCAGCACCACCTGGTGGGCGTCCTCGGGGCTCTCGCCGTTCTCCTGGGCGGCGACGGCAAGGCTGGCGGCGAGCCGCTGCACGTCCCATTCGAACGGGCCGGGCAGGGTCTCGTCGAAGTCGTTGAGGTCGAACACCAGGGCGCGTTCGGGCGAGGCGAACAGCCCGAAGTTGACCAGGTGGGCGTCGCCGCAGAGTTGGACGGTGAGGCCGCTGGTGGGGACGGTGGCGAGGTCGTTCGCCATCACGGCGGCCGCGCCGCGCAGGAACGCGAACGGGGAGGCGGCCATCCGGCCATTGCGGATCGGGACGAGTTCGGGCACCCGGTCGGCGGCCTGCGCACGCAGCACGTCGAGCGGGTCGGGGCGGTCGGCGGCGGCCCGCCAGTGGCCGACGGTGGAGCGCGGGGCGTGCTTGCGGGCGGCGCGGCCGATCTCGGTGCGCTCCTCGACCGTCAGGTACGGGACGTCCATGCGGGCCGACTCCTCGCGTCCGGGGGGGGTGGTGGACGGAGAACGTACCGCCCCGGCGTCCTCCGTCGGTGGACGGAGGACGCCGGGGCGGGCCGGGCTCACCCGAACAGGGGAACTACATGTTGATCATGTGGCCGGCCAGGCCGTGCACGGCCTCCTTGACGGCCTCGCCGAGCGTCGGGTGGGCGTGGATGTTGCGGCCGACCTCGTGCACGGTGAGGTCCCACTGCTGGGCGAGCGTCAGCTCGGGCAGCAGCTCGGTGACCTCGGGGCCGATCAGGTGGGCGCCGAGCAGCTCGCCGTGGGCGTTGTCGCAGATCACCTTGACGAAGCCGACGGGCTGGCCGAGGCCGTGCGCCTTGCCGTTCGCGGTGAACGGGAACTTCTGCACCTTGACGTCGTGGCCGAGTTCGCGGGCCTGCGCCTCGGTGTAGCCGAACGAGGCGACCTGCGGCTGGCAGTAGGTGGCGCGCGGGACCATCACGAAGTCGATCTCCATGGTCTCGTGCTTGCCGATGGTCTCGGCGGCGACCACGGCCATCGCCTCGGCGGCGTGCGCCAGCATCAGCTTCGCGGTGACGTCGCCGATCGCGAAGATGTGGTCGACGCTGGTGCGGCCCCGGCCGTCCACGGCGATCGCGCCGCGCTCGGTGAGCTGCACGCCGGTGACCTCCAGGCCGTAGCCCTGGGTGCGCGGCGCGAAGCCGATCGCCTGCAGGACCTTGTCGGCCTCCAGCACCTCCTGCTTGCCGTCGCGGGTGACGGTGACCCGGACCGGCTTGTTCGGGTCGGAGTCGTCGATCGCGTCGACCCGGGTGGAGGTCAGCACCTGGATGCCCAACTTGCGGTACTGCTTGGCGAGTTCGGCGGACACGTCGGCGTCCTCCAGCGGCACCATGCGGTCCAGGAACTCGACGATGGTGACCTTGACGCCGTAGTTGTGCAGCACGTACGCGAACTCGACGCCGATCGCGCCGGCGCCCGCGATGATGATCGACTCCGGCAGCTGCTCGGTGAGGATCTGCTCCTCGTAGGTGACGACCCGCTCGCTGAGCGAGGTGCCCGGCAGCAGCCGGGTGGTGGCGCCCGCGGCGATGATGCAGTGGTCGAAGGTGACCAGTTCGAACCCGCCGCCGCGCAGCGCGACCTGAAGGGTGTGGTCGTCGACGAAGGTGCCCCAGCCGTCGTACTCCGTGATGTCGTTCTTCTTCATCAGGTAGTGGACGCCCTTGACCCGGCCGTCGGCGACCTGCCGGGAGCGGCTGAACGCCTTGCCGTAGTCGAAGGACACCTTGCCCTCGACCCGGATGCCGAACAGGTCGGCCTCCTTCAGCACGGTGTGCGCGAGCTCGGCGTTGCGCAGCAGCGCCTTGGAGGGGATGCAGCCGACGTTCAGGCAGACGCCGCCCCAGTACTTGGCTTCGATCACGGCGGCGCGCAGACCGAGCTGGGAGGCGCGGACGGCGGCGGTGTAGCCGCCGGGGCCGGCGCCCAGGACGACCACGTCGTAGTGCGTGCTCATGTTCCTCGTTCCTCCGAAGACTTCGACAACCGACGGTGGCTTCGCGGCCATGGGGTCAGTACATCAGGTCACGAACCGTCAGAGCTCGGGGAGGTCGGGCAGTGCGTGCCGGAACAGCCAGTCGTCGAGCAGCGGGCGCAGCGGGCGGTCGGTGTAGTGCGAGGCGTGGGCGGCGAAGTCGTCGGTGGTGACGACGGAGTGCCGGTGGGCGGTGGCCCAGCCGTGCAGCAGGCGGAAGAACGCGGCGTCGCCGAGGGCGCTGCGCAGGGCGTGCACGGTGAGGCCGCCGCGTTCGTACACCCGGTCGTCGAACATGTGCCGTTTGCCGGGGTCGCCGATGGCGAGGTCCTGGGGCAGGCCGCGCAGTTGGCGGTGGGCGTCGGCGGCCCTGGCCTGCGCGGTGGGGCCTCCGGTGCGCTCGGACCACAGCCATTCGGCGTACTTGGCGAGGCCTTCGTTGAGCCAGATGTGCCGCCAGTCGGCGATGGTGACGCTGTTGCCGAACCACTGGTGGGCGAGTTCGTGGGCGACCAGGCGTTCCCAGCCGCGCTGCCCGTCGACGTGGTTGCGGCCGAAGGTGGCCATGCCCTGGGCCTCGACGGGGACGTCGAGTTCCTCGTCGACCACGGCGACGGTGTACTCGCCGAACGGGTACGGGCCGAACAGTTCCTCGAACAGGCTCATCATCTGCGGCTGCCGGCCGAAGTCGTGCTCGAACGCGGCCTGCAGCGCCAGCGGCACCCAGGCGATCTGCGGGACGGTCCCGGGGACGCGTTCGGTCAGCGGGAACTCGCGCAGCGGGGCGATCGCCAGCCCGACCAGGTAGGACGCGGCGGGCGCGGGCTGTTCGTAGACCCAGGTGGTGGCGGAGGAGCGGGTGGTGCGGCTGAGCAGCCGTCCGCCGGTGACGACGGTGTACGGGGTCGCGGTGGTGACGGTCAGCTGGTAGGCGGCCTTGTCGGCGGGCCGGTCGTTGCACGGGAACCAGGACGGCGCGCCGATCGGCTGGGAGGCGACGAGGGCGCCGTCCTCGATCTCCTCCCAGCCGACGCCGCCCCACGGACTGCGGACCGGGCGCGGGTTGCCGGACCAGTGCACCTCGCAGGTGAAGTGCGCGCCGGCGGCGAGGGCCTTGGCGGGTTTGATCCGCAGTTTGCCGTCGCGGTGCGCGTAGTGCGCGGGCCGGCCGTCGACGAGGACCTTGCCGAGCCGGAACGCGGCCAGGTCGAGGGTGAACTCGCGCAGCGGCTCCGGTCCCGCTATGGCGGAGATCCGGGCGGAGGCGGCCAGCCGGTTGGGGCCGGGCCGGTAGTCGAGGGCGAGTTCGTAGCGGTGGGCGCGGTAGCGGGGGTCCCCGTTGCGGGGGAAGTACGGGTCGGCGCTCACCGGTGCGTGTCCTCCTGCTGCACGTCCTCCTGCTGCGTGTCCTCCTGGTGCGCGTCCTCCTGCTGCGCGTCCTCCTGCTGCCAGGCCTCGATCGGGTTGCCGAGCCAGCGGGTGTCGGCGGGCACCGTCTCGGCGCGCATCACCAGGGACGCCGGGCCGAGGGTGGCGCGTTCGCCGACGGTGCTGCCGGGCAGCACGATCCCGCCCGGGCCCAGGGTGGATCCGGCGCGGAGCTCCACCGTGTCCAGCCGCATGATCCGGTCGTGGAAGAGGTGCGTCTGCAGGACGCAGCCCCGGTTGATGCTGACGCCGTCGCCGAGGGTGACCAGGTCGGCCTCGGGCAGCCAGTAGCTCTCGCTCCACACGCCGCGCCCGATCCGGGCGCCGAGCGAGCGCAGCCACAGCGTCATCAGGGGCGTGCCGGCGACGCGGCCGACCAGCCAGGGCACGGCCAGCACCTCGGTGAAGGTGTCGGCGAGCTCGTTGCGCCACACGAAGGCGGACCACAGCGGGTGCTCGACGGCCCGGAAGCGGCCGACCAGCAGCCACTTCGCGGCGGCGGAGACGGCGCAGGCGACCAGGCCGGCGGCCAGCAGGACCAGTCCGGACAGCAGCGGCCGGTCGAGCGCGCACAGCGCGGCGGCGGTCAGCACGGCCAGTGCGGCGGAGGCCAGCACGGGGACGATCCGGCCGAGTTCGGTCGCCCCGCGCGCCCAGCGCAGCCGGGCCGGGGGCTCGTAGGTGAGCGCCAGGTCGGCGGTGTCGGCGGCCCGGGGCAGCTTGACCGGCGGCATGCCCAGGTAGGAGCTGCCGCGCTTGGCCTTCTTCGGCGTCGCCGACAGCACCCCGACCAGGCCCCGGTCCGGGACGGCCCGGCCGGGCGCCGTCATGCCGGAGTTGCCGAGAAACGCCCGCTCGCCGATCTCGGCCCGCCCGATCCGCACCCAGCCGCCGCCCAGCTCGTACGGGGCGATCAGGGTGTCGTCGGCGAGGAACGCCCCGTCGCCGACCGTGGTCAGGCTGGGCAGCGCGAGGACGGTCGACACCTCGGCGCCCTTGCCGACCCGCATGCCGAGCAGCCGCAGCCACACCGGGGTGATCAGCGCTGCGTACAGCGGGAACAGCGTCTCCCGGGCCAGGTCCATCAGCTGGCTGACCGTCCACGCCTGCCAGCCGATCCGGCCGTGCAGCGGGTGGTAGCCGGTGCGCAGCCCCCGCGACAGCAGCCGGACCCCGATCAGCACCTTCGCGGCGTACGCCAGCCCGTAGGCGAGCGTGGCGGGGACGAGGGCGAGCAGCGCGCCCTTCAGGGCCTGCGCCAGGCTGTCGCCGGGGTGCACGAACTGCGCGGCGATCAGCAGGGCGGGCAGCGCGGACAGCAGCGGCAGCGCGGACAGCACGAAGCCGGTGGCGCCGTAGACGGCCGACCAGCGCAGGGTGCGCGGCGGGCGCTGCTTGGGCCAGCCGCGTTCGGCCTTGCCGGTCTTCACGGCGGGCGCGCCGGCCCAGCGCTGGCCGGTCGGGACGTGGCCGGTGACGCCGGAGCCGGGCGCGACCTCGGCCCGCTTGCCGATCTTCGCGCCGGGCAGCAGCGTCGAGCGGGTGCCGACCACGGCGCCCGCGCCGATCCGCAGCGCGCCGATCTCCAGCCGGTCGCCGTCCAGCCAGTGGCCGGACAGGTCCACCTCGTTCTCGATCGAGCAGCCCTTGCCGAGCCGCAGCAGGCCGGTCACCGGCGGCAGCGCGTGCAGGTCGACGTCCGGGGCGACCCGGCAGCCCAGTGCCCGCGCGTACCTGACCAGCCACGACCCGGACAGCTGCACCGCGCCCGACGCCTCCGCCAGCCGCTCCGCCGTCCACAGCCGCAGGTGCACGCTGCCGCCGCGCGGGTAGCTGCCCGGGCCGACGCCGCGCAGCAGCAGCCGGGCGCCGCCGGCGGCGATCGCCAGCCGGCCGGGCGCCGAGTACAGCAGCGCCGCGCCGGCCGCGAGCAGCCACCAGGGCGCGGTGGGCGCCCACGGGTAGTCGCCGAGCAGGTTGAGCACGGTGCCGAGGGCGGCCAGCGCCAGCGACCACTTCAGTCCGGTGAGGGTGGCCAGCGGCAGCATCAGCAGCAGTTGCAGCAGCTGGGCGCGGCGCGGCGTCGGTTCGACGGTGCGGGCCGGGCCCGCGGACTGCGCGGACCTCTCCAGCAGTCGGGCCAGCTTGCGCAGCGTCGGCTGCTGGTAGATGTCGAGCACCGAGGCGGCCGGGTAGCGGCCGCGCAGCAGGGTGGTCAGTTGGGCGGCGGCGAGCGAGCCGCCGCCGATCGCGAAGAAGTCGTCGTCCGCGCCGCGCACCGGGGCGCCGAGGATCTGCGTCCACTGCTCGGCCAGCCACGCCTCGGTGCCGTACAGCTGTGCGGCGGGGCCGGAGGTCTCCAGGTCGGGCAGCGGCCAGGGCAGCGCGTCCCGGTCGACCTTGCCGGACGTCCGGGTCGGCAGGTGGTCGACGGGGGCGAGCAGCGGCACCAGCGCGGCGGGCAGTTCGGCCCGCAGCGCGGCCACGGCCGCGTCCCGGTCGAAGCCGTCCTGGACCACCAGGTAGCCGACCAGCAGCTGGTTGCCGCCGCGTGCCGTCCGGACGGCGGCCGCCGCGCCGGACACGGCGGGCAGCGCCTGGAGCGCCGCGTCGACCTCGCCCAGTTCGATCCGCCGGCCGCCCAGCTTGATCTGCTCGTCGGCCCGGCCCAGGAACACCAGCCCCTCGGGCTCGGCCCGCACCAGGTCGCCGCTGCGGTACGCCCGTTCCCAGCCCAGCGAGGCCAGCGGCGCGTACTTCTCGGCGTCCTTCACCGGGTCCAGGTACCGGGCCAGGCCGACGCCGCCGATCACCAGCTGCCCGCTGCCGCCCATCGGCACCGGCGCGCCGGCCTCGTCGACGACCGCCAACTCCCAGCCGTCCAGCGGCAGTCCGATCCGGATCGGCTGCGCGCCGGTGAGCAGCGCCCCGCACGCGACGACCGTCGCCTCGGTCGGGCCGTAGGTGTTCCACACCTCGCGGCCCTCGGTGACCAGCCGCTCGGCGAGTTCCGGCGGGCACGCCTCGCCGCCGAAGATCAGCAGCCGCACCTCGTTCAGCGCCCGGGCCGGCCACAGCGCCGCCAGCGTCGGCACGGTCGAGATGACGGTGATCTCCTGCTCGGCCAGCCACGGCCCCAGGTCCGCCCCGCTGCGCACCTGCGCACGCGGCACCGGCACCAGGCACGCGCCGTGCCGCCACGCCAGCCACATCTCCTCGCAGGACGCGTCGAACGCCACCGACAGCCCCGCCATCACCCGGTCCCCGGGCCCGATCGGCTCGTCCTGGAGGAACATCGCCGCCTCGGCGTCCACGAACGCCGCCGCGCTGCGGTGCGTCACCGCGACGCCCTTGGGCCGGCCCGTCGAACCGGACGTGAAGATGATCCACGCGTCGTGCTCCGGCGTCGGGCTCCCGGCCCCGTGCCCCGACGGCTTCACCTTCTCCAGCCGCAGGTCCGCGCCGATCACTGCGTTGACGTCCGCCTCGCCGAAGACCAGCTCGGCCCGTTCGTCCGGGTCCTCGAAGTCCACCGGCACGTACGCCGCCCCCGCCGCGAGCACCCCCAGGATCGCCACGTACAGCTCGTTGCCGCCCGACGGCACCCGCACCCCGACCCGGTCCCCCAGCCCGACCCCGGCGTCCCCCAACTGCCGTGCCGTCCGCTCGACTTCGCCCAGCAGGGCGGCATAGCTCAACGTCACCCGCCCGTCGTCCAGCGCGGGCTCCTGCGGGAACGCGGCCGCCGTCGCCGCCAGCACATCCACCAGCGTCCGCGGCGGGGAGGCGGGTCGGGCACGGAACAACGCGGTGTCGGAATCGGTGATCACGGCCATACGGTCCTTGTCCTGGGTTCCCCGTCAGTCAACCTAAGGCATCTGAAACGTGACAACCCGGACAAGTCTAGGTGAACAGGGGTGCACCAAACCTCGCAGTCGAGCCCCCGACAGCCCCCGGGGGCGTCGGGGGCTCCGCGGCGCTACCGCCCCCTCGTGGGCTCGCCGCGCCGGACCGCGCCCGGCGCCCGCCCCGCCGGACGGCCCGTGCGGCGGCTCGCCGAGGTCAGCTGCCAGGGCACCGAGATCACCATCACGCCGGGGGTGAACAGCAGCCGGCTCTTCAGCCACAGCGCCGACTGGTTGTGCAGGAAGTTCTCCCACCAGCGGCCGACGACGTACTCGGGGATGAACACGGCCACCGCGTCGCCGGGCCGCTCGGCCTTCAGCTCGCGGACATGGGCGACGACCGGCTTGGTGATCTCGCGGAAGGGCGATGCCAGCACCCGGAGCGGAACGTCCAGGCCGCTGGCGTCCCACTGCGCCCGCAGGTCGGCCGTGGCCTCCGGCTCGACGTCCACGGTGACGGCCTCGACGGTGTCCGGGCGGAAGGCCTCCGCGTAGCCGAGGGCGCGCAGGGTCGGCTTGTGGAGCTTGGAGACCAGCACCACGGCGTGGACCTGGCCCGGACGGGAGCTCTCCGCGGCGACGTCCTCGACGGCGAGTTCGGCGGCGACGGCGTCGTAGTGGCGGCGGATGCCGCGCATGGTGAGCCAGAGCAGCAGCGCGGCGACCACGGCCAGCCACGCGCCCTGGGTGAACTTGGTGATCAGGACGATCACCAGCACCAGCGCGGTGGTGACGGCGCCCAGGCCGTTGATCAGGCGCGAGCGCTGCGCGCCGGCCCGCACCGCCGGGTCGGTCTCGGTGGCGAGGGCCCGGTTCCAGTGCCGGACCATGCCGATCTGGGAGAGCGTGAACGAGGTGAACACGCCGAGGATGTACAGGTGGATCAGGCTGGTGACGTCGGCCTTGTAGAACCAGAGCAGTCCGCCGGCCACCACGGCCAGCGCGATGATGCCGTTGGAGAAGGCCAACCGGTCGCCGCGGGTGTGGAGTTGGCGCGGCAGGTAGCGGTGCTGGGCGAGGATCGAGGCGAGCAGCGGGAAGCCGTTGAAGGCGGTGTTCGCGGCGAGGATCAGCACCAGCGCGGTCACGGCCTGGATGAAGTAGAACAGCAGCGTGTCGGAGCCGCCGAAGACGGTCGCGGCGAGCTGCGCGATCACGGTCTGCTGGGTGTACGAGTGGCAGTCGCCGGCCAGGCCGGTCAACCGGCAGGCGTCCTCGACGTAGTGGACGTGCGAGGTGAGCGCGAGCAGCGTGACGCCGGCGAACATCACCACGGCGACGACGCCCATCACGGTCATGGTGGCGGCGGCGTTGCGGGACTTGGGGGCACGGAACGCGGGGACGCCGTTGGAGATCGCCTCGACGCCGGTGAGCGCGGTGCAGCCGGAGGCGAAGGCGCGCAGGCCGAGCATCAGCAGGCCGAGGCCCTGGAGGGTGTCCTTGCCGTCGACGGCGGCGACGCCGAGGGCGGCGGTGGGGGCCTGCGGATTGTCGCCGAAGGCCAGGCGGATCAGGCCGGTGACGACCATCAGCAGGATGCCGCCGATGAACAGGTAGGTGGGGGCGGCGAAGGCCCGGCCGGACTCGCGGACGCCGCGCAGGTTCATCGCGGTGAGCAGCGCGACGAAGCCGACGGCCAGCGCCACCCGGTACTCGGCGAGCGAGCCGAACGCGGAGATGATGTTGTCGACGCCGGAGGCCACCGAGACGGCGACCGTCATCACGTAGTCGACCAGCAGCGAAGCGGCCACCACCAGGCCGGAGTTGGCGCCGAGGTTGCGGGAGACCACCTCGTAGGAGCCGCCGCCGCTGGGGTAGGCGTGCACCACCTGCCGGTAGGACATCACCACCACGGCCATCAGGCCGATCACGCCGAGCCCGACCCAGGGGGTGAGGTAGAGGAAGGCGGTGCCGCCGACGGTGAGGACGAGCAGGATCTCGCCGGTCGCGTAGGCCACCGAGGAGAGCGGATCGGAGGCGAAGATCGGCAGCGCGAGCCGCTTGGGGAGCAGCGTCTCGCCGAGCTCCTCGCTGCGCATGGCGCGGCCGATCACGAGGCGCTTGAGCGCCTGGGGGAGGTTGAACACAGCACGGGAGCGTATGCGTCATCGCCGTTAAGACAAGCAGCCCGTCCGATGGTCGGACTGACCACATTTCCGCAGGCCAGAGCGGGTGCGGGTGATCGAATCGAAGGCCTGGACGGCGTTAACGCCTGCCGTTAAGGATTCGTCAATGTCTGCATCAGGACGCCCCAAATCGGGACAGAACGGTCAGCCGGTGGCGGGCAGTCGCGCCTCGATGGCGGCCAGCACGGCCCTGAGCGCCGCCACGTCGTTCTTGTCGGCGACCTGGTCGCCGTCCTTCAGCCGCACCAGCAGGGTGCCGCCGGGTTCCAGCACGATCAGCGAGGTCTCCTCGACGGAGTCGCCGCCCTGGTGGCGGATCGCCACGTCCAGGTCCGGCACCCGGATGCCCTGCCGGGCGACCTCCCGCCGGTCGTACGCGCCGTCCCGGCCGAGCACCGTCGGCGTGCCGTCCAGCAGCCGGTTGAACCAGTCCCAGCGGGCGGCCTGCCGTACCAGCACCCAGTCGGTGAGCAGCAGCACCAGTGCCCCGTACAGGCCGCCGACCAGCGAGTTGTCGTTGCCGATCACCGCGTTCTGCACCACGTTCGACAGCAGCAGCATGACCACCAGGTCGAAGGTGTTCAGCTGGGCGAGGCCGCGTTTGCCGATCAGCCGCAGCAGCACGAGCAGCGCCAGGTAGACCAGCACGGTGCGCAGCGTCTTCTCGCTGTACGAGATCCCTGCCTGGAACATGTCGTGCCACATGCCCGCCACCGTAGGCACCGGCACGATCGGCGTCCCCCGCCCCCACGCCCGCACTCCCCCGTCCGGCCCATCGGCCCTGGGCGGCCCTAGCGGCGGCGGGTGGCGAGCAGCAGGCCGGTGGAGCAGTCCAGGTAGGTGGTGTGCAGGCGGGGGTCGGTGGTGAGCCGGTCGATCAGCGTGCGGACGGCGCGGGCGTGGTCGGTGGGCCAGTTCCGCTGCGGGAGCAGGTCGTCGACCAGGTACTGGCCGCCGGTGGCCAGCAGGTCGAGCGTCCGGTCGAGGTGGTGGAACGTGCCGGGCCGGGTGTCCGCGAAGATCAGGTCGAAGCGGCGGCCGGCCAGCGCGTCGATCAGTTCGGCGCCGTCGCCGACCACCAGCTCCAGCCGCGGGTCCGCGCCCAGGTGCGCGGCCGCGACCGCCGCCACCACGGGGTCCTGTTCGACGCTGAGCAGGGTGGCGTCCGCGTCCATCCCCTCCAGCAGCCAACCGGCGGAGACGCCGGTGCCGGTGCCCAGTTCCAGGATGCGTCCGCCCGGCCGGGCCGCCGCGAGGGTGCGCAGCAGCTGGCCGGTGACCTCGTCGCACGGCGCCGCGGGCCCGGGTGTCGTACGGCCGTCGGCGGGCGTGGCGGAGTGGGAGCAGGTGGTGAGCGTCATGGCGCAGCCCTCCGGAAGTGACGGTCCGTCAGCGACGTTCCCACCGTAGCGACGACGCCCGACAGTACTCGACTTGGTCCATACCTTGGACGGCCCGCCGGGTGCGCGGCCCGGCCGCCGTCGGCGCACGTCCGGTGGCGGATCGCGGGGCGGGCCGCGAGGGTGACTGTCGGGGGTACACCGGATCGCCTCACCGGAAAGAGCGAGAAATGCCCGAAGTCACCACACCGTACGCGACCGGCACGCCGTGCTGGGTCGATCTGATGGCGAAGGACCAGCAGGCGGCGCTGGACTTCTACCGCGACCTGTTCGGCTGGCAGGGCAAGCGCGGCCCGGCCGAGTTCGGCGGGTACGCGGTCTGCGAGCTGGACGGCAAGGCAGTCGCCGGCATCGGCCCGGCGATGGCCCCCGAGGGCATGCCGGAGCCGCCGACCGTGTGGACCAGCTACCTGGCCACCACCGACGCGCAGGCCACCCAGGACGCGATCGTCGCGGCGGGCGGCACGCTGCTGGCGCCGGTGATGGACGTCGGCAAGCTGGGCCGGATGCTGATCGCGTCCGACCCGCAGGGCGCGGTGTTCGGCGTCTGGCAGCCGGGCGAGTTCTTCGGCGCCAAGGTGGTCAACGAGCCCGGCGCGGTGACCTGGAACGAGCTGCACACCAGTGACGTCCCGGCGGCCACCGCCTTCTACGGCGACGCGTTCGGCGCCGACATCGAGCCGATGGAGGGCGCGGACAACTACTGGTCGCTGAAGGTCGGCGGCCGCGACGTCGGCGGTGTCACGCTGCTCGCCAACGACCCGCCCGGCACACCCGCGCACTGGCTGACGTACTTCTCGGTGGACGACGTGGACTCCACCGTGGACGCCCTGGTGCGCGCCGGCGGCACCGTGCTGGCCCCGCCGTTCGACATGGTCGCGGGCCGGATGACGGTGGTCACGGACCCGCAGGGCGCGCCGTTCGCGATGATCAAGCCGAAGCCGATGTAGGCCGCCGTCGCCGCACCGCAACGCGCCGCACCGCCCGCCCGGGTCCGCCCCCGGCGGGCGGTGCGACGCGTCCGAGCGCGGGCGGTGCGACGCGTCCGAGCGCGGGCGGTGCGACGCGTCCGAGCGCGGGCGGTGCGACGCGTTGCGGGGCGGGCGGCGCGGCGCGTTGCGGGGCGGGCGGTGCGACGCGTTGCGGGGCGGGCGGCGCGGCGCGTTGCGGGGCGGGCGGTGCGACGCGTTGCGGGGCGGGCGGTGCGACGCGTTGCGGGGCGGGCGGCGCGGCGCGTTGCGGGGCGGGCGCGGGTTCAGGGCAGCACCGGGCCGCAGGTGAAGAGCAGCGGCAGGACGGGGGCGGCGGCCGCGGCGAGGACGGCGGCGGCGCGCAGCGCGGGGTGCGGGGCGGCGGCGGGGGCGAGCAGCCGGCGGACGCGCAGCAGGGCGGCGGTGCCGGCGGCGGCGAACGCGGCCTGCGGGACCTGCCCGCCGGCCACCCGGTACATGGCGGCGGCGAGCGCGGTGCGCGGGTGTCGGCGCACCGCGCGGTCGTCGGCGGCCATCTCCAGCAGCAGCGGGGTCTCCCGGGCGGCCAGCCGGGCCAGCGGCAGGAACGGGAACGCGGCGGCGAAGGCGTCCGCGGCGGTGCGGGCGAGGTGGTGGCGGCCGGTGACGTGGGCGCGTTCGTGGGCGAGCACGGCGGCCAGTTGCGGGGGCGTCAGCAGGTCGAGCGCGCCGCGGGTGAGCACGATCCGGGAGCGGCGGCCGGGCAGACAGTACGCGGCGGGGGTGTCGTGGTCGAGGACGTGCGCGCCGAGCTCCGGGTCGCGGGTGGCGACCAGGTCGAGCAGCTGCCGGTGGCGTCGGCGGTGCCGGGCCGCGCGGGCGAGGACGGCGGCGTACCGGCCGAGCGGCCAGAGCGCGGCCGCGACGGGTGCCAGCCGTCGCCAACCGCCGTCCAGGGCCTGCCCGTCGGGATGGTCGACGCCGCACAGGTGCATCAGCCCGGCCAGCCCGAGGTGCAGGTGTCCACCCGGCACTGCGAGGTGGTGGACGGCCAGCACCAGCGCCGTCACGAAGGACAGCGCGAGCCCCTGCCAGAGCGCGACGGCCAGCCGGGGCGCGCGGTGCGTCCAGTGCGCCCGGGCCAGCGGCAGCGGGGCGAGGACGCCGACCAGCAGCGCGTAGCCGAGCAGGGCGAGCGCGGCGGTCACCGCGGGCTCCCCGGCTCACCGTTGCCGGCCCGCTTGCCGCTGCCGGCCCGCTTGCCGCTGCCGGCCTGTTCGCCGCTGCCGGTCCGTTCGCGGTCGGCGGTCTGCTCGCCGCTGCCGGTCGGCTCGGTCTGATCGGTCTGATCGCGGTCGACGGAGTCGAGGGCGGCGCGCAGGGCGTCGAGTTCGGCGGGGGTGAGCTGTTCGACGAGGTGGGCGAGGGCGCCGGTGGGGTTGGGGCTCTCGCCGAGGACGTCGCGCATCAGGGCGGCGCTGTACGCCTCGCGGGTGCAGGCGGGCCGGTAGCTCCAGGCCCGGCCGGACTTCTCGCGGCGCAGCATGCCCTTGCGGTGCAGGATGTCGGCAACCGTCATCACGGTGGTGTAGGCGAGCGGCCGGGAGCGGTTGAGGTCGTCGACGATCTCGCGGACGGTGGCGGGGCGGCCCCAGGTCCACAGGCGGTCCATGATCTCCGCCTCCAGGTCGCCGAGTCTGCGCACTGCCGTTCCGTTCCTCGTTCCGTTGTCGTCCGGCTCATCGTAGTGGGCGGGGGGTGGCTTGCCGGTCGTTCTACTGAACTACTAAGTTGTCTCGTAGTGATCGCCCGGACGGCGGGTGCCCCGACCGAGAAGTGAGACGCAGCGATGGGAACGCACCGCCGCCCCCGCCCTGCCGGACGCACCCGGACCGCCGTCCTCGGCGCGGCCGCCGGCGCCGCCGTCCTGCTGCCCTCCACCGCGGCCTGGGCCGAACCCGCCACCGGCAACCTCGACCAGGTCAAGGCGAAGGTCGACAACCTGTACGAGGACGCCGAGGCGGCCACCGAGCAGTACAACAAGATGGACGAGCAGGCCCGCCAACTCCAGGACCAGGCCGGGAAGTTGCAGGAGCGGCTGGCCGACCAGCAGGGGAAGATCCTGCAACTCCAGGACACCCTGGGCGCGTTGGCCGCGGAGCAGTACCGCAGCGGCGGGATCGACCCGAGCGTGCAGCTGATGCTCAGCTCCTCCCCCGACGACTACCTGCGACAGGCCGGCCTCCAGGACCTGGCCGGCGGCCAGCAGACCGAGGCACTGCGCAGCGCACTGCGGCTGCAGCAGTCCATCGACCAGCAGCGGACCGAAACCTCCGCCAAACTCGCCGAGTTGGAGCAGACCCGCACCGCGCTCTCCGCCAAGAAGACCGAGGTCAAGGCCAAGCTGGCCGAGGCGAGCAACGTCCTGAACGGTCTCAAGGCCGCCGACCGGGCCCGCGTCCTCGCCGACAACGACCCGGCCGCGTCCCGCAGTTCGTCCCGACCCCAGTCCTACACCGGCCCCGCCACCGGCCAGGTCAAGGCGATCCTCGACTTCGCCTACGCCCAGCTCGGCAAGCCCTACGGCTGGGGCGCCACCGGCCCGAACGCCTTCGACTGCTCCGGTCTCACCCAGGCCGCCTTCCGCGCCGGCGGCGTCGGCCTCCCCCGCGTCTCCCAGGACCAGTGGAACGCCGGCAAGCGCATCGCCAAGTCCGACATCCAGCCCGGCGACCTGCTCTTCTACTACAACGACCTGCACCACGTCGGCATCTACATCGGCAACGGCAAGCTTCTGCACGCCCCGCGCACCGGCAAGAACATCGAGATCGTCCCCATCGACGTCATGCCGTACATGGGCGCCGTCCGCCCCTGATCCCCGGCGCTCCCCCGGTGACCCGCCCGGGCGGGCGCAGTACAAAGGAAGCATGGGAAGACAGCTGGGCCAGGTGCTGTACGTGCTGGCGATGGTGGCGCTGATCGTCGGGCTGGATGTGGCGTTCTTCCGGGGGCACTTCTGGCCCCGGTTGATGCTGAACGTCGGGATCGTGCTGGTGTTCCTGGCGTGCTACCTGCGGTTCTTCAAGCGGTCATGAGCCCCCGGTCATGAGCCCCCGGCGACGGGGACGCACTCGGTGAGCAGGGCGACGACCTCGTGCCAGGCGCGGGCGGCCTGGCGGGGGTGGTGGGCGACGCCGGGGAGGGTGGTGAGGCCCGCGGTGGGGTGGTGGAAGGCGTGTTCGGCGCCGCCGTAGACGGTGAGGCGCCAGTCGACGCCCGCGGACTGCATCTCGGCGGTGAACTCCTCGCGGCGCTCGGCGGGCATGATCGGGTCCTCGGAGCCGACGCCGGCCCAGACCGGGCAGTGGATGTTGGCGGCTTCGCCGGGGCGGCCGGTGACGAGGCCGTTGACGGTGGCGATGGCGCGCAACGGGACGCCGGAGCGGCCGAGTTCGAGGGCGATGGCGCCGCCGGTGCCGTAGCCGATGGCGGCGATCCGGTCGGGGTCGGTGCGGGGTTCGGCGCGCAGGACGTCGAGGGCGGCACGGCCGATCTCGCGCATCCGCTCGGGGTCGGCGAGCAGCGGGAGGGCGCGGTCCAGCATCTGCTGCGGGTCGGTGAACCACTCGCCGCCGTTGATGTCGAACAGCAGCGCCACGTAGCCGAGTTCGGCGAGGGCCTCGGCCCGGCGGCGCTGGAACTCGCTGATCCCGGGCCCTTCGGGGCCGATCAGCACGGCGGGCCGCCAGCCGCTGCCGGCGGGCAGCGCGAGGTGGCCGACCATGGTGAGGCCGTCGGCGGGGTAGCGGACTGTGCGGGTGGTGACCGTCGTCATGTGTCCGGACTGTACGGAGCGTCGGAGCCCACCGGTACGTTTCTTAGCTGCAGGCAGACAGGAGAGGGGCGATCGGGATGCGACTGCGGGATGTCGGGCCGGGCGACGTAGAGGCGTACCTCCGGATGCGCTGCGACCCGGTGATGATGGCCGAGTTGGGCGGGCCGCAGCCGGTCGAGGGCATCGCGGAGAAGGTCCGGCTCGATGCGGAGCGGACGGCGGCGGACGACTGGTGGGTCCGGATGATCGTGCCGGACGGCGCCCCGCCGGAGGCCGTCGCGGGGACGGTGACGCTGTGGCCGCACGAGGAGGACGGGGTGCCGATCTCCGAGATCGGCTGGATGGTGCTGCCGGAGTTCCAGGGCCTCGGGCTGGCCAAGCGGGCGGTGCGCGAGGTGCTCGAATCGGCCGACCGGGACGGGCGTTGGGGCCTGGTGCACGCGTTCCCGGGGACGGGCAACGGGGCGTCGAACGGGCTGTGCCGGGCGCTGGGGTTCGAGCTGCTCGGGGAGCGCGACACGGAGTTCGCCGGGCGGGTGCTGCGGACCAATCACTGGACCGTCGACCCGGCCCGGATCAACTCCGCTTCCTGACACGCGAATTGGTGGCCCGTCCCCGGCCGCAGGAGACGGTCGGCCGAGGACGGGCCGGTCAGTGGGGCGCCCAGTCGGCGGGGTGTCCAGTCGGCGGGGTGCCCGGTCGGTGGGGTGTCCGGTCGCCGGGGTGTCCGGCGGTCCGCGTTCGCGGCAGTCAGCGTTCGCGGCGGGTGCGCGGCGGCCGCGGGGTGCGGACGGTCGGGCGCGCGGTGCCGAGCGGGCGGCGCGGGGCGGGGATGGCCGGCGGGCGGGACTTCTGGAACATGCGGGGATCCTCGTTCTCGTGCGGCGGCCCACCCGTGGGACGGGGCGGGTCGGGGTGCGACCAGGATGCGGCACCCGCTCGGCGGCATCCGGACGGCGCAACGGGAAGCCACCCGAACGGGCCACCGGGCCCGCCCGCGAGGGCCGGTGGGTGGCTGTGTCAGGATCGGGCAGCAGGCCGCCCCCGGTCAGGGCGCGGGCGGCCGGACCTGAGAAGGAAGAGGGACTGTGACAACCGTCGTCGCCCCCAAGCCGCTGCTGCTCCAGGACGGGCGGCCGGCCGCCGCCGGCTGGTCGCTGGACACGTCGATGCGGCATCTCAACCACGGCTCGTTCGGGGCGGTGCCGCTGGCCGCGCAGCGCGCCCAGCAGGATCTGCGGGAGGAGATGGAGCGCGCCCCGGTGGTGTGGTTCCCGGAGCTCCCCCGCCGGGTCGCCCGGGCACGGGCCGCGATCGCCGAATTCCTGCGCGTCCCGGCCGAGTTCACGGCGCTGGTGCCGAACGCCAGCGCGGGCGCGAGCGCCGTGTACAACAGCCTGCCGCACCGGCCGGGCGGCGAGGTGCTGGTCACCGACCACGGGTACGGGGCGGTCACCATGGGCGCGGCCCGGCTGGCCCGGCGCTGGGGCGGCACGGTCCGCACCGCGCACGTGCCGCTGGCGGCGGGGCCGGAGGAGGCCGCGGCCGCGATCCTCGAGCAACTCGGCGACCGGACGGCGCTGATCGTGCTCGACCAGATCACCTCCGCCACCGCGCGCCGCCTCCCGATCGACCTGATCGGCCCGGTCGCCCGCGAGCGCGGCATCCCGCTGCTGGTGGACGCCGCGCACGTCCCGGCCCTGCTGGAGGATCCGCGGGCGGGCCTGGACTGCGACGCCTGGGTCGGCAACCTGCACAAGTTCGGCTGCGCGCCGCGCGGCACCGCCGCGCTCGTCGCCCGGGGCGAACTCCGGCACACGCTCTACCCGTTGATCGACTCCTGGGGTGCGGAGGAACCGTTCCCGACCCGTTTCGACACCCAGGGCACGGTGGACGCCACCAGCTACCTGGCCGCGCCGACCGCGCTCGACTTCGTCGCCGACCAGTGGGGTTGGCCGGAGGCCCGCCAGTACATGACCGAACTCGCGGACTACGCCGAGGAGTTGATCGGCGAGTCGTTCACCGCCGCGACCGGCGAGCCGGCCGCGGCCGAGGTCGGCATGCCGGTCAACGCGCTGCGGCTGGTCCGGCTGCCGGCCGGGCTGGGCCGGACCAGGCTGGAGGCGGACGCCCTGCGGGACCGGCTGGCAACGGAGTTCGGCGTCGAGGCGGCGTTCACCAGCTTCGGCGGGACGGGGTACTTCCGACTGTCCACGCACGTGTACAACACGGCCGCGGACTACGAGTACTTCGCCGAGGAGTGCGTCCCCGTGGTGTGCGACTGGGCGGCGAAGGCGCGGCGGGAGGCGTAGCGGGATGCCGAAGGGCGAGCGGCGGGTGCAGGTGGAGCTGCCGGCGGAGCTGGCGGAGTGGCTCCAGGGCTTCGCCGAGATCTCGCACCGGACGGTCACGGACGTGGTGCGCGGCCTGGTGGAGGAGGAACGACGACGGGTCGAGGCGAACTGGTCCCGCCCGTCGTGACCGCCACCACCGGCCGTCACCGGCTCTTGCGGCTACGGGAGTTGGTAGTCGAGGTGGATGCGGTGGGTGCCGTCCTCGTCGATCACGATGCCGCCGGTGCCGGTGATGCCGGCCAGGTCCGCAGTGCCGCTGCCGGGGACGACGACGAAGTACTCGCCGTCGCGGCCGGTGCCCAGCGTGGTGGCGGAGTGCGCGAAGTTGAACGTCCCCTCGGCGTCGTGCAGGCGGCCCGCGAAGGACTCCATGGCGAGGTAGGTGCCGACGCCGGCCGCCTGGTCGTAGGCGGCGGTGAACAGGGTGGTGGAGCGGCCCGCGATCTCGCCCTCGAACTGCTTGCGCATGGTGGCGACGCCGACCCCGGCGGCGGTCTCGATGTCGGCCGCCGGGACGGCGACAGGGGTGAACTCGGCGACGGTGAAGGTTCCTGATGCTCGCATGCGCGCGATGCTAGGGCCTGTCACCGACAGCCGCGCCCTCGGCGGGGACGGCCGCCCAGGCCGGGTACTCGGTCGCCGCCGGGCGGCGCCGGCGGCGGGCCGCCAGGCCGAGGACGCCGGCCGCCACCACGAGCAGCAGGCCGAGCAGGCCCACCGCGCCGATCACCCCCACGGTCCGGGCGGTGCCGGGCCGGTCGCGGGACTCCACCGTGGCCAGCGGGATCGGGCCCCACATCCGGGAGTCGATCGAGTTCGCACGCCAGTCGCCCAGCACGAACATCTCGCCGTCGGGAACGGTGGTGTCGAAGCAGCGGTAGCCGTTGACGCCCCCGCCATGCAGGTACGGCTCGTCGAGCGGCGCGCCGTTCAGCTGCACGGGCTGGTCGCCGCACTGGGAGACGTGGTCGCCACTGACGGCGATCACCCGCTTCAGGACGGAGATGGCCGGCTCGCCGGGCGCGACGGGGTGGTGCAGGATCACCACGTCCCCGCGCCGGACCTGCCCGGGCTCGACGGCGGTCACCACGACGGCCGTACCGGCCGGGTAGGTGGGCCGCATCGATCCGGAGGAGATCACCACCCGCCGGGGCCCGAGGTGAATCCCGTACCCGATCCCGCCGGCCACCAGCACGATGCCCAGGACCCCCAGGATCAGCGCTGCCTTGCCGAGCTTGCCCCATCGCCGCATCTGCGTAACCGCCGCCTTGCCGAATGTACCGAACGAACCGAACCTGCCGAACGCCCACACTGCTCGCACGGGCGTTCGGGATTCTAGCGACGGGCGACGGCCTGTCAGTCCGCCGTCCGAGCCTGCACCCGCCGCTGGTCGTCGGAGGCCTTGAACCGGAGTGCGACGTAGGCGGCGTGGCCGTCGCGGGCGAGGAACTCCGGGTCGCCGGCACCCGGACGTCGGCTAGGGTCGCGCCCATGGCACAGGAACACGGGGGGCGTCGGACGGTGGTCACGGCGGCGGATGTCGAGCGGGCGGTGGGCCTCGCGGTCGCGGCGCTGGCGGAGGCGCCGGACGCCGACTGGGGAGTCCCGGCCGGGGGGTTGGCCTGGGACTGCTGGGAGACCCTGGAGCACACGGCGGACGCGCTGTTCAGCTACGCGGCCCAACTCGCGCCCGCCCGGCCCCCGTTGGACGGGTATGTGCCGCTGCGCTGGCAGCGCGACCGCCCGGAGGGGCCGGCCAGTGTGGTGTTCGTCGACCGCGCCGTCGGACCGGCGGGCCTGTTGCAGACACTGGAGGCCGGCGGCGGACTGCTGGCGGCCGTCGTCCGGACGGCGGCTCCGCAGGCCCGCGCGTTCCACTCCTACGGGGTGTCGGACCCGGAGGGGTTCGCCGCGATGGGCGTGGTGGAGACCCTGGTGCACACCCACGACGCGACCTCCGGCCTCGGCCTGCCCTGGGCCCCGCCCGCCGACCTGTGCGACCGCGCCCTGACCCGCCTGTTCCCCGAGTCCCCCGACCACACCGAGCGGTGGCCCACCCTCCTCTGGGCCACCGGCCGCGCCGAACTGCCCGAACACGGCCGCCGCACCTTCGCCCGCTGGCACAGCGAGCCACTGCCCTGACGGCCAGGACCAACCGGGAGCCGCGGTGCACCGAGAAAACGGCGAAGGTTGGAACGCGCCTCGATCCGACGCACCCGGTACGGGGGTCGCGGAAGTGCAGGCCGCGAGCGGGTTATCGGGCCGCGGTCTCCGCGCTCAGCCAGGCCAGGTAGCCGGACGCCCCGGCGGTGATCGGCACCGCGATCACCTCCGGGGTGTCGTACGGGTGCAACTCGACGATCCGGTCGGCGAGTTGTTCCGCGAGGGAGGCTCTGGTCTTGAGGTCGACGCGCCATTCGGCGGTGTCCTGGACCTCGCCGTCCCACCAGTACACGGAGCGGACGGCGTGGACCTGGGCGCAGGCGGCGAGGCGCTCGGAGACCAGGGTGGCGGCGAGGGCGCGAGCGGCGTCCTCGTCGTCGTGGGTGGTGGTGACCACCAGGTGCTGGGGCTCGGTCATGGGCCGAGCCTACGGGGGTCGAGGAGGGAGGCACTGGGTTGCTTCGGGTGGGAAGCGCCGAGAGTCCCGGGCGGTGTCGCCCGGTGTCCCGGCGGTGGTGCGCCGTGGCGGCCCGGGCACCCCGCGCTCGGGCCGCCACGGCGCTTGACGGTTGACGGCCGCACCCCCGGTTTTCCCCTCCCGGGTGTGGGGCCGTGCCGCCGCTTCGGATGGCTCGTCACCGTCCGGCGGGCCGGAGCCCGCCGTCGGGCGAGTGGCGCCGCTGACCGCGCCGCGTGGGGGTGGGCGCGGTCAGCGGCGGGACCAGAGGGCGGGAACGTTCGGGGGCTCCCAGCCGGCGAAGGCGGTGTGCGCCTGGATGCAGACGTAGGTGACGCCGTTGTAGGTGACCTGGTCGCCGGCCTTGTAGCTGGTGCCGACCTGCCAGGTGGTGGTGCCGCCCGGGGAGGAACTCGGGCTCGGGCTGGGCGAGTTGCCGGTCGGGCTGCTGCTCGGCTTCGGCGTGCCGTTGACGTTGAGCACGAAGTCGAAGCTCGCCTGGCTGCCGTTGCCGACCTGGCGGACCGTCATCACCAGCTTCGGGTCGAAGATGGAGTCGGTGGCGTTGCGCGGCTCGTTCGGGAAGTACAGCTGCGTGGTCAGGATCGACTGCCCGGGGGCCTGCACCTTGACGTGGATGTGCCGGGTGCGGCCCGGGTAGAGGCCCGGGATGATCGTGGTCAGCGTGTACGCGCCGTTGGCGTCGCTGAACTGGTGGCCGCGGAAGGTGTAGCCGCTGTTGTCGTAGTTGCCGTTGGTGTCGGCCTGCCAGAAGTCCAGCAGCGCACCGGAGATGGGGGCGCAGTTGCGGCCGAACACGTAGCCGCTGACGGTCAGCGGGGTGCCCTGGGTGCCCGGGGTGACCAGGTTGGTGCGCAGCGGGGAGCCGGGCTTGAAGTAGGGGCCTTCGATCTGCGCGTCGGTGGGCGCGTCGCCGTCGTGGCAGTCCGGCGTGAGCGGGACGGACGTGCCGCCGGCCGCGGCGGTGTCGCGGGCCAGGGCGGTGCCGCCGCCGATCAGCACCGGGACGGCGCCGGCCAGGGCTGCGGCCTTGAGCAGACTCTTCCGGCTGATCTGCCGGTCGCCCAGGGGGTTGTGGGGGGTGGACATGGCTCTCCGTTCGGCTGCTTCGTCGGACGCCGCACGCCCGGATCCCGTGGTTGGGACATGACACCTGGAGAGGTCGGGTGCCCCCGTGCGGCGCGCTGTGGGGTTCCTCAGACGCTAGGCCCTGCCGGGCGGGCCGTCGATGGACGGGGGCCGCCGGACGTGGTGCATTCCTCAGCCGAGCTTTACCCGCCGTTGACGCTCCGCCCCTTCATCCCACGCGCTCACGGAACTGCCCCGGGGTGCGGCCGACTTCGCGGCGAAAGAAGCGGCAGAAGTACGCCGGATCGGAGAATCCGGCCGCCACGGCTACCTGACGGATCGTCATATCCGTGGTGGCGAGCAGGCGTTTGGCCTCCAGGGTCTGCTGCTCGCGGATCAGCCGGGCCGGGGTGCGGCCGGTGGCCTCCTTCACCACCTCGTGCAAGTAGCCTGCGGAGACGCCGAGTTCGCGGGCCAGCGCGAGCACCGAGCGGTCGGCGCGGTCGGCCTCGGCGATCAGTCGGGCGAACCGGTCCACCAGCGGATGCACCGCCGGACGCGGCGCGGCCGCCGCCTCCCCGCCCTCGCCCTGCCGGGCCGCCCGCAGCGCCCGCACCAGCAGCACGTGCAGCAGCGCCTGCAGCACGCCCAGCCCGCCGTCCAGGCCGGCCTGGTACTCGGCGGTCAACTCCGTGAGCAGCCGGGAGAGTTCGCCGTGCCCCTGGCGCGACGGCCGGGACACCGCGGTGCCGGCCAGGGCGCGCAGCAGGGCGAGGTCCTCCGGGTGGCGGTGCAGGAAGTCCTCGTTGAACAGCAGTACCCAGCCGTCGAGTTGGCGCGCCCGCGCCCAGTGGTGCACCTGCCCGGGCAGCACCACGTACAGCGCCGGCGGTTCGATCCGGTACTCCGCGAGGTCGACGACGTGCGTCCCGCTCCCCTTGGTCACGTAGATCATTTCGTAGAACGAGTGCCGATGCGGGAAGTCCGCCCGGGACAGTGGCCCGATGGAGTCGAAGCTGCCGGCGGCGAACGGCAGCAACCCCGGGTCCGGGACGTCCAGGTCGTGCAGTTCCAGGCCGGCGGGCGGTCGGAGCGTCATGCGCGCCAGTGTGCGCGGACTCCCCGCCCACCGTCCAGTGGTCCAGACCAAGGGTGGGTGGTGGCACCCGGCCCGGGGTAGGGAAAAGTCGACCACCAGGTCTCGACCTGGGCCCGCTGACGTCGGCCTCCCCGCCGACTGGAATGGACGGGTGTCCACCACTCCCCTTCAGCTCCTCTCCCGCCAGCGCTGGTTGTGGCCCGCCGGCTGGCTGCTCTGCGCCGGCTGGGCGGCGGCGTTTCCGCTGCTCTCGCCGCTCGGGCCGCACCGCGACTGGGGCGTCGTCGCCGCGTTCGGCTACCTGCTCGCCGCGGCTCTCTCGTGGCACCGCAACGGCCGGCTGCCCTCCGCCCTCGTCGCGCTGGTCGCGTCCGGGCTGCTCCCGCTCGCCCACGCCGTCCTGACCGGCGAGGGCCAGAGCGAGGTCACCGTCATCGGCCGCGCCGGCACCGCGCTGCTGGCCCACGGCTCCCCGTACCTCGCCGCCCCCGCCTCCGTCCTGGAGCTCACCCCCTACCTCCCGGCCATGGCCGCCTTCGGACTGCCCCGCGCCCTGCTCGGCCCGCACGCCGCCCTGGGCGACCCCCGACTGTGGTGCGCGGCGACGTTCCTGGCGACGGCGGGCGGCACCTGGCGGGTGCTGCGCCGGGGCGGACGCTCCGCACCGCACCGCACTCGGTCGCAGGCGTCGTGCGCCCTGGCGCTGGTGGCCTCGCCGGTGGTGGCGTTGCCGTTGGCGGTGAGCGGGGTCGATCTGCCGATGACCGGGCTGCTGTGTCTGGCGCTCGCGCTCGCCTCGCGGCGGCAGGCGGGCGGGGCCGGGCTGGCGCTGGCGGTGGCGTGTGCCATCAAGTGGACGGCGTGGCCGGCCGTTCCGGTGGCGGTGGCGTTGCTGGCGGCGGTGGCCGGTCGGCGGGCGGCGTGGCGGTGCGCCGGGGTCGCGGTGACGGTGGCGACCGCACTGATCGCCCCCTGGCTGGTGCTGGCGCCCGGGCCGATGCTGCGTCAGGTGTTCGCGTTCCCGCTCGGCCTCGGCGAGTGGCGGACGCCTGCGGCGAGCCCGCTCCCGGGCCGCCTGCTCACCCAACTCGTCCCCGGCGGCTGGTGGTTGGCCCTCGCCCTGCTGCTGTTCGGCGGGGCCGCGGTCGCGGTGTCGCTGGTCCGACGCCCGCCCCTGGACGCGGTCGCGGCGGCCGACCGCCTCGCGGTCGGGCTGGCCCTGGCGTTCCTGCTCGCACCGGCCGGCCGCTTCGGCTACCTGGCGCTGCCCGCGTTCCTGGCCGTCTTCACCCGCCTGCTCGCCGACCGGACGCGACCACCGGCTGCCACCGGCCACCCCTCCCCCACGGCACCCCGACCCGCCGCCGCGCTGGCCTCCTGACCGTCCGCCGTCTCACGTTCGGGCCGACCCCGGTGTTCCTGCCCGCGCCCCTGGCCGCCCTCACCCGCCTGGCCGCCGACGCGGCCACCCCCCCTGACCATCACCCGAACTGCGAGGCGCACCATGGCCACCACCCTCATCGTCACCAACGACTTCCCACCCCGGCAGGGCGGCATCGAGACCTTCGTCCACGCGATGGCCGTCCGGGTCCCGGACCATGACGTGGTCGTCTACACCTCCGCCGAACCGGAGGCGGCCGCGTTCGACGCGACGCTGCCGTTCCCGGTGGTCCGCGACCCGTCGCGGCTCCTGCTGCCCACCCGCAGGGTGACCCGGCGGGCGGTCGAACTCGCCCGGGCGCACGGCTGCGACCGGGTGTGGTTCGGGGCGGCCGCGCCGCTCGCGGCGATGGCACCGGCCCTGCGGCGCGACGGGGGCGTGGATCGGCTGGTCGCCACCACGCACGGGCACGAGATCTGGTGGGCCCGGACGCCCGGCGCCCGGAGCGTGCTCCGACGGATCGGCGCCCACTGCGACGTGGTCACCTACCTCGGCGAGTACACCCGGCGGCGGATCGGCCCCGCGCTCGGGCCGGGGGCCACGCTGTCCCGGCTGGTCCCGGGCGTCGACCCGTCGCTGTTCCGCCCCTCGGCGACCGCGCGCCGGGCCGTTCGGGAGCAATTCGGCCTGGGGAACGCGCCGTTGATCCTCTGCGTGGCCCGCCTGGTGCCGCGCAAGGGCCAGGACATGCTGATCCGCGCCCTCCCGGCGATCCGTCGCCGCGTCCCGGGCGCCACCCTGCTGCTGGTCGGCCGGGGCCCCGACGAGACCCGCCTGCGCGGGCTGGCCGCACGCCACGCCCCGGGCGCGGTCGTCTTCGCGGGCGGCCACGACCACGCCGCCACCGCCCCCTTCTACGCGGCGGCCGACGTCTTCGCCATGCCCTGCCGCACCCGCCGCGCGGGCCTGGAGGCAGAGGGCCTCGGCATCGTCTACCTCGAAGCCTCCGCCACCGAACTCCCCGTGGTGGCAGGCCGATCAGGCGGCGCCCCGGACGCCGTCCTCCCCCACCGCACCGGAGCCGTGGTCGACGGCCGCGACCCCGCCGCGGTCGCCGACGCCGTCTCCTCCTACCTCGAAGACCCGCCCCACGCCCGGGAGTTCGGCCGCACCGGCCGCCACTGGGTCCACCAGGAGTGGACCTGGGACGCCTCCGCCGCCCACCTCAACGCCCTCCTCGCCGGGACGTCGTACCCGGCCCCGCAGGAACCTCGGCCGGACCGCCCCGGCGTGAAGTAGTCGCGAGACCGCCGTGCTCCTCAGGACGGGTCGGCGGTGGCGTGGTCGCGGTAGGCGAGGACGGCGAGGACGCGGCGGTTGCCCTCGGTGGGGTCGAGGTTGAGCTTCATGAAGATGTTGCCGGCGTGTTTGACGACGGAGGCTTCGGTGACGGTGAGGCGGTGGGCGATGGTCTGGTTGTTGAAGCCTTCGGCCATCAGGGCGAGGACTTCGTGTTCGCGGGGGGTGAGGCGGCGCAGCGGGTCGTCGGCGGTGCGGTGGGCGAGCAGGATGCGGACGACTTCGGGGTCGATGACGGTCTGCCCGGCGGCGACGCGTTCGAGGGCGTCGGTGAAGTCGGCGACGTCCATGACGCGGTCCTTGAGCAGGTAGCCGAGGCCGCCGCGGTCGGCGGTGGACGCGCCGAGCAGGCGGGTCGCGTAGGCGGTGGCGACGTACTGGGAGAGGACCAGGACGGGCAGGCCGGGGTGGCGTTCGCGCAGGTGGAGCGCGGCGCGCAGGCCCTCGTCGCGGTGTTCGGGGGGCATCCGGACGTCGGTGACGACCACGTCGGGGCGGTCCTCGTCGACGGCCCGGATCAGTTGCTCGGCGTCGCCGACGGAGGCGATGACGCGGTGGCCGAGCCGGGTGAGGAGTTCGGCGAGGCCGGCCCGGAGCAGCACGGCGTCCTCGGCGATCACGATCCGGAGCACGGCACCTCCAGGCGCAGGCGGGTCGGCCCGCCGGTGGGGCTGGTCACGGTCAGGCGTCCTCTCAGGATGGCGACCCGATCGGCGAGGCCCTGGAGGCCCGCGCCGGTGGCGGGGTCGGCGCCGCCGCGACCGTTGTCGGTGACGGACAGCACCAGTGTGTCACCGTCCAGCAGGCCGTGAACGGCGATCTCGTCGGCGTCACTGTGCTTGGCGGCGTTGGTGAGCGCCTCGGTGACGGTGAAGTACGCGGCGCTCTCGACCGGCCCGGGCAGCCGTCGCGGCAGGTCCAGCTCGACCAGCACCGGCACGGGGTGCCGCAGCGCCAACTCGGCGACGGCGGCGGGGAGTCCGTGGTCGGTGAGGACCTGCGGGTGGATGCCGCGCACCAGCGTGCGCAGCTGGTCGAGCGCGAGCCGGGCCTCGCCGCGCGCGCGGGCGACCAGCTCGGCGGCGGGGCCGTCCTGGCCGCGCAGTTCGAGTTCGGCGAGGCCCAACGTCATGCCCAGCGCGACGAGTTGCTGCTGTGCGCCGTCGTGCAGGTCGCGCTCGATCCGCCGCCGCTCGGCCTCGAACGCGTCCGCCAACCGGGCCCGGGAGCGGGTGAGTTCGACCACCTGCGCGCCGAGGTCCTCGTCCCGGACGGTCAACAGCAGCCTGGCGAGGCGGACTTGCGCACCGGCCACCAGCGCCCCGCTGTACCCGGCGACCACCAGCCCGAGCAGGCCGAGGGCACTCGCCGCCAGCCCGTCGAGCGGGCCGGACACCGGCCGTCCGGGGATCAGCATCACGGTGTCCGGCTGCACCGCCCAGATGAACACCGGTGCGGCCAGCAGGAGCAGGGAGCACCCGAGCAGCGCGGCGAACGCCAGCCCGACGGCAGCGAAGACGGTGGACTGCACGGCCACGTAACCGAGTTCACGCCAGGTCGCCCGTTCCCGCAGCCGCGTCCGAAGCCACTGCCGCGCCACCGTCCGGTGCGGGTCGGCGAGCCGCACCGGCTCCACCAGCCGCAGCCGCCACCGCTCCACCACCCCCACCGGCACTCCGACCACAGCCGTCCCGGCCAGAACCACCAGCCCGACGCCGAGCACGGACAGCGCGACGCCCAGCACCAGCCCGACGACCAGCATCAGCAGAGCCAGCACGCCCTGCACCGCGCCGCTCAGCAGCAACGCCCAGACCCGCCACGGCCACCCGGACACCAGGAACCGCACGGGCCGCCGCCGCACCGCCGCCCACACCGCGACGTCCATCCGCGCGCCTCCCCGTTGCCGTTCCCGCCCGACTCTAACCGGCCGGGAGGCACGGGAGTTCGCCCACGTCACCCACGTCGCCCTGGTGGTCACCGGGCCCTGCGGATCGGAGGCCCGGGGTGTCAGGCCCCGCAGCCCTGGGCGTCAGGACCCCGCAGCCCTGGGCGTCAGGACCCCGCAGCCCTGGGCGTCAGGCGTCGGCGTCCTTGCGGAAGCGCTTGGCGAGCGCCGGATCCGACTCCCACCACAGGCCGGTGCCGCCGCTCTCCTCTCCCGCGCCGGCCGGGGCGGGGAGCGCGGCGAGGGGTTCCGGGTCGGCCCGCAGGCGGAACATCAGGCCGGGGACCAGGTAGAAGACCGCGCCGAGCAGGAAGACGGTCGTCACCGCGTAGATCGGGGGCACGGTGAACCCGGCGACGACCGGGAGGAATAGCGTGTAGCCGAGTCCGGTGCTGCGGGCGGTGATCGAGGTGTCGCTGTCCTCACCCACCTGCACCGTCAGGGCGTTGGATCTGGTGCGGTCCTTGGAGGTGACCCGCACCTCGCGGGTGCCGGCCGCGGCCGGGAACCGGGCGACATCGCCCTGTCGCACCCGGCCGACCGGCTCCCCGTCCACCAGAACCGTGAACGTCCCCGCCCGTCCGATCCCCGACTGCTCCGCGCGCACCACGACGGTCCCGGCCATTGTCCCCCCAAACGTCTGATCATGAGTGAAGCGGGGGCCAAGGATAGGGCTCAGACGAGCAGGAGTTCGCCGCAGGCCTCGGAAAGGGCCGCCCGGGCGTCGGCGGGGAGCTCGTGGTCGGTGATGAAGCAGTCGAGGTCGGTGAGGGCCGCGAAGCTGCTGAGGCCGACGACGCCCCACTTGGTGTGGTCGGCGACGGCGACGGTGCGGTGGGCGGAGGCCATCAGGGCGCGGTTGGTCTGGGCCTCGGCGAGGTTGGGGGTGGTGAGGCCGGCGCGGTCGCTGACGCCGTGCGCGCCGATGATCAGCAGGTCGACGTGCAGGGAGCGGATCGACTGGTCGGCGAGCGGGCCGACCAGGGCGGCGGAGCGGGTGGGCGCGCCGCCGGTGAGCAGGAGCGCGGGGGCGTCCTCGCCGCGTTCGGCGGTGTGCGTGCGCAGGAGTTCGGCGACGGGGAGGGAGTTGGTGACGACGGTGAGGCCGGGGACGTCGAGCAGGCGGGCGGCGACGGCGTAGGTGGTGGTGCCGGCCGAGATCGCGACCACGCTGCCGGGCTGGACCTGCGCGGCGGCGGCTTCGGCGAGCGCGGCCTTGGTGTCGGTCTCCAGGCCGGACTTGGCCTCGAAGGCGGGCTCCTCGGCGGCGGCGGTGCGGGCGACCGCGCCGCCGTGGACCTTGCGGACGGCTCCGGTGCGGGCGAGGGCGTCGAGGTCGCGGCGGACGGTCATGTCGGACACGCCGAGCCGCTCGACGAGTTCGGCGACCTTGACGGCTCCGTCGCGGCGCACCTGGTCGAGGATCAGCGCCCGTCGCTGGGCGGCGAGCAGTACGCCGTCGGTCACTCGGATCCTCCGCCTGGGCACAAGGGGGTGCTGGGAAGCCGTCAGCATAGTCGACCGGGCGGATCACTGTTCGGCTCTGGTGCTGTGTGTTTGAATATGTTGGATATCTCCTGCCTTGAATATCCCTCGCCTGCTGGAGTGCCCGATGACCACCGACGCCGCCGACGCCTTCATCGCCGCCTACGGCGACGCCCCCGACGGCGTGTGGGCCGCGCCCGGGCGGATCAACGTGATCGGTGAACACACCGACTACAACGAGGGGTTCGTGCTTCCGGCGGCGCTCCCGCACACCACCCGGGTGGCGGCCCGCCGCCGCACCGACGGCGTGATCCGGCTGACCAGCGCGCAGGGCGACGGCAAGGTCACCGAGCTGGCCCTGGACGGGCTCGCGCCGGGCGCGGCGCCGGGCTGGGCGGCGTACCCGGCGGGCGTGTTCTGGGCGCTGGCGCAGGCCGGCCACCCGGTGGGCGGAGCGGACCTCGCGTTCACCTCGGACGTGCCGACCGGCGCGGGCCTGTCCTCCTCGGCGGCGCTGGAGTGCGCCACCGCGATCGCCCTGGACGAACTGTTCGGCCTGGGCCTGGACGCGCCGACCCGGGCGCTGCTCGCGCAGCGCGCCGAGAACGACTTCGTGGGCGTGCCGTGCGGCGCGCTCGACCAGATGGCGTCCAGCTGCTGCGTCGCGGGCCACGCGTTCTTCCTCGACACCCGGACGCTGGCCGGCCGCCAGGTGCCGCTGGACCTGCCCGCGGTGGGCCTGTCGCTGCTGGTGATCGACACCCGGGTCAAGCACGACCTGGGCGACGGCGCGTACGCGGCGCTGCGGGCGGGCTGCGAGCGGGCCGCCGAGCTGCTGGGCGTGCGGGCGCTGCGCGACATCGGCAGCGCGGAGCTGGCGGCGGCCGAGGAGAAGCTGCCGGCCGAACTGCGGCCGCTGCTGCGGCACGTGGTGACGGAGGACCAGCGGGTGCTGGACACCATCCGGCTGCTGGACGCGGGCGAGCCGCGGGCGCTCGGCCCGGTGCTGACGGCCGGGCACGCCTCGCTGCGCGACGACTACCGGGTGTCCTGCCCGGAGACCGACCTCGCGGTGTCGGCGGCGAACGCGGCCGGCGCGCTGGGCGCGCGGATGATGGGCGGCGGCTTCGGCGGCTCGGTGCTGGCCCTGGTCGACACCGACCGGCTGGCGGACGTCGAGCGGGCCGTGCGCGCGGCGTTCGCCGACGCCGGCTACGTCGACCCGCAGGTCTTCCCGGCCGTCCCCTCGCAGGGCGCGCACCGCATCGCCTGAGCGGGCACGCGGAACGACGACGCAGGAACAACGAAGCCGCAGGAACGACGAAGCAGGAACGACGACGCCCCGCCCGGGAACTTCCCTTCCCCGGGCGGGGCTTCGTGGCTGAGGCGGCCCGGGGGGCCTACAGCTCGCGCAGGGTGCGGGCGGCGGTCTCGGGGCGGATGTCGTTCATGAACGCGCCCATGCCGGACTCGGTGCCGGCCAGGTACTTGAGCTTGTCGGCCGTCCGCCGGATGGTGAACAGCTCCAGGTGCAGGGCGAGTTCGGCCTCGGCGGGGCGCGGCGCCTGGTGCCAGGCGGAGATGTAGGGGGCGGGTGCGGGGAACAGCCGGTCGAAGCGGCGCAGCAGGTCGAGGTAGATCCGGGGGAACTCGGCGCGGGCGGCCTCGTCGAGGGCGGTGAGGTCGGCGACCCGGCGGTGCGGGTACAGGTGCACCTCGTAGGGCCAGCGGGCGGCGAACGGGACGAACGCCGTCCAGTGCTCGCCGGCCAGGACGACCCGGGAGTCCGGCCGGCCGGTGGTGGCGCGTTCGGCGGCGAGGACGTCGTCGTACAGGTTGCGGCCGGTGGCCTCCCGGTGGGCGGCGACCTTGGCGAGGGCCTGTGCGGTGCGCGGGGTGACGTACGGGAGGGCGTAGATCTGGCCGTGCGGGTGGCCGAGGGTGACGCCGATGTCCGCGCCGCGGTTCTCGAAGCAGTAGACCTGCCGGACGTCGGGGCGGGTGTGCAGTTCGGCGGTGCGGTCGGTCCAGGCGTCCAGGACGAGGCGGGCCTGCTGTTCGGTCAGGTCGGCGAAGGACGCGCCGTGGTCGGGGGTGAAGCAGACCACCTCGCACCGTCCGGTGCCGGGGGCGAGCGTGTACGGGCCGTCCGACCAGGGGGTGACGTGCTGGGCGGAGGAGCCGGCCAGGGACGGGAAGCGGTTCTCGAACACCGCCACCTGGTAGTCCCGGGCGGGCACTTCGCCGGCCCGGCCGTCCCGGGACGGGCACAGCGGGCACTGGTCGGCCGGCGGGTGGTAGATGCGGCCCTGCCGGTGTGCGGCGATGGTGACCGCGTCCCCGGTGAACGGGTCGACCCGGACCTCGGAGGCGCTCGCCGCCGGGTCGAGCGGCCGCGTGTCGACGACGTCGCGCACGGCGGGCTCGGTGTCGAAGTAGATCAGTTCCCGGCCGTCGGCCAGCTTGGTCACCGTCTTGTGCACGGCGGCGCTCCCTCGGTATTCGACCATCACATCAAACATTTTCAAACATGAAGCAGCACAATGCAACATCCGCAGGTCGGGAGGGTCTCACCCGGGGCCGGCGGCGCACCGGGAAACCCGGTGCAGGGCCGTCGGGGCCATCGGCTAGAGTCCGCCCCGAAAGACCGAAACACCAGGGGGAGTTCAGATGTTCAGGACCGGACGTACGCTTCTTGCCGCCACCGCCGTCGTGCTCGCGCTGACCGCGACGGCCTGCGGCAGCAAGGGCGCCGACGGAAGCGCCGCGGGCACCGGAAAGGCCGCGGACAGCAAGAGCTCGGGGGCCGACGCGGCCAAGGAGCTGACGCCCGCCGCGATGCTCGCGATGGTGGGCGAGAAGACCAGCGCGGCCAAGTCCGCCAAGACCGAGGCCACCATGCAGATCGGCGCCACGAAGGCCAGCAGCATGAAGGGCGCGATCTCCTGGGAGCACGGCCTCAACGGCGAGCTGACCGGCACCATGGGCGGCCCGATGGCGGAGACCCTCAGCAAGGCCGGCGGCGACGGCACCTTCACCGCGCGGTACCTCGACGACGCGATGTACGTGAACATGGGCGCGGCGATGGCCGGTCAGCTGGGCGGCGCGCACTGGATCAAGTACGGGTACGCGGACCTCGCGAAGCTGATGGGCGCGGCCGGCGACAGCATGAAGAACCAGCTGCAGAACGCCGACCCGGTCTCGTCGGTGCGGGCGCTGATCGCCTCCGGCAAGGTCGACAAGGCCGGCACCGAGAGCGTGAACGGTGTGCAGGCCACCAAGTACGCCGGTGACCTCTCGGCGGCCGACATCACCCAGGCCACCACCAAGGGCCTCACCCAGGCGCAGGCGGACGCCCTGCAGAAGCAGTTCGCCGCCGCCGGGATCACCAGCGACCACATCGAGGTCTGGGTGACCGCCGACAACCTGCTGGTCAAGAAGGTCGAGCAGATGCAGAGCAAGGCCGGCGAGATCACCTCGACGGCGACCTACTCCGACTACGGCACCGCGGTCAGCACCACTCCGCCGAGCGCGAGCGACACGGTGGACTTCACCAAGTTCGTGCCGAACGCGAAGAGCTGACCCGCCCCGCCGACGCAACGCCCCGCCGACGCAGCGCCCCGGCACGGACGATCCGTGCCGGGGCGTTCGGCTGTTCGCGATCCGCTCGACTGCTCTTGATCCGCTCGGCGGCTGTTCGCGATCCGGGCCGCGGGCTACTTCTTCTTCGCGGCCGGCTTCTCCTTGATGCGCTGGGTCTCCTTGCGGACCTCGGCCTGGATGGTGCGCTCGCGCTGCAGCCAGTCCGGGTTCTCGTCGCGCAGGGCGTTGATCTGCTCGGTGGTGAGGGCCTCGGAGACGCCGGCCCGGTTCAGGCCGGTGACGGAGATGCCGAGGCGGGCGGCGATCACCTGGCGCGGGTGCGGGCCGTTGCGGCGCAGGTCGGCGAGCCACTGCGGCGGGGTGGTCTGCAGGGCGTTGAGCTCGTCGCGGGAGACGACGCCCGCCTGGAACTCGGCGGGGGTCGCCGCCAGGTAGATCCCCAGCTTCTTGGCCGCAGTCGCGGGCTTCATGGTCTGGGAGCTCTTGGGCTTGGGCGTAGTCATGGACCAAGGGTATAGGGAGTGCGCACCTGCCCAGGTCACGGTAGGTAGCCTGGACGGTGTGACCGAGATCGAGCAGCCCTCCGATTCCTTCCGCCTGGTGTACGTGCCGGGCGTGACCCCGACCAAGTGGCTGCGGGTGTGGGGTGAGCGGCTGCCCGACGTCCCGCTGGAACTGGTGCAGGAGACGCCCGTCGCCGGGCACGGCCTGCTGCTGTCGGGCGGCGCGGACGCGGGCCTGGTGCGGCTGCCGGTGGACCGGACGGTGCTGAGCGCGATCCCGCTGTACACCGAGACCACCGTGGTGGTGTTCCCGAAGGACCACTGGCTGGCCGCCGCCGAGGAGGTCTCCGTCGCCGACCTCGCCGAGGAGGTCGTCTTCCACCCGCAGGACGACGTCCTGGACTGGCCGGACGGCGCTCTGCCGGGCCGCCCGGCGTTCGAGCGGCCCGCGACGACGGCCGACGCGATCGAGCTGGTGGCGGCGAACGTCGGCGTGCTGGCCGTGCCGCAGTCGCTGGCCCGGCTGCACCACCGGCGCGACCTGACCTACCGCACGCTGGCGGACGTTCCGCAGTCGCAGGTGGTGCTGGCCTGGCCGGAGGCGGCGACCACCGACCTGGTCGAGGAGTTCATCGGCATCGTCCGCGGCCGCACCGCGAACAGCTCCCGCGGCCGGGCCGCCACCGAACCGGCGAAGAAGCAGCCCGCCGCCAGGAAGGCCCCCGCCAAGGCCCAGCAGAAGCCCCAGCAGAAGTCGCAGCAGAAGCCGCGGACGGGCCAGCGCGGTGCGACGAGCCGTCAGGCCCCGGCGAAGCGCGGGCGCAAGCGGTAGGCAGCTCCCCGGCGGCGTTCCCGCAGGTGGCGCGGTGTGGCCCCGATGATGGTCGGCGGGCATCCTTGCCGTACCGACCGAGGAGAGAAGCCACGATGGTGCATGCACGGGCCGGGCAGCCGGCGCAGCCGCAGGACCTGATCGACGTCGCTCGCCTGGTGACGGCCTACTACGCCTTGCACCCGGACCCGGCGGAGGTCGGGCAGCGGGTGGCGTTCGGCACGTCCGGCCACCGGGGTTCCTCGGTGAAGTCGGCGTTCAACGAGGACCACATCGCGGCGACGGCGCAGGCGATCTGCGACTACCGGGCCGAACAGGGCACCACGGGGCCGCTGTTCCTCGGCATCGACACGCACGCGCTGTCCGAGCCGGCCCGGGCGACGACCCTGGAGGTGCTGGCGGCGAACGGCGTGACGGTGCTGCTGGACACCGCGGACGGCTACACGCCGACGCCCGCCGTCTCGCACGCCGTGCTGGCGCACAACCGCACGCTGCCCGCGGCGCTCGCGGACGGCATCGTGGTGACGCCCTCGCACAACCCGCCCGCCGACGGCGGGTTCAAGTACAACCCGCCGCACGGCGGCCCGGCGGACTCCACGGCCACCGGCCGGATCGAGCGGCGCGCCAACGAGCTGCTGGCGGGCGGGTTGAAGGAGGTCCGCCGGATTCCGTACGCGCGGGCGCTGGCGGCCGACACCACCGGCCGCTACGACTTCCTGGGCCGGTACGTGGACGACCTGCCGGCGGTGCTGGACCTGGACGCGGTGCGGACGGCGGGGGTGCGGATCGGCGCGGACCCGCTGGGCGGCGCGTCCGTCGCCTACTGGGGGCGGATCGCCGAGACGCACCGGCTGGACCTGACGGTGGTCAACCCGCTGACCGATCCGACCTGGCGGTTCATGACGCTGGACTGGGACGGGAAGATCCGGATGGACTGCTCCTCCCCGTACGCGATGGCCTCGCTGATCGAGCAGCGGGCGGCGTTCACGCTGGCCACCGGCAACGACGCGGACGCCGACCGGCACGGCATCGTCACGCCCGACGGCGGGCTGATGAACCCCAACCACTACCTGGCCGTCGCCATCGACTACCTGTACCGCAACCGGGAGGGCTGGCCGGCGGCGGCCGCGGTCGGCAAGACGCTGGTGTCCTCCTCGATGATCGACCGGGTGGCGGCGGGGCTGGGCCGGGAGCTGCTCGAAGTCCCGGTCGGCTTCAAGTGGTTCGTGGACGGGCTGCTGAACGGGACGGTGGCGTTCGGCGGCGAGGAGTCCGCCGGGGCGTCGTTCCTGCGCCGCAACGGCACGCCGTGGAGCACCGACAAGGACGGCATCCTGCTGGCGCTGCTGGCCTCCGAGATCACCGCCGTCACCGGCCGCACCCCGTCTGAGCACTACCGCGACCTGACGGCCCGGCACGGCGACCCGGTGTACGCCCGGGTGGACGCCCCCGCGAACCGTGAGCAGAAGGCCGCCCTCGCGGCGCTGGACGCCTCCCGGGTGACGGCCTCCGAGCTGGCGGGCGAGCGGATCACCGCCGTGCTGACCGAGGCGCCGGGCAACGGCGCGGCGATCGGCGGGCTCAAGGTCTGCACCGAGAACGCCTGGTTCGCGGCCCGGCCGTCCGGCACCGAGGACGTGTACAAGATCTACGCGGAGAGCTTCCTCGGCGCCGACCACCTGGCGCGGGTGCAGGACGAGGCCCGCGGCCTGGTCGGCGAGGTGCTGGAGCAGGCCTGACCGCGTGCGGAGGGCCCGCCGGGCGCCCGGCGGGCCCTCCGCACGCGGCGGTCAGTACTGGCGGTCAGTGCCGGCGGTCAGTGCTGGCGGCGCAGGTGGGCGTGCAGGTCGGTGAGGTGGTCGGCGACCTGCGGCTCGCCGATCTCGCGGCACCAGGCGGCGGCCTGCTCCAGCCGGGTCAGCGCCTCCTGGGTGCGGCCGAGGCGGTTGCCTTCGAGCAGCGCGGCCCAGCGGATGGACTCGGCGCGGGCCCGGTTGCCGTCGGCGCCGTGGGCGGCGAACGCGGCGATGGCGAGTTCGATCTCGACGAGGGCCTCCTCGGGGGCGCCGACCTCGGCGAGGGTGCGGGCCCGGGTGTCGTGCAGGGTGCCCTCGACGCAGCCGAGGGAGACCTCCAGGCCGTCGCGCTCCGCGTCGGCGACGATCCGGGCGGCCTCGTCGAGTCGGGCGAGCGCCTGGTCGCGGCCGTCCTTGCCGCGCGCGCCGGCGGTGAGTCGGGCGAGGCGCAGCAGCATGTCGACGGCGGCGTCGGGGTGCGGCGCGGCGCGGTGACTGTCGAGGGCGCGCTGTCGGGCGAGTTCGGCGGCGGGCCACTGGTCGGCGCGGGCCAGGGCGACGGCGGCGTCGCAGGCGACCAGGGTGTGCACCTCCCGGTTGTGGTCCCAGCCGGCGGCGAGGTCGGCGACGTGCAGGAACTCCTCGGCGCTGGCGCGGTGTTCGCCGAGTTCGCGCAGCGAGCGGGCCAGCGTGAGGCGGATCTGGGCCTGTTCGGTGGGGGCGAGGTCGGCGAACGCGGCCTCCAGGCGGACGGCTTCCAGGACGGCGGCGGCGTCGGCGTACCGGTCGGCCGTCGCGAGGACCTGGCCGAGTCGGCCGCGGGCGGTGGCGGCCTCGTCGGCCTGTCCGGCGTGGTCGTGGCGGGCTGCGGCGTCGGTGAACGCCCTTACGGCGGCGTCGAGTTCGCCGCGGGCGAGGTGGATGCGGGCGACCAGGTTCTGCAGCCGGGCGGGGGCGGCGGTGCGGTCGCCGTGCTGGGCGGCGATCGCCAGCGCCCGGTGGGCGAGTTCCTCGGCGCGCTCCAACTCCTGCTGTTCCATGGCGAATTCGGCCTGCCAGCCGTACACGGCGACCAGCTTCCAGGGCAGTTCGGCGGCCTCGATGCGGCGTTCGGCCTGCCGGATCATCTCGGCCGCGTCGTCCCGGCGGCCGGCCACGAAGTAGGCGCGGGCGAGGAGTTGGTCGGCGTTGATCTCGGCCGCTGGGTCGTCCTGGCGCTGCGCCTCCTCACGCAGGCGGGCGACGGCGGCTTCCAGGCGGGTGACGTCGCGCGGCTCAGGACGGTCGTGGTCGTGGTCGCCGTCGTGGTCGTGGTCGCCGTCGTGGTCGTGGTCGCCGTCGTGGTCGTGCGGGTCGGTGCCGGACAGGTCCAGGTGGAACGCGGCGACGGCGCGCGCGTGCAGCACGGTGAGCAGCGCGTCGCCGGCCCGGGCCGCACCGGCCGCGAGCAGTTCGCGCACCTGCCGTTCGTGCTCGTCGAGTTCGGCCGTCGGGTCGGTGTCCCGTTCGGGGATGGCGGCGGCGAGGGCGCGGCAGCCGATCGCCCGGGCGGGGTGGTCGGCCTGCTCGTAGTGGTCGGCGGCCTCGGTGAGGTGGGCGACCAGTTCCTCGTCGGGCAGGCCGTCCTTGCGGGAGCGCTGTTCGGCGAGTTCGGCCCGCAGCAGGACGAGCGGCTCGAGGTCGGGGTCGTCGGGGTGCTGGTAGCCGTCGGCGGTGACGAGGGCGTCGATGCGCCGCCACAGGGCGACCGCCTCGGGGTGCCACCGGTCGTGCAACTCGCGGGCGCGGGCGACGAGTTCGGTGACGGTCTCGGGGGTGTCGGCGGCGGCCCGGTCGGCCGGGCGGGCCGGGGCGGGGGCGGGCGCGGGGGCGGGGGTGGCGGCGCGCAGGCCGAGGGCGAGCGGTTCGGCGAACAGCGGTGCGCGGCCGAGGCGTTCGCGGCGGGCGTCGCCGACGGCGGTGGTGCCGTTGCGGGCGTCGAAGCGGGCGGCGAGTGCGTCGCCCTCGGCGGTGAGTTCGGCGAGCAGTTCGGCGGCGGTGTGCCGGGTGCCGGGCGGGCCGGCCACCGGGACGTCGCCGTGGCCGGTGGCGTTCAGCCGGGCGAGCAACTGCTGGGCGCCGGTGAGGAAGTGCAGGCGGGCCAGCGGGTCGCCGTGCTGGTCGAACAGGTCGCGGTTGTCGGCGAGGATCTCCAGGCCGCGCGGTTCGTTGCCGGTGAGGGCGCAGAACTCGAGGTGCAGGCCGATCTCCTCGGCGGCGCGGGAGCGGCCGCGGGCCCACCGGTAGCCGGTGAGGTGGGCGGAGCGGGCGTCGTCGGCGCGGCCGGCGCGCAGCAGCGGCAGCAGTGCGTGGGCGCGGCTGACGTGCGGTTCCTCGGCGCAGGAGTGTTCGCCGTCGAACACCGGCTGCCAGATCGCGAGCGCCCGGTCGTCGTCGCCGAGCCGGACGAAGTGCCTGGCCTGGGCGCGCAGTTCGCAGGCCTGGCAGTCGCTGAACGCGGCGCGGGAGCGGGCGGCCCACAGGTCGAAGGCCTGCTCGACGTCGCGGCCGGTGAGCGCGGCGAGGTGGTACTGCTCGCCGTAGTAGGGCTGCAGGTCGTGGCCGGCGGTGCGGTAGTGCTCACGCAGTTCGCCGTGCCAGCGGCGGACGGCCTCCAGCGGGACGTCGGGGACGCTGCGCAGGGCGTGCGCGACCCACTTGTAGCGCCAGTCGGTGGCGCGCTCGGCCCAGCCGTCGAAGGCGTCGGGGTGCTTGCTGCGCAGGGTGGCGATCCGGGCGAACACGACCGGGAGCTTGCGCCGTTCGGCATCGTTCTCGTAGGCCTCCATCAGGTCGAGGAGGGCGTAGGCGAGCAGCTCGTGGTCGTCGAACTGCTCGGCGGCGTCGACGAGTTCCTCGGCGGTGACGGTGCGCCGGCGGCCGTGGGGCTGTTCGTCGTTGGCGCGCAGGGCGGCGCGGACGGCGTCGATGGTGTCGAGCATCACGGCTCCCGGTGCGGCGTGGTGGGCTCGTGGCCGAGCATGGCGTGGTCGAGCAGGGCGAGGAACGAGCGGTTCAGCAGGGCGGATTCGCCGGCCTTCAGCGGCCGCCGGGTGAGCAGCAGGGCCTGGCCGTAGAGCGCTTCCACGGTGGTGGTGGCGAGGTCGGGGTGCCGGATGGCGGCGGCGCGGCGGACCAGCGGGTTGAGGTGGTTGAGGACGAGTTGGGCGCGGGGCGCGGAGCTGCCCAGCGAGCCGAGGATGTCGGCCCACAACCCGTCGGCCTGGTCGGCGAGTTGGCTGCGGGTGCGTTCGTGCCGGGCTTCCCGGTCGTCGAGCAGCAGGGCGGGGGCGCTGCTGGGGTGGAAGGTGCGCAGCGCGACGTCGCAGTCGAACCGGCCGAGGACGTCGCGGGCGGCGGCGAGGAAGGCGGCGGCGGCGAGTTCGGTGGCGGGGTCGACGTTGTCGAGGTGCGCGGTGACGGTGGCCGGGTCGAGGTCGGCGACGGTGGCGCCGGGGCGGATCTCGGGCAGCCGGTGGACCAGGTCGCGGTCGTAGGTGTAGCCGCCGTTGACGACGCCGAGGCCGGCCGCGCCGGCGATCGGGGCGACCTGGCGGAACTCCTCGACGGTGCGGGTGACCAGGATGACGGGGTGGGCGCGGGCGAACTCGTCGAGGGTGACGTTGCCGTCGGTGGTCTCGAACGGCAGCCACGGCAGCAGCATCTTCAGCAGCTGGTCGTCGTGCCGGGCGAGCGACTTGACGGCGAGGTGGTGGATGGACAGGAAGCGGTGCAGCAGCGCCGGGTCGCTGGCGGACAGGCCGGTCAGCCAGTCGCGGATGCGCAGGCCGAGGGCGTCGCGGACGGCGGCGAGGGTCTCGTCGGCGTACAGCGCCTCGCGGGAGGCGGTGGGGCGCAGGCGTTCGGCGTCGACCACGCAGCGCACGAAGAACGCCCAGTCGGGGAGCAGTTCGTCGGCCTGGTCGGAGAGCAGCATGCCCTTGAGGTGGACGTGGTGGCCGGCCCGGCGGGACGGCGGGACGGCGTCGGGCAGCACGTAGGCGACGCCGCTGAGGCCGACCAGCGGCAGGTCGAGGTCGATGACGTCGAGCGGGGTGAAGTCGAAGGTGTCGCGGCAGTGCGCGGTGAGCGCCTCGCGGCGGGCCGCGGGGGTGTCGTGGCGGCGGGCCCACGGGGTGGGGGTCTCGCTGATCCGGGTGGAGCGGCCGGCCGCGTCGACGACCGCCACTTCGTGGCGCAGCAGGCTGCCGTAGTGGCGGGCGAGTTCGGTGACCCGGCGGGTGGAGGTCCACTCCTCGGCGTCGGCGCGCGGGGTGAGGGTGACGGTGGTGCCGGGCTCGGGGCGGGCGGAGCCGGGCAGGGTGGTGATGGTGTAGCGGCCGTCGGAGCGGCCGCGCCATTCGATCACCGGGGCGTCGGGGGTGCGGGCGGAGCGGGTGCGGACGGTGATCTCGTCGGCGACCACGAAGCAGGCCAGCAGGCCGATGCCGAACTGGCCGATGAACTCGGCGCGGGCGTCCGCGAGTTGGCCGGCGTCCAGGGCGCCGTCGGGGGTGCGCTTGGAGCTGCGGCCGATGGTGGCGAGGAAGGTGTGCACGTCGGCTTCGGTGAGGCCGACGCCGGTGTCGGAGACCGAGAACTCGTCGCCGGTGGTGACGGTGATCGCGGCGGGCGCGGCCGGGTCGAGCTGCCGGCGGGCGGTGATCGCGTCGACCGCGTTCTGCAGCAGTTCGCGCAGGTAGACGCGCGGGCTGGAGTACAGGTGGTGGGAGAGCAGGTCGACCAGTCCGCGCAGGTCCACCTGGAAGGTGTGCGCGCTGGAGTCGTTCGGGGTCACCGGGCGGGTCCTTCGCTTCGGGGTACGGGGGGTGCGGCCGGTCAGCGGCGCGGCGGTGGCGGTGCGGGCTACGCGGCGGCGTCGCGGCGGCGGGTGTAGACCGTCACCGGGTCGCCGAGGTAGCCCCACGGGGACTTGGTGACGCGGCCGTCGAGTTCGGTGAACACCCGGTGCGCGGCCTGCCGTTCGCCGCACAGCGAGAACGCCATGGCGAAGGTGTTGTGCGCGCCGGCCCACGTCCGGCCGCGGACGGCGTCGGGGTGCCAGATGGAGCGTTCGGCGGCCTCGTGCAGGGAGCGGGCGACGGCGGGGCTGCACATGTAGCGGCTGTCCTCGCCGCGGTCGAGGGCGAGCCAGTGCTCGATGTGCGCGTAGGCGACGAGTTCGCCGAGCGGGCTGCCCTCGGGGGCGGCGAGCATCGACGCGCGGGCGAAGGCGTGCATCTCCTCGTGCGAGCCGCCCCACTTGGCGCACAGCTGCTGCAGCCGCTGCCGGTGCGAGGCCGCGTGGTGCGGGTGGCGGCGGACGGCGGCCTCGAAGCGGCGGACGGCGGCCTCCTTCGGCACCGAGACGCCGCGCCCGGTGATCTGCAGGAAGTACCAGGGGCCGAGCCAGTCGGGCTGCCGCTCGGCGACCTCGAACAGCTGCTCCTCGGCGCGTTCCAGCCGTTCGCCGAACACCTTCCACTGGTCGGCGCCGACGTACTTCGCCTGGGCGTTGCTGCGGGCCTCCCAGCCCCAGACCAGCTGCCGGGCGCCGGCGACCAGCAGCGCGAGGTCGTCCTCGGGGTGCTGCTCGACGGCCTGCGCGAGCCACACCTGGGTGCCGCTCAGGTCGCTGACGAGGTCGACCATGGTGACCAGGTCGGCCTGGTCGCGGGCCTGTTCCAGAACGGCCCGGACGCCCGGCCAGTCGCCGGCCGCACCGCGCTCGATCAGCAACGCCAGCTCCGGATCGCCGAACGTCGGGTCGAGCGCGGGCCCGCCCTTGGCCCGTCGCCGTATCAGCCTGTCGAACAGCCCCATCCCGATGGTCCCCTTGTGCCGTGCCGATCCGTCCGGGGCAGCCGCGCGGCCTCCCCGGACGGAGATTCCTATCACGTCCGTACGACTGGTGTGCGAATCAATTCCGCATGCCGGGCAGACGCGGCGTCACGGCGTCGCGGCGTCGCGACGTCGGTGCCTGTGCCGCCGTCAGGCGGCGCACACGGCGCGGATGTGACGGAAGGCGGCCACCGGGTCGTCCCCGAGCTGGTCCCACGGGCTTTCGCAGACGGCGTCGCCGATCTCCTGGAAGACCAGGTTCGCCGCGTACGGCTGCCTGGCCAGGTGGAAGGCCGCCGCGAAGGTGTTGAAGGCCTGCGGCCAGTCCCTGCCGCGCACGAAGTCGGGGTGCCGGATCGAGCGGTCGGCGGCCTCGTGGAGGGAGTCCCGGACCTGCGGCCCGTTCATGTACACGACGTCGTCGCCGGAGGCCAGCGACATCCAGTGCTCGATGTGGGCGAGGGCGACCAGCTCCCCGAGCGGGCTGCCCTCGGGGGCGGCGAGCATCGACGCGCGGGCGAAGGCGTGCATCTCCTCGTGCGAACCGGACCACTTGGCGCACAGCTGCTGCAGCCGCTGCCGGTGCGAGGCGAGGTGGCCGGGGCTGCGGCGCAGCGCCGCGTCGAAGCGGTACCGGGCGGCGCTCCGGCCGACCGACCCGCCGCGGCCGCTCATCTGCAAGTAGAGCCAGGGGCCGAGCAGTTCGGGGTCCCGTTCGGCCGCCTCGAACAGCAGCTCCTCGCCGGTCGCGAGCCGTTCGTGGAAGGTCTTCCACTGCGCCTCGGTGACGTGCTGGGCGCGGGCCGCGGTACGGGCCTCCCAGCCCCAGCGGATGTGCCGGGCGCCGTGCGCGAGCAGGGTGACCGGGTCGCCGGGGTCGGCGTCGAGGGCCGGGCCGAGCCAGCTCTCGCTGCCGGTGACGTCGGCGAGCAGGCCGATCATCAGCGCCAGGTCGTCCTGGTCGACGGCCCGGTCCAGGACGGCGCGGACGCCGGGCCAGTCGCCGGCGGCGGCCTGCTTCAGCAGCAGCGTCAGCTCGGGGTCGCCGTACGCCGGGTCGACGGTGAGGCCGGGCGCACCGCCTCCGGTGTTCCGGCGGCGCGCCAGCCGCGCGAACAGTGCCATGCCCGGGTCCTCCTCAGTGCCGTCGTCCTCGCGGGCGGCTTGCAGCGGCCCCGCAGACGGATGTTCCTATCACGTCACCGCGACGGGCGGGCACGCCGTGTCGCGGACCGGTCGCTCCCGAAGATCCGGTGTGCGAGGCCGACGAGCGGGGCGGTGACGGCGTGCTGACGGCGCTCGGCGTGCCGGTGGACGGCGTACAGCGCGTGCACGCCGTCCAGCGCAGCGGTTCGGGCTCCGCGCCGTACTCCGTCCCGGGCGACGCACGACGGGCGACTCGGCGGCGTGCCGATCACTCCGCGGTGAAGACCTGCCGTCCGCCGACGTAGGTGCGCAGGACCCGGGTGTGGGCGATCTCTTCGGTGGGGGCGGCGAAGGGGTCGCGGTCGAGCAGGACCAGGTCGGCGAGGTGGCCGGGGCGGAGGGTGCCGGTGTCGTCGAGGCCGTTGAGGTGGGCCGTGCCGGCGGTGTAGGCGGCGAGCGCGGTGGCCAGGTCGAGCCGCTGGGCGGGCAGGAAGACGGGTGTGCCGGGGGCGGCGTCGGGTTCGCGGCGGTTGACGGCGACGTGCAGGCCGTCGATGGGGACGGCGCTGGAGACCGGCCAGTCGCTGCCCGCGGCGAGGGTCGCGCCGGCCCGCAGCAGGTCGCCGAACGGGTACTGCCAGGCGGCGCGTTCGGGGCCGAGGAAGGGGATGGTGAGCTCGTCCATCTGCGGCTCGTGGGCGGCCCACAGCGGCTGGATGTTGGCGATCGCGCCGAGCTCGGCGAACCGCGGCAGGTCCGCGGGGTGGACGAGTTGCAGGTGCGCGAGGTGGTGCCGGTTGCCGCGCCGGCCGTTGGCGGCGATGGCGGCTTCGACGGCGTCCAGGGCCTCCCGGACGGCGCGGTCGCCGAGGGCGTGGAAGTGCACCTGGAAGTCGAGTGCGTCGAGTGCGGTGACGTGCTCGCGCAGCGCGAGCGGGTCGACGAAGCTCAGGCCGCTGTTGCCGGTGGCGCAGCCGCAGCCGTCCAGGTAGGGGCTGGTGAGGGCGGCCGTGAAGTTCTCCGCGATGCCGTCCTGCATGATCTTCACCGCCCCGGCACGGAACCGTCCGTGGCTCAACTTCTCGCGCCGGGCGACGAGTTCGGGGATCTGGTCGGCGCCGCGCTCGCGGTCCCACCAGAGCGCGCCGACCACCCGGGCGGTGAGCGTGCCCTGCTGCGCGGCGGTGAGGTAGGCGTCGGACGGGTCGGGGTGGCCGCCGAACTCGCCGAGCAGGGCGTCCTGCCAGGCGGTGATGCCGAGCGAGTGCAGCATGTGCTGGGCGCGCAGCAGTCCGGCCAGCCGGTCGGCGGCGGTGGGGCGGGGGGCGTGGATGCCGACCAGGCCGACGGCGCCCTCCTGGAGCATGCCGCTGGGTGTGCCGTCGGGTTCGCGTTCGACCCGGCCGTCGGCCGGGTCGGGGGTGTGCCGGGTGATCCCGGCGGCTTCCAGCGCACGGGAGTTGGCCCAGGCGCCGTGGTGGTCGCGGTTGGAGAGCAGCACCGGACGGTCGGGCACCACCCGGTCGAGCAGCTGCCGGGTGGGCAGTCCGCCGTCGAAGCTCTCCAGCGACCAGCCGCCGCCGGTGATCCACTCCTGTTCCGGGTGGGCGGCCGCGTAGTCGCCGATCAGGCGCAGGTAGTCGTCCACACCCACGGTTTCGCTGAGGTCGCAGGTGGCCATCTCCATGCCGCCGTACACCGCGTGCACGTGCGCGTCCTGGAAGCCGGCGGTCAGCAACCGGCCGTGCAGGTCGACGACTTCGGTGCGCGGGCCGATCAACTCCCGTACCTCGTCGTGGCCGACGGCAGTGATCCGCTCGCCGGTGACGGCCAGCGCACTGGCCCGGGTGCGGGCGGCGTCGCCGGTGTGGATCGGTCCTCCGGTGAAGACCAGGTCGGCGTGGTTCATGGGACGTTCCTCAACTCTTCGGGATGTCACAGGGATTGGGTGCGGGTGAAGTACGGCGAGCGGCGCACCCAGCGCGACCAGGCGGCGGCCGCCAGCCCGGAACCGATCATCAGGACCGGCACCGAGAGCTCGAACCACCCGTTGTCGGCGGCGAGTTCGAAGTGGTCGGCGGAGTCGTACAGGCTCCAGACGAGGTAGCCGCCGACCAGCAGCAGCACCGCCCCGCCGAGCAGCGGCGCGACCACGGCCTTCAGGCCCTCCACGAGGTCCTCGCGCAGCAGGTGGCGGAAGCGCACGGCGGAGGCGATCGCCACCAGCGCGTAGTAGAGCGCGACCACGATGCCGATCGCGTTGACGGTCGCCGAGATCAGCTCGGTGACGGTCGGGATGACCAGCGACACCGCGGCCAGTGCCAGCGCGATGCCGGTGATCAGCCAGGTGCCGGTGGACGGGGTGCGGTGGCGCGGGTGCAGCCGCGTCCAGACCCGGCCGAGGGTGCCGTCGCGGCCCATCGCGAGCGCGCCGCGCGCGGTCGGGATCACCGAGGCCTGCAGCGAGGCCGCGGCCGAGCAGGTCAGCGCCACCAACGGCAGTGCGGCCAGCGGCTGGTGGGCGAGCCGGTCGGCGAAGTAGGCCAGGCCGGTGGCCCCGTTGTCGGCCAACTCGTCCAGCGGCAGCACCCGTTGGAAGGCGGTGCCGGCGAACAGGAACAGGCCGAGCATCAGCAGCAGCGACAGGAACCCGCCGCGGCTGGCGTCCTTCGGGTCGCGCACCTCCTCGCCGACGCTGAACACCGACTCGAAGCCCCAGTAGCAGAACACCGCCAGCACCATGCCCTGGGCGAGCGCGCTCGGCGAGGTCAGCTCGAACGGGTTGTACCAGGACAGGCTGAACGGCTGGTCGCCGGCGAACAGCCCGTACCCGCAGAACGCGATCAGCACCGCGTACTCGAAGATCAGCAGGTACTTCTGCAGCGACGCCGCGAGGTCGAGCCCGCGCACGGCGACCACCGTCGCTCCCAGCAGCACCACCATGCCGATCAGCGTGCACTGGATGCTGGAGTCCGGGTCGAGTTCCACGCCGGGCAGTGCGTGCAATCCGGCCGTGCCGGCCAGCTGGACGATCGCCGAGCCGGTCACCGTGGTGGTGTACGCCATGAACACGATGGTGGTGACGATGTTGACCCAGCCGGTCAGGAAGCCCAGCCACGGGCTGAGCACCCGGCCCACCCACCGGTACGAGCTGCCCGCGTCCGGCTCGACCTGGTTGAGCCGCCCGTAGCCGCAGGCGATGCCCAGCACCGGCAGGAACGCCAGCAGCATGATGGCCGGCAGGTGCAGGCCGACCACCCCCGCCATCAGGCCCAGCCCGATGCCGATCGAGGTGGTGGCGGCCGTGCTGGACGCGGCGATCACCACCACCGCGCCGACGCCGACCGATCTGCGCATCGTCTGCGGTGCGGAACCGTCGCCCGTGACGGGTCCGCCGTCCTCGACCGTCGTTGCCAAGGGATCACCACCGATTCAGTTCATGGGGGAGGAACGCCCGTACGGCGTACGCGAGTTGGGGGGCACGCCCGGGCGGGGTGGGGGGACCGGCGGAAGCGCCGGTGGCACGTCATGAAACCCGTCGGCCTCTTCACACGTCAATGGCGTTGTCATAAGCTCGGGTCCATGACCGAACGAGCGGACGGCCGGGCGAGCGAACGAGTGGTCCCGGAGGCGGCGCGCAGGCGGCGGCGCCCCACCAAGCAGGGCACCGTGCTCTCCGAACAGGTCATCGTCGACACCGCGCTGCGTCTGGTCGGGCAGCACGGCGCGGGGGCGTTCACCGTCCGCCGCCTCGGCGCGGCGCTCGGCGCGGACCCGAGCGCGGTCTACCGCTACTTCCACAGCACGGACGACCTGCTGCTCGCCGTCGCCGACGAACTGATCGGGCGGGGCCTGCACGGCTGGCGGCCCACCGGCGACTGGCGCGCCGACCTCCGCGAGGTCGGTCTGCGCGTCCACGCCCACTCGCTGGCCCACCCGCAGGCCGCCGTGCTGGCGGCGTACCGCACCACCGGGCGCGCCAACGAGATCCGCACCATCGAGACCATGCTCGGCATCCTGCGCGACGCGGGCTTCCCCGACCCGGACGCCGTCGCCCTCTACCACGCCTTCATCGACCAGGCCCTCGGCTTCGCCGTCCTCGACTCCGCCGCGCTCGCCCTCCCCGCCCCCGCCCAGCGCGCCGACCTCGACGTCTGGGACACCGCCTACCGGACCCTCTCCCCCGCCACCCACCCGCACATCGCCGCCACCGCGCACCTGCTCGCCGCCGACATGCGGCGCAGCGCCTACCCCCTCGCCCTCGACCTCCTCCTCACGGCCGTCGCCGCGCGCCTTCCGCAGCCGTGACCGCCCGGGTCGGCGTGCCGCCCGGGGCCGGGGCGGCGGCCGGCCGTAGGGTCGGGGCCGATGCCACGGCTCGGAGGGCGGCGGGATGCGGATCCACATCACCTCGGTGTTCGTCGAGGACCAGGAGAAGGCGCTGCGCTTCTACACCGGGGTGCTGGGCTTCGTGAAGAAGCACGACGTGCCGCTCGGCGGCGGGGCGCGCTGGCTGACGGTGGTCTCGGCGGAGCAACCCGGGGGCACCGAGCTGCTGTTGGAGCCGTCCGGGCATCCGGCCGTGCCGCCCTACAAGGCGGCGCTGGTGCGGGACGGCATTCCGGCGGTGTCGTTCGCGGTGGACGACGTGCAGGCGGAGTTCGAGCGACTGCGCGGCCTGGGCGTGGAGTTCACGATGGAGCCGACCCGGATGGGGCCGGTGACGGCGGCGGTGTTCGACGACACCTGCGGCAACCTGGTGCAGATCGTCCGGACCGGTCCGTGACGTCCGGCCTTCAGTCGCCGAACCGGACGATCCGCTCGGCGACCAGGGCGGGTTCGTCCATCGGCAGCGAGTGCCCGGCGCCGGGGACGACCTCCACCCGGGCGGTGGGCAGCACCCGGCCGATCCGGGCGGCGACCTCGGCGGAGTCGTGCAGGGCGCTGCGGGCTCCGAGCAGGAACTGCGCGGGCAGGTCGATCCGGCGCAGTTCCTCGTCGGTGAGCACCGGCGGGACGGGCAGCGCCCGGCGGAAGCCCATCGCGGCGCGGGTCAGCTTCATCAACTCGTCCTCCAGCACGGCGCTGTTGGCGACCGCCCGGGCCAGCCGGGGCCGCAGGGCGCGGGGCGCGCTCGCGGCCAGGCCGCCGGCGATCAGCCAGGCGTAGAACCGGACGCCGAAGCCGTTGAACCCGGCCGGGTCGAGCAGCGTCATCGCGCCGACCCGGCCGGGGTGGTGCAGGCGGTGCTGGAGAGCGACCCAGCCGCCGTAGGAGCAGCCGACCAGGTGGACGTCGGTGAGGTCGAGCGCGGCGAGGACGTCCTCCAGCCAGGCCGCCGCGTCGGCGCCGTCGGCAATCGGTGCGCGCTGCACGCTGGCGCCCGGTTCGCCGATCGGGTCGATCGCGAACACCTGGTGGTGGGCGGCGAGTTCGGGCAACTGGTGGTGCCACATCAGGGCGTTGCCGCCGGACGCGGGGAGCAGCACGACCGGCCGTCCGCCCGCTGTTCCGGTGCGCAGGACGCGGGTGAGGCCGTGGGCGGTGGGGGCGTCGATCGGGGTGCGGGGGCCGGGCCAGAGTGCGGCCAGGGCATGGTCGTAGGCGGTGCGGAACCGGTCGGCGGCCTGGGCGTTCCTGAACTCGCTGATTCGCATGGTACATCTGTATCACGGCATGATACGGGTGTACCAGGGAGGCCGGATCATGAACACGAAGGTCGAACACGAGGAGCGCCGACGGCAGATCGCCGAAGCGCTGCTGCGGATCGCCGACACCCAAGGACTGCAGTCCGCCAGCATGCGCGCGGTCGCCGCCGAGGCCGGCGTCTCACTGCGCCTGGTCCAGTACTACTTCGAGACCAAGGAGGGCCTGCTGCTCGACGCCCTCGCCCGCCTCGGCGCCCAGCTCCAGGACCGGATGGCCCGCTGGATCGCCGCCGCCGGCAACCCGCCCACCCCCCGCGACCTGATCACCGCCGTCCTCTCGTGCATCCTCCCCACGGACGCCGAGAGCCGCCGCATCGCCCGCACCTACACCGCGTACTACGCCTTGGTCCTCAACGACCCCGAGGCCCTCGAAAAGCACGGCACCGGCCAGGCCGACCTGCTCGAATCCTTCCTCGCCAAGCAACTCCGCACCGCCCGACAGACCGGCGCCCTCTCCCCCGTCCACACCCCCGAGACCACCGCCGCCCTCCTCGCCGCCCTGGTCAACGGCCTCGGCCAGAGCGTCCTCGGCGGCCAACGCGACGGCGACGCCGCGCTCGCCCTCCTCACCCACCACCTCGACGAGCTCTTCGCCCCCTGACGCCCCGTCATCGGCACCGGTCGTCCAGGCAGGTCACCGAGCCGTCGTCCCCGACCTGCCACGACCTGCTGTGCCGGGCCGCCCGCCACCCCTCGGGGGCGTTGCGGGCGGCGGCGATCCATGCCGCCAGCGCGGGCAGCGCCTCGGCACGCAGCGCCTGCCGCGCGGCGGCCCGCCGGGCGGAGGGCAGGGGCGAGACCCAGATCATGAACGTCTCCCACAGCTTCGGGTGGGTGCCGCCGCCGTAGTTGCCGCGCTGCTCCGGCAGCCACTCGACCGCCAGCAGCTCCCCGCTCTCCTGGGTCAGCCACCAGAACCTGATGCCGACGGACGCGTCGCCCTCGCGTGCGCCTTCACCTTCGCCCTCGCCTTCGCCCTCGTCCGCGCCCTCGCCGAGCACGGAGCGGATGTCGGTCGACGTGAGCGGCCACGAAAGGCCGCGCTGCAGCATGCGGTTGCGGGCGGGCATCCGCCGATGCTGACACGCCGCCGACCGCCCCTGCCACGGGTTTACCGCTCGGGGGCTTCCACGGGGGCGGTGGTGCGGTGTCCGGCCGATTCGCCCGAGAAGCATCTGCCGCGCCAGGACGTCCGGTAGGTTGCCGGCCATGACTGATCTCGGAACCGACGGCTGGCTGGCCGCTCCGCTCCGCACCGGGCGGTTGGTGCTGCGTGAGCCGGAGGCGCGCGACCGGGGGGCGGTCGTCGAGCTGTTCACCTCGCCGGAGGTCGGGACGTACCTCGGTGGGGCGCGGCCTCGGGAGGAGTTCGAGCGGGCGGTGCCGGAGACGCCGAGGCGGCGGCCCGGGCTGTTCGTGGTGGACCTCGACGGCGCGATGATCGGGATCGTCACCGTGGACCGGCGTGCCCCGGAGCATCCCCGCCGCGTCCGGCCGGAGGGGCAGGAGACCGAACTCGGCTACATGTTCCTGCCGCACGCGTGGGGCCACGGCTACGCGACCGAGGCGTGCGCGGCCGTCCTCGACTGGTGCGCCGAGGAACGGCCCGGCGAGCCGGTGGTGCTCTGCACCCAGACCGCCAACGGCGCGTCGATGCGCGTGGCGTCGAAGCTGGGCTTCACCGAGGTGGAGCGCTTCGAGGAGTACGACGCCGAGCAGTGGTTCGGCGTCCGCCACCCCGCCTGAGCCCGCGATGGCCCCGATCCGTCGCCGCACCTCCCGCATCCTGCTGCTCGACCACCGCGACCGCCTGTTGCTGCTCTGCGGTCGCGACCCGCGCGCCGAACGACGCGTCCCCGCTGTGCACCCTCACCACGTAGGCGGCGCACAGCAGTTGGTTGACGTGCACGACCGCCAACCCCACCTCGGGCCGCCCCGGACCGGCCTGCGGGGCGGCGTCGACGTCCTCATCCCGTCTGCCGGTGGGCGGACTTGAGGGCGTCCCAGCGTTCGGCCTGGGCCGGGGTGAGCGTGCTGCGGAGTTCGGCGAGTTTCAGGAGCTGCGCCTCGGCTGCCGCGCCGAGGGCCTGTGCCTCGGCGCGGTAGTGGTCGGCGATCAGCGCGTCGAGTTCGGTGTCGTCCATCACGGGCGCGACCCGTTGGGCGATCTTGTTCATGTTCCGGTAGGAGCCCTGGAGGAGGAAGGGCGGCTCGGTGCGGGTGTGGTCGGCCTGGGCGGCGGAGGCGATGTAGGCGCGGTTGACGTCCAGGACGGTGCGGCGGGCACGCAGGAGTTTGGCCAGGACGGCGAGGATCCGGTCGAGTTCGTCCGCCGGGTACGGGTGCGCCAGGGGCGCGGCGTCGGGGCCGTTCTCGGCGCGCCGCAGCAGGGCTTCCAGGTCGGTGCGGATCCGGGCGGCGAGCGGGGCGAGGTGGGGGTTGGCGGTGAGGGCGTTCTCCAGGAAGCTGAGCGCGAAGAGGTCGTCGCGGCCGGCCAGGACGTCGCCGAGGTTCCACACGTCGGCGCGGTTGGCGAGCATGTCGGGGATGCGGAACTGCCGGCCGGACTCGGTGTAGGGGTTGGCGGCCATGACGACGGCGAAGCGCTTGCCGCGCAGGTCCCATTCGCGCGCCCGGCCGTCCCACACTCCGTCGATGCGGCGTTGGGCGTCGCACAGCGGGATGAACCGCTGGAGGAGTTCGGGCGAGGTGTGCTGGACGTCGTCGAGGTACAGCAGGACGTTGGAGCCGGCGTGCAGGGCGAAGTTGATCTTCTCGATCTCCTGGCGGGCGGTGGCGTTGGGGGCTTCGGCGGGATCGAGCGAGGTGACCCGGTGGCCGAGCGCGGGTCCGCTGACCTTGACGAGGAGCAGGCCGAGCCGGTCGGCCAGGTATTCGACGAGGGTGGTCTTGCCGTAGCCGGGCGGGGAGAGGAGCAGCAGCAGGCCGCTGCGGTCGGGGCCGGCGTCGGAGTCCGCGGTGCCGAGCTGCTTGGCCAGGTTGTCGCCGAGCAGGGGGAGGTAGACCTCGTCGATGAGCCGGTTGCGGACGAAGCCGTTGAGCGGGGCGGGACGGTACTGGTCCAGGCGCAGCCGGGTCCGCTCGGCGTCGAGGAGCGCGGTGCGCAGCTGCTGGTGGGCGCGGAAGTCGGGCACCTCGTGCGTGGCGAACTCGGCTGTGCGGGTGAGGAGTTCGGCGAGGCGGACGGTGAGGGCGCCGGAGTTCAGCAGGGGATGGTCGCCGCGCAGGCCGGTGACGGTGGTCTCGACGGCGCCGGTCGCGGCGTAGCGGGGAAGTGTGGGGGCGCACAGCAGGGCGGCGGCCTCGGCGAGGTCGTCCGGTCCGGCGTCGTGGCCGCTCGCCGTGGTGAAGGCGGTCAGCCAGGCGGAGGCGAGCTGGTGCCGGGCACGGAGGGCGGCGGGCTCGTCGGGGAGGGTGTGCAGGGCCTCGGTGAGGCCGTCGGCGTCGGGCCCGGCGTGGAACTTGTCCAGCAGTGCGACGGTGGCGGGGCGGGTGGCGAACCCGACCGGGCGGCGGGCGAGTTCGTCGACGAGGTAGCGGCCGGCCGCGCCCCCGGGCGGGCCGGGGAGCGCCGTCGTCCGGGTGAAGTCGCCGATGGCCCGGTCGAGTTCGTGGGCGAGGTCGTCGAGTGCCGGCACCGGGCCGTAGGCGTCGCGGGCGAGCGCGAGTGAGCGGGCGCGGGCCGCCCAGACGGCTCGGGAGGTGTCGTCGGTTCCGTGTGCCCAGAAGAGCCGGGCGGCGCTGCGGGCGGCGGCGGGGTGGCGCAGTGCTCCGGCGTCGGCGTGCAGGCGCAGCAGTGCGGAGAGGACGGCGGTGGCGTCGTGGTCGTGGACGCCGCGCTGGTAGCCCTCGTCGGGCCGGGACTCGATGGCGCGGCGGACCAGGTCGAGCAGCCGGCCGGCGCCGTCCGCCTCGTGGAGGTCGTCGAGGCCGGCCGGTTCGGCGGCGAGCAGGACGCCGGCGGCGAGGTACTCGGCGCGGTAGATCCGGGGGGTCTCGGAGGCCAGCTGCCGGCCCCAGTGGTGGCGGGCGGCCCGGAAGGCGGGGTCGGTGACGGGGGACCGGTAGTCGGTGCCGGTGAGGACGAACGCCGGGGCGTCCGACCCGGCGAGGAGGGTGAGTTCGGGGCGCCGGGTGGTGACGGTGAACAGGTGTCGGCCCAGCCGGAGGGCGCTGCCGTCGCCGGTGTACAGGTCGGCGCGGTCGCGCAGCGCGCGCTGGGCCTGTTCCCGGGCCGCGCCGAGCCGGCCGGCCAGTTCACCGGCGCGCACCGGATCGCCGAGTCCGCGCAGCCGGTCGGCGAGTTGGCGGACCTTGGCGGCGGTCGGGCCGGCGGCGAGGGCCGCGTCGATGTCGCCCGCCGTGGTGAGCGCGGTCAGCTCGCGGTGCAGGGCTTCGAGGACGCGGTCGGCGGATCGGGCGAGGCGGTCGGCGCGGGCGGCGCGTTCGTCGAGGAGGGCCTGGCGGCGGGTGGTGAGGGTGTCGTGGATCTCGGTGCGGCGGGTGGTGAGTCGGTCGGTGAGGGCGGGGTCGGCGTCGGCGAAGCGGGTTTCGAGTTGTTCGACGCGCAGCAGCAGTCGGCCGAGTTGTTCGTCGCAGGCCTCGGGGGTGTCGGCGGTGGCCAGGGCGGCGGTGGTGGCCTGGGTGAGCAGGGAGGATTCGGCGGCGAACTCGGCGGCGGCTTCCCGGGTGCGCAGTTCGCGGCGGCGCCGGGTGAGGGCGGCGCGGGCCCGGTTGGTCTCGGCGAGGACGTCGGCGAGCCGGTCGAGGATGCCGGTGCGGACCGTGAGGTCGGCCAGGTCGAGTTCGGCGACCAGCTCGCCGACGACCTGGACGGTCTCGGCCTGGGCGGCGATCTGCTCGGCGAGCGGTTCGCCGTCGGCGCTGGCGGTGAGGGACTCGGCGGCCTCGGTGAGGGCGGCGGCCTGCTGGAGCTGGTCGGTGAAGGCGTCGGGCCGGGCGAGGAAGGCGACGGCGCGGCCCGCGGCTTCGGTCAGGCCCTCGGAGAGGTGGGCGGCGAGCCGGTCGATGTGCGCGGTGTCGGCGCGGCGCAGCTCGCGCAGCGCCTCCACCCGGCCCTGGGCGCGGCGGAGTTCGGTGAGCCGGCCGACCCAGCCGGTGGCGGTGTCCGGGCTCTCGCCGCGGGTGAGGCGCAGCAGGGTCTCCACCTGCTGTGCGGCCCGGTCGACGGCGGCCGCGGCCGCTTCGGTGAGGCGGGCGACCGTCTCGTACTCGGCGAGGGCCTGCCGGGCGGTGTCGCGGATCGCGTGGAGCGGCTCGTGCAGGTCGCCGAGGCCGGTCTCGCCGAGCCAGTGGTGGCGGTCGGCGGTGCGGGTGCAGGCGGCGAGGACGGCGGTGTGGCCGGCGGCGGTGTCGGTGCGCGCCGCGGCCAGCCGGGCCACGGCGAGGCAGTCGGCGAGGCCGCGGACGAGGTCCGGGTTGCCGATCCGTGCCAGCGGGCCGTGGCCGGGCGGCTGCGCCGCCCGGTACCGCTCGCTGGTGAACGGCGTCCGCCACACCTGTACCGGGTGGAACAGTGCCGGTCCGTCGTCGCCGCCCCGCAGGGCGATCAGGGTGCCGTCGTCGAGCAGTGCGTGGCCCTGGCAGGCGAGCGGGGCGGCGGCTTCCTGGCGGACGGTGTTGTACGGCAGCAGCAGGGTGCGGCCGTCGGCGGGGTCGCGGAAGACGAACAGGATGTCCTCGCCGTTGGGCGAGCGCACCGTCCGTTCGTGGCCGAGGCCCGCCGTGGGGTGGTCGAAGGCGCGGACGCTGCCGTCGGTGAGGTGGTAGCCGCCGGGGAAGGCCAGCCCCTGGTCGCCCGGGAGGAGCAGGCAGGCCTGGCCGAGCGCGTCGATCCTGCTGACCCGGCCGGTCGGCAGGTGGCACACCAGGTGACGGGCCGTCTGCTCCTGGTAGGGGCGGATGCGGACCAGCAGCAGGGTGTCCAGGCGGGCGTGGGCGATGTCGGCGTCGGCGAGGGTCTGCAGCGGCTCGGCCAGTGGCTCCTGGTGCAGGACGGCGCCTGCGGGGGTGCTCAGGGCGAGGGTGCCGCCGGCGGTGGCGAGCCGCAGTTCGCCGCCGAGGTCGGCCTGCGGCTGCGGGCCGGCGAGGTGGTCGTCCCGGGTGACGGTCCGCCACTCCACTTCCTGCCCGCCGCCGGGCGGATTGCTGCGTTCGCCGCGTGCGTCCTGGTAGGAGACGCTGCCGTCGGCGCCCAGTTGCCAGCGCAGCACCCGGAGGTCGCCGGCGGCCGGGCCGGTCCGGAAGACGGCCAGCAGCCGGCCGTCGATCAGCCGCAGCTGTTCCAGGCGCGCGTCGCGGAAGTACCGGTACAGCTCGGCGAGGTCCTGGCGGAACCGGGGGTCGTCGAGCAGGCCCGGCAGTTCCTCCGGGGCGGCGTCGGTCAGGTCCGGGCGGTGGAGCGAGAGGACGTCGCCGCCGCCCCGGTCCGCGTCGGCGGCGGGGTTGCGGCCGACCAGCAGCAGGCCGCCGACGCCCACCGCGTCCCGCAGCGTGCAGGCACCGGCCGTGGCCAGCCGGCCGGTGCCGGTCAGCTGGAGCTCCCCGGCGCCGAACTCCGCCACCCGGCGGGCGTTCAGAGCGGTGGCCCGCCCGGTCAGCTCGGCCGCGGCGGCGGCCAGCCGCGCGCGCAGCACCTCGTACGTGCCCGTGTCGACATCGACGTCCTCGGCCACCGTGGTTGCTCCTTCTCCTTCTTCGCGCCGTTGTTCGCGCGCCGCCTACTTCTTCGCGCCGTCTACTTCTTCGCGCCGTTGAGGGCCGCGAGCGGCGTCTCGGCGATGCCCATCTGCTGGGCGGAAGCGAGCAGTTGGGTGAGCGGGCCGGTCTGGTCGCCACCTGCGCCGATGAGCTTCATCAGCAGGGCGGAGACGGTGAGGTTCTGCACGTCGGCGGTGGAGACGGAGGACAGCACCCGGGTGAGGTCCTCGGTGAAGTTCGCGCTGCCGTCGAGCCAGGGGCCGGCGAGGGTGCGGGCGGTGTCGGAGTGGGCGACGAAGGCGTCCAGGGCCTTGCCCGCGGTCACGGACTGCACCAGGCGGTCGAAGAAGACTCCGTCACCGCCGACGATGTCGATGTTGGCCTTCTCCAGCCCGGCCGCGACCAGGCTGGCCTGGGCCTCGGCGATCTGCCGCTGCGTGTCCAGGCCCGCCAGGCGGATGTCCTTCTCGGCGGCCAGGCGCAGCCGGTACTCCTCGTGACCGCGGCTCGCCTCGTCGAGGGCGGCCATCGCGGCGGCCTTCTCGGTCAGGCCCTCGGCCTCGGCCTTGAGCTTCGCGCCGATCTCCAGCGCGGCGGCCTGCGCCTTCTCGGTGAGGACGACGGCCTCCGCCCGGCCCACCTTCTCGATCGCCGCCGCTTCCTGCTCGCGCACCTGCACCTGTGCCAGGCCCTCGGCGGCGGCCGCCGCCTGGACGCCCTCGGCGAGGCGGATCTTCGCGGCCGAGTCCAGGTCTGCGGCCTGGCGGCGCGCCTCGGCGAGCACCAGGGACTCGCGGGCCTTGTGCTGGGAGGCCTGCTCGGCGGCCTCGGCGGCCTTGATGTCCTTCACCAGCTGTTCCTGCGCCTCGGCCTCGGCCTGGATGACCATCGACTTGCGCAGCCGCTCCGCCTCCTCGACGGCGCGCAGGGTCTTGATGGACTCCTCCTGCTCGGCGACGGTGCGGTCGACCGCGATCCGCTCGCGGATCACGTCGGCGATCTCCCGCTTCTGCGTCTCGACCTCCTTGTCCTTGGCGATCCGGGCGAGCTCCGTCTCCCGGTCGCGGCCGATCACCTCCAGCAGGCGGTCCTTCTCGATCCGCTCCGTCTCCACGGCGATGACCCGCTCGCGGTTCTTCTGTGCGACGGCCACCTCACGGGCCTGGTTCTCGCGCTGGATGCCGAGCTGCTCCTCGGTCTTCAGGAACGCGCCCTGGGCGCTGAGCCGCTCCTCCTCCTGGACGCGGGCGATCGCCGCCTCCTCCTTGGCGCGCAGCGTCTCGATCTCGCGGCGCTGGCGGATCTCCGCGTCCGCCTGACGGCGTTCCAGTTCGAGGACGGCCTCGCGGGCGTCGACGTTCTGCCGGGTGATCTCCTTCTCCTCGGTGCGCTGGTACTCGTTGGTGCGCACATGCTCGATCGCCGTCAGTTCGGTGATCTTGCGGATGCCCTGGGCGTCGAGGATGTTGTCGGCGTCGAGCGAGGTGATCGGGGTCTGCTCCAGGTGGTCGATCGCCGCGTCCTCCAGGCTGTAGCCGTTGAGGTCGGTGCCGATGACCGCGATGATCTGGTCGCGGAACTCGTGCCGGTGCGTGTAGAGGTCGGTGAAGTCCAGCTGCTTGCCCACGGTCTTCAGCGCCTCGGAGAACTTCGCGGAGAAGAAGTCCTGCACCGCCGCCTGGTCGCTGGCCCGGGCGGTGCCGATCGCCTGGGCGACCTTGATGACGTCCTCGACGGTCTTGTTCACCCGCACGAAGAACGAGATCCGGATGTCGGCACGGATGTTGTCCCGGCAGATCAGGCCGTCCCGACCGGTCCGGGAGATCTCGATGGTCTTCACCGAGATGTCCATCAGTTCGGCCTTGTGCAGCACCGGCAGGACGACCGCGCCGGTGAAGGTGACGTCGACCTTCTTCGTCTTGGAGATGATCAGCGCCTTGCCCTGCTCCACCTTCCGGTACAGGCGGCTGGTGAACAGCAGCAGCGCGAGCACGATGAGGAGGGCGACGGCGACGAGTACGCCGAAGCCCACAGCGATGGTGTTCATCACGGTCCTTCGGTTGAAGAGAAGTCGGAGCTGGGCGGGCGGCGCAGTCAGCTGCCGAGCGTCCCGGGATCGAACGGGGCGACCAGGAAGTGCTCGCCCACAGGGTCGTAGTCGAAGATCAGGGCGGTGCGGCCGGCGGACAGCCCCGCCTCGTCGGTGAGGGAGCGGACCTGGACGACGGCGGTCGACCCGTCCTCGGCGGCGACCTCGGCCTGGCCGAAGTCGCCGGTCACGCGGCCGGTGCGCACCACGCAGACCCGGCCCACGAAGTCGTGGCGGCGGGCGGCGCGCTCCTGCGGCAGCAGCTTCGCCAGCGGGCGCAGCAGCGCCTTCGTCCCCACCCAGGCCGAGACCACCGCTGCGGCCAGAACGGCGGCGCGGGCCGGCAGGCCGGTGGTCAGCGCCGACCCCGCAAGGCTCACGAACCAGGCAATGGCGATCAGCAGCGAGACCGCCACCGTCACCGGCACCCCGTCCGGTCGGAGACCCGCGAGGACGCCCCCGTGGGCGTCGACGCCGTGCCCCCCGTCCACCGCGTCGACGTGGTGGTGTCCCCCGTCCAGGCCGTCGAACCCCAGGCCGCCGAGCAGCACCAGCGTCCAGTACCCGACGACCACCACCAGCGCGAAGCTGAACAGGGCCGTGGGAAAGCCCAGCGCGGCTTCGAAGAACCCGTCCATCCGCCGCGCCCCCTTGCCTCACCCCGATCGCGCCCGCATTCGAACGCAGGTCGATCATGGCAGCCGGGGCACTGCTCCCACATTGCCAGGATCCGGCAATCTTCACGCTTCATTTACGCGTGAAAGTGCGGGACGGCGTCGACCCGGGGCGAGCAGGGTCAAACGCTCCCGACATAGGCGCGCAGGCCGGTGGGCCCGGTCGGCAGCTGCCACCGCCGCAGCGCATCGCATGCGCCGGAGAAACAGGCAGCGTCGTCCCGGTCTGCCAGGAACCACAGAAGATGCCGCTGCACCTCGCTCAACTCCCCGAAGGATTGCGGCGGTTCGACGGGCTCACCGGGGAAGACCAGCGCGAAGAGGTGCTGCGCCATGTCGTACCGGTCGTACGACCGCACGGCTCCCGCACCCTCGGCCAGCCCGACCAGTCCGGCGTCGACCGCCCGCAGCGTCGTGGCCGCGGGCGTCCCGGCCAGGGCCAGCATGGCGAGCCTGCGGTAGGAACCGCCCAAGAACGACATCGTCACCGCCTCCTCCGGCGGCCGGGCCACGGCCTCGACCAGCACATCCACGACCGTCGCCGTCGCGATGCCGAGCCGGGTCAGCGCGAATGCGGAGGCCCAGCGCAGCTCGACGACCGGGCTGCCCAGGTGGCTCTCGACGAACGGGACGGCGGCCGGGTCGCCGAGCAGCCCGAGCGCGACCACACCCGTCGCCGCGGCGCCGGGCGAGACTTCCTCGGTGACGAACGCCGTCAGCAGCGGGATCGACGTCACCGCGCACTCGGGGAACCGGGCGAACAGGTTCGCCGTGTTGGCGCGCAGTTCGGGGTCACTGGAGGTCAGCAGGACGGCGAGCGCGGGAAGGGCGTCCCGAACGGCGTCGTAGCAGGACACGGCCGCCTCCGCGTCGATGAGCAGTTGCCGGCAGGTCTCCGCACGGCCGTTGCGCTCCTCCTCGTCCGCGGCCTCGGCGATCCACTGGTCCCACTCGTCGGCTTGGCCTCGAACGGTTTCCAGGTGCTCGCGGTCTTCCCGTGGGTCGTAGCCGTTCGGCAGGTGATTGTTGTCGAGCCCGATCGCGATGGCGGTGAGCAGGCCGACGAACCGGTGCCGGTCGACCAGTCGCGGATCGAGCGCCATCCGCACCAGGAACGGCACGGCGTGCACGGCTGCCTCGGAACGCGAGCCCTGGTGGACGATGCGGTTCGCGAGCAGTGCGCTCGGCGGGTGGCGACCTTCGGAGTCTCCCGCCCGCATCGCGCGGAGGTACCCGGGGACGTCGTCGGCGGTGCCGTAGGAGTGGCCGAGTCGGGCCCAGGGCACGTCGTCGAGACCGGAGAGGGGATCGTCGAGGTCTTCTGTCACAGCGGCAGATGCTGGCACCCCGGACTGTCAGCGGCCCTCCGCGCGGGTGCCAATTCCCGCACTGCGGCGGCGGATCCGCCGGACGACTCCGCCGGGCCGTGGGCGGTTCCGTCGAGTCGCTCGAACAAATCCCGTCCGACCGAACCGTCGCGCGATCACGCTCCGTCGTCGCCGGGCGGCCGGCGCGAGTGGGAGGACGCCGCCGAGCGGCGCGTGAATTGGCGGCCCCCGGGGCGGCGAAGGGTAATCGCTTTCCATTCCGGGCCCGATCCTGACGGCCCTCGGAGGGGTGGGGTTCGTTCGGAGGCAAAGAGGGCCGATTCGGTAACGGGGACTGCCGATTCGGACGCATTAATGGACACCCCTCCATGCCTCCGCCCGGCCGTCCGCGGGCTCTCCGACAGTGGACTGGACCAGCACGCGAGGGCACCCGACGGGGGGCGGGAGGGCGGTCGACTCCAGCTAGAGACCTTGATCACGGAACGTGATCAAGATGCAGGCGAGGGGGTTCACACTTCGATCACAGGCCGCCTGGGAAATCGACTCAACAACCATTGTGGGCCCGCATGGTGGGGGGTAGAGTCCCGGTTCGCCGAAGCACGGGCGAGCACCTCTGGGCATTTATCTTGGAGCGGGCATGTCAAAGAACGGTGGCGACAACAGACCGGGTTCGGACCTGTTGGGCGCGTTCGAGGAAACCGTTCTCCGGTGGCCCGAGCGAGCCGCGATCCAGTCGCCCGAGAGCACTCTCAGCTACCATCAACTCGCGTTATCCGCACGGCGGTTGGCCGCCCGACTGGGCGACCGGCCGGGGCCGGTCGCCGTACCGGCCACGCACCACCCGGACACCGTGGTGGCGCTGCTGGGCATCCTGACGGCCGGCGGCGTCTACGTTCCGCTCGACCCGGGCTTCCCGGTGGAGCGGCAGCGCCGCATGGTCGAGGCCGCCGACTGCCGACTGCTGGTCGGCCGCGGGGCCCTCCCCCAGTCCGAACAACTCTCTTTGCCCTACCTGGAGTTGGACGACGGGGCGACCGCGCCCGACCGGGGTGCCACCGTCGCACCCGCCACGTCCGACGACCCCGCGTACACGCTGTTCACCTCGGGCTCCACCGGTCTGCCGAAGCCGGTGCTGACCCCGCACCGGGCGATCTCGGCGGTGGTCGCGTCCCTGCGGGAGCTCTTCGAACTCCGTCCGGAGGACCGGGTGTTGCAGTTCGCCTCGCTGAACTGGGACACCTGCTTCGAGGAGATCCTGCCGACCCTGACAGCCGGCGGCCGGCTGGTCTTCGACCCGGAGGCGCACTCGGCGTCCTTCCCCCGGCTGCTGCGGATGGTCGAGCAGCGCGGCATCACCGTCCTCGACCTGCCCACCGCGTTCTGGCACGAGCTCGTCCTGCACCTCACCGAGGCCGGCGCGACGGCCGAACTACCGGACTGCGTCAGGCTGGTGGTGATCGGCGGCGAGGCCGCGAACCCGGCCCGGCTCGCGGACTGGAGCCGGTTGCCGGGCAGCGCACGCGTCCGCCTGCTCAATACCTACGGCTGCACCGAGACCACGCTGATCACCCACGCCGTGGACCTGCTCGGCCCCAGGACCCCGGAGCCGGGCCGCCACTGGGATCCCACCGAGCGCGCGCCGATCGGGCGGGCCCTCCCCCACGTCGACGAACTGCTCGACGACAACGGCGAGTTGCTGATCGGCGGGCCGGCCCTCGCGACCGGCTACCCGGGGCTGCCCGAGGTCACCGCCGAACGGTTCGTGACGAGCGACGACGGGCAGCGCCGGTTCCGCACCGGCGACCGGGCGGCCCGGAGCGCGGACGGGGTGCTGACCCCGCTGGGGCGACTGGACCACGAGGTGAAGATCCGCGGCATCCGGGTCGACCCGGCCGAGGTGGAGGCCGGAATCGGCGCCCACCCCGGCGTGGGCGCGGCCGCCGTCACCGCCACCACGCTGGCCGGACGGGCCGCGCTGGTCGCCTACGTCGTCCCGCGCAGCGGCGGAGCCGATCCCGCGCTCGCCGGAGACCTTCTGCGCTACCTGCACGAACGGCTGCCCGGGCATCTCGTCCCGAGCCGGATCACCGTGGTGCCGGACCTGGTCCGCACCGCCAGCGGCAAGGTCGACCGCGCCGCCTCGCACCGCCTGCACAGCACCGCCCCGCGCTGATCCCCGGCGGCCCCCTCCGCCACCACCCCGTCATCACCACCGTCGTGCACCCGCACGGGCGGAGCAGCGCCCGCACATCTGACGGTCCGTCAGTTTACGCAACCGACACCGCCACCTGCCGCGCCACCGCGCGACCGTCCGCCGCAGCACCGCACCACGCACCACGCACCGCAGCACGTAACGCAGCACCGCACACCGAGCACCGCTGACCCCGCTGGCACCCCGCCGGACCACGCGTACCCCGCACCGGTCGAAGGAGACCCCCCGATGAGCCTCGACATGCCTGTCACCACCACATCCGCCGCGCCCGCCACCGTGGCTGCGCTGGCGGCGGTGTTCTGCCGGATCCTGGAACTGGACGACGTCCCGGCCGACGGCAACTTCTTTCTGCTGGGCGGCGATTCGCTGATCGCCACCCGGGTGCTGAGCGCCGTCGCCCGCGACCACGGCGTGGAGCTGACCTTCGAGGACTTCCTCACCGACCCCACCCCGGCCGGCCTGGCCGCCCGTATCGCCGCGCACACCGCCGCGCGCACCGCCGCGGCCGCCCGGTGAGCGCCGCTGCCGGAGCCGACACCGCCCGCCGGGCGCCGAGGTCGGTGATCGTCGTCGGCGCGGGCCTGGCCGGCCTGACGGCGGCCGTCGAACTGGCCCGCCAGGGCGTGCGGGTGACGGTGCTGGAGGCCCGCGACCGGGTCGGCGGGCGCACCCGGGGGATCGAGGTGGCGCCCGGCCGGTGGATCGACGCGGGCGCGGCCTACCTGGGCGACCGGCACACGGAGCTCCACGCCCTGCTCGCCGCCTGCGACCTGAAGACCGCCCCGACCGCCATGCAGGGCGCCAGCCGCTTCGCCCTCGCCCCGGCCGGAGCGGACGACCACGCCGCCGGGGACGCCGACACCCGCGACGGCCGTTTCCCACCGCTGAGCGCGGTCGCCCTGGGCGACCTGTTCGAGCAGCTGGAGGAGCTGACGGCCGCCGTCCGCCCGGACGCGCCGTGGCTCTCGCCGGACGCCGAGCGCCTGGACGCGCTGACGGTGGCCGACTGGGCGGAGCAGCAACTGTCGCACCCGGACGCCACGTTGTTCTTCCCGCTGTTCCTGGGCGAGATGATGGCGGCCGATCCGGCCAGGATCTCGGTGCTGCACATGGCGTTCTACCTGCGCTCGGGCGGCGGGCTGCGCTATCTCAACGCCTTCGAGGGCGGCGCGCAGCAGGACCGGGTGGCGGGCGGCGCGCACCGCCTGTGCGAGCGGCTGACCCGGCAGCTGTTGGACCTCGGCGGTGTGCTGCACACCGACGAGCCGGTGCTGTCCGTCCAGCAGACCGGGCCCGAGGCCGTCGTCCGGACGCCCGAGGGGAGTTACCGGGCGGAGGCGGTGGTGGTGGCGGTGCCGCCGCTGCTCGCGGACGCGATCGAGTTCCGTCCGGCGCTGCCGGCCCCGCGGGCGGCGTCGCGGACGGAGCGCGGCTGCGCGGTGAAGCTGAACCTGGTGTTCCCGGAGCCGGTGTGGCGGGCGCACGGCCTGTCGGGCTGGTCGGTGAACGCGGCCGGTCCGCTGCTGTCCACGGTGGACGACACTCCGCCGGAGGGTTCGCCGGGCGTGCTGACCGGGTTCGTGACGGGCGCGGAGGCGCACCGTTTCGCCGCTCTGCCGCCCGAGGAGCAGCGCGCGGCGGCGGTCGCGCAGGCGTCCCGGCTGTTCCCGATGCTGCCGGAGCCGATCGGCTTCCATGTCACCGACTGGGTCAACGAGCCGTGGAGCAGGGGCTGTTACGCGGCCCTGTTCGGTCCCGGCGACTGGTCGGTGCTCGGGCCGACGCTGACCGCGCCGCACGGCCGGGTGCACTTCGCGGGCACCGAGACCAGCACCGAGTTCTTCGGCCTGCTGGAGGGCGCGATCCGTTCCGCCCGCCGCGTCGTCGCCGACCTCCTCGGCGAGTAAGCAGATCCGACGCTCCGTCAGTTCATCCCGTTGGACCTTTCCCCCGGCCCGGTGCGCGCTTCACGAGGGCGTGCCCGGGCGTCGAGTCCTGCTTCGGACGTCCGAAGAGACCGGAGACCGCCATGAGCGATCAGACCCCCATCGCACCGCTCGCCGTCAGGGAGCGCTTCATGTCCGACCCGACACTGGGTGCGGGCAACTTCCTCGACCGGGCGGTCGAGGCGAATCCGCACCGTGCGGTGCCGTTCGCGTTCAGCCACCGGCTGGACCACCGCGGGCAGGTGGCGCTGCGCGGGCACAGCCTGCTGGACCTGGTGGCGCTGCGCGACCGGTACGCGGCCTGGTACCACGCGAACGGGGTGCGGCCGGGCGAGCCGGTGGGCGTGGTGATCGCCGAGGGCCTGGAGCCGCTGCTGCACTTCTTCGCGCTGACCGCGCTGGGCGCGATTCCGGCGCTGGTGAACGACGCGATGCGGCACGACGTGATGGTGCGCTACCTGAGCCACGTCGGCGTGGTCGGCGTGGTCGCGGACGACACCACCCGGCTGGCGTCGGCGTACCGGAAGGAGCCCCAACTGCGGCCGCGTTTCCTGTCGTTGACGGCCGAGGTGCAGGCGTTCGACGCGGCGTCGGCGCCGCTGCCCGACGGGTACCCTTACCAGCACGCGGCCGAGGACGTGGTGGCGCTGATCCACTCCTCGGGGACGACGGGCACGCCGAAGTCGACGACGCTGGCGCACCGGCAGTTCTGGGAGGGCAAGCAGCCGCGGATGGTGCGTTTCCCGGCGGAGCCGACCGACCGGCTGATGTCGCTGATGCCGCACACCCACGCGGGGGGCCTGAGCTACTTCCTGACGGCGACGCTGCTGGGCCTGCCGACGGTGGTGATGTCGGACTGGCGGCGGGTGACGGTGGAGCCGGTGATGGAGGCGTTCCTGCCGACCATGGTGGCCTCGTTCCCGCGCACCTTCGTGGAGTTGGCGACCGGCGAGCTCCCGACGGCGGGTGCGGCGAAGGTGCACTCCTGGTTCAACACGGGCGACAGCGCGCACTACGGGCACATCCGCCGGCTCGTTCGGCTCGGCGAGCGCCCGGCGGGGTTGATCCGGCCGTGGCTGCTGCCGCAGGAGCGGGCCGGGCAGGCGGCGCTGCCGGGTTCGCAGTTCGTCGACGGCCTGGGCTCGTCCGAGATGGGCATGGCGCTGTTCGGGCAGGTCACCTCGCCGGAGACGGAGCGCAACGACCGCTGCGTCGGCAAGCCGTCGGAGGTGGTGGCGCGGGCCACGGTGCTGGACGAGGACGGCGTGGAGCTGCCGGACGGCACGGTCGGGCTGTTGGCGGTGGACGCGCCGTCGATCACGCCGGGGTACTGGAACAACGACCGGCTGACGCAGTCGTTCCGGCAGGGCGGGTACTGGCTGACCGGCGATGTGGCGTACCGGGACGCCGAGGGGCGGTTCTACCACCTGGACCGGACGGTGGACGTGATCGACACCCTGGACGGGCCGGTGTACAGCCTGCCGTTGGAGGAGGTGCTGCTCGCCGACTGCGCCGACCGGGTGCAGGACTGCTCGGTGGTGGGCGTGCCGCACCCGGACGGCGGGCAGCGGCCGATCGCGGTGGTGCGCCTGCAGGACGGGGCGTCCGCGGACGGGCTGCTGGACGCGGCCAACGCGGAGCTGGCGAAGGCCGGCCTGGCGGAGCTCGCCGCCCTCGAAGTGGCCGAGGGCGAGGGCGGGTTCCCGCTCGGCCCGACCGGCAAGGTGCTCAAGCGCGAGCTGCGCACCCGGCACGCGGGCCTGCTGCTTCCGGCGCGGTCCAGATGAACCGCCAGGCGCATCAGCCGTACCAGTACGTGCGGCGGGAGCTGGTCGAGCCGGACTGGCGGCGGCTGCCGGGCTGGCGGGAGGTGTCGGCCGAGCAGTGGCGGGACGCGCAGTGGCAGCGGGCGCACTGCGTGCAGAACGAGCGGCAGCTGCGGGAGCTCTTCGGTCCGCTGCTGACCGATCGGTTCTACCGTGAACTGGCCGCCGACCAGGCGCAGTTCGCGACGATGGCGATCCTGCTGCCGCCGCACATGCTGAACACCATGGCGTCCGACGCCCCGCTGTACCCGGAGGCGTTCACCGAGGCGTTCCTCGCGGACCCGGTGCGCCGGTACATGCTGCCGGTGCGCTCGGACCGGCACCCGGAGTGGCCCAGCCACCCGCTGGCGACCCGGGACTCGCTGCACGAGAGCGACATGTGGGCGGTGGAGGGCCTGACCCACCGCTACCCGACCAAGGTGCTGGCCGAGCTGCTGTCGACCTGCCCGCAGTACTGCGGGCACTGCACCCGGATGGACCTGGTCGGCCGCTCCACCCCGCAGGTGGTCAAGGCGCGGCTGGTGCTGCGGCCGGCGGACCGCGAGGAGCAGATGCTCGACTACCTGAAGCGCACCCCGTCGGTGCGGGACGTGGTGGTGTCGGGCGGCGACCTGGCGAACGTGCCGTGGCCGCGTCTGGAGTCGTTCCTGATGCGGCTGTTGGAGCTCGGATCGGTCCGCGACATCCGGCTGGCCAGCAAGTCCGTGGTCGGTCTGCCGCAGCACTGGCTCCAGCCGAAGGTGCTGGCGGGCGTCGGGCGGGTGGCCCGGCTGGCCGCCCGCCGGTCGGTCAACCTGGCGGTGCACACCCACGCCAACCACGCGGGGTCGGTGACCCCGCTGGTCGCCGAGGCGGCCCGCGGGCTGCTGGACGCGGGCGTGCGGGACGTCCGCAACCAGGGCGTGCTGCTGCGCGGGGTGAACGCCACCCCGGCGGCGCTGCTCGACCTGTGCTTCGCCCTCCAGGGCGAGGCGAACATCCTGCCGTACTACTTCTACCTGTGCGACGTGATCCCGAACGCCGAGCACTGGCGGCTGCCGCTGTCCGAGGCGCAGCGCCTCCAGGAGGCGATCCTCGGCTACCTGCCGGGCTACGCGACGCCGCGGATGGTTGCGGACGTGCCGCACGTCGGCAAGCGCTGGGTGCACCAGGCGGTCGACTACGACCGGGAGCGCGGCATCTCGTACTGGACGAAGAACTACCGCACCGCCCTTGAGCTGGACGCCCCCGAAGTGGGCTCCGAGGAGCAGCAGTTGAGCCGCCGCTTCCCGTACGTGGATCCGGTGGACACGCTGCCGGCGGCGGGCCGCGCCTGGTGGGCGGAGCAGCTGTCGCGCGGCGACGGCGCACGACTTCCGCAGCAGTTCGATCTTTTGGGCCCCGAGGAGGGCAAGTGAGCGAGGCGCTGGCGCCGTTGCGCCGGATGGTCTGGATCTTCCCGGACCGGGAGTCGACCCGGTCGGGGGCGATGTGGAAGCACTATTTCTGGGACATGTTCGCGGAGGTCGCCGCCGGGATGGGCATGGAGTGGTCCCGGCACGCCCCGGAGGCGGTGACGGTGGACGGCACCGATCCGGGCCGGCCGCGGGTGTACGTGGACGACCTGCTGGTCACGCCCGAGGACACCCTGTTCATCACGGCGCTGTACTCGCTGCCGTACCAGTCGATGGACGTGTTCAACCAGTTGGCGCTGTGCACGGTGCTGGAGCAGGCGGGGTTCTACCTGCCGTTCCCGGCGCAGGTGTCGCTGCTGGGCAACGACAAGCTGGCGTCGATGCTGTTCCTGGCGGACTCGCCGGTGCCGCCGATCCCGTCGGTGCGGATCGGCTCCGGCCGGGACGTCTCCAAGCACCAGTACGAGGTGGCGCTCGACGCCTTGACGTTCCCGGCGATCGTGAAGCCGTCCGGCTGGTGCGGCGGCGGCGGGATCTGCCTCGCGCGTTCGCCGGAGGACGTGCGCGGCCTGGCGAGCCTGGCGCAGGGCGGTGACACCACGCTGGTGGCGCAGCCGTACCTGGGCGACGGCACGGTCGACTACCGGGTGTACGTGATCGACGGGAAGCCGTACGCGGTGCTGCGGCGCACCCCGGAGGAGGGGTCGCCGGTGGCGAACGCGAGCCGGGGCGGTTCGATGGAGTTCTGCGAGATTCCGGCCGAACTGGTCGACGCCACCGCGTACTTCGCGAAGAAGCTGCCGATTCCGTTCTTCTGCGTGGACTTTCTGCACGACGGGGAGCGGTTCTGGTTCTCCGAGCTGGAGCCGGACGGGGTGATCGCCCCGGACTTCGACGACCCGGACCGCTCGGTCCAACGGGACGTCACCCGGGCCCGGTTCGGGGCCTACCGGGACGCCCACGCGGCGTTCCTCACCGGTGGAGGCGACCGGTGACGGGCTTCTCGCTGACCGACGAGCAGGCCGCCGACGGCCTGGACGTCGTCCGCCGCACCCTCGAACTGCTGCGCACCGTCCCCGAGTTCGGCGACCGGTACGCGGACGCGAAGGCGCCCACGACGCTCGCCGAGCTGGCGGCGCTGCCGCCGCTGGCCAAGGACGACCTGAACACGGCGCTGGCCCACCTGGAGCCGGCCGCCGAGCAGGGCGCGACCTGGCTGTTCCAGAGCGGCGGTTCGACGGGCGCGCCGAAGGTCGGGTACGCGCCGACCGGGTTCTACATGGCGAAGGTGTACGAGCACTGGCAGCCGCTGGACCGCGACGACGTCTTCGTCAACGCCTGGGGTGCGGGCCGGATGTGGGGCGCGCACTTCCTCGCGGCGGGCCTGGCGGACCTGTCGGGCTGCCGGGTGATCGCGCTGGGGTCGGTGACCCGCGAGGAGTACCCGGAGTGGCTGGGCTTCCTCGCCGACCGGAAGGTCACCGCGATCGGCGGCACCCCGAGCGTGCTGCGGCTGTGGTTCGCGCACGCCCGCACCGCTGGCATTCAACTTCCTTCGCTGCGCAAGGTGTTGTGGCTGGGCGAGGCCTGGCAGCCGCAGCTGGAGGAGGACCTGGCGGTGGTCGCGCCGCACGCGCGCCGGCACGGCATGTTCGGCTCCACCGAGACCTGGGTGGTGGGCTCCAACACCCAGGACTGCCCGGCCGACACCTTCCACACCTTCCCGCACCAGCTGGTGCACGTCGGCGACGGCGGGCTGCTGGACTTCACCTCGCTCGACCCGGCGATGCTCAACCCGGTGCTGCGCTACCGCACCGGAGACGCGGGCGAGTTGACCGCCTGCCCGTGCGGGCGTCCGGGCCCGGCGATGCGGGTGCTGGGCCGCCGCGACAACGTGGTGCAGGTGCGCGGCCTCGGCCTGCACGTCGACGAGCTGCTGGCCCGGGTGGAGCGCGAGCCGGGCGTCGTCCGCGCCCAGGTGGTGATCACCGAACAGGGCGGCCGCGCGCAACGGGTCGACGTCCTGGTGCTCGGCACGCTGCCGGACCCGAACGCGCTGCGGCGTGAACTGCTGTCCGCCACCTTCACGTTGAGCACCGCTTTCGTGCACGACCCGGAGCACGTCGAGATCCGCGTGGTCGATGCGCTGATCGGCAACGAGCGCACCGGGAAGACCGCCGGCTTCGTCGTGCGGGAGGCGTCGTGAAACTGCGCGCACCCGAGCGGCTCGGCCGGGGCTTCAACCTGTTCTGGGTCGGCAAGTCGGTCTCCAACGTCGGCGACCGGGTGACGGTGTTCGTCGTCCCCACCCTGATGATCTTCGTGCTGCACGCCTCCGCGTTCCAGGTCGGCATCGTCGCGATGGCCCAGTACCTGGGCATTCCGCTGCTCGGCCCGATCGCGGGCGTGCTGGTGGACCGCTGGGACAAGCGTCTCACCCTGCTGGTCTGCGACCTGGTGCGGCTGGTGGCCGTCGCCGTCATCCCGGTCGCCTACTGGCTGGACTTCCTCTCCACGCCGCTGCTGTTCTGCTGTGTGGCGGCGGTCTCCGGCGCGACCATCTTCTTCAACGTCGGCTACCTGGTGGCGGTGCCGGCCGTGGTCGAGAAGGAGCACCTGGTGCGCGCCTACTCGCGGCTGGAGGGCAGCGGCTCGGTCGCCGAGGTCGCCGGCCCGTCCATCGCGGCCGCCCTGTACAGCGCGCTCGGCGCGGCCTCGCTGCTGGTCGACGCGGCCAGCTACCTGCTCTCCGCGGCCTGCTTCCGCTGGATGCGGCCGTGGGGCGAACCCACCGTCGCGCAGGGCTCGGTGTGGCAGCGCCTCACCCTGGGCTTCCGGCTGAACTGGCAGGACCCGGTGCTGCGCCGGGTGGTGCTGGCCGCCGTCGTCCTCAACTCGGGCGGGCCGGTGTTCGTCACCGTGCTGCCGGTCTTCGCCTACCGGGGCCTCGGCGTCACCGTCGGCGTGTTCGGCGCCGCGATGTCCGCGGGCGCGGTCGGCGCGCTGCTCGGCGCGCTGGTCGCCCCGAGGATCGGCGGACGGCTCGGCATCGGCCGGACGATGGCCTGGTCGCTGCTGCTGCACTGCCTGGTCGGCCTGGGCGTGCTGGCCGCGCCCGCGCTGCCCGCCGGGCCGGTCATCGCCGTCACCATGGGCTGCTACGGCTTCTTCATGTCCTGCATCAACGTGTGCTCCGCGCCCGCCCGGCAGTCCCGGATGTCCGCGCAGCACCAGGGCGTCATGCACGCCGCGTTCCGCACCGCCACCTGGGGCGTCATCCCGCTCGCCGCACTGGCCGGCGGCCTCGCCGTCTCGCTGCTCACCGGCCCGCTCGGCATCCTCGACGCCGCCCGCTGGACGATGGTCGGCGGCACCCTGCTCGCCGCCTGCTCCTTCCTGCCCGCCCTCGGCGTCCAGTCCCGGATGGACGCCGACCTGCCGAAGGCCGCCGACAGCGTCACCGAACTCGCGGAGGCCTCCTCATGACGGAACGTCGGACTGTTCTGGTCACCGGCTGCTCGTCCGGCATCGGGCTGGCCACCGCGGCCGCCGCGAGCCGGGCCGGCTGGGCGGTGATCGCCGCCGTCCGCTCGCCGGAGCGCGCCGACGCGCTGCGAACTGCCGCGCCCGAAGCGGACGTTCGCCGAGTCGACGTCACCGACGAGGAGTCCGTCGCCGCCTGCTTCGCCGGGATCGACCGGCTGGACGCGGTGGTCAACAACGCCGGGATCTCCAACTTCGACCCGACGCTGGAGATGTCCACCTCGGCGGCGCTGCGCACCAACCTGGAGGTCAACTTCTTCGGCACGGTGGCGGTTTCGCGCGCCGCGATGCCGCTGCTGCGTGCCTCCGGCGGCCGACTGCTGACCATCGGCAGCGTGCACGGCATCGTCGGCCAGCCCTTCAACGAGGCGTACTGCGCGGCCAAGTTCGCCGTCGAGGGCTTCATGGAGGCGCTCGCCCCGGTGGCCGCCGCGCACGGCGTGCGCGTCTCGATGGTGGTGCCCGGCTACGTCCCCGACACCCGGTTCGGGCACTTCCCCGACGTCAACCGCAAGACCGTGCAGGCCGCTTCGGGCCCGTACGCGGACACCTTCGCCGCGTACGTCGACCGGCTCGGGCAGGGCTGGGCGAGTGCCGGGCAGCCCGCCGCCGAGGTCGCCGACGCGGTGGTGCGGGCACTGGCCGAGGACGCGCCGCCGTTCCGCATCCCCACCAACGCGTGGGTGGCGGACTACCTCGACGCCAAACTCGCCGACCGCGACGGCCGGGCCGTGCAGCGCCTCGCCCAGGACTGGATCGGCCTCACCCCCACCTCGTGACTTTGGAGCAACCACCATGCCTGCCAGGCCACTTCAGGCGCTCGTCGACTTCGCCCGCGCCAACTCGCCGTTCTACGCGGAGCTGTACCGCGACGTGCCCGACGTCGTCACCTCGCTCACCGAGCTGCCCGTCATCGACCAGGTCGCCTTCTGGGCCGCCAACTCCTGGCCCGACAACCGCCTGTTGACCGGCCCGCTCACCGACGCCTGCGTCTACAAGTCCGGCGGCACCACCGGCTCGCCGAAGTTCTCCCCGTGGACCCGCGAGGAACACGTCGACTCCGTCGGTGCGTTCGGCGCGGGGCTGGTCAACGCGGGCCTCAAGCCCGGGCAGAAGGTCGCCAACCTGTTCCGCGCGGGCGAGTTCTACAGCGGCTTCCTGTTCATCGAGTACGCCCTGCAGCACGCGCCGATCGACAACGTCCGGCTGCCGATCGCCACCGCGCCCGACGAGTACGTCGCCGACGTGATCCACGGCTTCGGCGCGGACGTGCTGGCGGGCGAGCCGATGAAGCTGTCCGCCGTCGCCGAGACGCTGCTCAAGCAGGGGCGGCCCGCGCCGCAGGTCGAACTGATCCTGTTCGGCGGCGACATCCTCTTCAACGACCTTCGCCCGCTGCTGCGTTCGGCCTTCCCCAACGCCGCGCTGTCCTCCATCGGCTACGCCTCGGTGGACGCCGGCCTGGTCGCCGGGCCGGTGCCCGCCAGGGACGACCTGCGAGTGCACGAGGCGTTCCCGAACCGGACGGTGGTCGAGCTGATCGACGACTCCACCGGCGAGCCGATCACCGAACCCGGCGTCCCCGGCCGCGTCGTCGTCACCAACCTGTTCCGCACCCTCGTCCCGATCCTCCGCTACCCGGCGGGCGACCTCGCCGAATGGGTCGACGCCGACTGCCGCCGCTTCCGCCTGCTCGGCCGCTCCACCGAGGGCGCCCGGGTCGGCATCGTCTCGATGCCCACCGAGCAGGTCCGCGACGTCCTGCTCGCCCACGACCCCGAGCACCACATCACCGGCATGCAGCTCGTCCAACGCCGCTGGGAGAACCGCGACGGCCTGATCATCCGCCTCGGCCACACCGCCCCGCCCCCGCCCGCCCTCACCGACACCCTCCTGCGCGCCGTCCTCGACGCCCGCCCCACCTACGCCGACGAGACCGCCATCGGCGCCATCCACCCCCTCCAAATCGAATGGGTCCCCCGCGCCGACCTGGTCACCAACCCCCGCACCGGCAAACTCCGCCAGGTCATCGACGAACGCCCCGCGCACTGACCCGACGGAACACCGGTGCCCGGACCACATCGGCCCGGGCACCGGCGTCCCGTCCTCTCAGCCGAGGCGGATCAGGCCGGCCGTGGCGGTGGCCGGGTCCAAGGCCGGGGAGCCCGCGTAGGTCGCGGTGTAGCCGAGGTTGAGGAGGACGGTCAGCACGGGGCACGGGCCGGTGCAGGCGGCGGTGCCGTCGGCCGTCGTGACGGCGGTGCAGACGGTGGTGGAGCCGACCGTGAACCGGACCGTGGCACCGGGGACGGGCCTGCCGGTGGTGGTGTCGGTGAGGGTCGCCGACAGGTCGAGGTTGAGGCTCAACTGGCCCGGGGCGATGGACAGCAGCAGCGGCTCCGCGGTCAGCCTGGCGGTGTCGCGGGCGTAGCCGTACCGGTCGGCGGAGCCGGTGGCACTGGTTCCGGCCGAGGTGGTGACGGTGACGTCGACCGGACCGGCGGCGTTCGCGGCGGGCGCGGTGACCGTGAGGGTGGTGTCGTTCACGACCGTGACCTTGCTCGCCGGGGCTGCACCGAAGGCGACGGCGGTGGCCCCGGTGAAGTGGCTGCCCGTCACGGTGACGGTCGTGCCGCCGCCGACCGGGCCGTGATCGGGCGCGAGGCCGGTCACCACGGGCGCCGGGGCCTGGTACGTGTACCGGCCGGCGGCGGCGGTGCGTCCCTTGGCCGTCAGGGTGACGTCGACGGCGCCGGCCGCGTGCGGCGGGGCGGTCGCGGTGACGGTGGAGTCGTTCACGACGGTGACGTTGCCCGCCGGGGCGCCGTCGAAGGCGACAGCGGTGGTGCCGGTCAGGTGGCTGCCCGTCAGGGTGACGGTGGTGCCACCGCCCGCCGGGCCGTGCTCGGGGGCGAGGCCGGTGACGGCCGGGTCGGCGCGCGGGGCGACGGCCACGGCGGCCGGGCTGGTGCCGGTGGGCACGGTGGCCCCGACGGTGAGCGACAGCAGGTCGATCACGGACATGGTGTTCGAGAACAGGTTGGTGACGTAGACCCGGCTGCCGTCCGGGTCCGCCGCGACGGCGGTGGGCCGGGAGCCGACCGGCACGGCGGCTACCGCGCTGTTGGTCGCGGTGTCGATCACCGACACCGCGTTGGAGTTGGAGCGGGCGACGAACAGCAGTCGCCCGTCCGGCGTGATCGCCAGCCCCTGCGGGCCGCCGGGGGTGGGAACGGACACGGTGACGGCGTTGGTGGCGGTGTCGATCACCGAGACGGTGTCGGCACCGTAGTTCGCCACGTACACGTGCGCGCCGTCCGGGCCGACCACCAGGCCCATCGGCTCCGCGGCGCCCGAGGTCGGGGAGATGGTGGCGGTGACGGTGTTGCTCGTGGTGTCGATCACGGAGACCGTCCTGCTGTCGCCCGCACTCACGTAGGCGCGCCGCCCGTCCGGGGTCAGCCCGATCGCGGTGGGTATGGCCCCGACCCGGACCGTGGCGACGACCGTCCGGCTCGCGGTGTCGATCACCTTCACGTCGCCCTCGCCCGGGCTGTGCACGCCGACGTAGGCGCGCGATCCGTCCGGCGAGAACGCCACCGGCCCCGGCGCCGGGCCGACCGCGATGGTGCCCGTGACGGCGGCGGTCGCGGTGTCGATCACGGAGACGGATCCGCCGCCCGTGTTGACGACGTACGCCTGCATGCCGTCGGGCGAGACCGCCACTCCCGTCGGCGCGGACCCGACCGGCACGGTGGCGACCGTGGATCCCGCCGCCGGGTCGTAGGCGGTGACCGAATTGCCGTTCATGTTCGCGATGTACACCAGCCCGGCCGCGCCGGCCGCGTGCGCGGGCGCGGCGGGGAGCACCGCACCGACCGTGCCGAGCATCGCGGCCGTCAACGCGGCCGCCAGACCGCGCGCGGGCCGTCTCCCGAAGGTCAGTGGCATGCGGTTCCGCCTCTCGGAGGGAACAGACCGGACGCCTCTGGTCCGGTTCAACTCATGCTATTCACAACTGATTTGATGAATTACGGGATGACTTCATCTGGCTCGGCGCGAGGCATTCCCGACCGGTTCCGACCGGATCGGATCGAGCACGGGACCGGCCGGGCCCCCGAGGCGGACCCGACCGGCCGTCGGTGACGCGCAGTCAGGAGCCGGCGCTGAAGCCCGCCGTGGGCGCGTCGAGCGTGAAGCCGGGATCGGCCGGGGTGCCGGTGCGCCAACCCGTCCAGGTCTGCAGCACGCCCTCCGGGGTGATGCCCCACAGCGAGGGCGCGCCGTTGCCGACCAGGTCGCCGTCGGAGCCGATCCGGGGCCAGGCGGCGGCGGTGATGCCGGTGGCGACGGTCCTGGCGGTGCCGAGGCTCGTGACGGTCGGGTAGCTGATGGTGATGCCGTCCTCGTCGGTGATGGTGATGGTGGTGACGGTGAGGGTGTAGGCGGTGATCTCGCCGGTGACGCGGTCGCGCGCCCACAGCCCGGGTCGGCCCTGCGCCGCCCAGTCGCCGGGGCTGATCAGGTCGCGGTCCTTCCAGCCGCTCGCCGCGAGCCGCACCGGGGCGGTGAGCCGGTAGTCGCTGGCCGACGGGTAGTACCAGAGCGCGGCGTCGTCACCGGCCGCGTTGATCTCGGTGGTCACCAGACCGGTGCGGCGGTGGTGCGCGTTGGTCGAGCCGACATCGGTGGACATCGGGTCGCCGATCGCGGCGAGCTGCCGAGTGGTCGACCAGTTGGCGGCGTAGCCGGTGCAGTCGGGGTTCTCGGCCGTCACCGCGCAGGCGGGCCGGTTGAGCCCGATCGAGGAGTCGAACACACCGCGGACGCCGGTGTTTCCGGGGTTGCGGTAGGTCCAGAGCCCGGGACTTCCGTCCTTGTGGACGATCAGGGCGTCGACGTCCCAACCGCTGCCGGTGCCGCCGCGGTGCGTGGTGCGGTAGTTCGCCCAGGAGTCGCCGCCCGGCGACAGTACCGCGGCCGCGCCGACCGTGTACTGCGGGCCGGCCGCCGGGTTCGAGTAGACCCGCAGGTCGCCGGACGGCCCGGCCGTGACCACGTCGGGCGTGCGGTCGCCGTTGACGTCGCCGAACTGCGGCACCGCCGCGCCCGCGGCCCAGGGGACGGAGAAGCTGTACGGGGCCACCGGCGAAACGTTTCCTGCGGCGTCCCTTGCCTGGACGTACAGCACACTGGTGCCCCAGTGCCCCGGGGTGACGGAGATCCGGTCCGTCGGCATCGCGCTGCCGCACGTCCAGCCGGCACCGGTGGCGAACTGCGGGTCGAAGCTCCACCGCAGGCACGCGACGCCGGCCGGGTCGTCGTCGGTCGCGGTGAACAGGACGTCCCCGCTCTGCCCGGCCCGCAGCGTGGTGACCTGCCCGTTGCCGGCCGGCGGGAACTGGGTGCCCGGGTCGGGGACCGTCGCCGGGAAGGACAGGGTGGGCGGCGTCGTGTCACCGTCCGCGGCGAGGGCCGCGGGGGCGAGCGGCCCCGCCAGCAGGGCGAGCGCTCCGGCGATCGATCCGGCGGCGGCAAGGCGCGGCGGGGTGGCGCCCCGACGGCGATTGGTCACAGTGATCACTCCTGATCCGAGAGTTCCGCAACGGATGTGCGCGTCGAGAGTGGCACCGTCGCAGAAACTTCGCATGCCTCTTTCTTCCTTCGTTACCAAAGGAGTTCGGGCGATCATCGGCTGCCGTCAGCGGGAGGCGGCGCTCACCAGCCCGGCCTCGTAGGCGAGGATCACCAGGTGGACGCGGTCGCGGGCGTCCAGCTTGGAGAGCAGCCGGGTGACGTACGTCTTGACGGTGGTGACGCTGAGGTAGAGCTGTTCGGCGATCTCGGTGTTGGAGAGGCCGCGGGCGATCAGCGTCAGGACTTCCTGTTCGCGTTCGGTGATGCCGGTCAGGGTGCGGGCGGGAGGCGTCGAACTGCCGGGCCCGGAGCGGGAGGTGAGGTCGGCGATCAGACGGCGGGTGACGCGGGGGGCGATCAGGGCGTCTCCGCTGGCGACCACCCGGACAGCGGCGAGGATCTCCTCCAGGCCCATGTCCTTGACCAGGAAGCCGGACGCGCCGGCCCGCAGCGCGCCGTACACGTACTCGTCGTCGTCGAAGGTGGTCAGCACCAGGACGTGGGCGGTGGCGCCGGAGGCGGTGATCCGGCGGGTGGCCTCGATGCCGTCCATGCCGGGCATCCGGATGTCCATCACGACCACGTCCGGCGTCAACTCGGCTGCCAGGAGCACCGCTTCGTCGCCGGTGCCGGCCTCGCCGACGATCTCCAGGTCGGCGGCGTCCTTCACCACCATGGAGAGGGCGGCGCGGATGAGGGGCTGGTCGTCGACGAGCAGGAGGCGGACGGGCGCGGCGGGCTGCTGAGGGAGCGTCATCGGGCGCCTGCCGGGACGGGGAGGGTGGCGGCGACCCGGAAGCCGCCGGCGGGACGGGGGCCGGCGGTGAAGGAGCCGTGCAGCAGCGCGACGCGCTCGCGCATGCCGAGCAGTCCGAAGCCCGCGCCGCCGGGCTGGGTGGCGCGCAGGCCGCCGCCGTCGAGCACCTCGATGGTCACTTCGTCCTCCCCGCAGTCGACGGTCACCCGGCAGGAGCGCGCGCCGGCGTGGCGGACCACGTTGGCCAGGGCCTCCTGGACGACCCGGTAGGCCGCGAGGTCCACCTCGGGCGGCAGGGGGCCGGGTTCGCCGTTGCGGCGGAGGTCGACGGTGACGCCGGCGGCGGTGGTGGACCGTGCGAGGCGGTCCAGGTCGGCGAGGCCGGGCGCGGGGGCGAGCGGGGGCTGCCCGTCGGCGTCGTCCTCGGCGGCGCGCAGCGCGACCAGCATGCGGCGCAGCCCGGAGAGGGTCTCGCGGCTGGCGGTCTCGATCCGGCCGAGCGCGTCCCGGGCGGCCTCCGGCTGGGTGGTGAGCACCAGGCGGGCGGCGCCGGACTGGAGCGCGACGATGCCGATGCTGTGCGCGACCATGTCGTGCAACTCCCGTGCGATGCGCAGGCGTTCGCCCGCGACGGCGCGCGCGGCGGCGTTCTCGCCGAGTTCTGCGGCGTGTCGGCGGGACTCCCCCGCCGAGTGGCCGAGCAGCACGGCGACGGCGGCGGTCAGCAGGACGGCCAGCGCGGTGGAGGTGCCGATGACGAAGCCGACCAGGACCCGTCCGATCGGGTAGCCGAGCAGCACCAGCGCGGCCAGCGTCGAGGCGAGCACCGTCTCGCGGCGCGGCCGGGTCGCCGCGATGTGCCAGAGCGCGACGTCGACGCCGAGCACCAGCGGGACGTCGAGGACGCTGGAGTGAATCGCGAACGCGCCGAACACGGCGCCCGCCAGCAGCAGCCCGAGGGCGGTCAGCGGGCGGCGGCGCAGCAGCGCGCAGCCGGCCAGCGAGAGCACCACGCAGACGGCGAGGGTCCGTTGGTTGGTGTCGGGCAGCCACAGGCCCCGGTAGAAGTTGTTCCGCGACTCGCCGGGGAGCCGGACCAGCACCACGAAGGAGTAGGCGAGGCCGGCCGTCCAGGCGGTGGCCGCCCAGCCGCCGGGCGGCACGCGTCTGAGCAGGGTGGGCGGGTTCGCAGGCATGGGGTGATCGTAGCCAGCCCGGCGGCGGGCGGGCGTCGGACCGGGGACGTACAACCCGGGTAGACACCGGCTGTCGGCAGTGTCCCCGCCCGGCCGACGCGGGACGACGGGCCGGCACGGAAACGTGGAGCCCGTGATCGAAGTCAACGAACTCACCAAGCGCTACGGCCGCACGACCGCCGTCGACGGCCTGACGTTCACCGTCCGCCCCGGCCGGGTGACCGGTTTCCTCGGCCCGAACGGGGCCGGCAAGAGCACCACGCTCCGCATGATCATCGGGCTGAACGAGCCGACCGGCGGCAGCGTCACCGTCCAGGGCCACCGCTTCCGCGACCATCCGCGCGGCCTGCGCCACGTCGGCGCGCTGCTGGACGCCTCCGACGTGCACGGCGGCCGCAGCGCCGCGGCGCACCTGGGCGTGCTGGCCCGGTCCAACGCGATCCCGCTGCGCCGGGTGGACGAGGTGCTGGAGGAGGTCGGGCTCGCCGGGGCGGCCCGGCGCCGGATCGGCGGCTACTCGCTCGGCATGAAGCAGCGCCTGGGCATCGCGGCGGCGCTGCTCGGCGACCCGCCGGTGCTGCTGTTCGACGAGCCGCTGAACGGGCTCGACCCGGAGGGTGTGCGCTGGGTGCGCGGGCTGTTCCGGAAACTGGCCGCCGAGGGTCGCACGGTGTTCGTCTCCAGCCATTTGATGAGCGAAATGGAGCACACCGCCGATCATTTGGTGGTCATCGGCCGCGGCCGGCTGATCGCCGACGAGCCGCTCGCCGCGTTCGCCGCCCGCGGCCGGGGCAGCAGCGTCACCGTCCGCACCCCGGACGCGGACGCGCTGGCCGCCGCCCTGACCGCCGCCGGCGCGCAGGTCCGCCCCGACGGCGAGGAGCGGCTGGTGGTGACCGGCCTGGACGCCGACACCATCGGCGACCTGGCCCACCGGCACGGCCTGCGGCTGCGCGAACTCGCCACCAACGCCGCCTCGTTGGAGACCGCCTTCATGGAACTCACCGCCGACAGCGTCGAATACCTCGCAGGAGAGACCCGATGACCGCGCTCACCGCCGCCCCCTTCCTGGCGGACGAATCGCGGGCCCGCTTCCGCGACCTGCTGCTCGGCGAGTGGTGCAAACTGCTCTCGCTCCGGTCGATCCGCTGGGGGCTGCTCCTCGGCCTGCTCGGGCTGGTCTTCCTGAACGCCAACGCGGCCATCGCCGACGTCAACGACTGGGACCATTTCGCCCCCGCGCAACGGGAGTTCTTCGTCCCCGACGGCGCCCTGGCCGCCTCGTTCACCAACAACGCCTGCATCGCGACCCTGCTGATCACCGGCAGCCTGGGCGCGGTCTCACTGGTCAGCGAGTACGCGACCGGTCAGATCCGCACCACCTTCGCGGCGGTGCCGGCCCGGCGGGCGCTGCTGTCCGCGAAGATCCTCGTCCTGACGGCCGTGATGACCGCCTTCGGCGTGCTCGCGACCGGCGTGTCCTTCTTCCTCACCCAGGCCGTCCTGTCCGGCAAGCACGCCGGCATCTCGCTCGCCGAACCGGGTATCTGGCGCGCCCTGCTGGCCTCCGCCCTGCTGCCCCCGGTCTGCGCCCTCACCGGCCTCGGCCTCGCCGCCCTGGTCCGGCACAGCGCGGCCACCATCGTCACCACCACCACCGTGCTGCTGCTGATCCCCAACTTCCTCAGCCGGAACCACCATTGGTCGGCCTGCCTCTACCACGCGACGCCGTTCCGCGCCTGGCAGACCCTCCACGACCTGGTCGGCACCCCGCCCAACCCGCACATCCCCTTCGCCGCCGACCCCGCCGGCGAATGGTTCGTCTACCTCGCCTGGGCGGTCGGCGGTGTCCTCGCCACCCTCGTCCTCGGCAGCCGCCGCGACGTCTGAGGACCACGGGTTCCGGGTCAGGCGCTGTGCGGCACTCCGGCGATCAGGACGGCCTGGCCGCGGAACTCGGCGACCACGGTGCCGGCGACGGTCCGGACGGTGACGTCGTAGACGCCCTGGCGGCCGGAGCGGGTGCGTTCGGTCGCCTCGGCGATCAGCTCGTCGCCGAGCTGCGCCGGGGCGAGGAAGGTGACCTGCGCGCCCTGGGCGAGGGCGACCGGGCCGTAGCTGTTGCACGCGTACGAGAACGCGGCGTCGGCGAGCAGGAACACGTACCCGCCGTGGCCGATCCCGTGCGCGTTCGCCATCTCCTCGGTGACCTTCATCCGGGCCACGGCCCGCCCCCCGGCCACCTCGTCGAGCACGATGCCGGCGCCCCGGCAGGCCCGGTCGCGTTCGAACAGTGCGTCAATTCTGCTGTTCTCCACCATTGCTCCCTGAAGTGAGCCGCCCGTTCCTGAGCGTGAGCATTACACCGAGGACCTGATCGACTGTCAATGACGGTGGTGCATCATCGGATCGTCGGATGATGCACCACCGCAGGTCAGGCCTTCCAGGCCTCCTTCGCGGCGATCAGGTCCTCCCGCGTGACCGGCCCCGGGGCCGTCTCGATCCAGCCGACCACCTGGCGGACCCGGTCCGCGTTCAACGGCTCGGCGCCCGGTGCGTCGAGGAGTTCACCGAGCAGCGCGGCCGTGCCGTCCGAGGTGCCGCCGCCCAGGGCGACCAGGCGGTGGGTGGCTCGGACGTGCGCGGCGCCGGCCTCGGTGCTCGCGGTGAACTCGCCCTGGTAGAGCGCCCGTCCGAGCCGGACGGTGCCCATCAACTGGCCATGCTCCACGGTCGCGTCGGGCGCGACCAGCCGCCGGACCTCGTCCAGCCGCCAGGCCCCGTCGGTGACCCGGAGCTCCCCGTCCCGCCGGTCCCCGGTGAACGCGAGGTAGTGGTCGCCCGCGACGTCCCGGCCGGTGGTCTCGGACAGCGGGATGTCCACGGTGAAGGGGACGACTCCCTTCTCCTTGACGGGCTTCCGGTCCCCGTCGAAGAGCGTCACCTCGACCTCGGCATGCCCGGCGTAGCGCGCCATCGGGGCGGCGAACTTGCCGTTGGAGATCACCTGCCCGGAGTCGGCGTGCCCGCCGCCCTCGCGCCACAGGCGCTGCGCCCCGCCGACGACCGCCGGGCTGTTGGTGACGTCCCCGGTGATCTTCGCGCCCAACTGTGCCTGGACACCGGCGTTCTTCGCCGAGAGATCGGACCGCGCGGTGCCGGAGGCCACGGCGTTGGCGGGACTGAGCTCGACCTTGTCGTCGACCGCCCGGTGCTCGAGCGAGACGACCTTCACGCCGACCTCGACGCCCTTGCCGCCGCCGAGCGTCACCCGGTTGGACGGGAGCGTCGCCGACACGCCCATGCCCTGGCTCGCGGTGCCGAACATCGCCGAGAGGTGGCTGTGCGAGGTGACGGCCCCGACGACGGGTTCCATCTCCTTCCAGGTGGAGCGCCCGAAGTACTCGGGGCCGCGCAGCCGCACCAGGTCCTGGACGCCGCCGACGTCGCCGAGCCAGCGCAGCACGTCGGTGTCGCGCAGGCCGCTCTCCCAGACCCGCTCCGGCGGCACCTGGACGGTGACCGGCTCGGGCGGGCGGACGGTGACCGTGCCGTCGGAGGCCGCGGAGACCGGCACGGTCTCGCCGGTCTCGACCAGCGCCTCGAAGCCGACGGTCGCCGTGCGCCGCCGGTACACGTTCTCGCCGAACCACGGCCGCCGGCTGATCGTGAACTGCAGCTCCGCCTCGCCCGCGTAGGCGCTGCCGGGCACCTTGGCCTTGGTGGCGGACCCGGCCGCGGTGCTGCCGGTCCGGGTGTCCGTCCGGTCGTGGCCCGCGCCGCCGGTGCCGGTCACACCGGCCGTCACCGACACGTTCGGCGCGGCCGGCACGGGGACGGCGGTCGCCAGCCCGACCGTGCCCTGGTGGGCGGTGCCGGTGCCGCCGGTGTGGGCGAAGCTGCGCTGCACATCGGTGCCGGCGTTGAACTCGGTGGTGCCCGAGTCGCCCAAGTGCACCATCCGGTCGCGGAGTTGGGCGCCTACGCGGACGGTGGTCCGCCCGTGCCGGACGACGATCTCGTCCCCGGCCGTCATCGCCTTCAGCCGGGACTGCAGCCGGTCCGGGGTGAGCTCGGCGTCCAGCTTGCGGCGCAGCTCCGGCCAGTCGCTGCCGAACGGGTTGCGTTCCAGCTCCGGCTGCCCGGCCTCCTTCCGGCGCAGCGCCCGCAGCCCGCCGGGCTTCCAGCCCGCCTCCACCTGGGACACGATCGACTCGCCGAGCGTCCGCCGCAGGCCGCCGCCGGTCGTCCCGGGCAGGGCGTGGACGTCGGTGACGATCGCCGAGGAGTCCAGGCGTCGTCCGTCCGCAAAGCCCTTCGGCAGCTTCTCCGTGACGCGTGCGACCTGCTCGGCCGGCGGGGTCGTCGGCACGGCGTCGCGCTGCGGGACGGCCACCCGGGCGACCGTCTCCGCGTGGCCGGTGACGACCCCGTCGGGCACGCCCAGCCGCTTGAAGGCGACGGTGACCTCGTACGGCGCGCGGACGTCGAAGAACACCGCCGGCTCGACGTGCTTGCCGCGGTTGGAGGCCGAGCCGACGGTCTCGGTGGCCTGCCCGTAGCTGCGGTCCGTCCGGTACGTGTAGCCGCCGGTGACGTCGACCACCTCGGTCTTGACCTTGACCTGGCCGCCGCCGTTCAGCCGGTCGCGGCCGTCGCGCAGGTTGCCCTGGCCGCTGGAGCTGCGGGTGCCGGACTCGAACTCGTACTTCTCGGCCCGGGAGTGGTACTCGGCCTCCCCCAGCCGGGCCGTGACGGTGACCTCGGCCGACCAGGTCGCGCCGTGCACCGTCTCGGTGATCCGCCCGCCACGGGTGAGCTGCGACAGCTGGGCCTTGAGCGCGACCCGGTCGAAGCTCGCGCCGATCCGCTGCCTGACCTCCTCCGAGGGCTCGCCGTGCTTGGTCCGCACCGCGTCCTCCACCAGCGCGCGCACCTGGTCCGCGCCGCTCAGGGTGTGCACCACGTAGGAGGCGTTCAGCTCGTGCCGGTCCGCCATCCGCGGCGGCGCCGTGTGCGGGGCTGCGTGCGGGGCTTCGGCCTTCGCGACCGGCGCGGCCGGCGGGTTGGACGCCGCCGCACCGCTCTCGGGCCGTTGGAAGGCGACGGCACCGCCCTCGGTGTGCGGCACCTGGACCTTGACGGTCTCCCGGGCGTCCATGCCCACCTCGGCGCGGACCGGCACCGACACCGACACGTCCGGACGGCCGCTGCCGCCCACCTCGCCCGCGCCCTTGCCGGGACGGCCGACGTGCACGTCCACCATCAGCTCGGCGCCGTAGATCACCTGCGGCGCACTGTACTTGCCGCTGGCGTACACCCGGTCGGCCTGCCGGCCCTGGCCGCCGACCCGCCGCCGCTGTTGGCCGGATCCGGCGGCGCCCAGCTCCACGCCGGGCGTGCCCTTGGTGACGGTGCCGCCGGCCTGCCCCTGCTCCATGGTGGTGCGCGCGCCGAGCCGGCGGTTCACGCTGAACGCGCCGGTCTCGTTGACGGTGTTGAGTTCGGCCTTGCCGTCCTCCCGCCGGTAGGTCATCCCCTCGACCCGGGCGACGGCCCTGACGACCAGCCCCTCCTTGCCGGGGATCTTCACCTCCAGCGCCTCGCCGCGCGTCATCCCGGTCAGCCTGGCGGCCAGGTTCGGCTGGCTGAAGCCCTGCATCACCTGGTCGCGGACGGCATCCCAGTCCGCGCCGAACCGCGCCCGGCCCTGGGCGTCCACGGCCTCACGCAGCGCCCGCGTGCTCTCCAGGTCGCGGACGACCACGGTCTCGCCCAGGCCGCCCCGGTCGTCCCCGCCGCGCCACACACTGTCCGGCGGGCCCGCCACCTCGCGCGCCGTCGTGGCGTGCTCGGTCGTCGTGGGCTCGGTCGTGGCGGGATCGGCCGTGACGTGCTCGGCCGTGACGTGCTCGTTCGTGGCGGGCTCCGGGGTGGTGTCGGCGCGGTCGACCAGCAGTCGAACGTCCGCCGAACTCGCCCCGGGCGCGACGGACTTGCCGTTGAACGACAGGTCGAAGTGGACGGTGCCGTCGTACATCACGCCGGGCACCTTCGACTTGCTGGTCAGCTGCGAGGTCCGGGCCTCACCGCTGATCTCCACCCGGTCGGTGCCGAGCCGCCCGGCCACGCCGCCGCCGATCAGGCCCTTGCCCGGCTTCACGGCGGCCGAGAATCCGAGCTGGCCCGCGTTGCCCCGGGTCGAGGAGCTGCTGCGCACCTGCTGCACGGTGGTGCCGATGTTGAACTCGGTCTCCTTGGTGGTGCCGGACTGCTTCAACTCCCCCACCCGCGCGGTGATTTCGACCGTGCCGAGAGACTTGCCGCGCCGGTCGGTGAGCGTGACGGAGACCGGCTCGCCGGCCGTCATGCTCTTCAGGTCCCGCTGGAGCCGGCCGAAGTCGACCTCGGCGAGGACCTTTTCGCGCAGCGCGGGCCAGTCACCGCCGAACTCCCGTCGGCCCGCCGCGTCCGCGTGGTCGAGCAGCGCCTCCACCGGCGGGCGGTTCCCGGACGTGGCGCGCGGCGCGAGGTCGAGAACGATCTCCTGCCCGCCGACCCGACCGTCCAGCAGCCGCTGCGGGGGCACCCGCGGCTCGCCGGGCGAGGCGGCGTCGGCGCGTTCCGGGACAGCGACGGTCAGGTCGAGGTCCACCGTGTCGGTGCGTTCGCCGGACGCGGCGCGCACCGGCTCGCCGTGGTGGCGCAGGTCGCCGAAGTCGAGCTCCAGCCGCATCGTCGAGTGGAAGACCTCGGCGGGTCCGCTGGTCTTCGACCGGGCCACCATGCCGCCCAGGTCGAGGTTGACCTCGCCGTGGCCGCGCGCGTGGTAGTACGCGACCAGCTCCGAGGGCTCGCCGATCCCGCGCCCCTGCCGGGCCTGGACACCGGCGTTGAACTCCCACTGCGCGTCACGGTTGGTACCGGTCGCGACCGTCCGGTCGGCGCCGTTCTCGAACTCGATCTTCTCGGTGCGCAGGTGCGTCGACCCCGTGACCTTTCCGCTCAGCTTGACGCTGCCGCTCCAGCCGTTGCCGTCGAACGGCGCCGTCCACACCTCGCCCCGCGACAGCGCACCCATCATCGGGCGCAGCGTCGCCGGCCCGAAGTGCGCGTCCGCGAACGCCTTGGCCGCCGCCCGGTCGCCCGGGACGGCCTGCGCGATGGCGTCGATCACCTTGTCGCGGACGGCCTTCTCGTTCCCGGTCAGCCCGACCACCAGGTCGGTGCCTGCGATCGGCTTCGGAACCACGGTCTCCGGCGTCGGCTCGGGAGTCGGCTCCGGCGTCGACTCCGGCGTCGGGGCGGGCGCGGGTGTCTCGTCCGCGTGCGGGGTGACCGGGGTGTGGTCGGCCGCCGGGGCGGGCTCGACCTCGGGGGTGGGCTCGACCTCGGGGGTGGGCTCGACCTCGGGGGTGGGCTCGACCTCGGGGGTGGGCTCGACCTCGGGGGTGGGCTCGACCTCGGGGGTGGGCTCGACCTCGGGGGTGGGCTCGACGGTCGGGGCGTGCTCGGTCACCGGTGTCTGCGGCGGCAGTTCGCTTCCGTCGTAGTGGTCCTGGGCCCGGTAGACCGTCACCGGACGCCCGTCCGCAGGCCCGAAGACGGCCTGGGTGACGCCGTCGTGGTCGACCACCCGCATCCGGAGGCCGAGCGCGTGGGCGGTCGCCGCCGGGAGCATCTCTCCCCCGCTCGACTGCCAGTTGGTGTTCCACTCCTGGACGGTCCGGAGCAGGACGCGCCGTTCCTGGGCCGACGGCGGCGGCGGATTGTCGTTGAGGTGCCGACCGATGGTGTCGCGCAGCTCGTCGATGGGCAGCCCCCGGAACGCCGACTGGTCCTCGGCGGGCAGGTAGGCCAGCAGGTCGCCCGGCGGCAGGTCCTCGCGAAGGAGCTGGTTGTTGCGGTAGTTGGCCACCACCTCGGTCGGCCAGTGCTCCAGGCCGAGCTGCTCGAAGTGCCTCCCGACCTCGGCCTGCAACCGCTCCGGGCCACCCAGCCCGGGCACGCCGACCTCGACCGCCCGCAGCAGGCAGTAGCCGTCCCCGGCCACGGGCACCCGCGCCCCGGGCGGCGGGAACTCCGCCACCTGCGCCCGCTCGGGCTTCGGCGCAGCCGCCTCGGTGCCGGGGGTGCGCGGCGCGTGCTCCGTGACGGTGCGCGGCCCCTGCTCGGTGACGGTCACGGCGCGGACCGGCGCGTCCGTCGTGCGCGGCCCCAACTCGGCCGGGGCGGACGCCGATCGGGGCCGGGTCGGTCCCGTCACCGGGTGGGTGGCGGGTCCGGCCGGCGCGGGCGCGGCGGTGGCACCGCTCGCGGGCGGCGGGGTCGGGCTCACCGGCTGCGGCGTGTCCTCCTTCGGCGCGTCGCCCTTCGGCGCAGCGCCCCGGTGGCCGTCCTGCACCTCGGCCACCTCCGTCCGGGCGGGCGACCCGTCGCGGTGGCCGTCGGAGCCGTTGTCGATGTCCATCGGCTCGGCGGTGTCGTGCGGCTGCTCGACGTTCCTGAACGTGCTGTAGCGCTCCATGAACTGCGGGTCGGCCGCGCCGGAGAGGTTGTTCTCGTGCGGTCCGGCGACGGACGCCCACACCTTCCAGTCGGGCTTGAAGCCGGACGGCGTCTCGCCGTTCGCACCGACCACGGTGCGCGAGGTCAGGTCGGCCCAGCGCAGGGTGCCGTCCATGTCGTGGACCAGCGCGACGGCGTGCCCCGCGCCGGTCGGCCCGGCGCCCAGCACGGTGGCGAAGCTGCCCTTGCCGCCGGCCGCCACCTGCTTCTCCAACTTCGCGATGGCGTCCGCCCCTTCGCCGAACAGGGCGGGCCCGTCGTGCCGCTTCCACAGCACGTCGCCGGGGATCGGCTCGACCGTCCCGTGCAGGGTCTGCCCGGAGACCCGGGGTCGTCCGAAGTGCGTGTCGCGGTAGGCCTCGACGTTCTCCAGGCAGGCGTTCAGGTCGCGGCCGGGCAGGAATCCCTCGGGCGGCCGCACCGCGGTGTGGTGCGGATTGACGTGCGCCAGAAGGCCGTTGCTCATCGGCGGGTGCAACCTTGCACCGCCGCCGAGGTAGTTGACCAGCTGACCGGTCAACTCGTGCTGCGGGCCGACCGCTTGGTAGCCACGGTCGTGCATCACGGCGGAGGTGTTCTCGTACGCGGGGGTGCGCTGCCGCTTGGCCTCCGGGCCCTCCGGCGCGTCCTCCCGGCGCAGCGTCACCTCCTCGTCCTCGTCCCGTCGACGCTTGCGGTCGCTGCGGGGCTGCTCGGCCGGCGGGGACTCGATGTCCATCGGCTCGACGTCCCGGTCGGTGGCGTGCTCGCGCAGGTTCAGGTCCGCGAACTGCGCCCGCAGTGCGTCGACGTCGGCCGGCTTCGGGTCCCCCAGGATGCGGCGGTGGTCGGTGGGCTCGGTGATCATGTCGATCGCCTTGTCCGGCAGCAACCGGTCCGAGATGAACCGGGCGGCCGACCGCTCGGCAACCTGCTCGGCCGACGGGGCGGCGGGCGGCGCGGGCGGCGGTGTCTCGTGGTGGGCGGTGCCTGCCGCACCGTCGTGCACGCCCGTGGACGGCGGCGGGGGCGGCGGCGCGTACGGGCTGCCGAAGCCGCGGGTGCCGGTGGTGGCTCCACCGTGCCCGGTCGCCGTGGGCGGCGGGGGCGGCGGGGGCGGGGTCGACCCGCCCAGCGCGAGGCCGTCCAACCGGCGGCGGGTGGCCTCGCGGTCGGAGTCGCTGTCGGAGTCCTCGTCCCGTTGGCGCTTCCGGTTCGGCAACGCGGTGTCGGCGGTCCCGTCGGCCATCGACACGTCCCCGTCCGGGGTGTGGGCCGTCGGCCGCTGCGCGTCGTGCTGACTGGCGTCGGTCATCACGACGTCCTGGTCGGCGACGGGCGGGCGGACCCGGTCGGGCTGGTAGAGGGCTTCCGCGTGGAGCCCCTTCAGCTGGTCGGCCGTCAGCGCGGTGTCGTCCGCCCGGGCCAGGAAGTCGCCGGACGAGGACACCGGCAGGCTGCCGGTGTGCGCGGTCGGCACGCCGAGGTCGTCGGCGATGATCCTGGAACTCGGGCTGGCGTCCTTGCGGTTCACCACCTGCGCCAGGTCTTCCTGGGTCTTCGGGGCCATGATGTCGCGCAGCTCGGGCGGCACCAGCCCCTTCGCCTCCAGGCCGCGCACCGCCTGCAGTAGGTCGGCGGTGTGCGGGGCGTACAGCGCCTCGGGCGTCAACTCGCCGTGGGCGACCGCGGTCAGCACATCGGGGTCACGGATGACGTGCGGGTCCAGGAAGTTCTGGATCCACTGGTTGGCCAGCTCGTCGCCGAAGCGCAGGTTGGAGGAGCTGTTGGACAGCCGGTCGGTGATCTCCTTGATCATCCCCGGCACGTCCTCGACGTTCGCGGTCAGCGCCCGGTCGAAGATCGCGGCCGGGTGGTTCCCGCCCTCCCCGGCGCGCGCGTACACGCCACCGTACTGGCGGTCGACCTGCTCCACATCGCCGGCCACCCAGGCCCGTTGCTGCGCGGTCTTCTTCGCCGCGGCCTTCGCCGAGGGCGGCAGTTCGTCGCGGTACACCTGCTCCACCCGCTGGCGCACCGCCTTGGCACCGGCCTCCTTCTTCTCGGCGGCGGTCGCCTCCGCGTGCGCCTTCCGCCAGTCCGCCCGCTTGCCGTCCGCCTCCGCCTTGGCCTTCTTCTCCGCCGCGGCGTCGTCGCCCGCCGTCTTGTCCGCCGCCGCCTTCGTGGCCGGGTCGGTCGCTGCCGCGGCGGCCTTCGCCGAGTCCTCGGCCTTCGCCTCGGCCGTGGCGTGGGCGGTGTCGGCGTCCGCGGAGGCCTTCGCGGCCGCCGTGGCCTTGGTCCGGGCATTCAGACTGTCGGCCGCCGCCTTCACCTCCGCGTTCTGCACCGCCTTCGTCCGGGAGACCGCCTGCGACTTGGCCCCGGACGGGTCGCCCAGTTCGGACAGCCGCTGCTGGACCTCCTGCGCCCGCACCGCGCCACGGTCGGTCCCCAACTGGTCGGCCACCTTGCCGTACTGGTCCGGCTCCACCGACTTCGGGGCATCGGACGGGTGGTCCGCGCCGTCCCGCAGGTTCACCCCGACGGCGCGCAGGTCGCCCGCCAGGCCGCGCAGCCCGTCGGGGTCCTTGCCGGCCCGCTCGACGTGGCCCACCAGGTCGTCCAACCGGTCGGCCAGCCACAGGTGTTCGTCGGCGGTGCGCGGTCCGCCGGTCCGGTCGGCGGCGGCGCGCAGCACGCCCGCCACGTCGTCGATCTTCTGCGGCCCGGTGATGCCGTTGACCAGCGCCAGGTCGTCGACCGCACGGTCCCTGACCCGCTGTTCCAGCCCGCGCACCGCGTCGTGCACGGCGGTGAGCTGCTCGCCGGTCGGCCGGTCCGGGTGCACCTTGGCCACGGCGGCGCCCAGTTCCTCCAGCTGCGGGCGGGCGACCTCGGCCAAGCCCGACCGGGCGAGCTCGTGCCGCAACTGCTCGGCGGCCGAGTCGGCGCTCTTCCGGTCGCCGATCGGGCGCGTGTCGAGCGCGTCCACGAGCCGGTCGTTGCCGTACGTCGTCCGCAGGTCGACGGTGGCGGGCGTCGCGGCCAGGTCGCGGCGCACCAGCACCGCTTCCCCGGCACTGCCGCCCTCCAGCCTCGACGCGGCGTTCTTCCCGAGCACGTCCAGCACCCGGTGCCGGTCCGGGGACATCGCGCCGACGAAGTCGCCGAAGGCGTCCGAGGCCGACCGGTGGCCGCCCTCGTCCATCGAGCGGGCCTTGAACACCGCCGCCGTCACGTACTTGTGCACCATGTAGTCGGCGATCACGTGATTGCGGTTGAGGTTCACCTCTTCGAGGTTGGCCCCCTTCTCGCCCTTCGCCTCCAGCACGGCCTTCTCGGCGTGCGGCTGCCCGTCGATCTGCTGGCTGCCGGAGTGCTCGAACGCCGCGCGGTAGCTGTCCTCCAGCTTCTTCCACTGCTCGGGCGTGGTCGGCGTCGGCACCCCGCCCGTGCGAGGTGCGCCGGCCGACTGCGGGGCGTCCTTCAGCACGGCGGCCTGCGCGTCCGCGAGGGCCTGCCGACGCGTGTCGAGGTCGTCCGTCAGCCGCTTCTGCTGACTCTTCAGGTCCTTGATCCGGCTGTCGTACACCTCGTGGGGGCCTGTGCCGGTCGCCGCCTTGGCCGCCTCGGCCTTCGCCAGCAGGTCCGCGGCATGGGCCTGCGCGGCCTCGATCCGTTCGATGGTCTTCGGCAGGACCCGGGTCTCCGCCTCCTGCCGGGCCCTCAGCCGGGCCTCGGCGCCGTTCGCCTCGTCCTTCCGGAACTCGTGCTCGAAGATCGCCAGCCGGTCGTGCTGCGCCTGGGCGCCGTCCCGCAGGTTCTCGTACCTGGCGCGCTCGTTCTTGATCTCTTCGACCCGCGCCGGCCCGGGGTTGCCGGTGCGCTCCTCCGTACGCAGGTCCGCCAGCTGCTGCTCCGCCCGGGCGACCGAGTCGGACAGCCGGTCCGCATTGCGCGTCAGCACGTCGGCGTGCAGGCGCTTCTCGTTCCTGGCCTGGCTCAGCAGCGCCTCGGTGTCGGCCGGCTTCAGATCGTCCCGCTTGTAGCGTTCCAGGTCGCGGCGGACCTGCTGGAACTCCGCCGAGTTCCCGAGGAACGTGTCGATCGTGTCGAAGGTCCGCCCGCCGTCGATCTTGTGGCTGTAGTCGCCGTCCGGCGCGGCCTGCGTCTGCCGTGCACCGCCACTCCCGCTTCCGGCGGGCGCACTCGGCGGCGGGGGCGGGAGCTGGTCGGCCGGCGTCCGGTGCTCGGACGCCGGCGGCTGGTGCTCGGTGGCGGGTGGCTGGTGCTCGGTGGCCGGGGGCTGGTGCTCGGTCACCGGCGGGGCGTGCTCGCCGGTGGGGGTGGTGCCGTCCACGTGCCCCATGAACTCGCGGAAGCCGTCGTACGCGGCGTTCTGCGCGGTGGTCTCGTGCACCGGGTTCGCGGGGCGGTCGTGGACGGCGGACGGGTCCGGGCCGTAGAGCTTCTCCAGCAGCGGGTACAGGGCGGGCTCGTTGTTCTCCACCCACTCCTTGCCGTTGTTGCGGGGCTCGCCGGTGTACGGGTCGTGGCCGTTGTTCGTGCCCAGGTAGGCGTTGGTGGCCTGGGCGAAGTACTCCCGCTCGTCCTGCGACGAGTAGTTCCCGGACTTCTTGCCGTCCGGCCACTGAACGCTCTTCGCGGGGTCCTTGGAGTCCTGCGTCTTCTGGTTGAAGACGTCCGTGATCAGCTTCTTGTCGTCGCCGGTCAGGCCGTGCTCGTGCAGGGTGTGGCTGAACTCGTGCGTGGTGGTGGAGTATCCGTCCGCGTAGTGCCCGCCGGAGCCGATCGGGGTGTGCTCGCCGAGCAGGTTCTCCTCGGTGACGGCGGAGTGCTTGCCGCCCGAGCCGCGCATGTCGTCGTAGCCGCGACCGCCGCCCGCCTCGGTGTCGTTCGTCCGGCCGCGCAGCTCGTGCAGCTCGGGGACGTCGGGCATCCGGACGTCCTTCGGGACGACCACCACGTCCGCGCCGCTCTTCATCAACTGAGCGGCCGCGTCCGGGTTCTGGAGCATCCGGGCGACCTGCTCCTGGGCCTCCAGGCGTGCCGACGCGGCCTGTTCGGCGCGCGGGTCCACGTGCACGATCAGCTCGGAGGCGACCTTGGCGAAGTCCTTCGGCGGCAGCGACGACTTCAGCGCGTCCACGAACTCCGGGTCGCGCGCCAGCCAACGCCGGTTCTCCGGCTTCAGGTTGGCGAGCTCCTGGCTCCGCTGCTCCGGCGTCATGCCCCGCATGTCCTGCCGCAGCCGGTCCGCGTCGGCCGGACGGACCCGCTGGACGTTCCGCCGGGTACCGCCGAGCTGATCGACGGCGTCCCGGACGTTCGTCGCCCGGCCGAGCCGGTCGAGCCCGCTCTGACGTTCCTGCCGCTGACGGTCCAGCAGCTGGTCGTGGGCCTGCTCCGAGACCGGACGGGTCGTCGACTCGGCGGGACGGCCCGCACCCGGGCGGATCGTGCCACCGGCCGGGGCGGCCGTGTGCGGGGCGGTGACGGGGTTGGCCCCGCCCTGACGCGGAACGGTCGTGGACGGCGTGGCGTGGGACGGAGCCCCGGCCCCACCGTGCCCACCGGCCCCGCCGACCGGGCCTGGTGTGAACCCGCCCGCCATCGGCGCACCCTGCGTGGTGTTCGCGGCCGGCGGGACGTCGCCCAGTCCGTCCGGAACGACCTGCCCGGGCACCTGCTCCGCCCCGACCGTCCGCGCCGGAGCGGGCCCGGCCGAGAGCCGCGTCCCCCCGTCGAGGTTGGTCCCACCGGCCAGATGTCCGGCACCGCCGAGCACACCCGAGAGATTGGGCACCGCGGACGACGCGCCTGCCGGTGCCGAAGTGTCATGCGCAGCAACCGGGTTGACGGCCTCCTGACGCGGCACCGCCTCGTGTGCCTGCGGCGCGACGCTCTCCTGGCGCGGGGCCGACTCGTGCACCTGCGGCGCGACGCTCTCATGGCGCGGCACCGCCTCGTGCACCTGCGCCTGCACGGGCTCGTGCGACACCGGAACGGACTCGTGCGGCTGCGGCGTGACGGGCGCGGTCACCGTCTCGTGCGAGGGCGCGACGCTCTCCTGGCGCGGGGCCGACTCGTACACCTGCGCCTGCACGGGCTCGTGCGACACCGGGACGGACTCGTGCGGCTGCGCCTGCACCGGGCCGTGCGACACCGGAACGGACTCGTGCACCTGCGTCGTGACGGGAGAGGTCACCGTTTCGTGCGACGGCGGCGGCGCGGGCGGCAGTTGCTCCGAACGCGGCGTCACCTGCTCATGCACGGGCGCGACCGTCTCCTGACGCGGGACGGACTCGTGCACCTGCGACGCGACAGGCGCAGCCACCCTCTCCTGCGTCGGCGCGACGGACTCACTGCGCGGCGTCACCTGCTCATGCACAGGCGCGACCGTCTCCTGACGCGGGACGGACTCATGCACCTGCGGCGCAGCATGCGAGACCACCGTCTCGCGCGTCGGCGCGAGGGACTCACTGCGCGGCGTCACCTGCTCGCGCACAGGCGCGACCGACTCCTGACGCGGCACCGACTCGCTGTGTGGCGCAGCCGTCTCCTGACGCGGCACCGACTCGTGCGCAGGCGTGGGCGCCGGCGCGGCGGCTCGCGTCTCGGTGCGGGCGGCCATGGTGTCCTGGACGTGCGCCGCCGCCTGCTCGTGCGGTGCCGGCGCGGGGGTGGGCTGGTGGCTCGACGCCGGCGCGGCACTGTGACCGGCGGACGGCGCGTCGCTGCCGCGTCCCGCGCCGAACGGGCTCAGCCCGCCGACCTTCGACTCACCCGCGCCCGCACCGGAATCCATGCCGCGCGACGCGCCCGAACCCGACGATCCCGCAGTATCCGTCGCGTGCGACGTGCCGGACGAGCCGGAGGTCCCGGAGGTCCCGGAGGTCCCCGACGGCCCGTGGTACGCGCTGCCGCTCCCCGCCGCCGCGCTGTCCGGCTTGTTGAATGTCGGTGTGCCGCCCGCGCCGCCGTGCTCGCCCGCGCCCGGCAGCTTCGGCGCTTCCGCGGCCTTCGGCGCGGCGAGGTGGCCCTTGACCTTGGACGCGCCGGCGTGCAGGCCCGCGCCCGCGCCGCCGGAGAGGCCGGAGCCGAGCAGGGAGTTGCCGTCGACCTTGCCGGTGGTGATCAGCTGGGTGGAGACGTCCGCGCCGACGCCGACCGCCGCGCCGGTGGCCATCTTGCCGCCGGTGGTCTTGAGTGCGGCCTCGACGCCGAGCTTCTCGCCGGCCTTGCCGATGCCCTTGCCGATCAGGTGTCCGGACGCGCCGCCGACCGCACCGCCGAGCGCGTTCTGCCCGACTTCCTTCATGTCGATGCTCTTGCGGTGGCCCTCGGCGAGCTCGATGCCCTGGGCCAGCAGGTTGATCGCGCCCATCTGGGCGGCCTGCTTGGCCGCCATGATGAGCATTTCCTTCAGCAGCAGCTTCAGGGTGGCGGAGATGGTGGCGCGGCTCGCCGCGATGAACGCGGGCACTTCGAGCATCGACGCGCCGGCGGTGAACGGCGCTTCGGCCTCGGCGGTCGCGATCTCGAAGGCCAGGATGCCCAGTTGGGCGATGATCTGGATCTTCGCCGTCTCGGCGGAGTTGGCGACCTGCTCCAGCATGTCGCCCATGCCGTTGAGCGCGTTGATCGCGCCGGGCAGGTAGCCGGGGTCCTGTTCGGTGCCCTTGCCGACCGAGTACTTCTCCCAGTACTTGCCCAACGCCTCGGCGGCGACGCCCTGTTGGCCTTCGAGGGCGCGCTTGATGGTGGCGTCGCCGGCCTGCGCGGCGTCCTTCAGGGCGTCGGCGGCCTTGCGGCAGTGGTCGGCCATGTCGCGGAGCTGGTCCTCGTCGGCTTCCGGCCAGCGGCAGCCCGCGAGCAGCAGGAGCACCCACTGAAGGGGCTCCGGGAGTTCGACAGCCATCTGGTCAGTGCCTTCCGCTCTGGGTGGTACGCGGAATGATCCGCATGGGAGCCGTGGCCGTCAGCTGCGGCGAGGCGGGCATCGGCGCGGAGCCGGGGTCGAGGCCGTTCAGCTCGGAGATGACGCCCTCGTCGGCGTTCTGGTAGCCCTCCGCCATCGCCTTCAGGCCGTCGGCGATGCCCTTGAGCGCGGCGGGCAGGCCCTTGATGACGTCCAGGGTGTCCTTGCTGTACTTCAGGTAGCCCTTCTCGCCCTCGGCGAACTGCTTGCCCGACTCGTCGTTGCCCCACGGGTTCTGGGACTCCAGCGACGGCAGGTACGAACTGAGCGAGCTGTACAGCGAGCCGAGCTGTTCGGAGACGCCGAGCATCGACGACACCGCCGACCGGTACTGCGCGGGGTCGACCTGGAAGCCGCTACCGGCCTTCCCGGACGCGGCCCGGTCGGTGGTGGCGGGCCGGGCGCTGATCCGGTTGCCGGGCACGGCGTCGGCCCGGTGCCGAGCCGTCGGCGCGGTGGCCTGCTCGTCCGGCGTCCCGGCGTCGGCCCGGTGCCGGGCCGTCGGCGCGGTGGCCTGCTCGTCCTGCGTCCCGGCCTTCATCCGCTCCGACGGCTGTGCGGCGACGGCCGATTCGGGCCTGCTGAGTCCCCGGGCGGTCACCCGCGGGGACGACTCCGCCCCTTCGAAGGGCTCCACCGGCGTGGCCCGCTCCGCCCGCTCGAACGGCCGCAGCGGAGCGGTCGCCTCCGTCCCGCGCTCGAACGGCCGCAACGGGGCATCAGCCTCGACCGCCCGCTCGAACGGCTGCACCGGCGTGGCCGCCTCCGTCCGCTCGAACGGCCGCAAGGGGCTTGCCGGTTCGGCCCGATCGAACGTGTCCGGGGCGATCCGCGCCTGCTCCGCCCGCTCGAAGGGCCGCAGCGGGGTCGCCGCCACCTCCCGCTCGAACGGGCTGACCGGCGTTGCCGGTTCGGCCCGGTCGAACGCCTCGGGGGCGATCCGCGCCGTCTCCCCGACCGGGGTGCCCCGGTGCTGCGGCTCCACCGGCACGCCCTCGGTGACCGCCGTGCCCACCCGGAAGCGGACGGGGGCCTCGGCTTCGGCTGCGGTGTACCAGGCCTGCTCGTCGTTGCTCATGGTGTTCCTTCGTCAGTCGGGTCGACGGCGGGCCGCAGCTCAGTCCGCCGCGGGAGCGGTGGCCGCGCCCGGCGCGGTGGCCAGGCGGGACAACGCGGCGCGAAGGAACGGGCTGGGCACCTGGAAGCCGCCTTCCTCCCGCAGCGGAGCACGCTGCGGCTTGTCCCCCGCACCCGTCCCGCCCGCCGAACCGGCAGCCGCGCTGCCGGACGCGGCCGCCGCAGGTGCCGCCGCGGGCGCGGACGCAGCCGTCTCCGGAGCCTCGCCGTGGCCCCGGCGCGATGCCACACTGCGTGCCCGCTCCAGGTACGCGTCGTCCGCGCCGCTGCTCGCGGTCTCCGGCGTCGCGCCGCCACCGGCCTCCCGACGTGCCGTCAGGTCCGCCGCCGGAGCGGGCGTGTCCGCGCCGTCCCCGGCGGCACCGGCGTCCGCCGCCCCGCCCGTGCCGAGCAGGATGCCGGCCAGCCGGCTCATGGCTTCCTGCTCGCTGGCGGGGCCGGCGGGAACGGGCGGGGCGGGGGCGTGCTCGGGGGTGGCGAAGGTGCCGTCGGAGCGGGCGTCGTCGAGCCAACGGCGGTGTGCCCGCTGCGACTTGCGGTCACGGTCGACCTCGCCGGCCTGGCCGAGGATGCCGCGGTCGTGCAGCAGTTCCTCGTCCTCCTCGCCGTCCATGCCGAAGCGGGTCGGGCTGAGGAACCGGTTGGCGCCCTTCTGCTCGCCCTTGCCCCCGCCCCGGCCGGCCCCGCCCGTGCCGGGCCCGTGTCCGCCCATGGCGCCGCCGCCCGTCGCGGTTCCGCGTCCGGCCGCACCGGCCGCACCGCCCGCGCCGAGTCCGCTGCCGGCCCGCCCGGCCGCGCCGGAGGCCCCGGACGCCCCGGACGCGCCGGACATGCCCCGGGCGGACGCCCCGCCGGCCGCGCCGAGTCCGACGCCGCTCCCGGACCGGGGCACCCGCGCGCCGCCGCCGATGCCGCTGCCGCCCGCGCTGCCCGTCCCGCCGCGGGTCGCGGAGCCGGCCCCGCCCGTCCCGCCGCGTGCGGACGAGCCGCCGCTTCCGCCGCGTGCGGACGAGCCGCCCGAGCTGCCGAACGGGTTGCTGCCGCCGCCGCTGCGGAACGGGGTCGGGCCGACGCTGCGCGGGGTGCTGCCCGAACTCCCGGGGTAGCCAACCATGTTGCCGATATTGCCGATGTTGCCGAACGGGCTGCCGCCGGGGCTGCCGCCGCTCAGGCCGGGGCCGGGGCTGCCGCCGAGCGGCGAGTAGTGGCTGGTGGAACCGGCCGCCGGCGGGGTGCCGAGGTCGCCGAGTCCGGCGATGTTCAGCGGGCCCGCGCCGGTGCTGCCGACCGGGTTGAACATCGGCCCGCCGCCGCCCGAACCGCTGTCTCCGCCACCGAAGTTGGGCGAGTTCGGCGTGGGCAGCTTGAACGGCGCCAGCGCCGGTCCGCCACCCGAACCGCCGCCCCCGCCCGCCGATCCGCCGCCGCCCGAACCCGAACCCGAACCGACGCCACCGACCCCGGGCATGCCACCGACCCCGGGCACGCCGCCAAACCCGGGCGCGCCGCCGTGCGACCCCGCCCCGCCGCCGCCCGCCCCGCCGGGCAGGCCGCCGCCCGCGCCAGGGGCGTCCGGAAGCGAGAACGGGCTCGCACCGGACGCACCGCCGAGCGGCCCACCGGGGATGTCGCCAGCGCCGCCGGAGCCACCCAGCCCGGCCGGCATCAGGGAGGGGTCGCGGGCCGTCATGTTGAATGCGCCGCCGCCACCGGCCCCGCCGCCCGCACCGCCCGAACCCCCGGCCCCGCCCGAGCCGTTGAGGGCGCAGGTCTTGGCGATGCCGGTCATGTCGGCGATGTGGCCGGCGCTCTTGCGCAGCTTGCCGTCGACGTCGCCGACCACCTGCCCCACGTACTGGTGGTAGACGGCGGCGGCCTGCTTGATGCCCTCGGAGTTGGCGATGTCGTCGTGCTTGCCGGCCGGGTTCTGCTCCATGTACGTCTTGGCGTACTGGAGTTCACGCACCATCTCGTTCTTGGTGTCGATCACCGCACCGGACGCGCCGTGCAGCGAGGTGGCGATCGCCGCCCCGGACTGCAGGGTGGTCGCGACGTGCGAGTCCGCGCCGCCGGCGAACTTCTGCAGGTACTGCTGGAAGCTGTCGGCGGCGGGGCCGGACATGCTGGCCATGGCCCGCTGCGCGGCCTCGGTGATCGCCCGGACGTGGGTGTCGGCGATCTGGTTCCACTTGTCCCAGGCGGCCGCGAGCTCGGCGAGGAGTTCCTCGTTGGCGTCGGGGAAGGCGATGTCCTTCCCGTTCTCGTTCTTCTGAACGGTCTTCAGTACTTCGGCCAGGTCGGCAGGCAGCTGGATCATGGCGGGAGGACTCTCCGGGAGGACGATCAGGGGGGAGCGGGGGCGGGTGAGCGCCCCTGGTGACGACGCCGTCGGGGACGGGTCAGCCTCCCCCACGGTGATGAACATCCGATGTACACGGCGCCGGACGGCAACGATTCGCCCGGGCGGCGTTCCGTCAGATGAGCTGTCGCGAGCCGGGCCCGCCGCCGCGGAGGACGTCGGCCCGCTCCTCGGCGTGGTTGTATTCGAGCGTCGGCGCGTCGGGCTTGTGGTAGCCCTCCGTCGCTTCGGTGTTGCCGATCGGCGCGATCGGGGCGGGCGGCGGGGGCGGGGTCGGCTCGCGGTCGGCGGCCACCACCGTCTCCACGGGCGCCCCGATCACGCGGTCCGAGGCCGGCACCGACTCGACGGAGCCGGAGCTGCCGCCGGGCACGCGCGGGGCGGCCGGCATGTCCCCGTTGGTGGTGATCCGGCCGATCTGGGTGCTGTATTCCTCGTCGTTGATCCGGTGCCGGGCCGCCATGGACTGCAGGTTCTGCCCCACGGCGGTGGCGTTCTTCATCAGCTCCCGGATGCCGGTGAGCACCTGCTCCTGGTGCTTGCCCAGTCCGCCGACCGAGGAGCCGCCGCCCTTGAAGGCCTTCCCCAGCAGGTCGGTGCCGTACACCGATTCCTCGACCTGCTTGATCTTGGCCTCCAACTGGTTGGCCGGGCCTTCCAGTTCGTTCAGCAGGTCGATGATTTTCTTGGCTGCCGACTCGACCTCGTCGATGTCGATCCACACCGTTTCGTCTGCCACTTGTCCACCCTCCAGGTCACCGCCCCCGGGCAGCCGGACTCCGGACCGGGCCCGCCCCCGGGTGCGGCCACGCCGCAGCGCTCGCACCGGTGTCAGGGCAGGCCGAAGCCTCGCGGCTGCCGCACCCGCTCAATTGTCAGGCAACTTTACTTGGTGTCCGGAGCCGTTCGGCCAAGCACGTCCGCCGAGGTGACGGAACGTCACCTCGGTAGGAGCTTCGCAGAGCGATGGGGCGGCCGGCAGGCCCCGAAGGTATGCAGTTGGTAAATTCCCGGCGCGGCGCGGCGGCTCTGTGGCAGGGCGGGGCGGGGCGTTCGGAGGAGGTCGTGAATGTCCGGTGTGGATCAGGTCTGCGCGGGTGAACAGTGGTGGCGGCCGGGCCCGTTGGCACCCGGACCCGGCCGCCGTGGACGGTGACGTCCACCCCCACCGGCGGTCACCGTCCGGCGTGACGCTCCTGGTAGACGGCGATCACCGCGTCGATCGGGATCGACGGCCAGGTGCTGATCTCTCCGGTCTCGCGGTCCACCACCCCGGTGGCGTCGCCGAGGTTCGCCGGCGGCCGGACCTGGCCGGTCACCGGGTCGACCTCCAGCGGCGCGGGCGCGGCCCACACCACCCAACCGAGGTCGAACTCGCGGAACTTGACCTCACGCGCGGCCCCCTCCGGGGCGCCTTCGTTCAGCCATGCCTGCGCCTTCGCGACGGCCTGCTCCTGGGTGATCATGCGGTTCCTCCTGTGGTGCGGTGTTCCGCGCCGAGCGCGGACAGGGCTGCGACGGTCGCGCTGACGTCGACCTGATCGGACGGTTGCTGCCCGGCGGGGCCGCGGTGCCGGAGCGTCAACTGCCGGCTGCGGTCGGCCCGGGCGACGACCAGGACGTCCCAGTCGCGGTCGGCCGCGGCGGGCGGGGCGGCCAGCCGGACCGTGACCCGGACCGGTCGCGTCCCGGGCCGCAGGAACGTCCGGTCCACGATGTCGGCGATCCGCCCCTCCGGGTCCGCCGGGTCGAGGTCGAACTCCCGGTAGAGGATCGGCAGTTCCGCGCCTTCACCCTCGACGGTCAGAGTCAGGTGCCCGAGCACCGGCACCCCGTGGCGGCGCAGCGGGCGGGTGGCCTCGGCGGCCAACGCCATTCCGGCGGCCAGCAGTTCGCTGGCCGGGCCGTTGTCGACCCAGCCGTCCTGGTGGACGGTGCGCGGCAGCGGGTCGGGCTCCGACCAGCGGCCGTCGGCCTCGACCCGGGCCGGGGCGTATCCCTCGACCAGCCGGGCGAGTCCTTCCTCGGGCGTGGCGCCGAGGTACCACCAGTCGCTCCGGCCCTGCCGGAACAGCCGGCCCTGCGCGTCGACGGCGAGCACGCCGTCGCCGGTCCGCCCGACCGGGAACACCGAGGTGCCCAGCCGCCGGGCGAGCGCGGCGGCCACCGTACGGCTGCCGCGCGCCGCCTCCGGGTCGATCACCGCGCCGTGCGCAGCGACCTCCACCCCCGGGCCGACCGGGGGCACCGTCAGGTCGCCGTACTGCTCCAGGAATCGCTGTGCCGCCTCGGACGGCTCGACGAGTCCGTCCTCGTCGACGACCGAGAGGACCGCCGTCAGCAGTCGCTGTTCCGCATCGGCACCGGGTCGGCGGCCCTCGGTCCAGCCGGCCCCGACCAGGGCCTCGTGCAGCGCCGTGGTGAAACGGACGTCCGTCATCGCTGCCCCACCTCGACCACCTCGACGCCGAGTTCCGCCAGCAGTGCCGCGCAGGACCGGCAGGGCGCGACGGGCTTGCCGTGCTCCTGCTCGTCGTCCGGTCGGACCGCGATGCTGCTGATCCAGCTCTCCGCGAAGTGCGGACGAGCCTCGTCCAGCGTGATCTCCCCGCCGTCGCCGCGCTGCTCGTCCAGGCGGTGCAGCACGTCGGAGATCAGACCGGTCTCCGCGCAGCGGGCGGCGAACGGCTCGCGCTGGTAGGGCGGCAGCCCGTCCAGGAACTCCTGCACCGCGGAGTGCAGTTCGGGATCGCCCTCGCCGAGCACATTGGACTGGGTGTAGACCGTCCGGTCGACGAGCAGCGTGGACACCGTGTGCGGCACCTCGGCCTCGGCCTCGACGACCGGCCGGAACCGGTCCAGCACCTCGTACGGGTTGACGCCGAAGAACTCGACCCCGTCCGCGTCCAGGTGGAAGAAGCTGCCGCCGCCCGAGACCACCAGCCGCCCCGGTCCGTCCACCTCGGCCCCGACCGGCACGACCTCCTCGCCCAACCCCGCAGCCAGCTCCGCCAGTTGCGCAGCCTGCTCCGGGCCGGCCGGAAGAGCCGGCACCGTCCGCAGCGCACCACCGGACGCCGTCGGCAACGTCAGATCACCGAACCGCCCGAGGAAGGACAGCGCCGCCCGCACGGCCGCCGACTCCTCCCCCGCCGCACCGCTCATCCAGTCGGCGAGCAACTCGCGGGCGTGCTCGCCGATGTCACGCGAGGGCGACCAGCCGCAGCCGGCCAGCCACGACATCGTCCCGTCAGGGTCGCGGGGTTGAGGCATGAGCGTTCTGCACTCTCTTTTCGGACGGCCGCTGGGCCGCAGTCTCGACAATCGGTACTACCCGGCATTCGACGCATCATCAGGAAGACCGGCGGTTGATTCGCGTGGTCAATCCAGGAGCTGTACCGATTTCATCCCGAAGTATCCCACCACCGGGGCGCAGTTGTCGCAGGGAGCCTTGTACACACCGTGGTCCGAACGCCGACCACCCGTATTTTTGTCGGGCAAGGTCTCCAGCGGCCGGACGAACGTCTTTCCGAGGATTCCCCTGGCCTGCTCCAGGGCCGTTTTCACGGCAGCGGCGTCCTTCATGTCGACCCCCTTGAAGGGGTCGCCGATCTGCTTGAAGATATCCGTCATCACGGACGGCTCGGCGCACTTGCACCGGGTACCCGGCATACCCTGCGGGTAGCTGTTCCAGCCCAGCTCCTCCTTGACGGCTTTGTACGCCGCGTCCCCTTCCTTCCCGTAGGCGAATTGGACGAGTTCGTGGACGTGGTCCGGCGCGCCCTCACCGGCCAGGCCCTTCGTGCTGCTCGCGGTGACGACCAGCAGACGCCTGGCACCTGCCTCTCCGTCGATGAACAGCGCGGAAGCCACGCAGCCGGGCCGGTCCGGATCCTTCACGATGCCGTTCGCCATGGCGGTTCCGGAGTCGGTCATCACCTTGAAGGCGCCCTCGATACTGACATTCCCCAGCTCCTTCGGGGCGTCCTTGTAGTAATAGCCCCGCTTCCCGGTACTGGTGCGCTCGTACTCTGCCGGTGCTTTGAAGGGCTCAGGATCGAGCTCACCCGCGCTGCCCTTCGCAAGGGCCTCGCGCGCCTCCTCGTTGAGGCGCTGCTCGTCGGCCAGCCGCTCCTGTTCCCAGGCCAGTTGCTCGGGGTCCCCGTCGTTGTGCTTCTGACGGTCCTCCAGGAGTTGCTGCTTCTCCGCCAGCCGGACCTGCTCGTCGAGCAGACGCTCCTGCTCCCTCAGCTTCTCCGACTGCTCCTTGGTCTTCGGCTCCGGGCCGCTCAGCTGCTTCAGCGCGTCGAGCTCCTCCTTCAGCCTGGCCCGCTGCTCGGCGGAGTGCCACTTCTCCTCGGGCTTCTGCAGTTCCTCCAACCACTTCTGCTTCTCCTGCCGCCACTTCACCTCGCTCGGCGGCCCGAAGTAGTGGCTCGGCGAATCGTCGCTCTTGGCTGCCTTGGCCGACTTGGCAGACTTGGCGGCCTTCTCCTCCGCCTTCGCTTCCAGGTCGTGCTGCTCGGCGTGCCACTTGTTCAGGAGCTCCCGGCGGTCGGCCAGTGCCTTCACCCGGTCCGCCGGCGAGTTGTCCCGCTTGGCCGCCGCCTCCTGCTCCGTCAGCCGCCCGTGCTGCTCGACGAGCCACTCGCTCTTGTCGATCCACTTCTGGCGGTGGTCCAGGCCCTTGCGGGCCTTGGTGAGGGCCTGCTGGTCGGCTTCGAGCTGCTTCTCCTTGGCTTCGAGGCTCTTCTGCTCGCGGGCGGTCCGGACGGGGTCGTACTGGCCGCCCTCCACCTTCGCCCGGAGGCCGTCCAGCTCCTCGTGGCGGGCGTCCAGCTCGTTCTGTTCGTGGTCGAGCTTGCTCTGCCGGCCGTCCAGGTCCCGCTGGTCCGCGATCAACTTCTCGCGTCGGACGTCGAGTCCGCTCTTGTCCGTTGCCTGGCCCTGCTGCTTCGCGGCGGCCCGCTCCCCCTGGTCCGCCAGGGCCTCGTGCCGGGACATCCGCTCGTGCTGCGCGGCCAGGCGGTCCTGCTGTCCGGCCAGGCGCTCCTGCTGCTGCCCCCACCGCTCCTGACGGGCGGCCGCGTGCATCTGGCGGGGTTCCAGGCGCTTGTCGTTCGAGGTGAGCCGCTCCTCGGCCAGCCGCCACTGCTTGTCGGCCAGCTGGTTCTGCCGCTTGGTCAGGTCCGCCTGCCGATCGGCGAGTTCGTCCTGCCGTACGGCCACCCGGTCCTGTTCGGCCAGCCGTTCCGTCGTCCGCTGCGACGGGTTCGGCCGCGCCTGTTCCTTCTGGTGCAGCTCGTCCCGCTTGGCCTTTGCGTCGGCGTGTTCCGACAGTGCCGTCCGATCCGCTTCGGCCTTCTTGGCCTGCGCGACGGCGTCCGCGATCGAGTTCCCGATCCGGTTGCCCGGCTTCGTCTCCCCGCCGGTGCCGGCGGGGTCGCCGAGGCCGGCCGGGTCGGACGGGGGGCGGGGCGACGAGACGCCCGCCGGGTCGGTGATCCCGTCGCGCTTCTTGATCTGGGCGTCGACGTCCGCGGCCATGTGGTCGACCCAGTCCGGCTTCCCGGGCTCGATCGAGTAACCGAACTCGGAGAGCACGGTGTTGGCCGACCGGTTCGGGTGGTTCGGCGTGGCGCCGATCGCCAGGCGCTCGATCTCGGCCCGGTTCTCGTCCAGGAACGTCTGGCGCGAGCTCTTGATCCGGTTCAGCCCGTTCGACAGCTGCTGCAGGTCCTCCAGGGTCGCGTCCGGCCGGCGGTACGCCTTCACCAGGTCGTTCTGCGCGCCGAGCATCTCGTTCATGTCGGCGAGGTGCGCCTGCAGCGGCTTGAGCGCGGGGTTCTTCGGGTCCAGCCCCGTGGTCAGGCCGTGCGCCGCCTCCTGGAAACGTTCGAGCCGCTCCTGCGCGATGACGTGGTACGGGTCCAGCGTCATCTTGACGACGGTCCCGGGAGTCTGCGTCCCCACGTCGAACGGGATCCGCTGCGGCGGGTACAGGGTCGGCGGGAACTGCTTCATCGTCTCCGACTTGCCGCCGTACGTGTGCGACTCCTGGCTGATCATCTCCCAGCCGTTCGGGCCGTGCTTCAGCATGTTGGTCGCCGCCGGCTTGAAGTCCAGGGGCAGCGGGTGCGCGTAGTCGCCGACCCCCATCCACGCCGTGACGGTGTGCTGCTTGCGGAACTGGTAGCCACCCTCCAGGTGCCCCGCGGACGAGTACGACTGGAAGTGCCAGGCCGTGAAGGTGTCCTTGCCCGGCTCGACGGTGGTCACCAGGGCGCAGCCGTTCATCGCGTCGGTGAACACCAGCCCCTCGCGCGGCAGGTCCGGGTGCGGGTTGAGCGGAACCTCGGTGTGGCCGATGGTGTCCGGCTTGGTCGGGTCGGGGCGCTCCTCGGACTTGTAGGGGATGTACGCGCCCTTCACGTACTCGTGGTCCGCCTTGACCTCCGGCAGACCGGACTCGGGCCGCGGGAAGCCCTCGTAGTGCGCGGCGTACTTCTCCCACGCCGGCACCAGGTGGTAGCCCGACGGCTCGCCGTTCTTGGTCGACCCGTTCGGCTCCAGCACGAACCAGTGCTGGTCACGCCCCTTGATGGCCTCCAGGAACGCGGCGACCTCCTCCGGCTTCGCGTGCGGCATCCGCTCCTTGGCACCGGCGGCGAAGTCCACCGAGACCTGCTTGGTCTTCAGGAACTCGGCCGGATTGTCCATGATCCCGTGCTCCGGCGTACCCACCGGCGGCAGCGGCTCGGGCGTCGTCGGCGGGTGCTCGACATCGCCGTGCTGCTCGTTGGTGGCCTGCTGGTCCGTCTGGTGCGTACCGTCCGTGTGCTGCGACGACTCGCCATGGTCCGTGGCACCCGGCGACGCGCCCGGGCGCTGCTCCTCGCCCGGCTTGCGCACCGGGGCACCCGACTGCCCGTCGGGACGCGGGCCGGCCTGGCGGTTGCTGTCGCCGCTGGGCGGGCCGGAGGGGTGCAGGGGCGCCCGGTCCGGGGTGAGCGGGACGGCGAACAGGCCGCCCTCGCCCGGGTACAGCGGCTTGTCGCTGGTCCGGCCCATCTGCCCGTCGACGTACACGACCTTGCCGTCGTGGTTCATCGCGTTCCAGGCGTGCAGGCGTCCGTCGCCGTCACGGCTGATGATCACCGCCTGCGAGCCGGGGCCGCTGTCGAGCAGCGTCTGCGCGAGCTTCTCGTGCCCGGCCGGCCCCTTGCCCAGGCTCTCGAACTTCCCGCCGAGGGACTGCTCGATCCGGTCCCGGCTGCCCTTCTCGCCGACGGAGTTGTCCTCGACGCGCGGGGCGGCCACCGTCGGGCGGCCGTCGTAGGTGTCGACCACCGAGAGCGCCGCGTCCGCGCAGTTGTTGGCCCGGCCCGGCTTTCCCGGACCGTCGCCGTTCAGCTTCTTGACCCAGTCGCCCGCCATCGGGTCCGGGTGCCGCTGCGGGGAGCCGTCCGCGTTGTGCGGCACGGCGTCCTGAAGCTGCTTCAGGTCGTGCTCGGACGGCCGCTTCAGCCCGCCCTCCACATCGAACGGCCGCCCGTCGGTGGCCGGGTGACGCGGACCGTCGCCCTCGTGCTCCGTCAACGAGCGTTCGTGGGACGGCTGTTCGTGGCTCGGCTGCTCGTGGCTCGGCTGCTCGTGGGACGGCTGCTCGTGGGACGGCTGCTCGTGGGACGGCTGCTCGTGGCTCGACTGCTCGTGGGACGGCTGCTCATGGGACGGCTGCTCGTGCGAGGTGGTGCCGAGACCGGCCGGGTTCGCGGGGGCGATGTCCTGGGCGTGCTCGTTCACCTGCTGCTGGTGCGGGGCGTTCTCGTGCCCCGCGCCGGGCGGCGGGTTGCCGCCCGGGTGCTGGGCCGGCGCGTGCGGCGCCGGGGCTGCGGGCTGGGGAGCCGGCAGGTTTCCGAGCCGGAGGTCGTGCACGGCCGTGCCACCGACCGCGTTCGCCCCGTTCGGGGTGGTCAGGCGCACCGACGGCGCTCCCAGCATCTCGGCCGTGCCGGGAATCCGTGAGCCGCCACCGGCGGTGGTGGGGTGCTCGTGCACATGGGCCTCGCCGGTGACCAGGATGTACTTCCCCGGCTGCCCGACCCGGTCGGAGGTGATCGCGTCGTGCATGTACGAGTTCAGCATCCGGGCCCGCTGCTCGAGCGGGGCGTTGCCGAAGCCGTCCGGCTTGCGCGCCGGGTAGCCGTCCACGGCCCGGACCCGCACGCCTTCTTCCTGCGCCTTCACCACCGTCTCGTAGAGACCGGCGTGCTCCGGGGAGTTCAGGTTCTTGTCGTAGGACCGGAGCATCCGCTCCAGGTTCGGCGGCATGGTGCCGCCGTGCTCCAGATAGGTGTCCAGGTCGCGCTGAAGGGAGTCGTCGCGAAGCGACTCGATGTAGATGGTGTCGACGCCGGCCTCCTTCAGACCGGCCATGTTCTCCTTGAGGAACTTCCAGCTGGGCGAGTTGCCGTGCGCCTCGCCGAGCACGATCCCGGGGTGCGCCGGGTTGGCGCCGTCCCCGTGGAACAGTCGCTGGACGCCGTCCAGGGCCGACGCCTGCCCGTCCAGCCGCTGCTGCACCTGCGCCCCGTCGACCGGGTGCCAGGTGGTCTCCGAGTCCTGCCGGGCCAGCCGTTCCAGCACGTTGTGACGTTCGCGCTGGGCCTGGAAGTTCGGATCGGTCCGGTAGTCGAGCTTGCCGCCGTGCTCCAGCAGCTTGTTGCCCGGATAGACGTAGGCCTCGGTCTCGCCGGTCTCCACCAGCTTGGCGCGCAGCCCGTCGTTCAGCGCGGACGCCGCGTCGGAGTGCAGTGCCTTCAGCGTCAACGGGTCGAGGTGCGACTTGAAGCTCTGCGAGTACGGGCTGACCTTGACGTCGGGCGTCCCGCTTTCCGTGAAGGAACCCGAGTGGTGACGGCCCAGATTACTCTGCGGCAACGAGTTCGCGGACAGCGCCAGATCACCGCTCAGGGTGAACTTGAACCTGTTGTCCTTCACGTGCTGCGCAAGTGCCGACGGGTCGGCGGAGGGCGGGTAGATCAGCGCGGGGCCGGACGGGTCCTGGTGGAGCTTCGCCTTCTCGTCGATGGTGGGACGTTGGCCGAGCGGAGGGAGCTCCGGCTCGGGACGTACCGTCATACCCGGTGCGGAGTCCGGCCGTTGGACGTCCGGCTTCGGTCCTGCCTGGTGGCCGGGGGCGCCGGCGGGCGGGCCGGACGGGTGCAGGGGCGCGCGGTCCGGGGTGAGCGGAAGAGCGAACAGGTCTCCGTCGTACAGCGGCGTGTGGCTGGTACGGCCCATCTGGCCGTCCATGTACACGACCTTGCCGTTGTGGTTCATCGCGTTCCAGGCGTGCGGACGCCCGTCGGCGTCCCGGCTGATGATCACCGCCTGCGAGCCGTGACCGTTCTCCAGCAGCGTCTGCGCCAGCTTGTCGTGCCCGGCCTGGCCCTTGCCCTGAGGCTCGAACTTCCCGCCGAGCGCGTGCTCGATCCGGTCCCGGCTGTCCTTCTCACCGATCGAGTTGTCCTCGGTCCGCGGCGCGGCCACCGTGGGACGGCCGTCGTAGGTGTCGACCACCGAAAGCGCCGCGTCCGCACAGTTGTTGGCCCGACCCGGCGTGCCCAGGCCATCGCCGTTCAGCTTCTTCACCCAGTCACCCTCGAACGGGTCCGGGTGCCGCTGCGGCGAACCGTCCGCGTTGTGCGGAACCGCGTCCTGAAGCTGCTGCGCCTCGTGCTCCGACGGACGCTTCAGCCCACCCTCGACACCGTACGGCCGCCCGTCCGTGGCCGGGTGACGCGGACCGCCACCCTCGTGGCCGCCCAACGGCTGCTCGTGCGACGGCTGCTCGTGGTTCGGCTGCTGCTCATGGGACGGCTGCTCGTGGTTCGGCTGCTGCTCGTGCGAGGACTGCTCGTGCGGCCGGCCGGTGCCGTCGTGCTGCTGCTGGGACGCCGGGCTGTCGCCCGGGTGCTCGGAACTCCCGTGCGGTGCCTGCGCGTCGGGGTGCACCGGGCCGAGTCCGCCCGGTGTCGGCGGCGCCGCCTGGTGCTGCGCGTCCGGGTTGCCGAACGGTGAGTGGTTGTCGGGGGCGGGCAGGTAGTGGAGCCGGACCTGATTCGGGTCCGTGGCGTTGGTCGCGCTCGGCGGCTCGGTACCGGGCGCTCCGGAGCCGTCGGTGAGGCGCACGGACGGAATCCCCAGCAGGTCCGCCGTGCCGGGGACCCGTCCGTGACCCAGGTCGGCCTTGGAGTGGACGTGGTCCTCGCCGAGCACGACCAGGTACTTGCCGTTGCGGTTGGGGGCGTCCGCCGTGATCGCGTCGTGCGCGTACGAGTTCATCAGGCGGGCCCGCTCGTTGAAGCCGCCGTCGGTCGGGATGGTCCGCGCCGGATAGCCGTCCACCATCTGGACCCTGACGTTGTTCTGCTTCGCGGCTTCCAGCGTGTCGGTCAGCTTGGCGTTCCAGCGCCTGTCGTAGTCGGTGGCCATCTTCCGCAGGTCGGCGGACATCGGCTCGTTGCTGTTCGGATCCAGGTACTTGTCCAGATGGTGCTGGGCGGAGTCGTCGCGCAGGGCCTCCAGGTAGACGGTGTCGACCCCACTGGCCTTCAGCTGCGCCATGTTGTCCTTGAGGAACGGCCAACTCGCGGATGAGCCGTGGGCCTCGCCGAGCACCATTCCGTCGAATCCGGGGTGTCCCTGGTGCCCGTTGAGCAGGCGGTCCACTCCCTCCGTCGCGGAGGCCTGGTTGTTCCCGAGCTGTTGCTCCACCCGGTCCCCGGGGATCCAGGTGCCCTTCTCCGAGTTGAGGTCCGCGAGGTCCTTCAACAGCTGCCGACGCTCCGCCTGCTGCTGCTCGGCCTTCTGCGACCGGTAGTCCAGCCCCATGGCCTTTTCGTAGAGGTCGGCGCCCATGAGTGCCGAGTTCTTGTCGCCGGTGGCAGCCTCGCGCAGGTTGTCCATGAAGTCGCGGTTGACCCCGGTTTCGAGGTCGACCATGGACTTCGGGTCGAGATAGGCCTTGTAGGTGTGGTCCTTGATCTTGGCGTTCGGCTTCCCGCTCGCCGTCGAACTCTCGGTCCGGTAGCTGCCGTCGCCCTGCTCCGTCAACCGCCCGCTGACGTTCTTCAGTTCCGGCGAGAGCTCGGACTTGAACTTGTTCGCCACGGCCTTTCCGGCGTGGGTCACCATGTTGCTGCTCGGCGGGTAGACCAGGGACGGCCCTTCCGGGGTCTTGTGGAGTCGGTCCCGGCCCTCGGGCGTGAGCCCCTCGGGCGTGATCAGGGGCTTCTTCGGACCGAACAGCCCGGCCGGTTCGGCATCCGGCCGCAGCACGCCCGCCGGCGCGCTGTCGGGACGCAGCGATCCGGCGTCCGACGGCGTCTCGTGCGGCGTCGGCGTGCCCGGCCGCGAGCCGGGCGGAGTGTCGAACGGCGTCTCGAACGGGTTGTGGGCCGGCGTATCGGTGTGCACCGGACCGCTACCGCCCGGCGGCACGTGCGCGGGCGGCGTGGCACCGTGGTTCGGCGCGACGTGCGGCGGAGGCGGCGGAGGCGGCGGCACAGCACCCGCACTCGGCGGCACATGCGCGGGCGGCGTAGCACCGTGGTTCGGCGCGACATGCGGCGGAGGCGGCGGAGGCGGCGGCACAGCACCCGCACTCGGCGGCACATGCGCGGGCGGCGTAGCACCGTGGTTCGGCGCGACGTGCGGCGGCGGCGGCGGAGGCGGCGGCACAGCACCGGCACTCGGCGGCACATGCGAGGACGAGGACTCCGACGACGGAGAACTGCTCGGCGGCACGTGCTCGTTGCCCGTGGTCGGCGCGGGCTTGGCCGCGTGCGCCTCCAGGAACGCCTTCGCGAAGTTGTTCCTGGACTTGTTGTCACCGGCGTAGCGCCCGGAGTCGAGCTCCTGCTCGATCCTGCTGAACAGCTCCTTCTCGTTCGGCGAACCGTGCTTCGAGACCTCCTTGGCCGCCTTCCAGTAGTCCTCCGGCGGCACCCGGAACTTCTTGAAGCTCGGGTCGGCATCCTTCAGCGCAGCCTTCGCGACGTCGGCGGCCTTGCCGGACAGGCCGCCCTGCCCGTCCGCCGGCACGTACTCCTTGCGGAGGTTGCCGCCCTCACCGACGAACTTCGACTCGTTGGTGAAGATGTTGTGGTACTCGATCAGCGCGGGGTTCGTGGTCGACTTGTCGATGCCGAAGCCGTCCAGGACCTGCTTGTGGTGGCCCAGCTCGTGCTGGATCACATGCTCCTGGGTGAAACCGCCCACCGCGGTCGACTGGTTGACGACCAGGATGCCGGGACGACCGTCCTTCGGACCGATGTAGGCGCCCTCGCCCATGCGGCGGACGAAGTCGGTGGCGGAGCTGTGGTCGCCCGTCCGGCCGCCGTCGATGTCACCGAGGGTCAGGTCGAGGGTCGACTTCGGGAGCCCGTCCTTGCCGACGACCCCGCTCGCGAAGTCCTTGAACGGCGTGGAGACGGTGGCGCCCTCCGGGACGAACACCATGACCGGCAGCTGGTCCCTCGGGATTCCCAGCGTGTCGCCGTACTCCGTCATCCGCTCCGGAGTCGGGACGTGCGCCTCGGTGACCGGCGGCGCATCGTCAAGGGCACCGGGCGAGTCGTCCGGTCGGTGCTCCTCCGACGGCGAGTTGTTCTCGTGCTCGGGCTGCGCCTCGGGGTGCGGCTCGGGCCGCTGCTGAGCCTCCGGCGTGGGCGATTCCTCGTGCTTCGGGGCCGTCTCCGGCTTCGGCGCGGTCTCGTGCTTCGGGGCCGTCTCCGGCTTCGGCGCGGTCTCGTGCTTCGGAGTGGTCTCGGGACGGGCGCCGGCCTGGTGGTTGCCGGTGTTCCCGCCCTGGTTCGCACCGTGGTTCGCGCCCTGGTTCGCACCGTGGTTGGTCGGGTGGAGCGCGCTGCCGTTCGGGCCGAGCGGGACTGCGAACAGGCCGCCCTCGCCCGCGTACAGCGGCTTGTCGCTGGTCCGGCCCATCTGCGGGTCGGCGTAGACGATCTTGCCGTCGTGGTTGACCACGTTCCAGGCGTGCGAGCGGCCCTCGCCGTCGGTGCTGATGATCAGCGCCTGCGAGCCCGGACCGCTCTCCAGCAGCGTCTTCTGGAGCTTCTCGTGGCCTCCCGAGCCCGCGCCCTGGTGCTCGAACCTGCCGCCCAGTGACTGCTCGATCCGGTCGCGGCCGCCCTTCTCGCCGGCGCCGTTGTTCTCCACGCGCGGCGCGGCCGCCGTGGGGTGGCCGTTGTAGGTGTCCATGAAGGACAGCGCCGCGTCGGCACAGTTGTTGTTGCGGCCGGGCGTGTGCGGGCCGTCGCCGTTGAGCTGCTTGACCCAGTCGCCCTGCTGGGGGTCCGGGTGGGTCTTCGGCTTGCCGTCCTCGTCGCGCGGGACGGCGTCCTCGATCCGCTTCTGGTCGTGCTCGGAGGGTGCCTTCAGCCCGCCGGGCTCGTCGATCGGACGCTTGTCCGTCGAGCGCGGACGCGGCTCGCCCTCGTGCGGCTGCGACTCGTGCGGCCGGTTGCTGCCGTCGTGCGACTGCTGCTGCTCGTGCGGCGCGGGCGGGTGCTCAGCACCGTGTGGCGTCGCAGCGGCGTGCTCGGTCGGCTTCGGGGCAGGGGTGTGCTGCTGCTCCGGCGCGGCGTGCGTCTCCGGCCGGGCGCCCCGACCGCCGCCGGGGCGCAGCGAGCCGCCCTGCTGGCTTCCGCCGCCGCCGTGGACGGCACCGCTCTGGCTGCCAGGCCTGGGAGCACCGGACGCTGACGGCGCGTCAGGTCGGGATCCGCCGCCGATGTGACTGCCGCCGCCGACCGGGCCGGGGGTGAACCCGGCGCCGCCCATCGGTGGGACGGCGCCCTGGTTCGGGCTCTGGGTGGCGGAGTTGGGCATGTTGTCGCCGAGGCCCTCGGGCATGCCCTGGCCGGGGACGGTCGCCCCGTCCGGACGCGGCAGCGTCGCGCTGCGCGCACCGTCGAGGTGCGTGCCGCCGCTGCTGCTGCCACCGCCGTGGCCGGACGAGGACGCCGCACTTGCGAGGTGCGCCGCGCCGCCCAGCACGCCGGACATGTTGGGAACCGGCCCGCCGGCGGCCGGACGCGAGGCGCTGTCGTCGCCGGAGGGCTGGACGGAGTCCCGGTCGTTCGCCGAACTCTCGTGCCCGGATGTTGAGTTGTCGCGGGCAGGCGTGCTGGCCGCCTCGTTGTGCGCGGGACGCGCCGGCTCCTGAGCCGCGAGCGACTCGTGCGTCGGCCGCTGCGCCGTCTCGTGCGCGGGGCGACTCGGCTCCTGGCCCGACATCGGCTCACGCTCGGGCCGGACCGCCTGCGGCTCCTCGCGCGCCGGCCGCGACGGGGTCTGCTCGACAAGCGGCTCCCGCGTCTGCGGAATCGCCTCAGCCCGCTCATGACCCTTGCTGCCGCTCGACGTCTGCTCGTGCGCCGGAGCCTGCTCGTGGCCCCTGCCGCCACCGGTCGCCTGCTCGTACGACGGCGGAGCCTCCTCGCGCGCCGGCCGCGACGGGGTCTGCTCGACGAGCGGCTCCCGCGTCTGCGGGATCGCCTCAGCCCGCTCATGACCCTTGCTGCCGCTCGACGTCTGCTCGTGCGCCGGAGCCTGCTCGTGGCCCCTGCCACCGCCGGTCGCCTGCTCGTACGACGGCGGAGCCTCCTCGCGCGCCGGCCGCGACGGGGTCTGCTCGACGAGTGGCTCCCGCGTCTGCGGGATCGCCTCGGCCCGCTCATGACCCTTGCTGCCGCTCGACGTCTGCTCGTGCGCCGGGGCCTGCTCGTGGCCCCTGCCGCCACCGGTCGCCTGCTCGTACGACGGCGGAGCCTGCTCATGGCCCTTCCCGCCACCCGTCGCCTGCTCGTACGACGGCGGGGCGTCTCCGCTGCTGCGGCCGGAGCCGAACGGGGACAGTCCGCCGACCTTGGAATCTCCCGAACCCGAGCGCCCGGCACCCGAGTTGGAGTCGCCCGACGAGTCCCAGCCGTCCGAACGCGACTTACTGCCGCCCGAGTTGGAGCTTCCGGAATCGCCGGAGGGCCCCTGGTAGGAGCTGCCGCTGTCGCCGGAGGAGGTGTCGGGCTTGGTGAACTTCGGCGGGCCGTCCTGACGTCCGCCCTGGCCGGCGCCGACCGGGTCGGGGATGTGCGGGGCGTCGCCGGGCTTGGGGGCGGGCGCGTGCTTGCCGGCGGCCCCCTGCGCCATGTGGCTCATGCCTGCGCCCGCGCCGCCGGACAGGCCGGAGCCGAGCAGGGAGGAGGTGTCCACCTTGCCGGTGGTGATGTACTGGGTGGCGGCGTCCGCGCCGACGCCGGTGGCCGCACCGATGGCCATCTTGCCGCCGGCGGAGTTCGCGAGGTTGCCCAGTCCCATCTTGCCGGCCGCGCCGCCCAGGCCCGCGCCGATCAGGTGGCCGGCGGCGCCGCCGATCGCGCCACCCTTGGCGTTGTCGCCGACTTCCTTCCAGTCGATGCTCTTGCGGTGGCCCTCGGCGAGCTCGATGCCCTGGGCCATCAGGTTGATCGCGGCCATCTGGGCGGCCTGCTTGGCCGCCATCTTGATCATGTCCTTGAGCAGGGTCTTGAGGGTCGTCTGGACGAACGCACGCGCCGCTGCGATGAACCCGGGCACCTGCACCATCGACGCGCCCGCGGTGACCACCGCTTCGGCCTCAGCCGTCGCCAACTCGAAGGCGAGGATGCCGAGTTGGGCCACGATCTGGATCTTCGCGGTCTCGGCCGAGTTGGCCACCTGCTCCAGCATGTCGCCCATGCCGCTGAGCGCGTTGATGGTCGCGGTCAGTCGGCCCGGGTCGTCCTCGGTGCCCTTGCCGACGGTGTACCCGTCCCAGTACTTGCCCAACGACTCGGCGGCGGTGCCCTGCTGGCCCTCCATCGCGCGCTTGATCGCCGCGTCCGCGCCCTGGGTGGCGTCCTTCAGGCTCTCCGACGCCTTGCGGCACTGGTCGGCCATGTCGCGGAGCTGGTCCTCGTCGGCTTCCGGCCAGCGGCAGCCGGCGAGCAGCAGGAGCACCCACTGGAGGGGCTCCGGGAGTTCGACAGCCATGGGTCAGTGCCTTCCGTTCGAGCTGGTCATGCCGGGCGTCATCATTGGGCGGACGTGCGACGGCACGGTCGGTGCAGTACCGGGCGAGGGCGGCATCGGGACGTCACTGTCGCCCATGCCGGTGAAGGAGCCGGTCGCGCCTTCCTCGGCGGCCTCGTAGCTCTCCCCCATGCGCTTCAGGCCGTCGGCGATGTCGCGAACTTCCTTCACCAGGCTCTGGAGCGTCTTCACGGTGTTGTGGCTGTACAGCAGGTAGCCCTTCTCACCCTCGGCGAACTGCTTGCCGGACTCGTCGTTGCCCCACGGGTTCTGACTCTCCATCGACGGCAGGTACGAGGCCAGCGACGAGGCCAGCGACGAGATCTGCTCCGACGCGGCCAGTACCGGCGAGACCGCCGCCTTGTACTGGTCGGGGCTCACCACGAACCCCTGCCCGGCCTTCCCCGAGTCCGAGTTGGCGGCCGCCTTGGTTCCGTTGGCGGCGCCCGCCCGCTGCCCGGCCTCGGTCGACTGCCGCGGCACGCCCTCCGCGAGCGGCGTACCCCCAACCTTCAACTGCGCCGTCTCGGCCCCGTCCGCCGGTGACAACGGCACCCCGGGCGTAGCCGGCACCCCCGCCGCCAGCGGCGTACCCCCAACCTTCAACGCCGCCGTCTCAGCCCCGTCCGCCGGTGACAACGGCACCCCGGGCGTAGCCGGGACCCCCGCCGCCAGCGGCGTACCCCCAACCTTCAACGCCGCTGTCTCAGCCCCGTCCGCCGGTGACAACGGCACCCCCGCCGTAGCCGGGACCCCCTCCGCCAGCGGCATCCCGCGCGACTTCAACTGCCCTGTCTCCATCGACATCGCGGGCACCGTGTCTCCCAACGGCACCCCCTCCGACGACTTCAACCGCCCCGTCTCCATCGACATCGCAGGCACCGTCTCCCCCAACGGCACCCCCTCGAACGCCTTCAGCCGCGCCGTCTCCATGGGTTCACCGGCCACCGTCCCGATCCGGTACGCGGGCATCTCGTCCGGCGCGAACCGCCCGACCTGCACGGCCTCGGTGATCGGCCCGCCGCCCTGAATCCGCTGCGCAGGCATCACATCAGGCTCAACCCAACCCACCCGCGCCGCCTCGGTGAACGGCCCGCCGCCCTGAATCCGCTGCGCAGGCATCACATCAGGCTCAACCCAACCCACCCGCGCCGCCTCGGTGAACGGCCCGCCGCCCTGAATCCGCTGCGCAGGCATCACATCAGGCTCGACCCAACCCACCCGCGCCGCCTCGGTGAACATCGGCGCCTGCACGCCGATCCGCTCACCTTCGGGGATGCGCATGGTGTGCGCGGGTTCGACGTCGGGGTCGATCGCGAACCAGGGCACGTCGTTGCTCATGGGTGTTCCTTAGTGAGTACGGGTCGGCGCGGAGCGGAAGGGGGACGGATCAGTCCGCGGCGGGGGCGGCGAGGCGGGTGAGCGCGGCGCGCAGGAAGGGGCTGGGCACCTGGTACCCGCCCTCCTCCCGGATCGGGCTCGGCTTGGCCGCAGCCGCGGTCGCGGCCCCTGCGGGCGCCGCCGCCGTCGCGGAGGCCGCCGCGGCGACGGTCGCCTCCGCGGGCTCGCCGTGACCGCGCCGGGCCGCGACGTTGCGGGCGCGCTCCAGGTAGTCGCCGTCCGCACTCGCCTTGGACTCCCCGGACGACGAGCCCGTCGAGCCCGACGACTCCGCCGCGACGCTCTCCTGACGCGGCGTCACCGCCTCCCCGGTCGCGGCCGCAGCAGTCGCCTCGGTCGACTCCCCGGGCGCGGGCGTTCCGAGCAGGACGCCGGCGAGCTGGTTGAGCACCGCCTGCTCGCTCGCGGGAGCTCCGGCCGCAGCCTCCGCCGCCACCGGCTCGGCCTCCGCGGCGGGGGCCGTGACGACGCCCTCGGCGCGGGCGTCGTCGAGCCAACGGCGGTGTGCGCGCTGCCACTTGCGGTCACGGTCGACCTCGCCGGCCTGGCCGAGGATGCCGCTGTCGTGCAGCAGCGCCGTCTCCTCCTCGCCGTCCGGGCCGAAGCGGGTGGGGCCGAGGAACCGGTTCGCGCCCTTCTTCTCGCCCTTGCCGCCGCCGCGACCGCCGCCCATGCCACCGCCGCCGCCGTGGGCGGCACCCGCACCGGCCGCGCCGCGGGCCCCCGCCCCGGCGCCGCGGGCTCCGGCACCGGCCGCGCCGCCGCCGCGACCGCCGCCACCCGCACCGCCCGCGCCGGCCAACGCGCCGCCGGCCCGGCCCATTGCGCCCATCGCGTTGCCGAAGGAGCTTCCGCTCATCCCGCCGGCCCCGCCGAACGCCCCGCCGCCCGCGCCTCCGCCGAGGCCGCCGCCCGCGCCGCCGAACGCCGACAGGCCGCCGGCGCCGCCACCGGCACCGCCGAGGCCGGAGCCGAGGCCCAGGCCGGTCCCGGAGGAGCCGAGGTCGGAGAGGCCTGCCAGGTTGAGCGAGCTCTTCGGGCTGACCGGGAGCGGCGTGAAGACCGGCGGGTGGCTGCCGGCGCCGCTGCCGCCGTTCAGCTCCGGCACCGTCGGCGGCTTCAGCGGCTTCAGAATGCTGGGCGTCTTCGGGCCGTGGCCGCCCGCCCCACCGCCCGACCCGGAACCCGAACCCGAACCCGAGCCGGACCCGGACCCGGAGCCGGAGCCCGATCCGGAGCCCGAACCACCCCCTGCACCGTCACCGCCGCCGGCCCCGCCCGCACCGCCGAAGCCGTCGCCCGCGCCGTTCAGGTCGGTGCCCGGGCCGGGTCCGCCCGCACCGCCGCCTCCGCCCGCGCCGCCGTTCAGGGTGCAGGTCTTGCCGATGCCGTTCATGTCGGCGATCTGGTTGGCGTTGTTGCGCAGGATGGTGTCGACCTGCGAGCTGACGCCGTTGACGTACTGGTGGTACAGGCCGGCGGCCTGCTTGATGCCCGCCGAGTTGGCGATGTCGTCCTTCTTGCCGGCCGGGTTCTGCGCCATGTACGTCTTGGCGTAGTCGAGTTCCCGGATGATCTCGTTCTTGGTGTCGACCACCGCCTGGTGGGCGCCGTGCAGACCGTTCGCGATGTCGGTGCCGGCCTTGACGGTGGTGGCCGCGTGCGAGGCGTCGCCGCCCGCGAACTTCTGCAGGTACTGCTGGAAGCTGTCGGCGGCCTCGCCGGACATGCAGGACATGGCGCGCTGGGCGGCCTGGGCGATGCCGCGGATGTGGGTGTCGGCGACCTGGTTCCACTTGTCCCAGGCGACGGCGAGGTCTCCGATCAGGTCCTCGTTGCCGTCGGGGAACGAGATGTCCTTGCCGTCCTCGTTCTTCTGCACGGTCTTGAGCACGTCGACGAGGTCGGCAGGCAGCTCGATCATGGCGGGAAGCTCTCTCGGATGGTGGGTGCGTCGGCGGCTGACACCGGATCAGCCGCCGTGGTGCGGGCGGAGGTGCGGTGCTGCGTCAGATCAGGTTGCGGCCGGGGCCACCGCCACCGGGACCGTGCGGCTCCGGCGGGGGCTTGGGCTTGTTGTACTCCAGCGACGGTCCGTCCTGGGTGTGGTAACCCCCGGCGTCCGGAGCAGGCGCGGGCGCAGGAGCGGGCGCGGGCTCGGGAGCAGGCGCAGCAACGGGCGCAGGAGCGGGACCGGACGCGGGCACCGAAGGCACCGACGGTGCGAGCGGAGCGCCGTCCCCGCTGACGATCCGGCTGAGCTCGGAGGCGTGTTCCTCGTCGTTGGCCTGGTGCCGGGCGGCCATGGTCTTCAGGTTCGCGCCCATGGTGGTGGCGTTGGCGAGCAGCAGTTTGATGCCGGACAGGACGTCCTTCTGGTGCTTGCTGAAGCCGCCGACCTTCGAGCTGCCCCCGGTCAGCGACTTGCCCAGCAGGTCGGTCCCGTACACGGTGTCCTCGACCATGTTGATGTGGGCTTCCAACTGGGCGTAGGGGCCCTGGAGTTCCTCCAGCAGTGCCGCGATCTGCTTTGCTGCCGCCTGGACTTCGTCCAGGTCGATGTTCACGCCGTCGCCGGCCATCCGTCCCGCCCTCTCCCGATGTCTGCCGCGCCGATGCCGGCCGCGTCGGTGCGGGCCGAGGAAAAGGGGCGTCGCAGGGGAGGGCCCGGGGCGACCGGGTGAGCGAGGGGCCGTACGCGGTGCCGCGGGCGGCCCCGCGTGACCCGCGGCTGCCGCACTCGACCATTTTGGCGACCGTGGTTTGCCTTCGGCTTGCGCCTCACTAACGCGTCGGCATCGCGCGCCCGCAAAGGCCCTGACCGGCCGCGGAACCGACCGTCGGCGACCCTGACCGGCGGCGGCCCCAACCGGCAAAGGCCCGGCCCGGCAAAGGCCCTGGCCGGCAAAGGCCCCGCCCGGCCGCGGAACTGTCGTCAGTGCGCTCCGAGTTCGTCGGCCCGTCGGCGGTGGACGGTGGCGGCGTGGGCGAGTCCGGCGGCGTCCTCGGCGGCGGCGAGGGCGCCGAGGACTTCGGCGGTGGCCTCGTCGTGGCCGATCTGTTCGGCTTCGACGAGCGCCTCCTGGAACCGGCTGCGGGCCTCGGCGTGCCGGCCGAGCACGGAGAGCGCCTCGCCGCAGCTGGTGTGCAGCAGGACGCGGCGCGAGGACGGCGTCTGGTCGGCGGTCAACTCCAGTCCGTGCACCGCTCGTTCGATGGCCTGTTCGGGGCGGTCGGTGTCCAGCAGGTGACGGGCGAGGTGCTGGAGGGCGAGGGTGACGGTGTGGGTGTGGCCGATGGCGAGGGCGATCTCCAGGGCCTGGGTGAGGTTGGTGCCGGCGGCGGTGTGGTCGCCGAGTTCGGCCTGTACGGCGGCGAGGTTGACCAGGGCGACGGCCCGGCCGACCTGGTTGCCGGCCCGGGCGGCGAGTTCGGCGGCCGGGGTCAGGCAGGTGACGGCCTCGGGCAGGCGGCGGTTGGAGACCAGCACCCAGCCGAGCATGGCCCGCACCTGGCTCTGCCCGTCCAGGTCGCCGCACTCCAGGGCGGCGTCCAGGGCGTGTTCGAGTTGGGAGACCCAGCCGTCGCGCAGGCGGCGCAGGATCAGCGGCCACTGGGTGAGGACGAGTCGCCAGACGCGTTCCGGGGAGGCCCCGGCGATGACCTGGGCGAGGGTCTCGCGGTGTGCGCCGAGCCAGTGGATGGCGTCCTCGGTGCCGGCGAACTCGGCGATGGCGCGCGGCCGGTGGCTTCCCTCGGGCGGTTCGCAGCAGGGCTTGCTGCCGGGTTCGGCGGTCTGCGCGGCGGCGAGGCCGGTGTACAGGTACTGGTCGGCGAGGCGTTCGCGGGCGAGGCGCTGTTCGGCGGGGTCGGTGCGGCTGCCGAGTTCGCGGGCGTACAGCCAGACCAGGTCGTGCAGGGTGTAGCGGTCGCCGTCGGTCTCGGTGACCAGGTGGGTGGCGGCGAGTTGTTCCAGGGCCTGGGCGGCGGCGTCCGGTTCCAGGTCGGCGAGTGCGGCGGCGGTGTAGGCGTCGATCACGGGGCCGGGGTGGAAGCCGAGGGTGCGGAACAACCTGGCGGGGGTGGGCGGGAGTTGCTCGTAGGAGATGCGCAGCGCGCTGGCCACGCTGATCTCCTCGGCGGCGAGGTGGCCGAGCCGGCGCTGTTCGTGGCGGAGCTGTTCGGTGATCGCGCCGAGGCCGCGGCGCGGGTCGGCGGCGATCTTGGCGGCGGCGATCCGCAGGGCGAGCGGCAGGCCGTCGCAGAGTTGGGCGAGTTCACGGGCGGCTTCGGGTTCGGCGGCGATCCGGGCCTGGCCGAGCACCCGGGCGAGCAGGGCGGTGGACTCGTCGGGGCCGAGGACGTTGAGCGGCAGCGGGCGGGCGAGTTCGGCGGCGACCAGGCCGAGCATCCGGCTGCGGCTGGTGACCACGGCGACGCAGTCGGCGCCGGCCGGCAGCAGCGGCCGGACCTGGTCGGTGTCGCGGGCGTTGTCGACGACGACGAGCAGTCGGCGGCCGGTGGTGATGCGCCGGTAGAGGGCGCTGCGGGCGGCGGTGCCGGCGGGCAGGTCCTCGCGGGCGACGCCGAGCGCGGCGAGGAATTCGGCGACCACCTCGTCGAGGTCGCGGTCGGGTCGGTCGCTGAAGCCGCCGAGGTCGGCGAAGAGCAGGCCGTCGGGGAAGCGTCCGGCGTTGCGGTGCGCCCAGTGCAGGGCGAGGGAGGTCTTGCCGACGCCGGCCGGTCCGGTGATCAGGGCGATCGCGCCGTCCGGTCCGCCGCGCACCGCGTCGGCGAGGGTGGCGAGTTCGGTGTCGCGGCCGTGGAAGCCGCGCGGGGCGCGCGGCAGCAGGTCGACGGCGGGGAAGTTCTCGATGGCGGGCGGGCCGGCGGGTGCCGGGACCAGGTGCCGGACGGGCTCGGGGGCGGCGGGGGCCGTCGGGATCTCGCCGCGCAGGATGCGCTCGTAGGCGGCGTTCAGGGCCCGGCCGGGGTCGACGCCGAGGCGGTCGGCGAGGGATTCGCGGGTGCGGTGGTACCAGTCGAGGGCGTCGCACTGCCGGCCGGCCCGGAACAGGGCCAGCATCAGCGCGGAGACCAGCGATTCGCGCAGCGGGTGGGCGACCGTTTCGGCGCGCAGCAGTTCGGCGGCGCGGGCGGGGTCGCCGAGTTTCTGGTAGTGCTCGGCGAGGGCTTCGACGGCGGCGAGCCGGTTCTCCTCCAGGGTCTGCCGCCAGGCCTCCAGCGGGGGGCTGGCGACGGTGCCGGTGAGCGCGGGGCCGCGCCACAGGGCGAGCGCGTGTTCCAGCGCGTCGGTGGCGTCCACGGCGTGCGGTTCGACCCGGGCGGCGGCGACCAGGGTGTCGAACTGCTCGACGTCCAGGCGTCCTTCGGGCAGGTGCAGGGTGTAGGCGTCGCCCGCGGTGGCGAGTTGGACGCCCCGCCCGGCGGCGCCCTGCTCGGTGAGCAGGGCGCGCAGCCGGGAGATGTGGCTCTGCACCACGGTGCGGGCGTTGGCGGGCGGTTCGGCGACCCAGAGCGCCTCGATGAGCTGGGCGACCGACACGGCCCGATTGCGGCGCAGCAGCAGCAGGGCGAGCACGCTGCGCCGTTTCTCGGGTCCGAGTCCCATGTCGCCGCCCTCGGCGTCCTCCGCCGAGACGGCCCCGAGCAGCCGGAACTTCACCGCAGTACCCCCACCGTGTTGCTGTGTTTCGGTGTTGGAGGCTACCGAATCGTTTATCCGGTACCGACAGCCAGCCCCGGTCTCACGGGAGGTCAGAGCGTGACCGCCCCGCCCGGGGTGACGATGCGTACGCCGGTCTCGTCGAGTTCGATGGCCAGCGGGGTCCCGTCGACGGCGGCCTCGTTGAGGAGGGTGGCGGAGCCGAGGTGCCACAGCCGCAGGGTGCCGGCGGCGTCGCCCGCGGCGAGCAGCGCCTCGCCGTCGAACTCGCGGCCCACGACGGCCCGGACGGCCGCGCCGCCGCCGGCCAGTTCGGCGGTGCGGCTGCCGTTCTGGACGTCCCAGACCAGCACGGTGCCGTCGGCGGAGCCGGCGATCAGTACGGGGCGGCCGCCGATCTCGGCGAAGGAGAGCACCTCGGCGGGCCGGGCGAGGCCTTCGCAGACCGGTCCGGCGGCGCCGCTGCCGGCGTGCCACATCCGCACCTTGAGGTCCTCGCCGGCGGTGGCGAGGATCGGCTGTCCGCCGGTGACGAGGGCGGCGAGCGCGGTGATCGGGCCGTGGCCGGTGGCGAAGCGGCGGCTGTTGTCGCCGGTGGCGGCGGAGCGGACGGCGATCATGCCGTCGCGGCCGGCGGAGGCCAGCAGCGGCTGGTCGCCGGCGGTGAAGGCGAGTCCGGTGACGGGGCCGGCGTGCGGGACGGGCAGCGGGTGGGCGGTGCCGTCGGCGAGGCGGTGGCTGCGGACGGCGCCGGCGGTGGTGCCGCAGACCAGCAGCGGGCCGTCGGGGCCGCCGTCGGTCAGGTCGAGGCTGTGCACGGGGCCGCCGTCGGCGGGCAGTTCGAGCAGCTGGCTGCCGGTGGGGGCGTCCCAGACGACGAGGGCGCCGTCGCCGAACCCGGCGACCAGGACGGGCCGGCCGTGCGGGGCGCCGAGGGCGAGCGCGGTCAGCGGGGTGCCGGGGCGGCCGGGCGGGGCGCCGTAGCTGCGGGCGGCGCCGGTGGCGGCGTCCCAGGCGGTGATCAGGCCGGTCTCGTCGCCGGTGTACAGGACGCCGTCCCCGGCGGCCAGCGCGGTCAGCCAACCGCCGGCGGGCCAGCCGTGCAGGGCGCGGCCGTCGTACACGTCCCAGGTGCGGACGGTGCCGTCGAGGGCGCAGGAGGCGAGCACGGGGCGCTCGTCGACGGTGGTGAAGGCGAGGCCGGTGACGGTGCCGGTGTGGCCGGTGAGTTCGGCGACGGACTGGCCGGTGGCGAGGTCCCAGATCCGGACCTGGCGGTCGTGGCCGGCGGTGGCCAGCACGGCCTGGTCCTCGATGGTGAGGACGGCCATGGTGCGGACCTCGCCGCGGTGGCCGACCAGCAGGTGCAGCTGTTCGCCGGTGGCGGCGTCCCAGACCCGGACGGTGCCGTCGGCGGCGGCCGCGGCCAGCAGGTCGAGGCCGGCGCAGTGCGCGGCGCGCAGCACGGTCGCGCCGTGGCCGCCGGTGGGCAGGTTGCCGAGGACCCGGCCGTCGTCGGCGCGGACGGCCCGCAGGTCGCCGCCCTGGCCGGCCGAGAACGCCACCGGGATGTCCCGGCAGATCAGCGCGGCGACCGCCTGGGCGCCCTCGCCGCCGGTGGAGCCGTGCACGACCTGGCCGGTGGTGGCGTCCCAGACCTGCACGGAGCCGTCGGTGCCGCCGACGGCGAACAGCGAGCGCCCGTCGGCCTCGCCGAGGGCGACGGCGGACGGGGCGAGGCCGGCGTCGGCGTCGGAGCCGCCGAGCGAGGCGGCGTCGTCGAGCGCGGTCAGGCCGAACGAGCCGTCCTCCTCGACCAGCGCGTACGCGGCGCGGCCGGCGACGGTGCCGACGGCGGCGGCGCTGCGGGCGGCCTGCGCGGCCGGGTGGCCGAGGGCGACGGCGCCGGGCAGTGCGGCGGCCTCGCCGGGCTCGCCGAACACCTGGGCCAGCAGGGTCGCGAACGGGGCGACGGCGGCGGGCACCGGCACGGTGGTGCCGTCCGTCCACTGCCGGTCCTCGCGGCCGTTCAGGCCGGTGACGGTGAGCCGGCGGCCGACGGCCGGGGCGGCGGCGGCGTCGGCGACCGGCGCGGGGGCCTCGCCGAGCTCCCGCAGCACGCGGACGATCAGCGCGGCGTCGACCCGGCCGGTGCGCTGCTGCCCGGCGCGGGTGGCGCGGAACCCGTCGGCGGTGATCAGCAGCTCGCCGAGCGCGCTGTCCTCCAACCGGAGGCTGCTTTCTGACATGTCGTCACTCCTGGTTCAGCTGCGGGCAGTTGCTGGTGTTCACTGCCCCGTGGGTCAACAGAGGTCTTCCGGTACGAGCGTCGCGTACACGGCGTCGTGCAGCCGCTGGGTGCGGGAACTGCGGAACAGCGCGGGGCGGTATCCGGCCCGACGGAAGCCGATCGCGGCGCCCGTCAGCTGGCTGGGCATGTTGTCGGCGGCGGCGAAGGCGTCGATCCGGCGCAGGCCGATCCGTTCGAACCCGAACCGGCAGACCAGGCGCATCGCGCTCTTCGCGGTGCGCAGCCGGCGGTGTTCGGGGAGCAGCCAGACCGCGATCTCCGCGCTGTCCTGTTCCGGGTCGAGGTTCACCAACTCGCCCCAGCCGACGGCCTCTCCCGCCGCCTCCAGGGTGAAGTAGGCGGCCCGGCCGGTCTGCCAGAGCATCGGGGGGATCTCGGTGAGCCAGCGTTCGGCGGCGGCCTCGTCCCGGTGCGGGATGACGGCCTGGAGGAATTCGCGCACCAGCGGGTCGTGGGTGCCGCGCAGCACCAGGGGCGCGTCCGCGGGCCGCGGCCTGCGCAGCAGCAGTCCGTCGTCCGCCAGCGGGTCGTCCCGCACCTCGGCGAGCGCTCGCATGGGTCACCCCCGTCGCCTTCCGGGCCGCCCGGCGTCCCGCCCCGGCCACCCTCCCCCGTCCTTCGACTACCCGTCAAGTCAACCACATTCGGCGGCCGTTCCCGCACGTCAGCGGGACGTTAGTGGAACGTGAGCGCCGCCGCGCAGACTCATGGGCGGGGTTCGTCACTCCATGTCCCGCCGCCCACCCGGCCCACCTCTCTCCCGGGCCGGGCGCCCCCGCTACGGGCGGCGGGACACCCCCTCGCCCGCCTCGCCCGCCGGGCCCGCGCCCTCGGGCAGCGGGGCGGCACGCAGTTCCCGCACCACGGCCCGGACGGCGGCGGTGCGGGCCAGTTCGGGGGTGGTGACGTAGCCGACCTGCCGGTACGGGCGCTCCGGGCCGAGGTCGGTGACGGCGAGGCCGTCGGGCAACCGGTCCAGGGTGAGCATCGGCATGATCGCCATGCCGAGTCCCTGCGCGGCGAGCGAGAGCACCACGGTGTCGTCCGAGACGTTGATGGTCGCGGACGGGATCCAGTCCTGCCGCCGCCACCAATCGGCCGTGTAGGAGCCGCAGTTCTCGTCCCAGTCGACCAGCGGCAGGCTGCGCGGGTCCGGGTGGCCCTGCTGGTGGGCGAGCGCGTAGCCCTCCCGGTACAGCGGCGCGGAGACCAGCCCGGGCGGGATCGCCGCGCCCAGGGTGGCCAGCGCGAGGTCGGCGCGGCCGTCGGCGACCTCGCCGGCGGTGCCCCGCCCGAGGTCCCGGATCACCCGCACCTGCGGCTCCAACTCCGGGTGGTTCACGGCCAGTCGGGCCAGCACCGCAGGCAGCACCCGGCCCGCCGCGCTGCGGAACGCGACGATCCGCACCGGCCCGCGCGGCCCGCCCGGCTCCCCCTGCCGGGCCTCCCCGGGCAGCGCGGCCAGCAGCCGCAGGATCCGCCGGGCGTGCCCCACCACCCGCTCCCCGGCCGCCGTCGGCGCCGCGCCCCGCCGCCCGCGCTCGAACAGCACCGCCCCCAGCTTGCGTTCGCACCCGCGCACCGCGTGCGACACCGCCGACTGCGTCAGCCCGAGCCGGACCGCCGCCGCCGTGAACCCGCCGCTGTCGGCCACCGCCACCAGCACCCGCAACTCCTGCGGGAGAAGATCGTCCGCCACCTTCGCAGCTTAGGGCCTGTCCGGCCGGTCTTGTCGGGCGCACGCGGGTCCTGCCGGGCGCACGCCGCCGGATCGCCCCTCCCCGGGCCCCGGGGCGATCCGACGGAATCCGGCCGAGCGGGCCCGGTTCAGCGTGCCAGCGGCGAACGGGCCTCCAGCAGGCGCGTGGTGACGCCGCCCGGCGCTCCGGGCTCGAACGGGACGGCGGTCCGCACCACCACCTCGTAGCGCTCCGGCTCCGCCCACACCTGCTGCCAGGTCAGCGACGGGCACAGGGTGTTCCGCCCGCCCAGCGGCTCGACCTTCGGGACGCCCGCCTCCAGGCGGACCGGGTGTCCGAGCGCGTCGACGCCCTGCGCCTCCGTGTCGCCGGGCCGGTTCAGCAGCGGCCCGCCGCCGACGACGACGCCGTCCTTCAGATAGACCGTCTCCAGATACTCCGGCGGGACGCCGACCCCGTCTACCGACCGGTCCGCGCGGTACGCGACGTCGACGGCCGGCCCGGTCCCGTCGCCCGTCCTCCGGACCGAACTCACCGACAGCGTGATGCCGTTGACCGTTGTCGAGGCCTGCTTGTCCGGTAGCGGCCGCCCGCAGGTGTAGGCGCCGGCCGGGACGCCGATGACAGTCGGCTCACTGCCCTCCCCGGGCCCGGCCGCCCCGACGGCCGCCGGCCCGGTCGGCAGGACGGCGGCGGTGGCCGCCACCCCGGCGGCCACCGCCAGGACGGCCCCGGCGGCCAGCGCCGAGCGCGTCCTGCGGCGGCGGACCGCCCGCGCGATCCCTTCGACGTCGAGCTGCGCCGGTCCGGCCAGCTCCGCCAACTCCGGTAGTGCGTCGCGGAGTTCGTCGTGATTCATGGTGTTGCCCCTTCCTCGGTCCCTGCCCGGACGTCCGCCAGCGCGACGCCCAGCCGGGCCAGCGCGTCGCTGAGGTGTCGTTTGACCGTTCCTTCGCGGCGGCCGAGCCGCTCCGCCACCGCCGCCACCGGCAGGTCCTCGTAGTACCGGAGCACCACGCAGGCCCGCTGGGACGGCGACAACGCGCCGAGCGCGTCCAGCAGTTGGTGCCGGTCCGCGAGCCGGTCGCTGTCGTCCGGGCCGACCGGGCTCTCGGCCAACCGCGGCACCAGCTCGCGGTAGCGCGCCCGCCGCCGGTACAGGTCCAGGTAGCGGTTGAGCATGGTGCGGCGGACGTATCCCTCGATCTCCCCGAGTCGCCAGGCGCGGCGCGGGCGGGTGAAGACCCGCACCAGCGCCTCCTGGACCAGGTCGGCCGCCTCGGCGCGGTCCCCGGTCAGCAGGAACCCGTAACGCTGCAGTTCCGCTCCCCGGGACGCCACCAACTCGGTGAGCTGATCCGCCCATTCGGCCACATTCCCCCCTCTCCTCGGCTCTCACCCGTCCACACGAACAGCGGCCCGGTTTCGTTGGGGGGCACCCAGGCATGAACGCCGCTCATGGATCGCGGGCTGCCATCAACGCGCGCCCCTGCCAAGGCCGTTCCGCCCGCCCTAGCGTTTCCCCTCGTCAACCCCCTGCTTCCACCGGAGTGTTCACCGTGTCCCGCACCGTCACCCGCCACGCCCGCGCCGTCCACCTGACCGCCCGTCCGACCGGGCTGCCCACCGCCGATCAGTTCGCGTTCGTGGACGACGAGCTGCCGCCGCTCGCCGAGGGCAGCGCGCTGGTGGAGAACGCCTACCTGTCCGTGGACCCGTACATGCTCGGCATGATGGAGGACGCCGAGGGCGGCAACGAGCTGAACGCCCCGATGGAGGGCCGGACGGTGGGCCGCGTGGTGGAGTCCCGCAGCGCCGCGCTGCCGGTCGGCACGGCGGTGGTCCACCGCCGGGGCTGGCGCACCCACGCCGTGGTGCGGCGCGAGGACGTCCGCGTGCTGCCCGACCTGCCCGGCGTCGGCCTCAGCGCGTACCTGGGCGTGCTCGGCGGCACCGGCCTGTCCGCGTACGTCGGCCTGACCCGGATCGCGAAGCTCGCCCCCGGCGAGGACCTGTTCGTCTCGGCGGCCGCCGGCGGCGTCGGCACCGCCGCCGGACAGCTGGCCCGGCTGCTCGGCGCCCGCCGGGTGATCGGCTCGGCCGGCTCCCCCGCGAAGACCGCCTTCCTCACCGAACAGCTCGGCTTCGACGCCGCGTTCGACTACCACGACGGACCGGTCGCCGACCTGCTGACCGCCGCCGCCCCCGACGGCATCGACGTCTACCTGGACAACGTCGGCGGCGACCACCTGGCCGCCGCAATCGGCTCGATGCGCGACTTCGGCCGGATCGCCTGGTGCGGCGCGATCGGCCAGTACCTCACCGAACCGCCCGCCGCCCCGCACAACCTGTTCGAACTGGTCGGCCGCAGCATCCGGCTGGAAGGCTTCCTGGTCCGCCACCACATGGACGCCCAGGAGGAGCTGTACGACCTGCTCGGCCCGCACCTGCGCTCCGGCCGGGTGATCTCCCCCGAGACCGTGCTGGACGGCTTCGACCGCACCGTCGACGCCTTCCTCGGCGTGCTCACCGGCGCCAACACCGGCAAGATGCTGGTCCGCCTGTGACTCCTACTCGGCTCCGGCCAGCCGCAGTTGCTCGTCCTCGACGATCCGGACGGCGAGCGCGCGGTCGGAAACGTCCACCGCCTCGGGGGCCGACTCCGCCAGGTCGCTGCGGCGCGCGTAACGGTCGAACAGCTCGGCCTTGCCGCGCAGCAGCTCCACCAGGCCGCGATCCAGACTGTCGGTGGCCAGCAGCCGGTGCACCCGGACCCGCCGGATCTGACCCATCCGCTGGGCCCGGGCCACCGCCTGGTCCTCCAGCGTCGGCTTCACCTGCGGCTCGCACAGCACCACCACGTTCGCGGCCTGCAGGTTGAGGCCCAACCCGCCCGCCTGGATCTGGCACAGCAGCACCGCATGGCCGTCCACCGCGCTGAACGCGTCCACCAGCTCCTGCCGCACCTCCGCCGGCAGCGCCCCGGAGACCGTGCCCCGCACCGCCTCGCCCAGCGCCTCCCGGACGGTGGCCAGCACCTCCCGGAAGTACGAGAACACCACCACCTTGTGCCCGCTCTCGGCCGCCTCCGCGACCAGCTCGCGCAGCCGCCGCAGCTTCGCCGAGTGCGCGGGCTCGGCATACGCGGCGCGCCGCATCGCCATGAAGTTGCCCTCCGCGACGGCCGCGGCGTACGCGGCCCGGTCCGGCCCCGACAGCTCGCCCCACTCGTCCACCCGCACCACGTCCGGCAGTTCGGTCAGCACGTCCTGCTGGTTGCGCCGCAGGTACGCCGGCGCGACCGCCCGGCGGAACGCGACCGACCCGGCCACGCCCGGACCGGCGGGCAGCTCGCTCAGCAGATCCGGCTGAAGATGGCCGATCAGGGTACGGAACTCCTCCACCCGGTTCTCCATCGGCGTGCCCGTCAGGAACAGCACCCGCTCCGTCCGCGCCGCCCACTCCGCCACCAGCCGGGTGCGCTGCGCGGCCGGATTCTTCACGAAGTGCGCCTCGTCCACCACCAGCGCGGCCACCGGGTCCTCGGCCAGCGTCCGCAACGACTCGTACGTCGCGACCAGCACCCCGCCGCCCGCCAGCCACTGCGCCCGCGCCGCCTCCCGCTCCTGGCCGTGGTACCGGTACGCCGCCAGCGTCGTCCGACTCCCCGTCTCCCGCTGCCAGTTGACCAGCACCGACGCCGGACACACCACCAGGAAGTGCCGCTCCCCCGCCGCCGCCAGATGCGCCAGCACGGCCAGCGCCTGCACGGTCTTCCCGAGCCCCATCTCGTCGCCGATCATCACCCGCTTCCGGGCCAGCGCGAACCTCGCCCCGAACGCCTGGTAACCGCGCAACGAGACGGTGCACCCGCGGTCGTCCAACCGCTCGGCCCGCACCGACTCGGCCAGCTCGTCCGGCAGATGGCCCTCCGCCGCGCCCGGCCCGCCCCGGTCCACGCCCGTGAGCAGGCCCTCGTCCGCGAGCAGCGCCAACTCCGCGTAGAACTCCGCCGCCCGGTGCTCGAACTCGACCCGGACCTCCACCTCCCCCGCGCCCGGCCGCAACAGGTCCGCCCCCGCCTGCGCCAGCCGCAACGGCACCCCGTCGGCCTCCGCCGCCGCCACCTGCTTCTCCAGCACCTCCACCGCCCGGCGCGCCGCCTCCCTCCGCTCGGCCCCCGCCACCAGCCCCCGCACCCACCCCGTCGCCGGCCGGGCCGCCGCCATCGGCGCCGCCAGCCGCCGCTCGATCTCCTCCGCCTCCCCGACAGCCCGCCGCGCCCCCGGCCCCGCGAGCACCAGCCGGTGCAACGCGACCAGCAGCGCGGTGCTCGCCTCGTCCGGCCGCGCCGGGTCGATCCGCACCGCCGTGCTGCGCTCCACCGCCTCCGCGATCTGCCGCGCCGCACCCACCAGTTGCTGCGCCGTCGACCCCCCGATCCCCGGAATCCGCACCAACTCCTGCGCACTCGCCCCACACACCTGCGCGACCGTCCGGTACCCCGCCCCCGCCAGGACCCCGGTCTGCAGCCGCCCCTCCGTCACCTCCTTCAACTGCTCGACCGGTATCCCCTCCAACTGCCCCCGCACCAGCCCCCGAAAGATCCCCCCGTGCGCCTCCACCACCTCCCCCACGGCCGCCCCCCAAGCCGTCACCACCCCACCCGCAGCCTCCCCCAACCGCCCCCCCCCCCCCACCACCCCCCCCCCCCCC
>NZ_LISX01000020.1 GCF_001905465.1 Kitasatospora sp. CB01950
ATGGCCCGCAACCTGCCGTAGCCGGCGGGCGGGCGGACACGCCGTCAGGAAGTCCGTAGCCGGGGAGAGCACCACCAGGGGCGCGGGGAACTGCGCGAGCGAGAAGCGCACGTCCGCAAGGTCGCAATCAAGTGCAGGTCATTGTCCTGCGTAGCGATCTTGCGGTCGGGCGACTTCCGCTTCGCGCAGTTCCCCGCGCCCCTGTTTTCGCGCCCGCCCGCTCGCCGGCCCGGGTGGGCCTTTCGGAGCCGCCGGAGTGAACGCGTCCAGCTTGTGGGTCATTGGGGGTAGTTGACGGATTTTCATATTAGATACTCGATTATATGGTCGCGGTGAGTAGCCACTTGCGTGCGCTACGTGTGCAGACTCGCCGTCAGGCCGATCGAGAGGACCCGCCATGAGACGCCGTCGACCCCCCTGCGAACGCGCACGCCGGCGCCATGGGCCGGCGGCGATCCGCAGCCGTCTCGGCCGGGCGTTAGTGCCGCTGGTTGTCGTGCTCGGCACGGTTTCGGCCTCCTTTGCCGGGCCCGCCACCGCGCACCCGCAGGCGGCCCGTCAGCTGCCGGTGACGCTGGCCAAGACCGGTACCGACCTCGCCACCGGCAGCACCACCCAGACCGCGCACGGGGACACCGTTCGCTGGGTGGTCTCCGCGACCAATCCGGACGGCGCCCCGGTCGATGCCACGATCACCGACGTGATCCAGGGCGGACCCGGCAGCACCCCGCAGAGCCAGACCTACGTGCCCGGCTCGCTCCAGGCACCGCCCGGCTTCACCAAGCAGTGGTCCACCGACGGCGGCGCGAGCTTCACCGGCACCGACCAGGGCGTCGCCACCAACGTCGTCCAGGCCCGCAACCCGGAGCTCGCGTCGCCCTCGACCGGCCTGGTGGTCCAGATCCCGCCGCCGTTCACCCCGGTCAGCACGGCGACCGGCGGCGACGGCTTCACGCCCATCCTGTACACCGCCACGATCAACGGCGTGTCCACTCCCGAGATCTGGAACATCTACCACCACGGCTTCGCCAACGACGCCAGCGTGGTCTGCACCGACCTGCTCACCAACGGGCCCTGTCCCGCCCCGGACGGATCGCCCGCCACCTGGCCCCAGGCACTGAACTCCTCGGTGCCCGGAGCGACCACCGGCGACCTCGGCAGCACCCGCACCCCGACCTACGTGCAGATCGGCTCCAAGCTGTACTACGCCGCGATCAGCCGGGTCGAGCTCGCCGTGATCGGCGTCGGCTGCATCGACCTCCAGGCCCAGGCCGGCTGCGGCTTCACCGAGCTCCAGAACGGCACCGGGCTGGTCGTGGGCGGCGTGGTCCAGGCGCCGAACCAGCACCTCTACGCGGTCTCCGGCACCGGCGAGATCCTCTGCTACGACGCCGCCGCCAACGCCCCCTGCGGCACCTTCGACATCGGCCTGCCGCCCAACGAGGGCCAGGTCGCGTTCAGCGGCGACTACGCCGGCATCATGCGGACCATCGAAGGAAAGATCTACGTCACCGACAACACCCTGGCCCCGGCGCCCACGGTGATGTCCTGCTTCGACCCGTCCACGAACACCGCGTGCACCGGCTGGGCCACGCCCAAGACCGTGGTCACCCCGACCACCGCCGACGAACCCGCCCGGGCCGACAACGTCTTCGAGATGCACGACCCGGCCGGCGCCGTCACCGGAGTCTGCACGATCGTCGGTGGCTTCTACCAGGAGGTCACCCCGCCGGTCGGCACCGTCGTCTGCTTCGACCTGGCCGGCAACCCCATCGCCGCACCCCCCGGCCTCACCACCCTGGTCAGCACCAACGTCGCACCCGGCGAGGCCAACTTCCAGGTGCCGCTGACCATCACCGCCCCCAACGGCCACCTGGAGACCGAGTTCCCGCTCTGGATCTACCGCGGCCTCACACCGACCCTCAACAGCACCTCGTACTGCTACGACTGGACGATCCAGGGCCCCTGCGCCCAGTACGGCACGGGCGGCATCGTCAACGGCCCGCCCAACGTCAACGGCGGCAACACCAGCCCGTACGGCTACGCCTACGACGGCCAGTGCAAGTACAGCCTCGGGGACACCGGGTACCTGTTCTCGCTCGACCCCGTCACCGGCGCCTCGCCCTGTCAGAAGACCAGGGCGCAGGCCTCCCTCAACCCCGCCGCGTTCTACTGCGACGGGGCCACCGGGCATGTCAGGTCCTACGGGGAGGTCAGCCTGCTCGGCGTCGATCCGACCACCGTGGACTTCACCCAGTCCTCGGTGACGGTGCTGGCGGCCGACGGCAGCACCGTCGGCACGTTCCCGTTCGACCCCGCGACCGAGACGGCGGACATCTCCTCCGTCCCGATCGCCGACTCGCCGATCCAGGTCGTCGCCAACATCACCCTGGTCGGGGGCGGCTCGTTCCCGCCCGGCAGCGACCCGCGGATGCAGGTCACCTTCGTCGGTGACGCCCCGCAGATCTGCTTCGAGACGACGGTGGCCGCCGACTGCTCCGTCACCGCCGTCTCCGACCAGGCCACCGCCGTCACCAACGGTCAGGCACCCGTCGCCTCCAACACCGTCACCCTCCAGGTGCTCGCCGGCCCCGAGTGCGCCCCGGCCCTGCACATCGTGAAGGAGGTCTGCGCCTCCGCCAACGCGGCCGACTGCGGATCGGGAGGCCCGGGCCCATGGGTCCCCACCACCACCCTCTCCCCGGGGTCGACCGCCCACTGGCGCATCACCGTCACCAACACCGGCCCGGTCGCCATCAACGGCATCACCCTCAACGACCCCGTCACCCCCATCTGCGCAGCGATCGCAGGCTCGTTCAGCCTGGCTCCCGGTGACGCCCACCAGGTCTTCTGCGACCTTCCCGGTGTCACGCAGACCACCACCAACGTCGTCACGGCCAGCTTCACCGGCCCGGACGGCAGCACGGTCACCACGCCGCCCGCCGAGGCCACCGTTGTCGTGGCCGGTGTCGGGGCGCTGACCATCCAGAAGACGCCGGATTCCCCCGGTCCGTTCCGGCTGGGCGACGCGGTGTCCTACACCTACACCGTCACCAACACCGGCACCGCGACCGTGCACAACGTGACCGTGATCGACGACCACGTGGCGTCGGTGACGTGCGACACCACGACGCTGGACCCGGGGCAGAGCACCCTGTGCCACGGCACCTACGTCGTGACGGCGGACGACGTGACGGCGGGTCAGGTGACCAACACCGCTCACGCGACCGGCCTGGACCCGGACGGCCAGCCGGTGGTGAGCCCGCCGACCAAGGTGATCGTCCCGGTGGTCGGCGAGGCGGTGCTGTCGCTCGAGAAGACGGCGGACAGCCCCGGTCCGTTCCGCCTCGGGGACACCATCAGCTACACGTACACCGTGACGAACTCGGGCACGGCGGCGGTCAGCAACGTCAAGGTGAGCGACGACCATGTCGCCGTGGTGACGTGTGCGGCGACGACGCTCAACCCGGGCGAGAGCACGACCTGCCACGGTTCGTACGTCGTCACGGAGGCCGACGTGACGGCCGGCCATGTGACGAACACCGCTCACGTGGAGGGCACGGATCCGCAGGGTCAGACGGTGACGAGTCCGCCGGTCCAGGTGACCGTTCCGGTGGTGGGCGAGGCGCTGCTGACCATCGAGAAGACGGCGGACAGCGCCGGTCCGTTCCACCTCGGTGAGACGGTCTCGTACACGTACACCGTCACCAACAAGGGCACGGCGACCGTGCACGACCTGGCGGTGGTCGACGACCATGTGGCGCCGGTGACGTGCGACACGACGGTGCTGGACCCGGGCAAGAGCACCCTCTGCCACGGTACCTACGTCATCACGGCGGCCGATGTGACGGCCGGGAAGGTGACCAACACGGCCCACGCGACGGGTACGGATCCGCAGGGCGAAGGCGTCACGAGTCCTCCGGTCGAGGCCACTGTCCCGGTGATCGGCATCGCCGAACTGGCCATTCAGAAGACGCCGGACAACCCCGGCCCGTTCCACGTCGGCGAGACGGTCTCGTACACCTACACGGTGACCAACACCGGTACCGCGGCCGTGCACGACCTGATCGTGAAAGACGACCACGTGGCGTCGGTGACGTGCGACACGACGACGCTGGACCCGGGGCAGACCACCCTGTGCCACGGCGTCTACGTCGTGACGCCGGAAGACGTGACGGTGGGTCATGTGACGAATACCGCCCACGCGACGGGTACGGATCCGGAAGGCCAGACGGTGGTGAGCCCGCCGGTCGAGGCGACCGTCCCGGTGGTCGGCGAGGCCATCCTGTCGCTGGAGAAGACCCCGGACAGCGCGGGTCCGTTCCGCGCGGGGGAGGCCGTGTCCTACACGTACACCGTCACCAACAAGGGCACCGCGGCCGTGCACGACCTGGCCGTGGTCGACGACCACGTGGCGCCGGTGACGTGCGACACGGCGGTGCTGAACCCCGGCGAGAGCACGCTGTGCCACGGCGTGTACGTCGTGACGGCGGCGGATGCGACGGCGGGTCACGTAACCAACATCGCTCACGCGGAGGGCACCGACCCGCAGGGTCAGGGCGTGAAGAGCCCGCCGGCCGAGGCGACCGTCCCGGTCGTCGGCGAGGCGGTGTTGTCGCTGGAGAAGGTGGCGGACAACCCCGGTCCGTTCCATCTTGGCGAGACGGTCTCGTACACGTACACGGTGACCAACACCGGCACGGCGGCGGTGAACAACCTCAAGGTGAGTGACGACCATGTCGCTGTGGTGACGTGTGCGGCGACGACGCTGAATCCGGGTGAGAGCACGATCTGCCACGGTTCGTACGTCGTGACGGAGGCCGACGTGTCGGTGGGCCATGTGACGAACACCGCTCATGTGGAGGGCACGGATCCGCAGGGTCAGACGGTGGTGAGTCCGCCGGCCGAGGTGACCGTTCCGGTGGTGGGTGAGGCGCTGCTGACCATCGAGAAGACGGCGGACGGTGCGGGCCCGTTCCGCCTCGGTGAGACGGTCTCGTACACGTACACCGTCACCAACAAGGGCACGGCGACCGTGCACGACCTGGCGGTGGTCGACGACCACGTGGCACCGGTGACGTGCGACACGACGGTGCTGGACCCGGGCAAGAGCACTCTCTGCCACGGTACCTACGTCATCACGGCGGCCGATGTGTCGGCGGGTCATGTGACGAACACTGCTCACGCGGAGGGTACGGATCCGCAGGGTCAGGGTGTGATGAGTCCGCCGGCCGAAGCCACTGTTCCGGTGGTGGGCGAGGCGCTGCTGACCATTGAGAAGACGGCGGACAGTGCGGGCCCGTTCCACCTCGGTGAGACGGTCTCGTACACCTACACGGTGACCAACACCGGCACCGCTGCGGTGAACAACCTGACTGTTTCGGACAACCACGTTGCCGTGGTGACGTGTGCGGTGACGACGCTGAACCCGGGTGAGAGCACGACCTGCCACGGTTCGTACGTCGTCACGGCGGCAGATGTGACGGCTGGCCACGTGACGAACACCGCTCACGCGGAGGGCACGGACCCGCAGGGTCAGACGGTGACGAGCCCGCCGGCCGAGGCGACCGTCCCGGTCGTCGGCGAGGCGCTGCTCGCGCTGGAGAAGGCGGCCGACAGCGCGGGCCCGTTCCACGTGGGCGACACCGTTCCCTACACCTACACGGTGACGAACACGGGCACGGCCACGGTGAACAACCTGACGGTGACGGACGACCACATCACGTCCGTGACCTGCGACACCACCACGCTGAACCCCGGGCAGAGCACGTTCTGCCACGGCACGTACGTCATCACGGCCGCCGATGTGACAGCCGGGAAGGTGACCAACACGGCCCACGCGAACGGTACGGACCCGCAGGGGCAGTCGGTGGAGAGTCCCCCCGGCCAGGCCACCATCGAGATCGCGGGCGACGCCAAGCTGACCATCGAGAAGGTGCCGGACAGCCCCGGCCCGTTCCGCCTCGGTGAGACGGTCTCGTACACGTACACGGTGACCAACGCCGGCACGGCTGCGGTGACCAACCTGGTGGTGGTCGACGACCACGTTGCCTCGGTGACGTGTGACACGACCACCTTGAACCCCGGCCAGAGCACGCTGTGCCACGGTAGCTACGTCGTGACGGCGGCCGATGTGACGGCCGGTCACGTGACCAACACCGCTCACGCGGAGGGCACCGACCCGCAGGGCCAGCTGATCCAGAGCCCGCCGGCCGAGGCCACCGTCCCGGTGGTCGGGGTCGCGGAGCTGACCATTCAGAAGACGGCGGACAGCGCCGGCCCGTTCCATGTGGGCGACACCGTGAGTTACACGTACACGGTGACGAACACGGGGACGGCGGAGGTCAGCAACCTCACGGTGAGCGACGACCATGTCGCCTCGGTGACGTGTGCTGCGACGACGCTGAACCCGGGTGCGAGCACGACCTGCCATGGTTCGTACGTCGTGACGGCGGCGGATGTGACGGCGGGTCATGTGACGAACACCGCTCACGCGGAGGGTACGGATCCGCAGGGTCAGACGGTGGTGAGCCCGCCGGTCGAGGCGACCGTTCCGGTGGTGGGCGAGGCGCTGCTGTCGCTGGAGAAGACGGCGGACAGCGCGGGTCCGTTCCATGTGGGTGACACCGTGAGTTACACGTACACGGTGACCAACACCGGTACGGCTGTTGTGACCAACCTGGTGGTGGTCGATGACCACGTTGCTTCGGTGACGTGTGCTGCGACGACGTTGAACCCGGGGGCGAGCACGCTGTGCCATGGTTCGTACGTCGTCACGGCGGCCGATGTGACGGCCGGTCATGTCACCAATAGCGCCCATGCGGAGGGCACGGATCCGCAGGGCCAGGGCGTGACGAGTCCTCCCGGCGAGGCCACCGTCCCCGTCGCGGGCATCGCGGAGCTGACCATTCAGAAGACGGCGGACAGCGCCGGTCCGTTCCATGTGGGCGACACCGTGAGTTACACGTACACGGTGACCAACACCGGCACGGCCGTGGTGAACGCCCTTAGTGTTGCGGACGATCACGTTGTCTCGGTGACGTGTGCTGCGACGACGCTGAATCCGGGTGCGAGCACGACCTGCCATGGTTCGTACGTCGTGACGGCGGCGGATGTGACGGCTGGGCACGTGACGAACACCGCTCATGCGGAGGGCACTGACCCGCAGGGCCAGACGGTGACAAGCCCGCCGGCCGAAGCGACCGTTCCGGTGGTGGGCGAGGCGCTGCTGACCATTGAGAAGGTGGCGGACGGCACCGGTCCGTTCCATGTGGGTGACACCGTGAGTTACACGTACACGGTGACCAACACCGGTACGGCTGTTGTATCCAACCTGGTGGTGGCCGACGACCACGTTGCCTCGGTGACGTGCGACTCGACCACGTTGAACCCCGGCGCGAGCACGCTGTGCCACGGCACGTATGTGGTGACGGCTGCCGATGTGACCGCCGGCCATGTGACGAACACCGCTCACGCGGAGGGCACCGACCCGCAGGGTCAGGGTGTGACAAGTCCTCCTGGTGAGGCGACTGTTCCCGTCGCTGGCATTGCGGAGCTGAGTATTCAGAAGACGGCGGACAGCGCCGGCCCGTTCCATGTGGGTGACACCGTGAGCTACACGTACACGGTGACCAACACCGGCACGGCCGTGGTGAACGCCCTCAGTGTCGCGGACGATCACGTTGTCTCGGTGACGTGCGACTCGACCACGTTGAACCCCGGTGCGAGCACGCTGTGCCACGGTTCGTACGTCGTGACGGCTGCGGATGTGACGGCCGGGCACGTGACGAACACCGCTCACGCGGAGGGCACGGACCCGCAGGGTCAGACGGTGGTGAGCCCGCCAGCCGAGGCGACCGTCCCGGTCGTCGGCGAGGCGTTGCTGTCGCTGGAGAAGGCGGCGGACAGTGCCGGTCCGTTCCATGTGGGTGACACCGTGAGTTACACGTACACGGTGACCAACACCGGTACGGCTGTTGTATCCAACCTGGTGGTGGTCGATGACCACGTTGCCTCGGTGACGTGTGCCGCGACTTCGCTGAACCCGGGTGCGAGCACGCTGTGCCACGGCACGTATGTGGTGACGGCTGCCGATGTGACCGCCGGCCATGTGACGAACACCGCTCACGCGGAGGGCACCGACCCGCAGGGTCAGGGTGTGACGAGCCCGCCTGGTGAGGCGACTGTCTCCGTCGCGGGCATCGCGGAGCTGAGCATTCAGAAGACGGCGGACAGCGCCGGCCCGTTCCATGTGGGTGACACCGTGAACTACACGTACACGGTGACCAACACCGGTACGGCAGCGGTGAACGCCCTCAGTGTCGCGGACGACCACGTTGTGTCCGTGACGTGCGCTGCGACTTCGCTGAACCCGGGTGCGAGCACGACCTGTCACGGTTCGTACGTCGTCACGGCCGCCGATGTGACGGCTGGTCACGTGACCAACACCGCTCACGCGGAGGGCACGGACCCGCAGGGTCAGACGGTGACGAGTCCGCCGGCCGAGGCGACCGTTCCGGTGGCCGGTGAGGCTCTGCTGACCATCGAGAAGGTGGCGGACAGCGCTGGTCCGTTCCACGTGGGTGACACCGTCACCTACACCTACACCGTTACGAACACGGGGACGGCGACGGTCAGCAACCTCACGGTGAGCGATGACCATGTCGCCTCGGTGACGTGCGACTCGACGACGTTGAATCCGGGCCGGAGCACGCTGTGCCACGGCAGTTACGTGATCACGGCGGCGGATGTGCAGGCGGGTCAGGTGACCAACACCGCTCACGCGGAGGGCACGGACCCGCAGGGCCAGACGGTGACGAGTCCTCCTGGTGAGGCCACCGTTCCTGTCTCGGGCGTCGCGGCGCTGAGCCTCCAGAAGGCGGCGGACAGCGCTGGTCCGTTCCACGTGGGTGACACCGTCACCTACACCTACACCGTCACGAACACCGGTACCGCCGCGGTTGCCAATGTGGCGGTGACGGACGACCGGGTCGCGTCGGTGACGTGCGACGCGGCGACGTTGAATCCGGGTGCGAGCACGCTGTGCCACGGCAGTTACGTCGTCACGGCGGCGGACGTGCAGGCGGGTCACGTGACCAACACCGCTCACGCGAGCGGCACCGATCCGCAGGGCGGGTCGGTGGTGAGTCCGCCGGTCGAGGCGGACGTTCCGGTGGTGGGCGAGGCCCAGTTGTCGCTGGTGAAGAGGGCGGACAGTGCCGGCCCGTTCCGTGCGGGTGACACCGTCACCTACACCTACACCGTTACGAACACCGGTACCGCCGCGGTCGCCAATGTGGCGGTGACGGACGACCGGGTCGCGTCGGTGACGTGCGACGCGGCGACGTTGAACCCGGGTCGGAGCACGCTCTGCCACGGCAGTTACGTGGTCACCGCAGCCGATGTGGCTGCCGGTCACGTGACCAACACCGCTCAGGCCGGCGGCACCGACCCCGAGGGTCGGCCGGTGGTGAGTCCTTCCGGCGAGGTGACGGTGGAGACGGTGCCGAGTGCGTCGTCGCTGTCGGTCGTGAAGCAGGCCGATGTGCAGGGCTCTGCGCGTGCGGGTGACACGGTGACGTACATCTACACCGTGACGAACACCGGCTCGACGGTGCTGACGGACGTGTCCGTCAGCGACGACCGGGTCGCGCAGGTGTCGTGCGAGGCGACGACGCTGGAGCCGGGTGCGAGCACGACGTGTCGTGGCAGTTACGTGGTGACGGAGGAGGACGCGAGGGCCGGTCACGTGACGAACAGGGCGGTGGCTTCGGCTCGTGACCCGCAGGGGGAGCTGGTGGAGAGCCTGCCGGTCGAGCTGTGCGTCACGGTGTCGCAGTGCCCGGAGAAGGAGGAGTGCGTGAAGGTGCCTCGTCCGGGTGGTCCGTCCGAGCCGCCGCACGGCAAGGGCGGGTCGGGGCATCTGCCGGACACCGGTTCGCCGGCGGTTCTCGCGGTGGCGGGTCTGGCCGGTGGCGGGCTGCTGACACTGGGCGGTGTGCTGCTGTACCGGGCGCGGCGCAGGGGGGAGGCGGACCGGTTCGTGGGGTAGTGCCCGCAGGCTCGCCGTTCGTTCGGTGAGGCGGACCGCCCCCGGGGTCTACGGGCCCCGGGGGCGGTCCTTGTCGTGGTGCGGGCGGAGTTGACCCGGGGTCGGGGCGTGGCGCCGGTCACACCGGGAGTGGTCGGGTGGGGTGAACTGCCGTGGCGGGGAGGGCAGTTGGCCGAAAGTCGCTGGTCGGCGGGGTGTGGGTGTCGAGGCCGGTATCGACCCCGGATGACGGGGGATCTAAGGTATGCCTTAGCTTACTGAGCGGCGCCGGGGATCAGCCCCCGGTGGCCGTGGAGTCCGCCTACCCTCGTCCCTGGAGTGAGCATGCCCGCCCGCCGTACGACTGCCGCGACCTTCCTCGTTCTCGCTGTGGCGGGTGCCGCGTTGGTGGGGTGTTCGAAGAAGGACGACGGGAAGGTGTCGGCGGACGGCAGCGGGCCGGTGCAGGTGACGGCCACCGACAGCAAGTGCGAGCTGTCGAAGACCTCGTTCCCGGCCGGGCACGTCGAGCTGGCGGTGGCGAACAAGGGCAACAAGACGACCGAGGTGTACGTGTACGCCGAGGGCGACAAGATCGTCACCGAGCGGGAGAACATCGGCCCGGGCACCAAGGTGAGCATCAACGCCGAGATCAAGGCCGGCACCTACGAGGTGGCGTGCAAGCCGGGCATGACCGGTGACGGCATCCGGCAGAAGATCACGGTGACGGCGGCCGCGGGTGCGCCGGCGAAGACGGACGACCGGCTGACGCAGGCGGTCACGGACTACCGCAAGTACGCGCAGGAGCAGGCGGACGCGACCATCCCCGTGGTGGAGCAGTTCGCGGCGGCGATCACCGCGGGCGACGTGGAGAAGGCGAAGTCGCTGTTCGCAGCGTCCCGGCTGGGCTGGGAGCGGACCGAGCCGGTGGCGGAGAGCTTCGGTGACATCGACCCGAAGACCGACGCCCGCGAGGACGCGCTGGAGGACGGTCAGAAGTGGACCGGCTGGCACCGCCTGGAGAAGGCGCTGTGGGCGGACGGCAAGATCGGCGACGAGGAGAAGACCCTCGCCGCCCAGCTGGTCACCGACCTGAAGGACTGGCAGAAGCGCGTCCCCGAGGCGGAGATCACCCCGACCGGGATGGCCAACGGCGCCAAGGAGCTGCTGGACGAGGTCTCCAAGAACAAGATCACCGGTGAGGAGGACCGCTACAGCCACACCGACCTGTCGGACTTCGCCGCCAACGTGGAGGGCGCCCGCCAGGCCTACGAGCTGCTGAAGCCGGTCGCCTCCGAGAACGACCCGACCCTGTCGAAGGCCCTGGACGCCGAGTTCGAGAAGATCACCGGCCTGCTGGGCAAGTACCGCCAGGCCGACGGCAGCTACACCTCGTACGACAAGGTGACCGAGGACGAGCGCAAGACCTTCTCCGACGCGGTGAACGCGCTGAGCGAGCCGCTGTCGAAGCTGGCCGCGGCCGTCGTGGTGAAGTAAGGGCAGCGTAAGCTAAGCCACTGTCAGCAGGTCCGGTCCGCGCGGATCCGTGCAGGTCCGCGCAAGGTCACGTCCGAGAGGGAACGCAACATGGACGCCGAGAACGAGCAGCAGACGGCTCCCGCCGAGGCGCAGCAGCGAGTCGGGCTCAGCCGACGGGCCGTCATCGGGTGGGCCGGCGCCGGTGTGGCGATCGGCGCGGCCGGCGTGGGCACGGTGGCCGCGGCGACCATGGACAGCGACAGCCCGGCGGCCGCGCCGCAGAACCAGGACGTGCCGTTCTGGGGCGAGCACCAGTCGGGCATCTCGACGCCCGTTCAGGACCGGCTGCACTTCGCGGCGTTCGACGTGATCACCGACGACCGGGACAAGCTGGTCGCGATGCTCAAGGAGTGGACCAAGGCGGCCGCCTCGATCACCGGCGGCCGCGAGGTCGGCGGCGGGGCGGTCGGCGTGGTCCCGCAGTCGCCGCCGGACGACACCGGCGAGGCGCTCGGCCTGCCGGCGTCGCGGCTGACGCTGACCATCGGGTTCGGTCCGACGCTGTTCGAGAAGGACGGCCAGGACCGGTTCGGCCTGAAGGCGAAGCGGCCCGAGGCGCTGGTGGACCTGCCGAAGTTCAAGGGCGACCGGCTGGAGGCGAACCGCAGCGGCGGCGACATCTGCGTGCAGGCGTGCGCGGACGACCCGCAGGTCGCGGTGCACGCGATCCGCAACCTGGCCCGGATAGGCATGGGCGTGGTGAACGTCCGCTGGTCGCAGCTGGGCTTCGGCAAGACCTCCTCGACCACGCCCGACAGCCAGACCCCGCGCAACCTGATGGGCTTCAAGGACGGCACTCACAACGTCGCCGGGACGGACGCGGACGCGCTCGGCAAGCACGTGTGGGTGGCGCCCGGCGACGGCCAGGACTGGATGACCGGCGGCTCGTACCTGGTGGCCCGGCGGATCCGGATGACCATCGAGACCTGGGACCGCGCCTCGCTGCAGGACCAGGAGGACACCTTCGGTCGCACCAAGATCGAAGGCGCTCCCTACGGCAAGCAGAAGGAACGCGACGCGCCCGACCTGTCCGCGATGCCCGTCACCTCGCACGTGCGCCTCGCCCACCCGGACAGCAACGACGGGCTGATGATCCTGCGTCGCGGCTACTCGTTCACCGACGGCACCGACGGCCTCGGCCGCCTGGACGCCGGCCTGTTCTTCCTGGCGTACCAGCGCGACACCCGCAAGGCGTTCGTGCCGCTGCAGACCAAGCTCGCGGCCAACGACAAGCTGAACGAGTACATCACGCACGTCGGATCCGCCCACTTCGCCTGCCCGCCCGGGGTCCGCAAGTCCGGCGAGTGGTGGGGCCAGACCCTGTTCGGCTGACCCCCGCCCCCATCACCCTCACGCCCCCACCGAGGAGAACCGCCGTGTTCGCCAACTACCTGATCGGCCTTCGAGAAGGCCTCGAAGCCAGCCTGGTGGTCTGCATCCTGATCGCCTACCTGGTCAAGACCGGCCGCAAGGACCGGCTCGGCCCGGTGTGGATCGGCGTCGGCAGTGCCGTCGCGGTGTCCATGGCCTTCGGCGCCGTGCTGCAATTCGGCTCCAACCAGCTGTCCTTCGAGGCGCAGGAGGCACTCGGCGGCAGCCTGTCGATCCTCGCGGTCGGCCTGGTCACCTGGATGGTGTTCTGGATGAAGCGCACCGCCAGGCACCTGAAGAGCGAACTGCACGGCAAGCTGGACGCCGCGCTGGCGATGGGCACCGTCGCGCTGATCGTCACCTCCTTCCTGGCCGTCGGCCGGGAGGGCCTGGAGACCGCGCTGTTCATCTGGACGGCCGTGCAGGCCACCGGCGACGGCTGGAACCCGCTGGTCGGCGCGATCCTCGGCCTGGTCACCTCGGCCGTGCTGGGCTGGCTGTTCTACCGCGGCGCGCTCAAGATCAACCTGGCGAAGTTCTTCACCTGGACCGGCGGCATGCTGGTCATGGTCGCCGCCGGCGTGCTCGCCTACGGTGTGCACGACCTCCAGGAGGCCGGCTGGATCCCCGGCCTGCACGAGCTGGCGTTCGACATCTCGTCCACCATTCCGGTCGACAGCTGGTACGGCACCCTGCTGAAGGGCGTGTTCAACTTCCAGCCGAACCCGACGGTGGTCCAGGTCGTGATCTGGCTGATGTACCTGGCGCCGACGCTGTACTTCTTCTTCCGCAAGCCGAAGGCCACCGGCTCCGCGCCGAAGCCCGCCGCCTCGGTGGAGGCGAAGACCGCCTGACGGTCCGCGTCACGAACGAACCGCCCGGGAGCCGCAGTTGCTGCGGCCCCGGGCGGTTCGGCATTTCGGGGGCCCCTATGGGTTTGCCATCATCCCGAAGAGGGCGTACATGACGGCAGCGAATACCGCGCCCGTGACGTATTGCCACCTTGCCGACATGAGACTGTCGGCGTCCTTGCATATTTTCGTGAATACGTTCGACACTTTTACCACCAGGTTTTCGCGCCTTGGAAGAATCCGTAGATCCCTCCGATTGCCACACCGGTCACACTCCCTCCGACCGCCGCCTGCGACGGCTCCGGCAGGGCAGCCAACTGGCCGCCGTCAGTACCGGATTGCGGTACTTCGCGGCTACTCCATGGGGCGGAGGGGGCCGGGAGGACCGGCCACCGCAACCCGCCTCCAGTCGGGGAAGGCCGCACCGTCCGACGCGGACATCAGGGCCTGGTGCCGGGCCTGCGGGGCCGGAGAGCGGGCCAGGGTCAGCCCTCGTGGCGTCCCCGGCGGGCGGCGAGCTCCGCGGTCAGGTCGGTGGCGACCCGCTGGGCGTAGCCACGGCCCTTGACGCGGGAGACGTTGGTGGGCTGGACAGCAGTGCAGTGGACGGTGCTGCCGTCGGTCAGTTCGATGACCAGGCTGATTCTGTTGTCGAAGCCTTGGATCCTGTCCCAGGAGATCACCTTGGTGGAGGCGAGGTTGCGTACCGTGATCTCGATGGCGGTCACGTTCACGGCGGTGCGGGCCATCAGGATGCCGAAGACGAGGACGGCCAGGCCTATGCCGATCCGCCATGCGACCTGTCCGCCGTCGGGGGCGTCGCCCGCAGACAGGAGCGTGATGACGGCCAGGAGGATGAGCCCCGGTCCGATGAAGTGGTGCGAAGGGTTCTTGTACTTCTTGGTGGCCATTGGTGAGTGTTCCTTGAGGTGGTGCCGACCTGCCACGTCAGTCCCGCCCGAGTCACCTGCCACCTGGCCACCGGGGTGAATACCCCGACGAAGAGCTCAATGACGAGCAGTGCGGGGGAAAGCCCTGCGGCCCAGAAGAGGAAAGCCGAGAGGATCGGAGTGATGACGGCTGCCATGTTCGCGTCCCGGTACGAGGGTGCCAGCGCTCGGCGCACTTCCCGGTGGTTCGGGTGGGCACCGTCCTGCATGCCAATTCACCGATCGCTGTTGATTTTCACGTGCGGGGCCGGCTCGCCTTCCCGGTGTTCACGACTGGTCGAGGACGCCGAGGACGGTCAGGAGCGCGATCTCCACCACGGCGGCGGAGACGAACGCGATCTGGTAGACCCGCGGGCGGAACCTCGTGGTGATGCCCGGCTTGATCCAGCTCGCGTGCTCGCTGTCGAAGATGCGGGCGGGATGGCCGCCGGTCACGGCGGCCCAGGTGGCGAGCGCCAGGGAGAAGATCAGGAGGGTTTCCTCGGTGCTCTTCCCGATGATCTCGGAGCGGAAGAATCCGGCCGCCCAGAATGCGGCCAGCGCCACGGCGACGACGGCCCACTGCTTGACTTTGATGTCGCGGAACAGCAGTACGCAGAATGCCGCCGCTATCGCGCCAGAGACAATTTCCATGGTCAATCCGGTTCCTCTACGGCCTTCCTGATCGATGGTTGTTCACTCTACGACGGCCGGGAGGCCCGACTGCTGCCGGGCCTCCCGGAACGGTCAGAAGGGTGAGAGTTGGCTGTAGGCGAAGTTGGTGCCCCAGGAGGCCGCCATGCCGAAGCGGCCCCAGCGCCGCATGGAATGGTTGATGTGCTGTCCGGCCCGGGGGCCGAACTTGGCCACCACGGGGCTCCGGCCCGCCTCCGCCAGGTTCTGGGAGTGGCCGAAGAGGCCCGCGCCGAGCTTGCTGCTCCGGCCGAATCCGCCGGTGGCGACGCCGACCGCGGTGGAGACCACGGCACTGCGGGCCTTGGATTCCTGGAGTCGGCAGGGCAGTTGGGGGTGGCCGGAGAGCGCCCCGGGTCAGCTCTCGTGGTGGGCCTTGCGGTTGGCGAGTCCGGCGTTCAGTTCGGCGGTGACGCGATACGCGTAGCCCCGCCCGGTCATGTGGGAGGCGTTGGCAGGCTGGACTGCGCTGCAGCGGACAGCTTTTCCGTTCGTCAATCTGATGACCAGGAAAATATCGAGGTCGAAACTGTCGATCTGCTCCCAGGGGATCACCTTGGTGGAGAACGCGTTGCGGACGGTCAGTCCGGTGCGGGTGGAGGTGAGTCCGGTCCGGATCATCAGGACGCTGAAGATGACGAGGATCAGCCCGCCCGTGGCCAGCGCGATTGCCTGGCCGGTGTCGTCGGAGCCGGTGGCGGACAGGGCCATGACGATGCCGAATAGGGCGAACACCGGAAAGGCGTAGGGGTAGGTGGGGTTCTTGTATTTCTTGGCGTCCATGGTGCGGATCCTTTGGGTGATGCTGGCAGAAGGAGGCTGCCGGCCCGGGCCGGCAGACCGTATCACTTTGTTACGGGCATCGTGGCCATCGGATCGTGCAGGCGATACCCGGTATCGCGTACAGGGTGTTGAGGCCGCGCTCGCTCCACTTGCTGAGATTCATGACGCGCCCGGCGAATCCGATTTTCGCGCCCCAGCCGATGGTGAGGGCGTTGACGACCAATCCTCGTTTGGTAAAGCCGTTTTGATGGACACCGACGAGGTATGCGCCGACGGAGGCGGCTGCGCACCAGCCCATCGAAAGGACGATGCAGGCACCGATACCGACGCCCGAGGCGATCTGGGCGCGGTTGTTGTAGGTCCAGCTCATGACCGAGCGGACGGTGTTGTGGCCGCGGCACGTGCCGTTCTTGTTCTTGCCGGCCAGGCACCAGCGGCCGTCGAGGTCGTACTTGTTGAGCGGGTCGCCGTGGACGTAGTCGTAGGCGTTGGCGTTGCCGCCGTAGAGGGGGTCGAGGGACAGGAAGCGTCCGGTGGTCGGGTTGTAGAGGCGCACGCCCATGAGGGTGAGGCCGGAGGGGGTGTCGGAGGCGCGTTGCTTTGTGCCGAGCCAGCCGTAGCGGGTGGTGGGCTGGCCGGTGCGGGGGTTGCCGTATTCGTCGTGGTCGAGGACGGTGGGGGTGCCTCCGGCGAGGGGGAGTTGGAGCGACACATCACCGTGCAGGTTGGCGAACTGCAGGGCGACCAGGTTGCCGTTGACGGTCGTCGCGCTGAGGTCGCCGTTCGGGCCGGGGACGTTGCGGGTGAAGTTGCCGAGGTTGTCGCCGGTCCAGCGGGGGTTGTCGGTGTCGGAGCCGTAGTGGTTGGTGGAGGTCCGGTTGGTGGTCCAGGTGCCGGCGTTGTTGGTCTCGGTGGTCCAGCTGCGGAAGCGCTGGGCGGAGTCGAGGGTCCAGGTGGTGCGGTTGGTGCCGGTGGTCTGCTGCTGGACCAGGTCGCTGGTGTAGTAGGCGACGGTGGATCCGGGCAGTGCGGTGGTGCGGCCGAACGCGTCGTAGGTGTGACCGGGGTTCACCAGGCGGTCGGCGGTGTCGTAGGTGCTGGTCTGGGTGGTGGCTCCGTTGGTGGTGCAGTCGGTGCCGCGGGCGGCGACGGCAGTGGCGAGCGAGGTGCGGTTGGTGTTGTTGTCGAAGCCGTAGCTGCGGGTGGTGCAGACGGCGTCGGGGGAGGTGTCCTGGACGGTCGTCAGGCGGCCGGCCTTGTCGTACGTGTAGGTCTGGGCCGCGGTGACGCCGGGGGTTCCGGTGTGGGTGGCCCACTGGCCCTGGACGGTCTCGGTGATGGCGTCGGAGACCAGTACGGCGCCGTCGCTGTTCCGGGTGTGGACGCGGGAGACCGCGGTGCCGGTCGGGTCGTAGGTGTCGGTGGTGGTGTAGCCGCCGGGCAGGCCCTGGGTGACGGCGGTGCCGTCGGCGTTGTAGCGGGCGGTGAAGGTGCCGGCGATCGAGTCGGTGACCGAGGTGGCCAGGCCGCGCGGGTCGACGGCGGTGTCGTAGGTGTAGGTGGTGGTGGACGGGAAGCTGTCGGTGACCTTGGTGGGCCGGTTCAGGGTGTCGTACTCGGTGGTGGTGGCCGCGCCGTCGGCGTCGGTGTAGGAGGTCGGGCGGCCGAGCACGTCGTACGCCTTGGTGATCGTCCCGCCGCCGGTGGAGGTCTGCTTGGTGACCTTGCCGGTGACGCTGTCGTAGGTGGTGGTGGTCGCCGGGACGGCGGTGCCGAGGCCACCGCCGACGGTGGTGGTCACGGGGCGGCCGGCCGCGTCGGGGGTGATGGTGGTGGTGCGGGTGACGCCGTTCGCGGTCTCGTCGGTCTGGGCGGTCTGGCCGAACAGGCCGTACTGGACGGTCTTGACCGGGAGTTGGGCCGGGTTGGCGCCGCCGCCGGTGATGTCGCCCGCGGGGCCGGTCTGGCAGAGCAGGTCGGCCCACTCGGGGCGGCCGGCGCAGGTGCCGGTGCCGGTGGCGGACCAGTAGGTGGTGCGGGTGGTGCCCGCGTCCGAACCGTTCGACCTGGGCAGGGACTGGGAAGTGACCCGGCCCTGGTTGTCGTAGCCGGTCCTGGTGGTGAGGCCCAGCCCGCCGGCGTCCTGGATCTGCTGGGTGGCGACGCCGAGTGCCCAGTCGAAGACGCTCTTGTCGGTGCGGGTCTCGGCGAACACCTCGGGCCAGGCGCGCAGGGCGCCGCCGGTGACGGTGGTGGTGACCTGGTCCTTGACCTTGGCGGTGCCGTCGGTCGGGCGGCCCTCGTCATAGGTCTTCACGGTGCGGGTGCGGGCGACGGCCTGGGTGCCGGCCTTGGCGACCGTCGCGCCGCCGGACGCCACGTCTGCGGAGAGGGTGACGCGGTGCAGGGGTCCGGAGTTCTCCGTCTCGCGCTGCCCGTCGGCGCTGAACACGCTGGTGCTGGAAAGCAGTTGGGCACGCTCGCCGCTGGGGAGGGTGTTGATGCCGAGGTCGGCCAGCTGGGCCTTGGCGGCATTGGTGGCACCGAGGGCGAGTTCGCGGTTGGCGGCGGTCAGCGTGCGGACGCTGTTGCCCCACTTGTCGTACTCGGTGGTGGTGATCCGGTGCCCGGGCACGGCGGTGTTGACCTGGCGGCCGGAGGCGTTCAGGTAGTTGACGGTGGCGCGGGTGTAGTCGCCCGCCTTCAGGTCGGCGCCGCTGTTGGACGCGGGGACCTGGTCGGCGGGGAACACGGCGGTGGCGTCGGCGGGCAGGTCGGTCTGTCCCCAGGTCGCGCCGGCGGTCACCGACAGGTCCTCGGGGGCCTTGCTGCCGCTGGTCGGAACGCCGTACACGATAGTGGTGTTGGCGGTGCCGTTGACCGTGTTGGTGCCCGGGGCGAGGGTGTTGGTCCACACCTTGGTGAGCATGCCGTCACCGGCGGCCGGGTTGGCCGCGATGTTGCCGTAGGCCATGTGGTAGCCGCCGTTCATGCCGGGCGGCAGGATGGCGTACAGCGCGCCGTCGGAGACCGTGCCCTCGATGTACGAGTACTGGGTCTTGGTGTTCGTGCCCAGGCGCGGGTCCCAGGTCTGGCGCAGTCGGCCGAGCAGGTCGTAGCGGTAGGTGGCGACGTCGGTGGCGGTGGCGTTCGCCGCGCCGGGGGCGGTGGCCCACAGCTTGATGGCGCTGACCTGGCCGGTGAAGTCGCCGAAGTCGGTGCTGTTGGTGCTGCCGGTCGCGGTGGTGGTGGTGGCGTAGACGAACTGCAGGACGCGGCAGCCCTTGGTGGCCGGGTCGGCCGCGCAGGCGGCGGCGGTGGCGGCGGAGGTCGGTGCGATCAGGTACTTCGGTCGGGCCAGGGTCTTGCCGCCCATCACGGTCTTCTCGGAGATGACGGTGGTGGTGGAGTTGGCGAGGCCGTCGAGCAGACTGGACGTCACGGTCCAGGTGGCGGCGGCCGGGTCGACCTTGGCGAAGGTGGTGACGGTGCCGTCGGTGTCGGACAGGGTGAAGTCGCCGTTGGCGAAGGAGCCGCGCAGGGTCAGCGCCTCGCTGCCGGGCTCCGGGACCCAGCCGTTGCCGGCCGTGTTGGCGGTGAAGCCGATGGTGTCGCCCTCGGCGAGGACGACGTCCAGCGAGGTGTTCGACGTCTTGCGGATCTCGGTGTAGCCGGACCGGGAGACCTCGGAGGCCACGCCGGAGGTCCAGTTCGGGCCGAAGATCGGGGCCTGGCCGTCCTTGCTCGCCGCGGCCTTCGGGTCGCGCGAGGTGGTGGTGCGGCCGACCGTCAGCCCGAAGAACGAGGCGTCGGTGGCGGAGACCGTGAAGTCGCCGGTCAGCAGGTTGAGCGTGCCCGGGCCGACCTGCTGGGTCGCGGCGCCGGTCGCCCTGCGGTCGATGACGGCCTTGACGCCTTCGGAGGAGACGGCGGCGTTGTTCGGGCCGGTGAAGTCGGCGCGGATCTGCACGGTGCCGTCGGGGTTGACGGTGGAGGCGGCGTTCCAGGTCAGCGACGGGCTCTTGCCGCTGTTCAGGGCGACGGGCCAGCTCACGGCGTTGCCGGCGTTGGTGACGTCGGCGGCCGGGACGGTGGTCCACGGGTCGGCGTCGGAGCGGCGCCAGGAGAAGCTGACGGCGTTGTACTTGGCGGCGTCGGCCTCGGCGATCAGCGGGAGGCGGGCGGCGGTGCGGGTGCCGTCGTTGGGCGAGATCACGCCGCCGGCGCCGACCTGGAAGGTGTACGACACCGCCTCGGACTTGTTCTCGGCCTTGTCCACGGCGCGGACCTGGAGGGTCTGGGTGCCGGCCTTGTCCGGGGTGACCGTCAGGTTGACGGGGGCCGTGGAGCCGCCGGTGGGCGCCTTCGTCCAGTTGGTGCCGTCGAGCGTCCACTCCAGGGCGCTCTGGTCACCGGACGGCGGGGTCACCGTGAACACGCCGGACTGGCCCGCGCCCTTGACCCACTGCCCCGACGGGTAGTCGGTGGAGGAGACGGCGCCGGGCGCGGACGGCGCGGAGGTGTCGACGGTGAAGTACGCCCAGGGTGACCAGGAGACGTTGTAGTGCGTGCCGTCGAACGGCGAGGTGCGGAACTTGTAGGTCTTGCCGTTGGTCAGCAGACCGGCCGGGACGGTCACCGAGGCGGGCTGGCCCGAGGCGACGAACGGTGAGACCAGCGGGTTGCCGACCTGCGCGTTGGTGTCGTTGTCGAAGATCTGGAACGTGCCGTCGACCTTGTCGTTGTTCGGGTCGACGAAGGTGTCGCGCAGCGTAGGCGTGGTCGAGTTGACCCACCAGATGCCGCCCGCGTCCTTGTAGAACGGTGAGCCGGCCTGCTGGTCGGTGCCGGTGCGCGGACGGTAGTTGTAGGTGACCGTCAGCTTCGGCACGTTGGAGCCGGCCTCGGAGGAGTTGACCTCCTTCCAGTACGGCGAGGCTCACCCCCCGGACGCCCGGCGGCTGCGGCCGTCTGCGGCGTTCCGACCTGCTCCTGTGCACATTCACTCCTTGTTACCGCCCAGTCAAATTGGCGGGGCGTGTGCGAATCGTAAGGAGAGGGCAAACCGGTCGATGTGGTGATTAGTCGCCAAAAGCCGAGGCCTACTTCTGTTCAGCGAAATATAAAAGTGATGGAGGCGTTATCCATCAGGACACGGCCATTCCACTTGTGTGTGAGGTGTAAAGGCGTGCAAATCCGACACCGGCTGAGGCCTCAGCCCGCGGCGGCGTCGAGTTCAGCCTTCACCTGGTCGATCGGCGATGGCAGTGCAAATCCTGACCTAGCGTCAGGGTGGGCGCGATCCAGCGGTCAGCCCCCATATATGCCCCCCCTTTTGATTAAATGTCAGTTTCCCCGACCGGTAACGGGATTCACCCACATCATCGCGCGGCACCTGAGCGGCCGGACGACGTCATAAGGCCGCGCGTCGCCGCGTCGCCCTGCATGAGTGGCGGAAGCCCGCGGCTCGCCCGCAGACTGGCGTCCGCGATGGCATCGCTGCGCCAGAAGGACGTGGCCAGCCCCTGCGGTGAGCAGGAACGCGAAGGCGACAGGTCCGGCCCCGGCGGGGCGGAGGAGCAGCCCCGTGGTGACCGGCAGGGCGCAGGCGGTGAGGAGTGCGGGCCGAACGCAGCGGGGCCGGGCACCGGCGAAGCCGACCAGGGGCAGGCGGGCGGCGCCGACGACTGCCGCGACGGTGGCCGGGGTCACCGCAAACCTCTCAGTGTTCGCTCCGGCGGGAGCCGCTGATGCAACAAGTGTGCCGACGGCCCGTCCGGTTGGCCGGGGACCGGGATGCCGGACGGGCTGCGGGGCCACGAAGAAGGTAGCGGGTGTGGAAGGACGCCCGGTTCTGGCTCTGCGAGCTGCTGTGGGCGGCGGGCCGACGCCGGGCGGGGCCGGGTTGGCGTCGGGTCAGGCGTCGGGCCAGGTCAGGAGGGCGAAGTCGACCGTGCGGTGCAGTTCTTCGGCCGGGGTGCCGTCGGTGGCGCGGACGGCCAGGCCGTGGGTGAGGGTGGTCAGGTAGTCGGCGAGTACGGCCGGGTCGGTGCCGGGCGTGAACTCGCCTGCCTCGGCGGCGAGTCGGAGGCGGGCTCGGAGGGCGGCGCGGGCCTCGGCGCGGCGGGCGGCGGCGTCGGCGCGGACTGCGGCGGAGCCCTCTCCGGTGGCCAGCGCGCCGTTCACCAGCAGGCAGCCCGGGCCCTCCTCGCGGGTCACCACCGCGACGGTGCCGCGCAGCAGGTGCTCGGCGACGGCCCGGCCGGTGGGCTCGTCCAGCGCCTCCCGGACGTGTCGGGCCGGCCCGCGGTGGTAGTGGTCCAGGCACTGGCGGAACAGTGCCTCCTTGTTGCCGTACGCGGCGTACAGGCTGGGCCGGTTGATGCCCATGGCAGCCGTCAGGTCGGACAGTGCGGTGCCCTCGTAGCCGTGCCGCCAGAACACCCGCATGGCGAGTTCGAGACGGTCCTCGATGTCGAACGTGCGCGGACGGCCGGTCATGTCGCCTCGCCTTCGGTGGATTCGGTCCGGGTTCTGTACCGATCGATATGGTAGCGTCCCCGACGTGTGTACCGAGCGGTACAGATATCGGAGGGGAACCATCATGACGCTCACCACTGCCACCTTCGCGCCCGACGTGCTGGCCGGCCGCACCGCGCTGGTCACCGGCGGCTCGCGCGGCATCGGCGCGGCCACCGCGCTGGCCCTGGCCGGGGCCGGCGCGGACGTGGCGATCAGCTTCAGCGGCTCGGCGCCGCGCGCGGAGGCTGTGGTCCGGGAGATCGAGGCGCTCGGGCGGCGGGCCGTCGCGTACAAGGCCGACCAGGCCGACCCGGCGCAGGTCGCCGAGCTGGTCGCCGCCGTCGCGGCGGACTTCGGGCGGCTGGACATCCTGGTCAACAACGCGGGCGTGATCGCCACCGGGCCGATCGGCGAACCGGCCGACACGGAGGCGCTGGCCCGGCAGTACGCCGTCAATGTGGGCGGGGTGACGGCGGGCATCCGGGCCGCAGCGACGCTGCTGGCCGACGGCGGACGGATCGTCACCATCGGTTCCAACCTGGCCGTCCGCCCGACCCGGCCCGGCACCGCCGACTACGCGGCCGGCAAGGCGGCCGTCGCCGCGTTCAGCCGGGCCGCCGCGCTGGAGCTCGCGCCGCGCGCGATCACCGTCAACGTGGTGCAGTCCGGGTCGGTGAACACCGAGATGAACCCGGAGGACGGGCCGAACGCCGACGCCCAGCGCGCGCTGAACGCGCTCGGCCGCTACGGCCGTCCCGAGGAACTCGCCGCCACCGTGGTGTTCCTGGCGACGCCTGCCGCGGCGTTCATCACGGGCAGCGTGCTGGCCGTGGACGGCGGCTTCTTCGCCTGAGCGGGGAGCCGGCGGTCGCGGTCGGCGGTCGGCGGTGCGAGAGTGTGTCGCCGACCCGTCCGGCTGACCACCGGACCTGGTGCGGGCACGGCGATCGGTCGGGAGCGCCGACCTGGCAGGGGGCGATGGCGGCGACCTGCTTGCCCGGACACGAGTCAGGACGGCCGGGCCGATCTCACCGGGCGTGCTCCGGGCCGCGGGCCGGGGAGTGGGTCAGGGACGCCGGCCGGGGAGTGGGTCAGGGGCGTTGGCCGGGGGGCAGGGTGGTGATGCCGGCGGCCAGGAAGGCCATGGCGGCTTCCAGGTGGGTCTCGGTGGGGCGCAGGTAGAGCTCGCTGACCACGGCGGCGGCCGCGGCGGCGACCATCCGGGGCGCGAAGTCGTCCGGGGCGTCGCCGCGTTCGGCCGCGAAGATCCGGGCGCCCTCCTGGATTGCTTCCGCCAGGCGGCTGTTGGCGACGGCGCGCAGCTGCGGGTTGCGGTCGAGCATCGCCTCCCAGAGCGTGTCGAGCTCGCCGGGGCAGGCGTTCTCCGCCAGGTCGGCGCGGAGCCAGCGCTCCAGCGCCTCCAGCGTGCTGGTGCCCGGCGCCCGGTCGTTCAGGGCCTGGGAGAGGCGGTCGGTGAACTCGGCGAGGTGGGAGGTCGCCAGGTCGAGCTTGGTCGGGAAGTAGAGGGTGACGGTCCGGGCGGACACCTCGGCCCGGTCGGCGATGTCGGCGATGGTGGTCGCCTCGAAGCCGCGCTCCGCGAACAGCTGGTACGCCGCTCGCAGGATCGCTTCCCGGCGGCGGGCCTTGCCGCGTTCCCTCGCACCCTCGGTCATGCGGCGCATCCTAGCAGTTCTTACCAGTGACAGTAATTTTGCAGTCGACTGCAAAGTTGCCTTAGAGTGCAAAAATCTACTGGTTTCGAGCACGAGGGGGCGCGATGGCGTCGGTCCTGTACGGATGGGGACGATGGGCGGTGCGCCGCCGGGGCCGGGTGATCGGGCTGTGGCTGCTGCTGCTGGCGACGATCGGCGCGCTCGGCATCACCCTGGCCGGGCCCACCAGCAACGAGTTCACCGTCCCCGGCATCGAGTCCCAGCAGGCCCAGGACCTGCTGGAGCGTCAACTGCCGGAGTCCGCCGCCGGCACCGCGCGCCTGGTGGTCGCGGCGCCCGCCGGGCAGAGCCTGGACACTGCGGAAGCCCGGGCGGCCGTGCAGGAGAGCCTGCACCGGGCCGCCGCGATACCCGGCGTGGCGCACGTCGCCGACCCGTTCGAGAACCGGACCGTCTCGCCGGACCTGCGGATCGCCTTCACCGACGTGCAGTTCGACCGGCCCGCGCAGGACGTCCCGCAGAGTGCCAAGGACGCGCTGGACGGCGTGGCCGCGCCGCTGCGCGAGGCGGGCCTGCAGGCCGAGTTCGGCGGCACCGTGATGGCGCCGGACATCGAGGTCGGCGGCCCCGCCGAGGCGATCGGCGTGGTCGTCGCGTTCGTCGTGCTGGCCGTCGCGCTGGGCTCGCTGGTCGCCGCCGGACTACCGCTGCTGACCGCGCTGGTCGGCGTCGGCATCGGCGTGCTGGGCGCCCAACTGCTCGCCAACGTCGTCGAGATGACCGGCACCGCGACCGTGCTGGCGCTGATGATCGGGCTCGCCGTCGGCATCGACTACGCGCTGTTCATCATCGCGCGGCACCGCGAGCAACTCGCCGAACCCGGCAGCGAGGTCGAGGAGTCGGCGGCCCGCGCCACCGCCACCGCGGGCAGCGCCGTGGTGTTCGCCGGTGCCACCGTGATCATCGCGCTGGCCGCGCTCGCCGTCACCGGCATCCCCTTCCTGACCGTGATGGGCCTGGCCGCCGCCGCCACGGTGCTGCTCGCCGTCCTGGTCGCCGTCACCCTGGTGCCCGCGCTGCTCGGGGTGCTCGGCGAACGCCTGCGGCCCCGGCCGAGGGTCGCGAAGGTCGCGAAGGTCGCGAAGGCAGGGAAGGCCGGGAAGGCCGGGAGGGCTGCGACCGGCGGGAAGCCGTCGTGGTCGGCGGCCTGGGCGCGGGTCGTCACGCGCAAGCCGCTGCTGGTGCTGCTGGCCGGAGTGGTCGGGCTGCTCGCGCTCGCGATGCCCGCCCGCGACCTGCGGCTCGGCCTGCCCGGCAACGCCTCGCAGCCCGCCGCCAGCACCCTGCACAAGAGCTACGACCTGCTCAGCGAGGGCTTCGGCCCCGGCTTCAACGCCACCCTGGTCGCGGTGGTCGACGCCACCGGCATCCCGGCCGAGCGCCGCGAGCCCGCGCTCGCCGAGCTGCACGCCACGCTCTCCGCCGACCCGGGCGTCGCCGCCGTCGGCCGCCCGGTGGCGAACGCGGACGGCAGCACCGTCGCCGTGCCCGTCGTCCCCCGTACCGGGCCGGACGACAAGGCCACCAGCGACCTGGTCGACCGGCTGCGCACCCACAAGGGGGACGTCACTGCCGAGGGCGGCACGCTGTACATCGCCGGGGCGACCGCCGCCGCGATCGACGTGTCCGGCAAACTCGCCGACGCGCTGCCGGTGTTCGTGGCCCTGATCGTGGTGCTGGCGCTCGCTCTGCTGACCGTCGCGTTCCGCTCGGTGCTGGTGCCGCTCAAGGCGGTGCTCGGGTTCCTGCTGTCGGTGGCCGCCGCGCTCGGCATCACCGTGTGGGTGTTCCAGGACGGCCACCTGAACGGCCTGCTCGACATCCCGTCCGCCGGGCCGGTCACCAGCTTCCTGCCGGTGCTGCTGATCGGCGTGCTGTTCGGCCTCGCGATGGACTACGAGGTGTTCCTGGTCAGCCGGATGCGCGAGCACCACCAGCACACCGGCGACGCCGCCGGGGCCGTCACGCACGGCGTCGCGCGCAGCGGACGGGTCGTCACCGCCGCCGCGCTGATCATGGTCGCGGTGTTCGGCGGCTTCGTGTTCAACCACGACCCGATCATCAAGTCGATCGGATTCGCGCTCGCCGTCGGCGTGTTCATCGACGCCTTCGTGGTGCGGATGACCCTGGTGCCCGCCGCGATGGCGCTGCTCGGCCGGCGCGCCTGGTGGCTGCCGCGCCGGCTCGACCGGATCGTCCCGGACGTCGACCTGGAGGGCGCGAGCCTGCCCGCGGCCGGGACCCGGCCGACGGTCGAGGCCGGCCCGGTCGAACGGGTCGAACGGGTCTGACGGAGCGCCGGATCTCCGGAGCAGAACGCGGGCCGGGCCCGGGAGTGGCGACTCCCGGGCCCGGTTCACGCGTTCGGTTCAGCAGGGGACCGTGGCGTTGACGGTGACCGGGGTCGGGCCCCAGCCGAACTTGGTGACGGCGAAGGTGCCGCTGACGGTCGAACCGCACGCGACGGTGGCGGTCGGGCCGTTGACGGTGACGGTGCTCGCGAGGAAGTTCACGTACTGCGAGGACGAGCCGAGCGAGGGGCCGCCGACGACCTGGCCGGACAGCGTGGTGACGAGCGTCTGGGGCTGCGGCGGGAAGTCCGGGGAGGGCGGGCCGGCCAGGCCGACACGGCCGAGGAACTGGACGCTGTCACCGGTGATCGAGGCGCAGACCTGGGTCGACAGCCCGGACTGCAGCGACCACGGGCTGCAGGTCTCCGTGGTCGAGGAGGTGGTGGTGGCAGTGGCAGTGGCGGCCTGGGCGGGAGCGACTGTCAGGGCGCCGACGGTGGCCATGCCCGCGGCGAGCAGGGTCAGGCTCTTCACCGAACGGTGGTTCATCGGGTGTTCTCCTCCATGTGGTGGTGCCCAGCTGAGGCACGTGATAGCGAGGTGCGACATGTGATATTGCACATGCGCCATGGCTTAACCTGCCACATGTTCGAAGGGCTGCGGCGTGATTCGAGGAGGAAATGATGCGCTCGGCCGGAATTTGACCATGGATGGCGAAATTGCATGGCAATTGCCGACAGTTGACGAAGTATTGACCGGGATCGCGAGGCCGGCCAGTCCGGCCTCGCGAGCCCGGGGGAGCGGGAGCCGCCCGCGCTCCGCTACACCGCGGCCGGGCCGTACACCAGGTGGACGGTGCCGCCGACGAAGGGCTTGCAGGAGAGCAGCGCGAGCTCGATCGGGTCGGCGTTCTCGTCGAACAGGCGCATGCCGCGGCCGCGGGCCACCGGGTGGACGAACAGGTTGAGCTCGTCCAGCAGGCCCGCCGCCAGCAGCTGACGCACCACCGAGACCGAGCCGGACATCCCGATCGGGCCGCCCTCCTCCTCCTTCAGCGCCTTGACGCCCTCGACCAGGTCGCCCTTCAGCTGCTCGGAGTTGCGCCAGGTGAAGGAGAGGTCCTGGTGCGAGACCACGATCTTGCGGGTGTCGCCGATCGCCTTCGCCATCCCGGCCTCCTCGCCGCCCGCCAGTTCGACCGCCGGCCAGGAGCCCGCGAACACGTCGTAGGTGGTGCGGCCCATCAGCACCGTGTCCGACGCGCCCAGCAGCGTGCCGACCGCCTCGCCCAACTCCTGGTCGAAGTACGGGAAATGCCACTGCTCCGGGGACTCGACGACGCCGTCGGCGGAGATGAACAGACCGGCGGTGATCTTCCTCATGGGTGGTGCTCCTAGCTCGGTTCTCCAGTGAGCGTCGCTCGCTCACAACCGGTCAGACGGAGCCCCCGCGCCGAACTCATCGGTCCCGGCGAAGAAATCTGAAAAACTTTTTTTCGGGACCGATCGGGCTCCGGCCGATGAGTCCGCAGCTGCCGGACGGTCATCACCGGCATGCACACCGATGACACCGTCGAGTTCGACGTCCCGCCGCAGCACGCCGCCCGCCCGTCCCTGGAGGCGCACTTCACCGCACTGCTGGCCGCCCACCACCCGCCCGCCACGATCGTCCTGCTGGTCGGAAACGTGCTGCGGCCCGCCCCCGGCGACCTCCACCGCCTCGGCAGGATGGCGGTGCTCGCGCGGCGGACGGGCCACCGGGTGGTACTGCGCGGGGCCGGCCCCCGGCTGAGACTGCTGCTCGACCTCACCGGGCTGACCGACGCCCTCCCCGAGGGCTGACGCAATGTCAGAGCCGGGGATCCTCCGTCAGTCGGGCCGGCAGACCCCACAGCGGGAACAGCCGCTCCACGTCCATGTGGTTGGTCATCGTGGCGATCCGGCCGTCCACCACCTCCAGCACCGTGATGCCCCACGGCGTCCAGCCGTTGCCGTCCTCCGCCGCGCGGTACTGCGCGAAGGCCGGCGAACCGCTCGCCTCCACCGGCAGCAGCCGCGAGTTGACGCACCCCCGGCCCGGGCCCAGCCACCACGTCTCCAGCTCCGCGAGGCCCCGCAGCCACATCCGGAACGGCGGCATGTTCAGCACCGCGTCCTCGTGCAGCAGCCGCTTCAGGCCCTCGATGTCGAACGCCTCGAAGGCCTGCACGTAGCGTGCCAGCAGCGTGCGCTGCGCCTCGTCCAGCGGCCTGAAGGCGTCACCCGAGGGCACGGCGCCGTCCGCCAGCGTCGCCCGGGCCCGCTGCAGCGCGCTGTTCACCGACGCCACCGACGTCTCCAGCAACTCCGCCGTCTCCGCCGCCGACCAGGCCAGCACCTCGCGCAGGATCAGCACCGCCCGCTGCCGGGCCGGCAGCTTCTGCAACGCGGAGACGAACGCCAGCCGGATCGACTCCCGCCCCACCGCCACCTCCGCCGGATCGCCCGACAGCACCCGCTCGTCCGGCACCGGCCCGACCCAGATGTTCTCCTCCAGCTGCGTCAGATCCGGCGACCCCGCCGAACACGGGGACGTCAGATCCATCGGCCGGGCCCGCCGCTGCGCCGCCGGGCCCATGTCCAGGCACACATTGGTGGCGATCCGGTACAGCCACGTCCGCAGCGCCGCGCGCCCCTCGAAGCCGTCGAACTTCGACCAGGCGCGGACCATCGTCTCCTGCACCGCGTCCTCCGCCTCGAAGGCCGAGCCCAGCATGCGGTAGCAGTACGCCGTCAACTCCCGCCGGAACGGCTCCAGCTGCTCCGCGACCCCATCACGATCCATGATCATCGACACGTCGGACACCCTAGCGGGACGGACTGACAACTCCGTGCGTGCCCAAGCGAACTGACGAGCAGTCGTACGAATGACCCGAAACCGGGCGGGGACAGAAAGATGGCAGGTACAGTCCGAGCAGATCGCGCGACCGATCCAGGACACCGCAACCGACCCTCCGGAGACATCTTCTGATGGACACTCAGCGCTGCCCGTTCCGTCTCGACACCGCCGGAAGCGACCTGCCCGGCGAAGCCGCCGCGCTGCGCGCCCTCGGGCCCGCAACCCCCGTCGAACTGCCCGGCGGCGTCCCCGCCTGGTCCGTCACCGACCCCGCCCTGATCAAGCGCCTGCTCACCGACCCCCGCGTCTCCAAGGACGCCCACCAGCACTGGACCGCCTACCTCGCGGGCGAGATAGCCGAGGACTGGCCGCTGCGGATGTGGGTCGACCCCCGCAACGCCTTCACCGCCTACGGGTCCGAACACGGCCGGCTGCGCCGCCTGATCAGCCCCGCCTTCACCGCGCGCCGGATCCGGGCGCTGGCCCCCGAGATCGAGCGGATCACCGGCGAACTGCTCGACCGGCTCGCCGCCCACCCGCAGGACGAAGTCGTCGACCTGCGCAACGAGTTCACCTGGGTGCTGCCGCTGATGGTGGTCAACACCCTGCTCGGCGTGCCCGAGGACCTGCACGACGCGTTCCGCGCCACCATCGGCCACCTCTTCGAGACCGGCGTCAGCCCCGAGCAGTCCGTCCGCAACGCCGAGGCCGTCTACGCCCACCTCGCCCGCCTGGTCGAGACCAAGCGGCAGGCCCCCGGCGAGGACGTCACCACCGCACTCATCCAGGCCCACGACGAGGAGACCGGCACCGGCCTCACCGAACGCGAACTCCTCGACAGCCTCCTGCTGTTGATCGGCGCAGGCCACGAGACCACGGTCAACCTGCTGGGCAGTGCGATCATCGCGCTGACCACCCACCCCGAACAGCTCGAAGCCCTCCGCAAGGACCCCGCGCGCTGGGCGGACGCCGTCGAGGAGACGCTGCGCCTGCGGCCGCCGGTCGCCAACATCCTGCCGCGCTTCGCCGTCGAGGACCTGCACGACGAGGCCAGCGGCATCACCTTCGCGCGCGGCGACCTGCTGGTCGTCAACTTCACCGCCACCGGCCGCGAGGAGGCCCTGCACGGCGCCGACGCCGACCGCTGGGACCACACCCGGGACAGCCGCCGCGAACACCTCTCCTTCGGGTACGGCACGCACTTCTGCCTCGGTGCCGAACTCGCCCGCCTGGAAGCCCGGATCGCGCTGGCCGCGCTCTTCGACCGCTTCCCGCGGCTCGCCCTCGCGGCGCCCGCCGACGAACTGCCCCGGGTGGAGTCGTTCATCTCCGACGGCCCGGGCGCACTGCCCGTCCGACTGCACGGCTGAGCCCGCCCGTCGCCGACCTGCGGGGGAGGGGAGTCCGTGACAGGCTGGCACCAACCCGAAGCCACCCGAACACAGGGAGTAGTCATGGGTATGGGCGACAAGTTCCGGGACAAGGTGCAGCAGGCCGAGGAGCAGGCCAAGCAGCGCCTGGGCCAGAAGCCCCAGCAGGGCGACGACCAGCAGAAGGCCGGCGACCAGCAGCAGGGCGAGCAGAACGCGGACGACCAGCAGGACGACGAGCGGCAGTAGCGGCCCTCGGTCGGCTGTGCTCCGACTCCCGGCACGGGCCCGTGCCGGGAGTTCGTCTGTCGGGGCCGCTTGTCCGGCTGTCGGGGCCGGTTGTCGGGAAACGGTGGCCGGTGGCGTTCGTTCGGAGTAATTTAGTTCACATCAGCTAACTATCATCACGGCTTCCTACGGGGCGGGGCGGGAGATGGCCGACGTGAGCAAGGGAACGGGCGGGCTGGGGCGGATCGGGGTGGAGCATCCGCGCTACAAGTGGGTCGCACTGTCGAACACCACGCTCGGCATGCTGATCGCCACCATCAACTCCTCGATCGTGCTGATCTCACTGCCCGCGATCTTCAACGGCATCCACCTGAACCCGCTGCAACCCGGAAACGTCAGCTACCTGCTGTGGATGCTGATGGGCTACATGCTGGTCACCGCCGTCCTGGTGGTGACGCTCGGGCGGCTCGGCGACATCTGGGGCCGGGTACGGATCTACAACGCGGGCTTCCTGATCTTCACCGTCACCTCGGTGATCCTCTCGCTCGACCCGATGGCCGGCGGCGGCGGAGCGCTCTGGCTGATCGGCTGGCGGGTGGTCCAGGCCGTCGGCGGCGCGATGCTGATGGCCATCTCGGCGGCGATCATCACCGACGCGTTCCCCGCCCGGCAGCGCGGCATGGCACTCGGCGTCAACATGGTGGCGGCAATCGCCGGTTCGTTCGTCGGACTGGTGCTCGGCGGCCTGCTCGCCGAGTGGAACTGGCGCTCGATCTTCTGGGTCAACGTCCCGATCGGCATCATCGGCACCGTCTGGGCCTACCGCTCGCTGCACGAGACCGGCGTCCGCCGGCCCGGCCGGATCGACTGGTGGGGCAACATCACCTTCGCCGTCGGCCTCACCGCGCTGCTCGCCGCCATCACCTACGGCATCCAGCCCTACGGCGGCCACACCATGGGCTGGACCAACCCCTGGGTGCTGAGCGGGCTGATCGGCGGCTCCGCCGTGCTGATCCTGTTCTGCGTGATCGAGACCAGGGTCGCCGAACCGATGTTCCCGCTGCGGCTGTTCCGCGACCCGGTGTTCGCCGGCGGCAACCTGGCCACCCTGCTCGGCTCGATCGCCCGGGGCGGCCTGCAGTTCATGCTGATCGTCTGGCTGCAGGGCATCTGGCTGCCGCTGCACGGCTACGACTACGCCGACACCCCGCTGTGGGCCGGCATCTACCTCGTCCCGCTGACCGTCGGCTTCCTCGCCGCCGGACCGATCGCCGGGTACCTCTCCGACCGGTTCGGGGCCCGGCTGTTCGCGGCCGGCGGGCTGGTGGTGATGGCCGCCTCGTTCGCCGGACTGCTGCTCCTGCCCACCGACTTCGGGTACCTCTGGTTCGCGCTGCTGGTGTTCCTGAACGGCCTCGGCGGCGGCCTGTTCGCCGCACCCAACACCGCGCTGGTGATGTCCAGCGTCCCCGCCGCCGACCGGGGCGCCGCCTCCGGCATGCGGGCCACCTTCCAGAACGCCGGCATGGTGCTGTCCATCGGCGTGTTCTTCTCGCTGATGGTGGCCGGGCTGGCCGGCTCCCTGCCCGGCACGCTCAGCAGTGGACTCACCGCGCAGGGCGTCTCCCCGGCGGACGCCAACGCGGTCGCCGGACTTCCGCCCGTCGGCACGCTGTTCGCGGCGTTCCTCGGCTACAACCCGATCCACGAACTGCTCGGCCCGCACGTGCTGTCCACGCTGCCCGCGTCCAACGCGCAGACCCTGACCGGACGCGAGTTCTTCCCGCACCTGATCTCCGGACCCTTCCACGACGGCCTGATGGTGGTGTTCGCGCTGGCCATCGCGATGTCGCTGGTCGCCGCCGTCGCCTCGCTGCTGCGCGGCCGGGGCGGGCGGCCCGAGGAGGACGGTACGGTCGCCGAGGACACGACGGCGGCGCGGGAGGCGGCATGAACAGTTCGGCGGAGTACGGTGCTTCGGGGGAGCACGGCGCTTCGGCGGTGGGGGGTGGGCTCGAACCGGCCGAGGTGGTGCGACTACGACTCGTCGTCGCCCGGCTGCACCGGCAGCTCGCCCAGGCGTCCGGCCGACAGGACTTCACCTTCGCGCAGCTCTCCGCGCTGGCCCGGATCGAGGCGCACGGTCCGATCCGGCTCGGCGAACTCGCCGCCCGCGAACGGGTCGCCGCCCCGTCGATGACCCGCACCGTCGCCCCGCTGGTCGCCTCCGGACTCCTCACCCGCCTCCCCGACCCGGACGACCGCCGCTCCGCGCTGGTCGAACTCTCGTCCGAGGGCATCGAGTTGCTCGCCGAGATCCGCCAACGCCGCTCCGAGGTGCTGGCCCGCCGCACCGCCGAACTCGACGCACACGAGCGCGCCGTGCTGCTGGAGGCGCTGCCGGTGCTGGAGCGGCTGGTGGCCTTCGAGGACTGAGACGACCGAGGACTGATGCGGCCGAGGGCTGAGACGGCTGCGGACTGATGCGGCGGGGCGGCGAGCGGCGGGAGGTCGGTCGCGCCGGGCCCTGTCGGCGTGGTGCGTTCGCAGGGACGCCGTGCCCGCCCCGGCCGGCGAGGGTCGGCGAGGGCGGGACGGCGGGGCAGCAGTCATCAGCGTCGCGGTGACGGCGGTGGCCCGGCAAGCCGGTTCGGGGGAACGGCTCCGGAATGGCCGGGGGACCGTCGGCCTGGCCGGAGATGTTCGGCCGGGTGCGCGACGCGGGCGGCCGATCAGGACACCTGTGCGGCGATGCCGTTCAGCACGATTTCGAGGCCGGCCTCGAACTCCTCGCCGGGCGTGGGGTGTTCGGCCTTTCCGATCACCTCCGCCAGCAGCGGGTGGCGGCCCGCCTCCAGGACCTGGCGCAGGTACGGGGAGACGGCGTCGCGCCACTGCTCCTCCGAGCGGCCCTCCGTCCGGTCGGCCTGGCGCTGCGCCAGCTCCGTGCGCAGCGCCCCCACCAGGTAGGCGTGGAAGGCGGCGGCGGCCCGGCGCAGTGCGGCGGGGCGCCCGGCGAGGCCCGGGGCGGAGTTCAGCACCGACAGCCTGGCCTCCAGCGCGGCCAGTGCGTGCGGCCCCAAGTGCGGTCGGCCGCCCAGGAGTTCGGGGAACCACTCGTGGCGGAGCGCGGCCCGCCTGGTCAGCCCGGCGATCAGGCGCAGGCCCGCCTGCCAGTCCTGCGTCGGGTGGTCGGCGGTCGGGGCGGGCGGGGTGATCTCGGCGTAGACCGCGTCCGCCATCAGGTCGAGCAGCTCGTCCTTGGTGTCCACGTACCCGTACAGCCGCATCGGGCCGACCTCCAGCACCGCCGCCACCCGGCGGATCGAGACGCCCTCCAGGCCGTCCGCATCCGCGAGTTCGAGGGCCGCGCCGACGATCAGCGCGCGGCTCAGCGGCTGCGGCTGCGGCTGCGGTGCCCGCCGGGCCGGGGGTTCCGGGCGGGCCCAGATCAGGGTGGCGGCGGGCTCGGCTTCGGCCTCGGCCTTGGACTGACGGGTCGTCATGGTGCGTTCTCCTGCCGGGTGGTGGGCGTGCGTGGCGGTCGATACAGTGTATCGAGCGATACGGTGTATCAACCGGACGGGGGACACGCATGTCCACAACGAGCGGCAGCGACAGCAACATCGGCATCGGCATCGGCATCGTCGGAGGCGGCCCGGGCGGCCTGACCCTGGCCAGGCTGCTCACCCTGCGGGGCATCCCCGCCACGGTCTACGAGCGCGACAACGGGCCGGACGCCAGGACCCAGGGCGGCACCCTCGACCTGCACCTCGACACCGGCCAACGCGCCCTGCGCGCCGCCCGGTTGGACGAAGCCTTCGACCGGCACGCCCGCCCCGAGGGCCAGGACATGATCCTGCTCGACGCGACCGGCACCGTTCACCACCGCGAATACACCCCCGACCCGGCGCCCGGCGATGCCCCGCCGCCCCGGCCCGAGATCGACCGCGCCCACCTGCGCGACCTGCTGCTCGGCTCCCTGCCGCCCGGCACCGTCCGCTGGGCGCACACCCTGCGCACCGCCGCCCCCGCCTCCGCCCCCGACGGCGGCTGGCAACTGCACTTCACCGACGGCAGCACCGCCCACCACCGCATCCTGATCGGCGCCGACGGCGCCCGCTCCCGGCTGCGCTCGCTGCTCACCCCCGCCGAACCGCGCCACCTCGGCGTCAACACCGTCCAGGGCGACATCCCCGCCATCGACCGCACCCACCCCGACCTGGCCGCCGCCGTCGGCCGGGGCAGCTACTGGGCGATCGGCGACGACCGCTCGGTCGCCGCACAGCGCTGCTCCGACGGCCGGGTCCTGGTCGGCCTGTCCTTCCACGGCCCCGCCGACTGGCCGACCACCTGCGGCATCCCGTTCGACCGCCCCGCCGAGGCCCGCGCCGCGCTGCTGGAACTCTTCGCCGACTGGACGCCCACCTGCCGCGCGCTGATCGCCGCCTGCGAAGGCGAGTTGACGCCCCGCGCGCTCACCGCCCTGCCCGTCGGCCTGCGCTGGCCGCACCGCCCCGGCCTCACCCTGCTCGGCGACGCCGCCCATCTGATGCCGCCCGTCGGCAGCGGCGCCAACGCGGCGATGCGGGACGCCCTCGAACTCGCCGACGCGCTGGCCGCCGAACCCGCCGACCACGAGCGGGCGTTGCGCGCCTACGAGACCGAGATGTTCGCCCGCACCGCCGAGGTCGCCGCCGAGTCCGATCGGGTGATGACGCTGATGCACTCGCCCGCCGGAGCGCGAGGCGTGGCCGCCTTCTTCAACGGCGAGGACACGGTCGTCCACGGCGAGGACGCGGCGGCCGGATAGGCCGCTTCTTGCAGGGCCGCGCCGCGCGGGCGCTACCGGACGAGGAACCAGCTCTGATACGGGTTGGTCCGATTGCAGCCCTCCTCGTGGAACAGGTACGGGCTGTTGTTGCCGTCGTCCAGGCAGGAGCGGACGGCGAAGTTGAAGAACTGGGTGCCGATCGCGCCCTGCGTCATCGCCCAGATCTGGTACGGGTCCTGGCTGTTGCAGGACTTCATCTGCACGGTGGAGGAGCTCATCGCGCGGACGCAGCGCCCGCTGTTGGCATTGCGGATCTGGACGTTCGGGTAGCCGGTGTCGGGGGCGCCGGAGGCGATCCGCCAGCGGGTGTTGGACGTATTGGCGCCGAGCGTGGTCGAACTCAGCTCGTAACTGCCGTAGATGCTGGTGAGACGGTGGTCGATGAACCTGCTGCTGCCGATGACGATGTCGTCCATGGTCACCGAGGCGCCGGCCGTGCCGGACCCGGCGACCAGCGAGAGGAGTGCCGCTGCCGTACCGAGCGCGGCCGCAAGACGGAGCTTCATGCGCGGACCCTCCGTGGGGGATGGGGCCTTGGACCTGCCTCCACGCTAGCGGCGGGCCCCCGGCCCGCGGCAGCGGCGGACGGTGCACGGGCGGAGTGCACGGACGCGGCGGAGCGCCCCTCGGCTTCGTCCACCTGCCTGAGATGCTGAGGGGATGAGCACACTTTCGAATACGCCGCCGGACGGACTGCCTCGCTACCGCGTCCTGACCGGGCCCGACGACGCGAGCTTCTGCCACCGGGTCAGCGAGGCGCTCGCGCTGGGATACGAGCTGCACGAGGGGCCCGCCGTGACGTTCAACGGCGAGCGGGTCATCGTGGCGCAGGCGGTGGTGTGGCCGTCGCGGTGATCAGGGGAGCCGTCGCGTTCAGGGGAGCCGTCGCGTTCAGGGGAGTCGTCGCGTTCAGGGGAGTCGGGGGAGCAGGGACAGCACGTCGGACAGCGAGGGGAGGGACGGGCCGGACCAGTCGTCCTCGCGGGAGTGGGCCTCGTTGTCGGCCCAGTCGGCGGCCCTGAGCATGAAGGCCCGCATGCCGCAGGCGGTTGCGCCGGTGAGTTCGTGGCCGCCGCCGTCGCCGACGTAGACGCAGTCCTGCGGGGCGACGCCGAGGCGACGGGCGATCAGGTGGAAGAGCTCCGGATCGGGCTTGCGCCGGCCCTCCTCGCAGGAGAGCACCCGGGCGTCGACCAGCTCGGCGAGCGGAAGCTGCGACCAGCTCTCGGCGAGCTCGGCGGTGCAGTCGCTGAGCACCCCCAGGCGCAGCCCGCGGGCGCGCAGCTCGGAGAGGGTCGGGACGGCGTCGGCGCGCAGCGCGAACAGTTCTCGCTGCGCCGCCAGCCGTGCGGCGCAGGCCGCGGCGAGGGCCTCGTCACCGGGGTCGAGGCCGTTGCGGCGGGCGAGCGTGCGGAAGGCGGCCGCCAGGTCGCCCAGCCTGCCGGTCGCCCGCTCCGGGAACGAGGAGTCCAGGGCCGCGCGCCAGACGCCGGCCGGCAGGCCGAGCGGGGCGGCGCTCCGCGCGGCGTGGTCGTCCCAGACGCCGGCGGGTGTACTCGGGGTGAGAGTTCCGAAGAAGTCGAAGACGACAGCGGTGACGGCCATGATCGAGACCTTAGCCGCGCAGCAGCCGGCAGGGGTGGAGGAGGTACGGGCCGAGCAGGCCCTCGCGGTCGCCGTCCTTGAAGGCGCCGGCCCGGCCGGTCAGCGCGTCCCCGTCGGCGTGGAGCTCCAGGCCGAACGAGGGGCTGTTCAACCGGGCGTCGGCGGTCGGGAGTTGGAGGTCGGCGACGAGGCGGACGTCCCAGCGGCGGGAGGCGGTCGCCGGGACGGTGGCCAGCGGGAGATCGGCGAGGTGGACGACGACCCGACGGTCGGCCAGGACGTCCAGGCGCAGCGGGATCCCGCCGTCCGGGGACTCGATCAGGCCCGCCCAGCTGCCGGGGGCGAGGGCGAACGCGCGGGTCGGGTCGCTGTCCGGCGCGAGGTGGCCGGGGTCGAACTCGGGGGCCAGGGTGTCCATCAGGTGGAGGACCACGGCGTTGCGGGCCGACTTGTCGGTGCAGTTGGCGAGGACGGCGAGCGAGAGTTCGCGCTCGGGCAGGTCGATCATCATGGTGCCGACGCCGCCCATGCCGCCGCCGTGGCTGACGATCGACGAGCCGTCGCCGCGCTGGACGACCCGGCCGAAGCCGTACCCGAGACGGTCGTTGATGGCCGGGCCGTCGAGGACGGCCGCCGCCGTGGCCGGGTGGAGCAGGCCCGCCGAGCGGCGCGCGAACAGCGCGATGTCCGTTGCGCTGGCCCAACCCGCCCCGGCGGACGGGTGGCTGTCGTAGCAGGTCGGGTAGACGCGGCCGTCCGGGGTGTAGCGGCTCGCGGCGGGCGCGGGGCCGGCGTAGGTCGGGCCGAGGTCGAAGGAGGTCAGGCCGAGCGGCCGGGCGACCTGCTCGTGCAGGAAGGTGCGCAGCGGCTGCCCGGTGGCCTGTTCGAGGAGCCGGCCGAGTTCCCGGTAGCCGTGGTTCGAGTACTCGAACTCGCCGCCCGGAGCCTGGAGTTGGCGGCGGTAGGCGGAGAAGTCGATCGGGGAATCGGCGTCGTAGTGGAAGTCGTAGTACGACGGGAACCCGCCCCGGTGCTGCATCAGCTGACGCGGCGTGGGCGGCCACGGGTCGCCGCCGGGTACGGGCGCGTCCAGGTCGAGCAGCTTGCGGTCGGCCGCGAGGCAGACGGCCGTCGCGGTGAACGCCTTGGTGATCGAGGCGAGACCGTAGACGGTCTCCGGGGTCGCGGCGCGGTTCGCCGCGACGTCCGCCAGCCCGTAGGCCCGCGCGAACACCACCTCGTCGCCCTGCACCACGGCCACGCTCACCGACGGGCACGCGTGCTCCGTCAGCGCCCGCTCGCAGAACTCGTCCAGTCCGTCCAGCATGCTCGTGCCCTCCCCGTGCAGCAAGATCCGTTCCGGGACGGATGGTATCCGCCCGCGAACGGCCTTGCCAGGTCGGGGTGTTCGGAGTGATCCAGGGAACTGCGGTGGCGGGCATGAAAGCGGCCGGCCGGCCGACAGGCACCCGGAGAGCGGCCGGCCGTCAGGGCGGGGTGGTGGCGCGGAGGGCCACTTCCAGTTCCAGGCGGGTGTTGGGGGAGGCCAGTGACGGGCCGAAGAGGCGGTGGACGCGGTGCAGGCGCTGGCGGGCGGTCTGGGGGTGGATGCCCAGGCGGGCGGCGACCTGGGGCGCGGTGCCGCGGCCGGTCTGGAGCCAGGCGAGGAGGGTGGCGGCCAGGCGGTCGCGCTGTTTGGGGGTGAGCGGCGCGAGCGGGGCGAGGCGGCGTTCGGCGATCAGCCGGACCAGGGACGGATCGGTGAGCAGCAGCAGATCGGTGAGGTGGTCGCGGCAGTCGACCGGCTGGTCCGGGGCCTTCGGGAGCGAGGCGCGGAGCAGACGTGCCCAGCGCAGCGACTGCGCGGCGAGCGCCGGCGGGACGGCCGGGCCGATCACCGCGCCGCGCCCCTGGAGGGCGCCGGCGACCCGCGGGTCGGCGAGCGTGGTCGCCGGATCGGGCAGCAGGAGGTGGGGCTGTGGGCTCTCCAGGTCGGCCAGGACGTGGTCGGGAAGTCGACCGTCGCCCGGTGGGCGGGAACCGAACGAGGCGATGCGGGCCAGTGGTTGACGGGCCGTCGGCAGGGGTGCGGGCGTGCGCGGGTCGAGCGAGACGGCGGCGAGCAGGGCGGGCAGTGGCCAGTCCGCGGACTGCGCGGCGTCGGCGAGGTCGGCGGCGTCCGGTCCGGTGGCAGTCGATCCGGTGCCGGCCGGTCCGGTGCGGGTCGGCCCAGTGCCGTCCGGTCCGGTGTGCGGTGCGTCCGACAGCAGGAGGGCGAGCAGCCGGTGCCGGGCCCGGGCGAGAGTGCCCGCCCGGTCGGTGCGGGCGTCGAGGTAGCCCCGGACGGCGGCGGCCGTGACCTCGTCGATGTGCGTGAACACCGCCTCGGCGAGCGTGACCAGCCGTTCGGGCCCGAGGCCGAGACGGCGGGCCACCCGGGAGTAGCGGCGCCAGATGATCCGGGCGCCGAGTCGGAACGCCGCCTGCAGGGCGTCCAGGCTGCGGCCCTCGGCGAACTCGGCGCGGCCGAGCGCCCGGTAGATCCGCAGCTGTCGCGGGGTGGGCGCGGGCAGGCCGGCGAGCCGGTCGACGAACTCGGCGAGCGCGGTCTCCAGACCCTGCTGGATTCCGGTGCCGAATTGGCCGGAGATGGGGCGGGCGAATTCCGGGAGGGAGCATCTGATCTCGCGGATGATCTCGGCGGCCAAGGATTGCTGCTCCGCCCCGAGTTCGGCCGACAATTCGCGCGGAAGTCCATCCCACGGCCCAGCCAATTCCGATCCTCCAGGTAGCGATAATCCGTTCCACCGGCCTCCGGCGACAGGGGGAGTATGCGGCGGACCATCCGGCCGGTCAATAGGGCCGACGCAGGCAGGCGGACCCCGGAGGGGAGTTCGGGTGGGAAGGGCGGGGATTTCCCGGCACTCGCCGAAGGGTTTTCCATCGGCCCGGGTCGGAGCAATTGACGGCCCGTCAGCTCGGGCGGGACGGAAGAGCGAGGAATTCGGGGCCGGAAGGCACATGAATTGCAGGGAGAGCAGAGGTTTCAGGCCGGTGCTTCGCTTCGGGCGCGCAGCCCGGGGGCGAGGAGCAGCGTGACGGCGAGGGAGGCGGCGGCCAGTGCGGCGATCGCGGTCGCGGGGGAGGTCCGTTCGGCCAGGGCGCCGGCGAGGGCGGCGCCGACGCCCTGCATGGCGAGCATGCCGGAGCCGTGCAACCCGAAGGCGTGGCCGCCGAGTTCGGCCGGGGTCAGCTCCAGCAGGCGGTCCTGGAAGATCAGCCCGGTCGAGTAGCCGAGGGTGGCGACGGCGACGGCCGCGAGCAGCACCGGCAGCGCGGGGTGCAGGGCGAACAGCAGGAAGGGCGCGGCGAGCAGCAGGCACAGCGGGACACCGAGGCGGGCCCGCCACGTCCGGGGGAGGAGACGGCCGACGGCGACGTCCCCGGCCAGCATGCCGACCACGCCCGCGGCGAACAGCAGTCCGGCGTCCTTCGGCGCGTAGGGGACGTAGAGCGACTCGCAGCCGACGACCAGGCCGTTGGGCACCCAGAGCGCCAGGTAGACGGACCGCCGGGGGCGCGAGGACCACAGCCGCGCGTTGGTCTGCCAGGTCTCCGCGACCGAGGCGCGACCCGTCAGCCTCGGCGGCCGGGCGGTGAGGCCGAAGCGGGCGACGGCCGCGGCGAGCAGGTACAGGCCGGCGCCGACCACCAGGACGCCGCGCGGCGACAGCGCCGTCAGCAGTGCGCCGCCGAGCGCGAAGCCGCCGATCTGGACGGCGCCCGAGGAGACGTTCAGCAGCGAGCGGCCCAGCAGGTAACCCTCGCGCGCCAGCACCTCGTTGAGCAGCCCCGCACGGACCCCGCCGCCCAGCGAGGCCACCACGCCGAGACCCAGCACCACCGCGAAGGCCGACCACACCGGCAGCCCGGGCACCGCCTGGACGGCCGTGCCGAGCCCGAAGAGCAGCGCGATCCCGCTCAACACGGCCCGCGGCGGGACCCGGTCCGCGGCCGCGAGCAGCGTGGCGGCGCCGACCAGCTGGGCGAGCGCCGGGCCGAACATGGCGAGCGCGGCCAGCAGCGGGGAGCCGGTCGCCGTGAACACCAGCGTGCCCAGCGCCAGGCCGCTCACCGTCTGGGCCGCCACCTGGGCGGCCGAGGTCAGGAAGAGGGGCGTGAACTCCGGTGTCCGGAACAGGTCTTGATACGTCCGCATGGCCGGAGTCTCGGCCGCCCCCGCGACGCGCTGTTAATGTTTCGCGGGGAGGCGAAACATGGGCTGGTGGCAGGTCGGCGCCGACACGCTCGCCGGCAGCCGGTTCGTCGTCTCCCCGCTGGCGGAGACCCTCGCCGCACTGAAACTGCTGCACCGGGCCGTCGGCGGAAACCCGGCCGAACGCCGCTGGCTCGACGTCCATCTGCCCGCGTACCGGTGGCAGTTGGCGGCGGACCCGGTGACCGCCCCACTGGTGCGCACCGCGATCGGCGGGTCGTGGAACGCCACCTTCGTCACGCCCACGCCCACGCCCAGGTCCGCGCCGGCCGCACCGGTCGCGGAGGCCGAGTTCGCCGAGGAGCTGGCGCACATCCGCAGCACGTCGGCCCGGACGGCGCGGGAGGACCTGGCGGAGGCCTGCGGCGGGCCGCTGCCGGACGTGCTGCGCCGCGACGACCTGCCCGCCCGGACGGCCGACCTGCTGGAGTGGACCTGGACGACGGCGGTGCTCCCGTCCTGGCCGCAGCGCCGGCGTACCGTCGAGGCCGACATCGTCGCCCGCACGGCGCAGCTGGGCCGGGGCGGGTGGGCCGCGGCGCTGGCCGACCTGCGGCCCGGGATGCGCTGGCTCGGCGGGAGCCGCCTGCAGATCAGCGCGCACGACCACCCGCCGAGGGAACTCGCCGGTGCGCAGCTGATGTTCGTCCCCGTGACGCCCCGGCAGAGCTGGGTCTGCTGGGACACCTCGGCCGTCCGGGCCGGCCGGTACGCGGTGGTGTACCCGTGCTCGGGCGTGCTGGCCGAGGCCGGCCGGGCGCGCGCCCCCGAGGCGCTGGGCCGGCTGCTCGGCCCGGCCCGGGCGGACGTGCTGGCGCTGCTCGGCGCCCCGAAGACCACCACCCAGCTGGTGGCGCTGACCGGGCAGGGCCTGGGCTCGGTGGGCCGGCACCTGAAGGTGCTGTTCGACGCCCGGCTGGTGCAGCGCCGCCGCACCGGACGGTCGGTGCTGTACTTCCGTACCGAGGCGGGCGAGGTCCTGCTGCGGGCGCAGTCCGAGAAGGATTGACGGGGCGTCAATCCGGCCGTCGGGTGGCGGATGTGACGCGCGGGGCGGGTGGTTCGCGGTCAACCTGAGTTGCCGCGAGGTCATCCGGATGGCAAACAGCGCGGAGTCGATCCCAATCCTTCCGGGGGCAATGTTCACCTGATCGGGTGCACCGTGCGCCGTGGGGGCGGTGCGGGGAGTGGCGAAGATCTACTGTTCGGGAGGCGGTGGGCGGCACGGTGACGCCGGTGACCCGAAGTCCCTCCGATCCCCTCGGCCATCCCCCTTGACTCTTTTCCAAGACCCCAACACACCCACGGATCTGACGAGTCGTCATGTCCGTGCGAGACGAAGGAGAGCCCGGCCCAATGTCCGTGGACAGCAGCCCGGAGACTCAGCAGGCGCAGCGCCAGCAGACCAGCCTCACCACCGCCGCCGCGCGCAACCTGGCGACCACCACCAAGTCCGCGCCGCAGATGCAGGAGATCACCTCCCGCTGGCTGCTGCGGATGCTGCCCTGGGTGCAGACCTCCGGCGGTACCTACCGGGTCAACCGGCGCCTGACCTACACGGTCGGCGACGGCCGGATCGAGTTCATCCAGACCGGCGGCGACGTCCGCGTCATCCCCCGGGAGCTCGGTGAACTCGCCCTGCTGCGCGGCTTCGAGGACGACGACGTGCTGTCCGCGATCGCCGACCGGTGCGTGCAGCGCGAGTTCCGGGCCGGGGAGACCCTGGCCGAGCGCGGCACCCCGTCCGACAAGATCCACCTGATCGCGCACGGCAAGATCAACCAGATCTCCAGCGGCAAGTACGGCGACGACGCGGTGATCGGCGTCCTCGGCGACGGCGACCGCTTCGGCGAGAACGCCCTGCTGGACGCCGACGCCAGCTGGGACTACACCGCCACCGCCAAGACCGCCGGCACCCTGCTCACCCTCAGCCGGGCCGACTTCCAGGCGGTGCTCGCCCAGTCCGAGAGCCTCCAGGCCCACATCCGGGATTTCGCCAGCCTGCCGCTGCAGCGTCAGAACGAGCTCGGCGAGGCCGAGATCGCGATGTCCGCGGGCCACGAGGGCGAGTTCCAGCTGCCCACCGCGTTCGTCGACTACGAGCTCAAGCCGCGCGAGTACGAGCTGTCCATCGCGCAGACCGTGCTGCGCGTCCACTCCCGGGTGGCGGACCTGTACAACCACCCGATGAACCAGATCGAGCAGCAGCTCAAGCTCACCGTCGAGGCGCTCCGCGAGCGCCAGGAGCACGAGCTGATCAACAACCGCGAGTTCGGTCTGCTCTCCAACTGCGCCTTCGACCAGCGGATCCAGACCCACTCCGGCCCCGCCACCCCCGACGACCTGGACGAGCTGCTCAGCCGCCGCCGCGACTCCGAGTTCTTCCTCGCGCACCCCAAGACCATCGCCGCGCTCGGCCGTGAGTTCAACTCGCGCGGCCTGTACCCCGACACGGTCGACATTCAGGGTCACAAGGTGCCGGCCTGGCGCGGCGTCCCGATCCTGCCCTGCAACAAGATCCCGATCACCCCGGAGAACACCAGTTCCATCCTGGTCCTGCGCACCGGCGAGGACAACCAGGGTGTCGTCGGCCTCCACCAGACCGGCATCCCCGACGAGTTCCAGCCCAGCCTGTCGGTGCGCTTCATGGGCATCGACGAGAAGGCCGTCATCAACTACCTGGTCACCGCGTACTACTCCGCGGCCATCATGGTGCCGGACGCGCTCGGCGTGCTCGAGAACGTGGAGATCGCCGTCCGCTGAGGCCAGGGGCCGGGAGCTGTTACGAAGAAGACCACGGTGGACCGCCGGAGGCCGTAACCAAACGGCGGTCCACCCAGTTGAGGGTGCGTCGGATTGATCATGCTGTTCCGTTTCTGCGGCGGAACGGCACCGGTCCTCCGGTGCACCCTCGACTGCGCTCCGGCACGACGCGGAGCCAGTTCGCTCGTCCACAGCCACAGTCCACAGCCACAGGAAGGTTGGACCACGCCCATGCAGCGGAACGACCGGCCGCCCGCGAGCAGCGGGAATGCGGCGGAGACCTTACCCACCCGCAGCCCTGCCCGCAGCCCAGCCTGCAGCCCAGCCCGCAGCCCCACCCGCGGCCGAGGCCGCGCCGTCCGGGCGGCCGGGGCGCTCGCCGGGGTCGTCGTGGTGTGCGCGGTGCTCACCGGGGCCGCCCAGACCACCGCCCGGACGGACACCACGGCGGGGGAGGGGGAGGACGGGCGGTGGCTGGAGATCTGCGTCCACGTGCACACCTCCGTCGACGCCGCCGGGGCCCACGTGGAGGTGGACGCCGAGGCCGGGGCGGACGTCCAACTCCCGCTGCGCCCGCAGTCGATCGGGCCGGGGGCGCTCGCACCGCAGGGGGACAAGGGGGGCCACGGGGGCGGCCACGGCGGGGGAGACGACCACGGCGATCACGGCGACCATGACGGGCACGGCGGCGGGCACCACTGCCACCCGCGGCCGACGCCGACTCCGACGCCCACCCCCAAGCCCTCGCCAACTCCCAAGCCGAGCCCGACAGTCGAGCCGACTCCGACCCCGAGTCCGACGCCGACCCCCGCTCCGGCACCCACGCCGAAGCCGCAGCCCGCGCCCACCCGCAGCGTCGCGCCGATCGCGCCCGCGCCGCCCACCCCGGCACCGTCGACGCCCGCCCCGAGCCCCGCACCGAGTCGGCCCGCGCCGCAGGCGTCCGTCCACCTGCCGCCCCCGCTGCTGCACGCCACGGCGCCCAAGCGCCAAGGCAGTTCGACCACCACCCGGATGCTGGTGGTCACCGTCCCCGCCGTCATCGCCGCGGCCGCGCTGCGTCCGAGCGGGAAGTCCAGGGCCGCCGCCGGTCGGCGCGGCCGTTCCTGACGCATCGTCAAGTCACGTTTCATTCAGCCGAGTTGTTGATCCGAACAGCAGGAGAGGACCTGTCATGTCCGAATGGGTGGCGCTCGCCATCGTGATGGCCGGGGCGTGCCTGGTCGTCGTCGCGGTCGTGCTGCTGAGGCACCGCAAGGCCGATTTCCACGAGGACACCTCGGAGACGCCCGACGTCATCGAGTACATCACCATGATGATCGGCGTCGTGTACGCGATCGTGCTGGGCCTGGCGATCGCCGGCGTCTGGGAGTCCCGGTCGTCCGCGCAGGACGACGTGCAGCGCGAGGCGCAGGCCCTGCACGAGGTCAGTGCCCGCGCCGAGGTGTTCCCCGCCGACTACCGGGCGACGGTGGCCAAGGACGTAGACACCTACGTCTCGTTCGTGGTGGACACCGAATGGCACCACATGCGCACCCACGGGGAACTCTCCCCCGAGGGCACCGACCTGCTCGCCAAGCTGCGCACCGACGTCGCGTCCCGCACGCCGCAGAACGACATCGAGGCGCAGGCGTACCAGGCGATGATGGACCGGATCGCCACCGCCGACGAGGCCCGCAACTCCCGTGGCGGCAACACCGGTCCGACCATGCCCGGGGTGGTGTGGTTCGGGCTGATCATCGGCGCGGTGGTCACCATCGGGATGCTGTTCGCGCTCCAGATCCGGCGCTCCGGGCGGGAGTTGGTGCTGGCCGGCACGTTCAGCGCGCTGATCGGCTTCCTGCTGTTCCTGATCTGGGACTTCGACGACCCGTTCGGGCGCGGCATGTCGGTCACCACGCAGCCGTTCCTGGACCTGTTCCCGATCCTCAACCAGTAGTCCGAGCGGCGTAGATGGGGAACATCTGCCCGCCCCGGGACGGTTCGCGCATTACGCTGGGCCCGGCCGCCCCCGACGGGACGGGGGCCCGGGACCGGGCGGCCGACGGGGAGACCGCGCATCGTGCCGCCACCGGCGACGCGGGCGCGGCGGCACGACGCGCAACGGGGAGACACGGCATGGGGGCGCAGGACATCGAGGGGCGGCACGGCGGCGCATCGCACGCCGCGGCGCCCGGTACGGGGACCGGTTCGGGGGCGGGTCCGGGGGCGGGCTCGGTAGGCGGGAGCAGGTACGCGCGGGTCGAGCGGGAGCGGCGCTTCCTGCTCGCCCGGGTCCCCGCGCCCGGTGCGGTCACCTGCGCCCGGCTGATCACCGACCGGTACGTGGACGGCACCCGGCTGCGGCTGCGCCACGTCGAACGGATCGACACCGGGGAGTGCGCCCACAAACTGACCCAGAAGACCCCGGCGCCACCCGGCACCACCGGCGCCGTGCAGGGCCTGATCACCAACATGTACCTGTCCGGCGAGGAGTACTCGCTGCTGCTGGACGCGTTGCCGGGGCGGGAGTTGACCAAGACCCGGCTGAGCGTCCCGCCGCTGGGCATCGACGTCTTCGACGGCCGGCTGCTCGGACTGGTGCTGGCGGAGGCCGAGTTCGAGACCACGGAGGACGCAGAGACGTTCGTGCCTCCGGCGGGCTGCCTGGCCGAGGTCACCGACGACCCGCGCTTCACGGGCGGTTCGCTGGCCCATGCCGAACGCTCCCAGGTGCGCGGCTGGCTGGCGGACTACGGACTGGAACTCGCCTGAAGGCACCCCGGGGCGGAGTGAACTTCCGTCTCCGGGTGCCGAATTGGCGGATACTCGGGCTCTTTCCTCGTTGTGCGAATCAGTTTTTCGTGCCCTCGTCGAGGGGTCAGTACGGTCGGATTCATGGAGTGGAACTTTCAATCGGCCGAACAGCTCCTCGCCGCTCTGCGCGCGGGTGAGGTGACGTCGGCGGAACTGACCGACGCGGCGATCGCCGCCATCGAGCGGGACGACAAGCCGATCAACGCGATCTGCCTGCCGGACTTCGACCGGGCGCGGGCCGCCGCACGCAGCGCCGACGAGGCCCGCGCCCGTCGTGAGGACAGGCCGCTGCTCGGCGTCCCGGTGACGGTCAAGGAGTGCTTCGACGTCGCCGGGCTGCCCACGAGCTGGGGCATGCCCCCGTACCGGGACTTCCGGCCGGCCGAGGACGCGCTCCAAGTGGCGCGGCTCAAGGGCGCGGGCGCGGTGGTGCTCGGCAAGACCAACGTGCCCCTGGGGCTGCAGGACATCCAGACCTTCAACGAGATCCACGGCACCACCAACAACCCGTGGGACCGCGGCCGCACCTCCGGCGGGTCCTCCGGCGGCTCGGCGGCGGCGCTGGCGTCCGGCTTCGGCGCACTGTCCATCGGCTCCGACCTCGCCGGTTCGCTGCGCACCCCCGCGCACTTCTGCGGGATCTACGCGCACAAGCCGAGCCTCGGACTGGCGCCGAGCCGCGGCATGGTCCCGCCGCCCGGGCCGGCCCTGCCGACCGAGCACGACCTCGCCGTCGTCGGCCCGATGGCGCGCACCGCCCGCGACCTGTCGCTGCTGCTCGACGTGATGGCCGAACCGGACCCGCTGACCCGCGGCGTGGCGTACCGGGTGACGCTGCCGCCCGCCCGCCACGAGCGAACGGCCGACTTCCGGGTCCTGGTCGTCGAGGACCACCCGTTCATCCCGACCGGCGCCGCCGTCCGGGCGGGCCTGAACCGGGTGGCCGACACCCTCGACCGCGCCGGCGCCCGGGTCGACCGGCACAGCCCGCTGCTGCCCGACCTCGCCGACGCCGCGGGGATCTACCTGCAACTGCTGTTCTCCGGCTCCACCGCGCACTTCCCGATCGAGACGCTCGAACAGCTGCGGGCCCGCGCCGCCCGGCTGAGCCCGGACGACCGGAGCCTGGACGCGGCGCGGCTGCGCGGCATGGTGATGGGCCACGGCGACTGGATGGCGGTGAACGCCCGTCGCGAACTCCACCGGCAGGGCTGGCGGCAGCTGTTCGCCGAGTACGACGTCGTGGTGTGCCCGATCACGCCGACGCCCGCGTTCCCGCACGACCACCACCCCGACCCGCTGCGGCGGGTGCTCGACATCGACGGCACCGGGTACCCGTACTTCGACCAGCTGGTCTGGGCAGGCCTGGCGACCATGCCCGGCCTGCCCGCCACCGCCGTGCCGACCGGGCCGTCGCCCGAGGGCCTGCCGGTGGGCGTGCAGCTGATCGGCCCGATGCTCGAGGACCGCACCCCGCTGCGGCTGGCCGAGCTGCTCGAAGCGGAGATGGGCGGCTTCCGGGCGCCGAAGTGAGCCCCGTGAGCCCCCGGCGGGCGTGAAGCGGAATCCGGTGTTCCCGGCGGCCGGGAATGTACAGGAAAACTGTACATTCGGTCGCCGGGAACCTAGGCTGACCCCATGAGTGAAGACCGGGAGGCCACGCCGTCCGCCGTGCAGGCCTCGCAGCAGGTGCGATCGGTGATCGGCCGACTGCGCCGTCGCATCCGGGCCGCCGCCGGAACGGGCGACCTGACGCTCACCCAGGCGTCCGCGATGGGACGGCTGCTGGACAGCGACGGCCAGGGCCTGACCACCAGCGACCTCGCCGTCGCCGAAGGCATGCGCCACCAGTCGATGGCCACCACCATCGCCGCCCTCACCGCGCAGGGCCTGGTCGAACGCCGCCGCGACCCCGACGACGGCCGCCGGATGCTGATCGTCCTCACCGACGAGGGCCGCCGCCGCGCCGAGGACGGGCGGCGGGCGCGCGGCGAATGGCTGGCCGCCGAACTCCAGGCCAAGTGCACCGAGGCGGAACGGCAGACCGTGATCGCGGCGATGGCCGTCCTGGAGCGGCTCGGGCACGACTGACGGCGCCGACTCCTCCGGGTCCGAGGGGGCCGATTCCGGCGGATCCCGCCGCACGCGCACGCCCGAACCGACCCCCGGGGGACCGCCCATGACCAGCCGCAGCACCGCCGAGCGGGGCGAGGCCGCCGCACAGGCGCCGGCCCTCGACCGGCGACTCGTCCCGCCGATGGTGCTGGGATCCGTCCTCAACCCGATCAACTCCACGATCATCGCCGTCGCGCTCGTCCCGATCGGCGCCGCGCTCGGGGCCTCGCCCGCGCAGACCGCCTGGCTGGTGTCCGCGCTGTACCTGGCCACCGCGCTCGGACAGCCCGTGGTCGGCCGACTGATCGACCTGTTCGGGCCGCGCCGGCTGTTCCTGTCCGCGACCACCCTGGTCGGCGTGGCCGGCGTCGTCGGCGCCCTCGCCCCCAACCTCGGGGTGCTGATCGCCTCCCGGGTCGTCCTCGGCTTCGGCACCTGCGCCGGCTACCCCGCCGCGATGGCCCTGCTGCGCGCCGAGTCCCGCCGCACCGGACAGGACAGCCCCGCCGGCATCCTCACCCTGCTCGCCGTCGCCAACCAGACCGTCGCCGTGATCGGCCCGCTGCTCGGCGGCCTGCTCACCAGCCTCGGCGGCTGGCGCGCCACCTTCGCCCTGAACGTCCCGCTGTCCGTCCTCGCCGTCGTCCTCGGCGCGCTCCGCCTGCCCCGCACGGAACCCGCCGACCCCGCGCGACGCCGCGGCGCACTGGTGCAGCGCATCGACCTGCCCGGCATGGCGCTGTTCGCCGTCCTGCTGCTGACACTGCTGCTGTTCCTGATGAACCCGCACCCCGACCGCTGGTACCTGCCGGTGACCGCCGTCGCCGCCGCGGCCGCCTTCACCGTCCGGGAACGCCGCGCCGCCGAACCGTTCATCGACCTCAAGGTGCTCGGCGGCAACGCCCCGCTGCTGCTCACCTACGCCCGCGCGCTCGCCGCGTACATCGGCGCGTACGCCTTCCTGTACGGCTTCGCCCAGTGGACCGAGGAAGGCTTCGGCCTGACACCCCTGCAGGCCGGACTCGTCCAGGCCCCCACCTTCCTGGTCGGCATCGGCGTCTCCGTCCTCGCCGGCCGCCGCGGCGGCATCCGCGCCACCCTGCTGATCGGCGGCATCGGCCAGGTCGCCGCCTGCGCGCTGATGCTCCTCCTCGGCGTGCACAGCCCGCTGTGGGCGCTGCTGCTGCTCGCCGTCGTCTTCGGCATCCCACAGGGCGCCAACGGACTCGCCCTGCAGAACGCCGTCTTCCGGCAGACCGACCCCGCCCGCACCGGCTCCTCCGCCGGCCTACTGCGCACCTTCGCCTACCTCGGCTCGATGGTCGCCGCCGCCGCGACCGCCGCCGCGTACGGCACGCACGCCGGCACGGCCGGGATGCACCGGCTGGCGCTGGTGATGCTGGCCGCCGCCGCGGTGTTCCTGCTGCTCACCGTCTTCGATCGCAACCTGCGCAAGCTGTCGGTCGGTTGACGCTCCTCCCGGGGCGGCGGCCCGCAGCGGGGTGCGGAGGCGGGCGCTGGGCGAGGACGCCGGGCGGGGCGTCGTCGGGTACGTGGCCCCCGTCGGGGAGCAGGAGGAGAGGGTCGAACGGGTTCGGGGTCCGCCGCGCTGCGACGACCGCTGCGCGGAGATCCGGGCCGGTGACGTTGCTGCGCCGCGGGCCCGGGCGTGCTCATGCGCCGCGGCGGCCCGCAGGGCTCACTCGGTGCGGTCGCGGAGCCCGCCGGACATGGCGAGGCCGTCCATGTAGTCGCGGGCGTGGACGATCAGGCCGTCGCGGACCCGGATCACCAGCAGCCCCGCGACGGCGAACTCGCCGTCCACACCCTCGATTTCGCCGCGCACGGTCTGCTCGACGACGAGCACCTCCGGGTCGGTGGAGTGGTGCAGGCCGGTCGCCTCGATCTCCGTCGGCCGGGCGGGAGTCGCCGACCACGCGGCCCCGTAGCCCGCTCGGATCGCGTCCTGCCCCTCGTAGCGTGCCGGAAAGCCCGGGGAACGGAACGGGAACTCGTGGACGGCGTCCGGCGCGTAGAGATCGGCGAGCGCATCGGCGTCCATGGCGAGCATGGCCCGGCGGAAGCGGGCCAGGACGTCGAGCAGCGGCGAATCGGTCATGGTGGTGCCCCCCTGAGGCGTGGTGCGTGGTGGATTCTTCGCACCCTACGCCGATCTGACGATCTGTCATGCGAAAAGCTGACAGGTCCTGTTCGGCGGGTGTGGGTCAGCGACCCCAGCGGCGCCGGTACTCCGCCCGCTGGGTCGGCACGTCCGGGACGAGGGCGAGCGCCTCGGCGGCGCGACCCGCCCGCGCCGGCGCAACCACCGCGCCGGACACCGCCGGCAGCCACCCGGTGCGGGCGAACGGCTCCAGCACCGCCCACGCCCGCCCCGGTTCGCCCGCCGCACACAGCTGCTGCGCCGCGGCCCGTGCACAGAACCAGTCCGGGCGCTCGTGGGCAGCCTGTACGACCAACTCCAGCTCACCGCGCTGCAACAGCGCATCCACCAGGCGCGGCAGGACGCCGCCCAGGTGCCGTTCCTGCCAGTCGAGATCGCCGATGTTCACCCGGGGCAGTGTAGGGAGCGGGGCCATCGGGGCCCTGCCAGCCTCGGTGTCATGGTGGCGCGCGCGCCTCCTGCGACGGATACACGCACCTGTGGTCGGCGACGCTCCGCCGGGAAGGCAAGGCGTGGCCCGCGACGGCCCCCACCGCTTCGGTCGTCGCCCAGCTGCTGGACGACCCGCGGCCGGGGCCGGACGATCCCACGCCGGGGGACGGGATGCTCGCCCACCTGTACGCGGTCGCCGCCGTCGGCGACCTCGGCGGACGGGAGGAGGAGGTCCGCGCCTGCGTCGAGCACCGTGCAGCCGAGCTGCGGGCCCGGACCGCCAGCTACCTGGCAGCCGACGCCGACGGCCGGGCCCGGCGGTGAAGCGACGGCACCGGGCTGGGCGAACTCGTCCTCGACCGGGCGGCGTTGGCGTGCCACGACCTACAGCCTGCCCTCCTGCGGCGCGCACTGCCGCACCTCGCGTCGGACCGGGCCCGCCGGCGGAGCTGCGCCGCCGCAGCGGTCGGGGCGCTGGGCCGCCGCCCCTCGGCGTCGGGCCGACGCGCGGTGCTGGTGGAGAAGTTGACGGCACTGGCCCGGGCCGCCGAATCGCGGTACGACCTGGCGACGGTCGTCCTCGCCGGCGGCGACCTCGGCGGGGACACGCGCCCCTGGCTCACCGCGTCGCACTCGGGCGTTCGGGCCTGCGCGACGGGAGAGGTGCGACGGTCGAGCGCGTTCTTCGAGCCGTTCGGCGACATGGCTCCGCCGCTCCAGCTCCAGTTCCGGCCGTACCCGGACCGGTCCGCCCGACCGTAGCGACACGCCCGGAGCCGCCGAGCCGTCGGGCGGTCGCGAAACCGATTGGCTGCCGGTGCGGCGGGTGGGACAGGATGGGCCGGTGGAGATGCTGCCCAGGGTGATGCCGGAGATCGCGGCGGAGAATGGATTCCGGCTGCGCCGCTGGGAGTTGACGGACCGGGAGCTGCTGCGGGAGGTCTCCGTCGACCCGTACATTCCGCTGATCACCACCGTGCCCGCGCCCTACTCGGACGCGGAGGCGGACGCGTTCGTGCGGCGGCAGTGGATGCGCACCGAGATCGGGACGGGCTACCCGTTCGTCATCGAGGCGCCCGACGGGCGGGCCGTCGGCAACGTCGGGCTGTGGGTCGGCGAACTGCCGCTGCGCGGCTTCGCCACCGCCGGCTACTGGGTGGCGGCCGGCGCGCGGGGCCGGGGCGTCGCGCTCGCCGGGCTGAACGCCGTCACGGCGTGGGCGCTCGGCGAACTGGCGCTTCCACGCGTCGAGTTGTTCGTGGAGCCGTGGAACGCCGGCTCGCTGCGCACCGCCGAGAAGGCCGGCTACCGTCGCGAGACGCTGGTGCCCGCATACCAGGAGGTCGCCGGCGAACCGCGCGACATGTGGCGCTTCGCGCTGCCGTGACGGCGGGCGGAAAACCGGGTGATCAACGGGAGGGGGGTGTCCTACCATCCGCGCATGACCAGTAATGCCCTGCCCGCCATCACCCTCGCGCCGATCGACGTGGACGACGCCGAGTTGCTGCACGCCTGGTGGAACGAGCCGTCGGTGGCCTACGAGTGGGGGAACTGGCCGACGCCGCTGTCGGCGATGCGCGAGCGGATCGAGCGCGACATCGAGGACACCAACCAGGACAACTTCCTCGTCCTGCGGGAGGACGGCACCCCGGTGGGCGCGGTGTTCCTGGGCGATCAGAGCATGGCCGACGGCACCGCCCGCATCCGGTTCCTCGTCGACCCGGAGCACCGCGGCCGCGGCTACGCGCGGGCCGCCGTCGATGCCGCGGTCGACTTCGCGTTCGGCGAACTCCCGCTGTACCGCCTGGATGCGGACCCGCACACCACCAACGCCCCGGCGCTCGCCGCGCTCGCCGGGGCCGGCTTCACGCACGAGGGCGTCAAGCGCTCCGCGTGCATCCACCGGGGGCGGCGGCTCGATCTCGCGGTGCTCTCCCTGCTCCGCCCGGAGTGGGAGGCCATGGAACGGCCGCGCTCCTGGGACCGCTGACCCGCCTCAGGGCGCGGGCGGCCAGCTGAGGCCGCGGACGAAGTGGGCGCACACGGCCAGCACGGCGAGTCCGGCCGTGATGCCGCCGAAGGTCATGACCGCGGCGGGCGAGGTGAGGTCCACGACGCCTCCGCCGACCAGCGCGCCGAGCGAGATCGTCGCCTGGAACGAGGCCGTGAACAGCACCGAAGCCGCCTCGGGCGCGTCCGGCGCCGCCTTGGCGAACCAGGTCTGCGAGGAGACGGGGACGGCGCCGTAGGCGACACCCCAGACGAACAGCAGCGCCAGCGCGCCGGCCGGCGAGTGGCCCAGGACCGGCAGGAGGAGCGCGGCAGCGCCGAGCAGGGCGGCCGCCGCACCGAAGCCGGCCCGCGGGCGGCGGGCGATCAGCGCGCTGCCGAGGAAGTTGCCGAGGACGCCCGCCACTCCGTAGAGCAGCAGGAATGCGGTGATCGCCCTCGGACCCACCCGCGTCACCTGTTCGAGGAACGGGGTCACGTAGGTGTAGGCCCCGAAGTGGGCCAGTACGACGAGGAAGGTCAGCAGCAGGGCGAAGCGGACGTTCAGCCGGCTGCACAGTCCGCCCAGCACGCTCAGACGGGTGACCTCGGTCGGCGGCAGCGGCGGCACGGCCAGCAGGAGGAGGACGAACACGCCGAGCGCCAGCGCGCCCATGACGGCGAACGCCGTCCGCCAGCCCGCCGCACTGCCGATGAACGTTCCGACGGGAACCCCGAGCACGGACCCCAGCGGGACGGCGCAGAAGATCACCGAGACGGCCCGTCCGACCGCGTGCACAGGCACCAGCCGCCCGGCGAGACCGGCCCCGATCGACCAGAAGCCGCCGATCGTCACGCCCACCATCGCGCGCGACACCAGCACCAGCCAGAAGACCGGCGCCACCGCAGCCAGGCCGTTCGCCAGCGCCAGCAGCGCCATGAACGCGCACAGCATCGCCCGGCGGTCGAAGCGCGCGGTGGCCGCGGTGACCAGCGGCGCCGAGACCGCCGCGAGGACCCCGGGCATCGTCATCATCAGCCCCGCCATCCCGTCGGAGACGGCGAAGTCGGCGCCGACCGTGGTGAGCAGGCCGATCGGCAGGATCTCGGTCGTGACGATCGAGAAGATCCCCAGCATGACCGCCCACACCGGCAGCCACTGCCGCGCGGGAGATCGGGCCGGGCGGCGGTCGGCCGCGCCGGGGTGCGAGGCAGTGGTGGTCGAGGTCATGAAGTCCGTCCTGTGCCGGGCCTGGTGAGGTCCGGCCAGTTCAGCAGGACCGGTGGACGGGGGCTGGCAGCTTTCCGACATCACCGTCACGAGGGGTATGCCGCAACTGCGTTCGATCGGGGCGGAGTTGACGGGCCTTCAGCGTGCGCCGTCGTACCCGAGGAGCTCCCGCTCGGGTGCCAGCAGCCATTCCCAGACACGGATCTCGACGGCCTGCCGTACCTCGCTGCGCCGACTCACGGTGAGCGCGTGGAGGAAGTCGCGGCAGTGGAGGAGGACATCGGGGTCGGCCTCGGGCGAGTCGAGGGCCGGGCGGAGGACGTCCCAGTAGGGCACGGACGAAACGGTCGTCGTCGAGAGGCAGGGTCAGCCGGTGGTCAGGTGCCACCGGATCTCCCCGTCGTGCCACTGGTCGGTGGCGGTGAGGCCGGCGGCGGTGGCGACGGCTGCGGACGCCCGGTGGTCGGGGTCGATGTGGGCGACGACCGTGTGCACCGGGAGCTGCCGAAGCCAGTCGACGAGGCCGCGGGCCGCCTCGGTGGCGATGCCGCGGCCCTGCCAGGGGGTGCCCACCACCCAGGAGATCTCGGCGGTGGCCCCGCGGTCGTCGGCGGTGACCGTCGCCTGCACGGTGCCCACCAGGCAGGCGTCGTCGCGGAGCCGGATCACCCAGTTGCACCAGGACTCGGCGGGGTCGGGGGAGCCGGCCGACCAGCGTTCGTAGCGGGCGCGGAGGGCGTCGGCGGTGTCGGGGGCGCCGCCGATGAAGGCGTGCAGCGCGGGATCGGACAGCACGGCGGCCATCTCGTCGGCGTGCGAGACCTGCAGGGGCAGCAGGATCAGCCGCTCGGTGGGGATGGGCTCGGGTCGGACCGCGGTCATGCTGTCTCCTGGGTCGAGAGGGCGCTGCGCACTCCGCGACCAGCTCGGTTCGGGTGCACGCCACTGTCTCGGACAGTGCGTCGGCCGTTCAACCGAATTGATCGGGTGCGACGTTCACGACGGCGGACGTGCTCGACCTGGCCGTGCTGCCCCGGACGCCCGACCCGAGGCCGACGCCCGGCCCAGTCGCGAGCGCAAACCCTTCCGGCGAACGTCACGGCCGGTCCGAAACCCCTTGGACGGCACGGGGACCGGCTTGCTGCAATGGGAGCCGGTCGGTCGCTGTCGGAGTCGAAGGGATGCGCCGATGACCGAGATCAGCCTGCACCTGTCGGTGCGCGGCCTCACCGAGGCGGACCTGCCGTCCTGCGGCTGGGCGGGCTCCCCCAAGCACGTGCGCGAGCTCCTCCACCAGATCCGCCGCGCCGAGGCGGGCGAGATCGACTACCTGGCGGTGTGCACGCCGGTCGGGCACCCGGTGGCGGTCGGCGGCATCGACTACACCGTCAAGCCCGGCGCCGGCACGCTCTGGCAGCTCGGCGTCCATCCGGCCCTGCAGTCCTGCGGGATCGGCACCCTGCTGATCCGCTCCGCCGAGCAGCGGATCCGCGTCCGCGGCCTGACCCGCGCCGAACTCGGCGTCGAGGAGAACAACCCGCGCGCCCGCGCCCTCTACGAACGCCTGGGCTACCGCGCCTTCGGCTGCGAACTCGACTCCTGGGACGTGGAGGCCGAGGACGGCTCCCTCCAACGGTACGAGACGATGTGCACGCTGATGCACAAGGAGCTGACGTGACACCGGACTTCGCGGCATTCGTCGCCGAGGCGACGGCCGACCCGGTGCCGCCCTGCTGGACGTCTACGCCAACTCGCGCCACCGCTCGGTCGAGAACCACCGTGACGGCAACCCGCTCGCCGGCCACCTCGACCTGATGAGCGCGTGGGCGGCGTCGACGGCGGCGCGGTGCGGGGGCGCAGCGCGTGTTGGCCGGGGTGGAGGGTGGCGGGGTGCGTACCGTGGGGGCGGTGAGCGAGGTGACGCCGATGTCGGAGCAGGTGCCGGTGGCGGGGGAGCGGGTGGACGACATCGCGGCGCAGCTGCATGCGCTGGCGGCCGCGCGGGACAGGCTGCAGGGGTTGCTGTCGGCGGTGCTGGCGATCGGCGGCGACCTGGACCTGCCGGTGGTGCTGCACCGGATCGTGACGACGGCGATGGAACTGGCCGGGGCGCGGTACGGCGCGCTCGGGATCCTGGCGCCGTCGGGGGACCGGCTGCAGGAGTTCGTCACGGCGGGGCTGTCGCAGGAGGAACGGGCGGCGCTGGCGGGGATCGACTTTCCGAGCGGGCGCGGGGTGTTGGGGCATCTGATCCGGCATCCGGAGCCGCTGCGGGTGGCGGACATCGGCGCGCACCCGTCGTCGGTGGGGTTCCCGCCGGGCCATCCGTCGATGCGGACGCTGCTGGGCGTGGCGATCACCGTCCGGGGCGAGATCTACGGCGACCTGTACCTGTCGGAGCGCCGCGACGGGCGGCCGTTCGACCAGGCGGACGAGGAGGTGGTGCGGGCGCTCGCGGGCGCGGCCGGCATCGCGATCGAGAACGCCCGGCTGTTCGGCTACATGCGGGACAGCGCCGCGCAGTTCCAGCGGCTGCTGCTGCCGACGCTGCCCGACCTGGCGCCGTTCGAAGGGGCCGCCGTGTATCGGACCGCCGCCGAGCCGGCGGGCGTCGGCGGCGACTGGTACGACGCCGTCATCCTCCCGGACCGGGCGTGCGCCGCCGTCATCGGCGACGTGGTCGGCCACGATCTGCACGCGGCGGCCGCGATGGCGCAGGCTCGGAACATGCTGCGCGCGCTGCTGTACGACCGTCGCAGCCCGCCCAGTTCGGTGCTGACCCAACTCGACCGCACCGTGGAGGACATCACCGACCTGCCGGTCACCACCGCGTGCCTGGCCCGGATCGAGCCCGCCGCCGGCCCGGGCTGGACGATGCACTGGAGCACCGCCGGGCACCCGCCGCCGCTGGTCCTCGGCCCGGACGGGCGGACCTGGTACCTGGAGGGCGAGCCCGGCATCCCGATCGGCGTCGACCCCGCCGTGCCCCGGCCCGACCACACCGATCCGCTGCCGAGCGGCGCCACCGTGGTGTTCTTCACCGACGGCCTGGTCGAACGCCCCGACCGGGACATCGACGACGGCCTCGACGCGCTCGCCCGGCTCACCGCCGCGCACGCCGACCGGCCGCTCGACGAACTGGTGCGCATCCTCGCCGACCGGCACCCCGGCGACGGCCACGACGACATGGCGGTGCTGGCCATCCGGACACCGAGCCGTAGCTGACCCGCACCCCGCGCTGCCGGACGGGCGGTGGGCGACGGGCGACGGGCGGTGCCGGACGCGCGGTGGGGCGCGGGTAGCGTGCGTCGGTATGCAGAAGGAACTTGTGGAGCAGGCGCTCCGGGCCGAGGCCGAGGCGCTCGGGGCAGCGATCGCCGGCCTGCCGGACGGGGAGTGGGCGCGGGCCACCCGGTGCGAGCCGTGGACGGCGGTGGAACTGCTGTCGCACGTGCGGGTCGCGGTCGGACGGGTGGAGGCGATGCTGGCCGCGCCCGAACCCGAGCGGGCCGAGGTCGACGCCGTCGGGTACTACCGTCCCGACGAGCGGTTCGACGCCGCCGCCAACAGCGCACGGATCGCGCTCGCCAGGGACACGGCCGGCGAAGGCGCCGATCCCGTCGGCGAGTTCGGGCGGACCTGGCGGGAGGTCGCGGCCCGGTTCGGGGCGGAGGCCGGGACGCGGGTGGTGCGCACCCGGCACGGCGACCCCATGCTGCTCACCGAGTTCATGATCACCCGGGTGGTGGAGCTCGCCGTGCACGCGCTCGACCTGGCCGATGCGCTCGGTCGGCCGGCCTGGCTGACGGACCAGGCCTCCGACGTGCTGGAAGCCCTGCTGCTGACGGAGGCCGACGGTGCGTCGGTGCGGGCGGCGCTCGGCTGGGACCGGGCGACGCTGCTGCGCAAGGCGACCGGGCGGGCCGAACTGGACGAGGCCGAGCAGACCGAGGTGAAGCGCGCCGGGATCACCTGGCTGACGCTCGGCTGAGATGCGGGAGGCACAGCCTCCCGGGGCGGGTGTCGACGCCGCCCCGGGAGGCCGTGACGTTACGCCCCGAGGGGCTCCGAGTGCGGCCACCGGGCGAGGGCCGGCACTTCGGCGGCGGAGACGGACGGCGGCGTGGCGGGACGGTGGAGGGTGAACTCGAAGCCCCGGTGCGCCTTGGTGCCCAGGCCCGGCGGCAGCAGCACCAGGCCGTGGGCGAGCATCCGCCGCACCCGGGGCCGGCTGAGGCCGAGCCCGAGCATCAGCAGCCGCTCCACCCGGACCGGCGCGGGCAGGTCGAAGACGACCCGTATCCGCAGCGGCGCGACGGAGTCGAGCGCGTACAGCGGCGTGCGGACGTCCAACTCCCAGGTGCCGTCCCAGTCCAGGCGGTAGTTGTTCCTGGCGGCGAGCGAGGCGCTGATGGTCAGTTCCCGCACCGCGGCCGGGTCGTTGTTCTCGTACGACACCAGGCGGGACGGCTCCAGCGTGGAGACGTGCACGCGTTCGTGGACGGGCACCTTCGAGGTGCGGTCGCAGTTGACACAGCTCAACAGCAGCCACACGTCGAGGAGTTTGCCACTCGCGTTGACCCGGATCTTCCCCGAAGGGCGGTGCCGGGTGCCGGGGCAGTCCGGGCACGGACGGACGACGGCGGGCAGGGCGGACTGGCGCACGGCCCACAGGGCCTTGCGATCGGTATGCATGAAGGTCGATTTGCTTTCAGGACTCGGCAGGGGCGCTCAGCGGCCGGCGCGCAGGCCGGACCGGGCCCCCGCGGTTCGGCGGGTGCACACGAGGGCGCGAATCATCGCCCCGGGGCCCGGCAGAGGGCGGCGAGGGCGGTCGCGCGACAGAGCTGCTGATACTGCGTGGCATCCACTAAAAGTCCATGCGGCGATGGTGATCGATGCTCCGGACGACGGCAACTCAATTTCCGTGGCGGGGAAGGCCGTTCGAGCCCGCGCAATATGCTGAGCGGATGATCGCATCGAGCAGCCCGGTCGAGCTGGTGATCTTCGACTGCGACGGCGTCCTGGTGGACAGCGAGCGGATCGCGGTACGCGTGCAGCGGGAGGTCGGCGCCCGACTCGGATGGCCGCTCAGCGAGGCCGAGGTCGTCCGGCACTTCATCGGGCGGTCGCACGCCGCCGGCTGGCAGGTGGTCGCCGAACGGCTGGGCGCGGAGGCCGCCGCCGAGTGGGAGCAGCGGTTCGAGCAGCGCCACCGGGAGCTCGTCGACGCGGAACTGGCCCCGGTGGACGGCATCGTGGAGGCACTGGCCGGGCTCGGACTGCAGTCCTGCGTGGCCTCCAGCGGCAGCCACGCCAAGATGCGGCACACGCTCGGCCGGACCGGCCTGTACGAGCACTTCGAGGGACGGATCCACAGCGCGAGCGAGGTCGCCCGGGGGAAGCCCGCGCCCGACCTGTTCCTGCACGCCGCACAGCGGATGGGCTACCCGCCCGAGGCGTGCGCCGTCGTGGAGGACAGCGGGCCCGGCACCCGGGCCGCGCGGGCCGCGGGCATGCGGTGCTTCGGCTACACCGGCGGGCCGACCGGGGTGGAGGCGCTCGCCGGGGACGGTACTGTCCTGTTCTCCGACATGCGGGAGTTGCCCGCGCTGGTGCACGGAATATGACGGACCGTCAATTCCGAGGAAGGTGATCACTCGATGGCGCAGGCAGTACTTCCCGAAGGGTGGACCGCGCGGGCGCTCGAGCCGGCGACCGATCTGTACGCGGTCCAGCAGCTGGTCAACGCATGCGAACGCGCCCTCGGCGGCACCGCGGTGAGCGACAGCGGCGCGATCGCGACCGTCCTCGCCCGGCCCGGGCTCGATCCCGTCACCGACACCCTGCTGGTGCACGCGCCCGACGGCGAACTCGCGGCCTGGGCCTGGACGGACCGGCGCACCGACGCCGACGTGCACCCCGCACACCGCGGGCGCGGGATCGGCACCGCGATGCTGCGATGGATCGAGGAACGCGCCCGCGAACGCGGCACTGCCGAACTCGCCCAGATCGTCCCGGACCGCGACACCGCCGCCACCGCGCTGCTCCGCGCCCGCGGCTTCCGCGCCGACGCGACCAGCTGGCTGCTCGCCATCGACCTCGACGACCTGCCCCACGCGCTGCCGCCGGCGCCCGAGGGCATCACGGTACGGCCCTTCCGCGCGGGCGACGCCGCCGACGAGCGGGCCGCGCACCGGCTCGTCGAGGACGCGTTCGACGAATGGCAGCAGCGCCGCAAGGACTTCGACGAATGGGCCGCCCACACCGTGCGCCGCGACAGCTTCGCCGCCGAACGCTCACCCCTCGCCTTCGCCGACGGCCACCTCGTGGGCGCGGCCCTGTCCCTCGGCCTTCCCGCCACCGGCGAGGGCTACGTGGAGAACGTCGCCGTCCACGCCGCCCACCGCCACCGCGGCATCGCCCGCCACCTGCTCCGCCACACCTTCCACGCCTGCCGCGACGCGGGCCTGCGCAGCTGCACACTGTGGACGCACTCGGCGACCGGGGCGCTGGACCTGTACCTGAAGGCGGGGATGACGGTTCGTCACAGTTCGACGGTGCTGAAGAAGACGCTTCAGTAGCCGAGCACGGCGGGCTGACGGACCGGTCGGCGGTCGGCCGTCGGCGTTCGGTGTTCGGCGTCTCAGCGGTCGAGGAGCGCGAGCAGGCGGGCGGCCTGGCGGGCGGCGGTGCCCGGCGGGTTGCGGGCCTCGGTGGCCGGGTCGGTGGTGAGGAAGACCAGCCAGAGGAGGGCGAACAGGCGGCGGCACTGGAGAAGACGGGCGTCGTCGGCGGGGGAGAGGGTGAAACGGGCGAGGAAGGCCGGGGCGTCGAGGTCGGTGTCGACCCAGGTGGAGATGTGCTCGACCAGCTCGGCGAGTTCGTAGGGGCGGTCGCTGCGTCCGGAGTCCTCGAAGTCGACCAGCCGTACCTCGGCGCCGTCCCAGAGGAAGTTGGCGAGGTTGCCGTCCGCCTGTCCGAGCACCGGCACCGCCACCGCGCTGCCCGCCAACAGCTCGGGCTCCGCGTCCGCCAGCCAGCGCAGGCCGGCGGTGAGCGCCGGGGCCGAGGCGTGCCGGGTGCGGTGTCGGATCGCGGCCACCGAAGCGGCGACGTCCCAGCGTCGTGCGGGGAGTCGGGCGGCGACGTCGGACGGGACGGCGTGCAGGAGGCGGTCGGTGGCGTGGGCCAGGGCGTCGAGGTGCGTGGGGGTGAGGTCGGTGCCGCGCAGGGGTACGCCGGGGAGTCTGGTCATGGTGACGGTGTGGGCGGCGAGTGAGAGGGGGCGCGGGGCGAGGCCGGGGGCGTGCTGGTCGAGGAGGGTGAGGGCCCGCCACTCGCGGGACGGATCGCCGTCCGCGTCCGGGCGGAAGTGCTTGCGGACGGTGGTGGGGAGGAGCTCGACGCCGTGGGTGGTCCATCGGGTGGTCATGGCGTCAGCTTCCGGGAGGAGTGGGCGGGTTGACGGTTCGGGTCACTAGGCTAGGGGCGGCAGAGCAGGAACGACGAGGGGTGGCGGCGGACATGGTGGGGACCGAACTGGCCGAGCTGGCGGCCTCGGGGGCGACGGCGCTGGTCGGCGCGGTGGCCACCGACCTGTGGGGGCAGGTGCGGGACCGGGTCGGGCGGCTGCTCACCCGGGGGCGGGAGAGCCGGGTGGAGGCCGCGCGGATCGAACTCGCCTACGCCGAGGTGCTGGACGCCGAGGAGAACGAGCTGCCCGAGGTCCGCGAGAACGTCCGGCAGGACTGGGAACAGCGCCTGCTCACCGTGCTGCGCGAGGACCCGACGGCCGTCGCCGAACTGCGCGCCCTGCTCGACGAGATCGCCCCGCAGGGCGGCGGGTCGCGGATCGAGGTGACCACCATCCACAACGAGATCAGCGCCGACGTGCACGGCATCGCGCTGCAGATCGGCCGGGTGGGCACCAACAACGTGCGGGTCGAGAATCCGGGCGGTCAGCCCTCCTGAGCGTCGAGGGCGGCCAACAGGTCCGGGCCGGACCAGGACGGCGGGGTCGGGGACGACTCGGCGGCCCGGACCAGTTCCAGCAGGCGGCGGTTGGCGGGCGCGGGCAGGCGGTGGCGTTCGGCGAGGGCCAGGATCTCGCCCTGGAGGGAGTCGATCTCGGTGCGGCGGCCACGCTGAAGGTCCTCCCACATCGAGGACCGGGCCTGCGCGTCGACCCGCAGACTGGCCGCCGCGAGCCGGCGGAAGAGCGCGTCCGGCAGGCGCAGGACGGCCGGCATCCACCCCGCCGGCACGGGGGAGAGACGGGCCGGGCGGAGACCCGCCGCCCGCAGTGCGGCCAGGCCCTCGCGCTGACAGCGGGCCAGCACCAACCGGTAGGGGCGGCTGCCGAGTTGTTCGCGCAGCGGGCGGCCGGACAGGGCGTTCACCGCGTTGTTCAGGTTCATCAACAGCTTGGCCGCCTGCACCTGCGGCATGTCGTCGCGCAGTTCCACCGGCAGACCGGCGGCCCGAGCGGCCTCGGCGAACCGCGAGGCGAACTGCTCGGCGGACGCGGCGTGTTCGGGGGAGGTGGGGGAGACGGGGGACTGCCCTGCGGGCGGCTGCTGTGTGGGGAGGAAGTGTGATGCGGCGGGGGGCTGCGTCGCGGGGGTGGGGTTCTGCCCTGCGGGCGGCTGGTCGGCGTCGGTGAGGCGATCGGTGGGGTTCTGCCCTGCGGGTGGCTGGCGGGCGTCGGGGGACTCGGATGCGGCGGGGGGCCGCGTCGCGGGGGCGGGGTTCTGCCCTGCCGGCGGCCATGCGGCGTCGGGGGACTCGGATGCGGCGGGGGGCTGCGTCGCGGAGGTGGGGTTCTGCCCTGCGGGCGGCCGGTCGGCGGGGGACGTCGGCGGGGTGGGGATGCGGGCGAGCATCAGGTGGCCCTGGGTGCCCTGGTGGAAGGCGGCGGGGGCGGTGCGGACGACGTTGTAGGGGACCATGCCGGCCAGGACGCGGTGGGCGGGGAGCGCGTCGGCGAGCAGGCGGGCGTTGTGGAGGCCGTTCTGGAAGCTGATGACGGTGGTGCGGGGGTCCAGGTGTGGGGCGAGGGCGCGGGCCGCGGCGGTGGTGTCGGCGGACTTGACGGTGACCAGGACGTAGTCGGCCCCGGCGGCGGCCGAGGCGTCCGTCGCGGTGGCCGGCCGGGTGTGCAGGCGACGGTCCCCGGGCCCGGTCAACGTCAGGCCGGCGCGGTCGAGTTCGGCCATCGCGGCGGGGCGGCCGACGAGGGTCACGTCGGCGACGGCGGCCAGCGCCCCGCCGAGGCGGCAGCCGATGCTGCCTGCCCCGAACACGGTGATCCGCAGCGGGGGTACGGCACGGTCCTCGGGCACCGGGGGCTCCTTCGTCGACGGGCGGCGGCCCCCGAGGTTACCGTCCGTCAGTTCGAGGTGGGGCCGCCCTTCGGGGTGTAGCGGGCGGCGAGGAGTGCGGCGACGTCGTCGTCGGCGGGGCCACCCGAGTAGCGGCGCAGGTCACGGCGGAGGCTGTCGAGGAGTTTGACGGAGGGTTCGGCGGTCCAGCGGGCGAGGCGTTCGGCGAGCGGGTAGAACTCGCCGTCGCGGTCGCGGGTCTCGGAGACGCCGTCGGTGTACAGCAGCACCCGGTCGCCGGGGCCGAACGGGACGGTGGTGGCGCGGTAGTCGGAGGCGACCAGCGCGGACAGGTTGAGCGGCGGCAGCGGGGTGTCCGGCTCCAGCAGGCGCACGCCGTCGGGCTGGATCAGGACGGGCGACGGGTGGCCGCAGTTGAGCAGGTGGGCCTCGGGGCGGTCGTCGGGGATCTCCAACAGGACGGCGGTGGCGAAGCGTTCGGAGGCGTCCCGCGAGCTGGCCCGCTCGGCGTACCGCTGCAGGCCGGTCTCCAGGCGGCTGGCGAGCGCCGGCAGGTCCTTGCAGTCGTACGCGGCCTCGCGGAACGAGCCGAGCAGCGCCGCCGCCATCTCGACCGCCGGCAGGCCCTTGCCCTGGACGTCGCCGAGGATGATCCGCACCCCGAACGGGGTCCGTACCGCCTCGTACAGGTCGCCGCCGATCTGCGCCTGTTCGGCGGCGGCCCGGTAGTAGAGGGCAAGGTCGACGCCGTTGATGCGGTCCGGCAGCGGGCGCAGCACCACCTGCTGGGCGGTCTGCGCGACCGAGCGGACCAGCGCCAGGTCGTGTTCGCGGCGCACCCGCTGGGCGGCGGTGTAGGCGGCCGCGAAGGTGACGGTGAGAGTGGCGGCGATCACCGAGCCGGCGGACGCGCCGACCTGGCCCTCCCGGATCAGGGCCAGCACCACTTCCGTCAGCATCGCGAGGGCGCCGATCAGCAGCGTCCCGACCGGGCCCCAGCTGGCGGCGGCGAGCGCGGGGGCGGCCACCACGAAGCGGTCGTAGCGCTGGCCGGCGGGGGTCTCGGTGTCGGCGGCCGCCGCCAGGGCGATCAGCAGGAACGGCGACGAAAGGATGATGGTGCTCAGAACCGTGCGGCGCGGCGTCGGATCCGGCATGTCGGTGATCGTGGGCATGACCCGGTGAACGGTACCCGGGCGAGGTCCCCGGGTGTGGGAGGCGCGGGCGGTGCCCGTCCGATGATCGGCGCGGCGCGCCGACGGCGGCTCAATGGTGGCCGCCACCATGCCGTTCGAGCCTGCGGTGGTGCACCGGGCCATGGGCGGCCGTCCGGACCGCGCCGATGATTCACGCCAACCGTGCTCGGCCACCCCCCACCCCGGCATGCGAGCACACAGCGAGAGCGGAGCCCCCACATGGCACGACACACGAGCAGAGCGGGACGGATCGGACGCTGGGCGAAGGCGCTGGTCGCGGGAGCCGTGCTGACCGCCGGCCTGCTGACCGGCGCGCCGCAGGCCTCGGCCGCCGGACTCGGGCAGGTCACCGGCTTCGGCAGCAACCCCGGCAACCTGGCGATGTACAGCTATGTTCCGAGCGGGCTCGCCACCGGCAAGCCGCTGGTGGTGGCGCTGCACGGCTGCACCCAGACCGCGAGCGACTACTACAACAACTCCGGCTGGGCGCAGCTCGCCGATCGTTGGGGCTTCGCCGTGGTCTTCCCGCAGACCGGCGCGACCAACAACGCGCTGTCCTGCTTCTCCTGGTTCGACAGCGCCAAGGACACCCGCGGCAAGGGCGAGGCGCTGTCGGTCAAGCAGATGGTGGACAAGGCGGTCGCGCTGTACGGCAGCGACCCGTCACGGGTGTACGTCACCGGCCTGTCCGCGGGCGCCGGCATGGCCGCCGACCTGCTGGCCGACTACCCGGACGTGTTCGCGGGCGGCTCGATCGCCTCCGGCCTGCCCGCGCAGTGCGCCACCACGCAGGCCGCCGCGTCCGGCTGTCAGAACGCCAACCAGAACCTGGCGCCCGCTCAGTGGGGCGACAAGGTCCGGGCGTCCAGCCCGGGTTGGACCGGGCCGTGGCCGCGGGTGGCGATCTGGCACGGCAGTTCCGACAGCACCGTCGCCCCGGTCAACGCCACCGAACTGCGCGACCAGTGGACCAACGTGTGGGGCATCCCGCAGACCGCCTCCGCCACCCGGTCGCTGCCCGGCAACACCACGCTGAGCGAGTACAACGACGCCTCGGGCAGGCCGGCCGTCCAGCTGTACAGCGTCTCCGGGATGGGCCACGGCCTGCCCGTCAGCCCGGGCAGCGGCACCGCCGACTGCGGCCGGAGCGGCGCCTACTTCCTGAACACCGTCTGCTCGTCGTACTGGACGGGGCTGTTCTGGGGGCTGGACGGCAGCGGCGGCGGCGACAACGGCGGCGGCACCCGGCTGCCCGCGCCGGGCGGGCTGGCCGTCACCGGCACCACCGACACCACGGCCGCGCTGAGTTGGAACGCGGTGGCCGGGGCGGCGTCCTACACCGTGTACCGGGGCGGCGCACAGGTCGGCGCCGCCACCGGCACCGCGTACACCGACAGCGGCCTGAGCGCGGGCACCGGGTACGCGTACACGGTGGCGGCGGTGGACGCCAACGGCGTGGTGGGGACGGCGAGTTCGGCCGTGACGGCGACCACTGCGGGGAGCGTGTTCACGCCCCGGTGCTTCACCGACAACAACTACAACCAGGTCGCCGCAGGCCGCGCCCACCAGAGCGGCGGGTACGCGTACGCCAACGGCTCCAACCAGACCATGGGGCTGTGGAACCTGTTCGTGACTCACACATTGAAGGAGACCTCGGCCGGGTATTTCGTGCTCGCGGACGCCGGTTGCGGTGCGTGAACACTGGCTAACCGGCTCTGACCAGCGATGATGTGGCCCCGTCGGATTTTCGGCGGGGCCCGCCAGAGTGTCAGGGGGGCAACAAGACGTCTGACAGATTGAACGATTGTCGTACGTCACAGTGGCGACCAGACTCGTGCACCTCACACTCGTGCCGAAACCCGATTGCCAAGGTGAAAATGACCGCCATCCCTGTGGCCCCGCCGGAGAACCGGTGGGCAACGCCCAAGCGCGTGAGCCTGGTTCCCCTGGTCGCCCTGATCTTCTTCGGCGTCTCGGGCGGTGCCTACGGAATCGAGCCGCTGTTCTCGACCTCCGGGCCCGGCATGGGCATCCTGCTGATCCTGATCGCCCCGCTGATCTACAGCGTTCCGCACGCCCTGGTGTGCGCCGAGCTCGGCACCGCCATCCCCGTCGAGGGCGGGTACTACCACTGGGTCAAGCGCGGCCTCGGCCGGTTCTGGGCCTTCCAGCAGGGCGTGCTGCAGTGGGTGTGCAGCTTCGTCGACATGGCGCTGTACCCCGTCATGTTCACCTCGTACCTGTCCAGCCTGATCGGGGCCGTCGCGCCCGGCAAGCACGTGCTGTTCGAGATCGGCAGCATCCAGGTCGACCTGAACTGGGCGATCTGCGTCGGCGTCATCGTGGTCTTCACGCTGGTGAACCTGATGGGCGCGGGCTGGGTCGGCGACTCCTCCGTGGTGTTCGCGATCATCTGCCTCACCCCGATGCTGATCCTCACCGCCATCGGCGCCTACCACCTGCTGAGCGACGGCATCAACCCGGTCTCCTCGCTGACCGCCGAACAGGGCCAGTCCACCTGGAACGCCTTCGGCTCCGGCCTGTTCATCGTGATGTGGAACTACTCCGGCTGGGACTCGGTCTCCACCGTGGCCGGCGAGATGGAGAACCCGAAGAAGCACCTGCCCAAGGCGCTGTTCTGGTCCGTCCTGCTGATCATCGTCGGCTACCTGCTGCCCTCGCTGGGCGCCCTCGCGGTCGGCGCGGACGGCGAGAACGGCTGGAAGAGCTGGCAGGACGGCGCGTTCTCCGACATCGCCGGCGAACTCGCCGGCCCGTGGCTCCAGTACACCGTCACCATCGGCGGCCTGTTCGCCTCGGTCGCGATGTTCTCCGCGCTGCTCGCCTCCTACTCCCGGCTGCCCTCCGCGCTCTCGCACGACGGCTACCTGCCCAAGTGGGTCTCCAAGGAGAGCAAGCGCTACAAGATGCCGATCGCGTCGATCATCGGATCGTCCGTCATCTACGCGCTGTTCTGCTTCTCCAGCTTCAGCAACCTGGTGATCTTCGACGTCTTCCTCACCAACATCGGCATCCTGCTGGAGGTCGCCGCCCTGATCGCGCTGCGCATCCGCGAGCCCGAGCTGGAGCGCCCCTACCGGATTCCCGGCGGCTGGTGGAGCATCGGCCTGATCACCTTCTCGCTGACCGCCGTCAGCGTCTGGGCCGCCATCGAGCAGTACAACGAGGAAGGCTCCAGGGCCGTCGTGTACTGCCTGATCGTGGTCGGCGCCTCGCTGCTGCTCTACCCGCTGCTGGCGGCGCGCAAGGCCGCCCGGGAGACCGCCGCCGCCGAGCGCGGCGCGGCCGACCTCGCCGCCGGCGTGCGGGCGTACGGGCTGTCAGGGTCGCAGTGGGACTCGGCACACAGTGACAAGGTCGCGGACGGCGCCGGAACGGATAGCGTCGAGGCATGATCGACAGCTTCGCCCTGCACGTCCCGGACGCAGAGCTGGAACCCGAACCGCTCGACCCCGAGCAGATCGTCTCCGGCACCCCCGAGGTCACCGGAAAGGTGGTCTGGGAGTCCGCCGACGGCCGACAGATCCGCGGCATCTGGCAGATCACCCCCGGGGTGGTCACCGACACCGAGGCCGACGAGATGTTCGTCGTCCTCAGCGGCCGCGCCACCATCGCCTTCGACCACGGCGCCGTCCTGGAGGTCGGCCCCGGCGACCTCACGGTGCTGCGCGAAGGCGACCGCACCACCTGGACCGTCCACGAGACGCTCCGCAAGGTCTACACCATCAACCTCGGCCCGGAGGCGGCCGAGGACGAGGACCGATAACCGCTCACTGCCGCGAGCACCAGCAGAGCCGGCCCGACCGCCCCCACGGACGGGCCGGCCCGAGGCAAGGAACCGAGAACATGGACCCCGTACACGCCCTGCGGGACGCCAAGCCCACCCCGTTCTGGCTGGAGGACCCCGGACGCCCCGAGGCCCGCTCGGCACTCACCGGCGACGTGCGCTGCGACCTGCTGGTCGTCGGCGGAGGCTACAGCGGTCTGTGGACCGCGCTGATCGCCAAGGAACGGGACCCCGGCCGCGACGTGGTCCTGATCGAGGCCCAGGAGATCGCCTGGGCCGCGTCCGGCCGCAACGGCGGCTTCTGCGCCGCCAGCCTCACCCACGGCCTCGGCAACGGCTACGAGCGCTGGCCGAACGAACTCGCCGCGCTCGAACAACTCGGCGCCCGCAACCTCCAGGCCATGGAGGACGCCGTCACCACGCACGGCATCGACTGCGACTGGGAGCGCACCGGCGAACTCGACGTTGCCACCGAACCCCACCAGGTCGAGGAACTCGCCGAGCTGTACGAACTCGCCAAGGAGTACGGCGACTACGAACTCCTCGACGCCGACGCCGTCCGCGCGCAGGTCGACTCGCCGACCTACCTCGGCGCGCTGTGGGACAAGGACGGCGTGGCCATGCTCCACCCGGCCAAGCTCGCCTGGGGCCTCAAGCAGGCCTGCGAGCGCCTCGGCGTCCGCATCTACGAGCACACCAAGGCCACCGACATCGCCGAGTCCGGCTCCGGCATGGCCGTCCGCACCCCCTACGGCCGGGTGTACGCCCGTCAGGTCGCCCTCGGCACCAACGTGTTCCCCTCGCTGGTCAAGCGGATCCGCCCCTACACCGTGCCGGTGTACGACTACGCGATGATGACCGAGCCGCTCAGCGCCGAACAGCTCGCCGCGATCGGCTGGCAGGGCCGGCAGGGCATCGGCGACAGCGCCAACCAGTTCCACTACTACCGGCTGTCCGCCGACAACCGGATCCTGTGGGGCGGCTACGACGCCATCTACCACTACGGGGCCAAGGTCCGCGCCGAGTACGACCACCGGCCGCAGACCTACCAGACCCTCGCCAAGCACTTCTTCCAGACCTTCCCGCAGCTGGAGGGCCTGCGCTTCACCCACGCCTGGGGCGGCGCGATCGACACCTGCACCCGGTTCTCCGCGTTCTTCGACACCGCCTACCGCGGCAAGGTCGCCCTCGCGGCCGGCTTCACCGGGCTCGGCGTCGGCGCGACCCGCTTCGGCGCGGAGGTCATGCTCGACCTGCTCGCCGGAAAGCCCACCGAGCGCACCACGCTGGAGATGGTCCGCCGCAAGCCGCTGCCGTTCCCGCCCGAGCCCGTCCGCTGGGCCGGCATCGGCATCACCAAGTGGTCGCTGGACCGCGCCGACCGCAACGGCGGCAAGCGCAACCTCTGGCTGAAGACCATGGACACCCTGGGCCTCGGCTTCGACAGCTGACACCCCGGACCCGCCGCCGGCCGCTCCCTCCTCCGGGGGCGGCCGGCGGCCGCATGTGCGTCAACCGCCGTCGCCGCAGAGCCGGTTCAGCTGCTGGAGATCCGCGTTCAGATCGGGGATCACCTCGTTCGGGTCGGCCAGCACTATGCCGCTCAGCCGGAAGCTCAACTCCTGGAACCCCTGCGCCAACCGCAGGATCGTCGGCCGCACCGGCGGATCCGCGTCCGTGCCCGCCCGCATCAGCCCCTGGTACGCCAGGTTCGCCGCGTCCGCCTGCGCCGCCCGGGTCGGCCCCGGGTCACGCCGGTACGCCGCCACCGCCGCCGACGCCTGCGAGCACCCGGCGGGCCGCACGGTGGGCAGCGACACCGGACGCGAGGACACCGGCTCGGGCGAGGGGGACGGCGAGGGGGACTGCGAGGGGGACTGCGAGGGGGACGGCGAGGGGGACGGCGAGGGGGACGGGGACGGCTCGGGCCCCGGCGACGGGGTGCTGGTGCGGCTCGGCGGCGGGCTCGGCTCCGGCGTCCACCCGGTGGAGGACGCGGGCGCGGGTGGCGGCGCGTCCGGGGGCAGCAGGTACGCCACCAGCGCCACCAGCGCCGCCGCAACCCCCGCCAGCGCGCCGACCGCCGCCCAGTCCGGCCGCCGCGTTCCCGAACTCCCCGGCGCCGACGGCGTCCCCGGCTCACTCTCCGTCATACCGCCCATCCTGGCGGCCCGGCCCGGCCGCCGTCCATCACTTCGCGGGCGGGACGCTCTCGCCCGCGGCCCGGGCCGCTTCGCGGGCGGCCTGTTCGAGGCGGGCACGGTGGGCGGGCCACCAGTCGGGGGCGACGTCGGGGAGGACCGGGTCGTCGGGGCGCAGGCCGGTGGCGCCGTCGAGGAGTTCGCGGACCACGTCGAGCTGGCCCGCGTGGCGGTGGGTCTCGGCGACCATGTGGAGGAGGATCCGGCCCAGGCCGAGGTGCAGACGCGGAGGCCAGGGGACCTGGCCGAGGGCGTCCAGGGGGAGGGCGTCGATCGTCTCGTCCGCGTGGGCCCAGACGCGGCGGTACTCGGCGACCAGAATCTCGCGGCTCTCGTCCGGGCGGGCCCACAGGTCGGCGTTGGGCTCGTCGGCGGTGCCCGCGACCCACAGGCCCGGGGCGTTCTCGAAGGGGCGGCCGAAGGTCTCGCCGAAGTAGACGGCCTCGGCGCCCGTCAGATGCTTCACCACGCCGAGAAGATTGGTGCCGGACGGGGTCATCGGGCGGCGGACGTCGTACTCGGAGAGGCCTTCGAGCTTCCACAGGACCGCTTCCCGGGCATCCTGCAGATAGAGCTTCAAGTCGCGCTTGTGGTCGTCGAGTTGGTTCGTCATGGGGTGAAGTGTGGCCCAGGACCTGCGAAAACGCGCAGATTTTCCGCGCCCCCGGCGGATAGGCTGCCGCGCATGGCTGTTGATCAGGAACTTGTGGACGCGGCAATCGAGTTGACCCGCCGACGGTTTCCCGGACAGGAGTGGGCCGGGGCGGCGGCGCTGCGCTTGGACGACGGGACGGTGCTGACGAGCACGGCGCCCGAGCCGCCGAACAACGCGGTGCGGCTCTGCCACGAGACCGGGGCGATCTGCGAGGCGTTCAAGCAGGGGCGGCGGGTGGTGGCGTCCGTGTGCGTCACCGCGGCCGACGAGGGACGGGGCCACTGGGTGCTCGCGCCGTGCGGGGTCTGCCAGGAGCGGCTGTTCGCGTACGGGCCGGACGTCGAGGTCGGGGTGCCGGTCCCGGAGGACCCGACGCGGTGGCGGACGCTGCGCCTGAGGGACGTCCAACCGCACTGGTTCGCGCGAGTGTTCCCCGACGAGACGTGGCCGTACGAGGAGTAGCGGCCTCAGTCGGTGATGGCGAAGACGAGCAGGCCCTCCAGGGGCTCGGGGACCACCTCGACGCCGTCGACCACCGCCCGGGACGGGCCGCGGCGCATCCACGCCACCATCTGCTCCACCGGGCCGTCGTCGCCCTCGAAGACGGCCTCCACCCGCCCGTCCGGCAGGTTGCGCACCCAGCCGACCACGCCCGCGTCCGCCGCCGCGCGCCGGCAGGAGTCGCGGAAGAAGACGCCCTGCACCGTGCCCGAGACCAGTACCCGCCGCCGGATCACCCGCGCCCACCTCGCCCCGCTCGCCACTGCCACTGCCCGCAAGGTATATCGCAGGCGGGACGGCGCGGGGCGGTAGGCACGACCGTCAGTCGGCGACCGCCGCGGCCCGCGGGACGGCCGCGGCGGGCCCACGGTCGTCGATCGAGCGGCTGAACGGACGCCAGGCGAAGGCCGTCAGCGCCGCCATCACCACCGCCGAGAACCAGAACGGACCGGTCAGGCCGAACGCACGGGCCAGCGGGCCGCCGATCAGCGCGCCGAGAGCCGAACCGCCCACCGCCAGCGCCATGAAGACGCTCATCACCCGGCCGTACAGCTCACTCGGCACCGCCCGCTGCACCAGCGTCCGGTCCACGCCCATCCACACCGCGCCGTGCACGCCGAACATCGCCAGCACCGCGCCCGCCACCCACGCCGAATCCGCCAACGCCAGGCCGACATGCGTCAGCGTCTCCAGCACCAGGCCCACCCGCAGCAGCACCGAGGACGAGAACCGGGCCTGAAGACGCGGCGCCACCGCCGCGCCCACCAGGCCGCCCACCGCGCCCGACGACATCAGCACGCCGTAGCCGAAACCCGACAGGCCCAGGTGCTCACGGGCGTACAGCACCATGACGGAGAACCCGGCGATCAGCGTCACGTTCATCAGGCACAGCGCCAGCGTCAGCGTCCGCACCGCCGGCTGCCCCCACAGCCAGCGCGCCCCCTCGGTGAACTGACGGCGCATCGGCGGCCGGGCCGCGGTCCGGGGCTCCGGCTCGTCGCGCGGCAGCAGGCGCAGCGTCGACAGCAGGGCGGCCGCGCCGGCGAAACTCGCCGCATCGACGGCCATCGGCAGCCCGGCCGCCACCCCGAACAGGGCCGCGCCCAGCGGCGGGCCGCACAGCTTGTTGAGCACCGAATACGCGCCGAAGATACGGGAGTTGGCGCTCGGCAGCTGCTCGGACGGCACGACGGCGGGCACCAGCGCGGAGGACGCGTTGTCGCCGAGCGCGGCGCAACTGCCCAGCAGCAGGCCGATCGCGTAGATCAGCGGCAGCGAGGCCGCGCCCGCGAAGACCGCCAGCGCCAGCACCGCCGTCAGCGCGGCCCGGGCCGCGTTCATCGCCACCGTCAGCCGCCGCCGGTCCACCCGGTCCACCAGCACCCCGCTGACGGGGGCCAGCACCAGCCACGGCAGCTGCTGGACGAACACCGACAGGCCGACCAGCACCGGATCCCTGGTCAGCGACGTCACCAGCAGCGGCGCCGCCGCCGCGACGATCCCGTCCCCGAGCGTCGACACCGCCGAAGCCGACCACAGCACCCCGAACGCCCGACCCAGCCCACCGGACCGTTTCATCTTGTTCCGCCCCACGCCGCACCGGTTTTTCGCAAAGCCCCGACGTTAGCCACCGGGTGGTGCTGCCCGCACCCGATTTACCGCCCGGACGGGCAGCGGTGGTCGGCACGACGAAGCCCCGGGACCGTCCTGGCGAGGTCCCGGGGCTTCGTCGTGCTCGGTCAGCGTGCTCGGTCAGTGCGTGGCGGCGGGCTCGGGGAGCCGTCGCGACAGGTTCATCTCCTCGACGGTGGCGACCAGCGGGGCCAGCTCGGGGTTCTTGGCGGCCTCGTCCAGTGCCTCCCGGAGGGCGGCCTCGTTGGTCGGCCTGGCCGCTTCCAGCAGCTCAAGGCCGGGCCCGGTCACGTCGGTGTAGATGCCGCGGCGGTCGGTCGCGCAGAGGTAGCGCGAGAGCAGGCCGCGGTCCTCCAGGCGCGTGACGAGGCGGGTGGTGGCGCTCTGGCTGAGCACCACCGCGTCGGCGACCTGCTTCATCTGCAGGTGCCCGCCCTCGCCGTCGTGCTGGCGGCTGAGCACGTCGAGCAGCGAGTACTCGCGGACGCTGAGGTCGTGCTCGGCCTGGAGGGTGCGCTCGATGTGCGCCTCGATCCGGCCGGCCAGGAGGTGGAGGGCGGCCCAGCCGTTGGCGAGGGCGGTCAGCGCGGGGTCCGTGGCAGTCATGGGCGCGGCTCTCCTTCCAGGTGCATGCCCCCAGGGTAAGCCCCTCCACGTATTACCGGCCATCGCCCACCATTGGCGATGGGCGAATGCCCGCATTTGCGTGTTGCCCGCGTCTGCAACTATTGTCGGAGCATGTAAGGCGCAACAGCAATCGTATGGAGGGCGGCACACCATGCCTCTCGCGCTCCTGGCCCTGGCCATCGGGGCCTTCGGGATCGGCACCACCGAGTTCGTGGTCATGGGCCTGCTGCCCGAGATCGCCGGCGACTACGGGGTGTCCATCCCGTCCGCCGGACTCCTGGTCACCGGCTACGCGATCGGCGTCGTCATCGGCGCCCCGCTGATGACGGTGCTCGGCACCCGAATCAGCCGCAAGAAGATGCTCATGATCCTGATGGGCCTGTTCGTGGTGGGGAACCTGCTCTCCGCCGTCGCGCCGACCATGGGCGTGATGCTCGCCGGCCGCATCGTGGCCTCGCTGGCCCACGGCGCGTTCTTCGGCATCGGGTCGGTGGTCGCCGCCGAACTGGTGGCCCCCGAGAAGAAGGCCGGCGCCATCGCCACGATGTTCACCGGCCTCACCATCGCCAACATCGTCGGCGTTCCGCTGGGCACCTTCATCGGCCAGGCCGTCGGCTGGCGGGTCACCTTCGCCGTCGTCGCCGGGCTCGGCGTGGTCGGACTGCTCGGCATCGCCAAGCTCGTCCCCGCCCTGCCCCGCCCCGAAGGCGCCCACCTGCGCCGCGAGCTCAAGGCGTTCCGCAACCCCCAGGTCCTGCTCGCCATGGCGATGACCGTCCTCGGCTTCGGCGGCGTGTTCGCGGCGATCACCTACATCGCCCCGATGATGACCAACGTCGCCGGGTACTCCGACGGGGCCGTCACCTGGCTGCTGGTCCTGTTCGGCGTCGGGATGTTCCTCGGCAACCTGCTCGGCGGCCGGTTCGCCGACCGCAAGCTGATGCCGATGCTCTACACCTCCCTCGGCGGACTCGCCGTCGTCCTGGCCCTGTTCACCCTCACCGCCCACAACAAGATCCTCGCCGCGGTGACCGTCATGCTCGTCGGGGCGCTCGGCTTCGCCACCGTCCCGCCGCTCCAGAAGCGGGTCCTCGACCAGGCGCACGGTGCGCCGACGCTGGCCTCGGCCGTCAACATCGGAGCATTCAACCTGGGCAACGCGCTCGCCGCGTGGCTCGGCGGCCAGGTCATCGCCGCGGGTCTCGGCTACACCGCCCCGAACTGGGTCGGCGCGCTGCTCGCCGGGGCCGCCCTCCTGCTCGCCGTTTGGTCCGCCGTCCTGGAGCGCCGCACCCCCGTACCGGAGGGCGCCGTGACCGCCGCCCCCGTCCCCGTCCACCACTGACCGACCCTCTCCCGTTCCTTCCAGGAGAAAGCACCGCCATGAGCACCACCCTCACCCCGCTGACCACCGTCGACGCCGAGACCCTGGTCGCCGCCGCCCGCACCGCCGCCGAGGCGGTCGGGGTCGCGGTCGGCGTCACCGTCCTGGACGCGGGCGGCCACCTGCCGGCCTTCCGCCGCGACGACCGGGCCGTGCTGATCTCCGGCGAGACCAGCACCCGCAAGGCCTGCGCCGCGCTCCAGCTGAACGCCCCGACCGCCGACCTGGTCGACCTCGTCAAGCCGGACGGCCCGTTCCACAGCCTGACCACCGCGCTCGACCGGCCGCTGCTGTTCATCGCCGGCGGCGTCCCGGTGCACCGCGACGGCAAGCTCGTCGGCGTCGGCGGCGGCGCCCCCGCACAGGACCACTCCTTCGCCGCCGCCGCGCTGACGGCACTCGGCTGACGGCACTCGACCGGTGACCGCCCGCACCCCGCAGGAGGTCTTCGCCGAACACGGCCGGCGCCTCGCCACCGGCGACCTCGACCTGATCGCCGGGAGCTACGCCGAGGACGCCGTCCTCATCACCCCCGAGGGCGCGTTCCGCGGCCACGCCGGGGTCCGGCGGGTCCGCGGCCGCCTCCTGGCCGATCTCCCGGACGCCGACCGGCAGTTGGACCCGCAGTTCGCCGACGACCTGCTGTTCCTCCGGTGGAGCGCCGCCACCGCCACCCGGCAGGCGACCGACGGAGTCGACACCTTCATCTTCCGCGCCGGCCCGATCCGCGCCCAGACCCTCAACTACACCCTCACCGAAAGGGCTTGATCCCATGACCGTCCCCACCGTCACCCTCAACAACGGCGTCGAGATGCCGCAGCTCGGCTTCGGCGTCTTCCAGGTCCCGGACGAGGAGACCACCGCCGCCGTCGCCACCGCCCTGGAGTCCGGCTACCGCAGCATCGACACCGCCGCGATCTACGGCAACGAGCGCGGCGTCGGCAAGGCGCTGGCCGCGTCCGGGCTGCCGCGCGAGGAACTGTTCGTCACCACCAAGCTGTGGAACGCCGACCAGGGCTACGACGCCACGCTGCGGGCCTTCGACGCCGGCCTCGACAAGCTCGGCCTGGAGACCGTCGACCTGTACCTGATCCACTGGCCCACCCCGGCCCGCGACCTGTACCTCGACTCCTGGCGGGCCGTCGAGCGCCTCGCCGCCGACGGCCGGATCCGTGCCGCGGGCGTCTCCAACTTCCAGCCCGCGCACCTGACCCGGCTGATCGAGAACGGCGGCCTGGTGCCCGCCGTCAACCAGGTCGAGCTGCACCCGGGCCTCCAGCAGGCCGAGCTGCGAAAGTTCCACGCCGCGCACGGCATCGCCACCGAGGCCTGGAGCCCGCTCGCCCAGGGCGCCGTGCTGGGCGACCCGGCGATCACCGCGATCGCCGAGCGCACCGGCAAGTCCCCCGCCCAGGTGGTGCTGCGCTGGCACCTCCAGCTCGGCAACCTGGTGATCCCGAAGTCCGTCACACCGGCCCGGATCCGGCAGAACCTCGACGTCTTCGACTTCACCCTCACCGACGACGAGATGACCGCCATCGCCGCCACCGACCGAGGCCTGCGCACCGGCCCGAACCCGGACGAGTTCAACGCCGCCTGACCGCCCCTCCTCCTGCAAGCCCGGGTGCGCCCCACGCGCCCGGGCTGACGGCGTCGCGGTCGCGGCCGATGCGGGCCGCCGGGTCGGGGCGCCTGGCGAACTCGGCGTCGGTGGCGGCCTGTTCGCGCTCCAGGTCGGCGAAGGCGGCGGCCACGGCGGACTGCTCGGGCGGCACGCCCTCGAAGTCGCCGTCCGGGTCGCCGTACAGCTTCGCGGCCGGCTCGCCCGGCAGCGACCGGATCTGGAACGAGGGCCTGCCCGACGACATCCCCGCCGTCGACGGGCACCGGCTGCTGGTGCTGGACCACCCGGCGTACCCGCACAGTTGGAACGCCGAGCGGTTCTTCCCGAGGCTCCCCGGCCGGGCCGAACTCGGCCGCGTGCTGCCCACCGACGAGGCCCGCGCCCGGTTCGCCCGTACCTGGTTCGCCGGGACCGCCATCGGGAGGGCACCGACACCGCGAGGACACCCGTCCGTCGCCGGACCGCCATCCGGACGGACCGGCGGGGGAGGCGGACGGGGCCGGTAGGATCGGTTAGCACTGACAACGTTGACATTCCGTCGGTGCCGCTGCCCAGCCACCCCGCCGACCCCCGTTGTGGAGCACCCCCATGCCCTTGGCGCTCGTCGCCCTCGCCATCACCGCGTTCGCCATCGGCACCACCGAGTTCGCGGCCATGGGACTGCTCCCGCAGATCGCGGACAGCCTCGACGTGTCCATCCCGCACGCCGGCTGGCTGATCTCCATGTACGCGATCGGCGTGGTGATCGGCGCCCCGCTGCTCACCGTCGGCGCCGCCCGACTGCCCCGCAAGACCGTCCTGGTCGGCCTGGCCGCGCTGTTCACCGCCGGCAACCTGCTGTGCGCGGTCGCCCCGAACTTCGGCTTCCTCGCCGCCGCCCGGCTGATCGCCGGACTCCCGCACGGCGCGTTCTTCGGCGCGGGCGCCGTCGCCGCCGCCGAACTCGTCGCCCCCCATCTGCGGGCCCGCGCCGTCTCGGTGATGTTCTCCGGCCTCACCGTCGCCAACATCCTCGGCGTCCCTGTCGCCACCCTGCTCGGGCAGCACCTCGGCTGGCGCGCCGCGATGCTCGTCGTGGTCGTGATCGGCCTGCTCGGCGCACTCGCCATCGCCCGCCTCGTCCCGCAGCTGCCCACCCACCCCGGCGGCGGAGTGCGCAACGAACTCGCCGCGTTCGGCAACCGGCAGCTCTGGTACGCGCTGGCCACCGTGGTGTTCGGCTGCGCCGGGCTGTTCGCCTGCTACAGCTACATCACCCCCGTCCTCACCGAGGTCGCCGGCTTCGCCGACTCCTCCGTCACCGTGATCCTCGCGCTGTTCGGCGTCGGCATGACCATCGGCAACGCCATCGGCGGGTACGCGGCCGACCGGGCGCTGCGGCCGTCGCTGTGCGCCTCGTTCCTCGCGATGTCCGGCGCGCTCGCGCTGTTCGCGGTCACCTCGCACGCCCGGTGGTCGGCCGCCCTGACGGTGGTGCTGATCGGCATGGCCGGGTTCGCGACCGTGCCCACCGTGCAGACGCTGGTGATCCAGAAGGCCCGCTCGGCGCCCACGCTGGCGTCCGCGACGGTGCAGGGCGCGTTCAACCTGGCCAACGCGCAGGGCGCGTTCTACGGCGGGCTGGCGCTCTCCTTCGGCTTCGGGTGGACCTCGCCCACGCTGGTCGGCGCGGGGCTGGCGTTCATCGGCTTCCTGATCGCGGCCGGGGCGTGGGCGGCGGACCGGAAGGCGCCGGTCGCGGTGGCGGACCGGGCGGTGGCGGGTGAGGCGATGGCGGGTGAGCCGGTGGCGGGTGAGCCGGTGGCGGACGAGTCGGCGGTGGCGGCACACTGACGGGTCCTCATGCGGGGACCGGGCTGACGGTATGATCACCGGATTTTCCGCGTCGGCGTGACGGGTCGCGCGGAACACCCTCCCGAGGAGCCCTCGATGCCCAGCACCGAAGCAGCCCCCGCCCCGGGCCGGACCGCCCCGGCCAGGACCGACGCAGGCCGGATCGGCGTCATGCTGCCCCGCGACCTGCCGGTCAACGACCTCCACCCCTACGCGCGCCGGGCCGAGGAGTTGGGCTTCGACGAACTCTGGGTGGTCGAGGACCTCGGCTGGCGAGGCGGCATCGCCCAGGCCGCGACCCTCCTCGCCGTGACCGAACGGATCACCGTCGGCATCGGCATCCTGCCCGCCGGCGCCCGCAACGTCTGCTTCGCCGCGATGGAACTCGCCACCCTCGCCCAACTCCACCCCGGCCGCCTGACCGTCGGCATCGGCCACGGCATGCCCGGCTGGATGCGCGACGCCGGCGCCTGGCCGGCCAGCCCGCTGACGCTGCTCAAGGAGTACACCACCGCGCTGCGCACCCTGCTGCGCGGCGAACCCGGCCCCGCGAACGGACGCTACGTGCAGTGCGAGGGCGTGCGGCTGACGGAGCTTCCGGAGGTCGTCCCGCCGGTGATCCTCGGCGTGCGCGGCCCCAAGTCGCAGGCCGCGGCCGGCGAGGTCGCCGACGGGCTGCTGCTGGCCGAACCCGCCGCCCCCGCGTACATCGAGGCCTCCCGCCGCCACCTGCGCCCGGACGCCACGGTCGTCACCTACGACGTCGCGGCGGTCGACGCGGACGAGGCCACCGCCCTCGACCGGGTCCGGGCCGGCCTGGCCGCGATCGGCGAACCCGACTGGGCCGCCCACATCGACCCCCTGCCGTTCGCCGCCGAACTCCGCGCCCACCGCGCGGCCTGCGCCGACGGCGCGGAGTTCGCCCGCACCCTGCCCGCCGAGCAGGTCCGCGCCCTCGCCGTCGTCGGCACCCCCGACCAGGCCCGCGCCGCCGTCGCCGCCCGCCACGCCGCCGGGGCCACCACCGTCGTCCTCACCCCGGCCGGCCCCGACGCGCTGGGCTCGCTGGAGTCCCTGGCCCGCGCGCTGCCGACCGGGCCGCCCGGCGTCTCCTGACCCGGCCTCCGACAGGGGAGCCCGGTGCTGCGGGCGCTGGGCTACTGGGCCTCGCCGCAGACGCCCGAACTGCCGGACGCGGCACGGCTGGTGGACGAGACCTGGGACGGGGAGGAACGGTCCCGGGTCGCCGCCCACCTCGACCGGGGCCGGCCGATCCGCCAGTACATGGGTGCCTCCCGCTGCCGCCGGTGCGGCCGCTCCAACGGCAACGCCGACCTGACCGACGGCCGGTACGTCTGGCCCGGCGGCTCGCCCACTACGTCACCGAGCACGCCGTCCGGCTCCCCGCCGAGTTCGTCAGCCGCGCCGTCCGCCGCCTCGACGACCTCGAACAGGCCGAGGCCGACATGGCGTGGTGGAACCGGGCCGGCCGACGGAACGGATGACCGGCGCCCCGCGGCGGAGGTCGCCGGCCTGCGCGGTGCGCCGGGCGTCGGGGCACCGCGCAGGCCCGGTCGGCGGGCAGGGTCGGGTCAGGCGGAGGCGACGTACGGGGTCGTCCCGATCTCGAACGCGGCCGGCTCGTGCCAGGAGGCCAGGCCGAGCAGCCGGCTGCCGAGTTCGGTGAGCCGCGCCGTCGGGTAGCGCCTGGACTCGGGCAGGACCGGGTCGCCCACCAGGGTGCGGTTCCAGCGCGGGGTGTGCAGGTGCCGCCAGGAGTCGACGCGGGACCTGCGCAGCCGTTCGTGCTCCTCCAGCGCGGGCATCATCGACAGGTACTGCACGGCCCGCACGCCCTGCTCGGACAGGTTGCGGGCGACGCCGTGCGCCAGCAGGCCGTTCCAGATCAGCAGGTCGCCGGGGTGCAAGTCCGGTCGGACGACCGGGAGTTCGGCGCGGTCGACGACGGGCCGGACGGGGTTGCGGCCGGCCGGCTGGGCGAGCTTCCACGGCTCGAAGCGCCGGAACAGCTCGGGGCTGCAGTGGAAGCCGCCGGTCTCCGGCGCGGAGTCGTTGAGGGCGACGATGCCCTGCACGCGCTGCGGCGGAACGCCCAGGGAGGTGTCGATGTCCCAGTGCAGCTCGACGTCGGCGCCCCGGTCGGCGGGGTCGATCAGCGCCCGGTCGCGGCTGCCGCGATTGGGCGGGTTCAGGTTGAGCCGGTCCAGGGTGACCCACAGTTCCTCGCAGTCCCAGACGTCGACGAACGCGTCGTAGACCCGCAGGTTCTGCCGGCTGTCCCACAGCAGTTGGTGGTGGTACGCCTCGACGAAGCCGTAGACGTGCAACTGCTGGTCGAGTTCGGAGCGGAACGGCCGGTCGACGAACCAGCTGTCCGGGTCGTGCGGGTCCAGCCCCTGGAACTCGAAGGCGAAGTCGAGCATCCGGCGGGCGTGTTCGGCCGGCACCGCCTCGCGGACGATCACGTAGCCGTAGGTCTGCCAGTGCGCGAAGTCCTCCTCGGACAGCACGCGCAGCGGCCGGGACTTGGCCAGTTCGCGCAGGGTGTGCTGGGCGAGGTACGACTCGCCGTCGGTGCTGAAGTACGGGCGGTCGCTCGCGGCCCGGAACAGGTGGGCGCGGCGGGACGGTACGGACATGGGAGCCCCTCCAGGGAGCAGGCGGAACGAGAGCGCCCGCGCGAGACGAGGCGGGACGGGCGCGGCGGCCCCCGCAGCGGGGCCGAGCAGCGAGATCGGCGGCGGGGAAGGGCGGTGCCGGGAAGGCGTCGCGGCCGCTTTCGATCGCCAGATTGGTTCAGACCATCAGGCTTGTCAAGTTCCTGACCGGTAACCGTAGTCGGCCACGGGTCGCGCTCGCTGCGGCCGCGAGCCGGCGCGTCGACGAGCGCTTTCCTCGTCCCCGTCGGCCCCGGCCTCCACCCGGTTCCGCAGCGCGCCGTCGCGCCGGCCGGTCCGCCGCCGAATCCGCGACCTCCGCCTCGTTCACCGACAACGCCGCCTCCATCGCAGTCTCCCGCAAACTCGGCTACCGCCCCGACGGCCTCGTACGCGAGAACCGCCAGGGCGAACCCGCCCTCACTCAGCGCTTCCGCCTCGACCGCGCCGACTGGCAGCCCACCCGCCGCGAGGACATCCACCTCGCCGGCCTCGCCGACTGCACCGCGCTGTTCGGTCTCCCCGGCTGACGAACCTGCGGAACTGCCCGACCCGGCACGGACGTTGGAGGACCGAGTACCGGAACCGACCCCGGAGCGGTGATGCTGTCCTACCTGATCGTGCTGGCCGTCCTGGCCGCCGTGCTGACCCTGCTCGGCCTGGCCGGACAGGCACTGCGGCGCCACCGCGGAGCCGCCGCCGCAGTGGGCGGCGCACTGGCCGCGTACGAGGAGGCGGTGCGCGGCACCTCGTACGCGGCGCACGCCGAACTGCTCGCCGAGGCCGACCGCAAAGCGCCGATCGAGGTGCCCGGCGGCCGGTTCGACGGCCGGGCGCTGCTCACGACCGGCCCGAGCCGCCCCGCCCGCGGCATGTGGCGGTCCGTCAGGGCGTGGTGGCGGCGCGGCTGACCACCACGTTCAGGTGCTTCATGATCGGCTGATCGCTCTGGCTGCTGAAGTCGCCCAGCGCGCACAGCACGTTCATCTCCGGCATGTACCCGGCCGCACAGCCGCGCGGCAGGTCGTACGGGACGGCCAGGTAGCCGTGCAGCGCGCGCGTCGAGCCGTCCCGGGCCGTCGCCGTGATGTCGACCGGATCGAGTTCGGCCAGACGGCGCTCCCGCATGTCCTCGCGGTTCATGAACACCAGCGTGCGCAGGTTCCGCACCCCCCGGTAGCGGTCGTCGTCCGAGTAGATCGTGGTGTTCCACTGGTCGTGCGAGCGCATCGTGCCCAGCACCAGCGTCCCCGGCTCCGGCACCACGTCCGGCAGCGGAGCGGCGGAGAACTCCGCCTTCCCCGACGGGGTCAGGAACACCAGCTCGCGGGCCGGCTGCTTGATCCGGAACCCCAGCGGCAGCCGCACCCGGCGGTTGAAGTCCTCGAAACCGTCCAGCGCCTTCGCCATGGTGTCGCGGATCCGGTCGTAGTCCTCCACGTACCACTCCCACGGCGTCGCACTGTCCGGCAGCGCCGCCCGCGCGATGCCCGCGACGATGGCAGGCTCCGACAACAGGTGCGGCGACGGCAGACGCTTCCGCATGCCCACCGACAGGTGCACCATGCTCATCGAGTCCTCCACCGAGGTGGCCTGCACCCCGCCGCGCTGCCGGTCCTGCTCGGTGCGGCCCAGACACGGCAGGATCAACGCCCGCCGCCCGTGCACCAGATGGCTGCGGTTCAGCTTCGTCGACACGTGCACCGTCAACTCGCAGCTGCGCAGCGCCCGGTGGGTGAAAGCGGTGTCCGGCGCGGCCATCGCGAAGTTGCCGCCCATCCCGACGAACACCGACACCTCGCCGCGCGCCATCGCCCCGATCACCCCCACCGTGTCCAGCCCCGGCTCGCGCGGCGGATCGATCCCGCACACCGTCGCCAACCGGTCCAGGAACGCCGCCGCCGGCCGGTGGTCGATCCCGCAGGTCCGGTTGCCCTGGACGTTCGAATGCCCGCGCACCGGCGACGGCCCCGCGCCCTCCCGGCCCAGATTCCCGCGCAGCAGCAGCACGTTGACGATCTCCCGGACGGTGTCCACCCCGTGCTCGTGCTGCGTCACCCCCAGACACCAGGAGAAGATCGACCGGTCCGCCTCCCGGTACACCCGCGCCGCCTCCAGCAACTGCGCCCGGCTCAGCCCGCTCTGCCGCTCCAACTCCTCCCACGGCGTGCGCTCGCACAGCTCCCGGTACGCGGCGAAACCCGCGGTGTGCCGCTCGACGAACTCCTCGTCCAGCGCCCGCGGATCGTGCTTCGCCTGCTCCAGCAGCGCCTTCGCCATCGCCCGCAGCAGCGCGAAGTCCCCGCCGATCCGCACCTGAAGGTTCAGCGTGCTGGTCGAGGTGGCCCGCATCAGCGCCATGTTCGCGAACTCGTGCGGCACGATGGTGCGGGTCGCCGCCGCCTCCACCAGCGGATTGATGTGCACCACCTGCGCGCCCCGCCGGTGCGCGTCCGCAAGCGCGGTCAGCATCCGCGGCGCGTTCGACGCGGCGTTCACCCCGAGGATGAACAGCGCGTCCGCGGCCTCCCAGTCCTTCAGGTCGACGGTGCCCTTCCCGGTGCCGAGCGAGGCCGTCAGCGCCCGGCCGGACGCCTCGTGACACATGTTCGAACAGTCCGGGAGGTTGTTGGTGCCCAGCTCACGGGCCAGCAACTGGTACAGGAACGTCGCCTCGTTGCCGAGGCGCCCCGAGGTGTAGAACGCCGCCCGGTTCGGATCGTCCAGCCCGCGCAGCGCCCCGCCGACCAGCTCGAACGCCTGCTGCCAGGAGATCGGCAGGTACCGGTCGGAGTCCGCGTCGTACACCATCGGCTCGGTCAGCCGCCCCTGGTCCTCCAACGCGAAATCGCTCCACGTGGAGAGCTCGGCGACGGTGTGCGCCGCGAAGAACTCCCGCCCCACCCGCTTGCGCGTCATCTCCCACGTGACGTGCTTGATGCCGTTCTCGCAGATGTCCAGGTGCAGGCCCTTGTAGTCGTCCGGCCACGCGCACCCCGGACAGTCGAAGCCCCCGTTCTCGTGGTTCATCCGCAGCACCGCCCGCGGCCCGTCCACCCACTCGCCCGTCCGCGCCAGCACCCGCGCCACCGACTTCGCCGCACCCCACCCCGCGGCCGGATGCCGATAGGGCTCCACTCGCGGCTCGGCGCTGTCCGGTTCCTCGGTTGCGGTCACGACGGCACTCCCGCCTCGGTGAACGGCACCGGGGTCAACGGTGCCGCTGCGGCTGGCAACGACCTTCCGGATCCTGCCGCCCGCCCCGCCCCGACGCCGCCGCCCACGCCCGCCCGCCCCCGCGAACCACCCACCCGCACCACACGCCCCCTGGTCACCACCGGTGGTGCGGCCCCACAATCGGCAGGATGAATCAGACGCGTACGACCTCGGCCGACTGGTCCGCCCTGGCCCGGGATCTCGACGGGGGACTGGTCCGGCCGGGCGAGGAGGGGTACGGGGTGGCCCGGCTGCCGTACAACTCGCGGTTCGAGGTGCGGCCGCAGGCGGTGGTGTTCGCGCAGCAGGCCGAGGACGTGCGGCAGACGATCGCGTTCGCCCGGCGGTACGGGCTGCCGCTGGCGGCCCGCAGCGGGAGCCACAGCTACGGGGGCTGGTCCACCAGCCCGGGGATCACGCTCGACCTGGGCCGGATGAACGCCGTCACCGTCGACGCCGACACGGCGACGATCGGCGGCGGCGCGCTGCTCATCGACGTGTACGACGCGCTGCTCGCCGACGACCGGGCCATCCCCGCCGGGAGCTGCCCGACCGTCGGCATCGCCGGGCTGACCCTCGGCGGCGGACTCGGATCCGTCTGCCGCGCCTACGGGTTGACGTGCGATCGGCTGCTGTCCGCGGTGCTGGTGACCGCGGACGGCCGCAGCCGGGAGTGCTCGGCGGAGCGCGAGCCCGAGCTGTTCTGGGCGTTGCGCGGCGGCGGGGGCGGCAACTTCGGGGTCGTCACCTCGTTCACGTTCCGCACGCACCCGACGACCGAGGTCACCACGGCCTCGCTGCGCTGGAGTTGGCGCGACGCGGGCCGGGTGCTGGACGCCTGGCAGCGCTGGGCGCCGGCCCGGCCGGACGAACAGTGGTCCAGCCTGCGGCTGACCGCCGGGCCGACGGGAGAGTGCACGGCGGAGGCGCACCTGTACGTCCTCGGCGACGGCCTCGACGCCGCCGGCGCCCTGGTCGCCGCCGTCGGGACCGAGCCGGTCGAACAGCGCCACGAGATCGTCCCCTACCGGGAGATGATCATGTCGATGACGGGCCACCCGGGCACCCCCTCGCAACTGCACCTGACGGGCCGGACGCCCGACGCCGTGCTCGACCGGCCGCCGTTCGTCGCCACGTCCAACTTCTTCCCCGTCCCGCTGCCGCCCGCCGGCGTCGACACCCTGGTCGCCGCCGTCAACCGCCGTGCGGCTGACGGCGGTTCGGGCTACGTCCTGCTGGACAGCCTGCGCGGCGCGGTCGGACGCGTCGCCCCCGACGCCACCGCGTTCGTCCACCGCGACGCGCTGTTCTCCGCGCAGTACCACTGCTCGTACGACCCCGGCACCCCGGCCGCCGTCCTCGACGACGCCGCCCGCTGGCTGCGCACGCTCCGGCGCGCCATGCGGCCCTGGGCCGGCGACCGGGCCTACGTCAACTACGCCGACCCGCAGCTGGAGGACTACGCGCACGCCTACTACGGCGCCAACCTGCCGCGACTGTCGGCCGTCAGGGCGGCCCACGACCCGGACGGGTTCTTCGACTTCCCGCAGGCCGTGCCCCTGCCGCGACCGGAAACGGGGTTGCCTCGCGGTCAACGAGCTTGTCCACTGGACACATTGACCGGTCGTTGACCACTGAGAGGGCTTCGCCATGCTCGGAGGAACGCACACCGCCGCACACGAGGTCGTCATCGCCGGCGGCGGGCCCGTCGGACTGTGGCTCGCCTGCGAACTGCGGCTGTACGGCGTCGACGTGACGGTGCTGGAGACCCGGACCGAACCCGACCCGCACTCCCGGGCCCTCGCCGTCCACCCGCGCACCCTCGAACTGTTCGCCGCCCGCGGGCTGGTGGAGCCCTTCCTCGCCGAAGGACTGCGGATGCCCGGCGGACACTTCGCCGCGCTCACCCGCCGGATGGACTTCTCCCGGCTCGACACGCCCTACCCGTTCATGCTCCTGCTGCCGCAGGTCCGCACCGAGCAGCTCATCGGCGCCCACGCCGAGGCCGTCGGCGTCCGCGTGCTGCGCGAGCACCGGGTGACCGGCCTGGCCCAGCACGAGGACGCGGTGACCGTCGAGGCCGACACCCCCGCCGGACGCCGACGCCTGGACGCCGCCTACCTGATCGGCTGCGACGGCAGCCGCAGCACCGTCCGCGCCGCCGCAGGCATCGGCTTCCCCGGCCGGGCCGCCACCCGGTGGTCCTGGCTGGCCGACGTCACGCTCGACGCCCCGCCGGCCATGCAGTCCGCGTCCAACGAGCACGGCACCGTCCTGCTGTTCCCACTGCCCGGCGGGTTCCACCGGGTCGTCGGCAGCGACGCGCGCACCGCCCAGGAAAAGCCCGAGGACCTCGACGTCGAGGAACTCCGCACCCGGGTCCGCAGAGTCATGGGCACCGACCTCGGCATGCGCGACCCGCGCTGGATCTCGATCGTCGGCAACGCCGCCCGACAGGCCGAACGCTACCGCCACGGCCGGGTGCTGCTCGCCGGCGACGCCGCGCACAGCCACTTCCCCGCCGGCGGCCCCGGCCTCAACGTCGGCCTGGCCGACGCCGGCAACCTCGGCTGGAAACTCGCCCAGACCCTCGCCGGCACCGCCCCCGACGGCCTCCTCGACAGCTACCACGCCGAACGCCACCCGGTCGGACAGGAACTGCTGCGCAGCACCAGCGCCCAGACCGGACTGATGACCAGCCACACCCCCGAGAACCTCGCGCTGCGCGGACTGCTGGCCGAACTCATCGGCACCGTACCCGAGTTCTCCGACGCCCTGGCCCGGCGCGCCGCCGGGATCGCCGTCGGCTACCCGCCCGCGGACGCCTCCGGCGCCCCCGACGCCCACCCGCTCACCGGCACCCGCGCCCCCGACCTCGCCGTCCACGGCGGCGGCACGCTGCTGTCGCTGCTGCGCCGCGGCCGCTACGTCCTGCTCGACCTCACCACCGCCCCCGGCGCGCCGTCGCCGCTCGCGCCGCTGGTCCACGACACCACGCCGGGCCTCGACGTCCGTACCGGCCCGCCGGCCTCCGGCCGCCCCGACTGGGCCAGGGTCACCGCGGCCCTGGTCCGCCCCGACGGCCACCTCGCCTGGCTGTCCACCGACGCCGACCCCGCCGGGCCCGCCCGCGCCGCCGTCACGGCGACGCTCGCCCGCCGGTAGCGCCGCGCGGCGCCCGCAGCCCGCCGACCGGCGGGACGTGAGCCCGCCGACCGGTTGTGAGCCGGCCGGCGGGACGATCCGTCAGGGACAGGCGCCGGTCACCTCAGGTGCCGGGCGAAGAACCGTGCGCCGGCGTCGAGTTCGTGGTGCGGGACGCCGGTGTGGCCGCCCAGGTTGGCGTGCAGGGTCTTCTCCTTCGAACCCAGGGCGTCGAACAGATCCAGCGCGGCCTGCCGGTCGTTGCCCTCGTCGTCCCACTGCAGCAGCACCAGCAGCGGAACGGAGACCCGCCGGGCCTCCTCGAACATCGCGGTCGGCACGAAGCTCCCCGCGAACAGGGCGGCGGCCGCGACGCGCGGCTCGACCGCCGCCAGCCGGACGCCGATGGAGATCACCCCGCCCTCGTAGCCGACCGGGCCGTCGATCTCCGGCAGCGCGAGGCAGGCGTCGATGGCGGCCCGCCACTCCGGGACGGCCTTCTCGACCAGGGGGAGGACCAGCGCGTCGACGATCTCGCCGGAGAGCGGCTCGCCCGCGGCCAGCGTCTCGCGCATCCGCGCCCGGGCCTGCTCGAGCTCGGGCCAGTGCGGACGCTCGCCGCTGCCGGGAAGCTCGATGGTGGCCGCGGCGAAACCGTACTGCGCCGCGTAGTGGCGGGCCCGCCCCGCCAGCCGGGGATACATCCTGCGCAGACCGAGCGGCGGGTGACCGACCAGGATCAGCGGAACCGGCGCGTCGGCGGACGCGGAAGGGGGCGTCCAGAGAATGCCCGGGATGTCGCCGAGGGAGAATTCGCGTTCGAGGACGCCGTCGTCGTGGCGCTGCTCGGAAGTGAAGTGCACGGTCGTGCCTTTCGGGAGTGCGGTTTGAAACGGCGCTCCCGGACGACCTATCGTCCGACCGTGACCCCGGAGGAGAGCACCCATGTCGATCCTGCGTTCACGGGTACCACCTCCTTGTTCTCTCGCACGGCTTTCGGAAACGTAGCAGCGGCCGCCCTGCTCCGGCAAACGGATTTCGACGCGAACCCCGAAGGACGGCGGGCGGCCGTACGGAGGTACCGGCCATGCTGGTGTGGATCAACGGACCGTTCGGCGGCGGCAAGACACAGACCGCCCACAACCTGGCCCGCCGCCTGCCCGGCGCCGCCGTCTGCGACCCCGAGCACCTCGGCTTCGGCCTCCACCGGATGCTCCCGCCCGCGCTGCGGGGCGACTTCCAGGACCTGCCCGCCTGGCGCACCGGCACCGTCGAGATGCTCGACCTCGCCGCCCGTCGCCACCCCGGACCGCTGATCGTCCCGATGACCGTCACCGAGCCGGCGTACTTCGCCGAAACCGTCGGCCGACTGCGCGAACTCGGCCACGACGTCCGGCACTTCGCGCTGCTCGCGGACCGCGCCACGGTGCTGCGCCGACTCGCCGAACGCGAACCCGTGCACCACCTGCGCCGCCTCGCGCACCTGCCCGCACCCGCCGGCGGCGAGAGCTTCGCCGTCCGCCGCCTCGACGACTGCCTGCGCCGCCTCGCCGAACCCGCCTTCGCCACCCACCTGCCCACCGACCGCCTGACCGTCACCCAGGTCGCCGACCGCATCGCCCACCTCACCGGCCTGCGCCCCACCCCCGACACCGACACCCCCCTCCACGCCGCCCTCCGCCGCGCCGCCGTCAAAATCCGCCACCTGCGCCTCGACTGAACGCGGTCGGGCGCGGCGCGGCCCCGGGCGGTGTCCGGGGCCGCAGTGCGGCCTTGCGTCGGACACCGGCCGGGGCCGGGGCGGCGGCTACCAGACCGGGGCGAGGAGTTCGCCGGTGGTGGGGTTGCGGACGGCGATGGCCTCGACGGGGCACATTTCGGCGGCCTCGGTGAGGTCGTCGGAGGGGGCGGTCGTGGGGTGGACGGGGGTGGCGCGGCCGTTGGGGGCCAGGGTGAGCGCGTCGGGGGCGGTGCGGGCGCACAGGCCGCTGCCGATGCAGCGGGCCTGGTCGACCGTCACGGCGACGGGTGCGGCGCTCACCAGGCGACCTCCAGGCGCAGCGGGCTGCGGGTGAGCAGTCCGGTGCGCCAGGCGATGTCCTCGACCGGGGTGGCCAGGCGCAGTTCGGGCAGGACGCGGGCGAGGTGGTGCAGGCCGAGTTCGAGTTCCATCCGGGCCAGCCAGGCGCCGAGGCAGTGGTGCGGGCCGGCGCCGAAGGTCAGCGACGGGGTGCCGAGCGGCGCGAACAGGTCGGTCGGGCCCGGCGGGTAGACCTCCGGGTCGAGGTTCGCGGAGGTGCTGTCGCAGGCGATGATCGCGCCCTCGGGGATCAGCACCCCGCCGATCTCGACGTCGGTGACCGCCCGGCGCAGCTGCCCCGGCGCGGAGGTGCGGTCGCCGAGCGGGACGGTGCGCAGGATCTGCTCGGTCGCGGCGGTCGCCGCCGACAGGTCCTCGCCGATCCGCCGCCAGGCGTCCGCGTGTTCGGCGTCCAGCAGGTACACCAGCGCATTGCCGAAGCTGGTCATGGTGGTCTCGTGGCCGGCGATCACCAGGCCGATGGTGAGCGAGGTCAGCTGCGCCTCGGTCACCCCGCCGGTCTGGTCGGCGGCCTGCACCAGCGAACTCACCAGGTCCTCGCCGGGGTTCTTCCGCCGGGCCAGCACCAGCTGGTACCCGAACTCGCTGAACTCCCCTATGGCGGTGCCGATTTCCTCGGCGGTGTAGGCCGTGGTGGACAGCGCGTGGTCGCTCCAGTGGCCGAGCCGGTCGATGTCCAGGCCCTCCAGCTCCATCAGCCGGCTGATCACCCGCACCGGCAGCGGCTTGGTGAGCGCCGCGACGACGTCCGCGGGCGAGCCGGAGGCAGCCAGGTCGTCCACCAACTCCCGTACCACGCCGTCCACCCAGGGCCGCCAGCGCTCGATCGCCCGCGGCGTGAACGCGCGCTGCACGGTGCGGCGGATCAGCTGGTGGTCGGGGCCGTCACTGTTCAGCATCGACGCCGGGTCGTCCAGGATGTTCGGCGTCAGGGTCAGCGGCGGCGCGTCCGGCGCGTACAGCGTGGCCCGGCCGAAGCCGGGGTGCGCCAGCGCCTGCCGGACGTCCGCGTGCCGGGTCAGCACCCACACCGGGGTGCCGGTCGGCAGCGCCGCCAGTCTCGGCGGGCCCGGCTCGGCGCGCAGCAGGCAGTGCAGGGGCACCAGCGGTTGTGCTTCGGATGCCTCGGGGTGCGCGGCGGCGGTCAATTCCGTCCTCCTGGCGAGAGACTGCGGACTGCCGACCGGCAGCCACACCCGACCGTATGCGGCACACCGGCCCCGCAGCAGCATGGAATCCAGCCACCGTGGAATCCCAACTGGTGGACGGGAGACGGAAATTGTTTCGAGTGAATTCGAGTGAACGCGGGGTCCGTCAGCCGGCGACGACGGCCAGCGCCTCGATCTCGATCAGCAGCTCCGGCCGGAACAGCGCCACCACCTGCATCGCCGAACTCGCCGGCAGCCGGGCCGGGTCGAGGTACGCCTCGCGGGCCTCGCGGATCGCCGGGAGGTACCCGATGTCGGTGACGAAAATGGTCAGCTTGACGACGTCCGCGAAGCCTGCACCGGCCGCCGCCAGGCAGCGGTCCAGGTTCGCGAACACCTGCCGGGCCTGGGCCGCCGCGTCGCCGTCGCCGACCACCCGGCCCTGCTCGTCGAGGGCGACCTGCCCGGAGACCTGGACCAGGCGGCCCGTGCCGGTGACCACATGGGTGTAGTGGGCGGCCGGGGCGACGCCCGCCGGCTCGGCGATGTGGGTGAGGTGCGAGGAAGTCATGACGATCATCCTCGCGCACCGGCGCGGGCGGACGCACGCCGATTTCGACCCGGGATCAGCCCTCGACCCGCGGCAGCTCGCGCAGGAACGCCCGGTCGGAGTCGGGGAGTCGGCCGAGCGGGCCGGCCGCCCGCAGCACCACGTCCAGCACCGCGTCCGGCTCGCACGCGTAACCGCCGCTCGCCCAGGCCGCGTTGGCCTCCACCACCGCCCAACCCCCCGGCGTGCGGCCGACGTCCACCACCGCCGCGCTCGGCAGCGGCGCGCACTCGGCCGAGGCCGCCAGCACCTGCGCCGCGAACGCCGACAGCTCCGGGCCGTCCGACTCCGGGCCGTCCGACTCCGGGCCGTCCGACTCCGGTGCGTCCGACTCCGGTGCGGCAATGGACAGTTCGCCGTCGCGGGCGTACCGGGAGGCGGCCCGCACCGCGCCGTCCAGCACGAACAGCCGGTACTCGACGGCGAACCGCACCACCTCGCTGACCAGCACCGGCACATTTCCGTCCAGCAGCTCCGGGCCCGGCAGTTCGCTTCCGTCGCCGTACACCCGCGCCGCGAAGTGCTTGTCCGCCGGGGCCTTCACGAACGCCGGACGCGACAGCCGCCGGGCCGCCGCGAGCGTCGTCAACTCGACGTCACGGCCGGTCAGTTCGCGGGGGAGCATGGCCAGCCACGCGGGCGACGGCTCCAACAGGCCGAGCCCGAGCGCCCCGCCGACCGCGTCCGCGAACAACGGGCCGCCGTACAGGTGGACCTGACGATTCGTCAGCTCCCGTGGGGCGCGCCAGGAGGACGCCGTGAACGCCCGCATCCCGCGCCGGCCCGCAGCCGTGCGCAACTGCAGACCGGTCTCGTTGATCCGGGGCGCGAGCAGCAGGGTGGCGGCGGAAGTGTTCATGGCGACGATCATGATGTGCCGAGAGGCCGTCCGGCCAGCGGTTTTCCCGCCGCCGCAGCAGCCGTGGCCGCAGCAGCCGCAGCCGCAGCCGCCGCCTCTGCCGGGCTGCCCCGGATCAGCAGGCCGGCGGAAGCTGCGGGCACCCCCAGTCCGCGAGGTCGACCGGCGCTCCCGGCTCGTCCGTCAGGTGGCAGCAACTGCCGTACGGCCACGTCGTGACCGAATCCGGCCGATGCCCTGCCGCGAACGGCTCGTGCGACCGGGTCGTGCCCGGCCACCGGCCCTCCTTGCCCGGCGCGTGCGCGACCGCCGTCGACTCCAGCGGCCCCTCACCGGTGTTGCCCACCGCCATGGCCGGTTCCTCCCCCGTTCGTCCGCCCCGCACCGGGGGCGGTGCGGCAGTCGCCGGAAGCCGGGCGGGCCGCCGGGTGGCTCAGAGGGTACGGCGCATCGCCAGCCGCGGCCAGCGGTCCAAGCCGTGCGCGACCTCCCGCGCCCGCACCTCCCGCAGCTCCGGGCCGAGCCGGTCCGCCGGCACCGGCCGGAACCCGCAACGCTCGTAGTACGGCGCGTTCCACGGCACCTCCGCGAACGTGGTCAACGTCAGCGCGGGCAGCCCCTCGGCCGCCGCGACCTGCGCCGCATGCTCCAACAGCGCCCGTCCGACACCCTGCCGCGCGGCGTCCGGATGCACCGACACCTGCTCGACGTGCAGCGCGTCGTCCACCCGCTCGGCGATCAGGTACGCCAGCGGACGGTCCGCGTCGTCCACCGCCACCCACGCCAGCCTCGATTCGACGTACTGCGTCAACTCCTCGACCGACAGCGGCTCGTCCTCCGCGATCTCCGGCATCCCCACCTCGTGGAACCAGCGGCCGGCGGCCCGCTCGATCTCCTGAAGCACCGACAGTTCCTCGACCTGCACCGTTCGTACCCGCATGCCGCCATTCTGCACGCCCCGACCGCTCGCCCCGACGCCCACCCCCGCCACCGCCGCCACCGGGGCGCCCACCACGACCTGCTCCGGTCGGCCACCCCGAGGGCCGCACGCTGCCGCCGGCCGGCCCGTGGCGACCCGGCGGACCTCGGCGGCCTCCAGCGGGCCGCCGCGCAGCACCGACAGCCGATCCGCCGCCAGGGCGTTGTTGCCCTGGCCCACGTGGCCCGGCTGCACCGCTCCGTGGATCAGCGATGTCTCGATCTGCTGCGCGGCTTTCCTCGCGGCAACGAAGCCGACGATGACCTGTGGTCTTTCGTGGACCACCGGCTGCTGCCGTGGTGGCTTTGGCGTCATCACGCCGGCCAGCGAGTGCTCTGGCTGTTCCGTGACAGATGGCGGGGTTGAGGTGCTGGCCGATGGCGGGAACGGGAACGGCCACCATCCCGAGCTGCCGGGCGACCTCGGCGATCGCATGACCCTCGGCGCTTTCCAGCACGATTCGCGAGCGCAGGGCCAGCGCCTGCGCGCTCGACCGGCGACGCACCCACGACTGCAACATCTCCCGCTCGGCCCCGGTCAGCACCATGGGCGGGATCTTCGGTCCAGGACGGCTCACACCAGACCAACGACAAATATCCGACTCAGCTTGACGTTTGACCTCGCTGAGCGTGGTGCTCCTTGATCGACTCAGCCCGTTTGATGGTCTTGCCAACGTCGTGGCGCTTGGCCCGGCACTTGTTCTTCGAGCCGGGAGGCCGTCCCGGTCCGGTCCGGTCCGGGACGGTTTCGGTGCAGCGGCCGGGCGGGTCGCCGTCGCGCGGACGTTGCGAAACCCCCGCCTCATCCGGGCTGGGGTGAGACGGCGGGGTTCGGCAGGGGTTCCCAAGGGCGGCGAAGGTCCTCAGCGAGCGGTCGGGCGAGGCGGAGTTGGGTGTGGGCGGCGATGATCAGCCAAGTCCACAGGTCGGCGGTATCCGCGCGGCGGACCTTCGGGGCGGTCCAGCCGAGAGTGTCTGCTTCATCAGCCGGAAAGTGCGCTCCAAGTCGAATCGTCGCAGGAACGACTGCCACCAGCGGTTCACATCCGCCGAGGCAGCGTTGACGGCCGAGCACCACAACCAGACCGGCTTCGGTTCGTGGTCGCCGGGCAGGTGCTCACTTTTCAGGCAGATCAACGTGCCGTGCAGGACAGGCAGTTCCTCCTCCGCATGGTCGAGCCACGGGCCGCGGTGGGCGAGCCTGGGGTGCATCCGGTCCCATGTGATCGCATCTGCGACGCCATAACGTGCCTCTATGTGTTTGGTCAAGGGGCCGGTGGCTGTCGGGAGGTGGTCTGACACCCTGGCGTGTGTGGGAGACGAGCCGACTGTTCCGGTGCAATGCCGATGAGGGCCTGCGGCCTTGTGACTTCTGTGGTCATTTGAGAGCAATAGTCAAGAGTTGTGGGTGAGCTGATTTTCAACTCTCGCTGCGGTGGCTGAGGGTGGCCTTCGCGGTGTTGCGGATCCGCTTGGTGCGACCGGCTTCGGCGAGAAGCTCGATGGCCTTGGTGTTCGTCCCGGCGGCGGTCTTTAGTTGGAGCCAGTTGGATGACGCGAGCAGGTCGTCCGGCTGCCACGGCAGCTTGAGCGTGACGGCGCGGAACAGTGACCACTCCCGCAGGCGCTGAGCCAGGAAGGGGTGGTCGAGCGTGGCCTGGGTCATCGCCTGCACCCACCCCTGGTATACGGGACCGGGGTAGAGGCCGGCGGCTCGACGGTCCAGGTGACGCAGCACAGCGGACTGGGCCATCGTCTGGTCCGGATCGGTGAGCACGCGGCTGACCAGGTCGACCTCGTCCGGTTCGGCAACGCGCCCCAGCTCGTCGAGGTAGGCCGCGAAGCGGACGTGCTCGTCCGGGTTCTGCAGGACGTCGTTGACGCTCAAGCGGCCTGCTCCCCGCGCTCGACCAGGACCCCGTTCTCGAACCGCGCGCCGGCGCGGACCAGGGACACGAGGTGGGCTCCGGTGATCGCGCGCCATCGCGCCTGAGCGGACTCGACCAGCTTGAACACCATCGCGAGCGCAGCCGCAGGACTGCCCGCACCTCGCGTGACCTTGGTACGGAGCTTGACCGTGGAGAAGGTCGACTCAATGGGGTTCGTGGTCCGCAGGTGAATCCAGTGCTCGGCCGGAAAATCGTAGAACGCAAGCAGTTCGTCCCGGTCCTCGGTGATCTTCGCAACGGCCTTCGGGAACTTCGCCCCGCAGGTCTTCGCGAACGCCTCGATCGCCTTCTCGGCGTGGCTGCGGTCCTCGGCGTTGCAGATCTCCTGCATCGCCTTCGTCGCGCCGGGCTGCGCGGACTTGGGCAGGCAGTTGGTGACGTTGCGGGCCTTGTGAACCCAGCACTTTTGCGGCCTGGCCGCTGGGAACACCTCGGCGAGTGCCTGCCACAGGCCCATGGCGCCGTCGCCGATGACCAGCTCGGGGTCGCGCATTCCGCGCCGGCGACAGTCCCGCAGCAGGTCCGCCCACGACTCGGTGGACTCCCGCAGCCCCTCAGCCAGAGCGATCAGCTCCTTCGTGCCGTCCAGCCGGACCCCGAGCAGGACCAGGACGCACGAGTGGGCCTGCCCGAGCCGGACCTTCGGGTGCACGCCGTCAGCCCAGACGTAGACGAAGTCGCGATCCGACAGGTCCCGGGTCTGGAAGGCGGCGTGGTCGTCGCTCCACTGCTTCGTCAGCCGGGTCACGGTCGCGGCCGACAGGCCGGCCGTGCCGCCGAGGAACTGCTCCAGCGCGGGCACGAAGTCGCCGGACGACAGGCCGTGCAGGTAGAGCAGCGGCAGCACCTCGGAGATCTTCGGCGACTTGCGGCACCACGGCGCCAGGATCTTCGAGGAGAACTGCTTGCGCTCGCCGCTGACCTCGTCGACGCGGCGGTCGTTCACCCGCGGCGCGGTGACCGCAACCGGGCCGGCCGCGGTGACCACGGTCCGGGGCCGGTGGTGGCCGTTGCGGACCACCAGGCGGTGCCCTCGCTCGTCTCGCTCGGCAGCCAACTCGGCTATGCACTGGTTGACTTCCGCCTCCAGTGCGGCGGCCGGCATCCGCCGGGCGCCTTCCCGCACGATCTCGTCGATCAGGGAGCCGGACTGTGTGGAGCCGTCGTCGGTGACTACGCTGAGCATGGGCGTACCTTCCCGACCCGCGCTGCAACACGGGCCTACTCGGAGACCTTACGGATCATTCGGGAAGGTACGCCTTCGGCATGCCCTCCCGGAACCGATCCACAAGTCCTGAGCATTGCTCGTCATTTGGTCGCGGCGGACTCTGTGGACGAGTACGACTGTCCGGTTTGTGGAGATCCGGAGTCTCGGTGATTCAGGACGTTCCGGCTGGCCGGGACTGGTAGAGGGTGCCGTCGCGGAGCATGGCGTACAGGACGTCGACCCGGCGTCTGGCCAGGCAGAGGAGGGCCTGGGTGTGCCGCTTGCCCTGGCTGATCTTCTTGTCGTAGTAGGTCCGTGAGGCCGGGTCGGCGAGGGAAGCGAACGCGGCCAGGAAGAACGCCCGTTTCAGCTGCTTGTTGCCGCGGCGGGAGGGCTGTTCGCCGCGTATCGAGGATCCGGAACTGCGGGTCGCGGGGGCCATGCCGGCGTAGGAGGCGAGGTGGGCTGCGGTCGGGAACGCGCTCGTGTCGCCGACGTCGATCAGGACCCGGGCACCGGTTCTGGTGCTGATGCCGGGCATGGAGGTCAGGATCTGCGACAGCGGGTGCTCGTCGAGCAGTTCCTGGATCCGCTTCTCCAGGAGCTTGCGTTGGTCGAGGACGGCCCTCAGCGAGCCGGCCAGGCTCGGCACGATCAGCGCGGCCGCCTCGGTGCCCGGGACGACGACGGTCTGCTCGTCCGGCGCGCTGAGGATGTCCTCGACCAGGCGCTCGAACATGCGTGGGGCCAGCGGCCGGGCGGCATCGAGCAGGCGGCGGCGTCCGACCTTGCGCAGAGCGGCCGGTGAGCCGAACCGTCCAGCAAGGCCAGGACTGCCGGGTGGTCGATCCTTGGCCCCAGCACGCGTTCCAGGTGCGGGTGGATCTGGGTGAGCAGGCCGCGCAGGCGGTTGGCGATGCGGGTGGCCTCGCCGGCGAGGTCGTCGTCGAAGCCGACGATCATCTCCAGGTCGGCGATGGTCTCGTCGGTGAGCTCGATGCCGCGCAGGGTGTGCGGCATGGTGCGGGCGGCGTCCGCGATGACGAAGGCGTCACGGGCGTCGGTCTTGGCTTCGCCGGGGTAGAGGTCGGCGATGCGGCGCGTCGTCAGGCCGGGCAGGCAGGCGACGCGGCAGCCGGCGTCCCGGGCGACCGCCAGGGCAGGGCGCCGATGGAGGCGGACTGGTCGACGACGACCAGGACGGTGCCGTGCTTGGCGGTGAGCTTGTCCAAGACGGCCCGCATCTTGGGTTCGCTGTTCGCAGCCGCTTGTCGAAGGCCCGTTTGCCGGCCCGGGTGACGGCGGTTCCGTGGTGTTCGCCCTTGCCGACGTCCAGGCCGAGGAAGACGTCCACATCGCTGGTGTCGATCACGCTGATCCTTCACGAGGTCGTGCTGTCCCGGCCTCGTTGGCGTGGCACCGGTCGCCGGCATCCACGTTACGAAGAGCCTCCCAGCGAGCTGGTGGTCCTGCCTCTATCAGCGGTCTACCGATGCCTCCGGTCCGGTGACACCACCCCCCCGGATCATGCGAACTACAGGGGGGAACAGTCATGCCGGGCCGGAGGCCGGGAGCCCCGTTGCGGGGCCACCAAAAAGGTAACGGGGGGGGCAGGGTCTGGCTGGTCTGCGCGGTCGGCGTCGTGCCGTTGAACAGGCGGGCGGTGACAATGCCGTTGGGCGCGACCGACCAGAGGTCGACGGTGCCGTCACGGTTGATGTCGGCGGCCTGCAGCACGGGAAACGCCGCGGCAGTGAGACCGTCGGAGACCTTGACCGGGCGGTCGGGCCATTGTCGGTGCCGAGAATGGCAGCGATCGCCAGGTTGGTCAGCACGGTCGGGCTTGTAGTACCAGACCTGGCCGTTGGCAGCGTTGCGGGCGTACAGCGCCGGCAATCGACTACGGAAAGCAGCATGACGGGAAGGGCGCCGCAAGGCAATATATTCTCGACCAGGCTCGCGGCTACTTGGCGAGCGGAGATTATGCCAAGAAGGACGCGATGTATGACATGATCATGGCCGGGCATTAGGGCAGGTTCATCGCGATCGGATAGGTAGTCGGGGTGGCAGGGGCGATATGACCCCTGCCACTCTGGCGGATTTTGGCCCACTGTGCAGGGATTTATTGGGGGGGGAAATTGAAGCGTCGGTCATCGAATGTTCAAATGCTTTCATTCTGTGCGGTGGCATTGCTCGGCATGTTGCTGATCGGAGCCTGTGCAACGTTCTCCGGGAAGGAGGGCCATCCGGATGTGACGGGAAATTGGGCGGCCGGTGAGGAGCGATTGGAGATCCACCCCGATGGGCGGATGGGGGATGCGAAAATTCTCGAATCCCTGTGCCATTCCGAGCTTGCGCAGTCTCCATCTGTCAGAGAAATCGGTGGCGCCACCTGGCACTACAAGGAACTGCCCTCTGCCGGGCCGGGCATCGGGATCGTCCTGCCGGACTTCTTCAAGCCGGGTCTTCCGTGTGAAGTCGAACTGCTCATCACGAAGAAGGGGGCCGGGGTGGACGAACTGACGCCGACCAGTGGGCCGACGCCGGCCAAGCCGTTCCGCAGGCGGTGAGCCTTTTCAAGGCGGGCACCGTTCGGGTGACGGCAGGGTGCTCGGGATGGGAGCAGAACGAACGAGGCTCCCGGGCGGTTGAGCGAGATGTCTCACGTCTCAACCAACCAGCCAGGGAGCCTCGTTGGTCACATATCCTGCCGCACTGGACCTGCCGCGCGCGCCCGTCGAGTGGGTCACGATGCTCATCGTCACCCGGGAGGGCGACCGCAGGTGCAAGCTCCGGCCCTCGCAGCGGGCTCTGGTCGCGCTGGTGTACCTGCGCAAGCACGACAACCCTCGCCCAGATCGCCGCCGGCTTCCGGATCAGCGTCGGTACCGCCCATGCCTACGTCCACCAGGTCACCGACCTCCTCGCCCGGCGCGCGCCCGGCCTGACCCGTGCCCTGCGTGAGGCCGACCCGGAATACGTCCTGGTCGGCGGAACCCTCGCCGAGTGCGACCGCGTCGGCGACGGCCGCGCCGACCACTCCGGCAAGCACCGCCGCCACGGCGTGAACCACCAGGTCATCACCGGCCCGACGGGCAAGCTCGTGTGGATCTCCCGCGCCCTGCCCGGCCGTACCCACGACCTCACCGCCGCCCGCACCCACCGCATCGTCAGGACCTGCGCCCGGCTACGTATCCCCGCACTGGCCGACATGGCGCACACAGGTGCCGGCGGAACGTTCGCAGTGCCGACCAGACGCCCCGCCCGCAAGGAGCTGACCGCTGGGCAGCGGCCGCCGAACCGGGCCCACGCCCGGCTCCGTCACCCCGTCGAACGCGGCGTCGTCACCGTCAAGTCGCCGCCGTCAAGCGCCGGCGAATCTTCCGCCACGCACGTTGCAGCCCGAACCGGCTGACGTCAGCAGCCAAGGCAGTCCTCGCCCTGGAGCGTCACCGCTGAAAGGCTCAATGTGGCGAATGGGATGATCAACGTCGTCGCCGACTTCTTCGACTGGTAGGCCTGAAAGATGATCGTTACAACGCTTGTCGCCCTGTGCGCCTTGGGGTCCGGAACGGTGGCCGTCCGGCGTGGGATGCGGAGCTGGCGAGGCCAGGCCCCCTTCGCGCCCCGGGCGGTGGTACTCGCCACACCCGCCGTGCAGGCCGGAGTGGAGCGTGCCCTGCTGGTGCTCGGCGTGTTCCACTACTTCCTCGGCGTGATGATCGGCCTGGGCGGATACCTCAAAGCCGTGGGTGCCATAGGAGGCGCGAATCCGCCGCGGCCGTCCGTGGCCCTGGTGGTCGTGCTGCTGATCCTCCTCGTCGGCGTCGTCACCACCTCTTGGACGGCGATCGCGATCGTCTGCTTCAACCGGCCGCGGTTCCTGGTCCCGCCGCACCTGCGGGACCAGCCCGGCACCATGTCGACCCGTCGTCGACACCCAACGGCACGTTAGGAAGGCGAGAGACGTCATGAACGATCGGGCCTCCGCGGTCGGAAGCGTGCGGGTCACCCGTGACTCCACGCGTCTGCGGGACGAGTGGCGGGCCTACACGATCCTGGTCGACGGCGCCGCCGTCGCCACGGTCCGTCGCGGCAAGTCCGTTTCGGTGGATCTCCCACCCGGGCCGCACACGGTTCGACTCAAGATCGACTGGTGCGCGAGTCCGGAGGTCGTCGTCACCGTGGCCGCGGGCGCCGAGCGCCGTTTGGAGTGCGGTCCGCAAACCAGCGAGGCCGGCAACCTGTCCCTGATCACCGCGGAGCGCGACAACTACCTGTGGCTGCGTCCGCCCGACGAGCCGGCAGGCTGAGTCGGAAATCGGTCCTGTCCGCACCATGTTGTTGGTTGCCCCGCGGGACTCCGTGTGGAGGATCTGACTACTGAACTTGATTGAGTG
>NZ_LISX01000021.1 GCF_001905465.1 Kitasatospora sp. CB01950
AAGGAACGGACGCTTCCTTCAGGCGGCCTTCCGACCGGCCCTCCGGGCGCTTCGTTCTTTCGTGTTTCCAGCTTATCAGATGTTTTCCGCTCCGTTTTCCGGAGTTTCATTCGATCCGATTTGCTTTTGCCTTTCGGCGCTCCCGAACTCTATCAGAGTTTCTCGGCCTGTTTTCCCCGCCCCATTCGAACGAATTCGAATCCGGAGCGAAGCCGCACGACCGTGGGGCAACCCGGAGAACATTACGCACCGGGCTGCCCCAGGTCAAATCAGGTCGGTCAGACCTCGACGACGACCGGGAGGATCATCGGGCGGCGCCGGTAGTTGTCGGCGACCCACTTGCCGACGGTCCGGCGGACCAGCTGCTGCACCTGGCGGACCTCCAGGACGCCTTCCCCGGCGGAGCGGGTGAGGGCTTCCTCCAGCTTGCCGGCGATGGACGCGAAGGCGCCGTCGTCGATGCCGGAGCCGCGGGCCTGGATGGTGGGGCTGCCGACCATCTTGCCGTTGGCGGAGTCGACCACCACGAAGACGGAGATGAAGCCCTCTTCGCCGAGAATGCGGCGGTCCTTGAGCGACGCCTCGGTGATGTCGCCGACGGAGGAGCCGTCCACGTAGACGTAGCCGGCCTGGACCTTGCCGACGATCCGGGCGACGCCCTTCTCCAGGTCGACGCAGACGCCGTCCTCGGCGATCACCACGCGGTTGCGCGGAATGCCGGTGGCGATGCCGAGGTCGGCGGCGGCACGCAGGTGCCGCCATTCGCCGTGCACCGGCATCAGGTTCTTCGGCTTGCAGATGTTGAAGAAGTACAGCAGTTCGCCGGCCGAGGCGTGGCCGGAGACGTGCACCTTGGCGTTGCCCTTGTGGACGACCTTCGCGCCCCAGCGGGTGAGGCCGTTGATGACCCGGTAGACGGCGTTCTCGTTGCCGGGGATCAACGAGGAGGCGAGGACGACGGTGTCGCCCTCGACGATGCGGATCTGGTGGTCACGGTTGGCCATCCGGGACAGCGCGGCCATCGGCTCGCCCTGGGAGCCGGTGCAGATCAGCACCACCTCCTTATCGGGGAGGTCGTCGAGGGTCTTGACGTCGACGATCAGGTTGCCGGGGACCTTCAGGTAGCCGAGCTCACGGGCGATGCCCATGTTGCGGACCATCGAGCGGCCGACGAAGGCGACCTTGCGCTTGTACTCGTGCGCGGCGTCCAGCACCTGCTGGATGCGGTGCACGTGGCTGGCGAACGACGCGACGATGATCCGGCGGTCGGCGTTCGCGAAGACGTTGCGCAGCGCGGCGGAGATGTCGCGCTCGTGCGGGATGAAGCCGGGGACCTCGGCGTTGGTGGAGTCCACCAGGAGGAGGTCCATGCCCTCTTCGGCCAGCTTGGCGAAGGTCGGCAGGTCGGTGAGACGGCCGTCCAGCGGGAGCTGGTCCATCTTGAAGTCACCGGTGGCGACGACCATGCCCGCGGGGGTGCGGACGGCGACGGCCAGGGCGTCGGGGATGGAGTGGTTGACCGCGATGAACTGGCAGTCGAAGGGGCCGATCCGCTCGCGGTCGCCCTCGGTGACCTCCAGCACGTAGGGGCGGATCCGGTGCTCGGCGAGCTTGGCCTCGATCAGGGCGAGGGTGAGCTTGGAGCCGATCAGCGGGATGTCCGGGTTCTCCCGGAGCAGGTAGGGGACGGCGCCGATGTGGTCCTCGTGGCCGTGGGTCAGGACGATGCCGTCGATCTTGTCGAGGCGGTCCCGGATGTAGCTGAAGTCGGGGAGGATCAGGTCGACGCCGGGCTGCTCGTCCTCGGGGAAGAGCACGCCGCAGTCGATGATCAGGATGCGGTCGCCGTACTCGAGGACCGTCATGTTGCGGCCGATCTCGCCGAGACCGCCCAGCGGGGTGATGCGGAGGGCGCCCTCCTTGAGTGCGGGGGGAGCGCCGAGTTCGGGGTGCGGGTGGCTCAAAAGACTCTCCTCACGACGCACGCCATATGCCCGGGGGGTTCCTCCCCCGGTGACATATGGCGTGCGTCCATCGTGGTTACCTGACTGCCGATTGCCGCGCGCCTTCGGTCCCGGTCCAGCGGCGGACCCGGGTGGGGTCCGGCGAGCCGGGGGCGCGCACGTCTGTTGTTGGTTACAGGTGTACCCCGCCGGCGGCGAGATCCTCCTTCAACCGGGCGATCTCCGCGTCCGTGGCGGAGATCAGGGGCAGCCGGAGCGGGCCGGCCGGGTGTCCCTGCAGGTTCAACGCAGCCTTGGAGAGGATCACTCCCTGGGTGCGGAAGATTCCGGTGTAGACCGGCAGCAGGGCCTGGTGGACGGCGAGTGCCTTGGCGTGGTCGCCGGCGACGAACGCCTCGATCATGGCGCGCATCTCGGCGGCGACGACGTGGCCGACCACGCTGACCACGCCGACGGCTCCGACCGAGAGCAGCGGCAGGGTCAGGTTGTCGTCGCCGGAGTACCAGGCGAGGCCGGTGTCGGCGATGGCGCGGGCGGCGGCGGCGACGTCGCCCTTGGCGTCCTTGTTGGCGACGATCCGCGGGTGCTCGCCGAGGCGGACCAGGGTGTCGTGTTCGAGGGCGACGGCGGCACGGCCGGGGATGTCGTAGAGCATGACCGGCAGGTCGGTCGCGTCGGCGACGGCGACGGTGTGCCGGTACAGGCCTTCCTGCGGGGGCTTGCTGTAGTACGGGGTGACCGCGAGCAGGCCGTGGGCGCCGGCGGCCTGGGCCTGGCGGGCCAGTTCGACGCTGTGGTGCGTGTTGTTGGTGCCGACGCCGGTGATGACGTGGGCGCGGTCTCCGACCGCCTCGACCACGGCCCGGACCAGCTGGGCCTTCTCCGCTTCGGTGGTGGTGGGGGATTCGCCGGTGGTGCCGTTGAGCACCAGGCCGTCGTTACCGGAGTCCACCAGGTGGGCGGCGAGGCGCTGGGCGCCGTCGAGGTCGAGCTCGCCGTCGGCGGTGAACGGGGTGACCATCGCGGTCAGGACCCGGCCGAAGGGCGTCTGCGGTGTGGAGGTCGGAGCCATGGGTCCAAAGCTACTCGTAGGGCGGGGTCCGTCAGCCACGCAGGTCCAGGGTTTGGACAGTCCCGGAGGCCGTGAGCCGGGCCCGACATGGGATTCCGGTGCTGCGCGCTCGGGGGTTCACGCAGCACCGGAATCCGTGTCCTGAGCGTAGGGAGCGCCCGAGAACGCCGCAATCCGGGCATCTCGGACGAGTCCGGCCATCTGCCCGTCGGCGCAGGTCAGCGGCCGGTTCGCGGCGCGCTGCGAGGTGGCCGCACGAGTGAGCAGGCCCGGGCCGGGGTCCGACGGTCCGTCAGACCCCGGTTCCGAGGTCGGACGTCAGACCTTGTGCCAGCCGGGGACCCAGGCGCCGTCCTCGACGGTGTAGTCGCCGAACAGCGAGGGCGCCTCCTTGACCATCAGCTCGCCGATCTTGCCGAACAGCAGCCGGATCTCCTCCTCGGCGCCCGGCGCGGTGCGGTTCTCGATGACGTGGCGCAGGGTGCGCACGTTCGCCGTCCAGACCAGGCCGGTGGCCAGGCCCTCGGGGGCGAAGCGGCGCATGAAGGAGGTCTTCTCCTTCTTCTCGTGGAACTTGACGCCTTCCTCGTCCAGCCCGAAGTGGTCGGCCATCCAGTGCTGGAACTCCTCGATCTGCTGCATCAGGCCGGTGGCGCGGCCCATCAGCTCCTCGTCCTGCTGGGCCCACTCGGGGAACCAGAACGGGATGTCGTCGAGGCGGACGAAGCGCAGCGACTCCTGGGAGACGGCGACGCCGGCCCGGTGGCGGACCAGTTCGTGGGTGACCACGCGGCTGACGTTGTGCAGCACGAAGGTGAAGGAGACGTGCTCCAGCACCGAGCCGTGCGCGCTGGCCAGGATGTTCTTCAGGTAGACGTCCTGGTCGGTGCGGACCTTGGTGACGTTCGGGTTGAGGCCCGGCTTCCACGAGCGGTAGCAGATCCGGCCGGCGAACTCGGCGAGGTTCTGGGCGTCGTCCAGGTCACCGCGGTCGACCCGCTCCAGCCAGCTCTCGCCGCCGACGTCCTGCAGGTAGGCCGCGACCTCGTCGTAGTCGAGCTCGGGGCGGGCGATCAGGTGGACCTGGGGTTCGACTGCGCGCATGGGTGATGTCCTGGCTGTTGGGGGCGGTACGTGTCAGTTTACGGCGGGCGCCGCGGCGTCCCGGCCATGCAGCTTGATCGCGTGCTGCATGGCTTTACGGGCCCGCGGGACGTCTCCGGCGTCCGCGTAGGCGACGGCGAGCCGGAAGAAGTTCCGCCAGTCGGTCGGGTCGGCCTCGGCCTCGCGCTTGCGGCGGGCGAACACCGCGTCGGCGGAGGCCCGGTCGATGCGGCCGCCGCCGGTGCGCCGGAGCTCGTCCACGGGCAGGCCGCCCTCGGCCTCCAGCTGGCGGGCGAGCCGCTCGCCGGCCCGGCCGAAGCGGACGGTCTGGCGGAGGAACCAGACGCCGATCACCGGGATGACGAAGGCGCACGCGCCGATGCCGATGCCTAGCGGCTTGCCGGTGGCGACGAGCTGGACGCCCTCGCCCACGCAGACCACGCTGACCAGCAGCAGGATGCCGGAGAGGACGAAGAAGCCGGTGCGAGAGGTCATGTCACAGGTCCAGGAAGTGTTCCAGGCCGAAGGTCAGGCCCGGGTGGTCGGCGATCTTCCGCACGCCGAGCAGGATGCCGGGCATGAAGCTGCTGTGGTGCATCGAGTCGTGCCGGATGGTCAGGGTCTCGCCGGTGTCGCCGAACATCACCTGCTGGTGGGCGAGCAGGCCGCGCAGCCGCACCGCGTGCACGGGGACGCCGTCCACGTCGGCGCCGCGGGCACCGGGCAGGCTGTGCGTGGTCGGGTCCTGCTGCGGCGGCAGGCCGGCCGCGGCGCGGGCGGCGGCGATCAGCTGCGCGGTGCGGGTGGCGGTGCCGGACGGAGCGTCGGCCTTGCGGTCGTGGTGTAGCTCGACCACCTCGACGGACTCGAAGTACTTGGCCGCCAGCTGCGAGAACTTCATGCCGAGGATCGCGCCGATGGAGAAGTTCGGGGCGATCAGCAGGCCGACGGCCGGGTTCTGGTCGAGCAGGCCGCGGACGGTCTCCAGGCGCTCCTCGGTCCAGCCGGTGGTGCCGGTGACCACGTGGATGCCGTTGCGCAGGCAGTGGTCGAGGTTGCCCATCACCGAGTCGGGGTGGGTGAGTTCGACGGCGACGTCGACCCCGGCGTCGGTGAGGTCGGTGAGCTTCGAGTCGCGGCCGAGGGTGGCCACCAGCTCCAGGCCGTCGGCGGCCTGTACGGCCTTGACCGCCTCGGAGCCGATCCGGCCCTTGGCGCCGATCACGGCGACGCGCAGCGTCATGTCAGTTGTCCTTCCGAACGAACGGGCGAATCAGGCGAGCAGGTCGGCCAGTTTGGCGGCCCGCCGGTCGTTGATCGGGCCGATCAGCGCGAGCGAGGGCCGGTGCGCCCCCAGCACATCACGGGCGACGGCGTGCACGTCCTCCAGGGTGACCTCGGCCATCTTGCGCAGCATCTCGTCCACCGACAGGTGGTGGCCGTAGGAGAGTTCGGCCTTGCCGATGCGGTTCATCAGCGAGCCGGAGTCCTCCATGCCGAGCACGGTGGAGCCGGAGATCTGGCCGATCGCGCGGCTCAGTTCCTCCTCGGTGATGCCTTCCTCGACGACCCGGGCGAGTTCCTCGCGGCAGATCTTCAGCACTTCCTCGACCCGCTTGGGCTGGCAGCCGGCGTAGATGCCGAACAGGCCGGTGTCGGCGTACGAGGAGGAGTAGGAGTACACCGAGTACGCCAGGCCGCGCTTCTCCCGGACCTCCTGGAAGAGGCGGGAGCTCATGCCGCCGCCGAGGGCGGCGTTCAGCACGCCCAGCGCCCAGCGGCGCTCGTCGTGGCGCGGGATGCCGGGGACGCCGAGGACCAGGTGGGCCTGCTCGGTGGGGCGGTTGAGGACGGCGGCCTTGCCGGAGGTGCGGACCGCCTTGACGCCGCGCCGGGGGTCGGCGGGGTGGCCCTGGGACTTGGCGAGCACCGGCGCGAAGGCCTTCTCGACCAGCTTGACCACCTTGGCGTGGTCGAGGTTGCCGGCCGCCGCGACCACCAGGTTCTCCGGCTTGTAGCGGCGGTGGTAGAAGCCCGCGATCTGCTCGCGGCTCAGCGCGGAGACGGTCTCCTGGGTGCCCAGGATCGGGCGGCCGAGCGGGCCGCTCCCGAAGATCACCTTGGCGAACAGGTCGTGCACCACGTCGCCCGGGTCGTCCTCAGCCATCGCCATCTCTTCCAGGATGACGCCGCGTTCGGACTCCACGTCCTCGGGGCGGATCAGCGAGCCGGTGAGCATGTCGCACACCACGTCGATGGCCAGCGGCAGGTCGGTGTCCAGCACCCGGGCGTAGTAGCAGGTGTTCTCCTTGGCGGTGAAGGCGTTCATCTCGCCGCCGACCGCGTCCAGCGCGGCGGAGATCTCCAGTGCGTCGCGCCGGGCGGTGCCCTTGAAGAGCAGGTGCTCCAGGTAGTGCGTGGCGCCGTTCAGGACGGGGGTCTCGTCCCGGGAGCCGACGCCGACCCAGATGCCGAAGGTGGCGCTGCGCACCGTCGGGAGAGTCTCGGTGACGACCCGCAGGCCGCCGGGGAGCACGGTGCGGCGGACGGTGTTCGCGCCGCCTTCGGTGCCCTTGAGCAGGGTCCGGGTGGTGCCGGGGCGCTGCTTCGCCGCCGAGGCCTGGGCCACGGGTCTTCCTTCCAGCTACTGCTTCACGAGGGGAGCTTCACGAACAGGGCGCGGCCCGCACGCGCCGAGTGGGGCGTGCGGGCCGCAGGGTGTTACCGGGGTGTCACTCGGAGGCGGCGGCGTCGCCGCCCTCCTCGCCCTCGATGACGGGGATCAGCGACAGCTTGCCGCGCGGGTCGATCTCGGCGATCTCGACCTGCACCTTGGCGCCGACGCCGAGGACGTCCTCGACGTTCTCGACGCGCTTGCCACCGGCCAGCTTGCGGATCTGCGAGATGTGCAGCAGACCGTCCTTGCCCGGCATGAGCGAGACGAAGGCGCCGAAGGTGGTGGTCTTCACCACGGTGCCCAGGTAGCGCTCGCCGACCTCCGGCATGGTCGGGTTGGCGATCTGGTTGATCGTCGAGCGGGCGGCCTCGGCGGCCGGGCCGTCGGAGGCACCGATGTAGATGGTGCCGTCGTCCTCGATGGTGATCTCGGCGCCGGTGTCCTCCTGGATCTGGTTGATCATCTTGCCCTTGGGGCCGATGACCTCGCCGATCTTGTCCACCGGGATCTTGATGGTGATGATCCGCGGCGCGTTCGGGGACATCTCGTCGGGCGAGTCGATGGCCTCGTTCATGACGTCGAGGATGTGCAGGCGGGCGTCGCGGGCCTGCTTCAGCGCGGCGGCCAGCACGGAGGCCGGGATGCCGTCGAGCTTGGTGTCCAGCTGCAGCGCGGTGATGAAGTTGCGGGTACCGGCGACCTTGAAGTCCATGTCGCCGTACGCGTCCTCGGCGCCGAGGATGTCGGTGAGCGTCACGTAGTGGGTCTCACCGTCGATCTCCTGCGAGATCAGGCCCATGGCGATGCCGGCGACGGCGGCCTTCAGCGGCACACCGGCGTTCAGCAGCGACATGGTGGACGCGCAGACCGAGCCCATCGAGGTGGAGCCGTTGGAGCTCAGCGCCTCGGAGACCTGGCGGATCGCGTAGGGGAACTCCTCGCGGGTCGGCAGGACCGGGAGGATCGCGCGCTCGGCGAGGGCGCCGTGGCCGATCTCGCGGCGCTTCGGCGAACCGACGCGACCGGTCTCGCCCACCGAGTACGGCGGGAAGTTGTAGTTGTGCATGTAGCGCCGACGGGTCTCCGGGGAGAGGGTGTCGAGCTGCTGCTCCATGCGCAGCATGTTCAGCGTGGTGACGCCCAGGATCTGGGTCTCGCCGCGCTCGAACAGGGCCGAGCCGTGCACCCGCGGGATGGCCTCGACCTCGGCGGCCAGGGTGCGGATGTCGGTGACGCCGCGGCCGTCGATGCGGACCTTGTCCTTGATGACGCGCTCGCGGACGATCTTCTTGGTGAGCGCGTTGTAGGCGCCGCTGATCTCCTTCTCGCGGCCCTCGAACTCCGGGAGCAGCTTGTCGGCGGCGACGGCCTTGATGCGGTCCAGCTCGTTCTGGCGCTCCTGCTTGCCGGCGATGGTCAGCGCCTTGGCCAGCTCGTCCTTGACGGCGGCGGTCAGCGCGGCCAGCACGTCGTCCTGGTAGTCCAGGAAGCGCGGGAACTCGCCGGTCGGCTTGGCGGCCTGCTTGGCCAGCTGGGCCTGCGCGGCGCACAGCACCTTGATGAACGGCTTCGCGGCCTCCAGGCCGGAGGCGACGACCTCTTCGGTGGGAGCGTCGGCGCCGCCCTCGACCAGCTTGATGGTCTGGTTGGTGGCCTCGGCCTCGACCATCATGATCGCGACGTCGCCGTCCGGCAGGGCGCGACCGGCGACGACCATGTCGAAGACGGCCGACTCCAGCTCGGAGTGGGTCGGGAAGGCCACCCACTGGCCGTTGATCAGCGCGACGCGGACGCCGCCGATCGGGCCGGAGAACGGCAGGCCGGCCAGCTGGGTGGAGGCGGAGGCCGCGTTGATGGCCACCACGTCGTACAGGTGGTCGGGGTTGAGCGCCATGACGGTGACGACGACCTGGACCTCGTTGCGCAGGCCCTTGACGAAGGACGGGCGCAGCGGGCGGTCGATCAGGCGGCAGGTGAGGATCGCGTCCTCGGACGGCCGGCCCTCACGACGGAAGAACGAGCCGGGGATGCGGCCGGCGGCGTACATCCGCTCCTCGACGTCCACCGTCAGGGGGAAGAAGTCGAAGTGCTCCTTGGGCTGCTTCGAGGCGCTGGTGGCCGACAGCACCATGGTGTCGTCGTCCAGGTAAGCCACGGCGGAGCCGGCGGCCTGACGGGCCAGACGGCCGGTCTCGAAGCGGATGGTGCGGGTACCGAAGCTGCCGTTGTCGATGACGGCTTCGGCGTAGAAAACGTTCTCTTCCACCTGGAAGATCTCCTCTTTTGTACGTCTCCCCAGGAGCGCCGCTGCGCTTGCCTGCCGTGGCCCGGGCAGTTGGGCCGGTCTTCGATCGAAGCCACCGGGTCCGTCCCCGCATGTCGGGGGTTCCGGCGGCCACTACCGAGGACCGGCGCCTTTCGGCGTGCGGCGGCGTCTGCGTGTGGACGCTCCTGCGGTGCGGGCGGCTTCCGTTTGAAGCCTTGTCGGCCCGCAAGGGCGGGCATGCCCTTTACCTTACAAATTCACACCCTATCGAGCGCGCCTTTACGGCCGGGCTGTTCGCGGGGTGTGGTCGCGGGGTGGCGCGGAAAGCGCCGAAGGGCGGCTCCCCCGGTGAGGGGAGCCGCCCCTACGAGCGGTGTCAGCGGGCGCCGCCGGCGGCACCGCGGCGGATGCCGAGGCGGTCCACCAGGGTACGGAAGCGCTCGATGTCCTTCTTGGCCAGGTACTGCAGCAGGCGGCGACGCTGGCCGACCAGGATCAGCAGGCCACGGCGCGAGTGGTGGTCGTGCTTGTGGAGCTTCAGGTGCCCGGTCAGGTCCGAGATGCGGCGGGAGAGCATGGCCACCTGGACCTCGGGGGAGCCGGTGTCGCCCTCCTTCTGGCCGAACTCGGCGATGATCTGCTTCTTGACGTCAGCGGCGAGGGCCACGGGCATCTCCTTCGGTATGAGTGACCGAGCGGTCCTGGTCGAAAGCACAGGACCTGACAAGACTCGGACGGGTCAACGATACCAGCGCGGCTCAGCCGGTCGCGCCGCGCACCACGTTGTAGATGTTGAGCACGGCCAGCGCCAGCGGCACCAGGGCGATCAGCATCAGGCTGTCCACCATGTCCAGGATGCGGCCCCAGAACGGGGACACCCCGGAGCGGGGGACGATCAGCGCGATCGCGGTCATGATCGCCGCGCCGGCCGCGATGGACGCGGACAGCCACACGGTGCGCAGGTCGCCGCTGCCGCCGCCCGGAGTGGCCGCGGCCAGTGCCAGGTGCAGCGGGGTGTGCAGGGCGAGGCCGAGGATCAGCAGCGCCAGGCCGACCAGGCCGGCGATGGTGAGCGCGAACACCTGGGCGGTGTAGCGGAACAGCCGGGCGCGCAGCATGGTCGAGACGCCGATGGTCAGGGCCAGCAGTTCGGCCCAGGTGCGGTCGCTGAAGCCGAGCACGGTGCAGGCGCCGACGATGGTGGTGGCGGCGCCGCCCACCAGGCCGACCAGCACCTCGTGGCCGCGGCGGGCCTGGGCGGCGATCCGCTCGTACTGGACGGTCTCGGCGTTGCTGTTCTCCTCGCCGTAGGCGGTGCCGCGGGTGCGGGCCTGGCCGGGGGCGCTGAAGCCGACGGGCAGTCGGGCGAAGCGGGCGGAGAGCGCGGGCAGGAAGCCGACCGCGGCGACCGAGGCGACGCCGGTGACGGCGGCGATGTCGGTGATCGCGGTGCCGGACATCAGCACTGCGGCGAAGGTGGCCAGGGTGCCGGCCGCGGCGACGAAGGCGGCGGCGACGAACACCGAGTCCTTCTCCGGCAGCAGGCCGACCAGCAGGACGGAGACCACCAGCACGGTGACGCAGCCGACCAGGAACTGGAGGCGTCCGGGGCCGTCGCCCGCGTTCGGGACGTCGATGATGCCGGAGCCGGCCAGCATGGCGTGCGGCAGCGCGCCGAGGCCGAGCGCGAGCGCGGCGACGTGGTCGTCGTACACCCGGGCGCGGACGGCGGAGAAGGTCACCAGCACGACGGCGGTGACGCCGGACAGGATGCCCGGCAGGCCGAACATGTTGTGCCGCAGGTCGGAGTACCACAGCGCGAACGCCAGCAGCACGAGCAGCATCGTGCCGGCGATCAGGCCGAAGGCCCGCATCAGGTCGGGGCTCCAGAACCGGCGGTCGGCCTCGACCGCGGAGGCGATGGCGTCGGCGACGTCGTCGTAGACGGCCGGCGGCAGCGACTCGGAGAACGGGCGCAGGCTCAGCAGGTCGCCGTCGCGAACCTGCTGGGCTGCCAGCGGAAGTCCGCTGTCGAGCACGGTGCCGTCCCGCCGCACCAGGTGGAACCCGGTCGGCGTCCCGTCCACCTGCGTCTGCCCGGAGAGCCGCAGCACTTCCGGGTAGATGTCGGCGAGCGGGACGTCCTCCGGCAGTGCGACGTCGATCCGGCTGTCCGGTGCCACCACGGTGACCCGGCAAAAACCGGTCGTAGCGTTGTTGCTCACCGGCCTTCTCCCCCTCGTTGGCTAGTCGGCAAGTCTGCAGACCACTCGTCGACGGGGTTCCGGAACTGTCACGGCCCGAACGAGAGTTGGCGCGGCGTCACCTTACCCCCTCAGGGCAAGGGTGCACTGCGGTGGGGGCGCGCACGGTGCGGAGGCGGCGTGCGGGGGTGGAGGCGGTGCGCAGGTGCGCCGAGGGTTGTGTGCTGACGGCAGGTCAGTACTCTGCGGGTGGGCGACCCCGTGGACGAACGGCTTGGCCCGCGCAGTAGGATCGGCCCCTGCGCACGGCGTACGGGGGCGGCGATCGAGACGCGACAGCCCCGCGCGCCTGCGGTTCGGCGGAGCGGGGGCGGCGTCATCACACGGGGCGCCCTCACCGTACGTATCCAGATGCGTGAGGGCGGATTGTGAGCGAGCGATGGGGGTGCCCCCGACCCTGTGCCCGGGGAGGGCGCACCGTTGACGACGGGGAGTCGCGCGCTGCGGCTGCCGCTGGGGGCGGGGTGGTCGCGTGAGTGAGCGAAGCGAGCTCACCATCAAGAGGCGCGTGTGTACGAAGTGCCCGCCGAGCGCCAGCGAGGTGGTCGCATGAGTACGGTGACGGTGAAGCGCCCGCCACGGGCGTTCCCGCCTCCGGCGTCGGAGGAGCCGGTCGAACTGGTTCCGCCGCCGGAGCTGCCGCGGGGCGGTGGCGAGGACTGGATGATGTCGCTGCTGCCGCTGCTCGGCATGGGCGGTTCGGCAGCGTTCTTCTTCTCTCCGGGCGCACAGGGCCCGATGAAGATGATGGGTGTCCTGATGGTCGCGTCGACCGCCGCGATGGCGGTGGCGCAGATCGTCAAGGCGCGCAAGGGCGGTAGTGCGGCCACCTCGGACGAGCGCCGCGACTACCTGAAGTACCTGCAGCAGAAGCGCCGCGAGGTGCGTCGAACGGCCGAGCGTCAGCGCGGGTCGCTGCTGTTCACCCACCCGGAGCCGGACCAGCTGTGGTCGATCGTGGCCGAGGGCCGCCGGCTGTGGGAACGCAGGCCGACGGATGCGGACTTCGCGCAGATCCGGGTGGGCCTCGGCCCGTTGCAGCTGTCGACGCCGCTGGTGGCGCCGCAGACCGCCCCGATGGACGAGTTGGAGCCGCTCGCCGCGGAGGCGATGGGCACCTTCATCAAGACCCACGGCACGCTGCAGGACCTGCCGTTGGCGGTGTCGCTGCGCGCCTTCTACCACATCACGGTGTGCGGCGACCCGGACTCGGTGTACGGCAACGTGCGGGCGATGGTGGCCCAGTTGGCGACCCTGCACTCCCCCGAGGACCTGATGATCGGGGTGGCCGCCGCGCCCGGCGCGGTGGAGGAGTGGGAGTGGGCGAAGTGGCTGCCGCACACCCAGCACCGCAAGGAGAGCGACGGCGCCGGTTCGCGTCGTCTGATCGCCGCCGGGCTGGGCGAGTTGGAGGAGCTGCTGGCCAACGAGCTGGCCGGCCGCAAGGGCTTCTCCCGTGACAGCACGCCGAGTTCGGACCAGCCGCACCTGGTGGTCATCATGGACGGCGCCTCGGTGCCGGTCGACTCGGTGATCGCCGGTCCGGAGGGCGTCCAGGGCGTCACCGTGATCGAGGTCGTCCCGGGTGACCTGGACGAGCCGAACGGCCACCTGGTGATCACCGTCGGCAAGAACGAGCTGCTGCTGGAGGCCGCCTCCGGGGCGAGTTACCCGGGCACGCCGGACACCCTGTCGAGCTGGCAGGCCGAGGCGCTGTCACGCCAGTTGGCGCCGTTCCGGGCGTCCGCGGGCGGCGACGACAGCGACCCGTCGCTGGTGTCGATGGACTTCACCGAGATGATGCACACCGGCGACCCGGGTTCCTTCGACCCGGCCCGGCACTGGCGTCCCAAGCCGATCCGGGAGAAGCTGCGCGTCCCGCTGGGCGTCGGCTCGAACGGCGAGTACGTCTGGCTGGACATCAAGGAAGCCTCGCTGGAGGGCATGGGCCCGCACGGCATGTGCGTCGGCGCGACCGGTTCCGGCAAGTCCGAGGTGCTGCGCACCATCGTGCTGGCGCTGGCGGTCACCCACTCGTCCGAGGTGCTGAACCTGGTCCTCGCGGACTTCAAGGGTGGTGCGACCTTCGCCGGTATGTCGGAGATGCCGCACACCGCGGCCGTGATCACCAACCTTGAGGGCGAAGCCACCCTGATCGACCGCATGCGCGACGCGATCGAGGGCGAGATGAACCGCCGTCAGGAGCTGCTGCGTGCGGCGGGCAACTACGCGAACATCAACGAGTACGAGCGGGCCCGTACCGCGGGCGCGCCGCTCGACCCGCTGCCCTCGCTGCTGATGATCATCGACGAGTTCTCCGAGCTGCTCACCGCGAAGCCGGACTTCATCGACCTGTTCATCCAGATCGGCCGTATCGGCCGTTCGCTCGGTATGCACATGCTGCTCGCCTCGCAGCGACTGGAGGAGGGCAAGCTCCGCGGTCTGGACACCTTCCTCTCCTACCGCCTGGGTCTGCGCACCTTCTCGGCCGCCGAGTCGCGGGCCGCGATCGGTGTGCCGGACGCCTACCACCTGCCGCCGATCCCCGGCGTGGGCTACCTCAAGTTCGGCTCCGACGTGATGGAGCGCTTCCGGGCCGCGTACGTGTCCGGCAAGTACCGTCCGCCGGGCCAGCAGCGCGCGGTCGGCGGCCGGGTGGTCACCGCCCAGGCGGTGCTGTTCACCGCCGCCGAGGTCGAGATCATCGAGCCCGAGGTGGAGGAGATCCTCCCCGACCCGACCGAGGAGGAGGAGAAGGACGACGCGCTGCTGGACACCATGCTCGACGTGTTCGTCCAGCGCATGATCGGCCAGGGCCCGCCGGCCCACCAGGTGTGGCTGCCCCCGCTGGAGGCTCCGCCGTCGGTGGACAGCCTGCTGGAGCCGCTGCTGGTCAGCCCGGAGCGCGGTCTGACCCCGGCCTCGATCCGCCAGGGCAACCTGGTCGTCCCGGTCGGCATCGTCGACAAGCCGCGCGACCAGCGCCGCGACGTGATGTATCTGGACTACGCGGGTGCGGCCGGTCACGGCATGATCGTCGGCGGTCCGCGGTCCGGAAAGTCGACCATGGTGCGCACCATCGTGGCGGGCTTCTCGGTCACCCACACTCCGGTGGAGACGCAGTTCTACCTGCTCGACTTCGGCGGTGGCGGTTTCGGCTCCTTGGCCGACCTGCCGCACGTCGGCGGCGTCGCGGGCCGACTGGACGTCGAGAAGGTCCGCCGCATGGTCAGCGAGGTGCACGGGGTGCTCAACCGCCGCGAGGAGCTGTTCCGCTCCTCCGGCATCGACACCATCACCACCTACCGCACCCGTCGGGCCAACGGGCAGCTGCCGGACGAGCAGTTCGGCGACGTCTTCCTGTTCATCGACGGCTGGCTGACCTTCAAGCAGGAGTTCGAGGTCCTGGAGCCGGTCATCGCCGACATCGCGCTGCGCGGTCTCGGCTACGGCGTCCACGTGGTGATCACCGCGGCCCGGTACGCCGAGGTCCGACCGGCGCTGAAGGACCAGCTGCAGAACCGTGTCGAGCTCAAGCTCGGTGACTCCATGGAGTCGGAGATCGGCCGCAAGGCCGCCGCGAACGTGCCGGCGATCCCGGGTCGTGGTCTGACCCACGAGCAGCTGCACTTCCTGTCCGGTCTGCCGCGCATCGACGGTGCCAGCTCCACCGAGGACCTGGTCGACGGCGTCGCCGACATGATCGCCCAGATCAACGCGGCGTGGACCGGCCCGCGCGCGCCCCAGGTGCGCATGCTGCCGCCGGTGCTCGACGGCAACTCGCTGCCCAAGGGCTTCGAGCACCCCGAGCTGGGTATCGCGTTCGGTGTCGACGAGGTCGAGCTGGCGCCGGTGTTCATCAACTTCGACACCGACCCGCTGTTCGTCGTCTTCGGCGAGAGCGAGTCCGGCAAGTCGGCGATGCTGCGCATGCTGATCAAGCAGATCACCGAGCGGTACACCCCGGACCAGGCCGGCATCGTGGTCGGTGACTTCCGCCGCTCGCTGCTGGGCGTCGTCCCGCCGGAGTACCTGGTGGAGTACGCGGCCGCCGCGCCCGCCATGTCGGCGATCGTGGAGATGCTGCGCGGCGCCTGCGGGCGTCGTCTGCCCGGTCCGGACGTCACGCCGGAGCAGCTGCGCAACCGCAGCTGGTACACCGGCAAGGACATGTTCGTGATCGTGGACGACTACGAGCTGGTCGCCACCCAGTCGGGCAACCCGATGGCGCCGCTGGCGGAGTTCCTGCCGTTCGCGCGCGACATCGGTCTGCGTCTGATCATCGCCCGTAACGCGGGTGGCGCCGGCCGCTCGCTGTTCGAGCCGGTGATGCAGCGCATGCGCGAGCTGGGCGGCCAGGGTCTGGTCATGTCCGGTGACAAGGGCGAGGGCGCGCTGCTGGGCACGGTCAAGCCGCAGCCGCAGCCGCCGGGCCGTGGTGTGTTCGTCTCCCGCCGCATTCAGGCGGGCCAGACGGTGCAGACGGGTTGGCTGCCGATCCAGCAGTAGCCGTGGGGCGGACGTCACGCACCGTGACCGATGGGGCCGGGTTCCGAAAGGGATCCGGCCCTTCGGCATCCCGGACCCCGAACGGTGTCATAACGTTATCTTCTGACTTTTGGCCGTCTCCTTCGGTTCCCGTACCTCGAAGGCCGGGCGGCCTTGGTTTTCGGGCCATCGATCGTTCCGGCACAGCGCCTTTGAATCGGAGTTGCGCAGATCACTTCACCTTCGATTCAAGCGCAGTTCACCGGAGTTGACACCACCGAAACATGCGCCCGACCGACCGCGGGGCTGTGTTCCGCAGGAAAAGCTTGGTTTCCGCAACGGATTCCGCAGCCGATCGCGCGTTGACGACGCCTTTTCCCCCAGGCAACCTGGCGCATCAGGGAGCGAAGCAGAACCAGACCCGCGAGAACGTGTTTCGGAGGCGATACCGCTCCCACCCCCATCACCGCCGTACAGCCGATCGGATGCCCCATGACCGACACGCTTCCTCCGCAGGCAGCCGCCCCCGCCACGGGGACCGCCACTGGCGCGGACGCCCCGAAGAAGCTCGCCCGATCGCTCGGCGTCGTGGGCGGCACGCTCCTCACGCTCTCCTGCGTGACTCCGGCGTCCTCACTCTTCGTGCTCGTCCCCGAGCTGTTCAAGGGCCTCGGCACCTTCACCCTGATGGCGATCGTCATCGGCACGGTGATCTGCATCGCGGTGGCGTTCTGCTACTCCGAGCTCGGCACCCTGGTGCCCTCGGCCGGCGGCGAGTACGCGATGGTCGGCACGCTGGCGGGCAAGTTCGCGGGCTGGCTGGTCTTCATCCAGTCGCTGATCGTGGTGATGATCGTCCCGTCGATCATCGCGATGGGAACCGCCGAGTACCTCGAACCGATCATCCACGTCGACCCGATGATCGCCGGCGCCGTGGTGATGATCGCGGCCACCGTCGCGGGTCTGCTGGACCTGCGGGCCAACGCCTGGATCACCGGCGTCTTCCTGGTGCTGGAGGTCATCGCCTGCGCGGTCGTCTCCTTCCTCGGCTTCACCCACACCGAGCGCGGCGCGGACACCATGCTGCACGGCACCGTGGCCGACGCCGCCGGCGCCACCTCCGGCGTGGGCCTCGGCGCGATCCTGGCCCTGATGGGCACCGCGCTCTTCGTCACCCAGGGCTTCTCCACCGCGATCTACCTCTCCGAGGAGCTGGAGAACCCGCGCAAGAACGTCGCCCGCACCGTGCTGTGGACGCTGGGCCTGTCGGTCGCCATCATCGTGATCCCGGTCGCCGCCATCACCATGGGCGCCCCGGACCTGACCGCGCTGACCGAGGGCAACATCTCGCAGCTGGTGATCGGCTGGAGCAACAGCGGCGTCGGCACCTTCATCAGCCTCTGCATCGCGCTGGCCATCATCAACGCCGGCATCGTGATGGTCATCCAGAACTCCCGGGTGCTGTTCGCCTCCGGCCGCGACAAGGCCTGGCCCGAGCCGGTCAACAACGCCTTCGGCACCCTCAACAAGTTCAGCGCCCCGTGGGTCTCCACCCTGGCGGTCGGCATCCCCGGCGCGGTGCTCTGCTTCGTGCCGCAGACCCTGCTGATCGACATCACCGGTGTCGCGGTCGCCGCGCTGTACCTGCTGGTCGCCGTCGGCGCGCTGTTCTCCCGCCGCGGCCACCACAAGCACGCCCCGGCCTGGCGCCAGCCGCTCTGGCCCGCGCTGCCGGTCCTGGTGATCGTGGCGCTCTGCTTCACCCTCTTCAAGCTGGCCGGCCCCGGCCTCTGGTGGACCCTCGGCATCACCGCCGCCGCCAGCCTGTACTGGCTCGTCTACCTGCGCCCCCGCCAGGAGACCCGCTGGGTGATCACCCTCCCCGAGGACGAGCGGGTCTGACCCCCCTGCAGTCCGCTCCCTCCCGGCCCCGTCGGTTCCCCGAAACCGACGGGGCCGACCCCTTTCCAGGAGCCGGCCCCGCGCGGTGTCCACAGGCCGTCAGGGGCGGCGGCGACGCCCCATGTCACGGGTGACGATCGCGCCGCCGGCCAGGCCCGCCACCAGCAGGCCGCCGGCGCCGAGCACGAAGGTGGCGGTCCTCCGGTCCCGGTCGGCCTGGGTCTCCGCGATGCCGAGCGGCTGCGCGATCAGCGGAGCGGCGTCCAGCTTGGTCGGCGCGTCGGGGTGCGGGGTGGCCTCGGGCACGCCTTCGAAGTTGACCGCCTTGACCGGGTCGACGACGCCCCAGCCGATCCACTTGTTGGGGCCGTGCTCGGTGCGCTGGGCGGTCTGCTCGATCACGGTACGGATCTGCTTGGCGGTCCAGTCCGTGTGCTGGCCCTTGAGCACCGCGGCCAGGCCGGCGACGTAGGGCGCGGAGAAGCTGGTGCCGTTGTCGGTGCACTGGCCGCCCCCGGGGACGGTGGAGAGCATGTCGACACCCGGCGCGACCACGTCGACGAAGTCGCCGTACTGCGAGAACGGAGCCCGCTCGTTGTTGCGGTCGGACGCGCCCACGGCCAGCACGGTGTCGTACTTGGCCGGGTAGGTGGGGCCCTCGGCGCCGTCGTTGCCGGACGACGCGACCACCACGATCTGCCTGGACTCGGCCTTGTTCAGCACCGCCTGCAGCTGCGTGTCCTCGGCGAACGCCGGTGCGTCGGCGGGCTTGGTGGCATCCACCTCGACCCGGACGTCCTGCGAGATGTTGATGACGTCGACCTTCGCGTCGATCGCCGCGTTGATGGCATCGATCAGCGTCTTGACGCTGCCGTGGCCCTCCGCGTCGTTCTGCCGGATCGAGAGGATCGTGGCGTCCTTGGCCAGGCCGACGAAGCCGACCTTGTCCTTCTGCGCGGCCCCGATGATGCCCGCCACCTTGGTGCCGTGCCCGACCGGATCGGTCCGGCTGTCGCCCTCCGGCTTCTTCTGGTCGGCCGGCGTCGAGGAGCCGAGCAGGTCCGGCCCCGCGATCACCTTGCCCGGGGCGCTCAGCTGCTGGTTGACGACGTCCACGCCGGTGTCGATCACTGCGACCTTGACCCCGGCCCCGGTGTGCGGGTTCTTGGAGTTGGTCCCCCACAGCTCGTCCAGGAAGACCCGCTGGAGGGCCCAGGGCTTGGCCTCGACGTCCTTCGAGGGGAAGGTGCAGTCACCGGCCGCCGCGATGACCGGCCGAGCCCGGTGCTTGTCCCCCTCCGAGGCTGTGGGTGACGGCTCGGCGAAAGCGGGTCCGGCGGCGGTAGTGCCGACCACACCGAGCACCAGCAGCACCGCGCCGGCCCGGCGCAACGATCCTGACGACACCTGAACTCCACCCCTCATTGCATCCACCCGTGTTCGGCGCGTGCCCCGTGCAACGCGCGAAGGGCGGGCGCCCCGTGGGACGCCCGCCCTTGAGAAGTGCGCTGGTCGCGCAGAGTCCCCGAGTGGGAGACTCAGCCCCAGAGCGACGCGTTCGAGTTCTCGGTCTGCTGGTAGCTCTGCGCGGCGTTGTCCAGCGCGGTCGCGATCTGGGTCAGCGTCTGCTGCAGGTCGGCGGCCTTGGCGTCCCACTGGGCCTGGCGGGCCTGGTAGCCCTCCTGAGCCGAGCCCTCCCACGAGGAGGCGATGCGCTGCACGCCGGACTTCAGGTCGTCGAGCTGCGACTGGACACGGGCCGCGGTCTGACGGACCTCGGAGCTCGCGTTCTGGATGGTCTGAAAATTGACGAGAATGGCCATGATTGTCTCCCCTTCGATGGATGCACGGCGCGCCCCCGCGAGGGCGCGATGTGGCGGTTACCGAATCCGGCGTCAGCCGGAGACGCCACCGACCGCGGCAGCCTGCTCGTCTTCGGTCATCGAGTAGGCCTTGGTGGTCGCCTCGATCGCCTGACGGATCTCGTCGAGCACCTTGTTGAGCGCGTTCGCGTCGTCGTTGACCCGCGACTGCATCTGCTGGTACGCGGTCGCAGCCGCGCCCTTCCAGCCGGACGCGATCTCGGAGACCAGGTTGTTCAGGCGGCTGATCTCGCCCTGGACCTGCTGGTTGACCTCGCCGATGCGGTTAGCGAACGCGGTCATTTCTTCCGCGGTCGTCGTGAACTGACCTGCCATGATCCACCGTCCCCCATGAGACAGATTTCGTCCGGGCACCCCTGTGGCGAACGCCCGCACGGGCACCACTTGGTGTGGTGCTCTGTAGCACTGTAACGGCCAAGTGCGGTTGGCCCAACACCGGGTAGCGGGTAGTTACCAGACCATGACACTGAACTCCCGCACCGGCGTTGACGCTTCGTCAGGCGTTCTGGGCCTGAAGTGCGGTGTTCGTGTTGAGCACCGGTCCGGCCGGCACCAGCCTCGACCATTCGTCCGGTACGAACTGCGGATTGATCGACTTGTAGCCCAGTCGCACCTGGGACTCGTTCGTACCCTTCTTGTCGCCGCCCTGCGCATTCGGACTGGGGCTCGGCGTCGCACCGGCGCCGCCGTCGTTGTTGGCGGGCAGCGAGTAGCGCAGACCGGAGTCGGTGATCAGGAAGTCGCGACCGGAACTGCCGTCGTTGGGCCCGACCTTGCCCTCCAGCGCGCGGTACAGCAGGCCGTGGCCGGGCGTCATGTGCGCGCTGACCGCGTCCCCGCTGACGTCCGTCGGGTACGCGGTGCCGGCCCACACCGTCTGCTGGATCTTGTTGTCCACGTAGCCGTTGAACGTCGAACAGACCACCGTGCGGGCGTCCTTCTCGCCGAGGTTGACCGCCGGGGACTTCTGCTTGGGCAGGTTCCCGGACTTGTTCAGGAGTTCCGTGGAGGTCTTCCCCGCGAGGTTGTTCAGGTCGCCCGCGCCGAGCGTGCCGAAGGCCGGCGGGCTGCTGTACGCCTTCTGCGTCTCGGGGTCGTTGAGCATCAGGTTCGCCTGGAACTCGGTGATCTCGTACAGCTTGCTGAGCCCGACCACGTAGTACTTGTTGTCCTGGAACTTCAGCAGGCGGCCGACCTTCTTCTCCGAAGGCTGCGAGAGGTCGAGCGTGGACGCGGCGCCGACCGCGCCGTCGACCCGGGTGAACTCCACCGGGTCGCCGTCCTCCAGGGTGGCGAGCCACTCCTTGGTGACCTTCTGGGCCTGCGCGTTCGGGCCGAACAGCGCGGTGACCAGCGCGGTCCGGTCCGTGCCGGGGGTCTCCATGACGCCGACCGCGTGCCGCTTGCCACTGGGGTCCACCAGAAACCTCGTCCCGGTCTGGCTCGCCGACAGGTCCGGCTCCTGGACGAACAGCGACTGCCCGTCGCCGAGCTTCCGGTCCCCCTGGAGGGTCTTGGTGTCCGCCCCGGCCGCCACGAACACCGACTGGGCGATCGAGGACTGCAGGTTGTCCTTGCCCTGCTTGTCGCACACCGACCACAGCTTCACGGCGCTCGCGTCGTCCGCCTTGGGCAGCTTGTCCGGGGCGTACGGGATGCCGATCGCCGCGCCGCGGCGCGGGTACTTGTCGAGCACGTCGTCGGCCACGGTCTGCACGGTGGCGCCCTCGGAGAGCACCAGGCGGGCCGAGGACATGTTCAGCACCTGGTGCAGCGTCGGCTGACCGGTCTTCGAGTCGGGCAGGATCACGTAGCGCGTGGTCGACGACTTGCCCTGCAGGATGTACTTGCCGTTGTCCCAGTTCGGCGGCGCACTGGGCTTGATGACGCCCCACATGCCGAAGCCGGCGACGACCACCGCGCCGATCACGAAGCTCGGCAGCACCGCGCGGATCGGACGCGGCGCGTCCTCGTCGTTGCCGCCGCCCCCCGGCTGCAGGAAGGCCCCGACCATCCGCTTGCGGGCGAAGGTGTAGGCGTTCAGCTCGTCCCGGCGTGATGCCATGCTCGTCCCCGTCTCCCCTGTGTGACCCGACGTGCGGGTGTCAACGCGCTTGTGCTGTGCGTGAGTCTGCCACCCGACGGGCGTCCGGAACGGCCAACCCTCTACGATGCGACAGCAGACGGTGAGTACGGTAACGGGTAGGCTCCGACGGTCCGCCATCCGGGCTGTCGACCCGGCCCGCGACCGACGGCCCTGATGGCCGCAGCCGCACGGGGATCTGACGGCACATCTGAAGCAGAGAGGGCAATTCGGGGGATGCCAAGCCAGTCCGCTCCAGCACGACGACGCTCCACCTCGCAGGGCCGGAGGCCGGACGCCCAGGGCGGGCGGCGGGCCCGTACCGCCCCGGTCGCGGCGGCCACCGGCCCGGTCGGCCTGCGGCTGCTGCCCAGGCCCGGGCTGCTCGCACGCCGGCTGGAACTCAAGCAAATCGTCCAACTCGAGGTAGCCGTCGCCCTGGTGGCGGTCGGCTGGTCGGTGAACAAGCTGGTGGCCGCGGTGCTCGCGGTGCCCGCGGTGATCCTCGTGGTGGTGGCGCTGCTGCGTCTCGGCGGCCGCACCACGGGCGAGGCGTTGGGGGTCCGCTCCGCGTACAACTCCCGCCGCCGCGAGGCCAAGTACAACGTTCCGCCGCCCGGCACCGACCCGGCGCTGGCGCCGGTGATGGAGCTGGAGCCGGCGCTGAGCACCTGCACCCACGCCATCGAGACCGACCTCGGCGACGGACGTCCGCTGCGCCGGGAGACCGGCATGGTCGGCGACGGCACGTTCTTCACCTCGGTGCTGCTGGTGCAGTCCAAGGACCAGCCGCTGCGTCCGGGTCGCGCCAACTCCGCGCTGCCGCTGGACATCATCTGCTCGGTCCTGCGGGTCGACGACATCCCGCTGGAGTCGGTGCAGCTGATCCAGCACACCCAGCCGGCGCCCGCGCCGCACCTGCCGGAGCACGCGCTGGCCGCGCGCGCCTACCAGCAGGCACCCGGAGGAGTGAATACTCCTGCGCTGCGGTTGACCTGGGTCGCCATCAAGCTCGACCCCGAGCGCGCCTCCACCGCCGTCGTGGCGCGCGGCGGCGGCGAGGAGGGCGCCCGCAAGGCCCTCCAGCGCGTCACCGACCAGCTGGCCGGGCGGCTGAACAGCGCCGGCTTCACCGCCACCGTCCTGGACGAGCGGGAGCTGATCGCGGCGCTGGCCATCTCGGTGTGCGCCAACCCGGTGGCGGTGGCGGGCCGTCAGGGTTCCGGCGGCGGCGGGGTCGGCGTCCGCCGGGCCCAGGAGTCCGCGAAGTTCTGCCGGATCGACGATCGCTGGCACGCCACCTACTGGATCTCCAAGTGGCCGGAGCTGACCCGGCCCGGCGCCGGCGGCGGCCGGGTCACCGCGCCCGAGCTGGTCAACCAACTCACCAGCACCCCGGCGGCGTTCGCGTCCACGTTCTCCGTCACCGCGACCCGCGCGATGGGCGGCGCGGTGGCGCTCAGCGGGCACGTCCGGCTGACCGCGCGCAGCGAGAGCGAGATCGCCCAGGTGGGCCGTCTGGTGGAGTCCCGCGCGCAGCACTCCGGCACCGCGCTGACCCGCCTCGACCAGGAGCACGGCCCGGGCCTGCTCGCCACGCTGCCCCTGGGAGGGACGTCCTGATGGCCTACCAGACCTACTCCGGCCAGGCCCCGCAGCCCGCCGATCAGCAGCGGGTGCGGGTCCGTCCCGGCTTCGGCCTGCGCGGTCCGCGCCGGGAGAAGCACGTGCTGACCGTCGAGGACCTGGCGGCGCTGGCCTTCCCGGTCGGCGACGACGGCGTCGTGATCGGCCTGGACCAGCAGCAACAGCCCGCCGTGATAGGGCTGTTCCGGCCCACCCAGTACGACGTGGTGCTGGTCGGCGGCATGTGGACGGCGCAGCTGATCGCGCTGCGCGCCGCGGCCACCGGCGCCCGGATCGCGGTGGAGACCGGCCGTCCGCAGGCGTGGGCGCCGATGGCGCAGGCCGCGGGCGGCGGGCAGCCGTGCGTGACGGTCCACCAGGTCGGCCGTCTGGGCGCGCAGGGCGCGTCGGTGGCGTCACCCGTCCTGGTGGTTCGCGACCTGGGCGCGCGGCCCTCGCGCAGCCGGCTGTCGGCGGCGCCGTGGCAGACCACGCTGACGGTGCTGCCGTACCTGGGCCCGAACGCGAGCCGGGTGCTGAACGCGGCCGACCTGGTCGGCCTGCAGCGCGTGTCGCCGCAGGAGGCCGAACTCGTGGGCCGGCTGCTGTCGTTGTCGCCGGGCGACGTGAGCACGCTGCCGACGATGCCGGACCACATCACCCTGTGGGCGACCCGGATGCGCCGTCAGTACGTGATGACCAATCCGGGCGAGGCCGAGACCCAGGTGCTGGGCGGCCCGCGCCGCATGGACTGAAGCGGTGCGGCCGGGCGGGCCGCGTCGCACGGGCCGGCCGGCCGGTGCGCCTGACGGGGACGGTGTTTCCCGAGGGACGGACCGGTCGGCCGACCCGCTCCGATCTGCCGTCAGGTCGGGCTCCGCCTTCAGCGAAGCGGCCTGCACGGCCTAGTCTTGTTGCCCGAAGGCAACCGCCGAAGCAATGTCGGCGAGAACGAGGGAGCCCCAGTGAGCAGCGATCGGGACGGCGTCTACGTCGGCGACAACGCGGCCGAGGACGACGATGACTGGTCCGATGCCCCGGACTACACCGCTCCGTCCTGGTACACCCAGAGCGCCGCTCCCGGCCCGGCCCAGCCGCCCGTCCAGCAGCAGCCTCCGGTGCAGCAGGCTCCCGTCCAGCAGGCTCCGGTGCAGCAACCGCCGGTCCAGCAGGCCCCCGTGCAGCCCGAGGTGCAGCAGCAGGCGCCCGCGCCGCAGCCTCCGGTGGCCCCCGAGCAGCCCCAGCCCCAGCTCGTACAGCCCCAGCCCGTGCAGCCCCAGCCCGTGCAGGCGCAGGTTCCGCCGGTCGCCGCACCGCCGGTGACGGGTGTTCCGGAGGCGGCTCCGCAGCAGCCCGTGCCGGGCCCCCAGCAGCACGCCGGTCCGGCCACCAACGGGCAGGGCGTGGCCTCGCCGCCGATGGAGCTGGCGTCCGCGCCGCCGCCGGTGCAGGAGGCCCCGCAGCAGCAGCCCCCGGTCCAGCAGCCGCCCGTGCAGCAGCCGCCTCCCGTGTACCCGCAGCAGGGTCAGCAGCCACCGGTCCAGCAGCCGTGGCCCAACCAGCCGCAGCCGCCGGCGTATCCGCAGCAGGGCCAGCAGCCGCCCGTGCAGCAGCCGCCGGTCCAGCAGCCCCCGGTCCAGCAGCCGCCCCCGGCGTATCCGCAGCAGGGTCAGCAGCAGTGGGGCGGGCAGCCGCCGGCCGATCCGCGGGCGGGCGGCTGGCCGCAGGCCGGTCCCGGTCCCGGCCCGGCCTACCAGCAGCACTCGGGCCCGCAGAACGCCCCGCAGGCGCCGGCCCATTTCCAGCAGCCCGGCCCGCAGGCGGCGGCGCACGGCGCGGCGCTGGGCTACACGGCGGCCGTCGAGCTCTCCTCGGACCGACTGCTGCGCGGCCAGCCGAAGGTGCAGAAGCAGCCGCGGTTCCAGTTCGGCGGCAAGTCGGCGCAGGCCGGCAAGCAGCAGAAGCTGGAGCTGATCCGGCACCCGGTGATGACCTGCTACCGGATCGCGGTGATCAGCCTCAAGGGCGGCGTCGGCAAGACCACCACCACCACCTCGCTGGGCGCGACGCTGGCCAGCGAGCGGCAGGACAAGGTCATCGCGATCGACGCGAACCCGGACGCGGGCACCCTGGGCCGCCGCATCAAGCGGCAGACCGGGGCGACCATCCGCGACCTGGTGACGGCGATCCCGCACGTGCGCAGCTACATGGACATCCGTCAGTTCACCTCGCAGGACCCGAACTCGGGCCTGGAGATCGTCGCCAACGACGTGGACCCGGCGGTCTCCACCACCTTCGACGACTCGGACTACCGCCAGGTCATCCAGGTGCTCGGGCAGCACTACCCGATCATCCTGACCGACTCGGGCACCGGTCTGCTGTACTCGGCGATGCGCGGTGTGCTGGACCTCGCGGACCAGCTGATCGTGGTGGCCACGCCCAGCGTGGACGGTGCGTCCAGTGCCTCCACCACGCTGGACTGGCTGTCCGCGCACGGCTACGCGGACTTGGTGCAGCGGTCGATCACGGTGGTCTCCGGGGTGCGCGAGACCAGCAAGATGATCAAGATCGAGGACATCGTGGCGCACTTCCAGACCCGCTGCCGCGGCGTCGTGGTGGTGCCGTTCGACGAGAGCCTGGCGGCCGGCGCCGAGGTCAACCTGGCGATGATGCGGCCGAAGGTCCGGGACGCCTACTTCGAGCTGGCGGCGCTGGTCGGCGAGGACATCGCCCGGGCCCAGCAGCAGGGCGGCTGGCAGGCGCAGCAGCAACAGCAGCAGGGCGGCTGGCAGCAGCAACAGCAGGGCGTCCCGCCGCAGCAGCAGCCCTACCCGCAGCAGTACCCGCAGCAGGGCGGCTACCCGGCGGCCGGTCAGCCGTGGCAGCAGCCGCCGCAGCAGCCGTACCCGCAGCAGGGGGCTCCGCAGCAGGGCGGCTACCCGCCGCAGGGCCCGCCGGTGCCGGGGTACGGCTACCCGCCGCCGCACGAGGCGCCGCCGCCCGGTTACGGGTACCCACCGCCGCAGCACGGCTGAGCGAGCGACAGAAAGCCCCCCGCGAAGGGTTCTTCGCGGGGGGCTTTCCGACGGCCGGGGTCAGGGGCGCTCGGTGAGCTCCCGGGCGCGCTTGACGTCCTCGGCCATCCGCTCCAGCAGGGCGTCGATGCTGTCGAACTTCTCCATCCCGCGCAGCCAGGTGAGGAAGTCGACGGCGACGTGCATGCCGTACAGGTCGAGGCCCACGCGGTCGATGGCGTAGGCCTCGACGGTGCGGGTGGTGCCGTCGAAGGTCGGGTTGGTGCCGACCGAGATCGCGGCGGGCATGGTCTCGCCGTCGGCGGTCAGCCAGCCCGCGTACACGCCGTCGGCGGGGATCGCCGAGTGCGGCACGGTGTCCACGTTGGCGGTGGGGTAGCCGAGTTCGCGGCCGCGCTGGGCGCCCCGGACGACCTCACCCTCGACCCGGTGCGGGCGGCCGAGGACCTCGGCGACGCCCGCCATGTCGCCGGCCGCGACCAGGCGGCGGCACAGGCTGGACGAGAACGGCTCGCCGTCGCCGGCGGTGCCGCGCACCTGGAGGTCGACCACCTCGACCGCGAAGTCGTCGGCCCGGCCGAGTTCGGCGAGCAGTTCGACGTTGCCCGCCGCGCGGTGTCCGAAGCGGAAGTTGGGGCCCTCGACGACGGCCTTCGCGCGCAGCGCGTCGACCAGCACCGACTGCACGAACTGCTCGGGCGACTCCTTGGAGAACGCCGCGGTGAACGGCAGCACCAGGACGGCGTCCACGCCGAGCTGCTCGACGAGTTCGGCCCGCCGGGGCTGCGGGGCGAGCAGCGGCGGGTGGCTGCCCGGACGGACCACCTCGCTGGGGTGCGGGTCGAAGGTGACGACGACGGACTTCGCCCCCAGTTCCCCGGCGAGCTCGACCACCCGATTGATGATCAACTGGTGTCCGCGGTGGACCCCGTCGAACGATCCGATGGTGACGACGCTGCGCCCCCAGTCCCCGGGGATCTCCTCCAGGCCGTGCCAGCGCTGCACCTGACCGCTCCTTGTTCCTACGGTGTGCACACCCGGTGCACTCGAAAGACCGAAACCGAACCCCTATAGCGTGCCATGCGACCGGCCCTGTCCAGGTACCGGAAGGCCTCCGGTGTGACCGGTCAGACGGCCGCCGGGGCGGTCGACCTGCCGTTCGGCCTCCGCGGCGGCGTACTGCGGGTCGCGGCCGGCCGCGGTGAGCGTCCGCATCCTGGTCAGTCGGGGCCCTTCGGGCGGCGGTGCGGCGTCTGCGGGCCAGTCGGCCAGCAGCCTGGCGAAACCGGCCCAGCGGCCCGCGCAGCGCACCAGGACGGCGTCCGCGCCGGGCCAGTGGTCGGCGATCCGGCGGAGCAACTCGCGCACCCGGGACGGCGGGTGGCCGGCGTGGCGGGCCGCCAGCGCCTCCACCACGGCGCCCAGCACCACGGGTGCCCGCTCGGCGGCCAGCAGGGCGTCCAGCAGCCCTGCACGGCCCGTGCCGGGGGCGGCCAGCACCGGGGCGAAGCGGGCCCGCGCCGGGGGCGCTGCGGCGAGCACGGCGGGCAGCAGCGGGCGGCCGTCCCGTCCGGCGTCCAGCAGCCGGTCCAGGTGGTCGGCGACCTGCCCGGCCCGCTCGGGCTGTTCGCGCAGCAGTTCGGCGGCGAACAGCAGCCCGGACCGCACCACCTCCGGGTCCGCGGCCCGGCCGAGCGCCCGCAGTCCGTCGCCGCCCCGGGCCCCGGGCAGCCGCAGCCGTTCGCGGACGGCGGCCAGCACCTCGGCCGGGTACTCCTCGACGAGGTCGCCGAGGACCTCCTCGGTGAGGAACGGGTCGCCGTCCCGGTAGGCGGCCAGCGCGGCGGGCAGGTGCTCGGCGCGGGCCTGCGGGTCGCGCACCAGCAGCGCCAGCGCGGCGCCGTGCAGCGCCGGTTCGTCGTCCCGGCCGAGCAGGGTGCGGGCGGCCAGCCGCAGCAGTTGCGCGCCCGATCCGCCCGCGTGCGGCGCGGTGCGCAGGGCGTGGACGGCGGCCGCGACGTGGCGTTCGGGGCGCGGGTCGTGGCTCCAGCGGTCGACGGCGCGGCACAGCGCGGACGGTTCGCGTTCGGCGAGGCGGCCGAGCAGCGCGTCGGCCCGGGGGTGCGCGGCGGCGACCAGAGCCTCCGTCAACTCGTCGAGGGCGAACTCCCGGTGGTCGAACAGCAGGGTGTCGGCGAGGTCGGCGGCGCCCGGACCCGCGTGCTCGTACCAGCCGCACAGCAGCGGCAGCACGGTGTGCGGGTCGGCGGCGAGCAGGTCGGCGACCCGCTCGCGGACGGCGCGGGCCAGGTCGGCGGGGCCGTCGGCGAGGCGGCCGAGCAGCGCGACCCGGTCGGCGGCGGGCAGCGGCAGGGCGGCCCAGAACGCCGGGCCGAAGCGTTCGTCCCGGCCGGCCCGGTCGGTGAGCAGCTCCAGCAGCTCGCGGTGCGCGCCCGGCTCGGGGCTGCCGGCGATCCCGGCGGCCAGCAGGCGGCCGGCCCACCAGTCGGGGGCGCCGCCGGGTTCGGCGCGTTCCAGGGCCAGCCGGATGCGGTGCAGCCAACCGTCCAGCGCGGCCGCGCCGCGGGCCGCCGCGACCCGGCGCAGCGCCCCCGCCACGACGCCGACCCGGGCCCGGCCGACGGCGCCCTGGCGGCTCTTGGCCGCGGCCGCCGCCACGGGCGGGAGGACGTTGCGGGCCACCGGGTCGCGGGGGGTGTCGCGGGGGGTGTCGGCGGGGGTGTCGCCGCCGGTGGCCTCGTCCTCGGCGAGCAGCAGGCGCAGCGCCGCGTCGAGGTCCAGGTGCAGGCTCTGCAGCCACTCCCCCCACTCCTCGTGGCCGGCCCGGTGGCCGGTGCCGGCGGGCACCAGCAGGCGTTCCTCGTGGACGGCCCGCGCCCAGCCGCCGGCGGCGGGGAACAGCCGGTCGAACTCCTCGGCGGGCAGCGCCCCGTCGCCCGCGCCGAGCATCAGCCGGGCGGCCTCGTGCAGCCGTCCGGCGGCGACGGCGGCCAGTCGGCGCACCTGGCGGGCGTCCTCACCGGGCGGGACGGGGCCGCCGCGCCGGTGGCGGCGCTGGCCGCCGGAGGCGAGCGCGATCCGGCGTGCGACGGTCAGGCAGGCCAGGTCGAGCCAGCCGTCGAAGAGTTCGGTGCGGTCGGCGACCGGCCCGTGCACGCCGGCGCCGTGCAGGTCGCCGGCCAGTCGCAGCGCCAGCGGGTGGCCGTGGTCGGCGGGGCCGAGGAAGGACTCGGGCAGGCCGTAGCGCCGGCCGGCGCGGGCGGCGGCGTCGTCGGTGAGCGGGCCGAGCCAGAGCGCCCGGGCGGCGGCCCGCCAGGGGCCGAGCTGCTGCCAGCCGTCGGGGCGGCAGGCGACCAGGGCGCGCGCCCGGTGGGCCCGCAGCCAGTCCAGGCCGTCGGCCAACCAGCGGGCGGACAGCGCGAGTTGGGCCTCCTCGGGCCCGTCGAGGACGAGCAGCAGCGGGCGTCCGCCGTCGGCGCAGCGTTCGGCGAGCTCCGCCGGGGCGACCTCGGGGACGCCCAACTGTCGGGCGGCGGCGGCGAGTCGGCGGCGCAGGGTGTCGTCGAGGGCCTGGTCGTCGAGGGCGAGGTCGGCGCCGCGCAGCCAGAGCGTGGGCAGGGGTTCGGCGGCGCCGGCCCGGCGGACGGCGAGCGCGGCGAGTTCGGTGGTGCGCCCGCTGCCGGCTTCGCCGAGCAGCACGGTGAGGGTGTCCTGCGGTTCCTCGCCGCTGAGGCCGTCGGGCCGGTCGACGCGGTCGGCGGCGAGTTCGGTGATCCGGCCGGGCCCGGCGGTGGCGGCGTCCAGCTGGGTGGCCGTCAGGCGCAGTCCGCCGGCCAGGTTGAGGGCGCGGCCGAACGCGGGCACGCCGGAGGCGTTGCGGGCCAGCAGCAGGCCGAGCGGGCCGTCTCCCGGCGGTCCGGCCACGGACAGCGGGACGGCGGCCACCCCGGCCCCGCCGGCGGTGCGGACCCGGGGTGCGACGACGGCCAGCACCGCGCCGGTCTCGGGGTCGAGGACGGGCGCGCCGGCCACCGGCGCCGCCGGGAGGTCGAGCAGCAGCACGCCCGGCACGGTACGGGTCTGCGCGCCCTCCCCGCAGCGGCCGTTCTCCCGACCGAGCAGGCCGCCGCGGGCCAGTGCGGGCGCGCCGTCCTCCCAGCGCTGGTGCGGCACCACGACGGCCCCGCCGACGTCGCCGCGCCCGATCGGCAGCGCGCGGCCGGGCACGCCGCCGACGGCGGTGGTGCGCAGCAGGGCGAGGCCGTGCTCGGGCAGCAGGTCGACGCTGTCCGGTCCGAGCACCCTGGACTGCCCGCCCGGGGTGTGCAGCACCAGCCTGGGCAGGCCTGCCACCGCCTCGTGCGCGGTCACCACCGTGCCCTGCCGGTCGGCGACGAACCCGAGGCCGCACAGCCGGCCCTGCACGTCCCGGATCCGCAGCAGCCCGTGCGCCGGGTCGCCCGCGAAGCCGGCGCTCGCGCCCTCGCCCATCCCGCCGGTCCTCCCTCCGCTCTTCCGGCCGCTGTTCCGGCCGCCGGTCAGCCTGCCCCCCACCAGCCCCACAGCACCCCGCGCGCCCCGCTCACCACACCCGTTCACCTCGCGCGCCCCCGCCGACACGCCGTGCAATGCCGCGTCCGCCCCCGAAAACCGGTGGGCCGGGCGGCGGCCGCTCTGCCACCATCCCGGCATGGACGTCCGTCTCGACCCCTGGTCCGACTCCCGTTTCGCGCTGCTGGAGCGCATCAACACCCCGGCGATGCGCCGGCACGTGGGCGGTCCGGAGACGCCGGAGCAGCTGCTGCACCGCCACCGCCGCTACCTCGCACTCCCCGCGCAGGGCGGCGTGATGTTCGCGGTCCTGGCCGACGGCGCGCCCGCCGGTTCGATCGCCTACCACCGCCGCGAGTGGCGGGGCGAGGAGATCTGGGAGACCGGCTGGAACGTGCTGCCCGAGTTCCAGGGCCGCGGCCTGGCCGTCGCGGCCGGGCGCCTGATGCTGGCCGCGCTGCGCGAGGCGGTCGCCGCGGACGCCGCCGCTCCCGGCACGCTGCACGCCTTCCCCGCCGCCGACAACGCCGCCTCCAACGCCCTGTGCGCCCGCCTCGGCTTCACCGACGCGGGCCCGTGCGAGTTCGAGTACCCGCAGCGCTCCGGCCGCTTCCTGCACAGCCACGACTGGCGCCTGGCCCTGCGCCGAAACGCCGGGCGGCCCCGGCGGAGAATCTCCACCGGGGCCGCCCCGCAAACTTGTTGACGCCGCGTCAGCCGACGAACACCGCGACCGGCTTGGCCTTGCCGCCGTGCTCCTCGACCAGCGCCAGGAACCGGCCGTCCGGGTCGAAGACCGCGATCGGCCCGTCCACGCCGAGGCCGGGCGCGGGCAGCCGCACGCCGTTGGAGAGCAGCTTGGCCTGGTCGGCGTCGATGTCCCAGCGCGGGAACGCGGCCGCGGCGGCCTCGGCGATCGGCAGGACCTCCAGCTTCTCCTCCAACTGCTCGATGGTGTGCGCCGATTCGACCGAGTACGGCCCGACCTTGGTGCGCCGCAGCATGGTCAGGTGCCCGCCGACGCCGAGCGCGGCGCCCAGGTCGCGGGCCAGCGCGCGGATGTACGTGCCGGAGGAGCACTCGACGGTGACGTCGAGGTCGAGCACCGGCGTGCCGTCCTCGGCGACCGCGGGGCGCACCTCGTGCACCGTGAAGGAGTGCACGGTGGTCGGCCGGGCGGCGAGTTCGAAGTCCTCGCCCTCACGGACCCGCGCGTACGAGCGCTTGCCGTCGATCTTGATGGCGCTGACCTTGGACGGCACCTGCATGATCTCGCCGGTGAGCTTCGCGATCTCGGCGTCGATCGCCTCCCGCGCCACCCCGTCGGCGGGGGCGGAGGCGGTGACCTCGCCCTCCCGGTCGTCGGTGATCGTGGTCTGCCCGAGCCGGACGGTGGCGTCGTAGGTCTTGGCGGTGAGCATCAGATGCCCGAGCAGCCGGGTGGCCCGCTCGACGCCGATCACCAGCACGCCGGTGGCCATCGGGTCGAGGGTGCCGGCGTGCCCGACCTTGCGGGTGCCGGCCAGCCACCGGAGTTTGGCGACCACGCCGTGCGAGGTGATGCCCTCCGGCTTGTCGACGATGACCAGCCCGTCGGGGCCCGTCCCTTTACGCTTCATCGCTCATCGTTCCAAAATCCGTGCGCATTCTCTGCGCAACCGCCTTGCGCGGACCGTCCACCGAACCGGACGAGCCTAGCGCGCGGTCTCCTCCGCCAACGCCGCCCGGAACCGTTCGACGGTCTCCGGCACCCCGGCGCGGGCCGAGAACCCGGCCGCGAAGACGTGCCCGCCGCCGTCCATCCGGGCGCACGCCGCGGCCACGTCGACCGCGCCCCGGGAGCGGCAGGAGCCGCGCAGGGTGCCGTCCGGGTCCTGCTTGAGCACCAGCGCGACGTCCGCCTCGGCGGGTTTGCGCAGCACGTCGATCAGGCCCTCGATCTCCTCGACGGTGACGCCGAACAGCGCGAGGTCCTGGTACGGCACCCAGGTCCACACCAGCCCGTGCCCGCCGGCCTCCTCGGGCTCGAACACGGCGCGCTCCAGCGCCCCGGCGAGCACCTTCAGGTAGCCGAACGAGGTGGTGTCCCACAGCTGCCGGGAGATCAGGTCGTGCCGGATCCCGGTGGCCAGCATCCGCCCGGCCATCTCGTGGGTGGCGGGCGTGGTGGCCCGGTACTTGAACGAGCCGGTGTCGGTGGCGATGCCGGTGTACAGGCAGGCCGCGATCGCCCGGTCCGGCTGGACGCCCAGCCGCCGCAGCAGCTCGTCGACCAGGACGGCGGTGGCGGGCGCGGACGGGTCGATCAGCCGGACGTCGCCGAAGCCGGGGTTGGAGGCGTGGTGGTCGAGGACGACCAGGTCGGCGGCGGCGAACGCCTTGTCGCGCAGCAGGCCGAGCCGTTCCTCGGAGGCGGCGTCGAAGGCCAGCACCAGCGCGGGTGCGTCGGGCACCGCGGCGGCCGGGACGATCAGCTCCTGCCCGGGCAGGAAGGACAGCGACTCGGGAATGATCTGCGGGTCGTCGCCGAACGACACCCGCACCCGCTTGCCGAGGCCGCGCAGCGCCAGCGCGGCGGCCAGCGCGGAGCCCAGCGCGTCGCCGTCGGGGCAGATGTGGCAGATCAGGTCGATCTCGTCGGTGCCGGCGATCAGTTCCAGGGTCCGCGCCCAGGCGGCCTCGAACGGCCGGCCGGGCTCGGGGGTCGACGACCCGCTGCGCGGGCCCGGAAACACCGCGAGGGCGGTCTCCACCTCGACAGTGGAGACCGCCCCCGCGGCGCCGGACTCGGCCGGGATTCCGGCCGTGGTCACTCGTCCTCGTCGTCGTCGCGGGCCGACTTGTACGGGTCGGCCTCGCCTGCGTAGTCGGCCCCGGCAGCGACGGTGCGGACGGCGGCGTCGGAAGCCCGGGCCTTGTCCAGCAGGTCGTCGATGTTCCGGGCGTTGTCCGGCAGGGCGTCGGCGACGAAGGTCAGGGTCGGCGTGAACCGCACCCCGGTCTGCTTGCCGACCTCGGAGCGCAGGATGCCCTTGGCGCTCTCCAGCGCGGCCGCGCTGGACTCCCGCTCGGTCTCGTCGCCGTAGACGGTGTAGAAGACGGTGGCCTCGCGCAGGTCACCCGTCACCCGGGCGTCGGTGATGGTGACGTACCCGAGTCGCGGGTCCTTGATCCGGCGTTGCAGGGTCTCCGCCACGACCACCTGAATGCGGTCCGCGAGCTTGCGCGCCCTTGCGGTGTCGGTCACGTTGCCTTGCCTCCTCGTGCAGTAGGCGCGTACCCGGGTCATGACCTCGACCCGGTGGGGCCATCTCCCCAACGTACCCGCCCGCGCCCAGCCTTGTGGGCGCTCCGGTTCCGATGCGGGTGTGACAGTGGTGACGCCCGCAGGTCATTCGTCGTCGTCGTGGTGGTGGCGCCTCCTCGCGGAGAGCAGCATCACCTCGGGGCGGCCCGCCACGAGCCGCTCACAGCTGTCCAGGATCTCGTTGACGTACCCGGCGTCGCCGGACACCACCGCAACGCCGATCTCGGCCCTGCGGTGCAGATCCTGGTTCCCGACCTCTGCGGCGCACACGCTGTACTTGCGCTGCAGTTCGGCCACGATGGGCCGCACGATCGACCGCTTCTCCTTCAGCGAGTGAACGTCGCCGAGGAGCAGGTCGAAGGTGAGAGTACCTACATACATGTAGTGACAGGCCTGGCCGGCCTGGGGGCCTCGAAGGATTCCCGACAGCCAGGACCCTAACAGCGCGGCCGGGGCCGGTCGACGGGATAACTGCACCCCGTCGGCCGACCCCGGTCAGCAGCCGTTACGCGCGCGGCTTCTCGCGCATCTCGTAGGTCTCGATGACATCCTCGATCTTGATGTCGTTGAACGAGCCCAGCGTGACACCGGCCTCGAAGCCCTCGCGGACCTCGGTCGCGTCGTCCTTGAAGCGGCGCAGACCCTCGATGTTGAGGTTCTCCGCCACGACCTTGCCGTCGCGCAGCAGGCGGGCCTTGGTGTTGCGGCGGATGATGCCTTCGCGCACCAGGACACCGGCGATGTTGCCGAACTTGGAGGAGCGGAACACCTCGCGGATCTCCGCGGAGCCGAGGCGCACCTCCTCGTACTCGGGCTTGAGCAGGCCCTTGAGCGCGGCCTCGATCTCCTCGATCGCCTGGTAGATGACCGAGTAGTACCGGATGTCGACGCCTTCGCGCTCGGCCGCGGTACGGGCACGCCCCTCGGCGCGCACGTTGAAGCCGATGATGATGGCGTCCGAGCCCATCGCCAGGTCCACGTCGGACTCGGTGATGGCACCCACACCGCGGTGCAGGACCCGCAGCTCGACCTCTTCGCCCACGTCCAGCTTGACGAGAGCGTCTTCCAGGGCCTCGACCGAACCGGAGACGTCACCCTTGATGATGAGGTTGAGCTTCTCGATGTTGCCGGCGGCCAGCGCGGCCTCGAAGCCCTCCAGCGACACGCGGACGCGACGCTGGGCCATCGAGGCGTTGCGGTCGCGGGCGGCGCGCTTCTCGGCGATCTGACGGGCGGTGCGGTCCTCGTCGACGACGATGAAGCTGTCGCCGGCGCGGGGCACCGAGGTCAGACCGAGCAGCAGCACCGGACGGGACGGGCCGGCCTCGGAGAGGCTGTTGCCGTTCTCGTCCAGCATCGCGCGGACGCGGCCGTAGGAGTCGCCGACGACGATCGAGTCGCCGACCCGCAGGGTGCCGCGCTGGACGAGCAGCGTCGCCATGGCGCCGCGGCCCTTGTCCAGGTGGGCTTCGATCGCGATGCCCTGGGCGTCCTGCTCGGGGTTGGCGCGCAGGTCGAGCGAGGCGTCCGCGGTCAGGACCACGGCCTCCAGCAGTTCCTCGATGTTGAGGCCCTGGCGGGCGGAGATGTCGACGAACATGGTCTCGCCGCCGTACTCCTCGGCCACCAGACCGAACTCGGTCAGCTGACCGCGGACCTTGGTCGGGTCGGCGCCCTCGACGTCGATCTTGTTGACGGCGACCACGATCGGCACACCGGCGGCCTTGGCGTGGTTGAGCGCCTCGACCGTCTGCGGCATGACACCGTCGTTGGCCGCGACCACCAGGATCGCGATGTCGGTGGACTTGGCACCACGGGCACGCATGGCGGAGAACGCCTCGTGACCCGGGGTGTCGAGGAAGGTGATCGGACGCTGTTCGCCGTTCACCTCGGTGACCACCTGGTAGGCACCGATGTGCTGGGTGATGCCGCCGGCCTCGCCCGCGACCACGTTGGTCTTGCGGATCGCGTCCAGCAGTCGGGTCTTACCGTGGTCGACGTGACCCATGACGGTCACCACCGGCGGACGCGGAGCCAGCTGCTCCTCGTCGCCCTCGTCGACACCGAAGTCGATGTCGAACGACTCCAGCAGCTCACGGTCCTCGTCGTCCCGGCTGACGATCTCCAGCACGAAGCCCATCTCGTCCGCCAGCAGCTGCAGCGTGGCGTCGGAGACCGACTGGGTGGCGGTGACCATCTCACCGAGGTTGAACATGACGGAGACGAGCGCGGCCGGGTTGGCGTTGATCTTCTCCGCGAAGTCCGTCAGCGACGCACCGCGCGACAGGCGAACGGTCGAACCGTTGCCGCGCGGCAGCATCACACCGCCGACGGACGGGGCCTGCATGGCCTCGTACTCCTGGCGCTTCGCGCGCTTCGACTTCCGGCCACGCGCCGGACGGCCACCGGGGCCGCGACCGAACGCACCCTGCGTGCCACCACGGGCACCCGGGCCGCCGGGACGACCGCCGAAGCCACCGGGACGGGCACCGCCGCCGCCGAAGCCGCCGCCACCGGTGCCACCCGGACGGGGACCGCCGAAGCCGCCACCGGCCGGACGCGAGCCCGGACCGGCCGGACGGCCCTGGAAGCCCGGACGGGCGCCACCCGGAGCACCCGGACGCGCACCGGGACCACCCGGACGCGCACCGGCACCCGGACCCGGACGCGGGCCCGGACGCTGCGGCATCATGCCGGGGTTCGGACGGGGCATGCCGGACGGGCTCGGCGCGCCGGGGCGCGGACCGGCCGGACGGGGCATGCCGTCGGGACGCGGAGCACCGGCACCCGGAGCACCGGGACGCGGGGCGCCACCGGGACGGGGACCGCGCTCACCGGCCGGGGCACCGCCCGGACGGGGGGCACCCGCACCCGGACCGCCGGAACGGGGACCGCGCTCGCCACTGGGACGGGGACCGCGCTCGCCGGCCGGACCACCCGGACGCGGAGCACCGGCGCCCGGAGCACCCGGACGCTGGCCGCGCTCGCCGGACTGACCGCCCGGACGCGGGGAGGACGGACGGGCCATGCCCGACGCGCCACCCGAGGTGAAGGGGTTGTTGCCCGGACGCGGACCGGCCGGACGCGGGCCCGGACGGGCCGCGGGGTTGGCCGGAGCCGGCCGCGGGGCGGCCGGACGCGCCGGAGCCTCACCGGCCGGAGCCGGGGAGGAGAACTCGGCCGCCGGGGCGGGCGCGGCAGGCGCGGCCGGCGAAGCCGGACGGGCAGCCGGGCGCGGACCCGGGGTCGGCGCCCCGGCGGGCTTCGGCGCAGCCGAGCCCGCGGCGGGCGCGGGAGTGGTCGGACGGGGGCCCGGCGTCACGGTCGGACGCGGGCCGGGGGTGGGGGCACCCGGCTTGGGTGCGGCCGAACCGGCGGTGCCGGACGGCTGGGGCGCCGCGGGCTTCCGCGGGCCAGGCTTCGCGGAGGACGCGCCGCCGGACGGCGGGGTCGCTCCCAAAGCGTCAGTCAACTTGCGCACGACCGGCGCCTCGATCGTCGAGGACGCCGAACGCACGAACTCGCCCAGCTCGGTGAGCTTGGCCATGACGGCCTTGCTCTCCAGACCCAGCTCCTTGGCGAGTTCGTAAACCCGGACCTTAGCCACTTCGCTCCTGTCTATACGTCCGGGGTATTCGTCCGCCGGACTGTCGCTACTTCATGGGCGTACTCATCGCGTACTCATCGAGTGCTCATCGCAATCTCGACCTACTTCCATCTCGCGAGGTACCTGACTTTGTGGCACACGGCGATGTACCCACTGCCGTGCGCTGGTGCGTGTTGCCGGACGCAAGGCCCGTCAGTGGGCCAACTGACCGTCGGCCGGACTTGCTCCTGCCCCGACGTACTCCCGCAGGGCACCGGGTTCGAGCGTGCCCTGGACCCGGAAGGCCCTCGGGAACGCCCGGCGGCGGACCGCGAGGTCGAGGCAGTTCGGTACGGGATGCAGATACGCGCCCCGGCCCGGCAGTGTGGCGCGGGGATCGGGGACACACTCGCCCTCGCCCGCCACGACACGCAGCAGCTCATGCTTGGCCGCTCGCTTGCGGCAGCCCACGCAGGTGCGTTCAGGGCATGCACGGGCATACGTCCGGCCAGACACGCTCAAGTCTACCCCTCCGAAGGGACTCGCCGCCGCCGAGTAGATCTCCGGAGGCTGGGAACAACGCTTGCTACCGGCTCGACGAGTCCTCAACCGGGACTTCGGTGTCCGGACGGATGTCGATCCGCCAGCCGGTGAGACGGGCGGCGAGGCGGGCGTTCTGCCCCTCCTTGCCGATCGCCAGCGACAGCTGGTAGTCCGGCACGATCACCCGGGCGGACCGCTGCGCCAGGTCGACGATCTCGACCTTGGTCACCCGCGCGGGCGACAGCGCGGCCGCGACCATCTCGGCCGGGTCCTCCGACCAGTCCACGATGTCGATCTTCTCGCCGTGCAGCTCGGCCATCACGCCGCGCACCCGCATGCCGTTCGGGCCGATGCAGGCGCCCTTCGCGTTCAGGCCCTGGCGACGCGACCACACCGCGATCTTGGTGCGGTGGCCGGCCTCGCGGGCGATCGCCGCGATCTCCACCGAGCCGTCCGCGATCTCCGGGACCTCCAGCGCGAACAGGCGCTTCACCAGGCTCGGGTGGGTCCGCGACAGGGTCACGGACGGGCCGCGGACACCGCGACGCACGCCCACCACGTAGCACTTCAGGCGGGTGCCGTGCCGGTAGTCCTCGCCCGGGACCTGCTCCTGCGGCGGCAGGATGGCCTCCAGCTTGCCGATGTCGACCAGGATGTTCTTCGGGTCGTTGCCCTGCTGGACGACACCGGTGACGATGTCGCCCTCCTTGCCGGCGTACTCGCCGAAGGTCTTGTCGTCCGCAGCGTCCCGCAGCCGCTGCAGGATGACCTGCTTGGCGGTGGAGGCGGCGATCCGGCCGAACCCGCTCGGGGTGTCGTCGAACTCCTTGGGCTCCACGCCCTCGTCCAGCTCGGCCGCGTCCTCCAGGGCCCACACCGTCACGTGGCCGCTCTTGCGGTTCAGCTCCACCCGCGCGCGGCGGCGCGAGCCCTCGGTGCGGTGGTACGCGATGAGGAGGGCCGACTCGATCGACTCGACCAGCAGGTCGAACGGCACGCCCTTCTCGGTGACCAGCCCGCGCAGGGCACTCATGTCGATGTCCACGATTACGCCTCCTCTTCCTCTTCGTCCGTGTCCGCGATGTCGGCGGCGGCGTCGAGCAGTTCCTCGTCCTTGCGGTTGAACTCGACCTGCACCCGGGCCCGCGCGATCTCCGCGAACTCCAGTCGGCGCTCCTTGGGGCGGCCGCGCCCCTTCACCGGCTGCACCTCGACCAGCGCGCCGTCCTCGTCGCTCTCCAGCACCCGCGCGGTCAGTTCCGCGCCGTCCACCAGCTTGATCGCCGCCAGCCGGCCGGTCGCCCGGCGCCAGTGCCGCGGCTCGTTCAGCGGGCGCTCGGCGCCCGGCGAACCGACCTCCAGCAGGTACGCGGCGTCGCCCATCAGGTCGGACTCGTCCAGCGCCTGGCCGACCAGGCGGGAGAACTCCGCGATCGCGTCCAGGTCGACGCCGCCGTCGGCGTCCACGTCGATCTGCACCTGGCGGCGGCTGCCGGCCTGGGTCACCTTGACCTCTTCGAGATCCAACCCTGCCTCGGCGGCCAGCGGCTCCAGCAATGTGCGCAGCCGGTCAGTGGGGGTGGTGCTCATCCGGGTGACTCCTCGGCCGCGTCTGCTGTTGTCAGAGGTGCTAACTCAGGTGGAAGCCTATCCGGTCAACCCCCGAACCGCCGATTCCGACCCGGGCCCCGGCCACCCCGCTGCGAGCAACGTCACAACCACCCGGTACTGTCCGAGCTTTCGCCGGGAGTGCCCGGCTCCGGTAGAGATTCTCCCGACGGGGGCGTCCGGCCCCACGAACACGCTGGAGTGCCGATGCCCGCGCCCACACGGCGGTCCTTCCTGACCCTCGGGGCGCTCGCCCTGCTGTGCGGCTGCACCTCCGGCCCCGACAGGGCCCGGCGACCCGCCGCCGAGGACGCCGACCGGCCGCTGCGACTGCGCCAACTCGCCGCCACCGACGCGCTGCTCGCCGACTACGACGCGGTGCTCGCGGCGAACCCCGGCGACGCGGACCGGCTCGGCAACCTGCGCGACGACGTCGTCCAGCACCGCGAGGCGCTCGCCCAGTCGCTGCCCGCCTCCTCGCCCGCGGCCTCCCCCTCGGCCGCCTCGCCCGCCGCCCGCACCGTCGCCGACCTGGCCGCCGCCGAACTCCGCACCGCGGGCCTGCGGTTGGCCGACCTGGCCGCCGCCTCCCCCGCCCTCGCCAGGACGCTCGCCTCGGCCGCCGCCGCCGGCGCCGCGCACGCCGCCGCCCTCGGCGACACCGGGCCGATCGCCGCCGACGGGCCCTCACCCGCACCCTCCGCATTGGCCGCCGCCGACACCGAGGCGCTCCAGTCCGCGCTCGCCGCCGAGCACGCCGCCGTGTACGGGTACGGCGTGGTCGGCGCGTTCCTGCCGGCCGGCCCGCAGCGCGAGGACGGGCGCGCCGCCTACGCCGCCCACCAGTCCCGCCGGGACGCCTGGCAGCGCCTGCTCGCCGCCGGCGGCGCCTCCCCCACCGCCGCCGCACCCGGCTACCGGCTGCCGTTCCCCGTCAAGGACGCCGCCACCGCCGGCCAACTGGCCGCCCACCTGGAGATCCAACTCACCGCCGCCTACGCCGACCTGTGCGCCAGCACCGCACTGCGCCCGCAGGCTGCCACCGCCCTCCGCGAATGCACCCTCCGCGCCGCCCACTGGGGCGCCGACCTCCCCGCCCTCCCCGGCCTCACCCCCGCCGAACCCGCCGACCCCGCCCCGACCACCGGCGCCGGCCCCGGCGCCGGCTAGGGCCTGTCTCGCCGTCCGCGTCGCCGCTCTGCGCGATGATGGCGGCATGTCCGCACAGCCTCCGCAGTTCACCGTCCCCGAGCGTCTGGCCGCGTCGGTCCGGGCTGGGGGTGATCCCGTCGAGGCGGCGTGGCTGGCCGCGCTGCCCGGCCGGTTGGTGCGTCAACTGGCCGACTGGGGGCTGGTGTTGGAGCGGGTGGCCGAGCCCGGCGGGGGCCGTGGGCTGGTCGGGTACGGGTACCGGGTCGAGGACCGTACGCCGGTGGCGGTGAAGGCGGTGCGGCCGTCCGCCGACCCGGCGGGCGAGGCGGCGGCGCTGCGGGTCTGGGCCGGTCGCGGGGCCGTGCTGCTGCTCGCCGACGCCGACCGGACGCTGCTGCTGGAGCGGCTGCACGGCGAGATCCCGCTGCGTTCACTGGTGGAGGCGAAGGCCACCCTGGAGGCGACCAGCCTGCTGCGCCGCCTCTGGGTCGAGCCGCCGGCCGGGCACGCGTTCACCGCCCTCGCCGAGCACGCCGACGGACTGGCCGCGCGGATCGCCGAGCGGCGGACGCTGCCGGGCGCGGCCGACGCGGGGCCGCTGGTGGACGAGGCGCTGGAGGCGGTGGCGTTGGCCGCGGACGGCGGCGGGTGGCTGCTGCACGGGGACTTCCACCACGGGCGGGTGCTGGCCGCCGACCGTTCGCCGTGGCTGGCGGTCGGTCCACGTCCGGTGGTCGGCGACCGGGCGTTCGACCTGGCCCGCCTGGTGCTGGACCGGGTGGAGACGCTGGCGGCCGCACCGGGCCCGCGCGGTGCGGCCCGGCGGCGGCTGGCGCAGCTGTCGGAGGCGGTGGAGCTGCCCGCCGACCGGGTGCGGGCCTGGACCCTGCTGCGGGCCGTGGACACCGCGTTGGCGGCGCTCGCCCGGGGCGACTCGGCGGGCGCGGAGCTCCATCTGGAGTTCGCGGCCTGGCTGTGAGGACGGGCCGCGCGTCCGCCCGCGACGGCAGGTAGTAACGTCCCGCTTCATGGAGCAGCGCACCGGGGTGACGATCGAGGCCATCGACCTGGCGGCGTGGGCGCCTGCCGTGCTGGAGGTCCAGGCGGTCGCGTTCGGGCTGGGTCCGCAGGAGGTGGCGGTGCGGCTGCCGATCGTCGGCCGGCACGCGTTGCAGCCGGGGGTGCTTGCGCTGGGGGCGATGGCGGAGGGCCGGTTGGTCGGGTTCGGCTACGGGATGCCCAATCAGCGCACCCACTGGTGGTCGACGGTGATCGAGCCGTACCTGGCGGCGCGTGGCCACGAGAGCTGGCTGGACGGGGTGTTCGCGGTGACGGAGCTGCACGTGCTGCCCGAGTTCCAGGGCCTGGGGGTGGGCACCCGGCTGATCCGCACCCTGTGCGGGCACTCGGGTCTGGACCGTTCGATCCTGTCGGCGATCGACGCGGAGACGCCGGCACGCCGGCTGTACCGCTCGCTCGGCTACCGGGACCTCGCGCCGGCGGTGCGTTTCCCGAACACGGCCCGGCCGTACGCGGTGATGGGCGCCCACCTGCCGCTGCGCGACCCGGCCGAGGCCTGAGGGCCCGTCAGAACAGCACGCTCATGAAGGTGCCGACCTCGCGGAAGCCGACCCGGCGGTAGGCGGCGCGGGCCCGCAGGTTGAAGTCGTTGACGTACAGCGACACCACCGGGGCGACCTCGGCGAGCGCGGTGTTGACCACGGTGGCCATGCCGCTCTCGGAGAGTTTCCTGCCACGGTGCTCGGGGGCCACCCAGACGCCCTGGACCTGGCAGGCCCCGGCCGTGACGGCGCCGATCTCGGCCTTGAAGACGACCTTGCCGTCCTCGTCGAAACGCGCGAACGACCGTCCGGAGGAGACCAGTTCGGCGACCCGGGCCTGGTAGAGCAGGCCGCCGTCGCCGGCCAGCGGGGAGATCCCGACCTCCTCGGTGAACATGGCGACGCAGGCGGGGATCAGCGCCTCGATCTGGGAGCGCTGCACCCGTCGCACCAGCGGGTCGGGTTCGACGTCGGTGACGGGCGTGGAGGTGGCCATCAGCGGCTGGTGGCCGCGCACCTCGCGGGCCGGGCCCCAGGAGCGTTCCAGCAGCGCCCACAGGGCGGCGGCGGCGTCGGCCGGGCCGACGATCGAGGAGCAGCGGCGACCCTGTCGGCGGGCGCGTTCGGCGAAGGCCCGGACGGCCTCCGGGCCGGCGTTGACGGGGACGAGGTTGGCGCCGGCGTAGCAGAGCGATTCGAGTCGCCCGTCGGCGTCGTGCCAGCCCCACATCTCGCCGCCGAGCCGCCACGGGTCGAGGCCGACGGCCTCCACCCGGGTGGCGACGAAGGCGTTGGCGACCGGGTCGCGGCGCAGGATCTCCAGCGCGTCGTCGAGGTCGGACGTCTCCAGCACGCGGGTTGCGGCCAGCGCCCGGGCGACCTGGAACGGGCCGGGCAGCATCACACCTCGATCGAGCACGGGAGGCACCTCTCGCAGCGGGCGGGACCGCCGAAAGAAGCGGTCCCGCCGGGAACTTCAGACCGTCACTCGGCGGCCACGACGACGGGGGCGCCGGACTCGACGCCCTCTTCCTGCATCTGCTCGGCCAGCTTCATGGCCTCTTCGATCAGGGTCTCGACGATCTTCGACTCGGGCACGGTCTTGATCACCTCGCCCTTGACGAAGATCTGGCCCTTGCCGTTGCCGGAGGCGACGCCGAGGTCGGCCTCGCGGGCCTCGCCGGGGCCGTTGACGACGCAGCCCATGACGGCCACCCGCAGCGGCACCTCCATGCCCTCCAGGCCGGCGGTGACCTCCTCGGCGAGCTTGTAGACGTCCACCTGGGCGCGGCCGCAGGACGGGCAGGAGACGATCTCCAGGCCGCGCTGGCGCAGGCCGAGCGACTCCAGGATCTGGTTGCCGACCTTGATCTCCTCGGCCGGCGGGGCGGACAGCGAGACCCGGATGGTGTCGCCGATGCCCTCGGCGAGCAGCGCGCCGAACGCCACGGCGGACTTGATGGTGCCCTGGAAGGCGGGGCCGGCCTCGGTGACGCCCAGGTGCAGCGGGTAGTCACAGGCGGCGGCGAGCTGGCGGTAGGCGTTGATCATCACGACCGGGTCGTTGTGCTTGACCGAGATCTTGATGTCGCGGAAGTCGTGCTCCTCGAACAGCGAGCACTCCCACAGCGCGGACTCGACCAGCGCCTCGGGGGTGGCCCGGCCGTACTTCTCCAGCAGGCGCTTGTCGAGGGAGCCGGCGTTGACGCCGATCCGGATCGGCACGCCGGCGCCCTTGGCGGCCTTGGCGATCTCGCCGACCTTGTCGTCGAAGGCCTTGATGTTGCCGGGGTTGACGCGCACCGCGGCGCAGCCGGCGTCGATCGCGGCGAACACGTACTTGGGCTGGAAGTGGATGTCGGCGATCACCGGGATCTGCGACTTCCTGGCGATGATCGGCAGCGCGTCGGCGTCGTCCTGCGAGGGGACCGCGACCCGGACGATCTGGCAGCCCGAGGCGGTCAGCTCGGCGATCTGCTGGAGCGTCGCGTTGACGTCGGAGGTCAGCGTGGTGGTCATCGACTGCACCGAGACCGGCGCGTCACCGCCCACCGGTACGTTGCCGACCATGATCTGCCGCGAGTACCGGCGCTTGGCCAGCGGCTTGAGCGGCAGGGAGGGGATACCGAGCGAGATCGCGGTCATGTGCGCAGTGTTTCCTCTGCAGAAATTCGGTGAGCCGACGCGCGCCGCATCCGGCGCGCCCGGCGTCCAACGGTACGGCACGGCCGGGTGGCGGAGCACACCCGGCCGTGGGTGGCGCGCGGCTAGTTGATGCGCACCGGGTTGATGATGTCGGCGGCCATCACCAGGGCCGTGAAGCAGATGAACACCCCGGCGACCACGTAGGCCAGCGGCATCAGCCGGGCCACGTCGAACGGTCCGGGGTCGGGGCGGCGCAGCACCCGGGCGACGCCGCGGCGCAGCGACTCCCACAGGGCGCCGGCGATGTGTCCGCCGTCCAGCGGGAGCAGCGGCAGCATGTTGAACAGGAACAGCATCAGGTTGATGCCGGCCAGCAGTTGGACGAAGAACGCGAGCTGCTGGGTGGCGGGCAGGTCCATCGCGAACACGTCGCCGCCGAGCCGGGCGGCGCCGACCATGCCGATCGGCGAGTCGGTCTCGCGCGGGGCGCCGTCGACCACGGCGTGCCACAGGCCGGGGATCTTGCCGGGCAGCTGGGCCAGCGACTCGACGCTGTGCCGGGCCATCGAGTCCATCTGGTCGACGCTCTCGCCGAGCGACAGGTGGTGCACGCCGGTGGCGGGGGTGATGCCGAGGAAGCCCGCGGTGACGGTCTGCCCCTTGACCGGGTTGTTGTCCTTGTCCAGCGCCTGCAGCGTGTTGGTGGTGATGTCGGCGTTCAGCGTGGCGAGGCCGCCGTCCTTGTGGCGGACCTCGATGGCGACCTGCTTGCCCGCCGAGTCCCGGATCAGGTTGGACAGCTGCGGGTAGTCGTGGATCTGCACCCCGCCGAAGCTCAGCACGGTGTCGCCGGCCCGCAGGCCCGCCAGGTTGGCCGGGGACTTCGCGTCCTCCGGCTTGCAGGTGTCGGTCTTCTGGCTGACCGGCACCACGCACTCACTGACGGACTGCACGGTGGGCACCGACTGCTGGATGCCGATGCCCATGAACAGCGTCAGGAACAGGCCGATCGACAGGATCAGGTTCATGCCCGGGCCGGCGAACATCACGATGACGCGCTTCCACGGCTTGCGGGTGTAGAACAGCCGGGTCTCGTCGCCGGACCGGACCTCCTCGTAGGAGGCCTCCCGGGCGTCCTCGATCATCGATCGCCAGGGCGAGCTGGAACGCTTCGTTATCCGGCCGTCCGCGCCGGGCGGGAACATGCCGATCATCCGGATGTAGCCGCCGAACGGGATCGCCTTCAGGCCGTACTCGGTCTCGCCCCGCTTGGTCGACCAGATGGTCTTGCCGAAGCCGACCATGTACTGCGGCACCCGGATGCCGAACAGCTTCGCGGTGGAGAGGTGGCCGAGCTCGTGCCAGGCGATCGAGAAGAGCAACCCGATCACGAAGATCAGGACGCCCAGCACCCACATCAGCTTGTCCACCGCGTCGCCTCCGTCGTCCTACCGCTCAGCCTGCCGCCAGTTCGCGGGCCCGGGCCCGGGCCCAGCTCTCCGCGTGGAGTACGTCCTCCACCGTGAGCGAAGTTCCCGCCCGGGGGGCGCCGTGTTCGGCGACCACCTTCGCCACAGTGTCCACGATTCCGGTGAAGGGCAGAGCGCCCTTCAGGAAAGCGTCCACACATTCCTCGTTGGCGGCGTTGAAGACCGCCGGGGCGGTCCCGCCGAGCGTACCCACCTCGCGGGCGAGCTCGACGGCCGGGAAGGCCTCGTTGTCGAGCGGGAAGAACTCCCAGGTCGCGGCCTTGGTCCAGTCGCAGCCGGGGGCGGCGTCCGGCACCCGGTCCGGCCAGCCGAGGCCGAGCGCGATCGGCATCCGCATGTCCGGCGGGCTGGCCTGGGCGAGCGTGGAGCCGTCCAGGAATTCCACCATCGAATGAACGACCGACTGCGGATGGACGACCACCTCGATCCGGTCGAAGGGCACGTCGTACAGCAGGTGCGCCTCGATCACCTCCAGGCCCTTGTTCACCAGGGTCGCCGAGTTGATCGTCACGACCGGGCCCATCGCCCAGGTCGGGTGCGCCAGCGCGTCGGACGGCGTGACGCCGGCCAGCTGCTCGCGGGTGCGGTTGCGGAACGGGCCGCCGCTGGCCGTCACCACCAGCTTGCGGACCTCGGCGCGGGTGCCGCCGGCCAGCGCCTGGAACAGCGCGGCGTGCTCGGAGTCGACCGGCACGATCTGGCCGGGCTGCGCCACGGCCTTCACCAGCGGGCCGCCGACGATCAGCGACTCCTTGTTCGCCAGCACCAGCACCCGGCCGGCCCGCAACGCGGCCAGCGTCGGCGCCAGGCCGATCGAGCCGGTGATGCCGTTCAGCACCGAGTGGCACTCCGTCGCGGCCAGCTCGGTGGCCGCGTCCGGGCCCGCCAGCACCTGCGGCAGCGGGGCGCCCTGCGCCTTGGCGGCCAGCGCCTCGCGCAGCGGCCGCTCGGCGGCCGGGTCGGCCACCGCGACGGTGTGCACGCCCAGCGCGACGGCCTGCTCGGCGAGCAGCTCCACCCGTCCGCCGGCGGCGGACAGCGCGACCACCCTGAACCGGTCCGGGTTGCGGAGCACCACGTCGATGGCCTGGGTGCCGATCGAGCCGGTGGAGCCGAGGATGACCAACTCCCGCGGCCCGTCCGGGTCGGCGACGGTCGGGGTGAAGCGCAGCTGCGGGTGGGCGAGCGAATTCATGCCCCCCATTGTGGCCTGTGCTACGCGGTGGTCACCGCCATGTCCGGAGCTTCCCGGCGGCCCCGCCGTCGACCGGGGCCACCCACTCGAACACGCCTACGACGCCGCGCAGTCCGATCGAGAACTCCACCGCGGGCGGCGGGCCGCGCTCCCCGGCGGCATCCGCCGGAAGCGTGTCGAGGCAGGCCGACGCCCCGCCGCCGCAGATGCGGTGACGGGGCGTCGGGTCCGGGCTCGATCAGAGGTCGAGGCCGGTCAGCACCATGACCTTCTCGAAGGTGAAGTCGTCCATCGCGTAGCGGACGCCCTCGCGGCCCACGCCGGAGTCCTTCACGCCGCCGTACGGCATCTGGTCGGCGCGGTAGGACGGCGCGTCGCCGATGACCACGCCGCCGACCTCCAGCTCGCGGTGGGCGCGGAAGGCGGTCTGCACGTCGTGCGTGAAGACGCCGGCCTGCAGGCCGAAGTCGGAGTCGTTGACCATCGCGAAGGCCTCCTCGGTGGAGGACACCTTGTGCAGCGACAGCACCGGGCCGAACACCTCGCAGGTGGCCAGGATGGCGTCCGCCGGCATCTCGGCGAGCACGGTCGGCTCGACGGCCGCGCCGTCCCGCTTGCCGCCGGTGAGCAGCTTGGCGCCCTTGGCGACGGCGTCCTCGATCCAGGACTCGACGCGCTTGGCGGCGTTCTCGTCCACCAGCGGGCCCACGTCGGTGGCCGCGTCCCGCGGGTCGCCGGTGACCTGCGCCTGCACCTTGGCGACGACCTTCTCGACCAGGCGGTCGTAGACGGTCGCGTCGGCGATCACCCGCTGCACCGAGATGCAGGACTGGCCGCCCTGGTAGTTCGCGAACAGCGCGATCCGGCTCGCGGCCCAGTCGAGGTCCGCCTCGGAGCTCCAGTCCGCCAGCACCACGGCCGCGGCGTTGCCGCCGAGCTCCAGGGTGACGTGCTTGCGCGGCACCGAGTCCATGATCTGGTAGCCGACCTTGTCCGAACCGGTGAAGGAGATCACCGGCAGGCGCTTGTCCTGCACCAGCGCGGGCATCTTGGCGTTCTCGACCGGCAGGATGCTCCAGGAGCCCACCGGCAGGTCCGTCTCGGCCAGGATCTCGCCCAGCACCATGGCGGAGAGCGGGGTGGCCGGGGCGGGCTTCAGGATGATCGGCGCGCCGACCGCGATCGCCGGGGCCAGCTTGTGGGCCACCAGGTTCAGCGGGAAGTTGAACGGCGCGATGCCCAGCACGACGCCGCGCGGGAAGCGGCGCACCAGCGCGTAGCGACCGGTGCCGCCCGGGTCGGTGTCCAGCCGCATGGTCTCGCCGTTGGTGCGGCGGGCCTCCTCGGCGGCCCAGCGGAACACCGACACGGCACGGCCCATCTCGCCGCGCGCCCACTTGATCGGCTTGCCGTTCTCGGCGGTGATCAGCTGGGCGATCTCCTCGGTGCGCTCCGTCAGCCGCTTGGCGACGTGGTCCAGCGCGGCGGCGCGCACGTGCGCCGGGGTCGCGGCGAACACCGGAACAGCGGCGGCGGCGGCCGCGACGGCCTCCTCGACCTGCGCGTCGGTCGGCACACTGACCTTCGCCACCAGGCTGTTGTCGTGCGGGTGGCGGACCTCGAAGTCCGTCTCACCGCTCGCGCGCTGCCCGGCCAACCAGAACTCGTACGTGGTGGTCACGGTCGCACCGGCCCCTTCCCTCGAAGACTTCGCTTTCCCATTCACGGTAGGGGGAGGGGGACGGCTTTCCGATTGGACGGACGGGTGGAAAGCACCCGTTCGATTACTACGGACAGGACAGGGCCGTCCGGGGCGGGGCTCAGTCCTCGCCCGCCCGCAGCGCCAGCCACAGCTCCATCCGGACGTCCGTGTCGTCCAGCGAGCGGCCCAGCAGCTCCTCGACCCGCCGCATCCGGTACCGCAGCGTGTGCCGGTGCACGCCGAGGTCGGCGGCGGCCGCGTCCCACTGCCCGTGCCGGGACAGCCAGGCCCGCAGCGAGGCCACCAGGTCGCCGCGGGCGGTGCGGTCGTGGTCGCGCAGCGGGCGCAGCAGGCCCTCGGCGAACGCGGTGACGGCCTCCTCGCCGAGCAGCGGCAGCAGCGAGCCCGCGCCGACCTCCTCGTGGTCGACGGTGCGGCGGCCGCCGCGCTGGGCGACCGCGAGAGCGCGCTCGGCCTGGGCCTGCGCGGTGCCGGCGTCCTCCAGCGCGGCCGGGGCGGAGACGCCGAGCGCCAGGCCCTCGTGCTCCTCGACCGCGCCCAGGCAGGCCCGGTGCACCGAGCCGTTGTCGATGGCGAGCACGGTCAGGCGCGGCCCGTGCGCGCCGTCCTCGCGGGCCACCAGCAGCTTCTCGCCGACCTTGCCGCCGGCCTGCTCGACGCGGTCGCCGAGCTCGCCGAGCGCCTCGGCCGCCTCCGGGCCGGGGCCGGCGGCGGCCACCAGCACCCGGACGGTGCCCTCGGGCAGGCCGCCGAACAGCCCCGACGCGACCTGCCGGGCGGTGCCGACCTCGCCGGCCAGCACCATCCGCAGCAGCGCCGCGCCCATCTTCTCCTCGGCCTGCCGCAGCTCCCGGGAGCGCTCCAGGGTGAGGGTGAGCAGCGCGACGGCGGCGTTCAGCACGTACCGCTCGGTCGGGGTGATGCGGTCCTCGGTGCCGACTGCGAGGAAGCCGCGCGGGCGGCGGTCCGCGCCCAGCGACTGCACCACCACGTAGTCCTCGTCGGCGGTGTCGATGGTGCCGGCCCGGCCCTGCAGCGCGGCGCTGGACGGCGCGGGGCGGCGGCGCAGCCGGTCCACCTCGGCGGCCAGCCGGCCGGCCCGCCGGGCGGCCCAGTCCGGGGCGACCGCGGACAGCGCGCCCGAGCCGTCGTACAGCGCGGCCCAGCCGCCCAGCCGGGCGGCCAGCCGGCGCACGATCGCGGTGGTGCCGTCCTTGCCGAGCGCGGCCCGGGTCAGCTCCTCCTGCGCCTCGAAACTGGTGGTGACGGCCTCGTACTGCTCGGCGGCCAGCGCCGCGGAGACCGCCTTGGAGATCGCGATGAACGGCGTCGCCTCGGGCACCCGCAGCAGCGGCAGCCCGCGCTGCGCGGCCGCGTCCACCAGCGCCTGCGGCACCTCGGTGTGCGACAGGCCGACCCCCAGCCCGAGCCCGACCACGCCGGCGTCCGCCAGCCGGTGCACGTAGGCCTGCAGCCGGGCGGCGCTCTTGCCCAGTTTGATGCCGGTGGTGAGGAGCAGCTCGCCGCCCTCGAGGAAGGGAGTGGGATCGTCCAGCTCGCTGGTGTGCACCCAGCGGACCGGGCGTTCCAGGTGGTCCGCGCCGGCCAGGACCGTCAAATGGAGCGTGCTGGTACGGACGACGGAGGCGAGTGTGGGGGGCATGGCACCTTCGGTGGTTCGACCTGGTCGCGCCGTTGCGATCCGGGCGAGTGAGGGTTCTCCTCCCATTATGGACGCTCCGGACAACCCGGGATGCCGAAATCCGCCGGTCCGTACCTTCCGTGACCCAACGCTGACCGCTCCGCGACCCGCCGCCGGCTCCGGAGGCCGGACAGGCCCTAACTCCGGAGGTCGACCAGCAGCGGCGGCACCTGCTCCCCCGTCACCGAGGTCAGCGAGATCACCGCATGCCCGGACGGCAGCGCGTGCGCCAGGTCGGACGGCGACCAGCGGTGCCGCTCGACGTCCCGGGTGGTGACCGACTCGGTCTGCGCCGTGGTGCCGGACAGCGCCTTGCGCACCAGCCGGCCGGCCCGGCGCACCGTGCCGCCGGAGGTGTCCGGGGTGTGGGTGACGGCGGTCTCCCGGACCAGGTGGGTGCCCCAGGCCTCGGAGAACAGCCGGCCGTCCCAGGGCGCGATGCCCGGGAAGGCCATCCGGTTGCCGACCGCGCCGAACAGCGGTGCCCGCAGCGCCTCGGGCAGGTCGGACAGCGTGCGCAGCAACAGCACCACGCCCGCGTTGACGCCGCGCAGCCGCTGGATGCCGCGGATCGTCTGCGCGTCCACGGCGGCGGTGGCGTCGTCCAGCACCAGTCCGGCGAACAGCTCGCGGTCGCCGCGGTCGGCGGCGGCCTGGGTGAACTGGCCCAGCAGCAGCCGCGACAGCATCCGCGCGGCCTCCGGGTGCGCCCGCTCGGGCAGCTTCACCCGCACCCGCAGCGGGTGCTCCAGCGCCCGCATCGCGAACGCCGGCTTGGCGCCCGGGCCGCCGGAGAAACCGGCGGCGAGCGCGGGACGGTCCAGCAGCGCCAGCCGGTCGGCGAGCAGCGCGCCCGGGTCGTCCACCCGGCCGTGCATCCGCTCGCGCTGCTGCAGGTCCGCCTCGAACTCCGGCCGCCGGCCCGACTTCTGCAGCTGCTCCGCGAGCTCCGCCCACCCGTCCCGGTCGCCGGACAGCAGCCCGCGCAGCTCCCGCACCCCCGGATAACGGCCGTACGCCGCCCGGAACGGCCCGACCACCTGCTGCATCGACGTCCGCGCACTCTCCGCGCGCGACGCCAACTCGTCCGGCAGCAGCGCGTCCGCCAACCGCGCCGCCGCCTCGTCCGGATTCGGCGCCGCACCGTACAGGTCCAGTCCGTACGGGGCGGACGGGTCGCCGGGGGCGATCACCACGTCGTACCAGTCGTCCGGGCCGAGGTCCGCGTCGGCCGCGCCGACCACCACCGCGCAGGCCGCGCCCGCCAGCGCCTGCAGGCACAGCGCCTCCGCCACCGGGCGGGCCAGCGCCGCGGTCTTGCCGGTGCCGGCCGGGCCCACCGCGAGCAGCGAGGTGCCGAGCAGCGCCGGGTCCAGCGCGAAGCCCGCATGGCGATGGGTGGCCGGGTTCTTCGGCACGTCCTGCGCGACGCCCAACCGCACCTGCCGCACCATCAGGTCGTGCCGGGCGCGTCTCCCGCCGGGCAGGTCGCGCTGCTCCGAGGGGTGCGCGCAGGCAGCCGCGCCACGGCTCCCCACCTGCACGGCGAACTCCTGTCGGCCCGCCGCATCGACCCCGACACTCCGCCACGCCTGGTGCAGCCGCACATAGTCCACATCCCCGACCACCTCACCCTCCAGCCGCCGCACCACCTCCCCGACCGGCCGCAACTCGGCCCACACATCCACCACCGGCGCCGCCTCGGGCTCGGGCGGAATCTCGGTGACGGTACGGGAGAGGACAGGGGCGATCCAGCGGCGCCACACCTCGGCCCAGCGACCCATCCGCCCGAAGACCATGAACACCACGATGATCACCGCCACGTTCACGGCGGCGGCGATGAGGAGGGAGACGACGAAGGAGCTGGTGTAGGTGAGGCCCATCGTCGTCAGCAGCCCCTGGACCAGGGAAACGCCTTCGAGGTAGACGAAGAGCCCGACCGCGACGTTGAGCGCCGCCCGCAACAACAGCGGCCCCGCAGCAACATCCGCACCCCCCGCCTTCTTCGGGTCGTACGGCACGTGGTGCTGCCGGTAGACGCCGGGCGGGGCCTGGGGGCGGGGGGCGGTGACCCAGGTGGGGAGGTGGAAGGGGTTGCGGGGTGGCGGAAGGTGGGGGTGCTGGGTTCGCGCGTCGTTCAGTTCCACTTCGGGCCCCTCCTACGTTGCCGGCGGTGCCATACCCGCTCCGCCGTCCCACCGACACACCCGGGGCCAATGTAGTGGAGGGCCCGGGGGCGGGAGCCGATCTTCGGCCACTGGCCGTGCCGGACAATTCGTACAGCGCAGCAGTACCGAGTGGCGCATGCCGCCCGAACAGGGCCGGTCGTAGCCTGCGCTTACCGCGCCTTGAGAATTTGGAGAACACACGATGAGCGCTGCAACGCCGCTCCCGCAGGAGCGCCGCCTGGTCACCGCGATCCCCGGCCCGAAGTCGCAGGAGCTGCAGTCGCGCAAGCTCGGCGCGGTGGCCGCGGGCGTGGGCACCACGCTGCCGGTGTACATTTCGCGCGCCAACGGTGGCGTGCTGGAGGACGTGGACGGCAACCGCCTGATCGACTTCGGTTCGGGCATCGCCGTCACCAACGTGGGCAACAGCGCCGAGGCCGTGGTGGAGAAGACCACCGAGCAGCTGGCCGCGTTCACCCACACCTGCTTCATGGTGACCCCGTACGAGGGTTACGTCGCGGTTGCGGAGCAGCTGAACGAGCTGACCCCGGGCGACCACGCGAAGAAGACCGCGCTGTTCAACTCAGGCTCCGAGGCCGTCGAGAACGCGGTGAAGATCGCCCGCGCCCACACCAAGCGCCAGGCGATCGTGGTCTTCGACCACGGCTACCACGGCCGCACCAACCTGACCCTGGCGCTGACGGCGAAGAACATGCCGTACAAGCAGGGCTTCGGTCCGTTCGCCCCCGAGGTCTACCGCGTGCCGGTGGCCTACCCGTACCGCTGGCTGACGGGCGCGGAGAACGCCGCGACCGAGGCCGCCAAGCAGGCCATCGAGGCGATCAACAAGCAGATCGGCGCCGAGAACGTCGCCGCGATCATCATCGAGCCGATCCAGGGCGAGGGCGGCTTCATCGAGCCGGCCAAGGGCTTCCTGCCGGCGATCGTGGAGTTCGCGAAGGACAACGGCATCGTCTTCGTCGCGGACGAGATCCAGACCGGCTTCTGCCGCACCGGCCAGTGGTTCGCGTGCGAGGACGAGGGCATCGTCCCGGACCTGATCACCACCGCCAAGGGCATCGCCGGCGGTCTGCCGCTGTCGGCGCTGACCGGCCGCGCCGAGATCATGGACGCCGCGCAGACCGGTGGTCTGGGTGGCACCTACGGTGGCAACCCGGTGGCCTGTGCGGCCGCGCTGGGCGCCATCGAGACCATGAAGGAGCAGGACCTCAACGGCAAGGCGCAGCGCATCGGCGAGATCATGCTGGGCCGCCTGCGGGCGATGCAGGAGAAGTTCGAGATCATCGGTGAGGTCCGCGGTCGCGGCGCGATGATCGCCGTCGAGCTGGTGAAGCCGGGCGGCAAGGAGCCGAACGCGGAGGCCACCGCGGCCATCGCGAAGGCCTGCCACGCCGAGGGCCTGGTCGTGCTGACCGCCGGCACCTACGGCAACGTGCTGCGCTTCCTGCCGCCGCTGGTGATGCCGGAGCACCTGCTGGTCGAGGGCCTGGACATCCTGGAGACGGCCTTCACGGGCGTCTGAGCACCGGGCAGTACCCCCTGAGCGGCGCGGGGGCCGGACGGAAGCGGATCCCGTCCGGCCCCCGCGCGTTCTGCTGTTCGACCCGGGTCGTTCGACCCGGGTGGAGGTTGCCCCGCCGGTGGTGAAGATGCTGTGCACGAAAGCCCGTCGGCCGTTGGCGCGCCTCGGCTTTGACGTACTGTCATCACAGATGGACAGCGAACCTCAACCACTGCCCCCATCACCGTCCGCCGTCGACGCCGTCGAAGCGGACGCATTGGACCGATCGACCGGCCGTCCCGCCCACACCCCCCGGGCCGCACGGCGCGGCGATCGCCTTGGCCGCCCCGGAGCTCTCCCCCCTGCTCCGGGGCGGCCGACTTTTGCTGTCCTGCCCATGACACTCGCGGTGCTGCTGGTGGTGATCTCCTGGCAGGTGGCGGTGGACGGCCCGCTGCTGGGGATCGACCCGGCGGTGCGCGACGCGGTGCGGCAGGTCCGCCGCTCGCTGCACTCCACACTGCTGAACCATTTGGGCGTGGCGCTGTCCGACCTGGGCGGCGGGGTGCCGGCCGTGCCGGTGCTGCTGGGCTGCGCGGGGCCGGCGGCCTGGCTGGCCCGGCGTGACGGCCGGCCGCGCTGGTGGACGCCGGTGCCGGTGGCGGTGGCCGCGGCGGTGCTGATCCCGCTGCTGGTGGTGCCGGCCAAGGCCTGGTTCGCCCGGCCGGGCCCGTTCGACGTGCCGCTGGCCGCGGACCAGTGGGGCTGGTACCCGTCGGGCCACACCGCGACCTCGGCGATCGCGTACGGGACGGCGGCGCTGCTGCTGTCCCGGGTGCTGGAGCCCGCGCGGGCCCGGCAGGTCGGGTGGGCCACCGCGACTCTCTGCCTGGGGGTGGGCTTCGGGCTGGTGTGGAGCGACTTCCACTGGCTGCTGGACGTGGTCGCCAGCTGGTGCCTCTCGGGCCTGCTGCTGCTCGGCCTGCACCGCCTCCTCCCGCGCCTGCTGCCCGACCGCGCCAACACCTGACGTACCGTCAATTTGTGGCCCTGTCCGGGCCATTGACGCGCTCCCGGCCCGCACGCACCCTGTTCCCCACCCCTCCGCACGCGATCGCCGGGAGGCGAATGTGCGTTCCCCAGTCATGCCCATGACGCGCCTCTCGGCGGCGGCCTCGCTGCTCGCCCTGGCGGTGACGGCGCTTCCGACGCCGAGCGCCGCGGCGGCGGCCGCCCCGATGCAGGTCTACGGCGCCTGGCACTGCAGCAACGACGCCTGCACCTGGGCGAAGGTCCGGGACATGGCGGACTTCGACGCCGCCAATCACTGGCTGATCGACCGGGGCGACGGCCGCCCCTCGGTGAACGTGGTGGTGCTGAGCTTCGTCAACCCGCTGCGACTGCTGGACGGCACCACCGACGCGGGGGACGCCGCCGGAGTGCCCGTGGGCATGAACCAGCAGGTGGTGGACTACTTCACGGCCCGCGGCGTCCGGGTGATGCTCTCCATCGGCGGCATCACCTACACGGGCGACTGGGACTCCGCGCTGGCCCGGAACGGCACGCTGCTCGGCCAGAAGGCCGCAGCGCTGGCGTCGAAGCTCGGGGTCGGCGTCGAGATCGACTACGAGAACAGCAGCAGCCCGAACCTGACGGGCCTGCAGGCCTTCGTGGACGCCTACCGGGCCGCCCACCCGTACGACGCCTCGGGCGCCGACCCGACCGCCCGGCTGACCATCGACGTCGCGGCCGGCGACCGCTGGCTGAGCGGCATCGACCAGTACGCGACCGCGCACTGGCTGACCACCGCGAACCCGGTGCTGGACTACGCCAACGCGATGGTGCCCAACAAGCAGCCCTCGGCATCCACCGCGATCGCCAACTGGCAGGAGCACCTGGACGGCAAGCCGACCTACAGCCCGCCGATCCCGCCGCTGGCGCCGGCCAAGTTCACCGGCAGCCTGTACATCGCGGAGGGCTCGCAGGTCCGGCCGGAGTGCACGGGCTTCGCCAATTCGGTGCAGAGCGCCACCGGCAGCTGGGTGCAGAACGCCGCACCGAACGGCGCGGGCGCCAGTGCGGGCCTGCTGGGCTTCATGTTCTGGGCGGCCGAGAAGCCCTCCACCCGGGGCGTGACCACGGTGCCGCCGAACGGCTGCGCGGGCGGCGTCGGCGCGGGCGCGACGGCGTTCTCGGTGCCGGTGCCGATGCCGCCGCTGCGGCAGGGCTGAGGTCAGGCCTCTTCGCCGGTCAGGCGCTGGACGGTGCCGGCCTCGCCGCCGTCCCGCTGCCAGGCGACGACCAGTTCGTCGCGGGTGCCGAAGCGGACCAGGTGGCGGCCGACCACGTCCTCCAGCTGGGCGAGGTCCTCTGCGGCGCCCTCGACGGCGAGCAGCAGGGCGCCCTCCTCGGCGGTGAGTTCGGCCTGTCCGGCCTTGAAGGCGAGGGTGCCTCGGCCGGTCTCCTCGGACCATTCGGCGGGGACCTTGCGGCCCATGTGGGCGGCGAGCTGCTTGGCGTAGCGGCCGGGGCGGTCGGTGGCGACGCGGGCGGTGGAACGGGGCATGACGGGACTCCTCGGAAGCACGAGCGACTTAGGCTGCCCTAAGCTACTTGAATACTGAGTCAAGCTCAACATATTTCCCGGCGTCCCGATCGGCCCGCCGACCGCCGGCGGGCCGACCGCTACCCTGTGCCCATGACCTCCCCCGGCCCGGCCGACACCGCCGCGGAACTCGCCGACGCCCTCACCCGGGCGATGAAGCGGATCCGCCGGCGGACCATGCAGCGGCTGGAGCCGTACGACATCACCCCCGCCCAGGCCCGGGCCCTGCGCACCCTCGCGCACGCTCCCGGCTGCGAGAGCGCCGAGACCATGCGACTGAGCGAACTCGCCGAGCGCCTGCACATCGCGCCGCGCTCGGCGACCACCGTGGTCGACGCCCTGGAGGAGGCCGGCCTGGTCGCCCGCACCCCCGACCCGGCCGACCGCCGGGCGGTGCGCCTGGTGCTGACCGCCGCCGGGCACGGCGCGCTGGAGCGGATCTCCCAGGTCCGGCACGAGGTGGCCCAGCAGTACTTCGCCCCGGTCAGCCCTGCCGAGCAGGACGCCCTGCTGCGGGCGCTGCGGCACGCCGAAGAGGCGTACGAAGCCGAGCCCAGGCCGTAGCGGGCACCGCGCCCAGCCCGATCCCGGCGACCACCAGCACCGTCGCCGCGCCCGCCGTCAGGCTGAACCGCTCGCCGAGCAGCAGCGCCGCCGAGGACATCCCGAACATCGGCACCAGCAGCGAGTACGGGGCGACCGCCGAGGCGTCGTAGCGGCTCAGCAGGTGGCTCCAGGCGACGAAGCCGAACAGCGTGGAGATCAGCCCGACGTACAGCACCACGCCGGCGCCGCCCCAGGTGATGCCGCGCAGCGCGGCCCAGTCCTCGGTGGGGCCCTCGACCAGCAGGGACAGGCCGAGCAGCGGCAGCGGCGGCACCGCGGAGACCCAGACCATCCAGCGCAGCGCGTCCGGCGGCGCGGCCTTGCGGGTCAGCACGTTGGCCAGGCCCCAGGCCACGGCCGCAGCGATGACCAGCGCGAACGCCCCGGCCGGGCCGTGCACGCCGTGGTCGAGGGCGGCCAGCGCGATGCCGGCGAAGGCCACCCCGAGGCCGGCCATCCGCAGCGGGGCCGGGCGTTCGCGCAGCAGGCCGGCGGCGAACAACGCGGTGAACCCGGCCTGGCCCTGCAGCACCAGCGAGGAGAGGCCGGCCGGCATGCCGGCGTGCATGCCGAGGAACAGCAGCCCGAACTTCACCACCCCGAGCACCACCCCGACGGCGAGCACCCAGCGCCACGCCACCCGGGGCGGGCCGATGAAGAACACCGCGGGCAGCGCCACCACGGCGAAGCGCAGCGCACAGAACAGCAGCGGCGGGAAGTCGTGCAGGCCGACCTTGATCAGGACGAAGTTCAGGCCCCAGAGGGCGGCGATCACGACGGCCAGCGCGACGTGGCGCGGCGCCATGGAAGGGGAGGGGGAGGACGGCATGGTCAGAGCATCACCCACACCGACTGTTCAGCACCAGCGACAGTGTCTCAACACCATCGTTTAGCATTGCTGCATGATGGATCTGGGACGCCTGCGCGCCCTGCACGCGGTCGCCGTGCACGGCTCGGTCGGCGGCGCCGCCGCGGCGCTCGGCTTCACCCCCTCCGCGATCTCCCAGCAGATCGCCAAGCTCGAACGCGAGACCCGCACGGTGCTGCTGGAGCGCCAGGGCCGAGGCGTCCAACTCACCGACGCCGCACGCGGGTTGGCGGACACCGCGCAGCAGGTGCTGGCGCTGGTCGAGCAGGCCGAGGTGACGCTGGAGGAGCAGCGCGGCCGTGCCACCGGACGACTGTTGGTCGCCGCGTTCGCCACCGCCTCGCGCGGCCTGCTGCCCGCCGTGCTCGCCGATCTCCGGGTCGGGCACCCCGAGTTGGACGTCCGGCTGCTGGAGAGCGACCCGTACCCGGCGGCCGAGTTGGTGGCCCGCGGCGAGGTGGACCTGGCGGTGGTGCAGGACTGGGCGTCCGTGCCGCTGCCGGTGCAGGAGGGCCTGGACCGGCTCGACCTCGGCACCGACCCGGTCGACCTGCTGATGCCCGCCAACCATCCGCTGGCCGCGTTGGACTCCGTCCCGATGGCGGAGCTGCGCGGGCAGCGCTGGACCAGCGTGCCGCCGGGCAACATCTGCCACGACTGGCTGCTGCACACCATGCGGGAACTCGGCGAGGAGCCCGACGTCCGCTACCAGGTCGGCGAGTTCGAGTCCCAGATCGCGCTGATCGCGGCCGGCCTCGGCCTCGGCCTGGTCCCCCGGCTGGCCCGCGGCCCACTGCCGCCGCAGGTCGCCGCCCGCCCGGTCACCCCGCAGCCGGTCCGCCGGGTGCACGCCCTGTGGCGCACCCGCACCTCCCGCCGCCCGGCCGTCACCGTCACCCTGGACGCGCTGCGCCGCCACTGGGACGCCCTCGCCCTCTGAGCGGGCGACGGGCGTCAGGTCAGCCCGACCACCAGCCACATGAACCCGACGCCCACCAGGGTGCAGACCAGGGTGGAGCGCGAGGGGTGCGTGCTGTGCGCCTCCGGAAGGATGTCGGAGGTCGCCAGGTACATCAGGAAGCCACCGAAGAACCCGAGGTACAGCCCGAGCAGGTGGTCGGGGATGGTGAACAGCAGCGTGATCGCGGCGCCCGTGACGGGCGCGACGGCGTCGGCGAGCAGCAGCGCGACCGCCCGCCGCCGGTTGTTCCCGTACAGCCGGGTGAGCGTGTAGGTGTTGAAGCCGTCGGCGAAGTCGTGGGCGACGACGGCGATGGCGACCACCGTGCCGACGGTGGTGCCGGCCTGGAACGCGGCGCCGATCGCGAAGCCGTCCATCACGCTGTGCAGCACCAGTGCGGACGCGGCGGCCAGCCCGACGCCCTGTTCGCGGTGCCGGTGTCCGGGTCCGTGGCCGTGTCCGTGGGTGTGGCTGTGCGCGGCGTACTCGCCCTCGTGGCCGCGGTGGATGGCGACGGCCCGTTCGACCACGTGGATCAGCAGGAACCCGGCGGCGAACATCAGCAGCGCCTCGGGCACTCCGTGGAGTTTCTCGGGGGCCTGTTCCATCGCCTCGGGGAGCAGGTCGAAGGTGACCACGCCGAGCATCAGTCCGGCGGCGAAGCCGAGCACCAGGTGGCGGCGGTCGCCGGTGCGCTGCGCGACGAATCCGCCGATCAGGGTCATCAGGAAGGCGCCCGCGGCGACCAGCACGGCGGTCAGTTTCGGCCTCCCCGACTCGCGCCAGGGGCCGGACGGCTGTGCGGACCGCTGCCCACGGCTGCCCAGTCGTCCGGCCCGGGCCGGACGGTGCCGGGCCCTGGAGCCCACTGTGCTGGCCGCTCCCCCGCCGCGCCGCCCGGCCGACCCGTCGGGGTGACGCGCCGGGGTGACGTGTCGGGGTGACGCGCCATCAATCGATGGACGGGGCGGTCAGCCGTCCCCGGCGGCCCGGTAGACGGCTGCGAGCTGCGGGGCGCCCTGCTCGGCCCAGTCGGTGCCGAGGGCCGTGACGTCGAGTTCGAAGCCGGTGGCCAGCACCATCAGCGGGCGGCCGTCGGCGGCGAGCCGCCAGGTCGAGCCGGGGATCCGGCGGCGGATCACCGTGCCGAGGTACAGGCCGGCGTCGGTGCCCAGCCGGCGGGAGACCTGCGGGTCGTCGCGCCAGCGCGGCAGCAGCTGGTCGAGTGCCGTCAACGAGTCGACGGTGTCGTCGAGTTGGACCCCGACGGCGTCGGCGAGTTCGCGCAGCAGGCCGCACTCGGCGTACATCTCGGCCATCGCCCGTTCGCGCTCCTGCTCGACGGCGTGCCGTTCTGCGTGCTCGGCGGGGCGCCGGTCGAACCGGCGGCCGAAGTATCCGTTCTCCACGGCCCAAGCCTGACACCTCGAACGGCGGAACGGCAGAAGGCCGGACGGGACCCGCCGGGTTTCCGACGGGCCGTCAGACGGTGAGGGGCAGCTCCAGGTGGGTGAGGGCGAGTTCGCGGATGCCCTGGCCGTCGACCAAGTGGATCCGCTGGTGGCGTTCCTCGGTGGTCAGGTCGATCGCCTCGTCGGCGAACTGGCCGCAGGTCATCCGCAGGCCGCGGTCGGCACCCTCCTCGCGGACGGCCTCGGACAGTGTGGCGATCTCCTCCGCGGCGACGGGCGCGGGCCCGCGGGAGGCCCACACCACCCAGCGTCCGGGCAGCCGACTGCCGGGCTGCCCCTCCGCGGTGGCAACCAGTCCGGCCGGGCCGCGCAGCCGCACGCTCCAGTCCTCCAGGCCGCCGGCGGTGAGCACCGCCCTGACCAGCAGGGCGAATTCGCCGGGCGAGAGTTCGCCGAGCGCGGGCACCGCGGCCTCGGCGGTGCCCCACGGCACCACTGCCTCGTCCGCGTACGGGTCGGGGGTGATCACGGCGGCCAGCGCGCGCAGCCGCAGCAGCGACTCGTCGTGCTCGGCGTCCGCGTACACGCCGTCGTCGCCGAGGTGCCCCGAGTCGGGGACCAGCCGGGTGCGGGCCAGCGCGTCACGGTCGGCGTCGACGCTGAGCAGGCAGCGCGGGGGGCGGCCGGGCTCCCGCAGCCAGCCGTTCAGCACGACGCCGGCCAGCACGTCGTCGGTGTCGACGGCGTCGGCGGCCTGCAGGGCGCGCAGGGCGAGGCGGGCGGCGAGCCGCAGGTAGTCGGCGCGGACGTCGGCGTCGGGGCGGCGGATCGGTTCGACGCTGCCGTCCTCGCCGAGCCGGTAGCCGGACAGCGCGGGGACGGTGTCCAGCGGCGGCAGGTCGAGGTCGAGGACGGCGGTCCGGGTCAGCGCCCGGAACACCGCGTGGCACGGGGCGGGCAGGTCGCGGGTGGAGCCCTCGGCGGCGGCCAGGGCGCGTTCCAGCAGCGACTCGACGGCGGCCGGTTCGGCCTGCCGGTAGGCCCGGCGGCACTCCTCCAGGCTGTCGTTGTACTCCTGCACGGCGCGGGCCCGGGCCAGTTCGGCCTCCTCGTGGGCCTGCCGGGCGGCGAGCGCTCCGCTGTCCGCGAGGTCGGCCTGCCGGGTGCGCCACTCGCGCAGCGCGCGCTGGTGGAGCAGCCGGGCCTGGGCGAGTTCGCGCTGGTAGCCGGAGTCGAGCAGGCGGCGCGAACGGGGCTGGTCTGGGTCGGTCTCGGCGGGCTCGGGCGGGGCGAAGTCGGCCCAGGCGGGCTCGGGTTCGGCCTCCGGGGCCGCGTCCGGGTACGGCTTGGGGCGGTAGCTGCGCAGCTGGCTCTCGAAGTCCATCGCGGAGACCGGCTGGGCGGCGCGGCGCAGCAGGCCGGCGAGGCGTTCGTGGTCGGCCTGCACGGCGAGGCTGCGGTGGTGGGTGAGCGCGGCGGCCCGGCCGTGCGCGGTCACCGGGTCGTCGGCGACAGCGGCGGCCGCAGCGGGTGCGGGCGGCGCGGCGGGCGGTGCGGTGGGCGGTGCGACGGGCGGCGGGGGCACGACGGGGGCGGGCTCCGGGCGGTGCGCGGCGGGCGGGTCGTACGCGGCCGGGGGCTCCTGCCCGGCTGAGGGCTCGTGCGCGGCGGGCGGCTCGTCCTCGTCGGCGCCGAGCTCGCGGAACAGCGAGGCGAGGAACCCGGGTTGGAGCACCGTGGCGGCGCCGTCGGCGCGGCCCTCGGATGGATGCTGCATCGGCGGTCGTTCCCCCTGCTCGTCCGGCGCACGTCGGAGGGCCGCCGTAGGCGGGGCCCGATCAGCATTGTCCCCCGCCGAACGCTCCGGGTCAGCCAACCTCCGTGGTTTGGCCGACCGTTGACACAGGATCGGCCGCGCCGCACCCCGAGCGGGGCCGACGTGGGGTCGGCCCCGGGGATCCGGTGCGGGTGCGGAGGTCAGTTGGTGCGGGTGTTGGTCAGGTGCAGTCCGATGTAGCCGACGTAGATCCGGCCACTGCCGGAACAGTCGTCCAGGTAGTGCACCCGGGGCGCGGTGCCGCCGCCGCCGATCCGCAGGTGGGCGCCCATGAACGCGCGGCAGGAGGAGTCCACGACGGCGGGGACGGGCAGCATCCGCTGGCGCTTCCACTTGCCGTGGCTGGCGACGGTACGGGACTCGCCGCGGACCGCCTTGCGCGGCGGGAAGCGGTGGCAGCCGGGCGGGGTGTGCTCGCACCACTGTTTGAAGTCGCCGCCGGCCTCGCCGCGCACGGCGGCGTCCGCGTACTCCTGGAGCGCCGTCAGCCCGTCCCAGGTGAGCCGGGCCCAGCCGGGGCCGTCGGCCTGGCCGTCCAGGGCGAGCGTCTCCTTGCTGTCGCCGGTGAAGTCCAGCAGCGGGAACTCGCCGAAGCGGTCGACGAGTTCGCCGAAACTGCCCGGGCCGGTGCCGCACCGGGGGCGGCGCGGCGGGCGGGGCTGCTCGATCCGCAGCCGGCAGCGTTCCAGCCGGACCGCCGGGTGCGCGGGGCGCTCGGGGGCCTTGCGGGCCTCGGGCGGCAGCCACAGCTGCGGCACCGCGTCCAGCGGCGCGGGCAGCGCGAGTTCGGCGGCCACCCGGCGCGGTTCGCGGGCCAGCAGCGCGGCGGCGCGGCGCAGGTTCTCGTCGATCCGGCCACGCGGCAGGACGGGGTGCCGGGCGGCGTCGGTGCGGGACGCCGGGTCGACGTCGGGCAGGAAGGTGCGGACCGCGCCGCCGTACACTTTGTGGTATTCGAGGGCCAGGTTGAACCGCGGCAGCGCGGCGTGCCCGAGCACGTACATCGAGGCCAGGCCCGGGAGTTGGCGCAGCAGCGGGCCGAGCACCGTCTCCTGCCACTCCTCGATCGGCACGGCGGGCGGCACACTGGCCACCACGGTCGGCAACTGCCGTTCCGGGTCGCACAGTTCGTCGATCAGGTCGTCCAGCTCGGCGGGCCCGAGCACCCGTGCGGCGACCGGCAGCGGCACCGGGCCCTCGGTGGCGTCCAGCAACGGCAGCAGGCGGCGGACGAGTTCCGGGACGGGGACCCGGCCGTGGCCGGTCGGCGTGGGCCCGGCGGGCAGGTGTTCGGCCTCGACGCGCAGCCGGGTCGGGCTGTCGGCGTCCTCGGAGGCGAGGGTGAGGGTCAGTTGGTCGGTGCCGTGCGGAGCGGGGGTGCGCAGTCGGCGGCGGCTGTAGCGGGCTCCGGGGCCGCGGCCGGGCAGCGGGCCGTCGTCGCGGTCCAGCAGCACCCGGTCGCCGAGCCGTAGTCGCTCCGGCGGGGCCCCGGCGTCGCGGGGCGGGGGCTCGTCATAACCCTCCGCCTTCAGCCAGGCGGCGAGCAGGTGGTCGACGAGGGCGGTCGTGTCGTGGTGCGGGCGTGGTGTCGCGGCCGTCAGCCGATAGGGCGGCTGGGCTTGGTCGGTGGGCATACGCGGAACCTCCCGAGGTGCGGTGCTGCGGTCTGCGAGTCCTCCTTCCGGGCCGTGCCGAATCGCGGTGTCCTGTCCAGGAGACGAAGCGACCGGGAGTGAAAGTTCCTTCTCCGGCCGTGGTTCCTTCGTTCGAGTGTCATCGGTCGGCAACCGGAACTCGTCTCGCGCGGCCTCTGCTACCCGCCCGCCCGCAGTTGATGCAGCGTGCCCGAACGCCTTGTCCGCACCGGAAATTGGCCGAAAACCGGCTGCTGTTCCGGCCTCGACCGCCCACCCGGCGGGTCCTCAGACGTCGACCTCGACGAAGGTCCGACCGGCGGGCTCGGCGGTCGCCGAACCGCCGGTCGCCTCGGCCAGCCAGGTGTGGAACTCCGTCACCTCCGGCTCGGGGACGCCCACTTCGATCCGCACCCCGTCCGCGAGGTACTCCAACCCGGCCACCGCGTACCCGGCCGCCCGGACGTCGTTCTCCAGCCGCCCGGCCCGGGTATGGTCCACGGCCACCGACAGCAGCGCGACCGGGCGCCGCTCCAGCAGCCCGATCTCGTCCAACGCCTCCGACACCGCCGCCCCGTACGCCCGGACCAGCCCGCCCGCGCCCAGCTTGATGCCGCCGAAGTACCGGGTCACCACCGCGACCGTGTCGGTCACCCCGCGCCGCCGCAGCACCTCCAGCATCGGCACGCCCGCCGTCCCGGCCGGCTCCCCGTCGTCGCTGGACCGCTCGCGCGGCTGCTCCTCCCCGACCACGAACGCCGTGCAGTTGTGCCGGGCGTCCCAGTACTGCTTGCGGATCGCCGCAATGAACGCCTGCGCCGCGTCCTCGTCCGCGACCCGGGCCAGGTGGCAGATGAACCGGGACTTCTTGATCTCCAACTCGTGGCTGCCATCGCCCCGGACGGTCAGGTACGGCTTCGGGCTGGGCTCGGCCATGACGCTGGTGTTCTCCGCTGTCGCTCTCCATCCGGCGCCGCCGCGAACAGCGGCCACCGGCCTTGCCGCCCAGCCTAGGGCCTGTCTTCAAACCGCCGTCGCGGCCCCGCGGCGTGCCCCCAGCCTTCGGCCGGGAGGTGCCCCCAGGTGCGTGCTCTCGGCGTGCCGGGTGGAAGGCCTCGTACGGGGTGTACTCGGTCTTTCGCCCGGTGCGGCGAGAGCGCGTGCCAGGGGCCGTGGGGCAGGCGGGGTTTGAAGACAGGCCCTGGGGCCTGTGTCCGCGAGGCTGCGGGCCGTGCCTGCTCAGCGGCCTGCCAGGGCGTGCAGGGCGGCACGGTCCAGGCCGGTGCGGGCGGTGACCTCGGCGGGGTCGAGGGCGCCGCAGTCCAGGCCGCGCAGCAGCTGGCCGCTGAGGGCGCGGGCGGTGGCCGGCTCGTCCAGCACCGCGCCGCCGGACTTGGCGAGGTATGCGGCCAGCCGCGCGCAGGCGGTGTCCAGGCCCTCGCGGTGGAAGGCGTACACCGCGGCGTAGCGGGTGGGCAGCTGGGCCGGGTGCAGGTCCCAGCCCTGGTAGTAGGCGCGGGCCAGCGCGCGCCGGACCAGGCCGTGGTGCAGCCGCCAGGCGGCGTGCACCTGCTCGGCGGGGCCAGTGGGGATCACGTTGGTGGAGCCGTCGGAGAGCCGGACGCCGGTGCCGGCCGCAGCGACCTGCATGACGGCCTTGGCGTGGTCGGCGACCGGGTGGTCCGGGCTCTGCTGGGCCGCGCCGACGCCGCAGGCGGCGCTGTAGTCGAAGGTGCCGTAGTGCAGTCCGACGGCCCGGCCCTCGGCGGCGTCGATCAGCAACGCGACAGTGGCCCGGCCGTCCGGGCCGAGGACGGCCTGGGTGGTCTCGATCTGGATCTCGAACCCGAGCCGCCCGTCGGGCAGCCCGGCCCGCCGCTCGAAGTCCGCCAACAGCCGTGCCAGCGCGGCGACCTGCGCGGGGTGGCTGACCTTCGGCAGGGTGAGCAGCAGTCCGTCGGGCAGGCCGCCCTCGGCCAGCAGGGTGCCGAGGAACACCTCCAGGGTGCGGATGCCGCGGGCCCGGACGGCGGCCTCCAGGCACTTGGCCCGGATGCCGATGTACGGCGGCCCGGTACCCTCGGTCGCCGCCGCGGCCACCAGTTTCGCGGCCCGCACCGCCTCGGCGTCCTCCTCCGCGTCGGGGCGCGGGCCGTAGCCGTCCTCGAAGTCGATCCGCAGGTCCTCGATCGGCTCGCGCGCCAGCTTGGCCCGTACCCGGGCGTGCACGTCCGCCAGCAGCGCGTCGTCGGGCACGCCGAGCGCCCGGGCCAGCCGCGCGGGTGTCCCGGCGTGCTTGTCGAACACGGCGAGCGCCCGCGCGCCCCACTCGCGGACGGTGTGCGCCCCGAACGCGTCGGCCGGCACGTACACGGTGTGCACCGGCTGCCGGGCGGGCCGCTCGCCCGGGTAGCGTCGCGTCAGTTCGGCGTCCACCGGTGCCAGCAGCGCCTCCACGGCGGCCCGGGCGGCGTCCGAGAACGAGACGGGCCGGTCGGCTCCGGCGCGGGCAGGGTGCGACATCCGGGGCTCCTCCACTCACCGTGCGGGCACGACGGAACGGTCCGGTGACCGTAGTGCGGCCCCGCGGAAGCGTCAATGGCCGCCCACCGGAGAACCGGTGGACGGCCACGAGGCGTGGCGCGTCGAGGAGTTGAGGCGGCGTCAGGGCCGCGCGGGGGCGGTCACTCCCGGCCCGACTCCATGTACCGCTCCTGGAGCTGGTCCCAGATCTTCTCGACGTCCTTCAGGGCCACCCCGCCGTCCTGGCGGGAGCCCGGGACGCCTCGCTGAGACAGGTACTCGGCGAAGCGGCGCTCGTCCGGGTGGCGCTGGTTCTCCTCCATGTAGCTGACCAGCGCGTCGAAGCACTCGTCCGCGTTCAGCGGCTCCGCCCCACCCGCGAACGGACGGCGCGCCGGCGCCTCTTCCGCGCCCTCCGTGCCCTCCGCGAAGGGCCGCGTCTCCGCCTCCATCATCGCGTCCAGCCGCAGCGGCCGGCCGCCCAGCCGGATCGGCTCGACCTGCTGGTCCTGCGCCATCGGGCGACCGCTCGGGTCGACCGGCACCGGCTGCGGGGCGGCCTGCGGTGCGTGCGGACCCTGCGGGCGGGCCGGGCCGTGCCCGTTGGCCTGCACTCGCTGCTGCTCCGACCCGGCCGGGCGGTAGCCCTCCGGGTAGCCGCCGTGCTCCGGGTAGGCCTGCTCGGCGTAGCCCTGCTCCGCGAACTGCTGCTCGGCGAACTGCTGGTCCGCGTGCGCCGGGTACCCGTCGGCCGGCTGGTACCCCGACTGCGGACGGTCCGCCGCCTCCTCGTCCTGCGGACGCGGGGCCTTGAACCACGGCGAGGCCTGGCCCGGCACCCGCGCGGTGTGCACCTGGTCGGCCTCCGCCACGTGCGAGCGCACCGGGCGCGCCGTCCACACGTTGAGGTCCGACGTCTGATCCACCATCGGAGCGGCCTGCGCGCCCTCCGGGTCCTGCTGGTCCCGCAGCCGCACCGCGGCCAGCTTCGCCAGCGTCGGCACCGCGACCGCCGCCGACACCGGCGGCACCGCCGACTGCTGCTGCGCCTGGGCCTGCTGGGGCTGCTGGGCCTGGGGCTGCTGAGGCTGAGCCTGCTGGGGCTGGGGCTGCGGGGCGGGCCCGGCTGCGGCCGGCCCCTGGGCGGGCGCCGACGCACCGAGCGCCGCCGGCTGACCCTGCGTCACCTGACCGGCCGCCGGGGCCGGCCGCTCCGCCCGCGCCGTCTCCTCGGCCTCGATCGCCGCGCCGCCGTGCCCCTGGAGCGGGCCGTCGATCCGGTCCAGCACCGTCGGGTCGAGCGGCACACCGTACTTCGCGAGCTTCAGCGGCAGCAGTGCCTGGAACGGCGCCGACCGCCGCCAGCCGCGCCCGTACCGGAACCGCAGCTGCGCGCGGTACACCAGCCGGTTCTGCTCCAGCCGCACCGTCTCGTCGTACGACCGCAGCTCCCACAGCTTCATCCGCCGCCACAGCCGGAACGTCGGCACCGGCGACAGCACCCAGCGCATCAGCCGCACCGACTCCATGTGCCGGTCGGCGGTGATCGCCGCGATCCGCCCCACCGCGTGCCGCGAGGCCTCGACCACCACCACGAACAGCACCGGGATGACCGCGTGCATCGCCATGCCCAGCGGGTCGCCCCAGGACGCCGCCGCGTTGAACGCGATCGTCGCCAACGTCAGCAGCCACGCCGTCTGCCGCAGCAGCGGGAACGGGATCCGCAGCCAGGTCAGCACCAGGTCCAGCGAGAGCAGCACCACGATGCCCGCGTCGACGCCTATCGGAAAGGCGTAGGCGAAGGTGCCGAAGCCCTTGTCCAGCGCGAGGTCCCGCACCGAGTTGTACGAGCCGGCGAAACCGATGCCCGAGATGACACATGCGCCGACGGCCACCACGCCCAGCAGAGCCCGGTGCGCGCGGGTAAGGGAAGGACGTGCCATTCGAATGATCAACCCCTGGGACTCGGCAGCTGCCGTAGGACCTGTAGCCGCCGAGTACACGTCCCCGCCCGGGGCGCACGGCCGCGGGACACCGCGGTACTGATGCGCCGTTGACAGACTCGGCCCACCGGATACTACTCGTACGGGCGTTCACTCCTGTCGGCAGGCCGGACCGGCACCACTCCTCCACTGGTCCACACCACCGCACACACCTCTCTGCCGGGCGCTACCCGGCGGCCGGCCGCTCCGTCGCGCCGTTCAGGTACGCCAGCACCGCCAGCACCCGGCGGTTGCCGTCCTCCGTCGGCGCCAGCCCCAACTTCCCGAAGATGTTGGCGATGTGCTTGGCCACCGCCCCGTCACTGATCGTCAGCCGCCCGCCGATCGCCGAGTTCGAGCAGCCCTCCGCCATCAGCCCGAGCACCTCCCGCTCCCGCGGCGACAGTCGCTGCAACGGCTCCGACCCCGCATTGTGCTGCAGCAGCCGGCCGATCACGTCCGGGTCCATCGCCGTCCCGCCGGCCGCCACCCGGCGCACCGCATCCACGAACTGGTCCGCGTTGAACACCCGGTCCTTCAGCAGGTAGCCCACCCCGCCGGTGCCGTCCGCCAGCAACTCCCGCGCGTACAACTGCTGGACGTGCTGCGACAGCACCAGCACCGGCAGGCCCGGTATCTCCCGGCGCGCCGCCAACGCCGCCTGCAGACCCTCGTCCGTCAGCGTCGGCGGGAGCCGGACGTCCACCACCGCGACGTCCGGCCGCTCCGACAGCAGCGCCTCCAGCAGGTCGGGCCCGGTCTCCACAGCCGCCGCGATGGTGAACCCGTGGACCTCCAACAGCCGTGTCAGGCCTTGGCGAAGGAGGTAGAGATCCTCGGCGAGGACAACGCGCACGGCAGCTCCATGGTGATGGTGGTCGGCCCGCCCACAGGACTCTCGAGCGAGATCACTCCGTCGAACGTACCCAACCTCTTCTCGATCCCCCGCAACCCACCGCCGGTCTCCATCCGCGCACCCCCGTGCCCGTCGTCCGTCACCACCACCCGCAGCCGGCCCGCCCGGTACAGCACGTCCACCCACACCTGCCGGGCCCGCGCGTGCTTCGCCGCATTCGCCAGCAACTCACTCACGCTGAAGTACACCGCTGTCTCCAACGACGCCTCCGGCCGGCCCGGCAGGCTCACCGTCACCTCCGTCGATACCACCGCCGTCAACGCCAACTCCCGTACCGCGTCCGGCAGGCCGCGCTCCGCCAGCACCGGCGGATGAATGCCGCGGACCAGATCCCGCAGCTCCTGCAGCGCCTTCGCCGAGGACTCGCGCGCCTCTGCCAGCAGCTCCCGGGCCGCCGTCTGGTCGCTCGTCATCAGGTGCTCGATCGTCCCCAGCGTCAGCCCGATCGCCACCAGCCGCGCCTGTGCCCCGTCGTGCAGATCCCGCTCGATCCGTCGCAACTCCGCCGCCTGGGCGTCCACCGCGTCGGCCCGGGTCTCCGTCAGATGCGCGACTCGCTCGGTCAGTTGGGCCAGGCTCTCCTTCGGCGCACCACCCAGCACCCGGCACGCCAGCTCGTGGTGCGCCCGCACCGCCCTCGGCATCGCCAGCAGCCCGACCACCACCATGGCCCCGCCGATCAGCAGCGAGATCAGCAGGTTCATCGGGTGGTTGTAGATGCCGAAGAACTGCCGGCGGTCCACCTGCCCGGTCAGCCCGAACATCAATCCGCCCCACACCAGGAACATCGGCACACCCAGCAGCGCCGCCACGCCCGCCGGGTTCGCCAACAGCCACAGGCCCTCCCGCCGTACCTGCGGATCCCGCAGCGCCCACCGTACGAACTGCACCAGCCGCGCCACCTCCAGCCTCCGGTGGTACGACGCCCCCGACCACCAGAACCCGCGCGCGTCCTGCTCCAGCGGCTCCCGCGTCGAATACACCACCCGCCAGGGTTCCCCCGAGACCCGCTCGACCCGCTGCCGCGTCCACGCCGCACCGTGCCGCACCAGCAGGTAGAGCACCGACGCCCCCATCGCCAGCGCGCTCGGCACCGCCACGAACGGCGCCAGTGACCCACCGTCGAACACCTGCACCGCAGCAAGCCCCGTGAACAGCGCCGCCAACACCGGCACCACCGGCCCCGCGACCGCCGCCACCGTCATCACCACGCCCTGCCCCCAGGCCCGCACCCCCACGCGAAGCCGCTCCCCCGCAATGGACCTGGCGGCCCCACCGTCGAACCACGTTGTCGTCGCCAAGGCCTACTCCCCGAGAGTTGATCGCCGTCCCCAAGAACGCTCTCAGTCTCTCTCCGACCCCCCGGCCGGCACATTGGCCGTGCCTCCCGTCTTTCAGGTGGACTTAACTCCACCCCGACCGGTAGTGACCGGTTCCGGGAACGCGAAAAAGCCCCCCGCCGTGAGGCGAGGGGCTTTCCCTGAAAGATTGTTCGGCGGCGTCCTACTCTCCCACAGGGTCCCCCCTGCAGTACCATCGGCGCTGTGAGGCTTAGCTTCCGGGTTCGGAATGTAACCGGGCGTTTCCCTCACGCTATGACCACCGAAACACTATGAAACTGTGTACCACCCACC
>NZ_LISX01000022.1 GCF_001905465.1 Kitasatospora sp. CB01950
GGGGGGGGGGGGGGTGGTGTTTCTGCTCGGTTCCGACTTTGCCCTCGGTGGGGGTGTCGCTCTGGCCTGCTCCGGGTGGGTGGTGTGGGGGTGGGTGGGGACTGGGGTGGGTGGGTGGGGAGGGGTGGTCGAACTACGCTTCGCGGACAGGGCCCGGTGTGCGGGTCCGGGGCGCTGGGCGACGGGTCGGGAGTGGCGCGGGTGGCGAGGGATACGGCGGCGGTGGCCGAGGCGGCCGGGGTCTTCGACGCGTTGCCGGGAGGCGCTCGGCCGTTCGGGGGGCGGGCGGCGGAGCTGGCGGCGTTGACGGTGGCGGCGGGGCGGCCGTCGGTGGGGCGGGGGCGGTTGCTGGTGTTGGCGGGGCGGCCGGGTTCGGGCCGCACCGCGTTGGCGGTGCGGTGGGCGCGGAGCGTTGCCGGGGACTATCCGGACGGGCTGCTGTACGCGCGGATGTCGGCGCCGGACGGGACGCGGGTGGGGTCGGGGCGGGCCGCCCGGATGCTGCTGGACCAGTTGGGCGAGCAGCCCGGTCTGGCGTTGCTGCCGGGTGCGGCCGAGGAGGACCCGGCGTGCGAGGCGTTGCGGGACGCGCTGGGGTCGCGGCGGGCGCTGGTGCTGCTGGACGACGTGCGGGACACCGGGCAGGTGTGGCCGCTGCTGGCGGAGAAGACCGGTTCGGTGCTGCTGGCGACCACCTCGGGGCCGCTGACGGGCATCGACGGCATCGACCCGGTGATCCTGGGCGGCCTGGAGCACCGGGTCTCGGTGGATCTGCTGTCGGAGCTGGTCGGCGGCACCCGGATCTCCTGCGACCCGGTGGGTGCGGCCGAGCTCGCCGAGGCGTGCGCGAACCGTCCGGCCGCGCTGCGGCTGGCCGCGGGCTGGCTGCGCAGCGAGCCGCGGCTGCCCGTCACGGAGGCCGCGGAGAGGTTGCGGCGTCCGCCGGAGCAGTCGCGGGAGCGCTCCCGCGAGGAGGCGGCGGAGCAGGCGGACACCGTGCCGGTGGTGGAGGGCGACCCGTTGCGGGGGGCGTTCGAGCCCGCGTACCGGCGGCTGCCGGCGGCCCGGGCGCGGCTGTTGCGGCTGTGCACGCTGGCACCCGGGCAGCAGGTGGATCTGCGGACGGCGTCGGCGCTGGTGGGCTGTCCGGCCCCGGAGGCCGGGGCGGGGCTGGCGGCGCTGGCCGAGCTGGAGTTGCTGGAGCGGGAGCCGTCGGCGGCGGACGGCACCGAGCGTTACCGGGTGCCGGGGCGGCTGTACGGGCGGCTGCTGGAGTTGCGTACCGAGGTCGACCGGCCGTCCGAGCTGGAGCTGGCCCGGGCGCGGCTGCTGGAGCGGCTGGTGCGGCTGGTCGATTCGGCGCGGCTGCTGCTGGACCCGGCGGCCGGCCCGAACCCCGATCCGCTGCCGGGGCCGCTGCGGCTGCGTTCGGCCGCGCACGCCGGGCAGTGGCTGCTGGGGGAGCGCGAACAGCTGCTGGCCGCCGTCGCGGACGCAGTGGGCCAGGGCGACCTGGACGGCACCGCGGGACGCCTGGTGGCGGCGCTGCTGCGGGCCCTGCCGTTGACCGGGGAGGCCGCCCCGGCGGACCTGCACGCCCTGCACGAGTCGGTGCTGAAGGTCGCCGAGCGGCAGGGCTCGCCGCGCCGGGCCGCCGCCGCGCTGCTCAACCTCGGCGATCTGCAGGCGGACGCGGACCGCTGGGAGCAGGCCGCCGAACGCTACCGGCGGGCCGTGGAGCTGTCCCGGGGCGCGGGCGACGAGGCCGGCTGCGCGCGGGCGCTGGAGGCGGTGGGCCACTGCCACCGGGCGCTGGGCGATCCGCTGCGGGCCGCCGACGCGTACGGGCGGGCGCTGGCGCTGCGGCAGGCGGTCGGCGACCAGGTCACCGAGGCCCGGCTGCTGGTGCGGCTGGCGGAGGCGCACATCGCGCTGCGGCGTTTCGAGGAGGCGCTGCGCGAGTACCGGTCGGCGGCGGCGGTGCTGCGCCGGCTCGGCGAGGCGGAGGGTGAGCGGCAGGTCGCGGCGCTGGCCGCGCGGCTGCGTGAGCACCTCGGCCAGGAGGGACTTCGTCCACTTTCGGAGTAGTGTCGTGAGTGGGGTGTTTACCCCGAAAAATGGCCTCAGAACGCGTGCAAGCCTACGAACCTGCCAATGAGTCGAGCTGATTTGTTCGCTTTGGAAGGCTGACACGCTGCCTGGGCTTCATTACACTCAAACTCAGTCGCGCATAGATTTATGCACCGGTAGCCCCCGTTGTGCCCTTCGTGTGCGTCTCCCGCCGGTCTTCCCCCGGTAGGAATCCCCCATGGCAAGAGGACGTGTTAGCCGTGAAGGTCGGCATCCCCCGCGAGGTCAAGAACCACGAGTACCGCGTGGCCATCACGCCTGCCGGTGTGCATGAGCTGGTCCGCAACGGACACGAGGTCGTCATCGAGGACAACGCCGGTGTCGGCTCCTCGATCCCCAACGAGGAGTACGTGGCCGCCGGTGCGACCATCCTCCCCACCGCCGACGAGGTGTGGGCCGCGGCCGACATGATCCTCAAGGTGAAGGAGCCCATCGCGTCGGAGTACCACCGACTGCGCAAGGGCCAGACCCTCTTCACCTACCTGCACCTGGCGGCCGACCGCCCGGGCACCGACGCGCTGGTCGCGTCCGGCACCACCGCGATCGCCTACGAGACCGTGCAGCTGCCGAACGGCGCCCTGCCGCTGCTCGCCCCGATGTCCGAGGTCGCGGGCCGTCTGGCCCCGCAGGTCGGCTCGTACCACCTGATGCGTCCGGCCGGCGGCCGCGGCACCCTGCCCGGCGGCGTGCCCGGCACCCACTCGGCGAAGGCCGTCGTCATCGGCGGTGGCGTCTCCGGCTGGCACGCGGCCACCATCGCCATCGGCATGGGCTACGACGTGACCCTGCTGGACCGCGACATCAACAAGCTGCGCGAGGCCGACAAGATCTTCGGCAACAAGATCAAGGCCATCGTCTCCAACTCCTTCGAGCTGGAGAAGGCCGTCGTCGAGGCCGACCTGGTCATCGGCGCCGTGCTGATCCCGGGCGCCAAGGCCCCGAAGCTCGTCACCAACGAGCTGGTCTCCCGCATGAAGCCGGGCTCCGTGCTCGTCGACATCGCCATCGACCAGGGCGGCTGCTTCGAGGACTCGCACGCCACCACGCACGCCGAGCCGACCTTCCAGGTCCACAACTCGGTGTTCTACTGCGTGGCGAACATGCCGGGCGCCGTCCCGAACACCTCCACCTACGCCCTCACCAACGCCACCCTGCCGTACGTGGTGGAGCTGGCGAACCGTGGCTGGAAGGAGGCGCTGCGCCGCGACGCCGCCCTGGCCAAGGGCCTGAACGTCCACGAGGGCCAGATCACCTTCCCGGCCGTCGCCGAGGCCTTCGGCCTGGAGTCGGTCTCGCTGGAGAGCGTCCTCGCCTGACGCCCCGCACCCGCTGTCGCCCCCGGCCGTCCTTCGCTTTCGGTCCGGGGGCTTCGGCATGCCCGAAACGGGGTCGGGGCGTCGGCCAGGTGTCCGGAGGTGTCCACGGGCGGTCAATTCCGGTGCGGTTTGTCACCCGCTCTGTCGACAAGGACACCTGACGCCCCCTCATGACCCGTCGCCTGCGCGGAAACGTTAGGGTCGTCTCTTGACACGGGGTGGGTGAGTGGCCGACACAACCGGCCCACTACCGTGGATTGTGTTGCTGCGAATGCCCGAAACGGCCTAGAGTCGCAAACCGTTGGCATGCTGCCACGCTGACGAATCGACATAGAGTCCTGGATGTCCAAGGAGGTAAGACGACTTGTGAATGAGTCGACATTTGCTCCCGGGGGTGGTCAGCCAGGACTGGCGGAGCTCTCCGCCGGGCAGCCGAACGAGGAAGCCCGGCACGCCACGGTGGGTGCACAGGAGGTCGGCTCGGTCGCGGTCCGCACCTTCGAGGCCCGCCAGGGCGCGGCGACGGCCGCCACCGACTACGACGCCGACTTCGCGGCGTACGGGCTGGCCTACAACGAGCTCGGCTACGGGCCGTACGACGACCCCGACGCCGAGTACGAGCCGGACCCCGAGTACGCCGCCACGCTGGCCCCCGACGCGGCCCGCCAGCGCCGCGAGCGGGTCGGGCCGACCGGCCGTCCGCTGCCGTACTTCCCGATCCCCGCGCCGATCGCCGAGCACGGCCCCGCGCAGATCGTCGCGATGTGCAACCAGAAGGGCGGAGTCGGCAAGACCACCTCCACCATCAACCTGGGCGCCGCACTCGCCGAGTACGGCCGCCGGGTCCTGCTGGTGGACTTCGACCCGCAGGGCGCGCTCTCCGTCGGCCTCGGCGTCAACCCGATGGAACTCGACGTCACGGTCTACAACCTGCTCATGGAGCGGGGACTGACGGCCGATGACGTCCTGCTGAAGACCGCCATCCCCGGCATGGACCTGCTGCCGTCCAACATCGACCTGTCCGCCGCCGAGGTGCAGCTGGTCAGCGAGGTCGCCCGCGAGTCGGCGCTGGCCCGCGCGCTCAAGCCGCTGCTGCCCGACTACGACTACGTCATCATCGACTGCCAGCCCTCGCTGGGCCTGCTGACGGTCAATGCCCTGACGGCCGCTCACAGCGTCATCGTGCCGCTGGAGTGCGAGTTCTTCGCGCTGCGCGGCGTCGCGCTGCTCACCGAGACGATCGAGAAGGTCTGCGAGCGGCTCAACCCCGAACTGCGCCTGGACGGCATCCTCGCCACCATGTACGACTCCCGCACCGTGCACTCGCGCGAGGTGCTGGCCCGGGTCGTCGAGGCGTTCGGCGAGCACGTCTTCCACACCGTCATCGGGCGGACCGTCAGGTTCCCGGAGACCACCGTGGCCGGCGAGCCGATCACCACCTACGCCACCAACTCGGTCGGCGCGGCCGCCTACCGTCAGCTCGCCAGGGAGGTGCTCGACCGGTGCCGCCCCGTCGAGTGAGCCTCCCGGGGGCCGACGAACTGTTCCGGGCGACCGGCGGAATGGCCCTGTCGCCCTCGCTCGCACGGAACGGGAACGGAAGCAGTTCCGGCGGCGGGCCCTCGGGGGAGCCCCCGAAGGCGAACGAGGGCGGGGCCGGGGCGGGCCGCACGGCGGACGTCCCGGCGGCCCGGCCGGAGCCCCAGGCTGCCCCTGCGGGGCGCGCGGAGGACCCCGCAGAGGCGGCGCGACGGGCGGCGGCCACCACCACGACGGTGCGCGGGCGCGGACGGGCCCGGCGGCCGTCCGGGCGGGAACGGCACGACGAGAAGATCACCGTGTACGTGTCCGCCGAGGAGCTGATGGACCTGGAGCACGCGCGGCTGGTGCTGCGCGGGGAGCACGGGTTGGCGGTGGACCGCGGACGGGTGGTGCGCGAGGCGATCTCCGTCGTTCTGGCGGATCTGGAGCAGCGGGGCGAGGCGTCGATCCTCGTGCGGCGGCTGCGGGGGCGCTAGGAGCCCTCGCCAGGGGCACGTCCACGTGCAGGTCATTGTGCTGCGTCGCGATCCTGCCGACGGGTGCCTTCCGGCTCGCGCAGTTCCTCGCGCCCCGGTGATCGCTGTCCGTTCTGCCAGAATGGGACGTTATGTTCCAGGTCCGGTTGGAGAACTTCGAGGGGCCTTTCGATCTGCTGCTCGGGCTGATCGCCAAGCACCGGATGGACGTCACCAAGGTGGCTTTGTCGAAGGTCACGGACGAGTTCGTGGCGCACATCCGGTCGATGGGGCCGGAGTGGGACCTGGACGCGGCGACGGAGTTCCTGGTGGTGGCGGCGACGCTGCTGGATCTGAAGGCGGCGCGGCTGCTGCCGGTGGCGGAGGTCGAGGACGAGGAGGATCTCGCGCTGCTGGAGGCGCGGGACCTGCTGTTCGCGCGGCTGTTGCAGTACCGGGCGTACAAGGAAGCGGCCGGGGTGTTCGCCGAGCGGTGGGCCGCGGAGGCGTTGCGGCGCCCGCGGACGGTCGGGCTGGAGCCGCACCACGCGCAGTTGCTGCCCGAGGTGGTGCTGTCGATCGGGCCGGAGCGGTTCGCGCAGCTGGCGGCGAAGGCGTTCGTGCCGAAGCCGAAGCCGGCGGTGTACGTGGACCACATCCACATGCCGCCGGTGAGCGTGCGCGAGCAGGCGGCGGTGCTGGTGGAGCGGCTGAGCGCGCTGGGGGAGGCGACGTTCGGGCGGCTGGTGGCGGACGCGGACAGCGGGCTGGTGGTGGTGGCCCGGTTCCTGGCGCTGCTGGAGCTGTACCGGGAGAAGGTGCTGGCGTTCGAGCAGCCGCAGGCTCTGGAGGAGCTGCTGGTGCGCTGGGTCGCCGAGGGGGACCGGACGGTCGAGGTGACCGACGAGTTCGACCGCCCCGCGGGCGGGGAAGGCGGGACCCGATGACGGAGCAGCGGCCGCGGCGGGCCCTGGGCCTGCCCGGGCAGGCCAGGCCCGGGGAGTGGCAGGAGTCGGCGTACTCGGACGGCGAGCGGGTCGAGCCGGTGGAACGCGTCCTCGCGCTGCCGGGGCCGGCGGCTCCGGAGGGGGTGCCGTTGCGGGCGGCGCTGGAGGCGGTGCTGATGGTCGCCGACGAGCCGGTCCCGGTGCAGCGACTGGCCTCGGTGCTGGACGCGTCCGCAGGTGAAGTGGCCGCCGTGCTGCGGGAGTTGGCGGCGGAGTACACGGCGCAGGGGCGCGGTTTCGAGCTGCGGCAGGTGGCCGGCGGGTGGCGGTTCTACAGTCGTGCGGAGTGCGCGGCGGCGGTGGACCGGTTCGTGCTGGACGGGCAGCAGGCCCGGCTGACGCAGGCCGCGCTGGAGACGTTGGCGGTGGTCGCGTACCGGCAGCCGGTGTCGCGCGGGCGGGTTTCCGCGGTCCGTGGTGTGAACTGCGACGGCGTGATGCGTACCCTGGTACAGCGAGGACTGGTCGAAGAAGCCGGCACCGAGCCCGAGACCGGAGCGATCCTGTATCGGACGACGAACTACTTCCTGGAACGGATGGGGCTGCGCGGCCTGGACGAGCTGCCGGAGCTCGCGCCCTTCCTGCCCGAGGTCGACGACGTGGAAGCGGAGTCCCTGGAGGGCACGATGATCGCGCAGGCGGTCGCCGCCGCACAGGAGGGGCCGAACCAGGCCGACCGGACCCAGACAAATACGACGTACGGACATTTTGATGCGTAGCAGTGGCAACGGCAGGAACAGCGGCGGCGGTCAGGGCCGGGGTGGACAGGGCGGCCGAGGCGGCCAGCAGGGCGGCGGCGGCCGCGGCGGGTCGTCGTACGGCCAGGGCGGTGGCCGAGGCGGTGGCCAGGGCGGCGGCCAGGGCGGTGGCCGGGGCGGGCAGTCCCGCGGCGGCTCGGGCTCGTCGTACGGCTCGGGCTCGGGCTCGGGTTCGTACGGCGGCTCGTCGCAGCGCGGCGGCGGCAGCGGGCGCGAGGAGCGCCGCTACCCGGACCGGCCGCTGCGGCCGGAGGAGCGCAAGTACGACCGCCCCGAGTTCGGCGGCGGCCCGAACGCGACGCCCTCGTACAGCGCCTACGGTTCGCGCAAGCCCGGGGCGGCGCCCCGGCCGCGTCGGGACGGGCAGGGCGCGCCCGGCGACCCGCGGCGTCAGCCGCAGCGCTCGCGAGAGCTGCAGGGCCGCATCGAGGACCGGGTGCTGGCCCGGCACGAGGGCCCCGGCAAGGAGGTCGGCGCGGAGGGCGAGCGGCTGCAGAAGGTGCTGGCGCGGGCCGGCATGGGCAGCCGTCGGGCCTGCGAGGAGCTGATCGAGCAGGGCCGCGTCGAGGTCAACGGCAAGCGCGTGGTCGAGCAGGGCCTGCGGGTCGACCCGATGAACGACGAGATCAAGGTGGACGGCCTGACCGTCGCCACCCAGTCGTACCTGTTCTTCGCGCTGAACAAGCCCGCCGGCGTGGTCTCCACCATGGAGGACCCGGAGGGCCGCCAGTGCCTGGGCGACTACGTGACCAACCGGGAGACCCGACTGTTCCACGTCGGCCGGCTGGACACCGAGACCGAGGGCCTGATCCTGCTCACCAACCACGGTGAGCTGGCGCACCGCCTGACCCACCCCAAGTACGGCGTCACCAAGACGTACCTGGCGGCCATCCAGGGCCCGATCCCGCGCGACCTGGGCAAGCAGCTCGCCAAGGGCGTGGAGCTGGAGGACGGCTGGGCGCGCGCCGACAGCTTCAAGGTGATCTCGAACGTCGGCAAGAACTACCTGGTCGAGGTGACCCTGCACGAGGGCCGCAAGCACATCGTGCGTCGCCTGCTGGCCGAGGTCGGCTTCCCGGTGGAGAAGCTGGTGCGCACCGCGTTCGGGCCGATCTCGCTCGGCGACCAGAAGTCGGGCTGGCTGCGCCGCCTGACCAACCCCGAGGTCGGTGCGCTGATGAACGAGGTCGGGCTGTAAGGACCGCTCCGGGAGCCCGTCCGCCGCGTGTCGGCGGGCGGGCTTTCGGCGTGTACGGAGAGCTTTGCCCGGTCTTGACCGGTGAGCAGGGCCGTGCGGCCTTGCTATCGTTCGACCCGTTGGCAGAAGATTGCCACCGAAGTTCGCCCCGGCGCGTGGCGGAAGTGCGCCATCGCGTCAGGGGGCGGGGCGGCGGGGGAAGGAAGTTCATGCTCGACGCATTCACCGTGCTGGGCCTCGGCCGGCCGGACGGCCAGGTGTACGCCGCGCTGGTCGTCTCGCCGCAGTCGACCGCCCAGGAGTTGGCCGAACAGTGCGGCCTGACGCTGGACCAGTGCCGGCAGGGCCTGGACCGCCTCGCCGAACAGGGCATGGCGACCCGCGCCCCGGTCGACCGGGAGCGCTACCTCGCGGTCGCCCCCGACGTCGCCATCGGCACCCTGATAGGCCACCGCGAAGCCGAACTGCGCTCCGCCCGCGCCGAGATGCACCGGCTGATGGACGCGTTCCGGGAGGCGTCCCGGTACACCGACCCGGCGCACTCGGTGGAGGTGCTCACCGGCGGCGAGGCGATTGCGCAGCGCCTGGAGCACCTGGTGGAGTCCGGCCAGTACCAGATCCGCGGCTTCGACTGCCCGCCGTACGTGCAGGACCCGACCGTGCAGCAGCCCCGGCAGCGGGCCAAGCTCAAGGCCGGGGTGCGGATCCGCACCGTCTTCGACAAGGAGGCGATCGCCTGGCCCGGACGGCTGGAACAGGAGATCCTCACCGGCGTCGAGGACGGCGAGGAGGCCCGGGTGCGGCCGGTGCTGCCGATGAAGATGATGATGGCCGACGACAAGATGGCGATCATCCCGATCAGCGTCGGCGACAGCGTCCTGGACGCCGCGTACGTCATCCACCCGTCGGCCCTGCTGCAGGCCCTGGACGCGCTGTTCGAGGCCGAGTGGGAACGCGCCGTGCCGCTGCAGACGGTGATCGGCGACGGCGACGGCCCCGGGCCGGACTCCGACCACCTGAAGCTGCTCGGGCTGCTCGCCGCCGGCCTCACCGACGAGTCGATCGCCCGCTCGCTCGGCTGGAGCGCCCGCACGACCCAGCGCCGCCTGCAGGGCCTGATGCGCGAACTCGGGGCCACCACCCGGTTCCAGGCCGGGATGGCGGCCCGCGAGCGCGGCTGGCTCTAGGGTCTGCCGATCAGCTCCAGGGGAGCAGCGCGGCCCAGCGGCCGTCCGGGCCGCGCTCCAGCTTCTCCAGGCCCAGCACGGCCGTCCGGTTGAGCCGGCCGTAGACGTGCGGGAACAGCACCCCCGGGGTGCTGCCGGGAGGCGGGCCGCCGGTGGCCGCCTCCCACTTCACCATCGGTTCGACGAGCTTCTCCTCGATCAGCAGCGCCATCAGCGGATCCGGGGCGTCGGGGAAGAACAGGTTGGCGACCGCCAGCACCGTGGTCTCGTCCGGCGAGCAGTGCAGGAAGCCCTCGGTGAGCAGCGAGGCGGCGGTGTACGGCCGGCCCGGGTCGCGCAGCCAGTCGTCCAGCGGGGCGAGATGGTAGATCATGTCTCTTTTGTACCGGAGTTGACGGCCTGTCGGTTGCTCACAGGCCCGCCACCTTCGCCGTCGCCGACACCTCGTACACCAGGGTGACGGTACGTCGGCCGCCCGGTGGCAGCGGCACCTCCCAGCGGACGACGCCGTCGGCGTCCAGTTCGTCCGGCGGCGGCGAGCAGCGGTCCTTGCGCAGCCGCACCTCGACGGCCTGCACCTCGGAGACCGGGATCCGCTCGCGGACCGTCACCACCTGCTCGGCGTCCTCGCCGGGCGCGGAGAACCGGGACAGGTGCAGGCGCACCGTGCGGGTCAGCAGGGTGCGCCGGTCGCCCAGGCCGGCGCCCTCGCGGCGCTCGTCGGCCTCCCGGACCACCCGCAGGCCGTCCGAGGAACCGAACGACAGGCGCACCGGCGCGCCCGCCGCCGTGAACTCCAGCGTGCCCCGGCCGGTGAACCCGGAGCCGCGCACCAGGTCGACCGGGCCGGCCAGCAGCGCGTGACCCGAGGCGTTGCGGAACGACACCACCTCCGTCACCAGCTCCGACAGCTCCGGCGCCGCCGCGAACTCGCTGCGCGCCGCCGTCTCGAACGCGCTCACCGGCACCCGGTGCGCCCGCCCGTCCGAGGGCACCGAGACCGGCTCGGCGGCCCGCAGCACCCGCACCTCGCCGCCGTCGTCCACCCCCGGCAGGCCCGGCTCCAGCGGGCCCGCGTCGGAGATCACCTGCTCGCGCAGCTCCACCTCGACGGTCTTCTTCTCCTGCGCCGAACGCTCCCGCAGCACCAGCCGGTCCTCGGCCAGCGCCGGCGGCTCGCCGGCCGACGCGGAACGGGCCGTGGACAGCGTCAGCGCGACGTCCGACCAGTCCTCGCCGGTGCGCTGCCACACCACCGCCTCGGTCTCCAACCGCAGGGCGCCGCCGACCAGTTCGGCCCGGTATGCGGGCCGCCACAGCGCGCACGCCGTCAGGTGCCCCACCCGGGCCAGGAACCGGCCGGGCTCGGCGCACTCCACCGACAGCTCCACGAACGCCCGCAGCTCGGCGGGCTCCTGCTCGGCCCGGGCCAGCGCCAGTTCGGCGTTCCCCTGTGCCGCCATCAGCTCCGTCGCGCGCTGCCGCGACGCCCGCAACTGCTCGCCGTACGACTCCCGTTCGGCGTCCACCCGGTCCAACTCGCGCGACCAGCGGGCCTGTTCCAGCTCGCCGACGCCCGCGCCCTCGCCGATCTCCCGCAGCAGGTCCGCCGCCAGCTGGGCGAGCAGCGCCAGCCGTGCCTCCAGCCGGTCCTGGCGGCGCGACTCCGCCGCGTACGCGCGCTCCAGGTCGTGGACGCGGCGGCGCAGCGCCGAATCGTCCGGGCCCGGCGCGAGCGGCGCCGGCGGCTCCCAGGACCGCACCAGGCGGACGTCCAGCACCCGGCCGCGACCGGTCTCCGCGCCGTCCGCGCCGAGCAGCCGGGCATGCAGCGAACGGTCCACCGCGAGCGCCGTCACCGGGCCCAGCCGCAGCCGGTGCACACCCGCCGCCAGCTCGACCTCCGCCGTCCGCTCCACCTGCGCCCGGTCCTCCAGACAGGTGACCGCGGTGACCGGCAGGGGCAAAGTCTCCTCGTACACGCTTCAGCTCCTCCGGTTCCCGCCGACCACGGCCCTACCGGCCGGGATACGGACCACATAGCCGCCCGTCAGCTCCGCCGAACCGCCGGCCGGCACCACCACCCGGCGGATCCGCGCCGACGGCGGCACCTGCGCGGTGGGCTCGTCGGGCGGCGACCAGCCCGGACGCTCCTCGATCCGCACCTCCGCCTCGCCCGCCACCGGCACCCGCTCGCGGACCTCCACCGACGCCTCGTGCGGCAGCCGGTTCACCAGCTCGATCCGCACCGAATGGTCCAGCACCGTCGTCGAGTTGAGCACCCCCGACGTCGACTCCCGGACCTCGCTGTGCCGCGCCACCCGCAGCTCCTCCGCCCGGCCGAGGCCCAACTCCCGCACCCCGCCCGGCGCCAGCGTCGGCAGGCTCGCCGTCAGCAGGAAATCGCCGTCCACGGACACCTCCACCGGCCCGGCCAGCAGCGCGTGCGCCGTGCCGTTCGCCAGCTCCAGCACGGCGTACACGGCCTCCTCGACGGACGGCACGCACACGTAACGCGTCGCCACCTCCACCGGCAGCTCCGCCACCGTCACCGTGTGCCACACGCCGTCCGACGGGATGTCCGCCGGGGCCTGCGCGTCGAAACGGTGGTCGAACGAGCCCGCCGACACCCGCGGCGGCACGCCGAACCGCGGCAGCGGCAGCCGACCCACCTCCTCCGCGCCGCGCAACGCGCCCGCGCCGGACCGCGGTTCGGCCTGCGGGAACAGGCGGCCGCGGCGGAACGACTCCTCCAGCGGGCCCGCCAGCACCAGACCCGCGTAGTCGAGCTGGTCCGAGGACGGGCGCGGGTCGGCGGGCTCGGCCGGGGCCATGGGCGCGGCCAGGTCGGCGGACGGCGCGGACAGGAAGGCCGCGGGCGCCGCCCCGCCGTACGCCATCGGCGCGCCCGGGGCCGACGCCATCGGCGCGCCCGGCGGGGGCGGCGCGGCCGGCCGCGGGGGCAGGGCCTGCGGCTCGGCCGGCCGCGGCGTCGAACGCCCGCCGCCCGGCCGGCCCGGGAAGCCCGCGCTGCGGGCCCGCGCCGCCGGAGCGGCCGGCCCGGGAGCCGGCCCGGGGGCCGCGCCCGCCGCCGCGCCGATCGCGAGCGGCACCGCCGGCACCGGCTTCGACGCCTGCGCGACCTCCCAGCCGGCGAACAACTCGTCGAGCCCGGCCGGCTGCGCCCGCCACCCCGACGGCGCCGGAGCCGGCTGACGGCGGCCGATCCGCAGCGAACTCAGCCGCGGCACCCCGCTCGGCCGGGCCAGGTCCGCCGTCGACAGCGCCAACCGCACCCCCGACCAGTCCTCGCCCGTCCGCTGCGCCACCGACGCCCGCAGCACCAGCCGCGCCGCCCGCTCACCCCGCCGGTGCGCCAACCGGTACGTCGGCAGCCACACCGCGCCCGGCACCGCGTACTCGACCTCCAGCTCCACCGCACCCGCGCCGCGCACCGTCACCAGCGCCTGCGCCGACGACTCCACGCCGCCCGGCCGCTCCGCGCTCGACCGCTGCCGCGCCCGGACCGACGCCACGTCGAAGGCGTGCTCCGCCGTCCGCACCTGCTGCTCCAGCTCCACCGCCAGCTCCTGCAGCACCTCCAGGCGCGCGTCCACGAACTCCGCCAGCTCCAGCACCGCGTCCGCCGGGGCCCGCCGCAGCCCCTCGTCGCGGCGGCGCTGCGGCGGCACCGGGCGCAGCGCCGCGACCTCCCGGATCCGCAGCTCCATCCGCTCCCGACGCGCCAGCAGCCGGTCGCGCTCCGCGCCCAGCTCCGTCAACTCCCGCTCCCAGGACGGCGATTCGTCCTCCTCGCGGACCCGCTCCGCAGGCTCGACGCGGGCCTCCACGACCCGGCCCCCGCCCGACAGCACCCGCACCCGCAGCGAACCCTCCGCCGCGAGCTGCGGCAGCCCCGCCACCCGCACCCGGCCGTCCGCCGGCAGCACCCCCGACGCGCGGCGCCGGCACACCGCGCCCGCCGCGTGCACCACCACCGAGTCCAACCTCGACTCCCACACCGCCTGCTGCCCCGCCACCTCGCCCCCTTCGCCGCCGGCCCGAAGCCCGGACCCGGGCGCCCAGTCTGCACCCAACCGCCGCCACCGCACCCGGATTTCCGCTGCGCGTCGGCCGAACCGTGCCGCGCGTCCACCGGTGCGGGAGAATGGCCCGGCCACGACCGTGACCAGGGAGACGAGAACCCGCCATGCGCACTGCCGCCGTCATCGGCACCGGACTGATCGGCACCTCCGCCGCGCTCGCCCTCACCCGCCGGGGCATAAGCGTGTATCTGGAGGACACCGACCAGGACGCCGCGCGCACGGCCGCCTCGCTCGGCGCCGGAACCAACGAACTCCCCGACGGGCCGGTCGACCTGGCGATCATCGCGGTCCCGCCGGCGCTGGTCGGCAAGGTCCTCGCGGACTGCCAGCGGCGGGGCCTCGCCCGCTGCTACACGGACGTCGCGAGCGTCAAGGCCGGGCCGCGCGGGGAGATCGCCGCGCTGGGCCTGGACACCGTCCGGTACATCGGCTCGCACCCGATGGCCGGGCGCGAACGCTCCGGGCCGCTCGCCGCCACCGCGGACCTCTTCGAGGGCCGGCCGTGGGTGCTCACGCCCACCGCCGACACCGACACCGAGACGCTCAACGCCGCGCTCGAACTCGTCGCGCTGTGCGGGGCGATGCCCATCGTCATGGACGCCGCCGACCACGACCGGGCCGTGGCGCTGGTCTCGCACGCGCCGCAGCTGCTGTCCTCGCTGGTCGCGGCGCGACTGGAGCACGCCGAGGAGACCGCGGTGCGGCTCTCCGGGCAGGGCGTGCGGGACGTCACCCGGATCGCGGCCTCGAACCCGGCGATGTGGATCGACATCCTGTCCGCGAACGCCGGCGTCGTGGCGGACGTGCTGGACGACCTCGCGACCGACCTGGCGGAGACCGTCACGGCGCTGCGGGCCCTGCAGGCGGCCGACGAGAACGAACGGCGGGCGGGCGCGGCCGGCATCGAGGCCGTCATGCGGCGCGGCAACACCGGGCAGGCCCGCATCCCGGGCAAGCACGGGGCGCCGCCCACCCGCTACGAGACCGTCACCGTCGTGCTCGGCGACCAGCCCGGCGAACTCGGCCGGCTCTTCGGGGAGGTCGGCTCGCTCGGGGTCAACATCGAGGACGTGACCATCGAGCACTCGACGGGGCAGCAGGTCGGCCACGTCCAGCTCGCTGTCGCGCCGACGGTGGGGCGGACGCTGGTGGCGGGGCTCCGGGAGCGCGGCTGGGGCGTGCGGGACTGAGGTTCCGCCGCCCCGGGAACCGGACGGCGTCCCCGCGCGGGGGCCGACCGGTCGGCCCGCGCCGCAGGGGACGCGTCCCGGGGCGTCGCCGGTGGAGACGCCGGGTCGGGGCGGCCACTGCCACTGACCGGGGACGGGGCCGGGACGGGGTGGCGCGCGAGTCCATTAACCTTGAGGTGAGTTCGTGTGTCGTGAGAGAGAGGTTCGCCCCGTGGACAGTGTCGACCGAGCGTCGAACAGCCCGGTCGTCGTCGCCATCGACGGGCCTTCGGGTTCCGGCAAGTCGACGGTGTCGCGGGCAGTCGCGGCGCGCCTCGGCCTGAGCTTCCTGGACACCGGTGCGATGTACCGCGCCATGACGTGGTGGATGCTCGCCAACGAGGTGGACGTGGACGACCCGGAGGCGGTGGCGATCGCCTGCGCCAAGCCGGTCATCGTCTCCGGTACCGACGCCGCCGGGCCGACCATAACCGTGGACGGCCAGGACGTGTCCGGCCCGATCCGCGGCCCCGAGGTGACCGCCAAGGTCAGCGCGGTGGCCGCGGTCCCCGCGGTGCGGGCCCGGCTGGTGGAGCTCCAGCGCGGCTGCGCCTCGCACACCGCGCGCGGCATCGTCGCCGAGGGCCGTGACATGGGCAGCGTGGTGTTCCCGGACGCCACCGTGAAGGTCTTCCTGACCGCGTCCGAGCAGGCCCGTGCCGAGCGCCGGGCCGCCGAGCTGCGCGCCAAGGGCCTGGACGAGGCGACGATCACCGCGATGGCCGCCGACCTGGCCCGCCGGGACGCCGCCGACTCCTCCCGCGAGACCGCCCCGCTGACCCGGGCCGCGGACGCGGACCTGGTCGACACCAGCGAACTCACCCTCGACCAGGTGATCGGTACGATCACCGCACTGGTCGAGGACCGGGCCGGCCTGACGGCCGCCTGACCCTCGACCCCCCCCCGAACGATCCGACCGCGCGAGATCCGCGCGGTTCGCGCTGCCCGCCGGGCAGGTACGCACGGTCCGCCCCTGGGAAGGGCCGGGCCGGGAAATGGAAGACGGAACATGAGCAACGACACCACCGCCCAGCACGGCGAGCTCGGCGATGCCGAGTACGCCGAGTTCTTGGCGCTGGCCGCCGAGGAGGGTTTCGACGCCTCCGAGATCGACGCCGACCTGGACGGCCACGGCCCGATGCCGGTGCTGGCGATCGTCGGCCGCCCGAACGTCGGCAAGTCGACCCTGGTCAACCGCATCATCGGCCGCCGCGAGGCGGTCGTCGAGGACCGCCCCGGCGTGACCCGTGACCGGGTCAGCTACGAGGCGATGTGGGCCGGCCGCCGCTTCAAGGTGCTGGACACCGGCGGCTGGGAGATCGACGTCCTCGGCCTCGACGCGATGGTCGCCGCGCAGGCCGAGCTCGGCATCGAGCAGTCCGACGCGGTGCTGTTCGTGGTCGACGCCACCGTCGGCGCCACCGACACCGACGACGCGCTGGTCAAGCTGATCCGCCGCTCCGGCAAGCCCGTCGTGCTGTGCGCCAACAAGGTCGACGGCCCGTCCACCGAGGCCGAGGCCGCGTACCTGTGGTCGCTGGGCCTGGGCGAGCCCTACCCCGTCTCCGCGCTGCACGGCCGTGGCTCCGGCGACCTGCTGGACGCCGTGCTGAAGGTCCTCCCGGAGGCCCCGCCGCAGCTGTTCGGCGACGGCCTGGTCCCCGGCGGCCCGCGCCGCGTCGCGCTGATCGGCCGGCCGAACGTCGGCAAGTCCAGCCTGCTGAACAAGGTCGCCGGCGAGGACCGCGTGGTCGTCAACGAGCTGGCCGGCACCACCCGTGACCCGGTCGACGAGATGATCGAACTCGGCGGCAAGACCTGGAAGTTCATCGACACCGCCGGCATCCGCCGCCGGGTCCACCTGACCTCCGGCGCCGACTTCTACGCCTCGCTGCGGACCTCCGCCGCGCTGGACAAGGCCGAGGTCGCGGTCGTCCTGGTCGACGCCAGCGAGACCCTCGCCGAGCAGGACACCCGGATCATCTCGATGGCCGTCGAGGCCGGGCGCGCCGTCGTCATCGCCTACAACAAGTGGGACCAGCTCGACGAGGAACGCCGCTTCTACCTGGAGCGCGAGATCGAGCGCGACCTGGTGCAGGTCCAGTGGGCGCCCCGGGTGAACGTCTCGGCGAAGACCGGCCGCCACATGGAGAAGCTCGTCCCCGCGATCGAGACCGCGCTGGCCGGCTGGGAGACCCGCATCCCCACCGCCCGCCTGAACGCGTTCCTCGGCGAACTCGTCGCCGCGCACCCGCACCCGATCCGCGGCGGCAAGCAGCCGCGCGTCCTGTTCGGCACCCAGGCCGGCACCCGCCCGCCGCGGTTCGTGCTGTTCGCGTCCGGCTTCCTGGAGGCCGGCTACCGCCGCTTCATCGAGCGCCGGCTGCGCGAGGAGTTCGGCTTCGTGGGCACCCCGATCTCGATCTCGGTCCGGGTGCGCGAGAAGCGCAAGAAGAAGTAAGCAGGGAACGGATACGGCTGTGGGCCGCGGGCACCGGGGAGGTGCTTCCGCGGCCCACAGCCGTATCTGCGCGTGCCGACGTCCGTGCGTCCGAGCACGGGCGCCGGCGTCCGTGCTCAGACGTCCGTGTTCAGGCGTTCGTGTTCAGACGTCGCGGCCGGGCGGCAGCGACAGCACCGAGCGGTGCCGACCGCCCGTCGGCCCGGGGGCCGGGGCGGGGGCAGCGGGTGCGGGGGCCTGCGGGGACGGGCCGAGGTAGCCGGTCGCCACCCAGCCCTGGCCGTTCGCCTGCGCGGCCGACCCCGGCACGGGCCCGAACTGCGGCGCGCCCGGGGCCTGCCCCACGTACGTCTCGAAGGACTGGTGCTGCTGCGAGTACGGCGCCGGATCGCGCCGCTCCGCCGCCACCTCGCGCGGCTGCTGGTCGCGGACGTGCGTGTCGCGGAGGTGCTGATCACGTACGTGTTGCTCGCGGCCGTGCGGGTCACGGAGGTGTTGCTCGCGGCCGTGCTGGTCGCGGACGTGTTGCTCGCGGACCGCGAAGCCGGTGAACCTCAGCCCTTCCTCGCCGGAGCGGTCGCCCGGCAGCGCCCGGAACATCCGCCGGTACTCGGAGTACAGCGAGTCGTAGATCGGGGTGGCCGACACCGGGTGCTCCGCGTCGTACGACGGTCGCATGCTCGGGATCGAACGGGCGACGGGGGAGGAGGGGCGGCCGGTGGAGGAGACGTCGTAGCTGTACACGTAGGAGCCAACGAGCGAGACCGGCTTGGGATGCGGGGGCGGCCACCCCCGGTCCTATGGCCGGCCCGCCGCCCCGGGCGTCCTCAACCTCTGCCCGGGCAGCCGGGGTTGACGCGGTGTCGGACGAGCCGGTGGCGGCCGGGTCGTTCACGGGGTCGGTCATCGGCGCGCCCCCGCTCTCAGGTACCGGCCAGCGGCAGCATGCCCGCCGCCAGCACGCCGCGGGCGGCGGCCCGGTCGAGGGCCAGGCGCAACAGGTCCTCGCGCGGCTGGCGGCCGACCGCGCCGGCCGGCACCGCGAACATGATCACCTCGGACTTGCGGGCCGCCGCGGCCCGCCACGCCGGGGTCACCTGGAGCGCCTGGTGGGCCTGCCACCAGGCGGCCGAGCCGCCGGCCGCCGAGGGCTGCAGGATCGCGTGCAGCTGCCCCATCGCCATCAGCACCGACCAGCCGGCCCGCGGCCGGGCCGGCGCCCGGTTGACGTCCTGGACCAGCTGGAAGCCGTGCTCGGTCAGCAGCGACAGGAACTCGTCCGTGCCGCTCGCGCTGCCCGGCCGGCCGACCGGACCGGTCGGCTCGATCACCAGCGCGGCGTGCTGGGTGTCGCCACACAGCACGATGCCGCAGGTCACGCCCAGTACGGCAGGCTGCGGCCGGTCGGGCGGCACCGGGGCGATCGGCTCCGGGATGTCCACCGGGGCGACCGGCTGCGGCGCCGGGGGCTGCGGGGCGTGGGCGGTGCCGCCCTGGCTGATCGAGGCGACGGCGCCGCGCAGCTGCTGCTCGTCCACCGGCACCACCTGGGACGGGACGCAGCGGGCGTGCGCGAACGCCAGCACCGCGGTCTCGTCGCCGACGAACAGCACCGTGCTGGTGGGTTCGCGCAGCGAGTCGCCCGGTAGTCGGCACGAGGTGCAGTCGTACGCGTCCGGAGCATGGGCTCCGGCCAGCAGGCTCTCGGCCTCGTCGTCGCCGATCTCGGCGCGTACGTCCTCGCTCACCTCAAGCATGCGCGGCACAAAGACTCCTCGTTTCGCCCTGGTGTTCTGGGTGCGCCCGGTGGGACTTCCGGGTGCGCGGCGCGGGGCGCGCCGACCGCCATTACCAACGGGAGGTTGTGGCTGGGGTCACGGGTGGCCGGCCGGACGACGGGATTTGGGCGGCTTCTGACTGCCCTGTGTGCACACGGGGTCGCTATCTGTCGACGCTGTGCCCGACCTCACACGGGTCAAACTGTGACCGGGACCATATTCGCAGATCGTTTGATCTTGGGAAAAGCGGACGAAATGGACATCGGCTCTGCGTTTGCTTGATCGATACCCTCGGTAACCCCTCAATGACCTGGGGAAACGCGAAACTGTTTGGTCGACCGGGCACCGGCTCGTAGGTTCGTGGCCGGTGCATCGAGCACCTCCCGGGTTCACCCCCGACGCAACGGTCCGCCCCGGCTCACCCCGGACCCGGACCCTGCGCCACCGGCGCGACGGCAGCCAGCCGCCGCCGGGGATGCGGACAGGTGGCCGGGGCGGCAGCGGCACGTCCGACACGTGCACGGCCGCCCACCGGACTTGGCGAGCGAACACGGCCCTGCACTGGGTCTGGTTCCGCCTGCCCATCCCGGGGATGTCGAGAGGAATCTCATGACCTTCCGTAACGAGACTGCCGCTGCCACCACCACCTCCAAGCGCAACCGTGTTCGCGCGGCTGTCGTCGGCGGCGCCCTGCTCGCCGCCCCGGTGGCCGGCCTCGTCACGGCCAACACGGCCTCCGCCGCCGACGTCGCGACCTGGGACAAGGTTGCGCAGTGCGAGTCCGGCGGCAACTGGTCGATCAACACCGGCAACGGCTTCTACGGTGGCCTGCAGTTCACCTCCTCCACCTGGGCCGCCTTCGGTGGCACCGCCTACGCCTCGCAGGCCAACCAGGCCACCAAGGCGCAGCAGATCGCCGTCGCCGAGAAGGTCCTCGCCTCCCAGGGCCCCGGCGCCTGGCCGGTGTGCTCCGTCAAGGCCGGTCTGACCAAGGGCGGCGCCGCTGCCCAGGTCGACACCTCCGCGGGCTCCTCCTCGTCCTCCTCCTCGAAGTCGACCTCCACCCCGTCGACCTCCACCCCGAAGTCGACCTCGTCGAACTCTTCGACCGCCGCGAAGTCCGACTCCTCGAAGTCGAACACCGCTGCTGCGGACACCTCCGCCAAGGCCTCCCGCTCGGAGTCCCGCGCGCAGGCCCCGAAGACCCAGGACGCCCCGAAGCAGACCTGGAAGGACAAGTCCGGCGCGGCCGCCAACACCGCCAAGGGCAACGGCTACACCGTCAAGTCCGGTGACACCCTGTCCAAGATCGCCGCCGGCCTGGGCGTCGACTGGCACGACCTGTACAACAAGAACACCGGTGTTGTCGGCGGCAACCCGAACCTGATCTTCCCCGGCCAGGTTCTGTCCGTCTGAGACATCTTCGGAAGCACTGCTGCTTCCTCCGGGATCGGTTGATCCCCTCCTGTCGGCGTGAAGCCGCCACCCTGGTGTTGGGGTGGCGGCTTCCGCCGTTTCTGTCCGTGGCTGTCCATCGCTGTTCGTGGTTGTTCGTGGTTGTTCGTAGCTGTTTGTCCGGTTGGACCGGGTGGGTGCACTGCGGAGGTGGCCGGGTCGGGGTGCTGCTTAGCGTCGGGGGATGCGGACAACTGTCAACGTTCGGGCTGTTGCGCTGCTCGCGCTGGGTCTGCTGTCGGCGGTCGCCGTCCTCGGGCTCGCCCGGCAGCCGACTCCCGACCTGGTGTGGGACCGGATCGCCGACTGCGAGAGCGGCGGTGACTGGCATGCGAACACCGGCAACGGCTACTACGGCGGCCTGCAGATCTGGCTGCCCACCTGGGTGGACGCCGGCGGCCTGCGCTACGCCGACCGGCCGGACCGGGCGGGCCGGGTGCAGCAGGTCGCGGTCGGGGAGGAGATCCTGCGACGGCAGGGGTGGCAGGCATGGGGGAGCTGTGCGCGGCAGCTCGGGCTGTTGGCGTAGGGGGTTCGACCACGGGTGGGGTTTGCGGGTGGGGTTTGCGGGCGGCGGCTGTGGGGCGGGGGCTGTGGGGCGGCGCTCATCGGTGGGGCTCAGCTGGTGGGGCTCACGGGTGGGCGAGGGCGGCGCGGACGCCGGGAGCCACGGTGGCGGGCAGGGCGGCGTCCGGGAAGCGGCGCAGCAGCGCGGCCTCGACCTCCTCGGGGGCGACGGGTTTGCCGAGTTCGGTCTCGAAGGCTCGCAGGTAGTCGCCGGTCCAGGCGATCGGGTCGGGGGTGTGGTCGGTCGTGGTGGTGTGGTGGCGGTGGCCCGGGACGGTGAGCTGCGGTTCGAGGGCGGCGATCTCGTCCAGCAGGTCGATCCACGCGGTGCGCTGGGCGGCGTGCGGGGTGTCGGCGAGCCGAGGGTGGACGTTCAGCCACAGCAGCGGGCCGCCGAGCAGCGTCCGGCTGCGGTGCTCCCACACGTAGTGCCGGTCGGGCAGGCCGAGGGACGTGCCGCGCAGCTCCAGCCGGTGGTCCTCCAGCTCCACCGCGTCCTCGTCCAGCGACTCCAACGCGACCAGCCGGGTGGGGAGTTCCGTCCCCAGTCCGGACCACGCGGTGCGGACCTCGCGGTGGCTGCGCTCGATCCGGGCCAGCACCGGCGCGGGGGCGAGGAACCGGGCATCCGGGAACGCGTCGCGGAGGGCCTCCGCCGCGAGCCAGTACTCCGGTGCGGAGTCCGGCACCAGCACGGCGCCCAGCCGCCGCCCCGAGGACGCCACCTCGCGGGCCAGCCGCTGTCCGTCCGCCAGCCGCAGGCCCGTACCGATCAGCACCGCGCGGTGCTGCCCCAGCACCAGTACCGCCGCCTGGTACGACGACTCTTCGGGAAGGTCCACCACCCGGAACTCCAGTGGATGCATCGCGCCTCCTCCGCCAACCGGCAACGTCCTTCCCCCAGGGTCCGATGGGACGGGGGTCCGCGCATGTGGGGGCTCGGGTGCGGGTGGGTTGTTCGGGGCGGGGACAGGGCTGGGGCGGGGCGGGGGAGCGGGGGTGCTCCGGTGGGAGCATGGAGGGGTGAGTGGTGGCGGGGTGTTCGCCGGGGAGCTGTTCGGGCGTGAGCGCGAGGAACCGGCGCCCGGGGTGGTGCTGCTGCCCGGGTGGTTGGGGCCGGGGGAGCAGCGGGAGCTGGTCGCGGCGTGCCGGGAGTGGGCGCGGCCGCCCGCGGGGATGCGGACGGTGACGTTGCCGACCGGCGGGGTGATGTCGGTGCGGACGGTGTGCCTGGGCTGGCACTGGTACCCGTACGGGTACGCGCGCACGGTGGTGGACGGTGACGGCGCGCCGGTGAAGGCGTTCCCGTCGCGGCTCGGGGAGCTGGCCCGGCGGGCGGTCGCGGAGGCGTACGGCGGCCAGGTCGGCGGGATCGCGGGCGCGGCCGGCTTCGCGCCGGACGTCGCTCTGGTCAACCACTACCCGCACGGGGCGAAGATGGGCCTGCACCGGGACCGCGAGGAGCGGGTGGACGCGCCCGTGGTGTCGTTGTCGCTGGGCGACAGCTGTGTCTTCCGGCTCGGCAGCACCGAGACCCGGACCCGCCCGTGGACCGACCTGGAGCTGCGCAGCGGCGACCTGCTGGTGTTCGGCGGCCCGATGAGGTTCGCGTACCACGGCGTGGTGCGGACGCTGCCGGGCACGGCCGACCCGGACCTCGGCCTGGTGGGGCGGCTGAACATCACGGTGCGGCAGTCCGGCCTGGAGTAGGCGAGTGGCGAGTGGCGAGTGGGGGCGGCCTGGTCGGTGGGCGTGGTGGGTGGGGCAGGTGGGCGGTGCGGTTGGTGGGCGTACCGGCTTGCCGCCGCGTGCCGGAGGGCGGGAATTCCCGGTGGGCGCGGAGACTTGTGTTGGACGGAACACGGCGTCCGGCGGCACACCCAGCCTCGCCCGGCCGCCAGGAGAGGGAGCGACATACATGGGAACCCCCGTCGACCAGCTCGTCGAACTGCTCGACCTGGAGCAGATCGAGCTGAACATCTTCCGCGGCCGCAGCCCCGAGGAGGCGCTGCAACGCACCTTCGGCGGGCAGGTCGCCGGCCAGGCGCTGGTCGCGGCGGGCCGCACGGTCGACGACGAGCGCCCGGTGCACTCGCTGCACTCCTACTTCCTGCGCCCTGGCATGCCGGGCGTCCCGATCGTCTACCAGGTCGATCGGATCCGGGACGGCCGTTCCTTCACCACCCGCCGGGTGCTGGCCATCCAGGGCGGGCGGTCGATCTTCGCGCTGACCGCGGACTTCCACAAGCCCGAACCCGGCGGCATCGAGCACCAGTTCCCGATGCCGGACGTCCCCGCCCCCGAGGACCTGCCGAGCGCGCTGGACGAGGTCGGCTCCCGACTCGGCGAACTGCCGCCGTTCATCAGCCGCCGCCAGCCCTTCGACATTCGGTACGTCGACCGGCTCAAGTGGACCCGCGAGGAGCTCGACGGCGTCGAGGCCCGCAGCGGCGTGTGGCTGAAGACCAACGGCGCGCTGCCCGACGACCCGCTGATCCACGTCTGCGCGCTCACCTACGCCAGCGACATGACGCTGCTCGACGCCGTCCGCGCACCCGTCGAACCCCTGTGGGGCGAACGGAACTTCGACATGGCCTCGCTCGACCACGCAATGTGGTTCCACCGCCCGTTCCGGGCCGACGACTGGCTGCTGTACCGGCAGGAGTCGCCGATCGCACACGGCGCGCGCGGCCTGGCCCGCGGCGAAATCTACGACCGGAAGGGGCAGTTGGTGGTGTCCGTGATGCAGGAAGGCCTGTTCCGTCCGCTCGCCGGGCGCTGAGTGGCGCCGTGCGGTGCCGAGCCGGACCGGCGGAAGCCCCGTCCGGTGATGAAGGTCCAGCGATGAAGGTCCAGCGATGAAGCAAGTGTCCGAACCAGAGCCCCACTTGGAGGCAGTCCGATGACCGACACCGCAGCCGAGGCGTGGCAGCACTGGACGGAGTCCCGGAGCGCCGCGGCGAGCGCCCCGCACGGCCCGCTGGCGCTGACCGGCACCCACTGGTTGGAGCCCGAGCCGTCCAAGTTGCCCGGCCTGCCCGGGACTTGGTGGTCCGAGAGCGGCGTCGTGTGCGCCGAACTCGCCACCGGGGACGGCGTCCGGCTCGAAGGCGAGCAGCAGGAGGCGACCGGCCGGGTCGCGCTGCGCCCCGACACCGACCCGGGCGCGCAGATCGCCGTGCTCGACGCGCTGCGCCTGGTCCCGATCGAGCGCGAGGGCGAACTCGCCCTGCGCGTCTTCGACCCCGACGCGCCGCGCCGGGCCTCGTACGCCGGGATCTCGGTCTTCCCGTACGCGCCCGACTGGGCGGTGCCCGCCGTGTTCACCCCGTTCGAGGCCGGCGCGCAGAACCTGATGGTGGAGAACGCCGACGGCCGGGCCCGCCCGCTGACCGTGACCGGCCAGGTCGCGTTCACCCTGGCCGGCCGCCCGCACACGCTGACTGTCAGCGGTTCCGGCGACGGCGGCCCGCTGAGCGGCGTCATCGCGGACGGGACCAGCGGCCGGGAGACCTACCGCTTCCGGTTCATCACGCTGCCCGCGCCGGACGCCGACGGGAACACCGTCCTCGATTTCAACCGGGCGTTCCTGCCGCCGTGCGCCTTCTCCGACCACTTCATCTGCCCGTTCCCGCCGCCGGGCAACCGGCTCACCGTCGCCGTCGAGGCCGGTGAACGGCAGGCCGTCACCGTCTGAATCCTCTTTCGCACCATCGCAGTTCGACCCCGGCCCACCCGCCGGGGTCGACGTGCGTCTGGGCTCTTTGACGTCCAAGTTGTCATGGGCATGGCGCGATGTCCGGTGTCGGACTGTCCGGTTGGCGACGGTCGAAGAGCCTTCCGAGTGGGCGTTCGAACGACGAGAGTAGTGCTCGCCACCAGGGAGCACCGGCCGGGTGGCAGACCCGGGAGGCGACCCCGCGCTGGACCCGCCGATCGGACCAACAGACCTGACAGTGAACGGAATTGGGGGAGGCCGAACGTGATCGACACCTGCTCGGCCGCCACCAGGAACTCGACGGCCCCACCGGCCGCCCGGGCTGCCCGGGCCGCCCCCCGCCGCCACTGAGCCGCACCCGCCACCTGTCGGCCGCCTCGCGCCGACCGCTGTTCCTGCAAGACGGTCGTCCTCCCTCGAGGCCTGCCGGATCCCGCACGCCGGGCACGCCGTCCAGCTGTGCCCTCATCAACTCGCCTACGCTGCTTGGAGATTCGTCATGCCCTCGAACGCCCTGAAGACCTCGAACGCCTCGAAGTTCGCCCGCTTCGCGCTCGCCGCCGCCATCGCGGTCTCCGGTTCGGTCGCCGCGACCGCCGTCACCCTGGTCACCGCGTCCACCGCGCAGGCCGCGTCGTCCGTGGACGGGCAGATCACCCGCGGCGAGGTGATCCAGCGGGCCCAGTACTGGCTGGGCAAGTCGATCCCGTACGACCAGGGCGGCTCGTACGGGGATTCCGGCGGCCGCAGCTACCGCACCGACTGCTCGGGCTACGTCTCGATGGCCTGGCACCTCGGCTCCAGCCTGAGCACCCAGACCCTGCCGGGCGTGGCCACCGAGATCTCCCGGTCCGACCTGAAGCCCGGCGACATCCTCAACAGCTTCTACGACCACGTCATCCTGTTCGAGAAGTGGGACGACTCCGCGCACACCACCTTCTCCTACTACTCCTTCGGCTCCACCCCGGTGAAGCACATCACCGGCCAGTCCATCAACGCCGCCACCTTCGACTCCCACCCCAACGGCGACTACAAGGCGCTGCGCTACAACAAGATCGTCGACGACCCGGCGGCCGTGGCGGCCAACAACGGCAGCGGCGGCCGCGTCGCGACCGGTGTGCACGCCGACGGCCGGGTCGAGGTGTTCGCCGTGACCCCGGGTGGCGGCATCACCAACCGCACCGAGACCAGCGCGAACGGGGCCTGGTCGTCCTGGAACGGTTTCGGTCCGACCGGCACCGTGACGTCCGTCGCGACGGCGCGGCACGCCGACGGCCGGCTGGAGGTCTTCGCCGGCATGAGCGACGGCTCCGTGATGAACGAGGTGGAGACCAGCCCCGGCGGTGCCTGGTCCGGCTGGTACGGCTTCGCCCCGGCCGGAACGGCCAAGAGCGTCACGACCGGTGTGCACGCCGACGGCCGGATCGAGGTGTTCGCGGTCACCCCGAGCGGCGGCATGACCAACCGGGTGGAGACTGCGGCGAACGGTGCCTGGTCGTCGTGGAACGGCTTCGGCCCGTCCGGCACCGTCACCAACGCTGCGACGGCCCGGCACGCCGACGGTCGGCTGGAGGTCTTCACCGTGATGAACGACGGCTCCGTGATGAACGAGGTCGAGACCAGCCCCGGCGGTGCCTGGTCCGCGTGGAACGCCTTCGCCTCCTACGGCACCGCCAAGGGCGACGGTTCCCCCGGTGCGATCGCCACCGGTGTGCACGCCGACGGCCGGGTCGAGGTGTTCGCCGTGGCGTCGGGTGGCGGCATGACCAACCGGGTGGAGACTGCGGCGAACGGTGCCTGGTCGTCGTGGAACGGCTTCGGCCCGTCCGGCACCGCCACCGCCGCTGCGACGGCCCGGCACGCCGACGGTCGGCTGGAGGTCTTCACCGTGATGAACGACGGCTCCGTGATGAACGAGGTCGAGACCAGCCCCGGCGGTGCCTGGTCCGCGTGGAACGCCTTCGCGTCCTACGGCACCGCCAAGTCCTGACCCTGACCCGCTGCTCCATACGATCGACACCCGGCCCGGCCCGAAGGCTGCCTCCCGAGATGCGGGGGCGGCCTTCGGGCCGTTTCTCTGCGCCACCCCCTGTGTGCAGCCTCTTCGCGCTGTCGCCCTGTGGCGCTTTCCTGCTTGCCTGCACAGGTTCTTGCTCGCGCGAGCAAACGGCGCTACCTTTTTGCTCGGCCGAGCAATGGTTGGCTCGGACGAGCAGAGAGGGGTGCTCCGTGGGGCGCACGTTCACCGAATCGGCGCGGCGTCGGCAGATCGTCGAGGCGGCCATCGAAGTGATCGCCGATGCGGGGTACGCCAAGGCGTCGTTCGCGCGGATCGCGAAGCACGCGGGTCTGAGCAGTACCGGGATGATCTCGTACCACTTCAAGGGCAAGGACGACCTGCTGCGTGAGGTGATCGCGGAGGTGCTGCGGGTCTCCGAGGCGTACATGCGGCCGCGGATCGAGTCGGCGGTCGGCCCGCGGGCGCGCCTGCGGGCGTACATCGAGTCCAACGTCGAGCTGGCGGCCGCGCACCCGCGGGAGTTGGCCGCGCTGGTGGAGATTCTGAACGGCCAGGGCGACGACACGGGCAGCGAGTTCGCGACGGGCCGCCGGGCGGTGATGGACCTTCAGGAGTACGTGGTCCGCGCGGCGCAGGCGGACGGCGCGTACGGCTCGTTCGACGCCAAGGTGCTGGTGACGGCGATCCGGGGGGCGATCGACGCGGTCCTGGTCCGCGTGCTGCGCGAGCCGGAGATGGATGTGGCCACCAGCGCACGGGAGTTGGCCGACCTGTTCGACCGGGCGGTGCGCCCGGCCGAGATCTGCATGGAAGTGCACCGGCTGCCGGGCGAGTACGCATGAACGAACGACGGCCCGCACCGACAGGGCCGGACGGGGCGGCACCGGACACCGGGGCCGCGGACACGAGGGGGACGGGGATGAGGGGGATGGACGTGACGGCGGCGGGGGCGGCTGTGGCGGGGGCGGGCTTGGCATCGACGGGCGTTGGGGTGGCGGGCGACACCGCCTCGGGCGCGGTGGTTTCCGGCGCGGTGGCTTCGGGTGCTGCGGCTTCCGGTGGCGCGGCCTCGGGCGGTGCTTCGGGTGGTGCTTCGGGTGGCGCGGCCTCGGGCGGTGGTGCCGAGCCGCCGCGGACGGCGGACGGGCAGATCGACTGGGCGGCGCTGGCCGGGGACGACTCGACACCGAAGCAACGGTCTGCGCGTGGCCTGCGGCGGGCGGGCAAGTCGCTGGTGTTCGAGCTGGCGATCCCGTTGGGCGCCTACTACACGCTGCTCGGGTTCGGCGCCGGCCAGTGGCTGGCGATCACGCTGAGCACCCTGGCCGCCCTGCCGTGGCTGCTGTACGGGCTGGTGCGCAACCGCCGACTGGATGCGATGCCGGTGTTCGCCCTGCTGCTGATCGGTGTGGGTGCACTGCTGTCGGCGGTGACGGGCAGCCCCAGGGTGCTGCTGGTGCGCGACAGTTGGGTGTTCGGGGTGATCGGCCTGTGGATCCTGGGCAGCCTGCTGACCCGCCGCCCGTGGGCGCTCGGCGCGGCCCGGACGGTGGTCGCCGCCAAGATCGGCCCGGTGGGCGCGGACGCCTGGACCGGCCAGTGGGACTACGACCCGACCTTCCGGCGCCACATCCGCCTGCTGACGCTGCTCTGGGGCACGGGCTTCACCCTGGACGCCCTGATCCGGGTGGCGTTCGCGATGACCCTGCCTCTCGGCGCGGTGCCGCTGGTGAACGCGCTGCAGTGGCTGGTCGTGCTGGGCGCGATGATCGGCCTCCACACCTGGTACGTGAAGCGGAACGGGCTGCTGGTCTGAGGCCGTCCGAGGTTGGCCGAAGTCGTCCGAGGCCGTCCGAGGTTGGCCGAAGTCGTCCGAGGCCGTCCGAGGCGGGGGATGGGGGGATGGGGGGGTGCGGTGCGGCGGTTCCGGCGGAGGTGGCCGGGGCCGCCGCGGCCGTGCGTGTCGGTGGGTTCCGGCAGGATCGGCGGCATGATCGCTGTCGAGGACGTCATCGGGCGGGCCGGCCCGGAGGGCGCGCTGCCGCTGCTGACCCTGGCCGAGTTCTTCGCGGACAACACCGTCGAGGACTCGCTGGCCCCGAACCAGTGGGGCTACGGCCGACCGCCACTGGCCGACCTTGCCGCTGCCCTGGGCCGGATCGCCGACCGGCCGGACGTGGCCTGGGTGCGGGTCCAACTCCACCCGGAGACCCTGGACTTGGCAGAGGTGCTGGCCGAGGCCGTCGCCGTCTGCACCAGCGCGGACGCCGCGAACTGCGAGTCCTGGACGGCCGGGTGGGAGTCCAGCGGCGTGGTGACCGGTCTGATCGACGACTACTCGGACGTGCCGCCGGTGCCCGCCGGAATGGCGATCAGGTCGATCGTCTGGGACTGACGGCATCGCAAGTCGGCTATCTGCACGGCTTGTTGGAGCAGCGGGCAAAAATCTGGATGACGGCGGAGGTAGGGCACTCCTAGACTCGGCGAGCCGAAAGACGCCCGGGCCGGACGGCCGGCCGGGTGCACCGTGATGTGGAGAGGGAGGGACCAGTCGTGCGTAGCGCCGCTGTTGTCCTTCCCCCGTCGCGGTTCGAGGTGATCCTGGTGTCCTCGGCAGACCGGCGCCCGCTGCGCGGCCGGCGCCGGTAAGGGCTGCGAGCCCTCTCCCCTCAACCGCCCTGCTACGAACGCCCGTTGTCGGCGTCGCGCGGCCGCGTCGCACCGCATCGTGTCGCGTCGCTGTCGAGGGGTGTGTCCGGGTGGTGTGGTGCCGCTCGTGCTGCCGCCGTGAATCGCGCTGCCCATTCCAGGACCGAATCCCGAAAGGCACCGGGCCATGCGCACCGACCTCGCCCTCCCCGCCACCAGCACCACCATCTCCGTCCCCGCCGCTGCGGCCGTCCGCAACCTCGGCATCCTCGCGCACGTGGACGCCGGAAAGACCACCGTCACCGAGCGCATCCTGTTCCTGACCGGGGCGATCCACCGGCGCGGCGAGGTGCACGAGGGCACCACCGTCACCGACTTCGACCCGCAGGAACGCGATCGCGGCATCACCATCTTTGCCGCCGCGGTCAGTTGTGACTGGGACGGCCACCGGCTGAACCTGATCGACACGCCGGGACACGTGGACTTCGCCGACGAGGTGGAGCGTTCGCTGCGCGTGCTGGACGGCGCGGTGGCGGTGTTCGACGCCGTCGCGGGCGTCGAGCCGCAGAGCGAGTCGGTGTGGCGGCAGGCGGACCGGCACGGCGTGCCGCGGATCGCGTTCGTGAACAAGATGGACCGGCCCGGCGCGGACCTGGACAGGGCGGTCGCCTCGATCCGGGAGCGGCTCCACCCGGTGCCGCTGGCCGTGCAGTTGCCGATCGGCCGGGAGGGTGACTTCGTCGGCGTGATCGACCTGCTCCGGCTGCGCGCGCTCACCTGGCCGGACGGTTCCGGCGGTGCCGAAGGCATCCAAGTGGTCGACGTGCCGAAGGAGTTGGCGTCCGAGGCGGAGCGTCGTCGGCAGACGCTGGCGGAGGCGGTGGCCGAACTGCACCCGGCGGCGCTGGAGGAGTTCTGCGCCACCGGCACCCTCGGTGCGGACACCCTGGCGGGTGCGCTGCGCCAACTCACCGCCGAGGGACAGGCGGTGGTGGTGCTGTGCGGTTCCGCGTACCGCAACCGCGGCATCGAACCGCTGCTGGACGCAGTCGCGGCGTACCTGCCGTCGCCGCTGGACGTTCCGCCGGTCCGCGGTGACTGGCAGGGCGCCGTCCAGGAACGCCCGGCCGACGCCGAACAGCCGCTGGCAGCACTGGTGTTCAAGGTGAACGCGAGCACCACCGGGCGGCTCAGCAGCCTGCGGATCTACTCCGGCACGCTACGGAAGGGGGACACCGTGCTCGACGCGCGCACCGGGCGCACCGAGCGGATCGGCCGCATCCTGCGGCTGCAGGCCGACCGGCACACCGAGACGGACACGGCGGTGGCCGGCGACATCGTCGCCGTCGTCGGGCCCAAGGCCGCGCGGGCCGGCAGCACGCTGTGCGCGCCCGGCGCCCCGCTGGTGCTCGAACCGGCCGTCGCCGCCGACCCGGTGGTGACCGTCGCGGTCGAGGCGCGCCGTTCGGTGGACGCCGACCGGCTGGCGGCGGCGCTGTTCCGGCTCGTCGAGGAGGACCCGTCGTTGGTGGTCGGGACCGACCCGGAGAGCGGGCAGCGGGTGCTGTCCGGCCTCGGTGAACTGCACCTGGAGGTGGCGGTGGAGTCGCTCCGCCGGTCCGGGCTGGAGGTCACCGTCGGCCGGCCGCGGGTCGCCTACCGCGAGACGCTGTCCGGCACGGTCGCCGGGCTCGTCCTGCGGCACGTCAAACAGGACGGCGGCGCAGGGCAGTTCGCGCACATCGTGGTCGACGTCGAACCGCTCGGCGAACCCGGCACGGACGGCTTCGAGTTCCGCTCCACCGTCACCGGCGGGCGGGTCCCGCAGGAGTTCGTGCAGGCCGTCGAGGCGGGCTGCCGCGACGCCCTCGCGGACGGCCCGCTCGGCCACCCGGTCACCGGGGTCCGGGTCACCCTCACCGACGGGGCGACCCACGTCAAGGACTCCTCCGACCTGGCGTTCCGCACCGCCGGACGGCTCGCCCTGCGCGAGGCGCTGCGGCGCGGCGGACCGGTGCTGCTGGAACCCGTGGTGGACGTCACCGCGACCGTCCCGCCGGACAGCGTCGGCGGCGTCCTCGGCGACCTGTCCGCCCGCCGCGGCCGCGTCCACGGCTCCGACCCGCACGGTGCCCTCGGCGCGGTCCTGACCGCCACCGTCCCGTTGGCCGAACTCTTCGGCTACGCAGGCGCGTTGCGCAGCCGCACCCAGGGCCGCGGCACCTTCACCACCCGCCCGGCCGGCTACGCCCCGGCCCCCCGCGGCCAGTAACCGCCACAACGGCCGGCCCCGACCGCAACTCCCGGTCGGGGCCGACCACTTGTGCGCGATCTCAGGTGGTCAGCAGGCCGGGGTCGGAGAGCGATGGGGTGCCGGTTTCGATGTGGCCGGCGAGGCGGCGGACGAAGTCGGGGGTGAGGTTGGAGGTGATGGTGAGGTCGTACCAGCGGCGGCAGGTGGAGAGGTCGGCGGTGAGGGTGGCGGTGGCGCCGCGGCGGACGGTGACGGTCTGCGGGGCGCCCGCGTAGGCGTTGGCGACGGTGAGGACGGCGTCGGCGCCGGCCGGGTTGGTGAAGGTCAGGTCGAGGTTGCCGGTGGCGGCGTTGTGGCGGGCGGTGACCTCGGGGCCCGCGGTCTTGCCGGGATTGCGGAAGCGGCGCAGGAAGCCGTTCGGACCGAACACGGTGAGGTCGGTGACGCCCTTGGAGTAGGTGGTGTTCCAGGCGTCCGAGATGCTGGTGCCGGCCTCGGCGGTGTACGTCCACGGGCCGTCGGTGCGGTTGGCGGAGGTGACCAGGAACTGGGCGCCGGCCGCCTGCCCGCTGCTGAACGTCAGCGCGTACTTGCCGGTCGAGATGTCCGCCGAACCGTCCACGTACGGCGCGTACTTGAGCGGACGGGTGGGCTTCGCGCCGGGCTCCTGCCGGGGCAGTGCGCCGGTGGCGGGCGGGGTCGGCACGTAGTCGGCGTGCCGGTTGCGGTCGGGCGGCAGGTAGCCGGCCGTCGAGGGCAGCGTCGCGGGGGTCGCGTTCGAGGCGGTGAAGTCGAAGGCGGACGTCAGGTCGCCGCAAATGGCCCGCCGCCAGGGGGATATGTGGGGTTCGCGGACGCCGAAGCGCTGCTCCATGAACCGGATGATCGAGGTGTGGTCGAAGGTCTCCGAGCAGGTGAAGCCGCCGGTGCTCCACGGCGAGACCACCAGCATCGGCACCCGCTGCCCGAGCCCGTACGGTCCGGCGGCGTAACTCACGTTGCCCGCAAACAAGTCGGCGCCGGTGGCGACGGTCGACAGGCCCTGGTTCGCGGAGGACGGCGGGAACGGCGGCACCACGTGGTCGAAGAAGCCGTCGTTCTCGTCGTACGTGATGAACAGCGCGGTGCGGGCCCACACATCCGGGTTGGAGGTGAGCGCGTCCAGCACCTGCGAGACGTACCAAGCACCGTAGTTGGCAGGCCAGTTGGGGTGCTCGGTGTATGCCTCGGGGGCGGCGATCCAGGAGATCTGCGGCAGCGTCCCGGCCTGGACGTCGCGCCGCAACTGGTCGAACAGGCCGTCGCCGGCCTTGGCGTTCGTCCCGGTGCGGGCCTTCTCGTAGAGCGCGTCGCCGGGCTTGGCGTTGCGGTAATTGTTGAAGTAGAGAAGGGAGTTGTCGCCGTAGTTGCCGCGGTACGGGTCGTTGATCCAGCCCCAGCCGCCGGCCGCGTTCAGACCGTCGCCGATGTCCTGGTAGATCCGCCAGGAGACACCGGCGGCCTCCAGCCGCTCCGGGTAGGTGGTCCAGGAGTATCCGGCCTCCTGGTTGCCGAGCACGGGTCCGCCGCCGGTCGCGTCGTTGCCGGTGTACCCCGTCCACAGGTAGTACCGGTTGGGGTCGGTGGAGCCGATGAACGAGCAGTGGTACGCGTCGCAGAGCGTGAAGGCGTCGGCGAGCGCGTAGTGGAAGGGGATGTCCTGCCGGGTCAGGTACGCCATGGTGGTCGCCGTCTTGGCGGGCACCCACTGGTCGTACTTGCCGCCGTTGAAGGCCTGGTGGCCGCCCGCCCAGTCGTGGTTGAGGTCCTGGACGAACTGCATCCCGAGATCGTTCACCTGCGGCCGGAACGGCAGGATCTCCTTCTTCGCACTGTTCGTCTGGTACCAGACCGGCTTCCCGCTCGGCAGCGTCACCGGCCGCGGGTCGCCGAACCCGCGCACTCCCTTCATCGAGCCGAAGTAGTGGTCGAACGACCGGTTCTCCTGCATCAGCACCACGATGTGCTCGATGTCCTGGATCGTGCCGGTGGCGCCCTGCGGCGCGATCGCGGCGGCCCGCGCGATACTTGGCGCCAACGCGGAGAACGCCAGTCCGGTACCGGCGAGTTGAAGGAAACGACGCCGACTCGGTTCAACCATGGGAAGTCCACCTCTGAGGGTATGAGGGCCCGAAGCACGCACTGCCCCCAGCACACCGCCCCCGCCCCACGATCCGGCGGCCCGCCCGTGTCTGAGCGCTGTACGCCGAGCGAATGCCTTGAGTTGTTCGGACAAGACTGCCCAGGGTGCCCTCAACTTATACAGACAAGCTCATTCCGCTGACCGCGCACGGGAGTTACCCGACCCGTCGGTCGGCGCCGGGGCGTCACGGGCGCTTGCGGCGGCTCCGGACCAGGTCCTGGACGGTGTGGGCGATTTCCTCGGGCGGCTGGTGTTCCCAGAAGCGGAGGACGGTCCAGCCTTCGGCGGCGAGGTGGTCGGTGGTCTCGCGGTCGCGGGAGATGTTCCGGTCGAGCTTGGTGCGCCACCACTCGGCGTTGGCCTTGGGGCTGGTGGCGTGCTCGGGGCAGCCGTGCCAGAAGCAGCCGTCCAGGAACACCGCGACGCGCGGCCCGAGGAACAGGATGTCCACCGTGCGGCGCGGCATGCCGGGGACCCGGGCGTTGACCCGGTAGCGCAGGCCCGAGGCGTACAGCAGGCGTCGCACCGCGAGTTCCTGGGCGGTGTCCCGGGAGGACTGGCGGCTCATCCGGGCGGCGACGGACGGCGAGGACGCGGTGGGCGACATACCGCCAGTATCCGCCGGCCCGCCGACAGCCAGGCCGCCGACAGCCAGGCCGCAGACAACCCGGGTGGACGCGGGCCGGCGGCGGGGTTCGGGCGGTGGGGTTGGCCGGTTCGGGCGGCGGGAAAGGGCGGCGGGAGCGGGCGGCGGGTCAGGCGGCCGGGAGAGGGTGGAGCGCCGTGCCGCCGGCCCGGGCTGCGCGGTGGGCGACCAGATGGCGGAGGGCGCGTTCGGTGGCGGCGTCGGCCGGGGTGACGGTGAACAGCAGGTGGTCGGTGGCCGGCCCGGTGGACAGGATGTCGTAGTGCAGTCGGAGCTCGCCGGCCTCGGCATGGTGGACGCGTTTGCTGCCGGCGGAGCGCTCGAGGACGGTGTGGTCGGTCCACCAGGCATCGAACTCGGCACTGTGGAAGCGCAGTTCGGCGACCAGTTCGGCCATCCGGGGATCGTTCGGGTGGCGGCCGTGGCCGGCCCGGAGGTGGCCGACGGTCTCCCGGGCGACCCGGTGCCAGTCGAGCTGGGCGGCACGCGCGGCCGGGTCGAGGAAGAGCGACCGCGCCGTGTTGTCGGCCGGGCCGGTGCCGAACCCGGCCCCGAACAGGGCCCGCGCCGCCGCGTTGTGGGCCAGCACGTCGAGCCGGTGGTCGGTCAGGTACGCGGGGAACAGCGGTATGCCGTCCACGAGTTGGCGGAGCGAGGGACGGACCTGGGCGCCGCCCGGGCCGGCCGGGGCGACTGCCGGACGGTCGCCGCGACTTTCTCGGCGGGCCAGCAGGTGCAGGTGCCGGCTCTCGTCCGGCGTCAGCCGCAGCGCGTCGGCGAGCGCGTCCAGGACGGCCGTGCCCGGCGTGCCGACCCGCCCCTGCTCCAGGCGGACGTACCACTCCACGCTGACGGCGGCCAGCTGGGCGACCTCCTGGCGGCGCAGCCCCGGCGTGCGGCGGCGCGGCCCGCGCGGGAGGTCGACGTCCTCGGGCTGCAGGCGGGCGCGCTTGGCCCGCAGGAAGGCGGCCAATTCGGCCTGCCGGGAATCGTGTTGGGTCGTTCCGGTCATGGCGTCGATGATGCGGGCGGGCGGCGCGGGCGTCCAGCGCCGAGCCTGGTACGCCGAATGCCACCATGCGGGGTGTCTCCCCAAGTGTCGAGGCGCGGACGAGGGTTGGGGCAGACCACACCGATCAGGGGAGACACCTCGTGCCACGCCTGTCCCGCACCGCCGCTCTGCTGCTGAGCGCCACCGCCACCCTGACGCTGCTCTGCGCCGCTGACTCCAGCGCTCAAGTCCGGGAAACCGTCCGGGACTTCGGCCGGGTCTCAGTGCGCTCCGGAATTCCCGCCGACGCCGGGCGGTTCACCGTCACCAGCCCCGACCTGGTGAACGGCACGTTCCCGCAGGCCAATTGGGCGAACTCCTTTGGCTGCGAAGGCGGCAACCGCCCGCTGCGCCTGGAGTGGCGCGGCGCGCCCGCCGGCACCCGCAGCTTCGCCGTCACCATGTTCGACCAGGACGCCCCGACCGGCTCCGGCTTCTGGCACTGGGTGAGCTGGGACCTGCCCGCCACCGCCACCGCGCTGGGCGACACGCTGCCGCCCGGCGCGGTGTCCGGAACCGAAGACGCGGGCCTGGCGGGCTACTTGGGCCCCTGCCCGCCCGTCGGCGACCGTCCGCACCGCTACCGGATCACCGTCTACGCACTGGACGCCCCGAGTCTGGCACTGCCGGCCGGGACGCCGCCGGCCGTCACCGCGTTCACGATGGGCGGCCACGTGCTGGCGTACGGGCAGACCATGGCGGTGGCGGCGCGGTAGTGGGCCTTGCTGCGCACACAACACGCCCGGCCCGCAGGTGAGTTGCGGGCCGGGCGGTGGTCGATGGGGGGTCGATGGGGGTCAGCTCATCGAGATGAGGTGCAGGCCGCCGTCCGACTCCAGGACGGTGCCGGTGAGGTTGCGGTTGGTCGCGGCCAGGGCGACCGCCTCCGCGACGTCATCCGCGCCGGCGATCCGGCGGACCGGCAACTGGGCTGCGGCGTGGGCGAAGTAGGACTCGCGGGCGTCCTGCGGCATGCCGTCCCACCACGGGGTGGCGACCAGGCCGGGGGAGACCGCATTGACCCGGCGCGGGGCGAGTTCCACCGCGAGCGGGCGGATCATCGACTCCAGCGCGCCGTTCACCGCCGCCAGCCCGGCCGTTCCCGGCACGGCCGTCCGCGCCGAGACCGCCGTGACCAGGGTGATCGACCCGTCCTCGGTCAGGTGCGGCAGCGCGGCCTGGACGGTCGTCAACTGCCCCCAGAACTTGGCCTCGAACGCACGGCGCAGCGCGACCAGGTCGAGTTCGGCGAACGGGCCCGCCCCCTCGGCGCCGCTGAGCGCGACCACCAGCCAGTCCAACGAGCCGACAGTGCGCAGGACTTCGGCGATCTGCTCGCGGTCGCCGCCGTCCGCGCGGTGCCCGACCAGCTCCGGGTCGCTCACCGCGAGGTCCTCCAGACGTTCCTTGCTGCGGCCCACCACGTGCACCGCCGCACCCTGCGCGTGCAGCCGGCGCGCGGTGGCCAGTCCGATGCCCGAGGTACCGCCGACCACCAGTGCAGTGCGCTTGCTCATCCGTGCCATCTCCCCTGTGCCAGTTGATGAGGGCGGTCGGCTCGGCTTCGGCCGACTGCCCTGCCGAGGCACCCGGCTCGCCAATTCGAACCGGTGCGTCTCGTCTCGAATTACGGTAGCGTGCTGCCCGTGATCGAGCAAACAGAATCTGCGGTCGGCGGACCGCCCGACGCCTCGTCCGACGCATCATCAACTTCCGTGCAGGAGAAACCGATACGGCCCGGACGGCGGCGCAGTGAAGAGAGCCGGCAGGCCATCCTCGGCGCCGCGTTCGAGCTGCTCGCCGAGGTCGGCTACGCGCGCCTCACCGTCGAGGGCATCGCCGCCCGCGCCGGCACCGGCAAGCAGACCGTCTACCGCTGGTGGCCCGGGAAGGCCGACGTCCTGCTCGAAGCCATCACCGCCCACGCCCGACAGCACATCGCCCTCCCCGGCACCGGTGACCACGCGGCCGACCTGCGGGCCTTCCTGGCCGCCACGTTCGCCGCCGCCACCCCACGCACTGCGGACGCGCTGCGCGCCCTGATGGCCGAGGCCCAGATCGACCCCGCCTTCGGCGAACGCTTCCGCGAAACCCTGCTGCGGCCCCGCCGCGAAGCCCTCGCCACCCTCGTCGACCGCGCCCGCGAGGCCGGCCGGCTCGCCCCCCACCTCACCACCGCCACCGCCGTCGACCTCGCCTTCGGCACCCTCTGGTACCGCCTCCTCGGGACCCGCGAACCGCTCGACGACGAGCTTGCCGAGCTGCTGACGAGGACGTTGCTGCGTTGATGCGTGTGGTCGCGTGTGGTGCCGCGGCGGGCTCCACCGGGCTGACGTGGCTGTCCGGGCCCGGCGGGTGACTCTCTTCCTGCCGGACAACTCGCCCCCCGGCAGGCCGGAGGCGACCCCCGGCCGCGTGATCGTCGAACGGCTGGCCGAGCATGGCAGGGTGCCCACCGACTCGCCGTCCCGCCCGCCGATACCCGGCGCCGCACCCGCATCCCGGCTGCGCCGCCTCACCCGCGGAGCGTTCGCCGACCTGTCCCCGCTGCGCCACAGCCCCGACTACCGCCGACTGTGGTTCGGCCAGTCGGTGTCCGCCATCGGCCAGCAGATGACCGCCGTCGCCGTCTCCGTCCAGGTCTACGACCTCACCGGATCCACCTTCGCCACCGGCCTGGTCGGACTCTGCTCCCTCGTTCCCCTGATCGTCTTCGGCCTGTACGGCGGCGCCATCGCCGACCGGGTCGACCGCCGCCGCCTCGGCCTGATCGGCTCCGGCGGACTCGCCGCCGTCTCCGCCCTGCTCGCCGTCCAGGCCCTGCTGCACCTCGGCCTCGTCGCCCTGCTCTACACGGCCGTCGCCCTCCAGGCCGGCTTCTTCGCCATCAGCTCGCCCGCCCGGTCCTCGATGATCCCCAGGCTCGTCCCGCGCGAGCAGCTGACCGCCGCGAACGCCCTCAACACCATCGGCATGAACCTCGGCCAGACCGTCGGTCCCATGCTCGGCGGCGTCGCCATCGCCGCGTACGGCACCCAGGCCGCGTACCTGGTCGACACCGTCGCCTTCACCGCCACCCTCTACGCGATGTGGCGGCTGCCCACGATGCGACCGCAGGCCACGAACGGCAAGCGCGCCACCGTCCTCGACGGCCTGCGATTCCTGCGCGAACAACCCAACCTGCGGACGTCCTTCCTCGCCGACCTCGCCGCGATGATCTTCGGCCTCCCGCGCGCCCTCTTCCCGGCCATCGCCGTCGCCTTCTACGGCGGCGGACCCGGCACCGTCGGCCTCCTGGTCGCCGCCCCCGCCGTCGGCGCCCTGGCCGGCGGACTCTTCTCCGGCTGGATCGGCCGCATCCGCCGCCACGGACTCGCCGTCCTCGCCTCCGTCGCCGCCTGGGGCCTGGCCATCGCCGCATTCGGACTCGTCCACAACCTGCCGCTCGGCCTGCTGCTGCTCGCCGCGGCCGGCTGCGCCGACACCGTCTCGATGATCTTCCGCAACACGATGATGCAGGTCGCCGCCCCCGACGAGATGCGCGGCCGCCTCCAGGGCATCTTCATCGTCGTGGTGGCCGGCGGCCCCCGCCTCGGCGACTTCGAATCGGGCACCGTCGCCACCCTCACCACCCCCACCCTCTCCATCCTCACCGGCGGCCTCGCCTGCATCGCCGCCGTCCTCCTCCTCGCCGCCCGCCGCCCCGCCTTCCTCCACTACGACGCCCGCCACCCCACCCCCTGACCCACACCCGGCCACACCCCGAAACCTGGCAGCGAGCACCCCCCGACGTGCTGTATTGTTTTCCACGTCGCCGGAAGACACCGGAGACAACAGGTCAGAAAGCCAAGAAGCCTCCGGGCAACGCGGCAGACGACCACGGGACGTGGCGCAGCTTGGTAGCGCACTTGACTGGGGGTCAAGGGGTCGCAGGTTCAAATCCTGTCGTCCCGACTGTGAAGTCGGTTGTGAGAGCGGGTGCTTGGGAGACCAAGGGCCCGCTCTTGCTGGTTTTCGGGGCCTGTCTTTTGGTCCCGGATGGTCCCAAAATGGTCCCCAGGTATGGCCGCAGGTCTGTCGCCACCCGCTTCTCCAGTGGCTGGTGTGCGGATTGTTCTTCGATCTCAAGGTGAAGTGCGAGACCTCCTTGCCGTTTTGCTGGAGCGAGGTGTGGTGGCGCACTTGACCTTCGGTCAAGTGCGCCGGTCGCGGGTCAAGTGGGTCAAACTGGTTCATGTCGGGGCATTTCTAGAGCCTTTCTGGCGCCTGCTGCTCGCCGTGGCGTGACTCGGGCAGCATCGGAGCGGCTTGTCAGCGGCTATTTCGAGGCGATGGCAGTTACGGCGTGTTACCAGCGGCGGGTGATCTGGCCGTCGCGTTGTAGCTTCTCGAGGTGATGGGTGAGAGCTTGGCCGGCTTCCAGGATCCGGAGCACGTCGGGGTGGAAGTAGCGCTGGGTGGTGGTGATGAGCCGGTGGCCTGCGATTTCCTTGAGGATGTGCGGAAGGATGCCGGCGTCGGCCATCCAGGTCAGGCCGGTGTGGTGCAGGTCGTGGCGGCGCAGGTGTTCGTAGTCGAGGTCCCGGGTGACGTCGTCCCAGTGGGTGGCGTCACGCAGTACTGCGGTGCTGATGCGACCGCCGCGCGGGCCGGTGTGGAGGCGGGCGTCCGGGTCGCCTCGCGTCGCTTGGAGCTGCCTGATGATGAGCGGGCGCAAATGGTTCGATGATCGGGATGAGGCGGGCGACCCTACCCTTGGTGTGCTTGTCGACCAGGCCGCCGGGAGCGGGGGTGGTCTGTCGGCGGCAGGGCAGGAGCCACTTGTCGGTATCGACGTCGCGGGCCCGGACTCCAGAGACCTCGCCGATCCGTGTGGCGGTGCAGGCGCTGTGGACGACGACATCACCCCATCCGCGATAGCGGTTGTATGAGGCTGTGACCAGGGCATCGGCGAGTTCGGTGAGGGCGTCCCAGTCGCGCAGGGCGAGGGAGCGGGGGTCCCGCAGTTCGTCTTCGACCTGCTGGTACTCGCGCTGCCAGCCGGTGATGTGGGCGGGGTTGCGTTCGAGGATGCCGTCCACGATGGCCTGCTCGAAGATGCGGGAGAGCATGGCGAGGGTGTTCTTGATGGTGGAGCGGCTGCAGGCATCGGCGATCCAGCCGAGAACTGCCGCAGTGTTGAGAGCGGTGGTGATCAGGCGGAGGGGGAGCCGCCCGAGCTTGGGCTCGATCCGCAGGTGCCAGCCGGCGAGGTATGGGGCGTGCGTGGTGGTTTCCAGGCCGGTCAGGATGACCGGCAGGCGGTCCGGTGTGGCGTTCCATGGCGGGTGGGCGACACAGGGGCCTGATGGAAGTTCGTCGTGGTCGGCTCGGTTGCCAGCTCGCCGTCCTGGCTGCTGTTGATCACGATTGCTGGCGACGACGATTCCGGTCTGCTTTCTGTCCGACGCCCACAGCGAGCTCTTCCAGGATCTTCCTGAGGGCTGTCCCGTACAGCGGTTGGACACCCTGGTTCCCACCCGCGACCACACGATCGCCGCACAGTCGAAGAACTACCGGTACTCCACCAATCACCAGGTCGTCATCGACGCCCACACCCGGCTCGTCGTCGCGGTCGGCAAGCCTCTGCCGGGCAACCGGAACGACTGCAAGGCATGGGAGGAGTCAGGTACGAAGGCCGCCGTCGCCGGACGGCGACCATCGCCGACGGTGGCTAATCCGGGCACCGGACTCGTGATCCCGCACCGCAGGCCGCCGGGCGGCGAGCTCACCGGGTGGCAGGCCGAGCACAACCGCGAACACAAGCAGGTCCGCGCCCGCGTCGAGCACGTCTTCGCCCGCATGAAGACCTGGAAGATTCTCCGCGACTGCCGTCTGAAGGACGACGGAGTCCACCACGCCATGCTCGGCATCGCCCGCCTGCACGACCTTTTGCAGGCCGCGTAGGCGAAGCCCACCCAGAGGCGGACACCCTGTCGCGGTCCAGCCGTTCACCGCCTTCAGTGAGACCTTGAACACCGCTGCGACGCCCTCGCGGTCCCGGCCCTCCGCCAGCTCGGCCACTGCCCGCAGCCACAATGCTTCCTGCACCGAAGGTGACAAGCGCCGCGCGTCCCGCACCAGTTCACTCGCCCGGTGTTCAACGACCGAGAACCCCTACCGTTCAGGATCAATAGTGACCGCACCCAACAGTCTGCCCTTCGCCGAGCCCCTGGAGGGGAACCTCGCCTCGTCGAGCCCGACTTGTTGAGGGCGATGGTGAAGACGCTCGCCGGGTCGGCGATGTCCGCAAACCTCGACCGCGCCCGCGGCGGCGAGTACTGCCATCCGAGCAAGGGCCGGATCAACTCCCGCAACAGATACCGCAATCGTGACTGGGACACCCGTGTCGGCACGATCGACCTGGCCGTCCCCAGGGTCCGCTCCGGCACCTGTCGCCGGGCCGGCGTACCTCGACAGAAGTCGGCCGGCTCACCGGAGCGACCGTGCTGCCCATCACAGGTAGCGATCCTTCACGGACGGTCAACCACAACGAGTGGCGTTCAGTCAGTAGCAGGGCCACTGCCTCGATTAGGTGTGACGATCCGGTGCATTGACAGGGGTGGGGCATGTGCAAGCTGCACGTCAGGTACGTCCGCAAGGCGATCGAGGACCGGTTCACCGGCCTCGACGCCCGCGGCACCGGCCCGACTCGCCCGCACCGCAAGCCGGTTGACACTCCCTGCCGAGCAGGTGGCCCTGGCAACACGCCTTCACCAACCTGTTCGACGCCGCTCACTCGCCACCAACACGCTGACCACCCCGACCACCCGCCCGCAAGGGCCCGGCCAGGACAAACGTGGAAGAGCTGGGCAGACCAGCGGATGCCCCGCATCCTCACACCGGGCACCAGCCAGCCGGACCCGAATCGACCACCCTCGGATCAGGCCGGTGGATTCGGGCTCAGACGATCGGCAGACCGATTCGCATTCAATCTCCAATCCCATCAGACCAACTCGACAGAAGAAGCGCAATGCCGTCACCAAAGCGGAGGGCAAGTTGTTGCTTATTCAAGGCGACGGGCAAGCACTTGATTCCATCGGCTCCGGCCGAACAGAATCTGGGACACGCCGAATGGATCGGGTCACCCTTCGGTGATGATCCATGGCGTATACAGCCGACGACTCCCGAGAGCTGAGGAACAATGAATCGCCTTACCCGTTCGCTGACGGTGGCTGCCACCGTCGGGTCGGCATTGCTGCTGACCGCCCCCGCCTCTCACGCGGCGACCTCGGGCGGCTCGGCCGGTTCCTGTCAGACCTTCAGCACCTCCAATTCCATCGGGGCCTCGGAGGTCACGGCCTGTCCGCTGGCCGACGGCAGCTACCAGGTAACCGGCTACCTCGACAACTACCTGCCGTTCGGCGGGCTGGACGGCCCGTACTGGGCTCAGGTGGACATTAAGGCCGGCACCACCCGGGTGGGCCTGTCCACCTCCATGTCGCAGTACAACGTGCCCGTAACCAGGACGACTTTCGACCGTACGGTGAGCCTGCCGAGCCAGCCCACGAGCATCACGGTGTGGCAGCCCTGGAGGTGATCACCGCCTGATGGGTCCTGCCCGGCGTGCCACGTCGTCGGCAGGACCCACCAGATTTCGGCGCGCCGCTTTGCCGGGGGCTGAGATCGTGATACACGTCACGGCCACTCTCGTTCTGTCAGGAATCCCGCACTGGGCCTCGGAATTCTCTGGGTCTCCGGCTCTGCCGGGTGCGGCCGGTTCCAACCGGAGATCGGGGGCGGTCGAAGATCCTCAGCGTCAACTGCAGCGGTCCACTCGAGGATCTTATCGGCGAACTTCTATGCCGATTTGACCACTTGAATTCTTCTCCACCAGATCACAATGCCGGCTCCGCGTCCCGAATCGCTCCTCTCCGGCCAGTCCGCTGCACCTATCGTCTCCGGCATGGGGTCTGGCAAAGCGGGCGTGTCCCGGCCGACATCGGGAAGACCAGACCAGTTCCAGCCGTTCTGGGTCGCGAGCCGCCGCAGCTGGACACCGTTTCCTTTGGTTGGTTCAGGCTGGACTGCGCAGCTTGCCGGGACTGTCGATGGGCTGTGAGAGCACCCAGCATGACTACGACTTGCCGTCTGGGAAGGCGGCTCGGGGGAAGATGGTGCCGACGCTGGGCGGTCTTCGCCGGAGCAAGGACGACGCCTCGCCATGGTCGACCGCCCTTGGTCGATGCGGCACAGTAGTCCCTGATCTCCTCCGCGATGCGCCGAACCATGGCCGAGGAAGCCTCCGCCAACGCCGTTGACTCGCCACATCGGTGGGCTTGGTGTGCGTCACCCCTCAGTAGGACCGGCCCCAGCCCTGAGCTTGACTCTGTCGGGGATCTTGCTGTTCGCCTTCACGTGGTCATGATGGCGCGTCGGTCTCGCGGGTGTACGAGGCCCGTGAGACTGGCAAGGAGCGAGAGATGTCGGTACGTCGCCGTCGGGGTGCCGAGGTCCCGGTGTTGAGCGCGCGGATGGCGCGGTCCAGCAACCCCACTGGCACGACGGCGATGTGAGTGCGTGACCGCCTCGACGGCCTGTGGAGCGACGAGGATTTCGCCGACTGGTACCCGCGTGACGGGCGGACCGCCTCCTCGGCCTCGCCCTGGCCCGGTTGAAGGACGCCGGGCTGGCACGCGAGCGCACCACCCAGCACACCGACTCCACCCACGTCCTGGCTGCGGTGCGCGACCTGGCCCGCCTGGAACTGGTCACCGAGTCGGTGCGCGCCGCTCTGGAAGAACTCGCCCGCGCCGTCGGCCACGCGCTGGCCGGCGTGGTCGAGGAGGACTGGGGCCGCCGCTACGGCCGACCGACTCGCCTGGGCATGAACCCCAACCCGGCTGGAACACCGAGCCCTGCGGCCGGCCGAGCACCTGGTCGACGGCGGATACACCTTCCTGATCCACCTGGAACAGGCCGAACGCGAGCACCGGATCACCGTCGTCGGACCGCTGCCGGGTAACCCCACCCACCAGCAACGCCGGGGCAGGGCTTCGCCCGCGACGACTTCCGCATCGACTTCGACCGAAAGGAGGCCACCTGCCCACAGGGCCAGACCAGCGCCGGCCGGCACGGTCCCTACCCCGACCTCCTCGCCGACCGCCGCCCCACTGATCGCGCTGGTGCCGTTGATCGTCGACGCCTCCGCCCGTGCTAACTCCGGCACACCGACGACCGACGCGACGTGCGTGCTCAAGGGCCACGACACCTGCGCCGACGCCTCCACCACGATCGTCCACTGGAGCGACACCACCATCTCCGCCTTCGAACGGCACCGCCTCCCTGCTGGTCAGCGGCCGCGTCGCCGCCGCGAGAGCCCGTTTTCCGACGTTAAGGGTGTGGGCACCAGCACCAGCACCGGCGCCGGCTGCGGCACCGCGCCGGGCGGGACCGCCGCGGACTCGACCCTGGTGCTCCGCCTCGCCGACCGGCGTTCGACGTCGCGGGCCGGCCGTCGTTCAGGAGACGAGTGCGCGGACGCCGGTGAGGACGAAGGCGCATCCGGTGAGGGCGAGGAGTACTCCGGTCAGGCGCTGGACGGCGGGTCCCGGCGGGGGAGGGAGTGCCGGGCGGCGTTGTGCCCTGCTCGCCTCGTGGCGCGCGCGGCGGGAGGACACCATGGCCCGGTAGTCCGCGGCCCACAGGATGCCGAGCGCCACGGCGAGGACGCCGAGTACGACGAGGACCAGGCCGTCGACGACGTGCGGTGCGGAGTCCGGTGGCCTCGCGAGAGCGCCGACTGGCGCCGCGCCGACCGCGATGCGCACCATCGGACACCTCCGAATCCGGTCGAGGGCAACAGCGGACGGGGCACGCGGCGGACGGAGCACACCGTGGACGGAGCACGCAGCGCAACGGCCCGGCGCGGTCGCCGGGCCGTTGCCGCCGGACCGTCCCGCCGGCCACAGTGGGCGGGGCGTCGTGACCGGGGCCTAGCTGATCCAGCCGTGCGTCTTGGCGAGCTCCAGCACCGTGAGGCGGACCTGGAGAATCTGACTACCCGTCAGGGACGGCACCGACTCCAGGAGAGCGTCGGTGGTCTCGGCGAGGTACTCCTCGCGGGTGAGCACGTCGCACAGCGAGTCGTCGTCCGGGCGCCGGTCGGCGGACACCGCACCGGCCGTCGCGAGGGTGAGCGGCCTGTTGTCCGCCCCTGCTGTCAGCCGCACCGACGAGGCCTTCGGGCCGCGGTCGCCCTCCTCGATCTCGAAGTCCACGGTCAGGCCCGTCCGCAGCGACGCTTCGGGGATCAGCAAGTCGTTCACGTGCAGGAACACGTCCTCCCCGCCGTGGTCGGGGGCGATGAAGCCGTACCCCCGGGAACTGTCGAACCGCACCACACGGCCAGCAACCATGCCAACACCCCTCAACACCTTTGGGCCCCGTGCCCGAAACCGGAGCGAGAATAGCCTGATCGCGGCGGGGCGCACAGCGCCCGCCGCCGGGCGACGGGCCCGGCGGCGCGTCCAAGTGATGCGGCGTCGCAGTTGAACACAGCCTTCCGGTCCGGGCGCTCACGGCGCGGCCCGCGCGGTGTGCGGAGCGTCGGCTATTGATCGACCGGTGGCCCGCGAGTCATCCTCCTCGGTGAGCACTCCGTGTGTGCGGTGTGGCGGGTGAGTCCTCCGCGCGGCCTGTTCGGCCGACCCTGCGCGACCGGTACCGCCGATCCGCCGCGTTTCCGCACGGCTCAGGCAACCGCACGAGGGCTCAGGCGACCGCCTGACGCCGAACCCCGAGAAGGGACACTACGGTGACGAATCCGTTCGAGGACCCCGACGCCAGCTACCTGGTGCTGGTCAACGACGAGGGCCAGCACTCGCTGTGGCCGGTCTTCGTGGACGTGCCCGAGGGCTGGAACACGGTCTTCGGGGCGGCGCCGCGTCAGGACTGCCTCGACTACATCGAGAAGAACTGGACCGACATGCGCCCCAAGAGCCTCATCGAGGCCATGGCGAACAACTGAACCGGTCTGCCCGGCCGGACAGCGCCGAGGCCGTTTCCGCACACCGGCGGGGTGGACGCCTGCGCGGAAACGGCCTCGCTGCGACGTGACACCGACTCACCGAAAGGCTGAATGGCGTGTTCGTACCTGTGCGTCTGATCCGCAGCAAGAGCCGTTCCTGGGGGTGGACCTTCCGATGACCACGAGCCCCGGGTCGCCGAGTACCGCCCTGCTGGACCGTCCGGCGCCGGAGCGGAAGCCCGCCGGTGCCGCCCGCATCGTGGGCGTCGGCACCGCCAACAGCGGGACCTCCTACGCGCAGCGGGAGCTGCTCGACATCTTCAACATCGCCGACCCCAAGGTCCGGTCGGTGTTCCTGAACAGCGCGATCGAGCGGCGCTACCTGACCGTCCCGGAGCGGGACACCGACGGGAACGTGATCACCGAGCTGCAGGGTGAACTGCTCGCCAAGCACAAGCGCATCGCCCTGGACATGGGAGCCCGCGCGGTGCGCGCCTGCCTGGAGGACTCCGGGTTCGAACTCGACGACATCGACTACCTGTGCTGCACCACCACCACCGGCTTCCTCGCCCCGGGCCTGAGCGCCCACCTGATCCGGGAGATGGGGATCCTGCCCCGGACCAGCCGGATCGACGTGGTCGGCATGGGCTGCAACGCCGGTCTCAACTCCCTCAACGCGACCTCCGGTTGGGCCGTCGCGAACCCCGGCAAGGTCGCCGTCCTGCTCTGCGTCGAAGCCTGCTCGGCCGCCTACGTGATCGACGACACGATGCGCACCGCCGTGGTCAACAGCCTGTTCGGCGACGGCGCGGCCGCCGTCGCCCTGATCGCCGACTCGCCCGACGCCGCCTACGCCGCGCCCGACGTGCCGCCGGCCCCCGGCAGCCCCCGGATCCTCGGCTTCGCCAGCCACCTGATCACCGACGCCATCGACGCGATGCGCTTCGACTGGGACGACAGCCAGGGCAAGTTCAGCTTCTACCTCGACCCGCACGTGCCCTACGTGGTGGGTGCCAACGCGGAACAGGTGGTCGACCGCCTGATGTCCGGCGCCGGACTGCGCCGCAGCGACATCGACCAGTGGCTGATCCACTCCGGCGGCAAGAAGGTCATCGACGCCGTCCGGGTCAACCTCGGCCTCACCCGCCACGACGTCCGGCACACCGTCAGCGTGCTGCGCGACTACGGCAACCTGTCCAGCGGCTCGTTCCTGTTCTCCTACCAGCGGCTGCTGCGGGAGAACGCCTGCCAGGCCGGGGACTACGGCGTGCTGATGACCATGGGCCCCGGCTCGACCATCGAGACTGCGCTGGTGCAGTGGTGACGGAGACTCAGGTGAAGAACGGCAACAAGGCCGCGGACGTCCACTCGGGCGACGAGGACCTGTTCCTGCGGATCGACGGCAGCCGGCCGCTGTCCCCGGCGGCGGCCGCCGCGGTCAACGCGGTCTGCGACAGCGCCGAGGACCGCAACGGCCGCGGCAGGGTGATCGTCCAGGTCTCGGGTGCCCCCGCAGGCGGCTGGGCCGACGACCTGACGGTGGCCCAGGTGAGCAAGTGGGAGCGGGCGCTGCGGCGCCTGGAGCGGCTCCCCGCCACCACGCTCGCCGTCGCGGACGGCGACTGCGGCGGCATCGCGCTGGACGCCCTGCTGGCCACCGACTACCGCATCGCCACCGCGGCGGTGCGCCTGTGCGTGCCGGTCGGCGACGGCGCGACCTGGCCGGGCATGGCGCTCTACCGGCTCGCGCAGCACGGCTCCGGCGCGGCCGCGGTCCGCCGCGCGGTGCTCTTCGGCACGCCCATCGACGCGTCCGACGCCCTGGCCCTGCACCTGGTGGACGAACTTGCCGACAACCTGGACGACGCCCTCGCCAACGCCGCCCTGCGCGCCGGCGCGGTGCCGGGCGCCGAACTGGCCATCCGGCGGCAGCTGATGCTCGACGCCGCGAGCACCAGCTTCGAGGAGGCGCTCGGCGTCCACCTCGCGGCCTGCGACCGGGTGCTGCGCCGGGCCTCGACGGCGGTGGCCTCATGAGCATCACCGAGACCCGGGCCGCGTACCGGAGCGACCTGCCGGCCGTCCGGGCGGAGCTGGAACTCGCCCGCGCCGCGCTCACCCTGGCCGCCGAGTACACCGAGGACATGCTGAGCATCCTGCCGGTGCCCGGCGAGCGGACGGCCGAGCAGCGGGCCGAGGCGGCGGCGGCGATCGACGGCACCCGGGTGCTGCGGGCCGCCTTCCTGGACACCCATGTGGACGCGGTCTACGACGAGCTCACGGCTGGCCGCACCCGGTACCTGCGGGTGGACGAACTGGCCCGGGCCGCCGCTGAGGCCTTTCCAGGACTGGTGCCCACCGACGACCAGTTGGCGGTCGAGCGGGCCCGGCCGCAGGCGGCCAAGGAAGGCCGCGAGATCGACCAGGGCCTGTTCTTCGGCCGGGTCCTGCACTCGCCGCTGGCCGGCCCGCACCTGCTCGACGCGATGCTCCGGCCGACGCCCCGCGCGCTCGCGCTGCTGCCGGAGTTCATCGAGACCGGTGTCGCCGACCTGGGCTCGGTGCGGCTGGAGCGCACCGATGCGGTGGCCCGGCTGACGATGTGCCGCGAGGACTCGCTGAACGCCGAGGACAACCGGCAGATCGACGACATGGAGACCGCCGTCGACCTAGCCCTGCTGGACCCGTCGGTGGAGGTCGGCCTACTGCGCGGCGGCGTGATGACCCACCCGCGCCACCGGGGCCGACGGGTGTTCAGCGCCGGGATCAACCTCAAGGCCCTGCACGCCGGCGGCATCTCGCTGGTCGACTTCCTGCTGCGGCGGGAGCTCGGCTACATCCACAAGATCTGGCGCGGCGTGCTCGCCGGGGACACCGACCACTGGCGCCCGGCCCTGGTCGAGAAGCCGTGGGTCGCGGCGGTGGACACCTTCGCCATCGGCGGCGGCTGCCAGCTGCTGCTGGTGTTCGACCAGGTGATCGCCGCCTCGGACTCCTACCTCAGCCTGCCCGCCGCCGCCGAGGGAATCATCCCCGGAGCCGGGAACTTCCGGCTCGGCCGGGCCGGCGGCGCCCGCCTGGCCCGCCAGGTGATCCTGGAGGGGCAGCGGGTCCGGGCCACCGAGGCGCGGGCCGCGCTGCTGGTGGACGAGGTCCACGAGCCCGAGGAGATGGACGCGGCGGTCGAGCGCAGCGTCCGGCGGATGCGCGGCTCCGCCGTGCTGGCCAACCGCCGGATGCTGAACCTCGCGGAGGAGCCGCCGGAGGAATTCCGCCGCTACATGGCCGAGTTCGCCCTCCAGCAGTCGCTGCGGCTGTACAGCCCCGACGTGATCCACAAGGTCGGCCGGTTCTCCACCGGGAAGGGGGCGAGTTCGCACTGAACGCCTCCCAGCCCGCCCGGGCGTCCGAGCGGCCGCGGGTCCGGTACACGAAGAAGGACCACGTCGCCCGGGTGACGCTGGACCGGCCCGAGGTGCTCAACGCCATGGACCTGCGGATGCACGAGGAACTGGCCGAGATCTGGGATGACGTGGAGGCGGACGACGAGGTGCGGGTCGTTGTGCTCACCGGCGCCGGCGACCGCGCCTTCTCGGTCGGGCAGGACCTGCGCGAGCGCGCCCGGCTGGACGGGCAGGAAGTACCCCGGTCGACCTTCGGCAGCCGCGGCCAGCCCGGCTGGCCCCGGCTCACCGAGCGCTTCGACCTGTCCAAGCCGGTGCTCGCGAGGGTCGACGGCTATGCGCTGGGCGGGGGGTTCGAACTCGCCCTCGCCTGCGATCTGATCATCGCCTCGGATCGGGCGGTGTTCGCGCTGCCGGAGGCCCGCCTGGGCCTGGTCCCCGGCGCGGGCGGTGCCTTTCGCCTGGCCCGGCAGCTGCCGCTGAAGGCGGCCATGGGCCACCTGCTGACGGGCCGTCGTCTGTCGGCCGCGCAGGCGCTGGGCTTCGGGCTGGTCAACGAGGTGGTGCCGGCCGACCGGCTGGACGACTGCGTCGCCGAGTGGACCGAGGACCTGCTGCGCAGCGCGCCGCTGGCGGTCCGGGCGATCAAGGAGGCGGTGCGCCGCTCGCTGGACATGCCGCTGGAGGAGGCGTTCACCGCCGAGTTCGGCTGGGAGCAGCGGCGCCGGTACAGCGAGGACGCCGTCGAGGGGCCGCGCGCCTTCGCGGAGCGGCGGGAACCCCGCTGGCAGGGCCGCTGAGCGGCCTGGTACGGAAGGTGCGGCCCGGGTTCTCCTGTTCGAGCACCCGGGCCGCACCTTTTCCGTGCGTTCGGATTCAGCTGGTGCGCTTGCCGTCGAAGCGGCGCATGCGGTCGAGGACGGCGTCGGCGGTGGGGTTGTGCATCTCGTCGACGATGCGGCCGTCGGCGAGGAACAGCACGCGGTCGGCGTAGGAGGCCGCGTTGGGGTCGTGGGTGACCATGACGATGGTCTGCTGGAGTTCGTTGACGGAGCGGCGAAGGAAGTCGAGCACCTCGGCGCCGGAGCGGGAGTCGAGGTTTCCGGTGGGCTCGTCGCCGAAGATGATCTCGGGGCGGGAGGCGAGTGCGCGGGCGACGGCGACACGCTGCTGCTGACCGCCGGAGAGCTGGGCCGGGCGGTGCTTGAGGCGGTCGGCGAGGCCCACGGTGCTGACTACCTGGTCGAGCCAGGCCTGGTCGGCCTTGCGGCCGGCGATGTCCATCGGGAGGGTGATGTTCTCGATGGCGTTGAGGGTCGGGAGCAGGTTGAAGGCCTGGAAGATGAAGCCGATCTTGTCGCGGCGCAACTGGGTGAGCTGCTTGTCGTTGAGGTCGGTGATCTCGGTGTCGCCGATCCGGATGTGGCCGGTGGAGACGGTGTCGAGGCCGGCCAGGCAGTGCATGAGGGTGGACTTGCCGGAGCCGGAGGGGCCCATGATCGCGGTGAACTGGCCGCGGTGGATGTCGACGTCGACCCGGTTCAGGGCGGTGACCCGGGTCTCTCCGACGCCGTAGGCCTTGGTGACCTCGCGGGCCGAGGCGGCGATGCCGGAGGGGCCGCCGGGGGTTACTGACCGCAGGATCGCGGATGCCGTGCTCACTGATGTCTCCTAGGTCGGTACCCGGTGCCCGTCCCGCCGTCCCGGGGATCGGCCGGGGCGGGCACCGGAAGGAAAGGGTGTGCCGCTGGTGCGGTTCGTTGCGTGACGGCCCGTCAGGGCCGGTTGTCTCAGGAGGCGTTGATGCTGTGCAGGATGTCCGTCCCGGCGGCCTGCCGGGCGGGCCAGAGGCCGGCGACGATGCCCACCGCGCCGGCGGTGACCAGGAAGAGGAGCAGCTCTCCGACGGGGAGCACGGTGGAGATGTTGGGCAGCTGCTCGGACAGGGTGCTGACCGCGGCCCAGGCCAGGTAGCTGCCGAGCGCCATGCCGACCACGGCGCCGAAGACCGAGACGACGGCCGATTCGAGCCGGACCATCCGCCGGACGCCGGTCCGGTCCAGGCCGAGTGCGCGCAGCAGGCCGATCTCGCGCTTTCGTTCGAAGACCGACATCGCCATGGTGTTGACCACGCCGAGGACCGCGACCAGGACGGACATGCCGAGCATGACGTACAGCAGGCTCATCGCGGCGTTCACGGTGGAGCTGTAGTCGTCCGCCATGCCCTGCTTGTCGCGGATCACGATCACCGGGTTGTTCCCGGTGGCGTCGGCGATGGCCTGCTTGAGTGCCCGGGTCGCCCCGGCGGTGCCCTTGACCAGGGTCCGGACGATGAACGGCTGCGGGTTGTGCGCGGTGATCACGGAGTTGGCGAGCAGGATCGGGGAGAGCTGCTGGTTGTTCTCGAAGACGCCGCCGACGGTCAGCGCGGTCTCCGTCCCGTCGGGGTTGGTCAGTTTGAGGGCCGAGCCGGTGTGGAGGCCCTCGCTCGTCGCCAGGCCGGAGTCGATCAGGGCCTGGCCCTGCTTCAGGGCGTCGGCGGAGCCGGCGGTCATGGACAGCTTGACCAGCTGGTCGAAGGTGTCCGCGTCCAGGCCCTCGACGGTGTGCGGGTTGCCGTTCACCTTGGCGTTCATCGAGGTGACGGCGCTGACCGAGGTCACGCCCGGAGCCTTGGCGATGTCCGCGGGGACCTGGGCGGCCAGGCCGTGGCCGTTGGACATGGCGACGGCGAGGTCGGCCTTGACCGAGGCGTTCACCGACCGGGTGGTCGCGTCGGTCACCGAGGTGCCGATCACGGTCATCGCGGTGACCAGGGTGAGGCCGATGGCGATCGCGCCGGCGGTGGCCGCGGTGCGGCGCGGGCTGCGCACCGCGTTCAGCCGGGCCAGCTTGCCGGGGGTGCCGAACAGCCGGACCAGGGCCGGGCCGGCCAGCGAGATCGCGGGGCGGGAGAGCACCGGGAGCAGGATCAGGATGCCGATCGCGGCGAGCGGCGCGCCCGGCCGGATGAACTGCTGCTTGCTGTGATCGGACACGACGCCGAGCATGATCAGCCCGAGGCCGAGGACGGTGATCACCGTGCCGATGCTGTTGCGGATCCGCAGGCCCTTCGGGGTGGTGGGCTGGTCGCCGCTGCTCATCGCGGCCACCGGCGCGATCCGGGAGGCCCGGACGGCGGGCAGCAGGGCGGAGACCATGGTGACCAGTACGCCGACGGCGAGCACCGTGACGGCGGTGCCCGGTGAGACGACCAGCGAGCCGGTGGGCATGCCCCGGTTGACCGACTTGAGGCCCCACTGGAGGCCGGCACCGACGCCGATGCCGACCAGCAGGCCCCCGGCCGCGGAGACCAGGCCGATCAGCGCGGCCTCGGCCAGCACCGACTTGGTGACCTGGGCGCGGGCCGCGCCGATCGCGCGCAGTAGCGCAAGTTCCTTGGTGCGCTGGGCGATCAGCATGGTGAAGGTGTTGGCGATGATGAAGATGCCGACGAAGAGCGAGATCGCGGCGAAGGCCAGCAGGACCTGCTCCAGGCTGTGGGTGCGGCGGGCGATCATGGTGGACTGCTCGGTCCGCAGCTGCTCGGCGGTCTGCACGGTGAACCGCTTGCTGTAGGCCACCACCGGCGCGACCTGCTCGCGCAAGGCTTGGGCGGAGATGCCGGGCTTGGCGGTGACCTCGATGCTGCTGAACTGGCCGGGCGTCAGCAGCTGCTGCTGCGCGGAGGCGGTGTCCAGCAGGGTCAGCGAGCCGCCGCCGGCGACCATCGGGTCGGTGGTGGTGAAGATTCCGGTCAACTGGGTGTTGACGGCCGGGCCGTTGATGGCGATCCGCACGGTGTCGCCGACCCGGTAGCCGCCCGACTCGGCGGTCTTCCGGTCGAGGGCGATCTCGCCGGCGGCACGCGGGCCGCGGCCCTGCACCATCGGGTAGCGGGGGTCGTTGCCGGAGGCGTCCGGCACGAAGTTCGCGGACCTGGCGCTCCACGCCGGGCCGATCAGCTTGTTCTGCTTGTCGGCGACACCGGTGAAGTCGCCGACCACGGCCCGGGTCTTCGCCACCCCCGGGAGCGCCGCGATCTTGGCGACGGTCTCCTCGTTCAGCTCGGCCGAGCTCCGCTGGCCGCGGAAGCCGCCGGAGGCCGACGCCGCCGGGTCGGAGACCATCACCGACAGGTCATCGAAGCTGGTCGAGTAGCTGTTCCTGGTGGCCTGGTCGACGGTGTCGGAGAAGACCATGCTGCCGGCCACGAAGGCGGTCCCGAGCATGATGGCCAGCGCTGTCATCAGCAGTCGGCCCTTGTGGGCCAACAGATTGCGCAGTGCGGTGCGGTACATGGGGTCTCTGTCCTGATCGAGGCGGGCGGCTGGGAAGTGGCGCGGAAGGCGGCAACTCCATCTTCTGCCGATTGTGGTGACTGCACGTCATGCCACGGAACGGTTGGTGAGACAGCCGCGCGAGCGAGCGCGGGGAGTCCGATCCGCCCCCGGGATGACGTCTCGGGGATGAGTTCGGGCGGACACCGGCCGGGTGCCGCCGAGTCGGGACCGCCGAATTGTCAAGGATTCGCGGCGACCGATCACCACAGTGCGCCGCCGGAGCGTTCAACTGGCGTGGCGCGCCGGTTGAACACCTTCGTACCGGCTTCGAACAGTTACTGAAAAACAGGCGGTCGGGCATAGTGGTTCGCGGCCCCGCCGTGATCACCCCGGGCCGGCGCGGCGACGTCGATGACAGGGGAGGGGTGTCCCGTCATCTCTAGGGGGAATGCATGGTCTTCGACCTCAAGGGCTTCGAACTCACGGGTTTCCGGAACCTGGGGGACGCTTTCACCGTGTGCGCCGACCTGGACCCGGAGAAGCCCGCGCTGACGGTGTTCCGCGGCACGGGCGCGGCCGTGCCCGAGACCCTGAGCTACCGGGAGCTGGCCCGCCGGGCCGGACTGCGGGCCGCCGAGCTGGCCGCCCGGCTGCCGGTCGGCGAGCGGGTCGTGATCGCCCTGCCGACCTGCGTGGAGTTCGTCGAGCTCTACCTCGGGTGTCTGCTGGCGGGCCTGGTGGCGGTGCCCGCCCCGCCGCCGGTCAGCACCAAGACCGCCGCGGAGCGGGTCGCGGCGATCGCCGCCGACTGCTCGCCCGGCCTGATCCTCACCACCGCCGACGACCGGGAGATCCTCGCGGAACGCCTGCGGACGCAGGGGCTGGCCCTGACGGTCGAGCAGGTGGAGCGGGTGGGCGACGCCGAACAGCCGCCCGCGCTGCCCGCCGGGCGCCAGGTGGACGGGGACGCCCTCGCGGTCCTCCAGTACAGCTCGGGGTCGACCGGCCGGCCCAAGGGCGTGATGCTCGACCACCGGAACGTTCAGGTCAACGTCGCCGGGTTCAACGCGTCGGCCGGGCTCGGCGCCGAGGACGTGTTCGCCACCTGGATGCCGATGCACCACGATTTCGGACTCTTCATCCAACTCAGTTGCGCGCTCTTCGCCGGCGCGCACGCCATTCTCATGCCGCCCACCGTTTTCGCCCGGCGCCCGGTGCAGTGGTTCCACATGCTGCACCAATTCCGGGTGACGGCCACCTCGGCGCCCAACTTCGCCTACGATCTTTCACTGCGGCTCATTTCCGACGAACAGCTCGAAGGCCTCGACCTTTCGACGCTGCGTTTCGTCAGCAACGGCTCCGAGCCGATCCACGCGCCGACGGTGGACGCCTTCGTCGAGCGGTTCGCCCGCATCGGCCTGCGGCCCGAGACGCACACCCCCGCGTACGGCATGGCGGAGGTCACCGTCTACGTGTCGAGCACGCCGACCGGCCAGCGGCACAACGTCCTGCTCGCCGACCCGGTCCGGCTCGCCGACCCCGACCGCCCCGAGCTGGTCGTCGCCGCCGACGGAGGGGGCAGGCCGATCGTCGGCTGCGGCCGGGTCCGCATGTTCGACCTCCGGATCGTCGACCCGCGGACCCGGCAGGACCTGCCCGCCGGCGCGATCGGCGAGATCTGGCTGCGCGGGGAGAGCGTCGCACGCGGCTACTGGAACAAGCCGGAACTCAACGCGGAGATCTTCCGGGCCCGCCTCGCGGAGGACGGCGCGGACGGGCCCGGCTGGCTGCGCACCGGCGACCTGGGCGCCCTTGTCGACGGTGAGCTGTTCGTCATCGGCCGGCTCAAGGAGATGATGATCGTCCGCGGCCGCAACCTCTACCCGCAGGACCTGGAGCAGGAAGCCAGGTCCGCCCACCCCAGCCTGGCCAGGTTCGTCGGCGCGGCCTTCGCGGTGGACGCGCCGGACGAGCGGATCGTGCTGGTCCACGAGGTCGCGCCGGGCATCCCCGCCGAGGAGCTGCCGGCCGTCACCGAGGCCGTCGCCCGGCGGATCACCGCCGCCTTCGGCGCCCCCGCCCGCAACATCGTGCTGGTGCGCCGCGGCCAGGTGAACCGCACCACCAGCGGCAAGATCCAGCGCGGCACCATGCGGCAGCGCTTCCTGGCCGGCCGGATCGACGCCGTGCACGCCGAACTGGAGCCCGAGGTCCGCCGGTTGATGGCGACGACCGATGCCCGCTGACCGGCCGACCGGCCCACACCCCACCTTCCGGGACGAGAGAGGCAGCCAGATGACCCAGCCGCGGACGTCCGAGGAGATCCGGGACTGGCTGATCACGCGGATCGGCCACTACCTGGACCGGCCGACCGAACCCGTCGACCCGGACGCCTCGCTGGCCGAGTACGGCCTGGACTCGGTGTACGCCTTCGCGCTGTGCGGAGCCATCGAGGACACCCTGGGCCTGTCCGTCGAACCCACCCTGGTGTGGGAGGTCAACACGGTCACCGCGCTCACCGCCCACCTGGTCGGCCTACGCTCCGACCGGCCGGCGGCCTGACGGGAAGCCAACCGCCGCCGGGCCCGCGCGCCGACCCGTCGGCCGCCTGACGGCAAGTCAACCGCCGCCGGCCGGACGCCTGCCGGTCCGCGGCGCAAGTCCGTGTGTTGAGGATCGATCGGGGAGACGGGAAATGGGTGCGTCCGAACGGGACCCCTGGGAGCTGATGTCCGGCCAGCTCGGCGTCTGGTACGCCCAGCAGCTCGCGCCCGGCAATCCGGCCTACAACATCGGCGAGTACACCCGGATCCGCGGCGACCTGGACGCGGCCCGGTTCCTCCGGGCGCTGCGCCGGACCCTCCGGGAGGCCGAGACCTACCGGCTGCGGTTCCGGCTCGACGGCGACACCCCGCGCCAGTATCTGGACGACCCGGCGCAGGTGCCGCTGCACGTCGTCGACCTCGCTGCGGAACCGGACCCGATGGGCGCGGCCCGGCGCTGGATGCGCGCCGACCTGGACCGCCCGATCGACCTGCTCGCGCAGCCGGCCGCCGCACACGCCTTCCTCACCCTCGGCGACCGCGACTTCGTCTGGTACCAGCGCGCCCACCACATCGTGGTGGACGGCAACGGCCTGTCGCAGTTCGCGGACCGGCTGGCCCAGGTCTACGCCGCACTCGGCGACGGCACCGACCCCTCCGCGCACGCCCTGCCGCCGGTCTCGGTGCTGATCGAATCCGAACGCGCCTACCGGGACTCGCCGGACCGGCAACGCGACCGGGTGTTCTGGACGGCGGCGTTCGCGGACCACCGGGCCGCCGACGGTACGGACGCCGCCTCCGCCCGACAGCTCGCCGACCGGGCCGCCACCCACCACCGGCCGGTGGACGCCGGGCGGACGGCCGCCCTGCGGGCCGCCGCCGGGCGCCTGCGGGTCAGCCCGGCCGCGCTGCTGATCACCGCCGCGGCCGTCCAGCAGCACCGCAGGACCGGGGCCCGCGAGGTCGTGCTCGGCGTCTCGGTCAACGGACGCACCAGCATGCGCGAGTTCGGAATCCCCGGCATGACGGCCAACATCATGCCGATCCGGGTCGAGGTCCGTCCGGACCTGCCACTGGAGGCACTCGCCCACCGGGTGCAGCGGGCGGTCCACGGCGCCCTGCGCCACCAGCGCTACCCGTACCCGGACCTGCTGCGCGATCTGCGCATGGTCGGCGGCTCCCAGCTGTACGACCTGGTGGTCGACGTGATGCTGCGCGACCGGCCGCTGAGGTTCGGGGACTGCGTGGCCAGCAGGGTGAGCCTGTCCGGCGGCCCGGCCGACGACTTGAAGATCCACATTCTCGGTGACTACCGCGGCGGCGGCCTGCAGGCCTTCGTCGAGACCAACCCGGACCTGCACGGCCCGACGGCCGGCCGGGAGATCGGTTGCCGCTTCCAGGCCGTCCTGGACCACCTCGCGGACGCGGACCCGACCGCCCCCGTCGGCGCGGTTGACCTGCTCGACGCGGACGAGCGCCGCCTGCTCGTGAAGACCTGGAACGACACCGCGGTCACCGGCCCCGCGCTGCCGGTGCCGTCGCGGTTCGCGGCGCAGGCCGCGCGGACCCCCGACGCGGTCGCCGTGGTAGCCGGCCCGGTGCGGCTCTCCTACGCGGAACTGGATGCGCGGGCCGGGCAGTTGGCGCGACACCTGGCGGCCCGGGGGATCGGGCGGGAGTCCGTGGTCGGCCTGTGCCTGCCGCGGGGCGCCGCGACGCCGGTCGCGATCCTGGCGGTGTGGAAGGCCGGTGCAGCCTACCTCCCGCTGGACCCGGCCCACCCCGTGGAGCGGACCGCCGGGATGCTTGCCGACAGCGGGGCCGCCCTGGTGCTGACCGAGACCGCGCTGCTCGACCGGCTGCCCGTCGATCTGGTGCCCACCCTCCCGCTGGACGACCCCGCGGTGTGCGCCGAACCCGTCACCGGCACCGGCGAGCCGTGCGAAGTCGAGCCGCTGGAAGGCCAGTTGGCGTACGTGATCTACACCTCCGGATCGACCGGCCGGCCCAAGGGTGTGGCGGTGACGCACGGCGGCCTGGCGAACTACCTGGCACGGATGCCCGAACAGATCGGGTACGACGGCCCGGGCCACCGGTTCGCGCTGTTGCAGCCGACCGTGACCGACCTGGGCAACACCGTGCTGTTCGCGAGCCTCGTCCAGGGCGGCGAACTGCACCTGCTGGACGAACAGGCGGTGACCGATCCCGAGGCGGTGGCGGACTATCTGACGCGCCACCGGATCGACTGCGTCAAGGTGGTGCCCTCGCACCTGGCGGCCCTGGCCGCCGCCGTCGGCCCGGGCGCCCTGCTGCCGGCCCGCTCCCTGGTGCTCGGCGGCGAGGCGGCCTCCCCGCAGCTGGTGGGCGAGCTGCTCGCGGTGGCGGGGGAGCGCGGCGTGTTCAACCACTACGGCCCGACCGAGACGACGATCGGCGTGGTCGCGGGGCGCCTCGACCCGGAGTCGACGGCCCGCGGCGAGGTGCCGCTCGGCAGCCCGGTCGCGAACATGCGGGTGTACGTCCTGGACGCCTCGCTCCAGCCGGCGCCGGTGGGCGCGGTCGGTGAACTGTACGTGGCGGGCGCGCAGTTGGCCCGGGGCTACGTGGGACGCCCGGGAGCGACCGCGGAGCGGTTCACGGCCTGCCCGTTCGTGGCGGGCGAGCGGATGTACCGGACGGGGGACCGGGTCCGCCGCAGCGCGGACGGGCGGCTCCACTACCTGGGACGGGCCGACGACCAGGTGAAGGTGCGCGGTTTCCGGGTGGAGCCGGGCGAGGTCCGCGCAGTGCTCGCGGGACACCCGTCGGTGGCGCAGGCGGCCGTGGTGGTCCGGGAGGACCTGCCGGGCGACCGGCGCCTGGTTGCCTACGTCGTTCCCGCCGCCGACGCGCACACCCCGGCGGGCCCGCCGGCCGAACAACTGCTGGCGTTCGCCGCGAAGCGGCTGCCCGGCCACCTGGTGCCCTCGGCGGTGGTGGTGCTCGACGCGCTGCCGCTGACGGCCGCCGGAAAGCTGGACCGCGCCGCCTTGCCCGCCCCGGATCGCCCCGCCGCCGGCCGCCCCGCCGAGCGCCGCCCCGCCACCGCGCAGGAGGAGATCCTCCGCGGGGTGTTCGCCCAGGTGCTGGGCGTGCCCGAGGTCGGCGCGGAGGACAACTTCTTCACCCTCGGCGGGCACTCCCTGCTGGCGATCCGCCTGATCAGCCGGATCCGTGTCCTGTTCGACGTCGAACTGCCGATCCAGGTGTTCTTCGAAGCCCCCACGCCCGGCCGGATCGCGGCCTGGCTGGCCACCGCCGCCCGCGGCCGGGCACCGCTGGCGCCGATGCCGCGCCCCGACCGGCTGCCGCTCTCCCCCGCCCAACGGCGGCTGTGGTTCCTCGCCCAACTGGAGGGCGCCGCCTCCGCCTACACGGCCGCCGTGCCCGTCCGGCTCGACGGGCCGGTGGACCGGGCCGCGCTGGCCGGGGCGCTGCGCGACGTGATCGGGCGGCACGAGGCGCTGCGCACGCTCTACCCGGTGCTGGACGGCGAGCCCTCCCAGCGGGTGCTGGCCCCCTCCGAGGTCGACTTCGACCTCGCCGTCGTCCCGGTGACGGTGCCGGAGCTCCCCGCCGCGCTCGCCGCCGCGTCCGACCAGCCCTTCGACCTGGCGGTCGACCTCCCACTGCGGGCCGACCTGTTCGTGCTCGACGACCGGGAGTCGACCCTGCTGCTGACGGTCCATCACATTGCGGCGGACGGCTGGTCGACGGCGCCACTGGCCCGTGACCTGTCGCTGGCCTACGCGGCCCGCCGCACGGGCCGGGCGCCCGCTTGGGAGCCGCTGCCGGTGCAGTATGCGGACTACGCGCTGTGGCAGCGCGACCTGCTGGGCGACGAGCGCGACCCGGACAGCGTGCTGGCCCGGCAGATCGCCCACTGGCGCGAGACGTTGGCGGACCTGCCGCAGGCGCTGGAGCTGCCGGTTGACCGGCCGCGCCCGGCACGCGCCTCCCACCGGGGCCTCCGGGCCGACTTCGAGGTCGATGCCGAAACGCACCGGCGCCTGCGAACCCTGGCCCGCGACCACGGCGTCACCCTCTTCATGGTGCTGCAGGGCGCCCTGGCCGTGCTGCTCAACCGGCTGGGCGCGGGCACCGACATCCCGATCGGTACGGCCGTCGCCGGCCGTACCGACGAGGCGGCGGACGACCTGGTCGGATGCTTCGTCAACACCCTGGTGATCCGCACCGACCTGACGGGCGATCCGGCCTTCACGGACCTGCTGGCGCGGGTCCGCAGCCGGAGCCTGGATGCGTTCGCCCACCAGGACGTGCCGTTCGAGCGGCTGGTCGAGGAGCTGGCCCCGGTCCGCTCGATGGCGCGCCACCCGCTGTTCCAGGTGCTGCTCACCCTCCAGAACACCGCCGAGGCGGTGCTTGACCTGCCCGGGGTGCGCGGCCGCGGGCTGACGGTCGAGGTGTCGGCGGCCAAGTTCGACCTGGACGTCCTGGTCGGCGAGGTCTTCGACGAGCATGGCGCCCCGGCCGGTCTGCACGGGGTGCTGGTCGCCGCGGCGGACCTGTTCGAGACGGAGACCGCCGCCCGGATCGCCCGGCGGTGGACGGGGGTGCTCGACCTGCTGGCGGCCGACCCCCACACCAGGGTGGGCGCGGTCGACGTGATGGACCCGGCGGAGCGCCGGCAGGTGGTGGCGGACTGGAACGACACCGCGGTCAAGGTGCCGACCGGGACGCTCCCGGACGCGTTCGCCGAGCAGGTGGCGCGGACGCCCGACGCGGTCGCGGTGGTGGCCGACGGCGCCTCGCTGACGTACACCGAACTGGACGCGCGGGCGAACGGGTTGGCGCACCGGCTGGCGGACCGGGGCGTCGGCCCGGAGTCGGTGGTGGGCGTGTGCCTGGAGCGCGGCGTCGACCTGGTGGCCGCGCTGCTGGGCGTGCTGAAAGCGGGCGCCGCTTACCTGCCGGTGGACCCGGAGCACCCGGCGGAGCGGATCGGCCACCTGCTGGGCGCCGCGGGCGCGCGGACGGTGGTCACCTCCGCGGCGCAGCGGGCGCGGGTGGCGGACTTCGGTGTGGACTCGGTGGTGCCGGACGGCGCCGGGGCGGCGACGCCGTCGGCGGTGGCGCTGCTGCCGCGGCACCCGGCCTACGTCCTCTTCACCTCGGGGTCGACCGGCCTGCCCAAGGGCGTGGTGGTCGCGCACGAGTCCATCGTGAACCGGCTGTCGTGGATGCAGGCGCGCTACCGGCTGACGGCCGCCGACCGGGTGCTGCAGAAGACCCCGTTCGGGTTCGACGTGTCGGTGTGGGAGTTCTTCTGGCCGCTGCTGGAGGGCGCCGCGCTGGTCCTGGCCAAGCCGGGCGGGCACCGCGATCCCGGGTACCTGGCGGAGCTGGTCCGTACGGCAGGGGTGACCACGGCGCACTTCGTGCCCTCGATGCTGGAGGCGTTCCTCGCCGAGCCGACCGCCACCGGCTGCGGCGGCCTGCGCCGGGTGGTGTGCTCCGGTGAGGCGCTGACCGCCGGGGTGCGCGACCGGTTCTTCGAGGTGCTGCCGACCGTGGAGCTGCACAACCTGTACGGGCCCACCGAGGCGGCGGTGGACGTGACGGCGTACCAGTGCCGGCCGGACCGGCCGGGCGCGCCGGTGCCGATCGGAGCGCCTGTCGCCAACACCCGGACGTACGTCCTGGACCCCGGGCTGCGCCCCGCGCCGGTCGGCGTGCGCGGCGAACTGTACGTCGCGGGCGTGCAGTTGGCGCGCGGCTACGCGGGGCGCGGCGGCCTGACGGCGGAGCGGTTCGTGGCGAACCCGTTCGAGGCCGGCGGCCGGATGTACCGCACCGGCGACCTGGCGCGGTGGAACGCGGACGGCCAACTGGAGTACCTGGGGCGGACGGACGAGCAGGTGAAGATCCGCGGCCTGCGGATCGAGCCGGGCGAGGTGCAGGCCGCGGTGGCCGCCTGCCCGCGGGTCGCCCGGGCCGCCGTGGTGGTCCGGGAGGACACCCCGGGCGACCCGCGCCTGATCGCCTACGTCGTCCCCGGCCCGGGCCCGGTTGGCAGTGAACTCGCGGACACCGTAAGGGCGTTCGTCGGGTCCAGGCTGCCGCGCCAACTGGTCCCCGCCGTGGTGGTGCTGGACGCGCTGCCCGTCACGGTGAACGGCAAACTCGACCGCAAGGCCCTGCCCGCGCCCGACTTCGCGGCGCTCGCGGGCGGCGGCCGCGCACCGGCCGACGACCGGGAGGCGGTGCTGTGCGAGGCCTTTGCCCGGACGCTCGGCCTGCCGGCCGTCGGGGTGGACGACGACTTCTTCGCACTCGGCGGGCACTCCCTGCAGGTGATGCGGCTGGCAAGCCGGGTGCGCACCGCCATGGGCGTCGACGTGCCGATACCGGCGCTCTTCGAGGCCCCCACCCCGGCCGGACTCGCGGCCTGGCTCGCCGACCGCGCCGGGGAGCAGCGGAAGGCCAGGCCCGCACTGCGGCCCATGCGTCGGCAGGAGGAGACCCGATGATCCCGTTGTCGTCCGCGCAGCGCCGGCTGTGGTACCTCGCACAGCTGGAGGGGCCGAACGCCGACTACCACAACCGGCTCGCCGTACGGCTGACCGGCACCCTCGACCGGGAGGCGCTGGCCGCGGCCCTGCGGGACGTGATCGGCCGGCACGAGGTGCTGCGCACGGTGTACCCCGCCGTCGACGGCCGGCCCCGCCAACAGGTCCTGGCCGTCGATGAGTTGTCCTGGGAGCCGGCCGTGGTCCGGGTCGTGGGCGCGGAGCCCGCGACCGGCACCCTGCGGACCCTGGAGGAGCTCTGGGCGGACCTGTCGGCCGACCTGCCGGCTGTCGAGCCGGCCGCCGACCTGCCGGGCGAGAGCGTCACGGCGGCGGAGCTGGCCGGCGCGGTGGCCCGGGCGGCCGCCCACGCCTTCGAGCTGGCGACGGAGATCCCGATCCGGGCCTGGCTGTTCGTCGTCCACCCGGAGGAGCACGTCCTGCTGCTGGTGGTCCACCACATCGCCTGGGACGAGTGGTCGACGGGCCCGCTGGCCCGTGACCTGTCGGAGGCGTACGCGGCCCGCCGCGCGGGCCGGGCGCCGCAGTGGGAGCCGCTGCCGGTGCAGTACGCCGACTACACGCTCTGGCAGCAGGAGGTGCTCGGCGACGAGGCCGACCCGCAGAGCCTGCTGAGCACCCAACTGGCCTACTGGAAGCGGACCTTGACCGGCTCGCCGGAGCTGCTGGAGCTGCCGTTCGACCGGCCGCGCCCGCCCGTCGCGTCGCACCGCGGGCACAGCGCGGTGCTGCGGATACCGGCCGGGACGCACCGGCGGCTGGCGGAGCTGGCGCGGGAGCGCGGCGCCACCCTGTTCATGGTGTTGCAGGCCGCGCTGGCGGTGACGCTGCACCGGGTCGGCGCGGGCGCCGACATCCCGATCGGCGCGCCGGTCGCCGGACGCACCGACGAGGCTCTCGACGATCTGATCGGCTTCTTCGTCAACACCCTGGTCGTCCGCACCGACCTCTCCGGCGACCCGACGCTCGGCGAGGTGCTGGACCGGGTCCGGGCCGGCACGCTGAGCGCCCTCGGACACCATGAGGTTCCGTTCGAGTCCCTGGTGGAGGCGCTGGCCCCGGCCCGCTCGGCCGCCCATCATCCGCTGGTCCAGGTCATGTTGACGGTGCAGAGCAGCACGACGGCGGCCGCCGGGCTGCTGCGGGCGCCGGGATTGCGCTCCGACGAGCTGGCCCTCGGGGCGCCGAGCGCCAAGTTCGATCTCAACCTGGTCCTGGGCGAGGCCTTCGACGCCGACGGTGCCCCGGCGGGCCTCCGCGGCGTGCTCACCGCTGCCGCCGACCTGTTCGACCCGGACTCGGCGGGACGGCTCGCCACCCGGCTGACCCGCGTGCTCGAAACGCTGGCCGCGCAGCCTCACACCGCACTGCACGCCGTGGACGTCCTCGACTCCGCCGAACGCCGCAGCCTGCTTGGTGAGCGGCACGCCACCGACTGGATGCCGACCAGGCCGACCGTCCCCCAGCTGATCGCCGAACAGGCGGCGCGCACCCCCGACGGCGTCGCGGTGATCGCCGAGGACGCCCGGCTGACCTACGCGGAACTGGAACTGCGGGCGGCGGCGCACGCCCGCCGCCTGACCGCCCGGGGCGTCACCCCCGAAGCGGTGGTCGCCGTGGCAGTGCCCACCGCCGAGCTGGTGCCCGCCCTGCTGGCCGTCTGGAGAGCCGGTGCCGTCCACCTGGTGATCGAACCGGGTGAGCCCGCCGAGCGGATCACGGCGCTGCTGGCGGCCGCCGACCACGTGCTGACCACGGCCGAGTCGGCCGCTGCACTGCCGGCGCACCCCGCCGTCGTCCTGCTGGACGGCCCCGACGACCCGGCGGCCGGGGTGCCCGCGCACGTCCCGCTGCCGGACCAGGCGGCCCGGCTGGCCCGGTCGGCCGACCGGCCCGGGGTGCTGAGCACGCATCGGGCCCTGGTTGACTGGCTGGCCGCACGGCAGTCGGAGCACCCGCTCCGGCCCGCCGACCGGGTGCTCCAGCAGCGCCCGCTGTGGGCTGACGGGGCCGCCGCGGAACTCTGGTGGCCGCTGGTGTACGGCGCCGCCGCCGTCCTGGTGCGGCCGGACGGCCACCGGGACGCCCCGTACCTGGCGGAACTGATCCGCGACCGGGCCGTGACGGTCGCCCAGCTCACCCCCACGATGCTCGAACTCCTGCTCCACGAACGGGCCGTGACGGCGGGCACAGACCTGCGGACGGTGTTCTGCGCGGGCGAGGCTCTGCCGTCACCACTGGCCGAACGCGCCCGCACGACGCTGAACGCGCGGGTGCTCCCGCTGCACGCGCCCGCCGACGCCGAACTGGAACTCACCGGCGGCCCGGCGGCCACCACCCGCGTCCACCTGCTCGACCGGCACCTGTCCCTGGTCCCGCTCGGCGTGGTCGGCGAACTCTACGTCGCAGGGCCGCAGTTGCCGCGCGGCCTGGCCGGATGCCCGGGCCCGACGGCGGAGCGGTTCGTGGCCTCGCCGTTCGAGCCCGGCGCGCGGATGTACCGCACCGGCGACCGGGCCCGCCGGACCGTGGACGGCGAGCTGGTGTTCGCCGGGCGGACGGACGGGCAGGCGAGGTCCCGCGGCCTGCGGATCGACCCGGCCGAGGCCGAAGCCGTACTGGCCGGCCACCCCGCCGTCGCCCGGGCGGCGGTCGCGGTCCGCGGCGGCGCCCTGGCCGGCTACGTCACCCTGCTGCCCGGGGCGGAGCGAACCGCCGAACCGGACCTCCTGGACTTTCTGGCCGCCCGGCTGCCGGAGTACCTGGTGCCCGCGACCGTCACCGTCCTGGATGCACTGCCCCTGACCCCGGACGGGCGACTGGACCGCGCCGCGCTCCCCGACCCGGCCCAGGCCGCCGCCGCCGACCGGACCCGGGAGAGTGGACGGGCACCGGCCACGGCACAGGAGGAGATCCTCTGCGAGGCCTTCGCCCACGCCCTCGGCGTCGAACGGGTCGAGGTCGAGGACAACTTCTTCGCGCTCGGCGGTCACTCCCTGCTGGCGGTCTCCCTGGTGGAGTACCTGCGGGCCCGAGGCGTGTCGATCTCCATCCGCACCCTGCTGCGCAACCCCACACCCGCCGCCCTGGCGGGCGCGGCCGGCCCGGCCCCGGTGACGGTGCCGCCCAACCTGATTCCGGCGGGCGCGGTGGAGATCACCCCGGAGATGCTGCCGCTGGTGGAGCTGGACGAGACGGAGATCGCTCGGATCGCGGCCGCGGTGGAGGGTGGTGCGGCGAACATCGCGGACGTGTATCCGCTGGCGCCGCTCCAGGAGGGCATTGTCTTCCACCACCTGATGGCCGATCAGGACGCGGTCGACGTCTACGCGATGCCCATAGTGCTCGCCTTCGACTCCCGCAGGCGCCTGGAGTCGTTCCTCGACGCCTTCCAGGTGGCCGTCGACCGGCACGACATCTACCGCACCGCGATCGTGTGGGAGGGCCTGCGCGAGCCCGTCCAGGTGGTGCTGCGGCACGCCCGGCTGCCCGTCGAACATGTGGAGATCGACCCCCGCGGCGCTGACCCGGTCGAACAACTGCTGGCGGCCGCGAGCACCCGGATCGAGCTGAACGAGGCACCGCTGATCCGGGTGCACACCGGGCAGGAGCCCGGCACCGGCCAGTGGCTGGGACTCCTGCGGATCCATCACCTGGTGCAGGACCACACGACGATGGAGGTGTTGTTGGGTGAGTTGCGGGAGTTGATGGCGGGT